>OZ243038.1:1802500-2535744 GCA_965212005.1 Candidatus Porifericomitaceae bacterium | reverse complement strand
CCGGACCTGGACTTGTCGGCGCAGGCTTTTCCTTACCTGGGGGTGCGCAGCGGCATAGTGGCAGGCATTCCGGCACGCCTGCTCAGAGTCGGTTTTGTTGGAGAGCTGGGTTATGAGATCCACGTTCCCGCCTCCGAGGGCGAAACGCTCTGGGACCGGCTGCGGGAAAGCGGCGGGCGCGACGGCGTCCGGCCGGCAGGAATCGAAGCACAGCGGCTGCTGCGGCTGGAAAAAGGACATCTGCTGGTCGGTCAGGACACGGACGCAACGACGACTCCCGGGGAGGCAGGCATGGCATGGGCGGTATCGCGGCGCAAGCCCTTCTTCGTGGGCGGGCGCTCGCTGGAACTGCGTGCGCGGCAGGCTCCGAAACGCCGCCTGGCGGCCTTCGCGATAGATGATCCGGAACAGTCCGTGCCTGCTGAATCGAGCCTGGTGCTGCGTGGCGAGGTGATCACCGGGCATGTGACCTCGGTGGCACGCTCGCCAACCCTGCAGCGGATCATCGGCCTGGCTTACGTGCCGGCCCAGGTCCAAACCGGTGATTCGATCCGGATCAAGATCAACCGGCGCCAAAGCTGTAATGCCCGGATCGTCGCGACGCCTTTCTACGATCCGGAAAACAAACGCCAGCAAGTATAGCCCGCAGGAAGATGACGCACACCGAATGGATACCGATCAGCGACTGCCACCGCCGCAGCCTGCTGTACCGTAAGCAACTGCGCCTTGGCGCTCGCTTCGGCGCCGTCTGCGACGGCGCCTTGGCCCTGCATTACGAGGCCGGAGCCGAGGCCGAGGCAGCGCGGGCACGCCAGTGCGGCCTGGCGGATCTTTCAGCCCTGCCACGCATCGGCTTTAAGGGCGCCCACGCTATCCGCTGGCTGCGCGGTCAAGACCTGCAGATCGGAGAGGAAAACAATCGTTCCTGGTTGCAGCAGGACGGCAGCCGGGCCCTGCGTTTGTCCGATGGCGAGGTCTTGCTGCTGGATCGATTGCAGGCCGACAGCGGCCGCTGCGAACACCTGGGAGAGGCGTTGCGGGCGAGCTCCGACGCCGGTATGTGCTTTGAGGTGCCGCGGCGCGAGAGCTCCGCCTGGCTGCTCGGCTGCGGCGCGCACAGCGCCGACATGTTGGCCAAGCTGTGCGGGGTCGATCTACGGCCCGCCATGTTTGCCGACGGGAACGCGGCGCAGACCTCGGCGGCGCATATGAACGTGATCGTGCTGCGGGCGGACCTGGGATCGGTGCCGGCCTACCATCTGCTGTTCGACTGCGCCTCGGTCGAATACTTGTGGGACTGCCTGCAGGACGCCGGCGCCGAATTTTCCGGCGGCCCGGCAGGCTACACGGCGCTGCGGGAGCTGGCCGGGCACGCCTAACGACGGCTGGACGGGAACGCGAGGCTTCAGTGCGTAACCACCGGGTCCGGCGGCTTGAACTGCAGGACGTCGGCGCCCCGCCGGAAGCTCAGACTGTCTTATCCAGCCTGACCGCGGTGCCGTAGGCCAGCAACTCCGCGGAACCCTGCATCACCGTGGAGGTTGCGAATCTCACGGTAACGACACCGTCCGCTTTCATCCGGTACGCCTCTGTGATCATCCGATCGAGCGACTGCTCCCTGGATTCCGCGAGCATCTTGGTGTATTCGGGGAGCTCTCCACCCACCAGGTCCGCAGGGTCGCCAGGATGTCAATGCCCAAGTGCCGGGCCCTAATCGAGTTGCCCCGAACCAGGCCAACGGTCTCAATGATCGTATGTTCAGCAAAGCTGTCCTGGGTGGTAATCAGTATGCCTCGTACCCGACTTACCATGGCTACTTGTCGATCTGACTGGAATAATAATCGTCTTCCTTGTTCTGCAACCTGTCCTTGAGCACCTTGATAAACAAAACTCCCACTCCCAATAGCCCCAACAGCAACACGAAACCGAACGGGGTGGGGGCCAGGGCTTTGAAAATTCCGCTAAACATGATCAGCAGGTAAGCGACCGCTCCCACCCCCAGCAGCGCGTAGCCCACCTTTGTCAGATTATCCGTTTCCACGCCCTCTGCCCACGCCTTCCGTCCCAACAAGGACCATGCCATACGGTCGCTGTCTCGGTCGGCCCCAGCCCTGCCCGGGTCCGTATGCGAGTGTCTTTATCCATCCGATCATAATAGTCCATCCGACGCCGACAGCAAACCGGCCGGCAACCGTCGCCCGCCCCCCCCTTACAGCGGCTTGTTCCAGCAGGGAATCCGGCCCCGTGACGCTCGCAGCGCACGCTCCGCGAGCCGAATCACAGCAGCAGATCCGGGTTGCGGTCCAATAATTCCCGGCTCTCCTCCTCAATGCCGACCTGGGCCCTGAAGAGCTCTCGCGCCAGCTTCAGGTAAGAGGTGTATACAATGGAGGCAGCGTCGGCTGCCGGCTGCACAATAAAAAAAGGAGCAACGAACACGCCATGACGCCGTGCCAGACGCATGCCCTCTCCTTCCGGGTCGCGCTCATCTGCCGTGATGATGCCGTGGATCCGGTCCCGGTAGCCGTCCCGCTCGATGCGGCGCAGGATCTCCGCGCACTTTCTGCACGGCTTGCCGGCCTGATCGATCTTCTGGATCATCAGGATTTTCATCCCGGCGTTTCCGGCTTGCTCCTGTGCCGCGTCCATCCGATCAGTGCGCGTTTTCAGAATGCAGGCCGCACTCTTTCAGGGTCTGTTCCTCCCACCACCAGCGTCCCACGCGCTCGTGCTGATTCGGCAACACCGCCTTCGTGCAGGGCTCGCACCCGATGCTGACAAAGCCCCTGCGGTGCAATTCGTTAAACGGCACCTGGTGCTCGCGGATGTACTGCCAGACTTGGGCGGAAGACCAGGCCGCCAGCGGATTGAACTTGACCAACTGGTGCCCGGCACCGGAAAAGACGGTATCGATCTGCGCCTCAGCGACGGCCGCCCGGGTACTCGGGCTCTGATCTCTGCGCTGGCCGGTGATCCAGGCGTCCAACTGTTGCAGCTTTTTGCGCAAAGGCACCACCTTGCGGATCCCGCAGCATTCCTGGTGCCCGTCCCGGTAGAAACTGAACAGGCCCTTCTCCCGGGTCAGCTTGCGCACGGCCTCGGCATCGGGACTGAGCAGGTCAATGGTAATCCCGTAGTGCTTGCGGACTTGCTCCAGGAAACGGTACGTTTCCGGGTGCAGACGCCCGGTGTCCAGTGAAAATACTTCCACTTCCGAATGGATCCGCTGCGCCATATCGATCAGCACCACGTCTTCCGCGCCGCTAAAGGAGATGGCAATGCGCCGGAAGTGCTTCAACGCCAACTCCAGCACTTGCTGCGGAGATTTCCCGGCATACTCGGCGCTCAACTGCTCGGGGGAAAAATTATCTTCAGTCATTTTGTTCCTCTGGTACAGCGGCCCTGTACGGGGAACCGCGGCTGAATAGTAAAACCGGACGGCGAGCCGGAAATTCCCCCGCACGGCAGAACCAGATCCGGTACGGGAGCGGTAAATAAAGGGTTTGTTTTCGCCGGCCATCAGCCGGGGGTCCGCGTCACGCTGCCAACCAATGGCCGGGAGCCTAGCGGCGAACTAGGCGATCATAGCAAAATCGCGCTGCCGGCTCACAACGGCGACGGGCCTGGGGACCCGGGCGCGATGGAAAGCGGTACTGCGCCGGCTCGATCCTGCGCTACGCACGGGAACCGCGCCGCTGCCGCTAATGCTTCACCATGTCCCTGTTCTTGAGCCAGTCAATAGGCATGTACGTGCCATGAGAAGACATATCGGTAAGCTGCACGATCCCGTTACCCATGTTCTCAACGATCAGGTGCAGGCGGGAAATGTCCCGCCACGCGGAATCCAGGATCACATCATTGACGTAATCCCTGCCGATAGCGTTTCGTCCGTGGCGAAGCACGCTGGGAGCGATTTCCGTCCCGGTAAACGTCAACTCCTTGTCCGAGTAGAGCTTGCACTTGTGCCGCGACAGGATTAAGTCGAGCCGGTCCCCTTCCTTCAGCACCAGTGTCACCCCCTCTCCCTTGGGCAGGCGCTCGTAATTCTTTTCAGCCATAACCGGCAAATCGGCGGGCTGATCCGAACTCCTGCCGCCGTCCTGCACGGCGATGGAAAAATCGCCCGAAGCGGCTCTCAACCTGCCCAGCATCTGTAGCACTTCCCTGCGTGCGGCCAGGTATTGCAGGTACTTGGTCAAGGCGATGCGCCGAAATTCGTTTAATTGCGGAACCTGGCGCAGCTCCGCCCGGCTCAGTGCCAGCATGATCTTGCGCCAATGGTGATCCTTGGAGAAATTACTGATCGGGATAGCCTGCATGCTGTGACCCAGCGAATCAGCAGAGGCATCCGACAGGGAGAGCATGGAAATAAAACGCTGCTCCAACAGCCTGACGCTTTTTTCTTCTGCGTCAAACTCCTGCCGTGGCAACTCCAGTAACCAGCGAATGCGCTCCAGCGGTAACCCGGATCGGGCCGCACAGGCAAAACTGAAGTCATCCGGCGTGGGAAACTGAACTACCTGATGCGGTAATTCGACATAGAGAGTACCCGCCGTTACAGGGTGGGGAAACCACTTTTTCAACCCGAGCATAACCGCAACTGCCATATTGCTAATGTGAATTGCCGTTAAAGATAGCAAAAAACGCGCTGCAAAACAAGTAAGCAACGACGCGCCGGGGGAGCCAAAGGCGTGCCCAACCAGGCGATCCTGTTTGATTTCAGTATGGATTTTGCACCACGGAGGCCGGTGCCGGGTCGTAGCGGAACCGGGTACGTGGCTGCGGAAATGGTCGGGGAAATGCGGCCAAACAGCGCTTTTTTGCGCTCTCCCGGCGGCTCCCGCCCGACCTTTGGGAGCGCCGGCCGTGGGGGCCGGCACCGGGCGCGGGGCGAAACACGGTTACAAGCCGGATACCAGCGTGCTAAAATGGCAGCTCCGCTGCGCCAGAAAGTATCTAGCTATATCATTGTAGATTATTGGAATTCACGTGGAGAACGAGCCAAAACGGAAGTCCCCGGCAGCGCGGCAAGCGGGCGGTGCCCGGGTATCATAACCAAGTGCGCAGGATGGTTACGGGAGTGGGAAGTGGAACATTCGGTGAGCGGGTTGCGTGAGTAACGAACCGCTGATGATCGCAGTCATCGGCTTGGGCGTGTTGGTGGCGGGCATCGGCATCTTTCTGTGGCTGCGCGGCCAAGGCCCGCGAACGCAGTCTGCCGAGCAAGCTTTCCTGGAGGATACCGCCCAGGTCACCCGCAAGAAAAAATATCAACTCTCGGAAAAAAAGCCCCTCATGCTGGGCAGAATGCTGGGCAAGAGCGGCAAATTTTCCTACCTGCTGATCCCGGAACCTACCATTGGCCGGCGGCACGCATTGGTGGAATTCCAGGAGCACAGCTTCTGGGTTTCAGACCAGGGCAGCGTGAATGGCACTTACTTGAACGGTCGGAAAATTGCCCGGAAAACGCGGTTGAACCACGGCGACGTCATCAAGCTGCATCAGTTCGAGTTTCGTTTCGTACTGCCTGACATGGAAGAAGAAGACGCGGAAAAGACCGTATTGGCTACCGATCTGGAAGCCACACAGCTGGTCGGTGCCGGCGCAGCCGGCGCTGGGCCGGCTCAACCAGGAAAAGCGCAAGCGGCAAAAGCGAGTCCCGGCGCCGACTGGGAATTGGACTTCGAGGAGGACATCACCATAGATAACTTCATCGACGATCAGACCCTGTCTCCCTCCAAACCCGACCAGAACTGAGGCGGCGAAAGCAGTACCCGTCGGGACTTCAGTCCGCGTCCGCAGCGCTTGTGAATGGGCGCACCGATCTCAACGGATCCATTGGCTCTCCCGCCGGGCCGACCTTCTGGGGCACGGTCTCGGGCCATCGGACCGGGCGGAGCGGCGATCTGACATGAGGATGGCACAGGCGCTCAGCCGGCGGCGGAAGCTGCCCTGCTGTCGCACGCTGCGCGGCGCGGCACGCTTCGGGTGCATGGCAAAGATCAATGCGTTGGCACATCGGTGGCGTGCGCCGACCGTACCGTCACACGGCACCGCCGGCACGGCGAACCGCTGTTGCCGACGACCCGCCGGCTGCGCGCTGCTGTGTCCCGCCTGCATTCTCAATGGGCTCACCCCCGCGGCACGGGCGCTGCTCGATCGACTGGAATGCAAATTCCGACTGGACTCGACCAACGCCTGGCTACTCCGGCAACCGCCTTCCCGGGCACACCGGCGCGTAATGCTGGCCGAATGCCAAAGCTCGGGCCGGGGGCGCAACGCCCGCCGCTGGCTCTCTCCGCCCGGGGGCGGGCTGTACTTGTCCGCGGGATGGCTGTATCCATCACCGCCGGCGCATATCAGCGCACTGTCCATCGCTTGTGCGGTAGCCGCGACCGAAGCGCTGCACGCGCTCGGCCTGCACGGGATCGGCCTGAAGTGGCCGAACGATCTGATGCATCGCGGGCGCAAAGCAGGTGGTGTGCTGGTAGAGACGAGCCCCGTGCCCGGCAACGGCTGCCGGATTGTGGTGGGCATCGGGCTTAACATCCGCCTTCCCGAACGCATCCGCAGACAGATTCATCAGCCCTGTACGGACTTGAGCCGCATTACCGGGCACAGCCCCCCCTGCATAAATCTGCTGGCGGCGGTCCTGCTGAACGGCTTGCTGCCCACGCTGGCCGAATATCCTTACGCTGACCCGGCCCGGACTGCCGCAGCCTGGAAACGGCATGATTGCATGCGCGGCAAGCTGATGACTCTGCAACTGGGCGATCGATCGGTGCAGGGCAGGATGATCGAGATCGACGCCGATGGCCTGCTGCTGATGAAGATCGACGGTGTTACGCAACGGTTTGCATCGGGAGAAATCAGTCTGCGGGCAAGCTCTTGAACCTTTTGATCGACATAGGCAACAGCTGTCTCAAGTGGGCGCAGTGCGTGGCGGGACGACTGCAGGAGCGCGGTCGTACCCGTTACCGGAAAGACCAGCCGGAAGCGGATTTCAACGCCGCATGGCAATCACTGCCGGCGCCCGATGTAATCTACCTGTCCAACGTATCGGGGCCACGGATCGAAACCAGGCTGCGGGTATGGAGCCGACGGCAATGGGGCAGCCAGCTCCACTGCGTCTCGGCGGCCCGATCCCTGGCAGGCGTTGTCAACGGCTACCATCAACCCGCTCAGCTGGGGAGCGATCGATGGCTGGCGCTGATCGCCGCATGGAAAAAGTATGCCCGCACGCTGTGCGTGATAGACTGCGGAACGACGATGACCCTAGACCTGCTTGACACCGTCGGCCGGCACCAGGGAGGCATGATCTTCCCCGGCAGCGGATTGATGCGACAGTCGTTGGCTCGCGGCACCGCCACGCTGCCGGAGACGGTGCCTGCCCCGGCCCCGGCAACGCTACTGGGCAGGAGCACCGCCGAGGCCATCACGATCGGACAGCGACATGCACTGGTCGGCATGCTGGAGCACGCGCTGAACGAAATTCAGCGCCACCATGGCCCGGAGTTGCTGTGCCTGTTCTGCGGCGGCGAAGCCTCCAGCCTGCTGTCTCAATGGCCCGCACACTACAGGCATGAACCGGATCTGGTCCTTGAGGGTCTCGCGCACTGTAGCCAGGAGCAGATATGAAAGGGCTGGTGATCCTTTTGCTGGCCGTCAATGCCACTTTCTTCGCCTGGACTTACCAAAGCTACCTGCAAATTGATTTTCCGAACGTGCAGCATACGCTGCCCCGGCCTCCCGAGGGAGTTGCCAGCCTCCATTTGCTCTCAGAGTTGAGGGCACAGGAAGCGGAAACGGCGGCGGTCCTCGATCTGCGTGGGATGTCCGAAGTGCCGGATTTAATGGCGATAGAGTCCACCGATGCGTCCGAACCCGACGCTGAACCCATCGCCGAGGCCGATGCATCCGAACCCGATGCTGAACCCATCGCCGAGGCCGATGCGTCCGAACCCGATGCTGAACCCATCGCCGAGGCCGATGCGTCCGAACCCGACGCCGAACCCATCGCCGAGGCCGATGCATCCGAACCCGACGCCGAACCCATCGCCGAGGCCGATGCATCCGAACTCGACGCTGAACCCATCGCCGATGCCGATGCATCCGAACCCGACGCTGAACCCATCGCCGAGGCCGATGCGTCCGAACCCGACGCTGAACCCATCGCCGAGGCCGATGCGTCCGAACCCGACGCCGAGCCCATCGCCGAGGCCGATGCGTCCGAACCCGACGCCGAGCCCATCGCCGATGCCGATGCGTCCGAACCCGACGCCGAGCCCATCGCCGATGCCGATGCGTCCGAACCCGACGCCGAGCCCATCGCCGAGGCCGATGCGTCCGAACCCGACGCCGAGCCCATCGCCGATGCCGATGCGTCCGAACCCGACGCTGAATCCACCGCCGATGCCGACGCTCCGGAACCAGCACCTCCAGGACAACCAGACATCAAGGAAAATGCGGCACAGGAACTGGTGCAGGATGACACGGAAGACACGGCGCTGATCGAGGAATTGCTGCCTGCGCAAGTGCTGGAGTTTAATGAAGATATCTCCGGACTGATGGCCGAGGCCAAAGACGCGGCGGATTCCTGCTTCAGCTTCGGCCCCATCACCAACGAGACGGAGGCGGCCGCGCTGGAACAATGGTTGCAGGCACGCAAGGCAAGCACGAGCCGAAGGATCACGGAGCAACAAGAGCGGGAGTATTACTGGCTGTACATCGAGCCGGCCTCGTCTACACAGAACCTGGTCAAGACAGTGGAGCATCTGAGGCAGCAGGGGATCCTGGATTACCGGCTCATTAACCGGGGCAACCTGAAAAACGCCATCTCCCTGGGCCTGTTCAACTCCCGTGCCGAAGTGGAAGCGCGCTTCCGGCAATTGGAAGAGCAGAATTTTCAGCCTTTGATTTTGCCTTACCGGGAACCGATACGGTTGTACTGGGTTGACAGCCACCAGACCGGCCCGCTCTCGCCTGAATTTTTCTCCGGGCTTGCTTCCAGGTACAGCAAGACCACCATTCTCTGTTCAGAACTCCATGCCAACCGTCCCGAATAAGCTGTCATCCGCGATCAGGGCGAGGCCGGGACTCATCGAGCGCCGTCCTGCCGCGCACGTTCCGCGGCAGTTCCGCCATCCGTACGGCGCTGCGCTATGCCGTGCGTCCGCTTTACTTCAGCAGGGGGCGCACATACCATGTCCAACGGGTCAGCGCTGCGTAAGCGGTCCCCGGCAATGAACACGCAACGATTGATGAGCCGCACACCGGCACCGGAACAGCCAAACGTCAGCGGAGCAGACGTTACCGCGGCGCAGGAGCAAGACTGCCGGCATAGCTCAGCTGGTAGAGCAACTGATTTGTAATCAGTAGGTCCCGGGTTCGACTCCTGGTGCCGGCACCAATTCATGCCCCGCCTGGTCTTGCGAGTCCCGCCGGGTACAGTGCAGCAGGTGAATGAACGGCCCGGCGAAAACAGGCACGACCACATGGTCCGTTTTTGTGATTGATTCCTTTAGTCAAACCATCAATACCGGGAGGGTCGGCACGACGACGTACCTGCCCCCGGCAGGAAATGCAGGCCGATCCAGAGGCGCTGGCACAGGCGCGCAGTAAGCGGCTGACGGAGCGGCTGCGCCGTGAGATCGAAACGGCGGCGGGCAGCATCAGCTTTGCCCGTTTCATGGAGCGCGCCCTGTATGAACCCGAGCTTGGCTATTACAGTTCCGGCGCGGTGCACATCGGTGCACGGGGCGACTTCACCACCGCCGCCGAAGCGGCGCCGCTGTATGCCCGTTGCCTGGCACGGCAATGTGCCGAGATGCTGGAATTTCTGCAGCAGGGAGCGATCCTGGAACTGGGCGCCGGGAGCGGTGCCTTAGCCTGCAACCTGCTGCAGGAGTTGGCACAACGGGATCGGCTGCCGACGCATTACCGGATTGTAGAGATTAGTCCGGCCTTACGGCAGCAGCAGCGGCAACGCGCGGCGAAGTTGCCTGCCGCCTGCCGGGAGCGCATGGAATGGTGCCCGGCTGCACCGGACCAGCCCTGGCAAGGACTGGTCCTGGCCAGCGAAGTGGCCGATGCGCTGCCCGTGCATCGCTTCCGCCGGCGCGACGGACGCTGGCGTGAGCTCGGCGTTGGCGCCGATACGCAGGGGTTTTGCTGGACGGAACGGAAAACAACGCCCGAACCTGGACTCGCCTCACTGGTGCAGCGAGTGCTGGACCCGGTGCATCCGCTGGAAGAAGGCTATTGCACCGAGCTGAACGCATCCCTGGAACCCTGGCTGCACGCGGCCAGCCACAGTCTACAGCGCGGCTGGGTCTTGTGCATCGACTATGGCTATCCCCGCGCTGAATACCTGCATCCCCAGCGCCGTATGGGCACATTGCTGTGTCACCGCGCCGGTCACGTACACGATGATCCGCTGCGCTGGGTCGGACGGCAGGACATCACCGCGTCGGTGGATTTTACCCTGCTGGCTGAAGCGGGACGCGACTGCGGGCTGCAGCTTCACGGCTACACGACCCAGGCCGCCTTCCTGCTCGGCTGCGGCCTGCGGGAGGCCTCCCCGACCGAGGTGCCCGGTCCCGAGGCACGCTGGCTGCTGCTGCCGGCCTGTATGGGCGAGCGCTACCAGGTGATGGCGTTCGGTAAAGGGCTGGAAGGAAGCCCAGTGCCTGCCTTGTCAGGCTTTTGCGTGCGGGACTATCGCGGACGGCTGTAGCCGAGCCGGGGGCCACCGGTCCATCAGCCATCGCCTGGATGGCACCGCCAACCGGCGCAGAGGGCATCCCGCGACCTGCCCCGGCCAGCCGCGGCACCGGCCCGTGGCCTGTGCGAGCTTATCAAACGGTGCCGCATCCGAGATGCCTGTACCGCCTGCCTTTTGTCGCCGCAGCGACCCGGCACCTTCTGCGGCGGCCATCATACCGCCTGACTTTTGCTGCCCGCGCTTACACGCGCGGCGACAAGACCCTGCTCTACTCTTCAGGGAGAGGAGTCGTCATTCTCTGACGGTATAAATCCCCAGTAACAGGGTGTCATCATCGGACCTCGCCGTACCAGCCACTTCTTCGCCGGCGTCCCCGTAAAACGCCCCCTCGTAATCACCGGTTTGTCCCTGCAGACCCGCGAGAACGCCCCCTGCGGTAGTCACCGTAAAAGCGCCGGAGAAGGTACTTCCAGTAATACCACCGGCAGCCAGGTCAATCGCCAGGTTCTCCCCCAGTAGTGGCGGCTCCTCGGCGGTCGTCGGATCAGCCCACGGAAATCGGAGTAATGTGTCATCTGCAGCGGTGGCCCGGATCCGTCCACTGATTGAGTCTCCACCAAAATCCGCCATCAGTGCTACCTCTTGTGCTCCAACGCCATCAACGATAGAGATGATGTAACGACGGGTTGGGCTGAGGGCATAGTAGCCAGCCGCGTCCCCTGAATAGGTCGCAGTTCCGGTGCTGGGGCGGTCACTCGCCGGAGAGCGCAACCCGAAATGGGCAAAAGCAACCGTGTCGGTGTAGTCACTGGCGCCGCGTACAAAATTGTCCAAGTTCTCGATCCAGGCACCGAGTACGCTGTATTCCTGCACTTCAACAAAAGCAAGTACTCCGTCCTCGGCAAGAAAGGCCAACGCATCATCGGGGATATTTATGTCATTCAGCGTGAATCCCGTGAGCAGATCAGATTCCACATTCCTGTCAGACATCGGCTGCAACAATCTCTGCCCGGTAACGACGCCGCCAGAATTCTGCTCCGAAAGGATCAATTGGTTATCTCCCTCGCGGTAGGTAACCACCGCGTCCGTCTCCGCACCGGCGCTGTCCCGAAGCATGCCGGGATACAGCAGATACTCGTTGCGCAGGCTCCTGCTCCCGTCCGTACGAAACTCGGTTTCCGTGGCAATCTCGTCCCGATTCACCGTTGCGCCGAGGGCGGTGAGCATTCTGAGGTCGGTAGGCACGACCCCGGGGCCACTGGCACCTCCACCGCCACCGCCGCAGGCGGCAAGAAGCAGGCTTACGGGCAGTAAAAGCATTGTCCCTGCAACGCGTACAGCATCATGTTTCATTAGGGCAATCTCCTTTTCATTCCTGGGGTCATTAAGATGATGCGGCGATTGTATCATAATCTGATGCCAACGCCAGCGCTCCCTCCCAAAAGACCCCCCCAAGCCAGCTATCGGCAAGTTCCACGGGCTGGAACAGGGGCTGGCAACGCAAGGCGGTGGAGGCAACGGCTGGCAGCCTGCGGCCTTTCATTCAGTGCCTGGCAAGACCCGGATCGGAAGCCGTCCGCGCCGCGCCCGGCTTATGCCGTCTGATCGCGACCGGCCTGATGGCGCGCCTGCTCAGGAGCATTGCCCAAATAGGTGCTGGGGGTGAGCCGGAGCAGGCGCTGCTTGGCCTGTTGTGGCAATTTTGACTGGCGGATCAACTCGTGCAACTTCGCTTGATCCGGTTTCCTGCCACGGCTGAGGCATTTCAACTGGGTATAGGGATCGGACAGACCGTAGCGGCGCATAACGGTTTGCACGGCCTCCGCCAACACCTCCCACGTGTCCGCCAGGTCTGCCTGCATCGCGACCGGGTCCGCCTCCAGCTTGTCGAGTCCGCGCCGGCAGCCGTGCCAGGCGAGCAGCGCGTGACCGAACCCGGCGCCGATATTGCGCTGCCGGGTGGAATCGCTCAAGTCCCGCTGCCAGCGTGACAACGGCAGGTTCTCCGCCAAATGGGCCAGCAGTGCGTTGGATAGTCCCAGGTTGCCTTCAGCGTTTTCAAAGTCGATCGGATTGATTTTGTGTGGCATGGTGGAGGAACCGATCTCGCCGGCCACGGCTTTCTGCCGGAAATAGCCAAGGGAGATATATCCCCACAGATCCCGGCACAAATCGATGAGAATGACGTTAAGGCGGATCAGCGCGTGAAAGTATTCGGCCATGTAATCGTGCGCTTCCACCTGCGTGGTACAGTCGTTCCAATCCAGTCCCAGGGCCAGGATGAATTCCCGCGTCAGTCGGGGCCAATCGACCTCGGGGTAGGCGGCAAAATGCGCGCTGTAGTTGCCCACCGCGCCGTTGAACTTGCCGCTAACGCGCACTTGCGCGAGCAGGTGCCGCTGGCGCCGCAAACGGGTGAGGAAAACCGCCAACTCTTTGCCCAGGGTGGTGGGCGAGGCGAGCTGCCCGTGGGTGCGCGCCGGCATCGGGCAATCGGCATGACGTCGTACCCGCTCAAGCAGCGCATCTTCCAGCTCCACCAGGGCGGGGACCAAGTGCCGTTCGCGGGCCTCGCGCAAAGCCAGCGCGTAACACAGGTTGTTAATGTCCTCGGAAGTGCAGGCAAAATGCAGGTACCCAACCCGTGCGCCCAGGGTGGGATGCTCTGCCAGCCGCTCGCGCAGAAAGTATTCCACTGCCTTGAGGTCATGGCGCAGGCGCGCCTCGATCTGCTTGATGCGCCCGGCCTCCGGCACCGAAAAATCGGCACAGAGCCGCTCCAGGAATTCCTGTTCGGAGGGTGCCAGCGGCGGAAAGTCGGTCAGCGCCGGATCGGCGGCAAGCGCCCGCAGCCAGCGCACTTCGATGCACACCCGCTGCCGGAACAAGGCAAACTCGCTGAATAATTCACCCAGTGGGGCAGTTTGCCCGGCGTAACGTCCATCCAGCGGAGAGAGTGCTGTCAGCGGCTGCAGATTCACTGGCCCGGCAGCGCTGCTCTCAGGGCGCAGGGTTCGGGTTGGTTTGGTGGATATTCTGGATCTCTTTCAATACATCCGCAGACAACTGGATCTCGGCGCTGGCGATATTGCTGTGTAATTGCTCCAGTGTGGTGGCGCCGATCAGATTGCTGGTCAGAAAAGGGCGGCTGTTGATGAAGGCCAAGGCCATCTGCGCCGGGTCCAGACCCTGTTCGCGTGCTAACGCAACGTAGGCCCGGGTGGCCTGCACGGCGCGTTCGCTGGTATAACGCGCAAAGCGGGAAAACAGCGTCAGCCGCGCCCCGGACGGCTTCGCCTCGTCCAGGTATTTGCCGCTGAGCACACCAAAGGCCAACGGAGAATAGGCCAGCAAGCCAACCTGCTCGCGGCAGGCCATCTCGGCCAACCCTACCTCAAAGGTGCGATTCAACAGGTTATAGGGATTTTGTATGGAAACGATCCGCGCGTCACGGAATTGACCGGATTGGCGCAGGTACTCCAGCACGCCCCAAGGCGTCTCGTTGGAAACGCCGATATAGCGGATCTTGCCTTCGTCGATCAACTCCTGCAACGCTTCCAGCGTATGCCCGATGGGCACGCCGTCCTGCTCGGGATGGTGCTGTTCGTAGCCGAGTTGACCGAAGAAATTGCAGTTCCGCTCCGGCCAATGGAGCTGATAGAGATCCACGTAGTCGGTGCGCAGGCGGCGCAGGCCGGCCTCCAGCGCGGCGCGCAGGTTGACCCGGTCCAGGCGCGCTTTCCCGCCCCGCACGTAGGGCAACCAATCGGAAACCGCCACCGCCTTGGTGGCGATAATGAACTGGTCCCGATCCTTGCGCTGCGCCAACCAACTGCCGAGGTACTCCTCGGTGCGCCCCTGGGTCTCGCTGCGCGGCGGCACCGGGTACAGTTCAGCCGTGTCGATAAAATTGATTCCGGCCGCCGCCGCCGCGTCCAGCTGCTGGTGCGCTTCACGCTCGGTGTTTTGCTCGCCCCAGGTCATGGTCCCGAGCCCGAGCAGACTGACCTGCAATCCAGTCCCGCCTAATGGGCGCCGCTGCATGTCAGTTATCCGCCCTCCCGCCTCGCGCCGGTGCCCGGCAGAGCGGCAACGCCGCACCCGCCTGTGCCTGGTGAATCCGGCACAGAGCCAAGCCGCCGGCACCTGCCGGCAGCCGAGCGAAAGCTGCAGAGCGGGGGCGAAGCCACATCAGCGCGGCTGCCTGACGATGCGCAAATAGGGCTTCAATTCCTTCCAGCCCTGCGGGAATTTTCCCTTGGCCTGCTCATCGGAGAGGCTGGGCACGATGATCACGTCCTCGCCCTGCTTCCAGTTCACCGGCGTCGCCACTTGATGCTGATCGGTCAGTTGCAGGGAATCGATAACGCGCAAAATCTCGTCAAAATTCCGCCCGGTACTGGCTGGGTACGTGATCATCAACCGAACCTTCTTGTCCGGGGAGATAATAAACACCGAACGCACCGTCAGCGTATTGTCCGCGTTGGGATGGATCATCCCGTAAAGCTGCGATATCTCGCCGGCCGGATCGCCAATCAGCGGGAAATTCAACGCCTGCCCCTGGGTTTCCTCTATGTCCTGCGCCCATTGCTGATGCTGTTCGACTGGGTCCACGCTGATACCGATCACTTTCACCCCGCGCCGGTCGAACTCCTGTTTCAGCCGCGCAACCTCGCCCAGCTCGGTGGTGCATACCGGGGTAAAGTCCCTGGGATGGGAAAAGAGCACGCCCCAGCGGCTGCCCAGCCAGTCGTGAAAGCGGAGCTCGCCCGTGGTACTTTGTGCGGTAAAGTCCGGTGCCGGATCGCCTAATTGTAATGCCATGAGTCCGCCTCCTTGGTTTTTGTCAGTTCCTGCACGGGGTATTATATCCATTCAGCATCGTGAGTGTAACGCCCGATTTTGCTCCGGGGCAGAGGATCCGGCACGGATCTACGGGGATATACGCAGAGGGAATGTGACCGAATTCCAAATGGACAGCCTGACCATTACCAAGCCTGACGACTGGCACCTGCATCTGCGGGACGGTGCGTTGCTGCGCACAGTGGCGCCGGACAGTGCGCGCCGCTTTGCCCGTGTACTGGCGATGCCGAACTTGGATCCTCCGATACGCACGGTGCAGCAGGCCGAAGCGTACCGGGAGCGCATTTTGCGTGCGCTGCCGGCGGATCCGTCTTTTGCTTCTTTCGATCCCTGGATCAGCCTGTACCTGCACGAGGATATGCCGCCGTCGGAGATCGCCCGGGCCCGACAGAGTGAACGGGTGCTCGGGGTTAAACTCTATCCCGCCGGCGTCACCACCGGAGCCGAGGCCGGCGTGCGCGATCTGCGCCGCGTTTACCCGGTGCTCGAGCAGATGGAGCGCTTGGATCTGCCCTTGCAGATACACGGCGAGATCGACGATGCCGCAGTGGATATCTACCGGCGCGAGACCGTCTTTATTGAGCGCGTGCTCGCCCCCCTGCTACGGGACTTTCCGGGTCTGCGCGTGGTCCTGGAGCACATCAGCACCGGCGCGGCAGCGGCCTTTGTGCGTGAAGGGCCGCCGCGGCTGGCCGCCACGATCACGCCGCAGCACCTGATGCTAAATCGCAACGCCTTGTTTCAGGATGGACGGCTGCGACCGCATCACTATTGCCTGCCGGTGCTTAAGAGTGAAACAGACCAACGCGCTCTGATCGAAGCAGCGAGCGGCGGCTGCAGGCGCTTTTTCCTGGGCACCGACAGTGCGCCGCACACGCGCACGAACAAAGAGTGCGCGAACGGCTGCGCCGGGGTTTACTCGGCACACGCCGCGATCGAGTTCTATGCCGAAGTCTTCGAACAGGCAAATCGACTGGAGCGACTGGAGTCCTTTTGTTCTTTCCATGGTGCCGATTTCTACCAGCTGCCACGCAGTTCGGCGCAGCTTACGCTGCGGCGCAAAAGCTGGCAGCTCCCGGAGCGGCTGGTGGCGGAGGTGGAACAGATCGTGCCGCTGCGGGCCGGTACGGAATGCCGCTGGCAACTCAGTGAGTCATAGCATGAGCGCCCCCACGATCCACCCGAAAGCACCAACGATCACGATAGCCGACCGTTTTCACGGACTGCTGCCGGTGGTCGTGGACGTGGAAACGGCGGGCTTTAACTCGGAAACCGACGCACTGCTGGAGATTGCCGCCATTCCGTTGCAGATCAGCGCGGGCAGGCTCAAACCCGGCACCGGCAAGCTGCACCATATTGAGCCTTTCCCCGGCGCCAATCTGGATCCGGCTTCGCTGGAATTTATCGGCATAGATCCCTTCCACCCGTTTCGCTTCGCCGTGCCCGAACGCGAGGGTCTACAGGATATTTTCGCCGTAGTGAGCGAGGCGGTTCACCGGGAAGGCTGCAAACGCGCCATCCTGGTAGGTCATAATCCTTCCTTTGACCTGGCCTTCATCCGCGCAGCCACGCGGCGCTGCAAGCTCAAAGCGATGCCGTTTCATACCTTCAGTTGTTTCGACACCGCCACCCTGGGAGCGGTAGCCTACCGTCGCAGCGTGCTTTCAAAGGCGGTGCAGGCTGCCGGGCTATCGTGGGATTCAAGCCGTGCGCACTCGGCCTTGTATGACGCGGAACGCACCGCGGAGTTGTTTTGCACCATCGTAAATCGCTGGGACCAGTGGCAGCACGGCACGGATGGAGGCGGACGCTGATGCGGCGGCGGCACGATGCGACGCAGGCACAGATCGGCTACCGCCCGCAGGCTGCCGCGCCGGTGGACACCGGCCTCCCGGCCGTGCCGTTACTCCCGGATCGATACGCGGGTGCCGACACGTATGTAGCGGCGCAGTTCGTGCACCTCCCGGTTGGTCAGCGCAACGCAGCCGCGAGTCCAGTCGAAATTGCGGTGGATAAACAGCTTGTCCTCGTTGATTGTGCCAAGTCCGTGCAGTCCAATCTGTCCGCCCAGATCGGTATTTTGCGGCGGCAACTGCCGCTTGCGATGCGCTTCGGAGATGGCGTGATACTGCCGGGCGTCAATACGACCGTCCAGGTAACCCCGGCGGGCATCTTGCAGACCGGGATAGTTCAACTGGATAAACAGATCGAAGATACTGTCCTCGCGGAATCCGGTCACGTGGTACACCCCTTCCGGCGTCTTCTTGTCTCCACGCCGCTGCTTGTCTCCCAGGCCGCCGCTACCCAGTGCCACCTTGTAGCGCCTGACCAGAAGGTCTCCCTGCCTTAGCAGCAACTGCTGCCGGGACTTGTCGATCTCTACGTGGTACTCCTCTCCTTGCGCGCCTGCCGAGGCAACGCATAAGCAAGCGGCGGCGAGCCAGCCCCTGTACACTGCCGGCGCGCAGACTGCGCGCCGGCAAGCTCTCATCGCACCGAGCAGCCACTCTTTCCGCTGCAAAACACTCTGCCTTCTCATGGTTTGTTGCCTGCCTCCCCGCCCGTTATAATTTCAATGTGCACCTGAGAATAATCCGCCATCTGCGCTGAATCAAGATGATGAGCATTGCCGTCCGCTATGACCGAGTGGCCGTTGCGCTGCATTGGATCACCGCAGTGCTGGTGTTGATCATGCTGTGCTGGGGTTTTTACATGTCAGACCTGCCGCGCGAGTATGAAGGACGCCACCTGCTGTTCAAGTACCATAAGTCCCTGGGACTGAGCATCCTGGCACTGGTGCTGCTGCGCCTGGCCTGGCGCTGGACGCACCACCTGCCCGCCTGGCCGCCGTCCATGCCGAACTGGCAGATCCGCCTGGCCGGCGGGATGCACCGGATGCTCTACGCGCTGCTGCTGCTGCAACCGCTCTCCGGTTACCTGTCTGCTTCCTTCAGCGGCTACAAAACCTGGTTCTGGGTCGTCCCGATGCCGCATTGGGGCTGGAAACAGCCGGTGCTGAACGAATTATTCTCTACCTGCCATACGGTCTTTGCCTGGTCACTGGTGATATGCGTGAGCATACACCTGGCGGGCGCATTGGCGCACCTGTACCTGCCGGACCATGAAAACGCGCTGAAACGCATGCTTCCCTTCCGCGGCGGGACCGAGGACGACCCGCGACCCGGCTCACACGAGGCGACCGCCGACGGCGGCTGACGCGGCCGGGAGCGCCGGCGACTCAGCGTTTGCCCGGGGCGCTGAGCCGGGCGGCGAAGGCTTCGATCAGCCGCGGCTGGGAGAAACGCAGGCAGGCGATGCCCAGGGCCGCTGCAGTCCAGGCGGTGAGCAACAACAGGCTGCGGCTGATACTGAAATCGGCGGCAAAGGCGGTCGCCGGGCCGGCTGGCAGCAGCGCGTGCTTGATCAGGTCCACCCCGTAACTGAAAGGATTGATCAAGGCCGTCCACTTGAGCAGCGGCGGCAAGGACTCGATCGGATAGAGTGCCCCGCTGAGAAAGAAAACCGGGAAGATAAAAAAGTTCATGATCACGGCGAAGTTCTCCAGGTTCTTGCTGAATACGGCGATCAGCGTACCGAAGCTCGCGCTCAGCAGCGCGGCGGCCAGCAGGCCCAGGAGCAGCAGCGGCGCATGCAGCGGCAGCGGCAGGTATCCGATCAGGAACAGCACCGCGAGCAGCAGCAGGGCGTGCACCATGCCGACAATGGTGGAGCTTAGCGTGCGGGCAAGCAAGATCCAGTAATGGGCAAAAGGCGCGACCATCAGCATGCGCATAACCCCGGACTCCTTGTCGTACACTAGCGACAGGGAAGCCAGCAGCGAGCCGAACAGCAAAGACATGCACAGCACGCCAGGCACCAGGAATTGCTGGTAATCTCCATGGCCGAGCTGGCGGAAGACCGAACCGAACCCGCCGCCGATGATCAGCAACCAGATTAAAGGCCGAATCATCGCGCTCAGCAGCCGCCCGCGCTGGCGCAGCATGCGCTTCAGGTCCCGGAGCAGTATGGCCCCCAGCGGTCGCCAGATCATCGCCGCCCGGCTTCCCTGGAAGCGGTGCGGTTTTGCCAGATATAGACGTCGTTCAAATCCGGCGCCCGCAAGCGCAGCGAGTCCACGCTGGGCCCGAGGCGCTGCTGCAATTGATCGACCTGGGCGCAGGCGTCGGCACGCAAACAAAACAGCAAGCGCCCATCTTCCCGCACCGGGGCGCCGAATTCGGGACTTAGCAGGCGCTCATGCTCATCCATTGTGCTCGTTTCGATCTCCAGCACGCGTGTGCACAAGGCAGCGATCAAGTCGGACGGACGCCCCTGCCCGGTGAGCCGGCCCGCGCGCAGAAATGCCACCCGGTCGCAGTCCTGCGCCTCCTCCATGTAATGGGTAGTCAGCAGCATGGTGACCCCCTGCCGCTGCCGCAGGCGCTGCAGGAAACGCCAGATCGAACGGCGCGCGATCACGTCCAGACCGATGGTGGGCTCGTCCAGGAACAGTACCTGGGGACGGTGCAGGATGCCGCGGGCAATGTCCAGCGCCCGGCGCATGCCCCCGGAGAGCAGCTGCACCGGCGTGTGCTGCCATTCGCTCAACTCGAACAACGCCAGCAGTTCCGCAATCCGCCGGCGTGCCAGGGCCGGGGACAAGCCGTGCAGCGCCGCGGCAAAGCTCAGGTTCTCCTTCACGCTCAGGTTGAGGTCCAGCGCGGACTCCTGGAAAATCAGACCGATCTTTCCACGCACCTGCACCGGGGCCAGGCTGACGTTGTGGCGGGCAACGTAGATCTCGCCGCAACTGGGCTGTACCAGCGTGGAAAGCATGTGAACGGTGGTCGTCTTGCCGGCCCCGTTCGGTCCCAGCAGGCCAAAAAATTCTCCTTCCCCAATCTCCAGATCCAGCGAGTCCACCGCCAGCAATTCCTGGTAGCGTTTGCTTACCCCGCGGGTAAGAATGGCGTACTGCATAGGGCTAAACCAGGTAATCCGTGGACAAATCTTTCCGGGCAAGGTTAATTTTAACAGATAATCCGGTTATGATTGTCTACGCACCCCGAATGAACGGGCACGGCTGCGAGCACCCATAATGCGAAGGTCTCAATCTCTCGGCAGACTGATCCTTACCCACGAGCTGACATTTCTGTTCCTGGCCGTGCTCATCGGTCTGCTGGGCGGGTTGTCTTCTTATTTTTGGCAGCAAACCTCCAGCGAGTTGCTGCGCGTCAACCAGTTGCTGAATTTGAACGAGCGCGTGCGCGGTGCGCTGGCGCGCCAGATCCAGCAGCTCATCCGCGCCTACACGCAAGAGGACCCGCAAGCGGTGCAAGCCTACGCGGTGCATTCCCGCGACATCGACGAATTATTCAACCGGATGCGTGCCTTGAGCGAGAAGCAGAACGAGGCGCAGGCCCTGCAGGACCTGCAACGCCAATACCGGGTACTGCAGCAAGACATGAACAAGATCTTTGACAGCCCATACCAGGTTCCGTTCACGCGCATACAGTTGCTCGATCCGCGCTTTTCCGAAAGCATGGTGGGATACTTTGATCTTTATTACCAGCGCTTTCACGACACCATGCAGGAGCAGGTGCTGGCGCTGGATCGGCGCGTTGAACGTTGGACTACCGTTGCCGGTACCGCGACTCCGCTGATCCTGCTGCTGGCGGCGGCACTGGTACTGCTCTCCAGGCGCGTGCTGCAAAGCGGGTTTGTGCGCCCCATGGAGCGCCTGATCCGCGGGGCCAGCGTTATCAGCAAGGGCAACCTGGAACACCGCCTGGAGACCGAGGGAGTCGATGAGATCGGCAAGTTGAGCACGGCGATCAACCGCATGTCCGCGGATTTGCACAGCAGCCGCGACGCGCTGGTGCAAAGCGAACGCCAGGCGGCACTGGGAGCGCTGGTGCCGGTGGTCGCGCACAATATCCGCAACCCCCTGGCCAGCATTCGCGCCATGGCCCAGGTGATGCAGGCGCCCTCAAACCAGCAGGAACGTCTGGAGCATACCCAGGCTATCATTGACACCATTGATCGCCTGGGGCGCTGGGTGAGCGCGCTGGTATCCTACCTGCACCCCTTGCAGCCCAGCCTGCGTCGCGTGCCGGTCACCGAACTGATGGACGCCGCCGTGCAGATGCTGGACCACCGGATCTTGCAAAAGCAACTCAGGCTGCGCCGCACCGGCTGGGAATCGACACTGGCGCTACAGGCGGATCCGGACCTGGTGGAGCAGGCCCTGTACAACCTGCTGCTCAACGCCGTGGACGCGTCCCCGAAGGAAGGCGACCTGGTGCTCGGCATACACCCGGCGCAAGACCGGCGGGTGGAAATGAGGATCCGCGATCACGGCCCGGGTCTACGCTTTAATCCCAATCCCGCGGACCTGTCTCCAGGACCTAGCAGCAAGCGCTTCGGCACCGGCCTGGGATTGCCGATCGCCTTCAAGATCTTCCGCCTGCACGGCTGGCAACTGAGCTTTGACCCAGGCCCCGCGGGCGGCACCGAGGCGCGCATCCTCGCTCCGCTGGAAAGCGGAAACGATGGCTCCGCCACGGCGGACGGGGAACAGTAAAAATGGCGCAGGACGATGGCGCGGGGAGACGCATCCTCATCCTGGAGGATGAGCGGGTTTTCGCCCGGGCCCTGTGCAAACACCTGGAGCAGGAGGGTTATCAACCGGACTGGGTGGAATGTATCCAGGAGGCGGAGCAAAAATTGCCGGACCTGGTCTCGGGGAACGGGCCGCGCTTAGTGCTGCTGGACATGCGCCTGCCGGATGGCTCCGGGCTCGACTTTCTGCGCCAGCTGCGCGCCCAGGGGCTGGAATGGCCCGTGTTGGTCATGTCTGCCTATGGCGAGATCGAAGATGCGGTAGCCGCGATGAAGCTGGGAGCCGCCGATTACCTGAAAAAACCCTTCGATCTGAACGAATTGAAGATCCACGTCAAGCAGGTGCTGGAGCACGCCGCCCTCAACCGCCAACTGGACTACTCCAGCACTCGCGAGCAGCATACCGCCGAGCGCAGACAATTGATCGGCGAGTCCGTTCCCATGCGGGACATGCACGAACAACTGCGCCGCATCGCCTCGCTCACCGATAACAGCGCAGGCTCGGCTGCCAACGTGCTGATAACCGGGGAGACCGGCACCGGCAAAGACCTGGCGGCCCACCTGCTACATTCGCTGAGCACCCGAGCCCAGCATCCCTTCGTGCACGTGGACTGCGCCGCGCTACCCAGGGAGTTGATCGAAGCGGAGTTGTTCGGACATGAAAAAGGCGCCTTCACCAGCGCGCACGTCTCGCGCACCGGCCTGATCGAGGCAGCCGAAAACGGCACGCTGTTCCTGGACGAGATCGGCGAAGTCCCGCTGGAACTGCAAGCCAAGCTGCTGGCCGTGCTGGAGCGCCGCACGCTGCGCCGGATTGGCTCCACGCAGGAGCGCAAGGTGGATGCCTGGATCATTGCCGCGACGAACCGCGACCTGGTGCAGATGGCCGCCGAGGGACGTTTCCGCTCTGACTTGTACTACCGGCTGAACGTGCTCTGCGTGCGCCTGCCGGCACTGCGGGAACGCGGCGCAGACATCACCCTGCTGGCCAGGCACTTCGCCGCCTGCACGGCACGGCGCTACGGGCTGCACACGGTGCAAATCAGACCGGACACGGAGCGCTGCCTGCGCGGGTACGCCTGGCCGGGCAACGTTCGGGAACTCAAACATATGATCGAGCGGGCGGCGCTGCTCAGCAACGGACTGATCCAGCCTGAAAACCTGGCCATCGCACCGGACCCGGGAGGCGGTGCCGCTTCGATCCCGGTCGATGCGGCGCCGGCCCAGGCGCCGGCCCGGCCCGCCGGGCAGGCCGGCTCCGTGCTGGATGAGAACGAACGCGAGCTGATCGTCGATACCCTGGAGCAGACCGGCGGCAATATATCCCGGGCAGCGCGAAGCCTCGGCATCACGCGCATGACGCTGCGCTACCGAATGCAGAAATATGGCTTGAAAAAAAGCTGAGGCGCGGGGTGCACGCCCAGTGCCTTCAGTGCGCCTGGGGCGCGTCCTGCTTGACGGTCTTGCCCCGCCTTCCCTTCGGTACCAATTTGACGGAGCTCTTGGCCTGCTTGTCGGTCAGCGGCAGCGGACTCCGCAGGGCCAACTCCAGCACCTCGTCGATCCAGCGCACCGGGTGAATATCCAGGTGCTGCTTGATGTCTCTTGAGATCTCGGCCAGGTGGCGCTGGTTCTCTTTCGGTATCAGCACGACTTCAATGCCGCCACGCAGCGCCGCCAGCAGTTTTTCCTTGAGCCCACCAATGGGGAGTATCTCCCCGCGCAGCGTGATCTCTCCGGTCATGGCCACGTTGGCGTTGACGGCGATGCCGCTCAACGCCGAAACCAGCGCCGTGACCATGGCCACGCCCGCGCTCGGGCCATCCTTGGGAATCGAGCCCTCCGGCACATGTATGTGAAAGTCGTGCCTTTGAAAAAAGGCAGTGTCCAGCCCCAGCATCTCGCTGCGGCTACGGACCACGGTCATCGCGGCCTGGATCGATTCTTTCATCACTTCGCCGAGCTTGCCGGTGTGGGCCGCCTTGCCTTTGCCGGCCAGGATGGCAGCTTCAATCGTCAGCAGGTCCCCGCCGAAGTCGGTCCATGCCAAGCCGGTTACCTGTCCGATGCGGTCCATCTCGTCGGCACGGCCATAGCGAAAACGCTGCACACCGATCAGTGGTTCCAGGGCCCTGGGAGTGATGGTCACGCGCTTGCTCACCTTGCGGGTGAGGATGCGTTTGACGGTCTTGCGGCACAGTTTTGCGATCTCGCGCTCCAGGTTGCGTACACCCGCTTCCCGCGTGTAATGGCGAATGATGTCGCGGATGGAGGCCTCGCGGATGGCGATTTCCTCGGACTTCAACCCGTTGGCCTTGATCTGCTTCGGGATCAGAAAGTTTTTAGCGATGCTGACTTTCTCATCCTCCGTGTAACCGGAAAGCGGGATGACTTCCATGCGGTCCAGCAGCGGCAGCGGGATATTTCTGCTGTTGTTGGCGGTGGTAACAAACATCACTTCGGAGAGATCGTAGTCCACCTCCAGGTAATGATCGCTGAACTTGTGGTTTTGCTCGGGATCCAGCACTTCCAGCAGCGCCGCTGCCGGGTCGCCACGAAAGTCCGTCACCATCTTGTCCACTTCATCCAGCAGGAACAACGGGTTTTTCTTGTCAACCTTGGACATGCACTGAACGATCTTGCCGGGCATGGAACCGATGTAGGTGCGGCGATGCCCGCGGATCTCGGCTTCATCGCGCACCCCGCCCAGCGAAATGCGCACGAAGGCGCGGTTGGTGGCGCGCGCAATGGACTTGCCCAGCGAGGTCTTGCCTACGCCGGGCGGACCCACCAGGCACAGAATCGCTCCCTTCATTTTCGAGACGCGCTGCTGTACGGCGAGGTATTCCAGGATACGCTCCTTAACTTTTTCCAGCCCGTAGTGATCTGCTTCCAGCACCCGGGCAGCCTTGTCAATGTCGCGGCAGATCTTGGAGCGCCGCTTCCACGGCACGCTCACCAGCCAATCAATGTAGTTACGCACCACGGTGGCCTCGGCGGACACGGGCGACATCATCTTCAGCTTGCCCAACTCTGAATTTACTTTCTTGCGGGCCTCCTTGCTCATGCCCGCTTTTTTGATCTTCTCCTCCAGCTCCTCCATTTCATTGGGAGCCTCTTCCATTTCTCCCAGTTCGCGCTGGATGGCTTTCATCTGCTCGTTCAGATAATACTCGCGCTGGCTTTTTTCCATCTGCGACTTCACACGACCGCGTACCTTCTTGTCTACCTGCAGGATCTCGGTCTCCGTTTCGAGCAGATTGATGAGATACTCGATGCGCTCCTTCAAGTCGATGCGTTCCAGTACCGTCTGCTTGTTTTCGATCTTGACCGCAAGATGGGCGGCGATCGCATCGGCAAGCCGCCCTGGATCGTCTATGCTGCTTAGCGTGGAGGTTACTTCCGGCGGGATCTTCTGGTGCAGCTTGGCGTATTGATCAAAGCGATTGATCAAAGAGCGGGTCATGACCTCCGCCTCTTGCTCCTCCATCTCCACCGACTCTAAAATCTGGACCTGGACGAACTGGCACTGATCATCGTCGGACATGCTCACGATAAGCGCTCGTTTCGCTCCCTCGACCAGCACCTTGATGGTGCCGTCGGGCAACTTCAGTAATTGCAGAATGTTGGACAGAATACCGCAGGGATAGATGTCCTCCAGGCCCGGCTCATCCTCGGCGGCCTGCCGCTGGGTTGCCAGCACCAGCTGCCGGTCGCTGTTCATGGCCTTTTCCAGCGCGCGCACGGACTTCTCGCGTCCAACGAACAACGGGATCACCATGTGCGGATAGACAACTACGTCGCGCAGCGGCAGCAGCGGGAGCCATTCCTCCGGGTCATGTTTCGGAACTCTCTTCGCTTTTTTCTCTTCACTCATCTTTACAACTCGCTTTGCCTGCACCCACCCCGGTGAAGGGTGGTCAGTCGGATACCGCCTGGGTGCCGTGGTAAATCATCAACGGACTGGATTCTTCCCTGATGACCGAGCCATCCACCACAACCTTTGCCACGTTGTTCATTGACGGCAGTGAATACATGGTGTTCAACAGCGCTTTTTCAAGTATCGAGCGCAAACCGCGCGCCCCGGTCCCGCGCTCCATGGCCCTGCGCGCCACCGCGCGCAGCGCATCGTCGCGGAATTCAATCTCGGCGCCTTCCATCTCAAACAACTTGGCATACTGCCGGGTGAGCGCGTTCCGCGGCTCCACCAGGATGCGCGTCAGTTGTTCCTGGTCCAGTTCATCGAGCACGGCGACCACCGGCAGGCGCCCGACAAACTCGGGGATCAATCCGTACTTGATCAGGTCTTCCGGTTCTACCGCGTAGAGTCTATTCGTGTAGCCCCTGCCGTTTTTCTTGCCTTTGACTTCGGCGGAAAAGCCGATGCCGCTTTTATCGGTGCGGTCCTGGATCACTTTGTCCAAGCCGGAAAAAGCCCCTCCGCAAATGAACAAGATGTTGGAGGTATTGACCTGTACAAATTCCTGCTGGGGATGTTTGCGTCCCCCCTGCGGCGGCACGGAAGCCAGTGTGCCCTCGATGAGCTTAAGCAGCGCCTGCTGTACGCCTTCTCCGGACACGTCACGAGTGATGGACGGGTTGTCTGATTTGCGCGAGATCTTGTCGATCTCATCAATGTACACGATCCCGGTCTGCGCTTTTTCGGCGTCGTAGTCGCATTTTTGCAGCAGCTTCTGGATGATGTTTTCCACGTCCTCTCCCACGTAGCCGGCTTCGGTGAGCGTGGTGGCGTCGGCAATAGTGAACGGCACATTCAGCAGGCGGGCAAGCGTTTCAGCAAGCAGGGTCTTGCCGCTGCCGGTCGGACCGATCAGCAGCACGTTGCTCTTGGACAGTTCCACCTCGCTGTTCTTGACCGAAGGCTCCAGGCGCTTGTAGTGATTGTAGACCGCCACCGAGAACAGCTTCTTGGCGAGCTCCTGACCGATCACGTACTCGTCCAGGATGGCTTTGATCTCCTGCGGCTTGGGCAACGCGTTTGCCCCGGACATCATCGCCTTCTCTTCTATCTCTTCGCGGATGATGTCGTTGCAAAGGGACACACATTCATCGCAGATAAACACCGAGGGACCGGCAATCAGTTTGCGCACCTCCGGCTGGCTCTTATTGCAGAAGGAACAGTTCAGCATGCGATGACCACTATCAGAATTTTCTCCATGCCTATCGTTGCTCATGATCTTCTAGCTCTCCTAGCCGTTCATGCACAAAGCAAATATCAGCATAGCACGCGAACCCGAAATCTTCCAAGCGCAACGGTCATTTGGATTCTTCCGAAATATCGCGCCGCAGCAAAACCTGGTCGACCAGCCCGTACTCTTTCGCCTCCTCCGCGCTCATAAAATTATCGCGTTCGGTGTCCCGGGCGATCTCCTCGACGGACTTTGCGGTGTGCGAGGCGAGAATCTGGTGGATGCGCTCCTTGGCGTGAAGGATCTCCCTGGCATGAATGCTAATGTCCGTGGCTTGACCCTGGAACGCACCCAAGGGCTGGTGGATCATCAGCCGCGAATGCGGAAGACAGCAACGTTTCCCGGCCGTGCCACCGGCCAGCAGCAGCGCTCCCATGCTTGCCGCCTGGCCCACGCACATGGTGCTGACGTCGGCGCGCACGAACTGCATGGTGTCGTAGATCGCCAGCCCGGCGGAGATATAGCCGCCGGGGGAATTGATGTACAGGTAAATGTCTTTATCGGGATTTTCCGATTCCAGGAACAGCAGCTGCGCGATAATCAGGTTCGCCACCTGGTCGTCGATGGCGCCAACGATAAAGATCAACCGCTCCCTGAGCAGGCGCGAGTAAATATCGTAAGAGCGCTCGCCACGCGGCGTCTGCTCAACCACGATCGGAACCAGGTTGAGACCCCTGGTCGACAAGGCACCGGTCTGCGCCGCCTGGGCATACCTGGGATCATTGATCATGCTGTGTCTCTCCTCGCGTGCATTTACAGGTGACTGCCGGGATCAGCGGAACCGGCCTCGGGGTCCAGGGACGCGAAGCTGATTTGCTGCTCGGTGACCTGGGCTTGATCGAGCACCTGCTCGACGAACTTCTCCTCCAGGGCCAACGCCTCGAACCGCTTCAATTGCCGCTGATCTTGATAGCACCAGTCTATCATGGCCTGCGCGTCCACGTAGTGGGCAGCGGCTTCCCGCAGCAATCGGCGCACCCGGGAAGGATCCGGCTTCAGGCCTTCGCGCCGGACGATCTCCGACACCAGCAGCCGCAGACCGAGGCTGCGCCGGACCTGGAGTTCGATTTCTGCACCCTGCGCCTGCTCACCTGCCGCCTGTTGCAGTTCCTGGAGTTCCCGGGCCAGTAATTTTTCCGGCAGTTCCACTTCGTGGGCGTCATACAGGGCCTGGAACACTTCCTGGCGCGTTCTCTTCCAGGCCCGGCGGGCGGCTTCCTGCTCCAGCGCAGCGCGTACTTCCCGCTGCAGGGCGGGCAGGTCGGCCACGCCCAGCGTGCGCAGTAATTCCGGATCATCCAACGCCGGATATTCGACCCGGCAGACCGCCTCGACCTTTACCTGCGCCGGCTGCAGCAGCGCCCCCTGGCGCGGGCGGGCGGCCGCGTCCAACAACGGCAGCGCGAGTTCCAGTGACAGGTCGGCCCGGGCTCCCTGCAATGCCTGCTCCAGGGCCGGCAGCGACTGCCGGGCGCCCAACTCAAAGAGGATCGGCTGCGCCGGCGCCCGGTCCCGCTCGGACGAATACTGGATCCGTAATTGCAGCACGTCGCCGGCGCGGGCCGCCCGATCGATCGTGATCATCCTGCGGTGACGCTGCCGCAGCGTCTGCATCGTGCGCTCCAGTTCCTGCTCTGTGATCTCGCAGTGGATACGGCGCACCCGCAGGGAACGCATGGGCTGCAGTTCGATGGCAGGGAACAGCTCCAGGTGAACCGTGTAATCCAGGCCGGCTCCTTCCCGGTAATGCACGTCTTCAATCTCGGGATTAGCGACCGGGCGCAACTCCTGTTGGGTCAAGGCCTCATCCAGGGTACGGCTGAGCAGCACTTCCAGCACTTCCCGCTGCACGGACTCGGCATAGTGCATCCGGATCACCCGGTGCGGGATCCGGCCTTTGCGAAAGCCGGGCAGGCGAGCGGTGCGCGAGAGTTTATTCAGCCGTGAGTCGATCTCCGAGCGCACTCGCTGATCCGGGATCCGGATCTTCAGACTGCGCCCCAGGGAGCCGTGTTTCTCTACCGCTATTTCCATCGTCTCGGCATTATGTTTGTGGTCGCCCCCGGTCCCGCCAACGAGCTGGATTTGGTGCGAAAGGAGAGACTCGAACTCTCAAGGGTTACCCCACCGGCACCTAAAGCCGGCGCGTCTACCAATTCCGCCACTTTCGCTCGCGCCTGCGTCCGATCGCGCGAAACCCAGGTTATCAGCCGTTTATTGTAACAAAGCGGGGACCGGCGCACCGCCGGCGGCACCTTCCCGTGCCGACAGAGCGCTAAAACGGGCAGGCCGGTCAGTGCGACCCGCCGCAGGGCGGCGCCGATGACCCGGCGTACTCCCTACCAACCGGGCACAAATTGCGCTAGCATGCGGATCGTGAACAGGATTATACAAAGGTGCCGAACCGGTGCCGTGCTGGCCTGCCTGTCGGTCTTGCCACTGGGACCGGCAGCGGCGCTGAGCGGCGCTGCCGAGCGCGTATTTTCCGCGCCTGAATTCTCCCGTACCGACGCGCAGAGTTGGATCAATTCCGAGCCGCTGCGCATCGCGGATTTGCGCGGCAAAGTACTGCTCATCGATTTTTGGACCTTCGACTGCTGGAATTGTTACCGCTCCTTTCCCTGGCTCAAGGCCATGGAGCAGCGCCTGGAAACGCGCGGGCTGCAAGTCATCGGCATACACAGTCCCGAGTTTGAGCATGAGCGGGTGCGCGAGAACGTGGTGCAGAAAGTGAAGGAATTCGGCCTGCATCATCCGGTGATGCTGGATAATGATTTCGCCTACTGGAAAGCGATGGGAAACCGCTACTGGCCCGCTTTCTACCTGATCGACAAGCAGGGGCAGGTACGCAAGGTGTTCGTCGGCGAGACCCATGAGGGAGATGCGCGGGCACGCCAGATCGAGACCTTGATCGAAGCCCTGCTGGCGGAAGCCTATAGCTGATGGCGCCTCCCGGGGCATATGCCCGGGGGGTTCGGCGGGCCGCGTAGCGATGACGCAGCAGGTACAGCAAACAGACGCAGCGCACGCGACGGTTTTGAGCCGCCAATTGTGGCGGGATTGTGCGCTGCCCTGCCTGATGGATTACGTGCGCATCCCCAATAAATCCCCGATGTTTGATCCGCGTTGGGCAGACAATGGCTACATGGAGCAGGCGGCAGCGCTGCTTGAATCCTGGTGCCGGGCACGCGATCTGCCGGGGCTGCAAACGCGGGTGCTGAAGCTGCCGGAACGCACCCCGCTGCTGCTGGCAGAGTATCCAGGCCAGGTGCCAGGCCCTCCGATCCTGATCTATGGGCATTTCGACAAGCAGCCTGAAATGAGCGGCTGGGCAGACCAACTTGGCCCCTGGAAGCCGGTGCTGCGCGCTGACCGGCTGTATGGCCGCGGCGCGGCGGACGACGGCTACGCGCTCTTTGCCGCCATCATTGCGCTGCAGATCTTGCAGCAGCAGGCGATCCCGCACGGTAGCTGCATCATCCTGATCGAAGGCAGTGAAGAGAGCGGCAGCCCAGACCTGCCAGCCTACCTGGAGGCACTGGCGGAACTGGTTGGAACGCCTCGGCTCATGGTCTGCCTGGACTCGGGCTGCGGCGACTACCTGCGCCTTTGGCATACGACTTCGCTGCGCGGACTGATCGGCGGCGACCTGCATATTGAGATGCTAAGCGAAGGTGTGCACTCGGGGGACGCGGGAGGCATCGTCCCGACTCCGTTCCAGGTTTTGCGCCTGTTGCTGGATCGCTTGGAGGATGCCGGCAGTGGGCAGATCCGGGACGCCCGGTTCCAGGTGTTGATCCCGCCGCAGCGCCGGGCGCAAGCGCGCGCCGCCGCCCAAATCCTTGGGGAAGCCGTGCGCACCCGCTTCCCTTTTAGCGCCGCCGGCACCGGTGCCGGTGCCGATGCCGATGCGGCGGAGCATATCCTGAACCGAACCTGGCGCGCCGCGCTGGCGATCACCGGTGCGGACGGATTGCCGGCGCTGGAAAACGCGGGCAACGTGCTACTGCCGCATATCTCGGTACGCCTGGCACTGCGGCTGCCACCCACCTGCCCGGCCGGGCCGGCCATGGAGCGGCTGCGCGGGCTGCTGGAAACGGAACCTCCTTTCGGCGCCTCGGTGCGTTTTGAGCCCGGCTGGCAGGCCGATGGCTGGCATGCGCCCGAGTTGCCGCATTGGCTGGAAGAGGCGCTGGAGCGAGCCTCGCAGCGTTACTTCGGCGCTCCTGCGGCCTTCATGGGAGAAGGCGGCTCGATCCCGTTCCTGCCACTGCTGCAACAGCGTTTCGGGCACACGCCCTTTATGGTCACCGGCGTACTCGGCCCGCAGGCCAACGCACATGGTCCGAACGAGTTTCTGCACCTGCCCACCGCCGAACGACTGAGCTGCTGCCTGGCCGAAGTGCTGGCGGCGGGCGCCGCCGACACCATCCAATGAGCCCGCCGACCCTGGCCACGGTGCCCGAGCCCGGTACCTGGAACGTGGACCTCGCCACCGCTCTGTACAACGTTCCGGCCTGGTCGGAAGATTATTTCAGCATCCGTGTCGATGGACACCTGGCGGTTCGGCCACGCCGGGAAGCGGCCCACGCCATCGACCTGTGCGCACTGACCGATGAACTGTGCGCGCATGGGCTGACCCTGCCCGTGCTGGTGCGCTTTCCGGACGTCCTGGCGGACCGGGTGCAATGCCTGGAGGAAGCTTTCCGCAGCGCGATACAGCGCTACCGTTACCAGGCCAGGTATCAGGCACTTTACCCGGTCAAGGTCAATCAGCAGCGCAGCGTGGTACAAACGCTGGCCCGATGCGGGGCTGGACTGGAGGCGGGCAGCAAGCCCGAACTGATGCTGGCGCTGGCGCTGGCCGAGCCCGGCACCCCGATTGCCTGCAACGGCCATAAGGACCGGGAATATATTCAGCTCGCGCTGGCAGGCAGCCAACTCGGACTGCAGATGTTCCTGGTGGTGGAGAAACTCGCCGAACTCAACCTGATCCTGGAGCTGGCGGCACAGATGCGGATCAAGCCGCTGATCGGGATGCGGGTACGGCTGCATTCGATCGCCTCCGGCAACTGGCAGAACACCGGCGGGGAGAAATCAAAATTCGGGCTGCACGGCAGCGAACTGCTGCAGGCGATCGAACGGCTGCGCGCCAGCGGGCAAATGGACGCGCTGCGTCTGCTGCATTTTCACGTCGGCTCCCAGGTATCGGACGTGCGTCACTTTCAGCGCGCGCTGCAGGAAGGGGCACGCTACTACGCCGAGTTGCGGCACCTGGGCGCGCCGATCGACTGGGTGGACGTCGGTGGCGGACTGGGCGTGGACTACGAGGGTACCCGCTCGGTCAGCGACTGCTCAATGAACTACAGCATACAGGAATACGCAGACACCGTGATCGGTGCGCTGGCGCTAATCTGCCAGCAGCAGCCGCTGCCCCAGGTCGGCATTTTTACCGAATGCGGGCGAGCATTGGCGGCGCATCATGCCATGCTGATTACTGACGTCATCCACGTTGAGCAGCCGCCCGGCGCGCCGCCGCCGCTCAGCGCCACCGCTCAAAAACACCCGCTGCTGCGCCGGCTGTACCAGCTACTGGCGGAGTTGAACGCTCAAAACGCCGGGCGCGCCTGTCACTACGCGCACCACTGCCGTGAGCAAGCCCGGGAGATGTTCGTGCACGGCCTGCTGCGGCTGGCCGAACTGGCGATTGCCGAGCAGCTCTATTTCACGCTGTGTCGGCGCGCCCGGCCCTTGCTGAACGGCGCCCCGCAAAAGCTGGTCCAGGCACTGGAAGAGCGGCTGGCGGACAAGTATTTCTGCAATTTTCCCCTGTTCCAGGCCGCCCCCGACGCCTGGGCCATCAACCAGGTCTTTCCGATCATGCCGCTGCAGCGGCTGCACGAAAGGCCGCAGCGGCGCGCCACGCTGCATGACCTGACCTGCGACGCAGACGGGCGCATTAACCGATACGTGGAAAGCGGCCGGCTACAAAACAGCCTGGCGCTGCATCTGCCCGGCCGCGACGAGCGTTACCTGATCGGTATCTTTCTGCTGGGAGCCTACCAGGAAATACTGGGCGACATGCACAACCTGTTCGGCGACACCGCCTCGCTAAACGTCGAGTTGGACGGAGACGGACACCGCATCCGCGAGACGCGGCAGGGTGACTCTGCGGCGGAGTTGCTACAGTACGTGAACCTGCCCGTGGAAACGCTGGTAGGCGCCTACCGGCGCAAACTGCGGCAGGCAAAATTGACACCGGAGCAGGAACGGCGCTACCTGGAAATCATAACAGCCGGCCTGCACGGCTGTACCTACCTGCAACGCTGAGCCGCCTGTCGTGCCCACCGTGTACCTGTTGAGAACAATGTTTGCCTGGGCACCGGGCCGCGACCGGGAACCCTGCGCCCGGCTTGGCCCGGTCCCGCACCAGCCGTGCCGCGCCGCGCCGGTGGCGCGGGCATGATCATGCGCGCCGGCGTGATCGGACTCGGCGCCATGGGCCTGCCCATGGCGCACAACCTGGAGCAGGCCGGCCTGCTTCGGGCGGTGTGGAACCGCACTGCGGCGCGGGCGCAGGGACAGTTTCCAGACCCGGTGCGGGTCGCCACCAGCCCGGCTGAACTGGCACGGGAGTGCGAGTTCATCCTGAGCTGTGTCTCCAGGGACGAGGATCTGCTGGAGGTAATGGAAGCGCTGCTGCCGGGTGTTCCCGCCGGCTTGATCGTCGCTGACGCATCCACCGTGAGCAGCGAAACCGCGCTGCGCGCCGCCGCGCTGCTCCGGCAACGACAGGCGCATTTTCTGGACTGCCCGGTGTCGGGCGGCGTGGAGGGGGCGCAGCAGGGCACGCTGTCGATGATGGTGGGCGGCGCCGAGGAAATACTGGCACGGGCACGCCCGGCGCTGAACGCGGTGGCCGGTAACATCGTCCACATGGGCGCGACCGGCAGCGGCCAGGCAACAAAGGCAGTCAACCAATTGATGGCCGCCGGCATCAACCAGGCGGTAACCGAGGCGCTGGCCTTTGGCTGCGCGCTGGGGCTGGACATGGATCGAGTGATCGGCGCAGTTTCACGCGGCGCTGCTGCCAACTGGTTCTTGCAGCGCCGCGGCCTGAGCATGCTGCAGGGGAATTTTGCGCCCGGCTTCCGGCTGGCGCTGCATCAGAAGGACCTGCGCATCATCGAACGCATGGCGGCGCAGGCCAACTGTTCCCTGCCGGTCACCGAAAGGAGCCTGGCGGACTACCGGGAACTGCTGGAACAAGGAGAAGGAGACGCTGACATCTCGGTGCTGTTCAAGCTCAAGCGGCGGCTTTGCGACGGCACGCCGGGGGCGGAATAAGCCGCACGGGCGGCCTCCCATCAGTGGTACTTGCGCCGGCCCTGCTCGGCGGCATCCGGCAGTGCCGCCGATGCCCGGAATAACAAGTTCCCGCGCTGCCCGGGATGCAACTGCAATTGATAATGATCCGGTTTGCGCAGCACTTCCCCGGTGTGCAGGCGGTAGTCGCCCTGCTCCCGATCCTCGAAAAAGAGTTTCAGCGTGTAGTAGATGGAAGCGAAAGCAATTTGCTCCCACGGGATCTGATCTTGCTGGAACAAGGCGACTTGACTGCTTTCGAGGCCGGGTGAGCACTGTTCATTCAGCATACTCGCCCGGTACATCAGGTACACCTGGTCCAGGTACGGCAGGCTGAACAGCGCAAACAGCGCATCGATCTCTACCTGGACGTTGGCCTCCTCCATGGTCTCGCGGCAGGCTCCCTGCGGCGCGCTTTCTCCCAGCTCCATAAAGCCGGCGGGCAAGGTCCATAGTCCCCGGCGGGGATTGATCGCACGCCGGCATAGCAGGATCCGGTCTTCCCATACCGGTATGCAGCCCACTACCATGTTGGGGTTTTCGTAGTGCACGTAGCCACAGCTTTGGCAGACAAAGCGCTCGCGGTTGTCCATCGGCGGGACTTGATAGCGAACCTGCCGGGAACCGCAATGCAGGCAGAATTTCATGCCGGAAGCAGCGGCCCCGTCCTGCCTGCCGCCCTGGTCAAACCCGTGGCTGCCGCGGGCTTTGAACGGGTGCCGCTACCGGCTGCGCAAGCAGACTTCATGCCACAAGCATAGCAGTTTTATCCGCCACTGCTACCGTGGGGCACCGGCGGCAACGGCCCGGCCCGGTCAAAACGAGGACTGCGGCTGTTCAAGGAAGGCTACTTCTTCATCGGTTGAACGACGCCCCAGGATTTGGTTCCGATGGGGAAAGCGACCAAAGCGCTCAATGACCTGGTAATGCCTGCGGGCAAACTCCAGGTAGCCATGGAACAATTCCGCTTCTTTCGGGGCCGCGCTATCTGCCAGCGCCCGGTACAGGGCAACCGAGCGTTGCTGTTCGCTCAAGGCTTCGCTGTGTTCAAACGGCAGGTAGGCGAATACCCGCTCTATGGGCCGTAGTTGCTGCGCCGCGCCGCTGTCCACACACTGCCTGGCAAAGCCCAGGGCAATCGAATCCCGGGAGAACGCCTGCGGCGTATTGCGGTACATGTTGCGGGGAAACTGGTCGGTGCCAATAATCAGCGCCAGCAAACCGCGGGCGGAACCGGCCCAATGGTCGAGCCGGCCGGTGGCCACCGCTTCGGCGGTGGTGGCGAAGCGGTGGATAATTTCCCGATCGATCCGGTCGTCCCTGGACCACCACAGGGAGGTCTTTTCATCAGCGACCTCGGTTGCCGTCCGGCGGCCTCCAAACCAGAACCCGAGGACGCCCTCCATTTCTTCGAGTATGTTTATGTTCCCTGTACCTCGCTATCTATTGTATCGGGCGTTCCCGGTTTACAATAGCACTCGGGATTCACCATGCTTGATGCCGAACTCAACCTGATGCTACCACCTTTCCGGCCCAGCCGCCCGCGCTGATGACGGCTAAACTATTCCTTGCCCTGGTGCTGATTGGCGTCATCGGATACCTGGGCTGGTATACCACGCCGGCGTGGCGCAAGCGGGCGCTGAGAAGCATCCTGCTGTATGGTGCCGGCATCTTTGTCCTGGTGTTGGTGCTGACCGGTCGCCTCCCGTGGCTGTTCGCCCTCATCTGCGCCGCGCTACCCTGGTTGAACCGCGCCCTGGCGGCCAAACGAGCCTGGAGAATCTTTGGGAAATTCAGGAAACCGGAAGCAGACAGCCGGCGGCGCGGTCCAACGCCCGGTGGCAGTATGGATGTCGCCGAGGCCTATGAGGTGCTCGGCCTTGCCCCCGGCGCCGGCAGACAGGAGATCATTGAAGCCTATCGCAAGTTGATGCACAAAATCCATCCGGACCGGGGCGGCTCCGATTACCTCGCGGCGCGCATCAACCAGGCCAGGGAAGTCCTGCTGGATGCGTTACAGAGGCCGTGACCCCGGCGGGATTTTCGCCACCGATGGTGCAACCTGCTGCTGAAAGACGACTCCGTCGTCTCCCCATGGACCTGCCGGAGCCTCAACGGAGAACGCAGCGCCGGCACCGCACGCGCCAGAAACCATGCCTGGCGCCATCCTGTTCCCCTGTGCCTGCCGGCAACGCTGTACGTAGTGTGCTTGCCGCGCCACCCGGCAGCCTGTCACTGCGCCATCAATGAGCGCTCCTGGAAGGGATGGCAGCGAGGGCAGGATCCAATCGGAAAATAGCAAAGCGCAATACGGTAATGGAGCCCTGCCCGTCGCAGAAGGCAGCCCCGGCGGTGTCCCGGGAAGTGGCTGAACTTCTTGGCAAAAAGGGTATCCCCCCATGAGTACATAGAGTCTGAAAACGAAGGACACGACTTTTGCTATTGGCCCAACCCAGTGGATGCGCTGCAAAGGGAGACGGCATTTTTCTCGACCATCATCCGGGCCCGGACTAGCCGTCCCGTCAAAAAAACCGCAGCCTGCCTCTCCCTTGCCAACCGGCCTCGACAAAAAGCCACCCTTTCACGAAATGTGTAATGACTGGCAGCGCGGCGCTGCGCGCAGGGACAGGCGACGCTGCAATTTTGTAGTGAAACTGGATATTGCCATGACACTCGGCACGGCTCGTATCAGTAGAAACGGTCGGAGCCCGGCAGAAAAAGTCTACGAAACCGGCCCGTGTCTCTTTTTTGCACCACACATTTCGTGAACGGCCAGGACAAAGAGCCACCCTTGCCTTTGCGGGAGTGTTTCAGTACGTCACGCGGGCGCCGCCGGCGGTAATGAAGGTCCGGTCCATCGTACGGAAGCCAACAACGCGCGGCGGGGGTCAGCGCCGGCAGGCTCCGACGATGGGCAGGCAGGCCCCGGGGTCGTTCCTGTTGTTGGAATCCGCCATAAGATTGTACCATCGGTCACATTCAGGCCCGATCGGGTTGCGGGCAGGCAAGCACACCCGGCCGGCACCGGGCGCGGTCACGCCCGGTCGGTAAAGAAACCGGGCCGGATCAACGAGGAAGATACAGCATGAAATACAGCGGAGACCCCGACTATCAGCATGGTCGTGCGCCCGGTGTCGGCGTGCTGCTGGCCAACCTGGGCACACCCAGGGCCGCCACGGCCACCGCACTGCGCCCTTACCTGGCTGAGTTCCTTACGGATCCCCGGGTGATCGAGTTACCGGCACTGCTTTGGCGACCGATCCTGCACGGCATCATCCTGCGCCTGCGCCCGCGCCGTTCGGCTCGCATCTATCAAAAGATCTGGCAAAAGGAAGGCTCACCGCTGCTGACCCTGTCGCGCAAGCAGCAGCAGGCCCTGCAACAGGCGCTGGAGCGGCGCTGCGCGGGCCCGGTATACGTGGAACTCGGCATGCGCTACGGGGAACCTTCTATCCGTACCGCCCTGGAGCGGCTGCGTGACGCTCACGTGCGCCGCCTGCTGGTGCTGCCGCTGTATCCGCAGTATTGCGCCGCGACTACCGCTTCCACTTTCGACGCGGTCAGCGCGGTGTTGCGCCGCTGGCGCTGGCTGCCCGAGTTGCGCATGGTGCTGAATTACCACGATCATCCCGCCTATATCCGGACGCTGGCGGACTCGATCCGCCCGCACTGGGAACGCCATCGTGACCACGCAACCCGCCTGCTCTTTTCCTTTCACGGCATTCCCCGGCACTATTTCGACGCCGGGGATCCCTATCACTGCGAATGCTGGAAAACGGCGCGCCTGAGCGCGCAGGCACTCGGCCTGGCGGAGGGGCAATGGGGACTGGGATTCCAGTCACGCTTCGGGCCGCGGGAATGGTTGCAGCCTTATACCGACCAAGTGCTTCAGGAATGGGCCGGGAGCGGCGTCCGCTCCGTGCAGGTGGTCTGTCCCGGCTTCTCCGCCGATTGCCTGGAGACGCTGGAGGAAGTGCAAATGCAATACCGGGACTGCTTCCTCAAGGCGGGCGGGCAGGAATTTGACTATATTCCGGCGCTCAATGACCAGCACGCGCACATTAATTTTCTGTGCGGGCTGGTACTGGAGCACACGCAAGGCTGGCCGGATTTTAGTGCCACGCGCGACCGGGAAGCGGAGCGCAGGGAGCGGGAACGAAGCCGGGAACTGGCGCTGGGCAAGGGAGCGAAACGGTAGGCGCCCGGCCACACGGCAGGGCGTGAAATTACGCCGCGGTGCTCAGCGGCATACTCTTTATTACGGGCGTTGCGCGGGCGCGGGCCGACTACAAGCCGCCCAGGTGGCGTGCCACGCTGCCGATCTCTGCATCGCTGAAGGATTTGAGCAATGAGCTCTTGGCGGGGGAATTATTGCGCTGGCCATACTTGAATTCCAGCAGCGTGCGCTCCAGGTATCCGGGATACTGCCCGGCCAGCCGAGGCACCCGGCTGTTGCCCTCAAAGCCTCCCAAATGGCAGGCCACGCATTGACCGGCGCTGATGATCCGCAGGCCGATGCGCTGGTCTTGCTCACTGGCCTGGTAGCCGATACGCGGCCAGTTCTGCTCGGAGAAATATTGGGCCGCGGCCTGCATCTCCTCTTTCTCCAGGCTGACCGCGATCGGAGCCATCAGCTCGTGGGCCCGCCGGCTCTCCTTGTAGTCCTTTAGCTGCACGTAGGTATAGTAAAAGTGCTGCCCAGCCAGGATCGGGTAATCCGGCTGTATCGGCGTGGCTCCCGCCGGACCATGGCAGGTCACACACAAGGCCAGCTTCTGCTCCATGTCCTCGGCACCGGCCACGCCGCAAAGCAGTGCCAACAACAGGGCATGGCGCCGGTTCGGCATGGATACTTGCGTTTTCGTCCGCCGGAGCGGGCGCACCGTCAACCGCGAGGACACGACAACGAAAAAAAGGGTCCGCCGCCGCCCGCTGTAACACGGACAGCGCGGACCCGTAAACACATTACAGCGAGAAAGCGATGATGCTGTTGCCCCGCTTGTAGTTCAGCTGCACGTTTCCGCCTGCGGCTACCACCACGTACTGCTTGCCTTCAACCGTGTACGAGCTCGGCGGCGCATTGACCCCGGCACCCGCCTGGAACTGCCACATCTGGCTGCCGCTGGTAGAGTTGTACGCCTTGAACAGGCCATTGCCCTCTCCGGTAAACACCAGGCCGCCGGCGGTGGCCAGGATGCCGCCGATCATCGGCTGCTGAGTCTTCACCTTCCAGACGATCTTGCCGGTGTCGTAGTTCAACGCGGTTACGTTGCCCCACTGCTCTTCGTCCGCAATCACCTTAAATGCGCCGCCCAGCCACAGCTTGCCTCCCGGGTAAGGGGTGCTTTCGACGTGGTAGGTCATCGGCTGGTGCAGATTGATCGCATAGCTCAGGCGCTGCAACGGATCGATGGCTATCGGAGACCACTCCACGCCCCCGTTAGCACCCGGCAGCATGCGCGCGCCTTCCGCGGTCGGCAGCGTCCAGCGCGATTCCTGCGAAACCATCGGTTCAGAGAAACGGATCAGGCTGCAATCGTCGGCACGGTGCACGTAGACGTAACCGGTCTTGCCACCGTGCAGGATCCCCTTCACCTGCTTGCCGTTATCGTCGCGTACTTCGGTGATAACCGGCGGACTGACCGCGTCCAGGTCCCACACGTCATGGGCGATGTACTGGAAATGGCACTGGTAATCGCCGGTATCCAGGTCTACCGCCACCAGGGAATTCGTGTACAGGTTATCCCCGGGACGGATGCTGCCGTCCAGGTCCGGCGACGGGTTCCCCACCACGAAGTACACCAGGTCGGTCTCCAGGTCCACCGCCATGTTCTGCCAGACGCCGCCGCCCAGCGTTTTGTAGGGATCGCCGAGCTCGCGCAGGGCAGCCTTTTCAGCCCCTATGTCGCGGTGCATGTCGCGACCGGTCGCATCCTTGCGTACCCACCGGCCGACTGAATTCTCAGCAGTGGTATGGAAGGTCCACAGCAGATCGCCGCGCTCGGCATCGTAGGCTTTCACGAACCCGCGAATGCCGTATTCGCCGCCGTTAGTGCCGATCAGGATCTTGCCGTCCACCGCGGTGGGTGCCATGGTCTCGCTGTATCCCAGCTCGGGATCCGCAATCTGCGTGGACCAGGCAACGCTGCCATCCGCAGCATTGAGTGCCACCAGCTTGGCGTCCAGCGTGCCCATGTACACCTTATCCCCGTAAGGGAAGACGCCGCGGTTGTTCGGTCCGCAGCAGTAGGTCGTGATCGGTCCCATGTTGTGCTTGTAATGCCAGAGCTCGGCGCCGGTACGGGCGTCCAGGGCGTAGACATGATTGAAGGAGGTCGTCACGTACATCACGCCTTGCACCACGATCGGGCTCGTTTCCATCGATTCAAGCACCTCGGTCTGGAAGATCCAGGCAGGCTTGAGCAAATGGACGTTTTCCCGGTTGATCTGATCGGCAGGATAAAACCGGGTCTGATGGTAATTCCCGTTCGTGTGCAGGAAGTTATTGCTGTCACCGGCCGCACCATCGAGCATGCTTTGCGTGACTGTCTGCATATTGCCGTACAGCGTGCCGCTGCCTACCTCATCGCCCGCAAATACCAGGCCAACACCCGCGCAAAGCGCACAGGCAAGCGCCTTCGGCATGTATTTGCGTACCGTACTTGTTTCAGAAATCATCAAAATTGTCCTCCAGTTAAGAACTGTTTTAAGAAAGAGTTATTAAGACGCCGGGCATCAGGTTTCCAAACTTCAGCAAGGCACCCTCCCGTTCAATCATGAATTAACGGTGCCACTCTAGCACAGCAGGGGTAGTCAATCCAAGCAGGGGGCGACGCGGTCCGGTTTCGCCGGGCGACGGGGAAAATGCTTGACAATCAAAATAATCCGCGAGCTCCGGGAGGGGCTCCGCGCGCCGCTGTGTACTGCCGGCGCCAGGGCCGGCGCTCCCGCCGCAGGCGGCGACGGATGATCCGGCTGGTTGCCGGGGAACGCTAAGCGCTGCCGTCGCAAGCGTGTACAATGCACTCCGTGCAGCGGAACAATGCCATCATGTACTCGTGCGCGGGCCTTGCCGCCGCGTTGCTTTGCTGCGCGCCGGCAGCGGCTGAACTGCGCCTTGAGGGAGCCTTTCAGCAGGGCGGGCTGGTGCAAGGGAAGGTGCCTGCCGGCAGCCAGGTACGGATAAACGGACAAGCGCTGCGAGTGAGCGGTGAGGGATACTTCCTGCTCGGCTTTGGCCGTGACGCGCCGCCGCAGGCGACGCTCGTGGTGCAACTGCCGGACGGCGAGGCGCTGACGCGGCCACTGGAGATCGGGCAACGCGACTACCCGGTGCAGCGGATTGACGGACTGCCCCCGCGCATGGTTGTGCCCGACGCGGCCGATCTGCCGCGCATCCGGGCTGAGCAGGCGCGCATCGCCCAGGCACGCCGGCGCGATGAGCCGACCCCTTATTTCCTGACCGGATTTCAATGGCCGGTCGCCGGCGTCGTCACCGGCGTTTACGGCAGCCGCCGCATCCTCAACGGGGAGCCGCGCAAGCCGCACTACGGGATAGACATCGCTGCCCCGGAAGGCACCCCGGTACGGGCGCCGGCACCGGGCCGGGTGTCGCTGGCGGAACCCGATATGTACTTCAGCGGCGGCACGCTGATCATCGATCACGGTCACGGCCTGTCCTCCACGCTGATCCACCTGAGCAAGCTGCTGGTCGAAGAAAACAGCATCGTCGAGCAAGGACAAACCGTTGCCGAAGTGGGTGCCACCGGTCGGTCCACCGGGGCACATTTGGATTGGCGCATCAATCTGCTCCGAGCCCGCCTGGATCCGGAGCTGGTCGCAGGGCCGCCCCCGGCAGCGCCTGCCGCGGCGCCTTGAGAGCCGGCGGGCGCAGGCACCACACGCGCCGCGCCCTCAACCACGTTCGGAGACCATAGCGCGTGCGATTTTCACTGTGCCGGGAACCGGCTTTGCCGGCGAGGGAGAAAGAAATCCTGGACTGGTGGCAACGCCAGCGGATCTTCGAGCAGTGCATGCAGCAAAGCCGGGACCGGCCTCCCTTCACTTTCTACGAGGGCCCGCCTACCGCCAACGGCAGCCCCGGCCTGCATCACGTGCTCGGTCGCACACTCAAGGACATCATCTGCCGCTACCGAAGCATGAAAGGGTACCGGGTGGACCGCCGTGCCGGCTGGGACACGCACGGCCTGCCGGTGGAGATCGAAGTGGAGAAAAAGCTCGGCCTGAAGGAACGTGCGGCGATCGAGCAATACGGCATCGCCGCCTTTAATGCCGCCTGCCGGGAAAGCGTGATGCACTACAAGAAGGAATGGGATCAACTGACCCGGCGCATCGCCTACTGGGTAGACCTGCAGCAGCCCTACGTTACCTGCGAGAACGACTATATTGAAAGCACCTGGTGGCTAATCAAGCGCATCCACGAACTCGGGCTGCTCTACCGGGGCTCGAAGATCCAGTGGTACAGCCCCGGTTCCGGCACCGTGCTTTCCTCTCACGAGGTCAGCCTGGGGTACCAGGAAATCACCGACCCAGGCGCCTTCGTGCGCTTTCGGTGCCAGGACGACGCCGACTGCAGCCTGCTGGCCTGGACCACAACGCCCTGGACGCTCCCTGCCAACGCGGCCCTCGCAGTCGACGCCGAGGTCGTCTACGCCACGGTGGAATTGGAATGCAAAGACGGCAGGGAGCGGCTGATCCTGGCCGAAGAGCGGCGGGAGATTCTGCGCGCTCCGCATCGGGTGCTGGCGCGATGCACCGGTCGGGAGTTGAGCTCGCGGCGCTACCAGCCGCTGTATCCTCCCCCCGGCGCGGCGCCCGGGGAGACAACCGCCAATACCTGGCGAGTGTTGTGCGCAGACTTTGTATCCACCGAGGAAGGCAGCGGCATTGTGCACGTCGCCCCGGCTTTCGGCGCAGATGATCACCGCCTGGGGCAGCAGGCGAAACTGCCCGTGTTCAATCCGATCGACCCGCAGGGACGTTTTAATGACACCGCCCCGGCCATCGTGGCCGGCCTCTGGTTCAAAGACGCCGATGCGCGCATCCTGGCGGACTTGCGCCACCGCGGCCTGCTCTACCGCCTGGATCAGCATCGGCACAATTACCCGCACGACTGGCGCCGGGGCACGCCGCTGATGAATTTTCCGGTACAGGGCTGGTTTATCCGTACCAGCGCGCTGCGCGAGCGGCTGCTGCGACACAACAACGCCATTCGCTGGATTCCCGCAGCGATCGGGCGCGGACGCTTCGGCAACTGGCTGGAGAACAACGTGGACTGGGCCTTGAGCCGGCGCCGCTTCTGGGGCACGCCGTTGCCGATCTGGAGCTCCGATCAGCCCGGATCGGAACATTTCGAGGTCATCGGCGCACTGGCGGAGTTGCGCGACAAGTGCGGCGGGACGCTGCCGCCCGACTTGGATCTGCACCGTCCGCAAATAGACCAGCTGCACTGGCCGGCACCGGACGGGGGCACCATGCGCCGGGTGCCCGATGTGATCGACGTATGGTTTGACTCGGGCGCGATGCCCTTTGCCCAGTGGCATTACCCGTTCGAGAACCGGGAGCGGTTCCAGCGCAGCTTCCCGGCCGATTTTATCGCCGAGGGACTGGATCAAACCCGCGGCTGGTTCTACACGCTGCACGCGATCGCGGTCGCCGTCATGGATGCCCCGGCGTATCGGAACGTGGTAGTCAACGGGCTGGTGCTGGACGAGAACGGTGAAAAGATGTCCAAGTCCCGCGGCAACGCAGTGGAGCCCTTTGCCGTGTTGGAAAAACATGGCGCAGACGTGTTGCGCTGGTACCTGAGCAGCAACTCGATGCCCTGGGAGAACCTGCGTTTCCGCGAGCAGGGGCTGGCGGAAACGCAGCGCAGATTCTTCGGCAAACTGGACAACGTATATGCCTTTTTAGCCAGCTACGCCAATATCGACGGTTTCGATGATACTGCGCCGGCACTGCCGATAGCGCAGCGCAGCGAACTGGATCGCTGGATCCTGAGCCGGCTGCAAAGCACGGTCGCGCAGACTGACGAGGCGTTGCAGGCGTACGACAACTGCCGGGCGGCCCGGGCCCTGCAGGTGCTGGCTGATGATCTGTCGAACTGGTATATCCGCCGTTCCCGGCGCCGTTTCTGGCGCGCCTACAAGGATCAGAAGGCCGATTTTTCCGACGATGCCGACAAGCTGGCGGCCTACCAAAGCACTTGCGACTGCCTGTACACGATGGCGCAACTGATGGCGCCGATTGCGCCCTTCTTTGGCGAGTGGCTGTACCAGCGCCTGAATGAAGTGGGGAAACGCTTCCGCGAAGCTTCGGTGCATCTGACCCGTTTCCCCCAAGTACGGGCGGAATGGCTGGACACGGCGCTCGAGCGCCGCATGGAACTGGCGCGGCAGATCACGTCTGCCGCGCTGCTGATCCGGAATCGCTGCCGAATTAACGTACGCCAGCCGCTGCCGCGCCTGCTGTTGATATTGCCCCCCTCTTTGCGGCAGCAGGAAATAGAGCCGATGCGCCCGGTAATCCTGGAGGAAGTCAACGTGCGCGAACTCGAGTACCGGTCCGATGCGGACCAGCTGGTCACCCACAGCGCACAGCCGAATTTCAGGGTACTGGGGCCACGCCTGGGCCCGCTGATGCAGCCCGTGCATGCCGCCGTGAAAGCACTGGACACGGAGACGATCGAGCACTTTGTGCGGCACGGCCGCATGGAACTGCAGGTGCAGGGACAGTCCGTGCCCATCAGGGAGGGAGAACTGGAGATCCGCAGCCAGTCAGCCGAAAACCTGGAAATGTCCGAAACAGCGGGGCTCACCGTCGCCCTGGATACCCGGCTGACGCCGCAGTTGCTCGCCAGCGGCATGGCGCGGGAAGCGGCGCATCGAATTCAGAACCTGCGCAAAGAGCAGAATCTAAACCTGACTGACCGCATCCATATCGAGTATCATGCCAGTGAGCAGATGGAAAACGCGATCCAACAACACGCAGACTGGATCCGGCAAGAGACCCTGGCCGTAGAGCTGAGACGCATGCAGTCGCCCGGCGGTCAACGCTTCGGGATTGACACCGAACAGCTGTGGCTCTCGATACGCCCAACGGTGCTGCAGAATGAGTCCAGTCGATCATGAGCCATGCCCGCATTGTTCCTGGACCGGCTGACCCGTCCGTGCTCCAGCCGAAAGCGCAGCGCCACCCCATTGGCACATCCTGCCGGGCACCGGGCGCGATGCAGCCGTAAGCGCGGGACGGATACCGGGATGCAGCACAACGACAGCACCAAGTCGGGTCACTGTCAACTGCTCCCACTACACAAAAATAAACCGGAACCGCAGCAACGCTGCGGCTGCTGCCAGCGCGATACGCCGGTAGCGGAGATCGGAGTCTGGGTAGGCCAGGGCCCCCGGTTGGACGGGGTGTGCGGGCATTGCAGCCCGATCTACTTCTCCGTGCGGCGGGATTATCCCGATCACAACTTCGAGCAGGCATTGGCGTTGGCTCGCCTGCTGCACCTGCAGCAAAATCTGCCTGCGGATCTGCATCCCAAGCTGCAGCGGCTGCTGATCCTGCTGCAAAGTAAAAGCAAACGGGGCCATCGCCTGTTGCGCATGGCCAACCAGCAAGGGCTGTCGCTGCAGCAATTGCTGGCCCTGATCTGATCCGGCCTGATCCGGCGCGGACTCCGCCTGCCTGGCGGCGGGCCTGCCGACGATGGGTCGGCCACCCCCTTCCACGATGCCGGCCAAGGAGAGTCGGATGCGTCCAACCCCTGACCGGCGAAGCTGGGGCGCCCGTCAAAAATGCGTTAAATGCGCTACCGGGTACCCCCGCTCCCTGCCTCCCGCGGCGGGAGGCCGGGAACTGGTGCCGGGAGAGAGACTCGAACTCTCACGAGGTTACCCTCACCAGATTTTGAGTCTGGCGCGTCTACCCATTCCGCCACCCCGGCATCGAAACGCCGGTATTATGACATTTCCCGCACCTCGCCGAGGGCACTCAGCGGCGGCGCAGGCTCTGCGCCTGCTGATGGTCATCCACACCGAACCGCGGCGAGTTCTGACCCTGGCTGGAATAGTAACCATGCTGCCTGGGATAGGCGTTACCGGGAGCCGAGCCTGATTCCTTGCCCTTCCCGTCCAGTACCTCAATGACCAGATCGCTGTTCACGTACATGGAATCCCGGACCGTGTGCCCCAGCGTCACCAGGATCAGCTGACACCCCTGGCGGGCAACCTTCATCGCGGGAACAAAGTCGCTGTCTCCTCCGATCAGGACGATCGTGTGCATCTGCCGTCCGATGCTCAGTTGAGCAATATCCAGGCCGATCTGCACGTCCACGCCGCGCTGATGGATCACCGGCGTCAGATCTTCACTGGTGATCGTGACGTTGGGACTATCCTGGAACAGGTCCTGGCGGACCTGCCAGCCCCGGAAGACCAGCTCGCCCAAGCGCAATTCAAGCCGAGGGAAATGCCCCAAGCCATGCAGCAGTCTCTTGTTGATTCCAGCCAGGGCACTGTTGCCGAAATCCTGCAGGCCACCTTGCAGCGGACGCTGCTGCGATCCTTCCAGGGGGGGCGCATCGTAATAATAAATACGGTACAGATTGAGCTTTTTCAGGTACTCATGATTACCCAGCTCGTCGATAAAATGCTTAAAGACATGGACGTCCAGTGGCGACTGCCTGCTGCCTAATTTTCGTTTTAGAAAACCTCCATCCACGAGGATCACATAATCAGACATAATCTACCTCCTTGGTAATTATATGAAGGATGAGTGCGACGGAAAATTTCCATACAGCCAATGACATCGGCCTGGAAAAGGGACCATGCTCTCAATCGCTTCGCGCCGGAAAGGCCGGCCTCCACTTTTATCCAACTGCATAACTAAAACCGACCGGCTCTCCTCGGCCAAAGTCAGCGACCCGCTCTATACTGACTCCCTTTCCTTTACCTGCTGCCTGATACGCTTACTGTTATTTCAGTCTCTACCATCAGGTCCAGCGGACCCTGACGATGACTCACAACCATCCGCCGCTACGCCGGCTCACGCAAGCACCCGCTTGCGTAAACCATCCGGCACAAACACCGCGCCTGACAAACGCAGTCCGTAAAGATTGACGCTATTTAGCATCACTCAACGATGACTGTCAAGCCGATACAAGGGGGTACTCCATACCGGGCGGGTGTTTGCCATCAATGGGGTAAGGGCCCAGCGCTTTCCACTCGCGAGGGATCACAAAGACCTGCTCCGGTCGGATCCGACGGTGCCGATCGCTCTGCCCTGGGACCGGTGCCAGGAACCATGCCGCGCCTGCAGGCAATGGGCCACCAAGCTTCATCAAGCTCTATGATATGGTCCAGGCAACCGACCTTTGCGGTGCACGTGAACCGGGCCGTGCGTCCGGGCGCACGACCGTTGCCTGAAATGGATCGATCAGGCCTCAGCGGCTCCCGGGATCTCCTCAACAGTGGGCGCGGATTCCGCCGCGTCCGCCTCTGCCTCCTCGCTCACGGGTATCGGCGACTGTTCCTCCAGCTCCTGTTCACGCTCCAGTTTGGCCTGGTGCCGCTGTTGATGGTAGGCCAGGCCGGAGCCGGCCGGGATCAGGCGTCCGACGATCACGTTCTCCTTGAGTCCCCGCAGCACGTCCTGCCTGCCGGTGACGGACGCCTCGGTCAGCACCCGGGTGGTCTCCTGAAAGGAGGCCGCCGAGATGAAGGATTCAGTGGCCAATGAAGCCTTGGTAATTCCCAGCAGCACCGGGTCCCAGGCGCACGGTTTTTTCTGATCTGCCTCAACCCGCTCGTTCTCTTCATGAATGCGGGCCTGGCTGACTAATTCTCCGCGCAAAAACGGCGTCTCGCCCGGGTCAGTCACTTGCCCCTTGCGCAGCATTTGCCGAATAATAACTTCAATGTGCTTGTCATTGATGCGCACGCCCTGCAAGCGGTAAACGTCCTGGATCTGGTTGACGATAAACGAAGCAAGCTGCTGCACGCCGCGCAGGCGCAAGATGTCATGCGGTGAGTGGGGACCGTCTGCGATATTTTCGCCGCGCTCAACGTGCTCTCCGGCAAATACCGAGATATGGCGCCATTTCGGAATCAGCATTTCATGCTTCTCGTTGTCGCTGGAGGTAATGATCAGGCGCTGCTTTCCCTTGGTCTCCTTGCCAAAACTGATGATACCGGAAGCCTCCGCCAGGATGGCCGGGTCCTTGGGCTTGCGCGTTTCAAACAGGTCATCCACACGAGGCAAACCGCCGGTGATGTCGCGCGTCTTCTGGGATTCCCGTGGCAACCGGGCGATTACGTCACCCACTTGAATCTGCTTGCCGTCATTGACGCTAATCACCGCTCGCGGGGGCAAGGCATAGTGAGCCGGCAGGTTCGTGCCCGGGATTTTCAGCTCTTCCCCCTTTTCATTGAGCAGCTTGATCACCGGCTTGCGCCCCTTGGCGGCGGCGGTGCGCTGCTTTGGATCCATGATTTCGATAGTGGTCAATCCAGTGACTTCGTCCATCTCCCGGTTCGCGGTCACTCCGTCTATGATATCGACAAACTCCACGCGGCCTTCAAGCTCGGCAATTACCGGATGCGTGTGCGGATCCCAACGGGCAATGACGTCTCCAGCCATGGCCTGGTCCCCGTCGGAGATCGTCAACACGGCCCCATACGGGACCCGGTAACACTCCTGCTCGCGGCCAACGCTGTCCAGCACGGACAACTGTCCGGAATGGGAAATCACCACCTGGTCGCCGCCGGATTGCTGCAAGGTTCGAATGTTCTGCAGGCGTATCTTGCCTCCCTTGTTGATCTCAATGCTGTTCTCGGACGTGGCCCCGGACGCGGCACCCCCGATGTGGAAGGTGCGCATGGTCAACTGCGTGCCGGGTTCACCGATAGACTGCGCGGCAACCACTCCTACCGCCTCGTTCATGTTAACCAGGTGCCCGCGCGCCAAGTCCCTGCCGTAACAAAACGCACATATCCCGTAACGGGTCTGGCAGGTGATCGGCGAGCGGACAACGACCTCGTCAATTCCAGCCTCTTCCAGCATCCGGACTTTTTGTTCGTCCAGCAGTTCTCCGGCCTCTATTATGACTGCGCCGGAGCCGGGAGAAACCGCATTCGCGGCCAAAACCCGGCCCAATACGCGCTGCGGCAAGGGCTCGACGATGTTCCCTCCCTCGACCAGGGAGCGGATGACCAGGCCCTCGCTCGTGCCGCAATCCGGCTCCGTCACCACCACGTCTTGCGCAACGTCCACCAAGCGGCGGGTCAGGTAACCGGAATTGGAGGTTTTCAGCGCGGTATCCGCCAATCCCTTGCGGGCACCGTGGGTGGAGATGAAATACTGCAAGACGTCCAGCCCTTCACGAAAATTGGCGGTGATGGGTGTTTCGATGATCGAACCGTCGGGCTTGGCCATCAGTCCTCTCATGCCGGCTAATTGACGGATCTGCTGCGCGGAACCACGCGCTCCCGAGTCTGCCATCATGAAAATGGAATTGAACGAGTCCTGCTTGATTTCCCGTCCCTCCTGGTCATGGATGGTCTCGGAGCCGAGCTGTTCCATCATTGAGCCAGCCACTTTTTCATTGGTGCGCGACCAGATGTCCACTACCTTGTTGTATCGCTCCCCGTCGGTGATCAGCCCGGACGAATACTGCTGCTCGAAGTTCTTGACCTGTTTTTCCGCCTCGTGGATGATACTTTCCTTGTCGGGCGGCACCACCATGTCGTTCACGCCGATGGACAGTCCCGCCTGGGTGGAATAGTAAAAGCCGGCGTACATGAGCCGGTCCGCGAACATCACCGTGCTTTTTAATCCCATGCAGCGGTAGCACTCGCTGATCAGGGCCGATACCGCTTTTTTGTTCATCACCTGGTCGACCACGGAAAACGGCAAACCCTCCGGCACCAGGTCATAGAGGAACACGCGCCCTACCGTGGTCTGGACACAGCTCCGGCGCCGTTGCAGTTCCCCGCCGTCCGGATCGTTCAGCACTTCATTGATACGCACGGTCACGCGGGCATGCAGAGACACCTGCTGGTTGTCGTAGGCCCGGCGCGCCTCGGACACATTGGCAAAAGCCATGCCCGTGCCTTTGACGTCACCGGCCTCCCGGGTCAGGTAATACAGACCCATGACCACGTCCTGGGTAGGCATGATGATCGGCTCTCCATTGGCCGGAGAGAGAATGTTGTTGGTAGCCATCATCAAGGTGCGCGATTCCAGTTGAGCTTCCAGGGACAACGGCACGTGCACTGCCATTTGATCGCCGTCAAAGTCGGCGTTAAAGGCCGTGCACACCAGCGGGTGCAGTTGAATAGCCTTGCCTTCCACCAATATGGGCTCGAAAGCCTGGATGCCCAGGCGATGCAGCGTAGGCGCCCGGTTCAGCAGCACCGGGTGCTGGTGGATCACTTCCTCCAGGATGTCCCAGACTTCGGGTTCTTCCCGCTCCACCATTTTCTTCGCCGCCTTGATGGTAGTCGCCAGGCAGCGGCTCTCCAGCAAACTGTAGATCAGCGGCTTAAACAACTCCAACGCCATCTTTTTCGGCAAGCCGCACTGGTGCAGCTTCAAGGTGGGACCGACCACGATGACGGATCGCCCGGAATAATCGACCCGTTTGCCCAGCAGGTTTTGGCGGAAACGCCCCTGCTTGCCTTTAATCATATCCGCCAACGACTTCAGCGGCAGCTTGTTGGTGCCGGTGATGGTGCGCCCGCGACGACCGTTATCCAACAGCGCGTCAACGGATTCCTGCAGCATGCGCTTCTCGTTGCAGACGATAATATCCGGAGCATTGAGGTCCAGCAGTCGCTTCAGGCGATTGTTGCGGTTGACGACGCGCCTGTACAGGTCGTTCAGATCCGAGGTGGCAAAACGGCCTCCCTCCAACGGGACCAGCGGACGCAGTTCCGGCGGCAGCACCGGCAATACCTTGAGGATCATCCAGGACGGATGGTTGCCTGTTTTCTGGAACGATTCCAAAAGCTTGAGCCGCTTATTCAGTTTCTTGAGCTTGGTCTCGGAACCGGTCTCGGGGATCTCTTTGTGCAGTTCGGCGATCTGCCCTTCCAAGTCCATGCTAGTCAGCATCTCGTTGATGGCTTCCGCTCCCATGCCGGCCTGAAACTCGTCCCCGTGCTCCTCCACCTGATCCCGGCACTCATCCTCAGTAAGCAGCTGGCCCCGCTCAAGCGGAGTCACGCCCGGATCGATCACCACGTAGGACTCGAAGTACAGCACGTTCTCGATCTCGCGCAAAGTCATATCCAGGGCCAGGCCAATGCGGGAAGGCAGGGATTTCAGGTACCAGATGTGAGCCACCGGACTGGCCAGTTCGATGTGCCCCATGCGGTCCCGGCGCACCTTGGCGGATATCACCTCAACGTTGCACTTCTCACAGATGACTCCCCGATGCTTCATGCGCTTGTATTTGCCGCACAGACACTCGTAATCCCGGATAGGGCCGAATATCTTTGCGCAAAACAGGCCGTCGCGCTCCGGCTTGAACGTGCGGTAGTTGATCGTTTCCGCCTTCTTTACTTCACCGTAGGACCAGGATCGGATTTTCTCCGGGGAGGCCAGCGAAATTTTGATCCGGTCGAATTCCTCAAACTCGGTGCCCTGTTTCAGTAAATTAAGAAAATCTTTCATCGCAATCGACCTCGGTTCATTGCTGCACGGGGCAGGATGGCAGCCGCCGGAAACGCCATCACTCCTGCTCCAGCTCTATGTTAATACCCAGCGAACGAATCTCCTTGATGAGAACATTGAAAGACTCGGGCATCCCCGCCTTCATGTGGAAGTCTCCGTCCACGATGCTCTTGTATATCTTGGTTCTGCCGTTTATGTCGTCGGACTTGACGGTGAGCATCTCCTGGAGCGTGTAGGCGGCACCGTAAGCCTCCAGTGCCCATACTTCCATCTCGCCGAAACGCTGACCGCCAAAGTGGGCCTTGCCACCCAGTGGCTGCTGGGTCACCAGGCTATAGGGGCCCGTGGAGCGGGCGTGCATTTTGTCGTCCACCAAGTGATTCAGTTTCATCATGTACATGTATCCAACGGTGATCGGCTTATCGAAGGCATTGCCGGTGCGTCCGTCGTACAAAACCGCTTGTCCCGAGGACGGCAGTCCGGCAAGCTCCAACAGGCGCTTGATCTCGTCCTCGCTGGCACCGTCGAAAACGGGCGTTGCAATCGGCACGCCTTCCCGGAGGTGCTCCGCCAGCACCAGCACCGCCTCATCCGACAGGGACTTGAGGATTTCCTTGTCCCTGCCCGAATCGTAAATGCGCTGCAGAAAACTGCGCAGCTTGCCGCTGTCCGCCTCGCCGTCCAGCAACTGGTCGATCTGGGTCCCTAACTGCCGGGCGGCCCAACCCAGGTGGGTCTCGAATATCTGCCCTACGTTCATGCGCGAGGGCACCCCCAGCGGATTCAGCACGATATCCATCGGCGTGCCGTCATCAAGGTACGGCATGTCTTCCTCCGGGACGATGGTCGAAATCACTCCCTTGTTGCCGTGCCGGCCCGCCATTTTGTCTCCCGGCTGCAGGCGGCGCTTCACCGCGATGTAGACTTTGATCATTTTCAGCACGCCCGGGGCCAAATCGTCGCCGGCGGTCAGACGCTCTGATTTCTCGTTGTAGAGCCGGTCGAATTCCTCGCGCAACTGGTGCAACCGGGTCTCGGCCTGCTGCAGGCGCTCGTTTACCTTGGAGTCCGCCAGGCGGATGCGGAACCACTTGGGGCGGTCCAGGCCCTGCAGGTACTTTTTCGTGATCCGACCCCCCTGCTCCAGATCGTCCGGACCGCTCAAGGCTTTCTTGTTGACCAGTATGTTTTCCAGGCGTTGGAAAACCCCGTCCTCCATGATCCGGTACTGATCGTTTTGATCCTTGCGCACCCGGTCCAATTCGCTCTCTTCAATGTGCTTGGCGCGGACGTCTTTTTCAATGCCGTCACGAGTAAAGATATGCACGTCGATAACGGTTCCGCTCATGCCTGAAGGCATCTTCAGCGAGGTGTCTTTTACGTCTGACGCTTTCTCTCCGAAAATGGCGCGCAGCAGTTTTTCCTCGGGCGTCAACTGGGTCTCTCCCTTAGGCGTGACCTTGCCCACAAGGATGTCGCCCGCGTTCACTTTTGCGCCGATGTACACGACGCCGGACTCGTCCAGCTTGTTCAACATGCCTTCGCTTACGTTGGCAATATCCGGGGTAATTTCCTCGGGACCTATCTTGGTATCGCGCGCATAACAGGTCAGTTCTTCAATGTGAACGGTGGTGTAGCGATCTTCCTTGATTACCTTCTCCGAGATGAGAATCGAATCTTCAAAGTTGTACCCGTTCCAGGGCATGAAGGCGACCAGCAGATTCTGTCCCAGGGCCAGTTCTCCCATGTCAGTGGCCTGACCGTCAGCGAGCACGTCGCCCCTGGCGATCGAGTCCCCGGGAACCACCAGCGGGCGCTGATTGATGCAGGTGTCCTGATTGGAACGGGTGTACTTGATGAAATTGTAAATATCAACCTCCGGCTCGCCCTCCTCAATCTCGTCTTCATTTACCCGAACCACCACGCGACCGGCATCCGCCGAATCTATGATTCCGCCCCGGCGTGCGATCACCGTCACCCCCGAGTCGATTGCCACCTTGCGCTCAATGCCGGTGCCGATCAGCGGCTTTTCCACTTTCATTGTGGGCACCGCCTGGCGCTGCATGTTCGAGCCCATCAGGGCGCGATTGGCGTCGTCGTGCTCCAGGAAGGGAATTAGGGCGGCGGCAACGGAGACGATCTGCTTGGGGGAGACGTCCATGTAATCCACCCGGTCCGGAGACACCAGTGTGAATTCATTCTGGTACCGGCAGGAAACGAGTTCATCAACCAGCTGATTCTTCCCGTCAACGGACGCATTGGCCTGGCAGATTACGTATTGCCCTTCCTCAATCGCCGACAGGTGTTCAATGACGTCGGTAACGACACCGTTTTTCACTTTCCTGTACGGAGTTTCCAGAAACCCGTAGCGGTTGGTCCGGGCGTAGATCGCCATCGAGTTGATAAGGCCGATGTTCGGCCCCTCCGGCGTCTCAATGGGACACAGGCGACCGTAGTGCGTAGGATGCACGTCGCGCACCTCGAACCCGGCCCGCTCTCGGGTCAGTCCGCCGGGACCGAGAGCCGAGATGCGGCGCTTGTGCGTGACCTCGGACAGGGGATTGTTCTGGTCCATGAACTGGGACAGCTGGCTGGAGCCGTAGAACTCTTTCATCACCGCTGAAACGGGCTTGGCGTTGATGATATCGCTGGGTGTAATGGCATCGGACTCGGCCAGGGTCAGGCGCTCCCGGATTGCCCGCTCCAAACGCACCAAACCCAGGCGAAATTGATTTTCCGCCATTTCACCGACGCAACGCACCCGGCGGTTGCCCATGTGGTCAATATCGTCCACGGTCCCTTTGCCGTTGCGGATTTCAACCAGCTTGCGCACGACTTCGATGATGTCTTCCTTGGAAAGCGTGTGCGCCCCGACTTCCTCTTCCCTGCCGATGCGCCGGTTGAATTTCATCCTGCCGACCACGGAAAGGTCGTAGCGTTCCAGGTTCGAAAACAGGTTGTGGAACAGGGTTTTTACGGAAGTCTCGGTAGGCGGCTCGCCAGGCCGCATCATGCCGTAAATAGCCTCCTGGGCCTTCAGCACAGACCGGGTTTTGTCTTCGCGCAGGGTATCGGATATATACGGGCCGCAATCGAAGTCATTGGTATAGATGGTATCAATGTGCTCAACGTCGTTGGCAATCAGTGTCTGCACCAGTTCTTCATCCAGCACGTCATTGGCACGCGCCAACGCTTTCTTCGAGCCTTCCGGAAAAACGTCCCTGGCCAGAACCTTGCCGTACAGAAATTCGGCTGTCACCTTGATCTGCTTTAGCTTCGCCGCCTCGATCTGACGCACGTGGCGCGCCGTAATCCGCTGGTTGGCCTGCACCAGGACCTTGCCCTTGGCCCGGATCTCGGAAGGCAGGTTATCCCCCAGCAGGTGCAGCGGAACCAGCTTCATCACAATCTGCTTTTTGCCCAGCCGGAACGTGTCGTTGTCGAAAAACAGCGCCAGGATGTCGGCGTCGCTTTCATAGCCATAGGCCCGCAGCAGGATGGTCGCGGGCAGTTTGCGGCGCCGGTCAATGCGGCAATACAGCAAGTCCTTGACGTCGAACTCGAAATCCAGCCACGAACCCCGGTAGGGGATCACCCGTGCTGAATACAGCAGCTTGCCGGAAGAATGGGTCTTGCCCCGATCATGCTCAAAAAACACGCCGGGAGAACGGTGCAACTGGGAGACCACAACCCGCTCGGTGCCGTTGATGATGAAGGTACCGTTCCCGGTCATTTGCGGGATGTCTCCCATGTAAACGGCCGTCTCCGGCACCGCCTGCTTGTTGTGGGCCGAGCCGGATGCCTTCTCCTTGAAAACCAGGCGAAAGCGCGCTTTAAGGGAGAAAGCGTAGGTTAGACCGCGCAGCTTGCACTCGTTGACGTCGAACGGGGGGGGAACTAATTCATATCCGACGTACTCCAGGGTCACGTTGCCGGAGTGGCTGTCAATCGATTTGACCACGGATCGGAACGCCGCCTCCAGTCCCTTGTTCTCACGCCTGGCCGGCACCACGCCGGGCTGCAGGAAGGTCTCATAGGAACGAATTTGCTCATTGAGCAAGTAAGGCAAATCCAATATTTCCGGACGCTTGCCAAAATTCTTGCGGATGCGCTTTCTTTCCGTAAACGAATAACTCATATTCCACCCCTGTGATTTTTTGCGGGCAGGCGCAGCCCTGCCACGCAGACCTGGAGCCGGCGTGGCTGAAAGCTCACCCTTTTAAACGATGCGGAGCTGGAGAAAACCAACCTTGGAATTACCGGATCTCGACTGAGGCACCGGCTTCTTCCAGTTGTTTCCTTATATCCTCAGATTCCTCCTTGGACGCACCTTCCTTGATCGTCGCAGGGATATTTTCCACCAGCTCCTTGGCGTCCTTGAGTCCCAGTCCGGTAATGCTGCGGGCCACTTTGATCACCCCTACCTTGTTGTTACCAAAGCTGCTCATCACCACGCTAAACTCGCTTTGCTCCTCAACCGGAGCGGCAGGGGCAGCGGCTGCCGCCGCCGCCGGGGCGACCATGGCAGCCGCGGAGACGCCGAATTTTTCCTCCATCGCTTCTACTAACGCGACTACGTCCATGACCGTCATGTTCGATATCGAATCCAGGATTTCCTCTTTGCTTACAGACATGAATCTCTACTCCTCTATTTCCTAATCCTGGAATTTCCGACCTGCACCAGGCAGGTTGCGGAAATTCCCCGACAGGGCTGAAAATCGTCTACTCGGCTTTGCGCCGGGTTCCAAGGCCCTGCGTGAGCGGCGGACCTTGCCGCCGCGTGTTACATCCAACTAGCTGCTCCGTTTCTGCTCTCCGATCGCATTCAATGTTCCCAGCAGTTTTACCTGAGGCAGGCGCAAAACCTGCACCAAGGTGCGGACCGGTCCCAGCATGGCGCTCATCAGCCTTGCAATCACGACCTCCCGGGTCGGCAGGTCCGCCAGCTTGCCGATAGCAGAAGCCTCGATCAACTGATTATCGACCGATGCCATCCTGATGACCAAGTGTTCGTGGTCCTGGGCAAAATCGCGCACCAGGCGGGCGGCCGCTCCCGGATCCTGCTCCGAAAAAGCCAGCAGCAAAGGCCCCTGAAACCGCTCCGACATGCAGGCAAAGTCGCTTTCTTGCAGCGCCCGGCCGGCCAGCGTGTTTTTCACGACTCGCAGCTGCACCCCGCTGGTACGCGCCTGCCGGCGCAATTCGTTCATCTCTCCCGCCGAAAGCCCGCGGTAATCGACCGACACTGCTGACGCCGCGGAGCGGGATACCTGGGCTACCTCCTCAACGATCTGCTGTTTTCTTTCCAGCGACAGGCTCATAGGTACAGCTCCCGGTACCGGCTCACGACGGCAGCGCACCCAGATCGATCGACAGACCAGGCCCCATAGTGGTGGAGACAGTTACTTTTTTGAAGTATATCCCCTTGGCGCCGCTCGGCTTCAGTTTGCCCAGGTCTACCAGCAGCGTGTCCAGGTTTCCCTTCAAGGCGTTCGCTTCGAAATTCGTCTTGCCCAGCATGCAATGCACGATGCCGGAGGAGTCGGTGCGGTAGCGCACTTGTCCATTCCTGATGTTTTTCACCGCCTGCGCCACGTCGGCGGTAACGGTGCCGGTCTTTGGATTCGGCATCAATCCGCGCGGCCCTAGAAATTTGCCCAGGCGGCCGACAACCGGCATCGAGTCCGGGGTCGCGACCACCCAATCGATTTTCAGTTTGCCCTGTTCGATCTGAGGTATCAAGTCGGCGTGACCGACCACGTCCGCGCCCGCCTGCCTGGCAGCTTCCGCCTGCTCCTGCTGGGCAAACACGATCACCTTCACCTGCCGGCCCGTGCCATGAGGCAGGAGCGAAATCCCCCGCACTACCTGATCGGATTTGCGCACGTCCACGCCCAGGTTCACACTGGCGTCCACCGATTCGGTAAACCGGGTCGTCGCGGACAACTCCTTCAGCAATTCAAAAGCTTCCAGCGGCGCGTAGATTTTGCCCGGCGGTGCCTTTTCGGTGGTAAGCCGAGCCCGTTTTGAAACACCTGCCACGTTTACAGCCCCGTAACCTCAATGCCCATGCTCCTGGCCGTACCGGCGATCGTGAGCATGGCCCGGCGCAGGTCCGCCGCGGTCAAGTCCGCCTGTTTTATTTTCGCGATCTCTTCCAACTGCTGCGCGCTGACCTTCCCCACTTTTCGGCTGTTGGGCGTTGCACTGCCGCTGCTGATGCCGGCCGCTTCCCTGAGCAGATGGACGGTGGTGGGCGCAGACTTGACGATAAAATCGAAGCTCTTGTCCTGGTAATACCTAATCAATACCGTCAGCGGCACTCCCGCGTCATGGTTCTTGGTGCGTTCATTGAACTGCTTGCAGAAGTCGCCGGAATTCAAGCCGCGCTGCCCCAGTGCCGGCCCCACCGGCGGGCTCGGCACTGCCTGGCCCGCCGGAACCTGGAACTTGATGCACCCTTCAACTTTTTTTGCCATAACCGTGATCCGTCATATTCCGAACGTTTGGGAGCGCTCACCGGCGCCTGATGTTGCATGTCCGCCGCCCGGCATCGCCGCGGCTACTCCTTTTCCACCTGGTCGAAACTCAATTCGACGGGCGTAGAACGACCAAAAATCAAAACCGCCACCTTGAGCCGGCTTTTTTCATAGTCGACCTCTTCTACCACGCTGTTGAAGTCTTTGAACACGCCGTCAATCACCCGGACGACTTCGCCCGGTTCATATATAAATTTCGGCTTGGGCTGATCTATGCCCTCTTCCACGCGCTGCAGGATGTCGGCGGCCTCCGCTTCACTGATCGGCGCCGGCTGATCACTGGCATTGCCGACAAAGCCCAAAACCTTGGGCGAGTCCTTGACCAAGTGCCAGGTATCATCATTCATCTCCATTTCAATCAGTACATAGCCGGGAAAAAACTTCCGATTACTCTTGCGCTTGCGGCCGCCCCGCATCTCTACCACTTCCTCGGTAGGCACCAGGATCTTGCCGAACTTGTCCTGCAGCTTGCTGTGCCGGATTTGCTGCAGCAGGGCCCGGCGCACCTGGCTCTCGTAGCCGGAATAAGCCTGTAGAACGTACCATTTCATCGTCATATCCAAAGCTTCTCGCCGCTATCCCAGCAACGCTTCCACCAGGCCGCCCAGGATCCAGTCCAATAGCCACAGGATCAGGGCCACCAGGATCACCATAATCAGCACGAACAGGGTCATCTGCACTGCCTGCGGGCGCTCCGGCCAGACCATTTTCTTTACCTCCAGCTGAGTCTGGTGCAAAAAGCCCCAGCCGAACTTGCCCAGTTCGGTGCGGTAGGTCAAAAGCCCGGCCAGCACAATACAGCTGATGGCCCCCAACATGCGCAGCAGGAACGAGACCTCCAGCAGATAGGCCCCGGCGATACCCGCTATCAGCAGGATCAATGCCGCAGACAGCCTGGCGGTGTCCGCCCGCCGCCGCGCCAATACCATCAGCATGGCCACCCCCGGCCCCGCACGCCGTCCCGCACAACTGGCAGGAAACGCGCCGGCGTCCGCACTGAGTGGCAGGCCAGGAGGGACTCGAACCCCCAACCTGCGGTTTTGGAGACCGCTGCTCTGCCAGTTGAGCTACTGGCCTTTATTTCCACTCGATAACAATCCTTACCGACATCATATCTCTTTACGTGAACCTGCTTCATCCGAAGCTATATCCAAAGCGCCTGCCCAATGCCCGGCAATCCGCTCACTCGACGATCTTTGACACGACGCCGGCGCCAACCGTGCGACCTCCTTCCCGGATCGCAAAGCGCAGTCCTTCCTCCATCGCGATCGGCGCGTGCAATGCCACCCCTAACTCCACGTTGTCTCCCGGCATCACCATCTCCGTCCCTTCCGCCAGCTCCACGCTACCGGTTACGTCCGTCGTGCGGAAATAAAACTGCGGCCGGTAACCCTTGAAAAACGGCGTGTGCCGTCCTCCCTCCTCCTTGCTCAACACGTACACCTGCGATTGAAATTTTACATGCGGGGTGATCGTCCCCGGTGCGCACAGCACCTGCCCGCGCTCCACCTGCTCGCGCCGCGTGCCGCGCAGCAGCACCCCCACGTTGTCCCCCGCCACCCCTTCATCAAGCAGCTTGCGGAACATCTCCACCCCCGTGCAGGTCGTCTTCTGCGTCTCCTGGATCCCTACAATCTCCACTTCCTCCCCCACTCGAACCCGGCCCCGCTCCACTCGACCCGTCACTACCGTGCCTCGGCCCGAAATCGAAAATACATCCTCTATCGACAGCAGAAAGGGCTGCTCCACCGGTCGCTCCGGTATCGGTATATACCGGTCCAACTCCCCCACCAGCCGCTCCACCGAGCCTACCCCCAACTCGCCGCTCTTCCCTTCCAAAGCCTGCAGCGCCGAGCCCACTACCACCGGCGTCTCCTCGCCCGGAAACTCGTATTTCTCCAGCAACTCCCGAACCTCCAACTCCACCAGCTCCAGTAACTCCTGGTCATCCACCTGGTCCGCCTTGTTCAGGTACACCACCACCCGCGGTACCCCCACCTGGCGTGCCAGCAGTATATGCTCGCGGGTCTGCGGCATCGGTCCGTCCGCCGCGCTCACCACTAAAATCGCTCCGTCCATCTGCGCCGCTCCCGTGATCATGTTCTTCACGTAGTCGGCGTGCCCCGGACAGTCTACATGCGCGTAGTGCCGCTCGCTGCTCTCGTACTCTACGTGCGCCGTCGCAATCGTGATGCCGCGCGCCCGCTCCTCCGGCGCATTGTCAATCTGCGCGTACTCGCGCACTTCCCCCCCGTGCGCCGCCGCCAAAACCTTCGTCAGCGCCGCCGTCAGCGTCGTCTTGCCGTGGTCCACGTGCCCGATCGTGCCCACGTTGATATGCGGTTTGGTGCGATCAAACTTCTCTTTAGCCATTGCATAAGCTCCTATTTACAGGACTCTCCTGTCATTTTCCGCGGAATTTCTCCGCCGCTACCTCGCTCCATCCGCACTCCTGCGGAAGATGCGGTCAAACTGCAGCCCCGCCCGGACCATCAGACCTGGAGCCCATAACCGGAATCGAACCGGTGACCTCTTCCTTACCAAGGAAGTGCTCTGCCCCTGAGCTATATGGGCCGCAGAAACCTAAATGCCGATGCCTTCCCGGCTCACGCGGAGCTGGAGCGGGCGATGGGGATCGAACCCACATCTTCAGCTTGGAAGGCTGAGGTTCTGCCATTGAACTACGCCCGCCTGTACAATGCTGAATGGCAAGGCTTGCTCCTCCAATGCGTCCTCCAATGCGCCGCCCGGACCGCGCAAGCAGGCCCGGTGGAGGGGGCAGGATTCGAACCTGCGAAGGACAAAGCCGGCAGATTTACAGTCTGCTCCCGTTGGCCGCTTGGGTACCCCTCCAGTTGCTCGATTTGTGCCGCGCACAAAACATGCAATTTTCTCACTTTCCTGTTCTACTTGTCAATGCCTCAATTCCCAGCCGTCGGCCCCTGATAAGGTCCACCGTAACGTGCTGCCGGCACGGAGCTAATTCCCCGGCGCTGGATCGCTCCGGCTGCCGGGGCCGAGATACCGTCCTGTATCGGGGCCGATCCGATGCCGTCCTGTATCGGGGCCGATCCGATGCCGTCCGGTGCCGGACGCAGGATCGCCCCGCTCAGGCCATCCCGGATCTCGCTGGGGGCAGCCAGTCCCCCAGTGGCTACGGGCAGGATATAGGCCAACCGCGGGCCGAAATAGCAGCGCACCCGGTGCGCGTCACGCGCCGCGACGGCACCGGAAGGATTGGCGCTGGTGGAAACCAGCGGCCCCGTGCGGGCGCATAATTGCTGCACGGACCGATGGGCGCTGACCCGCACCGCCAGCCCGCGATGCGCGCCTCGCAACCAGTACGGCACCCCGGGACGCGCCGGCAGAACCCAGGTGACCGGTCCCGGCCAGCTGGCGCGGATGCGCCGGCCCATCGTTCCGGAGGGGAAATACAGGTACGGTGCCAACTGGGCCGGCGTGGCGGCAATCAGGATCAACCCCAAACGCCAGGAACGCCGCTTCAGGCGCAGTAGCGCCATTACCGCGGCGCCGTTGTCCGGGTCGCACCCTAAACCGAACACTGCCTCGGTAGGATAGGCGATCAGCCCGCCGCCGCAAACGGCGCTCCATGCAGCCTGCAACTGCCAGGGGGTCAGCCCGCCCGCCCGCATTCAGCCCATTGCGGCGGGCGGCGGCGTTCGGTGCTTCAGCCGGCGTCCGACGTCGGCGTCCTTTTGCCGTATTTTTTCGGCTTGGCGGCGGCGCTCCTGACACAGCCGGGCCGCGAGTTCCGGGTCCGACACGGCCAGGACCTGGGCAGCAAAATAGCCGGCATTTTTCGCTCCCGCCTGACCGATCGCCATGCAGGCCACCGGTACCCCGGGCGGCATCTGCACGGTGGAAAGCAAAGCATCCAGTCCCGCCAGGGCGCCCGAATCCACTGGCACCCCGATCACCGGGCGCAGCGTACGGGCGGCAATGCTGCCGGCCAGGTGAGCCGCCATGCCGGCGCCCGCGATGAATGCCCGGCAGCCCCTGTGCTCGGCGTCCGCCACATACTGCTCCACGGCCTCCGGCGTTCGGTGCGCGGAACTGATGCATAGCTCACAGGCGATGCCGAGTGAATCCAGTACATCTGCCGCCGCCTGCATCGACGGCAGGTCCGAAGCGGAGCCCATCAATATGGAGACAAAGGCCGGAGCCGCAGACTGGCTGCCAGGTGCCGTGGGGCGCTCCAACCGCTCCCCGTTTTCCGGAGCTTTTTCGGCCGGCATCAGCGCTTAGCTTTTTTTTTGCGGGCCGTACCGCGCCGGGGACGTGCCCGGCTCAATATCTCCAGGCAATCCTTTTCAGTCAGCTTCTGCGGGTCTTTATCCTTGGGCACGCTTATGTTCTTCTTACCGTCGGTGATGTAGGGACCATAGCGGCCCTCCACCACCCGGCAGCCGTCAAATTCCTGGATAAGAGAAGCCTGCTCCTTCTTTTTACGCTCCTCGATCAACTCAAGGGCCCGCTCCAACGTAATGCTGAAGGGATCATCGGGGTCGGGAATAGAGACGAAACGTGGGTCCGATTGACTGCCGTAACGCACATAGGGACCGTAGCGACTGCGGCCCGCAGCCACCTCCTCTCCCTGTTCCGTCGTGCCCAGTGTCCGCGGCAGTTGCGGCAGTTCCAACAGCGAGAGCGCCTCTTCCAGGGTAATCGTATCCAGGCCCTGTTCCGGCAGCAGACCGGCGAAACGCGGTTTTTCCTCATCGGAGCCTTCGCCAAGCTGCACATAGGGACCGAACTTGCCCATACGCACCAGGACAAGCTGCCCGCTCTTCGGATCTGTTCCCAGTTCCCTGGCTTGTGACACTTCACGTCTAGACACGCTCTGCTCCTTCTCCTGGATCTGCTTTTCCAAGCCGCGCCAAAATTCTCCCATGATCGGGATCCATTCTTTTTGCCCGCAGGAAATCGCGTCTAGTTTGTCCTCCATTTCGGCGGTAAAGCCGTAATCCACATATTTTTCGAAATGCGCCGCAAGGAACTTGCTCACGGTACGACCAATTTCGGTCGGAGTAAAGCGCTTTTTTTGCATTTCCACGTAGCGGCGCTGACGCAAGGTAGACATGATGCTGACGTAGGTGGAGGGGCGACCAATCCCATGCGCCTCCAGTGCCGCTACCAGGCTGGCCTCGGAGTAGCGTGGCGGCGGGATGGTAAAGTGCTGAACCGCTTGGATATCGACGATGCCGGCGAGGTCGCCTTTACGCAGCGCGGGCAGCCGCCCCTCGGCGCCTTCGGCCTGCTCGGCCTGCTCACCGCGTTCTGCCTCGTAGACGGACAAGAATCCGGGCATGACCACGGTGGACCCGGTGGCACGGAACCGGTTGCCAGTACCGCAGTCCAGTTCAACGGTGACGGTATCGATCAGCGCCGGCGCCATCTGGCAAGCCAGCGTCCGCTTCCATATCAATTCATAGAGGCGAAACTGATCCTGGCTCAACTTGGCGCGCAACTGCCCGGGCAGGCACCGGATGGAGGTCGGCCGGATCGCCTCATGGGCTTCCTGGGCATTCTTCGTTCGGGTACGGTAGAGCTGGGGCTTGGGCGGCAGAAACGGTTCCTCGTAATTTTCACCGATGTAGTCCCGTATCTCGCGCACGGCGGAGGTGGCAAGATTCACCGAATCAGTACGCATGTACGTAATCAGCCCCGTCAGCCCGGCACCGGTCTCGATTCCTTCGTACAACTGCTGGGCCAGGCGCATTGTGTTTTGGGAACTGAGCTTGAGCTTGCGCACGCTTTCCTGTTGCAGCGTGGAGGTGGTAAACGGCGCCGCCGGCTGCTGGCGGCGCTGCTTTTTGCGCACGTCCGAGACGATCAGTATTCCCCGCGGCGCTTTTCCGTTGCCGACCGCAGCCACCTGGGCCGGGTCTGTGCCGGTTAACTGGGAGCCGGCTTGCTCCAGCAGCTCCGTGCGCACTTCCTGCGCGTGCGCGTCGGCGCCAATACTGAACTGCTTCAGCGGCTTGTCCCGGTAGCGGACGAGCCGGCAACGGAAACGCTCCCGATTCCGAACGGCATCCGTCTCTATAGTCCAGTATTCACGGGGCTTGAAGTTCTCGATCTCAATCTCCCGCTCCACGATCATGCGCAAAGCCGGACTCTGTACCCGGCCTGCCGACAGGCCACGGGATATCTTCTTCCACAGCAAGGGAGAGAGCTTAAATCCTACCAGGTAATCCAGGGCACGACGGGCCCTATAGGCATCCACCAGGCTCAGCGACAATCCCCTGGCGTGCTTAAACGCTTCTAAAATTGCCTGTTTTGTCACCTCGTGAAACACCACGCGGCGGACGTCGCGCCCCTCCAGCGCACCCTGTTCGCGCAACACCTCGCACAAGTGCCAGGCGATCGCTTCCCCCTCCCGGTCCGGATCAGTAGCCAGGTACAGCACCTCAGCCTTGCCCAACGCCTTGCGCACTTTTTCAACGTGAGGGATATTCCTCTCTACCAACTGGTAGTGCATGTTGAATCCATTGTCGGGATCCACCGCGCCCGTCCTGGGCTTCAAGTCGCGCACATGTCCATAGGAAGCCAGCACTTGATAATTGTTATCCAAGTAGTGGTTGAGAGTTTTTGCCTTGGCCGGCGATTCTACTATGACTAGTGCTTTACTCACGATCGGTGCGCTCCTGAACGCCACGGCGGGCCGGCGACGTCCGCGGTCCGGACGTCATGGACAGATCCCGCCCGCTTCCCGACCCGGGGCCGGTATAACCGCGGCGGCTCGGGGGAGCGGGGCCCGCCCATACAGGCAGGATCGGATGGGTGCAATAGATACATAAGTTTCAGTTTCACGGTCGGCACACAGCACTTCTGCAGGGAGTTCTGCCGGCTAGCGGATACGGAACACGCTCCCGTCAAGCCGGGAGGCAATATACCCTTTTAGTTCCAGTACAGACAACATGGCAGCGAGCTTTTCTATACCCAGGCCGCTGCGCCGGACCAGGGCATCGGTACCGTTCGGCGCGAAATCGATCCATTCCAGCAGCTTGCGCAGACCCGCATCCAGCGTGGGCATCGCGTCCGTGGCGGGTGCCGCGCTCAGTGCCACGGGAACCTCGGGGCACGGCCAATGCTGCAATTCTTCTACTATATCCTCGACCCGCTCCACCAGTTTGGCTCCCTGGCGAATCAGTGCGTGACAGCCGCGCGTCAGCGCATTATCTATGGAGCCGGGTACCGCAAACACCTCCCGCCCCAATTCCAGCGCGTGGCGTGCGGTGATCAGCGCACCGCTTTTCCACCCTGCCTCCACCACCAGGGTGCCGGCGCTGAGGGCGGCAATGAGCCGGTTGCGGCGCGGGAAATGAGCCGCCCGCGGCGGCGTGCCCAGCGGAAATTCGCTAAGGACCGTCCCCCGGGAGGCAATCTGCGCCGCAAGCTGCCGGTGGCTGGCCGGATAAATCCGGTCCGGGCCGCATCCGGTCACCGCGATGGTCTCACCTGCTACAGACAGGGCACCCCGGTGGGCCCAGCCGTCAATGCCGGTGGCCAGTCCGCTGGTGACGACCCAGCCTGCCCGGGCCAGTTCCTGTGCCAGGCGGGAGGCAATCCGACAGCCGTGCGGTGACGCATTCCGGCTGCCAACCACGGCCAGTTGAGGACGCAGGCAGCACTCGGGGGCACCTTCCGCCCAGAGCAGCAGCGGGGGCTGGGCTAACTGGCGCAACAGGCTGGGATAACGCTGGTCCTCCATGCTGATCAGATGGCGTCGCGGCTCCGCCTTCAGCCAGTGCAGATCCGGTGCGGCGTCCCGCCAGTCCACGCTCCGCAGATATTCCACCGCCGCCGGAGCGTCCATGCCCTGTCCGTCCCGGATTGCCTCCAGTAGCCGTTGCGGCGAACCGTACTGCTGCAGCAACCGTGGCACTTGGGCCAGAGACAGCCCGGGGGTGCGTCCCAGCAACAGCCAACAGGCCAGGCGGCGCTCGGTATCCTGCTGGCTCATCGCTCCTCCGCTGTGGTTCCTGCTCCGCGGGATTTAGCCGCGCTTAGTGCCCGCGCGGTTCGTCTGCTGCCCGCCAGGCCAGCGCTTGGCGACTGCCTCTTGCTCGCATAAAGCAGGTCCGCCCCGCCCGGGCGGGATGGCATGCGGCATCCAACAGCATGAACCGGGAAGGCAACGCACAGCAAGCCCCATCCGGGGCATTTCTCATCAAGATGCGTCAGAAAATGAAGAGCCGTTGGCGCGGCTCGCAGTCAAGGCCGCCCGAACAACCGATCGCCGCTGCGGAAGCGGCAATCAGGGATTGCGCACAATGTCTCCCGTATAGACTTCCCGCTCCAGTTCCATCACCAGGGCATAACTGACCCGGGGGAAGACCCGAAACACCATAGCCACTCCGCTGCGCAGTTCGGGGATCTGGCGCTTCTCGAAGGCATCGCCATACAATCCCTGCTCCACCGGGGCGTACTTGTCTTCCAGCACATTCCCCTTCCGATACAGCCCCAACACATGACCGGATTCCAGGCCTTCCCGCTCACCCAGGTCCAGCACTACCACTTGGTATTCCTGCGGCAGCCTGCCGCCATCGACTACGGATAGAATGCTGCCCTTTACCGGCTGTCCCGGGGAACGCGGAAGGAACGCAGAGTAAGAATCTTCGATCAGTCCGCCGATATTCGGATAAAGCCGGTCTCCGCCCTTGATCTCAAACTCTGAACGCACTAGCAGTCCTCGGGACGGATCACCGCGCAGCTCAATTTCCACCTCACCGATGTAGCGCACCTCGTAACCAAGAAACTCATCTCCCGATGGGCCTCCCCGGTATTCCTGGCCGCCCCGGTAGATGTTGAAGTTCGATACATCCTGCTCCAGCTCTCCGCGAACATAGATGTACTCCCCCTCAACGGCCAGGAGTTCCTCGCCTCTGGGTCCGACCGCCTGAACATGAGGGCGGCTCTCAAATTCCGCCTTCTCCACCACCATCGGATACAACAGAAAACTCACCACCATATCCAGCGGCAAGGTTGGTATTGCCTGGGCAGTACGGCGCTCTACCCCAATCCGGGGGCTCAGTTTCTGCTCCCGTGGTCCGCGCCGGGTGGAGCCTGCGGTCGGGACGCCTGCTCCCCGCTGTACCGCCAAAAAGGGGCGATCCCCATCATATTGCAACAGCACCACGTCACCGGGATAGATCAAGTGAGGATTCTCGATCTGCGGGTTAATCTGCCAGATCTCGGGCCAGCGCCAGGGCCGGGCCAGAAAACGCTGGGCAATATCCCACAGCGTATCGCCCTTTTGTACCACGTGGCGGTCCGGATGGTCAGGCGCCAGTTCAACCTGCTGCGCCCAGGCGCTTGGGGCAACCAGGGCACAGAGCAGGATCAGCGCCTGAATATTGACTTTGTACGACATCCGCAATCCCTCTGGAAACCTTTAGCCAATCAAATTCTGATATAGTATATGGCAAGTTGCGAAAAAAGTTAACAGTATTTTTAGATTCATGAGGTAAGTCATGGCCATTCTGGAAATTCTTCACTATCCGGACCCGCGCCTCCGGATCCAGGCCAAGCCGGTGGAGGGGATCGGACCCGAGCTGAGCACCCTGATCGAGGATCTGTGGGAAACCATGTACCAGGAGGGCGGAATCGGCTTGGCGGCGACTCAGGTTAATGCCCACAAACGTGTTCTGGTGATCGATCTATCGGAACAGCGAAATCAGCCCATGTACTTGATTAATCCGGAAATCATCGAGCAGGAAGGGTGGGAGGAAATGCAGGAGGGCTGCCTGTCGGTGCCCGGGGTTTTCGAACAGGTACGGCGGGCTGAACGCATCCGGGTGCGCAGCCTGACCTTGGAGGGGAAGCTCATGGAACAGCGCTGTGACGGTCTGCTTGCGGTCTGTATTCAGCATGAAATTGACCACTTGGACGGCAAGCTGTTCATTGACCGGCTTTCTTCCCTGAAACGTCGGCGAATCCGCAAAAAACTGGAAAAACAGCAAAGACTGCCAGCCGCCGCGGTGCTGTGAGCACCAGCCCATTGCGGCTGGGGTTTGTCGGCACGCCCGACCTGGCCGCTGCCGTGCTGCAGGCCCTGCTGGGGGCCGAACCGTGCCGGATCGAGTTGGTGCTGACGCGCCCGGACCGCGCTACCGGGCGCGGGCGGCAGTTACGCGGAGCGCCGGTCAAGACGCTGGCCGAGCGCCACGGGCTGACGCTGAAACAACCGGCTGACGCGCAGGAACTGGCTGAAATTCAGGGCCTGCAGCAGTTAGACCTGCTGGTTGTAGTTGCCTACGGCATGCTGCTGCCGGCGCAGGTGTTGCAACAGCCCAGGCTGGGGGCGGTGAATTTGCACCTGTCATACCTGCCTCGCTGGCGCGGGGCGACACCGGTACAGCATGCAATTTTGAACGGGGACAGGCAAACCGGCGTCAGCGTAATGCAAATGGATGAAACGCTGGATACCGGTCCACTGCTGCGCCAAGCCCGCCTGCACATCGGTCAGACAGAAAACTGCGCCCAACTGCAACGGCGGTTGACGGCACTGGGCAGCAACCTGCTGCTGCAGACACTGGATGAATTGCGGGCCGGCACAGCCTGCCCGCGGTCGCAGGATGCGCAGCAAGCAAGCTATGCTCCCCACATCAACAAAGCACAGGCGCACATTCGTTGGTCCGAACCAGCGCAGGCGATCGATCGGGCTATTCGCGCCTTCAATCCCGCTCCTATCGCCCATACCCGGCTTCAATCCACAGAATTGCGGATTTGGCAGGCGATGCTGCCCGCGCCGGAGCCTACCGCTGCCAGGCCGGGGACCGTGATAGCCGCCGGCTCCGAGGGCATTGAGGTGGCCGCCGGCGACGGCAGGGCGGTGCGCCTGTTGCAGGTGCAGTCGCCGGGGAAACGAGTGTTGTCGGCAGCCGCCTTTCTGAACGGCAGACCTGCCTTCCGGGTGCCGCGCCGAACGCCAATGATTCCCGCCTGAGACGCCGCAGTGGACGTTGCCGCCTCAGCCACACGGGTACTTGCCGACGTGATCGGTGCGCGCCGCACGCTGCCCCAGGCACTATCCCTGGAACAAAACAGGGAACAGGAAAAAACACCCGGCACAAACGGCAATCGCCGGCAAGGCGCGCTGTTGCAGGAGATCTGCTACGGGGTGGTGCGCTGGATGCCGCGCCTGGAGCTGATCCTGGCCAAGCTGCTGCACCAGCCGATCGGGAAGCTGGAACCGGAAGTGAGCTGTCTGCTGCTGATCGGTTTGTACCGGCTGGAACACATGCACGCTCCGGCGCACAGAGTAGTACAACTTACGGTGCAAGGCTGCGATGCGATCCGCCGGTCCTGGGCCCGGGGCCTGGTGAATGCCATATTGCGCCGCTATTTGCGTGAGCGCGAGCAACTCAAGCCCCAGCTTCAACAGGTGGCGAGTGCCCGTTATGCCCACCCGGGCTGGCTCATTGACGCCTTCCGGGCCGCCTGGCCGCAGCACTGGGAACAAATTCTGCTGGCGGATAACCAGCATCCGCCCATGCACCTGCGCGTGAACCGCCGCCGCAATTCCCGGGAACAGTACCAAGAGCTGCTGCGGCAGGCCGGGATCGAAGCGGCAGCGATACCCTGCTGCCCACAAGGCTTGGTGCTGAAACAGGCACTCCCCGTTACGCAGCTGCCGGGCTTTCGGCAGGGGAGGGTCTCCGTACAGGACGGGGGCGCGCAACTGTGCCCTGCCCTGCTGGATTTGGTGCCCGGACTGCGGGTGCTGGACGCCTGCGCCGCTCCGGGAGGGAAAAGCGCGCATATCCTGGAATCGGGGCCGGCACTGGAGCGCATGGTTTGCGCAGACGTCTCTGCCTTCCGCATCGAGCGGCTGAAGGAAAGTCTGCGCCGGCTGCAGTTGCAGGCAGAGATCATACAGGCCGATCTGCGCCTCCTGTATCAACGGGAGCAGGCGTGCTTTGATCGGATCCTGCTGGATACTCCGTGCAGCGCGACCGGTATCATTCGGCGCCACCCTGACGTTAAACTATCCAAAGGCCCTGCCGATATCAAGGCGCTGCTGCAACTGCAACGCGAATTGCTTGATGCCGCCTGGGCCTTGCTGGCGCCGGGAGGCAGATTGCTGTACGCGAGTTGCACAATTTTGCCGGAGGAAAACGAAGGACAGATCGAAAGCTTCCTGCGGCGGCAACCGCAGGCTGCCACAGTACCGTTGCAATTGCAGTGGGGCCGAAGCACCGGTTACGGCTGGCAGATTCTGCCCGGAGAATCAGACCTGGACGGATTTTACTATGCGGTCTTGCGGCGCCATTGAGGCGCGGCGCGCCCGCGCCGGGTCGCGTATCCTTATCACCGGTCACGTCACCGGTCACGCCGTCAGGCCGCATTCCCTGCCTGCGTCCGGCAGCAGCAGGCCGCCCTGTGCTACAGAGAGTTCTGCGCCGGTTCAGGCCGGGCCCTGCCGGATCGGCGCCACGGCAGGCCCATACCGGATTCTGCCGCCGCGCGCCCTGCGGCAGCGGCCTTTTGGTTGCCTCCGGGCACCGGCTCCGGCCGACCACAGGTTCGATCGACGGCGCCTGCGGCAGTGTACGATCCGGCCCGGACGGTGCGCGGGCCGGCGGTGCATGACCGGCTGAACGCTGCGATGCGCTCCGGACGCATACTCCCGGCACTGCTGGTCGTGCTGCTGCCACAAACAGGCAGTGCCGAGATCCACGCGCAGCAACTGGAGATATCACAGCAGCAGGGCAGCTACCGGCTCAACGGAGAGATACGGTACACCTTCAACGAGGAAATCCTGCGCGCCCTGGAGAGCGGAGTCGGACTGCACCTGCTGACCGAGGCCCGGCTCTACCGGGAGAGAAAGTGGTTATGGGACCAATTCATCACGGCAAAGACAATTCGTCACCGCCTGGAGTATCATGTGCTCAGCAAGCAATATCAGGTGACTGAATTGGAGCAAAGTGCCTATCGCAACTACTCGTCCCTGGGCGGAGCACTGGCCGACATCGGGGAGATCCGCGATTTGCCGCTGTTTGATACGCTCCAGAACGTGGGTCCGGGAAAGTTCACCGCCCGCATCCGCTTCAGGCTGGACTTGCAGGCTCTGCCGCCGCCGCTGGTGCCAATTGCCTACGTGCAGAAGCAGTGGAGACTCAGCAGCCCCTGGATCGAGATTCCGATCGATGGAACGGCGCGGACCCGACCGGCCCTGGACCCGCATCCATCAACCCGCCGCCCCACCGCAGTGCGCTAATCCTTTGATGCGGATCCACTGCCAGGAACATACTGGCTGCCCTGCTTTCCAGAACGCTCCCGGTGCCGGCGCACTCTTTCCCGTACCCGGTGAGCCCCTGCCCCCTCAATCACGGCGGCCCGCTGTCGGCAATCGGGACACCGTGTGCCGCCCGCGCCGCGGGATATAGCAATGCGATTCAAAAGTAAAGCGGTCCTGATGCTGGGCACGGTGCTATTCACCGTCATGCTCGCTTCGCTGTTCCTGATGACGAAAGCGACCCAGAACTCCGAGATGTTCGGCAAACTCTACTCCTACCTGCTGGCGATCAATACCAGCAGCCTACTCATCCTGCTCACGCTCATCGGTCTGAATATTCGTCACTTGTTCCGGCAGGTTCGCAACAGGGAACCCGGCTCCCTGCTGACGACTCGCCTGGTGATTCTGATCACCATCCTGGTGACCACTCCCGTGTCCATCGTTTATTACTTCTCTTTGGGTTTTCTGCAGCGGGGCATCGACAGCTGGTTCGACATGCGCATTGAACAGGCTCTGGAAGGCTCCCTGGAGTTGAGCCGCCTGGCGCTGGATACGCGCATGCGCGAACTGCTGCTGGAAGCGCGCAAACTGGTGTCTCAAATCTCCGAACTGCCGGACGCGGCGGTGCCGCGGGAAATAGACAAGCTGCGGGAAAACGCCGGTGCAGTCGAACTGGTCCTGCTGAATGCCCAGGGCAACCTGATCTCTTCCAGCAGCAGCGACCCGACCAGCCTGGTGCCGCATCGGCCTGATGATTCGCTGTGGCTGCAACTGAGCAAGGAAAACAGCTACATCGGTCTGGATCAGATCGGCGAGGAAGGTATATTCATCCGTGCGGCACTGAACGTACCCTCCGCGCAACTGGACGAGAAAGAGCGGATCGTGCAGCTGTTGTTTCCGGTGTCTGAACGCATGAACGATCTCGCGGGCAATATACAAACGGATTTTCTCAAGTACAAGAAACTCTCCTACCTCCGATCCAAACTAAAACTCAGCTTCATCATGACCCTGACCCTGGTGCTGCTGTTCAGCATATTCAGCAGCGTTTGGGCTATCTTTTTCACTGCCAGAAAAATTACCGCGCCGATCCAGACCCTGGCCCAGGGAACTCGCGCCGTCTCGGAAGGAAACTACGGCATGGAACTACAGGTTGCCAGCCGCGATGAGCTGGGCATGCTGATCTTATCCTTTAACGAAATGACTCAGAAGCTGGCGCAAGCCCGGCAACAGGCGGCGGACAGCCAGCAGAAAGCGGAAGCCCAAAGCGCCTACCTGGAAACGGTACTGAGCCAGATCTCGTCGGGGGTACTGGTGCTGGACCCGGAATACAAGTTACGCATCTTTAACGTGCGTGCCTGCCAAAACCTTGGCATCGCGCTGCATAGCGAAGATCAAGGCTGCACGCTGGAAGAACTGGGTAAACGTTACCCGCGCCTGGCTTCCCTGGCAACGGCCATACACGAGAGCACGCGGCAGAACCGCGTGTGGCAGGATCAACTGGTCTACGTTGGAGAGAGAGGGAAACGCATTCTGCACTGCAGCGGCACCACCTTTTCCTATCCCTACGAACGCGAGGCGAGCCATATCATTGTCCTGGACGACGTAACTGCGCTAATACAGAGCGAGCGGGACACAGCCTGGGCGGAGATCGCCAGGAGAATGGCTCACGAGATTAAAAATCCGCTCACGCCGATTCAACTGGCCGCAGAGCGGCTGCGGCACAAGTACCGCAAACTGATGATAAGTAACAAACCGACGCTGCTGGACCGCCTGACCAATACTATCATCCAGCAGGTGGGCACCATGCGCGACATGGTGGACTCCTTTCACGACTACGCGAGTCCGCCGCGGTACCAGCCAAAATTCATGGACGTTAACAAGCTCGTGCTGGAAACGCTGGAGCTATACCGGAACACGCAAGACAATATCCACGTCCGGACGGACTTGCCCCCGCTGCCGCTGATCAAGGCGGACACGGACCGCTTGAGGCGGGTGCTTAACAACCTGCTGAACAATGCATTGGAAGCCAATAGAGGCGAAGACGTACTGGAACTGCAGGTCAGCACGCGGTACTCGCACGAGGAAGACGGCCCCTGCGTCACGCTGCAAATCCGGGATTCCGGCGGCGGCTTCGCGCATGAAAACCTGGAGCGCATCTTCGAGCCCTATGCGACCACCAGAGGCAAGGGCCACGGCCTGGGGCTACCCATCGTGAAGAAGCTGGTTGAGGATCACGGAGGCAGCGTCCAGCTGGAAAACAACGTTCCCCCGCCGGGAGCCCTGGTCACCGTGCGCCTACCAGCCGCCGAAACGCAGGATGCCGGCACAGTGTACGGCAAAGATCAACCACACTCCTCAGAATCACCCGCGGCTGCGGATGCCCAGACGGAAACGGCGACGTGACGGAAAAAATACTGATAGTGGACGACGAGCCGAATATTCTCGGCCTGCTGCACGAGATCCTCGAAGACGAAGGTTTCCAGGTGAAAGTGGCCTCCTCCGTTGCGCAAGCCCGCAAGGAACTGACTCACGGTGAGCCTGACCTGATCCTGCTTGATATCTGGATGCCGGACGTGGATGGGATCTCGCTGCTCCGGGAGTGCGTGAAAAAATTCAGGATGCGCTGCCCGATCATCGTCATGTCCGGCCACGGCACGGTCGAAACCGCAGTGGAAGCGACCCGCTTGGGGGCTTACGACTTTATAGAAAAGCCGCTGTCCACGCCCAAACTGCTACTGACGATCCAGCACGCGCTGGAAACGGCCACCCTGCAGCGGGAAAATCTGCAACTGAAAGACGGCAAGAAAACCACGGCTCTGCCGATTGGCAAGAGCCAAGCCATGCGCGAACTCCGGGAACAGATGCAACAAGCCGCCCAGCATGACGCGCCGGTGCTGATCATCGGAGAACCGGGCACGGACAAGGAGTTATATGCCCGAAGCCTGCACGCGCTCTCCGGGCGCGCCCGTGGCGCGTTTATTGCGGTCCCCACGCTCGGCATGGTCGGCATGGACCGGCAGCAGGAAAACGGCGCCTCGGACAACGGTCAAAAATGGCTGAACCTGTTTGCCAAGGCACGGGACGGTACGTTGTTCATCAGGGAACCAGCCAGGCTGAACCTGGAGACGCAGACCCTGCTGTATCAAATTTTACAGCGGCAGGAACGCGCACGAACGGAGCAACGGGATACCGGAGAGCGGCAGGCTCGCATCATATCGGCCAGCCAGCAAGACTTGGAGCAGGCAGTTGGCAAGAGGACGATGCTCAATGACCTGTGCTACCAGCTCAGCGTGCTCCCACTGCGCATCCCCCCGCTGCGCGAGCACTGCGAGGATATTCCGGAGCTACTGGAATTTTTTGTGACCCAACTGGTCGAACAGGAGAAGCTGCCTTACCGCCATTTTACCGTTGCGTCACAAAACCGCTTGCGGGGATGCGCCTGGCACGGCAATATGCGCGAACTCAGGAATTTCGTTCAACGGCTGCTGATCATGGGCACGTCGGAAAAAATCGAGGTCGCGGAAATTGAGGAGTTTATCGATCGGGAAACGAACTTCCCCGTGCAGGGCAGTCTGCCGGACTTCGATTTGCCGCTGCGCCAAGCCAGGGAAAATTTTGAAAAAACCTATCTGGAACACCAACTCAAAAGACTGGATTACAACATCAGCAAGGTGGCGTCCAGCATCGGCATGGAGCGCACTCACCTGTACCGGAAAATAAAGGCCCTGGGGATCAAGATCCGGCATGTGTGATCGGCCGCCAGGCACTGCGTGCGCCGGCGCCGGTTCGTGCATACCGGTCCCGGCAGCGGTCGGCGCGCTGATCGCGGCGCATCCGTTGACGGCATGAAGAATCCATGAAAATCATCATACTGGGGGCCGGGCAGATCGGCTCTTCGCTGGCCGCCAGCCTGGTCCACGAAAACAACGATGTCACCGTGGTCGATGCTGACCTCGCTTCCCTGCAAAGCCTGGAAGAAAGGAATGACCTGAGCACCGTGCACGGAATAGCCTCGCATCCCTCCGTGCTGGAAAAAGCCGGGGGTCGCGAGGCGGATATGATTATTGCCGTCACGGACAACGACGAATGCAACATGCTGGCCTGCCAGGTAGCCTACACGCTGTTTCATACGCCGACTAAAATCGCCCGGGTACGCTCCAACGAGTACTTGACGCGGAAGGCACTGTTTGCACAGGAAGCACTGCCCATCGACGTGCTGATCAGCCCGGAAAGCCTGGTCACCGAGTACGTGGAAAAACTAGTCCATTATCCCAACACGTTACAAGTAGTGGACTTCGCGGGAGGGAAGGCACAATTAGTGGCGATCCGCTGCTGTCCGCAGGATGCACTCGCGGGGCGGCGCATTGCGGACGCGGGCATGAGTGTCCCGGACTGGGATCTGAGGATTGCGGCGATCTACCGGGGAGACACTCCGATCATGCCGACCGGGGACACTCGAATCACGCCCAGGGACGAGGTCTTCTGCATCGGGTCCGGCCCAAACATCCGCGAGTTTACTAAAAAGCTGCACCCGGACATAAAGACGGTAAAGAGAATCGTGCTGGCCGGCGGCGGCAACATAGGGGTAAAACTCGCCAGTGCCCTGGAAAGAAACTACCAGGTTAAATTGATCGAGCGCAACGCGGAACAGGCGAGAAGCGCGTCCGAACAACTGCGCAATACGATAGTCCTGCACGGAAGCGCCACCGACAGCGAATTGCTGAGGGAAGAAAACATAGACAATACCGACTTGTTCTGCGCGGTCACCAACAGCGATGAAACCAACATCATATCGGCCATGCTGGCCAAGCAGTTCGGCGCGCTGAAAGTCATTGCCCTGGTCAACCAGCCTGATTTCCTGAAGCTGGTGAAGTCCGACGTCATCGACATGATCATTTTCCCGCAGCAGGCGGTGATCGGCTCCCTGCTGGCCCATGTTCGCCGCGGAGACATGGTAGTGGTCCACTCGCTGCGCCGGGGCACCGCGGAGGTGCTGGAAGCCATCGTGCACGGTGATCAGCGCTCCTCCAAGATAGCAGGGCGCTCCATCGTTGAGGTCAATCTCCCGGAAAACACCAATATCGGGGCGATCGTCCGGGGTGACGACGTGATCATTGCCCATCACGACACCGTCATCGAGAGCGGAGATCACGTGATCCTGCTGGTCGCCGATAAAAAGGCCATTCCGGAAGTGGAGCGATTATTCCAAGTGGGCGCAACCTATCTGTAGCCGCGGTCCGTCCCTGGTCCGTCTATCCAGCTCAACCTGCCTCCCGGTCCGCTGAAAACCTTACGCCATCCGCAAGTCGCGGCGGTCGCGCCGACCGGATTACCTGCCCTGGGCGCGTCGGCCCGGTGCGCTCGATCATTGTGCCGCGCCCGACAAAAGTCCGGCTCTTGCCGCTGGCCCAACGCGAGGCAGCATCCATGAACCATCGGATCCTGGGGAACCTGCTGCTGATGTTCAGCATCACCATGCTGCCGCCCCTATTCCTGGCACTGTGGTACCAAGAGCACACCGGGAACGCCTTCCTGATCAGCTGGATCGTTATCGGGGCAACGGGATACCTGTTGAGGCAACTGAAGCGGCGCACCCCGGTTCGGGAATTGCGGCTGCAAGACGGCTTTATCGTGATCGTTGCCTCCTGGATCCTGCTTGGCCTGTTCGGTGCACTGCCGCTGCTGCTGGCCGATATTCCCGGGCTAAGCTTCACCCACTCGGTCTTTGAATCATTCTCTGGGCTCACCACCACCGGCGCCACCGTGCTCCAGGGCGTTCACGAACTGCCCAAGTCCATACTGATCTACCGGCAGCTGCTGCAATGGCTGGGGGGGCTGGGCATCATCGTCATCGCCGTTGCCATCCTGCCCATGCTCGGTGTGGGCGGGCTGCAATTGTACCGGGCCCGGCTGCCAAGCCCGACCGGGGACACCCGACTCGCCCCCAGGATCGCGCAGTCCTCCAAGTTATTGTGGAGCTTATATTTACTGCTTACCCTGTGCTGCACTATCTGCTATTACCTGGCGGGCATGAGCCTGTTTGACGCCCTGTCGCACAGCTTCTCCACCGTGTCCATCGGAGGGTTCTCCACCTACGACAACGGCCTGTCCCACTTCGAAGGAAACACCATTAAACTGATCGCAAGTGTGTTCATGCTGCTGTCCGGGATCAATTTTGCGCTGCACTTCACGGTATTCCGCAATTTGGACCTGCGCTCCTACCTGCTGGATCCAGAATGCAGAGTCTACCTCTGGCTGCACCTTTGCATCTGCGTGCTCTGTTGCCTGTACCTGATCGGTACCGGGTACTCTGACGCGGAACTGCAAACCTTCACCAACGTTATTTTCCAGGCCATCTCCATTGCCACGACCACGGGCTTCACTTTATCGGAATATCCGCAATGGCCCGTCTTCCTCACCCTGGTGCTGCTGTTTGCCAGCTTTATTGGCGCCTGCTCCGGCTCCGTTGGCGGCGGCATCAAATTAATCCGCGTCGTGCTGCTCACCAAGCAGGGAGCAAGGGAAATATTGCGCCTGATCCATCCGACGGCGGCCCTCCCCATCAAAATCGGCGACCGGCCCTTGCCGGCGCGCATCATCGAGGCAATATGGGGCTTCTTCTCACTGTACATGCTGACTTTCGCCATACTCATGCTGGCATTGCTGGCAACCGGTTTGGACCAGGTAACCGCTTTTTCCGCCGTGGCGGCATGCCTGAACAACCTGGGTCCGGGACTCGGAGAAGTCAGCTCTCACTACGCCAATATCAATGAGCCGGCGAAGTGGCTATTAATCGCGGCCATGCTGCTGGGACGCCTGGAGATCATCACGATACTGACCCTGTTCACTTTTACCTTCTGGAAAAAGTGAACGGGGAGCGCGTGAAACAAAAATGGGAGCGGCGCTACCAGTCTCGCAGGGACGCCGGGCTGCCGGCACCCTGCACGCTGCTTACCAACTTTCAGTACCTGCTTCCCCGTTCTGGAACAGCACTGGATCTCGCTTGCGGACGCGGCGGCAACGCCGTGCTGCTGGCGCAGCGCGGACTGCACACCACCGCATGCGACCTGTCACCAACCGCCGTGGATCAACTGCAGGTCATGGCATCGCAACTGGACCTTGCCATTTGCGCGCAGCACTGCGACACGGCCAAGGCACTGGCCCGCACCGCCCACTACCACGTGATCACGATTAGCCTGTACCTGGATCGAGGCATCATTCCGCTGATACAGAGGGCCTTGCGCCCCGGAGGGCTAATCTATTACCAGACCTTCACCCGTGTGGCGCCCACGCAGCAGGGGCCGCGGAACCCTGCCTACCGGCTGCACCCGGGCGAACTGCTGAGTTTTTTCCGCCGGCCGCAATGGCTCATCGCCTATTACCGGGAAGAGGGCCTGCTGGGTGATACCGGGCAGGGCCTGCGGGGACAGGCATGCCTGGTGGCGCAAAAGGAAATGCGCTGAACCAGGCCCACCGCAGCGGATCGCGCCACCGCAGACGGCAAAGGGGGCGCGCCGTCCCGGCCGGGACGCGGCTTAACGTCCGGCACGCTCCCCGCCCATGGCAAGCATCGTAGCGCCAACTATGCCGGAAACGGTTCGGGTGATCTCAGGAATAGTCCAGCATCTCTCCTTCCTGCTCCAGGGCACCGACCAGGGCGGAAACATGCTCGACGCCGTGGCGCCGCATATAGGCGGCGATGCCGTCCATAATTTTGCCACAGATCAGCGGGTCGTAAAACAGCGCCGTGCCGAGCCCGACCGCGCTGGAACCGGCCAGCAGGAAAGCAATCGCATCCTCGGCGCCGGCAATGCCCCCCTGTCCGATGATGGGGATATTATGTTTCCGGCTTTGCTGGTAGACCTGGAACACCTTGAGCAGCGCAATGGGCCGGATCGCGGGTCCGGACACTCCGCCCTGCACGTTGGCCAGCACGGGCCGGCGGCGCTCAATGTCAATCGACATGCCGGTGACCGTATTGATGACGGAGAACGCGTCGGTTCCCGCTTCGATACAGCAGCGGGCGCTTTCGGCAATGTCAGTCTGGTTGGGCGACAGCTTGGTAATCAGCGGCTTGTCCGTACAAGGCCGACAGGCTTGCACAATCTGTGCGCAACTGTGCGGATGGTTGCCGAAAGACATTCCACCTTCCCGGACGTTCGGGCAGGAAACATTGAGCTCAATGGCGGCGATCTCAGAGTCGTCAAACAGCCGAGTGACGTCTGCGTATTCCTGCAGAGTAGAGCCGGACACATTGGCAATGAAGCGGGTCTGCTCGTGGTCCAGCCTGGGCAATATCTGCTCCACCACCCGGCGGGCGCCCGGATTTTGCAGACCGATTGCATTCAACATCCCGGACGGCGTCTCCGAGATACGGTGCGATGCGTTACCCAGGCGCGGCTGCGCCGTGGTCCCCTTCAGACAGACTGCCCCCACCGCGGCGTGGGAAAATCCGCGCACCCGCGGGTACTCCTCGCCAAAACCGACGCAACCAGACAGCAGTACCAATGGCGTATTGAAATGCAAACCGCAAAAATCAATGCATAAAGCAGCGGCCGCAATCTCCGGCGCCGTGCTCAATGCCCATCTCCCGACTTCGAGCCGAACTCAAGCTGCGGGTCATCCTGCAGCAACCGGTGCACCCCCTGCTCCGGGCGCACCTCTCCGTTCAACAGCGCCAGCACCTGCCGCACGATGGGCATTGCTATTCCGCGCTCAGCGGCCAGGTGATGCAACGCATAAGCGGAGTGCGCTCCCTCCAATGTGCTGTTGAGCCGCTGCTGCGCTTCCTGCAGCGTGCTTCCTTCCGCCAGCAGCTGCCCCAACAGGTAATTCCTGGATTGCCGGCTGGTGCAGGTCAGCAGCAGATCACCCAAGCCGGCCAGCCCGACGAAGGTTTCCGGTCGCGCGCCCATGCTCATCCCAAAACGCGTCATCTCCGACAGACCTTGCGTCATCAGCACCGCACGCGCATTGCTTCCCAACTCCAGCCCGTCAGAGACGCCAGCGGCGATGGCGACCACGTTCTTGACCGCGCCGCAGGTCTCGGTGCCGACCAGGTCCCGGTGCACACGAACGCGGAAACTGGGCCGGGAAAACCACCGGGCAAAAGTTTCCGCGGGCTCCGCCCGCTCCGCGGCAATGGTAACCGCAGTGGGCTGGTTGCGACTGACTTCGGTGGCAAAGGAGGGTCCGGACAAAATGGAACACGAGGCCGCTTCCAGGCATTCCGCGACCACTTGATGAGCAAAGCGAAAGGTGCCGCGTTCAATCCCCTTGCAGGTGATGCACAGGTGCATCCCGGCGAGCACTTTCCAGCGCAGCAAGACGCTGCGCAAGGCCTGGCAGGGCACCGCAAGCACGGCGTGGCTGATCCCGCTTGCGGCCGCGTCCAACTCCACGATCGGTTCCAGTGCGGCCGGGAACGCCACTCCCGGCAAATACCGGGGATTTTCCCGCTGCTCGCACATCCGCTCCTGGCGCAGGGCAGAGCGCCCCCATAACAGGGTACGCACACCGTTTCCGGCCAACAGTACCGCCAAAGCGGTCCCCCATGCCCCGGCACCGAGCACAAGGACCGGCCCCGCTCCACTCATCTGCTCAAATGAGCACTCCTGCGCTCAGGATTTTTTCCGCAGGGGCAAGCCTGCGTCCGTCCAGGCCGGAACCCCTCCCTTCAGGTAGGCCACGTTCGGATACTGGCTCGCGATCAATTGCTTGCTCAGCTGGATCGCCTCCCGCTCCGGACCGTAGACCACTACCCACCCGGGCCGGGTTCCGGCTGCCGTCCGGTCGATGTACTGCTGGGACTGCGTTAAAGACACATTGGAGGCGTTCGGCAGGTGCCCCCGGCTGTACTCTTCGGTGCCACGCACGTCGATCAGCTCGGCATTTTCATGATTGATCAGTTCCACCACCCTGGTTGGCAGCAGCCCCCGCACTCCCTGCAGCGTCCCTTGCAGGAGATTCCACAGCAGCATGCTGAAAACAGCGAGGGAACATGCAATCAGAAACGGGTGATTAGAAAAAAACTCCAGCAGTTGGTCCATGGCTTCTTGCCCAGCCTCCCGTCATACCACTCGTTTTGAAGAGACAATCCGCAGGATATGATAAATTGCAACCCATCGCGGCGCAACCAGCACGTCTTGAGCACGGCGCCGGGTGCCGTTATTATGGCCTGACCTTCGCACGCTAAGCTGAACCGCCGATGCACTCCCGAGGCTTGACTCCCGTCCTGCTGATCATCCTGGATGGATGGGGGTACTCCGAAAACACCGAATTCAACGCCATACACAGCGCCCATACGCCCGCCTGGGACGCCTTGTGGGAGCAGAATCCGCATACCCTGCTGTGCGCTTCCGGCGATGAGGTCGGCTTGCCCGGCAACCAGATGGGCAATTCCGAGGTGGGCCATATGCATATTGGAGCGGGGCGCCTGATTGACCAGGACTTCACCCGCATCACCCGATCCATTGAAAACGGCTCTTTTTTCCGTACCCCGGCGCTGCTGCAGGCGTTCCGGCAGGCGACCGAAAGCGGCAAGGCGGTGCATGTGCTCGGACTGCTTTCCCCCGGCGGCGTGCATGCTCATGAAGACCATATCCTGGCAACCATCCAGCTTGCCGTGGACTGCGGCGTGGACCGGCTCTACCTGCACGCCTTCCTGGATGGCCGGGACACTCCGCCGAGAAGCGCGGCGGAATCCATCCGCCGGACGCAGATCGAACTGGATCGAATTGGCAAGGGTCAATTCGCTTCCGTCATTGGCCGCTACTATGCCATGGACCGCAACCGGAACTGGAACAGAACGCGCAAGGCGTACGACCTGATTGCACTGGGTAAAGCCAGGCGCCGGGCCAAGAATCCGCTGATCGCCCTGGACCAGGCGTACCAAAAAGGAGAAAGCGATGAATTCGTAAAAGCAGCCATCACCACCAGGCAGAATCCGCCGGTGAGGATCCTGGACGGCGACGTGGTGATCTTCACCAATTATCGCGCCGACCGAGCGCGCCAACTGTTCAACGCCCTGACCAAGCGGGATTTTGTCAGCTTTGAACGTTCCCAACTCCCCAGCCTGGGTGCCTGCGTCACCCTGACCGAGTACAGCCCGGAGTACAACTTCCCGGTCGCATTTCCCCCCGAGCGGCTGAAAAACGTCTTGGGAGAATATATTTCCAGGCTTGGACTGAAGCAACTGCGCATTGCCGAGACGGAAAAATACGCGCATGTCACTTTTTTCTTCAACGGCGGAGAAGAGCGCCCCTTTGAGGGAGAGGACCGCATCCTGGTGCCGTCCCCGCATATCTCCACCTATGATAAAAGGCCGGAAATGAGCGCCGGCAAAATCACCAGGAAACTGATCCGGGCCATCCGCCGCCTGGACTACGACGCCATCATCTGCAATTTTGCCAATGCCGACATGGTCGGGCACAGCGGGGACCTGCAAGCCACCATTCGGGCCATAGAGACCATTGACGAGTGCCTGGGGAAGATCCGCCAGGAGTGCCGGGCGCACGGATACGATCTCATCATTACCGCCGATCACGGCAACGCGGAACAGATGAAAAGTTACATCACCGAGAAGGTGCAGGCCGAGTCACACACGGCGCATACGAGTAACCCGGTTCCCTTCGTCCACGTCGGCCGGGCTTGCACCATTGAGCACGCGAGCGGCGTGCTGTCGGATATCGCACCTACGATGCTGCACCTTCTGGGACTGGAAAAACCGCCGGAGATGACCGGCAGGAGTCTGCTCCGCCTCAAGGGAGGGGGGTCGGAACGCGAACCGGGGGACAATTCCTGACCGTGACCGCGACGGCGCGCATCGTAACGCTGCTGCTGGCGGTGATGTCGGCGGACACGGCAGCCCAGACCGACGACCTGGTCCGGACAGAGAACGAATTGGGCAACATACGCAACCGCATCTCCTCCGTGCAGGAAGAGTTGGAAAGCAGTCAGAAACAATATCAAGCGCTCAGCGGGGAACTGCGCAGCAAGGAACAGGCGGCGGGGCGTTTGTCCGATAAACTGAAGAAACTGAAACAGGCGCTGGACCTGAAAATAAGCCAGGTACAAAGCTTCCACAATGAGCAACGAGACTTGAAACGGGAGCTGCGGCAACAGCAAGACCAGCTGGCTTCCTACGCCAGGGTCACCTATCTGAGCGGGCGAGGCAATCTGCTCAAGCTGCTGCTCAACCAGGAAAACCCGGACGCCACGGGCAGAATGCTGGCCTATTATGATTATTACAACCGGGACTTGGCCGAGCACGTGCAGCAGACCTCGGTTATATTGAATGGAATCAAAAATCTACAATCCTTGATCGCAAAAGAGATCGAGGAAATTCGCGTACTGGAGAAGAATTACCTGAACGAAGTGGATCAGTACCTGTCCTTTCGCAAGTCCCGTGGCGAGATCCTGAAAAAGCTGAAAAACTACATGCGCAAGCAAGGCACTGCGCTGCGCATCCTGCAAGGGGATGAAAAATCGCTGATCGAGCTCATCGAGAAGCTGAAGGGATTTATTAACAAAGAGGAAAAAGACATCGCTTTTTTCGATACCCTGGAGGGGCAGCTGGCATGGCCCGTTCGGGGAACTTTCAGCAATCGATACGGGGAGCCGCGCAAGGGAGGAATCATGACCTGGGACGGCGTGACTATTCTGACCGAGGAAGGAAGCGAAGTTCAAGCCATCAGCAACGGGCGCGTCATTTTCTCAGACTGGTTCCAGAACCTGGGGCAACTCATCATCCTGGATCACGGTCACGGCTACATGAGCCTGTACGGGCATAATCAAAGCTTGGCCAAAGACACCGGCGAATGGGTGAACGGCGGAGAGCTGATTGCTCGCGCCGGAGATACTGGCGGAAGGGAGCAGACCGGTTTATACTTTGAAATCCGGCGCCACGGTGTCCCTGTAGACCCCGCTTTTTGGTGTGTCCGGAAATAGGATTGCACTAGCGATGCAGATCGAATCGTATCAATCATGGCTCCGCAGGCTGGCGACGTTTGTTTCCTGCGCCGTAATATTCTCCTGCCCGCTGTCGGCAGTTGGCGAAACCGGGCCAGCACAGGAGCCGGAGCCGGACGCACCCGCACAGGGCACCGAGGCGACGCCGTTACCCCTCAATGAGTTACGCACTTTTGCCGAGATCTTCTACCGGATCAAGCAGGATTACGTCGAACCGGTCGAGGATTCCCTGTTGCTGGAGTATGCCATCCGGGGCATGTTGTCCGGGCTGGACCCGCATTCCGCCTACCTGAAGCGGAACTCGTTTCAAGAGCTGCGCGAGAACACTTCCGGTGAGTTCACCGGCCTGGGCATAGAGGTCGGCATGGAAAACGGCCTGATCAAAGTGATTGCACCGATCGACGACTCGCCCGCACAGCGCGCCGGGCTGCGCCCGGGGGACGTGATCATACGCATCGATCAGCACTCCACTAACGGCCTCTCCCTGAGCGAGGCAATCGAGATCATGCGCGGTCGCTCCGGCACCAAGATCACGCTGACCATCGGCCGCCGGGGGGAAGTAGATCCGCTGGACATTGAGATTACCCGTGCCATCATTCAAATCAAAAGCGTACGGTCCCGGATCTTGGAAAACTCCTATGCCGTGCTGCGAATATCGCAGTTCCAGGAACGCAGCGGCCCCGACCTGGTGCGTACCATTGAGCGCATGAAAAAGAAAACCCAGACAAAAACGCAGGGCGTCATTTTAGACCTCAGGAACAATCCCGGCGGCGTGCTCGGTGCAGCCGTCACCGTTGCCGACCTGTTTCTGGAAGAAGGCACAATCACGTACACGGAAGGCAGGCTGAAAGGAGCCAACTTGAGCTTCAACGCGAAACCGGGCGACATCCTGGAAGGCCTGCCGATGGTGGTGCTGGTCAATGCCGGAACCGCTTCAGCCTCCGAGATCGTAGCGGGAGCGCTGCAGGATCACGGGCGCGCCGTCATCATGGGGGAACCGACTTTCGGTAAGGGGTCGGTGCAGACCATATTGAACATGAGAGGCGGATCGGCGCTGAAGTTGACGACCGCACACTATTACACGCCTTCGGGCCGATCGATCCAGGCAGAGGGGATCATCCCTGACATCCTGGTCGGACACGCACATATCAGTCCGTTGGAATCGGGCGCACCGATTAAGGAAGTTGACCTGCGTGGGCGCCTGAACAATCCCAGGCAGCAAAGCAGTCCGCACCCCCTGCCGGCCCCATCCGTCCCGGCGGTCCCGGACGCCATCTCATCGTCCGACTATCAGCTCTACCAGGCGCTGAACTTGCTGAAAGGGCTGATCATCGCACAGCAGAAATCAGACGCGACGTTTTGATGTTCGCCGAGAAACAAGGCGCAGCCGCACGGGCGCTGAACCGCATCGGGTGCGGTTCCCTGGTGGGGCTGTTGCTGTGCGTCGCGATGCCGGCGCAAGCAGTGGAAACCACTGTAGTGCAGGTCGAATCTGATAAACACAATTTTTACCTGACCCCACTCGTTTCGGGGCTGGAGCATCCCTGGGGACTTGCCTTCCTGCCGGACGGCTCCATACTGATTACTGAGCGGGCGGGCCGCCTGCGCCTGGTCAGGGACGGGCAATTGGAACAGGCAGCCATCAGCGGGCTGCCCAAAATTGCCGTCAGCGGGCAGGGGGGACTACTGGACGTTGCCCTGCACCCGCAATTTGAACAGAACCGGCTGATCTACCTGTCCTATTCAGCGGGAAACCTGCTGCAAAAGGGCACCGAGGTCATCCGCGGTCGGCTGCAGGATATGCAACTGCAGCAAGTACAGACCATATTCAAGGCCTTGCCGAAAAAGAAGGGCTCCCGTCACTTCGGTTCCCGGCTACTGTTTTTATCGGATGGCACGCTGCTCATCACGTTAGGGGATCGGGGGGCCCGCCCGAGTGCCCAGGACCTGGGGCAGCACCCCGGCGCGGTGGTCCGCCTGCGGGACGACGGCAACGTGCCTGAAGACAATCCTTTCCTCGACCACGCCGGCGCACAACCCGAAACCTACAGTTACGGGCACCGCAATATACAGGGGATCGCCTGGCAACCAGATCCCGGACGCCTTTGGGTGCACGAGCACGGACCGATGGGCGGCGATGAGTTAAACCTGCTTGAGCCGGGATTGAACTATGGCTGGCCCATCGTCACTTACGGCGTGAACTACGTAAGCGGCACCCAGATCAGCGAAATCACCGAAAAGGAAGGAATGGAGCAGCCGGTGTACTACTGGGTGCCCTCCATTGCACCCTCCGGACTCAGTTTCTACACGGGGGACGCGTTCCCCGGCTGGAAAGGCAGCTTGTTCATCGGCTCGCTGCGCTTTTCGCTGCTGGTGCGGCTGGAACTGGACGGAACGCAAGTGAAGCGGGAAGAACGCATGCTGCAGCAGCAGATCGGGCGCATCCGCGACGTACGCCAGGGACCGGACGACAATCTTTACCTGCTGACGGACATGCCCGATGGCATGCTGTTCCGCATTGAGCCGTCGGCGGAGACAGCCGGCGGGGATCCTTCCGGCGCACGGACGCCGCGACAGCAAGACACCGAAGCGCACACCCGGCAAACTTGAGCAAAGTCCGAGTACCCGTTTCCGACGGCGCTCACCGGGCGCATCCGGGGCAAAGATAAAACGGCGGGCAGCAAAACCACCCCCGCCCGAACCTGCTTGCCCGGCGCCGCAGTAACTGCGTTCACCGTTCGCCACCCCCTGCCGACACAGTTGCCGCCGGGGAGACTACGGCAACCCACCCGGCAACAAACGCGGGGAACGGCCCCGGATTCCTTTCCGGTCGTTGCCCAGATAGCAAGTGACGGGCCATTTAACTATAATCCGGCTATGCCTATTTACGAATATTACTGTGACGACAATCAGCGCAACATTCGAGTCTTCCATCCGGCGGACGTCGAGTTGAGCACGTGGGGGGAGCTGTGTTACGTGGCCCAGGTTCCGCTCGAAAAAACAGACCCCGGGGCACCTGTACGAAAATTGTTGAATGCACCCTACCTCCACTTCCCCGTCAGCAACAGCGAATTGAAGGCGCACGGCTTCACCAAGCTGGTGCGCCGCGAGTCGGGCTGCTATGAGAACGTGACCGCAACGGACGATGAGCACCGTTACTTTCGTACCGGAGACGCGAAATCGGTGCCCCATCTGCACAAAAAGATACAAGACTGATGTTTCACACTACTTTGCGATACCACAGCCCATTCTGGGCCGGAATGCTGATCTTCGGTTTCGCGGGAGGCCTGGCGGGTGCCGCGGACGAGGAACAGAAGAGCCTCTACGCCCAACTGGACCAAGTGCTGGCGGCGGCGCACCGCGACCCCGCCAACGCGGCGCGGGACCGCTATCGTCATCCCCGGGAAACGCTGCTTTTCTTTGGTCTGCGCCCGGACATGGAAGTACTGGAGATTGCGCCCGGACGCGGCTGGTACACCGAGCTCCTGGCGCCGCTATTGCGCAACCGCGGTGCACTGACCGTCGCCAGCTTCGGAGAGGGGCACCCGAACCAATTCCTGGCCGGCCTGCACCGGGAACTGCTGCAAAAGATGAGCTTGATGCCGGAGAAGTACGACCGCGTACGGGTAGTGGATTTTCATCGTCCCGATTACCTGCGCGAATTTGCCAGCGAAAGCGTGGACATGGTGCTGACCTTCCGCAACACGCACAACTGGCTCCAGGCCGGAGTGGCTGAACAGATCTACCGAGACTTCTTCCGCGTGCTGCGTCCGGGCGGCATACTGGGCGTCGTGCAGCATCGCGCCGCGCCCGGCACGCCGGTCGAGCAAAGCATCCAGCAGGGCTATGTGCCGGAAACTTACCTGGTCCAACTGGTCGAGCAGGCCGGGTTCATACTGGAGGAACGCTCTGAGATTAACGCTAATCCCCTGGACACCCGGGATCATCCTGAAGGCGTCTGGACCTTGCCTCCCACGTTCCGCCTGGAAGACCGGGAGCGGGACAAATACGCCGCGATCGGAGAGAGTGATCGGAGTACCCTGCGCTTTCGTCGACCGGACCCGCGCTGACGGGACACCGATTCAAACCCGCCGGCGCAATCCCGCGATCAGCCTCCGATCCCGCCCGTGCGTCATCGCGACCGGCTACCGTTGAGGCCCGAACGGGACGCACAGAGCCCTTGCCCGCAACGCCGCCAGCCGCGTCCGAGCCGCGGATCAGAGCCGGTGCAGCAGTTGCAGGCTCAGCCTGGACGCAGCCGCACGGGACTGCCCGGCGTTCGAGACCGATGCCTGGCAGAATGCCTGCCATAGCGGCTGACCGCGTTTCCAATCGATATCCGATCGGTACCGCGCCCGGTCCAATGCTTCCAGCTCGTCCCGCAGCGACGGGCAGCGCCGGCCCAGCTGGTGCAGGTTGAGCGGCGGGTCCCCAGGCCAGCGCTGGCGCGCCCAGTCCAATAAAGCATGGTGAGCCGCGTCCGCTTGTGCGCTCAGGCAGGCCAGGCGCAGTTGGGAGCGGGCGCTGCGCAAGCGGGCCATGATTGCGGCAGAAATGGGCGCCGACGGGTCGGGCCGCAGGCGCACACGGGCACGATACCAGGCCCATAACGTCAGCAGCCAAGCCGCGGTCAAGGCTGCAATCAGCATCCATAGATAACCCGGATAACCCGGCACGGGAATATAAGCGGCAGTCCGGCCCGGCTCCGGCGCGCTGACGTCGACCGGCGGCGCGGCGGCCGCGGTAAGGTCGGCACCGCGCTCCAGTGCCCCCGCCGTTGGCACCGCGGCCGCGGCCTGCACCTGGATCTGCTGCTCGGGCACACGGGCATACTCGAGTTGGTCCGTCTGCAGATTCCACCAAGGCACTTCCAGGGCCGGCAGCGTGTAGCGGTCGGGGCGTTGCGGAATCAGGGCCAGACGATCCTCGCGAACGGAGCGCACCCCCAGCTGAGAAGGAGCATCCTCCAACTTCGGTTGATCAGAGTAAGAGCGCAGACCTTCCGGCAACTGCCATTCCGGCAGGACCAGCTGACTGGCATACAGCCCCCTGGCCTCGATGCGAAAAATGCGGGTGCTCGGTTCGCCGGCGCGGAACTGCGGTGGCTGCTGAGCCCAGGAGGCATCCAGGCTCAGCGCATAGGCCGGCATCCAGTGCGCACCCGCGGGAAACTGCGCCGGGATCGCTCGCACCTGCAGAGTGATCGGGTCAGAACGACGCACCACCAGGCGCGCGTCCGCGCCCAGCGGCGACAAACCGCCCTGGCCAAAATCGAATACAAACTGGCGCCCCCGGCCCTGCTTGCCTGTAAATTCGATCGGTGCCACTTCCATCGTACCGCTGGCCTGCGGTATCAACATGTAGCGCAATTCGTCCACCCGGTAGGGTATTCCCTGCAAGTTCTTTTTGTAATCCGAAGCGTCCAATTTCTCCACCCGCAGATCCCCGCTTAACGCCTTTGGATCGCTCAGGTTGGCGTTACCCAGCTGCAGGGCCCGAAACAGGCGCACCGTGTACAGCACCGGGGCCTGCACGTAGGGATCGAGCGGTTCGGCTTGTACTTCAACAAAGACCTTGCCCTGGCTGCCCGGCTCTGGCTCCAAAGGCTGCAGCACTTGAACGGCACGTTCCGGCGTGCGGTCATTGCCGAAATATATTGGGGGGATCAACAAGATCCCGGCACGGCGCGGAATGAGTGTTACCTGCCAACGGTTTTCCTGCACGCTTTGACCGCCCTGCAGGCGAAAGGTCTGGCTGCGGCGTATGCCCCGCACTTCAAAATCGCGCTGCAGCGGGGAGAAGTCGGGCTCATCCGTAATCCACTTGCTACCGCTTTGGAAGTTCGCGGTAAAACTTTCACCGACCCGAATATTCTCTCGATCCACCCGCACGTCGATCTCGCCCGCCCAACAAAGCGGCAACGGTGCCAGCCACAGCCAGGCCCAGCCCAGCAATGTCCGCAAGAAGACAACCGGCTTGAACCGGCTAGCGCTCATCACGCTCTTCCCCGTCCTGGGGATCATTGCGGTACTGGCGCAAAAATTTGCGGCGCAAAAATGCTCCGGAGTTCTCTGGAATTTTGCGCAGCCAGGCATCCACCGCAATCTGCGACTCCCGCTGCCGGGCCGCCGCCTCCGGGTCGAGATCGCCGCTCGTATAGACCTCCTGCCGGGTCGCCGGAGAGACTGCGCCGCCTTCCAACGCTCCTTCGTCCCGCTGCTGTGCGCCCTCCTCAGCGCCGGCCCGATCTTCCGGTCGCGGCGCCAGCGAGGCAGCCTCCGGGGCTGAGTTTTGCGGCCCGCCTTGCGGCGCAGGCGCCTCCTCTCCCTGCTGCAGGAGCTGGCTCCCGGTCTCTCCCGGCTGCCCGGCGGCACTCTCCTGTCCGGCCTGAGCAGCACTCTCCTGCCCGGCCTGTCCGGCACTCTCCTGTCCGGCCTGTCCGGCGCTCTCCTGCCCGGCCTGTCCAGCGCTCTCCTGTCCGGCACTCTCCTGCCCGGCCTGTCCGGCGCTCTCCTGCCCGGCCTGTCCAGCGCTCTCCTGTCCGGCACTCTCCTGCCCGGCCTGTCCGGCGCTCTCCTGTCCGGCCTGAGCGGCGCTTTCTCCCGGCTGCCCGCGCTCCGCATCAGCCGCCTGCTCCCGTGCCTCCTGCTCCTGGCGCCGCAGTAAATCCGCGACCAGGGCGCGATTATGCAGCAGGTCCTCATCCTCCGGACTCGTCTCCAGGGCGCGGTCGTAGGCCGCCAGGGCCTCTGCATAACGGCCCAGCTGCGCCAGCGCGTTGCCCTGCAGGTAACGGGCCAGCGCTTCCGGGCGCCCTTGCAGCAACTGCACGACTTCCTCGTAGCGCCCGGCCCGGTAGTAAGCCGCCGCTTTCCAGAGCGGATTCTCAAACTGCTCGGCCGCTTGCCCAGGCTGCCCTTGCTCGAACAGGCGCTGCCCGCGCTGATCCGGACGCAACCATAATGCTTCCCAGGGGGCCGCGGGTGCCGACAGCGGCCAAATCAACAAGCCTGCCAGCATCCACAAGGGATAGCCGCGCCTGAAAGCAAAAGCCGCCAGCGGCAGCAAGGGCAATAAAAACCAGGGTCCCCGATCCTGCCACCGATCGACCAGGCGCTCCGTGCCCTGCTCCGCCCGGGAGGAGATTCCGGCTTCCATGCCAAAGTCCTGCAGCAATGCCCGCAAATCCGAGGAGTCGGCCTGCAGGTCGCTGTAAAGCCCGCCACCCGCCTCCGCCAGGCGCTGCAGACCCTGGCGTTCCAATGCAGCGATCAGTATCGAACCGGAGGCATCCTTCAGATAGCGTCCATCGGTGCCGGGGACCGGGGCGCCCGCACTCGTGCCCACGCCCAGCGCAGAAACCCGGTACCCCTCCTGGTACAAGTAAACCGCTTCGCGCAGCGCCGCGCCGACGGGCTCCAGGCCATCGCTGATCAACAGCACGTCCCCCCGATGATAACCGGCCTCGCGCAATCGCTCCGCCGCGAGTCTCAGGGCCCGATCAGCCCGACTGCCCGGTACCGGCATGATCGCGGGCTCCAATGATTCAAGCTGGGAGCGGATATTTTCCACGTCATCGGTCAGCGGGCTGACGACGAAAGGGTGCCCCGCATAGGCAATCAGCGCAATTTGCCGGCCTGCACTCTGATCCAGCAGATCGGTGATTTTGAAGCGGGCCCGGGCCAGGCGGTTCGGCGCCAGATCGGCAACGGACATGGATTCTGCCATTTCCAGCACGATCACCAGTGCCGGCTGATCGCGAAATAACGGCTGCGGCAAACGCTCCCAGGCGGGCCCCGCGAGGGCAAAAATGGCCAACAGCCCTGCTAAGCCGAGCAGCACCAGCCGGTGCCCGCGGCGCCCGCCGGTGCCGGCAGACAACAACAGTCCGGGCAGCAGTTCCGGGTCGCAAACGGCAGCCCAGCTGCGGCGGGACAGCCTGGAGCGTAACAAGCGCCAAAACAGCCAGGCAAACGGCAGCAGCAGCAACAGGCTGACGGGACGGAGCAAGTGAAAATCCTCCGGGAACATCAGGTGGCACCCGAGCGGCTGCCTGCGGTCGGAACCGCGCACCACAGCAAAGCGGCCACGATCACAAGCGCCAGGCTCAAAGGCCAGAAAAACAACGCGGTTTGAGGACGAAAGCCAGGCAAATCGACGGATGCCGGCTCCAGAGTGTTCAGCAAGAGGTAGATCTGCTCCAGTTCCTGGCTGTTGCGGGCACGAAAATAACGGCCACCGGTCAGTTCCGCCACCTGCTGCAGTGTCTGCTCATCCAGATCCCTGGAGGGATTGACGCGGCGGCGCCCAAACAAGCTGGATATGATTTTCTCATCGGCTCCCACCCCGATGGTGTAGATCTTCAATCCCGCCTGCGCCGCGTACCGGGCCGCCGGCAACGGCTGCATTTCTCCAGAGGTGTTGGCGCCGTCAGTCAGCAGGATCAACACGTGCTCCCCGGTACTATCGCGCAGATGCCTGATGGCCAGGCCGATGGCATCGCCGATCGCGGTGCTCTTGCCCAGAAAGCCGATCTCCGCCTCTTCCAGCAGAGTGTGAACCGTAGCCAGATCGAAGGTCAGCGGCGCCTGCAAATAGGGCCGGTCGCCGAATAAAATCAGGCCGATCCGATCGCCCTTGCGCCGTTCAATGAATTTTCCCGCCACGTACTTGATCATCGTAAGCCGATTCACCCGGCCCCATCCGGCCAGAACCATGTCATTCTCCCGCATGCTGAGCGACAGATCCACCGCCAACATCATATTGCGCCCAGTGATCGGCAAGCGCTCCTCCTCGTCCAGCCACTGCGGGCGGGAGACGGCAGTCAGCAACAGCAGCCAGGCCAGGATCGCCAACCACAAGTAGCCTTGCATGCCGTACGGCATGCGGCGGCGACCGCTCAAACCCTGGAAGTCCTGCATAAAAGGAACCCACAGTGCGGCTTCTCCGGTGCGCGCCGGGCGCATCAGCTGGCGCACCAGCCAGGGCAAAGGCAGCGCCAACCATGCCCAGGGCCAGGCAAACTCTATTACGCCGTTCACCAGCGCCGCTGCGCCTGCAGCCAACGCCGGCACAGGCGCAGTAAAGCCTGCGCGTTCGGGGGCGCGTCGGCGGCGTACGGCGCGTGCGTGAAGACCCTGCCTATGCCGCTGCTGAACGGCCGCTCCGGCAGGCAACGATCCAGCTCTTCCAGCCAGGCGGCGCCGATCAAGCCCGCAACTTCCGGGCGCGGTCGCAGACTGAGTGAAACCCGCCGCAACCAAACCGACAACTCTCCTACCAGGCGCCGGGCGTCTCCCCGGGCGGCATAAGCAGCCTGCAGCGCCTGCAACTCACGCCACGCGGCGCGGCATACCCGGACCCGCCGCGTGGCGCGAAAAATCCGCCCGCGCAGGAACCAGCCGGCTCCGGACAGCAGCACCAACAAAGCCAGCAGGAACCACCAGCCCGGGGCCGGCGGCCACCAGGAGACCGGTGCCGGCAGATGGATGTCACGCAGCCCTTCCAGCACCGTATTCATCCAGGTTTGCGCGGCGGTCGCGGCAGATGGAAACCTGCCGTGCGCGACGCACCGTTAACGGCACGCGGCCGGCATCGGCAGGCCGGGGTCAGCCAGGACGCAGCCGTACCCGTTGTGACCGCACCGGCGGACGAATACCGGAGGCAGGCCGTCCATGAAAAAATGTCTCTGTACATACCCGGATATTTTACTAACAGCGAGAACCAGTCAAAAGATGGAGCTGCGTTTGGGCAAGACGACGCTAACGCAAGCGCCCGTTCATAAATGGGCGCTCCGTTTGACCTTGCGAGTCAATTCATGACGCAACACAAACAATGGATCCGTCATCGTGGAGCATTCCAGCAACTGTACGTGACTGCCCTGGGCAATGCGCTGCAATTGCGCATGGCGCCGCTGCCAGCGGTGCCGATATTCCGCCGCCACGGCTGCGTCCGCGGAAACGTCCAACTCCAGCAGGTGGCGACCATCGCCCATCCGGTAGCCGCCCGGAGCCGGCAACTCCCGCTCAATGGGATCCCAGAAATGAAACAACACTGCGTCGCTATGCCGCCCCAGGCGGCCCAAGCGTGAACCGGGCAGTAGATCGAGACCGCGGAAATCGCTGAGCAGAAACAGCAAACTGCCGGAATGCACCAGGCGAGCCAGGCGAAGCAACGATCTATCAGCGGTATCGGTCCCGGAGGCCGGAGGCAAGCGCTGTTCCCAGACCGGATGCCGCGCCAGGCAGTAGAGCAGTTGCAGCACCGCGGGGCGTCCGCGCTGCGGACGAAATTCCTGATGTGTGTTCTCTGCAAAAATCACCGCCCCCAGGCGGTCACCGTGCCGGTAAGCCGCCCAGGCGATCAAGGCCGCCGCCCGTGCGGCCAATACCGCCTTGTAGGCGCCGCGGGTGGCAAAGCGCATCGAGGCGCGCAAATCCAGCCACACAAAGACCGGGCGCTCCCTCTCTTCGCGGAAAATCTTCGTGTGCGGGCGACCGCTGCGGGCAGTAACCCGCCAATCCAAGTAACGCGCGTCATCGCCGGGCAGGTACGGGCGCGACTCGTCATACTCCATGCCGCGCCCGCGCAGCGCAGAGAGAAAGGTGCCGCCGGTCTGACCGTACACCCGACTGGCAGAGAGCCGCAAATCGGCGGCAGCGCGGTTGAGTTGCACCAGTTCCTCCAGCTCGACCCGGGTCGGGTTCGCGTACGGCACCGGCAAGGAACCCTCGGGTAAGGCGCGCGGATGAATCACGGTCGGCGACGATCAGGGAATCGCCACGTGCTTTAACAGCTCGCGAATGACGTGATCCGGATCGATCCCCTCTGCTTCCGCCTCGTAATTTAAAATCAGCCGATGGCGCATGACCTCACAGGCGATTGCCTGTATATCCTCCGGCGCCACGTAATCCCTGTTCTGCAGCCAGGCATGGGCGCGGGCACAACGGTCCATCATAATGGTCGCTCGCGGACTGCAGCCGTATTGAATCCAATCCCCCAGTTCTTTGCCATAGGCATCGGGTTGGCGGGTTGCCAGCACCAACTGTACCAGGTATTCCTCCAGGCTCTGCTCCATGTGCATCTCCAGCACTTCCCGGCGGGCCCGCCAGAGCAACTCCTGGCTGAGCACCTGGGCCGCCGGCTGCGCCGGCACCAGGGCCGGGGACGCATTCGGGAGTGGATTGACCGGCGTGACGGCGCTTGCCTGCGGCGCGGGAATGGCGTCGGCTGAGCCGTTGTACGCTTCCGCCCGCGCCAGGTGCAGGATAGAGCGCTCCTGCGTACTCTCCGGGTAGCCGACGCGCACGTGCATCAGGAAACGGTCTAGTTGCGCCTCCGGCAGAGGGTACGTGCCCTCCTGTTCGATCGGGTTCTGAGTCGCCATTACCAGGAATAGTTTCGGCAGGTGGTAGGTTTGACGCCCGACTGTAATTTGCCGCTCTGCCATCGCTTCGAGCAACGCGGACTGTACCTTCGCCGGTGCCCGGTTAATCTCATCGGCCAGGATCAAATTGTGAAACAGCGGACCTTGCTGAAAACGGAAGCTGCCGTCCTGGGGCCGATAGACCTCGGTGCCGGTCAGGTCCGCGGGCAGCAGGTCCGGAGTAAACTGGATGCGGTGAAAGTTTCCCTCCAGGCCCTGGCACAAGACCTTAATGGCGCGCGTCTTGGCTAATCCCGGCGCACCCTCCACCAGCAGATGTCCATCTGCCAGCAGCGCAATCAGCAAACGGCTGATTAAGGTTTCCTGGCCGATGATATACTGTGCAATAAACTGCCTCAGCTGCTGAATAGACGAGTAAACAGACATTGTAAGACCCTTCCGACCCCTGGTGATCCCTGGTTGCGCAAATCCGATAAGAAGGTTAAGTTACCGGACCTGAAGAGCCGGCAGACTGAAATGAAAACGAGATGATCCATAGTATCGCAACCCCGACAAAAAAACCATACACCGGGCGATTGCGTGCCGGCACGCGGCGGCGCTAAACACACCGATGTTGGGTTGGTTCCGCAGCATTCGCGTATTGCTCACGCTGCTCGGCGGCCTGCGGGAGATCCTGAACCTGCTACGCGGCAAAGGGCTGATGCACGGCAGCAACCCGGAAGGAGTGCAAGCAACGCCGGACCATGTCTGGGAAGGGAAGTGGCAGGAGGCCGGCGCCACCGGGAACCTCGACGTGGCGGCGTTGAATGAAGAGCTGGTAAAACAAAACCAGATGCTACTTGAGGCGTTGAAGCAACTCTACCGACGCCAGCGCTCCATCCTGATCCTGGCCTTGCTCAGTTTCTTACTGGCCGCTTTTTGCACGTTCTGGATCCTGCTCGGGCGCGCAGACGCCCCGGTCTCCGCTGCCCCGCAAGACCCGCCGGCACAACAGGCACCGTACCCGCACGCACAGTAACGGAATGTGCCGATCATGAAAAAGATCTACAGCGCCGAACACATTGTCAGCGCCGGTCACGTGCTCAACCTGCTCGAGTCCAATGGTATTCCCTGCCTGCTGCTGCATGAAAACCTGGCGGGTGCCCTGGGAGAACTCCCGGCGCTGGAATGCGGCCCGGAAGTCTGGCTGCACAATGAAGCGGACTATGGGCGCGCCCAGCGCCTGCTCGATGCGTTCCATCAGCAACAGCAGCATCCCGGCGAGCCCTGGACCTGTGCCGGCTGCCAGGAGCAGCTCGAGGGTCCGTTTTCTCACTGCTGGCGCTGCGGCCGGGAGCGCCCGGAGACAGTAACCGACTAAAGCCCGGTCGGGCACCGCTGGACCGCCAGCCGGCGCCACGCCCGCCCCGGAAGCATTGCACCCGCGACCCGCGGCGGCAGCCAGCCGTTCACGAAATGTGTGGTGCCTGAAAGAGACACGGGTTCCGGGCACGCCTTTAGAGCCCCGGCTCCCCATAAGGTAGCCTCCGGTTTGTGCCGGGGTGCGCGGGCCGGCTGTTCGGGCGTTCTCGATCGCCAAGGAGGCAGTACGCACGGCACACAGGTCCTCCCCGGCGGGTTGCGGCAGGGGCTCCGTTGCCACCCGTCGGCAGGCGCTGGGAGCCGGGCCAGGGCTGCCGGCATCATGCCTGCAGGGGCGTGCGACCCCAGGTGCCCTCCAGGCAGAGGCAAACGAAGTCCACCAGGGGAGGGAGCCCGTGCCCGGCCCCGCACGCCGAGGCCGGCGTGGGCTCCGATGAGCACCCCACATTTCGTGCACGACCAGCGGCGGCAGCGGGCGCTATTGACTGCACCGTACCGCGCCGGCGGGTGCCCCATGCCCGCCGGCGCGGTACGGTCTTCGGCTCATCCTCCCGGGGAGCTATTCTCCTATGCGCAGCAACAGCCCCTGGGCGCGAGCTACCCGAAATGCCGCCAGAAAAGCCACGATGCCAAGCAGCACGAAGATCATGTTCAGCACGATCGCGTTGCCCAGGCGGACCGGATCGAAGACGCCCTGCAACAAGACCAGGCGCATGCCCTCAAAAACATGGCTGGAAGGCAGCATCAGCGCGGGCAGCAGCAGCCACTGCGGCAGCGTCGAAAGCGGATAATAGATTCCGCTGATCGGTGCCAGGGCAAAGATCGACGCCCAGGCCAAGCTCTCGACGCCCAAACCGAAACGCAGCAGCAGGGCACACATCATCAGGCCGATCGACCAGCCAAACACGAGCAGGTTACTGAAGAAAGCCAGCAGCGGCCAACCCAATTCAAATACGGACACCTGATACAAAGGAATGGCCAGCAGTGCGGCACATCCCACTCCCAGCAGGGTACGCAGTAAGCTAATGCTCATCAGGGCAATCAAGAACTCGCTGACGCGCAGCGGAGTGGTAAAAAGCTGCGTCAGGTTGCGCGCGAACATCTCTTCCATGAAGGGCACGGAGACACCGAGCTGCGAGCGAAACAGCACGTCCCATAACAACACCGCAGACAGGAAAATTCCTCCGGCCTGTGCGACCCATGTGCTGTGCTCGGCCAGGAACAGTGTGATAAATCCCCAAATAATCATCTGCACGGTAGGCCAGTAGGCCTGCTCCAGCAGGCGCGGCCAGGAGCCGAACAGCAGGTACAGGTAACGCAGCACGATGGCATAGATCCGATACAGGCTCATCCAACGCGGGCTCATGGTTCCAGGTCTCGCCGTACCAGCTGCAGAAAGGTCTGCTCCAGGTCCTGATGGCCATGACGCTGGATCAACTCCGCGGGAGAGCCGGAATCAAAGATGCGTCCGTCCCGCATGATGAGCACGTGCTGGCAAATGCGCTCCACCTCCGGCATGTTGTGTGAGGCCAGCAGGATGGTGGCTTGCCGGGACTCGGTATATTGCAAAAGACAACTCCGGACGTGCTCCGCCGCGTCCGGGTCCAGCGAGGCGGTAGGCTCATCAAGCAACAGCAGTTCCGGTTCATTGAGCAGCGCTTTGACCAGCGCGACCCGGGTCTTCTGCCCGGCCGACAGGGTGCCGTAGATCCGCGGCAGCAGCTCCTCGCAGCCCAGTTGCGCACTCAGATCGCTGATCCGGCGCCGGGGGCGCCATATTCCGTATAAGCGGGCGTAAATCTCCAGGTTCTCCCGTACCCGCAACCGCCGCGGCAGATCCACGTAGGGAGAGAAGAAATTCATCCTGGGCAGCACCCGGTAGCGATGGCGCAGCATGTCCTCGCCCAGAATCTGCACTTGACCGCTGCTCGGCGTCACCAGGCCTAGCAGGATCGCCAGGATTGTGGTCTTGCCGGCACCGTTGGAGCCCAGCAACGCGCTCACTTGACCGCGCTGGATGCGGAAACTTATGTCCCGGACAACACGCGTCGCACCGTAGTACTTGTTAACGCGGTCTGCTTCAATGACGGTATGTGTATTCATTGCGGTCGGCCGGCCTTATGGAGCAAGGAAGGCCGTGCGGGCCAAGACTCAGCAGTCCCATCCATGGCGGCAGCGAATACGGATCACCCGGTCAGAATAGCCGATTGTAACCGCCCTGTGCGCCTCGGGCGCCGCTTCAGCTTGGCTCGGCCAAGGACGCAGGCACGAGGCGGACTCTGCACCCTGGTAAAGACGCGGGGTGGCGGCAGCATGCCCGGTGGGCACGGGTGGTGGCGCTCAGTTCTGGCTGACGGTTTTGTGCTTGCTTGCCAGCCAAGTGCCTTCCGGTGCGCGCCGCTTGAAGTAGGCGCGTATGCCTCGCAGCATCGCACCAGCCAGCTGCTGCTGGTAATCGGCAGAGCGCAGGCGCTTTTCCTCTTCCGGATTGGTCAGATAGCCGGTCTCGATCAGGATGGAAGGCACGTCCGGGGCACGCAACACCATAAAATTGGCTGACTCCAGCGGGCGCTTACGGATCTTGCCGACCTGGTTAAATTCGTTCAGTATCTGCTGAGCGGCATCGATACTCGCTTCCAGTGCGGCCGTTTGTGACAGGTCCACCAATACCGAGGCCAACAGGTTGTCCTTGCCGGACAAGGTGACTCCACCGATCAGGTCTGCCGCATTTTCCTGGTCCGCCAATATGCGTGCCTGCGCGCTGCTTGCTCCCTTGCGCGAGAGCACGTATACCGAGGAACCACGTATGCGCGGGTCTTCAAAGGCATCGGCATGGATGGAGAGAAATAAGTCCGCTTTTTGCGCCCGCGCCTTCGCCACGCGGGTACCCAACTTCAGGTAGTAGTCTCCCTCGCGCAATAGCAGCGCCTGCATGCCCGGTTCTTTTCCGATCAGCTTGGCCAAATGCTTACTGATCTGTAGCACGATATCCTTCTCCCGACTGCCCGCGGGTCCGTGCGCACCCGGATCATCTCCGCCGTGCCCGGCATCGATGGCGATGGTCACATCGCGCGGGCGAGGCACCGGGACCGGGGCGCGATGAACGATTTTGCGCGGTTTTTCCGACCGGGGCGCACTTTTCTTCTGCTCTTTCGGATACAGATCGATCACGAGGCGATAACCATATTTCTGGTATGGCTCAAGCAGGAAGTGGCGCGGCCGCGCCGCCTGCTTCAAATCCAGTACCATCCGCAGCCCCGTGCCCTTGCGCACGCCGCTGCGAATCCCGCGCAGATATTTATCATGCGCCTGCAGACTGGGAATTTTGCCCTGCAGGCGGGATTGCTCAATGTCCACCACCAGGCGATGCGGATTCTCCAGGGAAAAGACCTGGTATTTCACCGGCTCGGACAGATCCAGCACGACCCGAGAATGGTCGGGCGCCGCCCAGGTACGCAGGCCTTCAATGCTCCCTGCGGTAGCGGTCGGCGCGCTGACTATGAGCAACAACCCCAACGGCAGCAGCAGACGGCGAGCGGCCCGGCACGGCGCCGGGACCGCGAAGCTTGCCCGCAGGAATACCTGCATATCTGAAAGTTCCATGTAATCCTTAATGTAAAACTTTATTACTTCTCTATATGAGATTATTTAGTCTAGCAAATTTTTCCGCAGAAGCCAATAGTTTTTGGCCTCCTTCCGCTACCGACGACAGCCGCACCCGGCGTGCCCGCCCGGATTTGGCCCATTCCAGCCGGATTTGCAGTTCCGGCGCAGGCAACAGCGCCGCCGCCCGCCCAGGCCATTCCACCAGACAAAGAGCGCTGCCGTCGAAATAGTCGCGTATGCCCAAGCATTCCAGCTCCGGGCGCAGGGCGGATTCCGAGCAGGAAGAAGCCGTGCTCAGCCGATAGAGGTCCAGGTGATGCACCGGAAAAGGGGACAACGGATAACTCTCGATCAGCGCGTAGCTGGGGCTCGGGACCCGGTCCCGATATCCCAGGGCATGCAAAATGCCGCGCACCAGCGTGGTTTTACCGCTGCCCAGCGCGCCCTGCAAATGTATGCTCTGTCCAGCGGCGCAGGCAGCGGCCAACGCGCTACCCAAGGGCTGCATTCCCTCGGCACCGACGATATTCATTTCGACAGCCACCATCAGGGCTCACCAGGCGCGCATCAATGCGCTGAAGGCTCTGCGCCGTTCATCTAAATCGCGGCCCCGCCCGCAGCCGCTCGGCCCGGGGCAGCGGCACGCTTTGCCACCGGGGATTCGCGCCGCTGCATCGCTCCCTCTCCGATGCCGGGGCCCTTGCCCGAGCCATGGGCGAGCGGCGCCTCAGGGGTTCGCCAGGCGCTGCAGCCACGGCATCAGATCAGCGGCCTGCAGGCCGCGTTCACCTTCCTGGGCGGCCGCTGCATCGCCGGCGGCGGCATGCAGACAGACACCGAGCCGGGCGGCCTCGCCCGCGCTCATGCCTTGCGCCCACAGACCCGCCATCACCCCGGTCAGCACATCGCCCATGCCGCCGGTCGCCAGGCCGGGATTGCCCGCGTCCGCCAAATCCGTCCCGGTCGAGTCGCATACCAGGGTACCCGCTCCCTTCAGTACGATCACGCCCCCGTAACGCTCCCAAAGTGCCCGCACCGCGGACAGGCGATCGGCCTGCACGTCAGCGACGGAGCATTGCAGCAGGCGCGCCGCTTCGCCCGGATGCGGGCTGAGGATACCGTGCTCAGTGCGCCGCGGCTCCAGTGCCAGCAAGTTGAGCGCGTCAGCATCAAGCACTTGCGGCAACGGACTGTCTAACACCCGTCCCAGCAGATCCAAGGCCCAATCCGAACGGCCCAGCCCCGGTCCCACCGCGAGCACGGAAGCCTGTGCCAACAACGGTGCCAGGGCCCGGCCCTGCGTAACCAGGTGCACCATGATCTCCGCCGGGCATGCCGCTGCCGCGGCAGGTGCCCGGGTAGCCAGGCTTACCAGTCCGGCGCCGCTGCGCGCCGCCGCGCCGGCCGCCAGCCGGCCGGCGCCGACAAAGCCCTGATCAGCCCCCACGACCAATACATGGCCAAATTTCCCCTTGTGCGCGTCGCGGGGCCGGGGAGGCAGCAAAAATTCCAAGTGTTGCAACGCCATGCGCTGCACTGCCGCAGGCAGACGCTGGAACAGTGTCGGCGGCAGACCCAGGTCGCAGAAATACAGCTCCCCGCAGCAGCGCGGACCGGCCCCGGTAACCTGGCCCTGCTTAACAGAGAGAAAACTCAGCGTGGCTTGTGCGTATACCGCGCGGCCCAGGACGCACCCGGTGTCGGCGTGCAGTCCAGTCGGCAGATCCAGAGACAATACCGGAGCGGCCTGGGCATTGAGTGCATCGATGGCGGTACGCAATGCTCCCTCCGGAGCACGGTCCAGACCTGTGCCCAACAGCGCATCCACCAGCACCTCGGCGTCGGCAAACCGTTCCGGGCTAAAATCCTCCAGCTCCAGGCCAGCCTGCCGCAGGCGTTGCTGCACGCGCGCGGCAGCGCCCGAACAGGGAGGAAACTGCGCCGGGCGCAGCACCCGCACCCGGAACCCGTCCCGGTGAGCCAGCCGCGCCAGCACCAGGCCATCGCCACCATTGTTGCCGCGGCCGCAGACCACGACCAACCGCCGCGCCCGCGGCCAGCGGGCCCACAGCAACTGGTAGGCGGCGCGACCGGCGCGCTCCATCAGGCACAGGCCAGAAACGCCGAATTCCTCAATGGCGACCTGGTCCAGTTGACGCGACTGGGCGGCGCTGTACAGGGGCCGCGGCAGAGTGCTGCCGGTAAGGATCACGTACCGATCCGGGGGAGAAAGAAATGCTCGCGGTAGAACTGTAACTCCTGGATAGAATCGCGGATATCCTGCAAAGCCAAATGCGAGGACTCTTTCACAAACTCAGGCCCTCCGACGACCCAGCGCCGATACAGTTCCTTGATCGTGCTTACATCCAGGTTGCGGTAATGGAAATAGCGCTCCAACTCCGGCATCAGCCGATACAAAAAACGCCGATCCTGGCAGATACTGTTACCGCACATCGGGGAACACTGGGGAGGTACGTGATCGCGCAGAAAATCGAGCGTGCGCTGCTCGGCCTGCGCCGGGCTCACCTGGCTCTGCCGTACCCGGTCCCACAGTCCGGACTGGCTGTGCTGGCGGGTATTCCACTCGTCCATGCCCCGCAGCACCGATTCCGGCTGGAACAGGGCCAAGTGCGGACCCTGCGCCAATTCCCGCAGTTCTGAATCCGTCACTATGGTGGCTATCTCAATGATATAATCCCGCTGCGGATGCAGTCCGGTCATTTCCAAGTCGATCCAGATTAGATTATCGTTAGGAGCACTCATGCTTATTCATCCTCTGTCCCCATTGGAGTGCGCGCGTGCGCGCGGATATTGTAACCCGCAAGCCCGGCGGATTGCCGCCACTGCCTACACCACGCCAGGGCAGAGCGCACTATGAACGCCTGGAGTTGGGTCATACTGGCGGCCCTGGCGCTGCAGCTGGTCATACAGGCATTTCTCACGCAACGCCACCGGCGCTGCATTCAGCGGCATCGGGACGAGGTTCCGGGCGAATTCCATGAACGCATTCCGCTACGTGCACACCAGAAAGCGGCCGATTACACCCGGGCCAAGACTCAACTGAACCTGGTCGAACTGGTGTGGGCAGGAGGACTGCTGCTGCTGTTCACGCTGGGCGGCGGGCTGCAAACACTGGACGCGGGGCTGCGCCGGATGGAATGGCCGCCATTGCAGACTGGAGTCTGCTTTCTGCTTCTTTTCTGGGGGCTGTATGCCCTGCTGGCATTGCCGCCCTCGCTGTACAGAACCTTTCGCCTGGAACAGCGTTTCGGCTTCAACCGCAGCTCTGCCGGGCTGTTTTGCCGGGACTTGGCCAAGCAAGTGCTCATCGGCGTGATCATCGGTACCCCGCTGTTTGCCCTGTTACTATGGTTGATGCAGGATCTCGACTCCAACCCGTGGTGGTGGCTGCACGTATGGGGGGTCTGGATCCTGTTTAGCCTCTTCATGACCTGGTGCTGGCCGAGCTTCATTGCGCCGCTGTTCAACAAGTTCCGGCCGCTGCAGGACGACCTGCTGCGGCAACGCCTGGAGCGCCTGCTGGACCGCAACGGCTTTTCCAGCCGGGGCATATACGTGATGGATGGATCGGCCCGATCCACCCACGGAAACGCTTACTTTACCGGGCTCGGCTCAAGCAAGCGCATCGTTTTTTTCGACACGCTGGTTGAGCAGCTGGAACATGAAGAGATCGAGGCGGTGATCGCCCATGAACTCGGACACTTCAAGTGCAATCACATTAAACAGCGGTTGCTCATTCTCGCCGTGCTCAGCCTGGTCGGAATGGCCGTGCTTGGCTGGCTGATCGACCGGCCATGGTTCTACCTGGGCCTGGGCGTTGAACAACCTTCCAGTCACCAGGCGCTGGCGCTGTTCGCGCTCGCCATGCCGCTGTTCCTGTTTTTTCTGCAGCCCGTTTTCTCCTTCCTGTCGCGCTGCCACGAGTTCGAAGCCGATCACTTTGCCGCGTCCCAGGCTCCAGTCCAGTCACTGTGCCAGGCCCTGATCAAGCTCTACCGGGACAACGCCAATACGCTGACGCCGGATGCCTGGTACTCAGCGTTCCACGACTCCCATCCGCCGGCACTGACGCGCATCCAGCACCTGCGGCCTGCCACCGTCCGCTAACCCGCGGAGCTGATTGCAGGAAAGGCGCGCACGAGACGTCCCACCGGCAAGACGGCAACGCCCAGGCCAGGCGCCAGGGGCCAAAATCCAAACCGGCTCAGAACCAGACCCGGCGCTTGTAGGCATATACCAGCAGCAGAGAGAGAAAGAGTAGCAGCACTATGGTAGAGAACAGCAGGAACAGGTCCAAAATGTTCAACAGGGCCACGAGGGGCATCAAGTAGAACAAGTCTGCCAGGTCATAGTTGCGCAGACGGGGCAGTATCTGCCTGTCCGTGTTTTCCTTCTTTTTGATGTCCTCGTGCAGGGCATAGAGCAAAATCTGGATCAGGGCGGCACAGGCGCTTGCTATGAACCCGAGCAAGAGCGTCACCAGGCCGAAAGACAAGAGTTGACCAATGCCCAGGCACAAGAAAGCCAGGGGCCAGACTGCCATGCCGCCAAAGCGATTCAGCGCAGTTTCAAATTCGGCCGGTCGATCCTGCAAGATGCCAAACTCTTTCTGCGCGTGATCGAGAAACCAAAACAACACCAGCCACAACGTTGACAAAATGTTGAGCGTCGGGTGAGCGAACAGCAGCAAGATGGCACCGAGTGCGCCGCAGGCCAGGCGGGCAACAACGAAGTGCAGGTGGGAGAGTGCGGTCGCCTGTAACTTCTGTGCCAGTTTGCAGGCCCACTTCACGTCTATGGCCTGTGCGCTTCCTTCTGCTGCCATTTCCAAAACCTCTCTTTCAGCGTATGCAGACCCGTCAGGCACGCCTGACGTTTCCCAATAAAGTCAGGCCAATAAGGTTGCCTGTATCGGGGACATCCGTCAAGAACAAAGAACCGCAACCGGCACTTGTCCACAAACAGCGGCTCCCGCGACCCCCCCGCAACCGGACGCGTGCATTGATGCCTGGTGCCGGAGAAGGGATTCGAACCCCCGACCTACGCATTACGAATGCGTTGCTCTGCCAACTGAGCTACTCCGGCGCGGTGCCCCTTGCAGTCCAGCCGCCACCAGGAGGAAATTCCACGCTGACCGCTACGCTACAGTATAAACCTGCCAGCCTTGCTTAACAGCCGCCTGCTCAAAAGAGTCAATCTCGGGAGCCAGGCGACTCATCAGCAACGACCCCGCCAGCCGCAACCGCGACGGGGTTGTCTGCCGCCTCAACGGCGTCTACGACGGCCCGGGTCAGGCTCCCGGATCAACTCCAGATCGATGCGCCGCTGCTCCATATCCACGCGCAGCAGGCGCACGGGCAAATGCTGCGCCAACTGAAAAACGCGGCCATCACGACGCCCGCGCAGGCTCTGTAGCGCTGCGTCGTGGTGATAATAGTCGCCGGGCAGCGAGGTAACGTGCACGAGCCCGTCGATGCCAACGCCCTTCAATTCTACAAACAGGCCAAAGCTGCATACGCCGCTGACCACGCCGGAAAACTCCTCTCCGATCCGATCGGACAGGTAATCACACAGGCACCAGCGATTCATCTCGCGCTGCGCTTGCTCGGCCTGGCGTTCGGTGGCGGAACAGTGCGATCCCTGGTCGGCCACGGCGGGGGCATCATAGGAATAGGCGCTCCCTTCGAGCAAATGACGCAAAGCGCGGTGCACCAACAGGTCCGGGTAGCGTCGAATGGGAGAGGTAAAGTGCGTGTAGGCACTGAAGCCCAAGCCGAAATGGCCACGATTCTCCCCGGTATAGACCGCCAGCGGCATGCTGCGCAGGAGCATGGTCTGGATTAAGTGCCGCTCCTCGCGCTGCCGGGTCTGCTCCAACAGACGCGCATAGTCGGCCGTTTGCAGTGACTTGTGCTCTTTTTGCAGTTTCAGGCCCAGGCGGGCGAGAAATTTCCCCAGTTCCTGCAACCGATCCGCGTCAGGGAAGTCATGGACCCGGTACAGGGCCGGCAGGCCACTTTCCTGCAGCTGTTCGGCGGCCGCCACGTTGGCCAGCAGCATACACTCCTCGATCAGGCGATGAGACTGCCGGCGATGCTGCGACCGCACCGCGCATACCCGATCCTCGGCACTGAAATCAAAGGCGTATTCCGGCGTGTCAAAATCAATGAGACCCCGCCGGCAACGACTCTCGTGCAGACAATGAAACAGCCCATAGAGATTGGAAAGATGAGGCAACAGGGAGCGGTAACGCTGGCGCAGGCCGGCATCCTCATCCTCCATCACCGCCGCCACTTCCCGGTAGCTGAGACGCGCCTCCGAGCGCATCAGGGCGGAAAAAAACCGCTTCCTGCGCAGCGTACCGTCCTGGTCAACGTGCATTTCGCAGGCAAGGCACAAGCGATCCTGCCGCGGGAGCAAAGAACACAGATCGTTGCTGAGCCGCTCCGGCAACATGGGGATAACCGAGCGCGGGAAATAAACTGAAGTGCCGCGCCGGCGCGCTTCGTGATCAAGTGCCGTGCCGGGACGCACGTAATGCGAGACGTCGGCAATGGCCACCAGCAAACGCCAGCCACGCCCGTCGCGCTCGCAATAGACGGCGTCATCGAAGTCGCGTGCATCCTCCCCGTCGATAGTCAGCAGGGCCAGGTCGCGCAGGTCCTCCCGCTGCTCATGCTCCCGGGCCAGCACACTGGCAGGCAACTTCGCCAACTCTGCCTGCAGTTCCGCGGACCATTTTTCCGGCAGCTCATGGGAACGCACGATCAGCGTCAATGCCAGCTCATAATCCGAGCGACCGCGCAACACCTCCACCACCCGGCCCAAAGGAGGCAGATGTGCCTGGGGTTGACGGATGATCTCCAGGCTCACGTAGTCGCCGGACACCGCGGCCCCTCCCTCCCCGCCCGGTATTGTTATATCCTGCAGGCGGCGATCAGTCGGCACCACAACGGCAACACCGGCCTCATCGAGATACTGCCCCACCAGGCTTTGATGAGCGCGCTCCAGAACCTCCACCAAATAGGCTTGGATCCGGTTATTGCGCCTGGACTGCGCAATACGCACTACGACTCGGTCGCCGTGCAGCACGGAGCGCATCTGCCGGGGCGGCAGGAACAAGTCTTCCCCGCCGGCTTCGAGCGCCACAAAGCCATAGCCGTCCGGATGTCCGATCACATGCCCGATCATCAGATCCATCTGCTGCACCAGTCCATATTCCCGGCGTCGGTTGCAGATCAATTGCCCGTCGCGGATCATCGCTCGCAATCGACGCTCCAGGGCTACAACCGCCGGGGCGGGCACTTGCAGGGCCTGGCAGATATCCTCCAGACGGCAAGGCCGCTCAATGCGCTGCAGGTAAGCAGAGATACTCGCCCGCTCCGGTATTTCAACTCTCTGCGGACCGTCAGTCGCGGACTCTCCCCGCGCATGTGTTTTAGGTTTCATTGACATCTGCCAGCGAGGTCGTTAGACTGGATGGTCGCTGACTTGCTTCTTCCCGAACGAAAGAGTTGGGCGCTTACCTGCACTGCCTGTACTGACCTGATGGATTAACGGACCGTGCAGGATTTCCGTTTGTGATTGCCGCGATCACGCCTCTTGCAAGATCGGCTGACCGAGCTGACCGACTGGGTTCAGGAAACAAAGAGTGTTTGAAGTTGGATTCAGGCTGAAAAATTGCCGACATGGAAAAAGGCCGAGGTGGCGAAATCTGGTAGACGCGCTAGCTTCAGGTGCTAGTGGGGGCAACCCCATGGAGGTTCAAATCCTCTCCTCGGCACCATCTCCGGCAGACTACCATGAAGTGCCGGGGATCACAAACGCCGCGACGCCGCTTTCCTGCGGCAGTTTTGCCGGGCCCGGGGCGCCGGGGCGATCCGCTTCTGCTGTACTGATACCCAATACTCTTGCACTTCGCAGTGACGCGCCTGTTCCGTGCGGCGAGTTGGCGCGCTCCCGTTAAACGAAATGCTCCTTTGCCTTCGGGTCCAGGCTCCAATCAACCGGTGGCAACCGGTGGTCTTGCCTGGTGCCGCCAGGCGAGAAGCAATCGCTGGAAAGCCCGGATGAACACTGAATGAACCAGCAACACGCAGCCGGCGCAAGATTGCTGTAAACTGTTGATCGGGGTGCCTGCCCCGGGCAGAATTCCGTTTTTCCCCGCAGGGGCCGTAGCTCAGTTGGCAGAGCGCAGCAATCGCACTGCTGAGGTCAGGGGTTCGATTCCCCTCGGCTCCACCAGACGCAGCCGTTCCTCCATCGGGGACGGTTGACTGTAAGAAATGGCAATACATCGGCTTCCCGGTCATGGCCTCCCCGGACAAGGGCAGGAATCCGCTACCAGGAACACGGGCATTAAGGAGTCGCGCCTGAGGTACGTATCATTCTCAGTTCAGGGGAGCGAAAGGACGGTGAAGGTAACGCTTCGCGCTGCGCAAGCCGTTACCGACAGTTACCGGTAATGCGTTGGAAACAGGCATTTTAATCATTGCTGACCTAGCACCTATTCAATCTACCGGGAAGCGCTGGATGGCAAGTTTTTACGGCTCGCGGCACAGAACACGTGCCATTGGAAACGGCTTGCTGGTATAATTTCTCCCACGATGCCCCCGTAGCTCAGTTGGAATAGAGCATTCGCCTCCTAATGATTCAGGATTGGGCGCCCCGGTGGAAACACCGAGTGCGAACCTGCTCAAATTCAGGGGAACCTTACCGGCTTTCCGTTACGTGAGACCGATGGCAATCCTGAGCGAAGCCGCATTTGCGGAACGTGCAGAGACTTGACGGGCAGCACCTGCGGGCTTTATCTGCCTACGGTGTAGAGAAAGTCCAGACCACAAACGGCACCACCGGTGCCGGTGGCGAAAGCCATAGTGGTACGAAGCGAAGGGTCGGACGTTCGAATCGTCTCGGGGGCGCATTTCATCGTCATTCGCCAGCACCATAGCCAGGCGTCAACCCGTTGAGTGCGCTGAAAATGACGTTTACCCCCTGCCAGGCTGCGGACCCGGGCTGGGTGAGACCAGGACACCGCGATTATGGACGCACGATCATTCCACGAACTATACCTTTGGGCACCCGTTCGGTATAAGGTAATGGGCATGTCTGCGAGGATGAAATCGGGCATTGCAAGGGTTTGCGTGGCACTTTGGCTGACCGGGCTAGCGACTGGATCGGCGGCATTGGAAGTGACGGAACTGATGTCCGGCGTTTATCTGCACCAGGGCAGGCACGAGACCCTGGAATCCGCACACCGTGATGATATTGCCAACGTCGGGTTCGTGGTGGGCGAGCGTTGCGTGGCGGTGATCGACAGCGGAGGTTCCATTGCCGCCGGTGAACGGCTGCGGAAAACGATCCGCGAACATACGAAATTACCGATCTGCTACGTAATCAACACGCACGTGCATTTTGATCACGTACTGGGCAACCAGGCCTTTATTGCGGATGAGGCGGTAGTGGTCGGACACCGAAACCTGAAAGGAGCGCTGGCCGCCAGCCGTGACTTTTTCCGCGAACGCTTTGCCGAGGAATTGGGGCTGACGGACCCGGCCAGGTTGCCGGACGAACTGGTTCCGGAACCTGGCCGGCTGGTGGAAGATCAATTGGAATTGGACCTGGGCGGACGCACCCTGCTCCTGCGCGCCTGGCCGGCGGCACACACCGACAATGACCTGACCGTATTGGATACCGCGAGCGGGATCCTATGGACCGGAGACCTGCTGTTTCGGGAGCGGGTACCGGTGTTTGACGCCAGCCTCAAGGGCTGGCTGGCAGTGATGGAGGAATTGGGGCGAATCGAGGCCACGCAGTTCGTTCCGGGACACGGCGCACCGGCACCGGACTGGAAATCCGCCGCAGCGGCGCAACGCGCCTACCTGCAGCTCCTGCTGGAAGACACGCGGGCATGGATTGCACGGGGAGGCTTCATGGAAGAAGTCCTGGAAGCGGCGCAGTCTGCATCCGGCAAGGACTGGCTGTTGTTCGATGAATACCACTCGCGCAACGTCAGCAAGGCGTTCATAGAGCTGGAATGGGAATAGCGCCAGCCTTGCGCTGCCGGCTCGACCGGCGTCTCATCTTCGGGCGCCCGCGGCTGCGACCGGAACGGAAGGCAGAGGCTCCGGCGCCGGCAAAAGCTGGCAATGTGCCGGACGCACCGTAAAGACGGGGAACAGCAGCGTTGGCGGCACGACAAAAAGGCAGCGGAAAAATGGAGCCCAAAAGCGACCCCGTAGCGGCCTTTACCGGTATTTTATTCAGCGGGAATCCCGACCGGAGTCCCACTGCACTGCATCAGTGACAGAGAGCATAATGAGACGGCGGGGTACCATCCAATCCAGGGACGGCATCCAGGAACAAAGCTCCTCCCCCCTGGGCGCTAAGGCGGTCCTGGCCTCGATTTCAGGTATTGTATTGACTATCCGTTGTTTGGGGCGATAAACTTTAATCGCGCTCGAAAGGCGTTAATCCCCCCGGGGTCTGTTCTGGTGAAAATCCAGGCACACACCGGGGTTTTTTTTGGTTAAAATAAAGAACTATTATGAGTTCCGGGATGTAAGAGGGTTGTTATTTTTATTGACGGCAATAATTTTTACCATGGTATGCGCAAAATCGGATTGACGTGCAGCACTGATTTTAACTACGGGTTTTTTCCCGGAAATTAGTCGGTACGCGAGAGTGGGTGGAGACGCGCTACTATGTTGGCCAGGTTCAGCAACAAGGGGACAAGAAGCTCTATGCGGATCAACGCAAATTTCTTGCCCACTTGGAGAAGGATCCTCAAATCAATGTTTTTATGGGGCGTCTGGAGATGCGCCCGGCAAAAAGAGTGGATCAAAAACTTCAGAAATGGCTGGCCGCTCTACCGCACCGGGATGATATAGATCTGCCGCCGAATATTGTGAATGAGTTAACCCGGATCGCGCAAGCCGTGGCAACCACAATTTGGATTGAGAAAGCGGTGGATGTGATGATTGCGACCGACATGGTTTCCATGGCGTACGAAGAGCAATATGATGTCGCCTATTTGGTGAGCGCAGACGGTGATTTCACCCCCGTCGTACAAAAAGTGCGTGACACCGGACGACGGGTTTTTGCGGCATCACCAATATACGGGCACAAACTTGCCACGAAGGTGGATACGTTTATTTCAATGAAGCAGGAATTCTTTCATGGCTGTTGGCTGTGAACCTGTCTGGGATCAAGATAATTTTCAGTAACGCCATTTTTCTGAGCACGTCCTCAAATGCGGTCTTTGTCAGTGATGTATTCGCCAACAGTCGCTTTGCCTCCGACACCTCCATCCCCCTGCTTCGCTTTCCATTTTCATATAGACCACATCATACCGAAAGGCAAACGTGGCGGTGATTACTATGCAAACGACCAACTGTTATGCGGACGTTGCAATAGCGTGAAAGGTGACAGGCCAATGGAGTATCTACTTGCTAAAATAGCCAAACGCGAGAAACACATGAAACTCAAAATAACATTTGGGGGCAGACAATGAGCCTCATGCCAGAAAAATATAAGCGTGCAATCAAGGGCGTGCTGTTTTTCAGGCATCGCCCATCACTCCACGAAAACCGCAAGCCGGTCCAACAGGAACATGCCCGCTGATTCCCCCGCTCCTGTAGCGTCCGCGCCGGACCCGCTTCAGTGTAGGTCGTCATTCGCTGTCGGCGGCAGCCGCACCGGGGCCGAGACCGGGCGCTTCCCATCACGCCTCCTGGCAGCCATCGGCGTGTGCCCAACCGTCAAATTGCAGCAGATAGACATGCTGAAGCGACCGATACTCGTACCATTGCGCAATCGTCTCGTTCAGGTCGCGGTGGGCGACCGGGCCCTCGCCGCCCACCGCGCCCCGCGCACGCAGCGGCAGGCACTCGTGCAGGCCGGGGAGCAGGAACACGCAGTCGTCCCGCTCCCACGGCAAGCGCCAGACTCCGTCTGGGGCGTAGTGCCGGGAGAGTACCGCCAGCGCCCGTCCGGGCTCGCCGGCGTAGATGCAGTGCACGCCCTGCCGGCAGTCCTTGCAGGCCGCGAGGAACAGGCTCTCGCCGTCATGGTGTGGCGGGCGGATCAACTCCCGCTGCGCACGGGTCAACGGCCCGTAAGGGCTCGGGGGTGTCGTCATCTCAACTTCTCCTGCTCCGGAGACTCCCGGAAATCAACAGATTTCACTGACGGCTTACCCAAAAGCCAGAAACCGCTATAATTAAGACAGGGTCGCCGGCTGTTGAACGTCTTTTCAACCCTGCTGCCCAGACCCAATTGATGGCTGCTTTAAAGGAAAGTCCGGGAGGAAACCGCAGGTAATGAGTACAAACGCGCGTCAGCTGCTCGCCGCCAACAGCAGAGAGTTCCGCAGTGTGTCTCCGGACACACTGGTATACGATGCCATTGAGTTGATGGCGCAAGTTCATTCAGGTGCCTTGCTGGTTACCGAAAAAGATCGCATTGTGGGCATCATCTCCGAACGAGATTACACGCGCAAAATTATCCTGAAGCAACGCTCTTCCAGGGAAACGCCGGTGCGCACAATTATGACCAGCAAGATCATCTACGCCCGCCCGGAGCAAAGCGTGGAAGAATGCCTTGCGATCATGTCCAAAAACAATATCCGACACTTGCCGGTCATTGAAGTAGGAAAGGCAATCGGCATGTTGTCAATTATTGACGTAACGCAAAAAATCATTTCAGAGAAAGATTTTCTAATTGAGCAGTTGGAAAACTATATCGCCGGCGCCGGCTGATCGCAGCGGCACTCAACATGGCCGGGTCCAGCAGGGTTGGTTCCTGCTGCTGGCCGGGAGTGCCCTGTTTCTGGCACTGGTATTTTTTCTTAACCTGCGCCGGGCAGGAGAAAGCGTCGCTCCGGATCCATTGCCGGAACCAGCGACACAGGCGGACTCGAGCGCCAGGCAGTACATAGAAAATCTGACCCAACGGAACGGGTGGCTTGATGCCCGCAACGCGGATTCCTTCGTCACCGGAGATCAAAAGATCTACATCGGGGCAGAACCCGGCTACCAGGAAATTGCCGCGGGGGACCTGCTGAAGCAGATCGGCATGAAACCGGATACCCCGATCACGGTCATTCGGGAACGGGAGCAGGTAGAGTATCGCACACCGAGCCAGTTGCTGGATCGTTACGGCGGAAACCGGGAGCAAAAAATTCGCATCCTGCGCGGCGGCCACGTCGTGGAGGTGACCCTGGGCACGCTGGAAACGGAATACGCCGGGCGCATGGATGAGCCTTTGCCTACGGTGCTCATGGTTGAATATCCGGAACACCTGACCCCGGGAGAACTGGCCGAGGATGAGACGGTCAAGCTCGTGGAGGGGAAATATCGAAAATCGGAGATGAGCCTGAGTGAAGTCTTCGGTTCCCGGCTCCAGGGCACGGAAGACACCGTTTTCTACGTGCGCACCGTGGAAAAGAAAGACGTTCAGGGACTATGGGGCATCATCCATCACGGACTGACGGAAAATTTCGGGAAAGGAATCGCCATTCAGCGCGGCGCTGCGCAGGAGCGCTACCAAGTGGATATCCCACGCACTGCTGACGAGCGCGAGGGAGCCGCCAGTTCGTTCCTGGGCAAGCTCATTGATGATAAAGTTCAACAGAGCTTTGTGTACAACCTGGAGCAGGATCGAATGGGTGCAGGCCCGGATACGATCTTTCCCGGACAGGAACTGGTTATCATCGCCTTTACGGTAGACGAGTTACTTGCGATCTACCAGCACTTTATCGAGCCGGTGCCACCCCGGTAAGCTGCCGTAGCCCGGACCTGCCCGTTACCGGAGGGAAGTGAGGATCCGGGTGGTATGCTCCAGGCGCTGTACCAACACGCGGATAAACGCCTCGGAGAGCTTCAGTTGGATCTTCTCCGGCTGCCGCCCGACCAGGGTAGCGTTGAGTTTAAGCACCTGGCAATTGCTGACAGCCTTCACCGTCGCGGTCCGGCGAATCCCGGTGAGATAGCCCATTTCTCCGAAACAGGAACCCGGCGACAAGCGCCCCAGGCGAGCCTTCCCTTTCTTGAGTTCCACGTACCCCTCGAACAGTATGTAGCTGGAATCCATGACAGTGCCTTCGCGTATAATCTCCATTCCTTCCTCGTACGCTTCACTCTCGCAGCTTTGCACCAGATCGACTAGTTCCTGGTCTTCAAATTCGGCAAAAAATCCCAGGCTGCGGACCGCGCGAAAAACGTCATCCACCTCCATACTGGTCTGTAAGACCTGTAATTCCGGGTAGAGCCGGGCAATATCCATCGCCATAGCGGAACCCGAGGTATAACGGGTTTTTTCCTTTTTCTGCAAAGCGGTATCGATGACGCTCTGCAATCCCGGCAACAAATCGGGAACGTACTGATCCAAAGAGGGCGGATCATCGTTGATGATTTTTTGTATCAATGACTCCAAGTCATCAGCATGAAAGGGATGATGGCCCGTCAACATCTCGTAAAACACGATCCCCAGGGAAAACAAGTCGGTCTTGTAACTCAATTTTTTGGAACGGAGTTGCTCAGGGGACATGTAGCGGGGCGAACCGAGGATGTCTCCCGAAGCTTCTTCCCTGAGTATATCGTCACTGTCTTTTACGATGGCAATGCCAAAGTCCGCGATCTTAACGAACCCACCCGGCAGCAGCAGAATGTTCTCCGGCTTAACGTCACAATGTGTGATCCCCTGACGGTGAACGTGAGCCAACGCCTGGGCGCATTGAAAAATGATCGAGGCAGTCTGATCGGGGGGCAGCAGATGCCCTGCCATGGCATGCTGTCTGAGCGTGTGCGATTCCTCAACCAGTTCAGTAATGATGTAACTGTGTTCCCCTTCCTCACCCGAATCGATTACGCATAAGATATGAGGATGCTTCATCCGCGAGATAATCCGAGCCTCACGGAAAAAGACTCTCTTTGCGGCTTCCACACCGCCTTCAGCGGAGATTTGCGGTGAATCCTTGCGCAAGAGCTTAACGGCAACGCGGGCCGAACCTTCCAATTCCTGTCCTTCGTACACGTTACAGAGCGTGCCCCTGCCCAATTCCCCCAACAGACGGTATTTACTGACCACCGAAGGTACCGAAACAGGCACTGCCCTGGGGGGAACGGGCTCTTCCGTCGGCGGCATCGGCGCCGGAGCAGGCGTAACGGACTCCTCCGTCGGCGGAATCGGCACCGGAGCAGGCGTAACGGGCTCCTCCGTCGGCGGAATCGGCACCGGAGCAGGCGTAACGGACTCCTCCGTCGGCGGAATCGGCACCGGAGCAGGCGTAACGGACTCCTCCGTCAGCGGAATCGGCACCGGAGCAGGCGTAACGGACTCCTGGGCAACCGCGTCCCCTGTGAACCACTCTGCAGATAACTCTTCCACGGAGGACTGGGCACTCGAGTCATCCTGGAATAGCTCCGCAGCTACTTCATCCGTTAACCATTCCGTAGTGGTGGCGTCTTCCGCCGACAGGTCTGCACCGGACTCTTCTGAGTCCGGCAAGTCCGGTTCCGCAGCCAGCACCTCCTCGCTGCCCGGCTCCGCCGGCGCTGCCTCGCTACTCTGCTCCGCCTGCGCCCCCCCGCTACCCGGCTCCGCCTGCGCTGCCTCGCTACTCTGCTCCGCCTGCGCCCCCCCGCTGCCCGGCTCCGCCTGCGCTGCCTCGCTACTCTGCTCCGCCTGCGCCTCCCCGCTACCCGGCTCCGCCGACTCTGCCTCGCTACCCGGCTCCGCCTGCGCCCCCCCGCTGCCCGGCTCCGCCTGCGCTGCCTCGCTACTCTGCTCCGCCTGCGCCTCCCCGCTACTCTGCTCCGCCTGCGCTGCCTCGCTACTCTGCTCCGCCTGCGCCTCCCCGCTACTCTGCTCCGCCTGCGCCTCCCCGCTACTCTGCTCCGCCTGCGCTGCCTCGCTACTCTGCTCCGCCTGCGCCTCCCCGCTACTCTGCTCCGCCTGCGCCTCCCCGCTACTCTGCTCCGCCTGCGCCTCCCCGCTACTCTGCTCCGCCTGCGCCTCCCCGCTACTCTGCTCCGCCTGCGCCTCCCCGCTACTCTGCTCCGCCTGCGCCTCCCCGCTACCCGGCTCCGCCTGCACTGCCTCGCTACTCGGCTCCGCCTGCGCCTCCCCGCTGTCCTGCCCGGCTGAAGATTCCGCGTCCTGCTCGTCAGCATCCGCGACCGTTTCCCGGTCTATATGCGATGCACAAGGAGCCTCTTCGGCGACGAGATCGGAATCATCATCCAGTTCCTCCAAGATCTCCGACAGGATGCCGCTGTCTTCCTGGGCTACCGCGTCTTCCTGAGTTGTCATCCGCCTATACCATTCTTCAAGCTCAGAATCTCCTTGCTGCTACTTAAATCCACACGGCCCTGATCGCCAATGCAGTGTGCTCCGCCAACGTACTGCCGCCCCGGCGCTGCACCATGAAGGAGCAGCTTCCCTGGACCAGGGTGCGCCACCGTATCAGACTGCCAGGCAGGCAACCGGTCTCCTCAGTGCCCTGTATGCATTTGGCGCGACTGCTCCGGGAACTACGAGTTGTCATGCCCGAACCCGAGGCACAGCTCTTTTGGTAATAATAGTATGATCAGCCCCGCTCATAAACATGGTATCGGTCTGTTGCTGCCCCAGCCAGGCCATGGGGCCGTTGACGCAGGAGTTTCTTTCTTGATAATGCCTTTTATATTAAAATTTTAAGGAAGAATTATAACTTTATTTGTGAAACTATCCCGGCACCCCTCCCGATCCCGCTCCCAGGCAGGGCTCCCCGCGCCGGCCCCCAGCAATGGCACCAGGCAACCAGAATCCGGCGTACCCTTGCCCGCGACAGCAGGCAAAAAACCGGGCGCCACCGGGACGCGACAGCATCAGGCTCGGCCCCGTCACAAAGGCGGAATCATCCCACGCTTCTGTCAATTGACACCGCTCCCGGGTTATACTGAAGCTTGGATGCATTGCTTGGCAAGCAGTCGGCGGAGTGCCTGCCCGTTGGTGCCGTGGAAGCTGCGCCTGCGGCCCCCAGGCGACTCTGGTTCCTGCCTGCAAACATATTGAGGAGCAACAAAAAGCGAGAAATGACCAGTGATGAAAAATAAAGATGCCTCGGCGCCCTACGCGGATAAGATAAAACTCTTGATCCCGTTTAACTCGCTGTACCCCAAATTCCAGGGGCAGGCGATGCGGCAGGCAAACATTACCAACTACAATAAGAACGCCTACGTGTTCAGGGAAGGTGGCAAGGATCACTTCTCTATCTACCTGCTGCAGGGAGAACTGCAAGTAGAGGCGGGGGGGCAAGCTAAAAACGTGATCACTGCCGACAGTGATACCTCCCGCTACGCCCTGGCCCAGTTACAGCCCAGGAGGTTTTCCGCAAAAGTAAAGTCGGACCAGGCGACTATGCTTCTGATTAACCGCCATCTGCTCGACAAGGTCATCGTCCTGCAGGAAAAAGAACAACAGGACGCCCCCAGCTCGGAAGCGCAGGGAAGCAAGGTTTCAGTACAATCGCTGCAACAGGACGGCGATCAGGAGGAACAAGGAGAAGGCGACTGGATGGTCAAAATGCTGCAGTCCGATCTGTTCAGCAAAATCCCCACAGCGAACATCTATAAGCTGTTCGAGGTAATGGAGGAGTATGTAGTCAAACCCAAGCAGGTAATTGTCCGCCAGGGCGAAAAAGGCGACAGTTACTATGTAATCCGGGAAGGGCGTTGTGCGGTGGTGCAAAAAATCGCCCCCGGCAAACCGCCCGCGGTACGGGCCAAACTACAGACCGGAGACAGCTTTGGCGAAGAATCCCTGGTTTCCAAGGGAATGCGCAACGCTTCAGTAGTCATGCTCACTAACGGGGTGCTGATGCGCCTGACCAAGAAAAACTTCGAGGAACTGATCAGAAAGCCGACCTTAAACGGCCTCTCCTACAAGCAGGCGTGCAAAAAGGCCGAGGAAGAGTCCGCGGTCTGGTTGGACGTGCGTTTCCCCAGCGAAATACAATCGACGCCGGTCAATGACGCCATCAACATACCCATCCACCTGCTGCGCAAGAAAATGGACCAGTTGGAGCGAGATAAAGTCTATATCGTTTGTTGCGACACCGGCGAGCGGAGCTCTACCGCCGCCTTCCTGCTGACCCAGCGAGGGTTTAATTCCTGCTACGTGGAAGGCGGACTGCAGTCCATCGATAAAGAGGAGTAACCCGTCATGGCCCCGGCGACTATTCCCCCTGCACTGGAGTGGTCGTTGGACCATGCAGCCGAAACCGAGTATCCCCCGGATCGAATTCCCGTTTGTATCCGGATCCTGGAAACGCAGGCGTTGCAGGGCGACGTTGAGTCCTGCCTGCAGCTTGCGGACTACTGTGTCACGTCCCCCGTGCCGTCCGGCTTGCGCGACACGGCAACGACGTGGCTTCAGCGCGCATCCATCCTGGGCAGCGCGACCGCACGCTACCGGATCGGGCATATACTGCAAAAAGGCCCCCCTGCCTGCCCCACGCTGGCCGTCTGTTGGCTACGCTTGGCGGCACAGCAGGGGCATACAGGGGCTCAAGTCGCCCTGGGCGAATACTTCCTCCAGGGAACCGAAGGCAAGCCGGACTATACACAGGCCCTGGCCTGGTATCGTCGCGCCGCCAGAGACGGAAACGTGCAGGCATGCTTCAACCTGGCGCACCTGTATGAACGCGGCCTGGGAACGGAAACCGATTACATCCAGGCCCTGCACTGGTATCGGCGTTCAGCCGAACAGGGTTATCATAAATCCTGCCTGCACCTGGGACTCCTGTATGCGCAGGGATTAGGCACCCCGATCAATCACTCGCAAGCGGCCTATTGGTATCGCCGAGGCGCGGAACAGGGATACGCCAAGGCTCAATATAACCTGGCAATGATATACGCCGGTGGCGCGGACGGCGTAGAGCAGAACGATGCGCAGGCCGCCTATTGGTATCGGCAGGCTGCCGAACAAGGGTATTCCCGTGCGCAATACAATTTGGGACTTTGCTACTACGCCGGTATCGGGGTATCTTGTGACATCGCCCGGGCCAGGCACTGGTGGGAACAAGCCGCACAAAACGGCTACCCGCGAGCCCAGTACCAGTTGGGCAAGCAATATGCCCGTTCCGAATGGGGTGGCGCCGACTATCAACTGAGCCGCCATTGGTTGGAACGCGCCGCACGCAACGACTACCCCAAGGCCCAACTCCGCCTGGGCCTGATGTATGCCCGGGGGCATGGAGTCAAGCAGGACTTCTCCATCGCGTACCACTGGTTCCTGCTGGCGGCCCAGTCCCGGCAGTTGAAGGATGCCGACCGATTGTTGGCACAAGCAGCCGCCCGGCTCAGCATCACCCAGGCGGCTACCGGGCAGCCTCCCAAATGGCTGCCCTTTAACTGAAACAACGCCTGATCGGGCAGGCGACCCCATCCGGACGCAACACAGACGAAAACACGGGGAGAGATGCCAGAGCGGTTGAATGGGCTCGACTCGAAATCGAGTGATCGTACTGCGATCCGTGGGTTCGAATCCCACTCTCTCCGCCAAAACCGCCCATCCTTTCCGGGCCTTCCGGCCGCTACTACCAGGGCGGATAACAACTGCGGGGCAATTTTGCCTGATGAACTTCAGTATGTTAAGAAAGATGAACTCGCCGCACGGGTCACGGCGCTGCACCGAACGGCTCAACGGCGGTTTCCCGTGATAAGGGTCGGAGCCGGCCTGCCCCAGGGGCGGGGCCGCATGGGGGAAGCAGAGAGCTATGCCGAGGAGCAAAATCGTGGATAGTAAACCGATAAAAACTCAAGAAAACCTCTCCAAACTGAAAGAGAAACTGCGCGAGTTGTTCCAACTCGATCGCGGTGATTTGGATTTTGGCTTGTATCGCATCATGGCGTACAAAAGTGCCGAGGTCGGTGACTTTCTGGATAATCACCTGCTGCCGCAGGTCACTGAGGCGTTGGGAGAGATTGCCGCATCCGACATTTCATCACTCAAAGAACTATTTGACAAGGCTGTTGGAGAAGCAAAAAACTTGGGTTTCGACCCCGAAATCGCCCCCAAGGTTAAGGAATTAAAAGCCCAAATCAAAGCCGCCAAAAGCGATCAGCAGATGGAAGCCGATACTTACAACCACCTGTACAACTTCTGCTCTCGCTACTATGATCAGGGCGACTTCATGTCGCTGCGCCGCTACAAAAGCGGCGGCAAAGAGGCATATTCCATTCCCTATAACGGCGCAGAGGTAAAGCTCCACTGGGCAAACGCCGACCAGTACTACATAAAAACGACGGAAAACTACTCTTCTTACATTTTCACTGTTGGCCAGGGAAACAAACCACGCTGATCTCCCGCGCGGCAGCGCTCCTTACTGCAAAGAGAGCCGGGTCGGTCTGCGCTACGGTCGCAGGGGCTGCCCCGGCAAGGTCAATGCAGTTTGACCAGGGGCTTGCCTTTGCGGGTCAGCAGGTCCGACACGGTGCGCATGGCTACGCGGGGCAGACCCTGCAGGGAAATCTGGTGGCGCTTGTACAGGCTCAGGTAGAAGAGTTTTGCCAGCAGACCTTCCACGAAGATATTGGGGTTGAATTTATGCATAAAGTTCCCCATCAGGTTTCCCACGGTGGCGTAACGGCTCAGGTTGATTAAAGAGCCATAATCCACGTAGCGATAAGGTTGTAGAGGCTCACCGCGCACCCTGCGGCATAAATTATCCGCCAGCAAAGATGCCTGCTGGTAGGCAACCATCGCCCTGGGGGGCACCGGTCGCTCTGCTCCCGGCATGGTGAACTGGGCACTATCGCCGATGGCGAAGACGTCCGGATCCCGGGTGGTTTGCAGGGTTTCCTTCACTACCAGTTGATTGATGCGGTTACTCTCCAGGCCGTCCAGATCTTTCAGGAAGTCGGGCGCCTTGATGCCGGCCGCCCAGACTTTCAACTCCGCCGAGACTGTGCGCGCGTTCTCTCCTTCCCCAATGGTGTACCCCTCCGCGTCCGCCCCGGTAATACGGCAATTCTTCAACAGCTTGATGCCCAACGCCTGCAACTGGTTTTCCGCCTGCACCGATAAGCGCTCCGGCAACGCCGGCAGCAGCCGGTCCGCTGCCTCGATCAGGGTGATCTTCACGTCCCGCTCTGCCTGAATGCGGTCCAGTCCGTATTCCACCAACTGCCGGGTGGCATTGTGCAATTCTGCCGCCAATTCCACGCCGGTGGCGCCGGCGCCGGCAATGGCAACGTGCAACTGGCCAGGCCGCAGCGACTCGCCGCCGGTCTGGGCCAGGTAGTAGTTGCGGAGCAGATTTTCATTAAATGCCAATGCCTGATCGTGATGATCCAGAAAATGGCAATGCTCGGCTACGCCGGAAATGCCGAAGTCATTGCACTGGCTTCCCGTGGCAATCACCAACGTGTCGTAATGCAGGGTGCGCCGCCGCGCGAATTCCCGACCGTGCCGATCGACGCTGGGAGCCAGATCGATGTTGTGCTCTTTCCGGTTCAGGAGATCCATTTTGCCCAGGCGCAGTTTGAAGTGATGATGGAAAGCCTGGACCAGGTAATGCACTTCGTCTTCGTGAGTCAGCAGGGTACCCGCCGCGACCTCGTGCAGCAGTGGCTTCCATAGATGCGTCATGCGATAGTCCACCAGGACGATCTCGGCGAGGCGCTTGCTCCCCAAACGCTTGCCCAGGCGCGTGGCAAGCTCCATGCCTCCGGCACCACCGCCTACGATCACGATTCGGTGCAAGTCACCGGTAGGAAGCTGGGCAGAGGAAGACAAAGCAGAGACGCTGATTCAAACGGAAATGATATAACTGCATTGTAGAGTGCCGCAACAGACAACGCAACGGCCCCGGGAGGCAGTCGCTTGCGGTGCGCCGTCAGACGCCGCGCCGGTCAACGGCGTTTCCCGGGGCGTTTCCAGGCCGGGAGACGGCGCTGGCGGCTGCGGCCAATGACTAATCCCCCTCCCTCTACACTGGCGGTGACGGTGGTGCCCGCGGCAACCGTAGTTCCATCTCCAAGGCACAGGGGTGCAATCAATTGCGTGCCGGAGCCAATAAAGACGTCGTTGCCGATCTGCGTGCGGTGCTTGTCGGCGCCGTCATAGTTGCAAGTGATCGTGCCGCAGCCGACGTTGACCTGCGATCCCAGGCTGGCGTCTCCGACGTAGCTCAGGTGATTGATTTTGGTGGATGCACCTACTTCCGCCCGCTTGAGTTCGACGAAGTTGCCGACCTGCACCTCCTCCTCAAGCTGACTGCCGGGGCGAATGCGGCAAAACGGTCCCAGGCGGCAACGCGCTCCGATCTCGGCTTGATCAATCATGCTGTTTGGCAAAATATGCGTGCCAGCACCGATCACGCTGTCGTGGATCAGGCAATTGCTGCCGATCTGCACGCCCGGTCCCAACTGCACCACTCCCTGCAGGATCACATTGACGTCGATCTGTGCATCTAACCCTCCCCTTACTTCTCCGCGCAGATCAAAACGCGCTGGATCCAGCAAAGTGACGCCCCGCTCCATTAATTCCCGGGCCTGCTGTAATTGAAACTGGCGCTCCAACTGGGCCAATTGCAGGCGGCTGTTGACGCCCTGCACCTCCAGCGGGTCTGAAGCGGGGACGGCAAGCACCGGGTACCCCTCGGCTTGCGCGGGCGCCACCACGTCCCCCAGGTAATATTCGCCCTGGGCGTTGCGGGAGTGCAATCCCTGCAGCCAACGGCTCAGATCGGAGGCACGGGCAGATGCCCAGGTGCCGGCACAAACTTCACCGATGGCGCGCTGTTCGGGGCTCGCGTCACGCTCTTCCATGATGCCTGCAAGGACGCCCCGCGCATCACGCAGGACACGGCCATACCCGGAAGGATCCGGCAGCTCGGCACTCAACAGGGCGAGTCCTCCGTGCCCGGCCTCCTGGCAAACACCCGCCAGCAGGCGGCGCAGAGTCTCAGGACGCAGCAAGGGAACGTCCGCGCATAAGACCAACACCGGCTCCGCCTCCGGCACGCGGGGCAGGGCCTGCATCAGCGCGTGCCCGGTTCCGAGCGGGCGCTGCTGTAAGACCCAATCAGCATCAAGATGAGACAGCCGCTGGCGCAGCAATTTTCCGTCTTGCCCATGAACGATATAGATTGCCCGTGGACCCAGCTGTGCGGCGCTGCGGTAGACGTGCTCTATCAAGGGTCGTCCGGCCAGCGGGTGCAACACCTTGGGCAAACTCGAATGCATGCGCTCGCCACGGCCCGCGGCCAGGATGACGACGTGGGGTTGCGGAAGGGTCACGGCTTCAGCCTGCGGCACTCACCGGAAGAGACCAGGCCGGCAGCGGTGGCGCGGGGCGGATGGGCGGATGGGCCGATGGATCGGGATAGGCTCGCGGCACCCGCATTCCCTGTGCGCCAGCCATTCGGAAGCCACCAGGGGAGTATCCGTGGTACATCAAAATTTCGGCGGCGGGCGCCCGGCGACGCCCCCCTGCTGCCATGAGGGGAAATCAGGCGCCTTGCGAGCCGCCAACGCGGAAAAAGCGCCGCACCGGGGAAAGCCCAGACTGGACGCGGCAAAATAATGCGCGGGTCCAGTCCCAGTGCTGCCCGGCTCAGGAACGGCCCGCGCGGCGGCGCAGTCGCTGGAGCGTGTGAAACTGGGCCACGGCGGCGGCGAGCTGCGCCTGTGCGGCGGCATAATCGACTTTAGCCTCCCGCTCGTGGAACGCACGCTCGGCATTCTGCCGGGCCTGCAACACTGCGGCCTCGTCCAGGTCTTCCGCACGCACCGCCGTATCGGAGAGCACCGTCACCGTGCTGGACTGCACTTCGATAATGCCGCCCGAGACATAAAAAGCCTGCTCCCCGCCATCCACGTCCTGCACGCGCACTTCGCCCGGACCGAGCTGCGAAAGAAAGGCGGTATGGCCCGGGGCAATACCGACCTCGCCCATGATAGCGGGGGCAAAAACCATCTTCGCTGTGCCCGTGTAGATCTCACGCTCGGCGCTGACGATATAGATTTGCATATTGACGCTCATGGGCCAATCGCTACAGGTCGGCGGCTTTTTTCACAGCGTCTTCGATAGTGCCCACCATGTAAAACGCCTGCTCCGGCAACGCGTCGTGCTTACCGTCAACGATCTCCTTGAACCCGCGGATGCTTTCCTTTAGCGGCACGTATACGCCTGGCTGTCCGGTAAAGACCTCGGCAACGAAATAGGGTTGCGACAGAAAACGCTGAATCTTGCGCGCCCGGGAGACGATCAGCTTATCCTCCTCAGAGAGCTCATCCATGCCCAAAATGGCGATGATGTCACGCAGTTCCTTGTAGCGCTGCAAGGTATTCTGCATCGCACGGGCGGTGTCGTAGTGCTCTTGACCGATCACCAGCGGATCCAGCTGTCGGCTGGTGGAATCCAGCGGGTCCACCGCCGGATAAATGCCCAATTCAGCGATCTGACGAGACAGCACCACGGTGGCGTCCAAGTGCGCAAAGGTGGTTGCCGGCGAAGGATCCGTCAGGTCGTCAGCAGGCACGTACACCGCCTGAATGGAGGTAATGGAGCCCACCTTGGTCGACGTAATGCGCTCTTGCAGCCGGCCCATCTCCTCGGCCAGGGTCGGCTGGTAGCCCACTGCGGAAGGCATGCGTCCCAACAGGGCGGAACACTCCACCCCGGCCAGGGTAAAGCGGTAGATGTTGTCGATAAACAACAGCACGTCGCTCCCGTCATCGCGGAATTTCTCTGCCAGCGTGAGGCCGGACAGGCCAACCCGCAGCCGGTTTCCGGGCGGCTCATTCATCTGCCCGTAAACCAGCGAAACCTTGTCCAGCACCTTGGACTCTTTCATTTCGTTGTAGAAGTCGTTGCCCTCGCGGGTACGTTCCCCCACCCCGGCAAAAACGGAAAAGCCGCTGTGCTCAAGCGCGATGTTGCGGATCAACTCCATCATGTTCACGGTCTTGCCAACCCCTGCTCCGCCAAACAGGCCGACCTTGCCTCCCTTGGCGAAGGGACAGATGAGATCGATCACCTTGATGCCCGTCTCCAGCAACTCAGTGGCAGGGGTCAGGTCGGTAAACTCCGGCGCCTCCCGGTGGATCGGCATGCGCTCGTCCGTCTGGATCTCCCCGGCTTCGTCGATGGGCTCACCGAGCACGTTCATAATTCTCCCCAGCGTCGACACGCCGACCGGGATGGAGATCGGGGCACCGCTGTTTTTCACTTCAACGCCGCGGCGCAGGCCGTCGGTGCTGCCGAGTGCAATGGTACGCACTACGCCGTCGCCCAACTGCTGCTGCACCTCCAACGTGGTGGCGATGTCACCTTGCACGTGCAGCGCATGGTAAATATTGGGAATCGCATCACGGGGGAATTCCACGTCCACCACGGCACCGATGATCTGGACGATCTCTCCTGAACTCATAAAAAATAACCTCTATTCAGCCTGTAATTCTGTAATTTGTACTCAGGGCCTTCCCTAGGAGATCGCTGCGGCGCCGCCCACGATTTCGGAAAGTTCCTGGGTAATGGAAGCTTGACGGGCCTTGTTGTATACCAACTGGAGCTCATCGATGAGCTTGCCGGCGTTATCAGACGCGCTCTTCATGGCCACCATGCGCGCCGCCTGTTCGCAGGCGACGTTTTCCACCACGCACTGGTAGATCAGCGAATCAATGTAATTCCTGAGCAGCTGATCCAGCACGGCTTGCGCGTCCGGCTCGTAAATATAGTCCCAATGAAAACGCAGAGCTTCTTCCTTGGCCGGCGGCAAAGGCAATATCTGCTCGATTATCGGCTCCTGCGTCATCGAATTGACAAAGCGGTTGTACGCCACACAAAGACGATCGATGTGTCCTTCCCGGTAGGAGGCCAGCATGGGTTCTATGGTTCCGATCAGGGATTCCAGCTTCGGTTCATCGCCGACCTGGGTCAGCTGGGTGCTGATGTTGGCGCCGATCAGGCTGAAAAAGCCAATGGCTTTGCGACCGATCACGCCCAAAGCCACACGAATACCCTGGCTGTCCCAGGCCTGCATTTCACGTATTACTGCCCGAAACAGGTTGGAATTCAACCCGCCGCATAGCCCACGGTCAGTGGAAACAATGAGCAGGCCCAGGCGCTGAAACTGGGTGCGCTGCTGCATAAAAGGATGCCGGTACTCGGAGGCAGCCAGTCCCAAGTGGGCAATAACGCCGCGAATTTTCTCGGCGTAAGGACGGGCGGCCCACATCCGCGCTTGCGTCTTACGCATCTTGCTGGCAGACACCATCTCCATCGCCTTGGTAATCTTCTGCGTGTTCTTTACGCTGCCGATCTTGCGGCGAATTTCTTTTGCTGCAGACATGACGCAATGCTACCAGGTTTGTTCCTTCTTGAACTCCTGGATAATCGCTTCCAGGGCCGCGGTGATCTCGTCATTGTATGCTCCGCTTTGATCAATCTGATCGGCAAGCTCTTTGTGTTTACCGTTAAAGAAGGAATGCAGGGCACTTTCAAAATCCTGGATCTTGTCCAACGGCATATCATCCAGGTGCCCCCGGTCGGCGGCGTACAGACTGATCGCCATCTCTGAGACGCGCAGCGGGGAATATTGTCGCTGCTTCATCAGTTCCATGACGCGCTGGCCGCGGTCCAATTGTTTGCGCGTCGTCTCGTCCAAATCGGAAGCAAATTGGGCAAATGCAGCTAATTCACGGTACTGGGCCAGCGCCAAACGAACGCCACCGCCGAGCTTCTTGATAATCGCCGTCTGGGCGGCCCCCCCGACCCGGGAGACGGATAAGCCGGCGTTAATGGCGGGACGAAACCCCGCGTTGAACAGGTCCGTCTCCAGGTAGATCTGACCATCGGTGATCGAGATCACGTTGGTGGGCACGAAGGCCGACACGTCGCCGGCCTGGGTCTCGATAATCGGCAGCGCGGTCAACGAACCGGTTTTCCCGCGCACCTTGCCACCGGTATTCCGCTCCACGCATTCGGCGTTGATGCGCGAGGCGCGTTCCAGAAGGCGTGAATGCAGGTAGAAAATATCTCCGGGATAAGCCTCGCGTCCCGGCGGACGGCGCAGCAGTAATGATATCTGGCGATAAGCCCAGGCCTGCTTGGTCAGATCGTCGAAAATGATCAACGCATCCTCACCCTGATCGCGGAAGTATTCACCCATGGAGCAACCCGAGTACGGCGCCAGGTACTGCAGCGCCGCCGGGGTGGAAGCACTGGCTGCGACTACAATCGTGTGTTCCATGGCGCCGTGCTCTTCCAGCTTGTGGATCACCGTATTGATGGAGGACGCCTTTTGCCCGACGGCCACGTAGATGCATTTAATGCCGGTGCCCTTCTGGTTGATAATCGTATCCACCGCAAGCGCCGTCTTGCCGGTTTGCCGATCCCCGATGATCAACTCGCGCTGACCGCGACCGACGGGCACCATCGAATCGATGGACTTCAGCCCGGTCTGCACCGGCTGGCCAACGGATTGACGAGCGATCACGCCGGGGGCTATCTTCTCCATCGGGGCACTTTCCGTGGCCTGCAGTTCGCCCTTGCCGTCAATGGGGGCTCCCAGCGCGTCCACCACGCGCCCGAGCAAGGCTTCACCAATCGGCACTTCCAGGATACGGCGCGTGCAGCGCACCGTGTCACCTTCGGAAAGATGCTGGTAACGCCCCATCACCACGCAACCCACTGAATCCCGTTCCAGGTTCAGGGCCAGGCCGTAAACGCCACCGGGAAACTCGATCATCTCTCCCTGCATGACGTCACTCAGTCCGTGGAGCCGGGCGATGCCGTCGGTCAAACTCACCACCACGCCCTCGGTTCGGGCTTCGGCGGTCAGATCCATTTCCCTGATCTTCTTTTGTATCAGGTCGCTGATTTCTGTTGTGCTAATGGACATGAGGACTCCTGTTCTTCAGTAATACACGAATGCGCGGGCACAGAGCCACTGCTTTATGTCGCCGCCAAGGCGTCAGCGAAACGATTCAGCCGACCACGCACAGAGGCATCGATGACCGTGTCTCCCAAACGAATGCGGACCCCGCCGATCAACTCGGCGTCCACGGCCATTGTCAACTCGACGCGGCTGTCAAAATACTGCACTAACAGCTTGCTGATCCGCTCCTGTTCCGCAGGCTGAAGTTCATAGGCAGTAACGACCTGCACTTGCGAGACCTGGTCCAACCGGGCCTTGCGTTCGCGGAACAAGTCGTACATTTCCGGTGCGCACGTCAGGCGTCCGGCATCTAACAACAGCTCGATGAAATTCGCCTGCGATTTGTGTTCCAACCTTGCACCGCAGACGCCGCACAGCAACTGCAGTATCCGGTCGCGCCCGATGCGGGGGTCCGGCAGCAGCCGGACTACCTGGGGATCAGCGGCCAACTGCGCCAGCACTTGCAGAAAAGCAGTCCAGGAGGCAAGCGCACCCTCTGCCCGCGCCTGCTCAAAAGCGGCGCGGGCATAGGGACGAGCCTGGGTAACCCGATTGTGCATCGCTTTGCCTGCGCCTGTCGGACCCGGACTAACGTCCCAGTTCGGCGCCGAGTTCGGTCAGCAAGCGGGAGTGCTCCTTGAGGTCTACTTCACGGCGCAGAATCTGCTCGGCACCGACAATCGCCAACTTCGAGACTTCCGCCCGCAGCGCCTCGCGGGCCTGCGCCTGCTCACGCTCGGCATCCGCCTGGGCGGCAGCCAGCAGGCGCCGGCCCTCCTCCGTCGCTGCCTGCCTGGCTTCATCAATGATCTCGTCGCTGCGCTTTTGCGCCTGGGCGATCAGGTCGGCTGCCTTGCTCTGGCTCTCTTCGATCATCTCCCGGGAATGCTCACTGGCCTGTTCCAGCTTGCGGTGGCCTTCCTCCGAAGCCGCCAGGCCGTCGGCAATGCGGCCTTCCCTCTCTTCCATCGCCTTCAGCAGGATCGGCCAGATGTACTCCATGGTGAACCAGATCAACGCCACAAAGACCGCGATCTGGGCAAACAGGGTCACATTGATACTCATACTCCGCTCCTTGTCATCGGGGCTGGGCCGGACCGCGGCCCGGCCAGGCCATCAGCCGCCGAATGCAGTAATCGCCTCCTGTACCGGACCGACAAAGGGGTTGGCAAAAATGAACCACATTGCCAGACCGATGCCGATCATGGTCACCGCGTCCAGCAGGCCGGCAACGATGAACATGCGTACCAACAGCATACCGGCCAACTCCGGTTGCCGGGCGGCGCCCTCAACGAACTTTCCTCCCAGCAAACCGAAACCGATCGCTGTACCCGCAGCCCCCATCGCCAGAATCAAACAGACCCCCAGCGCCGTCAGACTATATATATTCGATAGATATTCTACAGCTTCCATCGTGCCCTCCTAACAAAAACCATTCAGCGAAGTTTGAATGACTCAATGCGACTCATAGGCCATACTGAGGTAAATAATAGTAAGCATCATAAACAGAAATGCCTGCAATACAATAACCAGGATATGAAAAATGGCCCAAACCATGCCCAGTAGAAACTGCGCGCCCAGCAATATCCAGGATCCCGGCTCGGAAAAAGACGCCACCGTTTTGCCCAGGGTCAGGGTGGCAATCAGAATAAAGATCAACTCCCCGGCATAGAGATTGCCAAACAGCCGCAAGGCCAGCGAAACCGGCTTGGCACACTCCTCAACGATGCGCAGCACCAGGTTGAACGGGGCGAAAATCCAGTGATTGAAGGGATGCAGCAAAAATTCCTTGCCATAACCGAGGAAGCCCTTGCCCTTAAGGCCGTAGACAAAGATCAGGAAAAAAACGGTCAGTGATAAAGCGAAAGTGGCATTCAGATCGTTGCTGGGAACGATTTTAAGATTATAGATGCCGACCAGGCTGGCCAGCCAGGGCAGCAAATCCACCGGGATCAGGTCCATAAAGTTCATCAGAAAGACCCAGACGAACACGGTCAGCGCCAGTGGGGCGATCAGTCGGCTCTGGGCATGGAAACTCTCCTGAACCTGCTCATTGACAAACTCCACCAGGATTTCAACGAAGTTCTGCATGCGCCCCGGGACCCCGGTGCTTGCCGTGCGTGCCACCCGGTAAAACAGGAACGCAAAACCGGCTCCCAGCAAAACGGAAAAGAAAACCGTATCCAGGTGCAGGCTCCAAAAGCCTTCCCCCGCGCGCAAATTCTGCAGGTGATGGACAATATAGGCAGTACTGTCGACGGGACCGTGCGGCTCTGTGCTCATGCTCTAGCCCTCCCCCCGCAGCGTACGACTCAGCAAAACTGCCCAGAAAACCAACAGCGAGAGCATAAAACAGGCGAACTGCATTAAAGCATCCGGTTCAAACAAGATAAAGACCGCAGCGAAGGCGATCGCAATCCATAGCAACTTCAAAAACTCTCCTGCATAAAAAGCCAGCAACATCCGCTGCGGGGAGGCGTCGGCACGGATCAAAACGACGGCCACCGACATGATCAAGGTGCCGACCGTGCCGATCCCGCCACCCACCAAGGCCCAGAGCACGGTCTCCGGCGAAGCTGTCAGCGACAACGCGGCGCCCGCCAACAGGGTCACCAGTGTCTGCACGCCGGCGATCCGCAATCCGAGACGCCCGCACCGGGGGGACGTGGATAAAGCAACCTGTGCCATATGCAACAATCTCCACACCTTACAGCAACACTCCGTATGATCCCGGCAGTTCCCTATGTCCTGGCGGCAAAACCGCAGTCACCCGGCCCCGTTTCCCCCTATGCGAAAGCGGTATTATAAGTGCCTTGCGCCGTCGATCAATGATCCGATAGCGGGGCGGGGCGCAACAGACCGCCGATCGGGACGCGCCACGACCCCCCCAGGGAGGAAATGGCGCAGGGTTTCGGCCCGAGCCGGCACACGATATTGGCGCGGATCTCCCCAATCGTACCCAGCGATCGCCGTACTGCCTCGGGCCGCCAGGCGCCGATCTTCCCATCCCGGGGCTTGCCCGGACGGCCCGGCAGCGGTGCCTGCACCCTGGACCGGGGAACCGGGCCGACCGGCCCCGGACGCGCGCTCCCGGCAGGGCACTCGTCCCGGCGCTGCAAAAAGCCGGCGCACCGGCGTTTCCTGACCGCCGCCGCTGGATACAGCAGTCTGCGGTTACTCCGCGCCCGGTTCCGGGGAGCGGAGGTTTTCCAGCCGCGTCTGCAGGGAGGGATGCGTGGAGAAGTATTCCCAGGCACCTGATTCAGACTCACCTTCGGAGAGCTTGCGTAGCAGGTCTTCCGCGTGGTGGACTTCAATGCCATGCTGGCGCAGCAGCTCTGCCGCGTAACGGTCCGCTTCATTTTCAAACTGGCGCGAATAGGAAAGATCCCCCATCGTCAAAGGCAGACTGGCGATCAGAATGGCCGCCACCCCGCCCAGGTCCCCGAGCAATACCGACACCAGCACCCACAGAAACGATTGGCGCACAATGTATTGCAGTACGTGCCGGGCGCGGGCGTGACCGATTTCGTGAGCCAGTACAGCCATAATTTGTTCGTCGTTGTCCGCAAACTCGACTATCTGGTCGGTCAGGATGATGATGCCGCCGGGCAAGGCCATCGCGTTCGGGCCTATCCCACTGGATTGAAACTCCAGGCGCAGTGTCACGGCATCGGAGTCCGGTAGGGCATCGGCCAGTTCCTGGAAGCGCTCCCGCAGGCGCTGCACGGTCTCATCGGACAACTCGCTCGGGGCAAACATCGGAAAACTTTGCAGGTTCTGCAGGCTCCACTGGCCCAAGTCCTCCTCCAGGCTGAATGGAATGGCCTCCGTTATCTTTTTGGAAAGTGCCGGGATGCCGAATTGGAACCCGGTCCATACAAGCACAACGCACCCCAGTATGAACACCAGCATCCAATGCCAGCAAGTTTCCAGGCGATACAACCAGGGCAGCTTCCCGGGCAGGTCGCTACGGCACAAAGCGTGATCCAGCGAATCGTCGTCTGCCAGCTCCAGCCTGGCGTCATCAGGCAAGTAGATGATGCGATCCGTACTCGCCAGCCGCGACGACACCCGGCACTGCCGCAGCAGGTGCACAAGATGAAGCTGCGCACCGCTAATCCACAACTCGCCTCCCCGCTTCAATTCTGCCGTCACCTTGATCTTGCGCGCACTGCGGGGCGGAAAATAACTGCCGCAAAAAAAGCTCATATATCAACGCCAAGGTCCATTGCTTCGCTGAACTGCTCGCCAAGCGCGCCGACTTTGCTCCCGGCGCCCGCCATGAAAGAATCCAAGTCTTGCTCCAGCTCGACGTGCAGATTCTCCAGACGATAACGCAGCTCCCTGCAGACCGTCCACGGCACCAACAGGCCCAGCGAAACGATGATGGCACAGAGATTAACGAAGCGAATTTTCATCAGCGGCCAAACCCGCATGGTGCTGAAGAATTGATTATTTTCCAGTCTTGTACTGTTCCAGGCCAAATTGAAGAAATGGACGTGGACGTAAGCGGCGATCCAGACAGTCAGTGCCGCCTGCAGCAATACCAGCAGCCCGGCGACGGACAAGCTCGGGTCTCCGGCTAATATCGATATGAAGAGGCTGTAGAAAGCTGCCGCAAGAACGGCAAATGTGCCCACGGCAAACAGCAACAGCCCCGGCCAATACGCGCCGTAAAATGGCAATGGTCGCGCGCGGCAGTGAAACCGGGCGGCACCGTAATGCAAGTTGCCCAACAGGTAGCGCCAACTCTGTTGCACGTAGAGCGGATATACAAAGACCAGGTAAAAAAGGACACCTGCGGCTATCCCGATGGACGTCCACCCGATCAGACCGATCTGCTCGCTGAGCGGATCCGCCTCCGGCTGCTCTATCACTTCAAAGGAAATCAGGGTAATCGCCAATATCAGCAGCAATCCCCAGGCGGACGACAACAGGAAAAAGACCCGGTAACACCGGCCCAGGTTCCCGGTGAAACCGTAGCGCATGTTGCGCCATCCCGAATTTACCGCTCGGAACCGGATCGCTTTCCAGATCAGCCAGGGAAGCCCCACCAGGAAGAGACTGGAAGTCACGTACGACGCGCCGGGGAAATACAGGGAGAGCCCTTCGTTGACAGCAAGCAACAGGACCACGATCAGCATGCCTTTGAGCAGGGCGAACGGATCGGCAAGATATTCAAAACCATCGCCGGCCAGCCGGGTGTGACCGTACAGGTAACGGTTCTTACGCACTTTCGCCCAAGGATAAAACAGGCCCAGGGTAACCAGGATCAGGAAAAGATTCATAATCCATATACCGAAATACTCAGCGCCGGTCCCGGTAAACTGCAGGGTCAACCGGACCGGGCGCGAAGCGCCTTCGGCCACCTGGCCCGGTTCGGCCCGGATCGGCACACGCTGCCCGCTAGCCTGCACGCCGCCCCGCTTCAATTCTGCCGTCACCTTGATCTTGCGCGAACTGCGGGGGAGGAAAATAATTGCCTGCAAAAAAGCTCATATATCAATGCCAAGATCCATTGCTTCGCTGAACTGCTCGCCAAATGCGCCGGCTTTACTCCCTGCGCCCGCCACGAAAGAATCCAAGTCTTGCTCCGGCTCAACGTGCAGATTCTCCAGGCGATAACGCAGCTCCCTGCAAACCGTCCACGGAATCAACAGGCCCAGCGAAACTATGATGGCACAGAGATTAACGAAGCGAATTTTCATCAGGGGCCAAACCCGCATGGAGCTGAAGAATTGATTATTTTCCAGCCTTGTACTGTTCCAGGCCAAATTGAAAAAGTGGACGTGGACGTAAACGGTAATCCAGACAATCAGTGCTGCCTGCAGCAATGACAGCAGCACGAAAGACCTGAACAAGGTCGAGTCTAATACCAATGGCCCGAAGTAGCTGTAGAAAGCTGCCGCAAGAATGGCAAATGTGCCCACGGCAAACAGCAACAGCCCCCACCAATACGCGCCATAAAATGGCAATGGCCGCGCGCAGCAGTGAAACCGGGCGGTGCCGTAATGCAAGTTGCCCAACAGGTACCGCCAACGCCGTTGCACGTAGAGCGGATATACAAAGACCGGGTAAAAAAGGACTCCTGCGGCTACCCCGATGAACGTCCACCCGATCAGATCGCTGCGCAGCCCTGCCGCCGGCTGCTCCATCGCTCCAAAGAAAATCAGGTCAATCGCCAATATCAGCAGCAATGCCCAGGCGTACGACAACAGAAAAAAGACCTGGTAACACTGGCCCAGGTTCCCGGTGAAACCGTAGCGCACGTTGCGCCATCCCGAATTTACCGATCGGAACCGGATCGCTTTCCAGATCAGCCAGGGGACCGCCACCAGGAAGAGACTGAAAATCACGTACGACACGCCGGGAAAATACAAGGAGATCCATTCGTTGACAGACAACAACAGGACTACGATCAGCAGGCCTTTGAGCAGGTCGAGCGGATTGGCCAGATATTCAAAACCATCGCTGTCCAGCCGAGTGTGACCGTACAGGTAACGGTTCTTACGCACTTTCGCCCAAGGATAAAACAGGCCCAGGGTAACCAGGATCAGAAAAAGATTCATAATCCATATACCGAAATACTCAGCGCCGGTCCCGGTAAACTGCAGGGTCAGCCGGACCGGGCGCGTAGCGCTTTCGGCCACCGGCCCGGACCGGACCGGACCGGCACTTGCTGTCCGCTAGCCGACACGCCGCCCTTGACCGCGGGCCCAATGACAGAATGTTTTCATCCCCGGCATTCCTCCAATACACAGGCCTATTCGCCCTCACCGGCACATCGGCAAAACCCGACCGCTTCCGATACCCAACGGGCAGCTACTGGCCAGGACAGCGCCCTGCTTTACGCCGCAGGTACGTCCAGCACGACTTCCCGGCCCGCTCCGGCACCACTATGCCACGGCAAACTCGCAGGCAAAAGATTTCTTATTTGAATTTTTTCAGCAGATGATCCAACTGGTTTAAAGAGCCGTAATGGATTTTCAGTATGCCGGTGCCGCGAGAATTATGCTGAATACGTACCCGGACGGCAAAACGATCTGACAGAGTACGCTCCAGGGCCGCCAGGTCGGGGTCCGCAGCGTAGTCGCCGTGCCGGGACGGGCTGTGCTCGGGTCCGGCTGGCGCTTTGCTTACCAACTGCTCGGTGCGGCGCACGGATAAACCCTGCTCTGCGACCCGGGCCGCCAGGCGGCGTTGGGCGGGCTTGTCCAGGGACAACAGGGCCCGCCCATGCCCCATATTGAGTTCACCGCGGCGCAGGCGCTGCTGTACCTCGGGATCCAATGCCAACAGGCGCAGCATATTGCTCACGAAGGGCCGCGATTGTCCGATCTGGGCGGCAATTTGGGTGTGACTTAACTGGAAATCCCGGTGCAGGCGCAAGAAGCCCTGGGCCGCCTCGATGGCGTTCAGATCTTCACGCTGCAGGTTTTCGATCAACGCAACGGCGGCGGCTTCCGGGTCGGAAAGCTCGCGCACAACGGCGGGGATCTGCTGCAGCCCGGCTAATTCCGCAGCCCGCCAACGGCGCTCTCCGGCAACCAGCTCATAGGCCGGTTCCTGGCCATCTGCGCCCATATCAGCGCCACCGTCACGGGCGGGCCTGGGCCGTACCAGCACCGGCTGTATCAGTCCCTGGGCGCGGATGGATTGGCTCAATGCCTCGATCTGGGCGCCGGCAGGCTGCTGCCGCGGCTGAAACGGACTCGGATGGATCTGCCGCACGGGAAGCTCCTGCAAACCCTGCCCGGCGCGATTGGTACGCAATTCCTCGCCGAGCAAGGCGTCCAGTCCCCTGCCTAAGGCGCGCCGCTTTACCATCGCGGCATATCTCAGTTCAGGGCTGCGCTCTCGCGGCGCAACAACTCCCCGGCCAGAGCGAGGTAGGCCGTTGCCCCGCGTGAATGCCGGTCGTAGTGTAGCGCCGGCAGGCCGTGGCTGGGAGCCTCTGCCAGGCGCACGTTGCGTGGGATCACGGTGCGGTAGAGCTTATCTCCATAATGGCTTTGCAGTTGCGCAGAGACTTCATTGGCCAGGTTGTTGCGCGGATCGAACATGGTGCGCAACACTCCTTCCACCCGCAGCGAGGGATTGAGAAAGCGCTGGATCTTACGGATCGTTTCCATCAGCGCGCTGAGCCCTTCCAGGGCAAAATACTCGCACTGCATTGGAATAATCACCGAGTCTGCCGCCACCAGCGCATTAACCGTCAACATGTTCAACGCCGGCGGGCAATCAATGATGATGAAGTCATAATGGTCGCGCACTTGTTCCAGGGCCTCGCGCAGCCGCAGTTCGCGTGCCAGCTCTTTGAGCAGCGCAACTTCCGCCCCGATCAGCGCATCAGTGCCCGGCAACAGGTCATAACCACCGCTTCCTGACTGTATCCGCGCCTCGCGGACGGACAGGTCGCCAACCATAACTTCAGCCACCGAGGTAGACACCGCGTGTTTGCTGACCCCGCTGGCCATAGTGGCATTGCCCTGCGCATCCATGTCCACGAGCAGCACACGGCGCCGGGCGGCGGCCAGCGAGGCGGCAAGATTGACACTGGTGGTCGTCTTGCCAACCCCACCCTTTTGATTAGCAATTGCGATGGCTTTGGACATGCACGTAAAGAGTACGGACGTGCGGTCGACAAGCCGCACCAACCAAATGCATTATGACACAACCGGCCGGCCCGCACCCGGCAGCCACGGACACCTGCCCGCAGCGCCGGCCACTGCGCCATCCGCTTCGCGAAAAACATTATTGATCAATAAGCTATCCCGCTTTCGGTACACTGCCGGCGTCCCGGCGCAGCGACCACCCGGGGATCTTCACCAACTGCGCGGCACCGGCGACCTGGGCCGGCAAAGCATGTACCTGGAAGCGGATCCCGGCAGTTTCGAGCGGCTTCAACTCGGCGCCGACGCGCTTGCCCTTGAGGGCCAGCAGGATGCCCTGCGGGGCACAGAGTGCCTCGGCCAGGCTGCAGAAATCGGTCAGACTGCACAGGGCCCGTGCGGTGATGGTATGGAACGGCATCGGCGGGTGGTAGCTCTCCGCCCGGGCGCGCACGACCTCTACATTGTCCATATTCAACTCACGGACGGCTTGCAGCAAAAAACGCGTGGGCTTAAGACGGCTGTCCAGCAGCACCCAGTGGACATCGGGCTGTGTCAATGCCAGGACCAGGCCAGGAAAACCAGCACCGGTGCCTATGTCGAGACAACGCGACCCCCGCACCCAGGGCGCCACCATCAAGCTGTCCAGGATATGACGCACCAGGATACGCTCCGCGCTGCGGTCCCCGACCAGGCGGTGGACCCGGTTCCACATCATCAGCAATTCCAGGTAGGCCAACAGGCAGTCGGCCAGGGGAAGCGGCAGCCCCAGTTGGCGCACAGCCTTCTCTGTGCAGACTTTCAGCGCGGCGATGGACGATCCGGCCGACATGTGTGATCCAATGGTGTTTGGGGGGGACGGCGGGCCTCTGCCGCCGCGCTGACCGAAGCCTCTTTCCGTGGGCGGGCTCGCTGCAGTTTGTGCAAGTGGATGCGCAGCAGCGACAACGCGGCCGGGGTAACACCGGGGATACGGGAAGCCTGTCCCAATGTGTCCGGGCGGCGCTCGCTCAGACGCTGTACTGCCTCCGCAGACAGACCGGACAACACCGTGTAATCGAAGTCCGGCGGCAGAGGCAGGGTTTCCTGCTGCTGATTGAGTTCGACCTCCCGCCGCTGCTGCTCCAGGTAGCCGTTGTATTTCGCCTGGATCTCCAATTGCCTGGTATCCTCGGCAGACAGTTCCGGGGTGCCGGATCCGGCCAGTTCCGCTACCTGCTGATAGCTGACTCTGGGGCGCTGCAATAATTGCCAAAGGCTCTGCTGCAAAGCCGGGCGCCCGCCGAGCCGGCAGCGCGCCGGTTCGGAGGCGGCAACGCCGGGAGGCAGGCGGTGCCGCTCCAGGTAACGGCGAGCGTGCGCAAGACCTTCACGGCGCCGCTCGAAGCGGCGCCAGCGGCGCTCGCTGACCAGTCCGAGTTGGCGTCCCGGCAGGCTCAAACGCAGATCGGCATTATCTTCGCGCAAAGACAGGCGATACTCGACCCGGCTGGTAAACATGCGGTAGGGCTCACTGACGCCGCGGGTAACCAAGTCGTCGATCAGCACGCCGATGCAGGCCTGGTCTCGGCGCGGATACCAGGGGGCGGCATCCCGGGCACGCAAGGCGGCATTCAATCCGGCGATCAATCCCTGCGCCGCGGCTTCTTCGTAGCCGGTGGTGCCGTTGATCTGCCCGGCAAGGTAGAGCCCGCCCAGTTGACGGCTCTCCAGCCACAGATGCAGCCCGCACGGGTTGAAGTAATCGTATTCAATAGCGTACCCGGGCCGGGTGATGCGGGCACGCTCCAGGCCGCGAATGGCACCTACAAACGCGCACTGCACGTCGAAAGGCAGACTGGTGGAGATGCCGTTCGGATACACCTCGCCGCTGTCCAGTCCTTCCGGCTCGATGAACACCTGGTGAGAGTCACGTTCGGCAAAGCGCACCACCTTATCTTCCAGGGAAGGACAATAACGGGGGCCGGCAGCGCGAATGCTGCCGTTGTACAGCGGGGATCGGTCCCTGGCTGCGTGCACGATCCGATGCACTTCGGGATTGGTGCGAGTCAGGTGGCAACTGACCTGGCGCGGGCGTTCCCCGGGTGCGCCGAGGAAGGAGAAAACCGGTTCCGGCTGATCGCCAGGCTGCCCTTCCATAACGCTGTAATCGATGCTGCGGGCATCGAGGCGCGGCGGAGTGCCGGTCTTCAAGCGTCCCGTCGTGCCCGACAACTCACGCAGGCGATCCGCCAGGGCAATGGAGGGCCCGTCTCCGGCGCGCCCGCCGCGGTAACGGTGCCCGCCGGTGTGTATCAGACCATGCAGGAAAGTGCCGACGGTGAGCACGACCGCGTCAGCGTAAAAACACGCTCCTATGCGGGTACGCACGCCTGCTACCCGCTCCCCGTCCAGCAGCAGGTCGCAGACTTCCTGCTGGAACAGGCTCAGCCGTGGTTGGCGCTCCAACACGGAGCGGACGTGGCGGCGGTACAGGGCGCGATCGATTTGAGCACGAGTGGCGCGCACCGCCGGACCGCGGGAAGCATTGAGGGTACGGAACTGTATTCCGCAGGCGTCCGCCGCCCGGCCCATCAACCCGCCCAGGGCGTCAATTTCACGCACCAGCTGGCCTTTGCCTATACCGCCGATGGCCGGGTTGCAGGACATTTGCCCGAGCGTATCGATGGCGTGGGTGATGAGCAAGGTATCCACTCCGAGGCGGGCGGCGGCCAGGGCCGCTTCGGTGCCGGCATGTCCGCCGCCAACGACGATGACCCCAAAACGCTGCTGGTTGGCGCTCATGTTTGCTGAATCACTCTTTAAATCTCCCACGCTTGCTCCCATAAAGGATCGGTATTATCCCGCATTTCCTGCGCCTTGGGCCATGGGCGCGCAAGACTTTTGCAGCGCCGCCCACCGATCAACACCGGTCACCGGAACGGGCCAGTTCCACCCGCAGGAACTCCGGCTGCGCCTGGCTGGCGCGGTGCATCCCCGCGTTATAGTAGCGCAACCGGGAGGGAGGCGGACGCAGCGGGTCGAATCCCTCGCCGTCTGCGTCCCGGCACGCCAGGGTGGCACTCCACCAGCCGGAAGGATAAGTGCTGAGCGGAAAATACAATGTGCGCCGATGGCGAAAGCCGGCTTCCCGCAAGGCATCGTGCATATCTTGCAGGATCGGTAGATCCAACAGCGGAGACTCGCTCTGCGCCGCCAGGATGCCGCCCGCTCCCAGCACGCGCAGACAATCCCGGTAAAAGGGAGCACGGAATAAGCGCTGAGCCTGTCCCACTGGATCGGTGGTATCGAGGATGATTACATCCGCGCTCTGTGCCGGTGCCTGCGCCATCCATGAAATTGCGTCCTGAAACAGCAACTGCGCCCTCGGATCCGCGTTGGCCTCGCATAGCTCCGGAAAGAAACGCTCGGCCACCCGGGTCACGCGCTCGTCCAGTTCCACTTGGCGGACGCGCCGCAACTTCGGGTGACGCAGTGCCTCGCGCAGGGAACCGCAGTCTCCGCCGCCCACCACTACCACCTCGGCGGGACCAGGATGCGCACACAGCACCGGGTGCACCAGCATCTCGTGATAGATAAAGTGATCCCTGGAGGTGAGCATAATGACGCCGTCCAGAACCAGGAGCCGGCCAAAGTCCGCGGTCTCGTATACCTCGATGCACTGGCAGGCAGACTGCTCCCGGTGCAGCCGGCGGCGCACCTTCAGCGAGACCGCATAGCCGCCGCAGGATTCACTGAACCACTCATCTCCCAGCATGAGTAGCCGGGTCCAGGTACTGCTCGCGCATATGCACGTAGTGGCGCGCCGAATACTCCAGGAATTCCAGTTCCTGCTTTTTCAGCCGCCGCACCTGGGACACCGGGGAGCCCAGGTACAGGTATCCGCTTTCGAGAGTGCGCCCCGGGGGCACTAACGAGGCGGCGCCAATCATCAGCCGAGGGGCAAGCTTTGCCCCGTCCATCACGGTAGAGGACATTCCCACCAGGCAATAGTCTCCTATCTCGCAGCCGTGCAGCGTGACCCGATGACCCACCGTAACCCCTGCGCCGATCACCAGCGGAGCCCCGCCGGGAGAAAACTGGCCATCGTGGGTTACATGCAGAACCGATCCGTCCTGTACGTTGCTGCCGTGCCCAATCCGGATCGAATGCACATCGCCGCGCACTACACACATTGGCCAAATCGAGGCTTCCTCACCGACGTGCACGTCTCCGATCACCAGGGCAGTTTCATCCACGTAAGCCGTGGGGGCGATGCTGGGCCATTTGCCCTTATATAAACGTATCACTATGCCGAAGGCTCCTGCTTTGTCCCCGGGGGGGGGAGTACCGTGTTAACGCCGGATGAAGTCAACGGCCCTGCCTGGGGCAGATCCCGAGGGGAACCTTGCCATTGATATACGCATATTCTGCCTCCTTCCCAGCCACCAGGTCCAGCGCGACTGGTACTGGAAATCCTGCTGCCCGGTTCGATCATCCGGGCCCCGCCGCGCGTTCGCCGGGAGCGCGGAAGTCGCGGGGGAGGGTTCACTGCCGGGTGACCCGATCTCGATTGCGAGCCACCAAGCCTCACCGCCGTTAAAACATGCAACGGTTGCACAATATCAAACTTCTGTCTACAATTTATCTTGCTATGTGCCTGCGCTATACCTATGTTTGCCTGTCCCTGCTGCTCGCATCCGCCAGCCTGCCACTGCAGGCCGCCACCGTGGTGCGATGCCAGGACGCTCAGGGCAACGTCTTTTTCGCCGATCGGTGTCCGGGAGAGGCGCAAACCCTGGAGACAAAGAAATTGCGCACCAATCAAACGGCCGCATCACCGTCCCTTGCGGAAATCAGCCGCCAACATCCCATCGTCCTGTACAGCGTTCCCGAATGTGATGCCTGTGACCTGGTGCGCAATTACCTGAGCACACGCGGCCTGCCCGTTACCGAGAAGAACGTGCTAGACGATATGGAAGCGCAGGAGGAACTGAAGGAGCGCGCCGGGGCTTACACCGTGCCGGTGATCGCGGTCGGCGCGGAGCACGTCATCAAGGGTTATAACCGCCCTGCCCTGGAGCGAGTGCTGTTTCAGATCGGTTACCCGGAAGCGGAACCGGAAAACGAGGAATCTGATACCGGCAGTTGAGTGGAATGAGCGCTCCGGGTACAAACTGGATGCCCTGCGCCTATCACCCCGATCACCCACAACCCTGGCATAACCCCGCCAGCCCCGCGCCGGCGACCGTCAGGCTTCCGATACCAGCGCCCACTGGGCGACAGAGCGACCTGGCGCGCATTTTGGAATGAGAAATCTACCGGGAAAGAACACCGGTCCCCGGCCCGCCGCGTCCGCCGCTATTTCGGCTCTGCCTTCACCTCGAAGCATTCTTCGCCAAAGCGGACGCAGCTCCTCCGGCAATTGTTCACTCCGCGGTCATCCGTCACGCATCTGCGTTGCCATTCCTTGCATACCTTCAGACAGCGCATTTTCTTTCCATCCTCCGCTGCCTGCTCGCCCCCCGTCGCCGTATCCTGCGTGCGCTCGGACTGAAGACCCGCACAGGAACTGCCCAGCAGCGCACACAACAAGGCAACCGCCAGGGCCGGAAAAGAGTAGCGCAGCGGCATCGCTTCCACCATGCCTGGATCGTTGATCGACCGAATTCGGCTACCGATGACCGGGCTTCGCTCCCGTTTCATACCGCACTGGTAAGACATGCGTCATCAAATCGGAGCCGGATGCCAGCCTGCATCCGCCCACAACTCCCCGCTGACCGCGGAATTGGCGATCATAAAACATATTGCATCCGCGATTTCCTCCGGCCGGATCAGCCGGCCCAGCTGCGTAGCCGGCAGTATGTTCCGATCGATAAATTCCTGGCCCAATTTCCGCACCATGGGCGTGTCAGTAAAGCCCGGATGAATCACGCCGCAGCGCACTCCGTAATAGATCGCTTCCTTGGTGAGGGTGGCGGCAGCGCCTTCCAGGCCTGCCTTGGTCGAGGCATAAGCGAGCTGCCCTTTATTTCCCTGCGAAGAGATGGAGCCGATAAAAATCACCGTTCCCTGTATGCGCTCGTCCGGATGCCACCTCTTCAGCTTTTGCCGTGAACGCGACTCAGCAATGCGAGCCACCATCTCAATAGCCCAATAGACCGGTGCCAGCAGGTTCACCTCCAACACCAGGCGGAACTTTTCCCACGGGTAGATCTCCGCCTTGTGTCGCTCCGGGTCCACCTTTACCGCGAGCGCATCGCGGGTAATGCCTGCCGCGGGCACGCAGATACAGGGGACCGCCGTCTGTTCAATGAGCTGATCATATACTTCGGCGCGAAACGCGCCGTCGGTAACGTCTCCCTGGAATGGCAAGGCGATATCGGCCCCTATCCCCTGGTTAATCAAGCCGGCTGCCTGCTTGATGCGATCGGAGGCATCCACCATGCCGATCGCCTGCACGCCCCGGCGCCCCAACTCCATGCACAGGGCGTGGCCAATCCCGCTGGCGGCACCTGTAACGACCGCAACTTTGTCTTTAATCTCCATTTACCATCTCCAATACAATCGGCAATCTGAACAAATAAATAGTTGAAATAAGCTTAACTGGCAGAGGGCGAATACATACCATGATCCGCCCTGTTCATTCTCAGCCGGCGGCGTGGGAGTTCAAGGAATACCGCGGGCAAAACGAGCGCATGCGCCCGGACCCGGCGATCACTGAAATTTATAGTCCACGTTAAAAGACAAAAACTCAATCGATTGCAGTACGTCACTGAGAGCATATCTCTCCCACTCTGCCCGCATGCCAAAGCCATTTTTGAACCGGTATTGCAAGCCCAGGCCGTACAGGTAATCGAATCCGTGCTGATCCGTCACGCGCTCCACCTCGGCCACGGCATCGGCATGGCGGCGGATTTCTTCCGGGGTCGCCAATGCTCCCGCTGATGAGGCGAACTCCCTGTTTGCAGAGGAGTCCCATCGATGCGCACCCACCTTGACGTAAGCCTGCACTTGTTCGGAGAAAGGAATTCTGAATGCTCCGGAAATAAAAATGGTCTGCAGATCAAGCAGCCCTATGTAGCTGATGCCGGTTATTGAAGCGGGAGCCTCACCGCCGGGAGGAGCAGGGAAGGTCCGGGTTAAGTTTCTGGCAGTCACCTGGTAATCCACGGCAATCTGTCCATAACCCACTTCCGCCGACAGGTATGGGCTGTACTCATAGCCAGCGTATGCTTTCCAGCCAAATTCTTCATCTTCACATGCCTGCGTGCCCGTGAATCCTCCTCCGGTAATAGGAGTCTCCAGGGACCGGTCGCTGAAAATGCAATTGTTTAATTCCGACCGTCCGCCACCTGCACCGATGTAGAACTTCCGCAAGTCCACCCATCCGCTCTCAGGGTTGGCAGAGCCGGCAGCATGACTCGTGGCGCTGGCCTGCTTTAGCAAAGCGGTTTGTGCCCGACTGGGTATCGTGGCGACAGACATTTTCTCCGCTGACTGGGTCACCATTGGGGGAACAAGGGCAACCACCCCCAGGAGCGGTATATTCTTGGCTTGTTCAGCCTGAGCGAGTGCTGCGCTGCAGAGAATCAGCAAAAACACGGCCCGGATTGTTTTCTGCAGGTTCATATTAAACTCCTTGAACTTTTATGCTTAAAGTTTCACCCGGAAGACATTGTAATGTAGCATAATCCCTATTCAGGTCAAGATCAATACTTTCCCGGCTCTGTCCGTTGCTCAGCCGTTGGGTATTGCACCGCATCAATCGCTGCCCCTGCGCCCGCGGGGACATGCTTGCACAGCCCGCCGAAAACAGTCCAGCGGAAAAGGTAAATGATTGATAATCAATAAAATATCTGGGGACAGACGCAGATGCCGGGTGATATGCCCGGCCGCTATTGCCTGGCGGGCGTACCCGTCCTCTGCCTGGACCCTGCGGGCACAAACACCATTTTATGCACCCGGCCCGCTATGGTCACTCCCCGATTCCAGGGCTGGGCGCAGACGTTCAGCGAAGCCGGAAAAGTGCTGCGTGCGGCGAAGCAATGCCTGCCCCCATACCTGGGCTGTCCCCCATACAGTAAGCCGCCGGCGTGCCCGGGTGATGCCGGTGTAGATCAGCTCCCGGCTCAGCAGGGCATGGTCGGCAGGTGGCAACGCCAATAGTACGCGGTCGAACTCGGAGCCCTGGCTCTTGTGCACGGTCAGGGCGAAGGCGTCTTCATGGCCCGGCAGGCGTGAGGTCTCTATCCGGCGCAGATCACTGCCCACTGACTCGAATACGACCTGCAGGCGGGACGGTTCTTCGGAGGAGGCCGGCAAGACAATTCCCACGTCACCGTTATACAAGTCCAAGTCGTAGTGATTCTGCAGGATCATGACGGGCCGGCCTGTATACCAGGTCTGGTTCTCCGGCAGCAGGCGATGCTGGTGCAGTAGTGCGCGTACCCGCCGATTCAACCCTTCGACTCCCCAGGGCCCCCGGCGCAGGACGCTCAGCACGCGAAATCGCTGAAAATGCCGCAGGATCGACTGCGCGTCCTGCCCGGCGCGGATCGCATCAAGATAGGAGCGGAACCCTTCCACCACCACCTCGCGGATGCGCTCCTCCCATTGCTCTGCCCTGGACAGAAACTGCAGCTCCGGTACGGCGGGATCTTCCATCAGGGAGACGGCGCTGCGGCTGTCTCCGGCGCGCACCGCCTGGGCCAGCCTGGCGATGCCGCTGTCGGCTGAGAAACGGTAATTGTGCCGCAGGCAGATCACCGTATCATCCAGCGCCACGCCGCCTCCTTGCGCTGCCCTGGCAGAGGGAAGCGCCCCGCCCATCGCTTGGGCCCGCGCCCGCAGAGCCCTGGAATAACTGAAACGCGTTCGGCACAACTCACCGAATCCGGCACCCAATTCCACCGGTGCCAACTGGTCCGGGTCCCCCAGCAGAAAGAGACGGGCATCCTCCGGCAGGGCATCCAGCAGTTTCGCCATCAGAGAAAGATCGATCATGGAGGCCTCGTCCACGACCAGCACATCCAGCGGCAGACGGTGATCCCGATGATACAGCGAAGAGGATCGAAAGGGACGCACGCCCAACAGGCGATGCAGCGTCTGGGCCTGCGCCGGGATCGCCTCGCAGGGGATCCCCCTGCCCTGCAAACCTTGCCGGGCCCCGGCGATCGCCCGCTGCATGCGCGCGGCCGCGCGGCCCGTGGGCGCCACCAGGGCAATACGCCCCGGGGCCACTGCGCCAAGCTTTAACAGCAACGCCAGAATGCTGATGATGCTCGTCGTCTTACCGGTGCCGGGCCCACCGGAAATCACACACAAGCGGTACGACAAAGCGATGGCGGCGGCCAGACGCAGATCTTGCGCTCCCGCGTCCGCTGACAGCGGAAACAGCTGCTGCAACGCCTGCTGCAGCGGCGTGTCCTCCGTTGGCACTGGTGCCGCGCCGGCCAGCCGGCGCAAATGCTGCGCGACGCGGCATTCCTGCTTCCAGTGGCGATAGAGGTAGAGCCGTCCCTGCGCGCTCAGCACCAAGGGACAAAATGCCCCTTCTTCCGCCACGACTCGGCAGGCCCGCAGCTGTTCCAGCCACGGCTCCCGGGCCGGCGCCTGAATGGAATCACCGGCTATGCCCTGGTACCACTGCTGCCCGGCGCAGGCTCCCAGGTCCAGGCATACATGTCCCTGTTTATGCAGGCTGCTCAGCAGGCAAGCACTGAATTCCAGCACATGCCGCTGATCGGGCGAGGCGTCCCCGTTCAGGCGCAGCAGCAAACGAATGAAGTGCTCATCCAGGCCGTCCAGTTCGCCGCCGGCGCGCAACCTCTCCGTCAGATCAGCCTGCATATTGTTCATCTGCACTTTGCAGATACATAAAGACGGCGCCAGGCCGGGACCGGGCTAGCCCGGTTCGCCGCGCCGCAGAGAAGCGCTGAAACGATCCAGCAACGCCGCGGAAGGGCGGACATAAAAGACGCCGCTGCCCGGTGCCCTGTTCATGCCCCGCAGGAACAGGTAAAAAACACCGCCAAAGTGGCGACCGGGACGATAATCCGGCAGGCGGTATTGCAGGTAGCGATGCAGCGCCAACGCATAGATCAGGTATTGCAGAAAGTACGACTCGCGCATCATCACCTCGTTCAAATGCGCTGCCGTATAGGCGGAGAAACGTGTTCCCAGCCAGGTGGATTTGTAATCTGCCAGGTAATACCTGCCCTCATGCTCAAAGACCAGGTCAATGTATCCCTTCATGTATCCCTGCACCGTCTCAAAGGACAGGCGTCCCGGATCCACGCCCTTCAAGTCCGCGGCATGGTCCTGCAACAATGCACGCAACTCCCGCGCCGAGAATTCTTCGGCGCGGTAATAGAATTCCAACTCGTTCAGTCGGCTACTGCTGGACAAGGTGCGCAGGCGCAAGGCTCCGGCCGCATCAAGCGGCGTATCGAGCACGCGCTCCACCATCGCAGCCACCGTGCCGGTCCAGCGCCGCGCGTTGATGCCGTATTCATCCAGCGCCCGGGCCGTGATCATTTCGACCTCTGCGCGGGTGCAAAGCTGAAAATTCAGGCGTTCCAACAGGACATGCAGGCATTGTCCGGGCTGGGCCCCGCGAGGGAAGGCGTGAACGTCCGTATCCGCGTCCGGCAACGCATCCATGGCGGAATCGGGCAGGGGCGCGCCAGCCTCCCGTGGTTCGGTGGCAGCGTCATAATCAGGCAATTCCGGACTGTGTCCGGCGATCAGGGCGGAAAAACTGCTGATGCGCTGCGGGGCATGGATCTGCGCCTGAAAATGGCGCCGCTCCAGCGCTTCCTGCACGGCAGGAAGCGAGAGCCGGCGCTGCGTTGCAGGCGGCGCACAAACGGCGACCGCGCCCTGGCAGGCGACCTGCAACTCCTCCAGGTCGGAGCGTAATGCACTGGCGCTTAAGGTCTTAAAATGTTCCTGCCATTGTTCCAGGTTCCATTCTCGCCGTCGCTGCGAACCATGCAGCAACCAGGCCAGCGGCGACACCCCGGCTTTACGGATGAATCCCCAATACAGGTAACAGCGGGAGCGCGCCCTGGTCAGCGCCACGTAAGCCAGGCGCAATTCCTCGGCGAAGGCCTCCAGGCTTGCCTGGCGCTGCAGAGCTTCCGGCGCCGCGTCGGCCAGGCATAATACCGGCTCATCCCCGTTGTCCGGATCATGACAGTAAACCTCATTTTTCCGTGGCTTGGAGTCCTGCCTTTTCCACAGAAAGGGACAAAACACCACCGGGTACTCCAGTCCCTTGCTGACATGGATCGTTACGATCTGGACCAGGTTCTCATCACTCTCCAGGCGCAACCGCTGCTCCTCCTGCGACAACCGGCCTGGATCGTGCAATTGCCCACAAAACCAATGAATCGAGGATTCCATCCCGCTGCGGCGGCGCTGCGCCTCGCGCTGCAGTAATTCCGCCAGGTGCAGCAGGTCGGTGTAGAGCCGCTCGCCGCCCGGAAGCGCCAACAGCCGCAGCTGTGCACCGCTCTCGTGCAGCAGGGCGCGAAACATGGTCATGAAGCCATGGCGCTGCCACTGGGCCCGCCAGGCGTAAAAACGCCCGGCCTGCTCTCCCCATTGCTCCGCTTCCAGCGCCGCCAGTTCATTCGCGCTCATGCCCAGCAGCCGCGTAGTCAGCGCGGCCCGCAGCCGCCCTTGTGCCTCCGGCCTGAGCAAGGCCCGCAGCACGCATTCCAGTTCCCCGGCCATCTCGCCGTCCAGGACGCTGCCGATGGAATGCAACACGCTGGGTATGCCGACCCGCTGCAGGGCCAGGCGCAGCTGCAAACCCTGTCTGTGGGTGCGCACCAATATGGCAATGTCTCGGCCCTGTATCGGCTGTTCCCCGATCAGCGCCTTGCCTTGCTGACCCAAATGCAGCAGGCGGCTAATCTCAGAGACGGTGGCGGTAGCCGCGAGTTCCTCGCCCTGCCCGATATTCAGCGACGCATCCTCCTTCGTTTCCTGCCACCACAACACGCAGGAGGCGGACTGTTCCGGATCGATCAGCGTCCGCCGTTCCTGCTCCGTGGCGGCCCCGGGGACAGACGGGACAAAGCCGATCCGCTCCAACGCGAAAGGCTGCGGCGCCCGCTGAAAAATAGCATTCACCGCATCGATCAAACGCGGGACCGAGCGCCAGTTTTGACGCAGGACGTGAGTGTGCCGCGCCTCTTCACGGCCCTTAAGGTAAACAAACACGTCCGCGCCGCGAAAGCCATAGATTGCCTGCTTGGGGTCACCAACGAGAAAAACCGGCCCTTCCTGGTCCTGGTACAGGTGCCGGAAAACCCGGTACTGCACCGGGTCGGTGTCCTGAAATTCGTCGATCAGCGCAACCGGGTAACGTTGACGCAAATTCCGGCTCAATCTCTCTCCGGCGGAACTGAGCAGGACCTGGTGCACGCGTTGCAGCAGATCGTCATAGGTCATCAGGCGCTGGCGCTGCTGGTAGCGCTGCAGCTCCGCGGGCAGCAGTTGCAGGAATTCGCGCTGCATGCTCCACCAGAGCCGCCGGTATTGCCCGGTCAACTGCTCGCCGGCCCGGTGCAGGTGCACGCAGTGCCCGAAAAAGGGGTGTTCCGGTGCCGGACGTCCTTTTTTTACTGCCTGCTGCAAAATGTCGCGGCGGCATTTGTGCAAGGCTTTCTGCTGCCCCGTATCGGGCAGGCCGGGACAGGCGCGTTCCCGCAAGTATCCGTCCAGCGCAGCAAACAGGACCGGCCAGGAGGCAGCCGGGTACTTTCTGCGGTCCAGCGCCGTTGCCTCGCTCAGCAGCTTACGCAATGGCTCGCCGTGCCGGCGCCACGACGCGGCGGTCCTGGCATAGGATTGACGCAGTTGCTGCTCGGCCCTGGTCACGCCCGCGGCGAGTGTCAAGCGCTGCTGTTCCGGCACTACCCGCAAGCAGTGCCGGTACAGAAAAGGATTCTGCTCTGCCAACAGACGGTCCGGCTGTTGGTTCAGGATCCGGCTGACAAAATCGGCAAACCACGGATCAGCCGTACAGAGATGACGGCGCCAATAATCCTGCCGCAATTGGCGCAGCATTCCCTTGCCGGCGTTCGGGTCCAAACGATCACCAAACGGCACCCCACACTCGAAGGCATGCTCGGTCAGCACCCGGTGACAGAACCCGTGGATGGTATAGACGGCGGCTTCATCAAAGGACTCCACCGCGACGTTCAACTGCCGCAGAGCCTGCTGCTCTTGCCCGTGTTCACGCAATCCGGCGCACAGCGACGTTAACGCGGGATTGTTCCCGCCGGCGCCACCTGCCAATATTGCCCGCGCTTCGGACAAGGCGGCCCGCAGCCGCCGGCGCAACTCTTCTGCTGCCGCGTTGGTAAAAGTCAGGACCAAAATGCGGTCTACACTGATCTCCTGTTCCAATACCAAACGCAGGTACAGGAGAGTCAGCGCGTAGGTCTTGCCGGTGCCGGCACTGGCTTCGATCAGGTTAATCCCCTGTAGCGGCACCCGCTCCCAGTGGAACACCTGCTGATCCTGCAATGGAAGGACTGGATCGGACCGGGAGTGCGTCATCGCTCTTTAATCGTGCTCCAACTCGTGCTTCAACGGATGGGACCATACCTGTTCAGCCAGGTGGATGAATGCGGAATCCAGCACATCCCTGACGCCGCGAAAAGCGAGACGGTAATAAAAATTATCGCTTTCGCCGGGGCTTGCCGGAGGGTTCCCGCGCCATTGATCACGCGCTGACTTCAGGGCATCCTCTTCCTGCTTCCCGCGCCTGCCTCTCGCCTGAGCATAGGCCAGTGAACTGCGGGGGAAAAAATGCAGCGCCTGGCGACGCCCCTGATGATATACATCGATCAGATCAGCCAGCAATTCCTGCGGCTGCTTCACGGCCCGCAAACTCCAACGGCTGATCTTTATTGTCCCGTCACTGTCCGTCGACAGGTCCAGGGCAACGCTCTGCTGCTCCTCCCCGGTGCAGGCACACAACACCAGGTGACGCAGCCACCAACGCAGTTTCCAATCGGGCCAAAGACGGCCCGGGGAGATATGCGCCAACCCCTGCTCTGCCACCTGGTGCAGCGTGCCGTGCAAACACAAACCAGCAACCGGCAGGCGAAACTCCAAACGCCCCTGCGCCGGCAACAGCTCCCGTTCCCGGCAATAGCGCTGGAAATATTGGCTTATGCTCCACTGCTCCCGCAGGGCGGCGGCGCCGACGGCTCCGTGAGGCAGTATTTCTTCAGCGCGCAACTGGGCCTCGATTTCCTGCTGTTTCCTGCCCTGCATCAAGAGCCGGCAGATCTGCTCGCGCAACGCGCCGGCCTGTTTCGACTTGAGCACAAAAGGCTCGCTGGACTCAGCCTGCCCGGCTCGCCAGGGAGCCTGTAGCCGCAGGCACCGGCGCAGAAAATAACGTGCGGGCGAGGTAAAGAATTCCTCCAATTCCTGCAGGGTGAGATCGGCGCCCGGGGAGACGGCAGGCAGCGGTAGCGACTGGAACAGCGGCTCCTGCCGCTGCGTTTCGCGCTGCAAAAGGGTACGGCACATCTGCAGCGGCGCCTCCATGTAGCTGTACAGGCGATTTGCCGCCGCCTGGACAAAATAGCGCCGACTGAAGGACTGCAAAGGGTGCTCAATGAGCAACTGCGCGCGCTCCAACCGGTACGCATACTGCAGAAAGTCGAGCAAGTCGCTAACCAGAACCGAAGGAGGGATAACACTGTTTTCGTGCAGGTCTCTGCCCACGTAGCTCAGGTAAAAGCAGCGCCGGGCGCAGATCAAAGACTCCAGGAACAAGCCGCGATCATCATTCCTGCGCGAACGGTCGCCGCGGCGAGGGTGCCGCGGCATTGCATCGAAGCCTAATGGATGCTGCGAACGCGGGAAGCTGGAGAAATCCATGCCTAACAGGCAAACCACCTGAAAGGGAACGCTGCGCATCGGGATCATGCGACAAAAGGTCAGACCGCCCCCCAGAAAACGGCCACCCAGGGAATGCTCGGCAAGCTGCACTTCGAGGAAGGCGAATACTTCCCGCGCCTGCAGGGTGCCGCTGAATTCAGCGCGGGCGGCCTGTTCTCGCAGCGTGGCGAAGGTCTGCCGCAGCAATTGCAGTTCCTGCGACTCGGCGGGTCCGGAACGCGACCCGTCCCATAAATCATCGAGCATTTCTGACAAGCACTGCGCCCACGCCTCGGCACTTTGTGCGCGCCGCAGCTGCGACCACCACTGCCGCAACTTTTGCAGCAAGGAGCACAGGCCACCCAGTGCGCGCGCCCCGGCGCCTTCCATGCCGCCCCGCGGCGCAATCCCGGCGTAGAGCCGGTCCCCGCCGTCGGACATCGCATAACCGAGCAACAACCGATCCAGTCCCGCCTGCCAGGTATTGTGCGCTTCTGCAGGGAAATCCAGCGAGGCCCGCTGTCCGGCATCCAGTCCCCAGCGGATCCCGGCCTCCTGCAAGCTCTCACGCAGATAGTCCAACGCCTCCGGCTCTATCTCAAAGCGGGCGCGCAGGGCCGGCAATTCCAGCAGGTCCAGAACCCAATTCAACTCGAAACGCTCCCAGTTCAACTCCAGCAGCGACAGAAAGACCTCCACCGTGCGGCCTTCGTGGACCGCGCTCAAATCAGCGATGGTATAAGGGAAACGCAGCGGCGCCTCGACTGTGCCGAATACCGCCTCCACGTAAGGGGCGTACTGATCCACCTCAGGCGCCATCACCACCACGTCCGACGGCCTCAAGTCCGGGAATTGCTCAAACAAGGCCAGCAGGCGGTCGTGCAGCACCTCCACTTCACGCATGCGGCTGTGGCAGGAGTGGATCTGCAGGGAATCGTCGGTGGCCAGGTCGGTGGGGGCGACGGCATCGCCTTCGCGCAACTCCAGCAGATCCGCCTGCAGGCAATGCAGCAGACTGTCCCGCTGCGGCACCTGGAAGCAAGCGTCGTCCTGGTCAACTTGCTCCCATATCATCTGCAGAAAATCCTGCCCCTGCCGCCCCCATGAAGCCAGCAGACGATTACCACTCTCCATGTGTTCATGCCCTGGCGCGTCCTGCACCTGGCTGCGGGCGATGCGTTTGCGCGGGACCAGGTCGAACCAGTACTCCCGGCAGGGATTGAGCACAAACAGGCGGACCTGCATATGCCGGGCCAATTCGGCCAGCAGGGAAAAATACCCCGGTGACAGCGTGGGGACGCCAAACAGACTGACGCGCTGCGGCAGACGCTGCGCGACCCCATCCGCCCGCTCCAGCTCCTGCCGGAAGCGCACACTCAGCCGTACCCAGTGGTCTGCCCCGTTCCTGGCGAGACGGCGCCACAATCGCGCCTGCCAGTGCTCACCGGCCCCGCTCTCCCACTGTTGGATCCAGTCCGGTCGGTACAACAGATATTGATCGAAGACGCCGGCGACGCGATGTGCCAACTCGTAGCGCGAAGCGACGCCGGCGGCGTCCAGGTAGGCACGCAACTCGGCGAAGGCTGGATGCTCCAGCAGATCATCCCATTCCGCCAGGATGCGCCACGGCAGGAGCTCCGGGCTAAAAGACGAACTTCCCGGCAAATCCGGAAACAGGCGGCGAAACGCCTTCCAGATGAACGCCGCCGGCAACTGGAATTCGACGTTGGCGCAAATCCCCAGCTCATCCGCCAGGCGCAGAGCGAGCCAGCGCCCCATGCCCGGATGCGGCACCACCACCTGTTCCACCTGCAGGGGATCCGGTAACGGATCGGCCAGGGTCTGCGCCAGCTTCGCGGCCAGCACTTCCATCCGGTTGCCGTGACAGACCTGCAGCATCAAGCAGCGCGTCCCGCGAAAGGCTCTGCCGGGGCGATACCCCCGCGGACCTGTTCCGATCCCACTCCCGGCCCATAGTGCCTGGGATCGACTGATGCGCCTCCGGCGTCCTGGCGGTCTGATTGTATCCCGGCCCTGCTTTCTGCGGGGCAGCGTTTCCAGCCTCGCTGCTGGAAAGTGATTTGCGTGTCGCCTCTTATTATGCGCTCCTGTTACTTTGCCCGGTTAGAGAAAACCGCGATGCTACCGCAACCTGCCCCTCGCCGACACGAGTAGCACTGCACCGGGCAGCTGAGTTCACGTTCTGCAGGGTCAGTTCTCAACAACTGTATCGGACTGGGAACCAGGCGGCTCCCAAGACGGCTATGCCGTATCACGACAGGGCCATTTCATTTTCCATTCTACTATAAAAAATTTGACTGCCAGGGCTTCCCCTTTATGAGGATGCCCGAAGCAGGCAGCGTCATCTGCCGCCATGCCCATACCGGCCGGCGTACTGGCGCAGACGCCCTAATCGCCGCCGGCCCACCGCCGGCCACGGCGGTTGCCGGCAAAATTTTGCGATCATTGCGCCTCCGGATCAGAGTGCCGATCCAGCAGCCTGTGGTAACGCTGCCAGTCGAAGGCCGGGCCGGGATCGGTTTTGCGTCCCGGTGACACGTCGCAGTGACCCACAATCCGGTCCCGGCGCAAGCCCGGCACGCAGCGCAACAGCAACGCGCTCAGCACCGCCAACTGCCGGTATTGCTCATCCTCATAGGCAACGTCATCCTGCCCCTCCAGTTCAATCCCGATGGAGAAATCGTTGCAGTTGCGCCGCCCACGGAACTCTGATTCGCCGGCGTGCCAGGCACGCCGGTGCAAAGACACGTACTGGGTGAGCGCGCCGTCGCGCCGGATCAACAAGTGTGTAGAGACGCGCAGCGCCGCCAGTTCGCAGAATGACGGGTGTGCATGCGGTTCCAGGGTGTTGGTAAACAGGCGATCAACGTGGGTGCCGCCAAATTCTCCCGGCGGCAGGCTGATGCCGTGAATGATCAGCAGATCGGTCTGCACGCCCGGCGGTCGCCGGTCACAATTGGGCGAGCATACGCGGCGCACCCCGCTGAACCAGCCGTCCGGCTGCAAGAACCCTGCGGGCTCCGGGCAACTTTTCATTCCCATGCCGGCCAATCCGCCGGTTGGAATGGCTCCCGGACCCGGCTGTGCATATCGAAAAGACTTTTTACCGGCCACGGGCTACCCGGGCGGGTACCGCTGCCCGGGCCGAGGCAGCCTCGCACCCATCGGTGAGAGACGCACTTTGACTCCATGGGACGGAGCATACACCAGGACGGGCGGATCCGCATTGCCACGGGCACCACGGGGCCGGGGTGCAGAAATTTATTGCTCCCTCACGCCTCCCCTCTTAAAATAGACAGGGAAGCCTGTTTTATCCTTTCATTCATTCTGCTTACGCATACGAGCTCCATGTGTCGTCTTGCCGCATACTTGGGTCCCCGCATTTCCTTGCAGCATTTTCTGCAGGAACCGGAACACAGCCTGCTGCGCCAGTCCTGGGCTCCGCAGGAGATGAGAGAGGCAGTAGTCAACGCCGATGGCTACGGCCTGGGCTGGCACGACACCGATGGACGAGCGCTCATCTATACCTGCGCCCGGCCCATTTGGGCCGACGGCAACCTGGAAGCGCTGGGCTGCTCGCTGAGCAGTCTACTCTGGGTAGGCAACGTGCGCAGCGCAACGCCCGGCCAATCGGTCGGCGAAGCCAACACGCAACCCTTCCGCAAGGACGGCTGGCTCTACTTGCACAACGGGTATATCCAAGATTTCAACTCAAATTTGCGCGCCGAATTTCACCGGCGGCTGCCGGCCGATCTGCTGGCGTCGCTGCAGGGCAACAGCGACTCCGAATACTTGTTTGCGCTAATCTGGCATCATTACCGCGAGGACACGGATCTGCAGACGGCGCTACGCGCCGCCTGGCAAACGCTGGACAACATGCTGGCGGGCCGCAGCGCCCTGCTAAACGTCGTCCTCGCCGGCGCAGGGCAGCTGATGGCGTGCAGACACGCGATCAACGGCACCTGCCCTTCCTTGTACTATTGCCGAGACACGAAGCACTTCCCGGACGCGGTACTGGTTGCTTCCGAGCCGCTGGACAACAGCGATGCCTGGCAACCGATCCCGGCGCAGCACCTACTGATCTTGAAACAAGAGGGGACTTGGGAGGAAGCTTTATGAATGCCGATAAGCTGCTGGCCGGCATCTGTCAACTGCAGGAAACAACGCACGACTACGTACAACGCGTTGGGGCAGATTACCGCCGTCAATTCCACCCGGACCTGAGCCCCCCCGGCTGGCACCTGGGACATTGCGTCTACACCGAGGAGTACTGGCTCCACCAGGCCGTCCCGAACAAGGAACCACCGGAGAAGGAGCTGCATCAGCTTTATACAACGGATTATTCTCTCAAGCCGCAGCGCGGCGAACAATTGCCCGCGCTCCATGCCTTGCTGCGCTGGGCCCGGGCCCGGCAGCAGAAAAACCTGGGACTGCTGGGAAAGGTGTCCGGGCACCGGCACACCCTGTTACACAAGCATTACCTGCTGCATTTTTTGTTGCAGCACTACGCGCAGCATTACGAAACCCTGTGCGTGATCAACGCGCAACGCCGCCGGCCGGAGTCGAAGCCGTGCCTGGCGCAGGTACCGCGCACCCATGACAGCAAGCCCGATATGCGCCTGCTGCCGGCAGGCAGCTACTGGATCGGCACCAATCACCATGCCTGTTACGATAACGAGCGCCCCCGACACCAGGTGTGGCTGTCGCCGGTGCATATCAGCCGCAGGCCGGTAAACAACAGCGAGTACTTGAAATTCATTGAGGCGGGAGGCTATCGGCAGGCACGTTACTGGAGCCGGAGCGGATGGCAGTGGAGATGCCAGGCAAGCATCGAGGCCCCCGAGCATTGGCGTGCGGACGGGAACGGTCGATGGCATGCGCCGCGGGCGGGCACGAAGGAGACGGACCTGGGACGGCAGCCGGTGATTGGCATCAGCTATTTCGAGGCGGAGGCCTATACCCGCTGGAGCGGGGGCAGACTCCCGCACGAATATGAATGGGAGGGTGCTGCCCGCCTCGGTCTGATCGAACAGACCGGCAAGGTATGGGAATGGTGCACCAACCCGCTGTATCCCTATCCCGGTTTTCGCGCCTGCCCCTACGAGGGTTATTCCGTGCCCTATTTTGACGGCAATCACTACGTGCTGCGGGGCGGCAGCGACTACACCCGGCCTGAGATCCGGCGCCCCAGCTTTCGCAATTATTACGTGCCTGAGACCCGTTACCTGTACGCCGGCCTGCGCCCGGCGTGGCCGTTGCAGACATCGGCGGCGATTTGAAACAGCAGGGAACCGCCTCACTGGGCCAGAACATGCTGATCGCGGCCTGGGTCGGCGTAGCGCTGATCCTGTCGTTTTTTTTCAGTCACCAACTGGAAAAAAGAAACAATCCCAACCAGCACCCGGTCAGCACCATGGTAGACGGAGCCCGGCAGGTGGAATTAATGCGCAATGCCTACGGACATTATTTAGCCAGCGGACAGATCAACGGAACCGAGGTTGACTTTCTGCTGGACACCGGGGCCACCACGATCAGTGTGCCCGGCGGACTGGCGCAGCGCCTGGGACTGGAGCAGGGACCGAACCTGTGGGTGGGGACGGCGGCCGGACCCGTTACGGTACAACTCACCAGGCTGCAGCAGGTGACGCTGGGCGGCATTACCCTGCACGACGTGCGCGCCCATATCAACCCGCACATGGATCAGCATGATGTAGTGCTGTTGGGCATGAGCTTTCTGGGCAAACTGGATTTTCGCCAGGAAGGCGACTCGCTGATCATCGAGCAGCGCGTTCCGTGAGCCTGGGCCGCGGACCCTGCCTCAGCGATCCAAGAACCGCGGGCACGGAGCGCACGCTTGTGCCTCCGTCCCGCCGCCATGTGAAGTCGGCGCGGGAGGGCCCTGTTGCCGCCGGAGCCGGTATCTGCAGGCCGAAAATTACCCGTCATCACGGAGCACCGCCGGCTTCCCTGCCGCGGCCAGCCACGCCCGGCAGGTGCCGGCTGGCGACATGGTCCGCAAAGCCTGCCCGTCCCCTCCATCGTTATTGCGCTCCGCTTTCGCTCACGGCCCCGCCGTTTGTGAGCAAACCTCCCGCGTGCGCGCTACCGGCGAATGATGCGGTCATTTGACCTCTAACTCAGACAAAGCTCCCGCGCGTGTGCGCTACCGGCCGGAACCGGATGCCCGCTAGCCGCGCCGCTTTGCCGGAGGGGCTGCGGGCCGAAACGAAGGCCGCCCTGGAGGAAGACCTGGGGGACGGGGATCTCAGTGCCGAACTGATTCCCGCCGAACTCCGTTCCAGGGCTCAAGTGATCTGCAGACAGCAGGCGGTGCTGTGCGGCTGCGCCTGGTTTGAGCAGGTGTTCCACCTGCTCGATGGAGGCGTCACGATCGATTGGCTGCGCCAGGACGGCGCTGCGCTGCAAACCGACGAAACGGTATGCCGACTGCGGGGAAGCACACGGGCATTGTTGAGCGGCGAGCGCACTGCGCTTAACTTCCTGCAATTGCTGTCCGCGACTGCCACGGCTACCCGGGCCTGTGTACAGGCCGCCGGCGACCGGCCGGTGCGGATCCTGGACACGCGCAAAACCCTGCCCGGGCTGCGCGCCGCGCAGAAATACGCGGTGCGTTGCGCCGGCGGACACAATCACCGCATGGGGTTATATGACGCCATCTTGCTGAAGGAAAACCATCTGGCGGCGGCCGGCGGCATTGAGCCGGCCGTGCGCACGGCGCGGCGGCGCCATCCCGAAAGAACGGTGGAGGTCGAGATCGAATGCCTGGAACAACTGGAGCCCGCGCTGCGGGCCGGGGCGGACACGGTATTGCTGGACAACATGAGTCACGCTGAAATCGCGCAAGCCGTGCCGCTGATTGCCGGCCGGGCCCGCATTGAAGTTTCCGGCTCCGTAGAGGCCGATGCCGTGGCTGAACTGGCGGCCTGCGGAGTGGATGACATCTCCATCGGCGCGCTGACCAAACATGTACGCGCGGTCGATTTCTCGATGTACATTCAGAACTCGGCAGACTAGACCGCGGCGCCGGTCCATTGCACCTCGCTGGCTGAAACCTCCTCTTCCCGCGCGGGCTACAGGCGTTGGCGCACGAGCTGGCAGGTCTCTTCCAGCAACGGCTGGTGATCCGCAGTCGTCCTTTCCAGGCGCTGACTGAACTCACGCACAAATGGTTCGTCGCGGATACTGCGCAGATTCACTTCAACGTTCAAAGCAGCACTGCGCAGGGCGGCATAGGCTGCCAGCGCCGCCACACCCGCATCACTGATCACGTTGCGATTGCCGATTTCAGCGATCCGGCGGCTGAGCCGCATCACTTCCATGCAGGCGGCGGCACAGGCCAGCGGCACTTCCGCCGCAGTGCGCAGCGCCGCCTGGATCGCCTCGCTGCGCTGCTGTTTTTCCGTTTCCGTGGCCCGCGGCATACGATAACCGCGCATCACCGCGTCGAAGGCATCGACGTCCTGCTGCATAATTCCGAGCAGCCGGGCCCGGCATTCTTCCGCCTGTCGCAAAACGCGCTCCGCCTCTGCCTGAACGGCGGCGTAATCCTCCCGGCCCAGGGTAAAATGACACACCATACCCACCAGGGAAGCTCCCATCGCCCCCATCACGGCGGCGCCGCTGCCGCCGCCCGGAGTCGAAGATTTATCTCCCAGTTGCTGCAAAAATTCTCCCAACGGCAAATGATCCATAATGAAAATCCTCTATTGCGTGATGAAGGACGAGCCGGCGCGCGGACCAGGCCGGCAGCCATGCTCACTGACGGGCCCGCAAGCCCCCCAAGCCGCTGACGGGTCGAGCACCCCCGGACCCATTCGCTGCCGTTCCCTGTAATCCGCGCAGACGCGACCGGGCACCCGGACCTCGCTGCGCGTGTCCGCCACGGCTACCCGCTCTGCGACTCTGGTAACCGAACGGATTATCCATGCTAACCGAACGGGATTATCCATTGAGCGGCACGGAGCGGCACGGAGCGGCACGGAGCGGCACGGAGCGGCATGGCTTAGGCAAAATTACATGTTCTTCAACGATCTGGACGAGCCAGCCAAGATACGGCCTTAAATACTATAGTCAATTGTGTCATAATAGAACCAAGGCGCGTTGGGGGACCGTACGGCGAGGCGCAGACACCCGTCCGACCATACCGTTTCGCGCCGAATGTAATGGGGTGTAAAGCGTGGCAATCAAAAAACTGCTGATCCAGTTGGATACAGATGCTTATCCTTCTGCCTTCGACATCGTGACAGCCTACGATGCCGGGGTCGATCACGTGCTCTCTTTTGGTGGCATCCACCCCAACAATGCGCGCACCATGGTGGAGGGGGCGATCTTTACTCGCGGCCCCAGGCAAAAAAAATACACGGCCATCTTTATCGGGGGCAGTGTATTGGCGGAGGGAGAACAATTGATGGGCATGCTCCGATCTAATTTTTTCTTTGCCGATTTTCGCGTCTCGCTCATGCTCGACAGCAACGGCAGCAATACCACTGCCGCCTCGGGAGTGCACCGGATACTGCAAAGCGTCAACGGCTCCCTTGCCGGCAAGCGGGCCGTGGTACTCGCCGGCACCGGGCCGGTAGGACAGCGGGCCGCGTACATGCTGGCTTCCGAGGGCGCCCGGGTGCGACTTTCTTCCCGCTCCCAGGAACGGGGCCTACAGGCGTGCCGGAATATAAAGGAGCGCTTCCAGGTTGAAGTCGAGCCTGCCCAGGCGGTCGATCACGAACAAAATGCACAACTCGTCAAAGATGCTCAAATCATTTTCAGTGCCGGTGCCGCCGGCGTGGAACTGTTGAAAAGCGCAGAATGGCAAGATAATCCCGGCATTGAAGTGATAGTCGATGCCAATGCCACGCCGCCGCTTGGAATCGAAGGCATAAAATCGAGCGACGCCAACGAGGTGCGGCACGGGAAGAAGATCTGGGGAGCACTGGGCTTTGGCTCCTTCAAGCTGAAGCTGCAGCGATACTGCATCGAACGCCTGTTCGAGCGCAACGACCTCATTCTGGATGCCACTCAGATATACAATCTGGCACGAGAAATCAACTGATTTCATACAACCATGGCAATGAGGAATTGATATGACTGCGCAAAAATTGACTACAGCACACCTGCTTTCACTGCTGCTCATCGCGGCTCCGGTTGCAGCGCAAGTCGGTACACCCTACGACGAGGCAAAAAACGCCTACCTTGCCGGGGATTACGCAAAAGCCCTTCAAACCCTGCAGCCGCTGGCCACCCAGGGTAATGGAGAGGCGATGGTACTGCTGTCGCTGATGTACAACAACGGCCATGGGGTACCGCAAAACGAGGCCAAGGCCGTCGAGTGGCTGACCCAGGCGGCACAGCAGGGAATCGCAGACGCACAGCATGATTTGGGACTGCATTATTATCAAGGCAAAGGTGTGCCGCAAAACTACCAGGAAGCCGGGAAATGGTGGGAGAAGGCATCCCAGGCCGGCATACCGGACTCCCAGTTCAATCTCGGCCTGATGTACTACCGGGGCATAGGCCTGAAGCAAGACTACGCGCGTGCGCACGACCTGTTCCTGGCCGCCGCTGAGCAAGGGCATGATCATGCACAATACAGTTTGGCGGTCATATATGCCTTTGGCCAGGGGGTGGAGGTGGACTACTTCCGCGCCCGGGAATTGTTCCAGCAGGCGGCCAATCAAGGGGTGGCACCGGCCCGGTACAACCTGGGCGTGTTCTATGAGAACGGCTACGGAACCAATAAAGACTTCGGCGAGGCCCGGCGCTGGTACCGCCTGGCCGCGGCGCAGAATCTCAAGGAGGCCCAGGATCGCCTGCTCCAGCTTGAAGGCCGCGTGCCGACCAGCCCGCCGTCGCCGACTGCGATCATTACTCCCCCGCCTCCGGCGCCGACTGCGACCATTACTCCTCCGCCTCCGCCCCGCACGCCACCGCCGGCCCCGCGCACCGTGACCAGCAGCCCGTCTGACGTCGTGCAGCGTGAAGAATGGGTACGGCAACAGCAGCCTGGAACCTACACGCTGCAAGTGATCAGTACCCGGACAGAGACAGACGCACTCAGTTTCATCAGTAAATATCCATGGAATGCGCAGATCGCGTACGTAAAAGTACGCGTCAAGGGAGCGCTACGCTACAGCGTGTTGTATGGGCACTACCCTAACCAGAGTCAGGCCCGGCAGGCGATCCCTTCTCTGCCCGCATCCATTCAGAAAAACAAGCCCTGGGCCAGAAGTTTTGGCGCCCTGCTGCCGCTGTTGGCCGAATGAACCTGCTCCGGTCCGGCCTTTTCCTGAGCCCCCATCAGCGGTAAAAGGAAGATAGCGATTATCTGACGGAGACCGGACGGTGCTTCATTCCCGGCAGGCTCCTCGGGCCACCCCTGTCTCTGTCATGCTTGTACTAGCGCTGACGGCCTGCGGCGGCGGTGGCGGTGGCGGCGGCGGTGGCGCTACTCCCACCCCGATCGACGATCCACCCCTCGTTATCCCCCGAGCAACATACGTTCCAGACGCGACTCTGCCGGAACCGAGCAGCGCCGCTGCCTACCGGTTGGAACTGGACCGGCTGGCAAGTCGCACGGAATACGACAATAACCCGGAACTCAGGTCGATCGGGGGCCGGGAAGCCCACGCCAGAAGATATCGCGGAGAAGGCGCCGTCGTCGCAGTCACTGACTGCCCGGTTTACAGGCATCCGGACCTGCGCGGGCAGGTGGCCTGTGCCGGCATCCCAGGCAACAATTGCTTCCCCGGTCTACCCTTCCAGAACGACGCCACGTCGGCGCACGGCACAATCGTCTCCCTCGTCATTGCCGGACGCAGGGACACGGAGGAGCGGCCGCTCAACTACGTGGGCGTGGCACCTGCGGCAACCATACTGGCCCACGGCGTTCGCCTCAGCAGTTCCAGTGCCCCATACAATCCCATTACCCTTAGAACATTTGGCCTAAGATTTGAGGAGCGAACAGCATCGAGCAGCCTGTTCAACCAGGAAGTGATTACGGCGGCAGATATATTTAATGCCAGCTTTGGCTGGAATGGCAGCATTGACGGGTACTCTGAAGAGCTGATCCGCTATAATTTCCCTGCCCTGCTGGAGACCCTGGAACAGGACGGGGTGCAAGATAAGACCATATTCGTCTTCGCCGCCGGCAACGCCCAGTTGCGCTTTGACCGCACCCTCAGCAGTGTTGATCCCAGGCATTCCGCGTCTTCCCCGGAAATCTACCCCGGCCTGTCTGCACGCATCCCTGAATTGCGCGGACATGTATTGGCAGTGGTGGCCACCGAACCAGTCTCCACGGGAGGCCAGCCTCCGATCGCGGCCTATTCAAATCGCTGCGGCCTGGCACGTGATTTCTGCCTGGCCGCGCCAGGCAACGTGCGCCTGCATTTTGCCGGGACCACGAGACAGGAGAACTACCGGGGTACTTCCTTTGCCGCCCCGCAGGTTTCCGGAGCTTTGGCGGTACTGGCTTCCATGGTCACCAACGAACGCGGACAACGCTCCATGCTGATGACCGAACTGGTACAGCGCTTACTGCGTACCACCGACAAAAGCGGCATCTACGGCGATGCGGCGGTCTACGGGCAGGGAATGCTGGACCTGGAAGCGGCCACCCGGCCGGTGGGAGGCACGCGCATTACCCTGGGCACCGATCTGACCGGAGCCGCCTCGCTCGCAGAGCAAAGCATGCTGCTGCCGGGACCTGCCTTTGGAGACGCCTTCCACCGCGCCCTGGCGGCGCACAGCCTGACCGTCTTCGATGAGCTGGACTTCCCATTTCCATCTGCTTTTCCGGTACGCGAGCCGGTACCAGGCGACGAGCACTTGCTGCACTGGCCGGGCGCAGTGGTGCCGCCGTGGCCCAGCGGCACCACAACCGTCCTCGGTGGTCGGGTCGAGGCTGACCGGCACTTTGGGCTGGAGGGCCTGCGCCGTACCCAGGGCTTCGACCCGGCTCAAAAACAGGACCTGGAAGCGGGCAGCCGGCGCCTGCAGCACCTGGCAGCGACGCGGCACAGCGTCGGCATCGCCCACTCCTGGGCGCTGGGGCGGCAGGATGAATTGCACCTGGGCTTTTTTCAAGGTCAAAGACAACGTGGCACCGCGCGCACAGGGCAGTTTCAACCAGGCAAAAGCCGGGGGCTGCTGGCGGAATTCATCCGCCGGCGCGCAGACTCCACGCTCGCCGTCGGCACCGGGATCATCGAGCAGGACCGCCGCTTCCTTGGATTGAACGGCAGTGGCGCCTGGCGCACCGGGGACGCGCATACCGTCTTCGCTTCCGTGTTCGGCCTGCATCCGCTGCGAAAACACGCCGGCTGGCAATGGCTGCACAGCGTGGCACTGGGAGTAACGACGGTACGCCCGCCTGGCGCCAGCCTGTTCACCGCCTTCTCCCCACTGCTAAGCTCCGAGGCCATGCTGGGAATCGAAAAGCGTTTCACCTGGCGTGAAGGTGACCGCCTCAACCTGCAAATACGACAACCGCTGCGGGTGGAAAAGGGCACCGCCGAACTGCGCTATGCCGCCGGCCGCAGAATAGACGGCAGCCTGGAACTGCACTCTTTGCGCGCCGATCTGCATCCCTCCGGGCGCACGCTGGAGGCTGAACTCAGCTACCTGTTTCCGCTGAATACGGACTGGGAGCTGCGCTTTTCCGTCGGTGCCGCACGGCAGCCGGGACACCGGCGGCAGGCAAGCCCTGAAGGCTTCGGTCAATTCCTGCTACAGCTACGGCTGTAGCCAATACCGCCTAAGGGCGGTGCTCGGGAGGCCGGTCCGGCGCTGCCGCGCCGTCCCCGGCGCACTCGGAGGCGGCAAGGGTCCCCGCCTTGCCATCATCCGACCGGGCAGGGTCGAATCTGCGCTGCACGTATTCCTCTATGACCTGCTGAAACTGCTCAATGATGCGCTCGCCCCGTAACGTCAGCGCCTTTTTCCCGTCGATGAACACGGGGGCGGACGGATCCTCGCCGCGCCCCGGCAGGCTGATGCCGATGTCTGCATGCCTGCTCTCACCGGGGCCATTCACTACGCACCCCATCACCGCGAGGCTCAGTTCCTCGACCCCGGGATAGCGCGTACGCCAAAGCGGCATCCGCCGGCGTACAAAGGCCTGGCTCTGCTCGGCCAACTCCCGGAAAAAGGAACTGCTGGTACGTCCGCAGCCTGGGCAGGCCGCAACCAGTGGAGTGAACGCGCGCAGCCCCATGGTCTGCAGCAGCTCTTGAGCGACGATCACCTCCTGCGTGCGTTCGCCTCCGGGACGGGGAGTCAGGGAGACGCGCAGCGTATCGCCGATCCCCTCCTGCAACAGGACGGCCATCGCGGCCGCCGACGCGACGATCCCCTTGGAACCCATGCCAGCCTCCGTCAGACCCAGGTGCAGCGCATAATCACAGCGTCCCGCCAGGCTCCGGTACACCGAGATTAATGACTGCACGTCGCTGACTTTACAGGAAAGTATGATCCGGTCTGCGGGCAGGCCCAACTCCTGCGCCCGCTGCGCACTGTCGAGGGCAGAGCGCACCAGGGCCTCGCGCATTACCTGGGCAGCCGTACCCGGAGTGGACTGGGTCGCGTTTTCATCCATCATCCGGGTCAACAGCGCCTGGTCCAGGCTGCCCCAGTTCACTCCGATGCGAATCGGACGTTCATATTTCGCCGCCTGTTCGATCATCATCGCGAACTGCCGATCCTTCTTCGCGCCAAAGCCCACGTTGCCCGGGTTAATCCGGTACTTGGACAGTGCCTGCGCACATTCCGGGTATGCTTCCAGCAAGCGGTGACCGTTGTAGTGAAAATCGCCGACCAGCGGCACTTCGCAGCCCCGCTGCGCAAGCCACTCACGGATACGAGGCACTTGGCGAGCTGCCTCCCCGGTATTGACCGTAATGCGGACCAGGTCTGAACCTGCCACCGCTAATTGCCGCACCTGCCGGGCGGTGGCTTCAGCCTCGGCGGTATCCGTATCGGTCATAGACTGCACCACCACGGGAGCCTGCCCACCGATCACGATCGGACCCACTTGCACGGCCATGCTGCGACGGCGCGGGCCGGCGCCCGGGGCCTGTTCTATTTTCGATATATCAAGTTTCACGCAATTTCACCGCAGTACCTCTCGGTGCCGTGGCGTGGGTAATATAACACCATCCGGGCCCGTGCTTTCACGACGTTTCGGAGTAAAATCCCGGCAGCACTGATTTTCTATGTTAAAATCGCTAATCTGGTCGTGTCGGCAGAGAATTCAGGCACGTTGCCATATTACCAGCATGGAGCACGGCAGTTTGGAAAATCGAGGGGATCTAAATACATGCATTACCATCTGAAGGGAGGGCGAACTGCGGACTGCGTCAAACAGAAAGCAGCCCGCGGCAAGTAAACCGGTGCAGGCAAGCCCCATAACGGACATCATCCAGATCCTGAACAAGGCCCTGGAACTGCTACAGTCTCCCCATGCCTGGACCCAGCTGGTTTTAGCCAAGGATGCCAACGGCATGCAGACCGAGACCGGCTCCCCGCAAGCCCAGTGCTTTTGTATTGCCGGTTCCGTCTACAAAGGTTCCCTGGAATTAAAATCCACCGAGGAAGTCTGGCAGGAGACGCTGAAAGTGCTGAACCTGTTGTGCCGCAATCTCTACCAAAAGGGAATCGAAAAACACGGCACCGCTGAAGAGTTGCAGGCATTCTCTGTCTTTCCGCTTTCCTATACGAATGATGCGCTGATACATAACGCAAAGGATGCCTGCAACCTGCTGGAACGGGCCAAGCTTGCCTTGCAGCGCGCACAGAAAACGTCTGCGGGACCGGCCGCTACTCCCGAATCCGCGCCTCCGGCAGCGCCGGCAGCCGTCCCCGTCCCGGCCGCTGCCTCCGCCAGGGACGAGGAGCCCGGGGAACCCGCAGCGAGCCCCGCGGAAAAAGCCGATGCTCTGGAAAGCACCTCTGAGTCGATGCAAGTAAGCCTGGAGCCGGTCGAACAAAGCCCGGCGCCGGGGTCGGAAGCTGGTTCGGACATGAAACTGGAACCGATGCCGTCCGAGGCCGAACCGGCACCGGCGGAAAAGGAAGCGGGCGCTAAAAAATCGAAGATTGAACTACCCAAGCTGGAGGTAGACATACCATTCGCAACGAGTCACGGCGTGGAGATGGGCGACCCCCATGACGCGGAAAAGGCCGAAGATGAGCCCTCTCCGGCGGAGCCCAAGTCCTGACTCTGCGCCGCGGAGTCAAATCGCAGATCCTGCCGCGTAAAGGCCGGACACACAGGCTCCGGCTCACAACTTAGCAACACGCGGCGGGGATTTTTTTGAAAGAGCAGGCGCTGCTACTGTCGCTTGTAGGCATTGGCATGCTAGGGGTCGCCTGCCAATGGCTGGCCTGGTGGTTGCGCCTGCCGGTCATCCTGTTCCTGCTGCTCGCCGGCATTCTGATCGGTCCCGTTGGTGGGATCCTGGATCCGGATCAATTGCTGGGTCCGCTGCTGTTCCCGGTCGTGTCCCTGTCGGTAGCCATCATCCTGTTTGAGGGCAGCCTGACGCTGCGCATTGCCCAGATCCGCGACATGGCCTCCGTGGTGCGCAACCTCGTCACCGTGGGGGCGCTGCTGACTTGGATCCTGATGTGCCTCACCTGCCATTTCCTGATTGGCCTGCCACTGGAGTTTTCGCTGCTGTTCGGCGCGATTGCCGTAGTCACGGGTCCCACCGTGATTATGCCGATCCTGCGCACGGTGCGCCCCAATCGAAAAATTTCGGAGGTGCTGCGCTGGGAGGGAATCCTGATCGACCCCATCGGCGCCCTGCTCGCGGTGGTGGTATTCGATTTCATCATCTCCAGCCGCAGTGCACCGGGCACCGTACTGTTTGCCTTCAGCAGGATTCTTGTCATCGGCAGCGCGATGGGCGTTAGTACAGCCCTGTTGACAGGTTGGATCCTGCGGCGGCGCCTGATCCCCGAATACCTGCAAAGCACCTTCGTGTTGATGATGGTCGTTTCGCTATTTGCCGTCTCCAACCAGGCAGAGCATGAATCGGGGCTGCTGGCGGTAACGCTGATGGGCGTCACGCTGGCTAATATGCGAAACATTGAGCTGGAAGATATCCTGGCATTCAAGGAGCACGTCAGCCTGATCCTGCTGTCCGTTCTGTTTATCCTGCTGGCCGCCCGCATTGACCCCGCCCAGTTTCCGCAGCTTGACTGGAAGGCTTTGCTGCTCGTGTCTCTGTGCTCCTTTCCCATCCGGGCGATCTGCATACAGTTCTGCACCCTGGGATCCAACCTGAACATGCGGGAACGCGCCTTACTTTCCTGGATCGCCCCGCGCGGCATCGTCGCTACCGCGGTATCGGCCGCCTTCGCACTGCGCCTGGAGGAGATCGACTATCCCTATGCAGAGTGGCTGGTTCCGCTGACGCTGGGCCTGGTGATCGTCACGGTAGTCACGCAGGGCTTCAGTGCCGGACCGCTGGCGCGCTGGCTGAAAGTGACGGAACCGGCCCCCAACGGAGTATTGTTTATCGGCGCCAACCGGGTCGCACGGATGATCGGCAAAGCACTGCAACAGCAGCAACTGCCGGTCATGCTCACTGACAGCTCCTGGGACAACGTGAAGCTGGCGCGGATGGAGGGGCTGCCCGTATATTACGGCAGTATTCTTTCCCAGGACGCCGAGGAAAACCTTGATCTCAGCGGCCTGGGAAAACTGTTTGCCATGTCCGGGCGGCCACACTTGAACGCGCTGACGGCACTGCGTTTGCGCCGGGAGTTTGGCGCCGACAATCTCTACGAACTGCTGTCGGCGCAGGACAACCCGCGCCCGAAGCACCAGGTATCAGGGCGTCATCGGGGCAACCTGCTGTTTGGCGAGCAGATCGACTTCGAGGTTATGGTGCGTCGATTGCAGGCCGGCGCTCAAATCCGCGCCACTTTACTCAGCGATACTTTCGACTACCAGGCATACCGGGAACGCTACGCAGCCGGCTGTATCCCACTGTTTGCCATCGACTCGGCGCAAAAACTGCACGTCTACAGCGCCGAGGGACAAGAGCTCAATCCCGGGGCCGGCTGGACCGTCATCAGCCTGATCAACTCCCCGGAAGAGGCGAAAAATGCCGGCTGACCGCAACCGCTCGGTTCATCCGCGCAGGTCCCATAACGGGGGCCGGCCGGCTGACGCCGCTTGGAGTTGCAGTACGTCCTGCATATCGTACAGGCCGGGGGGGCGCTGAACGATCCAGCGGGCGGCACGCACCGCCCCAGCGGCAAAAATGTCCCGGCTGCCGGCACGGTGCATGATCTCTATGCGCTCTCCAGGCAATGCAAACAGCACCGTGTGTTCGCCCATGATGTCCCCGGCCCGAATCGAAGCATAGCCGATACTGCCCTGGCGCCGCTGTCCCTTGCCGCTGCGCCCGTATACCGCACAGGCCTTTGCCTGCGCCGCGCGTGCGCGGCTTACCACTTCCCCCAACTGCAAGGCGGTACCGGAAGGCGCATCCTGCTTTCCGGCGTGGTGCGCCTCTATGATCTCAACGTCGGCCTGCTCGCCCAGCGCCTGCGCGGCAATCCGGCTCAGGACCTGACACAGGGCGACGCCGACGCTCATATTCGAAGCAAAAACAAGCGCGATGCGCTCTGTCGCACGACGCAGTACAAGCTGCTGCCTGGCATCCAGGCCGGTGGTCCCACTCACCATGCCTACGCCCGCTTCGGCACAGCGCCGGGCACATTCCACGGTGCTTTGCGGACTGGAGAAATCGATCACCGCCTCGGGCAAGGTCTGCGGCCATTGGAGCGCGTCACATACCGGCACTCCCAGCGTACCGATGCCGGCCTGCAGGCCGGCATCGACACCCACGCATTTCGCTCCGGGGCGCTCCACCGCGCCCACTACCCGCACGTCGTCGGCCCGGCGGCAGGCATCAAGCACGGAGCGCCCCATGCGTCCACCGGCACCGCTGATGACTACCCGTATCACTTGCGTGCCTCCTTGCTCATTTTCTCGAAAAACCCGCGGATCCGGGCCAGCCAACTGGAATAAATGGGACTGTGCTGCTCATTCATCAGGTCCGGCTCCAGGCCGCGCAGCAACTCTTTCTGCCGGGCATTCAGATTCACTGGAGTCTCTACCTGCACGCGGCAGTGCAAATCACCCAGTTGCCGGGCACGCAAGGATCTCGCTCCCTTGCCGCGCAAGCGGTAAATCCGGCCCGATTGCGTGCCCGACTGAATGCGCAGCATGACCCGCCCATCCAGGGTTGGCACTTCCACCTCCCCGCCGAGCGAGGCCGTCACAATGTTGACTGGAACCTCGCAGTACAAATCGGGACCGTCCCGTTGAAACACCGAGTGGGAACGGACCTTGATCTGTATGTAGAGATCGCCGACCGGCCCTGCGTGTGCGCCCGCCTCGCCCATTCCGCTTAAGCGCACATGCTCCCCATCGCTGACGCCCGCCGGCAGCTTCACCTCAATGGATTTAGTCTCCTGCACCAGGCCGGCTCCCCGGCAACGGGGACAGGAGTCAACGATCACCTGCCCGCTGCCGCGGCACTGGCGGCAAGTCTGCTGAATGGAAAAGATTCCCTGCTGCAGATGCAGCTTGCCGGAACCGCCGCAGGTACCGCAGTGCTGGGGTTTGCTGCCGGGGAGCATTCCGGTGCCGGAGCAGTGGGTGCAGTGGCGCCTGCGGGGCACGCGCAGGTTCAAGGTACAGCCGCGCACGGCCTCCTCCAGGCTGATCGTCACCGGGTAGCGCAGGTCTGTGCCGCGAACGCTGCGGGCGGCACCGTGCATCGGACCGTCACTGCCGAAGATATCGGCAAAGATATCACCGAAGATATCGCCGACGTTGCCGCTGAAACCGGAGGGACCGCCTCCCATGCCCTGTTGCGCGCCGGCATGGCCGAATTGATCATAGGCGGCGCGGCGGCTTTCATCCGACAAGACGTCGTAGGCCTCTTTGGCCTCCTTGAAGTGTGCCTCGGTCTCCTGGTTGTCCGGATTCCGATCCGGATGGTATTTCATCGCCAGGCGGCGATACGCTTTTTTGAGCTCATCCGAACCTGCGTTCCGGGAAACCCCCAAGACTTCGTAATAATCCCGCATGCGCCAGGGAAAAGATCAGCCGGAAAACTGCGGCAGGCCCCGCGGCCCCCAGTCAGGGCCGGGAGGACCCGGAACTGCATGCAAACGGCCAGCAGGGCCAAGCCGGCGATGCAGACCACCCACCCCCGCCGATGGCAAAAACAGGAAGCGCCGGCGCCGGTTCAGCGCAATCCGGGCGGTCTCAACCCCCGGCACAGATCCATCGGTACCCCGCCAGAACCGGCCAGCGACCGACGTGCGGCGCGATGCCAATTGCAGAACCAGGCGCGCCCAGGATTCAGGCTCCCTTTTTATCGTCCTCAATTTCCTCGAAATCTGCATCAACGGTATCGGGTCCCGGTCCCGGCTGCGGTGCCTCGGCTTGCGCCGCCGGCTCCTCTGATCCGTTTCCCTGGGCGGCGGACTGGCGCGCAGCGGCCACGCGCTGTGCCAGTTTCCCGGAGAGTTCAGAGAGCTGCTTGCTGCCTTGTTCAATGGCTGCCTTGTCGTCTCCCTTCAGTTTCTCCTCCAAGCCCTGCAGGACCGTATTGATCTCCTTTTTCTCCCCTTCCTCCACTGACTTCCCGAGTTCATCCAGCGTCCGGCGCACGTGGTAGACGAGTTCCTCCGCACGGTTGCGCGTCTCGATCAGTTCGCGCCCCAGCCGGTCTTCCTCGGCGTGCTCTTCGGCCTCCTTAATCATGCGCTTTACGTCTTCCTCGGACAGCCCGCTGGACGCCGTGATCACAATAGACTGCTTCTTATTGGTAGCTTTGTCTTTAGCCGATACGTTCAGGATGCCGTTGGCATCAATATCGAAAGTGACCTCGATTTGTGGCACACCGCGCGGTGCCATCGGCAGCTCGCTCAGATCAAAGCGCCCCAGGGATTTGTTGTCCCGGGCAAACTCACGCTCACCCTGCAGCACGTGGACCGTAACCGCGCTCTGGTTGTCCTCGGCGGTGGAAAAGACCTGCTGCGCCTTGGTCGGGATCGTGGTGTTTTTCTCGATCAACTTGGTGAACACGTTGCCCAGCGTCTCAATGCCCAGCGAGAGCGGAGTCACGTCCAGCAACAACACGTCTTTGATGTCGCCGCCGAGCACGCCGGCCTGAATGGCGGCACCGAGCGCGACCGCCTCGTCGGGATTGACGTCATGGCGGGGGGCACGTCCGAATTGCTTCTCCACCGTTTCCTGCACCAGCGGCATGCGCGTCTGACCACCCACCAGGACCACGGCGTTGATATCCGAGGCACTCAGGCCGGCGTCCTTCAAGGCGACGTTGCAGGGTTCGATGGTGCGCTCCACCAGCTCCGAAACCAGGGACTCCAGCTTGGCCCGCGTCAGGCGGATGTTCATGTGCTTGGGACCGGCGGCGTCCATGGTGATGTAGGGCAGGTTGATGTCCGTTTGCTGATTCGAGGAGAGCTCGATTTTGGCCTTCTCGGCGTCCGCCTTGAGCCGCTGCAGCGCCAGCGGATCGCTGTGCAGGTCCACGCCGTGCTCGCGCTTGAACTCTTCGCACAGGTGTTCGATAACACGGGAATCGAAGTCTTCCCCGCCCAGGAAAGTATCCCCGTTGGTGGAGAGCACCTCGAACTGGTGTTCCCCATCCACTTCCACGATCTCGATAATGGAAACGTCGAAAGTGCCTCCTCCCAGGTCATACACGGCAATCTTGGAATCTCCGCGCTTTTTGTCCAGTCCATACGCCAGCGACGCGGCGGTGGGCTCGTTGATAATACGCTTCACTTCCAGGCCGGCGATGCGCCCGGCGTCCTTGGTTGCCTGGCGCTGTGAATCGTTAAAGTAGGCAGGCACCGTGATCACCGCCTCCCGCACCGGCTCACCCAGGTAATCTTCGGCGGATTGCTTCATTTTCATCAGCACGCGGGCGGAAATCTCGGGTGGCGCCATGCGCTTGCCCCGGGCCTCCACCCAGGCATCGCCGTTTTCCGCCGCCAGGATCTTATAGGGCACCATGCCAATGTCCCGCTGCACCATTTTATCGTTAAAGCGCCTGCCGATCAGCCGCTTGACCGCGAACAGAGTATGACTCGGATTGGTCACCGACTGGCGCTTGGCAGACTGTCCGACCAGTACCTCGCCATCGTCGATAAAGGCAACCACCGAAGGCGTGGTGCGAGAACCTTCGCTGTTCTCGATCACCTTGGGGCGGTCACCCTCCAGCAGGGCCACACAAGAATTAGTGGTCCCCAAGTCAATGCCGATAATTTTGCTCATGTAATTCTCCTGACCCTGTACGTAACTAATTGCAATGGGGGGTAAAAGCGCATTCTACCACCTGTTATATGGGGGCAAAAAAACGCTTTCCAAGACCCCCGGCAAGGCGCTGATACCGGGACGGCGCAGATGATCCTGCCCCTGCCGCAATGCGTATCCGCCCATTTTCAAACATCCTGCGGTGCAGAACGACAACCCATCCCGGAACTCGCCGAGGGCCCGCACGCAGCGACCGAAACCCCTGCCCTTGCGTATCATCCCGGCACCGCCCGAGGCATCGGGCAGGAACGCAATTCAGCGGGAAATGACCACCTTCGCGGGTCGGATCAGGCGCTCGTGCAGCAGGTAGCCCTTTTGTAAAACGGTGACCACGATCTCCCTGCTGGACTCATCGTCATTTCCCCTCGACTGCACTGAAACCGCCTCGTGAAACTCGGGATCGAACGGGACCCCCACCGGTTCGATCGCATGCACCTGAAAGCGTTGCAGCAGATCGCGCAGCATTTTGATGGTCAGCTCCATGCCTTCGCGCCACCCCTCGCTGTCACGGTCATCGTGACTGACGGACTGAACGCCAAGCTCCATACTGTCCAGCACCGGCAGCAAATCGCGAATGAAGCTCTCCAGCGCGTACTTGTGCGCACGCTCAATATCGCGGGTGGTGCGCTTGCGCAGATTGTCCATCTCTGCGCGCTGGCGCAGGGCGGCATCGCGCTGATCCGCCTCGCCGAGCTTCAGTGTTTCGATCTCAGCCTGCAGCCGGTCAATGGTCTGGTCCAGCGCGGCAGCGGAAGACTGCTCCGCCGCGTCCGGCGCGCCTGCCGGTGGCGGGGCCGCCGAAGGCCTGTCCCCGGCGGACTCCGCGGACCTGCTACCTGCCGCGGACTCCGCGGGCACCGCTGTCTCCCGGGCAGCTGCCGGTTCCTGCGACCCCGGAGCTTCCGGGGACACCGCCGGCTCCGGCGCCCCGGCGAAATTTTCCGCTCCCTGTTCCGAGACGGCGGTCTGCGCCGGCTCCGCCGGGAAGACGGTATTCGGGCGCGGCACCCGGTTTAATTCCGGACTATCGTTACGTGGTTCTTCGTCGTCATTCATCGATACAAAATACTCAGGATTGGACACTGGCACCGGCGAGCCATGACTAGTGGCGTGAATTCAAGGAGGTGCCGAGCAGGCGCGCCGTTACGTCCACGATCGGGATCACGTGGCTGTAGGGTATGCGAGTCGGGCCAATCACCCCCAGTACGCCCGCGGGCTGGCCTTCCACCTCGTAACTGGTGATCACCAGGCTGCAATCGTCAAACTCCTTGCAGCCGGATTCATCTCCAATCAGGATTTGTACTCCCTGGACCCGGATAGCCTGGTCCAGCAGGTGCAGAATATCCTGCTTCTGGTGGAAGCTCTGGAACAGCCGCTTCAGCCTGTCCACGTCACAAAATTCGGCCAGGTCCATCAGGTTGGTCTCTCCCGACATGACGTAATCATCCCCGCCCCCGTCGGCGGAAGAGTAGGCCTGTTCGGCAAATTCAACCGCCTGCTGCATGAGCCGGCCCAGGTCATTGCGGGTGTTCTTCATCTCCTGCAGCAGGCGCTTTCGGATCGATTTCAGATCGAAGGCACACAGCAATTCATTCAGATAGTTGGAAGCCTGCTGCAAGCGGGCAGGCGTATAGCGGCGCCGGGCATCGATAATCCGGTGCAGCACCTGGCGATCCTCCATCACCAACACTACCAGCAATTGATTTTCCTGCAGCGGGACAAATTCCACCGCGTGCACGGTCAATCTCTGCTTTTTGGGCAGCATGACCACACTGGCCAACCGGGTGATCCGGGACAGAAGTTCGCAAGTACGCTCGATCAGCAATTGCCTGTCGGTCTCCCCGGCCATCTCCGCGTAAATGCGCCGGAGCTCGTGGTCCGGCGGCCGACGCACCTGCAGCAGACTGTCCACGAACAAGCGGTACCCTTTCGCCGTCGGAATCCGACCGGCAGAGGTATGCGGTGCCTGGAGCAGCCCCACGCGCTCCAGACTGGCCATGATATTGCGGATCGTCGCCGTGCTCAGATCAAAATGGCTGTCTTCTGCCAGGGCCCGGGAACTGACTGGCAGACCATCACGGATATAGTGTTCCACCAGGGAACGAAACACAGAAAGGCTGCGCTCCGATAGGATAGTTTCCGGAGAGGTCATGCGATATTGATCCTGCGCCACTACAACTACCACGTCAACTGCTATATAAAATCTAGCATGTTTGGGCGCTGGTGGAAAATCAGCTATCGGCGGGTCCGCCGGCAGCCGTAGCGCGTTGTCCCGCAGGTTCTGGCCCGCCTCTACTCAACCCTATGAAAACCCTTTTATATCAATAAAATACTGTTTTCCCGTAGCCCGGGATGCCCTGTCGGCCCGGTTCGCGCCGGTTGGCCTGTGACGATCCCCGCAGGCCGGGCGACGGGCGCAGGCACGGGGGAAAATCCGCGCCGACGGCCACACGCCGGCGCATGCCGCGGCTCCCATGCTTGGCACCCTGTGCGCTCCGTGCTACCTTGCAATGCTCCCGGAACTCTGGAATATATCCCATTCCCAGTGTCTCTGCGCTCAACGGAAAATTTTTAGGAGTGTTCAACAAAGTAGCGATCATCGCCAAGCAGGATCAGCAGCTTCATTCGATCCTGCACCAGGTAGTTTCCTTCCTGCGGCAGCGCGGTACCGGGATCTTTGTAGACCCGATATGCGCGCAGGCGCTTGGGCAAGAGCCCGCGCCGGAAGAGGCACTGCAAGGCTGCGAGTTGGGCGTAGTCATCGGCGGAGACGGCACCATGCTGGCGGCCGCCCGGCAGCTTGCTCCGCACGGCGTGCCGCTGCTTGGCATCAATATGGGACGTATTGGTTTTCTGGCGGACGTGCCGCCGGCACAACTGCTGCCGCATCTGGACGCCATGCTATCCGGGCATTACCAGGAAGAATGGCGGCTCATGCTGGAATACCAACTGGAAAGAGACGGCAAACCACTGTACAAAGGAGTGGCCGTCAATGACGTGGCGCTGCAGAAATGGAACATCGCACGCCTGGCTGAATTTGAAACCCGAATAGACGGGCGCTTCGTACATCGCCAGCGTGGAGACGGCGTCCTGGTCACCACACCCACCGGCTCCACCGGCTACTCGCTGGCTTGCGGCGGCCCCATTTTATCTCCATCGCTGGAAGTATTGGCGTTGGTGCCGATCTGCCCGCATACCTTCAGCAAGCGGCCACTGGTCATCCACGCCGAGTGCCAGATAGAGGTGCTCATCAGCCCGAACGGACCGGACCACGCCGGACTATGCTGCGACGGGCACATCATACAAGAACTGATCCCCGGGGACCGGGTACAGATCCGCAAACATGAACGGCGCCTGTACCTGATCCACCCGGCCGATTATGAGCACTTCAGCCTGCTGCGCTCCAAGCTGCAATGGAGCCAGGAATTATGCTGAAGGCACTGCAGATCCGGGATTATGCCCTGATCGACGTGCTGGAGTTGGAGTTACGGCAAGGGCTGACGGTATTCACCGGCGAGACCGGAGCGGGCAAATCCATCCTGCTGGGCGCGCTCGGATTGGCGCTGGGCTCCAGGGCAGACAGCGGCAACATCCGACCCGGCTCCGCCAAGACGGAGATTAACGCCTGTATTGCCCCGCTGCCGGAGCGCTGCCGGCAGATCCTGCACGGGGAACTGGAACTGGAACCCGGGGAAGCGCTCATTCTGCGCCGGGTCATCAGCGCAGAAGCGGGACGCTCGCGCAGCTACATCAACGGCAGCCCGATGCCGCTGCAATGGCTGCGCCGGATTGGAGACAGCCTGGTGGAAATTCAGGGCCAACACACGCAACAGGGCCTGCGCTCCGGCGAGCAGCAGCGCGAACTGCTGGATTCCCATGGAAATTACGCCAAGCTGCAGGCAGAACTACAGCATTGCTGGCAGCAGCTGACGGCGCTGCAGCGCGAACTGCAGGCGCTGGGCCACACGGACTCTGCCTCAGAGCAGCGTTGCGCGCTGCTGCGCTACCAGGTCGAAGAACTGCGAGCCATGTGCTGTCAGCCGGGAGAAGTCGCCCAGCTTGAGGAGGAGTTCGCCCGGCTGACGCATGCCCGCCGCCTGCTGGAAATCTGTGCTCGAGTGCAGCAGGCGCTGGACGGCGAAGACGGAGCGGCTAGCTTGCTGCACCGGCTGGTACAGGAATTGCAGGAAGCGCAGAGGCTGGACGCGACCGTTGGCAACAGCCGGGAACTGCTGCAGGAAGCGGCGCTGCAGGCCGAGGAGACGGCAACGGCACTGCGGCGCTACGCCGAAACGCTGCCGCTGGACCCGGAGCGGCTGCCCAGGGTGGAACAACGGCTGGACGCCCTGCACGACCTGGCACGCAAGCACCAGGTGCGAACCGAGCAGTTACCCAACCGACTGGAAAGCCTGGAGCAGGAACTGGACAGGTTGCAGCAGTCCGGCGTCCGGCACACCGAGTTGGAACACAAGCTGCAGCGGGAACGGGAGCAATACCATCAGCTCGCCGACCAGTTGAGCAGCAAGCGCGCTTTGTGTGCACGGCGCCTGGGAGAGGAGATCAGCACCTGGCTGCAGCGCCTGGGCATGCCCGGCGCACGGCTGGAAGTTCGGCTTACGCGCATCAATGACGGGCCGCCGCGCCGCGAGGGCATGGACCAGGTTGAATTCCTGGTCAGCATCAACCCCGGCATGCCACCCTGCCTGCTGAGCAAAACAGCTTCCGGCGGCGAATTGTCGCGCATCTGCCTGGCCGCGCACAGTTGCGGCGGAAAGCGCAAGAATCTGGGCACGCTGATCTTCGACGAGGTAGACAATGGCGTCAGCGGCGGCATAGCGGAATTAGTCGGCCAATTGCTGCGGGAGTTAGCGCAACGCCACCAGGTGCTTTGCGTGACCCACCTGCCCCAAGTGGCTTCCCAGGCACACCAGCACCTGCACGTGAGCAAGGAACCCGCCAACGGGCACAGCAGGATCCGCGTGCGCGAACTCGATCCGGAGCAGCGCGTGCATGAAATCGCCCGCATGCTGGGCGGCTTGCGGATCACGCGCAAAAGCCTGGAGCACGCCAGGGAGATGCTCGGTACGCAGTGCTCCCCTAAACGCTCCCCTAAACGCTCACTGGCCGGCTAAAACGTCTGTGCCGCGGGCCCGGGCAGTCACCGGGGAAATCCGGCGCCGGCGGCAGCGGGTGCCGTCGCGCTTATCCCTGCGCACCCGACCGGCCCCAAGTCTTTCCCTGCATGCCCAGCCTGGTGCCGCGGCGCGTCCTGCCGGCAGCCGATGCGGGCCATCGGGTGAGCCGCTCTTCTCAGGGTTGGGTCTTGCCTGACCGGGGACGGACGTAGAGCACCAGGCTTTGCTCCTCCAGCGTGTAGCCGTGCCGCTCCGCAATCTCGCGCAACTGCCGCTCGATCATTTCATCCTGGAATTCGATCACCTGGCCGGTCTGCAGGCAGACCATGTGGTCATGATGAGCCTCGCCCGCCAACTCGAACACCGCCGGACCACTGTCAAAATTATGCCGGATGACCATGCCGGCCGCCTCAAAGCGGGTCAGTGCCCGGTAGATGGTGGCATACCCAATGTCAACGCCGAGCCGGATCAACTCCCGGTAGACGTCTTCGGCACTCATGTGTTTTTGCTCCGACTCTTCCAGCACCTTCAGGACGTGCAGCCGGGAAGGGGTCGCCTTGAGTCCGACCGCCCTCAATTCCCTGGCTTCAATCGGTGGCGGCACGGATGCTCTCCCTTTTGGTCGGCGCCGGTCGGCGCCTGGCATGGGTCGGCGCCGATCGGCGCCCGGTATGGGTCGGCGCCGGTCGACGCCCGGCAACCCTCGCGGGACCGGAGGCCCGCGCAGTAGACAAATCAAGGCGATTGAGCCTCAGCAAGTCTTTGAAAATGATGGGGCTCATTGGCCCGCTGGGCATTTCTGCGGTTTTATTGAAAGAATCCCGGCCCATATCAATCCCTAAACTGTATAGACGGTCATTCTACTACCGGGACGGTGTATAATCGACCTTCAGGCAAACGATCATCCGCAAAAAGAGGAAAACCGCATTCCCCATGTCCCTGCGACACGGGTACCGGGCAACCGGCAGGATCGCACGATGACACCCAATCCCCCGCACCGTCTAACGGTCCGCAGCAAGCCGCAATCGGCTCCCGCACCCACCAACCCGGTGCCCGTCACGGCAGCCACCGGTGCCCATGCCCGCCTGAAATGCGCAATGCCAGCCGACTCCGGGCCTGGCCGGCCACCGTGGCAGGCAGGAGCCCGGCAGCGCTCTCATCGGCCACGCTCCGGACGGGCGCTGTGCCTGCTGTCGGCTCTGCTGTGCGGCACCGGCTGCCAGAAAGGGGTCGAATTCATATTTCCCTTCGTCTACCGGATCGATATCCAACAGGGCGTGGTACTGGAACAACCGATGCTGTACCGCCTGACCCCGGGCATGAGACGGGCCGAGGTACAGGAAATCCTGGGAACCCCGTCGCTGGTGGATCCGTTCCACGCCGACCGCTGGTATTACATCTACACGCTGCAAGAAAACGACGGTCCACGCAGGCAGCGCCAGGCAGTGCTGCACTTCAAAGACGATGCGCTGGCGCTGGTGGACGGAGACATCCATCCGCGCAGCGGTCCGCTACCGGATCCAGAAGCAGATCTCGACCAGGCAGTCCGAGTGCCCGATCAGAAACAACGGGGGCTGTTCGGTTGGTTATTCAGGTCGAAGCGCGCACCGCATGAAACAGCCGGTCCGGCCGCCGACAGCGGCGAGGAAATCCTGCAAGAAAGTGAACAAGCCAAGAAAGAGTAGCCTGTCACAACGCGCTTCAGTTCCCTCCGCCCTGCGCCGCGCGGGTGCGCCGGGCCTGCTTTGCGTCCTGGGTCAACGGGCGATAGAGTTCAACCCGGTCTCCGGCGCGCAAAATCCGCTCCGGCGAACAGGGCCGGCCATAGATGCCCACATGGCCCGCGCACAGTTGAATCCCCGGGAAACGCTCCAGCAACCCCGATAACCGGACCGCCTCCTGCAGCGAGGTGCCCGCCGGCACCTGCAGCGAGACCCGGTGCGCCTGCGCCGGCAAAGCATACACCACCTCTACGGGAATCGTCCGCTCAGCGGGCATCCACTCCCCCGCCGCACCAGGCGGCCAGCAACGGACTCACCCGGCCTCGGAACAGGACGGGCGGTGTCCGCCGGAGCCCGGCCCAGGCACGCATCGCTTCCCATCCTTTCACCGGGGCGCCGCTGGCTCTGAGCCATCGCCTGGCCCATACCCCATACCGGACTTCCTCCGATAAAAAACGCACCAGGCCATCCTCCCGGCAGGGCCTGCGTGATCCGCCCCCGTGCTCCGGCTCATGGACTGCGCGAGAATCATAACGATGCGCCCGGATCGGCGGCATAGATCTGCTGCGCCCGCCGATAAAAAACATCCGGCAGCGACCCGGCCAGTTCCAGAATTACGCCGTCCAGCAGCTTTGCCAGCAGCCAGTTTTTGAACCTGAACTCGATCTCGAAAGAGATCCGGCAGGAGCCCGGCTGCTGCGATTCAAACTCCCACTGCGCCTGCAGGCTACTAAAAGGACCATCCAATAACTGGATCTGGATAGCGTGATCCGGGTGCATTACGTTGCGCGAAGTCAGGCGGTAGCGCACGCGATGCAAAAGCAAGACCAGGATGGCAGTGACTTCCCGGTCGGTGCGCTGCAGGATCTCCGAGCCGGCGCAATGCGGCACAAAAAGAGGATAAGACTCAATGTCGTCCACCAGCGCGTACATTTGCTCTGCGGAATAAGGCACTACCGCGGAGCGGCTGATCCGGCGCGTAGGAACCATGCGCTCAGTGGACGAGTACGGACAAAAGCCAGTCCAACAGCCCGGTCACCTGAAGGAAGACCAGGAACACCGCTGCCGGCGCCACGTAACGGGCCAGGACTCGCCAGCAACGCCAGAGCGGATGCCCCGCGCTCCAACCCATCGCCTCGCAACTGGCCTGGGCGGAAAGGCGCCAGGCGGCAAACACCGCGACCAGCACTCCCCCCACCGGGATCAGGATACTGGTCGTCAGGTAATCCAGCAGATCAAAGAAGGTCTTGCCGGCCAGGCGGTATTCCTGCCACAGGTTAAACGACAGCAGCGCCCCAATGCCCAAAACCCAGGCGCACGCGCCGCCCGCCAGCGCCGCCCAGGGACGCGGTATGCGGTGCCGTTCCACCAACCAGGCCACGGTCGGCTCCAACAGAGAGATCGACGAGGTCCAGGCGGCGAAAACCAGCAAGGCAAAGAACAGCACGCCGACCAGGGTGCCCCAGGACATCTGTCCAAACGCAAGGGGCAAAACCCGGAAAATCAAGCCCGGTCCCTGGGCCGGTTCCAGGCCATTGCTGAAGATCAGCGGAAAGATCGCCAGGCCGGCCAGCAAGGCCACCAGCGTATCCGCCGCCACCACGCAACCCGCCACACCGGGTATAAAAGTACGCTGCGGCAGGTAGGATCCGTATGCCAACAGCACCCCCATGCCGATGCTGAGACTGAAAAGAGCTTGTCCCATCGCCGCCAGCAGCACGGAAGAGTCTGCCCCCAGCGCTGAGAAATCCATCGTAAACAGATATTCCACGCTGCGACCAAAGCCGTCGGTCCGCACGCCCCAGACAACCATGAACAGCAGCAATGCAAACAGCATCGGCATCATGAACTTGATGCTGCGGTCCAGCCCGTCCTCCACGCCCAGCGCCACTACCCCCACGGTGATTGCAATGAACAAGGTATGCAGCACCAGCAGCAGGCCGGGCGCAGCGATCATGCCGTCAAACACCGCCGCCGTGCCTGCCGGACCGAGCCCGGACCAGCCGGAGAAGGAAATCCCCAGGTAATACAGTATCCAGCCGGCGATCACGCTGTAGTAAGACAGGATCAAAAGGCCGGTCAACACCCCCAGCCAGCCAACCCCCGACCACAGCGGCGTGGCACCTTCCTCCAGCGCCAAAAGACGCATCGTATGCACCGGATTGCGTCGCCCCCGGCTACCCAGCATGATCTCGGCCATCGCAATGGGCAAACCGATCAGCAGTGCGCACAGGATATAGAGCAGCACGAACGCGCCGCCGCCATTTTCACCCGCCATATAGGGGAAGCGCCAAATGTTGCCCAGCCCCACCGCGGAGCCGGTGGCGGCCAGAACAAAGGTCCAGCGCGAGGACCACTGCCCGTGTATGCTTACCTGAAGTTTTTCCAAAGCCGGTATCCGAGGTGCACTGCGAGCCCAAATCGGAAATCATCCGAAGAGTACAACAGCAGGTTCTCCCTCCCAGGTCCTATTGTGGTATAAATCCCGGCCTGCTGCCAACAGGCTGCTTATAATAGCAGCCAGGATGGGCAGCAACATTCCCTGCGGGCCTGGTTGATGAAAGACCGGGACGGCGGCAAACGCATCACACTCAACCGGAAGGCCCGGCACGACTACGTCCTGCACGAGCGGATGGAGGCAGGGCTGGTGCTGCAAGGCTGGGAAGCCAAAAGCCTGCGCGCGGGCAAAGTACAGATCCGGGACAGCTACATCCTGTTGAGGAAGGGCGAGGCATACTGGTTCGGGGGCCTGATCCATCCGCTGCCCACTGCCTCCCAGCATGTGCCGCCCGACCCCCAGCGCGATCGCAAACTGCTCTTGCATAAGAGGGAACTGGGCCGCCTGCGCGACGCCGTGCAGCGCAAGGGACTCACCGTCCTGCCGACCGCCATGTACTGGAAACGGGGGCGCTCCAAATTGGAGATCGCTATCGCCCGAGGCAAGAAACAGCATGACAAGCGCGCCGCCATGCGCGATCGCGACTGGGAACGGCAAAAACAGCAACTGCTGAAAAAATACCGCTAAATTCCCGGTCCGGCGCCGATATCGGAGGCCGGCACTTTTCCCAAAACACTGAAAATACAAGCAATGATTCGGAATGACGGGCTGAAGCGCAAGCAGCGCAAGCAACCTGTTTTGATAATACAAACCATCATCGAACAGGTTCAAACAGCAAAGAAAGCGGTCTTTTGTTATAATTCCTCTATGGAGTACAGGCATGGCGGCCCTGGCCGAATGCCGTGTTCCAACAGTGCAAACCTGACAGGGGGCGTACTGGCTTCGACGCAGGTCGCGAAACCTGAGAGGCATGCCGAGGTGCAGTCCACCTCGTTAATACGACTGCAAACAACGATAGTTGGCAACGACAACTACGCTCTAGCTGCTTAACCGCAGCTAGCCTGACATCAAGTCCGTGCTTGTGCGGCTGGTTGAAGGTCATACTACACAAGCTCGCGATGAAGCCCGTCCGCGGCGGATTCGTTAAACACTACGCGGACTCGCTGTCAGCACTCCCTGCCGCTCGGAAAGCAGACAGTTAAAATAAAGAGTCGGCTAAGCATGTAGAATCGAGGGCAGAGGTCTTGCGGACGCGGGTTCGACTCCCGCCGCCTCCACCAACAGGAAAGGCGAACTGAGCTCAGTTCGCCTTTCCAGGGATTCAACTTGACCAACCAGTCCAAATTAGTGATATGCACGCCATGGGACAGGCGGCGCGCCTCCCCACTGTGCCTGGGCCTGTCACTGGCCCTGATGATGGGCACTGCCTGGGCGCAGGAGGTCGATTTCCGCCTGCAGTCCCAGCAACTGCTGGAGGCCGCCAAGGAAGGCAGGCCGGCGGAAGTCTCCGCCCTCCTGGGCACCGGGATACCGGTCAATGTACGCAATCGCTTTGGCAATACCCCACTGCTCCAGGCCAGCCGGAGCGGGCACACGGAAATAGTGCGATTGCTGCTGGAGGCCGGGGCCGATCCGGATCACCCGAGCCTGCGGCAGATTACGCCATTGATCGCGGCAGCTCACGGAAAGCATACTCCGTCCGCCCTGTTGCTGCTGGAGCGAGGCGCCCGCGTGGACCCAATCGACAACTCGGGCAAAACCGCCGCGGTGTATGCCGCGGGGACCGGCAACCTGGCATTGCTGCGGGCCATCATCGAGCGCGGTTTCGATCTGAATTACCGCCACGAACACGACCTGAACCTGCTCATGTGGGCCGCGGCCTACGCACACCCGGACTGCGTGGATTACCTGATTGGAGCCGGCGCAGTTCTGGATCAAAAGGACGACCGGGGCCGCACCGCCCTGATGATGGCCGCGGAAAGCGGCTCCCTGGATTCCGTGCGCAGCCTGGTCGGGGCAGGCGCCCAAACGCAGTTACGAGACACGGACGAGCGCACCGCACTGGACTGGGCTCGGGAGAGTCGGCAGCCGGCCATCGCGGAGTTCCTGGCGAGCCCGGAGCGGGATACTGCTACCCCTTAGTGCCCAGGAATGAAGATCAGCTAGAGACTGGCGGAACATACAGTTGAAAACTGACTGGAAGCCGCTGACCTGAAAAGATGGACTGTCATGCCATCGTAACATCCCGTCAAGGATCGCAGTCTTGCCTCCTCCTGAACGTGACATAAAACAGACCAGGTGGAACACTGACCTTTCCCCCGAAAAGGTAGCCAGTATCAAAGAGACTTTTGTCTTACCGTCTACGTTGACGTTCACGTCTTGAAGCCCTGGACTGATTTGGTTGAACTGTGCCTCTACGGCCGCATACCAGTCGGCGAGTTCCCTTGATTCGGCGCCGCAAACGCCACTAACTTCGTCTATTCCTATAATCTAAAGAATCGACGCGCCACGAGCGGCATTTGTGTGCGCCGCGATTTGACGTGCCGCCTTAGTAGATGAAGGCCACACTGCCTTGAGCTCAACCAAGCTGTCTTCGACGTGTTGCTTGCGTGCGAGTTGATCTGCGACTCGCAGCACCTACGCTTCAATTTCTATTGGCCGCATAGCAATCCAACGCCTCGCATCAGCGGCAAAGTGCGCACGTAGCAGGCACTTTGTCCAACTGCATGCGCTTGTTAGCGCTTATCCGCAACACTGAGATGTCCCGCAGACAACACCCGATGTTTTCGAGCAATTTTACCCTTTTCCCAAGTAGGTCTCATCCGAAAGGTAAAATTTTGAAAATTCCTCTTCAAAATCGTCAGAAACGGATTTTTCCGCAAGCCCGGTTGCCATCAAAGCTGACTGCCATGCTTTAACCTTTGGGAATTCATCGAGAAAATCATAACCTGCATATTTCTCGATTATCGCAGCTCGGTGTAACAGGGGTAACCATGCAATATCCACGTTACCAGGGCCTTGGCCATGGAAGTAGGGACCATCCTCGAGCACGTTTTCAACGCGTGCGAAGGCCTTTCCCAGATCCTGGGCTCGCGAGGCAAGGGTATCTTCATCGGAACTACGCATCGCGCTGCACTGGACGAGATAATGCTTGCTTGCCTGATAGCTCCAAGCGCGGTCGATAGCGTGCTGTTCTGGAGAAATATCGTTTTGCATTGGGCCATAGACTTCGTCCAGGTACTCCACTATTGCATCTGACTCGAAAAGAACCGTGCCGGAATCGGTAATCAGAAGTGGTACCTGTGCATTCGGCGAAACTTCCGAGAACCAGTCCGGGGGATTGCCCAAGCTTATGTGTTCCACTTTATAGGGTATCGCCCGAGCTTCGAGAGCAGCGGCAACCCGTTGAACGAATGGGCAAATTTTAAAGCTGACGATTTTGATCATGATCTCAACCTCGAATATTTAAGTGTGTTTACCTAATGTAAGACGCAGGCTCAGCTGAAAAGACGAAGAATACTTAGCAAGTATCGCACGATTTTGGATCGAAAGCGATGGTGTGTATGGGGCCACCACATTCTGGACAAATCCGGGATTTGCCGGGCGATGGCCTGGCAGGGGGCAGGCAGCCCAATCCCCGGTGCGGGCGTTCGCCGTTGTAGCGTTGCCAATCCTCCTCGAATGTCGGGAGGAGCTACTTCGCCGAGAAACTCCCACCTCAACTAATTATTTTATTAGGTGGCGGCCGGACAACAGAGCTCACTGGTATGTTCTGCCTTGATGTTTGAGCCAGCCCGCCACGTGCCGCCCCTGTGGATCGCTGTGGGTCCAATGAATTACGCCTCCTTTGTTGTTCCATTCGTATTCGCCGAAAAATTCGACCAGATCTCCTTCGGTAAGATGCGGTATGCGAGGAGCCAGATCAATGTTGTGTGCAATCAAGACTGTCTGTCCAGAGCTCAGACGCAGGATAAATCGCTGGTGTCTACTACCGTCGACGTCATCCGAGAGGATACGAATGACTGCCCCGCTACCGCCGACCTGCAGATCGCTCTTTTGGCTCTCGTAGGCTTGGGCAATGACCGAATCGGAGGCTGTAGGCTCGTGGAGGAACCGTTGTACAAGGCCGGATTCGTCAAGGACAAAGTAGCCTAGTCCGACGAAGATCGCGATAGATATGAGTTTCTGCATGGCCTGTCTCTGACGCCTAACGTTTTAGTTAAGCGGCGCGTGCGACGCACGCGTCCGGTAGAGCCAGCTTGCTGGCGGAATGCACTTTAACGATTTGTTATGTGGCGTCACCGTTTTACACGAGTGAGAGTGCCAAGTTCTGTTCTAATGCTGTTTGGTCCTATTATCGTGTAGCGTATTGTTATTCCCTTTGCCATTCCTTCTTCGTAGGTCACCAAGACATCAGCGCCATCAACTTTGTAGCTCACTTTCTCAATTATGCCCAGAGCTTCCGTCTCTCCGTTTCTAAATGTCACGGTCATAGGGATAAGAAAGCCAGATTGCCCAGGGGCTGTCATTTTCCAGGTTCCCTCCAATGGCCCAGGACTGTTGCCGCAAGCTGCAAGAGCAATTACGACAAAACTTATCACAAGTGCTTTTTTAAATATTTTTGTCCCCCTAAATATTGTTTCCAAGACTACATAATGCCGAGCTAAGCGGCATTTTGGGAGTGACGAAGGAACGGAAAAAATGTCCGACTTCAGCCCCTTGTCAGGAGTCAACTTTCCGATGCTCTTACGAAGCGCTTTAAGTGAAACGCGCATAGATTAACGTCCTCCGGACTTACGGTTCTGCGACTATTGCTGATAAATGCAGGCAATGCTTTAGGCTCTAATACCCAGACATCGCTCGCTTTTCCCTCCGCAGTGCGCTCAATATACCAACCAGGGTAAACGACAACGGCCTGCATGGGGAAGCTGCGGCCGGTAGATTCCTTGAGCAGTTCACGCAGCCACTTGGCAGCTGCTCTAACCTGAACGATTGGGTTTCGCTCAGGTTCAAGTCCGTGCTTTAAAACTGTTTTGCCGTCATAGATTAGCTTGGCCTCACCACGATCTGGCTTAGATAGGGTTTTTGTTTCAATGACGAAGACGCCGAATCGGCTGATGACCACGTGGTCAAGATTGAAGTTCCCACCGGGAATGTCGTGGAAGACCTTCGCCCCGTCCTCGCGAAGGTCATCGAGGAACTGCCCAACAGCCTTTTCGCCTTGAATCCCGAGCTTCAACTGCCGGATATTTTGGCGTGACCCTCGTATTTTCCATACAGAGTAAAGCACTACGAGGGACTGTAAAATTTACTGTGTAAATGGCGGGTTATCACAGTGAAGCTCGCTCACCGAACAAGATCATAAACTGGCTCATCGCCTGTTTCCAATCCCGGATCGGCATGGTCCACTTCCGCGTGATTTCATGCAAGGCCAAGTATAATACTTTCATCACCGATTCATCGTTCGGGAATGAGCGCCTCGTTCGGGTTACCTTGCGCAGCGAGGCATTCAGCGATTCTATGGCATTGGTGGTGTAGATGACCTTGCGGATCTGTGGCGGATAATCGAAGAACACGCTCAGGCGCTCCCAATTGTTACGCCAGGATTGGCTGATGCCCGGATGTTCCTGGTCCCAGCGCTCGGCAAAAGCTGCCAGGGCGGGACTGTAAAATTTACTGTGTAAATGGCGGGTTATCACAGTGAAGCTCGCTCACCGAACAAGATCATAAACTGGCTCATCGCCTGTTTCCAATCCCGGATCGGCATGGTCCACTTCCGCGTGATTTCATGCAAGGCCAAGTATAATACTTTCATCACCGATTCATCGTTCGGGAATGAGCGCCTCGTTCGGGTTACCTTGCGCAGCGAGGCATTCAGCGATTCTATGGCATTGGTGGTGTAGATTACCTTGCGGATCTGTGGCGGATAATCGAAGAACACGCTCAGGCGCTCCCAGTTGTTACGCCAGGATTGGCTGATGTCCGGATGTTCCTGGTCCCAGCGCTCGGCAAAAGCCGCCAGGGCTTGCTCCGCTTCCGTGAGGGTGGATGCACTGTAAATACGCCTCAAGTCAGCGGCAACCGCTTTGCGCTGTTTCCAGCTCACATAGCGCAGAGAATGGCGAACCTGATGTACGATACACAGTTGCACCCGGGTTTGCGGGTAAACGGCCTCTATGGCTTGCGCAAAGCCCTTCAAACCATCGCTACAGGCAAGCAGGATATCCTGTACCCCGCGGTTCTTCAGCTCGGTCATGACCGATAGCCAGAACCGGGCGCCCTCGGTCTGCGCCAGCCACAAGCCCAGCAGCTCTTTCTCCCCCTCCCGGTTGATGCCCAGCGCCAGGTAAACCGATTTATTCTCTACCCCACCCGAAGAACGGCTGCGAACCACCAGGGCATCCAGATAGACAATGGGATAAACGCTGTCCAGCGGGCGGTTCTGCCAGGCCTTGACCTCCTCCATCACCCCATTGGTGACCTGGGAGATAAAACTGGCTGACACCTCAACGCCATAAACCTCCATAAAATGGGCTTGGATATCCCGGGTGGTCATACCCTTGGCATACAGGGAGATAATACGCTCATCGAAGCCGTTGAGCTGCCTTTCGCCCTTTTTGACCAGTTGCGGGGCAAACTGGCCATTGCGGTCACGGGGGACTTGCAGATCGATCTCTCCGTGGACACTGCGTACAGTTTTGCCGCTTTTGCCGTTGCGAGAGTTGCCGGTGTTATTGCCCGTCACGTCATGTTTTGAATAGCCGAGATGTTGTTCCATCTCCGCTTCAAGGACGCGTTCCGCCACGCGTTTGGTGAGCCGCCTGAGCAAGCCATCCTCACCCAAAATATCTTCCGGTGATGTGTTTCCTTCCAGTAGCTGGTCGATCAATTTGTCTGATATTGGCATTGGTTAGTCCTCCAGAATTCACAATGCCATTTACACAAACTTTTTTACAGTCCCCACTACGACAAACGCAACGCCTGAAAAAACTATTGGATTTGGCAACATCGCTTTGTACCAGCGCCACCATTCGAGGCCTGCCAATAACACCATGAACAATGCGAGCAGAAAATACGTGAACACGCCGTCATACAAGGCATCATCAAGTTTCTTCTCGAGCGACTGCCCGGGATTGCGGAGAGGTTTGGCTTTTATGGGAGATTTCATAACGCGGCCCTTTGAATCTTAACGCCTGGCTAAGGGGCGCACGGATTTTTCGCACGTCCCCTTGAGCCCCTAGTTAGGCGATGTCGCGCACGTTCCTTCGCCACACATTATTTCTTTGAAGGCGTATGCTTCATTCTCATGTATACACCGCCGACCTCTAGTTCTGCTAACATTTGGCGAAGATGTTTTTCTTTGGTGTCTTACCGCTTCGCTCGATTAATCCAGCCGATATAGTCATTACGTTGATAGGCTGGACGATCCTCATATGCTTGCATTAATCCACTTTCACTCAACGCCTCTTTAACAAACCCTGGCATTGGGTTTGCGTGTCGCTTCAAAGCGCGTAGCGGTTTATTGGTCCGGCTGCATGCGCTTGTTACGTGTTTTTTTACGATGCACTATACTTTACTTTTCAAACATCTCGGCTTCAGTCATGTCGTTTGTTTTATTTGAGAAGCCATAAAACGAAGGTTTCTTGTCTATACATACCTGGTGATCGAAAATAAAAGTATCTTGATCTTCAAAAAGGCCAACAGGAACCATATGTTGTTTGTTTTCTTTTAATCTATAAAACAGATGACTTCCGCATTGTTTACAAAAACCTCGCTCGGCCCAATCCGAAGTATCAAATACTGATATATTTTCTTTTCCTTCGAACGATACGTCGTTACCACAATTAACAACCATGAATGGTCCGCCGCCCCATTTCCTACACATGCCACAATGGCAAGCGCCAACACTTTTACTGGCATCTTTTGCAGTAAATCGAACTGCACCACAGAGACAGCTTCCTTTTCCTTTGATTATGTCTGACATACTAATCTCCCATGTTTCGTAATTGCCATAAAAAAATAACGTTCAAACTCAGCGGCGCGTTAGCGTCCGCTGGAGTGCCTTGTCAGGTTTTTTTTGTCAAATGCCAACCATCGTTGTGAGGGCACTTATAAACTTTCAACTGTATTCCCTGTTCTTCATTTAGAATACCTGATCTTCTCTCAGCGTCTTCTTCCGAATAATACAGTGCTTTGTGATTGCCACTGCTATCAGAGCAATCATAACACTTCCTATTGGGAGTTTGCCTGTCCCTTGGGGACAAGTGCCAAAGATTGCAAGTTTTGCATTGATATGGAACCAAGTCATTATCATATTGGGCATTAGCATAGTTCGCTCCTTCCCATGCCTCGTCTTCGGAATCGTATTCCGTAAGAGGTTTCCCCGTTGATGGGCTAAAACATGAAGTGCTTTTAGTATTCATTCATCCCCGCTATTGATACCTAACGCCTCGCATCAGCGGCGTGGCTTTGCCGCGTATGACTGCATGCGTTTGTCAGGCGAAAATAATTGTATTTGTTCCAAGTTTATTCACCATTAAATAAATCAGTATTAGTACGCTTGCAAATGCCGGTATCCCTAATCCTATCCATATCTTCATAAGAAAACGGTAGTCGTCTATTGTGCCACCATTACGAATAATTTCCCTAATTCGTATTTGAATATAGACGACTGGTAACCAGCATAAACCCACTAAAATGAACAGCGCCAGGACGCTTACAAACCAAACCGATCCATACGGAATTCCTAGCTTTGATGTCAGCCAGATACCGGTTAAAAGCTGTATGACAACAGCAGGAGTAGTAAAAATCCAGTCTGCTATGACAACAGACTGAGTAGTAACTTTCATGGCTTCGGCATTTTGACTCAAGTGCGCTCTAAGCATGAAAAAGGCCGTCCCAAGACCGGTACCGAGTATTAAACTAGCACTTAGAATATGAATCAGCTTGACCCAGAGATATCCATTCATGAAAGAATACTACTACGAGTCTACTCGCCAGGAAATTTCGAGAGACCCAACTTCCTGGTCGAAATCCTCAAGACTGATTAGTCCCAGGCAAGGCGAGGCACCTCTCGTAGAGATTTCTTCTTGAGCCAGCTTTCTAGTGAGTATGATGGCGGGTGTGCACGGTATTTCAGGACCGTGGTTATTTCCAGCCGTTAGAAACCATGTTATATCCTTCGGCAATCCATCCCTGCCAGTGCCCGAAAGACGGATATGCATGCCACCTTTGTCTGAACCTAGACGGATTAGTTGTTCGCTAATGTTAGCGAACAATGGCACTAGTTTTGACCAATTCCTAACTAGTCCAAAGCGGGTTAGCCATCCCATGCTCCATAGCGCAAGTTGTTCCCATCGAGCTTCCAGTGCCGCGTGAAATGTCACAGTTTGGATACCAGGCAGATATACTGGGAGCATTGAAAGATCGGGAACGTCGCATGCTGCTGACAAACGCTTCCCCAATTCCGGATACTGCTGCCATCTGAGATCCTGCCAGCCATATCGTGTCATTTGAATTCCGTTTTCGAGCACACTAAATGGCTTGCCACAGTAGCTGAGAACTGACGAGATGGTACCGCATCCTCTTGGAGTTTGATGTGCGGGAGCAATAGATATATTTACTGTACTAATTGTTTGAATTTCATTGCGGAAGTGATGCACTACAGCACTTGATAATCCAGGCAAAGTACTCGCTCCCGATACCAGGAGAACATTGGCTTCCCTGGCTGGTGTATCAAGCTGACTAAATCCCTCAACAAATTCTCGTCCATCAGCAAGATCAATGTAATGACTTTTGACGGCGATACAGGCTTCAGCCACTCGATAGTTCTGACCTTGGTATGGTCCTGCTGTATGAACAACAATATCAGGTGCGATCCTTTCTAAATCCCGTTCGAAGCTGCCAGAGAACTGATCGAGAGAATCCGCTCTGATTTTATGTTTTGGATCAATTTTGCCAAGTTCATTTGCGAAATGTCGTGCGTTTGAGATGTTTCGGCTTGTAACGACTAAATTTGTGTTTGGTTCTCCTAACAACCGTCGACAAATTCTTCCGCCAAAATGACCAGTCCCGCCAATTATTAGTATTGTTTTATTGCTCGCCAATATCTTCCTTTTCGCCTAACGCCCCATTAAGGGGCAAATAAATGCCTGGTTATAATTTGGAACGCAGTGACAAAAACCAAGCTTTATTTGTCCTGCTTAAATGGCTTGTTATAGGCTATTTACCACTCAATTTTTATTTCCGTACCCACTTTAACTAAAGATATAAATTCATCCATCTCAGAATTAGTTAAAGCAATACAACCATTTGTCCAATTAAAACGCTGTGTAATAGCTGAAAGCCAACCTAAATAATTACGTTGACCATGAACCATTATAAAGCCACCAGCAGAAAAACCTTTGTTTTTAGCATTTTCTAAATCAGCCTGGTTGGGGTAACTAATATGCATTGCCCTATAAAAAGAAGAATCTTCTTTTTTGTAATCAAGCGTATAAGTACCTTCAGGTGTTTTTTCATCACCTTCTTGTTCTTTATGTCCTTTTGGGTTGGCACCAAAAGCAACATGGTATTCTTTTATTACTTTTCCAGCTTCTAATAAATACATTTTGTTTTCTGATTTATCGACCTTAATAAGATCAACATTTGCAAAGCTGGAAAAAGAGATAATAGTAAAAATAAACGCAAATATTTTCATGGCATATAATTCCTTGCTCACCGGCAAGTAAGTTGGTGCTGTTTTTTCCGTCTTTTATTTTAGCAAAAACCGCGACAACTGTACCGAGTCAGAGTGCAGTTATTTTGCGATAAGGCAAATCCATTTTCCCCGTCGGAGAAATGACTGGTGAACTAGCGCAAGCACTTTGTTTTCCTGTCATTTCATCTGTTGATTTTGAAACGTCTCACCTGGCGTATGAGAGCATTGATAATAGAGAATACAGCATACAAATTGTAAAAAGGGTTGTTCTTTTCATATATGAATCCTTAATTTATTAATTTAAGCTGCCAGCTCCTTGATGCGGTCTAGCTTAACTGGGAAATGACCATATATATCTATGGCAGCCTCATATTCAAGTTGATTCTCTGATATGTGCTCTAAAGTTGGCATAAGGTCATTTAATATAGGTTTTATGTAACCCGGCTTTTTTTCGAGTACGTTTGCGACCAGAGAGATAAAACAATTTACCGCATCAGATGCTTCATTATCATCAAACTTACCTTTATCGATAAATTGTTTGAAGCCATACATGTAATACTGAAATGGCTTAATTGGCATAGACAAAATATCGCCCATTCTTTCAATGACGCAGCTTCGTCGAAATTCAACTTGAACTTCATCATTGCTCTTACCGGCGAAAACCTTGTGGGCCCACTCAGCATCGAGATCGTCCAAGTAATTCTCCCAGTCTTGCTCAGTAGGTATGTTCATTCTCATGATGCTTAATGCCTCGCATCAGCGGCCCAGCTTTGCCGGGTCTGACTGCATGCGTTTGTCAGGGCCACTCTTGGTAACTATTAATAAATTGCTCATAGTCACTTAATGAATTGTTCAAACCATCTTTCGTTCGCGAGCTAATAGCAAAGACGATATAATACTCCCCTTCTTCGCCATAGGCTACTTGCTCCCAATTTCCTTCATTCTCGGGAAAAAAAGTAAACGATGTAAGGCTCTGCCCATCAAGAGTAGTTATTGGTTCCGCAGCTGATATAACTAGCCTTGGGTATTTTGTACTAAACCGTACATGGTCACTCGCTATAAATTCATCAATATTCTTTAGCTCTGGCACTCTTGGCTTGAAAATTGCCTTTGCATAGATAACAGTTTCCGCATTTTTAAAGGTAAATCCATCTGGCGCTTGTGTGTTCGCTCCGAAAAGAACGCTGTTATAGCGATCATGATACCAACCCGTTATCTTCGGTAGAACTGGCCACCAATAGAGTTCTATACAGGAGAGTTCTATACAGGTGTCAGTAGGAATGGCTAGCTTGTATATCTCTGACTGCGCTGGGCCCGATATCAGAAGTAGGAAGAGAACTAATACTGATTTCATTTTGCTGTAGCCCTAACGCCGCAATAAAGGGCCGTAATGTAGCTGCGAAGCAGCGGAATGGAGGTCCAGCCACGTAGTGGCGATTTTCATTGCTTTGTTAAGCATTTGCTGCCAGCGCCTTGATGCGGTCTAGCTTAACTGGGAAATGACCATATATATCTATGTCAGCCCCATATTCAAGTTGATTCTCTGATATGTGCTCTAAAGTTGGCATAAGGTCATTTAATATAGGTTTTATGTAACCCGGCTTTTCTTCGAGTACGTTTGCGACCAGATTGATAAAACAACTTACCGCATCAGATGCGTCAAACTCATCATCAAACTTACCTTTATCGATAAATTGTTTGAAGCCATACATGTAATACTGAAATGGCTTAATTGGCATAAACCAAAGATCGCTCATTTTTTCAATGACGCAGTTTCGAAATGCAACTTGAACTTCATCATTGCTCTTACCGGCGAAAACCTTGTGGGCCCACTTGGCATCGAGATCGTCCCAGTAATTCTCCCAGTCTTGCTCAGTAGGTATGTTCATTCTCATGATGCTTAACTATCATTATTAACGACCGAATGTATCGCAACTAATAGATGAAATCAATAAAGACTCTGTCATTCCGTGTTCGAGGCAGAGGCTGCGTGATATGATGCTTTTGTCTCTCTTTGAATGGCTACCCAACAGGGGGAAAGTCAACCTAACGCCTCGCATCATCGGCAGAAAAAAGTATAGCGAGGAACGAGCGGCGCTTTTTCTGTCCGAGTGAATGCGATTTTTATGTTTTTGCCGTATCACCAATATGCTTTGCTATCCGATAGTAAAGCAATGCACTCCAAGCGGACAACACAATCACTTCAACATATGTAGTTGGCAATTCTTCTTGCGATCTAAACGTCATAACCGCAAAATAAACAATCATTAATCCCCATAAAGGGATTGAGTACACAAGAAATCGAATGAGAACCACAAAACCAATAGAAATATATTTTGATGCGAAGTTTTCACCATTCCCACCTCCATTGCACTTGTAGGTATAAATTGTCCCCGCTACCGGAATCAATATATTTAGCCCCGACATGACGTATGACCAAATATTCACATCAATATTCACATATTCGTATGATAGATAGCCACTTACTTCTATGAGTAATGCATAAAGGCCAATGGATATCACGAGATATGGAATTAACTCTTTATCTGTAAAAGAGCCATCCACGATATTCTTTTTTAGGGATTCAACTTTCCAAAAGTACATTCTTCTATCTCCTCTTAGGCATAACTATCATTATGATGACAAAATGTAGCATAATCATAGATGAAATCAATAAAGACTCTGTCATTTTCGTATTTCTTATTGGAAGTAGAACGATTCTATTAGCAGTAGATTACAGTGCAAATCCAAGAATTAGACAGACCAAGATTTATGGATAATTTATGCGGAATTACCCAAAACTATTAGATCAGGCACGCTGGCGAATTCGTGCGTTGCACTATTCAATCCGTACAGAAGAGAGTTACGTTAACCGGATTAGACAGTACATTTTGTTCCACAACAAAAGACACTCGAATCTTATGGGCAAGGCGGAAAGGTCACAAGCAATCCACTGTGTGTGGAGAAACCGGAGAAACCTGTTTCTTCTGGTGGCCTAAATTGAACCCGGTTGAAGGCCGGGCACAAGATATACCACGGACTTTACTGTACGCATCCCGGTGGGCGAGAGCAGCCAACCCAAGGCTGCGAAGTGCAGCACAACCGTTCCCCAATACGTGACCTGAAAAGATTGCTTCTGCGTCTTGTGGCGTAGCGTTCGCTGCGCAAGCATGGCACCAGGCCACCCGCCGACTACACTGAAAAAATGCAACGTGCTCTCCGGCGTTCTCCAGTACCCCTTCAGAGACGCGGCTTTGTCAAAAAAGTAAGCCAAGTATGCAACACAGCTCGCCAGAAAGTACGCAGTAAGAACCACGAAAGGTAACTTACCCGTAGCTACCGCGCCCACCACGAAGGCAAGGAAGGTGGCCGCAAATGTCAAAGCTTTAACCCCAGGGCCGTGCGCGGTTCTCGGAGGAGAAGATGGACGATCGCCAACGAAGGCGACGTCTACACCTTGTGGTCTACCTCGCGCGTCAGATGTGAGTTTGTAGGTCACGAGCTCGTTACCGACTGGTCGGCGCTGTCGGTTCGAAAATGACTTGATATGGACGAAAACCCTAGTCCCACCTCCTTTCGGCGTAACAAAGCCGAAGCCCTTGTCATCCTCCCAATCAGTGATTTTGCCTTGGTATCGCACGGGCGTTCTCAGTGAGGTGGCTGCAAATGTCACAGCTCCAACCCCGGGGCCGCGCGCGGTTCTCGGAGGAGAAGATGGACGATCGCCAACGAAGGCGACGTCTACACCTTGTGGTCTACCTCGCGCGTCAGATGTGAGTTCGTAGGTCACGAGCTCGTTACCGACTGGTCGGCGCTGTCGGTTCGAAAATGACTTGATATGGACGAAAACCCTAGTCCCACCTCCTTTCGGCGTAACAAAGCCGAAGCCCTTGTCGTCCTTCCAATCAGTGATTTTGCCTTGGTATCGCACGGGCATTCTCAGTGAGGGCTAACGTGTAGATTGAGGGGCGCGAAGACAGCAAGCGAAGCTCTTGCTGGCGGAGCGTCCCACTCGAAGCGTTTATTAGGCAACAGCCCACCTTTATACAGTGCTGGAGGCCCCCTGCTCCGGCCAGGCGCTGGACGAGCAAACGGCCCTGTCGATCGTAGCTGCGCCGGTCCTGCTGACCGTTGCCGTAGCGATACGAGCGCATCCGGTTATCCCCCCGGTAGCGCAGCTCGCTTACGATGGGCCGGCGCTCGCCGTTGAGCCGGGCTTGCAAGCCCAGCAGGCGGCGCACCCCGTCTCGGCTGTACTCGACCACCCGACCACTGGGCAGCTCCATGCGTGAGAGCTTATCTTCCCGGTCCCAGCTGTAGCGGGTGTGGTAGCGAACGCCCAGCTCTTCGTGCTCCCTCTCCACCACGTTGCCCCATACATCGTAGCGGTAGGCAGTGCGTCCGGACTCATCGTGGCGCTCGCACAAGCGCCCCAAGCCCAGCGGGCAGCTGTCATAGCGGTAGCGTACCTGCTCGTCCTTGCCCGGGTGGGTGTTGGGGTAGCTCGCTTCGACCCTGCGCTCTAACTCGTCGTAGCGGTAGCGCATCACGATGCCCCGGCCCTCGCGGATAGCGATGACGTTATCGGCCAGGTCGTATTCGTAGCGCAGCGTGCCCCGGTCCGGGCTGCGCTCTTCGGTCATCCGCGCCAGCACGTCGTAGTCGTACTCGGTTACGACCCCGTTGGGCGCCACTACCTGGATGATCCGATCCCGGGTGTCATATTCGTACTCGGTCACGCCATTCAGCCGGTGGGTGTAGCTGCTCAGCCTATCCACCCGGTCGTAGACGGAGCTCGATTGCGCTCCGTTGGGGTCGGTCATGGCGATCACGTTGCGCTCGGCATCCAGCGTATGGCGGGTGATGGACTCGCTAGATGGCAAGAGGTGAGGAGACTTTGTTCTTTAAATAGAAAAGCAAGCCGATAACGGATGAGCCGCAAGCACTGGATAAGAGCAGACCTATGTCAAATTTCGGAACGAAGGGACCAATCATCTCCGTCTCCTCAAAATAAGGAAACAGGAGAAAATAGGATGCATAATCGATTGCTACAGATATTGTACAAAACAACAATGATATAAGTAATACTCGGCTTAACAATGCCTGCACGCTGCTGACACGCATCATCACAAGCAGGCTCAATATCAGAAGCATCATGTAGAGTAGAATGTCTGTTGTAAGGAATAAAACCCACCAGTCGTTGTCAGCAGAGTCGATATCAGATAGTGTTTCGGGTTCCATCTGCCTAGGACAAGACTCATCAAGGAAGATCATCATAGACACGCCAGGATGATCGGTACGCTTTAGTTTATCTGATTCTCGAAAAAGCAGCCCTCTTTGGTAATGATCTCGAAGCACTGGTGCATTTTTGCATAGATGGTTAAAAGTACCGACTTGGATTAAATCCATGAAGAGTGGGACTGTAAAAAAGTTTGTGTAAATGGCATTGTTAATTCTGGAGGACTAACCAATGCCAATATCAGACAAATTGATCGACCAGCTACTGGAAGGGAACACATCACCGGAAGATATTTTGGGTGAGGATGGCTTGCTCAGGCGGCTCACCAAACGCGTGGCGGAACGCGTCCTTGAAGCGGAGATGGAACAACATCTCGGCTATTCAAAACATGACGTGACGGGCAATAACACCGGCAACTCTCGCAACGGCAAAAGCGGCAAAACTGTACGCAGTGTCCACGGAGAGATCGATCTGCAAGTCCCCCGTGACCGCAATGGCCAGTTTGCCCCGCAACTGGTCAAAAAGGGCGAAAGGCAGCTCAACGGCTTCGATGAGCGTATTATCTCCCTGTATGCCAAGGGTATGACCACCCGGGATATCCAAGCCCATTTTATGGAGGTTTATGGTGTTGAGGTGTCAGCCAGTTTTATCTCCCAGGTCACCAATGGGGTGATGGAGGAGGTCAAGGCCTGGCAGAACCGCCCGCTGGACAGCGTTTATCCCATTGTCTATCTGGATGCCCTGGTGGTTCGCAGCCGTTCTTCGGGTGGGGTAGAGAATAAATCGGTTTACCTGGCGCTGGGCATCAACCGGGAGGGGGAGAAAGAGCTGCTGGGCTTGTGGCTGGCGCAGACCGAGGGCGCCCGGTTCTGGCTATCGGTCATGACCGAGCTGAAGAACCGCGGGGTACAGGATATCCTGCTTGCCTGTACCGATGGTTTGAAGGGCTTTGCGCAAGCCATAGAGGCCGTTTACCCGCAAACCCGGGTGCAACTGTGTATCGTACATCAGGTTCGCCATTCTCTGCGCTATGTGAGCTGGAAACAGCGCAAAGCGGTTGCCGCTGACTTGAGGCGTATTTACAGTGCATCCACCCTCACGGAAGCGGAGCAAGCCCTGGCGGCTTTTGCCGAGCGCTGGGACCAGGAACATCCGGGCATCAGCCAATCCTGGCGTAACAACTGGGAGCGCCTGAGCGTGTTCTTCGATTATCCGCCACAGATCCGCAAGGTAATCTACACCACCAATGCCATAGAATCGCTGAATGCCTCGCTGCGCAAGGTAACCCGAACGAGGCGCTCATTCCCGAACGATGAATCGGTGATGAAAGTATTATACTTGGCCTTGCATGAAATCACGCGGAAGTGGACCATGCCGATCCGGGATTGGAAACAGGCGATGAGCCAGTTTATGATCTTGTTCGGTGAGCGAGCTTCACTGTGATAACCCGCCATTTACACAGTAAATTTTACAGTCTCTGAAGAGTCTCTGTGGCATAGTAATTGTGCCCGCTCCACGATCCCATTTATTGACAGCCTCCTCTATCGAAGCCAAATTAGCTTCGATAGCGTGGAGCGACTGCTGGAATATTTTTGTCGATTTTTCCCCGCTATTGATCACATCAGCGCGCAGCAACTGCTGGAAGCTTTCTGGCGATTTTCCCCCGCTATCTATCACATCGATGGCCGCTAAGGTCAAGTCCACAGAGTCCATTAAGTATTCATGTTTATTGACGATGCGCTTACAATTAAAAAAGACGGGGTTAAGCCCACAATCTACCCCTCCTCTGTCCCTAAAATAACCCGCAGAATAAGAAGAAACGGTTACCACGCAGAACAATACCCCTCCGGCACTCATAAGGAAGTACTTTATGCCTCGATTCATCTACTCGCTCAAGAAGTCCATTTTCTTCATTTACTTTCTTCACCAGCACTGTCAAAGAAAGGATCGAGGCAGTGCTCCTGCAAGTATTGCTCAAGGTCAGGGAGAATAATACCTATATGAATAGTAATGCTTCTATTAATGGTAGTGATTTTGGTAGTGATTGTGGAACCTGGCGTATAATACTGATGATAGAAGCTGACTATCTTCCGTACCTGCGCACATCTTCTAGGTTTAGAAGCAGCAAGTTCAGCATGGTCAAAACGACTGTCAAGAGTGGTAAAAATTTCCAAAATCCAGGATAATCGCATCCCCAAATAAGTATATCTCTTCCTAACCCCGGTATCCTCAATATCAAGCAAATTTGCAATGTTGATATTGTGCCATACCTCCCAGTAGTCTCTATAGTATTCCTCTATCAAAGCTTCGTTAGGACCAAACAGGGAAAAGTGATTATGAACATATCCAAGCAGATAACTTCCTGGCAAGGAAAATATCAAAAGCACAGTAAAAAAGGCAATTCTTCTCCTGATGCAATTCATGACTATGGTATTAAAACTCCACATTGAACATGCAAGCCCATTTCAACCCCCCTCATGCTCATGCACTGAGTTGGCTGATCCGTTTGTGAAATATCGAATGCGTCAGTACACACAACCCTACAGTTACCCTCCACGTTTACCAACCCAAAGCCACAGCACGTTTGACATTTCTGCACAGCTTGCTCCGTAGGATCCTTCTTAACTTTCTCCTGAGTCTCTAAGTATCTTTCAATGTCCTTAGCAATTTTAGCGCAGCTTGGGAAAAGCATTTCTGTCACTTTTTCTTCCACTATCGCGCTCGTAGCTCCTCTCCCGGCCCCTCTCCTCCACACTAGATGGCAAGAGGTGAGGAAGTTTTGTTCTTTAAATAGAAAAGCAAGCCGATAACGGATGATACGCAAGCACTGGACAAGAGCAGGCCTATATCCAATTTCGGAACGAAGGGACCAATCATCTTCTCAGTCGTCTCCTCAACAAAAGGAAAAATGAGACTATAGTATGCATAGTCTATTGCTACAGATATTGTACAAAACAACAATGATATCAGTAATATTCGGCTTAACAATGCCTGCACGCTGCTGACACGCCTCATCACAAGCAGGCTCAATATCAGAAGCATTATGTAGAGTAGAATGTCTGTTATAAGGAATAAAAAAAATACCTCATAAGGCCTGTCGAGAGATGATATTAGTAAGGCTAGTATTTCCGGGAAAGAAATACATATATCACCTAAGCATTTAGTCATTCACTCAATCCCCTGGCTTCCTTTTCCATCTGCCTGGGACAAGACTCATCAAATAAGGTCATAATAGACACGCCAGGATAATCGGTACGCTTTAGTTTATCCGATTCTCGAAAAATCAGCCCTCTTTGGTAATGATCTCGAATCACTGGTGCAGCAGTTTCGCATAGAAGTTTAAAGGTACTGGCGTAGTACATATCCATGTAGAGTATCTGTGTTATAGTAATTTCGCCCGATTCGCGATCCAATTTATTGACACTCTCCTCTATCGAAGCCAAATTAGCTTCGATAGCGCGGAGCGACTGCTGGAAGATTTTTGCCGATTTTCCCCCGCTATTGATCACATCAGCGCGGAGCGACTGCTGGAAGGATTCTACCGATTTTCCCCCGCTATCCATCACATCGATGACAGCGAAAGCCACGTTCACAGCGTCCATTAAGTCTTCATGTTTATTGAAGCTGTCCTTACAATTAAAAATGCCGGGCTCCCCCCCACAATCAAATCCTCCCATGTTCCTAAAATAACCCGCAGAATAAGAAGAAACTGCCGCCACGCAGAAAAATACCCCCCCGGCTCTCATAAGGAAGTACTTTATGTCTCGATTCATCTACTCGCTCAAGAAGTCAATTTTCTTCATTTCCTTTCTTCACCAGCACTGTCAAAGAAAGGAGCGAGGCAGTGCTCTTGCAAGTATTTCTCAAGGTCAGGGAGAATAATACCTATACCAACGGTAATGCTTTCATGAATGGTAGTGATTTTCGTGGCACCTGGTCTATCATACTGATGATAGAAGCTGAGCATCTTCCGTACCTGCGCGCATCTTCTAGGTTTAGAAGCAGCAAGTTCAGCATCGTCAAAACGACTGTCAAGAGTGGTCAAAGTTCCTAAAATATTGTGCAATCGTATCCCCACGGGATAATATTTCTTTTTAACCCCGGTATCCTCAATATCAAGCAAATTTGCAATGCTAGTATTGTAATATAACTCCCAGTAGTCGTCCATATAGTAGTATTCCTCTATAACAGCTTCGTTAAGACCAAACAGGGAAAAGTGATTATGAACATATCCAAGCAGATAACTTCCTGGAAAGGCCAATATCAAAAGCACAGCAACAAAGGCAATTTTTCTCTTGATGCAATTCATGACTATGGTATTAAAACTCCACATTGAACATGAAAGTCCATTTCAACCCCCTCATGCTCATGCACTGAGTTGGCTGATCCGTTTGTGAAATATCGAATGCGTCAGTACACACAACCCTACAGTTACCCTCCACGTTTACCAACCCAAAGCCACAGCACGTTTGACATTTCTGCACAGCTTGCTCCGTAGAATCCTTCTTAACTTTCTCCTGAGTCTCTAAGTATCTTTCAATGTCCTTAGCAATTTTAGCGCAGCTTGGGAAAAGCATTTCTGTCACTTTTGCTGCCACTATCGCGCTCGTAGCTCCTCTCCCGGCCCTCTCCTCCACACTAGATGGCAAGAGGTGAGGAGACTTTGTTCTTTAAATAAAACAGCAAGCCGATAACGGATGATACGCAAGCACTGGACAAGAGCAGGCCTATGTCCAATTTCGGAATGAAGGGACCAATCTTATCCGTCTCCTCAAAATAAGGAAACAGGAGAAAATAGGATGCATAATCAATTGCTACAGATATTGTACAAAACGACAATGATATCAGTAATATTCGGCTTAACAATGCCTGCACGCTGCTGACACGCATCATCACACGCAGGCTCAATATCAGAAGCATCATGTAGAGTAGAATGTCTGCCATACTGAATAAAACAGCCACAGACACAAACCAGGCACCGGAAGAAGAGTCCATATCAGATGGTGTTTCGGGGGCCGGAGAAACCATAAAACTGGCTTCCTCTTCCATCTGCCTGGGACAAGACTCATCAAGGAAGGTCATAATAGACACGCCAGGATAATCGGGACGCTTTAGTTTATCCGATTCTCGAAAAATAAGCCCTCTTTGGTAATGATCTCGAAGCACTGGTACAACTTTGCATAGAAAATCTTTAGGGTCAACGGAAACGAAGCGTAACAAGAGTATCGGTGCTATAGCAATTTCGCCCGATCCGCGTGCACGATCCCATTTATTGACATCCTCTTCTATTGAAGCAAACTTAGCTTCAATAGCGCGGAGCGACTGCTGGAAGACTTTTTCCGATTTTCCCCCGCTATCTATCACATCGCTGGCAGCTAAAATCAGGTCCACAGAGTCCATGAAGTCTTCATTTTTATTTAAGATGTCCTTACAGTTCCTGATGCTGGGAGGGAACGCGCAATCGTCTTCTGAGATGTTATCAAGGTAGCTAAAGTCCCTAAAATAACCCACAGAATAAGAAGAAACGGCCACCACGCAGAACAATACCCCTCCGGCACTCATGAAGTACTTTATGCCTCGATTCATCTTCTCGCTCAAGAAGTCAATTTTCTTCATTTACTTTCTTCACCAGCACTGTCAAAGAAAGGAGCTAGGCAGTGCTCCTGCAAGTATTTCTCAAGGTTAGGGAGAATATTACCTATATGAAAAAGGCCGTAGAAGATTGCATTACGGGTAATGCTTTCCACGGAATCTGGTACATTATAATTGCCATGATACTGATGATAGAAGCTGAGTGTCTTCCGTACCTGCGCACATCTTCTAGGTTTAGAAGCAGTAAGTTCAGCATGGTTAAAATGACTGTCAAGAGTGGTCAACATTCTTAAACGATCTCCTAATCGCCACCACAAATAAAAATATTTCTTTTCAACCCCGGTATCCTCGGTATCAAGCACATTTGCAACTCTAATATCGAAATATAACCCCCAGTAGTCTGTCTCGTCCTTAAAAAGAGCATCGTTAGGACCAAACAGGGAAAAGTGATTATGAACATATCCAAGCAGATAACTTCCTGGCAAAGCCAATATCAAAAGCACAGTAACAAAGGCAATTCTTCTACTGATGCAGTTCATGACTATGGTATTAAAACTCCACATTGAACATGAAATCCCATTTCAACCTCCCATGCTCTTGCACTGGTTTTGCGGATATTGTGAAACTTTGAATTCTTTATCACACCCAGTCTGACAGACACTAAGGTAGCCTTCTAGGTATCCAGTCTGTACCAAACTCACCCATATATTCGGAGTGGCAAGCGTCTCGCCACAGCACTTTTTGCATTCCTTCGCACCTACCAATGGATATTTTTCCTTCTCTCCTTCCGAAATGCATTTTACTAGACGTTCTTTACCGTATTCTTCAGCCGAGTCTTTCCACGTTTTTGCCATTGGGTTCATGAATCCAAGCGAATTATTGTTCGCATAAACATAAGTATTCATACCTCCCTCTAATCCGATCACATCGGAAGTAATGTAACGACCGATAGAGGGGTCATAATAACGGTTCCAGTTGTAGTACAGATCACTCTCGGTGTCGTGATATTGACCCGGAAAACGCAGGCGCATGACCACCTCTCGTCCGTCTCCATCCGGGTCCTGCTCGGCGCCGCTCTGCCCGAATGCCTCTCCTTCCCAACGCCAGACCACGGTCCCTGTCTCGTCCATCCCCAGGCGCGTGGTCATTAGATGGTCCGGATACAGATAGGTAATCCGTTCCTGCTCTGCCTGCTTATCAATCTGCGCCACCGGCTGGGCGTTGACCCACAGGTAATCGCGCAACACGCTGCCATCGGCCCCGGTCTCGGTGATAAGCATCCCTTGCAGGTCGTAGTGGTAGATCGTGGTGCACCGGCGGCCTTCTGCCTCGTGTACGATCTTGCGAGTGCGTTGCCCCATACCGTTGTAGATGTATCCGGCGCGTAGCGGCTTATCGGCTCCTTCGCCTTCGTAGAGCCTCCACAGGCGTCCGGCATCGTTGTATTCCAGGCGCCGGTCCGCTCGGGGGGCAAAGGGCGCCGCCTCCGGGCCACGCCGTTCCTCACTGGTTAGCAGACGATTGCTGCCAGAAATGTAGTCGTAACGCTGGCTGCTATCTCCTGCCTGCGTCACATTCAGGCGGTTGCCGTTCATATCATAAGTGTAGCCTATGGCGACCTCTTCTTCCATGCGCTCGCTGTGCAGGCGATCCAGCGCATCGTAGGCATAGCGGTTGCGCTCGTAGCTGTCGTTCCGGTCCACAATGTTGCCGTTGGCATCGTAGCGGTAGCTGCGCATATCGGTCTGGGTGTATGTCGACCGCCTTGATGAGTCAGCCTGATTTTGCCGGGTCAGATCGCCGACCAACCAGAAACGCCCAAGCGATTGCCCACCGCGTTAGCTGTTTTCTGGAACGGCAAGGTCTGTTGGAGCGGGATGCCGGGAACAGTTACCTGGTTACGGATGCGGTACCCGCGGGATCGATGGATCAGCTGTTGGGACACTCGATCATCTATCGCATCGCGGTGGCCCGCAGGCAGGACGCAAGGTGTTTACATTGCCGACGATGCCAACCTGTGATCCAGAGGAACAATACAGTGACACGGCAGGCAAGATAGCCGGTTTCTACCTGCATGCAGAGGTAGCAGCCCAGGCTGATGGACGCAAGAAACCAGATCGTTTCCGCCGATACCGGCGGTTTCGGAAAAGCAGCTTTCGTTAACGTCAAACGGCAACCTCCGCCATCAGCTGAAGACGCCTTATCGAGATGGCACTACCCACGTCATCTTCGAGCTGCCGGATGGCATGGCTCGGCTTGCTGCCCTGGTGCCGAAGCCCAGGGTGAACCTGACTCGATTCCACGGCGTGTTCGCATTGAATGGCAAGCATCGCGTTCCCTGATAACACCGGCAAAACGCGGCCAGGGAACTCGTAAAACAGATCACTGCACACCGGCAAAACGTCACGCCGCGATGATCTGGGCACAACGCTTGAAACGAGTTTTCAACATTGATATTACAACTTGCGAAGAGTGCGTCGGCACTGTCAAGGTAATCGACAGTATCGAAGGCCTTGCGCGGATCAAGCAGATCCTTGTGCACCTTCAAAGAAAAGCGGAAGCAAAAGAATTCAACCCATTACCCGAGAGCGGGACACCAGCCCAAATAGGTTTGTTCGGGTAGCCGTCGAGATCAGTTTGACTCAGTCAACTCAGCAAATTCCCGCCGGCAACAGTAGTGGCAGGTAGTCGGCATGCCTGGTGGCCGGTATTTGGCAGGGATGACTGGCGGGAAGGAGCAATATTGGGCGTGTCGGCTGAAGTCAGTCAGATTGCGGGTGTTCCAGGACTGGACGATGACTTCGCGAACGCTCTTTCTTTTCTTGGTGGAATAAGGAAAACAGGGTGTTAATTCTTGCTATAATTATAGGGTGTTAATTCTTCCTATACTTCTGACGTCAATGCCGAAAATGACGATGGCGATACCCCACTGGATATTGCCGAGCGGGAAGGCAGCGATGCCGTCGTCGGTATTATAAAATAGGCTGGCGGACGAACATGAGCGGAAGCCACGCCCAGAAACTGGAATCTTTCCTGTCCTGCCATGGTTTTGCTGCGATTGATGACCGCGCCGATGTGAAAATTGGAGACAAAACTTTGCGCGGCGTCTTCCCCCTGCATGTTGCGGCGTGGGCAGGCCAGGAGAAGGTGGCGGCGATGCTGATTGCCGAAAGGGCTGACGTTAATGCCGGCAATGAGAACGGCAACACCCCCCTGCATTTTGCGGCGTGGGCAGGCCAGGAGAAGGCGGCGGCACTGCTGATTGCCGAAGGGGCTGACTTCAACGCTGGCAATAAGCTTGGCCGTACCCCCCTGCATAATGCGGCCGATGACAAGGTGGCGGCGATGCTGATTGCCAAAGGCGCTGACGTCAACGCCCGCACTGAGGATAGCGGTACCCCCCTGCATAGTGCGGCGTGGTGGGGCCGGGAGAAGGTGGCGGCGATGCTGATTGCCAAAGGCGCTGACGTCAACGCCCGCGATAAGGATGGCTATACCCCCCTGCATGATACGGCGGCGTGGGAAGGCCAGGAGAAGACGGCGGTGCTGCTGATTGCCAAAGGCGCTAACGTCAACGCCCGCGATAAGGATGGCTATACCCCCCTGCATTTTGCGGCGTGGGAAGGCCAGGAGAAGACGGCGGTGCTGCTGATTGCCAAAGGCGCTAACGTCAACGCCGGCAGTGAGAATGGCCGGACCCCTCTGCATGAGGCGGCGTGGGAAGGCCAGGAGAAGGTGACGGCACTGCTGATTGCCAAAGGCGCTGACGTCAACGCCCGCAATAAGGATGGCTATACCCCCCTGCATGATGAGGCTGAGGAGAAGGTGGCGGTGCTGCTGATTGCCGAAGGGGCTGACGTTAATGCCATCACTAAGTATGGCACGACTCCCCTGCATAGGGCGGCGCAGGAAGGCCAGGAGAAGGTGGCGGCGATGCTGATTGCCAAAGGCGCTGACGTCAACGCCAGCAGTAATGATGGCGAGACCCCCCTGCATAAGGCGGCCGATGAGAAGGTGGCGGCGCTGTTGATTGCCGAAGGGGCTGACGTCAACGCCCGCGATAAGCGTAGCCGTACCCCCCTGCATTTTGCGGCCGATGAGAAGGTAGCGGCTCTGCTGATTGCCAAAGGGGCTGACGTCAACATCGGCGATGAGAACCCCCTGCATGAGGCGGCGCAGCAAGACCAGGAGAAGGTGGCGGCGCTGTTGCTCGCCAACGGGGCTGACGTCAACGCCCGCGATGGCCTTGGCGAGACCCCCCTGCATGAGGCAGCGCAGCAAGGCCAGGAGAAGGTAGCGGCGCTGTTGCTCGCCAAAGGAGCTGACGTCAACGCCCGCGATAACCTTGGCGATACCCCCCTGCATCAAGCGGCGCTTGAGGGACATGAGAAGTTAGCGGCGTTGCTGCTCGCTCAAGAGGCTGACGTCAAAGCCCGTAATAATAATGGCGATACCCCACTGGATATTGCCGAGCGGGAAGGCAGCGACGCCGTCGTCGGTATTATAAAACAGGCTGGCGGGCGAACATGAGCGGAAGCTACGCCCATAAAAAAGCCGTCCAGAGAAAAGCAGCTGATCTTATTCTGCTGCTGGCGCTTGTCGCGCTTGCTGCTGCTACGGGCGATGGCTGGCGGCTGGCGAACGCCGCCAGCACCGAGCCGGCGACTCTGGAATCTTTCCTGTCCCACCATGGTTTTTCTGCGATTGATGACCGCGCCGATGTGAAAATTGGAGACAAAACTTTGTCCGACGTCTCCCCCTTGGATGTTGCGGCGTGGAAAGGCAATCACAGGATAGCGGCGTTGCTGATTGCCAAAGGAGTTGACGTCAACGACGGCAATAATGATGGCGATACCCCCCTGCATTGGGCGGCGCAGCAAGGTCAGGAGAAGGTGGCGGCGTTGCTGATTGCCAACGGCGTTGACGTCAACGCCGACAATGAGAACGGCAACACCCCCCTGCATTATGCGGCGCGGTGGCACAGGTACAATGACAGGATGGCGGCGCTGCTGATTGCCAAAGGAGCTGACGTCAATGCCGAAAATAACGATGGCGAGACCCCACTGGATATTGCCGAGCGAGAAGGCAGCGACGCCGTCGTCGGTATTATAAAACAGGCTGGCGGACGAAAATGAGCGGAAGCCACGCCCATAAAAAAGCCGTCCAGAGAAAAGCAGCTGATCTTATTCTGCTGCTGGCGCTTGTCGCGCTTGCTGCTGCTACGGGCGATGGCTGGCGGCCGGCGAACGCCGCCGGCACCGAGCCGGCGACTCTGGAATCTTTCCTGTCCCGCCATGGTTTTGTTGCGATTGATGACCGCGCCGATGTGAAAATTGGAGACGAAACTTTGCGCGACGTCTCCCCCCTGCATGTTGCGGCGTGGAAAGGCAATGACCGGATAGCTGCGTTGCTGATTGCCAAAGGCGTTGACATCAACGCCGGCGGTAAGTATGGCGATACCACCCTGCATGCTGCGGCGAGTGGCGGCTGGGACAAGATAGCGGCGATGCTGATTGCCGAAGAGGCTGACGTCAACGCCCGAAATATTGTTGGCGATACCCCCCTGCATGAGGCGACCGATGAGAAGGTGGCGGCGTTGCTGATTGCCGAAGGCGCTGACGTCAACGCCAGCAATAAGCGTGGCGTGACCCCACTGCATAGAGCGGCCGATGAGAAGGTGGCGGCGCTGTTGCTCGCCAAAGGCGCTGACGTTAATGCCCGTCGTAATGATGGCGATACCCCCCTGCATGAGGCGGCCGATGAGAAGGTGGCGGCGTTGCTGATTGCCGAAGGGGCTGACGTCAATGCCATCGCTAATTATAGCTATACCCCCCTGCATTGGGCAGCGCAGAAAGGCTGGGAGAAGGTGGTGGCGCTGTTGCTCGCCAAAGGGGCTGACGTCAATGCCATCACTAACTATGGCGAGACCCCCCTGTACTCGGCGGCCGATGAGAAGGTGGCGGCGATGCTGATTGCCAGCGGCGCTGAGATCAACGCCGACAGTAAGTATGGAACGACTCCCCTGCATGGTGCGGCGTGGTGGGGCGGGGAGAAGGTGGCGGCGCTGCTGATTGCCAACGGCGCTGACGTCAACGCCAGCAATAATGATGGCGTGACCCCCTTGCATAGGGCGGGCGATGAGAAGGTGGCGGCGCTGCTGATTGCCAACGGCGCTGACGTCAATGCCCGCGATGAGTATGGCCAGACCCCACTGCATCATGCGGCTCGCCCTTATGATGACGAGGGCGCCCCCCAGTATGGTACGCCCGATGAGAAGGTGGTGGCGCTGCTGATTGCCAAAGGCGCTGACGTCAATGCCCGCGATAAGGGTGGCAGTACCCCCCTGCATGGGGTGGACTATGAGAAGGTGGCGGCGCTGCTGATTGCCAAAGGTGCTGACGTCAACGCCCGCAATAAGTATAGCGATACCCCCCTGCATTGGGCGGTGCTCAGGTACAACGGCAGGGTGGCGGCGTTTCTGATTGCCAAAGGAGCTGACGTCAACGCCAGCAATAATGATGGCGTTACCCCCCTGCATTGGGTGCCCGATGAGAAGGTGGCGGCGATGCTGATTGCCGAAGGGGCTGACGTCAACGTCGGCGATAAGGATGGCTCTACCCCCTTGCATACGGCGGCCGATCCTGTGAAGGTGGCGGCGCTGCTGATTGCTGAGCTACTGATTGCTGAAGGAGCTGACGTCAACGCCCGCGATAATGATGGCGATACCCCCCTGCATTGGGCAGTGGAGCAACGCATGGACAAGATGGCGGCGCTGCTGATGGCCAAAGGCGCTGACGTCAACGCCGACAATAAGTATGGCACGACTCCCCTGCATGGTGCGGCGTGGTGGGGCCGGGACAAGGTGGCGGCGTTGCTGATTGCCAACGGCGCTGACGTCAACGCCCGCGATAAGGATAGCGATACCCCCCTGCATGGGGCGGTCAAGAAGGTAGCGACGTTGCTAGGCGATGAGAAGATGGCGGCGCTGTTGCTCACCAAAGGGGCTGACGTCAATGCCAGCAATAATGATGGTGAGACCCCCCTGCATTGGGCGGCCGATGAGAAGGTGGCGACGCTGTTGCTCGCCAAAGGAGCTGACGTCAACGCCGACAATAATGATGGCGATACCCCCCTGCATAATGCGGCGCTGAAAGGCCAGGAGAAGGCGGCGGCGCTGCTGATAGCCAAAGGCGCTGACGTCAATGCCGAAAATAACGATGGCGAGACTCCACTGGATATTGCCGAGCAGGAAGGCAGCGACGCTGTCGCCGGTATTATAAAACAGGCTGGCGGGCGAAAATGAGCGGAAGCCACGCCCAGAAACTGGAATCTTTCCTGTCCTGCCATGGTTTTGCTGCGATTGATGACCGCGCCGATGTGAAAATTGGAGACGAAACTTTGCGCGATGTCTCCCCCTTGGATGTTGCGGCGTGGAAAGGCCAGGAGCAGACAGCGGCATTGCTGATCGCCAGCGAGGCTGACGTCAACGCCGGCAGTGAGAATGGCCGGCCGGCCCTGCATGATGTGGCGTGGGCAAGCCAGGATAGTGGCTTTGCTTATCGCCAAAGGAGTTGACATCAACACCGGCAGTAAGAATGGCGAGACTCCCCTGCATAGGGCAGCGCGGCAAGGCCAGGAGAAGGTAGCGGCGATGCTGATTGCCGAAGGCGCTGACGTCAACGCCCGCGATAAGGATGGCGAGACCCCCCTGCATGAGGCGGCCGAGGAGAAGGTGGCGGCGATGCTGATTGCCAAAGGAGCTGACGTCAACGCCGGCGGTCAGTATGGCAACACCCCCCTGCATAGGGCGGCGCGCAGGGACGATGACAGGATAGCGGCGATGCTGATTGCCGAAGGGGCTGACGTCAACGCCCGTCGTAATAATGGCGATACCCCCCTGTATGATGCGGCGTGGGCAGGCCAGGAGAAAGTGGCGGCGATGCTGATTGCCAACGGCGCTAACGTCAACGCCCGCGATGAGCATAGCGATACCCCCCTGCATAGGGCGGCGCTGAAAGGCCAGGAGAAGGTGGCAGCGATGCTGATTGCCAAAGGCGCTGACGTCAACGCCCGCGATAATGATGGCGCTACCCCCCTGCATGAGGCAGCCAATGAGAAGGTAGCGGCGCTGCTGATGGCCAAAGGAGCTGACATCAACACCCGTCGTAATAATGGCAATACCCCCCTGCATGATGCGACCGATGAGAAGGTGGCGGCGCTGCTGATGGCCAACGGCGCTGACGTCAATGCCGAAAATGACGATGGCGAGACCCCCCTGCATGAGGTGGCGCGCAGATACAATGACAGGATAGCGGCGATGCTGATTGCCAAAGGGGGTGACGTCAACGCCCGCGATAAGGGTGGCGATACCCCCCTGCATGAGGCGGCATGGAAAGGCAATGACAGGATAGCGGCGATGCTGATTGCCAGCGGCGCTGACGTCAACGCCCGCACGTTTGGCGGCGCTACCCCCCTGCATACAGCGGCATGGACAGGCCGGGAGAAGACGGCGGCGCTGCTGATGGCCAAAGGCGCTGACGTCAACGCCCGTCGTAATAATGGCGATACCCCCCTGCATTGGGCGGCGCAGCGAAGCCAGGAACAGGCGGCGGCGCTGCTGATGGCCAAAGGCGCTGACGTCAACGCCCGTCGTAATGATGGCAATACCCCCCTGCATAAAGCGGCGTTTGAGGGATATGAGAAGGTAGCGGCGATGCTGATTGCCGAAGGCGCTGACGTCAACGCCCGCGATGGCCTTGGCGATACCCCCCTGCATGTTGCGGCGTTCGGCGGCTGGGAGAAGGTGGCGGCGCTGCTGATGGCCAGAGAGGCTGACGTCAACGCCCGCGCTAATAATGGCTGGACCCCACTGCATTGGGCGGCGTTCTGGGGCAAAGACAATATAGCGGCGCCGTCGCTCGCCAAAGAGGCTGGCTTCAACGTCCGTCGTAATGATGGCAGGCCTCCCCTGCATAAAGCGGCGTTTGAGGGACATGAGAAGGTAGCGGCGCTGCTGCTCGCTCAAGAGGCTGACGTCAACGCCCGTAATAATAATGGCGATACCCCACTGGATATTGCCAGCGACGCCGTCGTCGGTATTATAAAACAGGCGGGCGGGCGAAAATGAGCGGAAGCCACGCCCATAAAAAAGCCGTCCAGAGAAAAGCGGCTGATCTTATTCTGCTGCTGGCGCTTGTCGCGCTTGCTGCTGCTACGGGCGATGGCTGGCGGCCGGCGAACGCCGCCGGCACCGAGCCGGCGACTCTGGAATCTTTCCTGTCCCACCATGGTTTTTCTGCGATTGATGACCGAGCCGATGTGAAAATTGGAGACGAAACTTTGCGCGACGTCTCCCCCCTGCATGTTGCGGCGTGGAAAGGCAATGACCGGATAGCGGCGTTGCTGATCGCCAAAGGCGTTGACGTCAACGCCGGCAATAATGATGGCGATACCCCTCTGCATTGGGCGGCGCAGCAAGGCCAGGAGAAGGTGGCGGCGTTGCTGATTGCCAACGGCGCTGACGTCAACGACGGCAATAAGCGTGACCGTACCCCCCTGCATTGGGCGGCCGATGAGAAGGTGGTGGCGATGCTGATTGCCAACGGCGCTGACGTCAACGCCGGCGGTACGTATGGCGAGACCCCCCTGCATTTGGCGACGCAGCAAGGCCAGGCGCAGGTGGCGGCATTGCTGATTGCCGAAGAGGCTGACGTCAACGCCCGCGCTAATAATGGCTGGACCCCCCTGCATTGGGCGGCCGATGAGAAGGTGGCGGCGCTGCTGATTGCCAACGGCGCTGACGTCAACACCGGCAATTGGAGCCCGACCCCCCTGCATTTGGCGGTCGATGAGAAGGTGGCGGCGTTGCTGATTGCTAACGGCGCTGACATCAACGCCCGCAATACGCGTGGTGCCACCCCCCTGCATAAGGCGGCCAATGAGAAGGTGGCGGCGTTGCTGATTGCCAACGGCGCTGACGTCAACGCCAGAAATATTGATGGCGTTACCCCCCTGCATGGGGCGGCCGATGAGAAGGTGGTGGCGCTGCTGATTGCCAACGGCGCTGAGGTCAACGCCGATAGTGAGTATGGAACGACTCCCCTGCATTATGCGGCGGAGCGAGGTCATGAGAAGATGGCGGCGTTGCTGATTGCCAACGGCGCTGACGTCAACGCCGACAGTGAGTATGGAACGACTCCCCTGCATGATGCGGCGGAGCAAGGTCATGAGAAGATGGCGGTGTTGCTGATTGCCAAAGGCGCTGACGTCAACGCTGGCGCTAATACCCCCCTGTATAGTGCGGCCAATGAGAAGGTGGCGGCGTTGCTGATTGCCAACGGCGCTGACGTCAACGCTGGCGCTAATACCCCCCTGCATGGGGCGTCCGATGAGAAGGTGGCGGCGTTGCTGATTGCCAACAGCGCTGACGTCAACGCCAGAAATAATGATGGCGTTACCCCACTGCATTGGGCGGCGCAGCGAAGCCAGGAGCAGGCGGCGCTGCTGATTGCCAACGGCGCTGACGTCAACGCCCGTAATAATAATGGCGAGACCCCACTGCATAATGCGGCGCACTGGGGCAGGGACAAGGCGGCGGCGCTGCTGATGGCCAAAGGCGCTGACGTCAACGCCCGTAATAATAATGGCGAGACTGCACTGGGTATTGCCGAGCGGGAAGGCAGCGACGCCGTCGCCGGTATTATAAAACAGGCGGGCGAGCGAAAATGAGCGGAAGCTACGCCCATAAAAAAGCCGTCCAGAGAAAAGCAGCTGATCTTATTCTGCTGCTGGCGCTTGTCGCGCTTGCTGCTGCTACGGGCGATGGCTGGCGGCCGGCGAACGCCGCCGGCACCGAGCCGGCGACTCTGGAATCTTTCCTGTCCCGCCATGGTTTTTCTGCGATTGATGACCGCGCCGATATGAAAATTGGAGACAGCAATTTGAGCGACGTCTCCCCCTTGGATGTTGCGGCGAGGCAAGGCCAGGAGCAGCCAGCGGCGTTGCTGATTGCCAGCGGCGCTGACGTCAACGCCGACAATAAGTATGTCATGACTCCCCTGCATTATGCGGCGAGGCAAGCCCATGAGAAGGTGGCGGCGCTGTTGCTCGCCAAAGGGGCTGACGTCAACGCCAGTGATAAGGATGGCGATACCCCCTGCATGGTGTGGCCGAGAAGATGGCGGCGCTGCTGATTGCCGAAGGAGCTGACGTCAACGCTCGCGATAAGTATGGCTCGACGCCCCTGCGCTGATCAAGCAGATCCTTGTTGACCTTTCCCCTGAAAAGGTGGCCAGTGTCAAAGCGACTTTTCCCATAGAATCGCTGAATGCCTCGCTGCGCAAGGTGACCCGAACGAGGCGTTCATTCCCGAACGATGAATCGGTGATGAAAGTATTATACTTGGCCTTGCATGAAATCACGCGGAAAAGGACCATGCCGATCCGGGATTGGAAACAGGCGATGAACCAGTTTATGATCTTGTTCGGTGAGCGAGCTTCACTGTGATAACCCGCCATTTACACAGCAAATTTTACAGTCTCCCCAATTTAGAGCAAATGAGCTCACAGTTTATTGCGAAAGAGGAAAAATATCTTCTATTGGCAAGTGAGTATGCTTACTCAGATTGCCACGAGGACAAGGAAGATGGAACTCCCTGAACACGAACACGGATTTTCTGCTTTTCACCCGGTTTATTATTCGCTTTATCGTTATTAATAATTTCCGTAATCTTCTCAATTGCATCCCCACTCTTATCAACTCTATCTTTTGCAAAATCAGTACCTGGCGCAAAACAACCTTTAAGTGCGAGCTCTCCGTTATCTTTGAACACAGTGTTTGCAATATGGATTTGTACCCCTGTCGCGAATGGAACATTTTCCAATTGAATCCTAAGAGGAACACGATCTTTTCGCTCATAAGCCTCATATGTGCCAGCCGGAACAGGCAAATTTTTATTGGGTGGATTCAAGTTTTCAAGTGTATAACCAGAGAAAGTTTCACCAGTAACAGTGCTATATACAAATATTGTCCCATGAACAGAAATATCTGTAGCACTAGTTCTATTAATACTGATTATGATAAACAGCCCCACAGGGTCACTGTAAACAATAGGGTTACCCAATGCATAAGCGTATGTATTGAGTCCCCCACGAAGCCCGATGAGGTCACTCTGAATATACCGTCCGGTACTGGGGTCGTAATAACGGTTCCAGTTGTAGTACAGATCACTCTCGGTGTCGTGATATTGACCCGGAAAACGCAGGCGCATGAGCACCTCTCGTCCGTCTCCATCCGGGTCCTGCTCGGCGCCACTCTGCCCGAATGCCTCTCCTTCCCAACGCCAGACCACGGTCCCGGTCTCGTCCATCCCCAGGCGCGTGGTCATTAGATGGTCCGGGTACAGATAGGTGATCCGTTCCTGCCCTGCCTGCTTATCAAGCTGCGCCACCGGCTGCTCGTGGGTCCACAGGTAATCACGCAGCACTGTGCCTGCTGCATCGGTCTCAGTGAGCACCCTGCCTTGCAGGTCGTAGTGGTAGATCGTGGTGCGTCGGCAGCCTTCTGCCTCGTGTACGATCTTGCGAGTGCGTTGCCCCATACCGTTGTAGATGTATCCGGCGCGTAGCGGCTTATCGGCTCCTTCACCTTCGTAGAGCCTCCACAGGCGTCCGGCATCGTTGTATTCCAGGCGCCGGTCCGCCCGGGGGGCAAAGGGTACCGCTTTCGGGCCACGCCGTTCCTCACTGGCTAGCAGACGATTGCTGCCAGCAATGTAGTCGTAACGCATGCTGTCCTCTTCTACCTGCGTTATATTCAGGCAGTTGCCGTTCCGATCATAAATATAGCCTATGGTGGCCTCTTCTTCAATGCGCTCGCTGTCTAGGCGATCCAGCGCATCGTAGGCATAGCGGTTGCGCTCGTAGCTGCCGTTCCGGTCCACAATGTTGCCGTTGGCATCGTAGCGGTGGCGCATCACGATACCCCGGCCCTCGCGGATAGCGATGACGTTATCGACCAGGTCGTATTCGTAGCGCAGCGGGCCCCGGTCCGGGCTGCGCTCTTCGGTCACCCGCGCCAACACGTCGTAATCGTACTCGGTTACGACCTCGTTGGGCGCGACTACCCGGATGATGCGGTCCCGGGTGTCATATTCGTACTCGGTCACGCCTTGCAGACGGTGGGTGTAACGGATCAGCCGGTCCACCCGGTCGTAGACGGAGCTCGATTGCGCTCCGTTGGGGGAGGTGAGGAGACTTTGTTCTTTAAATAGAAAAGCAAGCCAATAATGGATGATCCGCAAGCACTGGACAAGAGCAGGCCTATATCCAATTTCGGAACGAAGGGACCAATCTTCTCCGTCTCCTCAAAAATAGGAAACAGGAGAAGATAGTATCCATAATCGATTGCTACAGATATTGTACAAAACAACAATGATATCAGTAATACTCGGCTTAACAGTACCTGCGCGCTGCTGACACGCATCATCACAAGCAGGCTCAATATCAGAAGCATCATGTAGAGTAGAAGGTCTGTCATAATGAATACTGCCGACAGTGCTGCTCCAAACTCAGGCCTGTCGAGAGATGATATCAGGAAGAATAGGTTTTCCGGAAAAGACATATATCACCTAAGCATTTAGTCATTCACCCAATACCCTGGCTTCCTCTTCCATCTGCCTGGGACAAAACTCATCAAGGAAGGTCATACTAGACACGCCAGGATAATCGGGACGCTTTAGTTTATCCGATTCTCGAAAAATCAGCCCTCTTTGGTAAAGATCTCGAAGCACTGGCGCAATAGTTTCGCATAGAAATTCATTGGGGTGGTACCAATGCATGTGGAATATCTGTGCTATAGTAGTTTTGCCCGCTCCACGGCCATCCCATTTATTGACACCCTCCGCTAGCGAAGCCAAATTAGCTTCGATAGCGCGGAGCGACTGCTGGAAGATTTTCGCCGATTTTTCTCCGCTATTGATCACATCAGCGCGGAGCGACTGCTGGAAGACTTCTGCCGATTTTCCCCCGCTATCTATCACATCGATGGCAGCCAAGGTCAGGTCCACAGCGTCCATTAAGTCTTCATGTTTATTGAAGCCGTCCTTACAATTAAAAATGATGGCGGTCTGCCCACAATCGTATCTTCCTATGTTCCTAAAATAACCCGCAGAATAAGAAGAAACGGCCACCACGCAGAACAATATCCCTCCGGCACTCATAAGGAAGTACTTTATGCCTCGATTCATCTACTCGCTCAAGAAGTCAATTTTCTTCATTTCCTTTCTTCACCAGCACTGTCAAAGAAAGGAGCGAGGCAGTGCTCCTGCAAGTATTTCTCAAGGTCAGGGAGAATGCTACCTATAAACATGGTAATGCTTGCATTAATGGTACGGATTTCGGAACCTGGTGTAGAATACTCATAAGGTGTATAATACTGATGATAGAAGCTGAGTGTCTTCCGTACCTGCGCACACCTTCTAGGTTTAGAAGCAGCAAGTTCAGCATCGTCAAAACGACTGTCAAGAGTGGTCAAGATTACTAAAAGATCTTTTAATCGAATCCCCAAAGGGAAATATTTCTTTTTAACCCCGGTATCCTCGATATCAAGCAAATTTGCAATGCTAGTATTGGAATATAACTCCCAGGAGTCATCTGCATAGTAGTATTCCTCTATAACAGCTCCGTTAGGACCAAACAGGGAAAAGTGATGATGAACATATCCAAGCAGATAACTGCCTGGCAAGGCAAATATCAAAAGCACAGTAAAAAAGGCAATTCTTCTCCTGATGCAATTCATGACTATCAAATACAGATGGCGCTATTTGGTGAAACGATTAGCCAGCCCATATTAAACAATCATAAAAATCGACTTCTAATGCTTTATCTACAAGCGATATCATATCACTAGGTGTCCAACAATATAAGATACTTTCATCTTCAGCTGGGTCGTTCTCAAAGTAAAACCAAGTCCCCCAAGGCGGCAAGTCTTCATCTGAGAAGAACCCATTAGTCACATCGAAAACCAAACCATCACCTAGACTACGATCAGGGTAGAAAAGCAATACTTTTCCCAGGTTCTTAGCCGATTTATCATTTTCTTTCAGTTGGGATTCTTTTATTCCAACTAGTCTTCTAATTTCATTTTTCTTGGACTCTTCTGAGATATTAAAGTCCCGTATATCAAGTCTTGGAAGAAGGGATCCAGGTCGCAAAGAATGAGTCAAGTCTTCGCCATCAAGAAATTGATCACACCATCTTTCAGTTATATTTTTGTACTCTTCAAATTTCTGCATAATTAATAATTATAGTTCTTTGTTTTGGCAGCGTAAGATCCGGGTCGCTTGCATTCGAGGCAGTACCTCTAGGGTTGCATATGGTCAATATCTATCATCGCATTAACAAAACCAGCAAATTTTGACATTTCAGGCGGGATCGTCAGCGCGGGTATTCTATACCTACTGTTTATAATAAGTGTGAACTCCGCTGTTCCCGTTTTAGCAATATCTTTAATTGCATCTTTTGAATTCTCAAGCGTTGTTGCAAGGTCCATCCAATGATCGACAAGTTCGTCTGATTTCGCATGTGACCTTATCGACCATATATTTGTTCTTGGCAGTACCAGTTTTTCGTTACGTTCCCCCTTTTTCAATTCGGTGTCAGGGATAATTCCTGTCATTTCAGAAATGTCTTTTGGCAAAATAGTAGTGCCAAACAACCCAAAACTAATTTGAACATTATATTGCATACTTATTAATACCTAGTGGTTGCGGTGTGCCTGTACCTTGACTAGTACCTTCATACAAATTCCCATGCTTATCAACAAAAATATCACCTTTTGAATCCACCTGCAAGCCCAGCAGGCGGCGCACCCCGTCTCGGCTGTACTCGACCACCCGACCACTGGGCAGCTCCATGCGTGAGAGCTTATCTTCCCGGTCCCAGCTGTAGCGGGTGTGGTAGCGCACGCCCAACTCTTCGTGCTCCCTCTCCACCACGTTGCCCCATACATCGTAGCGGCAGGCAGTGCGACCGGACTCATCGTGGCGCTCGCACAAGCGCCCCAAGCCCAGCGGGCAGCTGTCATAGCGGTAGCGTACCTGCTCGTCCTTGCCCGGGTGGGTGTTCGGGTAGCTCGCTTCGACCCTGCGCTCCAACTCATCGTAGCGGTAGCGCATCACGATGCCACGGCCCTCGCGGATAGCATTGAAATACCCGAACAATATCTTCAGTCATTCTGACTGATAGAATATCGCATTGGTCAGCAAGCGAAGAATTTTAGTTATGCAATTCTTTTACATCGACACTGTGACACGAACAGGCTATTTCAACACCGACTGAAGGTTCGATGTAAAAGATAACTGTGTCCGTGTCAAAAGTGGATGCACTTAAATCCAACAATTTCTTACAATAATCAAGGTAATCAGATGATTCAAGGTCATCATATGATGAATTTGATTCGAACATCAATACATCAAGGATGACATTTTGCAACCTCATTCCTGAAGCATGAAATTGTTTTATACCGTCAAGGGTTACGACGGCACTTTGATTAGTGACTGGATAGCACAATTGCAATTTTGCCGATTTTGATTCGTTATCAACTTCAACACGCATTATTTCCCAATCATGTAAGTCTGTTAATTTCATGTACAGTCCCTAATCAGTACTATTTTTTTTGATGGGTGATACTGAAACACCGGGATTACGGACACCATTATTCCAGTTATGTGCATGTGGAACACCTTGTCCATGGCCATGCCCATAATCTATATCGACAGCCGGTTTTCCATCGTCACCATATAGCCTATCATGTTCGCCATACGGATGTTCCGTCACTGCGAGGCTCGTACCCGGCGGCGGGAAACCTCGCTCACCCTGGAACCGAGCATGTAGCCCAGCCGGTTCACCAGGCAGGCAATATCAAGAGTGTCTCTTTTGGACTAGCCGCATTTGATAACGGCTGGAGGGCGCCTGCTACCTGCCTTCGCAGGCGTCATCAGGCGGAGCATTAGGACTGCTGACATGGTCAATCGCCCGACGCCGGGCAAGCGGGGCTCCGGGCTTTGGCCGGTCCAAGCCCTGCGCTCCAGAGATCAGGTCAAACCCTTCGCCCCAGGTGTCGGACAGCATATAGCCCAGCGGATAGGGGTCAGTGGGATCCCGACCGATGCGGTGGAAACCGTAAATCCAGCCACGCCCGGACACCCGCGGCAGCACCGCCTGCCGCCCGCCCACCGTGGTCTCGCCTGACCTTCCCCCTGTTGGGTAGCCATTCAAAGAGAGACAAAAACATCATATCATGCAGCCTCTGCCTCGAACACGGTCGGTGCCCGATAGCCCAAGCTGTGTGGTCGTACATTGTTGTAGTGATGTCGCCAGTCGTTGATGATCTGCCTGGCATCATTGATCGATCTAAACCAATGTTGATTCAGGCAGCCGTCACGGAAGCGTCCGTTGAAGCTCTCAACATAAGCATTTTGTGTTGGTTTCCCAGGCTGGATGAAGCAGAGTTTTACTTTGGTTTTGTGCGCCCAGAAAAACATGGCCTTGCTGGTCAGTTCCGGACCATTGTCCAGTACGATCGAGGTGGGCAATGAGCGCGTCATGGCGAGTTCATCCAGATAGCGCGCCAGACGAGTGCCGGAGATGGACGTGTCAACCAGTTGGCCTACACATTTTCCAGAGAAGTCATCTATGATGCTTAGGATCCGGAACCGTCGGCCATTCGCCAATTGGTCGTGCACAAAGTCCAATGACCAACGTTCGTTCACCCGGGTAGGTAATGCCATCGGTATCCGAGGTTGGTGCAGCTTCTTACGCCGCCTGGTTCTTATTTGCATGCCGAGCGCTGTATACAGTCTATAGGTGCGTTTGCGGTTGACCACCAGGCCCTCGGCCTTGAGCAATGCTGGGCAACATCAGATACCCGTATCGCGGGTAGCGCTCGGCCAGTTCCTTGAGCCGCTCTTTTAGTGCGCCGTCATTGCGTGCAACGGCTGGGTAGGCAGCCGCTTTGCGGCTGAGTAGTGCCAGCCGGCACGCCCTGCGTTGACGCATGGGATAGGCCGACTGCATATACACGACGGCACCGCGTCGCTGCGCCGGCCTCACCATTTTTTTCCGAGTACGTCCTCAAGTGCGGTCTTTTCCAACAAAGTATCGGCCAACAATCGCTTCAACTTCGCATTCTCCGCCTCCAGCGCCCGCAATCGCTTTGCTTGCTAGACCTCCATGCCACCCTACTTCGCTTTTCATCGATACAGCGTGCCGTTGGCTATGCCGTGCTTACGGACCACGTTCTGCGTCGGCATTCCAGCTTCATGCTCCTTCACAATACCAATGATCTGTTCTTCACTGTAACGCTTGCCTTTCATTTTGAGACCTCCATACGGTCGATTCTATGGGAAAAGTCTCTTTGAAACTGGCTACCTTTTCGGGGGAAAGGTCAACTAGCGGTAGCGGTTGCCGCGCTCGTCGCGGCGCTCTTGCAGCAGGTGCGCTCCATCGTAGCCATAGCGCAGTACGCTCCCGTCCGGGTAGGTCAGTTGAACCAGGTTGCCCGCGGCATCGTGGCGGAACTCGCTTACCCGCCCTGCCGGGTCCTCGACCTGGTGCAGGTAACCGTTGCGGTAGCGAAAGTGGCAGGATGAATCCATTTCTCTCTTCGGCGGGGGTTCTTCTTTCATAACGTTATTATTTTATCGGTGACCCTGGTCTCACATTCATTTAAGACGTAATGCATAATAAACACAGATGCCAGAAGTAAGAAGAGACATAACTGCAAGAATTAATTTGATCCAAGGCGATGATGCTGCTAACCACACATCTATTATAGCCAACCATAAGAAGAATAAAAACAATAAAAGCAATAAAAAAGATAACCCCCATATCATCATCTTTTTTTTCAATATCTTTTTCATTATATCATTCATCTTTAGCTTTTTTATCTTCTTCAATACGACATGTATCTAGAACATCGTCTACAAAAGAAGCACAATCATTAAAAAATGGAATAAAAAGACCGAGGCTTTGACCAGGACGAATAAGTTCATTTACACACTTTTCATCTACAGGGAATGAGATAGGTATTTCACTCGTACTAGGTAGCTTTGATTCTCCAGAATGATCTACAGTTTCAACAGGAATAGGTCTAGGAAGATATCCGTCGACATAACTATCGGCTGGCCTCAGCCCAGCTTCAACAGTATTGAACATGAAATCCCATTTCAAGCCTCGCACTGCTTTGGTAGCTCCGTTTGTACAACGTCGAATGCGCGATCACACTTAATTATCATGCAGCCTCTGCCTCGAACACGGTCGGTGCCCGATAGCCTAGTGAACTGTGTGGTCGCACATTGTTGTAGTGATGTCGCCAGTCGTTAATGATCTGCCTGGCATCATTGAGCGATCTAAACCAATGTTGATTCAGGCAACCGTCACGGAAGCGTCCGTTGAAGCTCTCAACAAACGCATTCTGTGTTGGTTTCCCAGGCTGGATGAAGCAGAGCTTTACTTTGGTTTTGTGTGCTCAGAAAAACATGGCCTTGCTGGTCACTCTGCCTGCTTATCAATCTGCGCCACGGGCTGCTCGTGGGTCCACAGGTAATCACGCAGCACTGTGCCTGCTGCATCGGTCTCAGTGAGCAACCTACCTTGCAGGTCATAGTGGTAGAGCGTGGTGCGCCGGCGGCCTTCTGCCTCGTGTACGATCTTGCGAGTGCGTTGCCCCATACCGTTGTAGATGTATCCGGCGCGTAGCGGCTTATCGGCTCCTTCACCTTCGTATAATCTCCACAGGCATCCGGCATCGTTGTATTCCAGGCGCCGGTCCGCTCGGGAGGCAAAGGGCGGGGCCTCCGGGCCGCGCCGTTCCTCACTGGTTAGCAGACGATTGCTGCCAGCAAGGTAGTCGTAACGCTGGCTGCCATCTCCTGCCTGCGTCACATTCAGGCGGTTGCCGTTCATATCATAAGTGTAGCCTATGGCGGCCTCTTCTTCCATGCGCTCGCGGTGCAGGCGAGCCAGCGCATCGTAGGCATAGCGGTTGCGCTCGTAGCTGCCGTTCCGGTCCAGAATGTTGCCGTTGGCATCGTAGCGGTAGCGCATCACGATACCCCGGCCCTCGCGGATAGCGATGACGTTATCGGCCAGGTCGTATTCGTAGCGCAGCGGGCCCCCGGTCCGGGCTGCGCTCTTCGATCACCCGCGCCAGCACGTCGTAGTCGTACTCGGTTACGACCCCGTTGGGCGCTACTACCCGGATGATGCGATCCCGGGTGTCATATTCGTACTCGGTCACGCCTTGCAGTCGGTGGGTGTAACGGCTCAGCCCATCTACCCGGTCGTAGACGGAGCTCGATTGCGTTCCGTTGGGGTCGGTCATGGCGGTCACGTTGCTCTCGGCATCCAGCGTGTAGCGGGTGATGGACTCGCTAGATGGCAAGAGGTGAGGAGACTTTGTTCTTTAAATAGAAAAGAAAGCCGATAACGGATGATCCGCAAGCACTGGACAAGAGCAGGCCTATGTCCAATTTCGGAACGAAGGGACCAATCTTCTCCGTCGCCTCAAAATAAGGAAACATGAGAAAATAGGATGCATAATCGATTGCTACAGATATTGTACAAAACAACAATGATATAAGTAATATTCGGCTTAACAATGCCTGCACACTGCTGACACGCCTCATCACAAGCAGGCTCAATATCAGAAGCATCATGTAGAGTAGAATGTCTGTTAACGACAACACTTCCTTCCAAACCCGCCAGTCGTCGTAAGAAGCGTCGATATCAGATAGTGTTTCAGGTTCCATCTGCCTGGGACAAGACTCATCAAGGAAATTCATCATAGACACGCCAGGATAATCGGTACGCTTTAGTTTATCCGATTCTCGAAAAATCAGCCCTCTTTGGTAATGATCTCGAAGCACTGGTGCAGTTTTGCATAGATGGTTAAAAGTACCATCGTGGATTCTATGCATGTAGAGTATCTGTGCCATAGTAATTTTGCCCGCTCCACGGCTATCCCATTTATTGACAACCCCCGCTATCGAAGCCAAATTGGCTTCGATAGCGCGGAGCGACTGCTGGAAGACTTTTTCCGATTTTTCCCCGCCATTTATCACATCAGCGCGGAGCAACTGCTGGAAGAATTCTGCCGATTCCCCTCCGCTATCTATCACGTCGATGGCCGCCAAGGTCAGGTCCACAGCGTCCATTGAATCTTCATGTTTATTGAAGCTGTACTTACAATTAAATATGCCGGGCGCCCATCCACAATCTAATCCTCCTGCGTCCCTAAGATAACCCGCAGAATAAGAAGAAACGGCCACCACGCAGAACAATACCCCTCCGGCACTCATAAGGAAGTACTTTATGCCTCGATTCATCTACTCGCTCAAGAAGTCAATTTTCTTCATTTGCTTTCTTCACCAGCACTGTCAAAGAAAGGATCGAGGCAATGCTCCTGCAAGTATTGCTCAAGGTCAGGGAGAATCCTGCCTATATTACTGGTAATGCTGTCATTAATGGTCAGTTCCGTGGAACCTGGTCTATCATACTGATGATAGAAGCTGAGTGTCTTCCGTACCTGCGCACATCTTCTAGGTTTAGAAGCAGCAAGTTCAGCATCGTCAAAACGACTGTCAAGAGTGGTCAAAATTCTTAAAAGCTCGGACAATCTCCTCCCCAAAGGATGATATTTCTTTTTAACCCCGGTATCCTCAATATCAAGCAAATTTGCAATTCTAATGTTGTACCATACCTCCCAGTAGTCTCTATAGTATTCATCTATAAGAGCTTCGTTAGGACCAAACAGGGAAAAGTGATTATGAACATATCCAAGCAGATAACTTCCTGGCAAGGCAAATATCAAAAGCACAGTAAAAAAGGAAATTCTTCTCCTGATGCAATTCATGACTATGGTATTAAAACTCCACATTGAACATGAAAGTCCATTTCAACCCCCTCATGCTCATGCACTGAGTTGGCTGATCCGTTTGTGAAATATCGAATGCGTCAGTACACACAACCCTACAGTTACCCTCCACGTTTACCAACCCAAAGCCACAGCACGTTTGACATTTCTGCACAGCTTGCTCCGTAGAATCCTTCTTAACTTTCTCCTGAGTCTCTAAGTATCTTTCAATGTCCTTAGCAATTTTAGCGCAGCTTGGGAAAAGCATTTCTGCCACTATCGCGCTCGTAGCTCCTCTCCCGGCCCCTCTCATCCACACTAGATAGCAAGAGGTGAGGAGACTTTGTTCTTTAAATAGAAAAGCAAGCCGATAACGGATGATACACAAGCACTGGACAAGAGCAGGCCTATGTCCAATTTCGGAATGAAGGGACCAATCGGACCAATTATCCTCCCAGTCGTCTCCTCAAAAAGAGGAAACAGGAAAAAATAGGATGCATAATCGATTGCTACATATATTGTACAAAACAACAATGATATCAGTAATACTCGGCTTAACAATGCCTGCACGCTGCTGACACGCATCATCACAAGCAGGCTCAATATCAGAAGCATCATGTAGAATAGAATGTCTGTTATAAGGAATAAGGACATCACCACATCTTCCGGAGACCAGTCGGAAGAAGAGTCGATATCAGATGGTGTTTCGGGTTCCGGGGAAAACATAAAACTGGCTTCCTCTTCCATCTTCCTGGGACAAGACTCATCAAGGAAGGTCATCATAGACACGCCAGGATAATCGGTACGCTTTAGTTTATCCGATTCTCGAAAAATCAGCCCTCTTTGGTAATGATCTCGAAGCACTGGTACAACTTTGCATAAAACACCTTTAGGGCCAACGGAACCGAAGCGTAACAAGAGTATCTGTGCTATAGCAATTTCACCCGATCCGCGTACACGATCCCATTTATTGAAACCCTCTTCTATTGAAGCAAACTCAGCTTCAATAGCGCGGAGCGACTGCTGGAAGACTTTTTCCGATTTTTCCCCGCTATCTATCACATCGCTGGCAGCTAAAATCAGGTCCACAGAGTCCATGAAGTCTTCATTTTGATTTAAGATGTCCTTACACTTCGTTATGCTGGGAGGGAACGCGCAATCGTCTTCCCAGATGTTACCAAGGTAGTTAAAGTCCCTAAAATAACCCACAGAATAAGAAGAAACGGCAACCACGCAGAACAATACCCCTCCGGCACTCATAAGGAAGTACTTTATGCCTCGATTCATCTACTCGCTCAAGAAGTCAATTTTCTTCATTTACTTTCTTCACCAGCACTGTCAAAGAAAGGATCGAGGCAGTGCTCCTGCAAGTATTTCTCAAGGTTAGGGAAAATATCACCTATATGAAGGCCGTAGAAGATTGCATTACGGGTAATGCTTTCCATGGAATCTGGTACATTATAATTGCCATGATACTGATAATAGAAGCTGAGTGTCTTCCGTACCTGCGCACATCTTCTAGGTTTAGAAGCAGCAAGTTCAGCATCGTCAAAACGACTGTCAAGAGTGGTCAACATTCTTAAACGATCTTCTAATCGTGTCCACAAATGCCGATAATTCTTTTTAACCCCGGTATCCTCGGTATCAAGCACATTTGCAATTCTAATATTGTAATATAAATCCCAGTAGTCTATATCGTATTCCTTAAAAAGATCATCGTTAGGACCAAACAGGGAAAAGTGATTATGAACATATCCAAGCAGATAACTTCCTGGCAAGGCTAATATCAAAAGCACAGTAACAAAGGCAATTCTTCTACTGATGCAATTCATGACTATGGTATTAAAACTCCACATTGAACATGAAATCCCATTTCAACCTCCCATGCTCTTGCACTGGTTTTGCGCTATCACATGCGGTCCTACAGACATTAATGTGCCCCGTTAGGTATGCAAGGCGTATCCTCAGCTTTTTGGGATTCAACGTCCAAGGATCAAGAAACCAATTGCCACAGCAAGATTTGCATTTCTTCTCACCTACCACTGTATCTTTTTCCTTCTTCCCTTCCGAAATGCATCTTGCTATACGTTTGTCCCTGTATTCTACTATATCAGGATCTTCGTCAACATACCCTTCGGCCGGCGCTTTTCCCATTGGGTCCATGAATCTAAGCGAATTATTATTCGCATAAACATAAGTATTCATACCTCCCTCTAATCCGATCACATCGGAAGTAATGTAACGACCGATAGAGGGGTCATAATAACGGTTCCAGTTGTAGTACAGATCACTCTCGGTGTCGTGATATTGACCCGGAAAACGCAGGCGCATGATCACCTCTCGTCCGTCTCCATCCGGGTCCTGCTCGGCACCACTCTGCCCGAATGCCTCTCCTTCCCAACGCCAGACCACGGTCCCGATCTCGTCCATCCCCAAGCGCGTGGTCATCAGGTGGTCCGGGTACAGATAGGTAATCCGTTCCTGCTCTGCCTGCTTATCAATCTGCGCCACCGGCTGGGCGTTGGCCCACAGGTAATCGCGCAACACGCTGCCGTCGGCCCGGGTCTCGGTGATAAGCATCCCTTGCAGATCGTAGTGGTAGATCGTGGTGCGCCGGCGGCCTTCTGCCTCATGTACGATCTTGCGAGTGCGTTGCCCTATACCGTTGTAGATGTATTCGGCGCGTAGCGGCTTATCGGCTCCTTCGCCTTCGTAGAGCCTCCACAGGCGTCCGGCATCGTTGTATTCCAGGCGCCGGTCCGCCCGAGGGGCAAAGGAAGCCGCCTCCGAGCCGCGCAGTTCCTCGCTGGCTTGCAGACGATTGCTGCCAGCAAGGTAGTCGTAACGTGTGTCGTCCTCTTCTACCGGCGCCCCCAGGCGGTTGCCGTTCAGATCATAGGTATAGCCTTGGGCGGCTTCTTCTTCAATGCGGTCGCTGTGCAGGCGATCCAGCGCATCGTAGGCATAGCGGTTGCGCTCGTAGCTGCCGTTCAGCTCCACAATGTTGCCGTTGGCATCGTAGCGGTAGCTGCGCGCATCGGTCTGGAGGTCCTCTGCTCCGGCCAGTCGCTGGACGAGCAAACGGCCCTGTCGATCGTAGCTGCGCCGGTCCTGCTGACCGTTGCCGTAGCGATACGAACGCATCCGGTTATCCCCCCGGTAGCGCAGCTCGCTTACGATGGGCTGGCGCTCGCCGTTGAGCTGGGCCTGCAAGCCCAGCAGGCGGCGCACCCCGTCTCGGCTGTACTCGACCACCCGACCACTGGGCAGCTCCATGCGTGAGAGCTGGTCTTCCCTCGAAAAATCAGCCCTATTTGGTAATGATCTCGAAGCACTGGTGCAGTTTCGCATAGACTCTCAAGGGCATCGGCTTGGATAATATCCATGTAGAGTAGTTCAGCTCGCTCAATGATGCCAGGCAGATCATCAACGACTGGCGACATCACTACAACAATGTACGACCACACAGCTCATTGGGCTACCGGGCACCGACCGTGTTCGAGGCAGAGGCTGCATGATATGATGTTTTTGTCTCTCTTTGAATGGCTACCCAACAGGGGGAAGGTCAATAGAATCGTTTTACTTCCAAAAGAAATACGAAAATGACAGAGTCTTTAATTGATTTCATCTATTAGTTGCGTTAGACTTAGTCATTCTATGATAGTTAGGTTGTTGGAGTGCGCGAGTGTACTTCTGGAAAATCGAAAAGCTAAAAGACGATTTGACTGCCGGTAGGCTATCTACTGCAGAACAGTTCAAATACTTACTTGCGACCGAAATTAGTTGGAGTTTGGTCAGCGTTCCGTTCATTTCGGACACGAACAACTGGATGGATGTGGCTAATGCCCTTATAGCTGTTCCACTGGTTGGCTTTGGAACTTACTATTTGTACGTGCGTAATGGCGGCCGCGACGGTATCAATCTGTTTGAGCGATACATGAGCCTTGCATGGGTAATGACTATCCGCTTCTTAGTTCTCGTTGTACTTCCGGTCTTTATTATTTATTTCGTCGTATACGCAACCGTCGCGGGAACCCTTGGCATCACAACCTGGCCGGACGTTGCGATCGCGAATTCTCTCCTTGCGCTCTTCTACTTTCTCCTTGGGAGACATATCCGTGCTGTGGCCAGACGCGCAACCTAACAAAATGTTGGAGTCCGTCGCTTGACCGCTCCTTCTTTCGCTGTCGCTTCAGTCGTCGCCGTCAAGCGTGGCTCAGCATTGCGTTAGAAATCACGATAATATGAGTCAATTAATGACCACAATATTTAGGAATATACTTTTTGTATTACTATGTTCGGCGCTCTCACATTAAATGTGAACGCTGGCAGTGAAAGCTGTGAGATCGAAATTGGTAAAGAAAAGGCAGAACAATTGGCGAGATGATGTCGTAATGTTAGCCCTGCCACACGCCCTCCATGCAATTCATTAAATTCTTGCGCCTTAATTGCAGGAGAAATCCAGCGTAGTTGTTCATTTCTTAAAGATCAAACGCCCCTATTGCCCCCATTCCTTAAAGATGAAAAGCCCATTCTATTGTCTAATTACGTATAAAAATGAAAATAAATAGAAAAGCGAATGTCAAAGCGTCTTACCCAGAAACGGATGAGCGTGTGGCGTTTCTTGACCACGAGGGTGGTGCCAACTACCCGTACCCCTGCGATGTTGTCTTCCGAGGCCTCCTCGCTGCTATCCCCCGTGTTGCCGGAATGAAGGTGGACACCTCAAGGTAAGTCGCCGAATTCTGGCAAAGGCGGGTGTAAGCCTGATGTCGTGGGTAGAGAACATCCCGATTGAAGAGTCCGAATCCGCCCCCGGGCACTCGCTCGCGGGTGAGCATCACTTCGACCCCTAAGACAGGCGTGCTCTTCGGGGGGCCTTCGGGAACACCCCCATATTCAGGAGATATTGAAAGTAGAACGGTTAAGCGGCGATGGACATATCCATTGCCAGTTTCTGCTTCGGCGTTATGCCTCCGATGGCCATATTGGGCCGTTCATTGTTGTAAGTCCAGAGCCGGACTGTGGCTGCCCCCTGTACCTAGGTGATGGTTCAAAGATATTCTGGTTCAGAAAGTCATATCTGACTGTCCGGTTGTAGCGTTCCACATAGGCATTCTGCTGTGGCTTTCCCGGTTGGATGAATGGCAGGCCAATGCCGCGCGCGCTTCCCGGCTCATTCGGTGCATAAACGGCCGACATATTCGAGCCCATTGTCGCAGCGTATCGCAGCAGAGCAGCCATGCCATTCAATGATCCCCTCCAGCGCCCGGAGCACCCGCGGGGCCAAGGCCTTCCCGGTTATAATCATCGAAGTATTTTACCCCTCCCATTTCGCCAGATTCAAAGTAGATGGTGATATTGTCTTTGGGAACTTGATAGCAAATGGCTGCATACGAGGTTCCTACGTCACCTTCCCGGTGTTTATGGGCATCATCTAGAACTTTTTGAATTTCTGACAATTCGGTTTTTTCCAGTTGAAACCCCCTGAAGGAGAAATATTGATCCAGAGTATTACTCCCTGGAACCGGCGCCGATGTCAAAATGAGGGTTAATGTAAAAAGTGGGATTCGCATTCAAGGGACTGTAAAATTTACTGTGTAAATGGCGGGTTATCACAGTGAAGCTCGCTCACCGAACAAGATCATAAACTGGCTCATCGCCTGTTTCCAATCCCGGATCGGCATGGTCCACTTCCGCGTGATTTCATGCAAGGCCAAGTATAATACTTTCATCACCGATTCATCGTTCGGGAATGAGCGCCTCGTTCGGGTTACCTTGCGCAGCGAGGCATTCAGCGATTCTATGGCATTGGTGGTGTAGATTACCTTGCGGATCTGTGGCGGATAATCGAAGAACACGCTCAGGCGCTCCCAGTTGTTACGCCAGGATTGGCTGATGCCCGGATGTTCCTGGTCCCAGCGCTCGGCAAAAGCCGCCAGGGCTTGCTCCGCTTCCGTGAGGGTGGATGCACTGTAAATACGCCTCAAGTCAGCAGCAACCGCTTTGCGCTGTTTCCAGCTCACATAGCGCAGAGAATGGCGAACCTGATGCACGATACACAGTTGCACCCGGGTTTGCGGGTAAACGGCCTCTATGGCTTGCGCAAAGCCCTTCAAACCATCGGTACAGGCGACGCTACAGGCGAGCAGGATATCCTGTACCCCGCGGTTCTTCCGCTCGGTCATGACCGATAGCCAGAACCGGGCGCCCTCGGTCTGCGCCAGCCACAAGCCCAGCAGCTCTTTCTCCCCCTCCCGGTTGATGCCCAGCGCCAGGTAAACCGATTTATTCTCTACCCCACCCGAAGAGCGGCTGCGAACCACCAGGGCATCCAGATAGACAATGGGATAAACGCTGTCCGGCGGGCGGTTCTGCCAGGCCTTGACCTCCTCCATCACCCCATGGGTGACTTGGGAGATAAAACTGGCTGAGACCTCAACACCATAAACCTCCATAAAATGGGCTTGGATATCCCGGGTGGTCATACCCTTGGCATACAGGGAGATAATACGCTCATCGAAGCCGTTGAGCTGCCTTTCGCCCTTCTTGACCAGTTGCGGGGCAAACTGGCCATTGCGGTCACGGGGGACTTGCAGATCGATCTCTCCGTGGACACTGCGTACAGTTTTGCCGCTTTTGCCGTTGCGAGAGTTGCCGGTGTTATTGCCCGTCACGTCATGTTTTGAATAGCCGAGATGTTGTTCCATCTCCGCTTCAAGGACGCGTTCCGCCACGCGTTTGGTGAGCCGCCTGAGCAAGCCATCCTCACCCAAAATATCTTCCGGTGATGTGTTGCCTTCCAGTAGCTGGTCGATCAGTTTGTCTGATATTGGCATTGGTTAGTCCTCCAGAATTCACAATGCCATTTACACAAACTTTTTTACAGTCCCGCATTCAAATACGCCTAACGCCTGTATCAGCGACCCAGCTCTGCTGGGTCCGTCTGCATGCGATTGTTATGAAGTACTACTAAAATGACTCCTCAGTTTGAACTCCAAAATGGGTTAGCAAATTATTCTCAACCCTTACACCTACAACACTGTGTACATCAAGCCAATATTCTGTGTTCTCTCTATCTTGAATTTCTTTACTTGGTTTTTCTTGAACCCAATAGATATACCGGATTTTGTCATCCCGAATATCGCTTGGCTTTCCTAACATTTCTCTTACTAAATGCTCTTCTAATCCTAGCTCTAGTCCAAATTTACTCTTCAGAGACCTGGTTGTGACACCACAGTTTTTTAATCCCGGATTGTCTTTAGAAACGTTGTACCCAAACCACCCTACGGCAGAAGCGTAAAATTCAATTACCTGCGATTTGTTTCGGTAGCAGGCTCGTTCTTCGCTGTGATCACTGCTGTGATCACTCTTACTCATTTCGCTAGGACCAAGTTCTTCGGTTAATTCTGTAAACATTGAATAGCCAACCGAAACTCCTGCTATCTCGTAATGGCTTTTATCCATGTACTCGGGATAAGTGCCAGCTGTTAAATTCGGTGGTGCCTGTGGTGCACGATAGCTACTCTGTTGTTATTGGCGAACGACAAGGAAGTGGCGAACATTGCTAATAATCCAAAACATCTAATAAATTGCTTCATTGCTATGCTATTCCGTAACACTAAATCTACACGAACTACCGGTTGAATCTTGTGGACCAGGCGCTTTTCGTGAACCATCATCATATTCAATATGTATGTGGTCCTTTTCATCAATAACCTGATAGTTGGGGTCATTAATGTTTTTGTTTATCTCATTGACTCATAAGGTTCGTTCTTGTGCGGTTAATCCCCTTGTCCGAAGGTCAATGGCATCACCGCTATAATAGAATGACTTTCCACCATTGCTATAGCCGTGTTTGCCATTTGTCGTAAACGTCACTAGAGCATCTTTTCCAAATACTGTATTTGCCGCTTTATCTACAGCAGATTCAATGGATAACATTCTTTCAGAAAGTCCCTGACCACTTGTGTTGTATTCAGGTGCGTATTTACAAAGCCCCAATGGATCAACAAGGATCGAATTCTTCACTACACCTCATTTCACAGTTAGAAGCCGATCTATGTGGTGGTAGCGTCCACCATTGCGTAGGTTTCCTCCTGCAGCATGCTATACATTCCTCCAAACCTTCCTTCGATCCTGCTTCATAGACATTCCTATATGCAGTGCATTCTGAATATTCTTCATCATCTTCACGATACCCAGACTGCATTTCTGATAACATTTTCTGCATTTCTAATACTTCCCGTGGCGCTCTTACCATAACTCTTTTCCCATATGGGTCCATGAATCTAAGCGAATTATTGTTCGCATAAACATAAGTATTCATACCTCCCTCTAATCCGATCACATCGGAAGTAATGTAACGACCGATAGAGGGGTCATAATAACGGTTCCAGTTGTAGTACAGATCACTCTCGGTGTCGTGATATTGACCCGGAAACGCAGGCGCATGACCACCTCTCGTCCGTCTCCATCCGGGTCCTGCTCGGCGCCACTCTGCCCGAATGCCTCTCCTTCCCAACGCCAGACCACGGTCCCGGTCTCGTCCATCCCCAGGCGCGGGGTCATCAGGTGGTCCGGGTACAGATAGGTAATCCGTTCCTGCTCTGCCTGCTTATCAATCTGCGCCACCGGCTGGGCGTTGGCCCACAGGTAATCGCGCAACACGCTGCCGTCGGCCCGGGTCTCGGTGATAAGCATCCCTTGCAGATCGTAGTGGTAGATCGTGGTGCGCCGGCGGCCTTCTGCCTCATGTACGATCTTGCGAGTGCGTTGCCCTATACCGTTGTAGATGTATTCGGCGCGTAGCGGCTTATCGGCTCCTTCGCCTTCGTAGAGCCTCCACAGGCGTCCGGCATCGTTGTATTCCAGGCGCCGGTCCGCTCGGGGGGCAAAGGAGGCCGCCTCCGGGCCACGCCGTTCCTCACTGGCTTGCAGACGATTGCTGCCAGCAAGGTAGTCGTAACGTGTGTCGTCCTCTTCTACCGGCGCCCCCAGGCGGTTGCCGTTCAGATCATAGGTATAGCCTTGGGCGGCCTCTTCTTCCATGCGGTCGCTGTCCAGGCGATCCAACGCATCGTAGGCATAGCGGTTGCGCTCGTAGCTGCCGTTCAGGTCCACAATGTTGCCGTTGGCATCGTAGCGGTAGCTGCGCGCATCGGTCTGGAGGTCCTCGGCTCCGGTCAGGCGCTGGACGAGCAAACGGCCCTGTCGATCGTAGCTGCGCTGATCCTGCTGACCGTTGCCGTAGCGATACGAGCGCATCCGGTTATCCCCCCGGTAGCGCAGCTCGCTTACGATGGGCCGGCGCTCGCCGTTGAGACGGGCCTGCAAGCCCAGCAGGCGGCGCACCCCGTCTCGGCTGTACTCGACCACCCGACCACTGGGCAGCTCCATGCGTGAGAGCTTATCTTCCCGGTCCCAGCTGTAGCGGGTGTGGTAGCGCACGCCCAGCTCTTCGTGCTCCCTCTCCACCACGTTGCCCCATACATCGTAGCGGTAGGCAGTGCGACCGGACTCGTCGTGGCGCTCGCACAAGCGGCCCAAGCCCAGCGGGCAGCTGTCATAGCGGTAGCGTACCTGCTCGTCCTTGCCCGGGTGGGTGTTGGGGTAGCTCGCTTCGACCCTGCGCTCCAACTCATCGTAGCGGTAGCGCATCACGATGCCCCGGCCCTCGCGGATAGCGATGACGTTATTGGCCAGGTCGTATTCGTAGCGCAGCGGGCCCCGGTCCGGGCTGCGCTCTTCGCTCACCCGCGCCAGCACGTCGTAGTCGTACTCGGTTACGACCCCGTTGGGTGCGACTACCCGGATGATGCGATCCCGGGTGTCATATTCGTACTCGGTCACGCCATTCAGCCGGTGGGTGTAGCTGCTCAGCCGATCCACCCGGTCGTAGATTGAGCTGGATTGCGCTCCGTTGGGGTCGGTCATGGCGATCACGTTGCTCTCGGCATCCAGCGTATAGCGGATGATGGACTCGCTCTCGCCTACATGAGGCATGGCCATCTCAATGAGGCGGTTACGCTCATCGTAGACCTGGCGCATGCGAAGGGCCGGGCTGCCATCGCTGTTGGTGGTCTCCCTGCGCACTATGTTGCCGTAGAGATCGTATTCGTAGCGTTGCTCCTGACCCAGGTTGTCGCGCATCCGGAGGAGGCGGCTACGCTCATCGTAGTGGTAGCTGAGCTCTACCCCTTCCGGGCTGGTCATGCCGGCCATCAGGCCGGTGGGGTGGTAGCGCCAGCGGGTGGTGCGCACGGCCCCCGGGGTGCCGGCGGGCGGGGTCTCGGTGCTCTCTTGCCTCATGACCTTTCCGCCGGCAAAAGCAGCGGCAGGTAGTCGGCATGCCTGGTGGCAGACATTCGGGTGTTTCAGGATGGACGCCAGCTTCGCGAAGCTCTTTATTTTCTTGGTGGAATAAGGGAAACAGGGTGTTAATTCTTCCTATACTTTTATACTTTTATACTTTAAGCTTGATAAAACGGTGCAGGCAGATTTCTCAGATTGGATAAGAGAGAATGATAACCTTTGCATCGAATTAGCTATAGAAGAAGGTGAAAATTTGGCTCTCACAACCGATTCTCAACTTGAAGAAAATGATCTTGCTATAGCAGATGAAGGGTACTTTGGCCTTGTGAAAATACCAGAAATTCAATGTGATTCTAATGGTTAATATCTGGCTGAATATGAACTTTCTAAAGTTAGCGTAACAGATGACTTAGGTCCTTACGAGCCATTAGAAGAGTGAGAAATATCAAAGAAAAGCATAACAAGGACATGCAATCCGACCTCCGACTACTCTCACCTTTTGTGCAAAACCAGCACAAAAAGCGCCAGTAGCCTCCGGCAGCTGATGCCGGTGTTAGGCAGGGGAAGTCATGAAGATTCATAAAGGAATATTTATCGCTTCAATAGCTATACCTGTATTGGTATTTTCATGCTTCTTGCTTTTAAGTCTTGTCGTCTTAGTCTTATCCCAGGGAGATGCGTTTGCGGCGGGGGTGATGATTATAGTCGGTGGAATTTACGCACTTATAACATTGTGTATTACTTTCCCAAGTACTTATATTTGGGGTTATCCTCTGTGTAAATTAGCCGTCGATAAAAACCATATGAGTATATGGTTTGCCGCGCTATCTGGTTCTGGTTTTGGTGCTATTTCGTTAGTTTTATTTGCGGGAATAATTGGAATAATTGAAGGAAGCAATATGCCTATTGAAACAGATTATATCCTATTCTTTTGTTTATTTGGTGGTTTAGGTGGGCTAATAAATGGGCTTATTATCTGGTTTTTGGTAATAAGGCCTAACAAGGACATGCAATCTGACCTCTGGCCACTATCGCCTTTTGTGCATAAACCAGCACAAAAAACGCCAGTAACCTCCGGCAGTTGATGCCGGCGTTATGAGCAGCACTCAATTTAAGTCTCCCCCTCTTAATATATAAACATGCTGACAGTTTCTGAATTTTTCTTGCTTATCATTATTATCGGGAAGGCATTTCCAATTGCATTTAATGAATTTGTAAAGATGCATTTTATGAAACAGCTTATTATTAATAATCTTCACGGTTATTCTGATTGGATGTGATGATGACGAGGATAAAGGCACAGTCAGTCAAGAATCGGATCCAAGAGTCAGCCAGTACATTTATGAATACGATACTCAGTCTTGCTATGTAGTCGAAGATTGCAACGATATCAATATGATAGATTTAACCTTCCCCCTGTTGGGTAGCCATTCAAAGAGAGACAAAAACATCCTATCATGCAGCCTCTGCCTCGAACACGGTCGGTGCCCGATAGCCTGGTGAACTGTGTGGTCGCACATTGTTGTAGTGATGTCGCCAGTCGTTAATGATCTGCCTGGCATTATTGAGCGAGCTGAACCAATGTTGATTCAGGCAGCCGTCGAGCAAGCGCCCGTTAAAGCTTTCAATAAATGCATTCTGAGTGGGTTTCTCAGGCTGGATGAAGCAGAGCTTTACTTTGGTTTTGTGCGCCCGGAAAAACATGGCCTTGCTGGTCAGTTGCGGACCATTGTCCAGCACGATCGAGGTGGCAATGAGCGCGTCATTGCAAGTTCATCCAGATAGCGCGCCAGGCGAACGCCGGAGATGGACGTGTCAACCAGTTGGCCAACACATTTTCCAGAGAAGTCATCTATGATGTTTAGCACCCGGATCCGTCGGCCATTCGCCAATGGGTCGTGCACAAAGTCCAATGACCAACGTTCGTTCATCCGGGTAGATAATGCCATCGGTATCCGAGGTTGGTGCAGCTTCTTACGCCGCCTGGTTCTTATTTGCATGCCGAGCGCTGTATACAGTCTATAGGTGCGTTTGCGGTTGACCACCAGGCCCTGGGCCTTGAGCAATGCTTGGCAACATCAGATCTCCGTATCGCGGGTAGCGCTCGGCCAGTTCCTTGAGCCGCTCTTTTAGTGCGCCGTCATTGTGTGGAATGGCTTGGTAGGCAGCCGCTTTGCGGCTGAGTAGCGCCAGCCGGCACGCCCTGCGTTGACTCATGGGATAGGCCGACTGCATATACACGACGGCGCCGCGTCGCTGCGCCGGCCTTACCATTTTTTTCCGAGCACGTCCTCCAGTGCGGTCTTTTCCAGCAAGGTATCGGCCAACCATCGCTTCCACTTCGCATGCTCCGCCTCCAACGCCCGCAATCGCTTTGCTTGCTAGACCTCCATGCCACCCTACTTCGCTTTCCATCGATACAGCGTGCCGTTGGCTATGCCGTGCTTACGGATCACGTCTGCACCGACATTCCAGCTTCATGCTCCTTCAAAATACCAATGATCTGTTCTTCACTGTAACGCTTGCCTTTCATTCTGAGATCTCCATACGGTCGATTCCATGGGAAAAATCTATTTGACACTGGCTACCTTTTCGGGGGAAAGGTCATACACACCTGCAAAACGTCACGCCGTGATGACCTGGGCACAACGCTTGAAACGGTTTTTCAACATTGATATTACAACTTGCGAAGAATGTGCTGGCACTGTCAAGGTAATCGCCAGTATCGAAGACCCTGCGCTGATCAAGCAGAACCTTGCACACCTTCAGAGAAAAGTGGAAGCAAAAGAATTCCACCCATTACCCTAGATCAGGACACCGGCCCAAACAGGTTTGTTCGGGTAGCCGACGAGATCAATTTGGCTCAGTCAACTCAGCAAATTGCCGCCGGCAAAAGTAGCGGCAGGTAGTCGGCATGCCTGGTGGCTGGAATTTAGCAGGAATGACCGGCGGGAAGGAGCAATATTGATCGTGTCGGCTGAAGTCAGTCAGATTGCAGGTGTTCCAGGACTGGACGATGGCTTCGCGAATCTCTTCCTTTTCTTGGTGAGATTATGGGAAATAGAGTGTTAATTCTTCCTATACTTGCGTGTTTGAATACATAGAAATATTTTATAAGCGCGTCATGAGATATTCTGTAAATGGCTTTCAAAGCCCCATCCATTTTGGAGAATCCTATTATGCGCAATGTGCATATTCCGGTAGCCCAAAGACATGATGACAAGCAATACATCAAATACAACTAAAATCAAAAATGCGGAAAAAATATTCACTATCAAATTATGTTTCATCAACATTGGTCTCCATTATTCTAATAAATAATGTAGACAGCAGGGTGGCCAACAGGGTAGGAAACAGGGTAACCATCAGGTAAGTCATCATCAGGTAAATATGGTCCATTAGGGCTATAAGGATTTTCTGGATCCTTCCAACAGTAAATATAACAATACACGTGATTAGCTATCTGGCCACTACTAGCACATAATATATCATGCCGATCTTGTAGACATTGTCGTACACATTCAGACCAATTACCAATGCTCTCGTCACTTCCATCGGGGGCATTGTTATCCGGAAACAATGGGCATACATACGGTGCAATCCAACATACGTATAAACCTGGGTACTTTTTGCAAGCCTCCTGCTTCCAATAAGTACAGCTTTGGGTTCCGTACAAGCCAAGTGGGTCAGTCCAGCGAAGCGGGTTCTGGTAGACATAACCGTAAGTATTTAACTCACCCTGAAGCCCAATTGGGTCAGACTGAATATACCGTCCGGTACTGGGGTCGTAATAACGGTTCCAGTTGTAGTACAGATCACTCTCGGCGTCGTGATATTGACCCGGAAAACGCAGGCGCATGACCACCTCTCGTCCGTCTCCATCCGGGTCTTGCTCGGCGCCACTCTGCCCGAATGCCTCTCCTTCCCAACGCCAGACCACGGTCCCTGTCTCGTCCATCCCCAGGCGCGTGGTCATCAGGTGGTCCGGGTACAGATAGGTAATCCGTTCCTGCTCTGCCTGCTTATCAATCTGCGCCACCGGCTGGGCGTTGGCCCACAGGTAATCGCGCAACACGCTGCCGTCGGCCCCGGTCTCGGTGATAAGCATCCCTTGCAGGTCGTAGTGGTAGAGCGTGGTGCGCCGGCGGCCTTCTGCCTCGTGTACGATCTTGCGAGTGCGTTGCCCCATACCGTTGTAGATGTATTCGGCGCGTAGCGGCTTATCGGCTCCTTCGCCTTCGTATAATCTCCACAGGCGTCCGGCATCGTTGTATTCCAGGCGCCGGTCCGCTCGGAGGGCAAAGGGCGCCGCCTCCGGGCCACGCCGTTCCTCACTGGTTAGCAGACGATTGCTGCCAGAAAGGTAATCGTAACGCGTGCCGTCCTCTTCTACCTGCGTCCTCAGGCGGTTGCCGTTCAGATCATAGGTATAGCCTTGGGCGGCCTCTTCTTCAATGCGGTCGCTGTCCAGGCGATCCAGCGCATCGTAGCCGTAGCGGTTGCGCTCGTAGCTGCCGTTCAGGTCCACAATGTTGCCGTTGGCATCGTAGCGGTAGCTGCGCGCATCGGTCTGGAGGTCCTCGGCTCCGGCCAGGCGCTGGACGAGCAAACGGCCCTGCCGATCGTAGCTGCGCCGATCCTGCTGGCCGTTGCCGTAGCGATACGAGCGCATCCGGTTATCACCCCGGTAGCGCAACTCGCTTACGATGGGCCGGCGCTCGCCGTTGAGCCGGGCCTGCAAGCCCAGCAGGCGGCGCACCCCGTCTCGGCTGTACTCGACCACCCGACCACTGGGCAGCTCCATGCGTGAGAGCTGGTCTTCCCGGTCCCAGCTGTAGCGGGTGTGGTAGCGAACGCCCAGCTCTTCGTGCTCCCTCTCCACCACGTTGCCCCATACATCGTAGCGGTAGGCAGTGCGACCGGACTCATCGTGGCGCTCGCACAAGCGCCCCAAGCCCAGCGGGCAGCTGTCATAGCGGTAGCGTACCTGCTCGTCCTTGCCCGGGTGGGTGTTGGGGTAGCTCGCTTCGACCCTGCGCTCTAGCTCGTCGTAGCGGTAGCGCATCACGATGCCACGGCCCTCGCGGATAGCGATGACGTTATCGGCCAGGTCGTATTCGTAGCGCAGTGTACCCCGGTCCGGGCTGCGCTCTTCGGTCACCCGCGCCAGCACAATGAAATTTATGGATTTCTTAACAGCTTTGCAGCACCATCGTGATGTCCCCGTTCGGCAACTTTCAGTGGGGTGTCATCGAACTCATCTGTTAAATTTGGATTTGCACCGGCTTTAAGAAGTATTTTAATAATGTCAGTGTTCCCTTTCGCTGCAGCGTAGTGTAAAGGCGTATAGCCAATGTCACCTGCAATATTTACATCAGCACCATTAGCTAATAGTACTTCAACGTTTTCAATTTCTCCGAACTCTGACGCTATATGAAGTGCGGTGTCGCCACCCCAACACCGCTGATTTGCGTCAGCCAGATCAATATCAATGTCCGAAAACGCGGGCCTGTATTCTTTAAATTCTTGCAAAACTTCTTTTAATGTCTTCATTAGCATTGGCTCCCGCACTCTTGTCTGTATAGCTCTTCCAGTTTTCGTACGCGATTGCCCCATTCTTTTATCGAATTATCTTTATGACGATTCTTTTTCCAGTTGCTTTTCATGCGGACACCTAACGCCTTTAATAACGGGCCGCGTTGCTGCGAAGCGGCGCTTTTAGCGGTCCGGCCCTAAGGGCGATCGTTGATAAACTTGTTATGAGTTTTTTCGGTAATTTCATTTGCAGCTACTTCGATATCGCCGAATCCAGAGTCCCTTTCCACGATATACCGGACATCTTCGCGTAGTTGAACAAGGCTGCCAACCCAGCTTGTTTCACCTCGATGCTCACCGGATGTTACTTCGACGCATGTATGGTGGAAGGCAACCCGTTGATGTACACTGAATTACCATCTCATAACAAACTGTTACTTAATTCGCTTTCGCTTAAGAACACGAAAAAAAACACGAGCAAGAACCTCAGTAATAACAAAAGCAAGAACACGAAAAAAAATAAGATAAATAGTAACACCAACTGCTAGTAGTAGTAGACCTATACCCTTATCCAGAAGGCCAAGTATAATACTTCCACCGATCCATCGTTCGGGAATGAACGCTCTGTCCAGACTGGATATGATTGGCGGCGAGTAAGCCGCTAATATTCCTATACCTATCAACCATATGATCAAATCTATCATATGTATTATAAAATCCAAGTGTTCCCAAAATATTATTATTATCTTTCTATCTCGATACTTAGCGGCACGTTCGTGAGAAGCTAACTTAAAAAGCTTCCTTGTACCCCTGGCGAACCTGAGTAAATGGCAGATTATCACAGTGAGTAAATGGCGGGCTATCACAGTGAAGCTCGCTCACCGAACAAGATCATAAACTGGCTCATCGCCTGTTTCCAATCCCGGATCGGCATGGTCCTTTTCCGCGTGATTTCATGCAAGGCCAAGTATAATACTTTCATCACCGCTTCATCGTTCGGGAATGAACGCCTCGTTCGGGTCACCTTGCGCAGCGAGGCATTCAGCGATTCTATGGCATTGGTGGTGTAGATTACCTTGCGGATCTGTGGCGGATAATCGAAGAACACGCTCAGGCGCTCCCAGTGGTTACGCCAGGATTGGCTGATGCCCGGATGTTCCTGGTCCCAGCGCTCGGCAAAAGCTGCCAGGGCTTGCTCCGCTTCCGTGAGGGTGGTTGCACTGTAAATACGCCTCAAGTCAGCGGCAACCGCTTTGCGCTGTTTCCAGCTCACATAGCGCAGAGAATGGCGAACCTGATGTACGATACACAGTTGCACCCGGGTGTGCGGGTAAACGGCCTCTATGGCTTGCGCAAAGCCCTTCAAACCATCGCTACAGGCGAGCCAGATCTCCTGTACCCTGCGGCTCTTCCGCTCGGTCATGACCGATAGCCGGAACCGGGTGCCCTCGGTTTGCGCCAGCCACAAGCCCGGCAGCTCTTTCTCACCCTCCCGGTTGATGCCCGGCACCAAGTAAATCGATTTATTCTCTACCCCACCCGAAGAACGGCTGCGAACCACCAGGGCATCCAGATAGACAATGAGATAAACGCTCTCCAGAGGGCGGTTCTGCCAGGCCTTGACCTCCTCCATCACCCCATTGGTGACCTGGGAGATAAAACTGGCTGATACCTCAACGCCATAGACCTCCATAAAATGGGCTTGGATATCCCGGGTGGTCATGCCCTTGGCATACAGGGAGATAATACGCTCATCGAAGCCGTTGAGCTGCCTTTCGTCCTTCTTGACCCGTTGCGGGGCAAACTGGCCATTGCGGTCACGGGGGACTTGCAGATCGCTCTCTGCGTGAACGCTGCGTACAGTTTTGCCGCTTTTGCCGTTGCGAGAGTTGCCGGTGTTATTGCCCGCCACGTCATGTTTTGAATGGCCGAGATGTTGTTCCATCTCCGCTTCAAGGACGCGTTCCGCCACGCGTTTGGTGAGCCACCTGAGCAAGCCATCCTCACCCAAAATATCTTCCGGTGATGTGTTGCCTTCCAGTAGCTGGTCGATCAATTTGTCTGATATTGGCATGGCTTAGTCCTCCAGAATGGACAATGCCATTTACACAAACTTTTTTACAGTCTCTGGATTTCAAGTTGTCGCCGTCTTGGTTAGTCACAACAAAACTTATCAACCCGAGCTTGAGCGTTTTCAATGGCTCCAAGTTTATTTTTAATTTGGTCATCATCAACACCAGAACGCCACCTTGCGTTGAACGCCCTCCGTAACTCAACGCATTTCTCGTGTCATGCCAGATCAGCTTTAGCATCCTCGCAGTCATCATCGGTTGTTACCTTCGTGCGGACTAAGTTGCTTTCCATGCGGACACCTAACGCCTTTAATAACGGGCCGCGTTGCTGCGAAGCAGCGCTTTTAACGGTCCAGCCCGAAGGGCGATCGTTGATAAACTTGTTATGAGTTTTTTTCGGTAATTTCATTTTCAGCTACTTCGAGATCGCCGAAGCCAGAGTCTCTTTCCACGATATCCCAGACATCTTCGCCTAGTTGAACAAGGCTGCCAACCCAGCTTGTTTCACCTCGATGCTCATCGGATGTTACTTCAACGTATGTATTGTGGAAGGCAACCCCATAACAAACTGTTACTGATATCGCTTAAGAACACGAAGAATAACATGAGCAAGAACCTCAGGAACAACATAAGTAAGAACACGAACAAAAACAATATAAATAAGACCAATTGCACCGAATAGTAGTTGACCATTATCCAGTTTAATCAGTTTATCCACTAGGGACTCGACGGTTGGCCAATAGTAAATGACTATTACAATATTTATCGCAACTATTATAGGCTCCATCAGCCATATATTAAAATGTAGTTGTTCCAGAAATATTTTTATTATCTTTTTTTTCATATTTTACCTGCTGCACTCGCAACCATCTCGGTTACCAAACTCCGTGAGTCTTTTCGAGTAGAACTTCACCAAGTCCCAAACAGCTCTTGTGACTACCATAACGAGAATGATCTTCCAATACTCTTTTAGCTTGGCGGAACGTTCGAGAGATCCTAGCTTCGAAAGCCTCAGTAAAATCTTGAATGCATTCCAAAGAGTTTTCAATATTTGGTAAATTCCGGGGGCAACAGATCCAACCATCATAGATATTATAATATGATGTATATTGAAGCAAAGCAGATTACCTTCGTGGTTAACCCACTGTATAATAAACTCAATACTAAGGCCTATTAGTACACCCAGCAAAATAGCAGTCAGCACAGGTTCTTCACCGGTTGGGTCAGTGTACATCAACGGGTTTCCTTCCACGTATCCATAGGTGTTCAACCCACCTTGCAACCCGATGAAGTCACTCTGAATATACCGTCCGGTACTGGGGTCGTAATAACGGTTCCAGTTGTAGTACAGATCACTCTCGGTGTCGTGATATTGACCTGGAAAACGCAGGCGCATGAGCACCTCTCGTCCGTCTCCATCCGGGTCTTGCTCGGCGCCGCTCTGCCCGAATGCCTCTCCTTCCCAACGCCAGACCACGGTCCCGGTCTCGTCCATCCCCAAGCGCGTGGTCATTAGATGGTCCGGGTACAGATAGGTAATCCGTTCCTGCTCTGCCTGCTTATCAATCTGCGCCACCGGCTGGGCGTTGGCCCACAGGTAATCACGCAACACGCTGCCGTCGGCCTCGGTCTCGGTGATAAGCATCCCTTGCAGGTCGTAGTGGTAGAGCGTGGTGCGCCGGCGGCCTTCTGCCTCGTGTACGATCTTGCGAGTGCGTTGCCCCATACCGTTGTAGATGTATTCGGCGCGTAGCGGCTTATCGGCTCCTTCGCCTTCGTAGAGCCTCCACAGGCGTCCGGCATCGTTGTATTCCAGGCGCCGGTCCGCTCGGGGGGCAAAGGAGGCCGCCTCCGGGCCACGCCGTTCCTCACTGGCTTGCAGACGATTGCTGCCAGAAAGGTAATCGTAACGCGTGCCGTCCTCTTCTACCTGCGTCCTCAGGCGGTTGCCGTTCAGATCATAGGTATAGCCTATGGCGGCCTCTTCTTCAATGCGGTCGCTGTCTAGGCGATCCAGCGCATCGTAGCCGTAGCGGTTGCGCTCGTAGCTGCCGTTCAGGTCCACAATGTTGCCGTTGGCATCGTAGCGGTAGCTGCGCGCATCGCTCTGGAGGTCCTCGGCTCCGGCCAGGCGCTGGACGAGCAAACGGCCCTGCCGATCGTAGCTGCGCTGATCCTGCTGGCCGTTGCCGTAGCGATACGAGCGCATCCGGTTATCACCCCGGTAGCGCAACTCGCTTACGATGGGCCGGCGCTCGCCGTTGAGCCGGGCCTGCAAGCCCAACAGGCGGCGCACCCCGTCTCGGCTGTACTCGACCACCCGACCACTGGGCAGCTCCATGCGTGAGAGCTTATCTTCCCGGTCCCAGCTGTAGCGGGTGTGGTAGCGCACGCCCAGCTCTTCGTGCTCCATCTCCACCACGTTGCCCCATACATCGTAGCGGTAGGCAGTGCGACCGGACTCGTCGTGGCGCTCGCACAAGCGCCCCAAGCCCAGCGGGCAGCTGTCATAGCGGTAGCGCACCTGCTCGTCCTTGCCCGGATGGGTGTTCGGGTAGCTCGCTTCGACCATGCGCTCTAACTCGTCGTAGCGGTAGCGCATCACGATGCCACGGCCCTCGCGGATAGCGATAACGTTATTGGCCAGGTCGTATTCGTAGCGCAGCGTGCCCCGGTCCGGGCTGCGCTCTTCGGTCACCCGCGCCAGCACGTCGTAGTCGTACTCGGTTACGACCCCGTTGGGCGCGACTACCCGAATCATGCGATCCCGGGTGTCATATTCGTACTCGGTCACGCCATTCAGCCGGTGGGTGTAGCTGCTCAGCCTATCCACCCGGTCGTAGACGGAGCTCGATTGCGCTCCGTTGGGGTCGGTCATGGCGGTCACGTTGCTCTCGGCATCCAGCGTGTAGCGGGTGATGGACTCGCTCTCGCCTACATGAGGCATGGCCCTCTCGATGAGGCGGTTGCGCTCATCGTAGACCTGGCGCGTGCGAAGGGCCGGGCTGCCATCGCTGTTGGTGATCTCCACGCGCACTATGTTGCCGTAGAGATCGTATTCGAAGCGTTGCTCCTGACCCAGGTTGTCGCGCATCCGGATGAGGCGGCTGCGCTCATCGTAGTGAAAGCTGGTCTCTACCCCTTCCGGGCTGGTCATGCCGGCCATCAGGCCGGTGGGGTGGTAGCGCCAGCGGGTGGTGCGCACGGCCCCCGGGGTGCCGGCGGGCGGGGTCTCGGTGCTCTCTTGCCTCAGACCCTCGGCGTTGTAGGTGTAGCGCGTGACCAACCCATTAGGGCTCTGGCTACGGGTGACCAGGCCGCGGCTGTCGTATTCCATCTTCATGGTGTGGCCCAAGTGGTTGACCATTGTTACCATGTTGCCTCGGGCATCGCGATCCATCTGCATGCGGTGACCGCGTGGATTGATGTACGAGGTCAGCAACGAGTATTGGTCATAGGTGTAGCGGTAGGTCGCCCCGTTGAAGCGCTCGGTGCGCACCAGGACGTTGCCCTGCGCATCATATTGGCGCTCCAGCACTGAGCCATTCGGGCGCTGCAGGCGCGTGGGGTTGCTGTCGGCATCGCGCTCGTAGTTATTCTCCCGGGCAACGGCATCCTGGCTGAATAACACGGCGCTGTGACCATCCAGCCGAAGTTGCGAGCTGTGGCCCCGGGCATCGCGATGCAGGCTCTGCGCGGCGGCGCGCAACAGGGGCTCCATCGGCTCTGCCATCGTGCCGCTGCCCGGGGCGTGTACTCCGGCCAGGTTGCGCCCACGTACCCCGCGACTACTCCCGTCCGGCAGCTCCCCTACCAGGGCATAGCCGTTGCTATCGTAGCGGTAGCGGTAGCGGTTGCCGCGCTCGTCGCGGCGCTCTTGCAGCAGGTGCGCTCCATCGTAGCCATAGCGCAGTACGCTCCCGTCCGGGTAGGTCAGTTGAACCAGGTTGCCCGCGGCATCGTGGCGGAACTCGCTTACCCGCCCTGCCGGGTCCTCAACCTGGTGCAGGTAACCGTTGCGGTAGCGAAAGTGGGTCACCAGGCCCACCGGATCGGTCAGGCGCTCCAAGCGCCGCTGCGCCCCGTAGTGGTAGCGCAGCTCGTTGCCGTTGCGGTCCCGGCGCACGCTCATCTGGCCACTGGCATCAAACTCGCATGCCGTTCCGTCTTTCTCGGTAATGCGGTAGCCGCCCCCGGGCAGGGCGAGCAGTACGGAGAAGTCCGCATCCGGGGTGGTCCAGCCCGTTTCATTGCGCTCATAGAACATCGGGCGTTTACCCGGGCGGATGCGCGTGATGCCCTCTGGCGAGACCTGCAGCTCTTCCAAACCCTGCAGGCGCCAGCCCGCTCCAAAGGGGCTGGGGGCGGCGTTGTCCAGCAGCACGAAGCTCTCAACGGGCGTCCCGATGCGCGTCTGCGCCCAGATACTCGTTATCATCAACTCGTAGGGGATGCGCCCGGAGGGCAGGTCCTCGGCAGGCACCGCAAGACCCTGGCGCAGGACCAGGCCTTCCCGGCGCGGCATGGATACGTATACCGGCTCCAACTCCCGCCCCCCCAGGCGCAAGCGGTAGGACAGGCGCCGGGGGCGCGCAGCACCCAGACCCACATCAAAGGATACCTGCGGGCGCGGGCGGGCGGTGTCGCTACGATAAATGAACCGCCAGCTGCGATCCCTCTCCAGCGAGCGATAGACCGGCAGGGCAAAGTCCACACTCAGGTTGCAGTTGCTCTGATCAATGGTGGAGGCACTTTTTCCTGGACAGTCACCCGGGTTCTCCGGAGCCTCGGGTTCATTGCAAGGCTCCATGTCTGGCTCGCAATCGGGCTCCGGGTCGGGCGGGGCCGGGACCGGTCCGTGCCAGTCGGCCGCACGGATCCCGCCCTCGATGGTCTCAATGCGCTGGCCATCCCGGCTGACCCGGCCCTTGCCTACTACGCCAAAGTCGCCGCTGTCGGGGTCCAGTGACCAGATGTCTACCTCGGTCCCCGGCTCGAGCTCATCGATGTTCGGAAAGGTAATGGGCACCGGCTCGGCAAAGCGCACCCCCACCGGCTGGATGGTGATCAGCAGTCCCGGGTCCAAAAACTCCGGCAACGCGGCCGGGGCCAGCCCTCGCGGTACTTCGCTGATCCAAAGCGCCCCTGTGTAGGGGCGGCCGGCCTCGTCCAGCGCCATCCCGGCGGGCACCTCCAGGCTCACCCCCAACTCCGGGTTCTCTACTATCGTGCGCTGCTGTGGGTTGATCTGGGTGCGGCTGGCTCCTGACAGGCGGGGCAGGCTCAAGGGGCGAGTCAGGTCATTGAGCACTCCTTCGAGCAACTCAATGCGCTCTCGAAAGCCTGCATAGAGCGCTCCATTGGGCGCTCGGATTGTGCCGGGGGCCAAGTCCAGAGTCTGTGGCCCGGGGGGGATCCCGCTGATCGTGAAGTAGCCCTCGGCGTTGGTGCGGGTATCAAGGCCGGTGCCCAGCAGGGAGACCTGTGCGCCGACCAGCGGGCGCTGTTGCCCGCGCGCGAGGCTCTCGGCATCGAGCAGCCGGGCGCGCAGGGCGGTGGGTGCGCCCGGCTCGGGCTCGGGCACCTTGAGCAGCAGGCGCTGCTCGCTACGAAAGCGCCCATCATCGGCGCTGAAGATCAGGGTGTAGCTCCCGGCGGTGCGCGGGCGAAAGCGAAACTGCCCGCTGCGCACGTCCAGACGCGCCCCTGCCGGCAGCGGCAGCGGGCGCACCCCAAAGCGCAGGGGCAGTCCTTCCGGGTCTTGCACCGGTAGCCAGAGCACCCACTCGCTGCCCAGCGCGACTTCCTGGTCCGGCAAGTCCGCCCAGCGCGGGGGCTGGTTATCCGCCGGGTAGCGCACTTCAATGACAAAGCGCTGGGCGTCCTGCCCGCCCTGCGGATCGCTCACCACCAGGTGCACCGCACTGGGACCGACCCGGGCCGGGGTCCAGCGCAACTCGCCCTGCACCAGGCGCATGCCCAGCGGGGCTTGTCGTAACTCGTAGTCCAGGGCCTGGCCTTCCGGGTCACTGGCCTGGATGGGGTAGCGGTAGAGGGCTTGGATCTCTGCCTGCACGGGGGCGGTGCTTGTAATCTGCGGGGGCTGGTTGGCAGAGACTACGCTGAGTTGGTAGCGCTGCTCGGCGCGCCCGCCCCGCCCATCACTCACCACCACCTGCACCGGGTAGAGACCGACCTGCTCCGGGCTCCATTGGATCAGACCCCGGGCGTTGATCCGCATGCCGGGCGGGGCCTGCTCCAGGGTGTAGAGCAAGGGGTCCTGGTCCGGGTCACTGGCCTGTAGCTGATACTGGTAGGGCAGGCCCGCCTGGGCGCGGGTGGGCGCTTGGCTCTCAATCTGTGGGGGACGGTTGCCTGGGTCCAGTTGCACCACCAGCCAGTCGGTCCCGGTCCCGGGGCGCAGGGCACCGGGGGCAATGCGATCGGGGGGGGGCAACTCGGGGCTTGCGCTACGACCGGCCAGCCACAGGATGGGAGTGGACGTTGCCGGGTCCGGGCGCACCACCAGGGCGCTCAGCTCATCTCGATAGACCCCGCCCAGGTAACTGGCGTAGCGCATCCGGCCTTGTTGGTCCAGGCGCAGCAGCCAGCCATCACTCTGCCCGTTGTGGCTGCGCTGGGCGGCTTGGGCGCTGACCGGTAAATCCTTCGACAGACTCCAGCCCACCAGCCAGGCGCCGTCGGCATCGGCCTGCACGGCCCGCAGGCGGTCGGCCCCGCTGCCCCCGTAGCGCCGGTACCAGCTCGATGGCCCGGTCGCTTCGTCGGGCTCCCCCGGCGCGCCAAGGCGCAGGACCCAGCCCTGCCATCGACCGCTGCGCCCCAGACTGTCCTGGGCACTGCCCGTCACCCATAGGGCGCCGTCCGGCTCCAGGGACAGGCTCTGAGCCTGCTCGGTGCCGGCTCCGCCCACATAGCTCAGGTAGGTCCAGCCCCGGGCTGGCTCCAGGCGGGCGATCAGGGCGTCCACCCCGCCGCCGGACTGGCTCTGCCAACTCCCCGCAAAGGCCGAGGCGGGCACCGACAGGCGCTGGGAACTGCTGCTCCCGCCAATCCACACCGCCCCGCTCGGGGAGACCTGCACCGCACGGGCGTACTCTTGACCCGGGCCGCTCAGCAGGTAGCTCTGCTCTAAGGCGCCGCTGGCAGAAAGGCGTGCCAGCAGCACCTCGCTGCCCCCACGCTCGCCGCGCTCGGGGCGGGGCTCGACCCAATCCACCGAGTGGGTCTGTCCGGCTACCCAGATTGATTCGCTGCCGGCATCCCCGGGCGTGTCTCCGGGGCCGATCGCTACCGACCACAGCCGGTCGGTGCCCCGGCGCCCCAGCGTGGCGCTGTACTCCACCTCCCCCCGGGCGGACAGGCGTAAGACAAAGCCATCAATGCCCCCGGCCCCGGGGCCGGGGAGCGAATCGGGCTGGGGCGCTGAGCCTGGCTCAGGATTGTGCAGGCTCCCCTGGCGTGGAAAGTCCGCCGAGTCGGTCTCTCCGACCACCCAGGCACGGCCTTGCCCATCCAGGGCAATCCCATGTGCCTGCTCCGAGGCGCTCCCCCCGATGCGGATGAGCTGCTCCCAACGATCTCCGCTGGCGCTCAAAACCCCGATCACCACGTCCTGCTCGCCGGCTCCCGGGGCGCCGCCGGGCACCTGCCCGGCAAAGCTCGGTGAGGTACTGCTGCCTGCCAGCCATACCCGCCCATCGGCCCCTACCGCCAGTGCCGGCAGGCTCTCGGTGCCCGCTCCGCCCAGGCGCGCACCGCTACGCAGCGTCGGGGCCGGCAACGCTGCGGGCGGGCTGGCCTGGAGCCGGGCCGGCGGCGTGCGCAGCGCCCCGGTGCCCAGCAGTGCCTGCCAGGCTGAGGGGAGCGGCCCGACCGCGCCCGCCTGTACCGAGTCAACTTGCCAGGGACCGAGCAGCCCGAACACACAAACACCGCCCAGCACCAATGCGCCGAGCACGCTCTGGCGTATCAAGCCGAGTAAGGTGTGGACCAGGGGGCTCATCGACTTGCCAGGCTATACGCCAGAGCCCGCCAGGGCAGCGCTCACCGATCCCCCGAAGCCACTCGGGTAATGGTAGCGCTGCCCGGAGGCGCTCTCCAGCCAGACCTCGGTACCCGCTGGGCCGGCGCGTAACTCAACCTGCACCACCTGCTCGCCTTCGGCCCAGGGTGCCAGCGCCTGGCCCTGCTCCACGCTGACCGTGTAGCTCACCGAAGCCTGCAGGACGGAGTGGCCCAGCGGTACATTTACCTGGACGCTGGCGCTGGCCGATTCCAGCGTACCGCTCAGTGCCCCGCTCACTGCCTCCACGCTCACACCGGTGCCGGGCACGACCCGCAGGCGCACCACGTTGCCCAACGGCACGTTGCGCGTGGCAAAGCCTACGCTCACTGACTCGGAATCCTCCGGCAACAGCACGTCGGCATTGCCGGTCGGGACCGCCGGAGCCGGAGAGCCGGCCACGGTGCTGATCCGAAGACTCGGCAGGCCCGCCAGAAATACCTCCCCGGGGGCGGCAAAGCTGTAGGCCGGGGTGCTGGCCTGCGTGCGCTGGAAGGTCTCGGCCTCCAGACGGATGCGACCGACACTGCCCTGCTCGCCGCTCGAAACGTTGCCAGACTGGAACACCTGCGCTCCCCCCAGGGCACTGAGGGTGCCGTTGCCAGACAAGGTGGTGGCGACAAGGCGGATCGAACCACCCGAGCCACCCCCTCCTGGAGCCCCGGCGCCTGACCCGGCGGAGGCCCCCGAACGACCTCCGTCTGCCCGCAGGCTCCCGCTCACCGTGAGAGTCCCGGAGGCCGCGATCAGCAACGCGCCGCCGCCGCCCCCGCCCCCGCTGCCCGAGAAGGCCAGACCACCGGCTCCCCCCGAGCCCCCCGAGCCCCCTACCAGCGGCAACAACTGCGCATTGCCATAGGCCGGGCGCGCTTGCGGGGAGTCACAATAGAAGACAGGAACGCCCCCTGCTTGAGCATAACTGCCTCCCACTCCGCCGCAAACCCGCCCATCCCGGTTACTGACATGCCCGGCACCACCGCCGGGCCCCAGGCCATTGCCCCCGCGAGCCTCTTCAGGGTTGGCACTGGACACTCCGCCCTCGCCACCGTCATAGCCGCCGGGGCCTGCCCGACCGGGCAAGCCGTCATCGCCTACGTTGCCATCGCCCCCAGCTCCTATTGCCGCCGCGTCACTCCCGGAGAGTAATATCTCCCCGGCAATGCGCACGTCTCCGCTGACCAGCCAGGTCACCGGCGTGTTCTGCGCGTTGCGCGCAAAGCGAACCTGCACCCCTTCGGGGATGTCTACCTCCGTATAGTGAAAGACCCCATCGGCCGGCAGGGCCAACTCGGTATCCACCAGCGGGGTAAAGGCCCCATCGGCTCCGCTGCTGCCACTGTCAAAGCTCCAGGCAGACAGCGGCCAGGCGCTACACAACAACGACAGGCTCAGGGCCCATCGTAGACTTGCTTTGGGATGGATCTTCATGGTCTTTTCCTCCGTTACCTATACACAGTTCAATTGGATGGATCACTCTGGGTGCGCCCCAGAATGGTAAATGTGTTGGCCGCCAGCGCGGCGCCGCTGCTCTGTCCGCTGGCGCTGCGCACGATGATCACCCGCGCCCCGAGGGGCGCATCGGACTGGATGTTCAATTGCACCCGAAGACGCCTGCCATCGGCATCCACGCGGGCCTGACCAAAGGCCAGACCCGTGCCGGGCTTGGCCTGTAGCCGGCCTCCTTGCAGGTACTGACCGCGAATCACTAACTCCAGGCTCTGGCCTACCACTTCCTGGATCGGTTCAATGGAGTCGATCCGCGGCTGCGCTTCGCTCAGCACCTGCAGCCGACCGGCCTGTGCCGGGCGAAAGCGTAGCGGCGGGCGCCCGGCTCGTTGCAGCACGACCTCGCGCAGCCCCGGCGCGACGCCGGCGCTCAGCTCCAGCTCAATGATTAACTCCTCTGCGCCCGACCCTACCTGCGCCGGGCCGCTCAGGGTGATCCCTGCTGACGGGCGCAACTGCACCTGGCTCACCTGATCCAGCCCGGCTCCCAGAATGCGCAGGCGAGCGCTCTCCCCGCGCACCAACGTCGGGGGATCCAGCGAGCGGGCATAGGGGCCTCGGACCAGGCCCAGCGGGGCACTGGGCAGCGTCAGGGACGAGGCAGGCGGCCCCGCCGGCGAGCCTCGGCGCACGCCCACAAGGGCACTGGGCAGGAAGTAGACATCCGGCACCACGACCCGCGCGCCGCGGCGCACCCCCAGCGAGGCGGACAGCAGCGGCTCTACCGATACGCCCAGCTCCGCAACGAGCTGCACGGTGTTGCTCGGGCTCGGCTCGGAGGGGCTTGCCCCGGCTTCGTTGCGCACGATCACTACCCGCCCCCCCAGCGGTGCCGTGGCGCTAATCTGCCATTGCACCTCCAACACCCCAGGCTCAAGAGCGCGCACCCTACCCAGGGTGACCCCAGTGGCCGGTTGTACCCGCACCTGCACCGCCCCGGAAAGAAAGCGACCGCGCAACCGTATTACCCCGCTTTGCCCGCGCACCCAGCGTAGCGGGCTCAGGGAAATCAACTCCGGCACCGGGGCGCTCAGGCGCAGCCGATCCGCTCCGGGGGCCACGGCCAGGCGGCCGCCGGCACTGCGCAACTTCAGGGACCGGACCTGCAGCTCGGCCTGCGAGTCAATGCGCAGGCGCTGGCGAAGACTGCGACCCTGCTCACCTACCTGCGCGGTGCCGAGTAGCTCCAAACCGCCGGCGGGTTCGATGCTCACCTGCTCTACCCTGTCCAGCCCCTGGCCGGTCAGCTCGAGCTCTACTTCTGTACCCACCACGACCACTGCCGGGGTGATCCCGCTCAGCAAGGCTCCGCGACCGACCCCCAACAGCGGGCCGGGCAGCTGCGCCGGCCTGGGCCGCTCCACCGCCGCACTGCCCCGGCGCACCCCCAGCGCAGCGGAGAGCAGCGGTTCGATGGGGCGCAGTGCGCTGTGGCTCACTTCCAGGGTGTTCGCCTCGCTCGGCTCTCGGGCGCTACTGCCCGAGCGAGTGTGTACGATCACCGCGTGCCGCCCGGGCGCGGCGCTCTCCAGCGCCGCCAACTCCAGCCGCAGCTCGGTGCTGCCCTCGCTGCGCAGGCCCCCGCTCTGCAAGCCGGTGCCTGGCGCTAACTCCACAGACTGCACGTCCACCAGCCGCTGCCCGTGCACTACCAACTCAATGCGTTGCTGCGGGCGGATCTGCAAGGGCTCGATCGATACCACCACCGGGGGAGCTTCGCTGACCCACAGCAGCAGCGGCTCGGCCTGGGCCACCGCCACGGCCCCGGGCAGATACAGCTCTACCTGGTGCGCGCCGCGGGCGGCGGCGCTCTGGGCCTGCACCTGCACTTGCAGGCGGCGCCCATCGGCAGAGACCCGCACCCGCTGTGCCTGCAGGTGTATAGAGTCAAAGCCTACGGCCTCTACCTCGGACAGACCGAACCCGCTCAGCTCCAACTCCACCTGCTCTCCGGCGATCACAAAGTCCGGGTGCAGGCTCTGGGCCAGGGGGCCGCGCGCTACCCCCAGCAGGGGGCTGTAGAGCGCCTCCGCGGGGAGCGCCGGGGGGCGCCGCTCTGCCCCGCGCTGCACGCCGAGCAACCCGCCCAGGATCGGGCCGCGGGCGCTTAGCTCCGGCTGCGAGGGGGCGGCGCGGCGTAACACGCCCACCGGGCGCGTCTGGACGCTGTAGCTGCCGGCGGGCAACGGGCGCGGCGCCTGCACCTGTACGCTCAACTCCAACTGCTGGTCCAGACTGATGGAAGACAATTGCAGCCGGGCACTCCCGGCGCTCAGTCCGGTCAGCTCTACCAGCCCATCCAGATGCCCGGCGGCCAGCGTCAGTTGCGAGGCCGAAAGCCCTACCTGCTCGGTGCCGGTGAGCAGGCGCAGTTGCACCGTGTGGGCCTCGGCATCTGCCCGCGATAAGGAAATGCGCAACCGCTGACGGCTACCTATGCCTACCACCAGCGGGGTGGGATAGGCACCCAGGATCGGCAAGGCGGGGCGCACCTCGATCGGCACGCCAACGCTGCCCAGGCTGCTTTGAAAATGCAGGGTCTGCGCACCGACCGGTACCTGTGCATCGGCGTAGAGGGTAAAGTCTACCTGGGTGTCGCTGCTTTGCACTTCGCTGATGGTAATGCCCGGATGGGCGGGGCGCACCTGCACCTGGCGCAGGTACATGCCCTGGGCCCGCAGGCGCCAGAGACGCTCTCGGGCAATGCGCGAGGGGCTGAGTTGATCGATGCGCGGGGGCTGATCTTCCAGGAACGCTTCGATCCCGCTGATGTGTCCGGCGGCGTCGTACTCGTACTCCAGTACCTCTCGTTGCTGGGCGAACACGGAGGCACTATAGAGCACTGACAGGAGCAACAGGAATGCGGAGGAAAACAAGACATAACGCAAGCCCAAGACCCTATGTCTGCATAACCCGAACCCAACGGAGGTTGAATAAAACTGCACTAAATCTAAACTCCCTGCATACCTAAGATACGACAAATCTATTGCAAATTAAGAAATTTCTTTACCAATGCCTGCTTGCTTGCTCCTATATCAATTTTGTATAAATCTCAGTTAACAAATAACTTTAAGTTGGGGTACACTATATGGATTCATGCCTGTTCGCTCAGGAAGGAAATGCCAGGGACGCCTGGGGTATTGGCTTTTGTGTTCCATTCAACATACTGGATCATTAGCCATTGCTTCCGGCAAGGGTCAATTTATGGGCGCAGGACGTAAGGGTGCTTCGCGCATCTATGCTGCGAAAAGCCATGAACATTGTAATTGGATTGGGCTGGAGTATATGCCACGCCAGCGGAGGTATGCATTCTATATGATGAGTCAACGCAAGCAGAATATGCGAGGGTGCGCACTGCGCACATGGGCGGCTTTCGGCTCTGGCTGTCTGTTGGTGTGTGCTCTGACTGCCTGTGGCGCTTTGCAACCGGCAGGGCAGCGCGAGTCTGCCCCAAAGCCAACAATCGCGGTGACCCCGGATCTGGTGCCGGAGGATTCGGCCTCAACCGAGCAGCAACGCCAGGCAGAGACGGCAGGGACAGAGCGTAGTGTGCCTGCCGTGAAGCTGCGCAGTATCCGGGAGATCGGCAGCGGGCGCCTGATCGGAGAAACTGCAAAGGTCGCCGGTGCCAGCGAAACCGAGGAAGGAGAGCTTACGCTGAACTTTCAGCAGGCTGATTTACGGGAAGTGGTCAAGGTCGTGCTGGGCGATTTGCTGGAACAAAACTATGTGATTGACGAGCAGGTCGCAGGACGGGTCACCGTGGAGACCGCCCGACCGCTGCCCCGGGAAGCACTGCTCGTACTGTTGGAAGATCTGCTGGCGATGAATGGGGCGGCGCTGGTGCGCAAGGGAGAACTCTACCAGGTACTGCCACGCAACCGGGCCGTGCCAGGCAACCTGGCCCCGACTTCCGCGGGCGGGGTACAGACGGGATTTAATGCGCGCATCATTCCGTTGCGCTATGTCTCTGCCTCGCAGCTGAAGGAAATTCTGCAGGGCTTCCTGCGCAACGAGGGGGAGCTGCGGATCAACAAGGAGCGCAACCTGCTGATCGCCAGCGGCACGCCCGAGGAACTGGATCTGCTGCAAGAGACGGTGGACATCTTTGATGTGAACTGGATGAAAGGCATGTCCATGGGGATGTACCCTTTGGAATACGTGGATCCGCGCACGATCCAAAAAGACTTGCAGGCCATTCTGGGGGATCGCAAGGGCGCACCGGATGAGCTGCTCGGCGGGCTGGCGCGCACCGTGCCCATAGAGCGGCTCAACTCTGTCTTGCTGATCAGCACTACGCCAGAGGCATTGCGTGAGGCCGAACTGTGGCTCTATCGGCTGGATCGACCGGGCGAGCAGATCGGGCGGCGACTCTATGTGCATCCGGTGCAAAACGCCAAAGCGACCGATATTGCCGAGATCCTGAACAGCATCTTCTCGGCGCGCAAGGATAAGCGAGGCTCGACCGGCGAGGAGCCGGTGGCGCTGGCCCCTGGAAGCTCACCCGTGGAGATCGGCACAGCGCCGACCGAGCAGATCGAGCAAAGCCCGTCACAACCCCTGACGCAGACAGGTCTTGGCGAAGGCGGGGAAGGCGGAGTGGTGCTGCCCTCCTCGGAGGCGGTGGAGATCATCGCCGATGATACCCGCAACTCGCTGGTCATCCTGGCCTCCCCTCAGGATTATAAGATGATGGCCTCGGCCATCAGCAAGCTCGATACCGTACCCTTGCAGGTGCTGATTCAGACCGGCATCATCGAGGTTACGCTCAACGATGATCTGGACTATGGCATCGAGTGGTTCTTCAATAACTCACTGGGTAGAGGACGCAGTGGCAACTTGCAACTGGACCTGGGCGAGGCATCGGGAGTGACGCGCCCGGGCTCGGCGCTCTCTTATACCATCGTCAACAGCGCCGATCAGATCCGACTGGTCTTGAGCGCCCTGGCCGAGCAGACCAACGTGAACATCCTTTCCACTCCTTCGCTCATGGTGCTGGACAACCAGACTGCGAAGATCAACGTGGGCGATGAGATCCCGATTCCAACGCGGCAATCAATCAGCAACGTAGATCCACAATCACCCACCGTCAATGAGATCGAGTTTCGCAGCACCGGGGTATCGCTGACCGTTACCCCACGGGTAAACAGTGGCGGACTGGTGACCATGGAGATCGAACAGGAAGTCAGCAATGCCATTGCCACCACCAGCTCCACGCTGAATGCGCCCACCATCCAGCAGCGTCAGCTCGAAAGCGTGGTGGCGATCAACAGCGGGCAGACACTGGTGCTCGGAGGCTTGATCCGGGAGCGCAACACCGTGCAGGACAGCGGCATACCCGGCCTGAAGAATCTGCCGGTGCTGGGCAAGCTGTTGTTCGGTCGGGTAGAGAATGAAGATCGGCGCACCGAGTTGCTGGTGCTGATCACACCACGCGTGATCCGTAACCAAAGCGAGGCCCGTGAGATCACCGAGGAATTGAAGCGCCAACTGAGCAGTCCCTTCATTGAGCAGGCCCCCCCCTCAGAGCAGGATGCGCCTGGCTGAGGCTGAGGCACTTCCGGCGTGGCGGTGAAAACGTGATGCAAGAGTATGCATGGGCGGAGCTGCCGGATATAGGAGAAAGCCTGCTGAGCCAGGGCAAGCTGCGACGCGAAGAGCTGGCGCAGGCGCGGCAACTGCAAAATAGCGGCGGCTTTGGACCGCAACTGGTCAGGCTCGGCCTGATCTCAGAGCAGGAGCTGGCGCAAACCTACGCGGAGCTGTGCAAACTGCCGCTGCTGGCAGACTCCGATCTGCCCGAGCAGCCCCTGCAGCAAGAGCGACTCTCACCGCGCTTTCTGCGCGAGATGCTGGCACTGCCGCTTGGTGAGCAGACAGATTGCCTGCACCTGGCGATGGCAGATCCGACCAACATCTATGCGCTGCATGCGATCGCCCTGGCCTGTGGCAAAAAGATTGTCTTGCAGGTGGCAACCGTGCAACAGATCCAACGCGGCATTGAGCAATTATACGGAGAGGGTCGCTCCTCTCTGGCCGATATTGTCGAGCAGTTGGATGCCGAGGAAGGGCCGGAAAACAATGACACGGTAGAGCGCCTGCGAGATCTGGCGGCAGAGGCGCCGATCGTGCGCCTGGTGAACTTGATCATTGATCGCGCCATCCGCACCCGGGCCTCGGACATACACATCGAGCCTTTTGAAAGTCGGCTGCAGGTACGTTATCGGATCGACGGCGTGCTGCGCGAAACTGAATCCCCTCCGGTGCGCTCCACTGCCGCAGTGATCTCCCGGATCAAACTCATGGCCCGGCTCAATATCGCCGAGCGGCGACTGCCCCAGGACGGCAGACTGCAAGTGCGCGTGCAGGGCAGAAAGATCGATCTGCGCATCTCCACGGTACCCACGCTGTATGGGGAGAGCCTGGTGATCCGGATCCTGGATCAAGAGCGCGTGGAGCTGAGCTTCCGTGCCCTGGGCCTTGATGAGAACGAGATCACGCGCCTGCACCGGGCACTCGATCTCCCAAACGGGATCGTGCTGGTTACCGGCCCCACCGGCAGTGGCAAAACCACTACTCTGTACACTGCTCTCTCCCGGCTCAACACGCCCGAGCGCAAGCTGCTCACGGTGGAAGACCCGATCGAGTATCAACTGGAGGGGATCAATCAAATTCAGATCAAACCCGGCATCGGCCTGGACTTTGCCGAGGCGTTGCGCTCCATCGTGCGCCAGGATCCGGACATCATCATGATCGGGGAGATGCGCGATCTGGAAACCGCCCGCATCGCCGTACAGTCGGCGCTGACCGGGCACCTGGTGTTCTCCACGCTGCATACCAATGATGCGGGCAGCTCAATAACCCGGCTGCTGGATATGGGCGTGGAGGATTATCTGCTCACCTCGACCTTGAACTGTATCCTCTCACAGCGGCTGGTGCGCACCCTGTGTATGCAGTGCCGCCAGGGCTATGAGCCGCTGCCGGAATTGATCGAGGAGCTGGGGCTGAGCCGCCGGTCGGCAACAGGAAAGATCAGACTGTATCAACCCACAGGCTGCGAGCACTGCACCGATACCGGCTACGCCGGGCGCACCGTGATCCTGGAGATGCTGACGCTCTCGGCGGCGATTCGCAAGCTGATCCTGGCACACGCAGACAGCGAGCAGATCCAGCGTGTGGCCATCGAAGAAGGGATGCGCACCATGCGCCAGACCGGGATCCAGCGGGCTCTGGGTGGGATCACCTCACTTGCTGAAGTACTGCGGGTCACACAGGCCGATTGATGCCACATTATCGTTACAAGGCCGTATCCGCCGATGGCGAGCCCCTGGAAGGGGTACTGGAAGCGGCAAGCCGGGATGCCGCCGTGCAGCACCTGCAGGCAGCCGGTCACCTGCCCTTGCAGGCCACCGAAGAGCGTCCTGGCGGGCGGGTCTTGACGCCACGGCCACTGCGCAGCAGGCGCGTGAGCCGCACTGAAGTGACCCTGTTCACACGCGAACTGGCTACGCTGCTGCGCGCCGGCCTGCCCCTGGATCAGGCTTTGCGCATGCTGGAATCGCTGACCGGTCCGGAGCGGGTGCGGGCCATGGTGCAGGGGATCCTGCAGCACCTGCAGGGCGGAGCCTCTTTCTCAGAGGCGCTGACCGCACAGAACGTCTTTGATCGCCTGTACCTGAACCTGGTAAGAGCGGGCGAGATCAGCGGGGCGCTGGAGGCGGTGCTGGAGCGGCTCTCTTTATACCTGGAGCACTCCGCCGAGCTGCGCAGCAGCGTGATCTCGGCACTGATCTACCCGCTGATCCTGCTCACGCTGACCGGCATCTCGCTGCTGGTATTGCTGCTGTTTGTGATCCCGCGCTTTGCGCCCCTGTTTGAAGACGCCGGGCAGGCGCTGCCGCTTTCCACGCAGATCGTCTTTGGCAGCGCAGAGCTCCTGCGCCAATACTGGTACCTGCTGCCGATGACGGCGCTGGTGCTGGCCGGGCTGTTGCACGTCGGGTTGCGCAACCCGCGCTACCGCTATTGGCTGGATGAGAAATCTCTGCGCATCCCGCTCCTTGGCACCCTGATGCTGAAACTTGACCTGGTCCGTTTTGCCCAGACGCTCAGCACGCTGCTTGGCAACGGCGTGCCGATCCTGGAGGCGGTCTCCATTGTGCGCGACGTGCTGCATAACCGCGCCCTGGCGTCGGTCATGGAACCGGTGGCCCAAAGCCTGCGCCGAGGCGGGCGACTCTCAGAGGAGTTGGATCGGGGAGGTTATTTTCCACCACTGGCGGTGCAGCTCATTCAGGTTGGCGAGGAAACCGGACAGACGGAAAAGTTGCTATTGCAACTGGCCAGACTCTACGAGCAGGAGGCCAGAACCCTGCTGCAACGCCTGCTGGCTCTGATCGGGCCGTTGATGATCCTGGTGCTGGGATGCTTGATCGCCTCGATCATCATCTCTACCCTGTTGGCCATTCTCAGTCTTAATGAGCTGGTATTATGAAAGACATGCGCCCCCGGACTCAGCTGTTGCCGCCACTCTTCTTGTCTCAATGAGCTGGTATTATGAAAGACATGCGCCCTGAAAAAACAAAACTCCTTCAGCACCGCAAAGACAGCGGCTTTACCCTGGTCGAGTTACTGGTGGTGCTGGCCATTCTGGGCCTGCTGGCGGGCCTGGTCGGGCCGCGCATCATCCGGCAACTGGGCTCGGCCAAGGTCAATGCCGCCCAACTGCAGATCGAAAACCTGGGGGCGGCTTTGGATCTCTTCTACCTGAACAACAGCCGCTATCCTTCCTCCGCAGAAGGTCTGGCCGCCCTGGTGCAGGCCCCTGCCGGACTGGAGCACTGGAATGGCCCTTACCTGAAGAAGGGCAAGGTCCCCACCGATCCCTGGGGTCAGCCCTATCATTATCAGAGCCCGGGCAACCACGGCCCCTACGATCTGTATTCACTCGGGGCAGACCAGCGCCTGGGCGGCGATGATCAGGACATTACCAACTGGGAGTAAGAGCGCCGCCGCCGGCATCACCCTGATCGAGCTGCTGGTGGTGCTGGCCATTGCCAGCCTGACACTGGCACTGCTGCCGATAGCACTGGAAGGCACCTTGCAGAGCGTTCAGCTCAAGGCAGCGGCGCGCGAGCTGGCCGCTGCCCTGCGTTACAGCCGGGGACTGGCGGTGCGCGAGCGGCGCGAAACCCTGCTGATACTGGACGTGCAACAAGGCTATTACTTAATCGAGGATCGATCCGGCGAAGCTCAATCCAGGCAACGCGCCCTGCCAGGCGGATTGAACGTGCAACTGGTGACCGATCAATCCGAGCAACTCTCCACCGATCGGGGTGCGATTCGCTTCTTCCCGGACGGCACCTCCAGCGGCGGGCGCATTACGCTCGATGGAGACAGTGGACACTACCGGATTGACGTGCACTGGTTAAGCGGGCGAGTCCAGATCAGGCCATGAAAACCCAGTCTGGCTTTACCCTGCTGGAGGTGCTCACGGCCTTTACCATCCTGGCGCTCAGTCTTGGCATCCTGCTCGAGATCTATGGGCGCGGTGCGCGTGCCGCCGCCAGTGCCCGTCAATATGAGCAGGCGCTGTGGATCGCCGAGTCGCGCCTGGCCGCTACCGTGCGCCAGGCAAACAACAGCCCCGGGCAAAGCCAGGGACAGCAGGCAGAGTTTGCCTGGCAGGTGCAGGTGCGCCCCTATGAGCTGGGAACAGAGGTGATCGCGCTGCAGGAAGTGGAGGCACAAGTGAGCTGGCGCGCCGGCAACAAAATGCAGCAGATTCGCCTGGGCACGCTGCGCCTCGCCCCAGGCGAATGAACGGCCCGGCACAGCGCACTGCGCCGGGAAAGATGCCGGGAAAGATCTCTGATGGCTTCACCCTGCTCGAAGTGCAGCTTGCCCTGCTGATCCTGGCGCTGATCCTGACGCTTGCCTTCAGCTCCCTCTACCTGCTGAGCAAAGGCTGGCAGGCCAGCGAGCAACTGGCAGCGCGCAACGACGAGCTGCGCACGACAGGGCGCCTGTTGCGCCGTTATATTGGCCAGGCGGCGCCCTTGCTCTGGCAGCAGAAACCGCAGGAGCCGCGGCTGATCTTCGAGGGCGAGTCGGATCGCCTGCGCTTTGTCACCGCCCTGCCCGGCGGCCTGCAGGTGCTGTTCCTGAAGGTGCGAGCAGGCGAGCAGCCGGGGGAGCGCTCCTATCTCGGACTGGGGTATCTGCCACTGCGCCCGGAGCACTCCCCCTTCCAGGCAGAGCCGGAACAGGAGGCGAGTTGGTTGCGCCTGGTAGAGAACGTGGATCAAATCACACTTGCCTACTATGGCGAAGACGATACCCCCGGGCCAGTGGACTGGGTTTCGCATTGGCGCAAACAGGCACAATTGCCACAACTGGTAAGGCTGCGCCTGCAAAGTGAACATGCCGTGCCCTGGCCGGAGCTGGTGCTGGCAGTGCGCACCGAGCTGTTGGACCACACACCACAACTGCACGTATACGCCGAGCAACGATGAGCAAGAAGGCGGACCGGCAAAGCGGCATTGCCCTGATCCTGGTGCTGTGGCTGTTGCTCCTGATGAGCGTTATGGCCCTGGGCTTTAGTTCCTCGCTGCGTACCGATACCCTGCTCAGCGCCTACACCCTGCACGCCAGCCAGGCGCGGGCGCTGGCCGAGGCCGGGATCAGCCGGGCGCTGGCCGAGCTGTTAACCTCGCCGACAAAGCGCAAATGGAAGCTCGATCAGAAGATGCACTCGTTTCAATTTCGCGGGCATCAGATCCAAGTACAGGTACAGCGTGAGTCAGGCCGAATCGATCTGAACGCCGGGCACCGCGATCTGATCAAAGGCTTGTTGCAAGGCATCGAGATGGAACCCAACAAATGGCGGCAATTACTGGATGCAATCCTGGACTGGCAGGATCGAGATAAACTGGCGCGCAATCACGGGGCCGAGGATCGCGAATACCAAAACGCAGGGCTCGACTACGGTGCCAAAGATGGCCCTTTCAATACCGTGACCGAACTGCTGCAGGTGCGTGGCATGAACAGCGCCATCTACAGGCAACTGCGCGGTCACCTGACCGTGTATTCCCTGGAGGAAGGAATCGACCCCTTCAGCGCCTCCCGGGAAGTGCTGCTGGCCCTGCCTGAGATCAGCGCGGCACAAGTAGACAACTATTTGCAGGAGCGCGCAAAGAAAGGACGCCAGGCTATATTGCAGGGGGAGGTGGATTATCAATATCTGAGCGGCAACGAGAGCGCGCAATTTCGCATCCGCAGTGAAGTTGAAGTGGCCGGGCTGCAGGGTGCCATTGAGGCAGTGATCCGGATCCGGGGCAAAGATCAATCCCCGAGCTACCAGATCCTGAGTTGGGATGAATCGCCACGCCGTGACCAGGCCGCAGCGGAGCTTTCCAGAGTAGAAGTGCGGATCAGCGCCGAGCGCTGATCCGGTGGCAGTAATGATTGCAGAGACTCGCCACCGCCATGCAGGCAAGGCTGGCACCCACGCTTCGAGCTCAAGCCGGGGTCGGTCCGGCGGGCTCCCGTACTGCCTGCAGCGACAAAAGCCCGGCAGCGGATGCCGGAATGGCGGCCAGGCGCTATCATCACCCTGAGAAAAATGATGGACAAAGCAACTATATGGCAAGGGCGGCTGCACGCCTGGCAACACTGGTGGCAACAGGGAATGCTGATCCTGCTGCCGACGGCGCTGCGGCGACTCGGCGGTGCGCCTGCCCAGATCCTGCTCGAAGTCAATGAACAGCAACTGCTGCTGCGCATCCTGAGTACCGACCGGCGCAGCATCATCGAGCAGTTTCAGATCTCACTCGCCGGCGAGCCGAGGCTGCACGAGCGACTGCTGGAAAAAACCCGCAAAGCCTGCCGGGAAGGAAGCGAGCTGCTCTTGCTGCTGCCCGCTGCGTGCGTGCTGCGCAAGCAGTTACAACTGCCACAGGCAGCAGAGCAGGATCTGCGCGGTGCCCTGGGCTTTGAGATGGATCGGCAGACCCCATTTCGCCAGGAGCAGGTCTATTATGATTACCGGGTGTTGTCCCGAAACCGGCCAAACAACAAACTGGAAGTTGAACTGATCGCATTGCCACGTGCAGACCTTGATGCCCGGTTAAACCAGCTTGGCACCTTGAAACTGCATCCACGCACCGTAGACCTGCGCGATGCGCACGGACTGCCCGCCGGTTATAACCTGCTGCCCGGCGAATTGCGGCAAACATCGGCGCGCCCCTCGCAGCGCGCCGGCAGCGCCCTGCTGGCAGCGCTGAGTGTGATCCTGCTGTTGGCAAGCTTGTATGCCCCGCTCCTGCGCCAGGAGCTGCAACTGCGCCAGCTCGCACAGGAGCTGAACCAATCCCGACAAAACCTGGCAACGATTGCCGAATGGCAGCGGCAACGCGATACCCTGTTGCTGCGCGCACGTTTCCTCGCCGAGAAGCGCAGTGTCCAGCCCACCACCATCTCCCTGCTCCATGAACTGACCTTATTGCTGCAGGACGATAGCTGGCTGGAGCGGCTGACGCGAAAAAAAGGAACGCTCCAGCTGCAGGGACAGGCGCAGAATCCTTCCTCCCTGATCCGCACCATCGAATCCTCGCGGCACTTCTCACAAGCCAGATTCCGCTCACCGGTCACACATGATGATCTCACCGGCAGGGATCGCTTTCATATCGAAGTCGCCCTGGAGGACAAGTCGTGAAGCATCTGTCTCCACGCCAACACGCCCTGGCGGCCCTGGGCCTGACACTGCTCCTGGGCCTGCTGGCCTGGGCCACCCTGATCCTGCCGGCACATCTGCTGCAGCGAAACCAGACCGAGCGCAGCGCTGCATTGCTCTTCCAACTGCAGAAAATGCGCCAGGCCGCCGACAGACTGCACACACTGCAACAGGAAGTCGCCAAACTGCGCCAACATCGGGAGCATCAAGGTGAATTCCTGCAGGGCGATACACACTCCATCGCAGCCGCAGAGCTGCAGCGCACTGTTAAAAGCCTGATCCAGCGTCATGGTGGATATATCATCAGCACCCTGCCACTTGACGCCCAGGATGATGGGACTTATCCAAGCGTTACCGTCAAAGTGCAGATGCATGCCAAGGTAGAACAACTACAGAAAGTGCTGTATGAGCTTGAGACCGGGCAACCACGACTCTTTTTGGACAACGTCGTGCTCGGGCGCCGCCATCCCTCCAACTTCAGCAACAATCAATATGATCAGGACCAATTGGAAGTCTACTTCGATGTGACCGGCTACCTGTACCAGGGCGAGCAAAGGGCATGAGCAGGGACAAAAACCTGCGCCTGGGATTGCTGCTGATCTGCCTGTCGCTGGGCTGGCTGCTGAGCGAGCGCTGGCGCCAGGCCGGACGCGCATTCCAACTGCCTGCCCCGGCATCGGCAGTCGCACAAAGCAGGGCAGCCAAAGAGAGGGAAAACAGTCCAGCCGACCCATACGCACCGACATTGGCAAGCTACCAGGAGATCATACAACGCCCCCTGTTCATACCAGAGCGGCGCCGGGCGTCACAGAAGAGCGGGCAATCGAGCTTACCGAGCAACCAGCTCCAGCCCGCGAGTCCACAGGCACCCACCGATCTGCGGCTCTCCGGCGTGATCATCAACGCCGAGCAAAAGATGGCATTACTGAGCGTGCCGGGCGGCAAAACAGAGCGGCTGACAATCGGCGAGAGCTTCCAGGGCTGGCTCGTCGTCGCCATCCAGGCACGCAACATCATGGTGGATAAAAATGGAGCGCAATATCAGATCCCACTGCAAATCCCACGCTCCGGCACAGCAGATGCAGCGCCGGAGGCCAGCGCACAGGCTCCACCCGATCCTCCGGCAGAGCAGGCCGAGACCACAGCCCCTTAAGCGCCGGCCGCCTTATCAATTCCTAGCTAACAATATAGGAGGAAACCTGTAAGCCGATAGCTCCCATATTGCCTCTGGCATCGCGATCCATCTGCATGCGGTGACCGCGTGGATTGATGCGGGAGGTCACCAATGAGTATTGGTCATAGGTGTAGCGGTAGGTCGCCCCGTTGAAGCGCTCGGTGCGCACCAGGACGTTGCCCTGCGCATCATATTGGCGCTCCGGCACTGAGCCGTTCGGGCGCTGCAGGCGCGTAGGGTTGTCATCAGCATCGCGCTCGTAGCTCGTCTGCCGGGCTCTCTCCTCCACACTAGATGGCAAGAGGTGAGGAAGTTTTGTTCTTTAAATAGAAAAGCAAGCCGATAACGGATGATACGCAAGCACTGGACAAGAGCAGGCCTATGTCCAATTTCGGAACGAAGGGAGCAATCTTCTCCGTCTCCTCAAAAAGAGGAAGAATGAGACAATAGGATGCATAATCGATTGCTACAGATATTGTACAAAACAACAACGATATAAGTAATACTCGGCTTAACAATGCCTGCACGCTGCTGACACGCATCATCACAAGCAGGCTCAATATCAGAAGCATCATGTAGAGTAGAATGTCTGTTATAAAGAATAAAAAAAGCACCTCATAAGGCCTGTCGAGAGATGATATCAGTAAGATTAGTATTTCCCGGAAAGACATATATCACCTAAGCATTTAGTCATTCACTCAATCCCCTGGCTTCCTCTTCCATCTGCCTGAGACAAGACTCATCAAGGAAGGTCATACTAGACACGCCAAGATAATCGGGACGCTTTAGTTTATCTGATTCTCGAAAAATCAGCCCTCTTTGGTAATGATCTCGAAGCACTGGTGCAGCAATTTCGCATAGATGTTTAAAGAGCCTGGCGTAGTGCATATGCATGTAGAGTATCTGTGCCATAGTAATTTTGCCCGCTCCACGATCCCATTTATTGACACTCTCCTCTATCGAAGCCAAATTAGCTTCGATAGCGCGGAGCGACTGCTGGAAGATTTTTTCCGATTTTTCCCCGCTATTTATCACATCAGCGCGGAGCAATTGCTGGAAGAATTCTGCCGATTCTCCCCCGCTATCCATCACATCGATGACAGCGAAAGCCACGTCCACATCGTCCATTAAGTCTTCATGTTTATTGAAGCTGTCCTTACAATTAAAAATTCTGGGCTCCGACCCACAATCTAATCCTCCCATGTTCCTAAGATAACCCGCAGAATAAGAAGAAACGGCCACCACGCAGAACAATACCCCTCCGGCACTCATAAGGAAGTACTTTATGCCTCGATTCATCTACCCGCTCAAGAAGTTAATTTTCTTCATTTACTTTCTTCACCAGCACTGTCAAAGAAAGGATCGAGGCAGTGCTCCTGCAAGTATTGCTCAAGGTCAGGGATAATCCTGTCTATAGAAATGGTAATGCTGTTATTAATTATCAATTCCGTGGCACCTGGTTCCTTATACTGATGATAGAAGCTGAGTGTCTTCCGTACCTGCGCACATCTTCTAGGTTTAGAAGCAGCAAATTCAGTATCGTCAAAACGACTGTCAAGAGTGGTCAACCTTCTTAAACGATCTTCTAAGAGTAGCCCCACAGGATAATATTTCTTTTTAACCCCGGTATCCTCAATATCAAGCAAATTTGCAATGCTAGTATTGTAATATAACTTCCAGTAGTCATCTATATAGTAGTATTCCTCCATAAGAACTTCGTTAAGACCAAACAGGGAAAAATTATTATGAACATATCCAAGCAGATAACTTCCTGGCAAGGCCAATATCAAAAGCACAGTAAAAAAGGCAATTCTTCTCCTGATGCAATTCATGACTATGGTATTAAAACTCCACATTGAACATGAAATCCCATTTTAAGCCACCATGCACTGGCTATCCTGCACCGGCCATCTTGCACCAGAGTCGCTGATCCATTTGTGAATAAGCGCATCACGATGCCCCGGCCCTCGCGGATAGCGATGACGTTATCGGCCAGGTCGTATTCGTAGCGCAGCGGGCCCCGGTCCGGGCTGCGCTCTTCGGTCACCCGCGCCAGCACATCGTAGTCGTACTCGGTTACGACCTCGTTGGGCGCGACTACCCGGATGATCCGATCCCGGGTGTTATATTCGTACTCGGTCACGCCTTGCAGTCGGTGGGTGTAACGGCTCAGCCTATCCACCCGGTCGTAGATTGAGCTGGATTGTGCTCCGTTGGGGTCGGTCATGGCGATCACGTTGCTCTCGGCATCCAGCGTGTAGCGGGTGATGGTCTCGCTAGATGGCAAGAGGTGAGGAGACTTTGTTCTTTAAATAGAAAAGCAAGCCGATAGCGGATGATACGCAAGCACTGGACAAGAGCAGGCCTATGTCCAATTTCGGAACGAAGGGACCAATCTTATCCGTCTCCTCAAAAAGAGGAAGAATGAGACAATAGGATGCATAATCGATTGCTACAGATATTGTACAAAACAACAACGATATCAATAATACTCGGCTTAACAATGCCTGCACGCTGCTGACACGCATCATCACAAGCAGGCTTAATATCAGAAGCATCATGTAGAGTAGAATGTCTGTTATAAGGAATAAAACAAACATCTCATGGGGCCTGTCGAGAGATGATGTCAGTGTCAGTAAGAATAGTATTTCCCAGAAAGAAGGCATATATCACCTAAAGCGTTTAGTCATTCACCCAATCCCTTGGCTTCCTCTTCCATCTGCCTGGGACAAGACTCATCAAATAAGGTCATAATAGACACGCCAGGATAATCGGGACGCTTTAGTTTATCTGATTCTCGAAAAAGCAGCCCTCTTTGGTAATGATCTCGAAGCACTGGTGCAGCAGTTTCGCATAGAAGTTTAAAGGTGCTGGCGTAGGATATATGCATGTAGAGTATCTGTGCCATAGTAATTTTGCCCGCTCCACGATCCCATTTATTGACACCCTCCTCTATCGAAGCCAAATTAGCTTCGATAGCGCGGAGCGACTGCTGGAAGATTTTTTCCGATTTTTCCCCGCTATTTATCACATCAGCGCGGAGCAACTGCTGGAAGAATTCTGCCGATTCTCCCCCGCTATCCATCACATCGATGACAGCAAAAGCCACGTCCACAGCATCCATTAAGTCTTCATGTTTATTGAAGCTGTCCTTACAATTAAACATGATGGGCTCCGACCCACAATCTAATCCTCCCATGTTCCTAAAATAACCCGCAGAATAAGAAGAAACGGCCACTACGCAGAACAATACCCCTCCGGCACTCATAAGGAAGTACTTTATGCCTCGGTTCATCTACTCGCTCAAGAAGTCCATTCTCTTCCTTTACTTTCTTCACCAGCACTGTCAAAGAAAGGATCGAGGCAGTGCTCCTGCAAGTATTGCTCAAGGTCAGGGAGAATAAGACCTATATGAATGGTAATGCTTCCATTAATGATAGGGATGTCCGTGGCACCCGGTCTATTATCATACTGATGATAGAAGCTGAGTGTCTTCCGTACCTGCGCACATCTTCTGGGTTTAGAAGCAGCAAGTTCAGCATGGTTAAAACGACTGTCAAGAGTGGTCAAAATTTCTAAACTATTTACTAAGAGTCGCCCCACAGGATAATATTTCTTTTTAACCCCGGTATCCTCGATATCAAGCAAATTTGCAATGCTAGTATTGTAATATAACTCCCAGTAGTCGTCTATATAGTAGTATTCCTCTATAAGAGCTTCGTTAAGACCAAACAGGGAAAAGTGATTATGAACATATCCAAGCAGATAACTTCCTGGCCAGGCCAATATCAAAAGCACAGTAAAAAAGGCAATTCTTCTCTTGATGCAATTCATGACTATGGTATTAAAACTCCACATTGAACATGAAATCCCATTTTAAGCCACCATGCACTGGCTATCCTGCACCGGCCATCTTGCACCAGAGTCGCTGATCCATTTGTGAATAAGCGCATCACGATGCCCCGGCCCTCGCGGATAGCGATGACGTTATCGGCCAGGTCGTATTCGTAGCGTCGCGGGCCCCGGTCCTGGCTGCGCTCTTCGATCACCCACGCCAGCACGTCGTAGTCGTACTCGGTTACGACCTCGTTGGGCGCGACTACCCGGATGAAGCGATCCCGGGTGGCATATTCGTACTCGGTCACGCCTTGCAGTCGGTGGGTGTAACGGCTCAGCCGGGCCACCCGGTCGTAGATCGAGCTGGATTGTGCTCCGTTGGGGTTGGTCATGGCGATCACGTTGCTCTCGGCATCCAGCGTGTAGCGGGTGATGGACTCGCTAGATGGCAAGAGGTGAGGAGACTTTGTTCTTTAAATAGAAAAGCAAGCCGATAACGGATGATACGCAAGCACTGGATAAGAGCAGGCCTATGTCCAATTTCGGAACGAAGGGAGCAATCTTATCCGTCGCCTCAAAATAAGGAAACAGGAGAAAATAGGATGCATAATCGATTGCTACAGATATTGTACAAAACAACAATGATATCAGTAATACTCGGCTTAACAATGCCTGTACGCTGCTGACACGCATCATCACAAACAGGCTCAATATCAGAAGCGTCATGTAGAGTAGAATGTCTGCTATAAAGAATAAAAACCCCCAAGCCAACCAGGCACCGGAAGAAAAGTCGATGCCAGATATTGTTTCGGGTTCCATCTGCCTGGGACAAGACTCATCAAATAAGGTCATAATAGACACGCTAGGATAATCGGTACGCTTTAGTTTATCCGATTCTCGAAAAATCAGCCCTCTTTGGTAATGATCTCGAAGCACTGGTGCAATAAGTTCGCATAGATATTCAAAGTTATCGGCGTAGGCCGTATGCAAGTAGATCTGCTGTGCAGTAATTTCGCTCGATTTGCGATCCAATTTATTGGCACTCTCCTCTATCGAAGCCAAATTAGCTTCGATAGCGCGGAGCGACTGCTGGAAGATTTTTGCCGATTTTTCCCCGCCATTTATCACATCAGCGCGAAGCAACTGCTGGAAGTCGCATGGCGATTCTCTCCCGCTATCTATCACATCAATGACAGCAAAAGCCATGTCCACAGCGTCCATTAAGTCTTTATGTTTATTTAAGCTGGCCTTACAATTAAAAAAGCCTGGGTTCCACCCACAATCTCCTCCTCCTCTGTCCCTAACATAACCCACAGAATAAGAAGAAACGGCCACCACGCAGAACAATACCCCTCCGGCACTCATAAGGAAGTACTTTATGCCTCGATTCATCTTCTCGCTCAAGAAGTCAATTTTCTTCATTTACTTTCTTCACCAGCACTGTCAAAGAAAGGAGCGAGGCAGTGCTCCTGCAAGTATTTCTCAAGGTCAGGGATAATAATACCTATATGAATGGTGATGCTTTCATTAATGGTACTGATTTCGCCGGAATCTGGTCTATCATACTGATGATAGAAGCGGAGTGTCTTCCGTACCTGCGCACATCTTCTAGGCTTAGAAGCAGCAAGTTCAGCATCGTCAAAACGACTGTCAAGAGTGGTCAAAATTCTTAAACTCTTTTCTAAGAGTGCCCCCACAGGATAATATTTCTTTTTAGTCCCGGTATCCTCGATATCAAGCAAATTTGCAATCCTAATATTGTCATATAACTCCCAGTAGCCGTCTATATAGTAGTATTCATCTATAAGAGATTCGTTAGGACCAAACAGGGAAAAATGATTCTGAACATATCCAAGCAGATAACTTCCTGGCAAGGCCAATATCAAAAGCACAGTAAAAAAGGCAATTCTTCTCTTGATGCAATTCATGACTATGAGTTTAGCAGCTGGAGAATTGCGGGCCAACCAAAACTCCGGAGGCTTGCCAGTGATGTGCGGCGGTCTGCCTGGGTGCCAGGCATCGACTGATCGGCGCTAAGCGGACAGGGTCCGCTGCAGCGGAGGTGAATTGGGCCGAGGTCGGCGCCGAACCATGCTATGGGCAGGCTGGCAGGCCCAGACTGTCCAGGTCGATGGCCGCGGCGACGCCGCGCACCGGCGCCTCGCCGATCAACTCTCCGGCACGAACCAGCAACAGAGGCTGGCGCAACTGACCGGTGTCGCGAAAGCTCATCGGGGCCCCTTTTTGGCCGTCGAACGCGAGCCGGGTGCGCAGATATTCCAGTAAGGCCCCGGGCGCGTGCAGGCGCTCCCGGTTCAAGGCTTCGGCCACCATCCGCACAGCGGCCCACCCGGCCCAGGAAGCATCGTCCATGGGCTGATGGAATGATGCGCGGAAGCGCTTGTTCAAATCGCGGGCGGCGAATTTAAGGAAGTCCGGGTGCCAGGCCTGGGCCTGCAGCAGGTCCTGCTGCTCCGGGTGCGCCTGCCGCCATTGATCCACCGCGTCTTTTTTCATCCGCTGGCTCGGCGGGACGTGCAGCACGCTGGCAGATTGGCAGGCAGTGCGCAACTCGTCCGCATCCAATGACAGGTTCATCACCGGCACGCCAGGGAAGGAATCGGCCAGCGACAGCAGACCTTCCCGCTCCAGCACGCCAAAAATGGCGACTGGGGCTTCGGCGGCGTCCGCAAGAGCCCCTATAGAGGCGTAGGCACTCAGTTCGTAGCTCCGTCCCAGGAAGCGCCCCTGCAAGTTGGCTTCCTTTAGTCCCTGCAGGGCCCCCTGGTAGGCCCCATGGGCTGAATCGCCGACATAGGCAAAGGCTATCGGCGGCGGATCGGCCTGGGCAATCCCCGGCGCCCAGAAGAAGCACTGCACCCCTGCCGCCACAAACAAAGCGCATGCTGCAATGCCGCAACAGGAGCGCGGCGCATCCCTATCCTTTTGTCTATCTTGCATATACTGACCCCTCCAGCAGCCCGTATTGGAGTTGGCAGCGTACCCGGCTGCCCGGACTCCATCAACCCGTTAGTGTAGATTATGCCGAAATCTTTACATATAATGACCAGATAAATGAAGGTGCGGGAGTTTGCGAGGCGGCGTTTCCGAGGATGGGACCACCATACATAGAAATATGAAAGATACTTTTATCTTTGCTGGATCCCTCCACACTAGCTGCTCACAACACCTGCAAACGGAGATCAATCGTTAAGACGGGAGACTTGGAACGATGCTGAAGTCACTACAAATCGAGCCTGAGAAATGCACCGGATGCATGCAGTGCGAACTGGCCTGCTCCTACCAGGCGGAAGGCTCCTTTAATCCTTCGCTGTCGCGCATCAAGATTTTCCCGTTCCACGAGGAAGGGCGCTTTGTACCTTATACCTGCACGCAATGCACGGAGGCATGGTGCATGCACGCCTGTCCGGTGGAGGCCATCGTGCTCAATCCAAAGACCGGTGCCAAGGAGGTCATTGAGGACGTCTGCGTAGGGTGCAAGGTATGCACCATTGCCTGTCCGTTCGGCACCGTCAACTATCGGCAAGACCATGGCACCGTTTACAAATGCGACCTGTGCGGAGGCGATCCGGAATGTGCCAAGGTCTGTCCCACGGATGCGATCCGCTACGTGGACGCCGACCAAGGCGGCCTGGCTCGGATGCGGGCGCATGCGGCGAAAGAACTGTAGGCAGGGACCTGAGCGCGCCGTTCGTAGAACAGCGACAGGCACCCCCACACAGAAACCACAAGTATTACATATATAGTCTAAGAGCAATCATTAGCGGAGGTATTGAGTCATGGGTTGGACGAAGAATGTGCTGCGCGTGAACCTGAGCAAGGGAACGACAGAGCACGAAGACCTGAACATGGACTGGGCGATGGAGTACCTGGGGCAGCGGGGGCTGGCAACCCGTTACCTGGTGGATGAAGTAGACGCACGCTGTGATGCGCTGAGACCGGAAAATAAGCTGATTATGGTGACCGGGCCTTTGACCGGAACCATGGCTTCCACCGGCGGGCGTTACTCGGTGGTAACCAAGAGCCCGCTGACCGGCGCAATAGCCTGCTCCAATTCCGGAGGCTACATCGGCGCGGAAATAAAGAACGCGGGCTGGGATATGATCATCTTCGAGGGGCAAGCTCCCGAACCGGTCTACATGTACCTGGAAAACGAGCACGCCGAACTGCTCCCCGCCACCGAGATCTGGGGGCACTCGGTCTGGCACACCGACGAGTGGCTGCACCAGCACTACCAGGACCCGCTGCTGCGCGTTGCCGCGGTAGGACGCGCGGCGGAAAAAGGTTGCCTGTACGCCTCCATCGTCAACGACATGCACCGGGCGGCGGGACGTTCCGGCGTCGGCACTGTGATGGCATCCAAGCGGCTCAAGGCGGTGGCCGTGCGCGGCACGCGCGGGGTCCGCTCGGTCCAGGACCCGAAAAAATTCATGAAGGCGGTATCCAAAGCAAAGAAGGCGCTGGCGGAAAACCAGATGACCAGCCAGGGACTGCCGCAGTACGGCACACAGGCGCTGATGAACGTTATCAATGAGGTAGGCGCGATGCCAACGCGCAACATGCGCGAAGTACAATTTGAGGGTGCCGACAAGATCTCCGGCGAGGCGATGCACGAGCCGCGCAAGACCGACGGCAAGGCAAACTTGGTCACCAATGCCGCCTGTTTCGGCTGCACCATTGCCTGCGGTCGGATCTCGCGCATGGACCAGGGACATTTCTCGGTGAAAAACAGTCCGCAGTATTGGGGCGCTTCCGGAGGGCTGGAGTATGAAGCCGCCTGGGCACTGGGTTCCGACACTGGAGTGGATGATATGGAAGCCCTGACCTACGCCAATTTCCTGTGCAACGAGGATGGCATGGACCCCATTTCCTTCGGCGCCACGGTGGCCGCCGCTATGGAGCTCTACGAGACGGGCGTGATCAACAAGGAGCAGACCGGCGGCTTGGAGATGCGTTTCGGCTCTGCCGAGGCGCTGTGCAAGGCGGCCGAACTGACAGCCCAGGGCAAAGGCTTTGGCCTGGACCTGGGGATGGGGTCCAAGCGGCTGTGCGAGAAGCACAACCGCCCGGAACTGTCCATGACCGTCAAAGGGCAGGAATTTCCGGCCTATGATCCGCGCGGCATACAGGGCATGGGGCTGGGTTATGCGACTTCCAACCGAGGTGCCTGTCACCTGCGCGGCTACACGGTCGCCTCTGAGATCGCGGGGGTTCCGGAAAAAACCGACCCACTGGTCACGGAAGGCAAACCGGCGCTGTTGAAGTCGTTTCAGGACGCAACGGCGGCAGTAGACTCGAGCGGGCTGTGCGTGTTCACCACCTTCGCCTGGACCCTGGATGACATCGCCCCGCAAATTGACGGCGCCTGCGAAGGCGACTGGACCGCCGAGAAGCTGCTGGAGGTTGGGGAGCGCATTTGGAACCTGGAGCGCGATTTCAATCTGGCAGCCGGCCTGACCCACAAGGATGACACGCTGCCTCCGCGCCTGCTCAAGGAAGCCGCCAAAACCGGACCCGCCAAAGGCATGGTCAACCAACTGCCGAAGATGCTGCCGGAGTACTACCAGCTGCGCGGCTGGGACAAAACAGGCATTCCTACGGCGAAAACCCGGAACCGCCTGGGACTGAACCCGGACGGGGTCGGCCCGGTCGTCTAGTCGTCCCCGCCTGAGGTCGCGCGCAGTCCCTCCCCGGCTGAAGCCAGGAGGCAGTCACGGCGATTGCCAGACCGATATACGGTCGTTTTGAACCCAAGCCCGGCAGGGCTATGGAGGACATGGATGCGATCTGGGAACCAGCAGTCAAGGGAGCAAGAGCCGCGTCTTGAAAGGCAACTTGTTGATGAATAAGATTCTTGGCAAGCACGATACACAGCACGCCACATTACAAGAACTGATCCAGTCCCGGAGGACACAAACATGAATTACCTGATCATTGGCGCCGGGCCGGCCGGCGTGGTGGCTGCCGAGCACCTGCGGCAATTGGATCCCGACAGTCCGATCACCATAATCGGCGAGGAATCAGAGCCTCCCTACTCCCGCATGGCACTGCCCTATTACCTGAGCGGGCGGATCCAGGAACAAGGCGCGCATTTGCGCTCCGGTCAGGAATACTACGACAAACTCGGGATCCGTTTGCTGCAGGATCGCGTGACCCGCCTGGAATCGGCCACGCGCCAGGTTCACTTGAAGGGAGGAGACACGCTGTCCTTTGACCGGCTGCTGATCGCCACCGGTTCGGTGGCTTTGCGTCCGCCTATCGAAGGAGCGAAACTACCAGGCGTACTGTGCTGCTGGACGCTGCAGGACAGTCGGGAGATCGCCCGGCGCGCCGGCAAGGGCTCCCGAGTCGTATTGATGGGAGCCGGCTTCATCGGCTGCATCCTGCTTGAGGCGCTGGTACGGCGCGGCAGCCAGCTGACCGTAGTGGAAATGGGAGACCGCATGGTACCGCGCATGCTGGATCAAAAGGCGGGCGGACTACTCAAAAAATGGTGCATCGATAAGGGCGTGCAGGTGCACACGTCGACCAGGATAGAGCGGATCCAACAGGCGGGATCGAACCTGGCGGTTTACCTGCAAGACGGCAAGACGCTGCCGGCAGACCTGGTCATCTGCGCCACCGGCGTGAAGCCTCAAATTGATTTCCTGCAAGACAGCGACGTGAACACGGATTTTGGCGTGCTGGTCAATCAGTATCTGCAAAGCAACCAGGCCAGCATTTACGCAGCAGGCGACGTCTGCCAGGGCAAGGATTTTTCCACCGGAGAGTACAGCGTGCAGGCCATTCAACCGACTGCGGCCGAGCATGGGCGCATCGCCGCCCTGAACATGACCGGACGCAGGGTGCTGCACCCGGGCAGCGTAAACATGAACGTGCTCGACACGCTGGGGCTGGTCTCCAATTCCTTCGGGTTGTGGCAGGGGGTAAAGGGCGGGGATTCCGCGGCGCTGTACGATGAATCCCGATATCGCTACCTGAACCTGCAATTCCAGGAGGAGCAGTTGGTAGGCGCCCAGGCGATTGGGATTATCCCGCACGTTGGCGTATTGCGCGGCTTGATCCAAGCCCGAGTGCGACTTGGCAAGTGGAAGGAATCCCTGATGCGGGATCCGAGCAAAATCATGGAAGCCTATTTGGGATGCACGCAGGCGATTGGACACAATGCCGGGATGCTGTTGGCATAGAACCTTTGCCGGAGCGATCGCAAAAAAGTACGTTTGAGGCATATCGGAGATGAGCAAGCGCATCCGGCTGAAACTGTATGCCTCCCTGGGCAGTTACTTGCCGCCGGAAGCAAATGATCGCGTAATGGAGCTCCAGGTCTCGGACGACAGCACCCCCGCCGAGATCATAGATCGCTACCAGATCCCGGAACACCTGGCGCACTTGGTGCTGCTGAACGGGATCTACCTGAATCCTGACGAGCGCGCCCGCACCCCCTTTCGGGAAGGCGATACCCTGGCAATCTGGCCGCCCGTTGCCGGTGGCTGAACGTTTCCCTGTGCAACCCTGCTCTACCCGCGCCGGCCCACGGCAACGGGCAGAGCCGCGCTGCCGGCCCTGCGCCGGGTTCATGCCGCCCGTCTCTCCGGCAGCCTGCTGATGCCCCGCGGCAGGAAAGGCGCTGGCCATTGTCTCGCTCGCTGCCAGGACACGGATGACAACGCCCTTGCGGAAGCTTGCGCGCAGTGAACCCGGGCGTCCCGCGCCCAACGTCGTCAGGCACGCCGGTGCGTCGCTTTCAGCGCAGCATGAGCCTGACCCGGCAGGAATGGCTGCGCCTGCTGCCCAACGCAATGAGCGGCTACGACTGGCGGCTGGAAGAAGACCACGCCGTAGTGAATGCCTCGCTGGGCACCGTCTACATCCGTTTTCATGCCGGCGAGGACAGAAAGCTGGGGGTGCTGCAGTTTTCGGTCATGGAAATCAGCCTGGAGTTTCCGGATTGCCCGGAGGAGGAGATGCAAGCTTTCCTGCGGCAATTCGACCGGCACTTCCTGCGCGGCGGCGGTTAACTGCGCACGGCGTGGAAAGTCAACCCTCGTGAATGAGGCAGGAAAGCGCTGGCGCTCCCGGCATGCTGTTTCAATGCTGAGCCTGTGTGTGGCGCTTTCGGTGCTATGGTTAAGTTTGTCCGGGCGGGCGGAGCTTTTGTTGCTCGGGCTGGGCGTGCTGTCAATCAGCCTGGTGCTTTGGCTGACGCTGCGCATGGAGATGATCGATCCCGAGGAGCACCCCTACCGGTTGCGGGTATTTGCGCTGGCGCCTTACTGGGGATGGCTGTTATGGCAGATCGTCAAATCCAGCCTGGACGTCAGCAGGCGCATTCTATCGCCGCAGTTGCCCATTCGACCGCGCCTGCTGAGCCTGCCCTGCAAGCTGGAAGATGACTTGCGCAGAATGATTTATGCCAACTCGATTACGCTGACGCCGGGCACGGTTACGGTCCAGATAGACTCGGATCACGTAGAAGTCCACGCCTTGAGCGGCGAGTCCGAGGTACTGGAGAGCGGAGAGATGGAGCGCAGGGTGGCAGTGCTGGAGGAGAGGAGAACTTGAGCGCGGCCATGCTGTGCGTGCTGGCAGCGCTGATGCTGGTACTGCTGCGAGCCCTGCGCGGCCCGACGCTATATGATCGGCTGCTGGCGGCCAACACGATGGGCACGATCACGGTGCTGATTATCGTGCTGCACGGCTTTAGCACCGACCGACCGGATTTCCTGGATATAGCGCTGGTATATGCGCTGATGAATTTTATCGGCACGCTGGCAGTGCTGAAATTCTTTGAGTACCGGGACATGGCTCGTGGCTCCGCGGATGAAGTCGTAGAACCGGAGCTGTGATGACACTGCTGCAGACGCTCGCGTCAGTGCTGATGGCGGCGGGCGGCATTTTTATACTGATCGGCGGGATTGGTCTGCTGCGGCTGCCGAATTTTTATACCCGGCTACACGCGGCAGGCGTAACGGACTCGCTGGGCACCATCCTGCTGCTGGGTGGACTGATGCTGTACTCCAGCTGGGGACTGACCACGTTGAAGCTGATGCTGATCCTGCTGTTCATCCTGCTCACCAGCCCTACCGCCTCACACGCACTGGCCAAGGCGGCACTGCACGGCAGGCTGCCGATTCAGCTGCCTGAAAAAGGAGCGCCCCCATCGAAGCTCTGATCCAATGGGTGCTGCCGCCGTTGATGGTGCTGACTGCATTGCAAATCAATATCTCGCGCGGACTCTTCGCCGCTGTCGTGCTGGCGGGAATCTTCAGCCTGTTTTCGGTAGCGCTGTTCGTCTCGCTGAACGCGGTGGACGTCGCCCTGACCGAGGCAGTGGTTGGGATCGGAATTTCGGTCGTGCTGTTCGTCAGTTGCCTGGCGCTGACGGGAAGCGATACACCCGCAGACCCGGCAGTGCACGCACCGCGGCGAAAATTATGGCCGGCGCTGCCAGTATGCGCACTGTGCGCGGCCCTGCTTTGCTACGGCTCCTGGGACCTGCCGGGCTTTGGGGACCCGTCCTCACCGGTAAACAGCTATCTGAGCCCCTATTACCTGGAAGGCAGCGGCAGCGAACTGCAGGTGCCGAACGTGGTCACCTCGGTGTTAGCCAGTTACCGCGGCTATGACACATTAGGCGAGTTGGTTGTGATCTACACCGCGGGCGTGGGGGTGCTGGCCTTGATTGGACGCGGCCGCCGGCGCGCTGCCGCGGTAAAACCCCAATAGGGAGCCATGGAGCATCACCTAGTATTGCGCATCATCGCCCGGCTCCTGCTGCCGATGATCCTGCTGTTCGGGCTGTATATACAGTTTCACGGAGACTACGGTCCCGGTGGCGGCTTCCAGGCCGGCGTCGTGTTTGCCTCCGGCCTGGTGCTGTACGGGTTGATCGCCGGCCTGCGCCGGGCACAGAAGATTTTGCCCCTCGCTACCCTGCGGCTGTTCATGTCTCTGGGGCTTTTGCTGTACATCGGCGTGGGGCTGGTCTGCATCGCCGGTGGCGGTGCCTTCCTCGACTATGACGCGCTGCCGATAGGCGGACAGCATCTGGGCATCATGCTGGTCGAGTTGGGCGTCGGGATGACAGTGGCCTCGGCGATGATTTTATTCTTTCACGTATTCGCCCATCCCTGACCGGACGCTGCCGGGAGTTCACAGACGCCGTCCGCCACCTGATCAGCGCTTCGGACTCAGCACATCCTGCAGTACGGAGCCCGGGCCGGCAGCATCTTCAGCGGACGCAGTGTCCGGGTATTCAGACTCGACCTGCGGCTCCTCCCAACTGCCGGTGATCCGGTACTTGCGCATAAAGACCTGGTCCATGCGCTGCGGAATGCCGCTCCACTCTCCGAAGATATGCCAGGTGAGCCCGGCGCCGATCCCGGCCGGGCCGAATATCAGGCTGACCCATGGGAGACTATCGGACAGATGAGGAACTACGGTAACGGACTGATCGTAGTCTTGCTCCATGAGTCCGCTGCGGCCTGTCAGGTGCATGTCCAGCGTGGGGCCGATCAGCTTCAAGTCTTGAGTGTGTGCATTTCCGTCCTGCAAATCGAAGGTTCCCTTGATGCTGTCGAATTTCACTTTATTGCTGAGCAGTTGAGAGAAATCCAACGCCATAAAACGCAGCAAGCCATTCAGATTGAGCAGACCCAGCAGCCAGGTGCCGCCTGATCCGAAGTTCAGCTGGCCTTTGCCTAAATCCACGTTCAGGCTGCCCTCCATCTGCAAGAGCTGGTAGTCGGCGGGAGAGCCCGGCCAGCGCATATCCAGGCTGAGAGCGCCGCCCCCATCTACAATCACGTCGGAGTGCTCGCCCAACAACCTTGAGAGCGAGTTGAACACATCCGCCTTGATATCAAGGCGCAGCGCCGTCTGTATGCCTTCCGGCAGTAGCAGCCAGGAGCCCGAGCCGTTCAGGCTCAGACCTTCTCCCTGCAGTTCAAAAACAGGGAAATCCAGCCCCTGCGGCTGCTTCCGAGACTGCAACTGCACACTGCCCAACAGCTCATCGCCCTGGTGTATCTGCTCAATACGTACGTCCAACTCCGGTATCCGGCGCGGATCGACCTGGGGGCGCTCGCTGTCCTCCCGGGATGGTGCACGGTTCCGTACCCAATCCGATTCGCCCTCTTCTTTTGCCGCTGCCTCGGGCAAATACCAATGCTCAATATCCAGCTTCCAGGGAGACTTGTGCCCGGCGTCATCCTGCGGAGGAATAGAGAGTGCTCCGATCAACTGATCGCTGTGTAAACGGATCTGCGCTTGCGTCGCTGTATCCAGTTTCTTGATCGTCAGATTCGTATAATCATTGCCGAACAGTTCCAGGCGGGAAACCTTCAAGTCGAGCTGCAAATGGCTCCCGCCACCGGCGAAGCCCTGCTCTTCATCCGACCACATCGGCTCCCCGGAGGTAAGCCACTCGCTCCACCCCGCCATCGAAAATTCCGGCATCTCGCCGTGCAATTGCCAACCCGATTGAGCCTCGTCCGCAGCCAAGCCTGACTCCCAGAGCAGCTGTATCCCGTCGTAGTCCAGCGCAGCCGTGTGCAGGGAACCCTCCTGGTACCGTAACTTCAATTGCATGTTGTCAATAGGCGACGCCTCCGCCTTGCCCAGCGGAGCAGGCAGATCGATGCGCAGGCCAGAGAGATCAGAGCGCACCTTCATATCCCAGGCGGCCAATCGGTCATCCTGCTGCGGCTGATAGTGCAGTTCGGCCTGCCACCCGGTTTCTCCCGACAGTGCGCCGGCCAGGCGATCCAGCACCGGGCCTGCTTCAGGCCAATGCCAGTGCAACTCCTCCCTGATGGCGGTCGCATCGGCATTCCCGCGCAACGCAAACTGCAATGCCGGAGACGATGGATCCAATTGAAGATCCAGGTCCAGATGCACCGGGAAGCCCTGGTAGCGAGCTTGCAGCTCACGCGCCCGCAAAACACCGTCATCGATCTGCAACTCTCCGACGATCTCGCGCAGTCCCCAGTCTTTATCGTTATGCAATGTGCCTCCTTCGATCTGCATCTTCCCCGAATGGAGCACGAATTTGCGCTCCGCGTCCTGCGCAACGTCCAGCACGAGTTGTTGATCGCCCGCATAGTTCCACCCGTGCGACCTGCTCATCCCGCTGACCGCCAGCAATTGATGCACGTCTTTCAGGTCACCGGCCAGGTACAGCTGCCCTTGCAGGCGAGGCTTTCTCAGATCGGCATACTGCAACTGTGTCCCGGCGACGGAGGAATGCAGCCAGAGCCCGTTATCCATTCCAGCCTGCAGCGAAAATCCGTCGAACAGCACCCAGCCATGCACTTGCTGCAGCGGAGGCACCGGAGCTCCCAGGTTGATTTCGGCGTCAACCAGTTCCGCGTAAAACTGGAAGCGGTCCACCCTGTCATAGTCAACGCGCTTGCCTTCCTGAATGGAATGGCGGTAGAGCAAGGTGCCTTGATCCACGTTTCCGGAGGGAAGGATTTGCTGCACGGTCTGATGGACAACGTCCGGCAGAGTGAGCGGCAACCGCTTGGTCACCGTCTGTACCGGCAAATCTTTCATTTTAAGGAATAGTCCAGCTCCGCTCAGGGCTTTGTCCCGCCACTGCAGATCGGCATGAAGTTCTACCTTTCCCCCGTCTACTTGCGCCTGTATCGGCTGTACGAGAACACGGGCCTGATCCGTATCCCACCCGAACCAGGCCAACCGAAACTCCATTGTTTCCAAGTCCAGCGGATGGGCCAGCAGTCGAGGCAGATCGATCTCCACCGGGCCGGATTGCAACTCCGCCGCCCCGCCGCGCGTGCCAAAGCGCAGGCGCCCCTGCAGCCCGTCCCATTGATATACCTGTTCCCCGCGCAAGGCAACGTCGGCCAGCTCCAAATTCAGCGCGAACTTGGGCTGCGCCCCTGCAGGCAGATGCAGGCGGGCGCGCAGATCGCGCAATTCACCGCTGAATTCGTGCGCCTGCAACCATTGCTGCTCCTGCTGCGGCAACGGGGGCAGAAAGGGCAGCAAGCCGTGCAGCCGGTCCAGCGGAAAACGGCTCAGGTGCGCATCCCAACGCCGGCCGTCCGGGTACTGCAGAGCCCGAAGCGCAAAAGCCGGCCAGACCGCGGCGTCGGTGTGCATGCGATCCACCTTCAGCCCCCAATACCTGCCCCCGGCACGGCGCTGATCGATGCTCCACCAGGCCGCCAGGTCCTGCACTTGCAGGCTCTTGCCGCCGGTGTCCAAGGTTATGTCTCCCAGTGTGCGCAGGCGCATCCAGCGCAGCTTGCCGGCCCGCCAACTACCCCACCCTTCCAGGTCAAAACGCGCGGAATCCAAGTGCAGGCCGCTGGCTTCCAGCAGCACTGGATCCTGCTGCAGCCAAGACTCCAGTTGCACTTCCTGCCCCTGCGCGTAAATCTGCACGGGCTGCTCACCCAGGAGCGGGTCGCCCTGCCAACTGAATCTAAACTGCAGTGCCTGCGCATGGCTGGGCGGTGGCTGCACCTGGATCTGCAGATGATGCTTGCGAAAGCGATGCCGATAGTGCAGCTCGGCCAGCTCCAGGTCAGGCCACTGCAGCACGTCGCCGGAAGAGCGCAACCAGCTGAGCTGGATGTTTCGCACGTGCAGAATCTGGATTTGCCGCAGTAACGATGCCAATGCCAACACCTCTTTCGGCGCACCCTGCGGGTCAGCCGCTTCAACGGACGGAACCATAACGTCAAGAGAAGTCGGCAGTGACACCGATGGCGCCGGCAGACTCAGTTGCACACCATCGACATAGGCACCGCGGATGAACGGATTATCGCTGATCAACAGCGACAGCAGGGACAGGCGCAGATGCAGCTGTTGTATCTGCACCGGCGGCAGTTCCGGATCCGAGGAGGGCAGCGTAATGCCGGACAGATCCAGCTGCGGATCCCAGCCGTGCCAACTCGCGTTCAGGGACTCAATCTGCACCGGACGCTGCAAATAATTGCCAAGCAATTCCTGCACCCGCACCTCCCGGCCGCCCAGGTACAGCCAGGAAAAGCGAAAAATCAGCAGCACCACCACCACCAGCGTAACCAGCACCGCACTGACAGTGAGCACGCGCCGAACCAACTCCCGCACCGCCGTGGCGCCCGCCATAAAGACGGAAGAGGAAGAACCTTGAGGATTGTCCATTATAAAATAAGGTTCAAGATACTTTGAGGCGAAATTCTGCCAGATTCTGCGCCTGTTTTGCCTCGATATCGAGGCTTGCAAAGTCGCCCAAATCGCCGGGATCAGCCGCCCTGCGGCAAACCGTTTGTTCCATCATATCAGACCACACGTCGCCCATGAATGCGAGCGCGCCAGCCCCTTTGACGAGGGCGCGGTTGAGTTGGATGAAAGCTACTTCGGGCCCCGCCGGGTACGCGGCGGGCGCGGGCGCGGTGCCGCTCGGAAAACGCCGGTGTTCGGCATGTCCAAGCGTGGCGGCAAGGTGTATACGCAGGTGGTTAAAAACTGCTCTATGGCTGAAATCCTGCCGATTATCGAGGGCCGGACCAGTAAGCAGATGGCGGTTTATAGCGACGGAATTGAGAACTTCCGGGGGCGGTGCAAGGTGCGCCTTGCCCGCTTTCGGGGTATTCACAAACAGATGTTTTATTACCGCTTGAAAGAGTGCGAGTTTCGCTTCAATATGCGCCATGAAAATATGTATAAATACCTGCTGAAATCTATACGAAATAGACCGCTTAAAGCATCTTGAACCTAAAATAAGGGCTGTCAGCAGGGCGCCCGCAGCCCGTATCGGATCAGTATTCCGTCGCAAGCAAAATCTCTGAAACAGGCTTTCTCTGCCTCTTCATGCAGACACACAACCGCCAAAGCATCACCTGTAGGCGCTCTCCTTTCATTCGTCCCCGGCACTCCCCTTTGGGGTAATCCCTGCATTATAATCCTGTAGCCAGTCCGGTTTCACTCGGAAAATACCTCGCGCGCAGGGGACGCGCCTGCCCGGCGGATCCGAGCACCGCACGAAAGATCAGCGATCGGCGGATAATCCACGATCCAGGCCCATAGAACCAGCCGGCCACTCTGCGCGGAACGCACTTGCGGGCCGCCCAGGTCCCCAGGGAAAGTTCCGGGAGGCCATCCGCACCACCCCAGAGGGGGAGAAAGCAATGAAAAACTGCACCGAATGGTTGAAGGATTTCGTCGCTCGCCTGCAGCCACAGCGGGTACTGGCGGTAGGCGCAGAGGCCCAGCAGCTGCTGACCGAGGCCGGGGCCACGGTCCACAGTCGAATCGAGCCGGTCACACCGCCGGATGCCATCCAGGGCCGCTATGACTTGGCTCTGCTGGTCGGAGAGCTGGAGCAATGGCCGCAGCGACCGCTGCGGCAGTTGCTCGGGAGATTGCGCGACCTGCATGCCGACCCGCTGCTGATTGTCCATTGTCCGCCGACCGAGCCGGGCCGGGCACACGCCCGCTGGCGGCGCGAGCATTTTCTGGCGCTGGGCATGTGCCACCTGCTCGAATGCGAACGGGACGGCCACCCCTGGCAGGTGTATCATTTTTCCCTGGCAAATTACAAAACAGTGCCGGAGTGGTTGAATGACAGGCACTGGGCCCATCCGCATCTGTACAACAAATACCGGTGGTAAGCGCGGCCTGCGCGGCGTCCGCCGGTAGACTACAGCAGTAGCAGACCTCAACTACCGCGACCGGCCCGCCCTCCTTGCCAAAGTGGAGCCACTTGCAGGGCGGAGCTTTTCGTTGCCGCGCAGGCCGTTCCTTTACCGCGTTCCGCGCTGCACGGGCATGAATGAAAAGCGCTCCGAAGTCCTTCCACCTGCACCGACCGGAAGTCAGGCGGAAACGATTTTGTTTCATGTACTGAACATTTTTATTGGCATTGCTTTATTTCCTGGAATCATACCGTTGCACTGTACCGATGCCGGAAGATTAGCACCTGTCCTGTTCGTTTTTCCTGTTCGACCCGGTGCAGGCCGGCACTGGACGACGGCAGGTAGCCCTCAGCCGCGGGGATGGTGTTTGCTGTGCAGGGTTTTCAGGCGTTCAGCGGCTACGTGCGTGTAGATCTGGGTGGTAGAGATGTCCTGGTGTCCCAGCAGCAACTGCACCACGCGCAGGTCTGCCCCGTGGTTGACCAGGTGCGTGGCAAAGGCGTGGCGCAGTACGTGCGGAGAGATCGTCTTGTCCAGTTCCGCCTGGTACGCATAACGCTTGACGATATGCCAGAAACCCTGGCGGCTCATGGCCTGCCCGGAACGACCGGGAAACAGGGCGGAGCCCGGGTCCGGACCACATAATTCGGGGCGCGCCTGGCGCAGGTAGTCCCGCAACCAGCCTACGGCGGGGTCGCCCAACGGCACCAGGCGCTCCTTGTCGCCTTTGCCGATCACGCGGACCAGGCCCTGCTTCAGATCAATGCTGTCCATGCGCAGGCCGACTAACTCGGAAACCCTCAACCCGGTCGCGTACAGCACTTCCAGCATGGCGCGGTCGCGCAGGCCGCGGGCAGTGCCGGGATCGGGTGCCCGCAGCAGGCGCTCCACGTCCGCCTCGGTCAGGGACGTCGGCAGCGGGCGGCCGATGGACGGAGAACCGATGCGGGAGGTGGGGTCGCTTTGCAGGATGCCCTGGCGCAGCAGGTGCGCATAAAAATTACGCAGACACGACAGGCGCCGGGCACGGGTGCGCATGGAACCGGCAGCCGGGGAAGCGAGGTAGGAGAGGATCTGCGCGCTCCCGACGCTGAGCAGGTCGCCGTTCTGCTGCTGCGTCCAGCGGGCAAAAGCCCGGAGGTCGGCACGATAGGCCGTCAGCGTATTCAGGCTCAATCCCCGCTCCAACCACAGCAGGTCCAGAAAACGATCGACCTGATCGAGACTGGGGGGCGCGTCAGTCATCGGCGGGCGGAACCTGCCCGATGACGCCGGGCAAACCTAAAGTCAGTCGGCGGCGGCGGGATGATGGATACTGTGCGGACCGGGCGAGCGGCCGGAGCAGAGCCGACTGCCTGTCGATGACGGAAGATTTTCAGCGGACGGCGTGCAGGCAGGTGCAGCTACTGGATCACAAGCCCCTGCGCATTGAATTTGATGCCTTCCCATTCCAGCAGGCGGCGCTTGATCTCCAGCCCAGGAGCATAACCTCCCAGGCCGCCATCACTGGCGATCACCCGGTGGCACGGCACTATGATCGGTATCGGATTGCGGGCACAGATGAGGCCTACGCCGCGGGCTCCTTTATGACCTAACTGATGCGCCAGTTCTCCATAACTGCGCACGGACCCGGGCGGGATCCGGAGCAGCATTGAGCGCACCCTTTGATGCTTCCTGGTGGGCGCCGGCGCTAACAGCAGGTCATCGAAGCCGCAGGGCTGCTCGAAATACTGCTGCAGGGCATCGACGATGCGACGGCTCGCCACGTCCGGCGCAGTGGCGGGCTTTTTCCCCTTCTCATAGCTGAGATGGCACAAGTGCCCATCCCGGTTGACCTGCAGGCATACCATGCCTGCCGGCGTAGGCACATAACTCTCGTAATACTGGACTTTCTGCTTCTGATTCGGCACCGCCCCCGTCACTTGGCATCGCCGGCGCGACGGATCTTCTCCTTGATCCTTGATGCCTTGCCCCTGCGCTCGCGCAGGTAATACAGCTTGGCGCGCCGCACCCGACCGCGGCGTTTGACTTCGATGCTGTCGATGACCGGGCTGTAAATGTGAAAGACCCGCTCCACTCCCTCTCCGTAAGAGATCTTGCGCACGGTGAAGGAGGATCTCAGGCCACGGTTGCGGCGGGCGATGACGGCACCTTCAAAAGTCTGCAGGCGCTCGCGCTCCCCTTCCCGGATGCGCACCCGCACCACCACGGTGTCACCCGGATAAAACTGCGGCAGGTTCTGCCGGTCGCTGCCGGCCTGCTCCCGTTGTTCCAGTTCTTGTACCAGTTTGTGCATTGACGTCTACTCCGCGCTGCCGCTTTCCCTGTCTCTCTTGATGTATGCCTGCAGCAGCAGGCGCTGCTCGCTGCTCAGGCGCAAGGCGCCCAGCAAATCCGGGCGCCGCCGCCAGGTCCGCCCCAGGGATTGCATCGAGCGCCAGCGGCGGATGCGCTCGTGATCTCCGCTCAACAGAACCTCGGGCACCCCGCGGCCTTCGATCTGCCGGGGCCGGGTGTAATGCGGATATTCCAGCAAGCCGCCGCAAAACGAGTCCTGCCCGGCAGAATCGGCGTCCCCGAGCGTGCCCGGCAGCCAGCGCACGACGGCATCCATCAGCACCAGCGCGGCGGACTCGCCCCCGCCCAGCACATAGTCACCAATCGACCATTCCTCGTCCACTTCCATTTGGATCAGGCGCTCGTCTATGCCCTCGTAGTGCCCTGCCAGCAATAGCAGCGCGGGGCACCGGGAAAGCTCCAGCACGCCCGCCTGGTCCAGCCGCCGGCCCTGCGGACTCAGGTACAGCGTAACGGCATCGGCACCGAGCCAGGCCCGCGCGGCACGGATGGCCGCACGCACCGGCGGCACCATCAGCACCATGCCGGGGCCACCGCCGTAGGGTCGGTCGTCGACGCTGCGCTGCCGATCCTCGGCATAATCGCGCGGATTCCAGGTCCGCAACTCCAGCACCGAGCGGCGCAGCGCGCGGCCTATGATACCGTACTCGGGGCAAAGTTCAAAAAAGCGCGGGAACAGACTGACAACGGCAATGCGCAACATCAGCCAGGCTCCTGCCAGTTGACCCGAATGGTGCCCGCTTCCAGGTTCACTTCCTGCACGTGGCTGCGCAGCAGCAGCGGGACCAGGTATTCGCGGGAACCGTCGATCTGCAGCACGCCGTGGGCTTCGGTCTGCAGAATGCGCGTCACTCGACCGAGCGCTTCACCATTGCAGTTGAGGGCCTGCAGCCCAAGCAGATCGCACCAGTAAAATTCCCCCGGCGACAGTGGCGGCAGTTGCGCCCGGGGGACGCCGAGTTCCAGGCCGATCAGGCGGCGCGCCTGGTCGCGGTCCTGGATCCCTTCCAGCTCCGCCTGCAGGCCGCTGCGCGTGCGGCACACCGTGCCTACCGGCAGCGGACGCCAATGCCCGGCAGCGCCGGACCGGCTCCACCAGGGGAGGTAATCCGCCAGCTTCTGCGGCGGCTGCGTGTAGGAGCGGACGCGCACCCGCCCGCGTACCCCGTAGATGCCGCTGATGCTGCCTAAGACAACGAAACGTCCGGCAACCGCGTCACCCGCGTCGCTCGACCGGCCGGGGCCGTCCACTGCATACCCTGCAAGGTCCGCAGCACTGCGGCGCTGGCCGGCCTCAGGCCGCCGTAGCCCGCTGTTCCCGCACCAGCTGGGAGACGCGCCCGGAGAGCTGGGCTCCTTGCTTGATCCAGGAATCTACGCGCTCCACGTCGATCTTCAAACGCTGCTCTTTACCCGTGGCGATCGGGTTGAAAAACCCGATGCGCTCAATGCAGCGACTGTCTCGACTGCGGCGGCTGTCGATGACTACGACGTGGTAGAAGGGGCGCATACAAGCACCGCCCCGGGACAGGCGGATTTTTACCATTTTTCTTAAGACTCGTTAGACTCGTTTCGGCCTCCCCGGTGGGAGGCATCCGTACAATGGGTGAAAAAACGATCATAGCCTGCGGTCACCGCCAACGCAAGACGCAAGGCGCACCGTGAACGGCTAGTCAAGGGCCCAAAGGAGCTTGCAAAGTTTCTCGTAGTCCAAAGCGCCCTGAGAACTTGTGTAATACCACAAAGTCTCGTGCAGCATTTCTTTTGACTGATCCATACTAAACATTCCGCTCATCCCCTTCCTTATTCCTGTTTGTCGAGTTCGGAGGCTTTGTCGTAATCCGCTATCGCTCCTTCACGGTCGCCCAAGGCTTCCTTTGCAATACCACGATTATAATATGCCTTCGCATGTTGAGGGTTAATGGCTATCGCCTGGTCGTAATCCGCTATCGCTCCTTCACGGTCGCCCAGAGCTTCCTTTGCAATACCGCGATTATAATATGCCTTCGCATGTTGAGGGCTAATGGCTATCGCCTGGTCATAATCCGCGATCACTCCTTCACGGGCGCCAAGGCTTCCTTTGCAATACCGCGATCATAATATGCCTTCGCATATTGAGGGTTAATAGCTATCGCCTGGTCGTAATCCGCGATCGCTCCTTCACGGTCGCCCAGGGCTTCCTTTGCAATACCACGATTATAATATGCCTTCGCATGTTGAGGGTTAATGGCTATCACCTGGTCGTAATCCGCGATTGCTCCTTTATGGTCGCCCAGGGCATTTTTTGCACCTCCGCGATTGTTATATGCACAGGAATAACGGGGGTTAATAGCTATCGTCTGGTCGTAATCCGCGATCGCCCCTTCACGGTCGCCCAGGGAATACTTTGCAATACCGCGATTGTAATATGCCTTCGCATGTTGAGGGTTAATGGCTATCGCCTGGTCGTAATCCGCGATCGCCCCTTCACGGTCGCCCAAGGCATACTTTGCAATACCGCGATTTTTATATGCATCGGCATCTTGAGGGTTAATGGCTATCTGGTCGCCCCGATACTTGTAGACATCCGTAGTTAGCGGGATGGGCATCCTTGCGAGCAGGCTCAACGCCAGACCGAACAGCAGCAAACACACGGCGCGACCGACGAGCCCGTCAAAAGTCTCGTGAAGCACTTCTTTCTCCTTTGCCATAACGCCAATTATAACGTGCGGGAGCTGTCCCATCCGGGGATCGCCGCATCAATAGAGATGGCATCCTTCATCGCGTCTACATTGCCTTCGTATTTCTTGATGTACTCAGCAAGGGAGCTCTTCCAGCGAGCCTCCTCGGCCTGGAAAAATACTTTCCCAAAGCACTTTAACTATTAGGAATTATAATGACTTTTCAAGACCAATGACAAATTGTTAACAAAGAGTTTTTATTGGCCCAAAATCACCCTATACAGGGGAAAGCCTTCTAAAATTGGCTGATATGCTTCACCACGAACCGTGAACGCAAGCCGTGAACGACTAGCGCACTGGGCCAACTACTGGGCGGAAATCCTGCCCTGCCGCCGATACGCCACGCCGCGTATCGCCGAAGCGGCCGGGGGGGGCGCCGCTTAGGCCCGTAGTTCGGAACCGGCTTCCGGCAACGGCCGGCTGCGCACCGACGCCGCGCCTTCCCTCAACGGGTGGTGCCGGTTCGGTGCGCGCTCAGATGGAGACGCGCAGTCCGATCACCAGGGAGCGCTCGCGTCCGGGAGAGACGAAACGGGGGTTTTCAAACCCTGCGCCCAGCACCTCATCGGGCTCGCCGTAGAGGCCGAAGGTTTCATAGTTGGTATCGAATACGTTATCAATCTTCAGGAAGAAGCTGACGACGTCGCCAGGCCGATAATCGGCGTACACGCTGGTCAGGAAATAATCTTCCAACTCTTCATCCAGGTTGGCCTCGTCTCCGCGCCGGAAGCGGTCGGAATAGTAGCTGGAGCTGGTGCCGATGCGCAGGCTCTTGGTCCAATCCAATTCCAGCCTGGCTTTGACGGAGTGTTCGGGGATCCCGGGAATGCGATCGCCGGAACTCACGCTAAACAGTCCTTCATTGTCATCATTGGCAAACGGATGATTGGGACTGCTGACTTGAAATTCATCCTCATAAGTGGCGCGCACGTAACCGTAGTTCAAGCCCCAACCCAGCCGCCGCCAACTCCCGCTCAGTCCCAATTCTCCGCCCCAACGCCGGGTATCGCCGACATTGGCAAAGAAGCCTTCGTTGGAGCTGATGCCTCCCGTGCTCTGAAAGATGATGTCGTCCTCGTTCTGCGTATAGTACAGGCCCAGGTTCCAGGACAACGCTGCGCCCAGGCTGCCACGGGCGCCGGTCTCCACGCCGCGCAGCACAACCTGCTCCAATGGCGGGTCGGCAAGAAAGGCATTGGGCAGGCTGCACGGCGCTTCGGCATCGGCGCAAACCAGTTCGATCGGCGTCGGAGCACGGGAAGACTCATTGTAGCTGGCGTATAACGACAGCCCCGGCGACCAGACGTAGCTGAGGCCAACCACCGGATTGACGCGCGAGAAACTGTGGCGTCCGTTCAAATCTTCCCGGGGAGCGGTAAACGGGGATTGCCCGCCACGATCGCTGAGACTGATGCGGGTGTGGTTGTAGCGGGCTGCCAGCATAAAGTACAGGTCCTGGTACAGTTCCAGGGAATCCTGCAAGTAGACAGAGAAGGTGCGCGTGCGTCCTTCCAGCCCGGTGCCCTCCTCCGGGATGAACAGACCCGTGCCGCCGACCCGGCGGTTATCGTCCAGCGTGCCGACCTCAACGGTAGAGACAAAGTCTACCCGACCTTCCGTGTACGCACCGCCCAGGACAAACTGGTTCTGCCGGCCGGCGATGGAATAAAGGGAGGTAGCCTGTACGGTGCCACCGTAACCTCTTTGCTCGCGCATGCTCAGGTTTTGAATGGCATCCCGTTCGGTGCTCCCGTCTGCCTGCAGCGCAGTGACCGTCATGCCGTCTTGATCCTCGATCAGCGCGTTATTGAGGCGATCTGCGAAATCGTCTATTTGGGGCACAACGTCCGGGGCCAGTACCGACCGGGCTTGCAACAACTCAAGGGCCAGCGTGTCGTCATCGATACCCAGGAGCCCCGGGTTCTCGGCCATGAATGCATTCACGTCCGCACGCAAATTACCGAGCGTATCTTCTGCGCACAGGGACGGCGCCGGCATGGCTCCGAATTCAGTGAAGGAGCAACTGCCGAACTCGGTGCCGTCTCCGTTTAATGCCTCGGTGTCATTGCTGCGAAAGTACAGGTTACCGGAAACCTGGAGCTGCGGGGTAATCCAGTGCATCCCCATCAGGTTGGCAAAGTGCAGATTGTTTTCCGTGATGTCGGGGGTAGTGAAGACAGATGAGCGGCCCTCGGCCTGCAGCAGTTCCACCGGCGCCGGACCATTGCCGATCAGTTCGGTACCGCCGTAGGTATAATCCAGGCCCAGCGAACTGTCTTCATCAACACTGCGGTAATCAAGGGAAACGAACAGGTTGTTGATATCCGACTCGGACTCATCCTGCCAACCATCTTCATGAAAATAATTGCCGGCCACAAAGTAACCCACGGAGCCGACGTTGGCCATTCCGCTGTTGCCCCCGCTTTCAAATTGCGCCGAGCCGCGACCGAAAGAACCACCGTCCAGCTGCAGGCGGTGGCCGCCGTGCCGGAAGCCGTCCTTGGTGGTCAGGGACAGCGCCCCGCCGAGCGTATTCAGACCGAACAGGGGATTGCTGCCGCCGATCACACTGACGCGATCGATAGCAGCCTCCGGGAGCAGATCCCAGTTCATGGTGTCGCCGAAGATCTCGTTGATACGCACCCCGTCCTGGTAAACCGAAAGTCCCTGCGGCAAACCCAACAGCGGGGAGAGCACAAAGCCGCGGTAAAATAGATCAGGCTGGCGCGGATGGTTTTGCGCTTCGCTGATCGATACACTGCCCAGGTGTCGCTCGGCATAGTCAGTAAAACTGGAACTCAGCGAGCGCTGCAGATCCTCCGAGGAGATGGTCTGCACCTGGTAGGGAAACCGATCGACGGATTGACCCACACCGGTTATCGGAGTGGTCCCGATAACCTCCACGATCTCGGGCTGCGGCACAGGCGTAACCTCTGCCTGGTCCTGAGCGGACGTTTCCTGGGCCGGCGCAGGACAGGCCAGGCACCAGGCAGCCACTACGCTGATCAGGGCGCGGCCTGCCGCGGGCCTGCGGACTCGCGGCTCGCTTGTTAACATCGATTCATCTCCTCCTGCTGAGTCAATATGACTATGCAAAACCCGCCCCTGGCATTTCGTCCGACGTCCACCATGCCGGATGATACTGCCCAAGGCGCGGATCTGCTGGCTGTACACTTTCTGCAAAATCACTAAATACAAAGATTTAATTATAATATATAATGTTGAATAATAACATACTTGGCAGCAGAAAAAAACGCACGACAGCCTCTGTGCGGCGGTGCGGTACGCTGGAGGAGCTCAGCCGTGCCCACTGAAGGCCATCCCCGCGGCCTGTACGTCCTGTTCCTGACGGAAATGTGGGAGCGCTTCAGCTTCTATGGACTGCGCGCGCTGCTCATTCTCTATCTCACCAAGCATTTCCTGTTCAACGACGTGGAAGCGAGCCGCATATACGGCGCCTATTTTGGCCTGGCTTATGCGCTGCCGGTGATCGGCGGGCTGCTCGCGGACCGGTACCTGGGCTTTCGCAAGGCAGTGATCTTCGGCGCTGTGCTGCTGTGCCTGGGGCACCTGGGCATGGCATGGGAAGGAGCAGCGGCGGTCTCCGGACCGGAAGGCGTGCAGCGTGACGCGGCGGCATTGCAGAGCCTGTATCTCTCCCTGGCGCTGATCGGCGTAGGGGTAGGCTTCCTGAAGCCGAACATCTCGGTGATCGTGGGGAGGCTGTACGCTCCCCGGGACCCGCGACGCGAAGGCGGGTTTACCATCTTCTACATGGGCATCAACCTGGGAGCCTTCAGTGCCTCCATCCTGGTCGGTGCCGTCGGGGAAACCCTGGGCTGGGGGTACGGCTTCAGCCTGGCCGGCATCGGCATGCTGGCAGGCCTGGCGATTTTCTGCTGCGGACAGAAGCACCTGGGAGAGGTGGCGGAACCGCCACACCCGGCCAAGCTGGAGCAGCATTTTGCGTATATTCGGCTGGAACATTGGATCTACCTGGCGGGGATCGGTTTAGTGATCGTTGCCTGGCTACTGCTGCAGCGCCCACCGCTGGTAGGATACAGCCTCAGCGCCACGTTGATCGGAGCTTGCCTGTTTTTCCTTTACTACGGGTTTCGGGTCTGCGGGCGCGAGGAATGGCAGCGGATGGCCGTGGTGCTCGTGCTTACTTTCTTTTCAGTCGTGTTTTGGGCGCTGTTTGAACAAGCAGGCAGTTCGATGAACCTGTACGCGGACCGGGTCGTGGATCGCGACCTGTACGGCTGGTTCGTGATTCCGGCCTCGACCTTTCAGTCGCTGAATGCCGGCTTCATCATCGTCCTGGCACCGCTGTTTGCCATCCTCTGGCGCCTGCTCGCCCAACGCAACCGGGAGCCAGCAACGCCGGTCAAGTTTGCGCTCGGGATCATGCAGGCAGGCTTGGGCTTTGGCGCCCTGGTGTTAGGCGCGCACCTGCCCGAGGAACAAGGTAAGGTCGCCATGCTGTGGCTGATCCTGGCCTACCTGCTGCACACTAGCGGGGAGTTGTGCCTGTCGCCGATCGGCCTGTCCATGGTCACCCGGCTTACGGTTCCGCAACTGACCGGGATGATGATGGGCACCTGGTTCCTGGCCGTCGCCTTCGCGGAATACCTGGCAGCGCTGATCGCGGCGCTGACCGCCATACCGGTCGAAACCGGCAGGCCGGTGTCCAGCGTACAGGCGCTGGCGGTCTACACGGAAATATTCGGCGCGCTGTGCTGGGCCGGGATCGGTGCCGGCCTGCTGCTGTTATTGTTGGCTCCGTGGCTGACCCGCTGGACCCACGGACTGCGTTGAGCCATCCGCCCGCAAACTGCCGCAGGGGGCACAGAGACAGAGTGGTTGTTTTCAGCCATTTTGTGGATGCGGCGGCACCGTAAAAAGACCGGAGCTCAGTGCATTCGGAGAGCAAAAATTCTTCTATAATCAGTCTATAATCAGGGATTTGCAGGCACACAGACCGCCCAAAGCGGAGCGGATTGGCTTGATTATTGCTGTAGAACCCAGCAATCAGGCGGCCGCCAAGGCAGTACGCCGTAACCACCGGGGAAGATTTCTGCCCCATCCATTTACCTCACAGGAGGAGAGATATCATGAAGTGGGATACACCCGAGTACAGTGATGTTCGCTTCGGTTTTGAAGTGACCATGTACATTAACAACAAGTAAGTTGTTTGTGTCGTGTACCGGGTGGCCTTCGGGCCGCCCGGTGCATCTTTAAGCAACCGTGACAGGCTTGCCCATCCTTTACCTTCGGCCTGTACTGCACCTGGCACGGACCAGGTCAGGCAGGCCAGGGATCAGAAACCGACCCGCCAGCAGACCCACCAGTCAACCCCAGCTCCAATGAACTCTTTCCCCGCAACCCGGACTAGCGCAATCCAGCCCGGCCCCTGGCCTGCCGCCGAGCCCCGGCAGCGGCCAGGGGCACGCGCGGAGTAAACGGTGCAAGCACGCCCGTTACCGATCCGACCGGGAATCGCGCCCGGCCCCGGCGCAGACACCGAGCCATGGTCCAGGGCAGAATTCGAGGCTCGGCTCAGGGACAAGGAGCGTTACTACCACATTCACCATCCTTTCCATCAGCGCATGAATGCCGGGCAGTTGGACCGGGAGGCGGTGCAGGGCTGGATCATCAACCGCTTCTACTACCAGGTCAGCATTCCGGTGAAGGATGCCGCCGTTTTAGCCAACTGTCCTGATCGCGACGTGCGCCGGCAGTGGATCCAGCGCATCCTGGATCACGACGGCACGCAGGGCAATGAAGGCGGGATTGAAGCGTGGCTGCAACTCGGCCAGGCAGCCGGACTGGGCCGGGAGGAGCTTGGGTCGCTGCGCAGTGTGCTCCCCGGCGTACGCTTTGCCGTGGACGCCTACGTTCATTTCGCGCGCAGCACCTCCTGGCAGGAAGCGGCCTGCTCTTCGCTCACCGAGTTGTTCGCTCCCAATATTCACCAAAAACGGCTCGACAACTGGCCGCAGCACTACCCCTGGATCGAACCGCAAGGCTATAATTACTTTCGCAAGCGCCTGGGAGAAGCGCGCCGAGACGTACAGCATGGTCTTGAGATCACCCTGCAGCATTTTCGTACCCGCGAGCAACAGGAACACGCGCTCGGCTTGTTGCAGTTCAAGCTGGACGTGCTGTGGACGATGCTGGACGCGATGTGGATCGCATACGTCGATCAGATGCCGCCGTATCACTGCGTAAATGAAGGATGATGGGCAATGAGTGCCAAGACGACCCCGACGATGACGCACAACATGGAAGACGAATGGAGCCCGCGCATGGCTTCCACTTTCCGCCTGCAATGGGAAGAAAGCCAGGGCTGCTACGTGATCCTCTACCCGGAAGGGCTGATCCAATTGAGCATGAGCGCCGGTGATATATTAAAGCGTTGCACCGGCGAGCACAGCGTGGCCGCGATCATCCGTGAGTTGCAGGCGGAATACGAGGAGACGGAACTGGAAACGGACGTGCGCAATTTTCTACAGGAGGCATTAAGCAATGGCTGGATACAATCAGGCAAAACTAAAGAATGACGGCAAGCCGCTGTGGCTGCTGGCGGAACTAACGTACCGCTGTCCATTGCAATGTCCCTACTGCTCCAACCCGGTCGAAATCGCCGGGTACGGCGATGAGTTGGTAACGGAAGACTGGCTGCGCGTGCTGCGCGAAGCGCGCGCGATGGGTGCCGCGCAGCTTGGATTCTCCGGTGGCGAACCGCTGGTGCGCCGCGACCTGGAGGATTTGATCCGGGAAGCCAGACGGCTGGGCTACTATTCCAACCTGATCACCTCCGGCGTAGGCATGGAAGAGCAGCGCGTCAAGGATTTCAAGGAGGCGGGGCTGGATCACATTCAGATCAGTTTCCAGGCCAGCAATGAAGAGTTAAACAATTACCTGGGCGGGAGCAAGAGCTTCCAGCACAAAGTGGAAATGGCCCGGGTAGTGAAAAAATACAAATACCCGATGGTGCTGAACATCGTCCTGCACCGTAAGAACATCGATCAAATCCGGGACATACTGGACATGACCGTGGAACTGCAGGCAGATTACGTGGAGCTGGCCAGCACCCAGTACTACGGCTGGTCGCGCGTTAACGTCGAACAACTGCTGCCGACCCGTTCCCAGCTGGAGCATGCCGAGCAGACCGCACGGGAATACCAGCAGAAGCTGAAAGGGAAAATGCGCATCATCTACGTGGTGCCGGACTACTACGAGCGGCGCCCGAAAGCCTGCATGAACGGATGGGGCTCGATCTTCCTGACCATCGCCCCGGACGGCACGGCGTTACCCTGCCACGCCGCGGGACAATTGCCGATCGAGTTTCCCAACGTGCGCGATCACAGCATCGATCATATATGGAATGATTCGGAGGGCTTTAACTACTACCGCGGCTTTGACTGGATGAAGGAGCCGTGCCGCTCCTGTCCGGAACACACCAAGGATTTCGGCGGCTGCCGGTGCCAGGCGTTCATGCTGACCGGAGACGCAGCCAACGCAGACCCGGTCTGCGACAAATCTACCCACCATGAAGCGCTGGTCGCCGAAGTGGAAAGGATCGGCCGGACGCCGGAGCAGGCGCAACCCAAACCGCTGCTGTTTCGCAACATGCGCAATTCCAAAAAGCTGCTCACCCAGGACGGCGCCAGGCCGCACCTGGCATCGGGCCGCCGCCCGGTGGCGGGCTAAAGCCGCCGGTCCCAGCCGGTTCAGGCGCTCGCGGACGCGCCAGGCGCCAGGCCAGGTCGGCCGCCTGACGGTTGGGATGCACGTCGTGCACCCGGAACAGGCGCACACCCTGGCGTACGCCCAGCGCGGTGCAGGCACAGCAGGCGCCGATCCAATCCTGCACCGGCGCCCGGCCAAGCTCTCTGATAAAACGCTTGCGGCTAACGCCCAGCAACACCGGGTAACCGAGGCGCACGATGCGCTGCAAGCCGGCCAGCAAACAAAAATTATGCTCGCTGGTTTTACCGAAGCCGATGCCGGGATCCAGGATGATCTGCTGCGGCGCCACTCCTGCCTCCAGCGCGGCCGCGATGCGCTGCTGCAGGAAGGCGCAAACTTCCCCGAGCACGTCCACATAATGCGGGTCGCGCTGCATGGTCAGCGGCTCACCCTGCATATGCATCAGTATCAGCGGCAGGCGGTGGCGAGCCGCAAAACATAACATCTCCCCGTCTTCGCGCCCGGCGGAGATATCATTGATCACCGAGGCACCGGCGTCCACCGCTGCCGCCGCGACCTCTGCCAGCGTAGTATCGATGCTGATCGGCACATGTTCCGGCAATTGTTCGCGCAAACGCCGGATCGTCTCCAGCGTGCGCCGGCATTGCTCCCCGGCCGACACCCGGTCAGAGCCTGGACGGGTGGACTCACCACCCACGTCGACCAGGTCCGCTCCTTCCGCCACCATGCGCAGCGCATGCCGCACGGCCTGGTCCGGGTCCTGGTATCGTCCACCGTCAGAGAAGCTGTCCGGCGTCAAGTTCAGGATGCCCATGATCAGCGGACCCTCGCGCGCTGGGAACTGCATGATCCTGCGCGTTATCCGCCGCGCAGTGTTTCCGCCACATGCGTGGCGACTTGCACCAGGGTGCGGGTCATTGCCGGCTCACCGGCCAGGTGACCGGCCTCCGGCACGATGATCAATTCCGAGGCAGGCAGGGCGCGGTGCAGATCCCAGGAAGCCGACAGGGGACAAGTCAGATCGCGCCGGCCATGAATCAGGACCGTCGGCACCCGCGGCAGTTGTGCGGCATGGTTCAGGATCTCATTTTCCTGCAGGAAATAGCGGTGGTGCGCGTAATGCATTTCGATCCGCGCTTGATGCAGCCGGCGCTCTTCATCCTCCTGCTCGACCGGGGGCTCTACTGAGGCCTCAGGCAGCGCCAGGTTATAGCACACTACCTGGCTCGACCAATCCGCCCAAACGCGCGCCAAGCGCCGCTGGGTCGGCTCGTCTCCATGCAGTATATGCCGCACCAGGGCTTGCATAGGCCGATCGCGCTCCCTCTCCGGCAGCTCCTGCAATACTGCTTGCCAGTGATCGGGGAAGATGCGCTGCACGCCGCCGCCGACAAACCATTCCAGGTCGCACGCACGCGCCAGAAAACTGCCGCGCAGAATCATCCCTGATACGCGCTCGGGATGCGCCCGGGCATAGACCAGTGCCAGGGTAGCTCCCCAGGAGCCTCCGAACAGGAGCCAGCGCGGCAACCGCAGGTGCTCACGGATCCGCTCCATATCCGCCACCAGCGCCTGCGTAGTGTTGTCGCGCAGTTCTCCCGGCGGCCCGGAACGGCCGGCGCCGCGCTGATCGAAGATCACGGCCCGGTAATGCTGCGGATGAAAATACCTGCGGTGTTTGGGAGCACAGCCCGAGCCTGGCCCGCCGTGCAGAAAAATGACTGGCACGCCGCCGGGACTGCCGGACTGCTCCCAGTAGACCCGGTGTCCACCGCCGGCTTCCAGCAATCCGCTGTCGAAGGCTTCCCGTTCCGGGTGCAATTCGCACGCAAGCCTGTTCACAGCGCCGTCCCCGATTGGGCCGCCGACGGCCACGCGTACCGGCGCCGGCAACGCAGCAGCGGCGTGGTACCGGCCAATGCCTCCGCAGCGCCGGCCGGTGCCCGGGCAGTGAGCGACTGCATTGCGCTTATTGCCAACACCGGACGCTTTCCCAAGCGCTGGGGGGAGGACGCAGCGGGCGCGAATACCGCATCAGCGCAGACCGACCGGCCGACTGGAGCGAGGTTTCCTGGTGTCCGGCCCGGGGCAGCCTGCGTATCAGAGCCCGTCCAGCAATTCCTGGCGCTTGTCCTGATACTCTTCTTCACTGACCAGTTCCTGCTCGCGCAGGGCTTTGAGGGTCTGCAGGCGCTCCGACAACGAGCCGGGCAAGGACTCATCCCCAGGCTGCCCAGGCTGCCCCGGCTGCATTTGACGCATTTGTTTGCGCATGCGCGCCATTTCGACGCGCTGCTGGCGCAATTCCTCCAGCAGACGTTGCTGCTGTTGCGCGTCTATCGGCGGCACCTCGGTCGGGTCCGGCACCGGCGCGTCAGGACCGGCCGCCTGCGGCTGCTGTTGCAGCCCGGCCAACAACAGGGGCAGATCCAGCGCCAGCCAATCCGGCCGCGTTTCACCGCCGAACTCCTGCAGTCGGATGCCCTCGCGCAGCAGCACTTTCCAGGGCCCGGCACCCTGCCGCTCCCGGCTGCCGGGATAGAAGGGATACAGCCGCCGATCGACTTCGTGAGATAATCCGCGCACGTCACGCTCCGCCCCGTAATGCACCGAACGCAGCACGTCGCCAAACAGCAGATGCAACCGTCCGGAGTTAAAGAACACGCGACCGCCGACCACCCTGCGGTCTCCAAGCAGGCTGCCTTTATAGAATCCAGCCAGCACAAAGATCAGTTCTTCCTCCGGTCCCGCCTGCGCCAACCCCCGGGACAGGTTGGCGGCCAGCACCTGGGCCATCGGGGCGGTAAAGACCGGCCTGGCCTTTTTGCTGGAGAATTGCAGAAATGACGGTTTTTTCTGCACTTCCAGGCTCAGCAACACCTGGTACAACTCGCCCGCCGCCAGCGTCTGCGGATGTTGATGAGGCTGTACCGAGGACTCCTCCCGGCGCACGAGGCGCAGGTACTGATCGCCCGCCACCCACAGGTCCTCACCCTCATTGGCGTCGCTGCCGAACAGGGCAAGCGCAGACCCCGGCGTGAGCATCCATAACGCCGCGCACAGCAACGGCAGGCCTGGCCGCGGACGGACATCCATGCAATCGCGCATTCGGGCACTGCTCACGGCAATGCCCCGGCAAAGCTGTTCAAAAGGAACCTCCTGATCGTTCACGCCCACTCTGTGCGCCTATCCGCCTATCCTTAGTAAAACGGGAAAACAGGAAAACGGAGACGCTATAGGCCGCAAACAGGAAAAACTGCCTTCCTTTATAGCAGATCCACGGGCATATTACAGCCGCAACCGCGCCGCTCGCGGACTGGATCACCTGGATAAAACGCAGCGCCGGCGGGCAGCATGCGGTGCAGCAAGCATCGGAATCACACAAAACGCGGAACTTTTGCGACAATAGATAAAATGACCTCCTCTGCATCGAGCCGACCAGCGCGCACTCCGTCCACTACACCGTGCGGCGACGCCGTCATCCATCTCATTTGTGCGCTGCCCTGCGAGGCCCGCCCGCTGATCTGCCATTACGGCCTGGAGCCGGTGCCGAGCTCCGGCTTTCCGGCCTGGCGCCGGGCCGGGTTGACGCTGACTCTGAGCGGCATCGGCAAAATGGCCGCCGCAGCCGCCGTTGCGCACAGCCGAACGCTGGTCCTGGAAGCGGCCGACTCGGTGCGGGGCTGGCTGAACGTCGGCGTAGCCGGACACGCGCAACTGCCGCGGGGCGAAGCGGCATTGATGCACCAGGTCACCGAGCAGAGCAGCGGGCGCAGCTGGTATCCCCGGCTGGTATTCACTCCCCCTTGCCCGGAGCAGGCCCTGGTCACGGTGGACCAGCCTACCCACGACTATCCATCGCAGGCGCTCTGCGACATGGAGGGAGCGGGCTTTCTGGACGCGGCGCAGCGCTACAGTCCGCCGGAACTGACGCATTGCCTGAAGATCGTCTCGGACCGCCCCGGTCAGCCCCTGGAGCCGCGGCGCGACGCCGGTCGGGTCAGTGACTGGATCGGTGCCCGGCTGGCGCTCATCGATGCTCTGCTGGAGACGCTGAGCAGCTTGCAGATGGAATTGGAACAGCATCGCAGGGCCCCTCCGGGCTGGGAGCAGTTGCGCCGGCAGCGGCATTTCAGCGCCAGCCAGCAGGTACAACTGCGCCGCCTGCTGCGGCAGTGGGCGCAGCTGCTGCCTGGCGTGCCGCTGCCTTGTACCGAGCATCGCCTGCCGGCGGCGGTATTGCTGCGTCAGTTGCGCGAACGTATCGGGCAACGGGCCCTGGAGCTATAGCAGTCTCCTTGTTCCAGACACTGTACATTGAGCAGGCAGTGCTCGATCATCCCCGCGTACAAGCGCTGCGTCGGCGGCTGCGGCGCGTGCCTGCCCTCTGCTGTCGCAGTTATACCGAACTGTTGAATCCGCACCAGCAGAATTTTCGGCTGCAAAAACGGCGACCGGCGCTGATCCTGGCGCGAAAACAGGGCCGGCCTGTGCTGGCGGCGCCGGCCGGGCATGGGATCGGCGGCAGTCACGATTTCTACTTCTCTCACCTGCTGAACTGTCCCTATGACTGCCGCTATTGTTTCCTGCAAGGAAAATTCCGCTCCGCCCACCTGGTACTGTTCGTCAATTACGAAGACTACGCACGGGCGATCCAGGACACCATCGGGAAACTGCCCGGAGCCAGGCCGCACTTTTTCTCCGGCTACGACGGGGACAGCTTGGCCCTGGATCCGCTGACTGGCTTCAGCGACTACTTTCTGCCTCTGTTTCGCAATTATCCGCAGGCGTTGCTGGAGCTGCGCACCAAGAGCACGCAGGGACGCCGCCTGTTGCAAACCGAGCCGGCGCACAACTGCGTGCTCGCCTTCAGCATCAGTCCAGAACCGATCCGGCGCGCGCTGGAGCATGGAGTGGCACCGTTGCAGCGGCGGCTGGCGATCATCTCCCGGCTACAGCAACATGGCTGGCCGCTGGGGCTGCGCTTTGACCCGCTTATCCTGCACCGGAACTACCGGGCGCTGTACCGGCAACTGTTCCAGCAGCTGTTCGATCAGCTGGATCCGAACAGACTGCATTCGGTGACCCTGGGAGTATTCCGGCTGCCCGCCGTTTATTTTCGCCGCATCAGCGATCTGTATCCGGAAGAGCCGCTGTTGGCCCAGGCGCTGCACACCGCAAACGGCGCCACCAGCTATGCCGCAGAACAGAAAAAGGAGATGCTGGATTGGTGTCAAAACGAGTTGCGCGCCTATCTGCCTGCCCAGATCCTGCATGTACAGGGCCACCTGCAGTGAACGAAGTTATCTCGGCAAACAACGCGCTGGACCTGGAACAAGCCTGGTGGATCCGATCCTGCAGCGTGCTGCACCGGCGCTCCGTGGCGTTGCTGTTGATCTCGCTGGGCTGCGCGGCGCTACTGACGCTGACCCTGTGGGACCGGGTCTCGCCTGCATTGCTGCTGTGCTGGCTGGGCACGTTGACGGGAGCCGCCGGGGGGCAAACACTGCTGCTGCACCGAGCGGACTGCCCGATACATTCCGGGCTGACCCCAAGCCGGCGCTGGCTGGGCGCCTGGCTGGTGCTGGTGCTGGTGCAGGGGGCATTGTGGGGAAGCATCACCCTCTTACTGCTGCCAACGCCCACGCCGGCAGCCGTGCTGCTGCTCGCAGCGGTGCTGCTGGGAACCGGCATCTGCCTGGCGCCCCTGGTCCACGGATACCTGCTGTTTCTGCTTGCTGCGCTGCTGTCGGTCCTCGTGCTCACTGCGCTGGGTGCGAGGGCTGGTGGACTCACGCTCATCATCGGCCTATTGGCCCCAGGCCTGGCGCTGCTACTGTGGAACCTGCACGCCGTCCTGCTGGATTTTCGCGCCCGCCTTGGAAACTACCGGGCGCAGCTTGAAGAAGAGCTCCGATATACCCGCAATAGAAATAGGGAAATTCTCCTGGAGCTACAGGAAATGGAAGATAAGGCGGCCGAGCTCACCAGCCTGACGATGCAGGACGCTCTCACCCAGATCGCCAACCGCAGGCATTTCGATAATCTTCTGAAGCAAGAATGGCAGCGCGGAATGCGTAATAAACAGCCGCTGTCGTTGATCATGCTCGATATCGATCACTTCAAGCTCTACAACGACAGCCACGGCCATCAAGCCGGTGATCAGTGCCTGCACCAGGTGGCACGCACCCTGCAGCAATTTATCCGCCGGCCCAGCGACCTGGCAGCCCGCTACGGTGGCGAAGAGTTTGCGCTGATACTGCCGGAAACCCCGGGAGAGGCTGCTTTTGAAATGGGGCAACAACTGTGCACGGCGATACGGCACCTAAAACCGGCACACCGGCAACAGGCTAAACCGAGTCACGAAAATGTAACCATCAGTGCCGGAGTCGCAACCCTGATCCCCGACGAGAAATACCGTCCCGCCCAGCTGATCCAAATGGCGGACGAGGCTCTGTATACAGCCAAGAGCAACGGCAGAGACCAAGCCTGCAAGGCCGGGGAGCCGCAGTCATAATGTCTGCGGTGGCGCCGGTCCACTGACGGCCGGCAATCCCGGCCAACGCCGATCCGTCCGGCCGCGCGCTGACGGGGCAGCCTCAGGGAACCGGGGCTACCAACTGTGTAAAGTCAGTGCGAACCTGCCGGGTCACCGCTTCATACTCCTGCAGCAGGCGCTCGCCGTCCGGCAAATTGCAACCCCGCGCCAGCGCTGACAGCAGTTCCGCCTGCCGGGGAAAACGGCTGACGGCTTTGTATTCAAACAAGCGCAAGCGTCCCTCCAGGCGCTTCAGAAAATCATAGCACTGCAGCAGGCGCTGAGCCTGTGGCGCGTCGATCAAGGTTTGCGAGGCCGCCTCGCGCAGTACGGCGCGGGTGCCGAGCGTTTGCAGCCGCGGGCAATCCATGCCGTGTTCCAATTGCAGTACATGAGCGATGAAGTCTACGTCCATGATGCCGCCCGGTCCGCGCTTTAACTCGCAGTAGCCGCGGGGACTGCCGAGTTGGTGCTGCACCCGCCCGCGCAGCGCGGCGACCTCGCGGCGCAGGGCCGACGCAGCGCGGCGCTGGAACACCGCTGTGCGAAGCTCCTGCAGCATCGAGGCCGCCTGTCCCCCGCTATCCTGCAGCAGGCGGCAGCGGGTCATTGACTGGCGCTCCCAGGTCTCCCGCTGCTGCAGGTGATAGCGCCGAAAAAAGCCCAGCGAGCTGACCAATGTTCCGGCAGTGCCGTGCGGGCGCAGGCGTACGTCGATCTCATATAAGCGCCCGCACGGGCGAACGGCGGCGCTGCAGCGCTGCAGTCCGGCTAAAGTGCCCGGCAGTGCGGCCGGCAGCACGTCGTCGTCCCCGGTATACAGGAAGACCAGGTCCAGATCGGAGCCGTAATTCATCTCCCCGACCGCCATCCGCCCCATGCCCAGCACCACCAGCCGATCCAGTTCCGTGTTCTGCCCGCGATACCCGTCCAGCAGGCACTGCAAGCAGGCCACCGCCAGCTGACTCAGCAGCGACTCCAATGCTTCCTGCTCCAGGCGTCCCTGCAGATCGGCCGCCAGCAATTGCAGCAGCAGTTCGTTGTGGGCCACCCGCAGCGCGTCCAGGTCAGGATCGTCCGGTGCCTGCCAGTGCCTCACCGCGGCACGCAGGTGCGCGGTCAACATCTGCCCATCCCAGTCGATCTCCCGGTCCAGCAGCAACGCGCTGTCGCGGCCGCGGTAGAATAAGAAGCGGGTCAGGTACCAACTGGCGCCGAATACCGCCTGCAGCAAAGCCTGGTTCCGCGGTACCCGGCCCCAACCTTCGCGCCCGCACACGGTTTGCCAGCGCTGCATGCTGGCTGCGGCAGTGCGCTCATTCCACGGCGGCGCAAGCTGTTTGCCGTCCTCTGCCGACACGCTGCTCATGCCGGCAATTCCAAACTGCCCGGCAATACCCGCTGAAAGCAGTCGCGTGCGATCTTTTGGCTGCGCTCCAAGCGTTCTTCGAAGTGGGCCAGCGCCTGTTCCCGCCCTTCCTGGTTTCCCTGCAGCAGAGAACAAGCCAGGCGCATGCGCAGTTCGCGGTCCTCGGACAGGCGGTGCAATTGCCTCTCCTCATGCATCTGCAGGCGGTTTTCTACCGTGCGCAAAAACAGGTAGGCATCGCGGATCTGCGGATACTCTGCTGCATCCAACAGCCCTGCCGAGATCAGGCCATGCAGCGCCGGCAAAATGGATGGAGTGCGCAGATCGGCGTAATGAGCTCCGTACAGCAATTGCAGGATCTGCACGAAAAATTCCACGTCCCGAATGCCACCATCACCCGTCTTGACGTCCCAGGCGCCGGAGCGAACGCGCTGCTGCGCCATGTCCTGCTTGATGCGCGCAAAGCGCTCAAGGTCGACGGTGCTGAGCGAGCGTAAAAACAGGAACGGTTGCAAACGCTCCAGCAGTTCCCCGCCCAGCGCCTTATTGCCCGTGATCGGTCTGGCTCGCAGCCAGGCCAAACGCTCCCAGGAATCCGAACTGATCGAGTAGTACTGCTCCATGCCATCCACCGTCATCAGCAAAGGCCCTGCGCTGCCCCAGGGACGCAGCCGCAGATCGACCCGGTATAAAAAACCATCCTCGGTACGCTCTTCCAGCAGTCCGGAGAACAAGCCCAACCGGTACCCGGCGTCCTGCAGGCAGGCGGCGCATTCTTGTTCCGTGCCCTCCATATCGGGCGCCAGAAAGATCAGATCCACGTCGGAACTGAAGTTGAGCTCCTGCGAACCCAGTTTGCCCAGTCCCAGCACACAAGGCATCGCGGACGCCGTGGACGGGTCCCATTCAAGTACCAACTGCAACGCGCGATCCAATATCGCGTCAGCCAAATTGCTCAAGGCTTCCAAAGTCTGCCCGCAGGAGAATGCACCGGCAAACTCCAGGCAGCAGAGCTTGAACAGCTCCTGGTACTTGAAGCGGCGCAGTTCAGGAGAATCGGTGCAGTGGCGCGCCCCCTGCGGCGTCGGCGGCTGACCGCATAATTCCACCGTCTCAGGATGCAGGCACACAAAGCGGGCCAGGAAATCGGAAAATCCAAGCAAGTGCGCCAAGCTGGCCTGCCAGCGCGCGGGCAGCGCAGCGATGCGCCGGCAGTTCTTTGGATCGCGCACCAACTGCGCATAGTGCCGCTCAGCGGATTGCGCGTCGGGAGCCTGCGCGCACAGCACTTTCAACGGGTCCATGCGCCGGGCGTCTTCAACTTCCTGCGAGCGACAAGGCCGTTCCTGTCTGCCGCACGTACCGGGACTGCGGCGGCGCGGCGGCAGAGCTGATCGATCACTCGGTCCGGGAACGCAGACTAATTCCTGCCGTAAACCCCGCCCCCGCGCGCGCGGAATTCCCGCCCCTTTTCTTCCATGCCGAGGCGCACAGACTCCTCCACCGAAACGTTGCGCTGACGCGCGTATTCGCGTACCTCGCGGGTGATCTGCATGGAGCAAAAGTGCGGTCCGCACATCGAGCAGAAATGGGCTTGCTTGTGGGCGGCTCGCGGCAGGGTTTGATCGTGGTATTCCCGGGCTCGTTCCGGGTCCAGTCCCAGGTTGAACTGATCCGCCCAGCGGAAATCAAAGCGTGCCCTGGAAAGCGCATTGTCGCGCAGTTGTGCGGCAGGATGGCCCTTGGCCAGGTCCGCGGCGTGGGCGGCAATCCGGTAGGCGATCAGACCTTCTTTGACGTCGTTGCGGTCCGGCAGGCCCAGGTGCTCCTTTGGAGTCACGTAACAGAGCATCGCGGTACCATACCAGGCGATCATCGCCGCACCGATCGCCGAGGTAATGTGGTCATAACCGGGCGCGACGTCAGTCACCAGCGGCCCCAGCGTATAGAACGGAGCTTCGCTGCATTCCTTCAGTTCGCGCTCCATGTTCTCCCGGACGCACTGCATGGGCACATGGCCCGGACCTTCGATCATTACCTGCACGTCGTGCTTCCAGGCGATCCGGGTTAACTCGCCGAGCGTGCGAAGTTCGGCAAACTGCGCTTCATCGTTAGCATCGGCAATTGATCCGGGACGCAGTCCGTCTCCCAGGGAGAAACACACGTCGTAACTCTTCATGATCTGGCAAATCTCCTCAAAGTGCGTGTAGAGGAAGTTTTCCTGGTGATGCGACAGGCACCACTTGGCCATGATGGAACCACCCCGCGAGACAATCCCGGTTACGCGGCGGGCGGTCATGGGTACAAAAGGCAGCCGCACGCCGGCGTGAATCGTAAAATAATCCACTCCCTGCTCCGCTTGTTCGATCAGGGTGTCACGGAACAGTTTCCAACTCAGTTGTTCCGCCCGGCCCTCCACCTGCTCCAGTGCCTGGTAGAGAGGAACGGTGCCGACCGGCACCGGGCAGTTGCGCACGATCCATTCCCGGGTCTCGTGTATATCACGACCCGTGGACAGGTCCATCACGGTATCGGCGCCCCAGAGGATTGCCCAGACCATCTTGTCCACCTCTTCCTCAATTGAGGAAGTCACCGCGGAATTGCCAATGTTTGCATTGACCTTAACGCGAAAATTGCGCCCAATGACCATAGGCTCAAGCTCTGGGTGATTGACGTTGGCCGGCAGGATGGCGCGACCGGCGGCAATCTCGGAGCGCACAAACTCCGCCGTCACCTGCTCCGGCAGACGGCTCCCGAAACTTTCACCGGCATGCCGCGGCCCGGCACTGCGCGCCAACTGGCGCTCCAGCAGTTGATTCTCACGGATTGCGGCGAACTCCATCTCTGGGGTGATGATTCCGCGGCGGGCATAGTGCAGTTGGCTGACGTTGGCGCCGGGACGGGCACACTGTGGCAGGCGCACGCATTCAAAGCGCTGCCGGGCGCGGGCGTCTTCCTGCTCACGGCGACGGTGAAACGCCGAACTGAAGGCGGGCAAAGTCTGCAGTTCGGCGCGCTCCCGCAACCAGGCGCCGCGCAGCGCGGGTAATCCCCGGTGCAGATCCACTGCCAAGTCCGGGTCGGTATAAGGCCCCGACGTATCGTACAGGATCAGCGCCGGAGGCGCTCCGGTAGCGGTATCAGGAGCCTCGCTCTGCGTAATTTCGCGCATCGGCACCCGCAGATCTGATCGACTGCCCGGCACGTAAATTTTGCGCGAGGCGGGAAATGCACCGTGTTCACAGGCTTCTGTGCGCGGGCGGCGCACTGCTTTTTCGGTAGATATTGCACTCATGAAAAAGATTACCTCAATAACCTGCCCCCAAGCCCGTTCCCACGGACAGGGACAGCCCGGCGCTGATTCCGTTATGGCGGCAGCAACCCGTGCAGGTTATGCGGAAACGGCACAAAAGTCATCCCAACCGCCGACCTGTCGTTCTGACGAGGAGCATCGTGCGGTCAGTCAGGTCCGCCAGTATACCGCTCCCGGCGAAACTTCTGCGCTCTTTGTCGGCGGTTGAAATGCGCCCGGGAGCCGCATCGATCCGCTCCGGCGCTGACCCGGGACCAGCTGCCGGACGCCCGGGAAGCAGGCGCATATGCCGCCGGCCCATGCACCAGAGGGTATACGGGCTTTCTTTTTGCCGCACGGGGCCACACGGGCCGCACGGGGGCACGGGCCGCCACCCGGCAGGTCTGCGATGAACCTGCGTCCTTCCTTCCCGGCACTGCTAAAATCGACCCGCTGCCGCGCCGGAAAATCCCGGCGCGGCAGCGCAGCGGCTGGGTCAGCGTTGCCTGCAAAAGCCCTTTGGGAGACTGTAGCATGTTACCATCGCTCCAGCTATCATAACTGCAGCCTTGAAGAAAGAACCGCAGCCGAAAGATGGATTTCGAACAAGCCCGCAATAACATGATCGAAGGCCAAGTACGCCCTTGGCTGGTCAATGATCCGCACGTTCTGGAGTTGCTGCGCCAGGTCCACCGTGAAAATTTTGTGCCGCCGGCCTACCGTCAACTGGCCCTGTCGGATTATCCCATCCCGTTGGGACAGGGACAGACGGCAATGACTCCGGGTATGGAGGCGCGTTTGCTGCAAAGTGTAGCCGTGCAGCCCGATGATAAAATACTGGAAGTGGGCACCGGCTGCGCTTACCTGACCGCGTTGCTGGCCCGCAGCGGCGGGCACGTGCACAGCATGGACATCATCGCGGAATTTGTCGATCAGGCGTGGGGGAAACTGAAGCTGCATCAGATCAGAAACGTCTCTTTATGCGACGGGGACGCACTGCACGGATGGGCGCAGCAGGCACCCTATGACGTGATCGTGGTGGGAGGGTCGCTGCCCCAGCCGGATCCCGCCTGCCAACAGCAGCTGAATATCGGCGGGCGTTTGTTCGTGGTTTTGGGCACGCCCCCGGCCATGCAGGCAACCCTGATCACCCGTATCGGTGAACGTGCCTGGTCCACCGATCGGCTGTTCGAGACGACGTTGCCGGCGTTGATCGGCGCCCACGAGCGGCGGGATTTTCAGTTCTGAGTTCTGGAATGTACAGCGCATGCGGGTGCCACCGTACGGCTGGAGCGGTACTGGGTATCCTGTGCGGTCTGCTCGCAGGCACGGAGCAGGCCGCAGCACTGGATCTGCTCGACATTTACCGAATCGCCGATCAAATGGATCCGCGCTACCTGCAGGCCCAGGCCAACCTGGAAGCGATCCAGGAAAGTAAAATACAGACTCGCTCCAATCTACTGCCACAGCTGTCGCTGGAAGCCAGCGCGAGCCGAATCTCACAAGACATTGAAGCAGATTTCCCATCGGATCTGGGAACCACCTCGGTCAGTTACAGCAACCATTCCTACCAGTTGCTGGTGCGTCAGACGCTGTTCAACTGGGATCAATTCAAGCAACTCAAACAGAGCGATCTGCGCGTTTTGCAGGCCACTGCCGAATTGCAACAAGCTCGCCAGAACCTGGTACAACGCGTGGCAGACAGCTATTTCAACATCTTGTCGGCGGAGGAAAACCTGAACTTTGTGCGCGCCGAGCAACGCGCGCTGAAGCGGCAATTGGAGCAGACGAAGCAGCGTTTTGAGGTGGGCATTGGCACCATTACCGACGTGGAAGAAGCCCAGGCGGGCTATGACCAGGCCAGCGCGCGGGAAATCCAACAAATCAATGAACTCGACAATGCCCGTGAACGATTGCAGGAGATCATCGGCGTATACCTGCACGAATCGAAAATTTTAGACGAGCAAATGCCGCTACGCTCGCCACAGCCGGCAGACATAGAGAGCTGGACCCGCAAAGCCATACAAGGCAACCCGCGCGTTCATGCCGCAAGATACATGCTGGCGCAAGTCGAGTTTGACGTCGACCGGCGCACTGCCGGCCATTTCCCGGTGCTGGACCTGGTGGGCACGCACGGGACCCAGTCCACGGGAGGGCGTTTCGGCGACAGCGACACCGATACTTCCTCCATCAGTCTCGAATTCAAACTGCCCCTGTACCAGGGTGGCCGCACTTCCTCCCAGGTGCGGCAGAGCAGGCAGGAATTGCGCAGCAGTCGGCAGAAGCTGGAACAGGCACTGCGGGAAGTGCGGCGACTTGCGCGCGAAGCGTTTTGGGGAACCAACGCCAGCATCAGCCGGATCAAGGCGCTAAAGCAGGCTGTGCGCTCCAGCGAAACCGCCCTGCATGCCACGCGCGCCGGCTTTGAAGTGGGCACGCGCACCTCGGTGGACGTGGTCCGCTCGGAGCAGACTTTGTCCGGCGCCCGGCGTGACTATGCGCAAGCACGTTACCAGTACGTGCTGCAACACCTGCAGTTACAACAGGCCGCAGGCACGTTGTCAGAAGAATACTTGCAGCAGGTGAATCACTGGCTGCAGTCATCGAAACCAGAAACCGATTCATCCGTTGAAGAAAACGAGGAAGGAACGAAACCATGAACGAGAATAAAGATCAGCTTTGCACGTCCTCCAAAAGCTGCCTGGCAATGATTGACATGCAGGAACGGTTAATCGCCCAGATGCCGGGCAAAGTCAGCACGCGCATGCAGCGCAACTCCGTTTCCCTGATACAGGCCAGCAAAGCCTTGTCTATCCCCATTATCACCACCACCCAATACACCAAGGGGCTAGGCTCCATCGTCGCAGAGATCGACGCACTGCTGCCGCCCGAAACCGTGCACGTGGAAAAAACCTGCTTCTCTGCGGCGGCAAGCGCGGATTTCATGAACAGCCTCGCAGCTTGCGGGCGAAGACAGGTGATCTTGATTGGCATAGAGGCGCACGTGTGCATTCTGCAAACTGCGGCGGAACTGAAACAGGAGCAATTTGACGTTTTCGTGGTATCGGATGCCATTTGCTCCCGCTACCGGGAGAACTACGAGAACGCCCTCCACCGCATACGAGGAACCGGCACCGCCACCGTGGAAACAGAGTCTGTACTGTTTGAGTGGCTGCGCGACGCCGAGCATCCGCTGTTTAAAGAATTCCTGCAGATGATCAAATAGCCGGGGACAGCGCCCGCGGCAACCAATCCCTGGCGCGCTGGGAAGGCGCAGTCAGCGCAGGCGCCGGTCCGGCATGTGCATAAGGCTGAATTTAGTCTTTCCGGAACTCGGCACAGAAAAAACGGCCAGTGCCTCTACCCAGGTAACGGGTAGGATCGTCAAGACGGTCCCGGATTTCTCCTGCCACGCGACCAGGGGAATCTTGCAGGCTCTGCTCAGCAGAGCTCGTAGTCGCTTTGTACGCACTCCCGGGCCAACAATTGCGCTTCCTCCACTTGCGCCGGCGTCATTTCCTGCTCCAGCAGATCTTTCACCAGGTCCGCTTGCTCGTGACCGTTCTCGGCGGCCAGCGTGGCCCATTTATACGCCTGCACCAAGTCCTTGGGGAAGTCCTCCCCCAGGCCGTACACCAAGCTCAGATTCAACCGGGCTCCATTGTTTCCCTGCTTGGCTGCCCGCTGGTACCAATGCACGGCGGCCTGTGCGTCCGGGACGATGCCATCCCCTTCGCGGTACAAGTTGCCCAAATTGACCTGGGCGCTGGGATCCTCCTGCTCAGCGGCCAGCTTGTACCAATACAGGGCAGTTTGGACGTTACGGGCCACGCCTTCCCCATTGTCGTACATCACGCCCAGATTATACTGAGCCCTGATCTCTCCCTGCTCAGCGGCCAGTGTGTACCAGTGCACAGCAGCCTGGTTGTCTTCGGGTACACCCAATCCGTTGTCATACAGCACGCCCAGGTTGTATTGAGCGTCGGGGTCTCCCTGATCGGCCAACGGCTGCCACTCGTTCCGGGCAGTCGCAAAATTCCCGTCCCGGGCTGCATCTAATCCCTTGATAAAATCGGCACTCCAGCCTGCCCCAGGAAAGCCCGGCAGGAGTATTGCCCATGCGAATAGAACCAGCGGCGTCCGTTTCATTGGAACATTATGGCAGGAAAGCACCTACACGGACAGGCACAGCCCGGCGCAAGAGATCGCTGTCCCGACAATCCCGCCCGCCGCCTGTTGCGCCCGATCGGGCAGGCGGGCAGTCTGCGCACGGGCAATGCGCCGGCGCCCCGGTGCCGGAGCAGGTGGCAGCGCGACCGGCCACCGACGGCCCGGCACTATTGCTACACTGTCGGGCAAATGTGCACTTGTCAGTACTTGCAAAACGCGCCCGGCGCAATCCTGCCGGACTGGCCCGCAAGACCGGATGCGGGATAAAAGCGGTAATGGGCCACGGACCAAGGGCGCTCAAGCAGAGCGTCTGGCGGAGGCATTCCTGCGCAGGCGGGGACTGCGCCTGCGGGAGCGGAATTTCCGGGTCCGCAGCGGCGAGATCGATCTGATCATGCAGGAAGGTGACAGCATTATTTTTGTCGAGGTTCGGTGCCGAAACAACCGCCTGCTGGATCCGGCCGAGTCTGTAGACGCGTACAAACAGCGGCGACTATGCCGGACTGCGGCATACTATTTACAAAGCCTGCAACACACCGCCCCCTGTCCGCCCTGCCGTTTCGACGTGATCTGTATCACCGGGCATGGAAGCCAAATCGATTGGATTCGCGGAGCCTTCGAGGCAGAGGAAACGTAGCACAAACAGGGAGGCTTGGCAGCACTCTCCCGTATGCTATTATGCCCGCCATCGTTGGCACTCGCCGTATCGAACAGAGGGTAGCCCGGCACCCAGAGTAGAACGGGACGGGGGCAGTCCAGCACCAGGGCGGCGCCCGTTCGGCCCAGGCATCACCGGGCACAGGGAGACATCAACATGAGCACACCAAACATGCGCTGCTTCATCACTATCTCGCTACTGGCACTGACGCCGCTTCTATCCGGCTGTCCGCTAGTGCCGATCGGCGGCACGGCAGTGGCTGGAACGAGCATACATGATCGGCGAACTGTCGGTACTCAAGTCGAAGATCAGGCGATCGAGTTTAAAATTCTGGCTCGGCTTAAGACCGATGATGAAATCGATGCTAAAATCCATTTTAACGCGGTCAGCTTCAACACCATCGTACTGGTCACCGGCGAGGCTCCTACCCGGGCGTTAAAAGACCGCGTCACCCGCATTGTCAAAGACGTCCCCAAGGTGCGCAAAGTACACAATGAAATGACGGTCGCGGCACCAAGCGCACTGCTTTCGCGTACCAACGATACTTTGCTCACCGGCAAAGTCAAAACCAAGATGCTGGCTGACAAAAACCTGAACTTCTCCCGCATCAAGGTAGTAACGGAGCGAGGCATCGTCTACCTGATGGGGCTGGTAACGGAAGCGGAGCAGGAGATAGCCACTGAACTGGCACGCACGGTCGGCGGAGTCAACAAGGTGGTCGTCCTAATGGAGCTCTGGACCGAGTAGGGTGGGACCCGAGCGACCCTGCCCTGGAGATAACGCCCAGCGTTAAAAACGGCACCTGATCCGGCTGATCCGGCGTTATCAGCGGCCCGGCACAGGCGGCAGGAAGGCACCGACTGCCAGATTGACAGGAGGCGCGCATTGTAAGAGAATATGCGGGCTTTGTATAGGAATTTGTCATGTGGATCACGCTGCTGAAAGCCAAGCTGCACCAGGCTACCGTTACCCGCGTTGAGCCAGACTACGAGGGCTCCTGTGCGATAGACGGTGCGCTGCTGGAATTGTCCCGTATTTGCGAATACGAGCAAATACAAATCTACAATCTGGACAACGGCGAGCGCTTTACCACTTACGCCATCAGCGCAGAAAAGCACTCTGGAATCATCTCGATCAACGGTGCCGCCGCGCACAAGGCGGAACCGGGACAGCAAATCATTATCTGCTCATACTGTCACTTGGACCATCTGCAGGCCACTGAGCACCGCCCGGTGCTGGTGTACCTGGATCAGCACAACCGGCCCAGGCACACCCGGAATTCCACTCCCGCCCAAGCCGCCTGAGAAACCGGAGGCGGCGGCGCTACACGCTATCTCTGCCGCGCCTGCGGGAGCGACGCAGACACCTGCCGCTGACGCTGATCCAGTCCGAGCTGGCGCCAGATGGCAATACTGGCGGGGGAGCGGTTCATGGTATAAAAATGCAGTCCGGGCGCGCCGCCGCGCAGCAAACGCTCACACAGCTCACATAGCACTTCGATGCCGAAAGCGTACAGGGAAGGCAGATCGGAAGCCAGGTCCTGCAAGCGCCACAGCAACCAGCGCGGGATATCGGCGCCGCAGTTTTTTGAAAAGCGCGCCCACTGGGTAAAGTTGGTAATCGGCATGATACCCGGCACGATCGGGATCTTGACGCCAAGCCGCTCACAACTGTCCAGGAACCGGAAATAGGATTCCGGGTTATAAAAATACTGCGTGATCGCGCCGTCGGCACCGGCCTCCACCTTGCGCTTGAAATACTCCAGGTCTGAGGCGGCGCTGGCAGATTCCGGATGAAATTCCGGATGGGCGGCGACTTCGACGCGAAAGAAGTCGCCGCTCTCGCGCCGAATTAAGCTGACCAATTGCTCGGCATGCTGCAGTTCGCCGGAATGAACCGCGCCCGAGGGCCGGTCTCCCCGCAAAACCACCACGCGACGGATCTGCTCCTGGCGGTAACGCCGCAGAGTCTGCAGCAAGCTCCGGCGGCTGGAACCGACGCAGGAAATATGCGGCGCGCCCTCAATTCCGGTGCGCTGCCGCAGTTCCTTGACCGTCTTCAGGGTCTTAACGCGCGTGCCACCGCCGGCGCCAAATGTTACCGAAAAAAAATCAGGGCCCAACCCGGCCAACTCGGCCCCTACCTGGTAGAGCGCACGCGCTTCCGCCTCCTGCGCCGGCGGAAAATACTCAAAACTGCACGACAGATCCGTCATCTCGCGTCCTCCGTCATCTCGTGTCCGTGCTGACGGGACCAGGCGCTTGCGCGCCGTACAATGGCCTCCCTCCTCCACCTCCCCTGGGGCGGACGGCGCCGTCCGCGCGGACTGGTCCCCGGTGGCAGACGGATTGGCCCAAGATCAACGGAAAAAAGGATTAGTACCGATAGCCGCTCGACTTATATGGACCGTCCACCGACAGGCCCAGGTATTCGGCCTGCGCCGGATTCAGGCGCGAGAGTTCCGCGCCCAGTTTTTCCAGGTGCAGCCGGGCCACCTGCTCGTCCAAGTGCTTGGGCAGCGTATACACGCGCTTCTCATAATGCTCGTAACAATTCCAAAGCTCAATTTGCGCCAGCACTTGATTGGAAAAGGAGGCCGACATGACGAAGCTGGGATGCCCGGTTGCACAGCCCAGGTTGACCAGCCGCCCTTCGGCCAGCAGGATCAAACGCTTCCCGCTAGGGAAGATCACGTGATCCACCTGGGGTTTGACGTTCTCCCAGCGGTAGCTCCGCAACGAGTCCACTTCGATTTCATTGTCGAAGTGACCGATGTTGCAAACAATCGCATCATCACGCATCTGCTGCATGTGCGCGTGATTGATGACTCCGACGTTGCCGGTGGCAGTGACGAAAATATCCCCCTGCGGCGCGGCGGTGTCCATGCTGACGACCCGGTAACCTTCCATCGTGGCCTGCAGCGCGCAGATCGGATCGATCTCGGTAATCCAAACGCGCGCGCCGCAGCCGCCCAACGCCTTGGCGCAACCCTTGCCTACGTCGCCGTAGCCGCAGACCACTGCGATCTTGCCGGCGATCATGACGTCGGTGGCGCGCTTGATCCCGTCGACTAGTGACTCGCGGCAGCCGTACAGGTTGTCAAACTTGGATTTGGTCACCGAATCATTGACGTTGATCGCGGGCACGCGCAAGGTGCCAGCCTGCATCATCTCATTCAGACGATGCACTCCAGTAGTGGTCTCCTCGGAAAGCCCGCACACGTTATCCAGCAGGTCCGCGTATTTCTCGTGCATCACCCGGGTTAGATCACCGCCGTCGTCCAGCAGCAGGTTCGGCTTCCAGCCACGCGGGCCGTAGATGCTTTGATCGATGCACCACCAGAACTCCTCTTCACTCTCCCCCTTCCAGGCAAACACCGGCACCTGCGCCGCCGCCATCGCGGCAGCGGCATGGTCCTGTGTAGAAAAAATATTGCAGGACGCCCAGCGCACCTCGGCCCCCAACTGCTGCAGAGTCTCGATCAGCACCGCAGTCTGCACGGTCATATGCAAACAGCCAGTGATACGCGCTCCTTCGAGCGGACGCTGTTGCCGGTATTGCTCGCGCAACGCCATCAAGCCCGGCATTTCTTTTTCCGCCATCGCAATCTCGCGGCGGCCCCACTCGGCCAGTGAAAGATCCATCACCTTGTAATCCGCTACGGCCTCATCAACTTGTTTCGCTCTGGTACTCATCGATCTGTCCTTTCCCTCATTTCTACGTTAATCGGAAACCGCGTCAGGCAACGTGACCGGTCGGCAGCGCTGCGCGCAGCATCTCGGCGCGATCCGTACGCTCCCAGTAAAATTCCTCTTCCTCGCGTCCAAAGTGTCCATACGCGGCGGTATTTCGATAGATCGGACGCAACAGATCCAGCATCTGGATGATCCCGCTCGGACGCAGGTCAAAAGACCGGCGCACCAACGCCGCCAGACGCTCATCCGGCAACCGCCCGGTGCCAAAAGTCTGCACCGAAACGGAAATGGGCTCGGCCACGCCAATGGCGTAGGACAACTGAATTTCGCAGCGATCGGCCAGTTCGGCGGCGACCAGATTTTTCGCCGCGTAACGGGCCGCATAAGCCGCCGAACGATCCACCTTGGAAGGATCCTTGCCTGAAAAAGCGCCACCGCCGTGGCGGGCCATGCCGCCGTAGGTGTCGACGATGATCTTGCGCCCGGTTACGCCGCAGTCGGCGGTCGGACCGCCCAATACAAAGCGACCGGTGGGATTGATATGAACACGGGTATCCTTGTCGAGCCAGGCCGGCGGCAGCACCGGCCGGATGATCTCCTCCATCACGGCCTCGCGCAGCGCTGCGTCATCCACGTCCTCGTCATGCTGCGTGGAAAACACCACCGCGGCTACGCCCACGGGACGACCGTCCTGGTAGCGCACTGACACCTGGCTCTTGGCATCCGGACGCAACCAGGGCAGCGTGCCCTCCCGGCGCAACTGGGCCTGGCGCCTCATCAGGCGATGCGCGTACTCCAGCGGTGCCGGCATCAGCGTCTCCGTCTCCCGGCAGGCATAGCCGAACATCAACCCCTGGTCTCCGGCGCCCTGCTCCTTCGGGTCCGCGCGATCCACCCCCTGGGCAATGTCAGGCGATTGCCGGTCCAGCATCATAACGACCGCGCAGCCGCGACCGTCCAGACCGGATTCGGGGGAGTCATAGCCGATGTCACAGAGTAATTCGCGCACCCGGCGGCGCAGTTCCTCCTCGCTGCAGTCGCCCCCGGACACCTCCCCGGCCAGCAACACCAGGCCCGTCTTCACCAGCGTCTCGCAGGCCACCCGCGCACCCGGATCCCGCTCCAGGAACGCGTCCACAATACAATCGGAAATTTGATCCGCGACCTTGTCAGGATGACCCGCGGAAACTGATTCAGAGGTAAACAAGCACATGCCAGGCATGAGAAAGCGACCTGCTCCTTGGCAAAAGCGGCATTATAACATTCCCCGGCCCGTTAATGAACCTGCCCTCCGCCAGCCCCTAGCCGTTACTGAATCGAGTTGGTCCAAATGAACCACTCTGAATTCCCTGCTGGCGAGCCGAACTCGCAGAGAAAGGTCAGTTCTTATCCGGCTGGAACTGACGAGTCCCAATTATCTTGCGCCTGCCCTATCCAACAAGTCAACGACTATCCGATGCTTATCGTATTCTTCCTTTTTTCGATCCATTTGATCCATTTTGTATTTTGTCTTATCCAACGGCGTGTCTCCGTCTGCATCCTTTGCATTCACGTCTGCGCCTGCGGCAATCAGCACATCAACAAGTTCTGGCTCGCCTGACTGTGCCGCCCTGTGAAGCGGAGTCCAGCCTTCGTTATCCTTCGCATTGACGTCCGCACCTGCCTCAATCAACGTAGAAACACCTTCTGACCGGCCTGACCATGCCGCCTCATGAAGCGGGGTCTCGCCGCCGCTATCTTTCGCATTGACATCCACGCCTGCCCGAATCAGTGCCCGGACGACTGCTGTGTGGCCTTCCCGGGCCGCCTCATGAAGCAGGGGCTCGCCGCTGCTACCTTTCGCATTGACATCCGCGCCTGCCTCAATCAGCACATCAACAAGTTCTGGATCGCCAGACAGTGCCGCCTCATGAAGCAGGGTCTCGCCACCGCTATCTTTCGCATTCACATCCACGCCTGCCCGAATCAGTGCCTGGACGACTGCTGTGTGGCCTTCCTGGACCGCTTCATGAAGCGGGGTCTCACCGTATCTGGACCTTGCATTGACATCCGCGTCTGCCTCAATCAGCACATCAACAAGTTCTGGATCGCCTGACAGTGCCACCTCATGAAGCGGGGTCTCGCCGCCGCTATCTTTCGCATTGACATCCACGCCTGCCCGAATCAGTGCCTGGACGACTGCTCTGTGGCCTTCCCGGGCCGCCTCATGAAGCGGGGGCTCGCCGTATCTGGACCTTGCGTTGACATCCGCGCCTGCCTCAATCAGCATGCGGATGGCTTCTATGTCCCCCTCCTGTACCGCCCAGTAAAGCGGAGTCCAGTTGCTCCCGTCTATTGCCTCCATGTTGACGTCTGCGCCTGCCTCAATCAGCATGCGGATGACTTCTGTTTGTTCTGTTTTTGCCGCCAAACGAAGCGGGGTCTCGCCGAGGCTATCTTTCGCATTGACATCCGCACCTGCCCCAATCAACACAAAAACACCTTCTGACAGACCTTCCCGGACCGCCTCATGAAGCGGGGGCTCGCCGTATCTGGACGTCGCATTGACATCCACGCCTGCCTCAATCAGCACTTTGATGACTTCTATGTCCCCCTCCTGTACCGCCCAGTAAAGCGAAGTCCAGTTGCTCCCGTCTATTGCCTCCATGTTGACGTCCGCGCCTGCCTCAATCAGCATGCGGATGACTTCTATGCGCCCCTCCTGTACCACCCAGTAAAGCGGAGGCCAGCCTTCGTTGTTCTTCGCATTGACGTCCGCACCTGCCCCAATCAACGTAGAAACACTTTCTGACCGGCCTCTCAATGCCGCATTATGAAGCGGGGTCTCGCCGCGGCCATCTTTCGCATCGACATCCGCGCCTGCCCCAATCAACACAGAAACACCTTCTGACAGGCCTGCCCGGATCGCCCCATGAAGCGGGGGCTCGCCGTATCTGGACCTTGCATTGACATCCGCGCCTGCCTCAATCAGCACTTTGATGACTTCTATGTGCCCCTCCTGTACCGCCCAGTAAAGCGGAGTCCAGGTGCTCCCGTCTATTGCCTCCATGTTGACGTCCGCGCCTGCCTCAATCAGCATGCGGATGACTTCTGTTTGTTCTTTTTTTGCCGCCAAACGAAGCGGGGTCTCACCGTATAAAATATCCTCCGCATTGACGTCTGCGCCTGCTTCAATCAGCATACGGACGGTTTCCGGGTAGCCCTTGTACGCCGCCCCATGAAGCGAGGTGTAGTCAGTCGACGTCCTTGCATTGACGTCCGCACCTGCCTTAATCAGCATACGGATGGCTTCTGTGCGGCCTTTGTATGCCGCCTCATGCAGCGGGGAGCCGTCTCTGTACTTTGCATGGACGTCCGCACCTGCCTCAATCAGCATCTGGATAACTGCTGTGTCGCCTTCCCGCGCCGCCCCATGAAGTGGGGTCTTCCTCTCGCTATCCTTCGCATTGACGTCCGCGCCTGCCCGAATCAGCGCCTGGACGACTGCTGTGTGGCCTTCCCGGGCCGCCCTATGAAGCGGGGTCTCGCCGTCGCTATCTTCCGCATTGACGTCTGCACCTGCCTCAATCAGCGTCTGGATGACTACTTTGCGCCCCTCTTGCGCCGTCTCATGAAGGGGGGTGGAAAAGCCCATCTGCCGCTTGATCTCAAAATAATTCTTTACAACCCTCGCATCATATAGCCTTTCACCAAGAGACTGACTCTCATAATATGGAAAATATAATACCGAACCACACATTACGTCGTCTCCAGAGAGGGCAATACCATTCGCCTGGCGCATAATAATATAATCTCTCAAAGTGGTGGTATCTCTTTCTTCGCATTTAATCACACCAGTAAATACCGACAGCGTCCGCTTCGCTTTTAGCAGAACTCTTTTTGCCTTTTCTCTGGAACCGGACAGATGATAGGCCAAAGCCAGTCTGGGCAATAACATAAAGTTAGGCCATTCAAATATCGGAATAGTCAGGGCCTCCTCAAATTGGACAATGGCTTCCTCATATTGCCCCTTTTCCATGTTCTTAATACCAGAACAGACTAGCGAATTGTAATAATGATAGCCTGTCCCGTAAAGCTCCCAGGCATCACAATCTAACTTATCATCAGCATGCGCGAAAGCCGAATGAATAATAATAACGCTGCCGACCAGCCACCAGAGCAAGGACTTCATTTGTACAGGCTGCTACTTACGGAAGCGAAATCAGCGCCCCGGCCTCCACATACCTGACTGTTATGTGCAAGCTCTGCAGGAACGCGTTCTGTGCTCCCAGGATGCCGGCCTCCCCGCTCTTGACGTGTGCTAATAACTTGACCAGCCCCTGCGCTAACTCCAGACTGAGTTCCAGGCGCCGCAGTAACGTAAAGCTGCCCCACCGCGTATCCCCCCGTGGTTATACTGGTGAGCCGATCCGATGGAGCATCTCCGTATCGAAGACTAACCCTGTCCATGATGCCGCCTGTTATAACAATAACGGCCTGCCCCGACACCGACGTGCAATCCACGCCTCACTGCAGCCTGGGAGTCATCGCCTTCAGATAAGCCGATCTGCCGCTTGATCTCAAAATAATTCTCTATCAACTTCGCTTCCAGCAGCACTTGTTCAAGTGTATCCCGCTCAGATACGTAATGATATTCATTGCCACACATAATTGCTGCAACCTCATTGCCCACCTGGCCAGTGAGATAATCTTCATACGCTCGACGAACAACGTAACCCGTCTCCGTCTGTTCGCATGTCATCAAACCCACAAATACCGACAACGTCAACTCAGCTTTCAGCAAAACGCTTTCCGCTTTTTGTCCGGAGCCGGACAGATGATGTACCAAAGCCAGCCGGGGTAATAACAGGAAGTTAGACCACTCACGTAGCGGAACAGCCAGGGCCTGCTCAAATAGAGAAATCGCTTCCTCATATTTTCGCTCTTCCACTTTCTGAACACCAGCACAGACTAGCGAATTGTAATCAGAGTGACCTGAAATCAGTTCCAAAGCATCACAATCAGTCATGCCGGCAGCACACGTAAAAGCGGAATGAATGATGATCACGCTGCTGGCGAGCAATCGGAGCAAAGATCTTAAACTGCGCATGCTAGTTTTCAGGAATCGGCATAAAGCCTTCTACTATGCAAAGCTACTGCCGCTCTTCGCCATTGTCAACGTGGATTGGCGCCGATCTAGCCGTAACGGCTAGCAACCAACGTTGCTCGCTTGACTTTGCAAGCAAAACAGTTTTTCCGGACATCGAAGGCGGTTAGGACATATCCATGACCGGACGTTCTCATCCGGCTGGCACTGACGAGTCCCAATTATCTTGCGCCTGCCCTATCCAGCAAGTCAACGACTGTCCGATACTTATCGTATTCTTCATTTTTTCGATCCATTTGATCCATTTTGGATTTTGTCTTATCCAACGGCGTGTCTCCGTCTGCATCCTTTGCATTCACGTCTGCGCCTGCGGCAACCAGCACATCAACAAGTTCTGGATCGCCTGACAGTGCCGCCCTGTGAAGCGGAGTCCAGCCTTCGTTATCCTTCGCATTGACGTCCGCACCTGCCCCAATCAACGTAGAAACACCTTTTGACAGGCCTGACCACCATGACTGTGCCGCCCTGTGAAGAGGAGTCCAGCCTTCGTTATTCTTCGCATTGACGTCCGCACCTGCCCCAATCAACGTAGAAATACCTTCTGACCGGCCTCTCAATGCCGCCTCATAAAGCGGGGTCTCGCCGCGGCTATCTTTCGCATTGACATCCGCGCCTGCCCCAATCAACACAGAAACACCTTCTGACAGGCCTTTCTGGACCGCCCCATGAAGCGGGGGCTCACCGTATCTGGACCTTGCATTGACATCCGCACCTGCCCCAATCAGCACCTTGATGACTTCTATGTGCCCCTCCTGTACCGCCCAGTAAAGCGGAGTCCAGTTGCTCCCGTCTATTGCCTCCATGTTGACGTCCGCGCCTGCCTCAATCAGCATGCGGATGACTTCTGTTCGTTCTTTTTTTGCCGCCAAACGAAGCGAGGTCTCACCGTAGTAACGCTCCGCCGCATTGACGTCCGCGCCTGCTTCAATCAGCATACGGATGATTTCCGGGTAGCCCTTGTACACCGCCCCATGAAGCGGGGTGTAGTCAGTCGACGTACTTGCATTGACGTCCGCACCTGCCTTAATCAGCATACGGATGGCTTCTGTGCGGCCTTTGTATGCCGCCTCATGCAGCGGGGAGCCGCCGTCTCTGTACTTTGCATTGACGTCCGCACCTGCCTCAATCAGCATCTGGATAACTGCTGTGTCGCCTTCCCGCGCCGCCCCATGAAGTGGGGTCTTCCTCTCGCCATCCTTCGCATTGACGTCCGCGCCTGCCCGAATCAGTGCCTGGACGACTGCTGTGTGGCCTTCCCGGGCCGCCCTATGAAGCGGGGTCTCGCCGTCGCTATCTTCCGCATTGACGTCTGCACCTGCCTCAATCAGCGTCTGGATGACTGCTGTGCGCCCCTCTTGCGCCGTCTCATGAAGGGGGGTGGAAAAGCCCATCTGCCGCTTGATCTCAAAATAATTCTTTACAATCCTCGCATCATATCGCATTGCACCAAGAGACTTACTCTCATAATATGGAAAATATAATACCGAACCACACATTACGTCGTCTCCAGAGAGGGCAATACCATTCGCCTGGCGCATAATAATATAATCTCTCAAAGTGGTGGTATCTCTTTCTTCGCATTTAATCAAACCAGTAAGTATCGACAGCGTCCGCTTCGCTTTTAGCAGAACTCTTTTTGCCTTTTCTCTGGAACCGGACAGATGATAGGCCAAAGCCAGTCTGGGCAATAACATAAAGTTAGGCCATTCATGTATCCAAATAGTCAGAGCCTCCTCAAATTGGACAATGGCTTCCTCATATTGCCCCTTTTCCATGTTCTTAATACCAGAACAGACTAGCGAATTGTAATAATGATAGCCTGTCCCGTAAAGCTCCCAGGCATCACAATCCAACTTATCATCAGCATGCGCGAAAGCCGAATGAATAATAATAACGCTGCCGACCAGCCACCAGAGCAAGGACTTCATTTGTACAGGCTGCCACTTACGGAAGCGAAATCAGCGCCCCGGCCTCCACATACCTGACTGTTATGTGCAAGCTCTGCAGGAACGCGTTCTGTGCTCCCAGGATGCCGGCCTCCCCACTCTTGACGTGTGCTAATAACTTGACCAGCCCCTGCGCTTACTCCAGACTGAGTTCCAGGCGTCGCAGTAACGTTACGCTGCCCCACCGCGTAACCCCCCCGCGTGGTTATACTGGTGAGCCGATTAGATGGAGCATCTTTGTATCGAAGACTAACCCTGTCCATGATGCCGCCTGTTATAACAATAACGGCCTGCCCCGACACCGACGTGCAATCCACGCCTCACTGCAGCCTGGGAGTCATCGCCTTCAGATAAGCCGATCTGCCGCTTGATCTCAAAATAATTCTCTATCAACTTCGCTTCCAGCAGCACTTGTTCAAGTGTATCCCGCTCAGATACGTAATGATATTCATTGCCACACATAATTGCTGCAACCTCATTGCCCACCTGGCCAGTGAGATAATCTTCATACGCTCGACGAACAACGTAACCCGTCTCCGTCTGTTCGCATGTCATCAAACCCACAAATACCGACAACGTCAACTCAGCTTTCAGCAAAACGCTTTCCGCTTTTTGTCCGGAGCCGGACAGATGATGTGCCAAAGCCAGCCGGGGTAATAACAGGAAGTTAGACCACTCACGTAGCGGAACAGCCAGGGCCTGCTCAAATAGAGAAATCGCTTCCTCATATTTTCGCTCTTCCACTTTCTGAACACCAGCACAGACTAGCGAATTGTAATCAGAGTGACCTGAAATCAGTTCCAAAGCATCACAATCAGTCATGCCGGCAGCACACGTAAAAGCGGAATGAATGATGATCACGCTGCCGACGAGCAATCGGAGCAAATATCTTGAACTGCGCATGCTAGTTTTCAGGAATCGGCATAAAGCCTTCTACTATTCAAAGTTACTGCCGCTCTTCGCCATTGTCAACGTGGATTGGCGCCGATCTAGCCGTAACGGCTAGCAACCAACGTTGCTCGCTTTGACTTTGCAAGCAAAACAGTTTTTCCGGACATCGAAGGCGGTTAGGACATATCCATGACCGGACGTTCTTATCCGGCTGGCACTGACGAGTCCCAATTATCTTGCGCCTGCCCTATCCAGCAAGTCAACGACTGTCCGATACTTATCGTATTCTTCATTTTTTCGATCCATTTGATCCATTTTGGATTTTGTCTTATCCAACGGCGTGTCTCCGTCTGCATCCTTTGCATTCACGTCTGCGCCTGCGGCAACCAGCACATCAACAAGTTCTGGCTCGCCTGACTGTGCCGCCCTGTGAAGCGGAGTCCAGCCTTCGTTATCCTTCGCATTGACGTCCGCACCTGCCTCAATCAACGTAGAAACACCTTCTGACAGGCCTGACCATGCCGCCTCATGAAGCGGGGTCTCGCCGCCGCTATCTTTCGCATTCACATCCACGCCTGCCCGAATCAGTGCCCGGACGACTGCTGTGTGGCCTTCCCGGGCCGCCTCATGAAGCAGGGGCTCGCCGCTGCTACCTTTCGCATTGACATCCGCGCCTGCCTCAATCAGCACATCAACAAGTTCTGGATCGCCAGACAGTGCCGCCTCATGAAGCAGGGTCTCGCCACCGCTATCTTTCGCATTCACATCCACGCCTGCCCGAATCAGTGCCTGGACGACTGCTGTGTGGCCTTCCTGGACCGCTTCATGAAGCGGGGTCTCACCGTATCTGGACCTTGCATTGACATCCGCGCCTGCCTCAATCAGCACATCAACAAGTTCTGGATCGCCTGACAGTGCCACCTCATGAAGCGGGGTCTCGCCGCCGCTATCTTTCGCATTGACATCCACGCCTGCCCGAATCAGTGCCTGGACGACTGCTCTGTGGCCTTCCCGGGCCGCCTCATGAAGCGGGGGCTCGCCGTATCTGGACCTTGCGTTGACATCCGCGCCTGCCTCAATCAGCATGCGGATGGCTTCTATGTCCCCCTCCTGTACCGCCCAGTAAAGCGGAGTCCAGTTGCTCCCGTCTATTGCCTCCATGTTGACGTCTGCGCCTGCCTCAATCAGCATGCGGATGACTTCTGTTTGTTCTGTTTTTGCCGCCAAACGAAGCGGGGTCTCGCCGAGGCTGTCTTTCGCATTGACATCCGCACCTGCCCCAATCAACACAAAAACACCTTCTGACAGGCCTTCCCGGACCGCCTCATGAAGCGGGGGCTCGCCGTATCTGGACGTCGCATTGACATCCACGCCTGCCTCAATCAGCACTTTGATGACTTCTATGTGCCCCTCCTGTACCGCCCAGTAAAGCGAAGTCCAGTTGCTCCCGTCTATTGCCTCCATGTTGACGTCCGCGCCTGCCTCAATCAGCATGCGGATGACTTCTATGCGCCCCTCCTGTACCGCCCAGTAAAGCGGAGTCCAGCCTTCGTTATTCTTCGCATTGACGTCCGCACCTGCCTCAATCAACGTAGAAACACTTTCTGACCGGCCTCTCAATACCGCATTATGAAGCGGGGTCTCGCCGCGGCCATCTCTCGCATTGACATCCGCGCCTGCCCCAATCAACACAGAAACACCTTCTGACAGGCCTTCCCGGACCGCCTCATGAAGCGGGGGCTCGCCGTATCTGGACCTTGCATTGACATCCGCGCCTGCCTCAATCAGCACCTTGATGACTTCTATGTGCCCCCCCTGTACCGCCCAGTAAAGCGGAGTCCAGGTGCTCCCGTCTATTGCCTCCATGTTGACGTCCGCGCCTGCCTCAATCAGCATGCGGATGACTTCTGTTTGTTCTTTTTTTGCCGCCAAACGAAGCGGGGTCTCACCGTATAAAATATCCTCCGCATTGACGTCTGCGCCTGCTTCAATCAGCATACGGACGGTTTCCGGGTAGCCCTTGTACGCCGCCCCATGAAGCGAGGTGTAGTCAGTCGACGTCCTTGCATTGACGTCCGCACCTGCCTTAATCAGCATACGGATGGCTTCTGTGCGGCCTTTGTATGCCGCCTCATGCAGCGGGGAACCGTCTCTGTACTTTGCATGGACGTCCGCACCTGCCTCAATCAGCATCTGGATAACTGCTGTGTCGCCTTCCCGCGCCGCCCCATGAAGTGGGGTCTTCCTCTCGCCATCCTTCGCATTGACGTCCGCACCTGCCCGAATCAGTGTCTGGACGACTGCTGTGTGGCCTTCCCGGGCCGCCCTATGAAGCGGGGTCTCGCCGTCGCTATCTTCCACATTGACGTCTGCACCTGCCTCAATCAGCGTCTGGATGACTGCTGTGCGCCCCTCTTGCGCCGTCTCATGAAGGGGGGTGGAAAAGCCCATCTGCCGCTTGATCTCAAAATAATTCTTTACAACCCTCGCATCATATCGCATTGCACCAAGAGACTTACTCTCATAATATGGAAAATATATCTCACCACACATTCCGTCGCGGGAGGAGAGGGCAATACCATTTGCCTGGCGCATAATAATATAATCGCTCCAAGTGGGGATATCTCTTACTTCGCATTTAATCAAACCAGTAAATACCGACAGCGTCCGCTTCGCTTTTAGCAGAACTCTTTTTGCCTTTTCTCTGGAACCGGACAGATGATAGGCCAAAGCCAGTCTGGGCAATAACATAAAGTTAGGCCATTCATTTAGCGGAACAGTCAGGGCCTCCTCAAATTGGACAACGGCTTCCTCATATTGCCCCTTTTCCATGTTCTTAATACCAGAACAGACTAGCGAATTGTAATAATCGTAGCCCTCAAATCTTGTCCCGAAAAGCTCCCAGGCATCACAATCAAACTTATCATCATCAGCATGCGCGAAAGCCGAATGAATAATAATAACGCTGCCGACCAGCCACCAGAGCAAGGACTTCATTTGTACAGGCTGCTACTTACGGAAGCGAAATCAGCGCCCCGGCCTCCACATACCTGACTGTTATGTGCAAGCTCTGCAGGAACGCGTTCTGTGCTCCCAGGATGCCGGCCTCCCCGCCCTTGACGTGTGCTAATAACTTGACCAGCCCCTGCGCTTACTCCAGACTGGATGCCAGGTGCCGCAGTAACGTAAAGCTGCCCCACCGCGTAACCCCTCCGCGTGGTTATACTGGTGAGTCGATCCGATGGAGCATCTTTGTATCGAAGACTAACCCTGTCCATGATGCCGCCTGTTATAACAATAACGGCCTGCCCCGACACCGACGTGCAATCCACGCCTCACTGCAGCCTGGGAGTCATCGCCTTCAGATAAGCCGATCTGCCGCTTGATCTCAAAATAATTCTCTATCAACTTCGCTTCCAGCAGCACTTGTTCAAGTGTATCCCGCTCAGATACGTAATGATATTCATTGCCACACATAATTGCTGCAACCTCATTGCCCACCTGGCCAGTGAGATAATCTTCATACGCTCGACGAACAACGTAACCCGTCTCCGTCTGTTCGCATGTCATCAAACCCAAAAATACCGACAACGTCAACTCAGCTTTCAGCAAAACGCTTTCCGCTTTTTGTCCGGAGCCGGACAGATGATGTGCCAAAGCCAGCCGGGGTAATAACAGGAAGTTAGACCACTCACGTAGCGGAACAGCCAGGGCCTGCTCAAATAGAGAAATCGCTTCCTCATATTTTCGCTCTTCCACTTTCTGAACACCAGCACAGACTAGCGAATTGTAATCAGAGTGACCTGAAATCAGTTCCAAAGCATCACAATCAGTCATGCCGGCAGCACACGTAAAAGCGGAATGAATGATGATCACGCTGCTGGCGAGCAATCGGAGCAAAGATCTTAAACTGCGCATGCTAGTTTTCAGGAATCGGAATGATGTCTGTGGGATATAATAACTTACCTTCGAGCCGAATTTCTACATGAACGTGCTCTGTGATCCCACTATGCCCTTTTCTGTCTCCTATATTTTGATATGTGCCAATGACTTGACCAGAATATACTTATGTGCCTTCCTTAATTCCAAACGCTGGCTTAACGTAGAACATCCTCGCCGCGTAACCGTCATCTTCTGTTATAACGACGAGGTTATAATTAGGCGTATCCTTGTAAATACACGACCATTCCCAACCATCCCGGGGATATGCCGGAGGGAACGCTGAGGGCAATCCTTAAACATGCAGATGTAACAACCAGCCGGTTCTTGGAAGCATAATGATTACTTGATCCAGCCCTGAATAAAATTGCCTCCTTCATCAAAAAAGAAAACAAATCCCGTGCCCCCCGTCGGCCCTCGAGGCCAGACTGAACCGTGCACAACAACATCATATTGCTTACCTTTTGCGAGTGGTTTATGCGGCACGATCTCAGTAAGCCCCTTATACTTTATACCGTACTCAATACTGCTCAGAGTCTGGCTGCCAATTAGATCCCATATGACGATCCATTGAGCATCGGCTGTATGTCTATAAACTGTAAACCCAGTAATATCGAATTTCGATGGCTTTTCATCATTTTCCTCTTTGAAAAACTGGAACAAAATTGAATGATCCAAATTACCTGATACTTTCATGGAAAATGAATAACTGCAGGACGCTCCAAACAATACAAATATGGCAAGTATGGCCAGCAACAATCGTTTTTTTATAATATTCATCCGCCAACCCCTACGATATTGTTTTCATCATTGAGATTCCTTCCATCTTATATACTCGAGGACCTTTACTTGGGCCTCCTGCTCGATGTTGAAGGGTAGGTTGGGACCGTTGGGATCGTAGTGTTTAAGGCTGTATGGATCAAAAAGATCGCGGCTCAAAACCCTTGCAGCATGGAGCAGGAACCCTCTACCGAGCACGTTGACACCCTGCTGGTGTTGCCAAACATGTGTCATTTCATGGATGAAAGTTCTTGCCGTACCTACTCCACCGCATGATGCTAAGTTACCGCACTCACCCGGCCAGTAGATATAGCCATCCGGAGCCATGGGACGATTCTGAAACGGAATATATTTTCCGTTGATAATCCGCACCTTCGAAACATCTAACCCATCGAAACTGACCCCCTCCCCCTCTAGCAACTCTATTTCATCCGCAGTTAAAGCTCTGCCGCACTTCATCCGCAGTTAAAGCTCTGCCGCTTGCCCGTCGCGAAGCAGCGGCTGCATTGTAAATACACGACCATTCCCAACCATCCCGGGGATATGCCGGAGGGAACGCTGAGGGCAATCCTTAAACATGCAGATGTAATAACCAGCCGGTTCTTGGCGGCATAATGATTACTTGATACTGCCCTGAATCAAATTGCCTCCTTCATCAAAAAAGAAATCAGTTACCGCGCTCCCCCCCCTTCCAGGCCATACTGAACCATTTGCATATGCTCGATATTGCTTACCCTTTGCGAGTGGTTTATGCGGCACGATTTCAGCAAGCCCCTTATACTTTATACCGTACTCAATACTGCTCAGAGTCTGGCTGCCTTGTAGATGCCATATGACGATCCATTGAGCATCGGCTGTCTGTTCCTGAACTATAAATATATTAATCTTGAATTTCGATGGCTTTTCATCATTTTTCTCTTTGAAAAACCGGAACAAAATTGAATGATCCAAGCTACCTGATGCTTTCATGTAAAAGGGATAACTGCAGGACGCTGTTCCAAACAATACAAATATGGTAAGTATGGCCAGCAACAATCGTTTTTTTATGATGTTCATCCGCCAACCCCTAGCATCAGTAGTTGATGTTGTTTGGATAATGGCCACGATAGATGCCTACCGCTATTTGGCCCTGCTGCTCGATATTGTAGGAGCTGAAGGCTTTTTTGGAATCGTATCCCTTAAGGCTGTATGGATCAAAAAGACCGAGGCTCAAACCCCTTGCAGCCTGGAGCAGGAACCCTCTACCGAGCACGTTGACACCATGCTGGTGTTGCCAAACATGTGTCATTTCATGGATGAAAGTGTCTGCCGTATCTACTTCACCGCATGATGCTAAGTTACCGCACTCACCCGGCCAGTAGATATAGCCATCCGGAGCCATGGGACGATTCTGAAACGGAATATATTTTCCGTCGATAATCCGCACCTTCGAATAATCGATCTTATTGTCAAAGACCTCCTTTGCCACCTTTACTTCATCCGCAGTTAAAGCTCTGCCGCTTGCCCGTCGCGAAGCAGCGGCTGCATTATAAATACACGACCATTCCCAACCATCCCGGGGATATGCCGGAGGGAACGCTGAGGGCAATCCTTAAACATGCAGATGTAACAACCAGCCGGTTCTTGGAAGCATAATGATTACTTGATCCAGCCCTGAATCAAATTGCCTCCTTCATCAAAAAAGAAAACAATTCCCGCGCTCCCCGTCGGCCCTCGAGGCCAGACTGAACCTTCCGCAATCGCTTCATATTGCTTACCCTTTGCGAGTGGTTTATGCGGCACGATTTCAGTAAGCCCCTTATACTTTATACCGTACTCAATACTGCTCAGAGTCTGGCTGCCAATTAGATCCCATATGACGATCCATTGAGCATCGGCTGTATGTCTATAAACTGTAAACCCAGTAATATCGAATTTCGATGGCTTTTCATCATTTTCCTCTTTGAAAAACTGGAACAAAATTGAATGATCCAAATTACCTGATACTTTCATGGAAAATGAATAACTGCAGGACGCTCCAAACAATACAAATATGGCAAGTATGGCCAGCAACAATCGTTTTTTTATAATGTTCATCCGCCAACCCCTACGATATTGTTTTCATCATTGAGATTTCTTCCATCTTATATACTCGAGTCTCTTTACTTCGGCCTCCTGCTCGATGTTGAAGGGTAGGTTGGGACCGTTGGGATCGTATCCCTTAAGGCTGTATGGATCAAAAAGACCGAGGCTCAAACCCCTTGCAGCCTGGAGCAGGAACCCTCTACCGAGCACGTTGACACCCTGCTGGTGTTGCCAAACATGTGTCATTTCATGGATGAAAGTTCTTGCCGTACCTACTCCACCGCATGATGCTAAGTTACCGCACTCACCCGGCCAGTAGATATAGCCATCCGGAGCCATGGGACGATTCTGAAACGGAATATATTTTCCGTTGATAATCCGCACCTTCGAAACATCTAACCCATCGAAACTGACCCCCTCCCCCTCTAGCAACTCTATTTCATCCGCAGTTAAAGCTCTGCCGCTTGCCCGTCGCGAAGCAGCGGCTGCATTATAAATACACGACCATTCCCAACCATCCCGGGGATATGCCGGAGGGAACGCTGAGGGCAATCCTTAAACATGCAGATGTAACAACCAGCCGGTTCTTGGAGGCATAATGATTACTTGATACTGCCCTGAATCAAATTGCCTCCTTCATCAAAAAAGAAATCAATTCTCGCGTGTCCCAACCCTGGCTTAGGCCATACTGAACCTGCCGCAACCGCTTCATATTGCTTACCCTTTGCGAGTGGTTTATGCGGCACGATTTCAGTAAGCCCCTTATACTGTATATTTATACCGTACTCAATACTACTCAGAGTCTGGCCGCCAATGAGACGCCATATGGGGATCCATTGAGCATCGGCTGTCTGTCCATAAACTGTAAACACAGTAATATCGAATTTCGATGGCTTTTCATCATTTTCCTCTTTGAAAAACTGGAACAAAATTGAATGATCCAAACTACCTGATGCTTTCATGTAAAAGGGATAACTGCAGGACGCTGTTCCAAACAATACAAATATGGCAAGTATGGCCAGCAACAATCGTTTTTTTATAATGTTCATCCGCCAACCCCTAATGGCGCCAACATGGCCCAATGGCACAACCAGCCGCACAGACGGCGCCAGCGGCGGTGATACATCACGGTCCGGCCTCCTGCGAGCCTGACCCGGCACGCTCCTGCAAGCGGGCCGCCTTGTTGCTCACGGCAAGCTGACGGCGCTCAAATTCCTCATCGCTGAGGACAGGAGCAGGAGCGGCGGCGGTCCCTGCTCCGGGTAACGGCGGCAGGGTGCTCAACCAGTCATCGGTCTCTTCAATCAGCCGATCGGCACGCCTCTTCATGCCCGTCAGCTCTTCCGGGCTTTGCGGATACAAAAGTGCGGGCGCACCGGAAGCGACCGGGCTCGAAGCGGACGGCCCTATAAAAGGTGATGCGGCGGAATCGCCAGGAGCGCTGGCAGAGGAATCGGAAACAGCCAGCGGGGCGGGCACCGGCGCACGCCCAAGTTTTGCCGGACCCAGCACATACCACCCTCCTGCCCCCAGAAACAATGCCAAAACGGCGCATATCAAGCCATATCTGCCGATCATCTCGTCGTTACTCTCCCAGCCAACAACAGCCTTCGACTATTCAAAGCTACTGCCGCTCTTCGCCATTGTCAACGTGGATTGGCACCGCTACTGGCCCGAAAAATGCCCTATGTTTCTGAGCTTATGCAGGCTGGCACCCGACCACATAGTTCACTCCATTATCTGGTGCCGGCTGTGTTCGAGGCAGAGGCGGCAGGATAAGATATTTTGTCTCTCTTTGAATGGCTACCCAACAGGGGGAAGATCACTCGAAGGCCCTGGCTAAAAAATACCGCTCTACAATGAGTTAGCCGACCTTGGCCTGCAGCGTTTTGATGTCCGCCTCCGGCTCGGGGCGGCGCTTGCCGTCTCGGTGAAGGTATCCTCCATGCCATCGAGCGCTTCGCGTTTCCACTGGGTAATCCTATTGGGGTGCACTCCGAACTTCTGTGCCAACTCGGCGCTCGTGCCATCTCCACGGGTCACCGCCAAGGCAGCCCGCGCTTTCCGCCCAGGAGAGTATTTCTTTCGTTTTGTCCTCTGTGTAGTTCCTCATGTAGACTAAACTACACCTTAAACTACTATCCAAATTTTGGGGTTCACTGCTCTGCGAGTTCGGCTCGCCAGCAGGGAATTCAGAATGGTTCATTTTGACCAACTCGATTCAGTAACGGCTAGCGCCAGCCCTTACCCGGAACCGCCTACCGGTGCTGTATGTGCTCCGAGTCGGCGCTCTCGTGGATGAACACCGGCGTGCCTTCCCGGACAGCATTGTACAATTCAATGATCTCCTGGTTGCTCATGCGGATACAGCCGTGGGAGCCGGGGATCCCGAGCCGGGTCTGGTCCGGCGTGCCGTGAATGTAGATATGGCGCCGGCCCGTGTCTACCCGGCCGCCCCGGTTGAACCCTTCCTCTATACCTTCGAGCCACAAAATCCGCGTCAGGATCCAGTCGCGGTTTGGATGACGGCGTGCAAGCTCGGCGGAATAAAGCTCACCGGTAGGGCGCCGGGCCGCAAAGACGGTATTTTCGGCGCAGCCGGCACCGATGCAGCGGCGGATCCGGTGCCGTCCGCGCGGCGTGCACTCGCTCCCCCACTGCTCACCGACGCCTTTGGCCGCGCTGGAGATCATATAACTGCGCTCCAGACGGCCGTCTTCGCGCTCGAGCAGCAGAAGCTGCTGATCCAATAGCACACGGATACACGGTTCGGCCGCCGCGTTCACTGCGCTTCCCGGTAAATTTCGCTCAGCCCGCGGTAGCTTCCCTCCGCATCCAACTGGTAGCCGATGATCTCGGAACGCAGTGCCAACACGTAGTGTTCGTGCCATAAAGGGACGTAGGGCAATTGCTGATGCAGATGCTCCTGCAATTGCAGGTAGGCGCTGCGCCGCGAGGTCTCGTTCCGTGCCTGCTCGGCTTCATCGATCAAACGATCAACGGTGGCATCGGCGTAGCGTCCGCGGTTGGCACCCGCTGGCGGTACTGACTCGCTGTGAAAGACACGACGGTAAATATCGGGCAGTTTAATGCCTACCCAGGACAAGCTGTAGAGTTGAAAGCGTCCCTCGCGGACGTCGCCGAAAAAAGTGCCCCATTCAAGCGGGCGCAGCCGCACCTGCAGCCCAACCTCGGCCAACTGATGCTGGATCACGGTCGCCAGGCGGATGCGGAAAGGATTGCCGGAAGTCTTGTACTCCAGCGCAGGCCTGGGGCCGTCGTAGTATCCGGCCTGCTGCAGCAAGCGCCGCGCGCGTGGCGGATCATACTCATATTCCGGCAACGCAGGGTGTTTCAGCCAGTGGCCCGATGGCATCATCGAGTCGGCCTTCTCCGCTTCTCCGTGCATCATGTAGCGAATGATCGCGTCCCGGTCCAAGGCATAAGAAATCGCCTGCCGCACCAGCAAGTTACGCAACAGCGGATGCTGTAAATGAAAGCCCACGTAAGTATAGACGTTACCGGGGCGGCTTTGCACGCGCACTTGCGGATGCCGCTCCAGCCAGGCGCGCATTTCGTAGGGAACTTCGCCCTGGATCAAATCCAGCTCGCCGCGGACCAGTTTAAGCACGCGCACCACAGGCTCCTTCACGACGACAAAATCGACCCGCTGCCCATCCTTCACGCGCAGCAGCGACAGGGTGTCATCTGCCTGCCGGGCGAGAAAGCGAAACGGCCCGCTGCCCATCGGCTGATCATCCAGCACGTGCCCGGCGGCGATCAGAGCCGCCGGCACGATGCCCACCGTCAGGTGAGCAGGAAACAGCGCATCCGGGCGGCGCAGAAAAAAGTCGACCACGTCCTTTCCCGCCGTCTCGACCCGCTCGATGGAATCCAGCGCACCCCTCTTTACGGAACCGTTGTCCGGATCCAGTATCCAGTCGTAGGTCGCTTTTACGTCGGCAGCGACCAGGCGGCTTCCATCGTGAAAGCGACGCCCGGCATCGCCCAGCGTGAAGCGATAGTGTCTACGGTCCATTTGCTCCCAGTCAGCCAGGTCCGGGACCGGCTGATACTGCGCATTAAAACGCACTAAGGCGCGGTAGAGCAGTTGGCCAATCCGCTCGGAGGCGGCACTGCTGCTGCGGCGCGGGTCCAAAGTCAACGGGGCGACAGGGATGCCGAAACGGATGGTCGCATCGGGCGGCACGGTACAGCCGGACACCCAAGGCAGGTACAGCAGCGCCGGCAACAACGACAGGATCCAGCACAGGGTATTTCTGGCTGGGCCTCGGCGCGAGCAAACCCGCGCCCCCGACCGCCGGTGCACGCATGAGACTGGAAGGCCGGTCACCGCCGGCAAAGATTGCGTCGCACCGGAGCGCACGTTGGAATCTGCAGGATCCAGCGGGCAGGTAAGGGATAACGGCGCCGGGCTTGCGACCGACGGACACGCCGGCACCATCTCAATCCGCGCCTGCAGAACATTCGCCAGGGGAATGATATACAACTCTAATCATCGCCGTTTTTGAGTACCGGCTTCCAAGCCTTGCGGATTTCCCGGATCCCCGTACCCGTTCAGCAAGGGAAAAACGGACCTTCACCGGCTGTACTTCCTGGCGTATCGCCACGATTTCATCGTAATCAATTTCCAACAGGCCGCAGAACTCTCAGCCCGTCATCGCTTCCCGTGGCGTTATCTTGCCCCTGGAGCCAACGATAATAGCTTTGCGGTCCTCTTGATTGCAACAGCAGAAATGGGCGGACACGCGATATTGCAGCCGGGGAGAGCTCCGCCCAATGAATGAATGTATCGCCTGCCACCGTTCCGCTCCTGCCTTTTTCGTGTCAAACGGGCGGCCGTCTTTCAACTCTGCAACATAGCAGTTTTGCCTGCCGTCGCGCCGCTTGAATATCACAAAGTCCGGCCCTGAACCGGGGCAGTCAATCGACTCGCATGGCTCGACTTGCCGCTTTGTCGCTATCAGTACGCCGCCTGGCATAATCTCCGGTTTCAAGAACTCGTCCAGGTTTTCAATCTGCCGGCCGCGCTCCGGTATCATCTGCTCCAGTTCCTTACCCAGTGATATGACGGCGGACCGGATACGGCTGATCAATCCTCCTAATGCGGGGATGCCGAACCATCTGTCGTATCCGCCTGCGCCGGAAGTCTCCTTGACTCCGGCGTCTGGTAGAAATGCCATTCAGCCGTTCAGGTCGCAACCGAGAAAATTACGCCGCTGCAAGTTGGCCGCTTCCATCACCGTAAAATCACCAGCGGCAGGGTCAACAATAATATCGCCCTCGTCACTTACGGCGGTGATCAATTCCCCCTGCAAGTCAATCGGTTTATTGTGCGGGTGACTGCTTCCATTTTTTGCCTTTTCGGGCCAGGTATCCGGGATGTTGTGGACTTTCCAAACGCCTTTTGCCTTGCGCGGTTCGCGTTGTAGAACTATGCAGTATTCGGTCGTGCGGCGACTCCGGTAGCCCATGCCGATTTTTCCCTTGTCCCAATTCACGAGGTCAACAACATCAAGATCGGTTCCGGTCAACCATTCACGGAAGCCGTTGCACAGGTGGAACTTGTCCATCCATAGAAACAAGTGGCCGGATGGTATCAGTATCCGGGCAATCGCCTGGACGAATTCGGCGATAACTTGCTCGCTCATCTGCTGCAAGGCGCAACGGCGTTGCCCGCGCTTCCTGCCCTCGTTGCCGTAGGCCATTTTGTCAAGTATCCCGCGATATTGCGGGTCAAAGAACGCAACCGGGATTGATTCGGCCGGCAGTTTCTCCAGCAGTTTCATCCCGTCCATTTTCAGGCGGGCATTCAATTTCAACCCGCGAGGTACGGCCAGCTGCGGCGACCGTATAGTTCGAACATCGGAAAACACATTGGCCTTCAGCGTATCCGGCGTTGCCGGTATCGGCTCCACTTTCTTTGTTGCAGGCTTGGCCACGGCAATGCGCTTCAGTCCACCCCGTGCGTGGCCGTGCGGTCCCGGCCCGGGCGCTTTCTGCACTCTTCCCATTGTGCGCAAAAGCGCTGCAGATGCTCCCGCTTCGACGCGCGCAGCAACCCGCATACCCGGTCCACCTCGTGCTCGTAGTCATCGTCCGCATGGAAACCGCGGATTTGTTGGTAGCGCAGGTAGATCAAATACGTGAGCAATACGTCTATCTCACAGTAATCCCGAATGGCGGTTATCTCCCCGCGCTGCCAGGCGGACAGCACTTCACTGCCCTTCATACCCAGCTTGCCCGGCAGGTTCAGCAGGCGCGCTACCTGGTTCAAGGGTGCCGTCGCGCGCGCATCGTAGCCGGCCAGCACGTCCATCAAGTCGGTATGCCTGGAGTGGAAGCGAGACTGGTAGTTATTCCAACGAAATTCCTGGCGCCGGGCCCCGGTGTCCCAGTAGAGTTCAGAGCGGATCCCGTGCAGCAAGGTGCGGTAGTGCAGCACTGGCAGATCAAAACCGCGCCCGTTCCAGGAAACCAGGGTAGGCGAGTACTGATCGATGATGCCGAAAAATTCCCGCAGCAGATCAGGCTCGGAGGTCTCCTCTGTGCCGAGCGAATATAACCGGACCTGGTCACCGCGGCGCAGCAGCACCGCGATCGCAATCACCCGATGCAGAAGATGCTGAAGAAAATCGCTGGCGCCGCCGGTTTGCTGGCGGCGATAGTGAAACAGCACCTCGGCCACCTCCGACTCGGAGGCAGAATGCAGGTCATGCAGACGCCGCCCGGTTTCTATATCCGGGATCGTCTCAATGTCAAATGCCAGGACGCAGGACACCATGTCTAAAACGGTGCGGCACTGCCGGAGGCCGGCCTGCAGGCAGGCAGGGGCCTGGTCCGGCACAGTCGGCACGGAACCGGCTCCAGCGAGGTCACGGCGGACACACCGTACCGATAGAGAGCGGCGCCGTCACAGCGGGGACACGATGACCGCTGCCAAGCGGGCATGGGAACGGTCAGCATCAGGTAGCGCGGGACGCGGGGTCTGCGTGTATCTAATCCGCCGGGAAGATCCCGGTGGACAGGTAACGATCGCCACGGTCGCAGATGATCGCCACGATGACGGCGTGCTCCAATTCCTGGCCCAACTCCAAGGCGGCGTGCACGCAGCCGCCGGAGGAGATGCCGGCAAAAATACCCTCCTCCCGTCCCAGGCGCAGCGTCATTCCCACCGCCTGCTCGCGATCAACCTCAAGAATGCGGTCTACCCGGGCGGGGTCGTAAATTTTCGGCAGATATTCCCTGGGCCAGCATCGGATCCCGGGAATGCTGGCGTCACCGCGGGGCTGCACCCCAACCACGCTCAACTGCGGATTGCATTCCTTGAGATAACGGCCCGCGCCCATGATGGTGCCCGTGGTCCCCATGGAACTGACGAAGTGGGTAACCGTCCCCTGCGTATCGCGCCAAATCTCCGGACCGGTGCCTTCATAATGCGCCCTGGGATTATCCGGGTTGGCAAATTGATCCAGGACATAGCCCTCTCCTGCGGCCTGCATTTCGCGGGCTCGGTCAATGGCGGCTTCCATGCTGCCGGAGGAAGGTGTCAAAACCAGTTCGGCACCGAAGGCACGCATTGCGGCCCGGCGCTCCAGGCTCATATTCTCCGGCATGATCAGGCGCATGCGATAACCGCGGACCGCAGCGACCATGGCCAAGGCGACTCCGGTGTTGCCGCTGGTCGCCTCGATCAGGGTATCGCCGGGACGGATCTCGCCACGCGCCTCGGCTCCCAGGATCATGCTCAGGGCAGGCCGATCCTTAACCGAACCGGCCGGGTGATTGCCCTCCAGCTTCACCAGCAGCAGGTTGCTGCCCTGGCCTGGCAGGCGGCGCAAGCGGACCAGCGGAGTATCACAGATCAAAGAATCCAGCGTCGCCCCCGGCAGGACCGGAGGAACGTTCAGGGGGCGAGCCATGCCCAAGCCGGCCTGCGTTCCAGCCTGCGTCCCGGCACCGGGTGCACCAGGCGCGACAGCAGCAGTGCATCCTCGTATCCACCGGGGACCCGATAGTAGCCTTCTTCCCAACCGATGCGGAGGAATCCGCAACTCTGATACAGCCGGATCGCGGCCTGGTTCGAAGGCCGCACTTCCAACTGCACGAATGCTGCCTTGTGATCGGAAGCTACCCACAGCAGGTGCTCCAGCATTGTCCGGCCCAATCCCATGCGGCGCATGCCCGGACACACACACAAATTCAAAATATGCGCTGCATCCACGGTGATCGCAATGATTCCGTAGGCGCAGACGCGATCTTCCCGCTGCAAAATCCAACTGCAGTAGCCGGCCCGCAGGCAATCACGAAAGGTATGCTCGGGCCAGGGGAAGCGGTAGGCTGCCCGCTCAATCTCCATGATCTGAAACAAGTCACTCTCCAGCATCAGACGCAAGCTCAGACGCGGGTGCCCCAAACCCCAGTTCATGCGGCGCCCTCCATAACCTGGCGAGCCAACAACAGGTCCTGCCAGGCTTTACGTTTCTGCTTAGGCGAGCGCAGCAGGTAGGCCGGGTGATAACTCACCACCAGCGGAATATCCAACTTCGGCAGGCGGTGCACCTGCGACCGCAGCTGGCCTACAGGCTGCTGCGTAGCCAGCAGGCTCTGCGCCGCCACTCGGCCCAGCGCGAGGACGAGCCGGGGACGCACCAGGCGCAACTGCGCATCCAGGTATGAACTGCAGCAGCGCGCTTCCTCGGGTAGCGGGTCCCGGTTTTTCGGTGGACGGCATTTGACGATATTGGCTATGTACACTTCCTTCCGTGTCAATCCGAGCGCCGCCAACATCGCATCCAGCAGTTTGCCGGCGCGGCCTACGAAGGGCTCTCCGCGCCGATCTTCCTCGGCGCCAGGCGCCTCCCCCACAAACATCCAGGAAGCCAACGCACTACCGATGCCGAACACCGCCCGGTCGCGGTGCCGATGCAGATCACAACGGGTGCAGGCGGACACCTGCTCCGCCAGGTGCCGCAGTTCCTGCTCTGCAGAGGCCTCCCCCGTCAAACGCTGCGGCTCCTGCCGGACGGATATGCCAGGTTCGACCGCGGGCGCTGACCTGGCGATCCAGTGCTGGATGCCCATCAGGCGCAGACACTGCTGCTGCCGGGCGGAAAGACGAATCATAACTGCGCGACTTGCGGGTGGACTCGCGGCGTACCGGTCAGCACTTTGTTCAGCGCACTAACATAGGCTTTGGCAGAGGCGATGATGATGTCGGTGTCAGCGCCATGTCCGTTGATCACGCGCCCGTCATGATCCAGGCGCACGCTGACCTCTCCCTGGGAATCTGCACCGGTGGTGATATTGCTGACGGAATACAAGAGCAGATTGCAGCCGGAACCGACAATCTGCTCGATGGCGCGAAAGACTGCATCCACCGGTCCGCTTCCCTCGGCGTGCGCCGAGTGGCGCACCCCTTCCTGCAACAGGACTACTTCCGCCACCGGACTCTTGCCGGTCTCGGAGCGGCTGCTTACGGACAGCAGGCGGACCTTTTCCGGCCTACTGCTCCGGATCGAAGCCGATACCAGGGCAACCAGGTCTTCATCGTAGATCTCGTGCTTCTTATCGGCCAACTCTTTGAAACGGATAAACACCGCGTCCAACTCTTTCGCATCGAGCGCGGTCCCTGTTTCCAGCAGGCGGCTTCTCAGCGCATTGCGACCCGAATGTTTGCCCAGCACAATACGGCTCGTGCGCCAACCGACGTCCTCGGGACGAATAATCTCGTAGGTTTCGCGGTGCTTGAGCACCCCGTCCTGGTGGATTCCCGCCTCATGTGCAAAGGCGTTGGCGCCGACAATCGCCTTATTGGGCTGTACCGGGAAACCGGTCACGTTGGCAACCAGCCGCGAACACTGCAATATCTGCGTGGTATCAATCTGGCTGTCGCAATCGAACACGTCACGGCGGGTGCGCACCGCCATCACAATCTCTTCCAGCGCAGCGTTGCCGGCGCGCTCTCCAAGGCCATTCACGGTACACTCCACCTGGCGGGCACCCTGCAGCACCGCGGACAACGAGTTCGCCACTGCCAATCCCAAGTCGTTATGACAATGCACGGAAAACACCGCCTGGTCCGAGTTCGGCACCCGCTCCCGCAGGGAAGCGATCATGACACCGAATTGCTGCGGCAGATTGTAACCCACGGTATCGGGAATATTGACGGTGGAGGCACCCGCACCGATGACCGCTTCCACTACCCGGCACAGAAAATCCAAGTCCGAACGACCTGCGTCTTCCGGCGAAAACTCTACGTCGTCCGTGTAACGCAGCGCCAAACGCACCGCCGCCACCGCCCGCTCCAACACCTGCTCCGGTTCCATGCCCAGCTTCCTGCGCATATGTATCGGCGAGGTGGCAATGAAGGTGTGGATGCGCCCGGAGCGGGCCGGACGCAGCGCTTCACCCGCGCTTTCGACGTCCGTGTCAACCGCCCGGGCCAACGCGCAGACGGTACTGCCGCTCACTGCCCGGGCGACCTCCTGCACCGCTTTGAAATCGCCCGGACTGGCGGCTGGAAACCCGGCCTCGATCACGTCCACCCGCATCCGCTCCAGCGCCTTGGCGATATGCAGCTTTTCCTCGCAGGTCATGGAGGCTCCGGGGCTTTGCTCACCGTCGCGTAAGGTAGTATCGAATATGATTAATTTTTCAGTGTTCATTGCCGTCATCCCGGATAAGAAAGAATAACACGCACCGGAGCACAGCGGCACCGATGCGGCGAATTTTTACAGGTATTTTGGAATTGATGCAGTGCCCCTTTCAGGGCAGCAGCAGACGCAGACGTGCTTCGGGTGTACAGAGTCGCGGGGCGCAACATTTGGCCTCGCAGCAAAAACTCACGGCAAAAACAGAACTCATCCGATAATTCATTCCGCTAACGTAGCACAAGGTGCAAAACCAAGCAAGCGCGGCGCTGGCGATAGATCAAGGAATCCGGCTGAACCGGGTGCTCAGCTGCGGCAGGATTTTTCTGGGACGGGAGCGACCGGAACTCAGCCGGAAGCTTCCATCGATGCCGGTAAATCCTCTTCTATGCGCAGTCCGGCAGTGCCCTCTCCTTCATCGCCCGAGATATGCAGATACTCTACGTCGGTGTCTTCCATGCTCTGAAAATACTCCCGGGCCTTATTCTGCGCATCGTAGAGTTGCGCGCTGCTCATCTGCTGAGCCAGCTTGTCGCGCCGCTTGATGATCTGGGCCTCGCCACTGGAAGATGCAAGATTCAGCCACACGTGAGCCAGTACAAAATCCTGCGGCACCCCAAACCCTCGTGCATACATGACCCCCAAATTGTAGCGGGAATTATGGCAGCCGGAAATGGCCGCTTTCTTCCACCACTCGCGGGCTTTCTCGTAGCTCTTGGGCACTCCTTTGCCCTGGTAGTACAATGTCCCTACCAAAAATTGGGAATCACAATGACCGGCTCTGGCGGATTGTTCCAGCCAATGCATCGCTTCACCGTAGTCGCGAGTACCGATCGCGTTCTTCATGTAGGCTACTCCCATCATATATTGTGCGGCGGCAATGCCTTGGCAAGCGGCGCGCTTGAACCAGAAATAGGCCTTCCTGGAGGATTTTTTGCCGCCGTATCCTTTACGCAGCATAAAGGCCAGATTGTACTGGGCCCATGCATATCCCTGCCCTGCGGCAAACTCGAACCAAGACCGCGCCGCGGCCAAGTCGCGTTCTACCTGCTCGCCGTAGAAATACAAGGCTCCCAAGTTGTACTGAGCGGCTGCATGTCCTTGCCTGCCTGCCTTCTTATACCAGTACACCGCTTGTTTTATGTTCAACATTTCTCCCTCCTTGTCGGAGTAGACTCCGCCCAAACTGTACTGGGCCCAAACCTGCCCTGCCTGAGCGGAAATCTGCCACCAATGCACGGCACGGGATAAGTCACGCGGCATCCCCCAGCCTTGCGCGTACATGACGCCAAGATTGTACTGGGCCCGTGGCTCGCCACGCTGCGCCGCCGCATACAACCATCGGCGCCCCTTGGACAGATCGCGCATCACCCCGTTGCCTTCGACGTACATCATGCCCAGAATGTATTGTGCATCGATATGATTCTGTGCTGCCGCCTTCTTGTACCAGGTAATCGCTTGCGGCATGTCACGGGGACCGCCTTCCCCCCGCTCGCACATCTGCGCCATCATGTATTGCGCCTCGACGAAATCCACAGCGGAAGCCTTGCGGAACCAGCGGCGCGCTTCAGCGCGGTCCATTACGCCACCCTCACCGCCGTAAAACATAATGCCCAGGTTGTACTGCGCAACAGCAAGTCCCCGCGAAGCGGCTTTCTGAAAATAGAAACGTGCATGTTCAATATTCGGAGACTGATTCTTTCGCGAATGCCAATGTTCAACGGCGCGATGAAATAATGTGAGGGAGTCATCCGCCTCTGCGACGCTCGGATTTAAAAGATGGCCTCCAGCTGAAGATTTTTGTGGTTTGGTCACCAAAATTCTCTACTCTCTGTATACTATACTATGTCTAACACGCCACGCAGTCCACTCGCCAAAATCAAGCTTGCGGCCTGCGCCGGCAGGATTCAGATTCGCCACCGACACGTTTGCCCGCTTGCCTGGCTGCTTGTGGTAACCGGGCCGCCCAAAAGACAATATGCCCAACCTAGAATAGCGATCTGCTTTCCATTCCGTCTCCATTACCTTCCGCTGTGACTGTAATAAAGAAATTGCCGCATTTTCATTAATTCTATTGCATGAATTCTCAATTCTTACGCTTACCTCTAATAGAGTATTTGCAACTAATAGGATGTTATCTGCCACCCTACTTTGGAAGTAAAGCACAAAAAGTATAATTTGCAACTTTTTTTAATAATATACTTAGAATATATGGATGGTTTACCTATCTTGGCGATAGTCAGGAGTACTACCCTGGCCCCTCCTGAAAGAGGTATCCACCCAGGTATTCCTCCAGCGGACGAGGGCGGCGCCAAAACCGCCACAGCACACTCGGCGACAGCCGGAATTCAAGCACCGGAGGCACAATCAACCGCAGGGAACGCAGCTGCGCCCTCAGCAATGCCCGCTTGAGCGCAATACACCAACCGCGCTCCAGCGCGTGCAGAAAATTCAAGCGCTCGCGCTCAGCGGACCGGTCAGTGCCATAACCTTCGGCAGACCACGCTATCAGCACGCGCTGCCCGGCACCGGCCCGCACTGCACCAAAGCTCTCCGGCAATGCCTGATGCGAAATCCCATGCAGACGCGCCAGTGCTTCGGCCAATACTGCGTTGCTATACACTTGATCCCAGGCAGGGGTGGCAGCCGGCTTCGGCAAGCGACCGGCACCCCAGCACCAGAGGCCGTTGATCGGCAACTCTCCCCGGCGCCGGCGCTGCTGATTGATCGGGCTTAGATGCAGGCGCATTTGAACCTCGCTCAAAACCCGGTTCCAAGTGGCGCGATCAGCTCCCTGCAGCCGCAAGGAGCCGAGGTTTCGGCCTATTGCCTGCTCCAGGGGCTGGGTCTGCAACTGGACCGAGCCGGACAAACGCAGGTACCAGCGCTCCGGGCTTGCCCCGGCTTTCAGTTCGGTATCCAGGTCTGCAAACAGATCGGCTAATTCAGCGATCAGCCCCTGCGCCTCCTGGCTCCTGAGGTTCAGCAGCGCCGGGGGCTGCAGCACGGCTGTGCCAGTTCCGACCGCTATATGCACCGGGTCGGCCCGCATCCAAATGCCTTCTTCGGCACCGGCACCGTCCAGCAGGCGCGTCAAGGGTGCCACCGGCGGTGACTGCGGCGGGCAATCAATACCAAAGTGCCGGCACAGGATCCAATCTGTCCCGGCAGGCGGATGGTGCCGGCGCTGCGCGCAGACCAGCAGCGCTTCCAGGGCCGGGAAACGCGCCTGGGCGGGTAGCAGCGGGTACCGGTCGCACAAGCCGGGCAACAGCAGAGTCAGTTCGGCGGGCTTGCCGGCACTCACCGCAAAAGGCAGGGGAACGCGGCTGGCATCCGGCGAATCGGTTGCCGCGCAGCGTACCTGCGGTCATGGATCACGGTGGGCGGTACTCGCTCAGCCTGATCGTCGAGCGGGAATCGGATCGGACGGCTCCGTCCCGCCGGTCCGGGCAGAGTGAGCGCGGATCACCGCCCGCACTGCATCGCGATCGGCAGGCACTTCCAGCAATGAAGACTGTGCCTGGCGAATAGCAATATCCGGGTCCTTCAGGCCGTGTCCGGTCAACGTACAAACCACCATGCTGCCCGCCTCCAGCCTCCCTGACTTCCAGTCCTGGTGCAGCCTCGCCAGCGAGACCGCCGAAGCCGGCTCGCAGAATATGCCTTCCTCAGCCAAGAGCTGCTGCGCCTGCAGAATTTCTTCGTCGCTGCTGGCACCAAACCAGCCTCCGGATTCCTGCACCGCCTGCCGCGCCAGGTCCCAAGACTGCGGGTGGCCGATCCGGATCGCCGTTGCCACCGTATCCGGCGCATCCACGCGCCTGCCGAGGACAAAAGGGGCAGCACCGCTCGCCTGGCAGCCGCACATCCGGGGCCGCCCGCTTGCCAGCCCGTCGCGGTAATATTCGCTGTATCCCATCCAGTAGGCGGAAATGTTGCCGGCGTTGCCAACTGGCAGAAAATGATAGTCCGGGCTGCGCCCGAGTTGTTCGATAATCTCAAAAGCCGCGGTCTTTTGTCCCTGCAGCCGGAAGGAGTTGATCGAATTGACGATGCAGACTTCCCCCAGGTCCTGAAGCTCCTTAACCAGGCGCATGCCTTGGTCGAAGTTGCCCGCGATCTGCAGCACCGTCGCACCGTGCATCATTGCCTGTCCCAGTTTTCCCTGCGCAACTTTACCCCGCGGAATCAGCACGAAAGCACGGATGCCGGCACGCGCCGCGTACGCCGCCGCCGACGCCGAGGTATTGCCGGTAGAAGCGCAAAGCAACGCGCCATAGCCCTCTGCAAGCGCTTGGCTTACTGCGACCGTCATGCCCCGATCCTTAAAGGAACCGGTGGGATTGAGCCCCTCGTACTTGACGTACAATGCCAACTCCATCCCTAAACGAGCGGGCACATGCTCCAGGCGAATCAGCGGCGTCCCTCCCTCGCCCAGGCTGATGATCGGCGCATCCGCGGCCAATGGCAGGCGCTCCCGGTAACGCCGGATCACTCCCTCTGTGCCGGCCGATGCGATCATGCCAGGTCCTCCACGCGGATGCGGTTTATTTTGCCGTCGATCACGTCCAGACGCTGGATCCGTTCCAGCGCCTGCTTCAGGTTGCTCTCGCGTACACATTGGGTCAGCATGATCAAAGTCACGTAGCCCTGCCTTGACCCCGGTTCTTTTTGCAGCACCGCCTCAATACTGATATCCATCTCTCCCAGGATGCCGGAGATCGAGGCCAGCACGCCGGGCTGGTCCACGACCCACATGCGCAGATAATCAGCGCTTGCCATCCGTGAAGCAGGCAGCACCGGCGTATCCGCCAGCCTGCCGGGCTGAAACGCAAGGGATGGCACATGGGTCGCCGCATCGTCACAAGCCCGGCTAATGTCCACCAGGTCCGCGATGACCGCGGACGCAGTAGGCTCCGCCCCGGCCCCGGCGCCACAGTAGAGGGTTGGACCCACCGCATCGCCTTGAATCAGCACCGCGTTCATCACTCCGTTCACGCTGGCCAGCAGGTGCCGCTGCGGGATCAGGGTGGTGTGCACACGCAGTTCAATCCCGTCCGGCCGGCGCCGGGCGATCCCTAAATGCTTGATCCGATATCCCAACTCGCGGGCATAGTGAATATCCGTCAAGGAAAGATCCTGGATCCCCTCAATACAAACCTGCTCAAACTGCAACGGAATACCAAAGGCAAGGGAAGCCAGGATGGTCAGCTTGTGCGCGGCGTCGGTTCCTTTTATATCGAAACTCGGATCCGCCTCCGCATAGCCCAAATCCTGCGCCTGGCGCAGCACGTGCGCCAAATCCCCGTGGCCGGCATCCATCGAACTCAGAATGAAATTGGTGGTGCCGTTGATGATCCCGGCCAGGAACGAGATCCGATTGCCCGCCAGACCTTCCCGCATGGCCTTGATGATGGGCACCCCGCCGGCTACCGCGGCCTCAAAAGACACGATCACCCCATGCCGGCGCGCCTGCTGGAATAGTTCGTTGCCGTGAACGGCGATCAAAGCCTTGTTCGCCGTCACAATGTGTTTGCCGTGTTCGATGGCGGTCAGCACCAGGCGACGAGCGGGCTCAAGACCGCCGATCAGTTCGACGACGACGTCCACTTCGGGGTCGGTAACCACCGCGGCGGAGTCGGCCTGCAGACGAATGCCCTGGGTAGAACAGGCTCGCTTTCGGGTCAGATCACGGGCACTGGCTGAAACCACCTTGAGTTCACGGCCCGCCCGGCACTGAATTTCCGCCTGGTTGCGCTGTAGTACCCGTACCGTTCCAGCGCCGACCGTACCGAGTCCCAGTAGTCCTATGCGCAGTGCCCGCATAACCTGGCCTGCCGATCAGCGCAGCGTCCGCGCAGCATGCGCCGGACCGCTCTGCTCATGCCTTCTCCTGCGTCAGAGCCGCCCCGGAGGGGCCGAGGGCTTGCTGCAGCATGGCACGGATGCCGCGCACTGCCTGCCGGGTACGATGTGTATTCTCAATCAGAGAAAAACGCACGTGCCCATCCCCATACTCGCCAAAGCCAATCCCCGGAGAGACCGCAACCCGGGCCTGGAGCAGCAACTGCTTGCTGAAGGCAAGCGAGCCGGTCGCGGCAAAAGGCTCGGGAATCGGTGCCCATACAAACATCGTCGCCTTGGGCGGCTGCACCGGCCAGCCGGCCGCGTTCAGCCCGCTGCAAAGCACGTCGCGCCGGCGGCGGTAACAGTCACGGACCTGCTCTACCCAGCCGGTGGCATCCTCCAAGGCAAAGATCGCAGCTACCTGTATGGGGGTAAACAAGCCATAGTCCAAGTATGATTTCAGACGCGACAGCGCCTGGACCAACAACGAGTTGCCTACCATGAAGCCTACCCGCCAGCCGGGCATATTGTAGCTCTTGGACATGCTGAAAAATTCCACGGCGATGTCTTTCGCTCCCGGCACCTGCAGAATGGAAGGTGCCTGGTACCCGTCGAAGACGATATCGGCATAAGCCAGGTCCTGCACCACCCAGATCTGATGGGAGCGGGCAAAATCCACAACTTTATGGAAGAAAGACAACTCCACGCACTGGGTAGTAGGGTTGGAGGGGAAGTTCAGCAACAGCAGCTTAGGCTTGGGAGAACAGTTCCGGACCGCCTTTTCCAGTTCAGTAAAAAAATCGATCCCGGCACCGATGGGCACGTGGCGCACGTCGGCACCGGCAATCACGTAGCCGAAGGAATGGATCGGATAAGCCGGGCTCGGCGCCAACACCACGTCGCCGTGATCAACCATGGCCAGTGCCAGGTGTGCCAGACCTTCCTTGGATCCCATCGTTACCACAGCCTCACGCTCCGGATCTAAATCCACGTCGTAGCGCCGTCCGTACCAGTCACAGATCGCCCGGCGCAGCCGCGGAATGCCGCTGGAACTGGAGTACCGGTGGGTATCTCGGCGCTGCACCACCTCAACCAACTTGGCGATTACGTGCGGCGGGGCGGGCTGATCCGGATTGCCCATGCCGAAATCGATGATATCCTCCCCATCGCGCCGCGCCTTCATCTTCAGCCGGTCCACGATCTGAAAAACATAGGGGGGCAGCCGGTCAACGCGGGAAAAAGTCTCGTTCACAGCCGCAAGATCGCGGCGGCCTGCGGATCACGCCACCCCCTCATTGAGAAAAAATGCTCCATGCGGAATAAACCTTAGCGCAATGCGGGGATATCGTCCAATGCAGAGCGTAAAAAAAACGTGGCCCCCGTGCTCCTTGCCGCCCTTCCCCGCACTCTGCTCATGCGTCACCACCAGGCACTGGCAGCTAACGGACCCGGCTCGCCGCCGGTCGATTTCAGAATCCGGCGTCCTCGCAGACAGGCATGGGTTCCCACTCCTGGTGCTCAAAGTCTCTTCCCCGGCACGCATACTGTACGGCAGGAGAGCCTATTCGCGCCGCGATTCCATCGCGGCCAGGTAACCGTACCGGCGGCAGGCCCCTCCGGACCAACGACCGGCATGAAATCTCCGGCTGTAGCTGGCAAAGAATTTTCAGTACACTGATCGGCAACGAATTGAGCATGAAAAACACAATCAAAATTGCAGCCATACAGATGACCTCCAACGATGATCTGCAGGCAAACCTGGAGCAGGCCGGTGAACTGCTTGCCGCCGCCGCCGGGCAGAAAGCGGGGTTCGCGTTGTTGCCGGAAAATTTTGCCTTTATCGGACGCCGCGAGACAGACCGGGGCGCACTGCGCGAGCAACCCGGCAGCGGTCCGATCCAGCACTGGCTGGCGGAAGCGGCGCGCCGCCATCGGCTGTGGCTGGCGGCGGGCACCGTACCCATCGCGGCCTCCACCCCGGATAAAGTGTATGGCAGCCAACTGCTGTATGATCCGCTCGGGCGCTGCACCGCCCGATATGACAAGGTCCACCTGTTTGACGTACAGATCGGCACCGGCAAGGAGGATATCTACCGGGAATCGGCGGCGCTGGAGGCCGGCAACGCAGTGGTGGTGACCGAAACCCCCATTGCCAAAATCGGCATGTCAATCTGCTATGATCTACGTTTCCCCGAACTATATCGTCGCATGCACCAAGAACAAGCGGAACTCATCACGGCACCCTCAGCCTTTACCGCGACCACCGGAGCCGCACACTGGCACGTGCTGGTGCGTGCCCGCGCCATCGAAAATCTTTGTTACCTGATCGCAGCCAACCAAAGCGGCCCCCACCCGCATGGACGCTCCAGTTACGGGCACAGCCTGATCGTGGACCCCTGGGGGGAGACCCTGGCCGAGGCCGGCGAAGGCAGCGGCGTGATCTGCGCAGAGATGGACTTGGACCGGCAAGCCGAACTGCGCCGCCGGTTTCCGGTTTTGCAGCATCGCCGTCCGGAATGCACGGCATGAGCGGACTTCCAGCCAAACCCGCGGATCGCTCCCTGCACCTGGCCAGGGAGCGACTGCTAACTCCAGGAGGGCTGGGCGAACCGGACTTGGAGCATGCGCTCGGGAGAATGATGCAACACGGAGTGGACAGCAGCGAACTGTACCTGGAACGAACCCGCACCGAATCCTGGCAATTGGAGGACGGGATTGTCAAACAGGGCCGCTTCAATCTGAACCAGGGCGTTGGCGCCCGGGCCATCAGCGGCGAGAAAACCGGGCTTGCCTATTCCGATGAAATCCAGCCGGGCGCCCTGCTGCAGGCCGCAGACACGGCCCGCACGATTGCCCGCAGCGGAGGCAGTGGGAGGCTGCAGGCCTGGCAGCATCCGCAGCCCGCTGCGCTGTACCCGGCTGAAGATCCGCTGCGGTCGCTGGACAATACGGAAAAAACAAAGCTGCTGCAGCGCCTGGACGCCGAGGCCCGATCCCTGGATGCGCGCATAAAACAAGTCATGATCGGACTCGGCGGACAGCACAGCACGATCCTGGTGGCCAACAGCGACGGCTACCTGAGCGCCGACGTACGCCCACTGGTGCGGCTCAACGTAAGCGTCATCGCCGAACAAAAGGGACGCCGCGAAAGCGGCAGTTCGGGCGGCGGCGGACGTTTCAGTTACCAGTATTTCCTGGAAGGCACGACCGCTTCCGACTACGTGCGCGAGGCGGTGGAAATGGCTTTGCTCAACCTGGAGGCGACCCCGGCGCCCGCCGGGGTCATGCAGGTGGTGCTGGGGCCGGGCTGGCCCGGCATTTTGCTGCACGAAGCCATCGGTCACGGCCTGGAGGGAGACTTCAACCGCAAACAGACTTCAGCCTTCAGCGGACGAATCGGAGAGAGGGTGGCCGACAGGCAGTGCACGATTGTCGATGACGGCACCCTGGCCCACCGGCGCGGCTCCCTTAGCGTGGATGACGAAGGCACCGCAAGCGAGTGCACCGTGCTGATCGAGGACGGCATACTGAAAAGCTACATGCAGGATCGGCTCAATGCCCGGCTAATGAAGCAGCGTCCCACCGGGAACGGGCGCCGCGAATCCTTCGCTCACCTGCCCATGCCACGCATGACCAATACCTACATGTTGGCCGGTCAGCACGACCCAGAGGAGATCATCCGCTCCGTAAAGCGAGGACTGTATGCCGATCAATTCACCGGCGGACAGGTAGACATCACCAACGGGCGCTTTGTTTTCAGTGCCGGCTGCGCCCGCCTGATCGAAAATGGCAAGCTTACCCGGCGCGTCAAAGGCGCCACGTTGATAGGCTGCGGTCCGGAAGTACTAACCCAAATCAGCATGGTGGGGAATGATCTGGAGCTGGACAAAGGCATCGGCGTATGCGGCAAAGAAGGACAGAACGTCCCGGTAGGCGTAGGGCAACCCACCCTGCGCGTCGATCGGCTAACCGTCGGAGGCACGGAGTTGCAGCCGGATTGAGCCTGCCCCCGGCTTGCCACGACGCACCGCCAGTGCGCTCCCGGCCCTGATGCATTGATGAATCCCGAAAAACCGGACCGGAACAAGCCCTGGCAGGGCCGTTTCCGCGAGCGGACCGAGGGCCCGGTGGAACATTTCACCGCTTCGGTCCCCTTTGACAAACGCCTCTACCGGCACGACATCGCCGGCTCCATCGCGCATGCCCGCATGCTCGCGCACTGCAGCCTGCTCAGCGCCGGGGAATGCGCAAACATCGTTTCCGGCCTGGAAGCAATTCGGGAGGAGATCGCACGCGGTGAGTTCTCCTGGAGCCTGGCGCTGGAAGACGTGCATATGAACGTTGAGGCACAACTGATCGAACGGATCGGCGAGGACGGCAAAAAACTGCACATGGCCCGATCCAGAAACGACCAGGTGGTAACGGCCCTGCGGCTGTACCTTAAGGAGGAAATTGCGCGCATTCAAGAATTGCTGCGCACGCTGCTGGCGGCATTGGTCGACTTGGCCGAACGCGAAGCCGGCTCCGTGATGCCCGGCATGACGCACCTGCAGGCGGCGCAGCCGATCACTTTCGGACATCACTTGCTGGCCTGGTATGAAATGCTGCTGCGCGATCACGAGCGCCTGGGCGACTGCCTGCAGCGGGTGAACGTATCACCGCTCGGCGCCGCCGCCCTGGCAGGCACTGGCTTCCCCATCGACCGCGAATACAGCGCAAAGCTGATGGGCTTTGCCGGCGTCATGGAAAACTCCCTGGACGCAGTCAGCGCCAGGGATTTCTGCATTGAGTTTGCCAGTTGCGGCGCGCAACTGATGATGCACCTGTCGCGCTGTTCGGAAGAGTTGGTGCTGTGGGCTTCCCCGCAGTACAGTTTTATCGATCTGCCGGACCGCTGCTGCACCGGCTCTTCGATCATGCCGCAAAAAAAGAATCCGGACGTGCCCGAACTGGTACGCGGCAAGTCCGGCCGCGTCTACGGTCACCTGATCGCCCTGCTCACCATCATGAAAGCGCAGCCCTTCGCCTACAACCGGGACAGCCAGGAAGACAAGGAGCCCCTGTTTGACACCGTGGACACCGTCAGCGATTGCCTGCGCATTTACGCGCTGCTGTTGCCGCAGTTGAAGGTAAACCGGCAGCGCATGCAAGCTACCGCCGGGCAGAATTACAGCACCGCCACCGATTTGGCCGACTACCTGACCGGCAAGGGCATTCCCTTTCGCACCGCTCATCGCCTGGTCGGAGAAATTGTCCGCGCGGCGCTGGAGCAGGGCAAAGAGCTCCATGAACTGAGCCTGGCCTGTTTGCGCAAGTTCAGCCCGGAGATCGGGGAAGATGCGCTGGTGCGCCTTAGCCCGCAGGGCTCCGTCAATCTGCGCCGACACGTCGGCGGCACCGCTCCGGAACAGGTGCGGGCTGCCGTGCGGCGTGCGCGCCAGCGCCTGGCGCAAAGCGCAACCGCCGCGCAAACTGGCTGATCCGCGCGTGATGCGCAGTCACTATTGCGGCCAGGTGGACGCCTCCCTGCTGGACCAGGAGTTACAGCTTTGCGGCTGGGTGCAGCGCCGCCGGGACCACGGCGGGATCATTTTCGCTGACCTGCGCGATTACACCGGACTGGCCCAGGTGGTGTTCGATCCTGAGCAAGTTGCGTCCTTTGCCACTGCCGAATCGCTGCGCAGCGAATATGTGTTGCGAGTACGCGGACACCTGCGCCGGCGCCCCAAAGGCACGGTAAATCCCAAGCTGGCCAGCGGCGAAGTGGAGTTGTTGGCCAAAACCCTGGAAGTACTGAACTCTTCGCGCCCGCCTCCGTTTGTGCTGGACGACCCGCGAGTGCAGGAAGAAACCCGCATGCGCTACCGCTACCTGGACCTGCGCCGGCCGCAGATGCAGCACCGGCTACGCCTGCGCGCCCGGGTGCTGTCCTGTCTGCGCTCCTTCCTGGAGCAGGAAGGATTCATTGAGATCGAGACGCCGATGCTGGTGCGCTCAACCCCGGAGGGCGCACGCGACTACCTGGTGCCCAGCCGAGTACAACCCGGCACCTGCTATGCCCTGCCGCAGTCTCCCCAGCTCTACAAGCAGTTGCTGATGATGGGCGGCATGGATCGCTACTACCAGATGCCGCGCTGTTTCCGTGATGAGGATCTGCGCGCGGATCGGCAGCCGGAATTCACGCAACTGGACATTGAGACTTCTTTTCTGTCGCAGCAGGATTTGCTGACGCTGATGGAGCGGATGTACTCGCGCCTGTTCCGCGAGATACTGGAGGTCGAACTGCCTGAAGTCTTTCCGCGGCTGGATTATGAACAGGCACTGGCGCGCTATGGCACCGATAGGCCAGACCTGCGCAATCCCCTGGTGTTGACGGAGTTGACGGAGCTGATGCAGCAGGTCGAATTTCAAGTCTTCCTCCGGGCCGCACGCATGGAGGGCGGACGGGTAGCGGCCCTGCGCGTGCCGGGGGGAAGCGCGCTGACGCGCCGGGAGATCGACGCCTACACGGAGTACGTAGCCGACTTCGGTGCCAAGGGGCTGGCCTACATCAAAGTGGCGGATCCTTCACAGGGACGCGCCGGGCTACAGTCCCCGATCCTGAAATTCCTGCCGGATCCGGTCATTGCGGCACTGCTGCGGCAAACCGGCGCCACTGCCGGCGATCTGCTGTTCTTCGGGGCCGGCGCACGGGCGCTGGTAAACGAGTCTCTGGGCGCGCTGCGCCAGCGTCTCGGTACCGATCTCGAACTGCTGGAACAGGGCTGGCAGGTACTTTGGATAGTGAATTTTCCGATGTTTGAATACAACGAGCGCGAGCAGCGCTGGCACTCCCTGCACCATCCCTTCACCGCCCCGCAAACGTCTGATCCGCAGCAGTTGCGACAGGCTCCCGGCTCCTGTCGTTCGCAAGCCTACGACCTGGTGCTAAACGGAGTGGAGTTGGGTGGCGGTTCGATCCGCATACACCGCGCCGCGATGCAGTACGCGGTGCTGGAGATCCTGGGCATGACGCACGAGCAGGCGGATCAGCGCTTCGGCTTCCTGCTGCGGGCGCTGGAATACGGCTGCCCGCCGCACGGAGGCATCGCCTTCGGTCTGGACCGCCTCGTGATGCTGCTGGCCAGGGCTGAATCCATCCGCGAGGTGATCGCTTTCCCGAAGACGCAGACCGCCCTGTGTCCACTGACAGAAGCCCCGGCTCAAGCCACGCCCGGGCAACTGCGTGAACTGGGACTGCGCCCGCTCGACGACGCAGCGCCGGAGGCAGAGTTTAGCCCGGTGCGCGATGCGGCAAAATAAATGTCGAAACACGGCAACAAACCAGGGCAGGGCGTAACGAAGGCCGTGCAGGAACTCCCGGCGCACCCGGCGCGCCGGGAACTGCTGCGCGCCGGGCTCAGCCTGGGCCTGCTGGCGGGGACGGTCAAGCTCCCGGCGCAGGCAGCAGCGGCGCACTCCGATCCTCATTGGATGCGCCGGCCCGGCGCACCCTTTTCCAATTACGGAGTGCCTTCCGCGCACGAGCGGGATACGATCCGCTGGGTCTCGGCCAATGCAGGCGTGCCCGGTAACGGTGTCTCCTGGTGTCCGCTGCACCAGTTGGAAGGGATCCTGACGCCGAACGGCTTGCATTATGAGCGCCATCATAATGGCGTGCCGCAAATCGATCCGGCACGCCACGAGTTATTCGTGCATGGGCAGGTACGGCGCCCGCTCTCTTTCCGCGTACACGATCTGTTGCACTATCCGCTGCATGCGCGCATCTGTTTCGTCGAATGCGGCGGCAACAGCAACGCCGGCTGGAATCGGCAGCCGGCACAAACCGCCGCCGGCTACATGCACGGCCTCGTTAGTTGCAGCGAGTGGACCGGCGTATCGCTGGCAACGGTGCTGCAGGAAGCCGGTCCGGAGCCGGACGCCTCCTGGCTGATCGCGGAAGGAGCCGATGCCTTCGCGATGAACGTCAGCATTCCGCTGCCGGCGGCGCTGCGGGATGGACTGCTGGCACTGTATCAGAATGGCGAGCGCCTGCGCCCGGAAAACGGCTATCCGCTGCGGCTCATCCTGCCCGGGCGCGAAGGGGTGCTCAACGTCAAGTGGCTGCGCCGCCTTTACCTCAGCACCGATCCGATCATGGCGCGCAATGAAACCTCCAAATACACCGAGTTGCAGGATTCCGGTCAGGCCCGCCAGTTCACGCAACTAATGGAGGTAAAATCCCTGCTCACCTATCCCTCTTCCGGCATGCGCCTGCCGGGACCCGGCCTGTATCAATTGAGCGGACTGGCCTGGAGCGGACGCGGCCGCATCCGCGGCGTGGAAATCACCACCGACGGCGGCGACAGCTGGCAGCAGGCAACTCTACAAGAGCCAGTGCTGGCGCAATGCTTCACCCGCTTTCGGCTGCCTTGGCGCTGGGACGGCAGGCGCACACTGCTGGGCAGCCAGGCGACGGACGAGCGCGGGGCGCGGCAGCCGCATCGGGAAGAGTTGCTTGCAGAGCGCAGCCGCCACAGTTATTTTCACTACAATGCTACTGTTTTCTGGGAGATCGAAGAAGATGGCACGGTTCGCCATGCATACCGGGATACTCGCCGTAACGAGCCTGTGGACGGCGCTGCTGACATTGACGCCGGCTGGTTTTAACGCCCGCGCGCAGCCGCCGCAGGGACCGGAACTGGGGCGCCCGATCCCAGTGGAACAATTACAGGCGTTGCCGATCGGTGCCTTCCCCGATGGACGCGGCCTGCCTGCCGGTGCAGGCACGGCCCGGCAGGGCCGGATCCTCTACCAACGGCACTGCCAATCCTGTCACGGCCTGGAAGGCTCGGGCGGCAGCGCCGAGGCCCTGGCCGGGGCCGGCACCGAACTGAACATGGAAAATCCGGAGCGTACCATCGGAAACTACTGGCCTTATGCCACCACCCTGTTCGACTTCAACCTGCGGACCATGCCGATGCAGGCGCCGGGCTCGCTGAGCGCCGCGCAGGCCTATGCGGTCACCGCCTACCTGCTCTACCTGAATGGCCTGCTGGAGGAGGACGCAGCACTGAGCGCGGAAAACCTGCCCCGGATGCGGATGCCCAACCGTGACGGCTTCATCCCCATTGACGTCCCTGACGGCAGTGGCGAAGCGCAATAAGATGTCCGGCAACACCTACGGCACCCTGTTTACGGTCACTACTTTTGGCGAGAGCCACGGTGCCGCCTATGGCTGCATCGTAGACGGCTGCCCGCCAGGCCTGGCACTTTCCGAGCAGGACCTGCAGCGGGACCTGGATCGGCGCCGCCCCGGCAGTTCTCGCTACGTTTCGCAGCGACGGGAAAGCGACCGGGTACAGCTGCTCTCCGGCATCGTAGACGGATCTACCACCGGCACGCCCATCGGGCTGCTGGTTCAGAACGAGGATCAGCGCCCCCGGGACTACGCCAAGATCAAGGAACTGTTCCGCCCCGGACACGCCGATTACACCTACCAGCAAAAATACGGCCGGCGCGACTACCGGGGTGGCGGGCGCGCCTCCGCCCGGGAGACCTGCATGCGGGTAGCGGCCGGCGGCATCGCCAAAAAATACCTGCGAGAGCACTGCGGCATACAGGTCCGCGGCTACTTGGCTCAACTGGGGCCGATCCGCCTGCGGCTCGAGGATTGGGCAGAGGTGGACTGCAATCCCTTCTTCTGCGCCGCGCCAGGGCAGGTCGCAGAGCTTGCCTCCTACATGGAAGCGCTGTGGAAAGAAGGAGATTCCATCGGAGCTCGTATCAACGTGGTGGCGAGCGGAATGCCGCCAGGGCTGGGAGAGCCCGTATTTGACCGTCTCGATGCGGACATCGCCAAGGCAATGATGAGCATCAACGCCGTCAAGGGAGTGGAACTGGGCGACGGATTCGCCGTCGTAGAGCAAAAGGGCTCGGTCCATCGCGATGAAATGGATCCCGAGGGCTTTCTCAGCAATCATGCCGGCGGCACGCTGGGAGGGATCTCGAGCGGGCAGCCGTTGCTGGTCAGCATAGCGCTCAAGCCCACTTCCAGCATCCGCCTGCCGGGACGTACGGTGGATATACACGGTCAGGCGACGGAGGTCGTCACCACCGGTCGTCATGATCCCTGCGTAGGGCTGCGCGCCACTCCGATCGCCGAGGCCATGCTGGCACTGGTGCTGATGGATCATTTACTGCGCCAACGCGCCCAGAACCCGGAGCGGCAACCGGCCCCGGAACCGGTTCCAGAGCCTGCCGCGCAGCGCAAGGCAGACAGCGGAGCAAAAGACTCCTGAGCAGTGCAGTCGCCGCCTCCTCCACCGGCCTGCGCGGATTCCCGTACTGGCGCCTTTCCAGCTACTACTTCCTGTATTTCACGGCATTAGGCGCCTTCCTGCCCTACTGGCCGCTGTACCTGCGAGAACAGGGCTTAACACCGCAATCGATCGGTCAACTCATTGCCATCCTGATGGCGGCGAAGATTGTGATGCCCAACGTCTGGGCCTGGCTGGCGGAATGGCGCATCAGCCGCCTCTGGCTGATCCGGCTGCTGACCTTAGGCTCTTGCCTGAGTTTTGTAATGGCGCTGCGAGCTCAGAGCTTCGCCGAGCACGCGCTCTTCATGCTGCTGTTCGGCGTATTCTGGGGCGGTCCGCTGCCGCAGGTAGAGATGACGACCCTGCGCCAACTTGGCCAGAGCAGCCATCACTACACCCGGATCCGCATTTGGGGATCGATCGGCTTTTCTTTGGCTGTATGCATTCTTGGCCTGTGGTTTGAACGCGACGGACTGCTGCTGTTGCCCGCGCTGGTGTACGGCCTGCTTGTGCTGCTGCTGATCGATAGCCTGCTACTGCCCAAATCGATAGGCGACGGCGACAACACGGACACCGGGATGCGCCTATGGAGCACGCTGCGCCAACCTCGGGTGCTGGCCTTGCTGGGCTGCTGCTTCCTGATCCTGGTTTCCCATGCCCCCTACTACGCCTACTACTCGGTTTACCTGGAGGAGCACGGTTACGCGCGCGGTCAAATTGGGGCACTGTGGGCGCTGGCCGTGCTTGCCGAGATCGGCATCTATGCCTTCATGCACCGAATCGTGCCGGTGCTGGGACTGCGCCATATTCTGCTGGCGAGCTTTCTGTTGGCCGCGCTGCGCTGGCTGCTGCTGGGGTATTTCATCGACTCCCCATGGCTGCAGATCGGAGCCCAATTGCTGCATGCCGCCACCTTCGGCACCTGTCACGCGGCCGCGGTACAGTTTATTCACCGGCTGTTTCCGAACCAGCTACAGGGGCGCGGCCAGGCGATCTACGGCAGCCTGAGCTTCGGGGCCGGTCTCAGTCTCGGAAGTTTGGGCAGTGCTTACCTGTGGCAATCCCTGGGGGCAGCGGCCTGTTTCCAGGCCGCTGCCCTCATCAGCCTGCTCGCCTTCGCTATCGCCTGGCGCTGGCTGCACTGAAGACCTGCTCCGCCAATAGCAGCGAACGGGCCGGGCACGGGCCAGATGCCACCCCGAAGCCCGCCCCCAACCTTACGCGGCTTGCGCAGGAGACTATAATCGAAACAGAGTCCATGATAGCAGGCAATCAAAGCACCGAGCGGAAAGAGGCAGACCAGAGACCGCTGCTGCCGAACCTGTGCGGCGAGCAGAACGTACTGACGGTAATGCTGATCGCCGAACTGCTGGCCATCTCCCTGGCACTGGCCCATTCTGAACCGATGTTTCCCTGGCTTCAGCGCCTGTTCCTGTACTCCCTGTACGTGCAATGGGTCGCGCTGACCAGCGCAGTCCTGCTATGCCTGGGACGGCACCAACTGGCCAGGCTATCCAACGTCAGCTGCGCCCTGACTTCCTGTATGCTGATTACGGCGGTCACGTTGGTAGTGGGAATAGTCTTCCGGCAACTCTTTTTCGAGATACAGCCGGAGTGGTGGGGCAACGTCTCTGCCCCCAGCGACTTCCTGCTGCGCGGATGCCTGATCAGTGCCATTTTCTCGGCACTCATCTTGCGCTACATGTACGTGCAGCAGCAGTGGCGACTGCGCATCGAGTCTGAGACCCGGGCGCGTGTTCAAAACCTGCAGGCGCGCCTGCGACCGCACTTCCTGTTCAACACGATGAACACCATTGCCGCACTGGTGCGTACACAACCGGAACTGGCAGAGACCCTGATTGAGGATCTGTGCGAATTGCTGCGCACCAGCCTGCGCGATCGGAGCCAGATCAACACGCTGCAAAACGAACTGAAACTGTGCCACTGCTACCTGCGCATGGAAACGCTGCGGCTCGGGGAGCGACTACAGGTGGCATGGGAAATGGAAAACCTGCCCGAGAACGCCTACTTGCCCGCCCTGAGCCTGCAGCCTTTACTGGAGAACGCGATCTACCATGGGATCGAGCAGCTGCCCGGCGGCGGCCTGATCCAAATCAGCGGACAACGGCAAAACTCCACCCTGGAGATCCGCGTCTGCAACCCACTGCCGGAAGGCCTGGGTCAAGCGCACGGCTCGGGCCAACGGATCGCCCTGGAAAGCATTCGCGCCCGCATCGAAAGCAGCTATGGCAGCCGTGGCACACTGCAGATACACGATGACGGCAGGCAATTCCAGGCCGTGCTGCGTTTCCCCTACCACAAGGGCTGATCCGCTCGGCCCGCCGGGCATATAAACGCCAACCGAACCGGTGCTCCCGGTAGCAGGTGGAAAATACCGCAGCGGCCGTCCCCGCCCCGCCAGACTGGGCTTCCCGGGCCAGGATTGCCCGGCACCGCATCGGCTTTGCATATACGCTATGCTTGCATACAGGCTCCCGCCGGGCACAAAGTGCCTGCCCGCGCCGGGCATGCCTGCACGGTCATTGCATTAGAAGCGAGCCAAGTCGTTGAATATTCTGTTGGTGGATGACGAGCGCCCGGCCCGGGACCGGCTGCGCGCACTGCTCACCGAACACAACGCCGGGCACCGCATCCGCGAAGCGGACAACGGCGCTTCGGCACTGCACCAGGTAGCCGCGGAAATGCCCGAGGCAGTGCTGCTGGACGTGCGCATGCCCGGCATGGACGGCCTGGAGACCGCCCTGCACCTGAGCCAACTGGAGTCGCCTCCGGCGGTCATATTCATCACTGCCTACGAAGAGCATGCCCTGGCCGCCTTCGAGGCGAGTGCCGTAGACTACCTGCTAAAGCCGATCAGGCGCGTGCGACTGTACCAGGCTCTGGAACGCGTGCACACGCTGCAGCGTGGAACGCTGCAGCGCCTGTGGACGCATCCCGGAGTATACACCTCCCGCCGCCACATCAGCACCATACAGGCAGGCAGCATTCGACTGGCCACAGTCAGCGAAATCCGCTTTTTCAAGGCCGAACAAAAATACGTCGTCGCACGCTGGCCCGAGGGCCAACTGCTTACGGAAGAGTCGCTGCACCTGCTGGAGCAGGAATTCGCTGCCGACTTTTTGCGCGTGCACCGTAATGCGCTGGCCGCTCTACGGCATATCCGTGCGCTGGTGCCGACTCCGGAAGGCGGCAGCGTGCTGCAGATGGACGGTGTGCCGGAGATGCTTCAGATCAGCCGCAGACTGCTGCCGGTCGTGCGCCGGCAACTGCGCCGGCGCCCTGCCAGGGAGCCTCCACCTACTTCCCGTTAAATACAGCCTGGAACGGGTCGGCGATGGAATGGTTCATCCGGGAGCCCCTTGCGCATCCGACTCCCAGCAGATTCATACCGGGTTCAGGAAGTCCACTACAGGCACAGAATACAGCGAGCCCTTGAGGGGAATCTCAGCTGGTCCGGCACATAGCCAGCAGGGCCGGAACAGCGCTATCTGCACCAGACGATATCAGCGCTTGGAGTATTGTGGCGCCTTGCGGGCCTTGTGCAGGCCGATCTTCTTGCGCTCGACCTTGCGGGCATCGCGGGTCAGAAAGCCTGCCTGGCGCATCAGTGGCTGCAGTTTCTCGTCGTACTTGCTCAGCGCACGGGCAATGCCGTGGCGCAACGCGCCCGCCTGACCGGAATTGCCGCCCCCGCGCACCGTGGCGAAAACGTCCATCTTGCCCACGTCATCGGCAATGTCCAAAGGCTGATTAACGATCATGCGGCTAGTCTGGCGCCCGAAGTACTGATCCAGCGGTTGCCGGTTAATCGTGATCTGTCCCTCTCCGGGGGACAGAAAAACGCGCGCGGTCGAAGTCTTGCGGCGCCCGGTAGCGTAGATTCTTTGCGTTTCTGTCACGTCGCAGAACCGGAGATCACAGCTGTAGCGGGGTGGGCTGCTGCGCTGCGTGCCGGTGCTCAGTCCCTGGATATACCTTGAGCTTGCGAAACATTGCGCGCCCCAGCGGCCCCTTCGGTAACATGCCTTTGACGGCTAATTCAATGATCCGCTCCGGATGGCGGGCCTGCAGCTTATCAAAAGCGATCGATTTAATTCCGCCCGGGTATCCGGAATGGCGGTGATAGAGTTTGTCCCTGGATTTGTTGCCGGTCACCCGCACTTGCCGGGCGTTAATGACAACCACGTAGTCGCCGGTGTCAATGTGCCGGGTATACTGGGGCTTGTGCTTGCCTTGCAGGCGCAGCGCGATCTGGCTGCTAAGACGGCCCAAGGTTTTCCCGGTCGCATCGACCAAGTACCAGCTTCGGTCAATGGAGGCAGGATTGGCGCTGCTGGTTTTTATCAACGAATGGGAATCCGGTGCGGTTACGGGCAAGGAGTAAAGGGCGCATTTTATAAGAGAGAACCGGTCCAGTCAAACCTTACCCGCCCAGAAGCCCGCCGCTGACCGGGCTGGTGCCGGGCGCGCTCATGGAAGCTTCCCGGCCGGCCGCCAATACCGCCAGACGGCCCACTACGCCGTAGGAATAGAAGCGGTTCGTGTTTTTCGCCGCAGACTGCTCTGATCTCGCACCCAGACAATCCTCGGAAAAAGCCAAGGGTTGAAACTGCATGCCCGGCGCATTCAGATTCTCTTCGGGTCCGCGCCGGGCATGGACCCGGTAGAAGCCGCCCACCACGTTGTGATCGATCGTATACACCACCGGTTCGGCCACGTTTTGCGCTCCTCCCCAAGTCTCGCGGGTAAATATCCCTTCTTGAATCAGTACCCGTCTGACCTTCTGCCCTCCCTTTACGGTGGACATGCGAGTGCGCTGGCGGCGGTTCAAGCCAATTGCCTCCTCCGGGCTGCGTACCGTCATCACTCCCATGCCGTAGGTGCCGGTGTCCGCTTTGAGAACCAGGAAAGGCTCTGCCTCGATCCGGTAGCGGCGGTATTTGACGAACAGCTCCCCGAGCAGATCGGCCACCCGCGCCTGCAGACAGGCCTCACCTTCCCGCTTCATGAAGTCGATCTCGCCGCAGTCGTAAAACAAAGGCTCCAGCAGCCAGGGATCATCCAGCCCAATGGCCTCGGCAAATTCGCCCACCACGGTCCGGTAATGTCTAAAGTAGACGGACTTGGATCGATCCGACCAACCTAATCCCGGGGCGGGGCTCACGTGCTGTTCGATCCCTTCCAGGATCACCGGCCGGCCGCTGGCCAGATCGTTGTTCAACAATACCAGGTCCGGGTCAAAATCGGCCAGGCCAACGCGTGCTCCGCAGCGCTTAATGGGTTCAAGCAACAGGCTGCCGTGTTGCCCGACTTCCAGCCGTTGCGGCTCTTTCAACTCCGGACGCAGAGAGCCCAGGCGAAGCTTGAAGCCGGCTTGTTCCAAGATCCGCCGCAACGCCGCCAGGTGCCGCAGATAAGAATGATTGCGGGTGTGGTCCTCCGGCACCAGCAGGATCCGGTCCACGGCACCTGGGAACCGCTCCACGGCCTGCTGCACTGCCTGGATGCACAGCGGAGTAAACGCCGAGTTCAGATTGTTAAAACCGGACGGGAACAGGTTGGTGTCCACTGGAGCGATTTTAAAGCCGGCATTGCGGATGTCCACAGAAGCGTAAAATGGTGCCGGAGTCAGCCGCCATTGATGACGAAACCAGGACTCGATTTCGATCTGAGCATCCAGCAGGCTGCGCTCAATTTTGTGCAAAGGACCGGATAAAGCGGTTGTCAGATGCGGGACCGCTTTTATCTCCGGCGACGATTGCGCGGCAGTCTTATACACCAGGCAAACTCTCTAGTAAATGCATATCCAACCAAGCGGCGGCATCGTATGGCACAAAGTGCCCGGCATCGGGGAAGCGCCTGCCGCCGCGACGGCTCACGGGCTCATAACTCCAAGCGCAGGGCACCGGACAGCAGCGAGTCGGGGGCGGAAAATCCTCGCGACGGGGCGTTCAGAATATGCTCTGCGCTGACAGAAAAGGCGAGGGCCTGGCTCAGCGCGAGGCGGTACGTCGCGGAGAAAATCGTCTGTGCCCGGCCTGACAAGTCCAGCCGGGCACGGTCGCGGCGATAGACCGCCTGACCCTGTTCATCCTGCGTGTAACCGCCAATAAACTGCAATTCCAGCGCGCCCGCGTGCACCGACAGCGGACGGATCAAGTCAAAACGCAAGGAATCATCGGCCAGCAGACCGCGACGGGAAACTCCGACGTGAAAAGCATGCGAGTACAACTCGGACAGGGAACTGATCAGGCTGCCAGACCTGGGGTGAGCCGCGGTGCGCGCTACCAGGTACGAAGCGTAAGCCTGCGTCTGCCGCCAGGCAAAGCGGGCCGCTACCTTGGTGTAGGCGGTGCTACCACCCCCATCCAGACCGAATCCACCGCTGAGCCGGGTACCCAGCAAGCTGCTGTCTTCCTGCAGGAAGCCCCCTTCCAGCGCCAGCCCGATTTGCTCCCGCGGCGAGTAAGTAAAACGAAGCGCGCCGTGGCGATGTTCCCGCCCGGCGGCGTAGCGCAGCCCCGCGTCAAAGCGCGATATTTTTCGGTGGTACTCGACAATGCCCTGTTCAACGGAGGCGGACAAAAAGGAGTCTCCCGAGAAAAGTGCCGCGTCTACAAAACCGCTGAACGCCTCATTAAGCGAAAGCGGGTAGCGGTGTTGGTATCGACACGCCGGAGCGGAGAAAGCACTGGAGACAGAGGCACAGGGACGGCCAAAATCGTAGCCGAAAACAAAATGATGGTGACCCAGAGGCCACTGCTGACGCAGGGAAAGGAGCCGATCCGCCAGCGCCCGGAAGGAAACGCCGCCCGCGGCATCGATCCCCTCCGTGACGTGCAGCGCGTCAACGGCCGGCAGTTCCGATGTAGTGCGCGTCCCCGGCTCTGCCACCCGTGTTGGAAACGAAAGCGTATATACGCGCCGGTAATCATCCAGCACGCCCAGAGAAAAACGTCCGGCAGCAAAAGCTCCGCCGAAGGCCGGCGTCGCACTGATATGGGAATCGCGCAGCAGGAACGCGCCCGCGCCTTCCGGATCCACAGCGGAAGCGAAGCGCATGATACCACGAGGCCGCAGGGCGGCTGCCAGGTCCAAACGGCCGTGACCATAGATACTGTTTACACTGTTAGCGCCAGTGCAGCCAGCGCCGGACTGGGGCCGGCCCGCTTCGAGACAAAGCGGAACCGCGGTGTCCAGCACTAAATTCACGGCCTGGGCAGCGGTCATCGTTGGTGCAAAACCAAACAAAACCGCCAAGGCGCCCGCCACGTGCGGGGCAGCCAAAGACGTCCCATCAACGCTGCGGTAGGGAGCGAGATCCGGGGGGCAACTGCCGTCAGCCGGGTTGCAGGTAGCATAGATGGCCTCTCCCGGCGCGGCCAGGCACCAGTCCATTGCCGCCCCGCAGCCGTTGCTGAAGGAGGCGATGCGTCCGAACGGATCGAGCGCGACGGCGGCAAGAAAATGCCCTTCAAGGTTCCTATCCTCCCGCGGCAATAAAGCGAATACATCCGTTCGATCAACCGGCTCGCCCGAAAAATGCCGCGCAACCAAGTCGGTCGCAGGAACCTCAATACTTCCCACTCCCAATATACTGACCGTGCTCACCATCCCGCTTTCAGAATTCCAACCGTCGTTACCGGCGGCGAAGACTACCACGCCGTCGCTAGCCCGCAATGCATTGATCGACGGGTCGAAGACCCCGCCTGCATTGAGGCAGCATTCGTTTATCGGCAGCTCCACCATAACGGGTTGCCCCATTATTCCAAAAGGCCCGAACATGAAATTATCGATCGGATCACTGTTGCCGGATAATCCGGCACTTAGATTTAATACCCGGGCGCCCTGTCCAAGTGCAAGAACTATGCCCTGAACCATCTCTGGTATAGGAAAAATACGACCGTCACCCGCGATACGCACAGACAAAATGCGTGCCTCGGGAGCCACGCCGCGCATCCCCTCTCCATCCCGCCGGGCGGCAATAATGCCGGCAATCCAAGTGCCGTGCGAGTCTGTACCCGGACGGGCATCATTGTCATTATCAATCAGATCGGTGATAGGGCCGGTAGGACGCAACAGATTGCCCGTCAAGTCCGGATGATCGGCAACGCCGTTGTCTAGAACTGCCACCGTGGCTCCCGCACCGAAACAATTGCGCGGCGGACAATTACGGTCCGGCGCGTTGATTTGACCCAAGCCGTGCTGACGATTATATTCCTGCTGTTGTTGCATTGTCGGTGGAGGTGGCGGCGTCGTCGGCGGGGGCGGCAGCGGAGGCGGTGGCCTAATGGTCGGGGGCGGGGGCGCAGGGGCGTCACCGCCACCCCCGCCGCCCCCGCCGCAGGAAAGCAGGAAGGCAGTCAGCAGCAACCCCGACAACGACGCGATTTTGGTTGGCCGCATATGCACGCCGATCTTCTAATCAGCAGGCCACGTCCGCCGACCGAGGCAGGTCGGCGCAGCTCACGTATTCCTGTGCGCTCATGGACTGAAAGCCGTCCGGACGGTGCAGCAGTATACTGTCCGCCTGGTACCAGGCTCCCAGCACGTAACGGCATGCGGGCTTGCCTGCCAAATCAAACTCATGCCGATCCAGGCGATGTGTGTGGCCGTGTATCAGCAATTGCACCCGGTAATCCTGCATAACTCGCTCGACTGTTTTTTGCTCCACGTCCACCCGAACGGGCGACGGTCGGGACCGCCGTCTCCGCCAGGTTCCGGCGATCCGCTGGCGCCAGCGCAGCGGCAAAGCCAGGAAAACCGCACGCAGCCACGCACGGTTAATCAGGCGACGGTATCTATGATAACGCACGTCACCGGTGCAAAGAGAGTCCCCATGCGTGAGCAGCATGCAGACACGGTTGAGTTCAATCAGTGAAGGATCCGGGATCAACACGCACCCGGTCACGGATTGGAAACCATCCCCGACTAAAAAATCCCGATTTCCGCGCATGAAATAGATCGGCAATCCCTTGCTGGCGGCACCGGACAATGCCGTCAATATCTGCGGGTGCGGAGGACGCAAATCATCATCCCCTACCCAGGACTCAAACAGATCTCCCAGTATATAGAATGCCCGCACCCGCCCTACGGCGGCGGCGAGCAACTCTTGAAACAGGGTCAGCTTTTCCGGCCGGGAGCCGTCCAGGTGCAGGTCAGCAACAAACAAGGTCTCCGTCAAAAGACGCCGGTCAACTCGATCCGTGTTGGTCAAGATAAAAGACACCAAGATACATCAGGAAAAGCACTGCGCCCCAGATGGGTGACAGGCGGTTGAATCCAATCGCGATCATAACAGGCAAAGATAATGACGGCTGAAACTGCATGAAAAACGATCATACCATAGTAAGGATCCGCGATTGCATCCCACAGGAACCGCAGCACAAGCCGTTACCTTTGTGCTGATACTCTTTACAACAAAATGACCCTTCCCCCGTTACCATCCATCCTGCCTCAAACTCCCATTGGAAGGCATCCTGACCCTGGACGGGAGGCGACCCGGTGCCCGGCCTCCAGGCCTGCGGCGATGACTGCCTCGACCTCGCGCATCGGCGTGAGAACCTCCCTGACCGCTCCAGGCACCTCGCTGAGCGCGACCGGGCAACCAACGATACCGGGGCGCATGGTGGTACCGCCACCGCCATTGGCCGACCAATACGATATTGCTGATGTCTTCCGTTAAACGTATGAGCGAGCAAGATCTCGAGGCCATTCCAGTGCGAGCAGGTTGCAATTTTCATCCCTGGCAGATCCTGGCTAGGAGCCTTCAAAAGCTGACACAGGCTCCGCCAGGCATGGTCCAAGACCGGGTTCAATCCTGCCCGGCGCTGGCATACATGCCTTTGATCAGCGCTACATCAAGCAGAAACCAGATGATACCCGCCAAGGTGGCCAACAGCCCGACCAGTATGTATAAGCGGACGGATGCGTGCTGTAAGGCATCCGACACTACCCCCAACAGGTCCGTGTCAGCCGTGAAGGAAGAAGAAACATTCGTGATAAAGACCGCTGCGGCCACCAGCACGCCCCCGGGACACAACAGGAGCATGCCCAGTCCCGATTTCCATTTTCCCAGGTACAGGCGGTGCAACCCGCACAGGGCGGTGAAGCCGCCCAGACCCCACAGCGCATAAGCCAGAAAGAGGGATTTCCCCCGCCGGGCCGGCATCGGCTTGCGGCGCGGGAGCGGGACTTCGTTCATAGATCGCGCCCGGGCGCACGGCCTGCCAGGACATGCCAGGCGCAGCTGCCCTGGCCGCCGCAGCTTCCGTAACGACAGGGACGAGGCAGCGCCCGCAGGGTCGCACGATGGGCACGGGCTATTGACCTGGACTGTTCTATAGACGGCATCCAGGACGCTCTATACCAGGTTAGGAATTCGCACATTCATCCATGCCTCATTGACATTATGCCTAATATACCCTGGACCGGCGAAACCTCACGCGCTCCGCGCCCCTGCGACTACCAATCGCCGATGACAAACATAGTGGCCGGTATCAATGTGCCGAGTATACTGGAGCTTGTGCTGGCTTCGCCGGCGCAGCGCCGGCCAGAGCTTTCCCGACCGTATCGGCCCAATATCAGCCTCGGCCCAGCGGCACAGGCAGCACCGCAGATTTGCCTCAGGGCACGGGGATCCGGTGCGGTTGGGAAAGGGCAACCAGAGCAGCCTGTGTTTATGAAGAAGAGGGAGAAACGCATTGTCCGATCAAAAAGCCTTCCATCCAAAGGATCCGCCGGGTCCGCCGCGGGGTCCGCCGCGGGCCGGGGCAGCGGCGGATACGCTCATTGCAACGCTGGAGCAGGGACTTCGGTGCCTGTACGGCGTGGACGCCGCAGGCAGCGGACGAACCTATCCGGCAGAGGAAATGACGACTGGGCGGCTGTCCCGCGAACAGCGGCGCCGGTCCCAGCGGTTGATGCGCGTCAATCACGCCGGCGAAGTCTGCGCCCAGGCGCTGTATCGGGGGCAGGCCGCCGCCGCGCGCACGGAACGCCAGCGCGGGCAACTGCTCCAGGCCGCCCGCGAAGAAGAGGACCACCTGCTCTGGTGCAGACGCCGACTGCGGGAACTAGGCACTGATCCGAGCCGGCTGGGACCACTGTGGTACCTGGGTTCTTATGCCATCGGCTTTGCCGCCGGACTGGCTGGTGACCGCCTCAGCCTGGGATTTCTGGCGGAAACCGAACGGCAGGTGGCACGGCACCTGGAAAATCATATACAGCAGTTGTCGGAGCAAGACGAACGCAGCCGCGTGGTGCTGAAACAGATGCAGGCCGATGAACTGCGCCATGGCCAGCACGCGCAGCAGGCAGGCGCCCGGGAACTGCCCCTCGTGGCGCGGCAAGCCATGCGCCTTTGCTCAAAGGTGATGACCACTGTCGCCTGCCGGTTCTGAGCACCGGGAGCAGACGGAACACTCCGCTACCCGCACGCCAGCCCCGCTCAACGAAAGAGTCTGCGGGCATGGGCGTCCTGCTTCCCGTTGCGCCGTCCGGCGGCAGGGACGGCAGCCGTCTTCCGTGTCGTCACACCGTCACGCGGGGTAACCGTCCGCTCTCTTGAAAAAAGTGGACCAGGCCCCATCTGTATAAGCAGAACCCTACATCAGAAGGAGGTGAAACGTCATGATATTTACAAGCTACGAACCACTTGCCGTGCTGCGCAATTTTCAGCGTGAGCTCGATCGGCTCTGGCCGGAACGGGACGCGTGCGAGGTTGGCGACGGCACGAACGTGCCGAGCCACTGGAGTCCAGCCGTGGACGTCCGCGAAGAGCCGGAACGTTTTATCATCCAGGCAGACGTGCCGGGCGTGAAACCCAGCGATATCCAAATCACCATGGAGGGGAACATGCTGACTCTGAAGGGAGTGCGCACGGAACAAAAGGAGGAAAAATCCGCAGGGCACGTCCGCACGGAGCGCAGCCAGGGCAGTTTCTACCGCAGATTCAGTCTGCCGGATTCGGCCAACCCGGACCAGATCAAGGCGAGCAGCAACCACGGTGTGCTGGAGATCTCGCTGCCCAAGCAGGAGAAGGTTCAGCCGCGCCGTATTGAGGTACAAAGCTGAAGCTCCCGGTCCGTCCGGATGAAAAGCGACCGGCGTGCGCCCCAAGGGACACCTTGGGGCGCACGCCTGCTTTTCATGGAGTGACGCGAAACGGGAGCTTTCGAACACATTGACCTCATCCACTTTCTGCGTCATTCTTAATTTATAATTTCAATTTTCCGCTGGCTCGGAAACAGTGCCGGGAATGCGTCTGGCGCCATCCACCTTTCGCCGCGCCGCTGAAAAAAGTAAATTGAAAACTTTTGAAGAGGAGAAATTCCATGAGTCGAATTGTCTACTGCGCCTGTTTTTGCATGTTGCTGGCAACCCCGGCTTGGGTAGCGTCCGCCCCGCCGCCCACTGACGAGCAGGGAAGGCCAATCCTCAGCCTCGCTCCGATGCTGGAGCGAGTGAACCCGAGCATAGTCAACATCTCTACCGAGGGAACCGTACCAGGCCGGCTGAATGTTCCTCCCGACCCGTTCTTGCAATGGTTTTTCAATGTCCCGCAGGCCCCGATTGATCGGAAATTCCAAAGCCTGGGATCCGGAGTCATTGTCGATGCAGAAAGAGGACTGGTACTGACCAATAACCACGTCATTGAGCGCGCCGATCAGATCACGGCTACGCTGTTCGACGGGCGTACGCTGGAGGGAGAAGTGCTGGGTGCCGACCCAGATGCCGACGTGGCGGTTGTGCGTATCCCGGCGGAGAACCTGATTGCGATCCAAACCGCGGACTCGAACCTGCTGCGCCAGGGAGATTTCGTGGCCGCGATCGGAAATCCTTTAGGCCTCGGACACACCGTCACCTACGGCATCGTCAGCGCACTGCACCGTAGCGGCTTGAACATCCTCCATTATGAAAATCTGATACAAACCGACGCCAGCATCAACCTGGGCAATTCAGGAGGCGCGCTGGTTAATCTTCGAGGCGAACTGGTGGGAATCAACACGGCGATCTTCTCCAGTGAGTCCCGCGGCGGCAGCATTGGTATCGGTTTTGCGATCCCAGTCAATCAAACCCTGTGGATCATGAGGCAGATCCTGGAATATGGGGAAGTGCGCCGCGGCTTCCTCGGCGTGCAACTGCAGGATCTGAACCCGGACCTGGCAGAAGCCTTCGGACTAAAACAGGACCAAGGCGCCATCGTGAACCGGGTACTGGAAGGAACCGCGGCCGAGGAAGCCGGCATGCAGGCGGGGGACATTATCCTGTCGGTCAATGGCAACAAGGTAGAGGACACGCAAGACGTGCATAACCTGATCGGGGGCTCACTGGAACCGGGAGAGACCGCGACCTTTGAGGTTTTGCGCGATGGAGAAAAACACCAGGTCACGGCCAAATTGAAGTCTATGGAAAGTCAAAAAAGTGCTTCAGGCAGGAAAGGAATCCGCAATCAACTGCTGGCCGGCGTGAACGTGGCCGAGACCGATGCAGCCGGCGAGGAACGGATACAGGTGGTCTCCGTGCAGCGAGGGAGTCCCGCCTGGCGCAGCGGGTTGCGCGCCGGGGATATCATCCTTGCCGTGAATCGCAGACCCGTGCGCAGGATGCAGCAATTCTTCGCGTCCGTGGATCAGCAGCAGGTTCTGCTGCTGCATATTTTGCGTGATGAATCGGCCTTTTTCCTGCTCCTCAAATAAGGCTGGAGGCAGGGAATGACCGGTGCGCCGCAGCGCGCTATCCGCCGGCTGCGGATGCTGCTGCGCCGAAAGCGCGGAACCGTCAGGCACGGATGGGCCTGGTGACAGGAAGCGAGAACGCTCGTCCGCCGGCTCGCGACCGCGCTCAGCAAGGTCCCTGAAAAGGACCGCAGGCAAGCAGCGGCCCTGGGCAGGGCTGCAGGTTCCATGCCGCCACTGAACGATCAAGCTCGAGTTTCCCGCTGGCCCAGGGAGATCCGGTCGCGGTCGGCGGTCGCGCACCGCAGTGGCCCGACGGGCAGGCGCAAACATCCTCCGACAGTCGCCCAATCGGGGCGATCTTCCCGCACGCGTACACAGTCAAGTTATGATCCAGCGGATGATCGACCACTGCGCCCGTCCTGACGGACAAATTTTCTATCCTGGTGAGTTGCGCCCGGCATTGGGCTGCTTCGCCACCGGAGCCACCATCGTCACCGCGATCGGTACGCGCCAGGCGCCGCCGGGGATCACTGCCTGCTCTTTCCACCCGAGGTCCCTGCAACCGCCCTTGACGCTATTGGGCATCGCCCCCAAAGCCTACTGTCTGAATGCATTTTCCGCCTCCCGGAATTTTGTCGGCAACGGGCCGGCGGATCAGTGGAAGAACACGCAATCCCAGCGTTCCGCCAATGGCTGCCCGCTTCCCTTCAGCCCACCAACGGTTTTCGATAACCCGGTGCAGCCTGCCTGTGAAGGAGAGGATCACTGCATCCGGGTTGGCGCGGCAGAGCCCCACCAGCACGATCCGGCGCAACCATCGCTACCCTGCTACCAGGGTCGGCATTGCCCAGTCCGGCCGGGTCCTGCCGTCCCGGGACCAGAGGCGGCGGAGAGCCGAAAATGAGCAACATCGGATTCTGGGAACTGGTGCTGCTAGCCGTGATCGGCCTGCTGATCATGGGGCCGGAGCGGCTGATGCGCACCGCGATACAAGCAGGCCGATGGTACGGGCGCTGGCAACGCTCCTTCCAGCGCATACGGCGCCTGGTACGGGCCGAACTGGACCAGGAGAAAGATCTGTTCGGTGCGGATCGGAATCCAATTCCGGCCTTGTCCGCAGAGAATAAAGTGCCGCCGACGCCGACCGAAAACCCGGCCCCGGCCCCTCCCCCGGAACCACAGGAGAAAACGCCGGCGCAGTCCAACTCCGTTCCGGAGAAACCTTCCGGATCGCCGGACTCCTCCTGACCGCCGGGACCGGGCACAAAGGAAGCCGAACCAGTGATCCGTCGAGACAGATAAGGAAGAACAGTCGTCTCTCCCAAAACTGGGCCGGCGCGAGTCCGTTAGCGCTCCAGGGGCCCGCACAGCCGCTTGACGCACTGGATGCGAGCCCGCCAGGCATGATGGGATCGGTTGCCTGCTAAACGCGGCAGTTTAGTCCAGCAGTTCCTGCAACCAGGCGACGTCCACTTGGGTGCGTCCGCGGGGGTCGCCGTGCGTTACCGTACACGGACAGCCCGGGTCTCCCAGGCTGTCCGCCACCAACGCGGCACCCGGAAAGCGGTGCCCACTAGTAAAACAGTGCGTGGTGATCACCACCGCCAATCCGGCCGCCCGGGCAGCTGCGTTGCCGTTGCTTGTGTCTTCAATGGCTACACAGACCGAAGCCGGCAGCTCCAGGCTCTCAAGCGCCTTGAGGTATACGGCAGGGGAAGGCTTCATTTCCCTGATCTCGTCACGGCTGATCACTGCGTCCCAGATGCCAATGATCTCCGGCCAGTCGCAGCGCTGCATCAGCAGCTCGAAGTTGGCACGCGATGAATTGGTGGCGACGGCAAGGCGCAGACCGCAATTGCGCGCTTCTTCCAGCAAGCGGCGCACCCCGGAGCGCAAATGAATCGGCTCAGCGTCGAATTGCTGCTGGTAGCAGACAGACTTACGCTGATGAACCCGTGCGGCAAATTCCCGTAACTGCTCCTCCGACAGAGGATGGTTCGATTTTTGCGTGCGGGCATAAGCCTGAATGCGCTCGCGGCCGCCGGAAGTGCTCAGCAGATCGGCATACTGATCCGCGCCCCATTCCCAGTCCAAACCATGCTCGCGGAAAGAGCGGTTAAACGCGAGCCGATGGATCTCCTCGGTATCCGCCAACGTGCCGTCCATGTCCAGAATCAGGCCTTTCAGTTTGCTCACAGGATAGTTGCCTCCACCAGAATGAATGCTCCCTTTGGGTTCGTCACGTGGGTCCGCCACGCCCTGAAAGTGGCCGGAAGACGCCTGGTCTTTACCGGTCCACCGGACCCTCTGCCTGCAGCACCGACTGCAGCAAATGCAGGGAACGCAGAATTTTATCACCGCGAGACGCAGATACAACCGATTTTTGCCAACAGGGTGGGCTGGGCGGACTGGACCGCCATCCGGAAACAGGGCCGAGGCAGGAAGCGCTGCCGTTTTCCGCCGGCGGGACGCGGGCAGAGACTCGGATGGTTGATTTCCGCTACACTGCGGGCATGCAGGATCCGAGCCCAGGGAATCAGCAATGGCGCAAAGGCCGGGGCGCAACGAGCAGCCCGGTGCCGCGTTACCTGTCCGCGCAGCACCAGGCTATCGACGATGGGTGGGACGGAATCGAGCAGGAACCGGCTCGGCAAACTACCGTCACGCTGGATCACCCGCGCAGCATCATTTCCCGCAACCGCTCACCGGACATCCCTTTTGATCAGTCCATCAACCCGTACCGCGGCTGTGAGCACGGGTGCGTTTATTGTTATGCCCGACCCACCCATGCTTACCTGGACCTTTCCCCCGGACTGGACTTTGAGACCCGCCTGTATGCCAAACCCGACGCGGACCGGCTGCTCCGGCAGGAGTTGGCACACCCCGGCTACCGCTGCCGGCCAATTGCACTCGGCACCAACACCGATCCCTATCAGCCCATTGAGCGCCGCCTGCAAATCACCCGCCGCATTATCGAACTGCTGCATGACTGTGACCATCCGCTGTTGATCACGACCAAGTCCTCACTGATAGAACGGGATTTGGATCTACTCGCCCCGATGGCGGCACGCGGGCTGGTGCAGGCGTGCATCTCCATAACAACGCTGGACGTGGAATTGGCTCGGCGGCTGGAGCCTAGAGCGACCGCCCCCCGACGGCGCTTGCAGACGCTGCGGCAGCTGCACCACGCCGGCGTCCCGAACGGCGTTCTGTTTGCCCCGGTCATCCCGGCGCTCAATGACGTGGAGCTGGAGCGCGTATTGGAGGCAGCCGCCGCACACGAAGCACAAAGCGCCGGCTATATCATGCTGCGTCTGCCGCACGAGTTGCGGGCCATGTTCCGCTCCTGGCTGCAACTGCACCGCCCGCTCGCGGCAGACCGGATCTGGCGGCAGATCCAGGAGATCCGGCAAGGCCGTGAAAATGATCCCCGCTTTGGTTCGCGGATGAGCGGCAGTGGTGTCTTTGCCGATTTGATCCGACAGCGTTTTCGCGCCTCCTGCAAACGCCTGGGGCTAAGCCGCCCGGAGCAGCAGCGCCAGCAACTGGACTGTTCCCGCTTTCAACCGCCCGCGCTTTCTGTGCCGGGGAAGCACCAGGAAGATACCCAACTGTCCTTGTTCTCAATGAAATAAGTCACGCCGTGAGGCGCTTTTGAGCACACCCGCAGAGCGCTACCGCCGGCACTTGGCGCGGGGGCAGATGCGCGCCGACCCGCAGCAGCAGCACGTGGTTCAGCATATGCAGTACCTGTACCAGGGCCTGCTGCAACACCGCGAGCGGGAACAGCGCTGGGGGCGGCGGCTGGCCCGGCGACTGGGTGCCGCACGTCCGGAACCAGTCCCCGGGCTGTATATCTGGGGCGCAGTAGGACGCGGCAAGACCTATCTGATGGACTTGTTTTTTGACTGCCTGCCCTTTGCGGAAAAACGCCGACTGCATTTTCATCGCTTCATGTCCATGGTGCATGCGCGTCTGAAGCAGATCGGGGAAAGGCGCGACCCGCTGGTCCACCTGGCGTCGGAGTTTTCCGCACGCGTGCAGGTGCTGTGCTTTGATGAATTTCACGTCTCCGACATCACGGACGCGATGCTGTTAGGCAGACTGCTGCAAGCACTGTTTCAGCGCGAGGTCACGCTGGTCGCCACCTCCAACGAACCGCCTGGCAAACTGTATTGGAATGGGTTGCAGCGTGAACGCTTTCTACCCGCCATTGAGCAAATTGAACACCACACCGAAGTGCTTTGCCTGGCGGGGGAGGATGACTACCGCTTGAGTTTTCTGGACCGGGCCGGCGTTTACTACACGCCACTGAACGAACAAGCCGAGCAAGCATTGGCAGCCGACTTTGAACAGCTCAGTTCCCACCACGGCGAGTACAACGGCAAGGTAGAGGTGCTGGGGCGTTCCATTCGCGCGATACGGCATCATCAGGGGGTGGCCTGGTTTGACTTCAAAGAGTTATGCGACGGGCCGCGCGGCCCTGCCGACTATATAGAACTGGCCCAGCTCTACCATAGCGTATTGCTGTCACGTTTGCCGCAATTCGGCCGGGAAGACGAGAACCAGGCCAAACGCTTCATCACGCTGGTGGATGAATTCTACGACCGCAATGTGCGGCTCATCGTTTCAGCGGCGGCGTCCCCGCCCGAACTCTACCAGGGCCTCCGACACCGGGATTCGTTCCGGCGCACGGCCAGCCGCCTGGAAGAGATGGGCAGCCGCGAATACCTTGCATTGCCGCACAATATTTAATTGTTAATTATCAATTATATACGATATTATTATCAATCCATTAATGATATTAGACTAATTTTAGATTGAAATACCTTGCTTTGCTGCGCACAATATCGCACAATACTACCTATGGATATGAATCATTCCAATCTTGGGAATCTCTCTGCGAAGCTGCCGGACGAGGCTGGCGAACCGGAACTGGCAACCCTGCTGGAGTTGCACTATGGCGACGGGCAAGTCTATCTGCCGCGCAATGCGCCGGAGCACCTGCTAGGCCTGGCTCGGCAGCGGGGACTGGTAGATGCAGAGGGTTACCTGACGCGAAAAGGACGTTTATTCCTGGCCGACAGCCAGTCTCTCGGCTGAACCGGCACAATAAGGCACGGGCGAGCGCAGCAGCGGCGTCTGCTGCAACGCAGCACGATCCTGATCTGCCTCCGGGCGGCGGAATTTGACCACATATTGATCGTAACCGGTATTAATAATTTATAATTAGCCTGTTCGCGTCCTTTCAGACAGGTTTGTACGGATGCGCTAACCGGTGCCTGAGACCGGTGGAGACAAAGATTTGTACCAGTACGATCAATATGATCAGAGACTCGTTGATGAGCGGGTAGAGCAATTTCGAGAGCAGACCCGCCGCTTCCTCGCCGGCAACCTCAGCGATGAGGAGTTCCGGCCATTGCGCCTGATGAACGGCTTATACCTGCAACTGCATGCTCCGATGCTGCGCGTTGCCATCCCCTACGGCCTTCTTTCCTCCACGCAGATGCGCACCCTGGCGTACATTGCCCGCGAGTATGATCGGGGCTTTGGCCACTTCAGCACGCGGCAGAACATCCAATACAATTGGCCCGAGTTGAAGCGAGTACCAGACATACTCGCGGACCTTGCCAAAGTGCAGATGCACGCCATTCAAACCAGCGGCAACTGCATCCGCAACATCACCACTGACCATTTGGCCGGGATCGCAAAGGATGAAATCGCCGACCCGCGCCCCTATTGCGAGTTGCTGCGGCAATGGTCCACGCTGCACCCTGAATTTTCCTACCTGCCGCGCAAGTTCAAGATTGCCGTCTGCGGCGCGGAGCGGGATCGGGTCGCCTTGCAGGTGCATGACATCGGTTTGCAGTTGATAAAAACCGGCCAGGGCGAGACCGGCTTTCGGGTACTGGTCGGCGGAGGGCAAGGACGCACCCCCTACATCGGCGTTTTCATACGCGAGTTCCTGGAGCAACGCCACCTGTTCTCTTACCTGGAATCGATCCTGCGAGTGTATAACTGCCTCGGTCGGCGTGATAACCGGCAGAAAGCACGCATCAAGATTCTGCTGAACGCCGTTGGCGTCGATCGCTTTACCGAACTGGTAGAGCAGGACTGGAAATACGCGCGCCAGAGCTGCCCCGAGCTGGACCCAAAGGAATTGGAACGCGTCAGCGCCTTCTTCCAGCCCGCGTGCTACGAAAAAAACAGCGCCGGGGACACCGGGGACACGGATTTTCAGCGCCGACTGGAAGAAAACGCCGGCTTTGCGCGCTGGGCGCAGCGCAACCTTAGCGAACACAAGGTGCCCGGCTACCGTGCCGTGCTGATCTCGCTGAAGGCGCCGCAAAGTCCTCCCGGGGACGCCACTGCAGAGCAAATGGACGCCATCGCCGAACTGGCGGAGCGCTACAGCAGCAATGAGATCCGGGTCACGCACAGCCAGAACCTGGTCCTGGGACACGTGCATAAAAGCGATCTCTACGCGCTGTGGGAAAAGCTGTGCGAGTGCGAACTGGCCACTGCCAACATCGGACTGCTCACCGATATGATCTGCTGCCCCGGACTGGACTTTTGCTCCCTCGCCAACGCCGGATCGATTCCGATCGCGAAACAAATCAACGAACGCTTCGACGACTTGGACTACCTGCACGACCTGGGCGAACTCCGCATCAATATGTCCGGCTGCATGAATGCATGCGGGCACCACCACGTCGGTCACATCGGCATCCTCGGCGTGGACAAAAAAGGAAAGGAGTACTACCAGTTGACACTGGGAGGAAGCTCAGACAATAACGCCACGCTGGGCAAGCGGCTCGGTCCGGCGGTGGAGAAGGCGCGGGTTTCCGAAACGATTGGACAGCTGCTGGAGGTGTACCTGCGGCACCGCGAAGGAGATGAGATCTTTATCGAAACCTACCGGAGAATTGGCATTGAACCTTTCAAAAATGAGGTCTATGCAGGTAATTAAGAACCTGCAGATGCAGCAGGACGCGTGGCAATTGCTGCGCGACGTGCCTGATCCGTTGCCGGCCGGCGACCTGATATTCCCGTTCGCCTACTGGAGCGAACACCGCTCCGAGTTGGCTGCGCGTTCCCCCCTCGGTGTCTGCGTCAGCGGCGATAATGCGCTGGAAGAATTGATCCCCGAATTGGACGCCATCGATCTCATCGCCTTGGATTTCCCGCAGTTTACCGACGGCCGTTGCTATTCCCACGCCCGCATGCTGCGCGAACATCACGGCTACCGGGGTGAATTGCGGGCCGTTGGCGAAGTGTTGCAGGACCAGTTGTTTTTTATGCAGCGCTGCGGGATCGACTCCTTCCATCTACGCCCGGATCAAGACCCGCAAAAGGCCTTGCGCGCTTTTCAGGAGATCTCCGTCAAATACCAGGCGGCCGCGGACGGGGCGCCGCCACTATCCCGTTACCGCTGAGCCGCGGCGCTTTGAACCAAGGCTCCGGAACCGGCACACTGAATCTATCCATGTCTATCTCCTTGATACAGCGCCTGCCCGGTGCGATCCAGCAGACCTTGCCTGGGGCCGTGCACGATGGCCGGCGCGACCCCGGTAAAGACCGTGCCTGAGACCGCACGTGGTGAGCACAGGCCTGGAGCCGGCCTGCGCGGCAGCTGAGAATCCGGGACGCGTTCCCCTGCTCCCGATGCGCATCGGCTACTACCAGTTCCGCCCTCTGTTCGGCAAGGTGCAGCGCAACCTGGCACAGGTATGCACCGCATTGGACGGATGCGGAGCAGAGTTGCTCGTGCTTCCGGAACTGGCCTTCACCGGGTATTGCTTTCGTGATCGGGCGGAACTGCTAGAACTCTGTGAGGAACCGGGCGCGTCCGCCACGGTCGAGGAGTTGCACCGGTTATGCGTGCGCAACCAGTTCCACCTGGTCACCGGCTTCGCCGAACGCGACGGCGATCGATGCTTCAACAGCGCCCTGCTGATCGGCCCCCGGGGAGTCGAACATATTTACCGCAAGCTGCACTTGTTTAACGAGGAGAAGCGTTATTTTGATCCGGGTGACGTTGAACTTTGTGTAAACCAGGTCGGGACGGCCCGCATCGGCATCATGATCTGTTTCGACTGGCTGTTCCCGGAAACCGCCCGGGTATTGGCGCTGGGCGGCGCGGACGTGCTCTGCCATCCCTGCAACCTGGTGCTCTCGCATTGCCAGCAGGTCATGCCGGCACGGTCCCTGGAAAACGGCGTGTACGCAGTCACCGCCAACCGCTGCGGTGCCGATCAACGCCCCTGGGGTAAACTGTGCTTTACCGGCAAAAGCCAAATCACCGCACCGGACGGCACGCTGCTGCACCGCGGTCCCAGCCGCGCCCGACAACTGCACCTGCACGAGATTGACCTGGCCCAGGCCCGCGACAAGCAAATCACCCCGCTAAACTACAAGCTGACGGACAGACGCCCGGCCCATTACCGCGCACTCACCGGTTAACCCACCGATCACGCCGGAGCATCCATTGCCCCGCCGCTGATCCTTTGCCCACGATACGCCGGCGGCAAGCAACCGGCACCGTATTATTCCGACCCGGCGACGCCCCTTAGGTCCGCAACCGTCGGTACCCGCCGGCCGCAGCAGCGCACCCGTTGCAGCGCTCGGCAACCGGTGTGAGCGCCCGTGAAAACGGCGCAGCGCCGGCGCAGCGGTGTGGCACACACGCCGGCCGCGTATAGATCGCAGCGCCCGGCCTGCATCCCTGCGGCGGGTTGACGTCCTTCCACGGCTCGATCGCCACCATCCGCTGTCATCCATACCTGGAGGCGCGCTGCATGGGAAGAAAATGGGGCCGGCCAGGTGCCGGTGGTAGACGCCGGCGGCTCTTTGCGCAGCGCACTGCCAGGCGACCGCGCGCCCAGTTCAACCGCTTTCTGCAGGAGGGAGTCCCTACTGCGACCGCGGACGCAGCGTGACGCGCAGCACGGATTCGCATGCACGGGCCAGTACGGTCCCGCCTCCAAATGTACCGCGCCGCGTGGCACGGAGACTCACCCGGGCTTTGTTACTCACCCCACTGCCGTTACACAGGCGCAGCGACTCCCCTTGACACCCATGCGCAACACTGCAACCAGGTAGCGCGCCGGACCCGGCGGCAGCGCCGCTGCCCATAGAGGCGTCCACGTACAGCCGGGGCTCACGCACCGGAATCTTGTACGGCCTGTTCCAGCCCTTCGAAAGCGACCCCGATCATCCGGCGGATTTGTAACTCCGTGATCACATAGGGAGGCATGAAATAGATCACGTCCCCCAGCGGGCGCAGCAGCACGCCGCGCTTGAGTGCGTGCCGATGCACCCGCAGGCCGCGTCGCTCCTGCCAGGGAAAGGGTTTGCGCCCCTTGCGATCGCGCACCATCTCCACGGCCAGGATCATGCCGCAGCGACGCACTTCGGCCACGTGGGGATGATCCTGGAAGATACGGGCTTCTTCCTCTATGCACAAAGCCAGCCGATCATTGTTTTCCAGCACCGGCTCATTGGCAAATATGCCCAGAGTGGCCAGAGCTGCGCTGCAGGCCAGCGGATTTCCGGTATAGCTGTGAGAATGCAGAAAGGCCCGGCCCTGTTCATGGTCGGCATAAAAAGCCTGGTAGATCCGTTCATGGCACAGGACGGCTGCCAGCGGCAGAAAACCGCCGGTCAGCCCCTTGGACAAACACAGGAAGTCCGGACTAATGGAAGCCTGTTCGCAGGCGAATAACGTGCCAGTGCGTCCAAAGCCAACGGCAATCTCATCGGCAATCAGATGAATATCGAGTTCATCGCAGGCTTCGCGCAACAAATGCAGGTACACCGGGTGGTACATGCGCATAGAACCGGCACACTGCACCAGGGGTTCGACGATGACGGCGCAGATTTCGTCCTTGTGCTTGTGCAGCAGCTCTTCCATTGGTTTAAACTTCCGGCGCGAGTGCTCCTCCCAGGAGTCTTGTTCCCGGCGCAGGTAGCAGTCCGGCGAAGGCGCAGCCAGGGTTTGCGCCAGCAGCGGGGCATAGGTATCCCGGTAAAGAGATACGCGCCCCACGGACAGCGCACCCAGCGTCTCGCCGTGATAACCGTTCTCCAGGCAGACAAACAAGCGCTTGCGGTCCCGGCCCTGGTTGCGCCAGTAGTGAAAGCTCATTTTCATTGCCACCTCCACTGCGGTGGAGCCATTATCCGCGTAGAAGCAGCGGCTCAACCCCGGCGGAGTGCATTCGACCAGGCGCTCCGCCAATGCCACCGCCGGTTCGTGCGTGAACCCGGCCAGCATGGCGTGCTCCAATCGATCCAGTTGGCGGTGGATGGCGCGTCCGACTTGCAGGTTGCCATGACCGAACAGGTTCACCCACCAGGAACTGATAGCATCCAGGTAACGCTGACCCGAGTAGTCTTCCAGCCAAACTCCCTTGCCGCGGCGCAGCGGCACCAACGGCCAGTCTTCGTGGTCCTTCATCTGCGTGCACGGGTGCCATAAAACCTTCAAATCCCGCTCCGGCAGCATGTGACTTCTCATCGATCCACGCTACCCGTTTCGCCACAGACGGTTTTCGCTCCGCGCTGCTCCGGGCAGGCCTGCGACCTGCATTAGCGCTGCGGCCCAGCGGCACCATAGGCCGGCTTTCCTGCCTGCTGTCTGAGGCGCACCGCGGATCTGCCCGTCCGACCACGGCAAGTTACCTGGTAGCAATCGGCTTTTTATCTTCCATTCCATTCTGCTATGATACTCTTTTATCATGATTTATGGTCGGGAGGGGTGTATGGAAATTGTTAATACAAGCTTTTCTATCGGGCAAACCGTCCGGCATAAGTTATTCAATTACCGCGGCGTGATCGCTGACGTGGATCCGAGCTACCGTGGGTCTGAGGAATGGTATCAGCAGCAGACAGTTACCCAACCACCGAAGGACGCCCCCTGGTACCGGATCCTGGTTCACAAGAGTGAGCAAGAGACCTACGTGGCCGAGCGTAACCTGGAGAATGATGACTCGGACGCACCCATCCACCATCCCCTGTTGCATAAATTCTTCCAGAGTTTCCAGGACGGCTGCTACCGGCTGCACGAGCGGAACTGATCCGCTACCGTCCCCACTCCTGATCCGCAATGTCGGCACGTCCCGCGGCGAACGGAACAAGGCACGGGCGCCGCGTTGCCACCGGGTCAAGCCGCGATGAACCAATTGACCTCTGTACACCGCTGCGCCACACAACGGCAGGGCGATGAGTCCGCCGACCTGGTTACGCGCGCCGCTAACTAGCGTTTAGATCGGATCCGTTTCCACCCATGCCAGCTTCCCTGCATGCCCTGTTTCTCTCCAGGCTGAAAGCCATCGGCCGAGCCCCCGATGCAAGCCCGCAAGCGGGCTCCAATCTGCCGGTCGCCGCAAGCGCCGCGCAGCTGGCTACGGCAGCCCTGCTGATCGAAGTCAGCCGTGCCGACCACCGCATCACGGATTCCGAACGCAGCGGCATCGAAGCGCACCTGCGTGACAAATTCCGTTTTTCAGAAGTAGAACTGCAGACCCTGCTTAGCACCGCTGACGCCAAGGTGGAGGCAAGTACCTCCCTGCACGAGTTTACCCATTTGATCAACCAACACCTGGACCGACCGTCGCGCGCCGAGATTGTGACGGCACTGTGGCGCATCGCCTTCGCCGACGGACATATCGACAAGCATGAAGAATTCCTCGTCCGCAAGATCGCGGATTTACTGCATGTGCCCCATCGTGCGTTTATTCAGGGCAAACTGCTGGTCACAGGGAAAAAAGAGACCGTCAAACCGTGAGCCTCTATAGCTTGGTCGCCGTCCTGCTCACCCTGACGGCCCTTTTCAGCCTGCTGAACGAGCGCTTTCTGCGGCTGCCTACCGCAATCGGCGTCATGCTGTCCGCCCTGGTGCTGTCACTGGTTCTGCTGCTGCTGGGGAAGCTGGGTCTGGACTGGGCGGCGCCGGTGGCAGCCGCCGTGCGCGGAATCGACTTCAGCGAGACCCTGATGCACGGCATCCTGTGCTACCTGCTGTTTGCCGGCGCACTGTTCATCGATCTCGGCTCCCTGCTCCGACAGAAGTGGGCCGTGGGCGTGCTGGCAACCGTGGGGGTAGCGCTCTCCACCCTGATCGTGGGCGCACTCAGCTACTGGCTGCTGCCCCTGTTCGGGCTGTCACTGTCTTTCGGTTACTGCCTGCTGTTCGGTGCGTTGATCTCGCCCACTGATCCGATCGCCGTGATCGCCATTTTGCGCAAGGCCGGCGTGCGCGAGAGTATCGAAACCAAGATCACCGGAGAATCCCTGTTTAACGACGGCCTGGCCGTAGTGTTGTTTACCGTCCTGCTGAGCCTGGCGACCGGTACCGAGTTCTCCGGGAGCAGTGCCGGGCTGCTGCTGGCGCAGGAAGCGTTGGGAGGGATCCTGCTGGGACTGATACTGGGCGGCTTGGGCTACTGGCTGCTACGGCAATCCAACGAGCATGCCATCGAAATTTTAATTACGCTGGCGCTGGTCTCCGGCGGCTACGCACTGGCCTTGCAGGTCCACGTCTCCGGTCCGCTGGCCATGGTAACGGCGGGACTGATGATCGGAAATCACGGCAGCCTGCTGGGCATGAGCCGGCGCAACCGCGAGCATTTGCATCACTTTTGGGAACTCCTGGACGAAATCCTGAATGCAATGCTGTTTCTGCTGCTCGGCCTGGAGCTTTTGCTCATTCACCTGCCAGTGCCATACCTGCTGGCCGGCATCGTCTCCATCGCAGTCGTGCTGTTGGCGCGCCTTAGCAGCGTCAGCTTCGCCGTGATGCTGTTGCAGCGGCTGCAGCCTCTCAGTCCAGGCATCATCCGGATCCTGACTTGGGGCGGCCTGCGCGGCGGGATTTCCATTGCCTTAGCACTAGCCTTGCCGCCAGGTGCTGAGCGCGAGGCGATTTTGAGCATCACCTACTGCGTAGTACTCTGGTCTTTGCTGGTGCAGGGACTCAGTATCGGCAGGCTGGCCAAACAATGGGGGGGGCAGCTTGCTTGAGCGGATCATTTCCGGCGGACAGACCGGAGTGGACCGCGCCGCGCTGGACAGTGCGCTGCAGGCAGGGATCGAGCACGGCGGCTGGTGTCCGCGCGGACGCCGAGCGGAAGATGGGCCTATTCCAGCCTTCTACCAATTGAATGAAACTGCTTCCGATGTATACGCGGTACGCACCCGGCTGAACGTGGAACGCAGCGACGGGACGTTGATTTTGAACGTTGGCCGGCTGGCCGGCGGCACCCTGATAACCCGCAAATACGCCGAACGGCGCGCTAAGCCCTGGCTGCTGGCGCTGCTGGATCAGGACGCCGCTCCAGTCGAGGCTGCCCGCTGGCTGCGGCGGCACAAACTGCGCGTGCTCAACGTGGCCGGTCCGCGAGAGAGCAGCCGTCCCGGTATTTATCAGCAGGCGCGGCGCTATCTAAAACAACTGCTGGAACTCAATCGGCAGCTCGTGCGATCACGCAAGGCAGGCTCTGCAGGGAATTAAAAACCGCCAGGCGAGCGGCAACTCCGCCGCCACCGTCCCATTGCACCGCCGCGGGCGCAGTTGCTTCGCGGCGCCTGATGCGGTCTGCGGCCATCTAGTAGAGGAACACCGCATTGCAGTCTGCCGCGCCGGCCTCGACGTTCCATTGGGCAGCGGCTCCGGCTCCGCTGACACAGGAAGCCGTGCCCAGTTCCACACCAGCGTAATTGCCACTGCCTACCGCGGCCGTGCTGCTGGCACGCAGGGAACCCGTGCCCGGGCGTCCATCGTCCAGCTTCAAGTCCAGTTCACGTAAAACGGCAGCCGGAATGTGACCGCCGAACACAAAGCCCAGGCGCAGTGGCGGCGCCGCGGCAACGTCAAGGTACTCATCCAGACGCACCAGCAAAATCCGGCCATTGAAAGCATTAACCGGGGCCGCGTCCCCGGCAATGTAATCTGACTCGCCCGTGGCCCCGCCACTATAGCTGCCGTGGATAAACCCGGCGGCGGACAGGTGGTGCCATAGAGCCGAGGCTTCCTGAAAACTGCCGTCATCCAAACCGCCATCTCCATCGCCGCCGTAGCGTGCGGCGACTTGTACCGCGGTCCCGATAGCGGCGCGGGCAGCGGTACTGCTCATGTCTCCCGGAATCCTCCGGAAGCGATCGATAAAGGCGTAGTAAGCAGCCTGTATCGAAGCGTGCTGCTCGGCCAGGCTGTGTACGCGCGCACTGGTAATCAACTCTCGCCCCTTCAGGACTCCGCCCAACAAGAGACCGATAATCACCAGTACGATGGCGATCTCCACCAATGTGAAGCCGCGCTGCGCGGCCCGCCTGCTGTATGGTCTGCTGCTCCTGGTGGTCTCCCTTGTGATCCTCGCCCGCGAACTTTCTTGCGCTTGCCCTGGCAACCCTCTTTGTAATCTTCCTTGCGATTCTCCTTGTGCGATGCTCATTGTGCGCCCCTCCCTGGACTGCTCTTGCTGTTTACGAACAGATATACCAGCAAGCTATATGCCATCCGTACCCGCCCGTAAACACGGGCAAAACCAAGCTCAGGCGGATGCAGAGCGTCGGGTTTCCGTCAAGAATGACGTTTCTCCGACTACCCCCGGAGCAAATCCGCCCGCAGTGGCTGGGCTCGGAGCCCCTGCCTGCGACGACTCTGACGCTGAACGGCGGCGTTTGTCAGTCTGGAGCCAGCGAGACCGAACAACGGGAGAGGTCGCCAGGCAAGAGGCGGACCGGCTTAACTGCAACAATGACGCAGTAGATGAAGTGCGTTGCGCTGAGCATTGCAACGGGTGAGGAAGGAACGGTCCAGGGCCGCTGCCCAGGCGAGCAGGTGCAGGCCGGCGCGGTCCCGAACCAGGGGTCAGTCCTGCAGGCCGGCAGTTTGTTGGTAGATTTGCTGGTCCTGGAGGCTGAAGCAGCAAGCGATGATGCGGGGAATGCGGTCTGCGTAGCGGCGCATTTCGGTAACGGCGATCTGAGATGCTGCCAACTTCGGATAGCCGTAGACGCCGGTACTGATAGATGGGAAGGCGATGCTCTGTACCTTGTACGTCAGCGCCAGTTCGAAGGAGTTTCGGTAACACTGGGCCAGCAGTTCGGCTTCTACCTCAAGCCCACCGCGCCACACCGGACCCACGGTATGAATGATCCAGCGGGCCGGCAGAAGAAATCCAGGGGAAATCCTGGCCTGCCCGGTCTTACAACCTCCGAGTTTGCGGTTGTATTCACGCAACTTTGGACCGGCCGCACGATGAATGGCGCCGTCTACACCGCCGCCACCCAGCAAGGAGCGATTGGCCGCATTGACGATCGCGTCCACCTGCAGGCTGCAGATGTCGGCCTTGGTTATGGTAATGGCGATCGGCGATGCCCCACTGCGGCGGGAGATCCGCATTGAGGGTCAAAGCGCTCAACGGACGGACCGGCGGCAGAGAACAGTGGTATCCTCAAAGCAAATCCCGGAATTCCCGCTCCTCGTCCGTCATGCTGTTCTGGAAAGATTCCCGGTCGAATAATTTCTTGGCGTAGCCGTCCAGCCGCCGGCGCGCTATCACCGGCAGCTTGACGCCGAAATGAGGCAGGCGCCACAACAGCGGCGCCATACAGCAATCGACCAAGGTAAATTCGTCGGACATAAAAAACTGCTTATGCACGAACAGAGGCACCATGACGGAAAGATGATCTCGCAGACTCCTGCGGGCGTTGGCGCTGGCGATCTCGTTGTCTCCGCCCAGGTCGTCCAGCACGCTGCAAAGATCACGCATGATGCGGTAGCGAAACTGCCGGTTTTGTGCCCGAGCTGCCGGATCAACCGGCATCAGCGGAGGATAGGGGAAGCGCTCGTCCAGGTACTCCATCGTGATTTGAGGCTGATACAGGGAAAGCTGCCGATCGATCAGGGTCATCGTGGAATGATACGGGTTATGCTCCATCAACTGCTCGCTCAATTCGTCCTCCTTGACGTAGCGCAGTTCGATCTCAATGTTCTTCTCCTTGACCACAAAGCGGACCATATGATCCACTGAAGCGGTGGCGCTGGAATACAAAATCATGCTCATGCAGTCCGAGCCCCGGTATTTCAGGCCGCGGGTGCCGCACGCCGGCACCGCGACGCACGGCTGCCTGTCTGCGATACGGCGCCGGCGGCTGCCGGCAGCACGAATTCAATGGAGACGGGAAACATTACGACAATCGCTGCATCGGGAGGAACGTCAGGCACGGAGATTTCATGATTTTCCAACCGCCGACGACGGCACCGGGCACCCTGGGCAAAGGATGAGGCACACTGCGGCAACAGGCTACGCCACATCCTTCCAGTATTCTTTCTTCAGCCAATAGGTGATGCCCGCGAGAATCAAGAGATAAAAAATCACGAAGATGCCGATCCGCTTGCGCTTCAACTGCGCCGGCTCGCCTAGATATACCAGGAAGCTGACGAGATCACGCATCGCCTGGGAGAACTCCTTTTCGCTCATCGTTCCGGGAGTAGCCAACTCCAGGTGATCGATGACGCGCCGCTCTTTGCCGGCGGCATCAATGTAGTCTCTGTACACCGGCTCCTGCAAGCCCTGCAATTCCCAAAACACGTGGGGCATTGCGGTGCCTTTGAATACCAGGTTGTTGACTCCAGTCGGGCTCTGCGCGTCTGCATAAAAGCCCCTTAAGTAAGTATAGAGCCAATCCGCCCCCCTGGAGCGGGCCACCAGAGACAGGTCCGGCGGGGCAACGTTGAAGTACCGGATGCCGTCCTGCTGGCTCATCGCGATAGCCATGGTCTCCCCCAGCTTCTCCGCGCCCAGCATGAAGTTCGACCGCAGCACGGGAACCGGGATTTCCAAGTCGGCTCCCATGCGTTCATAACGCATGTACGCGGCGGCATGACAGCCCAGGCAGTAATTCACAAAAAGCCGCGCCCCTCGCTGCAGTATGTCCACCTGTGAAAGGACGGGTCGGGCTCGCAACAGCGCCGGCTCCGTCTCCGACGCCGCCCAGGCAAACCCCGGAGTCAGCAGCAGCACAATGGGCAGCAGTGCGTAGGGGCGCATCAGGAACGCACCCGGTCCGGCACCGGTCGCACTGGATCCCAGCGGGAATAAAACGGCATCAGCAGGAAGAATAAAAAGTAGATCACCGAAAATACCCGAGCCAGGAGCGTGTACAACGCTTCCGCCGGTTGCAGACCCAACCATCCCAGGCACAGGAAGCTGACGGTAAAACAAACCAGGGCCAGCCGGAACATCCAACCGCGGTAACGAATCGACCGCACCGGGCTTCGATCCAGCCAAGGCAGAAGAAACAGCAGCAACACCGCGACGGTCATCACAACGCCACCCGTGAAGTTGCCCGGCACAGCTCGCAAAATGGAGTAAAACGGCGTGAAGTACCAGACGGGCGCGATGTGTTCGGGGGTCTGCAGCGGATTGGCCGGGGTAAAGTTTGCGTGCTCCAGAAACAGGCCCTTAAGGTCCGGTGCAAAAAACACCACGATAGAAAACGGGATCAAGAACACCACGGCACCGAAAATATCCTTTACCGTGTAATAAGGATGGAATGGGATCCCGTCCAGCGGCACTCCCTTGGCGTCCTTGTGTTCTTTAATCTCAATGCCATCCGGATTGTTGGATCCGGTCTCATGCAAGGCCAGGATATGCAGCCATACTATAACCAGGAACAGTAAAGGCACGGCAATCACGTGCAGTGAAAAGAAGCGGTTCAAAGTAACATCGGAGATCTCGTAGTCGCCGCGGACCCAAACGGCCAGCTCGTCACCCACTACCGGGATGGCGCCGTACAGCGCCGTGATCACCTGCGCTCCCCAATAAGACATCTGCCCCCAAGGCAGCAGGTAGCCCAAAAACGCCTCACCCATCAGCAGCAGGTACAGGAACATGCCCAGGACCCACAATAGTTCGCGTGGCTTCTGGTAGGAGCCGTAGAGCATGGCCCGAAACATATGCAGGTAGACCACAATGAAAAAGGCGGAGGCTCCGGTAGAGTGCATATAGCGGATCAGCCAGCCCCAGGAAATATCGCGCATGATGTATTCCACCGAGGCAAAAGCGAGTTCTGCGGAAGGCTTGTAATTCATCGCCAGCCAAATCCCGGAAAGGAACTGGATCACCAGTACCAGCAGAGCCAGGGAACCGAAGAAATACCAGAAATTAAAATTTTTCGGCGCGTAATAGCGCGCCAAGTGCTCATTCCACATCTTGCTCAGCGGAAAGCGCCGGTCGATCCAGCCAAGTGCGGCGCCGAGCAGCCTGTACAGGCTGTTGCCTGTGCTACCGTTCATGAACTTGAGTCCTTCCCAATCAGAATTCGGGAGTCACTTAGAAACATGTAGGGAGGCACAACCAAGTTGTTGGGCTGGGCCGGCGTACCCTTGTATACCCGGCCCGACAAATCAAAGCGGGAACCATGACAGGCGCAAAAAAATCCACCGTGCCAGGGCGCCCAATTGTGCGGCTCTTCCGGATTCAGATACTGTGGCGAGCAGCCCAAGTGGGTGCAACTTCCAATAATGACCAGGTATTCGGCCTGGCGGGAACGGTGCATATTGCGGGCATATTCGGGCTGGTTGTCGCGCTGTGATTCCGGGTCGCTAAGTTCAGCCTCGCCGAGTTGCTGCAGATTTTCCAGAATCTCCGGGTCGCGCCTCAGCACCCATACCGGCTTGCCCCGCCACTGCACTATGATTTGCCCGCGAGGAGGCAACTTCGAGACGTCTACTTCCACCGGTCCGCCTCGGACACGAGTCTTGGCGCTAGGGGTCATCATCGACAGGAACGGTACGGCGGCGGCGGCGGCACCCGCTCCACCGACCACAGTGGCGGCGGTGGTCAAAAACCGGCGGCGGTATAGATCAGGCCGGAGATCGGTGTCAGACATGAATCAGGCTCCAGATGGAAACGGGCAAGTACAGCACCGGATCATACCAGTAATTGCCGGTTCTGCACACGGCACCGCATGGGCAGGTACACAGCGGCTGCCTGCCGCCGAGGCCGGACCGCTCCCTTTGCCTGCCCCGCTACGGCAGCCGTTATGCTTGCAGGCGGGAACGCCTGCAGCGGCAGCACATCATTCGGCACCCTCTGCGGGACCAACGCGAAACAGCGGGATGGAAAAATGCCGCAGCCGTCCATACAGCGTGGTGCGCGGCAGTCCGAGCAGGCGTGCTGCCAAGCTCAGATTGCCAGTGGCCAACTGCACCGCCTCCAGGAGGCAGCGGCGTTCCAGTTCTCCTAAGGCCTGCGACAACCGGAATGTTCCTTCCAGCATGGCCTGGCGGCAGCAAGCAGCGGGCGCCGCCGCGCTTGGCGTCGGCGCCAGTTCCGGCTCCAACTCCGCTTCCAGCGCAGCAGCCGAAATTTCCCCGCTCGCACCCTTGGCCTCCAGGCGTACGACCAGGTTGCGCAGTTCGCGCACATTCCCCGGAAACAAGTGCCGCTTCAGCAGCGCCCGGCCCGCTGGGCTGAGCCGGAAAGCCTCTGCACCGGCAGCGGAAAAATGCTCGAACAGACGCAGCACGTCTTCGCCCCGCTCACGCAGCGGAGGCACCCGGATGCGCAATACGCCTAAGCGATAATACAGATCGGCGCGAAAGCGGCTCGCCTGCACCAACCCATGCACGGGGCGATTGGTGGCGGCGATAACGCGAGCCTGCAGCCGGCGAGGCGTTGTTTCTCCCAATCGATAGTACTCACCGTCATCCAGTACACGCAGCAGCTTGGACTGGAGCTCCAACGGCAGTTCTGCTATCTCGTCCAGCAGCAGGCTGCCGCGTGCAGCGACGCCCAGGAAACCCTCACGGCTATGGATCGCCCCGGTGAATGCGCCGCGGGCGTGACCGAAAAGCTGCGCCTCCAGCAAGTCCGCCGGCAGTGCCGCGCAGTTAATCTTCAGGCACGGGCGCTCGGCCCGGTAGCTGCGTCCGTGCAACAACCGCGCTACCAGTTCCTTGCCCGATCCGGACTCCCCTTCCACCAGCACCGGGTGAGGCGCATCGGCAAAGCGATCGACCTGGCGGCGCAACTCGTCTATCGCCGGGCTGGCCCCGATCAATTCCGCCGCTGCCGTCGCCGCGTTCATTTATACCGGCCTGCGGCACTCACCCGGTGCCGCGCAGCGAAGACATTTCCGTTGCGAGTATCCGCAGCGGGAACTGGCGGATCGGATGCAGGCGCGTTGACCACCGGGACGGCAGCGGGCGGCGCACGCTAATGTCCGCCTGGTGAGGCGAAAAATCAGCCGAGGCTCGATCCGATACCGGCGAGGAAGGAGACAGGGCTGGGGCACGAAACCGGACGCCGCCCGCTTACAAGTACTTTTTGAAGCCGGCCATCAGATTCCGCAGCAGTACTACGACGCAGGCCAGCAGGGGCAGCACGATCCAGCGCGGATCCAACGGAACGGGCGGCAGCAGGTAACCGATTCCAATCGCCAGACAGCAGCAGGAAAACAGCCTCTTGCCCCGGTGATACAGGAAGCTGCTCTCTCTGGCGACAGACAGGCGACGCAACCACCAAGCTGCCCAACCGTCCACGAAGGCAACCAAGGCGCAGATCAGCAGCGGCGCCATATGCAGCAGGACGCTCAGGCGCAGTGCATACAAGCGCAGACCGTAATAGGCGGTGAGGACCAGATGCTGATTTCCCTGCACCCAGCGCACAGCGAACTGATCGATGCCCTGTTGAGGACGTCCTGCTTCCTGCAGCAGCGCATCGATGCCTGAGGCAACGAACAGAGCTTGATACAAATTGTGGAAGATCGTCTGTCCCAGCCGCGGGATGCGCGGGTCTGCCTGTCCGATCCAGTGCCACTCGCGCTGCACGTTGTCCTGAAAGGCCTCCAGCCCCCGCGCCGCAGGGTAAGGCCAGCACACGTACAAAAGGTCGATCACCAGGGCACCGAAGCTGATCGCCGCGGCCCAAAGCAGGATCCATCCGATTCGCATCTGTTTAGCGAACGGCGCGGCAAATGCGCCGGGCATGCGGCACTAACGCAGCGCTCACCCGCCGTGGCGGCGCAGACGCCAGTCGGTCCGGGTTCACCACTGCCCGGCGGCGGCTACTGCCGCCGTTAGTCGGCACAGAGCGGCAATCATCCGGGCTTCATCCATCAGGCAACTCCGACTGGATTTCCTGCGGGCCGTCGTCACCGGTCAGCAATGGCAGCCGAAGCTTAACCAGGTGGCCTCCTTCCAAAAGCGCAAAAGCCTGTCCCTTCGGCAGGGAAATCAGGTCTGCCGGCGACAGCATCGGATTTTCCGCCACATTCAGGCGATCGGCGTTGGAAGAGCTGAAGTCCACTGCTGTATCCGGATCATCGTTATCCACAAAGCGCGATTCCATGACGCGAGTATAGAGTTGCACCAAGGGAAGCTGGTCGGTCAGCAGGCGAGCGGTCTCCTCGTTGCGCACGCGCAGCATGATGAGCGTGTTCAGATTGCCGAGCACCTGCCCGGCGCTGGCTCGGTCACCGGTCCCCGCCTCAATATCGGACAGCGTCTGGGTATAAGCGGTGACTTTGACGCCGGCGCCGCCTGCCTTGTTTAGCAACGGAATGAATTCTTTGCCGACGATTTCGCTGAATTCATCCGCGTGGATGCAGATCGATCCGGTCTGGACTGCACCGGACGGCAGACCATAATGCGTTCCGTGTTTGTATAATTGCCCGGCTACTGAACTCAGGTCGGCAAACATGCTGCCGCCAACCGCGGCGGCCACTTCCGCGTCAGCCAGCGCATCGAGGCCAACGTAGGCGATGCCACCCTCCCGAACCAGGCGCCGCCAATCCAACATCGGACGATCTCCCTGACAGACCAATAACTCGCCTACCTTGCCGGTGCCCAATTTCTCCAACAGCGGCAACGAACTGGCGATCAACTTATCGAAATGGCTCTTTTCGCAGGTCAGAATACTAAATAGTCCCTCCATCACGTCGTCTTGCACCGAGTGCCGGCGCATAAAATGAAACAGCGCGACAGCGCGCGGCTGCCGCCCGCGCAACGCCGGCGGCAGACTGCCGGGGCGCAACTCTTTTTGTATCTGCGCCACCTGCAGCCTCCAATCTGTCGGTCCGCTGTGACCCAGCCAATGCTCACAGTACTGGATCAGTAGCGGCTCTATGTGCGACAGAAAGCGCCGCAGCGCGCGTACGTCCGGCTTGCGACCGAGCTTGGCCAGCGCCTGGGCAATGATGTTGACAAAACGCCAGGTAAACTCCCGGAAAGCGGCGCCATCCCCCTCCCCCGGCAACTGCGCCGCAATCCGGGAGGCTACCTCGGTAACGCGGTGAAATTCACCGACCGGGTTGTAGCCTTCCGACAATTCCGGGAACCCCAAGTGAAACAGATGCAACTGCTGCGTGCGCCGGGCGCGAGCCGCCTCCGTACAGACGCGCTGGCGCAATGCCACGTCTCCTTTCGGATCGAACACAATCACGCAATGTCCACGGTGAATATCCTGCGTGATCAGCAGCTCGGCCAGGCGAGTTTTGCCCACCCGGGTAGTTCCCATGACCAGTGCATGACCGCTGCGGTCCGCCTCCCGGAGGAACACTGCCTCCTCCTCCTGCGCGCCGACCCCATGCAAAGCCGGCTCGCCACCCATCTGTAAAGCGTCTTCGCCGCGGCACAGACGTTCCACCAGTCCCGGTCGCAACCAGCGCCCGGCACCCGGTGCCCGCCTTTCAATCAGGCGCTGACTATGCGCCCGGGTCCAGCGGAACCCCATACCCAAATACAGCGAGTCCGGCCGCAGCGGGATTCGCCCGGCGCGCAATTCATGCGGGCTCAGGTGGAGCAGATGGCGCCGGTAGCGCAGGATGCGGATCCCCTGGACGATACGCCACCCTCCCAGCAATAAGCAGCAGACACCGGCAACGCTGGCAGCCCCGGGCAGCAGTGGCAGAAACCAGGCAGGCTGCAGCAGCAGCAATACAGCACTGACCAATGCGGTCACGCCGGGGGCAAACTCTACTGCCGGGCGAACGCGGTTATCGAGCGCTTGTTCTTTCATCGCACCGTGGCTTGCGGTGAAAATGCCGCAGCGCCCTCTTGCCGCGGCGGTATTTCCACCGGGGTCAGACGTGGATCGGGTGCCAATGAGCCAGGGAGGCCGAGGCGCGCAAAACGGGAACGCCGGATCAAAAAGCCCTTGATCAAACTGCTGCGGCGCTCGTTTTTGCGCAGGCGGTATCCCCAGATGTTATCCCCGCGCGGAGTCCGGGCATGCAGCCGCAAGCCCTGGAATCGTTTCTGCACCTCTTTCCAATGTACGGCGTCGGAGCGCTGAAAAGCGGCCGGACTGAGCAACAGCAACCCTTCCCGCACTATGTACAGGCAGGAATCAACGCGACCGGGCGCCGCTTTCCCTGCCTCATCCTCCAACCAGCGCAAAAAGGCCGCCGCGACGGGCGCTGCCGGGACCAGTCTGGCAGGCTGGACCACGGTCCCGCGTTGATCGCACTCTGCTAATAGTGCGCCCAGTCCGCTTGGTTCCGTCTGGCCGCGGATGACTCGCTCCAAGGCCGTCGATACTGCCCGGTCCGCGGCCAACCAGGCGGCACCTGACGGCGGCAACAGGCGCTGTACCCAGTATGCAGGGCCGCGGGGAGCACATCGGCCCGCAGCTTGCAGATCCGAAGCAGGATCGGCGACGCCAGCGCGGCGCCCGCTCTGCAGCGCCAGTGCGCGCAGCAATACCGCGCTGACCAGCGCATAACTCCAGCGATCGGCATTCAAGCCCACTCCTTCCGTCGCGCCTACAGGCAACAGGCGGTGCTGACGGCGGCGCAGTGCCGCTAGCACTTCGGTCAGAGTTCGCGCCAGCATTTCCGCCGGATCGTGCACGTCCAGTACGGCAGAATCGGATTCCGACAACAGCGAAAACTCCGGCAGGCAATCAGCAAATTGCACAAAAAGTTGCAGGTAGAGTTTGTCCCAGAGGCCCACGGGCAAACCCGCCAGCCGACGAATATGCCGTAATGGCTCCCGGCAGGGCCGCAGCACTTCCGGCAACTCCTGTTGCAAAAGAAAGTCCGCTCCCAAGCTGTTGATTGCTTCATTGCCGTCCATGGCGTGATTACTGTCCCTTATGTTCCCTCATTATCCATTGCTTGATCCGCTTGCCGCCCGCTCCATGCCATATCGGGCAGCCCCCACTGAGACTGCGGCGGGGGCGACGATCCAGTATCGCCGGAGTTTCGGCAAACGCCGTCCCAACCCGTCTACCATGGCAGACAAGGCTGGTGCCAACCGTGCACTGTTTGCGTAGTCGAAGTACCGACGACCTGGCGCGGACACAACGGCTGAAGGAGGAAAGATCTGCGCGGCCCAGGCGACACAGATATATGGAAGCTAAAACGGTGCCAGGCAGAAGGCACTGCCCGGCGGCTAGGATGCTGTCAGCCTAAAGCACCATCGGCAGGCATGTCAAGAGCCGCAAAGCTCAACTCCCGCGCCGCCCGCTGCCATGCCGCCGCGGGCTCAAGGCTCCGGCACAGCGACAGGCAAGTCGGCGGAGCGGGGCGCGGCTCCATTACTGTATCTTGCGCCGGCGGCGGGCACAGGCATCGGCCCTGGCGGGTGGCCACTGCGCATAGTCTGTGGCACCGCATTGGCCAGTGGCGGCAGGTGACTCGAACCAAGGTCTGCCGCAAACTGGCTGGAACCCGGACTGGGGCAGAGCGCAAAAAGGACCCACCGGACACTGGACGGCACTGCGGCGCACTCGCCGCAGCGCCCGCCTGCTCTCTCTCCTGCTCCTGAACTGTGGTCAGAGTCCTGCGCCGCACCAAGGTAGAGGATGCCGCTGTAGCCGAAAGCGAATGGTGGGCCGTACAGGGATCGAACCTGTGACCTTCTGATTAAAAGTCAGCTGCTCTACCTAGCTGAGCTAACGGCCCCAGGCAAAGGATAATACTAGAGTACAGGCAATCTAACGAGGGCCATCCCGCCACCATGGACAGCAGGAGCGATGCGAACGCGCAATAGGCTCCGGCGCGTCAGGCACGAGGTCCGCACCCGCGCGGCAGGCCTGCCCGACGGCTCCATAAGGCCGCGGGGGAGCGCCGGCGGCCACTCAAAGAGCGCGCTGCCGGGCACAATTCGTGGGCAGACGGAACCGGATCCGGCAGCCGGCTTATTGACAATACGGTGCTTTCGGTTTACTGATACATGATCATCGGGAATATGCGGGCGCTCGCCAGAACCCGATCCCTGACTGCTGGCACACGAACACGACAAGGAGAAATGTACGGATGCCTATCTATGAATATCAGTGCAGTACTTGCAGCCATCGGCTGGAAGCGCTGCAAAAAATGGACGCGGAGGAGTTGCTCCGGTGTCCATCCTGCAACCGGGAGAGCCTGCGGCGGCTGATCTCGCCCACCTCCTTTCGTCTCAAGGGAAGCGGCTGGTACGAGACCGACTTTCGTAATCAGCCCAAACCGGAGGCGGACGGAAAAGAGCAAAAAGAGGCCAAAGAGGATGCGCCAGCGGAAAAAGCCGGGGATGGGCAGCGTGGCAAGGACGAGGCCACCAACGGCAAAGCGCGGGCACCGGCAGAGGAAGGCAAGAGCACATCTGCCTCTGGAACGGATTCCAGGCACAATGCCGAGAACAGCGCCAGAGACAGCTCCCAGGGCAGTACCAAAGACAGCTCCCAACGCGGGTCGAAGGATCGCTCCCAACGCGGATCGAAGGATCGCTCCAGGGACTAAGCAACCGGGTACAGTAACGGGGGCAGCGGCGCCATCGGTGAGCACTGGACGCTATTCCTTCGCAGGGCAGCTGCTGCGCTGGGGACGTGTGCATGGACGCCGCGACCTGCCCTGGCAGCAGGCGCCGACCGCCTACCAGGTCTGGGTATCGGAGATCATGCTGCAGCAAACTCGGGCGGTCACCGTTTGCGCCTATTACCCGCGCTTCATACAGCGTTTCCCGGATGTCGGCACGCTGGCCGCGGCAGAACTGGACCAGGTACTGCAGCTGTGGAGCGGGCTTGGTTATTATGCCCGCGCCCGCAATCTGCACCGGGCGGCGCAACAGGTAAGCGAACGGCATGCGGGCGCACTGCCGCGGGAACTCGATGCGCTGCTGCAATTGCCTGGCATTGGTCGCAGCACCGCGGGAGCCATTCTGGCGCTGGGCAGCAACCTGCCCTTCCCTATCCTGGACGGTAACGTCAAGCGGGTACTGAGCCGCTATCACTGCGTTCAGCAATGGCCTGGCGCCCCGGCGGCGCAGCGGCAGCTGTGGGCCCTGGCAGAGCAAAAGCTGCCGCGCCGCCAGGCCGCCGAATACACCCAGGCGATCATGGATCTGGGTGCCACGCTGTGCACGCGGACCCGGCCGCAGTGCCCGGACTGTCCACTGCGCAGCGATTGCGCCGCCTGCCGCAGCGGTCACCCGGAACGGTGGCCGATCTCCAGGCCGGCCAAGCCGCTGCGCTGGCGGCGCACCTGCTTTCTAATCGCCCGCAACCGGGCGCAGGAGGTCTTGCTGGAACGGCGACCACCAACCGGGATTTGGGGCGGATTATGGTGCTTTCCAGAGTGCGCGCCGGAGTGCGACCCGGCACATTGGGCTTGGACGGAACTGGGCCTGCAGTCCGGTACACTGCGGCGCATTGAGCCCTTTGTGCATACTTTCAGTCATTTCCGCCTGGAGATCCAGCCAATCCTGCTGCAGGTAACGGACAGCAGGCTGCGCAGCGCGGAACCGGGCCCGCGGCGCTGGCTGAGCGCCGCGGGCTGCAAGCGCGTGGGGCTGGCTGCCCCCGTGAGCCGATTGCTTGCTATACTGACTACCCGGTGAGGACAACAATGGACCGAACGGTACAATGCATCAAGCTGGGTAAGGAGTCGGCAGGGCTAAGCAAGCCCCCTTATCCGGGAGAACTCGGGCAGCGCATCTATTTGCAGGTCTCCCGGCAGGCATGGCAAATGTGGCTGGCTCATCAAACCATGCTGATCAATGAATATCGGCTGACCCCGATTGAACCGAAAGACCGCGGCTTCCTGGAGCAGGAGATGGAGAAATTCTTTTTCGGCGAAGGTTCGCAGCGCCCGGCTGAATATATGCCTCCGGCGTCTACAGAGCCGGAATAGCCGGCACAGCCCCGCTGCCCGCCTTGAACCAAACCAATGCTGCCCGGCGCGGGCGGGAGGGGCAGGCCTGAAGAATCAGGCGCAAGGACTCTGAACCGTATTCTGCCGTACGTCAACGGGTTCCGCGCCACAGCCCCGGCACCCGGATACAAGCCTGTTCAGAGTTGGACCGTGCGCTGGCACTGTTCGCCCAAGCCGTCAATGCCCAGGCGGATCTGTTGACCCCCGCGCAGATAAACCGGTTCAGGCTTTTGTCCCATGCCCACTCCCGGCGGAGTGCCGGAGGAGATCACGTCTCCGGGCTGCAGGCTCATAAAGCGGGAGATATAGCTGACCAGGTGATCGATTGGATAGACCATGGTCTTGGTATGACCGTCCTGGTAACGGTGTCCGTCTACTTCCAACCACAGGCGCAGGTTCTGCGGATCAGGCACTTCATCACGGGTGACCAGCCACGGGCCGATGGGACCGAAGGTGTCGTGGCTTTTCCCCTTGACCCACTGTCCGCAATGCTCTAGCTGAAAAGCCCGCTCCGATACGTCGTTGATCACGCAATATCCGGCCACGTGTTCAAGAGCCTCGTCCACGCCGATGTTTTTCGCGTCCCGGCCGATCACAACTCCCAACTCCACCTCCCAATCGGTCTTTTTTGAGCCGGGCGGGATTTGGACATCGTCGAACGGACCGCAAACGGCACTGGTGGCTTTGAAGAACAGCACCGGCTCGGAGGGAACCGGCTGACCGGATTCAGCGGCATGATCCGCGTAATTCAGGCCAATGCAGATAAACTTGCCCGGCGGGCTCACGCATGGACCCAAGCGTGGACTGCCCGGCACAACGGGCAACTGTGACATATTCAGCGCCGCCAGTTTGGCCAGGCCGGACGGCGACAGCGTGGCACCACCCACGTCGTCAATGACCGAAGACAAGTCCCGAATGCGCCCCTGCGCATCCAGTATACCGGGCTGCTCGCGGTGGGCAGGTCCGTAGCGCAGCAATTTCATATATTCCCTCCCTTGCTCTCAAGCAATCTATAAAACGGGGGCCTCGCTGGCGGCCACAGGCCAGGGGCGTTCTCATGGACCGGCAATCCCGCACCGGCAACGAGGCCGGTCATACCTGCCGGCTCAGTTGCACCAGCCGCCATCGATAATCTGCACGCCGCCGGTAGTGTAGGCGGCTTCGTCACTGGCCAGGTAGGCGGCCAAGGCGGCTATTTCCTCAGGTTTGCCCAAGCGTCCGATCGGCTGCCGGTCGATAAAAGCCTGGCGTACCGCATCGGCGTCATTTCCCTGCACCTGGTCCGAGATCCGCTGCTCCAGCGAAGGGGATTCCACAGTGGCAGGGCAAATACTGGTGCAGCGAATGCCCCGATCGATAAAATCCGCCGCCACCGCTTTGCTCATGCCGATCACGGCTGCCTTGGTAGCGCCGTAGACGAAGCGGTTGGGCACCCCCCTGATCGAGGAAACCACCGAGGACACGTTCAATATAACACCGCCGCCTGCCTCCAGCATGGCGGGCAAAAACGACTGTATCACGCGGTACATCGACTTCACGTTCAACTCGAAGGAAACTATCGAAGTCCCGCTCGGCGCATTCCAATATAGTGCCATGGTGCACGTAACCGGCACAATTAAACAATATATCCACGGTGCCCAACTGCGCCGCAAGCTTGCCGATGGCCTCCCCGTCGGTGACGTCGAGCCGGCTGAACCTGTCTTACGGCACTGATACGGCACCGCGCCGGTCCAGTGATTTCCGCAGCGGGTACCCGACCTTGGCCGCATCCTTCTGATTGACCTGAAGTCCGTTCCTGCTTTAATCTGCGCAGCCTGTACAGCAGGCCCGCCGCGTCTGCGGCAGAAGGATCAGCGGGGACATGAGTGCACCGCCTGATATTCATGGCCAGGTAGCTCAGTTGGCAGAGCAGGGGACTGAAAATCCTCGTGTCGGTGGTTCGATTCCTCCCCTGGCCACCAATTTGCACCGCGGCTGGAGACAGCTGCCTGCCGGACCAGGCCCAGGGCGGCACCTGGATCCGGGCGGTGCCAGATACAAAAGCCGCGAGTTAGTCCTATTGTTCAGGCCGCCCCACTGTCTGCTGGCCCTGGCCGGATTACGGCCACACTGCGCCACCGGCGTCCGGGCGCAGCTGCCGATACGCGGACCCTCCTGCCAAAGCAAGGCAGCCAGCTCTTCCGGTACAGCAATGACACTGGTCCTATCGCCCGTGGTGAACCGACAGCGGCTTCCCGACGGTGCCGTCTGTGATCAGTGCAGCCTGCCGCAGACAACAGGGATCGATTGCCGCCGGAGCAGAGAACGAAACGAACTGCTTACGGGCAGACTCGTCCAGTAACATGGATAGAAAAAAACCGCCCCGGGGGACGGGGCGGATACAGATAGAAGGCTTGTCCGGTTCCCCCTCCGGAGCCCGCAAGGCCCAAGGAGGAAAAGGGGGAACCAGAGCCTCTAGTCAGCTTGAACTTAGCCGCGACACTGGGCCGGCAACAGATTGTCCGCTAAAGTGGTACCCCCGCCCGCACATGTCCAAGTAACGCCCGTAGGAGAACCCTTGCCCTTAAACTCGATCGTCTTGGTGCCGGTGTCTCCACCAATGTCTTCCAACGTGACGGTAACCTCGGCGGTCTTGGCATCGGTTTGATTGTAAGCGATACCAGCCACAATCTCCGTCTTGGCTGTGATATCAATACCTGCCTGCCCTGCATTAGCTGGCATCTTACCTGTCGAAGCATAGTACTCAGACACGCTGGTCTTTGCCGCCGAGGCCATTGTAATGGCTTCGCTGACTTTGGCGCGAATGGTGTATTGGATGAGGTTGGGCACTGCAATAACGGCCAAAATGGCAATAATTGCTACCACGATCATCAATTCAACCAACGTAAAACCTTGTTGTTTGCTGTTCATGAAACAGTTCCTCCAATTTATCACTTCATGATGATCAAATATGCCCGGCTCTGGTGAAGCCTAAAGGCACAGCTGAGTCATCAGTAAACGGGGGCCGTCGCCGACTTTACCCGGCGACTGCCCCCTAAGAACTACGGTAAATCCCGCCAGTCCTCTGGTTACCAGTAGTATAAGCATATTTCATGCCAGAGTATGCCCGAACCACGGATTGTCTGTCCAACTGTGCATGAACCAGCTCCCGCGGGCACGATCAAGTCCGCGGCAAAACCTGACTCTGCTCCATTCAACGTAAATAAGTAATTGATTTTTAATGGAATAATGTTTCCTTATGGCAGCCTGAGGTGGAGCTGCCCCGGTTACCGAATGCGCCAGACAACGCACGGTGCGACCACAATGGCATGGACCGGTTAGAGGTCAACTGTGACAAAAAGCGGTACTTGGAGACCACGGACGGACTCCGCGCCGGCTCCGTCCGATCGGACGGTACCTCGTTTCGCATGACCGGTATCCGGGGTGCGCCGCAGGGTGGCGTGCGGCGGTTGCCCCAACACTGGGATTGGCATGGCAACGCGGCGATAATCGTTTGACTCGCTGGGTCCCAAGCGGGCGCCGGCAGCGCCCGGTCCTATTCCAGCCTCAGCTTCTCCAGCCGGTAGCGCAGCGCACGCAGACTGAGCCCGAGCAACTTTGCCGCCCGAGTCCGATTCCAGCGAGTTTGTTCCAATGCCTCCAAGATGCGCTTCTTCTCAGCTTTGCCGAGGTAGTCATCCAATTTCTCCGAACCCTCCGCCGGCTCTGCCGGCTCCACGCCGGCTTCCAACTCCAGTTCCGGCGCCAAACGCAGATCCTCCACCCTGATCCGATTGCCCTCACACAGGGCCACGGCCCGATTGATAATGTTTTCCAACTCACGCACGTTGCCCGGGTAAGAATACGCCTGCAGCGCGTCCATGGCCTGGTCATCGATCTGCACCACCGCCAGACGTTCATTGTTCCCCACCGCTCTCTGCAGCAGGTGCTCCACCAATAATGGCACGTCCTCCTTGTGCTCGCGCAATGAGGGAACCCGCAAATTCACCACGTTGATGCGGTAGTAGAGATCTTGACGGAACCGCCCCTGCCGCACCAGTTTCTCCAGCGGATCGTTGGTGGCACTGAGTATCCGCACGTCAATGGGCAACTCGTGACGCTCACCGATAGGGCGTATGCTGCGCTCCTGGATCGCGCGCAACAGCTTGACCTGCACGGACAGCGGCAATGCGGCGAGCTCGTCAAAAAACAGGGTTCCCCTTCCGCTGCCCGAAACAATCCTTCGCGGTCCGCCACGGCACTGGTAAAGCTGCCCTTCTTGTAGCCGAACAGCTCACTTTCCACCAGATCATGCGGGATTGCCCCGCAGTTTACCGGCACAAAAGGTGCCATGCGCCTCGGACCGTGATCATGGATCATGCGGGCCACCAACTCCTTGCCAACGCCGGACTCGCCGCTCAAATAAACCGGCACCTGGCTGCGCGCCAGTTTTTTCGCGTTCTCCTTCAGTTCCCGGATCGATGCGCTTTTGCCGATCAGCACGTGCTGCGTAGGATTGCCGTAAGGCTGCTGCAGTGCCTGCGCGTCCCGAATCAACTGGCGCAATTGTGGCAGCTTTACCGGTTTGCAGAGAAAATCGAAAGCACCCGCCTTCAGTGCCCTGATCGCTGATTCCATATTGCCGTAAGCGGTAATCACTGCAACTGGGACGCGCGGACAGTGCTGCTGCACGTATTCCACGCACTGGATGCCGTCTCCATCCGGCAGGCGCATGTCCGTCAGGCACAGACTGAAAGAGACATTGCCATCCAGCATGAGCATGGCTTCCTGCAGATTTTGCGCGCACCGGCATTTGAGGTTCATTCGCTTAAGGGTGACTTCAAGCAGTTCACGAATATCGGGTTCATCGTCTACCACTAACACGGTGTCCATGGCAATCTCCATCAGTCCGGGACAGGGCTCAAAATCGCGGGTTGGTCGAAGTTGATCCGAAAACAACAACCCTGGGGCGTGTTGCGCAGCAAGCGCAGGCTCGCCTGGTTGCTTTCACACAACTCATGTGCCAGGTACAGGCCCAAGCCGGAGCCTTCTGTTTCAGTAGTAAAAAACGGCTCAAAAAGACGGTCCACCGCATCCTCAGCTATCCCTGGCCCGCGATCGATGACGTCGATGTATGGCCAGCATGGTTCTTCCTGGATCCCGCAGCACAACTCCAACAGCGGGGAATGAAAACTATAACGTATTGCATTCTCTCCCAGGTTCCACAATATCTGGTAGAGTTGACTGGCATCCGCACTCAGACACAGATTCGGCGGGGACACCCGTACCCGTACGTCCGTCTGCTGCAAGCGGCGCACTTGAACAAATTCGTCGGCGAATTCCTTCAACCAGACCTCCATCTGAAGCTGGTTCGGGTGGGCCAGACGGCGACGGCTGAGTTGCATTACGTTTTCCACAATCTCGTTCAGACGCCGCACGTGGCGCTGTATCAGTTCGATTAGCCTCCGATCCTCGGTCGACGCCTGGGTCATGGATTCAGCCAATAATTGAATGGCGTGGCTGATGACTCCCAAAGGATTGCGGATCTCGTGGGAGATGCTGGCAGTCAGCCGGCCCAGGGAAGCATGCTTCAACTGCAGTGCTCGCTGCTGCACGACGGCAGAATCCTCCAACACCAGCAACCACCCGGACACGCTTCGACCGGCTTCAAGGCGCACCACCGAGATCTGCAGTTCGACTCCTCCCAGGCGGCGCTGAAACACCTGGGGACTTTGGAACTGCTCGCGCTGCCCTGTATTCACCAATTCGGTGAGCAGACTGCCGTTAGCCGGCAGGGAAATATCATTCGGACTGTCTTCGCGCAGCCCGAGCAGCTTTCTGGCCGAATAGTTTGCCAATCGTATGCGCATATCGTCTCCCAGCACGATGATGCCGGTCCGCATCATCCTGACGATCTGCTCGTTCCACAGCGACATTGTCCGCAGCTCCTGGGAACGCAGCCAGGCCAAGGCCTGACTGCTGGCGTAGCGTTTGGACAGCAGGACGCATAAAGCGGAGATCGTCAACAGCCCCAGAGAAAATAAAGCCACGCTGCCGAAGTCCGCCAATACCGGCGCATAGCTGTAAGACAGGTAAACTTCCTCGAAAGTCACCGCCAATACCGCCATAGAAGCATAAAGAAAAACGATCGCCCTGCCGGCCAAAACACCGTGCCCGGCCACGTTGACCAACAGCAGCAGTTCCAAGCCGCTGCCCATGCCGCCGGAGCCGTACATCATCATTGTCAGCAAGACAATATCAGCGAACGCATACAGGGTGACCTGCGCCACGTACGGCAGAAAACGGTAATGAGTAAGCAGGGTTCCCAGCAAAGAGAAAACCAGGAGAGAAATCCCCGCCCCGAGGAACAATTGCGGGTTCAGCAGGCCCATGCGCGGCGGCAGCCAGTCAACCAGCATCAGCGCGACAAACAGGCTCCCCAGCATGACCCGGTACCAGTTAAATATCTGCAACGAGCGCCAATCTTCCTCGCTGACCGCCAGTTCCCAGCCGGAAGTGTTCATGACTCGGCTCGCCTGCGCTCCTGGATCGGATCGCAAGACCTTGGCGGCGTTCCCGTTCTGGTGCTGGTTTGACATTGTCTCGATCTTATTCAGAATCCGCGTTCGCCGGGCAGCGCACGCCGGGCAACCGGTTCTTTCTGCATACAGGGACCAGCACAGGAAGCCCGCGCCCTCCCGTTCAAGAAACCCACTGAACCGTTGACGTCCATAAATGCTCCGAGCGAGGTTCTCCTGATATTCATGGCTCTCGTGTTCCTTATTACCTTATTACCTTAATGCAATGGCATGTTTGCAATCACTGAAATCAGCCGTTGAACAGGGCGGAGCACCCATTTACACCTGCTCCAGTCCCGCATGAATCAGGGCTTGCGCACGGACGATGCCTGGCGCGCCTGGCACCGCCTGCCGGTCCGGCATACATCCCAGTAAAAATGCGGGACAAGTAAAGCAATTATAACGTAACCAGGCATCCTGGTGCGTAGCGACAGGCCAGGAACACGTCCCTGGTCCCTAACCTTGCTCGGCAACCCCTTCGATGCGCGCTTTAAGCCAGGCATAATCTTTATCCTCCAGCAGTTCCCGCTGCTTGAACAATTCCACGTCCTGGCGTGCCTGATCAAATTGCCCCTGGGAGAGAAGGTGATCGGCGTAGTAGCCGATTAGGCGGAATGGCTCCAGTACGGCGTCATCGAGAATGGCGGTCCTTACTTCCTGCAAAAAAGCTCCTTCGTGGGGGAGCAGTCCCTGCCTCCTCAAATTATGGTAGGAAATAAACCGGTAATAGACGTCTCGATAGGAGTCATTATAGACAAATAGATCGGTAATGATGTCCTTCATGTGAGCACAAAAAAAATGGTACCCTGCCAATGGCATACATCTTTTTTCGACCTGCTTGATCATCTTCTTTACTGATTCAGAAACATCCTGCTGCTTTGGCTCCTCTTCCGGCGCCAGGCCGGCCTGCCGAGTGGCATCATCCGGCCCGGAGTCCGGTGCCGGTTCTAATTCATCGGCGTCCACCCATGGATCCAGACCAGGATCGACACTCAAGGAATCCATGTACGCTTCTACAATCTGCGCCCGCTCGCGTTGCCGGGCCGGGGACACCATCAGGTAAGACGGATAAATTTCCCAGGGATCAACGGATTGACGCATGAAAAAGGCCCTGTCAGCCTTGTAGGTCAGCTTGGGATTAACCAAGGTGTGCTCAACTTGCTCCGCGATCGCCACCCCCCGCGAGAGCCTTTCCCAATCATAAACCCGCAGCAGTTCCAGTTCCCGCACGTTGCGCAATCCCAGGGCCCGATGTATCGGGCGCAGAAAAGGGGAGGAAAATCTTTCCGCACGGATATTCAAAGGCTCATGGCTGGACAAAAGCAACAAGTCTCCGTTGGCGACTTTGTATGCTTCCACGTAGCGAAATTCCTGTTTCAAGGTATTAAACACCATCCTCATCGTGTCCGCACTAAACTCATAGAACTGCAACCACTGGCACAGTACGCCGCCCTCGGACAGGGATTCGGACACAAGCTGGTAAAAGTCGCGGGAAAATAAATTTTCCACTCCCGTCACCCAGGGATTGCTCGGTTCAGAGACAATGAAATCGAACTGCTGCCTGCTTTTGGTGAAATATCTGAAGGCATCGCTCTCAATCAACTGTACTTTCGGATTCGAAAGCGGGTCAAAATTGGAGGATTTCACCTGGCGGATCCCATCTGCCACCTTGGACGAGATCTCCAACACCACTACTTGCTCTACGTCATCCAGTCGTCCCAGCGCACCGGCGGTCACTCCCGTCCCCAGTCCGATCACGGCCGCGGACAGCCGCGGCCGGGCAGGCGCGTGCAGGTAAGGCAGCGAAGCGGTCAACATCATGGTGGAGAAATCGCCGATCAGGGATCCGTCGGATTTTCCATTCACAACCAAAGAGTAATTGTATTGAAAGTCTGGAAACAGTTTCCTCAGGCGGGCGTCGCGCTGATCATACTGCTTGGAGTTGCTGGTATCGCGCAGTATGGTGGTCGTGGTGTTCGGGCCGTCCTCAAAAAACAAGACCTCGTTGCGCTCATCGGACGGCAAATAAAATATGTCCTTAAAGTATTCCGGAGTCTGGGCAACATTGCGGAAATACCCGATATAATGCCCGGCCCTGTCCCAGCCAGGCAGGGCGATAAGTGTCACGGCCAACGCGGCGGACAGCGCAACAGAGAGCCTTCTCTTCTCGAAAAGCGAAACTGCCAGGCACAAGCCGAGCAATACAAACAGGTTCGTCATGAAAAGCTGGTCCAAATCCAGCCAGTAGAAAGCCAGGTAACCGATCAGAACGGTTCCCAAAACCGTTCCCAGCGTGTTAAAGAAATACAGTTGACCGCACACCCGTCCGTAGTTGTCCTGGTCCTTGCGCAACAAGGCATAAACCAACGGAAGCAGCCGGCCCATGAAGAATATGGCCGGGGCCAGGAACAGCAGCAGAAAAAGATAAACTAACACTTTGTAGACGTAGTAGTTGGAGGGTAGCGTTGCCATGCTTATGCGCACGTGACTCAGCCATATCGACCAGTACGGTGCGGTAACGTAAAGCACCCCCAGTAAACCCAGCGTGATCAGTACCTGCCGAATTAAAAAATCGACGGAAAATTCCCGTCCTTTCAATGACAGGCTGCCCACGGCCAAGGCACCGACGAAAATGGATAAAATCATTGGGAAATTGTAAATCCCGGCGCCTATACTCAGATTCAGCACGCGAACGAGCAGGATCTCAAAAGAAACGATGACCCCGCCGGCAAAGAAGGTAAATAGCAGATAGAACCAGTTGGGAGCTTCCGAGGGCAATACGGGAGGAGCTTCCTGCCGATGCACCGCTCCATCCAGCTTATTGCCTATATAAACCAGGGAAGCCAGCACGTTTAACGACCCCGCGATCATTAACGTTAACGGCAGGCCGAAAGTGGGCAACAAGAAGAATCCCGAGATCAACGCTCCTCCAAAAGCGCCTAAAGTGTTCCAGCCGTAAACGCGGGAATGAATGAAACTGATCTCCCGGGAATTCTCCGGTAAGACGGTGGTCAACACGGGAATAGAAGCTCCCATCAGAAAAGTCGGCAACAGCAGAGCCAAAAAAGAAATCAGCAGATCAAACAGCAAGTGACTCGGCCCCTGGAAGCTGAGTGCCTTCAATACGTCAAAATAGAGATAAAAGAAAAATATGTACAGGCCCGTGAGAAGCTCGGTGTATCCGTAGATCTTCAGCAACCAGAAACGGGACCACTTGCGCTCGGTAAGGCGACCGAATACATAGTAGCCGGAAGCGAGTCCGAGCAGAAAAACGGCTACCACCAGAGTGAGAGAGCGCGCCTCGCTGCCGACCAGCACGGACAGGTACCGCTGCCATACCACCTGCGCACAAAGAGCGCAGAAACCGGTCAGTACGGTGACAAAGTACACCAACTGCCGATAAGAAATCAGCTTGGGCATTGTTGCGAGTATTTCCACGCCGTCTCCCGTGCTTCTCATTCAACAACGGATGGACTGCGCGGGCCGGTGTCGGCAATGGCTCTGCGCCAATGCAGGCGCAACCGAGAACATGCCTGGGACAGCATGCATCCATCGCGTACCGGCAGGCCTGCGCGCAGCCTGCTTTGCAGGGGCAGGCTGATCAATGATTCCCGTAGCGGCATACTGTACAGTTAGTTGGGAGTGCTCGTTCAGAAAAAGCTAAAGGCGGGTAACATCCTGCCAGGAAAAGCGCGAACATCAGCGTCTGCGTCTCAGCAGGCCGCCGGTCGGATCAGAGGGCTTGCTCTGCCGAGCATCGCATCTTTGCGAACGTGGCGACCTCCCCAGCTTATAAATCAGGTCTGATTCTAACATGCTAACGGAAAACAATAAAATGCCAGTGGCGATGCCGCTGAGGCATGAGCGGGCAGGCATGGACAATATGGCCATGCTTGCGGTGACACGCTGCCGGTTGCGTACCACCGCCGTGCGCCCCGCTTCCCGGCGCAGGCCGAGGCGGATCGGCGGCGCGATCCTTGCTTTTCCGTACATGGTTATCACACACGGGCCGGAACGATTCTTGAGCAGGGCGCGCCGCGTGCTACAATAACCGCCTTGAATGAAGAGTCCCGACAAGCTGATGTTCCCTGATCTCCCGCCCTGCAACCGTGCGCTTGCGCCTCACGCAACTGCAGCAGCGGTACCCGTCCCAAACGGCAGTGACGGCTAATGAACCTGCACGAGTATCAAGCCCAAAAACTGATGGAAGGGTACGGCATTCCCTGCCCGCCGGGGAAACCGGCGTTCAGTATTCGGGAAGCGAACAGGAATGCCGATGAATTGGGAGGCAATCAATGGGTAGTCAAGGCCCAGGTTCACGCCGGCGGTCGTGGCAAGGCAGGCGGGGTCAAACTAGTCGAAGGGCGGACGGAATTGGAAGAATGCGTACGCGGCATGCTCGGTACGCGGTTGGTCACGCGGCAGTCCGCCCCGGACGGGCAACCGGTACACTGCGTGCTGATCCAGGGCAAAGCGGAAATTGCGCGCGAGTTGTACCTGGGTATGCTGGTGGATCGAAGCCGGCGGCGGGTGGTTGCCGTGGCCTCGTCGGCCGGAGGCATGGACATCGAGGAAGTAGCGGCCCAAACGCCGGAACAAATCCACACAATGGCCATTGAGCCGGCGCTGGGGCTGCAACCCCACCAGTGCCGCCAGATCGGCTTTGCATTGGACTTGGACGCACGGCAACGCTCCCAGCTCTCTCAGCTGCTGCAGGCTATGTACCGCATGTTCCAGGAAAAAGACCTCACCCTGGTCGAAATCAATCCGCTGATTCTCAACAAGGCGGGTGAACTACAGGCACTGGACGCCAAGCTGAGTATTGACGACAACGCCCTGTTCCGTCAGAGCACTCTGGCGGAGTGGAAGGATCCGAGCCAGGAAGACGAACGCGAGGCAGCGGCGAAGCGCTTTGATCTGAACTACGTGGCAATGGACGGCAACATCGGTTGCATGGTCAACGGCGCCGGTCTGGCGATGGCCACGATGGACATCATCAAACTACACGGCGGCAACCCGGCCAACTTTCTGGACGTGGGCGGCGGCGCCACTGTCGAGCGCGTATCCGAAGCCTGCAAAATCATTACCGGCGATCCCGGCGTCAAGGCAATCCTGGTGAATATCTTCGGCGGCATTGTACGCTGTGACCTGATTGCGCAGGGCATTATCGAGGCCGTATCGCAGATTGGCATCCAGGTCCCGATCGTGGTTCGCCTGGAAGGCACCCAAGTGCAGGAAGGCAGGCGGCTTCTGGAGCAAAGTGGACTGCGCATTACCGCCGCGCAGAACCTGGACGACGCGGCGACCCAAGCCGTACGCGCGGCAATAACCTGATGAGCATCCTGATCGATCGGAACACCCGCGTGCTGTGCCAGGGATTTACCGGTCGGCAGGCTAGTTTCCACTGTCAGCAGGCGCTCGATTACGGAACCCAACTGGTCGGCGGCGTCACGCCGGGACGCGGTGGGCAGGCCCACCTGGGACTGCCGGTCTTTAATACCGTGTCGGAAGGCGTCGCTCAGACCGGTGCCGATGCCAGCGTGATCTTCGTACCCGCAGCCGCCGCCGCCGACGCCATTCTGGAAGCGGTGGATGCTCAATTGCGCGTAATCGTATGCATTACCGAGGGCATCCCCATTTTGGACATGGTTCGGGTACGGGCCATGCTTGAGCACGCACCGCAAACCCGCCTGGTCGGCCCCAATTGTCCCGGCGTCATTACCCCCGGCCAATGCAAGATCGGCATCATGCCCGCAGAGATTCATCAGCCCGGCAGCGTAGGTATCGTCTCGCGTTCCGGTACACTGACCTATGAGGCGGTGCATCAAACCAGCGGCAACCACCTTGGACAAAGCAGCTGCGTCGGGGTCGGCGGCGATCCTATTCACGGCATGAATTTCATCGACTGCCTGAAACTGTTTCAACAAGATCCCGACACGCACGGCGTCATCCTGGTCGGAGAGATCGGGGGCAGTGCCGAAGAAGAGGCTGCGGAGTATATCCAATCCGACGTCAGTAAACCGGTCGTTGCCTATATTGCCGGCGTCACGGCGCCTCCGGGCAAGCGCATGGGACATGCCGGAGCAATCATCTCTGCCGGCAAAGGCGCTGCCGACGGCAAGTACCGTGCGTTAGAAAAAGCCGGCGCCGTTACCGTGCGCTCCCCAACCGAACTGGGGAAAGCCATGGCCGAGTTGCTCGGGGAAAGCTAAACTGCGTCCTTCGGCGCACGACTGTGCCCCGGATTTTTGCGGGCACCAGCGGCTGAGCGGGGTCGCGACGCCTCCAGGAAGAGCGAGCGCACACCGCGAACCCGTAATAGAACCGGTCAGTCCTGCCTGGCACACTGCGCCAAGAAGATGAAATCAACTTTCGATCGGTAATCGGACGAGCTGCCGATGGTGGAAATGGTGCGGCAGACTGAGGTGCAGTTTGGCAAAAGCGACCAGCGTCCTCCCGGGCAACCATCGACGCCGACACTGCGCATCGCCCTGGTGCAGTTCAACGCCGTGGTCGGAGACCTGGAAGGCAACGCCGAGCGCATTGTCCAGCTGACCCACAGCGCCTGCCGCCGGCACCAGGCTGACTTGGTGATCTTTCCCGAACTCAGCCTGTGCGGCTACCCGCTGGATGACTTATTGCAGCGCCCCGCACTGCGCCGGCAGGTGTGCCGCGCACTGGCGCGTATACAGCGGCAGACGCAGGAAGCCTGCCTGCTGGTCGGGCATCCAGAAAAAACCCGGGACGGGATAATCTACAACGCCTGCAGCCTACTGATGCACGGCGAGCGACCCCTCACCTACTATAAGTGCAAACTGCCGAATTACGAGGTATTTGATGAGCCGCGCAATTTTCAGCCCGGAGGACGCATCTGCATGGCAGAGATCAATGGATTTCGCGTCGCCGTCACGATCTGTGAAGACCTCTGTCACAAAGAACCCGCCCTCGGCATCCGCCAGGCAGGCGCGGAACTGATCTTAAATCCGAGCGCGTCCCCTTATTACCTGGGTAAAGTCCTGGAACGGGAACAGGAGCTGCGGCAACGCAGCCGCGAGACCGCGCTGCCCATCATCCACGTCAATATGACAGGTGCCCAGGACGATTTAATCTTTGATGGTGCCTCCATGGCGCTGGATGGTTCGGGAAATCTCAGGATGCGCGCCCCGCAGTTCGAGGAAAGCACCCACCTGGTGGAATGCCGTCGCGGGCCGGGCAACACAGTGTTCCTGGCAGAAGGAGCCATTGCGCCGTTGCCGGCGTCTGAAGCCAGCGTCTACCAGGCACTGACCGTCGGCATCCGCGACTACGCGCGCAAAAGCGGCTTCAGCGAGGCGTTGGTCGGACTGTCCGGAGGCGTCGACTCCGCTGTTACCCTGTGCCTTGCGGCGGATGCACTCGGCCCTGAAAACGTGGAGGCGCTGCTGATGCCTTCGCGCCACACTGCCCCAATGAGCATAGAGGACGCCCAGGCGCTGGCGGGGCGCCTGGGCGTTAAGCATCGGCTGGCCTCCATAGAGCCGCTCTACAGCAACTTCCTGCAGGCATTGCAGGAACTGTGTCCAGCCAGCGGGACCGACGTTGCAGCAGAAAACCTGCAGGCACGCTGTCGGGGAACTCTGTTGATGGCGCTCTCCAACCGCGGCGGGAAACTGGTGCTGGCTACCAGCAACAAAAGTGAGGCAGCGATCGGCTACGCTACGTTGTACGGGGACATGGTTGGCGGCTACGCGCCTTTGAAAGACGTGTACAAGGGCTTTGTATATGCGCTGGCGCGCTGGTACAACCGTGACGGGGGGCATATCCCGGAGCGCATCCTGCAGCGTCCCCCCAGTGCGGAACTCAGGCCGAACCAAACCGACCAGGACAGTCTGCCCCCGTACGAGATCCTGGACGAGGTGCTGAAGCTGCACCTGGAGCAGGATCAAAGTCCGGCGCAAATCACCAGGCAAACCGGCTTCCCGGTCGATACCGTCCGCTGGATCGTGGAGCGCGTGCGCAGCAACGAATATAAGCGGCGCCAAAGTGCGCCCGGCGCGCGCATTTCGGCGCACAGTTTCGGTCGGGACCGGCGCTACCCGATATGCTCGGCTTACCGCGAGGACTAACTGTGCCCGGCCAGGCGCGACTGATGCCCTATTGCACGCGGATGCTTTCCACCTCGGCGATCGCCGGGTGGCCGGGGTGGTTCAATTGCAGCACGCGCAGCACGTCCTTGGACAGCCCCTCCAGTCCCAACACCCGGTAGGCGCGCGCCATCAGCGCCAACGCATCCGGCACGGAAGCGCTGCGCGGGTAGTTCTCCACCACGTACCGAGCCCGGTTGACCGCGGCCAAATACGCGTGCCGCCGCAGGTAGTAATGGGCCACCTCAATTTCATGCTCAGCCAACAAGTTGCGCAGGTAAATCATGCGCTGCCGGGCATCGGGAGCATACTTGCTATCTGGAAAGCGGCGCACCAACTCGAACAGGCGCTCGAAGGAATCAAGACTGGAGACGGGGGAGCGCTGTGACGGATCCAGCAGCAGGAAGCGCTGTGCCAACCCCCGGCCCCGGTAGAAACTCGCCAAACCGCCGAGGTAAAAAGCGTAATCTATCTGGGGATGCTGCGGGTAGAGTTCTATAAAACGGTTGCAGGTTTCAATGGCGCGTTCCGGCTCTTCGCTCTTGTAATACACGTAGGCCAAATCCAGCAGGGCCTGTTGCCCGTATACGCCGAACGGGAAACGGCTCTCCAGGCCCTGGTAGTATTCCTTGGCACGTTCGTAGTTGCCGCTGCTCATCGCCCCCCTGGCTTCCGACAGCAGGCGCGCGGCGTCCCAGCCCTCGGTGCCGCCCTTGGCACCAGTGCCGCAACCCGCAAGGAGCAAAAAACTGGAAAGAAAGACGGTGCGCAAATACATTAATAATGATCATCCCATAAAAACATGCACACCTCAACGCGCATCCGGCAATACCGGCGCCCGCAGTGCCCAATGATCACTGTTCTGAATGTGTCCCAGGCAGGCCTGGGACGCGCTCGGCAGACTGGCAGTAACCAGCGTACCGTGGGATAATATCCGCATGAGTCAGATTGAATCGCTCAGAGCCCACGTCCCCGGAGAATACGCCGGCTGGCGCCTGGACCGGGCGCTGGCCTGCATCTTTCCGCAATACTCGAGGGCGCGCATCCAGCATTGGATCCGCGCCGGGGAAGTAACCCTCAATCAAGGCAAGGCATCCACGCGGCTGCGCTTGCAGGGAGGAGAGCAGGTCTGCCTGCGGGCCTGTTTCAAGCAAGAACCGCCGTGGATGGCACAGAACATCCCGCTGTGCGTCGTGCATGAAGACGAGGAGTTGCTGATTATCGACAAACCCGCCGGCCTGATCGTCCATCCCGGTGCCGGCAATCCCACCCACACGCTCCTGAACGCCCTGCTGTATCATGATCCACGGCTCAGCGCCGTGCCCCGGGCCGGAATCGTGCATCGCCTGGACAAAGACACGTCCGGCTTGATGGCAATAGCGAAAACCATAAAAGCCTACGCTTTTCTCGTAGCCAGACTCAAGGAGCGGGTGATCCGGCGAGAATACCTGGCGCTGGTCAAAGGCATTTTGAGCGCGGCACAGGGCAGCATAGGGACGGGCGTAGGCCGCCATCCAGTCCTGCGCCGGAAGATGGCGGTGCGCGAGGACGGAAAACCGGCTCTGACCCATTACCGCACGCTGCGGCACTGGCGCACGCACAGCTTGCTGCAAATCCGGCTGGAAACCGGGCGCACGCACCAGATTCGGGTACACCTGGCGCACTTGGGCCACCCTGTTGCCGGAGACTCGCTGTACGGCGCGGCGCGCACCGCCGGTTCCGGGACGGATCGTGAACTGAGCGCTGCCATCGGCCGTCAAATGCTGCACGCCTGCCAGCTGGAGTTGCCCCATCCTGCCCACGGTTCACGGTTCCACTACGGCAGCAAAACTCCTGACGATATGCAGTACGCGCTGGATATTCTGGACCGAGAGTCCACCCGAGACGCCGCAATGGGCAACCCTGTTCGCGCCAGCCAGGCCCACTCAACCTCCAGGGCTTGCAGCCGCGCGGCAAGCCGTTCCGTTTCACCGACGGTGATAAAACAGGAGTAGAGTCCGATTAAATTCACGCAAAACGTCAACCAGATGGCCAATCGCGCCTTCCGCTTGCTGAAGCTGGATCCGGGCATCGCCGAGGCCATCGAGGCATGCAACGAGGTGCTGCAGGTTTCCTTTCCGGTTCGCCTGCACGACCGCGTCGAGGTGTTCAACGGCTGGCGTGCGGTACATAGTACCCACCGGCTGCCGGTCAAGGGTGGGCTCCGTTTCGCCCCGGTTGTGGAGCAGGACGAGGTGGAAGCTTTGGCCAGCCTGATGACTTACAAATGCTCATTGGTGGACGTGCCCTTCGGTGGTTCCAAGGGTGGACTGCAGATCGACCCCCGGCGCTACCGGCGCGACGAGATGGAATCCATCACGCGCCGTTTTACGCGCGAGTTGTCCCGCAAAGGCTTTCTCAATCCGGCCACCAACGTACCGGCACCGGACATGGGCACCGGGCAACGGGAAATGGCTTGGATCGCCGATACCTACAAGCACCTGCGCCCGGACGACATCAACGCACAAGCTTGCGTTACCGGAAAACCGGTTCACCATGGGGGAATACATGGCCGCATCGAGGCGACCGGGCGTGGCGTGGTATACGCACTACGGGAATTCTTCCGCCATCCGGAAGACAAGCGGATGTGCCGCATGGATGGCGGCCTGGGCGGCACACGTATTGTCATCCAGGGACTCGGCAACGTTGGTTACCACGCAGCCAAGCTGCTCGAAGAGGAGGATGAAGCGCGCATCATCGCGATCATTGAATGCGATGGCTACATCTTCAAGGAACAGGGACTGCCGGTGGAACAGGTGCGCCTGCATATCAATAAGCATCAGGGGGTACGGGATTTCCCCGGCGCGGCGTACAGCGAAAACGGCGCCGCTGGCCTGGAGTTGGATTGTGACATCCTGATTCCAGCCGCACTCGAAGCACAAATCACCGAGCAAAACGCAGAGCGCATTCAGGCGCGCCTGATCGCCGAGGCGGCCAACGGTCCGATCAACGCTGAAGCAGACGCGATATTGCGAAAACGCGGAGTGGTCATCCTGCCGGATATTTACGTAAACGCCGGTGGCGTCATCGTTTCCTATTTCGAGTGGGTGCGCAATCTAAACCATATCCGCTTCGGGCGCATGGAGCGGCGCTACGATCAGATGCGCAACCAACAAATAGTCGACCTGATAGAGGTGCTCAGCGGGAACAAGGCACCCGAACATATCAGTGCTCAAATTATTCAGGGAGCAAGAGAACTAGACCTGGTTCGTTCCGGTCTGGACGACAGCATGTGCTTGGCCTACCAACAGTTCCGCCAAATCCTGCATGAGAACGACAAGGTCGATGATCTCCGTACTGCGGCTTACGTGGACGCCATCTCAAAAATCTCCCGCTCCTACCTGGACATTGGCATTTACTGAATCGCGCCCAGCGGTCCCAGGCTGTCAGCAGCAGGCCCCACCAGGCATGCCGGGCGGTTAGCCCGCCGATTGGGCGCATTCGCCGCAGTGTACGTGCGCTGGATCGGGCATTGAATCTGCCGCTTTTGACCACATCTATACGGACAGCGCAGGAAGTTTTTCAGGACTTCGCCGTTCAGCGCAGGCCTGGAATACACCCTGTGCCGCCCGAGTCCAATGACACGCGGCATCACTGGGCACGGAGCATCCGACAGAATGCGATCCGGCCCCGGATCAGCCAAAACGAACAGACCGCAGGAAACGGGAACGAATATGCAATTTGACCGATTCACTAACCGCCTCCAGGAAATCCTGTCGGAAGCGCAAAATCTCGCCCAGCAACAGCAGAGCCAATTTTTAGAGCCCCCGCACCTGCTGGCAGCCCTGCTCTGGCAGCAAAACGGCAGCGCGTTATGGCTGCTGGAAACTGCCGGCGGCGATCTGGCGCAACTACGGCAGCGGCTTCGAGAACAACTCAGGGCAATGCCCCAGGTGCAGGGAGGCGCTGCGACCGTGCATGTATCCAATGAGTGCGAGCGCCTGCTGCGGCACTGCGGAGAGATCGCGCAACAGCGCGCGGACCGCTACGTCTCGACAGAGATACTGCTGGTCGCGCTGGCACAGGAGAAAGGCGTCGCCGGACAGCTGCTGCGCGCGTGCGGCGTGGACGTTTCCCGCCTCGAACAGGCTATTGACGAACTGCGCGGCGGACAAAACGTGGACGATCCGGCAACAGAAGAGCAACGCGGCGCACTGGAGAAATACACGCTGGACATCACGGCCCAGGCAGCACAGGGCAAACTGGATCCGGTCATCGGCAGAGACGAGGAGATCAGGCGCACCATCCAAGTACTACAGCGGCGCACTAAAAACAACCCGGTACTGATCGGCGACCCCGGCGTCGGCAAGACCGCCATCGTCGAGGGACTGGCACAGCGGATTATCAACGGCGAGGTGCCGGAACTGATGAAATCCAAGCGGCTGCTGGCGCTGGACATGGCGACCTTAATCGCCGGGGCGAAATTCCGCGGCGATTTTGAGGAGCGGCTGAAAGCCGTGCTGCAAGGGATTGCCCGCGAGGAAGGAAAAGTGATCCTGTTCATTGATGAGATCCACAATATGGTCGGGGCCGGCAAGACGGAAGGATCAATGGATGCCGGCAATATGCTCAAACCTGCCCTGGCTCGGGGCGAACTGCACTGCGTAGGAGCGACCACGTTGAACGAATACCGGGAGCAGGTGGAACAAGACGCCGCGCTGGAGCGGCGCTTTCAAAAGGTACTGGTGGACGAACCCGGCGTCGAGAACACTATCGCTATCCTGCGGGGCCTGAAACAGCGCTACGAGATCCACCACAACGTTCAGATCACGGATCCGGCGATCGTCTCCGCCACCACCCTGGCGCAGCGCTACATCAGCGACCGGCGCCTGCCTGACAAGGCCATCGATCTGATTGACGAGGCCGCCAGCCGGATCAGCATCGAACTCGACAGCAAGCCGGAGGCAATGGATCGGCTGGAGCGGCGCCTGGTGCAGCGGAAGATCGAACGCGAGGCACTGCGCCGGGAGACGGATCCAGCTTCCCGTGAGCGGTTCCAGGAACTGGAAACGCAGATTGCCCGGCTGGAACGGGAATATGCGGATCTGGAGGAGATATGGAAAGAGGAGAAGGCCGGCCTGCACAGCTTCCAGGAGTCCAAGGAGCGCCTGGAGCAGGCCCGGCTGGACTTGGACACAGCCCGGCGAAACGGGGATCTGAACCGCATGGCCGAGCTCCAATACGGCGTGATACCCGAACTGGAAGCGAAAATCGCCCAAGCGGCCCAGCACACCCCGCAAAAGTCGCGCCTGCTCAGAAACCGGGTGAGCGAGCACGAAGTTGCCGAAGTGTTGTCCCAGTGGACCGGGATCCCGGTTGCCAATATGCTGCAGAGCGAGCGTGACAAACTGCTGCAGATGGAGCCAATGCTGCATCGCCGGGTCATCGGACAGAACAAAGCCGTCTCCGCCATTGCCGATGCCGTCCGACGGGCGCGCGCCGGCATTTCTGATCCCGACCGACCCAATGCCTCATTCCTGTTCCTGGGGCCCACCGGGGTCGGGAAAACCGAGTTATGCAAGGCGCTGGCGGATTTCCTGTTCAACACCGAGGCGGCCATGATCCGCATCGACATGTCCGAATACATGGAAAAACACGCGGTTGCCCGTCTGATCGGCGCCCCGCCCGGATACATCGGTTACGAGGAAGGCGGGCACCTGACGGAAGCGGTGCGGCGCCGGCCCTACAGCCTGCTCCTGCTAGACGAGGTGGAAAAAGCTCATCCCGACGTGTTTCACACTCTGCTGCAGGTACTGGACGATGGACGCCTCACCGACGGACATGGACGTACCGTCGATTTCCGCAACACCGTGATCATCATGACCTCCAACCTGGGCTCAGAGCACTTCCGGGCACAAACGAATGGGCAAGACCCACAGCAGCTGCGTGCCACCGTCATGGAGGAAGTACAGCGCTGCTTCCGGCCCGAGTTCCTTAACCGCCTGGACGAGATCGTGATCTTTCACTCGCTGGACCGGGAGCAGATCCGGGCCATCACTGGGCTGCAGATCGAGCAGTTACAGCAGCGTCTGGCCGAGCAGGGAGTACAAATCGAGCTTTCCAGCGCGGCTATGGACCGACTCGGTGAACTGGGCTACAACCCAGTCTATGGGGCGCGACCGCTGAAAAGATCCCTGCAGCAGCACCTGCTCACACCGCTGTCACGCACCCTGCTGGCCGGCAACTCCGGAGCCGCCCCTGTTATCCGCGTGGATCTGAAAGATAATGCCTTCACCTTCGACGAACAGCGCAAGTCCTGAAGGGATGATCCCCTGGCCGTGGCGGCATCCGGATACGCAGCCGGCGGGCAGCCATCACGAACGACTCATGATTTAGAGCGGGAAGGACAAGCGCGCCTTTGTTCCTGGCGCCAAAACGGTGGGCGTAACCGCGCATAGAGTGCGCAGGTATGAGGCCTGGAATGCCGCGCATGATTCTAATGGCCCGGGAGGTCTTTTAAGGCCCTGCCGCACGACGCCCCGTCCTGAAACTCGTCTGATGGATGCGCGTGACCGGCCCCGGGCAACGACCGCCGCCAGGGTCCGTCCGGGCAGCGCCCGCACTCCCGCTCACCTGAACCGGACTTTTCTGCCTGGCATCATTGATAATCAATGCCTTTTAATCCGATCAACGCAGGCGAGGAGGTTGCACCGGAAGCACCGGTCCCGAACATGGGACCCGTTCTCAAGCTAGTGGCATCGTTTTCCTGCTCTGGTATACTTTCTGTCGGTAGATCTTATTTGCAGGTAGAACCATGGTCGCATCCGCAAAGAAAATCCCACTCGCAGGCTTGGCGCGAAAGATCGTAGCGCACAAACTCATCAGCGAACAAGAAGCCCAGGAAGCCACGCGGAAGGCGCAGAAAAGGAAGTTTTCCCTGGTGACCTATCTGGTCAACGAGAAGAAAGTTGCCTCGGCGGACATTGCCCGCACCGCGTCGGCGGACTTTAGCATCCCTTTGCTCGATCTGGACACGGTGGAGTTGAACATGCGGGTCATCAAGGAGGCCAAGCTGTACACCCTGAAGAAACACCGTTTGGTTCCACTGCATAAGCAAGGAACTTTTTCTCCAGAACCTGCAAAAACCTTACGGAATGTTCCTGGTGACCGGTCCCACCGGAAGTGGCAAAACCGTCTCGCTGTACACCGGAATCAATATCCTGAACCAGGAAGAGGTGAATATATCGACCGCTGAAGATCCGGTGGAAATCAACCTGCCCGGCGTCAACCAGGTGCAGGTGGATGGACGGCATCGGCATGACCTTCTCCAAGGCCCTCAAGGCGTTTTTGCGGCAGGACCCAGACATCATCCTGGTCGGCGAGATTCGAGACTTCGACACTGGCAGCATCGCCGTCAAGGCCGCGCAAACCGGCCACATGGTCATGTCCACGCTGCATACTAATGACGGTCCGCAAACCTTGACCCGCCTGCAGGACATGGGCATACCGCCCTTCGCCGTGGCAACCAGTATCAACCTGATCACTGCGCAACGCCTGGCCCGGCGGCTACACCCGCAATACCGGCAGGAATTGGAAATGCCCCAAAAAACGCTGCTGAAGGAGGGCTTTACCGCGGAGGACTTGAAAGACGATTTCGAGGTGTATGAACCCGATAACGGCGGTGCAGCCTGTCCCAGCGGATACAAGGGAAGGGTTCGCGTCTACCAGGTCATGCCGATTTCCGAGGAAATGAAGCGGCTCATCATCGAAGGAGCTAACGCAGTGCAGTTGGCGATTCAGGCTAAAGAGGAAGGCTGCTGGGATATACGCCGGTCCGGGCTGATGAAAGTCAAGGCCGGCCTGACCAGCCTTTCCGAGATCAACCGGGTTACCGTAGAGTAAAATCAGGCAGCAGGAGAGGTATCGAAACATGGCAGCCGCACAATCGCAGACGCTCACCTTCAGTTGGACCGGCAAGAATGAGAGGGGCAAAATTGTCCAGGGAGAGTTGGATGCCCTCAACTTGGAGCAGGCCCGGGTCCGGCTGCGTAATCGCGGGATCCGCCCACTCAAAGTACAGAAAAAAACCAAATCCCTGTTCAGCAAAAGCGGCAAAAAGATCACTGCCAGCGACATCGCCGTCTTTAGCCGCCAGATGGCGACCATGATGTCTTCCGGTGTTCCATTGGGGCAGTCTTTCGACATCATGGGGCAGGGACATGAGAACCCCTCGATGCAGGAAATAATTATGGCCATCAAGGGAGACGTGGAGGCCGGAGGAACCTTGGCGGAAGCCCTGGCCAAGCATCCGAAGCAATTCGATTCGCTCTACATCAGCCTGATAGCAGCGGGAGAGAAGGCCGGAGTTTTGGAATCTTTGTTACACAAAATCGCTTTGTACAAAGAGAAGTCCGAGCAGATGAAACAGAAGATTAAGAAGGCGATGATTTATCCGGCCATTGTGCTAGGCGTGGCGTTCATCGTGAACGTCATCCTCCTGCTGGTAGGAGCCTCCTCATTTATGCAGCCGTACATCCTGCTGATCCTCATGGCGATTGCGGCCATGATCATAATCCCTCTGAGACTGCGCAGGACTTCACAGAACTTTGCCCGCTTCCTGGACAGGCTTTCCCTGCGTCTTCCTATTATGGGCCCCATTCTCAACAAGTCGGCGATTGCCCGCTTCTGCAGAACTCTGTCCACGATGTTTGCAGCCGGCACCCCGTTGGTTGAAGCGATGACTTCAGTTGCCGGGACATGCGGAAACGCCGTTTACTATGACGCCACGATAGAGATGCGCGACGAGATCGCCACCGGCACCCAGCTCCAGTCGGCAATGCGCGACACCAAGCTGTTCCCCAACATGGTGGTGCATATGGTGTCCATCGGCGAGGAAGCCGGCTCCCTGGACGAAATGCTGGACAAAGTAGCAGACTTCTACGAAGAGGAAGTCGATGCCGTGGTGGGATCTTTGCAGTCCATTATGGAGCCTATCATCATCATTTTTCTGGGAGGCATCGTGTTGATTATGTTGATTATGGTGAGGTGACCGGCCCCGGGCAACGACCGCCACCCAGTCCGTCCGGGCAGCGCCCGCACTCCCGCTCGCCTGAACCGGACTTTTCTACCTGGCATCATTGATAATCAATGCTTTTTAAGCCGAATCAACGCAGGCGGGGATGCTGGCCGGTCCCGAACATGGGGCCAATTCTTCAGGCTAGTGACATCGTTTTCCTGCTCTAGTATACTTGCCTATCAGTTAAGTATTATTTGCAGGTAGAACCATGGCCGCATCCGCAAAGAAGATCCCACTCGCAGGCTTGGCGCGAAAGATTGTGGCGCACAAACTCATCAGCGAACAAGAAGCCCAGGAAGCCACGCGGAAGGCGCAGAAAAGGAAAATTTCCCTGGTTACCTACCTGGTCAACGAGAAGAAAGTTGCCTCGGCGGACATTGCCCGCACCGCGTCGGCGGACTTTAGCATCCCTTTGCTCGATCTGGACACGGTGGAGTTGGACATGCAGGTCATCAAGGAGTCCAAGCTGGACACTCTGAAGAAACACCGTTTGGTTCCACTGCATAAGCGAGGCAAGAAGCTGTTCATCGGCACTTCAGATCCGACGAACCTGCAGGCACTGGATGAGATCAAGTTTGCCACGGGCTGCCTGATCGAGGCAGTGGTGGTGGAGGAACACAAGCTGGATCGCGCCCTTGAAAAGATTGCTGACGAGACCGAATCTTCGCTGCACGACATGATGGGCGATGATTTGGAGGACATGGACAACATTTCCACCACCGCCGAAGAAGTCGCCGACGAGAGCACGCACAGCGAAGAAGTGGAAGACGCGCCAGTGGTCCGCTTCGTGAATAAGATGCTGGTGGACGCCATTAAGCTGGGTGCCTCCGACCTGCACTTTGAACCCTATGAAAAATACTTCCGGGTCCGGCTGCGAGTCGACGGTATGCTGCAGGAATTTGCCAAGCCGCCGCTGATCCTGTCGCAGAAGATATCGGCCCGCATTAAGGTAATGTCGCGGCTGGACGTATCCGAGAGGCGGGTGCCGCAGGACGGGCGCATCAAGCTGAAGCTATCCAAAAATAAGGCCATCGATTTTCGCGTCAGCACCTGTCCAACGCTGTTCGGTGAAAAATGCTGTATGCGTATCCTGGACTCGGACGCCGCCAAGCTGCAAATCGACCAATTGGGCTACGAGGATCACCAAAAGGAACTTTTTCTCCAGAACCTGCAAAAACCTTACGGAATGTTCCTGGTGACCGGTCCCACCGGAAGTGGCAAAACCGTCTCGCTGTACACCGGAATCAATATCCTGAACCAGGAAGAGGTGAATATATCAACCGCTGAAGATCCGGTGGAAATCAACCTGCCCGGCGTCAACCAGGTGCAGGTGGATGAACGCACCGGCATGACTTTCTCCAAGGCCCTCAAGGCGTTTTTGCGGCAGGACCCAGACATCATCCTGGTCGGCGAGATTCGAGACTTCGACACTGGCAGCATCGCCGTCAAGGCCGCGCAAACCGGCCACATGGTCATGTCCACGCTGCATACTAATGACGGTCCGCAAACCTTGACCCGCTTGCAGGACATGGGCATACCGCCCTTCGCCGTGGCAACCAGTATCAACCTGATCACTGCGCAACGCCTGGCCCGGCGGCTACACCCGCAATACCGGCAGGAATTGGAAATGCCCCAAAAAGCGCTGCTGAAGGAGGGCTTTACCCCGGAGGACTTGAAAGACGATTTCGAGGTGTATGAACCCGGTAACGGCGGTGACGCCTGTCCCAGCGGATACAAGGGAAGGGTTGGCGTCTACCAGGTCATGCCGGTTTCCGAGGAAATGAAGCGGCTCATCATCGAAGGAGCTAACGCAGTGCAGTTGGCGACTCAGGCTAAAGAGGAAGGCTGCTGGGATATACGCCGGTCCGGGCTGATGAAAGTCAAGGCCGGCCTGACCAGCCTTTCCGAGATCAACCGGGTTACCGTAGAGTAAAATCAGGCAGCAGGAGAGGTATCGGAACATGGCAGCCGCACAATCGCAGACGCTCACCTTCAGTTGGACCGGCAAGAATGAGAGGGGCAAAATTGTCCAGGGAGAGTTGGATGCCCTCAACTTGGGGCAGGCCCGGGCCCGGCTGCGTAATCGCGGGATCCGCCCACTCAAAGTACAGAAAAAAACCAAATCCCTGTTCAGCAAAAGCGGCAAAAAGATCACTGCCAGCGACATCGCCATCTTTAGCCGCCAGATGGCGACCATGATGTCTTCCGGTGTTCCGTTGGTGCAGTCTTTCGACATCGTGGGACAGGGACATGAGAACCCCTCGATGCAGGAAATGATTATGGCCATCAAGGGAGACGTGGAGGCCGGAGGGACCTTGGCGGAAGCCCTGGCCAAGCATCCGCATCAATTCGATTCGCTCTACATCAGCCTGATAGCAGCGGGAGAGAAGGCCGGAATTTTGGAATCTTTGTTACACAAAATCGCTGTGTACAAAGAGAAGTCCGAGCAGATGAAACGGAAGATTAAGAAGGCGATGATTTATCCGTCCATGGTGCTGGGCGTGGCGGGCCTCGTGATTACCATCCTGCTGGTATTTGTGATCCCCCAATTTGAAGAGCTGTTCGCCAATTTTGGGGCAGACCTGCCAGCCTTGACGAAATTGGTAGTATCCGCCTCCGAATTTATGCAGAAGTACATCCTACTGATCATCATAGCGGTTACGGCCATGATCATGATCCCTATGAGACTGCGCAAGACTTCAAAGAACTTTGCCCGCTTCCTGGACAAGCTTTCCCTGCGCCTTCCCATTATGGGCCCCATTCTCAACAAGTCGGCGATTGCCCGCTTCTGCAGGACTCTGGCCACGATGTTTGCAGCCGGCACCCCGTTGGTTGAAGCGATGACTTCAGTTGCCGGGGCATGCGGGAACGCCATTTACTATGACGCCACGATGGAGATGCGCGACGAGATCTCCACTGGTACCCAGCTCCAGTCGGCAATGCGCGACACCAAGCTGTTCCCCAACATGGTGGTGCAGATGGTGTCCATCGGCGAGGAAGCCGGCTCCCTGGACGAAATGCTGGGCAAAGTAGCAGACTTCTACGAAGATGAAGTCGATGCCCTGGTGGAATCTTTGCAGGCCATGATGGAGCCTATTATCATCGTTTTTCTGGGAGGCATCGTGGGGACCATGGTGACGGCCATGTACCTGCCCATTTTCAAGCTGGGCCAGGCCATTTAAGAGCCGCAGCACGGCACCTACCCCAGATCCTACACCCCAGCACTAGAAGCCGTCGCTGCTTTCGGAACACTGCGTTCTGACGGTTGTGTATATCTTCTCTTTTCTGCAGTCATCCCCTGCCGCATGGATTCTATTCTGCGGCGGGATCGGACTGATCTTGGGCAGCTTTTTGAGCGTGGTCAGCCACCGTCTGCCGCAGATGATACAGCGGCGCTGGCAATCTGACTGCCGGGAACTGCTGGAGTTACCCGCCGAGGAACCACTGCAGCGCTATAATCTGACCCGGCCCCGCTCTCACTGCCCACAGTGCCGTCACAAACTGCGCGCATGGGAGAATATCCCGCTGTTCAGTTACCTGTGGCTGAGAGGACACTGCCCCCAGTGCGCCGTCCTGATCCCGTTGCGCTATCCTTTGCTGGAATTGAGCACGGGCCTCGCCCTCGCTCACCTGGCTTGGAGCCTGGGATACAGCTGGCAAGTCCTGCCAGCCATCGCCTTCATCTGCTCGCTTCTATGCTTGGCCGTGATCGACTGGGAGCACCAGTTGCTGCCAGACGCCATCACCCTGCCCATGCTCTGGCTGGGGCTGGCCGTCAGCTTCTGGGGAGGCTTTACTGACGTTCATTCCAGCTTGCTCGGCGCCATGCTGGGCTACCTCGTTTTCTGGCTGGTGCTGCAGTTATCCCGTCTAATGCTTGGACGCGACGGACTGGGCTGCGGGGACTTGAAGCTGCTCGCCATGATGGGTGCCTGGCTGGGATGGGAACAACTGCCACTGATAGTGTTGTTTTCTGCCCTGCTCGGATCCGTCACTGGCCTGATCCAGATCGTGCGAGGCACGCACGCTTGGAGCCGCCCCATGCCTTTCGGTCCCTGCCTCGCACTGGCCGGTTGGTTCTCTTTACACTGGGGAGAGCAGTTGAACGCCATAATCTGGCAAACGGAGCTCATGCTCTGACCCAGCCGCTGCGCATTGGACTAACAGGTGGAATTGGCAGCGGCAAATCTACCGCGGCGGCGGCGTTTCGTGCGCTCGGAGCACCAGTAATCGATCTGGACCACGTTTGCCGCCAGCTGCTGTCTCCCGGTCAGCCGGCGGTACGGCAAGTGTCGCAAGTATTCGGCTCCGCGATGATGGCCGCCCCCGACGCAGTGGATCGAAAACAACTGCGTAAGATCGTATTTCAAAGCGAGAAAAGCAGGAAACAACTGGAACACATTCTGCACCGACCCGCCTTCCAGGAGATGCAGCGGCGTTACGATGAGCTGTCGGCAGCTTACTGCATCCTCTGTATCCCATTGCTGGTGGAAACGGAAACCATCGGCTGGGTAGACCGGGTGCTGGCCTTGGACTGCCGGCGTGCGCTGCAGGTCGAACGTGCCGCCCGCCGGGACGGCGTATCGCCCCAGGAGATCGAGGGAATCATTCACGCCCAGGCAGAGCCGCGACGCAGGCTGGCGGTCGCCAATGACGTATTGGACAATAACGGTGACACGACGCACCTGGAACAACAGGTAAGGCAACTGCATCAGCACTACCTGGAACTGTCTCAACGTGCAGATTGAACCGCAGATCGGAGTCAACGGCGCGCCAGGGCCGCGAAAAACGCGCTCAAGGCGCACTGGCCACGCCATGGGACGGCGCGCTATGCGTATTCGCTCCGGCGTGCCTCCTCGCAGGCGCGCACGATAGCGGCCGGATCAGCGGCATCGCGCAAGGCACTCAGCATAGCCAGCCCTTGCGCGCCAGCCGACCAACCGTTCCGCAGATGCGCCGGCTCCATACCCCCTAACGCATAAACCGGTACCGGAGAACGGGACACCAGGGCACGAAATTGCTCCCATCCCAATGGCGGCCTCCCAGGATGGCTGGAGGTAGCCAGTACCGGGGACAGCAAAATCAAATCCGCTCCCACCTTCAAGGCTCGCTCCAATTCGGTCGCGTTGTGGCAGGCGGCGGAAAGCAAGGAGCCGGCACCGATGCCGCCGGACAATTTGGACGAGCGGCGCAATAACTCGGTGCCCAGGTGCAGGCCGGCACAGGGGACGGACTGCACGGTTTCAGCATAGCGCGCATCCAACAGCAAACGGGCATCGTAAGCGCCAGCCAGGCGGCTGATCCGTTGCGCGGCCTGCAAATAGACAGCAGCGGCCCGGTCTCCGCCGCGTAGATATAACAGGCGCAGTCCGGCAGCTAAACAAGGCTCGATTCGCTTCAGCGAGTCATTAACAGAGTCTTCCTCGGCGGGAACTTGCACAATGGCGCACAACCTGGGCAACTCCAGGGCACGCAGGATCCCCCGGTTGGCATCAGGCTGCGGATACTGGTGCAGCTGCGCACGAGAAACCCAAACGTGATTGGGCAAGGTTCCTGATCCAGGAAGATTGCCACGCCAATCCTGTACCAGCCATGTATGCAGCAGCACTTGGCGGTCCGGATAGTCATAAGGGATCGTAATGAGCGGGCATACCCGCCCCACTTCCAAGTCGAGTTCTTCTTTCAGTTCCCGGCGCAACGCCTGCACCGGAGTCTCACCGGGTTCGCATTTACCCCCGGGGAATTCCCACTTCCCTCCCTGGTGCTTGCCTGGCTCCCGCCAGCATAAAAACACGCGCTGGCTTGCATCCTGAAGAACGGCAACAGTCGCCGCCAGGCGGGCCGACGCGTCAACTCCGGTAGTCGGCATTAATGCGCACGTACTCGGCGCTGAGGTCGCAGCCCAGGATCCGGGCCATGGATTCTCCGCGACCCAGCCGGATGCTGATGCGACAACGTTCAGCGGCCGGCAAGTGATTGGAATTGGCTACATTGCCGGGCAGCACGCAGCCTCCCTGCACTACGGGCAAACCATTGACGTCGATTTCCACGGCACCGGGGTCCAGATTTGGGATTTGGCTGCGCCCCAACGCCGCCAGAAACCGGCCCCAGTTCGGCTCTGTTCCGTGCAAGGCGGTCTTGACCAGCAGGGAATTTGCCACTACGCGCGCCGCCCGCCGGCATTCTTCCTGGTCCCGCCCTCCCTCTACCAGGAACTCGACCATTCGGGTAGCTCCTTCCCCGTCACGCACAATAGCTTCCGACAGACAGGTGCAGACGGTACTGATCGCCGATTGCAACGCCGCTGCAGTGGCTCCCCATTTTTGAATCCGCGGCAGCGGTCCGCGACCGGTAGCGATCAAAACAACCGCGTCGTTGGTGGAAGTATCCCCGTCCACCGTGATGCAATTGAATGATTGGTCGGCCACGTTCTGCAGGCAGGCCTGCAGCAACGGCTGGTCTATGGAGGCATCGGTGGCAATGAAAGCCAGCATGGTGGCCATATCAGGACAGATCATGCCGGCACCCTTGGCGATTGCGCTGACAATGACCGGGTGTCCGTCCACCTTCAACCGCAGCGAATATCCCTTGGGATAACGATCCGTGGTCATGATAGCCTGGGCTGCCTGCTCCCAGCCTGCCTCGTGCAGATTTTCCAAAGCAGTCGGGAGTGCCGTACCAAACTCCGGCAAAGGCAAGGGTTGGCCAATCACGCCAGTGGCGAACGGCAGCACGGCTTCAGTCCGGCATCTTTGCCGCTTGGCCACTTGTGCGCACAACTGCAGGCAGTCCTGGGTTCCGCGCTCGCCGGTTCCGGCATTGGCATTGCCGGAGTTGATGAGCAGGTAACGCGGCGCCGCGTGGACCAGGTGACGCCGGGCGACCGCCACCGGGGCGGCGCAAAAGGCGTTAGTGGTAAACACGGCGGCGGTTGCCGATGTGTCAGCAAGCGAAAAAACCGCCAAGTCTTCCCGCTCCGGGCCATAGAACCCGACCCGGGCCGTGCCCAGCCTCACCCCCGGAACCTCAAGCAGGCTCGGATATTCGGTGAGGGCAGCGCCCGTCATTCAGCCGAGCCGCTGTTGATCGGTGTTGTCTCCGTGACAGTGCTTGTACTTCTTGCCGGAACCACAGGGACAAGGCTGATTGCGCCCGATCTTCTTCTGCCGGCGCACGTAAGGGACGACAGCCCGGGGCGCGGCAGGAGAGGCCGACCGGGGTTGCAGCGGATTCGGCTGGGGCGGATGGACCGCGGAAACCCGGCTCCGAGCCGGTTGCCGGCCTGGCTCCCGTTTCTGCTCCCTGGGCGCCGCCGGGGCGACTGCCGCACGATCATCCTGCCTCCCTTCTACCGGATGAACGTGCATACGTACGGTTAAAACGGTGACGTCATGCTTGATCCGGTCCAGCATCTCCATAAACATGGAGAACGCCTCCTTCTTGAATTCCTGCTGCGGATTCTTCGCTGCGAATCCTCTCAAGCCGATGCCTTGACGCAGGTAATCCAGCCCCTGCAAATGTGCCCTCCAATGCCGGTCCACCGCATCGAGCAGCAATTGCTGCTCGATGTCCCTGAGCACGGAAGCCGAAAGCACGGCTTCCCTGGAGGATATGAATGCCTCAACGCATTCATGGACACGATTCCGAATCTGTTCCGCCGAGATGGATTCGCTCTCGTCCAACCAATCCTGGACGTTAATCTCCAGCCCAAACTCCCCCTTCAGGGCAGTGCCCAGTCCGCTAACGTCCCACGTCTCAATCACACTGTCGGCGGGAATATACGACTCCACGACCGAATCCACCACGTCCCCGCGCATGTCTCGTAGCGTGGCAAATATATTCTCTGTATCCGTCGCTTCGAGTATTTCATTGCGCAGGTCGTAAATCACCTTTCTCTGCTCTGAGACAATGTCGTCATACTGCAGAAGGTGCTTGCGTATATCGAAGTTGTGTTCCTCTACCTTTCGCTGCGCGCTTTCTATGGATTTGTTCAGCCAGGGATGCTCCAGGGCTTCTCCATGTGCCATTTGCTTTTGAATAAATCCGGATACCCGCTCGGAAGCAAATATCCGCATCAAACTGTCCTCCAGAGACAGGTAGAAACGGGTCGAGCCGGGATCACCCTGGCGTCCGGAGCGCCCCCGCAACTGGTTGTCGATACGACGCGACTCATGACGTTCAGTACCGATAATATGCAGTCCTCCCTGGGCCAGCACCTGCTCGTAGCGCTTGCGCCAATCCTGCCGGACCTGCGTCTCCTGTTCTTCGGACGGCCCTTCCAGGGCATGAATTTCAGCTTCCGGATTCCCTCCCAGGACAATGTCGGTGCCGCGCCCCGCCATGTTCGTGGCAATGGTGACGGTTCCCGGCCCACCCGCCTGGGCAATGATCTCGGCTTCCCTGGCGTGGAACTTGGCGTTCAGCACCTGGTGTGCAATGTGATCCTTGCGCAACAGGTCGGAAATATGTTCGGAAACCTCTATGGAGGTGGTTCCCACCAGTACAGGCTGACCGGCGCCCTTGGATTCCTTGATGTCCTCTATAATCGCGGCAAATTTATCAGCGGTCGTCTGATACACGAGATCGCTGAGATCCTGCCGGATCATTTTTCTGTGAGGCGGGATCTGCATTACGTCCAAACCGTAGATCTGCTGGAATTCGTGCTTCTCAGTGATCGCCGTGCCCGTCATGCCGGCCAGCTTGCCGTACAACCGGAAGTAGTTCTGGAAAGTAATAGAAGCGAGATTATGACTCTCCTGCTGTATGGTCACGTTCTCTTTTGCTTCGATTGCCTGATGCAGACCATCAGACCAGCGCCTGCCGGACAGGGCGCGCCCGGTGAATTGATCCACGATCGAGATTTGGTTGTCTTTCACAATGTAATCGACGTCACGCTTAAAGATCAGGTGCGACCGCAGGCAAGCGTTCAGATAATGCATCAACGCCAGATTGCCCGCGTTGTAGAGACTCTGATCTTTGCTCATCAGGCCGCCGCCGGTCAGCAAAGTTTCGACGTGGGCGTGACCCGCTTCACTTAGATAGACCTGCTTGCTCTTCTCCTCGATACTGTAGTCTGCTTTGTTCAGTTTAGGGATTAATCGATTGATCTCGACATAGATCTGAGTCTCCTCGCCCATGGACCCGGAAATCACCAATGGGGTGCGCGCTTCGTCGATCAGAATGGAATCAACCTCGTCCACAATTGCATAGTGTAGATCCCGCTGTACCCGATGCGACCGGTGCAGTGCCATATTGTCGCGCAGGTAATCAAAGCCGAACTCGTTGTTCGTGCCGTAGGTAACGTCGGCGGCGTATGCTTCGCGCCGGGCGGCACTATTCATGTCTGGCACAATCACACCCACGTTCATGCCCAGGGCCAGGTAGACTCTCCCCATCCACTCCGCGTCGCGCCGGGCCAAGTAATCGTTGACCGTCACCACGTGTACCCCCTTCCCAGCCAGGGCGTTCAGGTACGCCGCCAGAGTCGCCACTAAAGTTTTGCCTTCTCCAGTCAGCATTTCCGCGATGAAGCCTCGGTGCAACGCCATGCCTCCCAGCAGCTGCACGTCGAAATGACGCATGCGCAAGCTGCGCCGGGCCGCTTCGCGAACCACGGCAAAAGTCTCGGGCAGCAACTGGTCCAATGATGCTCCCTGCTCCACGGCGCCCCGAAACTGCGCTGTTTTCTCCCGCAGTGCCGCATCGGAGAGCTTCTGCAATTCCGGCTCCAGACGATTCATGTGCGCGACCGCGGTGCCCATTGAACGCAACAGGCGCTCGTTTCGGGCACTAAATATTTTTTTCAGTACGCGTTGAAAGACTTTCATAATTAAGACCTTAATCCCGGTAACGCAGGCGGACAAACGCGCCGCGGCGACCAGCCAAATCGCTGGGCTGGATCATCGCAACATACCTTTACAAACCACATACCAGGCAATGGTAAGAAAAAAAGAGGGCCCTGAGAAGGGAGAAAGAAACCGAAAGGCGCGCCTCACCCCGCCTCTGGTCCGGAGGAAAGAACTATTTCAAGGAAATATATGCTTTCGGATTCAACGGTTTATTTTCATTATGCACTTCAAAATGCACGTGCGTCCCGGTCGATCTGCCGGTGGAGCCCATCACGGCGATCGGCTGGCCTTTCTCCACCCACTGGCCAACCTGCACCAAGTTGCTCTTGTTATGCCCGTACAAGGTCGTATATCCCTCGCCATGATTCAGCACGACCAGGTTGCCGTATCCTGCGCGGGAGCCTGACCTGGTCACAATGCCGGACGCGACGGCCAATACCTTGGAATGGCGGCGTCCCGAAATATCGACCCCGCTGTGAAATTCGCGTTGGCCAGAGAACGGATCCGTCCGCAGGCCGTAATGTGAAGAGATCCACCCTCCCACTACGGGGGTGCCCGCAGGAATAGCGCGGCTCTGCGCGTCCTGTCCCAGGAGCAGATATTCAACGGCATACAGCTTATCAGCGCGATCGTTGATGCGTCGGGCAAGCGCGTTCAGTTCTTCGAGCAGGCCGTCCATCTCTCCCCACCCGCCGCTCTCGCTGACTTGCCTCGGCCCACCCAAGGCAACCGTGCTATTCAAATCAAACTCTTCCTCGTCCAGGCCTGCCATGTTGATCAAGCGAGCACCCAGGGCTTCCAGTCGGAAAGTCTGCGCCTGCAAACGGCTTAGGCGGAGCGCCAACGCATTGACGTGCATCTGGGCGCTCAAGTTGGCCTGTTCGACCAGCGAGCGATGCTCGTCTAACTCACGCAGGGCAACAAGGGTGGCGTCTTCATAAGCGCTGGCATAAACGGACTGCGCGCGCTGCTCGGAGTTCCATGAATGCAGGTAAGTTCCGCCCTGAAATGCCCCGATCAACAGCAACAGTAAAAGGGCAATCCCCGCTCCAATCCGAAAACCTCCCAATGAAAAGTACTTCCCGGCACTCTTGGAGTCCGCTATTATTATGATATGCATAACACCTGCCTGTTATAGATGGTTTTCTTCCGCAGCATTCTATGAGATCAGGTTCTCATACCGCATTCCAGTTTCTGAACCGGCACTCTTTCTTACAGGGAGCTCTATACAGAATCGTCCAAACCAGGGACTTTGCCAATGCGGCTGGACAGGCGCTTTACAGACTGCTTCCTTCATCTGCCCATGGGCATTATAGCCTAATGACCGAAAATGACAAGATCCTGCTCCTACTGGTTGATTCATCTGCCTTAGCGCAACGCATCCGCTGGATGAGGCCCGCCTTGCTACGGCAGGCGCAGCAAAACCCGCGACTTCGTACACTGCGCGAAATCCGCATTCGCGTGGTTCCTGACCGTCTGACGCACGCGCTGTACCATCAGCAATGTGCACTGCAACAAGACCGGCAGAAAGTCTCTTCCCGTCCCAATCCCCCAGACTCCCCAAAGCGCTGATTCCCTTGATACCGAACTGCTTTTTTTCCAAACTAGTAGGAAACAACGGGAATCGTCTCTGTAAATCGGATCGGGGCTTCTGCGTCATCTTCAAACGTGACCAGTTCCCAAGCCTCCTTATCCTGCAACAGCTTCTTCAGCAGAACACTGTTTAACGCGTGACCGGGTTTATAGCCTGTAAACATCCCTATGGAGCTGTGTCCCAGCATGTAGAGATCGCCGATCGCGTCCAATACCTTGTGCTTCACAAACTCATCCCGGCAACGCAATCCATCTTCGTTTAGCACCCGGTAGTCGTCTACCAGCACCACGTTATCCAGGCTGCCACCGAGCCCCAACTGGTTCCGCTGCAGTTCTTCCACGTCCCGGACAAAGCCGAAAGTACGCGCCCGGCTGATCTCCTTGACGTAGGAAGTCGTCGAAAAATCGATTTCAGCGTAGGAATTTTCCTCGCTGAACAGTGGATGATCGAAATGGATGGCCACCCCAACCTTGAAGCCGTCGTAAGGCTCAAACATGGCCCACTTGTCTTCTTGTTCCACGCGCACTCTCTTCAGAATCCGCATGAATAACTTGGGAGCATTCTGTTCACGAACACCGGCAGATTGAATCAGGAAAACAAAAGGCGTCGCACTGCCGTCCATGATCGGCACTTCATCGGCGCTCAAATCCACGTAGACGTTGTCGATCCCGAAACCGGCCAGGGTCGACATCAGGTGTTCCACCGTGGACACGCGGATCCCGTCTTTGATCAGGATAGTGGCCAGACGGGTGTCTCCTATGTAATCAGAATGAGCCGGGATCTCGACCACGGGTTCCAGATCGATGCGCCGAAACACGATTCCAGTGTCCTCCGGCGCCGGGCGCAGAGCCAGCAAAACTTTCTTGCCGGTGTGCAGGCCGACCCCGGTCGCCCTGATGGTATTGCGTAAAGTACGCTGCTTTAGCATATGAAGAATGCCTGCAAATTCAAAATAAGAACCCTCCCAGCGTTCTCTTATGGCGTTCTCTTATAAAGGTAAAGTGTATTCCTGTCAAGCCTGCAGGGCCGGGAGAGGCCGGGCTCCGATACATTCCCAGGGCTGCCAGACCGTGGCGATGTCCCACTGCCCCGTCCACCGGGCCACGCCTGGCACGGGCACTAGCTCATAAATCAGCGGATCCGCGCCTGTGGCAACGTCTCCAGCATAGTTTAATCCGCCTGGCGCCGCAAAAAGGCGGGAACATCGAGTAATTTCGGCTCCATATCCTGATTTTCTGCCGATTCGGCCTGCTGTTCGCGCTTGCGGATCACGGTAGGCGGATCATATGCCCGATAATCGGTCGGGCGCCCGACCGGGCGGGCGGGGGTGGCTTCATGCACCGGCTTCTGCCGGGTGGCAGGATGTCCCCCCAGGCCGGTGGCTACTACGGTCACCCGCATTTCGTCCACCAAGTCCGCGTCAATGGAAGTGCCTACCACAACGTTCGCATCATCTGAAGCGTACTCTCCGACCAATTCGGACACATCGTGGTATTCCTTCAGGCCCAAGTCTGCGCCACAGGTGATATTGACCAGCATCCCCTTGGCACCGGACAGGTTAATGTCCTCCAACAAGGGGCTGGACACCGCCATCTCCGCAGCCTTGCGGGCACGTCCCTCACCCGAAGCTCTGCCGGCGCCGATCATTGCCATGCCCATCTCAGCCATCACCGTGCGCACGTCGGAAAAATCCACGTTGATAAGACTGGGACGGGTAATCAACTCGGCAATCCCCTGCACTGCGTTCAACAACACGTCGTTAGCGGCAGCGAAAGCGTCCAGCATGCTGATGTTGGGATCCAGCACGCTGAGCAGGCGCTCATTGGGAATGATGATCAGTGAATCAACGTGCTGTGCCAATTCCCTGATTCCGCGCTCGGCGATCTCCGCTCGCTTGCGTCCCTCCGTGCTAAAGGGGCGAGTGACGACCGCGACGGTCAGAATGCCTATCTCCCTGGCCACCTGGGCTGCCACCGGGGCAGCACCGGTTCCGGTGCCACCGCCCATGCCGGCGGTGATGAATACCATGTCGGAACCGTTCAAAGCATCAACCATGCTGTCCCGCTCCTCCATGGCAGCCTTGCGCCCTATCTCGGGGTCCGCTCCCGCTCCCAGCCCCTTGGTGATCTCGCCGCCAAGCTGGATCTTGATCCGAACGCCGCACTTCTCCAAGACTTGGCGATCGGTATTGGCACAAATAAATTCAACGCCTTCGATCGCCTGCTCCTGCATGTGCCGCACCGCGTTGCCGCCGCCGCCGCCGATGCCAATGACCTTAATGACTGCCGCCTGCGGCTGTATGTTTACCAACTCAAACATGAGACTGCCTCCTATAAAAAGATAGATTTAAAAATTAAAAGTTTCGGTGAAACCAATTCTTCACGCGCCCCCAGCCAACCTTTTGCCGTTCACCAGTCGGCATCGGTTTGCGGCGCTGACTGAATAAAAGCAGGCCGATACCGGTGGAGTAAACCGGATTACGCACAATTTCGGACAAGCCCGTGACGCGCTGCGGGACACCGCGGCGCACCGGCATCTGGAACACTTCCTCGCCCAACTCTTCGATTCCTTCCATCTGCGAGCTACCGCCTGTCAACACCACTCCCCCGGCGGCAATTGCCTCTTCGTAACCGGTGCGGCGTAACTCCTGCTTCACCAACGAAAACAATTCCTCGTAACGAGGCTCCACGACTTCAGCCAGGGTCTGCCGTTCCAGTTTGCGGGGAGGACGATCGCCCACACTGGAAACTTCGATGCTTTCCTCCGGATCGGCGAGTTTTGCCAGGGCACAGGCGTAGCTATTCTTGAGCTCTTCGGCATGCTTTCTCGGGGTGCGCAGGGCAATGGCAATATCGTTCGTCACCTGGTCCCCAGCAATGGGTATCACGGTAGCGTGATGGATGGACCCGTCCTTGAAAATCGCCAGGTCGGTCGTTCCTCCGCCAATGTCCACCAGGCAGACTCCCAGCTCCTGCTCGTCGTCGGTCAATACTGACTCGCCGGAAGCAAGCGGCTGCAGGATCACGTCATCCACTTGCAGGTCGCAGCGCTGAATACACTTCCTGATGTTCTCTGAGGCACTGCAGGCCCCGGTAATGATATGCACCCTTGCCTCCAGCCGCACCCCGGACATGCCAACCGGCTCCTTGACGCCGTCCTGCTCATCCACGATGAACTCATTGGTTAAAACGTGCAGGATGCCCTGGTCCGCTGGAATCGCCATTGCCTTGGCGGCGTCTATGACGCGCTCGACGTCCGCCGGGGCAACCTCCCCATCGCGAATGCGGACCGTTCCATGAGAAGGAATACTGCGGATGTGACTACCTGAGACGCCGGTGAATACCGCGTGGATATCGCACCCTGCCATCAGCTCCGCTTCCTCAACGGCGCCGCGAATCGCCTGCACGGTGGACTCGATATTAACCACGACGCCACGTTTAAGGCCGTAAGAAGGAGCCCTCCCAACCCCCAACACTTCGATCCCTCCGTCTTCGCCCGGCTCACCCACGATCACGACGATTTTGGAAGTCCCGATATCCAGACCCACCATCAACTTTTTTTCCACCCTTTTCATTCTTTAAGCTCCAGCTGCACGACGTCCGGGTCAGATTGCCAGCGGACCGCGTAACCGTTTGAGTAACGCATGTCCACTGTTTCCACTTGGCCCGATTGGGCATTCAGCACCGGTACGGCAATCCGCGTAAAACGATCAACGCGCTGATTCAACTCCACTCTGCCCAGCATCACTTCCCACCCATTACTCAGTTTCATGCTCCAGGATCGGCGTTCGTTCAAGTGCAATTCTCGCACTCGCAGATCTTGCTCCGCCAACGGCGGATATAAGGAAAAAAGCAGCTTCAGCATTTCCTGGTGACTGCCGGCGGGACCATGCAGCAATGAAAGAGATCCATCCTTCAAGCCTCCTTCCAGGAGCACCAAGTGGCCGGCCCGATTCAAAAATCCCTGATTGCCCCAGCGTACCAACGGGAACTGCTCACGAACCGACACCATCAGCTGGTCCGGCCAGACACGCCTGACGGACGCCGCTTCGATCCACGGCTCGCGCTGCAAGTCCGAACGAATGCGATCCAAGTCGGCGTCAAAAAAGCCGCGAATCGGCTGAGCCAGAACCACCTGCCGAACCTGCTGCTGCGACAGGTAGCGCAAGTCACCCACAATGCGTACCTGCCGCACAGGGAACGAGCCTGGCCACCACAACCACCCGGCAAGAACCAGCAGCAGCACCGCGTACACCCATTTCCAAGGCACATTCCAGCGAGCCCCGGTGGCACGACCCAAGGTAGGGGTCGCCTGCGTGTCCAACATCGATGCAAGGTCTGCGCTCACGTCCTGAGCACTCCTTTCAGCGGATCTGCGTCCGAGGAGTCCTGCAGGCTGGTGCGCAGAATTTCGATCGTCAACTCATCGAAATCAATGCCCGCCTGGGAGGCAGCCATTGGCACCAGACTGTGACTGGTCATCCCCGGAATAGTGTTCACCTCAAGTAGCCAGGGAACTCCCTCTGCGTCCATGATCAGGTCGATCCGGCCCCACCCGCTGCATCCCAGCGCGGCAAAAGCCCGCAAAGACAATTCTCCCAATTCCTGCTCCTGCTCGTCGGCCAGACCGCTGGGACAGATATAGCGTGTGTCATTGGCCTCGTATTTGGCCTCGTAGTCGTAAAAATCATGCGAAGTCTGCAACTGAATCACCGGCAGCCAAGCCCCCCGCAGTAACGATACCGTGTATTCAGCTCCCGGCAGAAAACGCTCTGCCATGACCCGCGCATCGTAGTTCCGCGCGCTTTCCCACGCCGCGGCCAAGCCCTCCCTGCCGTATACTTTGCTAATCCCCAGGCTGGAACCCTGCTGCACGGGCTTGATGATCAGCGGGAACCCCAGTGAATCGGCGGCCACCGTCAAATCCTCCACCTGCTGCAGTTCCATGAATTCCGCGGTGGGCAAGCCCAGGCTCTGCCACAATTGTTTGCTCCGGCACTTGTCCATGGCCAGCGCTGAAGCGAGCACGCCGCTGCCAGTGTAAGGCAGCCCGAGCATCTCCAGCGTACCCTGGACGACGCCGTCCTCGCCCATTGCCCCGTGCAGCATAATGAAAACCCGCTGGTATGCCTCCTGCAACAGACGGCACGGACGCAGACGACGGGCATCAAGCTCATAGGCGTCCACTCGCCGGCGCAGCAGCGCCTCCCATACCGCCTTTCCGCCCTGCAGGGAAATGTCACGCTCGGCAGACTCTCCTCCCATTAACACGGCCACCTTGCCGAAATCCGTGCTCATGCGCATTGCCCCGTGTCAGGGCGCACCATCGGATCGCCGACGATGCGCACTTCCAGTTTCAGGGAGATACCGCATTGCTCTGCGACGGTTTGCCGCACGCGTTCGATCAATGCCTCGACGTCGGTCGCGCACGCGGGCGGTCGCAATAAAATAAAATTCGCGTGCCGCTTCGAAACGCACGCACTGCCGCAGCGCGCGCCCTTCAATCCGCATTGCTCGATCAAACGGGCAGCATAATCGCCGGGCGGATTGCAAAACACTGATCCGCAACTTGGCTCCCCCAGAGGCTGGTGTTGCGCCCGCCGGCGCAGCAATTCCCGCTGCTGTAGCCGAAGCTGCTGTGCGTCACCGGCGGACAATTGCAACTCGGCCCCGGTAAACCACAGCTCCTGCCGCCCAGGCAACTCGACGCTGCGGTAGCCGATGCGGAATGCCGAGTGCGGGAACCATTGCCGCCGGCCCTGGCGGTCGATCAGTGCCGCCCGAATCACCAGCGGCCAGGTCTCGCCGCCATAGGCGCCGGCATTCATCGCCAAAGCACCGCCCAAGGTTCCTGGAATGCCGATTAAAAATCCGGCGCCGGCAAAGCCTTGTTCGGCACTAAAGCGGGCTAACCGGGCACAACTGACCCCAGCCTCGACACATAGTCGACCCGCAGGATCCAATAATTCAATTTTCCGCAAGCCCCGGCTCAGATCCACCACCGTGCCGCGAAAACCGCCGTCGCGAACCAGCAGATTACTGCCCAGGCCAATCCAGAGCAGGGGTTCTGCGGGCGGCAGGGAACGGAGCAAATGGCACAGATCGTCCATGTCCGCAGGGCGGCAGTACCGGTCGGCGGGGCCACCCAGCCTCCAGGAAGTATGCCGGGACATCAACTCATCACGCAGCACCTGCCCCTGCGGGGCTGCCTCACTGCCTTCCCCGCACTGGGCAACCGGGGGAACGTGCGTATTCGCCACCACAGAACGCTCAGCCACCGCTTGCCTCCCGTAGCGCGGGAATCCCGAAACGGGACTTTAACCGCCCAGCCAATCTGCCGACGTCTCCTGCCCCCAGGATGAGCAAACGATCGCCGTCTCGTACCAGGGAAGGCAGCCGATCCGGAAGCTCGTCGCAATGTTCCAGGTACACCGGGGCATGGCCCCGATCTTTCAGGTGAGCACACAGGGCAAGTGTATCGGCACCCTGGATGGGCTCTTCCCCGGCCGGGTACACCGGCAACAGAATCAACACCTCCAATGGTGCCAGCACGCGAACGAAGTCCGCAAACAGGTCCTGGGCGCGGGTGTAGCGATGCGGTTGAAAAACCGTCACGACGCGGTGCCCCGGCCAGGAATCATGCACTGCCTCCAACATGGACTCGATCTCGCAGGGGTGATGGGCGTAATCGTCGATCAGTAGCACCCGCTTGCCGTCGAAGTCCAAATCGCCGTGCACTTGACAGCGCCTGGATATGCCTTGAAAACTCTGCATCGCACTCGCGATCAGCTCCATCGGAATATCCAACTGATGGGCCACGCTCAGCGCCGCCAAGGCATTGAGTACATTGTGCCGGCCCAGCAGCCCCAGGGATAATTCCCACTCCTGCTGCTCACCCGGCACACGTACGGTAAAACGGCTGCGACCACCTTCCATCGAGATCAACCGTCCCCGGTAATCAGCCGATGGCCCCAGACCATAACTCAGGCCGGGCCGGATACGGCCGGGAGCAAGTTCCACCAAGGCCGCATTGTCCGCACACCAAATGACCAGGCCATAGAAGGGCATGCGGCGGATAAATTCTCCGAAGGCGGAACACAGTTTGCCGTAATCTCCGGCATAGGCTTCCAGGTGATCCCGATCGATATTGGTCAGTACCGCGATCAGCGGCTGCAGATATAAAAAACTCCGATCACTCTCGTCAGCTTCAGCGACCAGGTAACTCCCTTCTCCGACGCGGGCACCAACCCCGGTAGCATTGAGACGCCCCCCGATCACGTAGCTTGGATCCAGGCCACCGTCCGCTATCAGGCTGACGATCAGGCTGCTGGTCGTGGTCTTGCCGTGGGTGCCGGCGACCGCGATCCCGCGCCGAAAACGCATCAACTCCGCCAGCATTTCGGCCCGTGAAACGGTCGGGACCTGCTGGTGATAGGCCGCGGCGCGCTCCGGATTTTCCTTGCCGATGGCACTGGAGTACACCAGCACGTCACACCCGGCAACCTGTTCAGCCCGGTGCTGCAAATAGACTTTTACTCCCAGGCTGCGCAACTTGCACAAAGATTCACTCTCCGCCAGGTCTGAACCGGAAACCGAGTATCCCAGGTTGTGCAGCAATTCGGCGATGCCGCTCATGCCGACGCCGCCGATCCCGACCAAGTGAACGCGCCGGACTCTGCCCATGGAATATCCGCTGTGCTCATCCATGCGCGTATCTCAGGCACAAGGCTGCGATCTGCTCGGCGGCCTGTGCGTTCCCTGGCTCGTCCTGGCCCGCCGCCATTTGCCGCAAACGCTCACGGTCATGGCTGAGGCCAAATAACAGGGTCGCCAGGCGCCGTGCGTCTAACACCCGCTCCGGCAGCAGCAGTGCGCGACCCCGCCGGCACAGAAAACGAGCATTGGCGGTCTGATGATCGTCGGCGGCGAAAGGGTAAGGCACCAGGATGGCCGCCAGGCCAACCACACTCAACTCCGCCAAGGTCGTCGCCCCGGCGCGGCATACTGCCAGGTCCGCCCGGCGGTAAGCAGCCTCCATGTCTTCAATATATTCTTCCAGCTGAGCCTGTACGCCGAACTCGGTATAACGGGCGCGCGTCTGCTCTACCATGCCGGGTCCGGTCTGATGATGCACCTCCAGTGCCAGCCGGCCCTGAAGCGCACCAATGGCCGGAGGCAGGATCCGGTTCAAGATCTGGGCGCCCTGGCTGCCGCCCAGCACCAGCAAATGAAGCCGGGCATCCGCCCGTTTCATCCGGCTCCCCGACAATCCCGCCCGCACCGGGTTCCCAGTCACGCGGGCGTGGCGCGCCGCCGGGAAACTGCCAGGGAAAGACTCCATGACCACCGTGGCCAACCGGGCCAGCCAGCGATTCGTCAGTCCAGGAATCGCGTTCTGCTCATGGATGCATAGCGGAATACGCAATAACCAGGCAGCTACGCCTCCGGCGGCGCAGACGTAACCTCCCATGCCCAAGGTCAGCGCCGGCCGATAACGCAGCAGAAGCCAGAGTGTCTGCAGCAGACCGGCGCCGCTGTAAAATAAAGCGGCGATTTTTCCCGCCCAGCTGCGGCCACGCACCGAGCAGGCATGGATCGGCAACAAGGTATAGCCCTGCGGGGGGATCAGGCGGGACTCCAATCCATGACGGGTTCCCAGCCATAAAGGGGTGTTGCCCCGCGCCCGCAAACACTCTGCCACGGCCAGGGCAGGATAGACGTGCCCGCCGGTGCCGCCCGCCATGATCAGGATGGGGCGCTGAGTGACCGCGCCCATCACTCCCGCCCTCTCTTGCCCAGCGGCAGTTCAAAGTGAACGCGCATCAACAGCCCCAGTAACGCGCAGGTGACCAGTATGCTGCTCCCTCCATAACTCATCAGCGGCAGTGTCAATCCTTTGGTCGGGAAAGCACCCATATTGACGCCGATGTTGATAAAGCTCTGTGCCCCGATCATCAAGCCGATGCCGTAAGCCAGGCTGGAGGAAAATTGTTGACCCGCCTGCGCCGCCGTGCGCCCGATCTGACAGCACTTGCAAACCAGGAAATAAAACATCAGGATCACCGCGATACTGCCGATCAGACCCAGTTCTTCAGCCATTACCGCAAACACAAAGTCGGTGTGCGCCTCCGGCAGGAAAAAAAGCTTCTGCAGGCCGCCACCGATGCCCTCGCCCCACCAGCCGCCCCTGCCGAAAGCGATCAGCGCCTGCGTCAACTGGAAGCCATGGTTGTAAGGGTCCTGCCACGGGTCCAGGAAAACAAACAGACGGTGCATGCGGTAAGTGGAAAAAGAAAGCAGCGTAACCAGGGAAATCAGCGCCACGGACAGCCACGCGCAGAAACGAACGATGGGCACACCTCCCATAAACAGGACGCCGAAAGCAGTTGCTGAAAACACCGCGGCGGCACCGTAATCCGGCTCCAGCAACAGCAGCAGGCAGAGCCCCGCCAGGATACAGATCGGCACGAGGAAGATGCGCAGCTTCTCGCGGCTGTGCGGGGCGTGCCGCTGCAGGTAACCCGCCAAATAAAGCAGCAGGGAGAATTTAACCAGTTCGGAGGGCTGCAGAGAAAACGAATGCACCGTTAGCCAACGCATGCTGCCGTTCACTTCGCGGCCGATGCCCGGAACCAGTACCAGGATCAGCGACAGAATACCGAGCATCAGCAGAATCCGATCGCTGCGCTGCCAGAACGACAGCGGAATGCGAGTCAACAGGAAGGCCACCGACAACCCAAGCGCAACGGCGATCGCTTGTCTCTCCAAGTAATACAGGGGTTGTCCGAAATTGCGTTCAGCCAGCGTGATGGAAGCAGAAGCAACGAACACAAAGCCGCAGCCCAGCATACAGATCAGCAGGCCAATCAGCTGTACGTCATACCGCCGCAGGATGGTGTCGCGCTTCAGGAAGGTACCTTGCATCGTTCCTCCTGCAATGCCGCCATCCGCACCAAGCGGCTAAACTCTTCTCCGCGCTCCCGGTAGTCACGGAACATATCGAAGCTGGCACAACCGGGAGACAGCAGCACGATATCGCCCGGCTCCGCCTGCCGGCGCGCCAGTTCTACCGCGTGCTGCAGATCCTGTGCCCGCTGCACGGATACCTGCTCCCGCAGACAGCACTCCAGCAGCGCGGCGTCGCGACCCAGCAGAATGGCCGCCTTGAGCCGCCCGCGACCGGCTTGCGCCAGTGCACTGAAGTCCTCGCTCTTGGCTTCTCCTCCAGCGATCAACAGCAGGTTCTGCTTACCGCCCAGACCGGACACGGCGGCGGCGGCGGCGGCGGCGTTCGTTGCCTTCGAATCGTTGTACCAGTTCACGCCACCGTGACAGGCCACCCACTGCGCACGATGCGCCAGTCCGGTAAAATCTCGCAGCGCGGCAAGCAGCGCCGGTTCCGGCAGTTCCAGTGCCGTACCCATGGCCACGGCCGCCAACGCGTTGGCGGCATTGTGCCGACCGTGCATTCGCAGTTCGTCCACGGGCATCAGCAGACGGTGCCCTTGCGCCAGGTACTGCCTCTTGGCATGCCAGCGAAGTCCAAAGCCTTGTGCCGAATCCGGTTCGTGCAGCGTAAACGTATAATGGCGCCGCTTCGGCAGGCGCATGGCTGCCACTCGCGGATCATCCAGGTTGATGACCTGGGTGCCATCCCCGGCATAGATTCGCTGCTTGATCGATGCGTAACAGTCCATATCTCCGTGCCGGTCCAGGTGATCCGGTGTAACATTGAGCACCGCGGCAACCTCGGCATTCAGCGAGGAAATCGTCTCCAGCTGAAAACTGGAAAGCTCCAGCAGATACAGCTCGCAGTAGTCCGTCAGCAGGTCCAGGGCCGGCTTGCCCATGTTTCCGCCCAGCCCGACGCGCCGACCGGCCTTAAGAGCCATCTGCGCCAGCAGTTCAATCGTCGTGCTCTTGCCGTTGGTACCGGTAAGCGCCACGATCGTCGCCCGCTCCTGCTGCCGGACTTGGCGGCAGAACAGCTCCACGTCGCAAAATACCGGGACTCGCCGCTTCCGGACGCCTGCCAACCCCGGAGACTGCAGGTCAAGACCGGGACTGACTATCAGCTCTTCGGCGGCACGCAGCAGCGGCTCATTCAACCCTCCCAGGAACAGCGGCGTTTGCGGCAACTCCCGGCGCAGAGTCTCCAGGCCCGGCGGCGCCTGCCGGGTATCGGTGATTGCGAATGAACGCCCGGCACGGCACAGGTAACGGGCACAGGACAGGCCGGTTTCTCCCAGTCCCACGACTACGGTCTTGTATACGGGAGGAGGCGGCATGGCGGCTGAATACGTGTATCCTGCGACGGCTAGCGAATCTTCAGGCTGGACAAGCCCACCAGCACCAGGATCACGGTGATGATCCAAAAGCGCACGATCACTTTCGGCTCCGGCCAACCCTTTAATTCAAAGTGATGATGCAGCGGTGCCATTTGAAACAAGCGCCGCCCGAACAAACGGAAGGACGCTACCTGCAGCATTACAGAAACCGTCTCGACCACAAATACCCCTCCCATGATAAACAACACCAGTTCCTGGCGCACCATTACCGCTACCACCCCCAGCGCGGCACCTAACGCCAACGCACCGATGTCTCCCATAAACACTTGGGCCGGATAGGTATTGAACCAAAGAAAGCCCAGGCCAGCGCCCATGATCGCACTGCAAAACACCGCCAGTTCCCCGACTCCGGGCACGTGGGGAATCCAGAGGTATTGGGAAAACGCGGCATGTCCGCTGGCATAAGCAAAAATTACCAGGGCTCCGGCAATAAGCACCACCGGCAGGATCGCAAGGCCATCGAGGCCGTCGGTCAGGTTCACTGCGTTGCTGGTACCTACGACAACAAAATAACCCAGCACCACGTAGCTCCAGCCCAATTGGACGTTCACCTGCTTGAAGAACGGAAGAATCAAAGCGGTCTCCGCCGACACTTCGGCGCTCTGAAACAAGAACACCACCAGCAGCAGAGCGGAAAGCGACTGCAACAGATACTTGTACCGGGGACGCAACCCCTGCTCCGGATTGCGCCGGCGCACCTTGAGATAATCATCCACCCAGCCAATCAGGCCAAACAGTACGACCGCGGTTAAAGCCACCCATATGAAACGGCTGCCCGGATCTGCCCAGCAGATCGTGCTAAACAGCAGTGAAAACAGGATCAGAAACCCGCCCATGGTTGGCGTGCCGCTCTTGTCATGGTGGGATTGGGGCCCCAGTTCTCGCATCGGCTGAGAAAACTGGTAGCGGCTCAAGTACCGAATCAGTGCCGGCCCCACCAACAGAGCAATGACCAGGGCAGTCAGCATCCCCAGGATAATGCGCAGCGTCAGGTACTGGAAAACATTGAATCCGCTGTGGAAGTGTGCCAGGTACTCGGTCAGCAATATCAGCATCCGGCACGCTCCAGCAGCGGTTGCACCACCTGCTCCATATTCATGCCTCGCGAGCCTTTGATTAGCAAGGTAGTGCCGGGCCGCAGTTGCGCAAGCAGCGCGCCAATCAATTCCTGCAGGTCCGCGTAGGTGCTGCCACCGGTGCCAAAGGACTGCGCCGCCTGCGCTGCCAGCGGCCCCACTGCAAACAAACGCTCCACCGCGTAGTCACGCGCCGCGCGGCCCGCGTCCCGATGGCATTCCTCCGCCTGTTCGCCCAACTCGTACATGTCTCCCAGCACCAGCCAGCGACGGCCCGGATACGCCTCCAATACCTCCAGCGCCGCCTGTAAAGAACCGGGGTTGGCATTGTAGCTGTCGTCGAGAATCAGGCTGCCACAAACACCGGTGCGCGGCTGCAGGCGACCTTGCAGAGGAGGCACGGATTCCAAGCCCTGCCGAATGTGCTCGGCTTCGGTCCCCAGGCCATAAGCGCAAGCGGCGGCCGCCAGAGCGTTCATCAGGTTGTGCCGACCGCTCAGAGGCAACCGGACCGGCAACTCCTGCCCCGGCAGCCGCAACAGGAAATGATTCACTCCGGCTGGCGGGCATGTTTTCAGTTCCTGCCCCCGCACGTCTGCCTCGGAGACAACTCCGAAGCTGAGTACACGGCAGTCGCGCGCCACGGAACGCCAGAACGCGGCATAAGCATCATCTGCGTTGATTACGGCCATTCCCTCCGCGGGCAACGCCTCAAATATCTCCGCTTTGGCGGCGGCTACCGTGTCCAAGTCACCGAAGCCTTCCAGGTGCGCCGGCGCGCACTGTGTGATCACTGCTACCGCAGGCTTTGCCCAGGCACATAAACTGCGAATATCGCCGGGATGATTAGCGCCCATCTCCACTACTGCGTAACGGTGTTCACGGTCCAGGCGGAACAGAGTCAGCGGCACGCCTAATTCGTTGTTCAGATTGCCCTGGGTAGCCAGCACCGGGGCGCGAGTACCCAGTACCCGGCTCAGCATCTCCTTGACGGTGCTTTTCCCGTTGCTGCCAGTCACTGCGACTAAAGACACGTCGAAGCCGGAACGCCAGCAGCCCGCCAAGCGGCTTAATCCTTCCCGCACCTGGTCAACCTGCAGCAGTGGCAGCCGCGTCGGGCCGGGATCATGCTCCACCATGGCCGCGGCGGCTCCTCGACGGGCGGCGTCCTCAACGTGGTCATGGCCGTCGCTTACTGTCCCGCGCAAGGCAAAGAACAACTCACCGCCGTCCACCCGCCGCGAGTCAATGGTACAACCCCGGAAACGCACGTCCGGGCCGCGATAATCGGCTTGTAGCATGGAGGCGGCCTGGGACAGACACATTTCGATCATTGTTCCATCCAGTGCCGGACCCAAGTCCGATCGCTCAGTGGCCGGCGCTGATCGTCGATCTCCTGGAAATCCTCGTGGCCCTTTCCCGCGATCAGGACAATATCAGCAACCGTCGCCTGCCGCAGCGTCCAGCCGATCGCTTGTTCACGTTCTGCTTCCACCCGTACCCGGGCAGGTTCCGAAACGCCCGCCAGGATATCCTTCAGGATGCGCTCCGGATCTTCGCGCCGCGGATTATCGCTGGTCAGTACCACTTGATCGGACAGGCGCTCAGCTACCGCGCCCATGTGCGCACGCTTGGAGCGGTCGCGTTCACCGCCGCAGCCAAACACACAGTACAAACGCCCAGGCTGTAAACTGCGCAGATCATGCAGGGCCAATTCCAGCGCATCCGGAGTATGGGCATAATCCACCACCACCAGCGGACGCCCCGACGCGGCAAAGCGTTCCATGCGGCCTGGCAGCGGGGCCACGATGGCCAAGGCGCGCAAGATGTCCGTAAACAGATGACCCCACAAGCCGAGCACGGCGGTGGCGGCGGCCAGGTTGCGTGCGTTGCCAACGCCCAGCAAAGCCGTCCGCAAGCACCCACTGCCCCAGGGACTGCATAATTCCAATTCCATTCCGGTTCGATCCAGAGACAGGATCCGGGCTCGCACCTGCTCTGGCACGGCCTGTTGTTTGCGTCCGGCAACGCTCTCCAGACCTCCCTCCCGCCTGCCCTCCTCCAGGACATAGCCGATCACCTGTAGCTTTCCCTGTAACTGCGCAGATAACTCCAAGCCCAGTGCGTCATCCAGGTTCAACACCGCGCAACGCAGGCCGGGCCAATCGAACAGTCGCCGCTTGGCCGCCGCATAACGCTCCGGCGTGCCGTGATAATCCAGATGATCCTGCCCCAGACCGGTCAGCACAGCCACGTCAAAGCGGACTCCACGCACCCGATCCTGCTCCAGCGCGTGCGAACTCACCTCCAGGGCGGCAAAGCGGGCACCCTGCCGGTACATCTTGCGCAGCAGGCGGTGCAAACTCACTGCGTCCGGGGTGGTATGGCCCGTGGGCAGCAGCGCATCCGCAAAGCCATATCCCAGGGTACCGATCAGACCGCAGGTATGAGGCACGCCGCCGTGCAACGTGGTCAGCGCCTGTGCCGTCAACTGCGTCACCGTGGTTTTGCCGTTAGTACCGGTGACCCCGAACACGCGCAAATCCTTTGACGGAGCGGCGAAGAAACGATCCGCGACCACGCCCGCCTGCCGCCTCAGTGCAGGCACCCTCGCCAGCGCCACGTTCGGCGGCAACTCGCACGGCAAGACACAAGGTTCCTCCAGCGCAACCGCAGTCGCCCCGGCGCGCAGTGCGTCTCCGACATAGGTGGCACCGTGTGTGCGCTCCCCGCGGCAAGCCAAAAACAGATCGCCCGGACGAGCGAGACGGCTGTCCATGCAAATTCCGCTCACCGTGCAATCTGCTTTCACCGGCGCACTAGCCATGCCTTGCAACAACGTTCCCACGGTATATCCCAGCGGCTTCATCCCTGGCTCGGGTCCCGAGCCGGGCGGCCTCTGGTATCAATGCGGGTGATCAGGGACGGAGAGAGCGCGGAGAAATCATCCGGCGGCACATTCAGCAGGCGCAGGCTGGCTGCCATGACTCGCGCAAACACCGGCGCGGCGACCTGTCCGCCATAGTATTGCCCGGCTGGCTCGTCGATCAGCACCACCATCACCAGGCGAGGCCGACTAGCCGGCGCCATGCCGGCAAACAAGGCCAGGTAACGATCCTCGGAGTAACCATCGGCGCTGCTTTTATGCACCGTGCCGGTTTTGCCGGCGATCCGGTAATGTGCCACAGCAGCGCGCTTTCCGGTACCGGTAGGCTGCACGACTCCTTCCATGATGTCGCGTACCTGCAGCACCCATTGGGCGGGAAACACCTGCCGATTCTGCACCGGTCGCTTCCGTTTCAGCAGGGTCAACGTGGGCAGTGCACCGCCATTGGCAAACACCGCATAGGCGCGGGCCAGCTGCAGGGCGGTCGCAGAAAAGCCGTAACCGTAGGCGACGGTGCCCTGGCGAGGTTCCGACCAAGTTTCAAAATGATCCAGTTGGCCTTTGTTTTCTCCCGGAAAGCTGCTGCCGGTCTGGATGCCGAAACCAACCGTTCTGAACACTTCCCAGAGCAGGCCGGGCGGTAACGAAAGTGCCAGCTTACTGATCCCGACATTGCTGGATTTTTTGATAATCTGCTCCAGATTCAAGACCCCATAGTTGCTTGGATCCCGGATGGTGTAGCCCGCCAGGCTTATATAGCCGGGACTGGTGTCGATGGAAGAGTCGCGGCTGTATTGCCCGGAGAGCAGCGCGGCCAGCACTACGAAGGGTTTTACGGTGGAGCCCAGCTCAAAAGCGTCGGTAGCTGCCGTGTTGCGGTGATAATCATGCACCCGTTCATCGCGGGCATTAGGGTTATAGGAGGGTTGATTCACCATGGCCAACACTTCGCCGCTGACCGGCTCCAACAGCACTAGAATACCGCCGCGCGCCTGCCATCGCTGCACGGCTTTCTTCAGTTCCCGGTAGGCCAGGTACTGCAGTCGGCGATCGATGCTCAGCGTGACGTCGATACCGATCTTGGGCCGGCGAATGCGCTCCACGTTCTCGATCACCCGGCCCAGCCGGTCCTGCAGCACCCGTTTACTGCCCGGCTCTCCCCGCAGCCCTTCTTCCAGGGCCAGTTCGATCCCTTCCTGACCTATATCATCCACGTTGGTAAACCCCAGCACGTGCGCGCTGACTTCTGCAGTGGGATAGTAGCGACGAAATTCGTCCTGCGCATGCAACCCGGACAGATCCAGTTCCAATATTTCCTCAACCAAGGCCGGATCCAGCCCGCGGCGCAGGAACAGGAAATCTTGCTGCCGGCGATTGCGCAGCAGTTGCCGCAGTTGCGGCAAGGTCAGATCGAAGAATCCAGCCAAGCGGGACAACTGTTCCGGATCGCCCTGCAGCAGCTGTCGCGGCCGGACCCAAACGGACTGCAGCGGGATACTGAGTGCCAAAGGCTCGCCGTTGCGGTCCATCAGCTTGCCGCGATGCGCCGGAATATCCTCCACCCGCATAGAACGGACATCGCTGTGCTGCTGCAAGAAATCGCGGTCATACAGGTGCAGGTGGACGGCACGCAGCAACAACGCGGCAGTCACCAGGCTAAACAGAAACAGCAAGGCAAGATACCGACCGTAACCAGAACCCCATTCCAACCGACGATCAATCATCGCTATCCGGGTCCACCATGATCAGGATCTCCTTGTCCGGAGAGGCCATGCCCAGTTGTTTACGGGCAATCCACTCGATGCGGTGGTGCCCAGCCCAGGTGCTGCGCTCCAACTGCAAGCGCTCCCACTGTATCGCGAGCCGGGCGTGATCCTTTTCCAATGACTGCAATTCAACAAACAACTGGCGCGCTTGATGGTGGGACCAAACCATCCCCATTGCCGTGCCCCAAACCGCGCTGCCCAGCAAAAAAACCAAGGAAGTACGGTATCCTATTCTCATGCGGGCAATCTTTCGGCTACGCGTAAAATGGCACTGCGCGCGCGTGGATTGCGGGCCAGCTCGGTCGCCGTTGGGCGTTGGGGCCGACCCACCCGGCTTAACCGCGCCGCCTCCCCGGGCGAAACCGGCAACGGTGGAAAACCGGCAGGGACCCCGCCGCGTTCCTGCGACTGAAGGAAACGTTTAACGATGCGATCCTCCAGGGAATGAAAACAGATCGTCAGCAAACGACCGCCGGGTGCCAGCAGTTCCGGCAACTGCTGCAAAACGGTGCGCAACTCTTCCAGTTCGTTGTTCAGATGAATGCGCAACGCCTGAAAACTACGGGTTGCCAAGTGGATAGTGCCCCTGCCGTGCGGCACAGCAGCGGAGATCAGGGCCGCCAACTGGCGCGTGCTCCGTATAGGCTGCCGATGGCGGGCTCGTACCAGTGCGCGGGCGATGCGTCCTGCAAAGCGCTCCTCCCCATAATCGCGCAAAACCCGGCAAATCTCGCGCTCTCCAGCCTGCGCCAGCCACTCGGCGGCGCTGGGCCCCTGACTCTGGTTCATGCGCATATCCAATATCCCCTCCTTTTGCAGGCTGAAACCTCGGGAGGCCTCCTCCAACTGCGGGCTGGAAACACCCAAATCGAACAGGACTCCGTCAAGGCAACCGTGTAGTTCCCGTTCCCGCATCTCCTTTTCCAGGCCACAAAAACTGCCCGAAAGCGGTGTAAAGCGCGCATCGCGGGCAAAGCGCCCGCGCGCCGCCCGGATTGCCTGCGCATCCTTATCGAATGCAAACAAACGTCCCGCGCCTCCCAGGCGCTGCAGAATCGCCGCGCTGTGCCCACCGCGCCCATAAGTACAGTCCACATAGCAACCGTCCTCCCTTAGCCGCAGACCTTCCAGTACCTGCGGAACCATAACAGGGACGTGCTCCGGCTCACTCACCGCCGGGCCACTACCGACGCCGTCGTACCACCGATAGCGGGTGCGAGCTCTGGCCGTAACCAGTGTTGCGCACAAACAGCAGCCTACAGGGAGAGTTCGCGCAAGGACGCCGGAAGCTCCTGCTGATTCTCCACAAACTGCTGCCATTCTTCCTCCTCCCGCTGCCACCGTTCCAGGCTCCAAATCTCAAGTTTGTTCGTCGTCCTCACCAGTACTGCTTGTTTTTTCAGCGCGATGATTTTGCGCAGCGATGGAGGGATCAGAAAACGACCTTGCGGGTCCAAAGTACAGTCGGTAGCATAGCCTTGCAGCATTCGCTTGACGCGGCGGCTCTCCCGTTCAAAATCAGACAAACCGGCCAGCTTGCGTACCACCTCTTCCCATACTGACCGGGGATAGAGCCACAAGGCGGTATCCTGCGCTGACACCGTCAGTACCAGCCCGCCGGTCTGCGCACGCAGATCCTCGCGATAGCAGTTCGGAACTGCCAGGCGCCATTTTTCATCCACGCTCAGGATTTTGTGTCCGTGGTACAACGATCCAGCTCATCACTTTATTGAGACCCGATATTTTACCACTATTTACCACTATTTACCACTATTTACCACTACTAACTTATAAGAAGGGTCTTTGTGCCTATCAGGCGAAGAACTCCTTATATAACAATTACTTGGAAAGCAGTGGCAAAGTAGCCATGAAAGTCTGCGGCAGGCTTACTTACAAGAATATCGATATTAATTAATATATTAAGTAATTACTTTAGAGTGATTTATAAGATTGTGGCGGCACCGGACAGAGGGCCTCAGCAAAGCGAGGACGGGGGGCAAAAGTAGAGAGTCGACCTGTAAGCCGGGTTCTGTCCCGTTCCGACACTGCGGGAGACGGGGGCAATCATCTATCTGGGACATGTGTCGCCACATGCCTCTGGCGGCCTACCCGGGGACGGGCGCGGGTCACGCCTGCCAACGGCTGTTACCCCGAGGCATGTCCCCCTATTCGGCCTTGCTCCAGGCGGGGTTTGCCCTGCCACCGACATTGCTGCCGGCGCGGTGCGCTCTTACCGCACCTTTTCACCCTTACCCCCGACACTACCGTGTACGCGGGCGGTTTGTTTTCTGCGGCACTTTCCGTAGGTTCGCACCCCCCAGACGTTATCTGGCGCCCTGCCCTGCGGAGCCCGGACTTTCCTCTGCGCCGCCGTGATGGCACCGCAGCGATTGCCCAGCCAACTCTCCTCCAGCAGTCTGACGCATCCGGGGGACATTGACAAGATATCACCGCCGGCACCAGTTTCCGCCCGGCTTTGGGTAAGCGGCGGACGGCGGGGAGCGGCGGGCACCGAGGGCCGTTCAGTTGCCGGACTGGTTCTCCAGGTACAGCGCGTACAAGTCGTTCCGGCTCCATCCGGTAATCTCGGCTGCCAACCGCATGGTCTCGCGCACCGGCAGCCGCTGCTGCAGAATGCGCAGCACGCGCCGCGCTTCCATGCATTCAGCCATCTCCGCCTGCTGGCAGCCAGCGATCAGGACGGTGAACTCACCCCGGCACCGATCCGGATCGGTCGCCAGCCATTCGCGCAATTCTGACAGGGAGCCGGTCCGAGCCTGCTCGTACACTTTGCTGAGTTCCTTGACCAGGGAGGCAGGGCGCTCTGCGCCCAAGACTGCAATAGCGTCCTGCAGAAAGAAAAGCAGACGCCTGGGCGCTTCAAAAAAAACCAACGTGCGCGCCTCGTACCGCAGCGACTGCAGTAAAGAACGCCGGGCGGCGCGGCGTGAGGGAGGGAAGCCTTCAAAACAAAAACGGGCCGCGGGTAGTCCGGAAACAGACAGGGCGGCACTAACTGCACAAGGCCCCGGGACTGCGCGCACTGCTAAGCCAGCCTCATGCACCGCACGCACCAGGGGAAAGCCAGGGTCACTGATCAGCGGCGTGCCGGCATCGGAGATCAGCACGATCAGTGCCCCGGCGCGCAGCCGGTCCAGCACGCCTGCCACCAGGCACCGTTCGTTGTGCTCATGGCAGGAGCGTAACTGCCTGGCATGAATGCCGTAGTGCTTCAGCAGCGCTACACTGTGCCGGGTATCCTCGGCCAGGACTAACTCGGCATCACCCAGCAATCGTTGCGCCCGCAGCCCCAGATCGTCTAAATTGCCGATAGGCGTCGCTACCACGTAAAAGATACCGTTTTGCATACAGCTCTCCGTTGATCAGTCGAAATCATCCCCCGCTTCGTGCCCCGAAAATCCGCCGGTGCGTGCCTTCCCCCGCTTATGCGGTCGCGGTACTCTGCCTGGCGGGGCTGCTACAGGCTTGTCCCCCGGCGAGAGAGCCTCGATCGTCTGCCCAGCTCACTGCCGAGGAGCAGGCCGCCGCCGGGCACTGGCAAGAAGCGGCGCAGCAATACCTGCAACTGGCGGCAGCCGCTGAGCCTAGTGTAGCAGTGCGCCACCGCCTGCGAGCAGCCGAATTGTTGCTAAAAAACGGCGCGTTAGAGTCAGCGGAAGCGATTCTGCAGGAGCTCTCCCTCGCCGAGGCGGATACAGAACCGCTCGCGTTTCGAGACCTGCTGCTGGCCCGCATCGCCCTGCAGCGGGACGACGTCACTGCCGCGCTGCACCTGGTGCAGCCCTACTCCGAAGCTCCCTTTATCGAACTACGCGCCCAAGCCTGGGAACAGAGCGGGGAACATGGCAAGGCAAGCCGTGAACTAGACGCATTGGCCCGCACACAAACCGGCCCCGAGCGCGCCCGAACCCACCTCAGACTGTGGCAACTGCTCAAGGGGATGGAGTTGGACCAACTGCGCCGCATTCCCGCGACCGGGCGAGGCCACTTCCCGGGCTGGGTAGAACTGGCCATCATCGACCAGAGCATACTCGGCAAGCCAGAAGACTGGAACACGGCACTGATCTACTGGAGCCGGCACTTTCAGCAGCATCCGGCCATGGAAAACGTGCTGCCGCGACTGCGCGAGCGCAACCGCATTTTGTATCTCCAGCCCAAACGGTTGGCGGTACTGCTCCCCTCGGCGGGAAACTTCGCTCCGGCGGCCCGGACGATCCGCGAAGGGATTGTGGCATCCTGGTACCAGGACGGAAACGAGCGCCCCTCCCTGCTCCTGTATGACACCTACCAGCAAGACGTACTCCTGTTGCTACAGCAAGCCGCTGAGGACGGTGCGGAGATTGCGCTTGGACCGCTGGAGAAGGAGAAAGTAACCGCGCTCGCCGCACTGGAAAAACTGCCTATTCCAGTGCTGGCCCTGAACATGGCGGCAACGACGCCAGGCCGAGCCAGGCCACGTTCTGCACAGGAGCGCCTGCAGGGACTGATTCAATTTGGCCTCTCACCGGAAAACGAAGCCCACCAAATGGCCCGGCGCGCCTGGTTCGACGGCTGCACGGCGGCCCTGGCAGTCACGCCGCAGGGACAATGGGGACAGCGCATCTTCGACAAATGGCAGCAAACCTGGCAAGAACTCGGAGGTTTCCTGCTGGAACACGCCGTGTTCGATCCGGCGGCGTCGAACGACTATGCCGACTGGATCCGCGCATTGCTGAACATCGACGACAGCCGCGCGCGCGCCGCTCGGCTGCAGCAGGTTCTGCGGCGCCAACTGGAAACGTCAATCCGCTACCGCAGCGACGCGGACTGCCTGTTTCTGGCCGCTTCTCCTGAGGCTGCCCGTCAATTCATGCCGCAGCTACGCTACTTTGGAGCCGGTCAGCTCCCAGTTTACGCCAACTCGCGCGTGTATACCGGCGAAGTCAACTTGACCGCAGACCAGGATCTGGACGGCCTGCGTTTTATTGACATGCCCTGGATATTGGATCCGTCACTAGCCGACGTAGCATTGGAAAACAGCCAGCTGATGCGGGACTACGGATCCGGCAAGTACGCCAGTATCGAGCGGCTTTTTGCCTTTGGCATGGACGCCTACCGGCTCATTGATCAACTCGGTGCCCTGGCCACGGGAGGGCTCCCTCACCACCGGGGCATGAGCGGCGATTTATACCTGCAAGAGGACGACAGCATATTTCCCAAGCTGCAGTGGGCGCAGTTCCACGGCGGACGTGCCCGCCCGCTGGACGCATCGGACCCATAGCAGCGCCCGCAACCGCTTTGCGTACGGTGCCGCCATCCCGCCATACTTCGCTTTCCACCGATACAACGTGCCGTTGGCGATGCCATGCTTGCGGAGCAAGCCCTGCGCCGGCCTATCGGCTTCATACTCCTTCAATATACCAATGATCGGTTCTGCACTGTAACGCTTGCCTTTCATTCTGAGACCTCCTTACGGTCGATGCTATCGGAACAGTCTCTTTGAAAATGGCTACCTTTGGGGGGGAAAGGTCACGTTTACCTATCACATCGCTGACGCCGACACGAACCTGCCCGCCGGGCTGTCCTGCAACGAGTCCACCCGGATTCTGTCCGGCAGGCCGGACACGCCGACCCCCACGCCGGCGTCCCTCCGCTACCGGGCGCGGGACCGGCACGGCGACTTCAACCCCGACAGCGAGAACCGGCAATTCATGCTCGCAGTGACCGCCGTACCGGCGAGATTGCCGGACCTGAACAGCGACGGCGAAATTCAAGCGCGGGATGCCCAGAGCCTGATATTACCTTGTCACTAACACCGGAACCGGCGAACCTGATGACACTGCTGAATACGTTGTGCAGTGCACTCAGCAACGGCAGCTGAAAAAACATGTTGACTCAAGTTCGCATGTTGACTATGTTTGCCGGGACTGCTTATGTATTTAGGATATGCGTAGCAGTTCATATTCCACTGTCGCATTTAGCTGCACAGTTATATTTTTTTAACAGATATATTTCTTGTTTAGGTACGGTGTGAAGGTGGATAACAATAACTTTATGTCAAGGAGGTAGTATCCGCAATGGCTAAAACTGCGTTTTCTATTGATACAAATAAATTTCCCGAAGAACTGGCTATTAAACCGCACAATCGGTGGCATCCAGATATCCCTTTCGTGGAAACGTTCAAACCCGGCGATGAATTCCGCGTCGAATGTTACGATTGGACCGGCGGTCAAATCTTCAACGACAACAGCGCCAACGATATCCGTGATGTCGATCTTTCCAAGGTGCACTATCTCAGCGGCCCGTTCGGCGTAGAAGGCGCGCAACCGGGTGATCTGATGGTGGTGGATATCAATGATATTGGTTCGCTGGAATCATCTCAGTGGGGGTTTACCGGCATTTTCGCATATGAAAATGGAGGTGGTTTTCTGGACCGGCATTATCCCAAGGCGAGGAAGGCATGTTGGGATTTTCACGGCATTCATACTTCTTCACGGCATATACCGGGCGTACGCTGGCCTGGCATGATCCATCCGGGATTGATTGGCTGTTTGCCTTCCGCCGAATTACTGAAAACTTGGAATGCCAGGGAATCCAAACTGTTTAATACCGATCCGAATCGGGTGCCAACGTTGTGCACGCTGCCGGATGGCATGGCAGGCACAACCACCGCCCTGATGGGACAAATGCAAGGTGCAGCGGCGAAGGACGCCGCCGCGGTCGCAGCCCGCACGGTGCCGGGACGCGAGCATGGCGGCAATTGCGATATCAAAAACCTGTCACGTGGTTCGCAGATCTATTTTCCGGTTTACGTGAAAGGTGGCGGCCTCTCCATGGGCGATATCCACTGGTCCCAGGGCGATGGGGAAATCACCTTCTGCGGTGCTATCGAGATGGCCGGCTGGATTGATATCGGGGTTGACCTGATTAAGGGCGGCATGGAGAAATATGGGGTGATTAATCCTATCTTCAGGCCGAGTCGGATTGAACCACGCTTCACGGAATATCTGATATTTGAAGGTGTTTCGGTGTGTGAGCATACCGGTGAGCAGCATTTTCTGGATGCGACCATTGCCTACCGTCGTGCTTGTCTGAATGCGGTCGAGTACATGAAGAAGTTTGGTTACACCGGAGAACAGGCCTATATGATCCTGGGGACTGCACCCGTGGAAGGGCGGATCAGCGGTATCGTTGATGTCCCGAATGCCTGTTGTACCCTGGCATTGCCGACCGAGATCTTCGATTTCGATATCCGAGTCAATAAGGATGGGCCTTCGCGTCAATCTCATGTTTCCGGAACCGACGTCGCAAACTCGGATTAGGGAGGCGCACCTTTAGAGGGAGGAAAGTCTTATGTTACTTGGACTGGTGTTACTGTTTGTGGGTGCCGTTCTGTTTCTGAACGGTATCTGGGTCATGGGATATATAGAGGACCGTGAGATATCGGTCATCAACGTCTTCGTTGGCACGCTGACCTTGCTGGTTGCGCTCAAACTCGCTTTTGATGGGGCAGATAACGGAGATTTATCCTCCATCAAGGCGGCTGCGTTTACCCTGCTGTTTACGTTCACCTATTTTTGGGTGGCGTGGAACAGGTGGAACGGTGCCGACGGTCGTGGCCTGGGCTGGTTCTGCTTCTTTGTCGGCATCACCGTCATCCCGATCACGTGGGATGCCTTTGGCACCGCCGACAGCACTTGGGGTACCTGGTTTGCCTTGTGCTGGCTCTCGTGGGCCGTGTTATGGCTGATGTTTTGGGCCTTGCTGGCCTTGCAAAAGCCGATAGCGAAGATAACCGGAGCCGTATGCGCGGCTCAGGGGGTTTACACAGGTTGGATCCCGGGCTATTTATTGCTGACGGGCTCATTGTCCTGAAGCAATAAGACGGAATGAAGCAGAGTAATGCCTGTTTATCATTATGGCTGTGGAGGCTGCGGGGAGTTTGCTGAGCTGCGTAAAATCAGCGAATACAAGCTCCCTGCGGCTTGTCCGTCTTGTGGTCAAATGGCGCCGCGTATCATCAAGGCGCCATTACTGAATACCATGGAAAACGCTCAGCGTATTGCCCATCAAACTAATGAGCGTAGCGCCGATGAACCAAGGCGTGTGCGCAGTGATGAACTTGCGCGCGAGAGACACAAGCACAAGCACAACACTGTTGGGCATAACCACGGCCCATCTCGACCCTGGATGATCGGACACTGACGCGCCGGATCCTGATATTTGATCAGGGGGCACCGTATTCCCCATTCTTTGAGGCATGGCGGTTTAAAGTCTTTGCCAGTCATCCGGATAGAGTCATCCGGATAGGGTGAATCAGCAAGTTGTTTTAACTTGGAACGAAATTTTTAATCATCCCTAGCGGGAGAGGTATGACTTATGTGTAACAAAACCAAAATCATGAATTTGTCCATTGGGCTGATTAGCAGCTGGTTGTTGTTTCCTTCATTGGCTTTGGCCGGCGCCAAAATCGAGATTGATGATACTAAATGGGTCAGTATCGGTGGCGGGGTAAGAGCGCTGTTTAATGCTGAGGAAGATGCGGCGGGCAGCAATAACGATGAGTATTCCAATGATTTTGGCATAGATAGTGTGCGTTTGTATTTCGATGCGCAGATCCATAACAATATCAAGGTCACGGTTAACACGGAATGTGCGACTGCGGGGCCGGACGGGTGTTCGGAAGATCCTGATATGGAATTGCTGGATGCGATTGCCCGCTTTGAATTCAATCCGCAATTCAACGTCTGGGCCGGGCGTTTGTTGGTTCCGGCGGACCGTATTGAAATGAATGGCCCTTACTATGCCCTGTCATGGAATCAATACACGGTGCCTTTGCTGCCTTCCGACAGCGGCGGCCCGGCGGGGGAATGGGGACGTGACGAAGGGGTTGTCCTCTGGGGGGCGCACAGAAAGTTTCAATATGCGCTTGGCGTCTTTAATGGTTTAAGTGGTGGCGTAGCAAACAGCACGGACCGCGGGGCCAATGTGGATGACAACCTGCTATATGCGGGTCGCTTCGCCTACAATTTCCTGAACCGGGAAAATAATCCGGGCTATTATACTAGCAGCACCTATTACGGCACGGCCGGTAGTATTCTGACCCTCGGGTTTTCATTCAACCAGCAGAGCGATGGTGTGGGTACCGAAGCCACACCGGGTGACTTCTCCGCCTATATTATTGATTTCCTGTTCGAGACATCTCTGGTCAACCAGGGAGTAGTTACTATTGAAGGGGAATACAAGGTATTCGATTCAGATACCACTCGAGCAACGCTTACTGCTCCTGCGACTGCTGCCCGTACTGCTGCTACTGCTGCCCGTACTGCTGCTGATGCTGATTCTACTAATACTGCACTTGAGACTGCTGCTGTTGCGGCTGAGACTGCTGCTGATACGGCTGAGGCTGCTGCTGATGCTGAAGTTGGAAATTGCTTCTGTTTATTCGATGGTGAATCCTATTTTATTACGGTCGGCTATCTCTTTCCGCAAACCGTAGGTATCGGCCAACTCCAGCCCTATGCCCGCTGGAATGAAAACATGCCGGACGTAGGCTCCAGTAGTGATTTACTGGAACTGGGGGTGAACTATGTGATTGCCGGACATAACGCCAGACTCAATGCCAACTGGCAGACGGGAAGAGCCAATCTCTCAGGTGCTCCCGGTAACGTTGACACGAGATTTCAGGTCGGTTTGCAACTTCAGTATTGAACCGCATCACGATCGGGCTTGAGTCTGAGTCTGATCCGGGATAAATCTGATAGCCGGATAAGCATTCAAGTGCTTATCCGGCCCTAACTATAGGGTAACAGGTAACCATTGCCTGGACGTACGGTGGCCGCTTACGCAAACTATCGATATACCCCCGGCATCGGCGCCACAGAGCACCTCCAAAAGTCTATCCGGTTTATCATAGGATACGAGCAACAAGCACGGTTCCAATAAATCATCTCCGTCGCAAGTTGCGAGGAACTTCACCCAAAGAGTTTGGATTTTGTTTCAAATTGTTTCCATTGCTGTTGGAGGCGCGATAGGTGCGCTATTGCGTTTCTGGATTTCTGATGGTGTTTATACACTGCTGGGGCGCGGCTTTCCCTACGGCACGCTGGCGGTAAATGTGATTGGCTCGCTGTTAATGGGTCTGCTTTATGTAGTTATCCTGGAGAAGATGGCGCTCAGTACCGAATGGCGAGCCGTATTGATGGTGGGTCTGTTGGGCGCGTTTACGACTTTTTCCACGTTTTCAATTGAAACGATGAATCTGATTGAGGCCGGTAATATCACCGGAGCGGGTCTTAATATGGTTTTAAGTGTCGGTTTATGTGTGCTGGCGTGCTGGTCGGGCATGGGGCTGGGGAGGCAAATATGAACGAGACTGGAATAATAATGACCCGCTGACAGGAATAATAAACATGAAAGAAAAGATCATGGATGGAAAAAAGATAGCCAACAGGTGCGTGATCAATGGAAATCAGGGACTGTAAAATTTACTGTGTAAATGGCGGGTTATCACAGTGAAGCTCGCTCACCGAACAAGATCATAAACTGGCTCATCGCCTGTTTCCAATCCCGGATCGGCATGGTCCACTTCCGCGTGATTTCATGCAAGGCCAAGTATAATACTTTCATCACCGATTCATCGTTCGGGAATGAGCGCCTCGTTCGGGTTACCTTGCGCAGCGAGGCATTCAGCGATTCTATGGCATTGGTGGTGTAGATTACCTTGCGGATCTGTGGCGGATAATCGAAGAACACGCTCAGGCGCTCCCAGTTGTTACGCCAGGATTGGCTGATGCCCGGATGTTCCTGGTCCCAGCGCTCGGCAAAAGCCGCCAGGGCTTGCTCCGCTTCCGTGAGGGTGGATGCACTGTAAATACGCCTCAAGTCAGCGGCAACCGCTTTGCGCTGTTTCCAGCTCACATAGCGCAGAGAATGGCGAACCTGATGTACGATACACAGTTGCACCCGGGTTTGCGGGTAAACGGCCTCTATGGCTTGCGCAAAGCCCTTCAAACCATCGGTACAGGCGAGCAGGATATCCTGTACCCCGCGGTTCTTCAGCTCGGTCATGACCGATAGCCAGAACCGGGCGCCCTCGGTCTGCGCCAGCCACAAGCCCAGCAGCTCTTTCTCACCCTCCCGGTTGATGCCCAGCGCCAGGTAAACCGATTTATTCTCTACCCCACCCGAAGCACGGCTGCGAACCACCAGGGCATCCAGATAGACAATGGGATAAACGCTGTCCAGCGGGCGGTTCTGCCAGGCCTTGACCTCCTCCATCACCCCATTGGTGACCTGGGAGATAAAACTGGCTGACACCTCAACACCATAAACCTCCATAAAATGGGCTTGGATATCCCGGGTGGTCATACCCTTGGCATACAGGGAGATAATACGCTCATCGAAGCCGTTGAGCTGCCTTTCGCCCTTTTTGACCAGTTGCGGGGCAAACTGGCCATTGCGGTCACGGGGGACTTGCAGATCGATCTCTCCGTGGACACTGCGTACAGTTTTGCCGCTTTTGCCGTTGCGAGAGTTGCCGGTGTTATTGCCCGTCACGTCATGTTTTGAATAGCCGAGATGTTGTTCCATCTCCGCTTCAAGGACGCGTTCCGCCACGCGTTTGGTGAGCCGCCTGAGCAAGCCATCCTCACCCAAAATATCTTCCGGTGATGTGTTTCCTTCCAGTAGCTGGTCGATCAATTTGTCTGATATTGGCATTGCTTAGTCCTCCAGAATTAACAATGCCATTTACACAAACTTTTTTACAGTCCCGCACGCCCTACGTTGACTCATGGGATAGGCCGACTGCATATACACGACAGCGCCGCGTCGCTGCGCCGGCCTCACCATTTTTTTCCGAGTACGTCCTCCAGTGCGGTCTTTTCCAACAACGTATCGGCCAGCAATCGCTTCAACTTCGCATTTTCCGCCTCCAGCGCCCGCAATCGCTTTGCTTCCGAGACCTCCATGCCACCATACTTCGCTTTCCATCGATACAGCGTGCCGTTGGCTATGCCGTGCTTACGGACCACGTTCTGCGCCGGCATGCCAGCTTCATGCTCCTTCAAAATACCAATGATCTGTTCTTCACTGTAACGCTTGCCTTTCATTCTGAGACCTCCATATGGTCGATTCTATCGGAAAAGTCTCTTTGAAACTGGCTACCTTTTCGGGGGAAAGGTCAACCGGCTGCACGAACAACAGCAGACAGCCGCCACGGGCGTGTACCTCCTGCAAATTGGCGGCCAGCTTCTCCACCAGGTGGCCCCGGGCGACGGGCACGATCATCGGCATCTTGCCGTCCATTAGGACAGATGGATTCTATGAATTGGTCTGTATCATTTCCTTTCTGACATCATTGTCCATTGCTATGATCCTCTTCAACAGGTCCTTCCTGTTTTCCATTTTTATAATTTACTTTCCACTTTAATTGTCCATTGTCATAGTACATTTCATAATGTCCTTCCTCTTTTCCATTTACATAATTTACTGTCCACTCTAATTGTCCATTTTTACGGTACCGTTCAAAAGGTCCTTCCCTTTTTCCATTTTTATAATTTACTTTCCTCTCTAAGTGTCCATTGTCATGGTACCCTTCATAAGGTCCTTCCTCTTTTCCATTTACATAATTTACTTTCCTCTCTAAGTGTCCATTGTCATGGTACCTTTCATAAGGTCCTTCCTTTTTTCCATTTTTATAATTTACTTTCTCCCATAATTTTCCATTGTCATGGTACCTTTCATAAGGTCCTTCCTCTGTTTCATTTACATAATTTACTTTCTGCCATAATTGTCCTTTCGTATAGTATATTTCAAAGGATCCTTCCCTTTTTCCATTTTTATAATTTACTTTCCTCTCTAAGTGTCCATTTTCATAGTACCCTTCATAAAGTCCTTCCTCTTTTCCATTTACATAATTCACTTTCCACTCTAATTGTCCATTTTCATGGTAACTTTCATGAGGTCCTTCCTTTTTTCCATTTTTATAATTTACTTTCCTCTCTAAGAATCCATTCCACCAGAGGTACTCTTCAAAAGGCCCTTCCTTTTTTCCATTTACATAATTTCCCTTCTCCACTAATTCTCCATTCCCCCACCCAAGGTACTCTTCAAAAGGTCCTTCCTTTTTCCCATCTACATAATTGACTTTCCTCTCTAATTCTCCATTTTCATCGTACTCTTCAAAAGGTCCTTCCGGTTTTCCATTTACATAATTTCCTTCCCACTTCCCTATCGATTTTCCTGAATACGGTTTTTCGTCTCCTGCTTCGGATAAGGATACATAATAAATTCCTTCTCTTTCAACAAGACTATCAAAGTCAATCACTTCCTCTTCAGTACAACCAACAAACAGTATTGATGTAATTAGAAAGAGTGCTAAGAATGGATTTCGAAACATTGTTTCAATACTACACTGTCATCTTCATGGAATTGCTGGGTTATTCAATTCTGTGTTTGTGCTCTTTTTGAGGTGCAAAGTAACACTCTTCCTTTCCCAATCTAGAGCTATAGGAAGATTTCACTCTTCATCGAACCATTTACCGATCATTTTCTCTTGAGCCCGTATCCTGTCTCGTATTCCGTGGTGGACCCAATTGCCATCTTCCCTCATTGGGTTGCTCCTGCAAATTGGCGGCCAGCTTGTCCACCAGGTGGCCCCGGGCGACGGGCACGATCACCGGCATCTTGCCGTCCACCAGGACAGATGGATCTATGAACTGGCCTGTATCATTTCCTTTCTGACATCATTGTCCATTGCTATGATCCTCTTCAACAGGTCCTTCCTGTTTTCCATTTTTATAATTTACTTTCCATTTTAATTGTCCATTGTCATGGTATATTTCATAATGTCCTTCCTCTTTTCCATTTACATAATTTACTTCCCACTCTAACTGTCCATCTTCACGGTACCTTTCAAAAGGTCCTTCCATTTTTCCATTTTTATAATTTACTGTCCTCTCTAATTGTCCATTTTCATGGTACCCTTCATAAGGTCCTTCCTCTTTTCCATTTACATAATTTACTTTCCTCTCTAATTTTCCATTGTCATGGTACCTTTCATAAGATCCTTCCTGTTTTCCATTTTTATAATTTACTTTCTCCCATAATTCTCCATTGTCATGGTACTTTTCATAAGGTCCTTCCCTTTCTCCATTTTTATAATTTACTTTCTGCCATAATTGTCCTTTCGCATAGTACCATTCAAAAGGTCCTTCCTCTTTTCCATTTTTATAATTTACTTTCCCCTTTAATTGTCCATTTTCACGGTACTCTTCATAAGGTCCTTCCTTTTTTCCATTTACATAATTTCCTTTCCTCGATCCTCCATTCCAAAGGTACTCTTCAAAAGGTCCTTCTGGTTTTCCATTTACATAATTTCCTTTCCACCTCCCTATCGATTTTCCTGAATACGGTTTTTCGTCTCCTGCTTCGGATGAGGATACATAATAAATTCCTTCTCTTTCAACAAGACTATCAGAGTCAATCACTTCCTCTTCAGTACAACCAACAAACAGTATTGATGTAATTAGAAAGAGTGCTAAGAATGGATTTCGAAACATTGTTTCAATACTACACTGTCATCTTCATGGAATTTCCGGGTGATTCAATTCTGTGTTTGTGCTCTTTTTGAGGTGCAAAGCAACACTCTTCCTTTCCCAATCCATAGCTATAGGAAGATTTCCCTCTTCATCGAACCATTTACCGATCATTTTCTCTTGAGCCCGTATCCTGTCTCGTATTCCGTGGTGAACCCAATTACCATCTTTCCTCATTGGGAGGCTCCCATAACTCACTACCATTTTTATACTCACCTTTGCACTTTGACTGTCCATTACTATAAGTATGTACGGGATATCCACGTGTATGGCACACCGATAGTCTTTCATGATAAAGACCTTTGAGATATCTGTCTATATCCTAATCCCTCAATATCGGGAAGATATTTGGTGTGGGATTGTTCCTTCGAAAACCTCCACTACCCAAAGTCTATTCCACCGTCACCGACTTGGCCAGGTTGCGCGGATGATCGACGTCTGCTCCCCTTAATACGGCCACATGGTACGCCAACAACTGCATAGGGAGGGTGAACAAGAAAGGGGCCAGCAAGGCGTCCGCGGCCGGCAGTTCCAGCACCTCGCTGGCATGCTTCCATTCCCCGGTTCCCGGCTGCACGAACAACAGCAGACAGCCGCCACGGGCGTGTACCTCCTGCAAATTGGCGGCCAGCTTGTCCACCAGGTGGCCCCGGGCGACGGGCACAATCACCGGCATCTTGCCGTCCACCAGTGCCAGCGGACCGTGTTTCAGCTCCCCGGCCGGATAGGCTTCCGCGTGAATATAGGAGATCTCTTTGAGTTTCAACGCGCCTTCCATCGCTACCGGCCCCAGGATGCCGCGCCCCAGGTACAGGGCGTGGCGGGCGTGCTCCAACGTGCGTGCCATGCGCTGAATGGCTGGTTCCAATCGCAATACTTCCTGCAGCAACTGCGGCAGCCGTGCAATGAGTTCCAGTTGCCGGGCCTGTGCGCTCGAGCGCACGGAACCGTTGCGCCGCGCCAACGCCAGGGTCAACAGCAACAGGGCGATCAGCTGGGTGGTGAACGCCTTGGTAGACGCAACTCCGATCTCGGCTCCGGCTTGCGTGATGAATGTCAGATCGGTGGCTCGGACCAAGGCGCTTTCGGGCACGTTGCAGACCGAAAGCAGGGCCAGGTGTCCCGCCTTACGGGCATGGAGCAACGCGGCCAGGGTATCTGCGGTTTCCCCCGACTGGGAGATGGCAACAAATAAAGTGTCGTCCACGGCTACCGGAGTCTGATAACGAAACTCGCTGGCAACCTCGACCCTGCAGGGTAGTCCGGCAAGCTCTTCGATCCAACGACAGCCAATCAGTCCCGCATGGTAGCTGGTACCACAGGCGGCGATCTGTACGCGGCGCACCCGGCCAAACACCCGCGCCGCGTCGGGGCCAAAAGCCGCGTCCGATATCTCCCCGGCGTGCATTGCGGTACGCAGCGTATCCGCAACGGCGGTGGGCTGGCTGTGAATCTCTTTCAGCATGTAGTGGCGATAGCCGTTTTTACCGATGATCTCAGCGTCCAGTTCCGACACCCAAACCGGGCGCTGCACTTCCCCCGCCTCGGAGTAAACGCGCATCTGCGTGCGATCCAGCACCACCACGTCCCCATCCTCCAATACGATGAAGCGACGAGTAACCGGCAACATGGCGAGCATGTCAGAAGCAACGTAATAGCCGTCTTCACCCAGACCCAGTACCAGCGGGCTGCCCAGTCGGGCGGCCACCAGGCGCTCCGGTTCCAGGCTGCTGATCACACTGAAGGCACAAGCGCCCTGCAACTCCGCCAGCGCGGCCCTGACGGCACCGGCCAAATCGAGATCGTCCCGGCACATGGATTGATCGATCAAGTTGACGATGACCTCCGTGTCGGTAGCGGACTGGAAATCGTAGCCTTCCTTATGCAACTGTCGGCGCAGCGTCTCGTGATTTTCGATTATCCCGTTGTGTACCAGTGCAATCCGGTCACCGCTCATGTGTGGATGCGCGTTGGCTTCACTGGGAGCGCCATGCGTCGCCCAGCGCGTGTGAGCAATGCCTACCTGGCCGGCAAACGGCGGCTGTACGGTCTCCAGGCGTTGCTCCAACGCACTGACCTTGCCGGATACGCGCAGCCGGCGCACAGCGCCGTTTTCGTCCAACACTGCCAATCCGGCGGAGTCATAACCCCGGTACTCCAAACGGTGCAGCCCTTGCAGCAGGACTTCCCTGATATCGCGTTCAGCCACGGCACCGATGATTCCGCACATTACGCCTACCCCCTCCTAACCAGCGGTCTCGCCGGCCGGTGCATCCCGCACGGGCTCTCCGTTTTCAGCCAGGGCCGGGACCCGAAGCTGCCGCGGCAGCAGGCAGCGGGTGCGTGCAGATGATCATAAGCGGAAACAACGGCATCCATACGGGCGGGGAAGATCGACATTTGCTGGATAATAGCTGATCGACAATCCAATAAGGAAGCAACCACGGGCTGTTTGCAGGTACGGAAGCGGCCGACAGTGCCCGCGCTTCAATATTAACGCAACGGTGCCCGTGCTTCGGACGCGGAAGATTCGGAGAAAATGTAGGCCTGTGCCTGCCGCTGCGCCCTCTTTTGCTGATTCACCACCATCAACCCGGCCAGGGATTTTATATAGGTACCCGCCCGGGTGTTGCCTTGGCGGTCAGCAGCATAAAACCACATATAGGCGGTATGCGGATCTTGAGGCACACCATGTCCGAAACGGTACATCATTCCCAAATTCAGTTGTGCAGCGGGATGCCCGCGCTTCGCCGCCCGCAGAAAATAGTCACGGGAACGATACAGGTCTTTGGACACCCCCAACCCCAGGTAATAAAGGATTCCCAAGTAATTCGTGGCTGCCAGATCGCCCTGGTCGGCAGCGGACTGTAACAGGGGGACGGCCCGCTCATAGTTTCCACCACGCAGGGTCTGCAGCGGATCCGAGGTCTCGGCGCAGGCACCGAGCAATCCACACAAGCCTAACAGGAAAGCACGCACGCCCAAAGCAGACTGGTCGGGGCGAGAGGATTTGAACCTCCGACCACCGCAACCCCATTGCGGTGCGCTACCAGGCTGCGCCACGCCCCGATAAGCTCTTGCTGAAAATGCGAAACTGGCAGGGGCGCCGGGATCAATAACGCAGGATATCCAGCACGCTCTCCAGTTCGGCACGAAGTTGACGGGCCAACTGACGGCTCTGGTTGGAATCGGAACGTACGGCATCACTGGAAAGCTGTTGCCGCGCCCCCCCTATAGTATAACCCTCCTCGTAGAGCAGGCTACGGATCTGGCGGATGAGAAGCAGGTCCTGGCGCTGGTAGTAGCGACGGTTGCCGCGGCGCTTCAGCGGCTTAAGTTGGGGAAATTCCTGTTCCCAATAACGCAAAACATGCGGCTTAACCGCACACAGATCACTGACTTCACCGATGGTGAAGTAGCGCTTTCCCGGAATCGCCGGGAGTTCCCGGTTATTCGATGCTTCCAGCATAAACGTTTACTTTTACTTTCAATTTCTGACCAGGCCGAAAGGTTACCACCTTGCGTGCACTGATCGGGATATCCTCGCCCGTCTTGGGATTGCGCCCAGGACGCTGGTTCTTGCGCCGCACATCAAAATTCCCAAACCCGGAAAGTTTCACGCTGCCGCCCTCTTCCAACACGACGCTGATTTTCTCAAAAAACATCTCGATAATTTCTTTCGCCTCGCGGCGATTGAGGCCCAACTCCTGGAACAGGTGCTCGGCCATCATGGCTTTGGTGAAGGTCTTCGAGCCTTCCAACTGCTCGTCCGCCACTTCCTACCTCAAACCCTTAATTTTACGTTAAATTCCCTTTTCAAGACGTTCATTATATTCTCCACTATGGAGTTTACTTCCTGATCCGTTAGAGTGCTAGAAAAATTACGAAATATCAAGCTTATTGCAAGACTTTTCTTACCCTGGCCTACAGCAACTCCGCGAAATATATCAAATAAGCTGATTTTTTCCACTAAATCCGGGCATTCCTGCCGGATCGCGGCTAACAGGTCTCCGGCAGGTACCGCCTCATCCACCACCAATGCCAAGTCCCGGCGCACTCGGGGAAAGGGCGAAAATGGCTGATAACGCACAGAGCCAAGGAGGTGCAGGCACTCCAAATGCAATTCGAACAACCAAACAGTGCCGGTAATTTCCAATTTCTGCGCCAGGTCCGGATGCAAGCCGCCCAGCACACCAAGCTCCCGATCACCGTCATGGAGCGTGGCCGACATGCCAGGATGCAGGGCCGGGTGCCGGGCGGGGCGAAACCGCAGCTGTGCACATAATCCCCGCAGCAACTCCTCCAGATCCCCTTTTACGTCGAAAAAATCCGCCGAGACGGGCGCCACCCCCCATTGCGGCGGCACCCGGCTCCCATAGACCAACCCGCCCAGACAGGTTCGTTCCTCGGTCCCCGCGGCAGTCTGGACAAAGACCGGCCCATATTCGAACAGGCGCAGATCCTCGCGCTGGCGGTTGAGATTATATTGCATCACGCTTACCAATCCCGGCCACAGCGTGGTACGCATCGCCTGGCTGTACTCGGAGATAGGATTGTCCAGCAACAGGGGCGGCAGTGCAGATTCGGGATGAAAGCGCTGGTCCAGGGCGGGATCGACAAAACTATAGGTGATCACCTCCTGGTATCCCCTGTTCACCAAGCGATGGCACAGGAGGGAGACATTGCGCAGCGTGGGGTCCGCATTGTGTGGGGCCAGCAGGATTTGGGGTAAATCCGCGGGCAGGCGCTGATAACCGTACAAGCGGGCCGCTTCTTCAATCAGATCCGCCTCCAGCGTCAGGTCATAGCGATGACAGGGCGTACACACCCGCCATCCTTCGGCGCTGGGCTGCGGATCCAGTCCCAGCCGCTTGAAGCCTTCCTGGATCGGTTTTGCGGGCAACTCCGCGCCCAGGACGGCGCGCAAGCGTTGGGCACGCAGGGTTAACGGGCGGCGCATCGGCAACTGCGCGGCACAACATTGCTCTACCAGCGGGCCAGGCACACCGTCACAGCATTGCAGGATCAGACCGGTTGCCCGTTCCAGTGCACGTTCCTGCAAGCTAAAATCCACGCCACGCTCAAAGCGGCGCGCAGCTTCGGAGTGCAGACCAAAACGAGCAGCACGCCCAGCCACCCATTCCGGAGCGAACAGTGCGCCTTCCAAAAGGATATTGCGTGTTCCTAATCCGACTCCGCTCTCTTGCCCGCCCATGATCCCCGCCAGGGCCAACGGTCCGGAATCATCTGTAATTAACAGGCAATCCGGCCCCGGTTCCACTATCCCTCCATCGAGCATTTGCAGACGCTCGCCGGCCCGGGCCGTACGCACGCACACGGCACCCTGCAACTGCTCCGAGTCGAAGACGTGCAGCGGCTGTCCCAACTCCAGCATGACGTAATTGGTGATATCGACCAAAACATGGATGCACCGTGTGCCGCCGCGACGCAGACGTTCAGCCATCCACAGCGGAACCGTTCGGGCGGTTTGCAGATCGTCGATCAAACGGCAAGCGTAACGCGGACAAGCCTCGGGATTGTCAACACGCACCTCGAAGCGCCTGTCGCCGGCGGCCGGTATGGCCGGGATCTGTGGAACATGCAGATCGAGACGGTTCAGTGCGGCGAGTTCGCGGGCCAATCCCATGGTGCTCAGGCAATCGCCGCGGTTCGGCGTCACTGCCAACTCGAGGATCTCATCGTCAAGTTCCAGCAATTTCCACGGATCATCACCTGGCGCCGCTTCTGCAGGAGGAATCCAGGGATGCCTGGCATCCTCTCCCAACCCCAGATCAGACTCACTGCACAGCATGCCTTCGGAACGAACCGGGGCCATATCATCCGCCTGCACCTTGCGCCCGTCCGCCAGCGTGGCGCCCGGCGGGGCCAGGGCCAGGTGCATGCCGGTGCGCAACTGCGGAAACCGGCTCAGTACCGTGGAATGGTTCCCAGGCGCCGCTTGCAGCGTGCACGTCTGCCACCCGCCGTCACCCCCGGGATGCGGCTCCAGATGTTCCAGCCTGGCGATCCTGACACCGCGAAAAGACCTCGCCGCCGGTACCAGGTCCTCAACCTCCAGACCCGCCATCGTCAGCTGATCGGCAAGCTGCTGATTGGACAATTCCAAATCCACCCACTCGCGCAGCCAGCGGATACTGATCCTCACCCTGGCTCCTGATTGAATTGTTCCAGAAAGCGCAGATCGTTCTCAAAAAAACAGCGCAAATCGTCAATCCCGTAGTACAGCATGGCGAGGCGCTCTACTCCCATGCCAAAAGCCAAACCCTGGTAGCGTTGGCTGTCGATGCCGCAGAATTCCAGCACGCGTGGGTGCACCGAGCCGCAGCCCAATACTTCCATCCAACTGCCGCCACGGAACACGTCCACCTCTGCCGAGGGCTCTGTAAAAGGAAAATAGGAAGGACGAAACCGCAAACGCGGCGGTTCCGGGAAGAAACAACGCAGAAATTCAGCCAGCAACCCCTTCAGGTTCGCGAAGCTGACCTGTTCATCCACCATCAGACCCTCAACCTGGTGAAACATCGGTGAATGAGTCATATCGTGATCGCGCCGGTACACGCGCCCGGGGGAAATAATGTACAGGGGCGGCGGGCGCCGATGCATCACCCGAACCTGCACAGAAGAGGTATGAGTGCGCAGCAGCTTGCCGCTGCGGGCAAAAAAAGTATCGTGCATCGTCCGCGCCGGGTGTCCGGAGGGCATATTCAGCGCTTCGAAATTGTGATATTCGTCCTCCAGTTCAGGGCCCGTCACCACCTCGAAACCGATGCCACAAAAAAGCTCGGTGATCCGTTCCAGGACCTGGGAGACCGGGTGCCGGCCTCCACCGGACTGGGAGCGCCCCGGCAGCGTCACGTCGATACATTGGCTGTGCAGGCGGCGCTCGCGCTGCTCCTGCCCCAAGGCCTGCTTGCGCTCGGCGAGCGCGGCAAGCAACTCCTGCCTGGCATGATTGACCGCCTGGCCAAATCGGGGACGTTCAGCGGCTGGGAGCGTACTCGTGCGCTGCAGATAAGTTTTCAGGCTGCCCTTACGTCCCAGGTAGCGGACCCGCAAAGCTTCCAGATCAGCCGGGCCGGTTCCTGCACGCACTTCCCGCAGGGCCTGCGCTTGTAACTGCGCCAACTCTTCCAGCAGCGGAGTCATGCGTTCAATGAACCCGCAACACTCCGCGAAACGCGCCGCGCTGCACTGCCAAGCCGTCGGCGACCGATCGATCGGATACGCGGTGCCCTGTCATTCTGCAAGGGCACCTTAAAGTATCCTTGCCAGTATTTTCGCCGCCCCGGCGTGCGCTGCCTCCACTACCGCCACCACGTGCTCAGTCATGAGCATCCTTTTGGGTACAGTGATCCGCACGCCCGAATGCAGACCGGCAAAAACCGATCGCTGAAGGCCCATGAATGGGCGCGGGCAATTCAATCCGACAGGGCAGCCTGAGCCTGTTCGGCGATATGAGTGAATGCCGCCTCATCGGACACCGCCAGGTCAGCCAGCACCTTACGGTCCACTTCAATCGAAGCACGCCGCAGGCCGCTGATCAGGCGACTGTAGCTCAACCCGCGCAAACGAGCGGCCGCACCGATGCGCAGGATCCAAAGAGAACGCAAAACGCGCCGCCGGTTGCGCCGATCCCGGTAGGCGTACTGCCCGGCACGGATCACCGCTTGTTTAGCAACCCGGAACACGCTCTTGCGCCGCCCCCGGTAGCCCTTGGCCTGGCGCAATACCTTCTTATGTCTCTTGTGCGCGGTTACGCCGCGCTTAACCCTGGCCATGACGACTAACGGTACGGCAGTAAACGCGCTATGCGGCGCTGATCACTCGGACTCATGACCTGGTCCGTACGCAACTGGCGCTTGCGCTTGGGACTCTTCTTGGTCAGGATGTGATTGCGCAGCGAGCGACGGTGGCGCAGCTTGCCGGAAGCGGAACTCCGGAAGCGTTTCGCGGCGCCACGATTGGTTTTCATCTTCGGCATCGTCCGCCTCCTGGTCGATATTGATTCTGTCTCAAAGCTGGTTACGGCACCTGGCAGCCCAGTACAATGCCGCCCCCGTAAAGTTCGGTCTTTCCATGAGCAGGCGCATTATAGGCGGGCGCCACCACAACTATCAAGACCCTGTGGCGCGCCGACCAGAAGCCGGATCCGGCTCCCATCAAGGTCACGCCCGGCTCCAGGGCGAGACGCCGCGAAATGTAGAGAGCGCCCACCCCGCGGGCAGCACCCGGGCAGCACCATTGAATACGGGATACGGGATACGCAATGGCACCCGGCGCGCCGGATGTTTCCGCACGGCGCTAGTTTGCGATCAAAACCCCGGTGGCCGTTGCCATGTGAGGAAGCATCCGCGTGCTGTGCGCGAAAGCAAGAACGGGGGAAACACAAGACACTTTTGCGCCGGACGGAAAACGCGTTATCTTAGCAAAGCCCATTGATGGTGAAGGATTTTTCAGTACGCCGGCGAGCGCGGCGGCGAAGCCGTTCCGGCACCGGAACTTGCCTGATGTGGACGAATGAAGGTATCATGCCATGCAACACAACGGATTTGGCATAACCGCATGACGGATCCCAACCCTGAGGGAGACTGGGGGGAAATAACAGATGACTCGTACCGTTACCATTACAGACAACGCTACTGGCAAGCAGATTGAGTGTCCTGTATTGGAAGGCACCGATGGTCCGCCCGTGATAGACGTTCGCAAGCTCTATAGCGAGCTTGGCTTGTTCTCAATGGACCCGGGGTTCCTGACTACGGCGTCCTGCCGCAGTGCCATCACTTACCTGGATGGAGAGAACGGCATCCTCATGCACCGCGGGTATCCGATTGAGCAGCTCGCTGCGAACAGTACCTACTCTGAAGTGTGCTATTTGCTGCTCTACGGCGAGTTGCCGAACCGCAAGCAGATGGAAAGCTTTGAAGAGGCGATCCATTCCCGCAGCATCGTACATGAGCACTTGGAGCGCTTCTATTCCGGCTACCTGTACGACGCACACCCGATGTCCATCCTGGTAGGAGTAACCGGGGCGCTGTCTTCCTACTACCACGAAGCGCTGGACATCGCAGACCCGCAAGACCGGGACTTGACCGCCAAGCGCATTATCTCCAAGATGCCGGTACTTGCGGCACACTGTCACAAGCACAGCATGGGACATCCTTTCGTCTATGCGCGCTCCGACCTTGGCTACGTTGCAAACTTCCTGAACATGATGTTCGCCGTGCCGCACATGCATTACGAGCCGTCTCCAATCGCCGTCAACGCCCTGGACAAGCTGATGATTCTGCATGCCGATCACGAGCAGAACGCCAGCACCTCGACGGTGCGTTTAGCAGGCAGCGCCGAGGCGAACCCTTTTGCCTGCATCTCCGCCGGAATTGTGACCCTATGGGGACGAGCGCACGGCGGGGCCAATGAAGCCGTCATCCGCATGCTGCGCAACATCGAAACCCCCAACAACATCCCCAAATTCATTGAGCGCGCCAAGGACAAAAATGATCCCTTCCGCCTGATGGGCTTCGGACACCGGGTCTACAAGAATTACGACCCGCGCGCCACCATTATCCGCCAAGCCTGCCACGATCTACTGAAAGAAAGCAGCGATACCATCGATCAACCGATCTTCGACATCGCAATGAAACTTGAAGAAATCGCACTTGAGGACGATTATTTCATCAAACGAAAACTCTATCCGAACGTGGATTTTTACTCGGGCATCATCCTGCAGGCACTGAGCATTCCCACTACCATGTTCACCGTTCTGTTCGCGCTGTCACGTTCAGCAGGCTGGATCGCACAGTGGCTGGAGTTGATGGAAGACCCTGACTTTCGCATTGGTCGACCGCGGCAACTTTATATAGGCAGGGTAAAACGCGACTATGTTCCCATCAATGAACGCAGCTAAACTACAGGGCGCGTCGGAGCAGATGATTATCGCCGGGCTCTCACGGGTCGTGCGGCGAGAAGGCGGCGCGAACCGGCGTTTCCCCGGTCATCCCAATCACCTTCATGGACGGGCCGTAAAATATGCAGGCTAAGCACAACGCGCCTGCGCGCATCGCGGTAACAGGAGCCGCCGGCCAGATAGGCTATGCCTTGCTGTTTCGGTTGGCAGCCGGTGCCCTGCTGGGCAGGCAACAGCCCATCATTCTGCAATTGCTCGAAATCCCCCAGGCCGTGGGCGCCCTGAAGGGGGTTGCGATGGAACTGGAGGACTGTGCGTTTCCTCGCCTGCACGGGATTGTAACCACCAGCGATCCGGCCGAGGCGTTCCGGGACGCGGATTATGCCTTTCTGGTGGGCGCCCGACCGCGCGGGCCGGGCATGGAGCGCAGCGACCTGCTGCAAGCCAACGCCGAGATTTTCCGTACCCAGGGCCGCGCCCTGGATGAGCATGCCTCCCGCGAGGTCCGCGTGGTCGTGGTGGGGAACCCGGCCAATACCAACGCACTGATCGCACTGCGTCACGCGCCGAACCTGCCGGCGCGCAATTTCACCGCCATGACCCGGCTCGATCACAACCGCGCCCTGGCCCAGATCGCCGCCAAGGCTGGCTGCCGGCTCCATGATATACGGCGCCTTTGCATTTGGGGCAACCATTCCAGCACCCAATATCCCGACGTCAACCACGCCCTGATCGGCGGTCAGCCCGCCTGGGAGAAATTGGATACGGAGTGGCTGCGGCAGGAATTTATCCCGCGCGTATCCGGACGCGGCGCGGAGGTCATTAAAGTACGCGGCGCTTCCAGCGCCGCATCCGCGGCCAACGCTGCCCTGGAGCATATACGCGACTGGGCCACCGGCAGCGCACCGGATGACTGGGTCAGTATGGGCGTGCCCAGCGATGGCTCTTACGGTATTCCCGAGGGACTCGTGTACTCCTACCCGGTTACCTGCAAGGACGGGGATTATTCAATCGTGCCGGGACTGGAGATTGACTCGGAAAGCCGCCAGCGCCTGGACACAAGCCAGCAAGAGCTGGAACAGGAACGCGAAGCCATCCGCTCCCTGCTACCCGGGTAACCGCCAGTCCGGCACGGACAGCATTCGACCCACCCGGCGACTGCCTGCAGCGTCGCCCTGACCGCCGGCCCTGCTACACCCTGGAGTGCTGAGCACGCGCCCTGGCGACGGGCACGACGAAAACCTTCAGTGCTCCACCGCGCGACCGCAGATGCCGCCACGCTGTTCATCGGCGCACAGGCTGATAATGCGCCAGCCGCGGCGCTTTGCTTCCGCGCGCAGCTTCGGGTCCGGATCGACTGCGATCGGGCTGCCCACCTCGCTCAGCAAAGGCAGATCATTATGCGAATCACTGTAGAACCAACTGTCTTGCAGACTCTCGCTGCGCCCGTGCAGCCACTTCCGGATCCAGTGAATCTTGCCCGCAGCATAGCAGGGCACGCCTTTCACCTCCCCGGTGTAGCGCCCTGCACGCAACTCGGGCTCGGTGGCAAGCAGATGCTCGATGCCGAACAGCTCGGCGATCGGCGCCGTCAAAAAGCGGTTGGTTGCAGTGATGATCAGCATCTCGTGACCGCAGCTGCGGTGCCACTCCACCAGGCGGAACGCCGCGGGCAGAAGCCTGGGCCGGATCTTGCGCTCCAGGTACGCGCAACGCCAACGCTCCAGTTTTGCCATGGGCAACTCGGACAAAGGGGCCAGTTGAAATCGTAAAAACTCCATGATGTCCAGGGTGCCTTCCTGGTAGAGTTGATTGAAGTGCTTGTGCCGGCGCAGGTAATCATCACCGTAACCCTGCTCGCTCAGAAATTCTCCCCACAAAAAGTCACTGTCGCCCGCGAGCAGCGTGCCATCGAGATCAAACAGGGCCAGCGTCATGCGTTCTGCTCACGGCCCGCAGTGCGCGGTAAGGCACCAAAACGGCGCGAATATCGCGCAGGATGGCAACAGACGGACGGCTGGCTGAAACTCCCGCTCTTGTCGCCACGGTTTAGAGACACTGTATCCATGAAAAAAACGATCAACCAGGATGCGTGCATGGTCCGCAAGCAAGGAGACGAAACGTCGGCAAGCAACCTGCCGGCGAGGAAGGATGAAGGGAGGTCAACGCGGGGACAAACGCTGTGACGAAACGGGAGAGGTACTCACGGGTACGGCGAAAACGGCGCAGGGCCGCCCTGGCTCACTCGGCGAACGTCTCCCGAACCACCTTCCAATCCTGTTCCAGGCCGTCAATATACTCGCAGCCCAGCGGCTCGCCCGGAGCGCCCGGAGCGATGGTATCGCGGACCAATCCGCCCTGGCGCCTGCCCGCTACGTAACGAGCCAGGCGGTAGGCGATCGGACGCGAGGGATGCAGATTACGCAACATGCGCATGTCACCGCGCCGCAGGCCCTGGCAGGAACCATCAAACTGCTTGTAGATCTCCAGGAAAGTCTCACCCTGATCGTCTTGCGCTGCAGCAAACTGCCCCCATCCAACCAAAAGTGCCGACAAAAACAGTTGCACTGCGCACGTACGCATTGCCTGCGAAGGAGTTACGCTCCGGGTCCCTGCATAAAGCTCCGGCGTTTGTGCCTGCATGATTGTCTCCCGCCCAATGGAGCGATCTGCGGCTCCATACTTGCAGTCCTGTCCACGGCAGACTAGGCTGCCCTGTGTCTATTCTAGCATGAGGAGTTCGCCTGAGTTCCTGCCAACCGCCAACGTCCAACCGGAGCCCTGCACCATTCATTAAACCCCGTCCGGCAAGTACTGACTTCTCCGTCTGTATGCCGCGGGACAGGCGCAGCTCGGACGGTCTTTTCACCGACTGGCAGACGCCTCCTCAACCGTGGCCGCGTATGGGCGCACAGGCACGCTGACAGTCAAAACACTTCGGACGCGCAGGTCCCTTTCAGAACGATGCAGTGAGTACTTCCGGACCGGTCATGCACATTCACATTCTCGGCATCTGCGGAACTTTCATGGGCGGCCTGGCATTGCTCGCACGTGCGCTGCGCCACGAAGTCAGCGGCTCGGACGCCGACTGCCAGTCGCCGATGCGGGAACAACTGTTGGGGCATAACATCGAGATTACACAAGGCTATGACCCGCGGCACTGGAGTCAACCGCCACCGGACCTGGTACTGGTCGGCAACGCACTGTCCAGGGGCAACCCCGCAGTGGAATACTTGCTGAACCAGCGCCTTCCCTTTACCTCGGGCCCGCAGTGGCTGGCCGAACAGGTACTGCCCGGTCGCCGGGTGCTGGCCGTAGCGGGCACCCACGGCAAAACCACCACCACCGCCATGCTGGCATGGCTGTTGGAGCGTGCCGGCCTGAACCCGGGCTTTTTGATCGGCGGGATGCCGCAAAATTTTGACGTTCCCGCCCGGCTGGGCCAAGCGCGTTTCATATTGGAAGCCGATGAGTATGACTCCGCTTTTTTCGATAAACGAGCCAAATTCATACACTACCTGCCACAGGTCCTGGTACTCGGCAATATCGAATTCGACCACGCCGATATATTTGATTCCATGGCTGAAGTCCGGCGTCAATTCCATCATTTGGTGCGCATACTGCCCGGCGCGGGGCGACTGATCTCAAAGTACGGCGATTCCGAGATCCAACGAGTGCTGTCGATGGGATGCTGGACCCCGGTGGAGTATTTCGGCGCCGGCGGGCGCTGGCAGGCGCGGGCGCTCAGCGCCGACTGGCGCTGCTTTGAAGTACTGGAACAGGGGCAATGCGCAGGGCGCATCGAATGGGAATTGTTTGGCAAACACAATGCCTGCAACGCATTGGCGGCGATCTCCGCCGCCACAGGCGAGGGACTGACCGGTGCCGACTGCTGCCGTTACCTGGACACGTTCCGCCCCGTGCAGCGGCGTTTGCAGCACTTGGCCGCGGTAGGCGGCGTGGATCTGTACGATGATTTCGCCCACCACCCTACTGCCATCCGCGCTACCCTGGACGCCCTGCGCGCAACTGCCGGAAAGCGCCGTATCCTGGCTGCGCTGGAACCCGCCTCCAACACAATGCGGCTGGGCATCCACCAGGACCAACTGGCGGGCTCCCTGCAGGAAGCCGACCGGATTTTCCTGTATCAGCCCCCGGCCCTGTGCTGGAACATGGCACAGGCGATGCAAGGATCGAGGCGAAATTACCAAGTGTGCGGCAGCGTCGATGAATTAAGCCTGCAACTGAGCAATTGCGCACGCGCCGGTGATATGATAGTGCTTATGAGCAACGGCACGTTTGGCGGGCTGCGGCAGCACCTGCTTGCGCAACTGGAGAACAAACCGTAAAAAAGATCCCCCTGTTTCCTTTGAGCCTGGTCCTGTTTCCGGGGAGCCTCGTCACTTTGCGCATTTTCGAGCCGCGCTACTTGGACATGATACGGGAGTGCCTGCGCGCCGAAACCGGTTTTGGCATCTGTTTAATCGAAGACGGCAAAGAAACCGACCCGCAGAGCAAAGTCTGCTCGGTCGGAACCTACGTGCAGATCTTTGACTGGGATCAACTCAGTGATGGTTTGTTGGGGATCCACTGCCGAGGCGTAGAGCGCTTTAGCATACAGTGGCGCAGTCATAGGAAAAACGGCCTGAACGAGGTGGAAGTCGACTGGCGCAAGGAGAAGCCCTGCCGGCGGCAGCCCTCCAGCCTGAAAGCCTGCCTGCGCTACCTGATCCAACAGGTAAAAAAGAAAAACCTGGTCTTAGGTCAAACGGAGTTGGAGAAACTGCGGGATCCGCACTGGCTGAGTTACCGCCTGGCGGAGCTCCTGCCGCTGACCGTGGGCAAACGGCAGATGATATTGGAGACAGATGACGCCGATACCCGCCTGCAAACCCTGTTGGCGGCCATCCACACGCTGGAAAAGGAACATTAGCCTACCGATCCGGTCCCGCGGCACAAACAGGTCCCCGGTAACGGCGCGGGATGCGCCCGTGCGTACCGTAGCGGGCAGGCATCGCGCCATGCGCGGCGCCATTCTCCGCAAGACACGGGGCTGACGCTACGCGGCTCCTTTCGGTCACGGCAGTGAGGCGGGTGGGGACTCATCATTACAGTCCCTCATCAACGGACTCGACCGGGCCCGGCTGGAACCAACTCAGACTTTGCCGTAGCTTTACGACTTCGCCAATGATGATGATGGCCGGCGCCCGCACTTGCCGACGGCGCCCCAACCCAGGCAAATCGCGCAGGGCCCCGACGTGAACCCGTTGCCGCGAGGTGGTGCCGCGCTCAATTAACGCTACCGGGGTTGATGTCGGCATGCCATGTTCGATCAGACTGTCGCACAATACTTCCAGGGCCTGTACACCCATGTAGACCGCGATCGTTTGCCGCGGCTGCACCAGGGCCTGCCAATTCAAATCAATGCGACCGTCCTTCAGGTGCCCGGTGACAAACACGCATGAATGGGCGTAATCACGGTGTGTCAAAGGGATCCCAGCGTAACAGGAGCAGCCGGAGGCGGCAGTGATCCCAGGCACGATCTGAAACGGGATCCTCTGCTCAGCCAAGCTATCGATCTCTTCTCCGCCACGGCCGAAGATAAAGGGATCCCCTCCTTTCAGGCGCAGCACGCGCTGTCCGGCGCGAGCCAGCTTCACCATGTGCTGATTGATCTCCTGCTGCGGCACGGTATGGCAATCCCGTTCCTTGCCCACGTAGATGCGCTCCGCGTCGCGGCGCGCCAAATCGACGATCGAGGATGCAATCAGGCGGTCGTAGATCACCACGTCGGCCTGCTGCATCAGGCGCAGCGCACGCAACGTCAACAGATCGGGATCTCCGGGACCGCCGCCAACCAGGTACACCTCGCCTAACACCGGGGGGACATCCTGCTCCAGTGCCGCCTGCAGCAACTCCGCTGCCCGCTCCGGGCGGCCACTCAGCATCAATTCCAGAATCGGACCGTCCAACACGCGCTCCCAGAAACGGCGGCGGCCACGCGCATCGGCAAATTTTCGTTGCACCGATGCACGGAAACGGCCCATCAAATTAGCCATGGAGCCGTATCCGGCGGGCACAGACGCCTCCAGCCAGGTACGCAGACGACGCGCCAACATAGGGGCCGCCCCGCCGGTCCCCACCGCGATCTGCAACGGCAGACGCTCTACCAGCGCCGGCGTGGTGAAGGTGCACAGTTCGGGCTGATCGACCACGTTGACCGGCAGCGAGCGGGCACGGGCCTGTACGCTGATGGAGCGGTTCAGTTCAACGTCGTCGGTAGCGCATATCACTAGTGCCACCGACGCCAGATGCCGTTCGCAAAAGCCTTCGCCCAGGTGATGAAGGCGGCCCTCGGTGCATAACCGTTCCAGTTCGGGACATAATTGCCGGGCAACCACGCGCACTTCGGCTCCCGCCGCCAACAGGCGCTGAATCTTGCGCGCCGCCACCGAGCCACCACCCACCACCAGGCATGGGCGCCCCTCAACGCACAGAAAGATGGGGAACATGGGAGCTGGCATATTTCTCTAGCCTCCTCATGCTGCCGCCGGGCACGCTGCCCGGCGCACCGACGCCCCGCCCAATGCTATCTTCCGCTGCCCATACCGGATGCCAGGCGAGTTCCCAATCGATCTTCCGGCTGGGAACCGGGACACCTGCCCACTGTTGCGAAACCGTACCCCACCCCGCATCGATTCAAGGACTGCACTGGCGGCAAAAAACCTGGGCGGCCTGGGGCCTCGCTACCACGGACACTAACGGAGTAATGGATTGGCAACAGCGAACATGGCGGGAACGCACCGGCGGCATCAAATCCTGGGCAGCGTGACACCGGTCTGTCCCTGGTATTTCCCTTTCCGATCGCGATACGAGATCTCGCACGGCTCGTCGGATTCGAGAAACAATACCTGGGCGACGCCTTCGTTCGCGTAAATCCTGGCAGGCAGCGGAGTAGTATTGGAAAATTCCAGCGTCACGTGCCCCTCCCATTCCGGCTCCAGCGGCGTTACGTTGACGATGATTCCGCAACGGGCATAAGTGGATTTGCCCACGCACAGGGTCAGCACGTTGCGGGGAATGCGGAAATACTCAATGGTGCGAGCCAACACAAAGGAATTGGGCGGTATCAGGCAAACCGCGCCGCGCACCTCGACAAAACTGCTGGGATCGAAGTGCTTCGGGTCCACAATCGCCGAGTGGATATTGGTAAACACGCGAAATTCCTCGGCACAGCGCACGTCGTAGCCATAGCTCGATACTCCGTAGGAAACCCGTCCGCGGCCCGCGTCATGCTTGATCTGTTCCTCCTGGAAGGGCTCGATCATGCCGTGTCCCAGCGCCATGCGACGGATCCAGCGATCTGATTTAATCGACATGCGCCCGCCTGGCTCGTTCCGGCAGCACGCTCTCCCCGCACCGGTCTAACATGAATTACGACCGTCCGGCAGTTTTCCCGGCAGAGTCTGCGAGCGGTCCGGCAGGAGCTTCCTTGCCGGCTGCCGGTTCGATCACGATCCGGGGGATGCGGGCGCTGTAGTCCACCGCCTGCAGCGCGAGCCGCGCCGCCGCCCGGCGGGCGATCTCGCAATAGCTATGCGCCACGGCGGAATCTGGCTGCACGGCAACGGTAGGCTTGCCGTTGTCCACCCCTTCACGGATTTGCGCATCCAGAGGCAAGGAACCGAGCAGCGGGATTCCGTACTGCTGCGCCATCCGTTCCCCCCCGCCGGCGCCGAAAATATGCTCCTCATGGCCGCAGTTCCGGCACACGTGCACGCTCATGTTTTCCACCAGCCCCAGCACGGGCACTTTCACTTTCTCGAACATTTGCAGCGCCCGGCGGGCGTCCAGCAAAGAGATATCCTGCGGCGTAGTGACGATGATCGCCCCACTAAGCGGGATCTGCTGCGACAGGCTAAGCTGTATATCACCGGTGCCCGGTGGCAGATCCACGATCAGGTAATCCAACTCCTGCCAGCGGGTATCGTGCACGAGTTGGCGCAGCGCCGAGGTCGCCATCGGGCCGCGCCAAATCATCGGCGTTTGCTCATCAACCAGGTAGCCGATAGACATAGACTGCAGCTGATAGCGGCACAGCGGCTGCATCGATTGGCCGTCCGGCGTCTCCGGCCGGTCGCTGCAACCGAGCATCATCGGCTGGCTGGGACCGTAAATATCCGCATCCAGAATGCCGCAGCAGGCTCCTTGCGCCTGCAGCGCCAGCGCCAGGTTCACGGCCGTGGTGGACTTGCCTACGCCACCCTTGCCGGAAGCAATGGCGATGATATTTTTCACCTCGGGCAACGGCTTGACTCCGCGCTGCACCGCGTGTGAACGCAACCGCACGCTTACCTCGACTTCGGCCTGCCGCACCTGCTCCAAGGCCTGCAGACGCACCTGCAACTCGCTGCTTAAGCGCTGCCGCCAGGCACCTGCCGGGTAGGGCAGTTCCACACTGAGGCTAAGCTGTCCGTCTTGTATTTCAAGCCGCTTTACCAAGTCCGCGCTCAGCAGATCTTTTTCCAGGTACGGATCCTGGCAGTCGGCCAAAACGGCTTTCACGGCGTCTTGTATGCTCTCCAGACTGGATTTTGTATCGGGCTGTTCTACCATAATGAGGATTATCCTCGACCTATTCTGAATCACCAACCGCTGCAGGGCGGTCCATGACGGCGCACTGGAACGGGCTACGACCTTTGCATCCATCAGGTCCACCAATGAACCCGCCGCCGCATTCGCCGGGGCAGACGCTTCCCAAGGCGCTCCAGGTGATTATATCTGCCAGGACCGTACCGTGCAGATCACAAACCCAGAGACCGTCTACCGCTTTCGCACGCACTCAAGCCGGCGAGCGTGGCGGGCGCAACCGCACGTGGCGGCTCCCGTCAGGCGTCTGCCCCGTCTGCAGAACCCGACCAAGCGGCATCAGCAGGCTGAAAATCCTCCGCCGGCCGCGGGCAAACGCCCAAGTGCCGGCACCTCCCGGCCGCGCGCCGATCTTTGCCCCGCCGGACTTATTGCGCTACGGCAGCACCATGCTTTTGTTGCGCCGGCATACACCCCGGCCCTGCACAAGAACCGCGCCATCCGGCGGGACATAAAGCTTGGCAGGGGTCGGGAATACGGTCCGCGTCAAACTCATGCTATCATTATAGCGAGGTCCAGACTCCAGGCAAAGGACCCGCAGCACCCGTCAGCGGATGCGGGCCCCGTCCATCTCTACCCGCCCGCAAGGCTGCCCGGACGACGGCGGTCGGATCTTGCTGCTGCGGTCACGCACTGGATACCGCATCCCCTGCGACGGCGAACGGTGGCACAGCGAAAACCTGCGCTATTAGAAGGATTATCGAAAATGACAATCTCCTCATGCACGGGTCTTGCAGGCACCGACCGGAACCGGATAACGACATGCTAACGACATGAGTTTATCCCGGCGAAAAATCCTGGTAACCAGCGCCCTGCCCTACGCCAATGGCCCAATCCACCTGGGCCACATGGTAGAGTACATACAAACCGATATATGGGCCCGCTTTCAGCGCCTGCACGGACACCAGTGCTACTACGTGTGCGCCGAAGACGCCCACGGCACTCCGATCATGCTGCGCGCCGAGCAGGAAAAGCTGAGTCCGGAGCAATTGATCGAACGCTTCCGCCACGAGCATGAGACGGACTTTCAGGACTTTTTCATCTGCTTCGACAACTACTACAGCACCCATTCGCCGGAGAATCGCAGCTATGCCGAGCACATCTACCGCAAGCTGGATGAGGCCGGATACATCCGCCGGCGCCGAATCCACCAGGCATACGACCCCGAGCGCGGCATGTTTCTGCCGGACCGGTTCATCCGCGGACGCTGTCCGCGCTGCAAGTCGGCGGAACAATACGGCGACAGCTGCGAAGCCTGCGGCGCGACCTACAACCCTACCGAACTGATCGACGCGGTCTCGGCGCTTTCCGGCGTCAAGCCGGTGGAACGCGAGTCAGAGCATTATTTCTTCGATCTGCCGGCCTTTGAAGGCATGCTGCGCGAGTGGATCCAGACCGGCTGCCGGCAAAGCGAGGTAGCCCACAAGATCCAGGAGTGGTTCGATTCCGGTCTGAAAGAGTGGGACATTTCACGGGACGCGCCGTATTTCGGCTTTCGCATCCCCGATACCAAGGATAAGTATTTCTACGTGTGGCTGGACGCTCCCATCGGTTACCTGGCCAGCTTTCGCAACCTGTGCGACCGGGAAGGCATCGACTTCGACGCCTATATGAAACCCGGCGGCGACACTGAGCTGTATCACTTCATTGGCAAGGACATTATCTACTTTCACGGTCTGTTCTGGCCCGCCATGCTGAAAGGCAGCGGGTTTCGCACCCCAAGCGCGATCTGTGCGCACGGCTTTCTGACCATCGACGGTCAAAAGATGTCCAAGTCACGCGGCACCTTCATCACTGCCCGCGCCTATCTCAATCATCTGAATCCGGAATACTTGCGCTACTACTTCGCCTTTCGCCTGGATCACAGCGTCAGTGATATCAACCTGAGCATGGATGACTTTATCAGCCGGGTCAATTCCGATCTGATCGGCAAGGTGATCAACCTCGCCAGCCGCTGCGCCGGCTTCATTCACCGCCACTTCGGCGGCCAACTGGGAGAGCGGCTGCACGAGCCGGCACTGTTTGAGGAATGTGCCGCCGCCGCCGAGTCCATTGCCGCCGCCTACGAGGGCCGGCAATTTTCCCGCGCCATGCGCGAGATCATGCAGTTGGCTGATCAAGGCAATCAATACATCACGCGGCAGCGCCCCTGGGAACTGGCCAAAAAGGGAGACCACGCCGAGTTGCAGGCAATCTGCGCCACCGGGCTAAACTGCTTCCGCCAGTTGATGATCTACCTGAAGCCGGTCCTGCCGGTGACGGCACGGGCAACCGAAAGTTTTCTGTCGATTGACCCGCTGCACTGGCAAGACGCGCAACAGCCGCTGCTGGCACACCAGATCGCCCCCTTTCAGCCGATGCTGCAGCGCATAGAACAAAAGCGCATCGACGCCATGCTCAAAGAAGCGCGGACGGACTTGGCTCCAGAGGGCCAGCGAAGCCCGGAGGCGGCGCGCTCAACGGAACAACCGACCCCGGTCGGGATTGATGACTTTATGCGCATCGACCTGCGGGTAGCACGCATTATCCGTGCCGAAACAGTGGACGGCGCCGAGCGCCTGCTCCAGTTGCAGCTGGATCTGGGGAAGGAACGGCGCACGGTGTTTGCGGGCATCCGCGGCGCTTACACGCCGCGGCAACTTGAGGGCCGCCTGGCAGTAGTGGTTGCCAACCTGGAGCCGCGCAAGATGCGTTTTGGAGTCTCCGAAGGCATGATACTGGCCGCAGACGGTGCGGAATCCGGCGGTATCTTTCTGCTTGCCCCCGACAGTGGCGCCGAGCCGGGCATGCGCATCCGGTAAGCGCTGCGCAAGGTCATAGCCATGAGTGATCTGTTCAACATCCTGCTGCTGACCGCGCTGGCAGACAACCTGGTGCTGGAGTATCTGCTGGGTGCCTACACGATACAGGCGAGCTCCCGGCGGCTGGAACTGACGCTACCGCTGGCGCTCGGTACCACTGTGTTGCTGACGCTGGGCGCGGGACTGGCTTGGATCTTGCGGAATTGGCTGCTGCAGCCGCTGCAGGCGGAAGACCTGCTCGCCTGGCTGCTGTTGCCGGTCATGGCCGCCCTGTCGGTTCCGGTACAACGGCTGTTGCAGCGGCGACCCGGCGAGGCTGGGAAACGCTATGCGGTCCTGATACCGCTGATGATCGCCAATGCCGCGCTGGTCGGAGTGGCGCTGCTCAACGCCGCTGCGCCGGCGGGACTGCTACATGAAATGGGGCGTGGCCTGGGCTACGGACTCGGCTTTTCCCTGGTATTGATATTGTTCAGCGGACTGCATGAGCGCCTGCAAACCAACATGGCGCAGATCCCATCCGCCTTTCGCGGCGTGCCGATTATACTGGTCACTTTAGGGCTGATGAGCCTGGCTTTTCGCGGCCTGTCCTGAGCAGCGGCACCGGAACGGAAATCGCGACCGACTCGTCATCCCCGCAACCGGTGCGCAAGCGCCGGAAAATATTCTCCGGGCTGCCCCGTCAATGCGCCGCGCAGCCTATAGGCTCGCGGGCGAGCAGATAAATCTCCCGCGAGGGGGCCCGTGAAGCGCGGGGCTTGCGTACCAGAACGCGTCCAAAATCCCGCCGCAGCAAGGCGCGAAACGGTTCACACTCGGATCCGTGAAACAGCTTGATCAACAGGCGTCCGTTCGGACTCAACAATTCCCGTGCGAAACGCAGGGCCTGCTCTGCCAAAACACGCATGCGGGCCTGGTCGGCGTCGCGGATGCCGCTCAGGCCGGGAGACAGATCCGACAGAACCAAATCGCAGCGCCGGGCGCCCAGGATTTTCCGGCACTGCCGTAGCGCCTCGGGAGCAGTAACGTCCGCCTGCAACAACTGTACGCCGGGAATAGGCTGTATGGGAACGGAGTCAACCGACAGAACCCATCCGGCCGGCCTCGTCTGCGCGGCGGCGTATTGCGACCAACTGCCGGGCGCGGCGCCCAGATCGAGCACACAGTAGCCGGGTTTTAATAACTGGTCGCGCCGGTCGATCTCCATCAGCTTATAGACGGCGCGTGAGCGATAGCCTGCGGCCTGCGCCTGGCTGGCGTAGAAATCAGGCCGCCGCCCGCCGGATGCCCGGGCAGTCCGTTTGCGGGCATCGCAGCCGGTCGCGGACGCCGCCCGCTTAGACTTCATCTGTGATCAAAAGGCGGCGCTCCATTCGGCCGCCACGGACCCCACCCGGCTCCTGTTGCCTGTCAGGCAGTCGGTGCACGGACAATTTCCCGGCCGGGTGCGGCGGCAAGGATGCCCGCAATCCGGCGGGCCGCCGGTACCAAAGCCGCCGGGCAAATGTCACTCATAGCGCACACTCACGATCTCATAGCTGCTGCAACCACCTGGAGTTTGCACTTCCACCTCGTCACCCGCTTCCTTGCCGATTAAGGCGCGGGCAATAGGTGAAGAGATAGAAATCCGCATCTGCTCTATGTCAGCCTCGGCCTCGCCTACGATCCGGTAGCAGATCCGTTTCCCCTTCTTGCCGTCCGGACGCAGTAATTCCACGGTGCTGCCGAATACTACGCGGCCGCCGGCATCCAGGTTGGATACGTCGATGATCTGTGCCTTTGCCAGTACCCCTTCCAACTCGGCGATACGAGCTTCCAGGAAACTCTGTTCCTCGCGGGCGGCGTGGTATTCGGCGTTCTCTTTCAGGTCACCGTGGGCACGCGCCTCGGCGATCGCCTGAGACAAGCGCGGACGATCCTCCCCTTTCATCCGCTCCACCCGCAGGCGTAGCGCTTTCGCTCCCTCAGCGGTCAGCAAACATCGATCGCTCATTTTCTTCTTCCCCTCCCTGCTTGGTCTCATATAACTGCTGTAAACACACGACCGACCCGGAACCGCCGGCGCGGATCGCCTGCATCATGGCATCCGCTCCTGCGATCGTGGTGGTATAAAATACGTTACGCTGCAGAGCGGTGCGCCGAATCGTGTAGGAATCGGCAATGGCCTGTCTACCTTCGGTAGTATTGACAATAAAACAAATCTCATCGTTTTGCAGCATAGTCACGATGTGCGGCGGGCCCTCAAGCACCTTGTTCACCATCCGGCACTCCAAACCGTGTTTGCGCAACGCCCTGGCAGTCCCTCGAGTCGCGCATAAGCAAAAGCCCATGGCGCTCAAAGCTTCGCCGATCCGGCAAGCGGCAGGCTTGTCCACGTCCCGCACGCTGAAAAAAGCCAGTCCTGAATCGGGCAGCTCCTGGTGCACGGCCTGCGCCGCCTTGTAGAAGGCTTGCGCAAAACTCTTGCCGATTCCCATGACTTCGCCGGTGGAGAGCATTTCCGGGCCGAGCAAGGGGTCCACGCCGGGCAGCTTGTTAAATGGGAACACCGCCTCTTTGACCGCGTAATGTGCGGGCTGCAGAAAGCCGCTCAACCCCTGCCTTTGCAGGCTAATTCCGACCATGCAGCGCGCCGCCACCCGTGCCAGGGGGACGCCGGTCGCCTTGGAGATGAAGGGGACCGTGCGGGAGGCGCGGGGGTTCACTTCGAGCAGATAAATCTGTTGATCCTGGATGGCGAACTGCACGTTGATCAGACCCACCACCTTCAGTTCGGCGGCCAGCAGGCGCACTTGCCCGATCAAGCGCTCTTGAATGGCCGACGACAATTTATGCGGTGGCAGGCAGCAAGCGGAATCTCCGGAATGAATACCGGCCTGCTCAATGTGCTCCATCACTGCGCCGATGAGCCCCTCCTTCCCGTCCGCCACGGCGTCCACGTCCACTTCAACGGCGTCCTGCAGGAAACAATCCAGCAGCACGGGTCCTCCGTCCAGGCATCGGGAAGCCGTTTTCAGGTAAGTCTTCAATTCCTGCTCATTACAAACCAGCGCCATCGCCCTCCCGCCCAGTACATAAGATGGACGCACCAGTAGTGGGTAACCGATCTCCCGCGCCTGCCGCAGGGCTTGCTCGGCGGTGCGCACGATGCGATTGGAAGGCTGTTGCAAACGCAGGCGCTTCAGCAATTGCTGGAAGCGTGCGCGATCTTCGGCCAGGTCAATCGATTCGGGAGAGGTACCGATGATCTGAAATCCCGCCTGTTCCAGGGGACGGGCCAGTTTCAGCGGTGTCTGCCCGCCGTACTGGGCTATGATCCCTTCCGGCCGTTCCAATTCCGCAATCGACAACACGTCCTCCAGCGTCAACGGCTCAAAATACAGGCGATCGGAAATATCATAATCAGTAGACACCGTCTCCGGGTTGCAGTTGACCATGATGGTCTCATAGCCCTCCTCCCGCAGCGCCAGCGCCGCGTGCACGCAGCAATAGTCAAACTCAATGCCCTGGCCGATGCGGTTAGGTCCTCCTCCCAGGATCATGATCTTGTGCCGATCATCCACTGCCGCCTCGCAGTGATTCTCGTAACTGGAATAGAGATAAGCCGTGTTCGTGGCAAATTCGGCGGCGCAGGAATCAACTCGCAGATAGGAAGGACGCACCCCCAGGGACAGGCGCAATTCGCGCAGCCACGCAGCACTCATTCTCAACAGCGCTGCCAACCGCGCATCAGAAAACCCTTTGCGCTTAAGGTCGCGCATGCGCTCCGCACTCAACCCCGCCTCGCCTTCCTTGCGCACGAGTTTCTCCTCTTTCACCAGGTCCTGGATTTGGAACAGGAACCAGTGGTCAATGCGGGTGTGCTGGTACACCTCTTCCCGGCTCATACCGTGGCGGAACGCGTCCGCCACGTACCACAGGCGATTGCTGCCCGGTGCCTGCAGTTCACGGCGAATGCCCGCCAGGTCATCCGGCTTGGGGTCTTGAATCTGTTCATCCAGGCCCAGTACCCCGGTCTCCAGACTGCGCATGGCTTTTTGCAGCGATTCCTGAAAGGAACGGCCTATCGCCATGACCTCGCCAACGGACTTCATCTGCGTGGTTAAACGATCATCAGCCTGCGGAAATTTTTCAAAATCGAAACGCGGGATCTTGGTCACCACATAGTCGATCACGGGCTCAAACGAAGCAGGCGTGGCACCGGCGGTAATCTCGTTAGCCAGTTCATCCAGCGTGTATCCAACTGCCAGTTTGGCCGCCACCCGGGCAATCGGAAATCCGGTCGCCTTGGAAGCCAGCGAGGAAGATCGTGAGACGCGCGGATTCATCTCAATGACCACCATCTGCCCGTCCTCCGGGTTGATCGCGAACTGTACGTTGGAACCTCCGGTGTCCACGCCGATCTCGCGCAGGATTGCAATGGCAGCGTTGCGCATGCGCTGATACTCCTTGTCGGTCAGCGTCTGCGCCGGAGTCACGGTAATGGAATCACCGGTGTGCAACCCCATTGGATCCAAGTTCTCTATGGAACATACGATGATGCAGTTGTCGGCCCGGTCTCGCACCACTTCCAACTCGTACTCTTTCCAGCCCAGCACCGAGCGCTCCAACAAAACTTCGTGACTGGGCGAAACATCCAGGCCGTACTCGCACAACTCGGCGAACTCTTCGCGGTTGCGGGCCACGCCAGCACCGCTGCCTCCCAGCGTAAAGGACGGACGTATGATGACCGGGTAACCGATCTTTTCATGGCACTGCCAGGCCTGATCCATGCTGGAGACGGCGAAAGAGTCGGGTATAGTCAAGCCGATCCGGCGCATGGCTTGCCCGAACTGATCCCGGTCTTCCGCCTTGATAATGGATTCACGGCAGGCTCCGATCAGCACCACGCCATGCTCCTGCAGTACGCCCTGTCGATCCAACTCCAGGGCACAGTTCAGTCCGGTTTGCCCGCCCATGGTCGGCAGCAGGGCGCCCGGACGCTCATTTTTGATGATCTCAGCCACACTTTGCCAATGCAGCGGCTCCACGTAGGTAGCGTCAGCGAGCTCCGGATCGGTCATGATCGTGGCGGGATTAGAGTTGACCAAAATAACGCGGTAGCCCTCCTCCTTCAGGGCGCGGCAAGCCTGGGTGCCGGAATAATCGAACTCACAGGCCTGCCCGATCACGATCGGACCCGCGCCGATGATCAAAACAGAATCGAAATCAGTGCACCGGGGCATAATGAATGCTACGCGGTCGTCCGCCGGCGCTGACGCATGAAGTCGATGAAACGCTGAAAGATCGGGCTCACGTCATGCGGTCCGGGACTAGCCTCGGGATGCCCCTGGAACCCAGCGGCGGGAGCCTTGACGTGGCATACGCCCTGTACCGTGCCATCGAACAGGGAGCGGTGCGTCACGCGCAAGGTAGCCGGCAAACTGCGTTCCTCCACGGTAAAACCGTGGTTTTGGCTGCTGATCAATACTCTTCCGCTTTCCAGATCCTGCACGGGGTGATTGGCACCATGATGACCGAACTTCATCTTCACCGTTTGCGCCCCTTCCGCCAGAGCCAGCAGCTGATGCCCCAGACAAATACCGAAGGTAGGTACCCGGGCGGCGAGCAGGGAGCGGATGTTTTCGACCGCATAGTCGCAGGGGGCCGGGTCGCCGGGACCATTGGAGAGGAAAATACCCTCCGGGTGTTCGCGCAGCAGCTCAACGGCCGGAGTGCGCGGCGGTACCACCGTTACTTGGCTCCCCAAGTCCGTCAAAATACGCAGAATATTGCGCTTGACGCCGTAATCATAGACAAACACCCGCCACGGGCCGCCATCGGGCTTTGCCGACTCCGGAACCCGCCACCCGCCTTCGCGCCATTCGTAAGCCGTGCGGGTACCCACCTCACCGGTCAAATCGAGCCCGTCCAAACGCGGAACGCGCCGGGCGGACTCCACCGCGGCCGCCGCCTGCCCCTCCCCTCCCGGCATGATGCAGCCCCGCAAGGCTCCCCGCTCGCGCAGCAAGACGGTCAGGCGGCGGGTATCGACCTGCGTGATACCAACGATACCGTGGCGCTGCAAGTAGTCGTCCAGGGACTCACGGCTGCGCCAATTACTGCATAATTCCGAAAAAGAGCGCACCACCAGGGCGCTAACGTAAATCCGGTCGGACTCCGCGTCTTCCTCATTGGTGCCGACGTTGCCGATATGGGGCTGCGTAAAAGCGACGATCTGACGACAATAGGACGGATCCGTGAGGATTTCCTGGTAGCCGGTCGCTGCAGTATTGAATACCACCTCCCCCATGCCCTGTCCCAGGGCACCTATGGAATAGCCATGGAAAACAGACTCGTCTTCCAATGCCAGGATCGCCTGTGGCCGATTCAATCCTCCCTCCATTCAACAAACCAACGGGCAGGTCCGCAAGGTGATGCCGGGACCCATCGGGCACGGATTTTATACCGAAGGGCCGTTCCGTGACCAGCGCCTCGCACGCCACTGCGCCCGGGACGGCGCCGGCAGCCGGCGTCCCGGCACTATTCCCGCGCGCAGCCGGCGTCCCGGCACTATTCCCGCGCAATAGAACCACCTGTGTACAATTTTTGAAACATTTCCCGACACCGGTATGCCCTATAAGTGCTTGATCCTGAATACTTGTATCACGTTTCAAACGTTTGAAGATGAAAAATACGCGCCGGCGACAGGGCTTCTCAGACCACCAATTTCCCGCCCCCCGGACGCGCAGTAGTAAACGGTTGATTTTCAATGCAAAATAAGCAACAATGGTATTCTCATCAATAAACGATTGATCTCTCACAAAAATCACAAGGAGAGCACGACATGCCCATGCCCGACTCAGCAACCCTGAAACTCCTGATACTCAACTATAGCAATGAGGGGACCATTATTCCTGAAAAGGCAATAGAAAGAGTATCCGACGACGCCAACCTGTCCCAGGAAGAACGAGAGGCAATGATCCCATCGAAACGACGGACAAAAGTCGGCAGCAAAACACATGGGGCAATCACCAGCCTGTTCCAGGCCAGCCTGCTCCAACGGATCGGATACGCACGCTACGCCATTACCGATAAAGGAAAAGAGGAGCTTGCCACCAACAGGGGATTGCTGGAAAAATTCCTGAACAAGAAATAAAGAAAAGAAAACCGAGGCATATACCTCCTTCATCTGTAACAGGTAATCGGACGTCCAGTGCGATTTCAAGATGCCCGGAGGTTGATGCCCTGTTAAGTGAACTCACTCACGAAGAAAATATGAGTGGGCGATCTCAATATTGAGCCCAACATGGAGAACCGTGCGGTCCGCACGGCGGCCCACCTGCCGGTTACAGGTTCCGGGATATTGCAGGCGCGCAAGATCGCAACCCGCCGATTGAGCCTCATACCAACAAAGAAGACGACCATACCCACCGTGCAGGCGAGAAAGCTCTCGAGGCGGACCTGGTGACGGGAGACGGCTGCAGCGCGAGGCTACTTCCAGCTGCCGCCCAAGGCGAGATTGAGATTCACGCGCTGCTGAAGCAACAAGCGTTGTACCGACGACAACGAACTCCGCGTCCCAATCACCCGTTGTTGAATCGTTAGCAAATCGATCAAGCTGGTCTCGCCTTCCCGGTAGCGAAGCTCGGCGAGTCGATACGCCTTGGCGGCCTGGTCTGCGGCTTCCTGAAGCGCATCGTTACGATCGGAAAGAACTTCACCTTGATTAAGCGCAGACTCAACATCGGCGAAGGCCCGAAGTGCTGCCTCCGCGTATTGAGCGAGCGCCGCTTCCTGCTGTACATTGGCGATGGTGACGTTCTCGCGGCGCCGACCGCCGTCGAAGAGCGGCGCCAACAAGCTGACCCCCGCACTCCATGCAACATTGGCGGGATTGAGCAGATTCGACAACTCGCCTGACGTGCCACCCAGGTTTCCGGTGAGGCTCAACGTTGGCAGGCGCGCCGCTTTCGCCTGGTTCACCGCGTTAAATGCAGCAGCCACGCGTCGCTCGGCCGAGACCAGGTCCGGACGACGCTCCAGGAGCTCGGATGGTACACCGGTCGGCGCCGCCGCCGGCACGGCCGGCAGCGTGCTCCGAACGGCCAGGGCCGCGCCCGGGTAGCGTCCCAGCAAGAGCTCCAGCGCACGAAGGGCATCCCGGGAAGCGCCTTCGAGCATCACGACCTGCTCTTGAGCCGCGGCGAAGTCCGATTTCGAGAGCGCGAGGTCCTGGGCCGACGCCATACCTTCGTTGTACTGGGCCTGGACGATGCGATGGGTATTCTCGAGCACCCCAAGGTTGTCCTTGGCGATCTGTGTCTGCAGGTTGGCCTCAATTGCCGTGAAATAGGCGATCGCCGTATTGGCAGCCACTGAGTACTGAGCGAAGCGATAGTCCGCTGCTGCGGCCTGTGCGGAAGCCGTGGCCTGCGCTACCCCGGAGCGAATCCGGCCCCACAGATCGGCCTCCCACGCCACCTGAACGCCTGCATTGAGCGTACTGGCCGGCCCTGGCGCATCTCCATCGAGCTGACCGCCTCGGGTCGCGCCCAAGGTCAGACTGAGGTCCGGCGTCAGACTCGCGCCCGCTTGCCGGGCCAACGCCTGCGCCTGCTCAACCCCAGCCGCTGCCACCGCGAGGTTGAGGTTGTGGGCCTGCGCCTCGGCCACCAGCGCGGAGAGCACAGGGTCATTGAACAACGTGATCCAACCGACCTGAACCGGCCCCTCAACGCCGGCGGTGCGCCAGGCTTGCGAAACCGATGGCAACGCCTCGCCGGTCACATGATCCACGCCGGCCTCAACCTCGGTTTGCGACGGGGGCACGCAACCCGTCAACAACGCTCCCAGGAAGGCAACGAGCACAACTCGACTAAGCATGGACAACCTCCTCCGCGCGCACTCGGAAGAAGAGTGCGTAAAACACAGGGACAATAATGAGGGTCAGCAAGGTGGCGAACGTCAGACCGAAAACGATCACCACCGCCATCGATTTGAAGAAGGCATCGAAAAACAGCGGCAGCACACCCAAAACAGTCGTGAGCGTGCCCATCATTACCGGCCGGACACGACTGGCCGCCGCATTGACGATAGCGTCCAGGCGCGCCTTGCCTTCCTTGATTTCGAGGTCAATCTGATCCACCAGGACAATGGCGTTCTTAATCAACAGACCGGACAACGACAACAGCCCCAGGATCGCCATGAACTCTAGCGGTGTCTGAGTGACCACTAATCCAAGCACGACGCCAATGAATGCCAAAGGCACAACCAACCAAATGACCACCGGCTGTCGCAGCTTGCCAAACAGGATCACGACCGTAAGCACCATCGCCAGAAAACCGATTGGAATGGTGGACGCGAGATTTTCGTTGGACTCCCTGGAATTGCCATACTCGCCGTCCCATTTGAGCGCATAGCCGGGGGGCAACGGGATGGCCTCGATGTCTGCACGGATTCGACCCAACAGTTCGGACGGCAATTCGCTCGGCAACGGATCCGACTGTGCCTTGATGGTCCAGACACGATCCAGTCGCTTCAACGAACCGCTGTCCCAAACCGTTTGGAAACCATCGATCACCTGACCGATGGGGACCGCGCGTCCCGTGAACGAGCTCAGGACTTGAATGTCCCGAATGTCATCCACACTGACCCGTTCGTTGAGCGGCGCACGGGTGACAATCGGAATCAGATCGTCGCCTTCGCGGTAGACACCCACTGTGGTGCCGGAAAAGTTGGTGGCGATCGCGTTAGCGAGATCGGTGCGGGAAACGCCGGCCCGCTGGCCTTTGACGTGGGAATAGATGGGCTCAATGCTGCTCACCTGCTGACGCCAGTCATCCTTAATCGAGATCGCACCGCCGTCCTCCACCATGATGGCCTTGGCTTGATCGGAGAGCCCGCGGAGAACCGCAGGATCGGGACCGCTAAACGTCGCCTCGATTTTTGAGCCGCCGCCCGGACCGAGTACGAAGCGCCACACCTTGCCCTGGGCGTTCGGATAGCGTTGGTCGACGTGGTTTTGAACCGTGACCAAAAGATCGTCGATTTGCCGGTAGTCTTCGGTACGCACCAATAACTGCGCGTACGCCGCGTTGGACGGTTCCGGCCCGTAGATCAACATGTAGCGAATGCCGCCGGCACCGATCGAGGTTTCGACGGCCACCACGCCATCGAGCTGACGCACGTAGGCTTCGATCTCCTGAATGTCCTTTTGAGTTTGTTCGATACGCGCACCCTGAGGCAGCCAGTAGTCCACCACCATTTGAGGCGACGTAGACGACGGGAAGAAACCTGATTTCACGAACCGGAAGCCCCACATCGACGTCGCGAACACACCAATGACGACTGCAACGACTAAAAACCTTCCAGCCAACGCCGTGCGTAGAAATCCTTTGTAGACCCGGAAGAATCGGTTTTCTTTGGCTTCGGTGCCGGTGCCGCCGGCGCTCTCCTTGAACAGCCAGAAGCAGAAGAGTGGCGTGAGCGTGACAGCAAAGAGCCAGCTGAACAGCAGCGAGAGCATGATTACCCAGAACAGATGGCCAGTGTACTCAGCCGTGTCTCCCGGCGCGAAGCCGATCGGGGCAAAGGCTATGATTCCCACCAGGGTTCCGCCGAGCAGCGGCCACTTGGTCTGCGTGACGATACGTTTCGCGATCGCGAGCTTCTTCTCGCCACGACCGACGCCAACGAGAATGCCTTCGGTCACGACAATCGCATTATCCACCATCATGCCAAGAGCAATGATTAAGGCACCCAGCGAAATCCGGTGCATGGGAATATCGACGAGTTGCATCGTCGCAAGCGTTGCCGCGATCGTGATCAACAACATTGCGCCGATCACCACGGCCGACTTGAAACCCATGAAAATCAACAGAGTGACAATGACGATGACCAGCGCAGCGATCACATTAACAACGAAATTGTCCATCGCCTCCTGTACTTCCTGTGCCTGGTTATAGAACTGATGCAGCTCCATGCCGAGGGGCCGACGTGTTTCCGCATCGGCAAGCTTCGCCTCCACGGCATTGCCGATTTTGACAATGTTGCCGCCCAGGACACCGGACACCCCCAGTGCAATCGCGGGTTTTCCGTTGAAGCGATAGAGCTTCGAGGGCGGCGTCTGGTAGCCGCGCCAAACGTGCGCCACGTCTCGAAGGTAAATCAGCCGCCCGTCTTGGGCGGTGTCGATCAGAAGATTCTGAATGGCCTCAACGGAATCAATCGCGCCACTCGGCCGGATCGTGAGACGCTGCTCGCCGATATCGACTTCACCAGCCGACACCACTGCGTTTTGCTTCTCGAGCGTTTGATAGATGTTGTTGAGTGAACTGCCGAGCGACCTCAGATTCTGCTGCGAGATCTCGACAAAGATTGCTTCGCTCAGCGCACCGTCGAGCCGTACCTTCGCCACCCCATCGACTTGCAAGAATTCGCTCTGCAAGGTCTTCGCGTAGCGCCGGAGTTCCGCCGGCGTGAATCCATCGCCGGTCAGGAAATAGTAGAGCCCGTACACGTCACCGAAGTCGTCATTGACGTACGGCGTACCGACGCCAGGCGGTAAGGACAAGGCGGCGTCCGTGACCTTGTTGCGGACCTTGGTCCAGATAAGTTGCAGGTCCGCTTTCGTCGGCGAGAACTCGTACTTAATGTTGACCTTGATCTCAGAGCGACCGTAGACCGAGGTCGACTCGATATCGTCCACCTCTTGCAGCTGCTGCAGCGCGCGCTCCAGGGGTTCCGTCACCTCTTCGGCAACTTCCAGCGGTGTCGCACCGGGATATTGAGTGATCACCAGCGCGGTTCGGATCGTGAACTCAGGATCCTCAAAGCGCGGCATATCCTGATACGCCAGCCAACCGCCACCGAGTGCGAGCGCAATGACGATAACGCTCAAGAGCTGGTTCTTGATCGAGAACTCGGCAAGATTCATGCGCGCATCCTTTGGCCCAACAAACTCGACGTATCAGTTACTCCATCCAAGGAGTCACCTTTATGCCCTCGGCCAGGTACGCACCGCCGGCGCCAACGATCTGATCGCCGAACGATAGACCTGAAGTGACCACAACCATCTCACCAATCCCCGTCGCCATCTCTATATAGCGTCGCGACACGGTCATCGCATCACGCTCAACGATCCAAACGTACTGGCCGTTGCCGTCACTTTGCACGGCTGCCAATGGCACTGACACCGACCCGCGAGCCGCGCCGCTGTCGCCAGACGTCAATTCCACGGTCGCATTCATACCAGGCAGAATGAGCAAGTCTGCGGGGGCTTCAAAGCGGAAGGTAATGGCGTAGGTTTGCGACGTAGCATCAGCCACCAGGTTCGCCTCGCTGAATTGCGCTTCTATCTCGCGATCCGGTGCCGCTTCCAGCAAAACAACAACACCGCGGTTTTCCCGAGTGGGAACTTGTGCAACGACGCTAGCCGGCAGGTTGATCGTGGCATCGAGAGCCGCAACATTAATAAGTGTCGCAACATTGGTGCCAGGGCTGACGGTTTGCTGTTTGCGCACCGGTATACTCGCAACCACACCTGAGAACGGTGCACGCAGCACGGAGTCGGCCAATGCTTTCTCCGCGCTGTCAAGCTTCGCCCTGGCAACATCACGTTGCGTCTTACGTTGCTCCAGGACGCTTTGTGCGATCGCATCCTGCTCGGCCAATCGGACAGCACGCTGATACTCCTCTTCCGCATTCGTGAAGGACGCACGTGCAGCCGCCACGTTGCTTTCAAAATCGCGAGGATCGAGTCTTGCAATCAAATCGCCCTTGTCGACTGGATCGGCATCGGTGACCGGCAACTCTTGAATGACACCCCCTACCGGGAAACTGAGATCCACCTGCTCGCCGGCACCGATAACCGCCGGATAGCGCGCCGTACTCTGATGATGGGTGCCCGAGATGTTGATCAATTTAACCGGCCGGCCACTGGTGTCGTTCGGTTCAGTGGCAGGCTCCTCGTCACACGACGCGAGTAGCAATGCAGTCACAATGACAAACATGTAACGACTAAGGTGTTTCTTCATTCCTTTCAGTCTCCCGTCACCCAGGTGGCAGGCTACTGTGTAGGAAAGTCTGCCAAGATGCTTCTTTAAGAAGAAAAGCCCATTTAATACAATGGGTCAGGTGTGATTTATTGCTATCAGTGGCCAGCAATGCCAGACGCGGAATCATTCCCACTCAATAGCAACTCTATATAGAAACTATTTAAGATCAATACTTTCGGATCATCTAAATAGTTTTGTGTAACTTATTATCTACCACAATCATCTACCACAATCAACATCTTCTCTTTACATTACTCTTTAATATCAACAAACTTCCATTTTCTTGTTACACAGTGTGCGACTAGTATCAGTAACATGTCATAGCTTGAAAATTAGCTGCCCATTCAACGTAACTTATACATCAACATTAACTAGCTAAAAGTAGTCATCTTCAAATAACCTTCAAGATTATTTTTTATCCATTTAAGTGTTCCAGTGTTATTGCCAACCTTTTCCGAATGCCTGAGAATTCCGACTATCCCATGAACTGAAGCCCATATCTGATAAGCTTTTATCATAATTTCTTTTTCAGAATTATCGGGCATAAAGGATCTTACGCCATCAACCAGTCTGTTAAATGCCATATGTGATGCTTTCTGCAAATCGGGGTAAAGTTTCCTGTCTATATCCGGGCTTCCAAATATTAAATCGTAGATATGTGGATGCTCCAAGCCAAACTTTATGTATTGGGCTCCGTAAGCCACGAAACCTTCTTTATCCATATGGATATCTTTCATATCTTTATTTAACAGTTGATAACCTTTCCGCATTACCTCAGCCATAAGATCGTTCTTATTCTTATAGTGTCTATAGAAAGCGGTTGTTGAAACTTTTGCCTCCTTCGCTATCAATCTCATATTTATGTTTTGCCACGAAATCTCTTCACAATATTCAAATGCGATATCAGCTAATTGCTCCTTAAGATTTTTCTTATGGTATGACATGAAACTCACGTAATGTTTACATAGTAAACATAATATACTATACTTAGTGTTAACTAAGTATACATCATAACAAAATGCAGATTCTACTACCAATACACATCCTTGCCGGATCAGTAGCCCTTATCTGTGCTGCTTTAGCAGTTTCCTCTGAGAAAGGTAAAAAACTACACGTCCTTGCCGGGAGAACATATTTTGGGAGCATGGTTGTTATCTTCTTAACAGCTATTCCGATGTCCATTATTAATGACAACGTCTTTTTGTTTTTAATGGCTATTTTTGCATTCTATTTAGCATTTGCAGGCCTGCGCTTTGCAAGGAATAGAACAGGTATTGCAACTACCGTAGATTGGATAGTTGTTGGGTTGATGATTATTTCGAGTGTTGGGATGTGGATACTGGCTGCAGTTTATTTCATGAATGACAACTCGAATTATATTGTTCCTCTTGTCTTTGGATTTATAGCTATAAGTATGAGTTATGGTGATTTTAAAGCTTATAAAAACAAAACAGCTACTGGCAAGGAAAGAATAGGAAGGCACTTGGCTAGCATGATGGCCGGAACAATAGCCGTCACTACTGCTGTTTTGGTTGTGAATGTTAATGTCGAACCAGTCTGGATTTGGTGGCTGCTTCCAACGGTATTGATCTCCCCGGTTATTTTTTGGTGGGTCGGGAAAATAAGAAAGTAATTAAAGAGTTACAAAGTAGTTACACACATAAATCAAGGATGCCATTACAGATGTTATTAAAAATAAAAGAACACCCAATAAGGTTTATTTTTATATATATTTTTTTGATCTTTAATGTTATTTCCATGAATCAAGTTCATGCATCGGAATTAACCATTAATCTCTCTAAACAAAAAAATCCCGGAACAATTTCTCTTGCTGTGTATAACAATGCCGAAGCATTTGATGAACAATCAGAGGCAGGAATTTTTGCTGTCATTGAGACTTATCTCAAGCCTCAAGAAATTTCTCAGCTAAAGATTGAAATTCCTGATGGAGAATATGCTATTTCTTTGTATATAGATGCAAATGAAAATGGAAAATTAGATAAGAATTTTCTTGGCATGCCAAAAGAACAGTTTGGATTTTCAAACGATGCAATGGGTAAATTTAGCCCTCCAACTTTTGAGCAAGCCAAGTTTCTCGTTAATGGGGAAACCGAACAACATATTCAACTTAAGTAAGTTGTCACAAGGGACTGTAAAAAAGTTTGTGTAAATGGCATTGTTAATTCTGGAGGACTAACCAATGCCAATATCAGACAAATTGATCGACCAGCTACTGGAAGGGAACACATCACCGGAAGATATTTTGGGTGAGGATGGCTTGCTCAGGCGGCTCACCAAACGCGTGGCGGAACGCGTCCTTGAAGCGGAGATGGAACAACATCTCGGCTATTCAAAACATGACGTGACGGGCAATAACACCGGCAACTCTCGCAACGGCAAAAGCGGCAAAACTGTACGCAGTGTCCACGGAGAGATCGATCTGCAAGTCCCCCGTGACCGCAATGGCCAGTTTGCCCCGCAACTGGTCAAAAAGGGCGAAAGGCAGCTCAACGGCTTCGATGAGCGTATTATCTCCCTGTATGCCAAGGGTATGACCACCCGGGATATCCAAGCCCATTTTATGGAGGTTTATGGTGTTGAGGTGTCAGCCAGTTTTATCTCCCAGGTCACCAATGGGGTGATGGAGGAGGTCAAGGCCTGGCAGAACCGCCCGCTGGACAGCGTTTATCCCATTGTCTATCTGGATGCCCTGGTGGTTCGCAGCCGTTCTTCGGGTGGGGTAGAGAATAAATCGGTTTACCTGGCGCTGGGCATCAACCGGGAGGGGGAGAAAGAGCTGCTGGGCTTGTGGCTGGCGCAGACCGAGGGCGCCCGGTTCTGGCTATCGGTCATGACCGAGCTGAAGAACCGCGGGGTACAGGATATCCTGCTTGCCTGTACCGATGGTTTGAAGGGCTTTGCGCAAGCCATAGAGGCCGTTTACCCGCAAACCCGGGTGCAACTGTGTATCGTACATCAGGTTCGCCATTCTCTGCGCTATGTGAGCTGGAAACAGCGCAAAGCGGTTGCCGCTGACTTGAGGCGTATTTACAGTGCATCCACCCTCACGGAAGCGGAGCAAGCCCTGGCGGCTTTTGCCGAGCGCTGGGACCAGGAACATCCGGGCATCAGCCAATCCTGGCGTAACAACTGGGAGCGCCTGAGCGTGTTCTTCGATTATCCGCCACAGATCCGCAAGGTAATCTACACCACCAATGCCATAGAATCGCTGAATGCCTCGCTGCGCAAGGTAACCCGAACGAGGCGCTCATTCCCGAACGATGAATCGGTGATGAAAGTATTATACTTGGCCTTGCATGAAATCACGCGGAAGTGGACCATGCCGATCCGGGATTGGAAACAGGCGATGAGCCAGTTTATGATCTTGTTCGGTGAGCGAGCTTCACTGTGATAACCCGCCATTTACACAGTAAATTTTACAGTCTCAATTTGGCAGGAATGACCGACGGGAAAGAGCAATATTGGGCGTGTCGGCTGAAGTCAGCCAGATTGCGGGTGTTCCAGGACTGGACGGCTTCGCGAATCTCTTTCTTTTCTTGGTGAGATTATGGGAAATAGGGTGTTAATTCTTCCTATGCTTGGCCAGGATGATCAGGAGCGGTAAGTTGTATATTTTCATTTGCTTTTCTCCCAATCCAAAGGATCGCAGTTGTCGGAAAAAGATAACCGTTATCTCCTTTGCGTTCAACAGTTTTATATTTTAAATAATAATATTTGCCCTATGCGGAGTTGTCATTGCTACTCTTCGGTGGTGATAAACTTTTTGGGGAAGATGGTCTTTTCGTTCCAATCTCCTGTTGTTTTTATTCTATCGACCTGTTTTTGTGTCATATCCGAATCTGTCAGGTCGGATGCGATAAAATTGGATCCTGATATATCTGTCCCCTCAAAAATACAATTCATCATAACGCTATCGGAAAAATTAACCTTCGATAGCATGGTATTGCTAAAATCGGCATTGAAGACATAAGCATTGGATAAATCCATAATATATTGATTTCCCCGGGGTGTTCTCCGGGGGTTTTCCCGGGGTTTTTTGTCGTACTTCGTATTCCTTTCCCTGATTACCGCAATAGCCGCTTCGATATCCATAGACGTGGGTTTCGAGGAAAGAGTATCAATTATGGCTTCGTCTTTTATGGGTTTGTTTTCCCGCTTTTCGCTCTCCTTTTTTTCTGAGAAAAACTGATCGCGGCTCTCTTGTCGTATATAAGAAGCAACAATATCCATTATTATCGGATGGAGTTTCTTATCCTCCCCGGCAAGCCTCCCCAAGGCGTAGATTCCACCTTGTCTTGCAGCCTCTCTTTCGTTGCCAAGCAATTCCACGTATTTTGCAAATGCTTCGGTAACTACTTTGTCTTTTTCAGTTAAGGCCTGTATCTGTGATGTTGCAGTGCGACTATTTGCCAGCCACAAGCCAAGAGGCGCGATACCGAACCCAAGAATGAAAAAGCCTATTCCCCTTAATAATTCGGGTGTCTTGCTTATGTTTGGCAGGCCACCGAGTAATTGCCAAAGGATGAATATAACAAAAACCAGCCACAACAGTCCGACAAATTCTCGGCGAGCTTTCCAATTCTCTTTGGCAAATAAGGCTTTGGCAGATAGGAATCGTTTCAAATTACAAGCCCATATCGACCAGTCTGGGTCTGCGCTCATCAAACACAGTCCGGGTTTTTAACCTTTTGTCTCCCTCTTTGACACGACGCCCACAGTTGGGGAAACGGTTGGACTTCGGCCATAAATCCGAAGGCGCGGGCGCGCCAAAAACCGATGCATAAAGTTTTAGTGTGCGCTCCCACGCTTGACGCAGATTGCACGCATCCTCCTCACCTCTCATTCCAAAATAAGGAAAATGATGCAGCAGGAAGCCAAGATACTGATGGCAGTCATCCATATACTTTTGTGTATCCAGTATGTGCAGGTGCCAGAAATCATCAATAACACTGGATGGAACCATGGGTTCATCCGGATGCTCAAGACACAAGACGAGAAACTTGCGATATTCCTCAGAAACACGGAAGGCGAAATCAAGAGACCATCCATGACCTCCTTCCGTATCTATTGCCTTTATGAGGATCGGTTCCAAGTCCAAATCGGACAAAATACTCTGTTTTTTCATTTCCACCATAATAGACTTATGTACTCTTAATATTGTCAAGATTTTAAACAGGCATGGCGAAACTGACCTTCCCCCTGTTGGGTAGCCATTCAAAGAGAGACAAAAACATCATATCATGCAGCCTCTGCCTCGAACACGGTCGGTGCCCGATAGCCCAATGAGCTGTGTGGTCGTACATCGTTGTAGTGATGTCGCCAGTCGTTGATGATCTGCCTGGCATCATTGATCGATCTAAACCAATGTTGATTCAGGCAGCCGTCACGGAAGCGTCCGTTGAAGCTCTCAACAAACGCATTTTGTGTTGGTTTCCCAGGCTGGATGAAGCAGAGTTTTACTTTGGTTTTGTGCGCCCAGAAAAACATGGCCTTGCTGGTCAGTTCCGGACCATTGTCCAGTACGATCGAGGTGGGCAATGAGCGCGTCATGGCGAGTTCATCCAGATAGCGCGCCAGACGAGCGCCGGAGATGGACGTGTCAACCAGTTGGCCAACACATTTTCGAGAGAAGTCATCTATGATGCTTAGGATCCGGAACCGTCGGCCATTCGCCAATTGGTCGTGCACAAAGTCCAATGACCAACGTTCGTTCACCCGGGTAGGTAATGCCATCGGTATCCGAGGTTGGTGGAGCTTCTTACGCCGCCTGGTTCTTATTTGCATGCCGAGCGCTGTATACAGTCTATAGGTGCGTTTGCGGTTGACCACCAGGCCCTGGGCCTTGAGCAATGCATGCAACATCAGATACCCGTATCGCGGGTAGCGCTCGGCCAGTTCCTTGAGCCGCTCTTTTAGTGCGCCGTCATTGTGTGGAATGGCTTGGTAGGCAGCCGCTTTGCGGCTCAGTAGCGCCAGCCGGCACGCCCTACGTTGACTCATGGGATAGGCCGACTGCATATACACGACGGCGCCGCGTCGCTGCGCCGGCCTCACCATTTTTTTCCGAGTACGTCCTCAAGTGCGGTCTTTTCCAACAAGGTATCGGCCAACAATCGCTTCAACTTCGCATTCTCCGCCTCCAGCGCCCGCAATCGCTTTGCTTCCGAAACCTCCATGCCACCATACTTCGCTTTCCATCGATACAGCGTGCCGTTGGCTATGCCGTGCTTACGGACCACGTTCTGCGTCGGCATTCCAGCTTCATGCTCCTTCAAAATACCAATGATCTGTTCTTCACTGTAACGCTTGCCTTTCATTTTGAGACCTCCATAGGGTCGATTCTATGGGAAAAGTCTCTTTGAAACTGGCTACCTTTTCGGGGGAAAGGTCAATACAGCGTGCCGTTGGCTATGCCGTGCTTACGGACCACAGCCACGACAGGTATCGGTAAATGGATGGAGTTTTTTAATCAGCGCCGATGCCATATGAGCCTTGACCGCAAGACGCCGGATCAAGTTTACTATGACCTGCCATCAGGGCTTCCCTTGGTGGCGTGACCCACGGCAGTGAGTATCCACTTAAGAATGGGAAATCACTGTCCAACTGATGGAGTCCACTTCTCATCTCATTCTGTCAAACCAACCAACTATGAAGCCAAAAGAGATGATTGCAATGGGAAGAATGATGACTAGAGTAGCGAGAACGCCATTTCCTAGAGCTTTCCATGCGGAGAAACCTTGAACTTGGCCTAAGCATTTCAGGAACACAACAATTGCCCAAATGGCAATTATTGTTTCAATCGCAACGAATCCTAACAAAATGTATGCTAATAACGGGGTCGCATCAATAATCGGGGTCTCGGTAGTGAATAATTCTTGGCCCAATAGTGCAAGCTGAGGAATCCAGAGTATTAGGCTCCAAATTATCGGTACGCCAGACCATACGAACGCAGCCCGAATATTCTGTGACGATGCTTTACCGCCGATCCAGTGTCCAGTCCAGCAAATTAACGCGCTCCCTATATATAGATAAATTACGCCCAAAATCGGCCCAGCAATTACGGCGATGAGAAATATAGTGGGCCACCCCAAATTATCTCCCATGCTTATCGTAACGGCGATATCCAGTACGTCGGAGAATCCTAAAATAGCTGCCAATCTCCAAACCAAATGTTCTGGGTTTGCGTCAACTATCTGCTGAATTGTGGAACGTGGTTTAGTCCACATAGAAATCCAGGGGTTTAGGGTGTGTTTGTTACGTTCCATTTAATTTCCTTCGTACGGCTAACGCCTGGCATCAGCGGAAGAAAAACCGCGTAGCGGTTTGTCTGCCCGACTGCATGCCTTTGTTAGGCGCGTGATCTGACTTCTTTTTATGCAATTGTTCTTGCTCTCGATAACTGGTCCCTTAACTCTAAGGGTAACTTAACATGGCATATCTGAATGTCCAAAGGTAAACGGCCCCCTTGCTGCTCCTTCAAAGCAAATTCAGCCATATCTGATTCGGTTAACAGCATTAGTTTTGTTGTGGCTGATACAAGTGCCAACATTAAGCAATCAGCCCGTAGTTTAGATGTCTTACCAGGGGCCCTACCACCCGTATGAGTGGAAGCCGATGCGGTAGATACGTTTCCAACAATTTCTCTATTATCGCTAACAGCATCAAACTCAAACTTTCCTCGTCCTTGCATTTTCAACCTTTCAGCAGAAAATTCGCGACCGTATTGTTCTGGCAACCATTTGTTGACAATCCACAGTTCGCATTGCTTTTGAATGCGAGTATCTGCCATATTTAGCGCCTAACGCTCAGCTAAGGGGCAAAGCGCGCAGTGCTTTGTCCCGCTTGAGCGCCTTGTTAGGAGCTATATGGTCTCCAGAAATAGAACTTTCCTTGGCCCCACGCAGCATAGGCTCTTGCACCGCATTTAAAGAACGCGTGACGATACACTGACGACTGTTTAGCCGGAACATCGGGAGGCCACCAGCGACGCTTGAACGGCGGGGACGGCGCGTCAGATGGGTCAATCTGTTCGCAGTGGTCCTTCCAGCCAACTGGGTCCGCTTCACTGTACGTAGCAGCCAGCATTTGCTGGTTCGTAGAGTTATCATGGGTCTCCTGAATCTCCGTCGCCGATTCTGGTATCCAGGCTGGCACCCATCCTCGATAAATCGCTCCATCTTCGCGAACTGCAGTCAAATCAGCGTACTCCGAATCAAATGCCTCGCCACATCTGGTAACGAGCAGGCCAACGAGAAGAATTCTAGGTGGAAGCACAATGGCACCTAACTATAATTATAAAGATCAAACATAACACAACAACTACTCCCACTCTATGGTGGCGGGGGGTTTGTTGGAGATATCGTAGACGACGCGGGCAATACCACTCACTTCGTTAATGATGCGGCTTGCCACTGTGTCCAGGAGCGGTGCCGGCAACTGTGCCCAGCTGGCGGTCATGAAGTCCGTGGTCTCAACGGCGCGCAGCGCGATCACGTGTTCGTAGCAGCGGTTGTCGCCCTGCACCCCCACCGTGCGCACCGGCAGAAATACGGCGAAGGCCTGGCTCAGTTTCCGGTAGAGATCGGCGCGGCGCAATTCCTCCAGAAAGATCACGTCGGCTTGGCGCAGCCGGTCAATGTATTCCCGCTGAACTTCGCCCAGGATGCGCACGCCCAGGCCGGGGCCCGGAAACGGGTGACGGGCGATCAATTCGGGCGGCAACCCCAGGTGCCGGCCAATGCGGCGTATTTCGTCCTTGAACAATTCGCGCAATGGTTCCAACAGCCTGAGCTTCATGCGCTCCGGGAGGCCGCCGACGTTGTGATGGGACTTGATGAGCCGCGACTTGCTGGAGCCCGAGGATTCGATCACGTCGGGATAGATCGTGCCCTGGGCCAACCATTGAACGTCTTTCATGCGTCCGGCTTCCCGCTCAAATACCTCAATGAACAGCCTTCCGATCACGCGGCGTTTCTGCTCCGCGTCGGTGATGCCCTGTAGCCCGCGTAGAAAACAGCTTTCGGCCTGAACTCGGCGAACGTGCATCTGCAGTCGTGCACAGAGTGCACAGACCTGGTCTGCTTCGCCCTGGCGCAGCAGGCCGGTGTCCACCAGGATGCATTCGAGTTGCTCGCCGATCGCCTGCTTTAGCAAAGCGCCAAGCACCATCGAGTCGACTCCCCCGGAAAGCGCGAGCAGCACTCGTTCAGAACCTACCTGGCGGCGGATCTCCTCGATCAGGCGGGGGATAATGCTTTGCGCCACCCACTGTGCCTGGCAGCCGCTGATACGGCGCAAAAAGCGCTGTAAGATCTGCGTGCCCTGTCGGGTATGGGTCACCTCGGGATGAAACTGCAGGCCATACCAGCCCCGCTCTTCCTCGGCCATACCGGCGATCGGGGAATCGGAACTGGAGCAGATACGCTTAAACCCGGGCGGCAAGGTGCTGACCCGGTCGCCGTGACTCATCCACACGTCAAGCAGGCCATGGCCTTGTGCATTGTCCTGGTCCTGCAGCCCTTCCAACAACGGGGAGTGACCGCGGGCACGCACCTGGGCAGGCCCAAACTCCCGGTGGCGGCTGCGCTCCACCTGGCCTCCCAACTGTACCGCCATGACTTGCATGCCATAACAGATCCCAAGCAACGGCACGTTCAGATCGAAGACCCATTGCGGCGCGCGCCGATCCTGCCCGGATTCCGGCACGGATGCCGGTCCACCGGACAGGATCAGGGCCCGGGGTGGGCAGGCGCGCAAATGCTCCAGATCTGCGTCACAGGGATGGATTTCGCAATACACGCCCGCCTCGCGTACGCGCCGGGCAATGAGCTGAGTGTACTGAGAGCCAAAATCGAGGATCAGTACCCATTCGTGCCCAGCGGCAATCGAGCCGACCGGGGAGACGGCCGGCGGCAACGGCTCAGGCTGCATCGTTCACCGGATGATTCGCCGCTCGCGCCGTTGACACACAAAAAACCCGCACGGACTTCCCAGGTGATGCGGCCGCGAAGGCAATAAGACCTGGAAGCCAGGACGGTGGCTCAACCAACGAGGAAAGCTTCAGCGGGCTGATAGACGGGTTTTGTGGCATCCGCCCGGTTAATCCCAATGATAGTTTGGCGGCTCCTTGGTGATAGCCACGTCGTGCACGTGACTCTCGCGCCAACCGGACAAGCTCTGGCGCACGAAGCGGGCTTTGGTACGCAACTCCCCCAGGTCCTGGCAACCGGTGTACCCCAGTGCCGATCGCAACCCCCCGAGCAATTGCTGCAACAAGGAGCTCACGCTGCCCTTGTAGGGCACGCGGCCCTCGATACCCTCCGGCACCAGCTTGCCCAATTCGCCCCCTTCCTGGAAATAGCGGTCAGCGGAACTGTATTGTTCAGACATCGCCCCCAGCGAACCCATGCCGCGATAGGACTTATAGGTGCGTCCCTGGTAGAGTTCGATCTCGCCCGGGGCTTCCTCGGTACCGGCCAGCAGGCCGCCGAGCATGACGCTGTGGGCTCCGGCGGCCAGAGCTTTGGCGATATCCCCGGAGAAGCGGATGCCTCCATCAGAGATCAGCGACTGCGGGCGGTCCGCCAGCGCTCGGGCGACCGCAGCTATGGCGGACATTTGCGGTACCCCGACGCCGGTCACCACCCGCGTTGTGCAGATCGAACCGGGGCCAATCCCTACCTTTACCGCATCCGCACCCGCATCGACCAGGGCCAGCGCGCCTTCAGCCGTTGCCACGTTGCCAGCGATGACCGGGGTATCGGGATACTTACCGCAAATCCAGGACACCATCTCCAGTACCTTACGGGAATGACCGTGCGCGGTATCCACCACCAGCACGTCCACGCCGGCAGCCACCAGGGCGTCCGTGCGCTCCCGGCTGTCTTTTCCCACTCCGATCGCCGCTCCGGTGCGCAACTGTTCCGCCTGATCCTTGCAGGAATGCGGATATTCCCGGGCCTTGAGGATGTCCTTGACCGTCACCAGGCCACACAGCCGAAAGTCGGCATCCACTACCAGCACCTTCTCGATCCGGTGCTTATGCAGCAAGCGGATAATCTCCTCACTGTCGGTCCCTTCCCGCACAGTCACCAGGCGCTCGCGCGGGGTCATGACGGTCGAGACCGGCTGCTGGAGACGGGACTCGAAGCGCAGATCCCGGTTGGTGACGATGCCTACCGGTTGCCCGTCTTCCACCACCGGCACCCCGGAAACGTTGTGCGCCCGGGTCAATTCCAGCACCTGGCCGATGCTGGCCTGCGGGCCGACGGTAAAGGGATCCCGGACCACGCCACTTTCAAATTTCTTGACCTGCCTGACTTCGGCAACCTGCCGCTCGATGCTCATGTTCTTGTGAATGATGCCAATGCCGCCGGCCTGGGCCAGCGCGATCGCCAGACGCGCCTCGGTAACGGTGTCCATGGCGGCAGACATAATCGGAATATTGAGGCGGATATCGCGGACCAGGGGACTTTCCAGCCGAGTCTGCTCCGGGAGCACTTCAGAATAGCCGGGCAGCAGCAGCACGTCATCGAAGGTCAGGGCCGAGTCTGCTTGGTATAGCTTCAATTGAGTAGTGCTTTGTGCCAAGATCTGTGGAAGGCCGGATTATAATGTAATCTGCCGCTTTCCGGTAAAACGATCTCCAAGAAACCATTCACCCGCATGAATTCATCAGAACTATTGCCCTTGCCCGGCGCGGATCCGGAAACCGGAGTGTTTACCGTCAGCCGCCTGAATCGGCAGGTACGCAACACCCTGGAGGATTGCTTTGATCTCTTGTGGGTCCGGGGAGAAATATCCAACTTGGCGCGGCCCTCTTCGGGACACGTCTACTTCACGATCAAAGATGATGCCGCACAACTGCGCTGCGTCATGTTTCGCAACAAAAGCAACAGGCTGAGCTTCAACCCTGAGCGAGGCCTACAAGTGCTGGTGCAAGGACGGATCAGCCTGTACGAACTGCGGGGGGAATGCCAGCTGGTAGCGGAGGATATGCGACCGGCCGGGATCGGAGACCTGCACTTGGCGTTCGAGGCGCTCAAGCGCAAGCTGCAACAAGAAGGCTTATTTGAGGAACAACACAAACGCCCCCTGCCCGTCTTTCCCGGCACGGTGGGCATCATCAGCTCACCGACCGGGGCCGCAGTGCGGGACGTGCTGAGCGTGCTGCGGCGCCGCTTTCCAATGATACGGGTGATCCTCTACCCGGTCCCGGTACAGGGCGCAGAGGCTGCCGGCGAGATCGAACGGGCGTTTCAGATCGCGCAGCTGCGGGCTGAGTGCGACGCATTGATCCTGACGCGCGGTGGCGGCTCGCTGGAGGATTTGTGGCCTTTCAACGAGGAGCGTGTAGCCCGGGCCATATACGACTGTCCCCTGCCGGTGGTCAGTGGGGTGGGGCACGAAGTGGATTTCACCATCGCCGATTTCGTCGCCGATCGGCGAGCGCCCACTCCGTCAGCCGCCGCGGAGTTGCTCAGTCCCTCGGCGCAGGAGTTTTACTCCCGCCTGCAAAAGCACCAGGAACGGCTGGCCCGGCAGGTGGCGGCGACGCTGCAGGAGAAAAAGCGCCAAGTCACGCGGTTGCAGCAGCAACTGCATGACCCGAGACATGTTATAGGCAGCCTGCAACAGCGCTGCGATGAGTTAAGCATGCGCATGGAACGAGCGTGGGATTACCTGTTGCGGGAATGGAGGCAGCTCTTGGATGAATGGCACATGCGCATCGGCGTGCTGAACCCGCAGCGACGGCTGACTGACGCCGCCCAGCACTGCGCAGTGCTGGCACAACGCCTGCAACACGGCATCGAACGGGAACTGCACCAGCGCGGCGAGACTCTGCTTCAGCTTCAGCGCATGCTGGAAGCGGTTAGCCCGCTCAGTGTGCTGGAACGCGGCTACGCCATTCTGAAACGACCGCAGCAGAGGCAGATTCTGCGCGACGCGGCGCAACTAAAACCAGGAGAGCGGCTTCAGGCCCAACTGCACCGTGGCAGCGCGGAACTGCAGGTGGAGCGGGTACATCCGACTCCCGTTCAGAAGGAATGATCGGCACCGCCGGCCTGCAGATCGGCGTGGTAGGAGGAACGCACCAGGGGGCCGCTGGCAACGTTTTGAAAGCCCAGAGATTTCGCATAATTGCCCAATTCCTTGAACTCATCGGGAGACACGTAGCGTGTCACGGGCAGGTGATAGCGGGTGGGACGCAGGTATTGTCCCAGGGTCAGCATGTCGCAGTCGTGAGCGCGCAAATCCCGCAGTACCCGGCGCACCTGTTCCAGCTCTTCCCCCAAGCCCAGCATCAGCCCGGACTTTACCGGCACCGCAGAGTGGCGCCGGGCAAAACTCCGCAATAGCTCCAGCGACCCCTGGTAATCCGCCCCGGGCCGCACTTGACGGTATAGCTCGGGTACCGTTTCCAAATTGTGATTGAAAACGTTCGGAGGCTCTTGCTGCAGACAGTCTAAGGCAAGCGGAACGCGCTTTTTGAAATCCGGCACCAGGATCTCGACTCGGATGCCGGGACAGGCACGGCGCACCGCGCGGATACAGGCGACAAAATGAGCGGCGCCTCCATCAGGCAAATCATCCCGATCCACCGATGTAATCACCACGTAGGACAAGCCCATGCGCGCAACGGTCTGTGCCAGGCGCGCAGGCTCTTGTGCGTCCGGCGCAAAAGGGCGACCGTGCGCCACGTCGCAAAAGGGGCAGCGCCGGGTGCATAAGTCTCCCAGGATCATGAAGGTGGCGGTACCCCGCGAAAAACATTCTCCCAGGTTGGGACAGGAGGCTTCCTCACACACCGTGTGCAGCCGCTGCTCGCGCAGCAGCGCACGCAGGCTGCTTACCCTGGAACCGGTCGGAACCCGCACTCGGATCCAAGGAGGCTTGCGCTCCGGGTCGGACGGCTGGGGGCGGATGCGCCGGGGCAGGCGCGCCATTTTCTCCTGGCCGCGCTGCGGCCGGGAGCGCTCCGACGGAGCCCGGTCCTGCAGCTTCACGCCGCGTCACCCTCTGACAGCAGGGCGCAAAGCCGCGGCAGCAATCGGGCCGCACTATGCGCCACCGAGGAGCGCACCCCCTGGGCTGCCAGGCTGGTCATGAGTAGCCCGGGCTCGCCACAGGGGCAAATGCGGCGGAACGGGGCCAGGTCCAAATCGACATTCAACGCAACCCCATGGTACGTGCAGCCATGGCGCACACGGATCCCCAGGGAAGCGATCTTGCCGCCTTGGGTATAGACGCCCGGCGCGTTCGGTCGACGCTGTGCAGGAACGCCAAAATCCTCTAAGGTATCGATAATGGACTGCTCCAGCAGGTGCACGTAAGCACGGATCCGGAGACCACTGCGGCGCAGATCGATCAGGGGATAGACCACCAATTGCCCAGGACCGTGATAGCTCAATTGCCCACCGCGGTCGCTGTGCACGCTTTCGATCCCGGCACACTCCGGCAACTGCTCACTCCTGCCGGAGAGCCCCAGGGTATAGACCGGAGGATGCTCCAGCCACCAAATGCAGTCCCGCACGGCGGCATCCCGGCGATCAGTGAACTCACGCATGCGCCGCCAGGCATCCCGGTAAGGGACTACCCCCAAAGGGCGGAGCTGGGGCCTGGCGCAGCACACCGGAGCATGGCCGCGCATTGACGGCCCCACTGCGGGCGCGGCGAAAGAAGACGCGTACATGCGGCTACTGTAGCTTGCCGGGAACCTCCTGCCAAGGATTAAGGAATGCATTTGCGTTTCCAGGGGCGAGACCAGGGGCGATAAAAGGTCCACACGAGCGGCGTCTTGCGGTATAATTAGGCTGAATAAATCGATATTTGCCCAACTCTACCTGAAAAAGGAGAAATCGGTGGACGATAAAGACCCAAAAGCAAAGACGTCAAAACAGATAGTCCCGGAAAAGTCTGAATCTGTTGCTGACTCGCGCATGGCACGGGCGTGGCGCAGCTGGACTGAGGCGCTGAAAATTCACGTTTTCGATCTGAAGATCTGGAAACGCGGGTTTTTCATAGTGCTGTTTTTCACCGTGTTCTACGTCTGTTTTATCTTGCTGATCTGGTGGGTAGTGCTGTTTCAATTTCTCAGCCAGTTGCTCACCGGCGGCATCAACCAGCCATTGCGGGATTTAGGTCAAAAAGCGGGCAGCTATGCGCAAGATATTTTGTATTTCGTCACTTACCAGACGGATAAGTTGCCCTGGCCTTTCGGTCCTTCCACAACCGACGGTAAACCCGCCCAGCAATCTTCATCCAAGAAAACTTCAGCCTGAGTCCGGTCCTGCACGCTGGATCACGGTCTGGCGCCGGGCGGTCATCGGTACGTCCTTTTCGATGAACGGCGGGTGCGCAGGATTACTTCTTCACCCAGCCGTCACGACGCCCCCGTTGCCTGATTCCCAGGAGCAGCCAAAACGATGGTAAAGGGAAAAGCAGCGTGGCCCCGGCTGGGCGTGCCCGGATTCGTCTATGCGGACCTGCACCGTGCGGATCGGCTGCGCGAGTTGCTGCAAGTCTTCGACGACGCACTGGCGGCCAAACAACCGGCGCTTTATAAGAAATACCAGGGCTACCGGGACCGCGGAGGGCAGGGATTGCCGGCGACCGAGCTTTCCGAGCTGTTGGTCCAATTAGCCCCGCACGTGGGAGATTTCATTGCCGATCTGTTCGGCATCCGTGCCGAACGCGAGCAGAAGCGGCTGGATACGCAGCGAGAGCTCGATACGGTCTTCTCTTTCCGCAAGCAAATCACGAAGCAACTAAAACGCAAGTTTTCCGAAGCCGAGCCCGCCTCCTGGGACTCGGCGGCCCTGCAAGAGCAGATACAGATTTTGCTGACCGCTCCGGAGCACGGTGAGAAACCCGCCGACCCGGAGCAGCGGATGTGCGAATTGGGTCTGCTGCTGCAGCATCTGTCGCTGCAAAAACCGGATCAAGCCCAGGGGGAACAATTGGCCCGACTGCGCCGGACGCTGGAAGCGGATCCGGCATGGGTCCAGGTCTTCGCCGCGGAATTGAAGCTGGCCGGGGAGAAGGAATTGGCCGGGGCGCTGCTGGAAGTTATCGAGCGCTGGTGCTGGCTGTGCCTGCAGCGCTCCGATCTGCACCCGCAGGTGCGGCACTGGGCCTGCCTGAAGCCCGTGGAGAAAAATGACTTCCGGCACCTGGTGGCGCACGAATCGGAAGCGATGCAACACCACGTGCGCTGGATAGCCCCCAAGGAACACAGGCGGCAGCGAAACGGCTTTCAGCTTAGTGATCGCCGCGGCAGTCTGCGGCAAACCCTGTACGAGGTGGAACACTGCATCTACTGCCATGAACGGGATACCGATTCCTGTTCCAAGGGCATGCACAACCGGCACGGCGGAGGCTACCGGAAAAATGCCCTGGGAAATGATCTCATCGGCTGTCCGCTGGGAGAAAAGATCTCGGAAATGCACGTCCTAAAGCGTAAAGGCGACGACATTGCCGCCCTGGCTGTCATTATGATTGACAACCCCACCTGCCCCGGGACCGGCCATCGCATCTGCAATGACTGCATGAAAGGCTGCATCTATCAAAAGACCGAACCAGTCGATATTCCGCAAATCGAGACCCGCGTACTGACCGACGTGCTGGCCCTGCCTTGGGGATTTGAGATCTACAGCCTGTTGAGCCGATGGAATCCGCTGAATGCCAAGCGGCCGTGCACGCTTCCCTATAACGGCAAGAACGTGCTGGTAGTTGGCATGGGCCCTGCCGGCTACACGCTCGCCTACTACCTGCTGAACGAGGGGTTCGGCGTGGTCGGGATCGACGCTCTTAAGATCGAGCCCCTGCCTGCTGAATGGATCGGGCAGGACGGCATACCGCAGCCAGTGCGTGATTTTTCCCTGCTGTACGAGGAACTGGACCAGCGCGTGATGACCGGCTTTGGCGGGGTCGCCGAGTATGGCATCACGGTGCGCTGGGACAAAAATTTCCTCAAGGTGATCTATTTAACCCTTGCCAGGCGCGGCGCGTTCCGCTGCTACGGCGGCGTCCGCTTTGGCGGCACCCTGAATATAGAGGACGCCTGGGAACTGGGGTTCCATCACATCGCGCTGGCCACCGGCGCCGGCAAACCAGCCATCATCGGCCTTAGAAACAACCTGATGCGCGGCATCCGCAAAGCGTCCGATTTTCTGATGGCACTGCAACTCAACGGCGCGGCCCGCGAGGATTCCCTGGCAAATCTGCAGATCCGGCTGCCCGTGGGAGTGATCGGCGGAGGATTGACTGCCATTGACGCAGCCACCGAGGCATTGGCGTATTACCCGGTGCAGGTAAAGAAGATCCTGCAGCGCTACGAAGCGCTGGTATCGAAACACTCTGAGTCCAACGTGCGGGGCTTTTTCAACGAGGAAGAATTGGAAATACTGGATGAGTTTTTGCGCCACGCCCGGGAACTGCGCGCAGAGCGCGAACGCGCCCGCCGGGAGAGCCGGGAAGCAGATTTTGCCTCTCTGCTCGACCGCTGGGGGGGCAGTACGCTGATCTACCGTCGGGCGATCCAGGATTCGCCCGCATACAGACAAAACCACGAAGAGGTCCGGCACGCGTTGCACGAGGGGATCCGCCTGGTGGAAAAACTGTCTCCGGTGGAGGCGGTAGCAGACCGTTGGGGCGCCTTGCAGTCGCTGCAACTGGAGCACCGGGTGCAGGAGGACGGCAAATGGCGCAGCGAAGGGAAGCTGGAGATGCCCCTGAAGACCTTGTTCATTGCCGCGGGCACTTCCCCGAACACGATCTATGAGCAGGAGTACCCTTACACCTTTCGCATGGACCGGGACAGCTTCCAACGCTATGAGCTGAGCTGGAGCAAGGGGCAGCCATCCGCTTTAATCGCCCGGGACGACGAGCCCATCCCCAAGATCGGTCGGCCTGCTCCTTTCACTTCATACCATCGGAACGGCCGCTATATCACTTTTTACGGGGACACGCACCCGGTATACGCCGGCAGCGTAGTCAAGGCCATGGCCAGTGCGAAAGACGGTTACCCTTGTATTGTCCGGCTCTTCGAGGCAGAGATCGCGGCTTTGGACGCGGCCGGGCAAGGAAAACGGGACCAAGACTTACAGCAATTTTTCCGGCGGCTGGATGAGCAATTGCTGGCCAGCGTATTCGAAGTTCGTCGGCTGACCCCGACCATCGTCGAGTGCCTGGTCAAAGCACCGATGCAGGCAAGAAAATTTGAGCCCGGGCAATTTTACCGCGTGCAAAATTACCAAGCCCTTTCCCCTACCACCCAGGGCACCTTGCTGAACTCGGAGGGACTGGCTCTGACCGGCGCCTGGGTAGACAAGGAGCGAGGCCTGATCTCACTGATTGCCCTGGAGATGGGAAGCTCCTCAAAGCTGTGTGCGCTATGGAAGCCCGGTGATCCCCTGGTAGTGATGGGGGTGACCGGCAGCCCTACGCAGATAGTAAAAGACCGCACCATCATGCTGGCGGGAGGAGGACTGGGCAACGCAGTGCACTTATCCATCGGCAAGGCGCTGCGTGCCGCCGGGTGCCGCGTGTTGTACTTCGCCGGTTACCGCAAACACGAGGACGTCTTCAAAATCGAGGCGTTGGAGCAGGCCGCCGATCTGATCGTGTGGGCAGTGGATCCCAGCGGTCCGGACCCCCGTCCCTTGCCGGTCTCGCGGCCCCAGGACAAATCCGTAATCGGCAATATCGTGCAGGCCATGCTCTGCTATGCCAAGGGAGAATTAGGACCGACGCCGATCCCGATGCAGGAAGTCGATCACATCATTGCTATCGGCTCCGATCGGATGATGGCAGCGATCAAGCAGGCGCGTCACGATTGCCTGAGTCCCTACCTGAAACCAGGGCACACGGCCATTGGCTCCATCAATTCCCCCATGCAGTGCATGATGAAGGGCGTCTGCGCCCAGTGCCTGTGCAAACATATCCATCCGGAAAGTTCCGAGGAGTACTTTGTCTATTCCTGCTACAACCAGGACCAGGAGTTGGACCGGGTGGATTTCGAGAACCTGGATGCCCGCCTGCGGCAAAATTCCGTCCAGGAGAAACTATCAAGCCTATGGCTGGATCACGTGCTCGAAACCGATCGGAACGATGGAGACAAAGACGCGCAAACAAAAGTCCGCATCGGCCTGGTCGCGGACGGTACAGAGGCGAGGTAGAAGAGGATATTACGCCGGTTGCAACACCGGCACTTCAGTCAATCGAAACTTCTCCCCACTCAAGCCGCTCCTCCTGGCTCGCTTTGCACGTGGCAACCGGGGTCCGGCGCAACAGGGCCAAGCCGTTTTATTATTCGTAGTCCATCCGGACTGCCCCGGGCAATCACGACGTTCATCGTTGCATGCTGGTGCTCCGCGTCAATATGCACGGGCCCGGTCGGCGACTCAAAGGTCAATCCGCGCAGACCGGCTACTGCCCCCTCGGCGCTGAGTTCTCCGCTGCGCTCCCAAGCCGCCTGCAACGCTTTGACGGCATTGTAGTGAGTCAAAACGAGATGACTGACCGGGACATTTCCGTGCCGGGCGCGAACCCGGGCAACAAAGTCAGGCACGCCGCCCTCAGTGTCACGCATGACAAACGGGCTCGCTGTCACAATGCGTTCCAGCTCTTCAGGCCAAAGCCCGTCAATCAAAACATCGTTGAACCCGATCCAGCCCACTGTGATTTTTTCGAGCAAGCCAAGCTCCCTGGCTTGATGCAGGAACGCCTGGCCATGCTTGCGCATGACACAAAACAGCACGGAAGCCGTTTCCGTCTGCTGGATCCAGCGAATAATGGGCCGGAACTGCCGCTCTCCAATTGCAGTTAGCGCCTGGCCGTGGACGGAATGCCCGTATGCATGCATCGGGAAACGCAGCTGGCGAAACATCGTATTTTGCCAACTGGGATAAGAGCCCAGCATGAAATAGTCTTTCATTCCTCTTTCGTCCAGGTAGCGGACCAGGGTGTGCCCGTCGTGGCTGGTCGTCGGACCGACGGAAAACAAGGTGGAGGAACAAAAGCCGGCCTCGTGATTGGACGCGTGCAACAAAGGAATGCCACGACTTGCCAGGAAGCGCGCCGCGTATTTTCGCCCGGCCGAGACCCAGGGTCCAACTACCGCGATCGCGCCCCAATCATCGACTAATTCCCTGCAATGCTCAGGCAAAACGGACGGAAGCGTTTCCGAGTCCCGGTAGGCAACTTCAATGTTTCTGCCCAGCACGCCGCCGGCACTATTGATCTCGGCAATGGCCGTGTTAATGCCCAAGCGCATTTGCCGGGCGTACGGGCCCGCGTCTCCGCTGGTCGGGATGAGAGCTCCCACGCGCACCGTCTGAGGCCGGGCCAGTACAAGCGGGAAAGCCGCCCCTGTCCCGATGGCGGCCGCCCCGGAGGCGGCAAGCCATTTTAGTGCCCCTCGCCTGGTCACCGGAAATGATTTCTTCGGCATAAGATCTCCCCCAATCACACTGGCGATGCGATTTTCAGCGGGCACGCACGTTCCGCCTGACACCCCTCGATACAGACGCGCACCGCCGCGGACCAGCCTCCATGGGGTACTGCTGGGCCCTTTTTCATCCTTTTTCCGTCCAAGTTGTATTCTATAATTTCCCTGGAAATTCCCCTTACTTCGGTGTTTCAAACCGGGAAACCCTTGGATGGATCGTACACTGCAACCATTGGGCCACACTCCCAAAACGGTCTCAATGGCACCTGATTATTGGCACTGGGCACCGCTTTACAGCGCAAAAGCGCACATCCCAGTCGTCTGGAAAATGCTGAATTTTGGGACAAATGATTGCTTTTCATGACTGATTCTATACAATAATAGGTTACCCGGCGTAAGCCTTAAGCTTAATGTAAAGCAGCAAAGCAACAGCCATGGCACAGATGAATCCAACCCTTCTCAGGGGCATCCACATATTCGAACCCTTAGACGATATCGCTATCGAGCAGATGCTGTCAGCTCCGGAAAACGAGGTCGTCAGTTACAAATACGGCGATTACATCCTCAAGGAAGAGGAAGAAGGAGACTCCATGTACGTGATCCTGGAAGGACGCGTGGAGGTTCTGCTGAAGGGAGGCGCCAGCGGACGGCAGGTAATAAGCAGCAGCATGGAAGTGCCGATCTCGACTCTGCACGAGGGCGATTTTTTCGGCGAGCAGGCGCTGCTGACCGGCGGTGAAGGCAAACGCAATGCCAGCGTGCGGGCGGTATCAGAATGTAAGCTGTTCCGCATTCACAAAAAATACGTCGAGCTGAACGTCAAAAGGGACTTGGATTTGAGCATAAGCGATATCACGATGATCGAACTGCCGGAAGACAAGGAGGTTCGCGAGATCCTGGAATCATTACGCCTGTTTCACAGCCTGAACAAAAGCGAAATTGCACAATTCAGGGAATGGACTGACATCGTGGAGATCATCCCGCAGGAAATCGTTGTAAAAGAGCGGGAAATGGGAGAAAGCATGTACATCGTGTTGAGTGGAGAACTAGACGTGTTGGTCAAGGATACTCAGGGCAAAGATACATGCATCTCTACCCTGAAGAAGGGAAATTATTTCGGAGAAATGGCTCTGATTCCTCCAAGTGCGGGTGGCGGGGGAAGACGCAGCGCCAGTGTTCGCGGCAAAACCGCAGCCCGCTTGATCAAGATACCGAAGAAATACTTCAGGCTGTCATTGAAAAGAGACAGCTCTTTGCAAAAAGCCATGAAAATAGTGAAGAAGGCACAGAAAAGTAAAATTGTCGCTTCAAAAAGCAAGTAAGGGACTTCTACACGCCAGATCACGGCAATCATCAACCTTCCAAGGCACTATTTCTGAAACTCACTTTGCAGCGTGCGCCCGCCACGGACTGCCCAGCGCATCAGTGCAGGGGATTCGTTTGCAAGCCAGAAAGCCGTACGCAGGCTACAGGTGAAAAGAACGGCGCAGGCGGGTGAGTCCGCTCCGTGCGCGGAGTCGCCTCCCGCGTGATCCAGGCACGACGGCATCCCGTGTCGTCACAATCATAAAGTTCGCTCGGTAACTTGAGTGGGCGAGAACGAATCCGAACAAGAAATGTCCATTTTATCGATACAAAACCTGCACAAGGTATATCCGAATAATCAAGAAGCGCTGAAAGGAATCGACCTGGAAGTTCAAGAGGGTGATTTCTTTTCCCTGCTCGGCCCCAACGGCGCAGGCAAATCCACCGCCATTGGGATTGTTACTTCCCTGGTGCGGAAAACTTCGGGCAGCGTGCACATCTACAATTTTGACCTGGATACCCACCCAAACGAGGCAAAGTCGATGATCGGGTTCGTGCCGCAGGAGTTGAATTTCTCCCAGTTTGAGAAGTGCGTGGACATTGTGGTAAACCAGGCCGGATTTTACGGGCTGCCCAGGAAGCACGGTTATAAGAACGCCAAGAAATACATGAGTATCCTGGAACTGTGGGACCGGAAAGACTCGCAGGCCCGGGAGCTTTCGGGAGGCATGAAAAAAAGATTGATGATCGCCAGGGCCCTGGTGAATGAGCCCAGGCTGCTCATCCTAGACGAACCCACCGCCGGTATGGACGTGGAACTGCGAAAAACCATGTGGAGCTTTATGCAGCAATTGAACAGGTCCGGCACCTCGATCCTGCTGACCACTCACTACCTGGAAGAGGCGGAACAGCTTTGCAACCGGGTTGCCATGATCGACCACGGTGAGATCATAGAAAATACGGGCATGAAGGATCTGTTGACAAAGATTGACGTTGAATCCTTCCTGCTGGACATCCGGGGACAAGCCAGGGTCCTGCCGGAAATACCTGATTGCCAGCTTCGATTCGAAGATGACCGCACGATTATCGTCGATATTAGCAGGAAGATCAGCATCAATCGGATTTTTGAAGCCCTGGCCGCCCAGGGGATAGAAGTAATGAGCATACGAAACAGGGCCAGTCGGCTGGAGGCGCTGTTCCTTAAGTTGCTAGGCAAAAAATAACTGCAGGAACATGCCCATGCCCTCGAATTTTTCCGGAAACCCGTACGTGGCCTTTGTTACGATCCTGCGCCGGGAAATTGTCCGGTTTACCCGTATCTGGCTGCAAACGACGGTACCGGCGGTCATCAGCACCTCGCTTTACTTTGTCATCTTTGGTGCTTTTATTGGCAGGAGGATCGGCTCAATGGATGGGCATTTATACATTGAGTACATTACTCCGGGTATTATCCTCATGGCGATTATTAATAATTCCTACGCAAACGTGTCCTCTTCCTTCTTCAGTGCAAAGTTCCAGAGAAATATAGAGGAAATGCTGATTGCCCCGATACCCGGATTTGTCATGCTGGCGGGATACGTGTGTGGCGGAATCGCCAGGGGACTGTTGGTAGGCTTTATCGTGATGCTGGTATCCGTGGCCTTTACCGGGAGTTATCCGGAAAACTGGCTGATCGTCCTTTTGGTTGCCGCATTGACGGCGGCGCTTTTTTCCATACTGGGATTGATCAACGGGATCTTTGCTGACAGTTTCGACGATATATCCATTGTGCCGACTTTTGTTCTGTCCCCGCTGATCTACCTGGGAGGAGTTTTTTACTCGATCAGCGTGCTGCCGGACACGTGGAATTTCATCTCCCAACTGAACCCGGTACTGTACATGGTCAGCGCGTTCCGGTACGGGTACATTGGGACTTCTGACACGGACCCGGTGCAAGCGATCATCATGCTATGCGTCTTATCCGTCCTGCTGTCCTGGCTCTCCCTGATTTTGTTAAGCAAAGGAACCGGCCTGAAAAAATAGGATGACCGCACGATTATCGTCGATATTAGCAGGAAGATCAGCATCAATCGGATTTTTGAAGCCCTGGCCGCCCAGGGGATAGAAGTAATGAGCATACGAAACAGGGCCAGTCGGCTGGAGGCGCTGTTCCTTAAGTTACTAGGCAAAAAATAACTGCAGGAACATGCCCATGCCCTCGAATTTTTCCGGAAACCCGTACGTGGCCTTTGTTACGATCCTGCGCCGGGAAATTGTCCGGTTGACCCGTATCTGGCTGCAAACGACGGGACCGGCGGTCATCAGCACCTCGCTTTACTTTGTCATCTTTGGTGCTTTTATTGGCAGGAGGATCGGCTCAATGGATGGGCATTTATACATTGAGTACATTACTCCGGGTATTATCCTCATGGCGATTATTAATAATTCCTACGCAAACGTGTCATCTTCCTTCTTCGGTTCAAAGTTCCAGAGAAATATAGAGGAAATGCTGATTGCCCCGATACCCGGATTTGTCATACTGGCGGGATACGTGTGTGGCGGAATCGCCAGGGGACTGTTGGTAGGCTTTATCGTGATGCTGGTATCCGTGGCCTTTACCGGGAGTTATCCGGAAAACTGGCTGATCGTCCTTTTGGTTGCCGCATTGACGGCGGCGCTTTTTTCCATACTGGGATTGATCAACGGGATCTTTGCTGACAGTTTCGACGATATATACATTGTGCCGACTTTTGTTCTGTCCCCGCTGATCTACCTGGGAGGAGTTTTTTACTCGATCAGCGTGCTGCCGGACACGTGGAATTTCATCTCCCAACTGAACCCGGTACTGTACATGGTCAGCGCGTTCCGGTACGGGTACATTGGGACTTCTGACACGGACCCGGTGCAAGCAATCATCATGCTATGCGTCTTATCCGTCCTGCTGTCCTGGCTCTCCCTGATTTTGTTAAGCAAAGGAACCGGCCTGAAAAAATAGTCGGCGTCCCGGTTGCTCTATCAAGGCCGCAGGCAGGAAACAGGAACTACCAGGGAGTGCACCGCTCATCCAACGGCTCACCAAGGGAAGCTCGCTGAAGCTCTGGAAAAGACCGAAGACGCGGCACTCAATGCGCGGCCGGCAGGCCCGCGGAAAAACCGGAAAGAATCCGTAGAGTCAGGATTTGGAGATGCGGGACAGTCCGTCTTGCAGACGATCGGAAATGGCCGAAACAAATTCCTTGGTGCCGTGCTTTCCTCCAATATCGTTGGTGCATTCACCTTCGGCAATGGCGGATAAAAGCGCAAGTCTCAATTGATGGCCCAAGTCGTACCGATCGATATGATCCAGCAGCATAGCCAGCGCCAGCAGGATCCCGGTGGGATTACACTGGTTTTTTCCGGCAATATCAGGAGCAGTCCCTCCCGAAGGATCAAACATTGCCAAGTCAATCTCATCGTTTTCCGTAAAGCTGAAGTTCCCGCTCGAACCAGTGCCAATGCTGCCTGCCAACCCGCTCGCCATATCAGAAAGAAAATCTCCGTACTCGTTCAGCAAAAGCACTACCTGGTAGTCCCTGGGATGCATAATGATCTTGGCCAACAGCGCATCAAACAATTCAACGTCGTGCTCAATGTCCGGATACCCCTCGTGTACCTCGCTCACGATTGACTGGAAAAGCCCGTCCGTCACCTTCTGAATGGTATGCTTGGAGGATGAAGTAACCTTAAAGCCTCTTTGACGGGCAAAATCAAACGCGAACTTGGCCGCCTGGCGGCATGGACCGCGCTCCACGATCCGAATGGAGATGGCGGCTTCCTGGCCAATCTTCCTGCCCGGGTCATCGTAGGTCCCCCCCGTCGCAATCCGCACGATATAGAGAAACACATTTTCCTTGAAGTTGGACTTCACCCCCTTGATCGAAATCACCGGACGCATGATTACGCTGAAATTGCACAAGCGACGTATGATCGCGTTTGGGCTGATTGTTTTCGTTACAGTCGGGTACTTGATGGCAAGCTTTATCTGCTTCATGGATTCTTCCAGGTGATCGTACAGATCCCTTCTCCCCTTCTCCCGACTCGCCAATGACAAATCGATCGGGAAAAAATCAAAATCAATCGGCAACTGCTCGGAGATTGTATAAACAGATTCCCGAAGCTCCGCTCCGATCCCGTCTCCCAGAAGCTCGACTATTTTTATCTTGTTCACGCTATTAGATCCTCGTTGACCTGATGCACACAGCCAATACTTTCCGCATTTTCTTCCTTGTAACGCTGATACAGATCGTTGACCAATTTCCACGTACCTCCCGGGACTCCCTTCCCGACCACGTGCAGGTCTATCCTGACTACCGGCGCAACGTCCAAGGTTGAAGAACTGAGCCAGATTTCATCGGCATCATACAAGCTGGATTGACTGATTGGAACCTCTGCACAAGCCACTCCATTTTTTCTCATTAAATCAAGGATAATCTGCCTGGTTATGCCGGGGAGAATGCGTTCATTTCGAACCGGGGTCCGTACTGATCCGGATTGGACTGTAAAAACGTTGGCCGCGGCTCCTTCCGTGACGTATCCATCCCGAGTCAAAATAGTCTCAAACGCGCCCGCCTGGCGCGCTTCTTCGCGGAATAAAACGTTGGGCAGCAATCCGATCGTCTTGATGTTGCAACGCTGCCAGCGGGTATCTTCCCTGACAATAACATCCACGCCACGCAGGTAATCGACCTGCCGGATCGGGCAGCTCATGGCAAAGACGGTCGCTTTCAGATCGGCGGGGGGCGCGTGAATCCTGTCCGATACCCCTCTGGTTACTTGCATGTACAGACCTTGGTTGCTATATCCGTTCAGGCCTGCCAGGTGAGTCAGTATCGCCCTCCACTCCTGGTAACGGCAACGATAGCTGATCCCTATAACTTCCAGGTTGGAATTGATTCGGTCCAGGTGCAGATCCAGAAAGTGCAGTTTCCTCCCGAATACAGGGACGACTTCATATACCCCGTCGGCAAACAAAAACCCCCGGTCCATAACGGAAATTTTCGCTTGATCCGCAGGCCGGTATTCCCCATTCAAGTAAACTTGATCCACTTCATTCCCATATCAGCAACAAGCCGTCCTTCAGGCGCCGGACAATGCCGCCCTGCCCAACGTCATGAAGAGCAATCAGAGGAAAGGAACGAAATGCTTCCTCCGGCGTCCCTCTGATCTGCAACGTGCCGATCTGCTGCCCTGCAGCAACGGGAGCCACCAGTGTGCGGTCAACCAGGATTTTTCTTTCATACTTCCGTTCCTGACGGCGCGGCACCGTAATATACACGTCTAAATCCACGCCAACGTTGATCTGATCGAGGTTCCCTTTCCAGATCCGGAAGCTGTCTACTGCCTGGAGCTGCGCGTAGAGGAGAACCGTATTGTAGTTATGGAAGCCATAATTCAGCAATGTTTTACTGCCCTGTTCACGCTCCTCGGTACTCTGCGCTCCCATCACCACGGAGATCAGCCTCATGCCTTCCTGTACCGCGGACGCGACAAGGCAATAGCCGGCTTTTTCCGTGTGTCCCGTTTTGATCCCGTCCACTCTTGAATCACGGAAAAGCAACCCGTTTCTGTTCCGCTGGCTAATCTGGTTGTACGTGTATTCCCTGTTAGCGTGCCAACTGTATATTTCCGGGTAATCACGAATCAGGAAGGAACTCAGCACGGCCATGTCCCGCGCGGAGGAATAGTGATCCTCACCGCTCAGGCCCGCACTATCGACGAAATGAGTATTGGCCAACTTCATCCTGGATGCGTTTTCATTCATCTCAGCTACCAAAAACTCCTCTGATCCGGAAATATGCTCGGCCAACGCTATGCTGGCGTCGTTTCCGGAAGCGACGATAATGCCCATCAATATATCTCTCAGGGAAACTTTCTTCCCGACTTCAATGAACATCCTCGAGCCCATGGTTTTCCAGGCCTTCTCACTGACCGATACTTCATCGTCCAGGGAGATCAAACCCTCTCTGAGCCTCGTGGCCGCAACGTACACCAGCATGATCTTCGTCAGGCTGGCCATCGGCAAGCGCTGATCGGCGTTCTGCTCTGCCAGGACTGCGCCGCTTTGGTGATCGAGCAGAAAATAAGCGGACAACGGCAGCTCCGGAAGGGGAACATGCGGGATACTCTGGGCGTACCCACCGCCCGCCCAGGCAAACAGCAGGACGGAAAGGAAGGTACGGGGAAAAGCCCGGGGCGGGCGCATTTTCAGAGACGGAAACTGTATTGTCACAGCGGTCTCTCTATCACCGAGTAGCTTCTGATGCCAATTTTTGATATCCGATCCACCGCGTTGCTAATGTCGCTTCTATTAGTGAACGGGCCTATCCATATCCGGTAGAAAATACTGCCCAACGTCTGCTTCTGATTGATCTCCACGTTGTCTACTTTTAACTTGCTCAGTTCCCGCACGACCTTTTTTGCGTTTTCCTGCTGCTGATAGGCTCCCACTTGTATGAAAAATTCTTTTCCAGCGGCGCCGGCGGCGCGCGCGGCGGAAGAAGACGGCAACGTCGTATCGGCGGCCCGGATCCGGGGTCCCGCTCCTCCGCCAACGTTCCTTACCGCCGACTTGTGCCCGCTCCGCACGTTCCTGCGGGAAGAGGACGTTTCCCTGAGAGCGAGGCCACTGCTGACGTAGTCCTGAACGTCGATTGCCTCGACTTCGACCTCCGATACGCCCTTAGAGTATACGCCCAACTTGACGGCGGCGGCATAAGAAAGATCGATAATTCTTCCCTTGTGGAAAGGCCCCCGATCATTGACCCGCAAAATCATTTCCCTCCCGTTTTCCAAGTTTCTCACGTTGACGTAGGTGGGCAGCGGCAAGGTTTTATGCGCTGCCGTCAACTGGTGCATGTCATAGGTCTCCCCGCTGGAAGTTCTGCGGCCGTGGAATTTTTTGCCGTACCACGACGCCAGCCCACGCTTCCTGTATCCCTTGCTGTCTTTTAGAACATGGTATTTTTTTCCAAACACTACGTAGGAAGACGGGTTTCCATACCGGCTCCTGGGCTCCGCCTTTGGAATCACTCCCTCTATCGAGGACGTCTTTACAGGATCCCGGTATCCTTCGTCCTTTCCCTGGTAGAAGGAACAACCTTGCACGTTCAGGAAAAAGAACGCGGCAGAAATAATATAGAAATAACCGTTTTTGCTAGCGAGTAACTCCACTCCTCACCCCCTCGAATTGCTCGATTTCCAAACCCAACTGGTATACGACCATGGCGTACAGGTTGCTGATATTATAACGCCTTATGACTTCGAAGTTGTTGAATCCGGCCCAATATTCGTTTTCTTTGCCGTTTTCAAGCCTGAAGAGCCTGACGTATCTTTCGCTACCTATTTCCGATGGGATCGACGCTCCCGCGCTTAACAACGCGGAAACCGGCACCTGCGGCCCCAACAGTGTATCCAGGAGCGCCGTGCTCTGATCCGTCCCGTCGATCCTGTGTGCTACCACGTCTCCCGAAACCCAGCCATGGCGGCTCATGTAATTTGCCACGCTCCCAATTGCATCTTCATAATCTTCCCATATATCCGCCTTTCCATCGCCGTTAAAATCGACGGCATAGTTACGATAACTGCTGGATATGAACTGGGGGATGCCCATTGCGCCGGCGTAGGAGCCATACACGCTTAGGGGAGGTATATCCTGTTCCTGGACTAACAGCAAAAAATGCTCCAACTCGGATCGAAAAAAATCTTCCCTCCTTCCATCGGAGTAAAAAGCCAGGGTACACAGGGCGGACAACACGTTGTGCTTGCCCTTGTTTCTGCCGTAAAAAGTCTCTACCCCGATGATGGACGCAATCATTTGGGGAGGGACCCCGTACTGGACGTACGCTTTTTCCAGGGGATCGGCGTACTTTCTGCGAAAGGCAATCCCGCCGGCGATACGCTGGCTGGTCACGAAGATCTTGCGGTATTTTCCCCAATCGAGTTTTTCCGCGGGGCTTTTGACGGCTTGCAGCACGTTGGGAGAGACTTGCGTCCGGCTAAACAGAAATTCCAGGGTTTCCCTGCTATAGCCGTGTTTATCGACCATGCCGTCTATGAACGACTGCACCTGCCCATTCTGCAGAATTTCCGCATGCGCGACGCCATAACAAGAGAACGGGGAAGCGGCCATCAGCAGCAGGGCGGCCGCAAAACAATCGATCCGCCGCCGGCCGCAAGGGACCAGGGAGAATTGTTTTCCGCCTGCCCGGCGAGTCGGAAGTTTTGTTACCTGCTCACGCATATCGTTCATAGATGGACAGGTTCGATTGATTACGGATTGCAATGACGATCCCAATCAGCATCGACATGGACAGCATGGACGTACCGCCCATGCTGATCAGCGGCAGCGGAATACCTACCACGGGAAGCTGACCGACGGTCATGCTCATATTTACGTACGAATAGGCAAACAAGGAAAAGACCAGGGAAAGGCAGAGCAGCCTGCTGTATAAATACTGACTCGAAAAAGCTATAAAAATGCCCCTGAATATCAGCAGCATATACATGGAAATCAGTAATAAAAATCCGATAAACCCAAACTCCTCGCAGTATACGGAAAAGATAAAGTCAGTCGTACTTTCAGGAAGAAAGTCCAGGTGGGACTGGGTGCCGTTCGTCCACCCCTTTCCGTACATGCCTCCGGACCCGATGGCAATCTTGGACTGAATTACATTGTAGCCTGCGTTCAAAGGATCCCGCTCCGGATCCAGGAAGGAAATAATCCTCTGCTTTTGATACCAGAACAGAAAGGACCATGCAACGGGAATACAGGCCAATCCTGCAAGCAAGAAGGCCGTAATATACTTCCAAGCCAACCCTGCCGCAAAAAATATAACCAATCCGGAGACCCCGACCATAATTGCCGTCCCCAAATCCGGCTGTCTCAGGATCAGTAAAACGGGGGCCGAGATTAGCAGCATGCAGGCAAGCAGGGATTTGACTCCCAGCCGTGGCTCGCTCGCGGCAATGAGCCTGCATACGATTATCGGCAGCGCGAGTTTAACCATTTCCGAGGGCTGCAATCCAACGAATCCCAAGTCCAACCACCTCCTTGATCCCTTGACGTAGTTGTCCAGGAGCAGCACCAGGACCAGGAGGAAAACGGAAAACAGGTAAACAAACGGGGCCCAGCGATAATATGTGTCCAAGCTGATTTGCGAGCACGCCAGCAGGGCAGCCAAAGAAAGGACGACGTGGCAGACGTGCCGCAACATGGCAGAGGAACTGCCGTCGCTGGCACTGTACACGACAATCATGCTGACAAAGTAGAGCACAATCACCGCCGCCAGCATCAGGAAGTCCACCTCTATCTTTCTGAGTACGGCTCTCATATCCCGTCAGCCCGCGTGAAAACCGGACGAGGGCAGCTTCGGTGCTGCGTCCCGCGAAGGCTGTAAAGGCAAGGTGCCCGTACGATTGGATAGTGAATAAAAAGTGACGGACATCAGCAAACGGGACAATTCTTGCAATCAAAGCCAAGCGGGCGTCCTTGCTTTATATGCCGGAGCGTTCCAACAAATAGCGATCCAGCAGCCGCCTGGCAATGGGAGCAGCATGCGACGATCCGCTACCCGCGTTCTCCACGACAATGGCCAGGGCTATGAGCGGATTCTCCTTTGGAGCAAAGGCGATAAACAGCGCATGGTCCTCGAGTCGATCGGAAACCACGGTAACATCGTCCTGCTCCGAATCACTCAGCCTTTGCACCTGCGCCGTGCCCGTCTTTCCGGCGATCTGGTACTGCACGCCGTGCGAAATACCTCTCGCAGTCCCTCTTTCCGAGTGGACCACATCCAGCATTGCGCCCTTCACGTACTCCCAAGCCTCCTCTCCATCGACGGGAATCCGGGATTCACGGCCTTTCTGACCGGGGAATATTCTGCCGGTATGCAGGTCTTTGTGATGCTCCAGCAGGATCGGGCTTCTCCACGTTCCATTGCCGGCAAGCGCGGCAACGGCGGACGCCAGTTGAAGCGGCGTCGCCAGAATATATCCCTGCCCAATCCCCATGATCACGGTATCCCCAACGTACCAACGATCATTGCTGTTTTCCACCTTCCACTGCTCGGAAGGCAGCAAACCCAGACTCTCATTGTCAAGATCAACGCCCGTTTTTGTTCCGAATCCAAAATGTTGCAGAAACTCCCTGATATTCGATAAGCCGAGATCAAGGGCCAACTGGTAGAAAAACACGTTGCAAGACTCGGCAATGGCGATGTGCATGTTGACCTCCCCGTGACCGCCCCTTTTCCAATCCAGGTAGGGACGTGAATAATGAGGCAGCTTGAACCAGCCGGGACACCAAGTGGGATCATCCATGTTACGGACGCCGTAATGCAGCGCTGCAAGCGCCATGAAAGGCTTTATCGTCGAACCCGGAAAGTACTGTCCGCTTGTGCTCCGGTTGAACAAGGGCTTATCCCCAGTGTTCTGCAGTGCCTGGTAATCACGGTACCCAATTCCCCGTACGAATGCGTTTGGATCATAACCGGGTGAACTGACCAGGGACAAAATTCCGCCATTTAACAGATCGATTGCAACAATCGCGCCTTTCTTGCCTGCCAGGGCATTGTACGCTTCGATTTGCAGGGTGCCGTCTATATGCAAAAACAGATCATTCCCCCGGCGCGGCGGGACTACTTCCAGCACTCGGATCACGCGCCCCTCCGCATTGATTTCGACCTGCTTATAACCAGACTCACCCTTCAGCACGTTTTCATATTCACGCTCAATCCCCAGCTTTCCTATTTTCCCCAGCAAGCGGTACTCGCGCTTGTTTTCCACCCGGCTCAGGTCTTTATCATCCACCCTGGACACGTACCCGATCACGTGGGCAGTAATATCCGACAACGGGTAGTAACGTTCAGACGCCGCTTCGACACCGGCTCCCGGGAACAAGTACCGGTTCGCCGAGAAAATCGCCACTTCCCTTTCCGTCACGTGACTCTTGAGCAAAACGCGCTCCAATCCCTTGGCAAGCTGGAGATCGACGGCTTCCAGGTCCTCCTCGCCCAACGTTATGTATTCCTGGAGCCGGGAGAGAAAATCCGGCATGGAATCCACGTACTCCGGATCAACGATTAACGAGTAGGTAGCCACGTTCCCCGCAAGCAGCACGTGATCCTTGCTGTATATTTCTCCGCGCAAGGGCGTAATCGGTATGATTTTCAAGCGGTTCTCATGAGACAGAGTAGCAAAGTGCTTATGCCGTATAACTTGCAGAGAAAGCATTTGGAAAAGCAGGATAAGGAAGGCTCCCAAGATCAAGCAAGCGAGAATTATAATTCTCGTTTTTGTTATATTCAGGTATTCTCTATCCGTTGATTCGAGGTTCTCCTTCATCATTCAGTAAAAATCCCGGCGCAAGCCTCGAAGCAACACAAAAATCCAGGGCCACAGCAATACGCTTGAAATGGCCGGCATCCAGTAATCCAACGAACCTATTGGAGGAAACCCCAAAAGCGCCCTTACCAGCCAGCCGATGAACAAGTACAGAACCAGTATGAAAAAGACATACAGCGCTTGCTGCTGCCAGGGAAACATGCGCATCATGGCATACATCCTGTGCGTTACGTGTGCAATCACTAAAAGAGAAAGGGCATTCAAGCCAAAGACGGAACCCTGGTAGACGTCCATTACCAAGCCCATAAAAAAAATGCCCAGTACACTGGTTTGACCCGGTAGAGCCATGCACCAGTAAATCAACACCAATACCACCCACATGGGTCTCCAGGGAACTGCCCATTCCGGCAGCGGGATTGCCATCAGGATCATCGCGGCGACAAAACTGAGCAGAACAACCCGGGCCCGGTACCGCTTCTTTTCTACCAGCTCGGTGCTATACATGACTGACAGAGCCCATTCGTTCCTTTTGCGGCGGCGCAGCGGAAATTTTGCCTGGGCAGGGGCCGGCAAACAGAGCCCCGGCGCTGAGACCGAACGTTCCGCAGGGCCCGCAAAAACACGGCACCTGCCAAAGAAAACTCTTATGTGCCAATAAAGTGCACGTCAAATACCCGCCACCCTGCTGTGCACGGAACATACCCGCCTCAAACAACGTTGTGCACGGAGCTCGCATTGTTGGGTGAAATCCACGGACTAAAAAGAGAACGGACGCGCAAGCTCTTCCCCTGTAGGCTCCGTCGAAAGCTGGTCAAGCGGACCCGGCGGCTCACGTTCTTTTTGCCAAATGAGCAAAAATTCCCGGCTCTGTTCCAGCTTGGCGGCAGGCTCTGCCAGGACCTGCGCAAAAGGCGAATCCACGTCGTGATTGATCCGGGATATTCTACCCACTGGATAGCCGATTGGAAAAGTACCACCCAAACCGGAGGAAACAATGAGGTCCCCAACGCGGATATCAACGTTATTCTGCAAATGACTCAGCCTGAGAACGTCTACTTTGCCCGTGCCTTCCGCAATTGCCCTCACTCCGGTCCGGTTGATCATGACCGGCACGGCGTGCCTCGGGTCGGTAACCAGCAAGACCGTGCTGGACAGCAGGCCCACGTTAACTACCTGTCCCGTCAATCCATGAGAGTCCAATACGGACTGCCCTATATACACGCCTTCCCGGCTGCCCTTGTCCAGCACGAGGTGGTGGCGATCAGGCTGCACTCCGATGTAGACAAGCCGGGTAATCATTTTCCGCTGGTCCAACTGCACGGTGGAGCTAAGCAGTTGCCTGAGCCGCGCGTTCTCAGCGTCGAGTGCCTCGTACTTTTGCAGCTCGGAAGCCATAATGAGTTGCTGTTTCTTTAATCTTTTGTTTTCTTCCAGGATACTTCTCTTGGATGTCAGCAGGTCTGCCACCTCTCCAAAATATTCAATCGGCACGTTGCCGATCGCGTGCAAAGGATAAACCACCTCCGACAGCAGCGAGCGGATTGCTTGTGCGTAACCGTACTTGTGATCTGAAACGATCAGAACCAGCGAAAGGATCACGGCAAAAGAAAACTTTGCCATTTCCGTTGAAATGCCGCGCGTCATGGTGAAGGTTGTGGTTTCAAGAGGGATTGGTTCACGCGGCAGGCCCGAATTCTCAGGCTGATTGGCGCAGCTTAATCAGAGTCCAGCATCTCCTTGCCGTAGGAATTCAACATTTCAAGATACTTCCCTCCGCCGCGGGCGACACAGGTAAGAGGCTCTTCAGCGATGATGACCGGCAGCCCGGTCTCTTTCATGATTAACTTGTCTATGTTTTTGAGCAAAGCACCCCCACCCGTGAGCACCAGGCCCTTTTCAGCAACGTCGGCACCCAGTTCCGGCGGAGTCTTCTCCAAGGCGAGCTTAACCGCCTCAACTATATTCGATAAGGGCTCACTCAACGCTCTCAGAACTTCGTCGCTTCTCAGCACGATGCTGCGCGGAATTCCCTCGGTCAGACTTCTGCCTCGGATCTCCTTCTCCAGGGTTTCCTCGTCCCTTTCAATGTAGGCACCGCCGATTTCCTCCTTGATTTTTTCCGCGGTAACGTCTCCTATCAACAGCTTGTGCTCCCTGCGTATGTAGTTGACGATCGCCTCGTCAAATTTATCTCCCCCGACTCGAATCGAATCGGAGTGAACGATCCCATTCAAAGACAAGACTGCTATCTCGGTGGTGCCGCCGCCAATGTCCAAGATCATGGACCCGCGCGGATCGCTGATCGGGATCCCGGCGCCGATTGCCGCCGCCTTTGCCTCCGTCATCAATTGGACATTGGAGGCACCGGCGTTCTTAACGCATTCGCGTATCGCCCTCCTTTCCACCTGGGTGGACCCGCACGGGACACAGGCCAGGACGCGGGGCGCAGGCTTGAACAGGATTCTTTTATGCAGCCTCTGAAAGAAATTCTGAAGCATCTTTTCGGTAATGGTCAGGTTGGCTACCACGCCGTCCCGTATAGGCCTGATGGCAACGATATTGCCCGGCGTTCTCCCAAGCATCCTTTTGGCCTCTTCCCCGACCGCGCAGATGCCTTTCGGATGGATGCCGTTCTCGCCCCTTCGAATCGCCACCACAGAAGGCTCGTTCAGCACGATACCTTTACCGCGAGAATAAATAAGTGTATTGGCGGTACCTAGATCGACCGTGAGATCGTTAGAGAAAACGCTGAAAATCCTGCTAAACACTGCTACTCCGCGATGCACAAGCACAAAACCGGCAGCCCGACTGACCCTTCGCCGCCAAGCGGCGCGGCAACCCTGCCATAGAGAAAGAATATACTACCAGAGAGGACTTTTCTGAGCAAGACTCTTTCATGATACAGTAGCGACCCGTACCTGTCTGCAGGTGCCCACGATACCCCAACCCGCCAAGTCCGAATTCCGCACGGAGGAGCGTGATGAGCTTGGAGCTCCCCTTGATTAAAAAACTCTCTTCACTCGCCCGGCTCTCCCTGGACGCAGAAGAAGCCTCCGCATACGCCGAGGACTTCTCCAGGATCCTGGAAATGATAGAGCAGATCAACTCCGCCCCAACCAGCGGCGTGGAACCTATTTACCATCCCCTGGCCATCGACGTCCCCCGGAGAGAAGACCAGGCCGAGACTCCCGATCCGCGCGATCTCTTGCAGGAGTCTGCCCCACTAACGGAAGATGGGTACTACCTGGTCCCCAAGTTCATGGACTGACCCGTGCCTTGCATCCCATGCATCCGTCCTTGCGCCGAAAACCTTTTCCATAAAAATGATTGAGCAGTCGATCGTCGAGCTTTCCCAAAGCTTGCGCAAGCGGGATATATCCAGCAAGGAGTTAATTGAGCTTTACATAAAACGATGCAAGCAACTGAATCCGATTTATAACTGTATGGTCACGCTGTGTGAAGAGACGGCGCTCAGGCAGGCAGAGGTTGCCGATCAAAGACACTCTTGCGGGGACGCTCATGCTTTAACGGGGATTCCTATCGTGCAGAAAGACATATTTTGCACCCGGGGCATCAAGACCACGTGCGGATCCAAAATGTTGGATAATTTCCTTCCTCCCTACGACGCCACGGTCGTAAAAAAATTGCAGGCCGTCGGCGCAGTCACGCTGGGCAAGGCTAACATGGACGAATTTGCCATGGGTTCCTCTACCGAGACCAGCTACTACGGCCCTACTCTTAACCCATGGGACCGGAACAGGGTGCCCGGAGGCTCCTCGGGCGGTTCCGCGTGTGCGGTCGCATGCAGAATCGCCCCGGCGGCAACTGGAAGTGACACCGGAGGATCGATTCGGCAACCCTCTTCTTTTTGCGGCGTTACCGGATTAAAACCCACCTACGGAAGAATCTCGCGTTACGGGATGATCGCGTTCGCCTCCAGCCTCGACCAGGCCGGAACGATCACAAACAGCGCCGAGGACGCGGCCCAGCTGCTGAACGTGATGGCCGGAAAGGACGCGCTGGACTCTACCTCGCTCGACCGTCCTGCAGAGGATTTCGCCCGCGACCTGGAAAACAAGCCAGAGACCCTGAGGATTGGAGTACCCAGGCAGTACTTCAGCGATGCACTGGATAAACGGGTGGAAGCGATCATCCAGGACGCGCTGCAAACCTATGAAAGCCTTGGAGCTAAGATAACCGAGCTGGATCTGCCAAGCAGCCCGCTTGCCGTGCCTGCTTACTACGTGATCGCTTCTGCAGAATGTTCTTCAAACCTGGCCCGGTACGACGGCGTACGCTATGGTTATCGCTGCGATGCCCCCCAAGACCTCCAAGACATGTATTACCGGTCCAGAACGGAGGGGTTCGGCAAAGAAGTCAAGCGCAGGTACATGATGGGAACCTTCGTTCTTTCCTCCGGGTATCACGATAAATACTATATTCAAGCGTGCAAGGCACGCAGGCTGATACTGAACGATTTCCTGGACGCGATGAAAAAAGTGGACGTAATCATCACTCCCTCCGCTCCCACCACCGCGTTCAAGCTTAGAGAAAAAATGTCAGACCCGGTTGCCATGTACCTGTCAGACATGTACACGATCCCGAGCAGCCTTGCCGGCCTGCCGGCGATCTCCATACCGGTGGGATTCAGCGATCATCTCCCGGTAGGCATGCAGATCATCGGCAGACATTTTGACGAAGCCCGAATCCTGCAGCTTGCACACCAATATCAAAAAGAAACCGGATGGCACAAGCAGGTTCCTCCCGCCGTCCGGCAGTGAAGGCAATGCCGGCGGATTGGCAAAGTGTCATAGGACTTGAGATCCACGTGCAGCTTGCTACAAAAAGCAAGCTGTTCTCCAACGCGCCCAACGTCCCCGGAGCGGAACCGAACCGGCAAGCCTGTACCATTGACCTGGGCTTGCCAGGGACGCTGCCGGTGCTAAATCAAAAAGCGGTGGACATGGCCGTGCTGTTCGGTCACGCGATCGGTGCCCAAATAGCGGAAGTATCCTTTTTCGCAAGAAAAAATTACTTCTACCCGGACCTGCCCAAGGGATATCAAATCAGCCAATACGACAAGCCCATCGTCCTGGGCGGCTCAATCAGCATACGCACGGACGAGGGCGCAGACAGGACGATCCGGATCGACCGGGCACACCTGGAAGAGGACGCGGGCAAATCCGTTCACGACCTGTATCCGCTCTCGTCGGCAATCGACCTGAACCGGGCGGGCACTCCCCTGATTGAAATTGTATCGCACCCGGATCTGCGGAACACCGGGGAAGCCATTGCCTACATGAAGAAGATCCACACCTTGGTGCGCTATCTGCGCATCTCCACGGCAAACATGGAAAAGGGGCAATTTCGCTGTGACGCCAACGTATCCGTCCGGGCGCCGGGACAAACCGAGCTGGGAACCCGGTGTGAGATCAAAAACCTGAACTCATTCCGGTACACCGCTCACGCAATTCGCTACGAAATCCATAGACAACTCAATGAGCTGAAGGCGGGAAACCAAGTCCGGCAAGAGACCCGCCTGTATGACCCGCAACGAGACGAAACCAGGGTGATGCGCACCAAGGAAGAAGCGGAGGACTATCGGTACTTTCCTGATCCAGATCTCCCGCCGATAGTGCTGGACAAAAAGGATATCGATTCGATCGGGGCACTCCTCCCGGAATTGCCGGATGCAAAGCGGGCCAGATACGAGGCGGACTACGGCTTAGGCGGGAGCGAATGCGAATACCTGGCGAGCGACCGGGACGTCGCCGACTACTTCGAGCAATGCCTGGAGGCGTCCGGGAAGAAAACCAAGCTCTGTGCAAGCTGGATCATGACCGAGTTGGCGGCAGCGCTGAACAAAGCAAACCTCGCGATTGAAGCCTGCCCGGTTCCTCCGGCCACACTAGGCACCCTGGTTAAGAGGATCTCGGACGGCACGATCTCCAGAACGGCAGCCAAGGAAGTATTCGCCTCTCTATGGAGCCGGGGAGGGAAGGTGGATGCAATCATCCAGGGCATGGGCCGGCAACAGGTGTCCGACACCGAGCAGATCTTGGCGTGGGTCGATCAGGTGTTACAGCAACACCTCAAGCAAGTGCAGCAATACAAAGACGGGAAAACCAAGGTGGAAGGATTCCTCGTAGGTAGAATAATGCAAGCTTCGGGCGGCAAGGCAAACCCGGTGCTGGCAAGCAGATTACTGAAGGAGAGACTGAAGGGAGGGCGCGGATAACCCACGCGCAACGGCGGAGAAACCGCGCCTCCCTCGTTTAATTTCCCTTCATCGCAGGCATCGCACTATACCGTCGCTCTCACATCTTCCATTCCAGGTTCACGCCGTAAGTACGCGGGTCGCCATAAACGGCGATGTCTCCAAATCCAATGCTGTAGATGTGCGCGATGTACTCCTCATCACCCAAGTTCTTTCCCCACAGCGACAACTTGAGGTTCTCGTTTTCGGAAGACCAGGAAATAGAGGCATCGACTAAATCAAATGCGGGGTGCCTGGACGTGTCTATCACCAAGTCAGCTCGTTGCTCATCCGTGTAGCGGTAGTCGATCCGGTACTCAATAGAGCCGCCAAACGCGATGTTCGCTGGATGGACAAGGGTCGTATTCAGGCTCCACTTGTTTTCCGGCGTACGATTCAACTCCTGGCCCTGGACGTCCTTAGTGGTCGCGACCCTGACCATTGAGCCGTCGTCATTGGTTATCGTTTCAGCCCCGGACTCAAAGATAAAGTCATACTCACTGTCCATGTATGAATAGGCACCATTAAAAGACAGTCCTTCCACCGGCACCCAGACAGCTTCCAACTCAAGGCCCTTGATGTTTGCATCCCCGGCGTTCACGGTGGTGAACTGGCCAAATGCTGGCGCCGTGGTGCTCCCGGGCACCGCCACCGAGCCAAAGCGCTGAATCTGCAGATCATCGTACTCGGCATAGAAAACGGCGGCATTGATGCGCAGCGTGTTAAAAAGATCGGCCTTGGCTCCGATCTCATAGCTGAGCGCAGTCTCTGGCTCCAGTTCCCTGAATTGATCCTGCGTCACCGGAGCGGCGGGGAACCCCCCGCTCTTGAAGCCCCGCGCCACGCTGCCATAGATCAGCGCGTTATCGGTAAGCTTGTAGTCGACGCTGAACTTGGGAGAGAAGTCGGTCCAGTTCTCATCCGCCTCCACCGAAAAGTCCTGTGCGATGATGTTTGCAGCCCCGCCAGGAACCGTTTCATCGGCCTCGGAAACGTTACTGAAATCCTTGGTCTCATAGGTTGCACGCCCACCCAGGCCAAAAGAAAGCCGGTCACTGAACGCCCACGTCACATGGGCAAAAAGCGCATAACTGTTGGTCTCGTTCGACTGGCTGTAACAGTCATTATCCAAGGTCCTGACGTCCGCACGGACCGGACCGGGGCCAGGCACCACGTTCCCTACCAGTATGCTGCTCCCTGTACCGGTTTCCCAACGGAAACATTCAGAACGATCCGTGTCTTCAAAAAGATAATAGGCTCCCAACACGTAGTCGAGATTATATTGCTCCAGATCGCCTACCCAGCGGAATTCCTGGGAAAACTGATTCGTCTCATCCAGGATGTCATCAAGCAGGCCGGCCGTTACCCCAAAAGTCGTGACCTTGCGGGGGTGACCGTCGGGCAAGCCGGCCGTGAATGCTACCGCGTCAATAGGAGCTCCCACTGAATCCATTTCCCAATCGACTTTGTTCTGCCGGTAGGCACTGATGGAGAGCAGGGTACCCGCGGAAAATTCTTCCTTCCACTTTACACTGACTCCCTCCGCCTCACGCCGGGCAAAACCATCGACCGGATTCGCACTGCACTGATTATTATCGCCGCAAAAGCTGGCATACGACTCGAACAACGTACCAGTAGACCCCCCGTCAGCGTTCGGAGCGGCCAACAAGTAAAATCCGGCACCAGCCTGCCGGAACACAGGAATGCGCGCCATATCCTCCACGTCGTCCCGGGCGGTATCCACGCTCAGCAACAGTTCCCTGTCTCCTTCCTCCCACAACAACTGGGCGCGAAAAGCCTGCGTGTCCACATCCTTTAGACGCTTATTGAGGACGACGTTGTTGGTCCAACCCTCACGTTGCCGCGAGGAAAATGAAAATTTTCCCTTCCAGTTCCCGCTGAGCGGACCGCTAACCAAGCCGGCAAAATTCAACTCTTCGTATTTTCCCCGTGTCACTTTCATTTTGCTCTGCAACTCGTCACTGGGCTTTTTTGAAATGATGTTGATGGCCCCGCCGATCGCATTCTTGCCATAGAGAGTACCCTGCGGACCGCGCAACACTTCAATGCGCTCCAGGTCGAACAACTCGAAATTGGCATTGGATATGCGTCCTATGTACACGTCGTCCAAAAATATAACCACCGAGTTGTCGGTACCGGCGCCATCGTCATTGGACGACACTCCACGCAGACTGAGTATGTTCTGCCCCGGAGAAAAAGCGGAAAAGGTGAACCCGGGCACCCGGGTGGCAATATCGGTGAGTTCGTGTATGTCGGCGTCCTCAATTGCCTTCGGACTGAAGGCAGACACCGCTATCGGAACCTCCTGCAAATTCTCTGCCCGACGCTGGGAAACCACCGTCACCTCCTCAAGTTCCTGGGACATGGCGGTGTTCACTCCCACTCCCAGGACGGCTGCCAAGGCACCGTACAGGGAGAAACGAAACGACAATCTGATCATGAGCTTATACTCCACTAACAAAGACTAAAAACTGGTAGACGAAGGCCTGCTCCGGGACGCCTGTGCAACGGCATCCCTGGGCTGACAGCCGGGAATCGATGAAGCAAGAAGCGCCGACAATGCATCACCCAGAGCCAGCAACTTGCGGTCGCTGCCTGCGGGACCATCCAGCTCCAAGCCAATGGGCAATCCCATTCGCGAGCAACCTGCCGGCAGCACCAAGCCGGGAATGCCGGCGTTGCTGGAAGGATCCGTGTTGCGTATGTAAGTCAGAAAAGTCGATACCTCTCTGCCATTGTGCATCACTGTTTCGTCACTGCCCTCGATCAAACAGGCAGGTAGCGGCGTTACCGGAAAGATCATTGCGTCCAACCGGTGGGCGGCAAAATAATCCCGGTAAAGCTGCTGCAGGCGCGGCCGCTGCACTTCGCGGGCTTCACGGTACGCTTCTTCACTGACTTGATTCTGAAAAATATCCTGCATGATCTGCTTGACGTCCGGGCTGGCTATCTGGTTGATCAGATCATGCACCGACAGCGGAATCTGGTGCTGCTCCAGGTAACGCGGAAGCTGCTTGCGAGTCTCGTAGAGCACGATCGGAAAACCGATCTTCCCGTTCAACGCGCCTATTCCCTCCAACTCGGCCTCAACCAACTCCACGCCGGCCTGACGCAGAACAGACAAGACGCGTTCCATCGCCATTGAGACCTCGGCGTCCAGATCCTCGTAGAAATACTGCCGTGGCACTCCCAGGCGCACGGTTTGCAAATCAACTTTTTCCGGTATGTTTTCCTCGCCGCTCAGGACCGCGTCCAGCAGGGCCACGTCAGCAACCGTCCAGGCCATCGGCCCGGCGGTGCCGCGGGTGCTGGAAAGGGAAAATCCGCCCGCAGGATAACGCCCCATGGTAGGACGCAGTCCCACCAGGCCGTTCAGGGCGGCAGGGATACGCACCGAACCACCCGTGTCGGTACCCAGGCCCGCTGACACCGTGCCGGCACCGATCGCAGCTGCCGTACCGCCACTGCTGCCGCCGGCAATATAGCGGGCATCGTACGCGTTCCCCACGGCGCCAAAGGCATAGTTGTTACTGGTAATGCCAAAGCCCAGTTCGTGCATATTGGCCTTCCCCAGGATAATGGCACCCGCGGCTTTCAGGCGCTTGATGATCGGCGCATCCTGCGGCGGAGAAAAGTCCCGCAGGGCGGAAGTGCCGGCGGTGCTGGGGATCCCGGCAACGTGAATGTTGTCCTTGACCACCAACGGGATCCCGTGCAGCGGACCCAGTATCTTCTGCTCCCGGCGCAAGGCATCCAGGCGATCCGCCTCAGCCAGCGCCTGCTCCTCGTTCAACGTGACGTAGGCATTGAGATGCCGGACGCGCCGGGCGGCCTCAAGGTGCCGGCTGACCAGCTGCCGGCTGCTCAGCTGCTGCGCCTGCAGTTGTTCCTGCAGTTCAACTATAGACACTCCCTCCGCCTGTGCAGCGGCGGGCAACATAACAGCAGCCCACAACACGGCACCTGACAGCGGAACGCGCTGCTTCCAGCCCCTGTCACTCATCAGGAGACCTCCCATGCGGCGCAGTATACATACATCATGCGAATTTTATGGCCCCCTTTTATTTCCGCTTATTTCCGCCCACCCGGCTCACTACCTATCATTTTTTGTAAATCATTATTTTATATATGTTTTTCTGGAAATTTCCGCTTTGGGGAAACATCAAACCGGATGGATCGGATGGGGACCCTGCCAAGCATGATGGGAGCAGAGAAACACCCAATGATAACCCCTCTTGCCAGGGTTGGTGCGTTCCCGGCGAAGCGCTACGCCCAGCCACGCTCAAATGCCCCCGAAACGCTGAAAGTAAGAGGCCGGCGGCGGTGGCGGGCGGCCCTCGGAAGATTTCAAATGCTCCAGTATATAATCCAGCGCCTTCGGGGCCAGGTGACGGTAAAGCTCCTCGGTCAGACGCTGCACGGCAGCCCCCGGCCAATCAACCGGCAGCAATTCCATTGGCAGCCCCGGGTCTTTCAGCAAGATGCGGCGGTATTCGTGAATGAGCAACGTGCGCACCTGGAAACACCAGGCAGCAGAAACGCGCGCGCGACGTGCGGAACGCAGTCGGTTCGGAAGATCCTGAAAACACAACAGGAAATGCCGGTAATCTTTTTCCAGCGCAGGAATATTCCACTTCTTCTGCACTAATTCGCGCAACACTGCGCGTGATTCAGATAAACAACTGGCTGACTCCCAAACAATGACGCTGTCGGCAAGGCCCATTTCCTGCAGGGCCTCGTCCAGGGAACGGTGATCGGACATGGGATGGGCATACAAGGCTCGATCCATTCTGCCGTAACCTTGCCACAGCAGGATCTTGCCGAACAGTTCCCGTTTGTCCGCGGGCACCTTGACCGGCGTGACCAGAGTCCACTTGCCGTTCCAGTCCGGCTGATTGGCTGCGTAGATGCGATGCGACGCCTTGACGAACCGGTTCAGGCCGAGATCGGTCAGCGCACAGTCGCTGCGCCGACCGATCTTGTACACATGAAGCCAACCGTCGCGTATCAGGCGGTATACCGAGGTGCGCACCACCCCTTCACTCAATCCCAGCGGCTGCAGCACCTGAATCAAGCTGCTCAGCCAGACCCTGCCTCCATGCTGGGAGACGGAATCGCCAAAAAGGGTAATGATCAGAGACGGAGCCCGGAGCGCATGATACGCGCGGACGGACTGCAGCAGATCGGCCAGCGCGTTCTCTTCCCTGGAGGACGTCGTTGGTACTTTAGCGGCACCATCCCTTGACGGGAGCCGATGATCAGCCGGACTCATGCTGTGGCGTGCCGCGTGTTAGCGGGCGGCACGTCTCCCGCCACCTGGCAGCTGATCCGGCGGCCAGGGATTGGCGGCGGGTAGATACGCGCTCCGCCGAGTGCCACGGACTGAAAGTCCGTCAAACTCGCCGCGGTAATCAAACGTAAGTATCAATTTTCTAATGGACTGCTATTTTATCTTGTCCGATGCGAAAGCAACGATCGCAATGAAAACTATTTCCCGGCGCACCGGGATAATGAAGTGCGCCGGCCCGATGGAGGCTGCGCTCTACAGCGGCGAACTTACCGCCCGGAACTGGAATCCGGCACGGTTGTCAATGCTTCAGATCCATCACGGCGACCGTGCAACCAACCGCGAAAATCGGGATCGGATGGTAAAACCAAAGAGCCCCGCTTGCCCCCCCAGAGGCGCCGGAAACCGCGATGAAGGTACGGATCTCAAAACCTCCCTGCCCCGCGTCCCGGTAGATATCCTCATCCGTGTAGCTCAGCATCTCCTCCTTGCGATGATTCAGCATGCGATCGAGAAACTGCCGATCCCAAGCCTCGTTGATCTTGCCTGAGTCCGGCGTGCACGGCCAATGAGAGATGCCGCCCGTGCCGATCAACGCGATGCGCTCAGGTAGCGTTTCACAGGCCCGACCCAGTGCGCTGCCAAAAGCATAGGCGCGGTGCAGCGGCGTCAGCGGCGGCCCCTGGCAGTTGATGTTCGCCGGGATCACTGGCACATCATAGCGCGGCGTCAGAAAATGCAGCGGCACCATGATGCCATGATCGAATTTCCACTCTTCGGAATAGGAGACGTCAACCTGGTGCATCACCTGCTGGATAAGCCGCCGGGAAAGGGATGGCGTTCCCGGAATCTTGGTGCGCCTGATCGCCAGCCATTCCTCGTCCTCGATCGGACCCTCGTATTCCTGCGCCATTCCCAGGCAATATGCCGGCATGTTGTGCATGAAAAAATTGGCAAAATGCTCCGCCGCAATGACGATTAAGGCATCGGGGCGGGCCGCCTCAAGCGCCTCCCGCATCAGGCCCAGATGGTAATAAAAATCATCCCGCACAGCAGGATCGGCAAGTTCCGACCGGCCCGTGATCCCGGGCGCGTGGCTGCATATACCAGCGAATACCAAACTCATGTCAGTCCCCCGTTGTCATCGCGTACAGACCGGCTCGTACCGGGCCATGTGCGCGCACGCCGTGCCGCATCGCATCCAGGTATTCCTGCCATTTGTAGCCTCGCAGGGCGGCATAGTGCATTAATATCTGTCCGTTCACGCCCAGCACGTAGAGCAGGCCAATATCCGGCTTGCGCACCGCCTCGGCTTCCTCGGTATTCAGATCATACTCGCAGAGCAGAGACTCGAAATCGTCATGATAGCGTTTCCTGACGTGAGGGTCGCGGTTCAACTGGTAAAGCAACTTCTGCGTGTAATAAAGGCTCATGATCTCAGCATTCCTCACCCCGCGACCCTGCGCCACCGGCCATGGCCTAACCGGCTCCCGCCTGCCGATACGACCTGCCTCCAGACGGCAACCACCGGGCCAATCGGGATGCGGCTTTATTCTTCATCAGCAGACAACGCCTCCTCCAGATCGTTTAACAGGGCATACAAAGCATCAAGCTTTTCCTCCCCCAATGCAAGCGCGATGTCGGCGTAACCAGCTTCGAAATGAGGCGCCACCTTGGCAAATACCTTCCGCCCCAAGGCGGTGATCGATATCATCGAGCGCCGTTTATCCCGGCGCATCGTGCGCCGGCGGACCAGCTTCCTGACCTCCATATCTCTGAGGATCCTGGAAAGGCTGGGAGACAAAATGTGGCAGGACCGGGCCAGTTTCGTGACCTCTATGCTGGGCCCCTCGTTCAGCACCCGGATCACGCGCCACTGCGACTCGGTCACTCCGCACTTGTGAAAAACGGGACGAAACCGCTTCATCACCGCTTTCCTGCCCCGCAACAGCAGCATCGGCAGCGAGTTGTAAATATCCGGAATCGGGCGATGCACAGAAGCTGCTGTCAGACGCCGTGTGCCCGGACGAAGCGCCACGATCCCCCCCTGTCAACAAACGGCACCTCCGCCGGCGGTGGGGTCGCGCCCGACCACGGGTACTCGCGACCCCGGGCACGGCAACCGCGGTCAACGGTGCCAATGCAGGGCGGCGACATTCCAGCCGACCCGGACCCGGCAGGCACACACCGCCACGGCGGAATAATCCGCACTTTCGCGAAACCGGCTGCCTGCCGGTCTATATCGTCCCTGCCGTCCACACCGTTTATTAAAGGGCTGCTGAAAACCGGGCAGCGCTGCGGCGAGCAACGCGGCTTAGAGGACTGCTTCATCCTGCACCATGTTTACCAGTGTACCGATCCCCGGCACCTCCACTTCGACCCGATCACCTGGTTGCAAATATTGGGGAGGCTCCATGCGCGCTCCGGCGCCTTCGGGCGTGCCGGTCGCGATCATATCTCCGGGACGCAGGCGCAAAAAGGTAGAAAGATAGTGAACCAGGTAAGGGAATGGAAATATCAGGCTGCCCGTGACATCGTTTTGTCTCTGCGCGCCGTTAACGCGGGTAATCACCCGCAGTTCGGCGTCGGCGGCGAGCTCATCAGTGGAGACCAGCCAGGGACCCACCGCGCCGCTGCGCTCAAAATTTTTCCCCTGGGTCACGTTGAATTTGGCATGGCGCAGCCAATCGCGTATGGAACCCTCGTTCATGATGGTAAATCCGGCAATATAGTCCCTGGCGGCGTGCTCCGGGACGCGCCGCCCTTCCTTGCCGATGACAATGACGATCTCCCCTTCATAGTCCATCTGCTCGGATTCCGGAGGACGCAGCAGGGGCTCTTCGTGCCCGACCAGGGATTCCCGGGTGCGCATGAAAACGCTGGGGTAGCGTGGTGGCGCCGAGCCATCCCGATATTCTTCATTGCGCCTGGCGTAATTCACGCCGATGCAGATAATCTTTTCCGGGTCCGGGATCGGCGGCAGATAGCGAATTTGCTCCAGCGGATAATCCGCCTGCGCCAAATCCAGCTGATCCCGCAGTTCCGGCAACGCACCTGCCGCCAGCAGTTCACGCAGGGAGCGGAAACGGCCCGCCACGCCGAGGTCCCGGCGCACTCTGCCCAAATCCACCACCCCGCCGTCTCGCACAGCGCCGAAGGAGGCTTGGCCGGCATGGCGGAAACTCAGCAGCTTCACGAGACCTCACCTCCCAGCAGCCCCACACGCTCAAGCACGCCGTCGAGCTTGCGCTCAAGCTCCGGGTCCGCCGGAACCATCGGCAGGCGATGCTCATTATTCGGCAACAGGCCGATGCGTTTCATCATGTATTTCATCGGAATGGGATTCGTATCGAAAAAAACCGCGCGATTTACTTCCAGCAACTGCTGGTGCAGCCCCTGCGCAGTTAAAAAATCACCGCTCCATACGGACTCGCACATTTGTGCCAGGAGCACCGGGCGGAGATTGCCCACCGCGTTCATCAGGCCGCAGCCTCCCACCGCCAGCATCGGAAAAGAAAGCTCTTCCAGTCCGGCAAATATATGAAAATCACTGCCGAATGCGTCCAGGCATTCAGAGACAAAGCCCAAGTCGTTGACTGCGTGCTTCATGCCAATGAACGAAGGCGAGCGCTCACGCAATTTCCGCAAGGTGTCCAAGGTTACGTTGACTGCCGCCCGGCCCGGGATATGGTAGATCATCCAAGGCACCTGGTAGCCTTTGGTCAGTTCACAATAGTACTGGAGCAGCCCGCGCTGCGGCGGGCGAATATAGTAAGGAGTGACGATCAGCAGCGCGTTCACTCCGGCCTGCAGCGCGTGCTCGCTGAGCGCCGCGGTCTCTGCCAGGGACTGGGAGCCGGTGGCGGCCACCACCGGAATGCGCCCGGCCGCAGTCCGCACCGCCACGTCCACTACCCGGTTGCGCTCCTGCACGCTCAGGCTCGACGGTTCCGCGGTCGTGCCATTCACCAGGACGCCATGCGAGCCGTTCTTCACCTGGAATTCCACCAGGCGGGCGTATACGTCGTAGTCCACGCTGCCGTTGTGAAACGGCGTTACCAGCGGAGGAATGGAACCGCGCAAACGAACCGTACCGTGCTGCTTCATAAATTCCCGCTCCTGCCTGGCGGCTCTGTCACTCTCCGACCGGGGCCGGCCCGGGCCAGAGAGAATAAATTAACATGTTAAGGGTTATGCGTGGCGATTGCAAGGCAAGACCCGGTACCACGGACGCGTCGCCTGCGGCCCGCATCCGTGATACTGCCGAACGGTCCAATGAAAACCATTCTGATGGATCCAGTTGCCCGCCGCTGCCTCATCACACACCGGTGCACTGCGCGCCGGACTTAGAAGCCGGGCGCGGATGAAAAATCCGGGTCCTGCGCCGCCCGTTCAAATTATTGCGGCGCAGCATTCGTAGCATATTTGACAAGCCTGAACTGCCTTTTATATGCTCACTCCATTATCCGTCAGAATAAGCCTCGGTGTTCCATGCGTCAAAGACGGGCTTGGGGTGGAATGAACCCTGGGGAATGAACCCTGGAAAGAAACCGGGGAAACTGAATGGATCAACGTCTAGTCTCGCTACATTGGTGACAGATCACAGGTGCCGCACTTCATTATCGAGTATTCCTCAAACGTAGAGGACTATGTAAGCATTCAGGAACTGGTAGACCGGGTACATCAATCTGCGGCTGACACGGGAACCTTTCCTCTCAAGGGGATCCGCACGCGCGCCGTGCGGCGAGAGCAATACCGGTACGCGGACGGACATCCGAATAATGGCTTCATACACATCACCGCGCGCATCGGCAGCGGACGGACGGTACAGGTGCGCCAGGAAACAGGCCGGAAAATATTCGACAGCGTCTGCGAATACTTGCAGCCGGTCTATGAAACCCGTCCCCTGGGCATTTCTTTCGAGTTGCAGGAACTCGATCCAACCGCCAATTTCAGGAAAGGCAATATAGAAGAATGGATGCGGCGGCGCGAACAGACCCAGGGTCACGGCACCGGATGAAGGAACAAAAACATTTACGCGGCGTGCAGGACTGCCTGGCACCGTTTCGCGGACGCCGGATCGCACATTTCATCAACGGTCGACACGAACAAGGCAACCCGGACCATTCCTTTGACAACGTGGCACCGGCAGACAATTCCCTGATTGGGCCGGTGGCACGGGGCGGAGCAAAAGAGATCAACGCCGCCGCCCAGGCGGCAGCCAGGGCCTTTGATGATTGGCGCCTGGTGCCCGGCAAAGAGAAAAAAGCCCTGCTGCACAAGATCGCCGACGTCCTGGTCGAGCGCCGGGAAGAACTCGCCCAGGTCGAAAGCATGGATACCGGACAGCCGATCCGCTTCATGAGCAAGGCGGCGCTGCGCGCGGCGGAAAATTTCCGCTTTTTTGCCGATCGAGCTCCTGCCGCCCGGGACGGGTTATCGCTGCCGACCGAACAGCATCTGAATTACACGATGCGCGTGCCACTCGGTCCCATCGGAGTGATCACCCCATGGAACACGCCGCTCATGCTCTCCACCTGGAAAATCGCGCCGGCACTCGCGGCAGGCTGTACGGTGGTGCATAAACCGGCCGAATGGAGTCCGCTCACGGCAACCATGCTGGCGGAGTGCTGCAGCGAAGCGGGGCTGCCTGACGGCGTGCTCAACGTAGTACACGGGATGGGAGAAGAGGCCGGCAAACTCCTGACCGAGCATGAACTGATTCGGGGGATCTCCTTTGTCGGTGAGTCCTGTACCGGAAGCTGTATCGCGCAACAGGGAGCTCCGACGCTGAAACGGATGCATTTCGAACTGGGCGGGAAGAACCCGGTACTGGTATTCGATGACGCCGACATGGAGCGGGCACTGGACGCGGTAGTCTTCATGATCTACAGCCTGAACGGCGAGCGCTGCACCTCATCGAGCCGCCTGCTCGTGCAACGCTCTATTCACGATGACTTCATCGAAGCACTGACGGCGCGCGTGAAGCGCCTGAAAGTCGGTCACCCGCTGGACCCCAGCACGGAAATCGGCCCCCTTATCCACCGCGAACACCTGGAGAAGGTGATGGAGTATTTCTCCATCGCCGTGCAGGAAGGGGCTCGTATCGCAGCCGGTGGACGGCGATCGGACTTTAATGAACAGGGAAACTACGTCACGCCCACGCTGTTTAGCAACGCAAAGAACCAGATGCGGATCGCGCAGGAAGAGATTTTCGGCCCCGTGCTGACCGCCATTCCCTTCAATGACGAACAAGAAGCCCTGGCCCTGGCAAACGAATGCCGCTATGGTCTTGCAGCCTACCTATGGACCGGCGAAACCGGCAGGGCGCATCGTCTCGCACAGCGTATGGAAGCCGGCATGATCTGGGTCAACTCAGAAAACAACCGCCACCTGCCAGCGCCCTTCGGAGGCATGAAGGCCAGCGGGATCGGACGTGACGGAGGTGACTACAGTTTTGACTTCTACATGGAAACCAAAAACATCTGCGTCGCGCTCGGGGAACATCAAATCCCCCGGCTGGGCACGTAGGCACAATGCAATCATCGGGAAATTCATCGGGAGGAAAAAATGATCAACCACAAACGACTATTCGCCTATCCGGCTTTGGCCTGGCTGCTCGTGCTGCCGCTTAGTGCCGCCGGGCAGGAATTGGACCAGATGACACAGCAGGGAGAAACCCGCATTAAAGAAGGTGCGACCGCACAACAGCAGATCGACAATATCTCCACTGACGCGGACGGCATCCTTAACGAATACAAAACCACGGCGAAAATCGTGGACGGTCTGAAGATATACAACAACCTGTTTCAAACCCAGATCGACAACCAACAAAAAGAAATGGGCGCGCTGCAGGATTCGATCGGAAACGTCTCGCTCATTGAGCGGCAGATCGTGCCGCTGATGACGCGCATGATCGAATCGCTGGAGAGCTTCATTTCCCTGGACGTGCCGTTTCTTTCCGAAGAGCGCAGCGGGCGCATCGAAAGGCTGCGCAACATGATGGTGCGGGCGGACGTGACGGCGGCGGAGAAGTTTCGCCGCGTCATTGAGGCATACCAGATCGAGAACGAGTACGGGCGCACGATCGAGGCATACAAGGGCTCTTTGGAGATCGAGGGAAAAGAGAGGGAAGTGGATTTCCTGCGCATCGGCAGAGTAGCCCTGCTGTACCAGAGCATCGGCGGCGAACTGACTGGCGCCTGGAACCAACAGGAAAAAACCTGGCAGGCACTGCCCCCTGAACAATACAAAAAACACACCGCCATCGGCCTGCGCATCGCGCGCAAGCAAATCGCCCCGCAACTGCTGGTCTTACCCATCGTGGCCGCCTCGGGAGCAGGGCAATGAGCGGGCGGCGCACGATCCCGGCACTGGGCATTATTGCCTGCGTACTGGCGTCCCTGCAGGGAGACGCGCTCGCGCAGACCACTTCCCTGGATGAACTGCTGCAACAGGTGAAGACCGGGCGCGTCAAAGACGCGGAGGAAAACGCGGCCAGAATAGCGGAATTTGAGAGGGAAAAGGCGAACCAGCGGACGCGGCTGCAGCAGATTAAAACCGAGAGAACGAGCGAGGAGGAACGAGCCAAACAGTTGGAGCAGCAATTTGAGCAAAACGACGTGCTCATCTCCGATCTCGAAAAAACGCTGCAAGAGCGGCTGGGTTCGCTGAAAGAGCTGTTCGGCGTGCTGCAGCAGGCGGCGGGAGACGCACGCGGACAGTTTGAAAATTCCCTGACCAACGTGCAGTACCCGGAGCGCGTAGACTTCCTTACCGAACTGGCGAAAAAGATGGGACAGACCAGCCGCCTGGCGTCCCTGGAGGAGATCGAGCGACTCTGGTACGAACTGCAGCGGGAAATGACTGAATCGGGGAAAGTAACGAGATTCACGACCCCGGTGGTCACCGCGGACGGAGAACAGCAGGATCTAAGCGTCACCCGAGTCGGTCTGTTCAACGTCGTTGCCCAGGGGAAATACCTGGAGTACGTGCCGGAGACCGGGCGCTTGATAGAGTTGCCGCGGCAACCGCAGCCACGCTTCTTAGCGCAGGTGAGAGAGCTGGAAGATACGCAGCAGGGACTCGTCAGCTTCGGTTTGGATCCGTCCCGGGGCCAACTGCTGTCGCTGCTGGTACAGACGCCCAACCTGGAGGAACGGATCGCCCAGGGCGGGGCCGTCGGCTATACCATCATCGGCCTGGGCCTCATCGGCCTGCTGATCGCGCTGGAGCGGATACTGAGCCTGTCCTTGCTCGGCATACGGGTACGTTTGCAGATGAGGAAGCCGGGCCAGGCGGGCAACAATCCGCTGGGGCGCGTGCTTTCCGTTTATCATGCCAATCCTGACACCGACGTAGAAACCCTGGAGCTCAAGCTCTCCGAAGCGGTACTGAAAGAACAGCCCCAGTTCAACCGAATGCTGGCCTTCCTGAAGATCATCGCCGTGGTGGCGCCGCTCATGGGGCTGCTGGGGACCGTGGTCGGTATGATCATCACCTTTCAGGCAATTACGTTGTTTGGAACCGGCGATCCGAAGCTGATGGCAGGCGGCATCTCCCAGGCGCTGATCACCACGGTGCTGGGCCTTTGCGTAGCCATTCCGACCGTCCTGCTGCACACCCTGGTATCGACCCGCGCCAGGCGCCTGAGCCAGATACTGGAAGAACAGGCCGCCGGCATGGTGGCCGAACAAGCCGAAAAACAGCACGGCGTCCATCCGCCTCCGTCCGCCCCGCAGGCAGCTCCCGCAACCTGAGCGACCTGAGTGACCTGAGCAGGCTCCCATGCAGTACATGCAGTATTTGTACTATTACCTGCCGATGCTGGAGGCAGTGCGTGACTTCCTGGAACTGGGGGGGGTCGTCCTGCTGCTGATCGCCGTGCTGACGCTGGTGATGTGGGGCCTGATCTTCGATCGCCTGCTCTACCTGCGCACCGGCCACGGTCGCCTCTTCCGCAAAGCGTTGGATATCTGGGAGAGCCGGCCTGAACGCAAGTCCTGGCACGCGCACCGCATCCGGGAACAGATGATCTCCATTATCTCTCAACAACTGGAACGCAACTTGGCGTTAATCGCAAGCTGTGTCGCATTGTGTCCGCTGATGGGATTGCTGGGCACGGTAACCGGCATGATCGAGGTATTTGAAGTCATGGCGATTTCCGGAACGGGCAATCCGCGATCGATGGCTGCCGGAGTTTCCAAGGCCACCGTGCCCACCATGGCCGGCATGGTATCGGCGCTCTCCGGCCTGGGCATGAGTGCTTACCTGCAAAGAACCGCGGCTTCAAAGCGCGAGCAACTGGCAGAACAAATGACGATGGACCACTGAGGCACTCACTGATTGCCGTCACGCCACACAACACGGAGAAGCAGACATGAGAAAATTTCTGGCACGCGCAAGCGAAGATGAGTCCAGCATCGACATTACGCCCATGCTGGACGTAGTGTTCATCATGCTGATTTTCTTCATCGTCACCGCGACTTTCGTTAAAGAAGCGGGCATTGACGTAAACCGACCCGATGCGGCGACTGCCGTAAAACAGGAAAAAGCGAATATCTTAATCGCCATCGATGAGAAAAACGAGATTTGGCTGGACCGGCGAAAATTGGATATACGATCGGTGCGTCCGAACATAGAGCGCCTGCACGCGGAAAATCCACAGGGCTCAGTCGTCATTCAGGCAGACAAGGAATCCAAAACCGACACCCTGATCAAAGTTATGGACGCGGCCCGCTCGGCGGGCGTCTTCAACGTCGCCATCGCCACGCAGGAACAGTAGCCCGGTTGCCGATTGCAACAGGGTCCACTCATGACCACATCCTCGTCTTTTGAATCGGCGCAGGGCAGCAGCCTGTGGAAACTGGCACGGCTGCCGGTGAGCCTGTTGCTGGGAGTGGTCATTACACTGACCCTGTTCTGGACCATGCAGTACCTGATCGAAACGGCAGACCGCACACTGGAGGAAGGAAGAACCGGGCAATTACTGGATTTCGTCCGCCTCAAACGCGAAGAGATCGTGGAACGCAAGCGTGACAAGCCTAAAAAGCCTCCGCCGGCGGAAGCGCCACCGCCGGAACCACCCACGCCCCGGTTGGACAGCCTGGATCCTAAAGCAGAGAAGATTGCCATCTCGGCTGCGCCGGTGGAGACCCAGATCGACCTGACCGGCGGCGGCTTCAGCCTGGGCATCGGCGAAGGGGACTACCTGCCGTTAGTAAAAGTCGCTCCGATCTACCCGAGGCGGGCGACCACCAGGGGCATTGAAGGATACTGCATCGTCGAGTACACGGTTACACCCCAGGGCTCAACGGAAGACGTGCGCGTCATCGAAACCGAATGCACCCACCAGATATTCAAGAAGCCTTCCGTCCAGGCGGCATTTAAGTTCAAGTACAAGCCCAGGGTCATCGACGGACAGGCGATACGGGTTCCGGGCGTCAGAAACAGATTTACCTACCAACTTGAGGACTGAGGGACGGAAACATGAAGACCTTGCATTACCCTGCTTTCCCGCGCCACTCCTTTGTATCAGCGATCCTGATCGGAACCGCCCTGGCCTTGACGGCGTTATCCGCACCACAGGCCGTATCCGCCGAAGAGGAAAGCCAGGAAAAAACGAAAAGAACCGTCGCCATGAGTCAGCCGGTGTTCAAAAAACTGCAGAAAGCAAACGAACACGTCGAGGCCAAAGAGTACGCGGAGGCACTTAAACTGGTCAAAGAACTGCAAGGACGCAAAAAGCTGTCAGTCTACGAGAGTGCGCAGGTTTGGAACCTCAACGCCTACATTCACTATCTCCAGGAGAATTACACCGAATCCATCCGATCTTACGAGAAAATACTGACGCAGGGGGAAATTCCGGAAGCGTTGACGCAGAGCACTCTGAAGACCCTGGCGCAACTGTATTTTACCATCGATAACTACACCAAGGCCCTGGAAAAAGTACAGTCGCTCATCTCCCTGGTGAAAAAACCGAGCCCCGATATATACATGCTGGAAGGACAAGCCTACTACCAACTGAAGAAATACAAAGAGGCCGAGAAGCCTATCAAGACGGCCATCGCCAACAACCGGGAGCAGGGAATACAACCCAAAGAAAACTGGCTGCTTCTGCTGCGCGTGATCTATTATGAACTCAAAGATTATCCCAACCTGCTGGTGACAATGAAAGAGTTGATCCAACGCTATCCGAAAAATGAATATCTACTTACCATAGCAGGCATCTACAGTGAGATCGGGGACACGAAAAAGCAGCTTTCGCTGACCGAGGTCCTGTATGAACAAGGCCACCTGGAGCAACCCTTCCACGCGATCAACCTGGCCAACCTGTACCTGCTCCACGAACTACCCTACAAGGCGGCGAAACTGCTGCAAAAAGAGATAGACTCCAAGAAAGTGGAGGCCACCGAACAAAACCTGAGACTGCTGTCACAGGCCTGGTACCAGGCACGCGAAAACGAAAAATCCATTCCCCCATTGAAGCGGGCGGCGGCCATCTCTTCCGATGGCAGCCTGTACATTCGCCTGGCGCAATCGTACATCAATCTCGATCGGTGGGAAGAGGCCACCGAAGCGCTGCAAAAGGGAATCCAAAAAGGGGGCCTTGATCGCAGCGACACGGCCAACCTGATGCTGGGGATCGCCCTGTTCAATCAGAAAAAGCTGCAATTGGCCCGTTCCTCCTTTATAAAGGCGCGCAAAGACAAACGCAGCCAAAAAGCGGCACAGCAATGGATTGCCTACGTTGACAACGAACTGCAGCGGGAAAAGGTACTGAATCAAAAAGTGCCCGCCTCCACGCCCCTGAAGGACAAGCTTCCAACCGTACCGACTATGGACCTGGAAGGGTAACGGCGCTCCTGGCCGATCAGGGCGGAAGCCGGAAGCAGGCAGGAGCCTTTTAGCTGGAAGCCTCGTCGGGCGCCGCGGCAGAAACGGGTTGCGGTTGGCTGGCGGCGTCTTTCAGAATCAAAACTCTCAGGTTGGGAACGCCCGCCTGAAGCATGCCCGGTACACAGCTGGGTTGATCCTGCACGATCCGGTACTCAAAGGACGGCAGTACGTAGTCACGAAAGTGCTCCACCAACTCGCAGTCCCCAGGTTCCAAAAAGCGCGGCTTGTTAAAACGGACGTGCTCCTCCGACCACGACGCGGGCACCGGCTGTGGTTCGGCGTCATCAGCGGAAACGGTCAGGGCGGAAAACTTCAGGCGCACCCGGACAAAGGGCTGCACGTCAGCCAACCGGGTCGCGGAAAAACACGCGCCCGTGCGAATTTTCATATCCTCCCGCGCGCCCATCACCGCAAGCAACTGGCGCAGCTTGTACCGGATCCCGTCGCAGGAATAGTCGGTAGTAAACCCCTTGTAGGTAAAATCAACCTCGTGCTCCTTCCAATAAGCACGCACGGCCTCCTCGGAGCTCTCCAGCGCAAACACCGGCATCATCCCGGCAAGACAAAGCAACGCGGCGGCAAGCCAGGCAACCGGGCACCCTCCAGAACCGGTCAGTCCCGTCCTCCACCGCATTGAGGCAACCCCGCCGCCTGGTCCGTGGCACACTCCACGCTTAACCTGAATAAACTGTCTGCATTGGATCTGCATACTGTAAATGTAGCGACTCATCCCGCAGATCTCAAAGTCCATCAGGACTGCCCCATTAGCATGACCTGGTCAGAACGACTCGGGGGCAAGCACGACGGCGCTCCCATCGCAGCCTGCCGCGTTCAGCCGTACGCAGCACGAACGCCCGCCCGGGGCCGCTTTCTGCATCCGCACTATTGCGCTTCCCCGTTGTTTTTCTTGAGACAAACGTAGGTTATGCCTTTTTTTGTGCCCTCTTTGGGTTTCGGATAACTTTCCCAAGCCTGATCTTGCTCTCCTTGAGCTATATGGTTCATAAATTTCACGACCAGCGAGTAAGCCCAGTCATCCCTGTCATCCAGAAAATCGGGAAGCAGTTCTTTCAAGTCCGCCTTGAGTTTGCCCCACGCAACGCCCTCTTCTGATGCAAGTTTCCCCATTAATTTTTTATCTTCCGCCAGCTTTTTGATGGCCGTTTGTTCCGTTATCATTTTTACATCTACGGACTCGGCTGCCTCCGCTTCCGGACTGGCAGGCGCAGAGGCAGCCGGTCGCCCTACGCGCCAGGCACTTTCAAATTTCTTACGCAGTTGCAGTGCGTAGGTCTTTCCAGCGGGAAGCTTGTAGCCTGGATCACGTACAGAGCAACTGTCCTCAAACGAAAACACGCGCATATTAATCTGACCTTTCCCCCGAAAAGGTAGCCAGTTTCAAAGAGACTTTCCCCATAGAATCGACCGTATGGAGGTCTCAAAATGAAAGGCAAGCGTTACAGGGAAGAACAGATCATTGGTATTTTGAAGGAGCATGAAGCTGGCATGCTGGCGCAGAACGTGATCCGTAAGCACGGCATAGCCAACGGCACGCTGTATCGATGGAAAGCGAAGTAGGGTGGCATGGAGGTCTCGGAAGCAAAGCGATTGCGGGCGCTTGAGGCGGAAAATGCGAAGTGGCCAAGCGCTACCCGCGATACGGGGATCTGATGTTGCCAAGCATTGCTCAAGGCCGAGGGCCGGGTGGTCAACCGCAAACGCACCTATAGACTGTATACAGCGCTCGGCATGCAAATAAGAACCAGGCGGCGTAAGAAGCTCCACCAACCTCGGATACCGATGGCATTACCTACCCGGGTGAACGAACGTTGGTCATTGGACTTTGTGCACGACCAATTGGCGAATGGCCGACGGTTCCGGATCCTAAGCATCATAGATGACTTCTCTCGAAAATGTGTAGGCCAACTGGTTGACACGTCCATCTCCGGCGCTCGTCTGGCGCGCTATCTGGATGAACTCGCCATGACGCGCTCATTGCCCACCTCGATCGTGCTGGACAATGGTCCGGAACTGACCAGCAAGGCCATGTTTTTCTGGGCACACAAAACCAAAGTAAAACTCTGCTTCATCCAGCCTGGGAAACCAACACAAAATGCGTTTGTTGAGAGCTTCAACGGACGCTTCCGTGACGGCTGCCTGAATCAACATGGGTTCAGTTCGATCCATGAGGCAAGGCAAATCATTAACGACTGGCGACACCACTACAATAATGTACGACCACACAGTTCACCAGGCTATCGGGCACCGACCGCGTTTGAGGCAGAGGCTGCATGATAGGATGTTTTTGTCTCTCTTTGAATGGCCACCCAACAGGGGGAAGGTCACGATAACCGGCCAAGCTCCTTTAAACTGATCCAGGCTGGAGATCAACGATAAGATCTGATGGTGAGCCTGCCTAACCGACCGGCATCAACTTGTGGTGGCCACACCAGTAAGTAACGTAACATGAACAACAACATTTGGTTTGAGTGGTTGGGGTAACCTTATGATTTTAAGTTACTTATTTGTTAGTTATGGTTGATTGTAAGTATATTGTGTGGTTTGATGAGCTTAGACATGAAGAAATTTTCTTGTAGAATAGTGTAAATTATGGGTTCTCGTGTCTCTAAGATGGATTTTATTTATTGCAAGCTAAGGAGTTGCCGATAAGAGAACTCGTCAAAACATAAGGGGATAATTTTGTTTGCGGATCTATATCAAAGTTCTACATCTCCGAATCACCATCTGGGTGATGATTATCTGCTCTCCCTGCCCTCGGGAGTGTCAGCCTCATTCAAAGTCTTAAGGCAGATTGCAAGTGGCTTTAGATAACATTGCCATCCTCGAGGAGTACCGCACAGGTGAACAAGACTTGGTTGAGTCTTTCTATAAACCCTGTGTGCGTGAAGCCACAGTATATGATCGCGCAGTTGGCTATTTTCGATCTACAGTTTTCTTACTAATTGGCCCAAGCTTAATCGACTTTGCTAAACGCGGTGGCACTATGCGGTTAGTGTGCTCACCAGTTTTAACTGATGAGGATTATGAGGCTATTAGTAGTGGCTACCAAGCGCGTGATGATGCTCTAGGCCACGCTTTGATCAGAGACTTTGATGCACTTCTAAACGACGATTTATTGCACGCCAATACGGAGGCTCTAGCCACTCTTATTTATCATGGCACGATCCACATGAAGATTGCCTTTCTCCCGGAGGGACACGGTATTTTTCATGAGAAAATGGGTGTATTTAAGGATAATTATGGCAATATCATCAGCTTTAAAGGGTCCATAAATGAATCTTGGAATGGCTGGCATGATCGTGGTAACTATGAGTCTTTTGATACCTTTTGTTCATGGGATGGCGTGAAAGAGAAGTTGAGAACAAGAAATAGCGAGCAATATTTTGAGCGATTGTGGAATGGTGAACTTGATACTGTTCATGTTGTTGAAGTTCCAAAAATTGCAAAAGATAGTTTTGATTTGGTAGCCAAAGAAAGCCTTGACGATATCGATATTGGTAGTCTCTACAGAGTAGAGACTACTGAAAAAGATGCAGATGAATGTAGTAACAAGCGCAAACCGCTACCGCATCAGTTGGAAGCTATTAAAGGTTGGGTCGAGCAAGGCCGACGAGGCGTATTAGAGCATGCAACGGGTAGCGGAAAAACCTTCACTGCATTAACTGCATTAAAAGATCATCTGTCTAGTGAGGGAGTCGCTCTTGTGCTGGTTCCAGATCGTCTGCTGCACAAGCAATGGGGAAAGGAGATCAAAGAAGAGTTGCCAGATGCCACTCTTTTAAAGGCCGGTAACGGCTATAACCGTTGGAGAAGAAATAGGCGTCTACGCCAGTTTACTCAGCCAGGGACAGGATTGGGACAAAGGATAGTATTGGCGACAATGCAAACTGCCAGATCAACTGATTTCAAAGAAGGGATATGGCAAGGTGATCACCTGATGGTAGTCGCCGATGAAGTCCATGAAATTGGCAGTAAAGAAAATTCCAAGGTTATGGCTATACAGTCAGGTCCCCGGTTAGGCTTGAGTGCTACCCCGAAGCGCTATGGTGATCCAGAAGGCACAGGGAAAATTTTCAACTACTTTGGACCGGTTGTAGAGCCTCCCTTTACCCTGATTGATGCCATCGAACAGGGTCGTCTGGTGGAATATGAATACCATCCTGCGCCGATACGCCTAACCGCAGAAGAATCAGAAGCATGGGAATCGGAAACCCGCCAGATATCTCGGGAATATGCTCGTTCTAACCGTGATGACAACGGCACGCCGGTTATGGGCCCTAGACTGCAAAGCATGCTGATTCAGCGCTCGCGCATCGCCAAAAAAGCTTCAGCTAAAGTTCCATATGCGGTTAAAACCCTTGTCGATCACTATGAAGAGGGAAAGAGCTGGTTGATTTACTGTGAAGATCAGCGCCAACTAGCTGAGGTGATGGAGGCCCTGCGGACACGTGGCTATGACCCATGTGAGTACCACACCAACATGCGGGGAGATGCCGCAGCCTCACTGGACTGGTTCAAGCGCTTCGGCGGTATCATGGTGTCGATTCGCTGCCTGGACCAAGGCGTCGATATTCCTAAAATTTCTCATGCCGTTATTTTGGCATCCTCACAAAACCCCCGGCAGTTTATTCAGCGTCGTGGGCGGGTGCTGCGCGTCTGCCCAAGAAAATACCATGCGGTCATCTACGATGCGGTGGTGGTGCCCATATGTCTGGATAAAGAACCCGGCCAGGCTATCAGCTATCACTGCTCAAAAGTGAGCTGCAAAGAAGTATTCAATTTTCCGAGACAGCGATGAATCGCTCGGGCTCAAAGAATTAGGAGAAGATAATGACGATTAAGAGTGACCCGTTGACGGTACTGCTCAAGGTAAAGTCGAGTATGGAAACCACGATTAGTGATAAACTACTGGAATCCTGTTATCAGCTGCAGAGTGAGAGTCAGTATGACAAAGACAGAACAACAACTATAAAAAAAATGCAAACTTTAGTTGAAGACGCGATTGCAAGCCAGGAGTGAGGTGTGCTTTTATGAAACTAAAAGAGCTTACTATCAATAACTTCATGCCCTATAAGGGTAAACAGACAGTCAGCTTCCCCCAGCACGACACTCAGAATGTCATGCTGTTGTTTGGCGACAATATGCGCGGCAAGACCAGTTTTCTCAACGCTATGCGTTGGGGCTTCTATGGCAATGCTGTTGGTAGGCATTCGCGGAAAATCCTCTGGCGCGACCTAGTCAATATCGAAGCTGCTACCGAGGGTGACTGGAGTATGTCCATCGCGCTTAAGTTCAAGCATGCCGGTAAAAACTACGAGATCCGTCGTTGCATCGAGAAAAAGAGCCATGTCTCCCAACCTCAACGCGATACTGATTTCGAAGAGAGTATCGGCTTGAGAATCGATGGTTCTGCGGAGACGGGTGATGCCATTGAGAGTAAAATTAATCAGGTGGTGCCCGAAGAAACTTCACGATTTTTCCTGTTCGACGGTGAATTGCTGCAAGAATATGAAGACCTGTTGATAGAAGGGAGTGAGCAGGGCGAGAAGATCAAAGAGCATATCGAGCAAGCTCTCGGGGTGCCAGCACTGATTCACGGCCGTGAAGAGTTAAATGTTCTGCTTAAAGATGCGCGGCGTGTACAGGCCAAAGATGCCAAAAAGAATACTGAACTCAAGTGTTTCGCCGAGCAGCAGAATCAACTAGAGATCAAATTGTTATCGGTAGAGAATGATCTAAAGGACCTGGTGGCTCAACGTGCTGTAATAGAGAAGCAGGTCGATGATATTGATGATGAGTTGAAAAATACCGAAGGGGTGCAGCGCATGAAGATACAACTCGAGGGGCTGACCTCGGAGCGCAAGACTGCCGAGCAATGGTTAATACGTTTGGGTGATGAGCAGCGCAAGCTGCTGCAGACAGCTTGGCAAGACGTGTTGCACAATAATATGGTGCCTCTTTTAGAGACCATTAGAATTCGCAGAGATAGCCTGCAATCTGTGGCTGAAACCAAAGCGGTACTCAACTCACGAATTCGCACGCTGCAGAGAAGCATAGACAATCAGACCTGTGAGACTTGCAAACAGGCGATACCCGACGAGAAAATTCAGCCAATTAAAGAGCAGATCGCTAATCTTCAGGCTGAAGAAGAGCTCTCTGTTTACAACCCAGAAGAGATTCAGCAGCTAAGTAGTAAAATTAAAAAACTGTCAACTATTCGCTCAGAGGGTGAGGGGCGCCGTTTGCGCCAAAATGAGGCAAGGCAGCGGGAATTACAGGTGCAGCTGATTCGAGTTGAAACCAAAGAAGACGATCTCGAGGGGGAGATTCGTAAGTTTGACACCGACCAAATCATGCGCCAGCGCGCTAAGCGTGACCGTCTAAAAGACCAGTTAACGCGCCTGAATCGTGACATTGAGCAAACTAAGGCGATTCGTGATAAATACCTTAAAGAGCAAGATCATATCGCGACGTTGATCTCCAAGAGTGCCGGTGGTCAGGGCCAAAAGAGTTCTATTCGCGTCAATACGTATCAAGATCTTGAGAAGATATTCTCCAAGGGAATCGACCAGCTTAGGGACGAGTTGCGAGGCGATGTTGAGCGATACGCCACGGCGGCCTTTGCGGAACTGACCACCGAGAAAAGCTACAGTGGCTTGCAGATCAACCAAAACTACGGGCTCTCCATCGTTGATCAGGCAGATCGTGTACTGAAAGAGCGCAGTTCCGGCGCCGAGCAAGTCGTGGCGCTGTCGTTGATTGACGGTCTTAACCGTACTGCACGCCAAGCCGGCCCCATCGTTATGGATACGCCGTTGGGTCGCCTCGATCCCAAGCACCGCAGCAATGTCCTGAAATACCTGCCGAATATGGCAAATCAAGTGGTGTTATTGGTGCACGAGGGAGAGATTGATCCAGACCGAGACATACAAAACTTTGCTGACCGTGTCGGTGCCCGCTATCAAATTAAACGCATCTCGGCCACCGAGTCGCGCATCGCAAAGAGTAATTGAAATGGATGAACCGAGTCGCATTGGCCTGACGGCTTCAACCGACTCACAGCTCAACGAGTTGCTCAAAGGCCTCAATCCTGAGAAGGGTATGGGAGATGTCCAATTAATAAAATTTGACCTATACCGGCTCGCTGTTGCGCTGGGGTTGAAAAAGGCCGAGTCGCCGCCGCAATTGATGGAAAAAAGTACCCCTAGCCTTCGAGTGGCGGAACTGGACCCCGATGGCGTACTGTTCCTGGCTGCCGAGAACTCCAAGCTGCTACCGTCGGACAGCTCTGTCTACGAATTTATTGAGCGCTTGGCCGAGTGTGGAGTCAAGGAGTTCTACCACGCCTATCATCAAACAGGGCAATTGCCGTTAGATCAATATTTCGACGAGTAACAATACAGCTATGGCAGCATTAAAGCTCTATTTTTCCTTGGTCAGTGAAGATTCGCCGGTGCAGGTTAGTGTTCACCGTGATCTGGTAACCTTGCAGGAGGTTTGGCAGAAGCCCGAACAAGCAGACTGTGTGGGTATTGTCCATGTTGGCTTCATTCGCCCAAAGATAAAAAATTCAGTGGCTTTGTTAAAGCACCGAGGCAAGGTGCTGGTAACAGTGGCGGCGAAGTGGGCGTTGCCGAAAGAGTATCAGAGCTCAGTGGCGGCGATTACCGAGATGAAGCTGACGAGTCAAGTGATTCCCCTACATCAGTTGTTGCAGGGACTGGGCTGTGATGCCATTGAGACCCAGGCGGCTTTTGAAGATCCATCACCCGTCACAGCTGACGATGAAAGTAAACACACCATTGCTGAAGCGGCGCGGCAGGTCTTGAATGACGCAGGACGACCGCTGAATAAAGAGGAGATCTTCGCACTTATCATTGAGCAGGGGCTCTATTATTTTGGTGCGAATAAGCCCGTCAGTGCGCTGGCGGTAGAGCTCAATAGATATACTCAGGGTACGGATTACTGCAAGCCGGCTGCGGAACCAATGTTTGTAAAATTAGAGGGTGGTCGATTCTGCTCGCTCGATCCGCAGTCGACAGACCTGAATGGTTGGGTCAAGCAACTGGCAGGCGATAAGCCTCAACTTGCCACTTTGGCCGGTGCTTACGGCGTTTATACGGAGCAGGGTTATGTCGAATTAGCGCCTTCATTGCCACCTGGTCTGCGCGACCAGCTCGATATATACCGATTTTCTAGGCTGGTGGGCGGTATCGAGACGCATGATCCGCAGGCGCTCATTCAAATTCTCCCCTATAGCTTGCTGACGGCTAAGGTTGGTTCACTCGATTTGTCTGTTCGAGTGCTAAACGTGCTCAATCACCAAGGTACTAGCTGTTTGGCTGATTTAGTTGGAGTATCCACTTATAGTATGCTGGAGTGGCAAAATTTTGGTCGTAAGTCAGTACAAGACTTTTGTGCTGGTCTGATCAAGGCGGTAGAAAAACTGGGTGTCCAGCTGGCGCACAATGTCAATGTTACCTCCGATACAGCGGCGTTAGAATCAACTGAAGTCAATGAGGAGCATGATGAAGGCTATCAAATGGAGCTGGTCTCAGCCTTACCTCTTAAAGAGCATTTCGAAAAAGCGTTGTCCGGCTTGAAGGATACCCACCGCCAAATCATTGAGTATCGTACGGGCTATAACGGTACCGTGATGACTTTAGAGGCAACCGGTGAATTGGTCGGGGTAACCCGCGAGCGCATTCGCCAAATCCAAAAGAAATATGTCACTAAAATCATCGAGACTGAGTTTTGGGATGATTGTATAGGGCGAAAAATCGGACAGTTATTGATCGACAGAGAAGCACCTCTTTATATCGAGATGTTAGAAATAGAGGATCCCTGGTTCTCAGGTTTTATGGGGAACTACCAGCACCTGGCCGCTATTATCGAGATGTTCTCCGAAAATGAAATTCGTATTATCAAGATAAATGGTGCCAGCGTGGTTACCCGCATTAAATCTGATGCCTGGGAGGAGGTTGTCAGTCACTTTCGTAAAAGTCTCAAGCATAAGGCTGAAGAGGGAGGTTGGACGCGCCACGACATTGATATCACATTCAGGGCGCGCTTGTCTGATAAGGGGGCTCCAGAGCTGGTGCCTCTGATATGGGGTGAGTTTGATCACGCCCTGCAGTTTGATGGAGAGAGTGGTGAGGCAAGACTACTAGCCTTTGGTGTTTCAGCAGAGTCAGTAGTGCAGGCTGTGCTATTAGAGGCTGAAAGCCCGCTGCACTTCACCGAAGTGGCAGTGAGGGCGACGGAGATGCTGGGCAAGAATGTGGATGATCGACATGCACAGAGTGCGCTAAGGAGCCAAGGGGCGAAGCTGTATGGTCGAGGCATTTACGGTCTAGAGAAATTTAACCCCATTTCTCCACGCATGTGTGACAACATTCGCCTGGTAGTCTGCAACATGATGTATGAGGGACCGCTGATGAAGCAGTGGCACGCCAACGAGATTTTGACCATGCTGCAGACTAAGTTCTCAGCACTACCCGAAGAGCTCGATAATTATATCCTCAATATCATCCTCCAGAGCTCAGAGCGGTTAGTGTATCTCAATCGTATGGTGTGGGGACGCGCCGACTCTAATCAAACGGCCAACAACCGTGTTGATATGGCGGACGCCTTCACGCAGATCCTCGAAGAGCACGGTGGGCCACTCAAAGGTAAAGATATAAAAGATCGATTAGCAGTCATTCGCGGTGTGTCAAAAAACTTGCAGCTACAACCCACTGATCGAATGATTCAGGTCGGACCAGATTTTTGGGGGTTGATCGAGCGAGATGTTGGCGGCAGCCAAGCGGGAAATGCCGCGAGGCTGGACGTTCTTTGTCGGAAACTACATGAACGGCAGAAGGGAATTCATGTCTCTGAGATTGAGCAGCATGTGGATGTTAGTGATGACTCCGAAGACTTACCCTCTGCCTATGCTTTGCTCAACTTGGCGCAACGAGATGATCGGTTTTATCTGGGGCGCGCTATGTTTGTAGGCTTGTCTGAATGGGGGAGTGATGCTCGACGATTAAATCTGACGCAGGCTATTAAAAAACTTTTTGAGGATATTGCTGCACCCTTGTCGATCGCGCATATACATTTGGAGTTAGGAAGGCTTACCGGTCTGGAAGTTTATGGAAATGTTACTGGGCTCTTGATTAGTCAGGGCTTTGTTTATGACTCGGTGAGTAAGAGTTGGTTTAAGTGACAGCTTTAATGGGTTAAAAATTTCCTTTGTGTCGTTTTTTGAAAGAGAGAGTAAATGAATCTTAAAAATATAAAACTGCCAATAAACCGTTTAGTGTTAGATCCAAATAATTATAGGTTGGACTATGAGCGCAATTTGAGGGTGTACAAAGAGTCCGAGATTGTTCGCGAGCAAGAGTCTACGCTGAAAAGGCTGGAAAAGGAAAAATTGGGCGAGCTCAGAGAGTCAATTGTTAAAAATGGCTTTCTTGAAATGGACAGAATAGTCGTTCGTAAGTTAAAGTCAGATGAGACAGAAGATTTGTATCTTGTTGTTGAGGGCAACAGAAGGACCGCTGCGCTAAAAGGCCTGGTTGAAGATTATATTGAAGGGAAAATAGATATTCCTAATAAGATATTTAAGAAATCAAAATCACTTAATGTTGTTTGTATTGAAGGGACTGATGAGGAACTCAAGGAGTTTTCAGCTGGGCTTATGGGGGTTAGGCATGTTTCCGGGCCCAAAAGATGGTCTGGTTATCAAAGTGCTAGATTAATTGATGAGCGTCATCGTGCAGGAAATACATTCGAGCAAATAGGCGCATTGCTTGGTATATCAGATGTTGAAGCCGAAAGGCGTTTTCGAAATTTTAGAGCCTTTGAGCAGCTTAAAAAGGACGAAGAATATGGTGATAGAATCTTGCAAAAGCACTACGCGTTGTTGTCAGAATTTCTTTCGCCTAGCAGAGGAGCTCGGGAATGGCTTGGCTGGGAGGAAAATGTAGAGGCCGATGTGTATGAATTCACTAACAAGAAAGAACTGCATCGAGTCTATAGTGCCATAACGGCGAAGGGAGGGAATAAGGCAGAGGTTACAAATGTAACTAAGGCAAGGGAATTTATTTCAGCGGTCGAGAGTAAAGAAAGATTGTCTCTGCTTATGGAGGGAGAAAGATTAGAAGAGCTGCCACCGGACCATTCTGACATTCATGCACGAAGCAAGCACATTAAAGATTTTAAATCTCTGGTTGTTAAGCTTGGTGATATCGATTTAGAAGCAGAAGATATTAAGATTCTCAAGGAAATACGCTCCGAACTGAATTCTTACTTTGATAGAGGGGCGGATCTATGAAGAAGGATTGGTATGATGAAGCCTTCAAAATCCTAAATGATAAGCTGTCCGAAAAAAGGAATGTTTCAGGAGTAGAGTTTCTTTCTGAATTTTTTATTTATCATTCAATTGATGAATTGCAGGGTGGTGATGAGGTTTCTGCTGATGATTATGCAAGAGATGAGGTCGAGGAGTTTGAAAGTTGGTTGAGAGAATATAAAGGTAAATCTTTAGTTGTAGGAAAGCGTTATTCTTGGCGATGTATTGATGGTGATGCTGGTACACTGGAGGGGCGAAGAGAAGATGATTTTGAAGAGGAGATGTTTGATGAAAAGGAAAAACTATTATTAAACATGAATCTGGCCAGTATTCGCCTGCAACACTACCAAGATTTTAGTTCATTATATGAGAAAGTTTTTTCATTGAATGGTAGAGATCTTGTTGCCAATGTTGCACTAAGGGTGGCTACTGCACTTGACTTGACCGGGGCAGATTATGAAGAGAAAATTGAGAAATGGAAGGAGTGTGGCGCGAAAGAAGATGACGCTGGAAAATCTAGCTGCTATAAGCGTTATTCAAAAGCTGCATCAATAGCAGCATTAAACCTTGATCATTTAAGATCCGCTAGACTGTATGAGGATGCGATGTCAAGCTATAAAAAATACAGAGAAAATTTTAAAACTCATATTGATATTATTCGCCGCGCAAGGAGGCAGTATAACATTTTAGGTTATGATGAAGATGCTTCAAGGCTTTATGTTGAAGAAAATGACGTATTGCTAAGTAATCTTTGTTGGTGGAGGTGTTTGCCGCTTAGGGCCTATAAGTGGGTATCGAACTATGGCGAGTCGCCAGGAAGGGTTTTGTATCGAGCGCTTTGGGTAATTATTATTTGTACTTTTATCTACTCCTTTCAAGGAATATATTCATCAGGGAATTACCGTAATGGGATGCCTTGTGAAAATCCAGAAAGTAATGCTGTGGTACAAATCGGCGCTTCGGTATGGAATTTAGAGAGCTTCTGGGAGCCATTGGGGATAGGTCTTTATTATAGTGTTGTTACATTTACCACACTTGGTTATGGTGACTTTTCACCTGCTGGTACTAGTGTCCGTGTGGTTTCAGCTATTCAAGCATTGCTAGGGTTGATTTTAACCAGCTTATTCATGGTAACTGTTGTTAGAAAATACTCCAGATAGTTTTTGGCTGGTTTTACTTGTCAATTTTTCTATTAACAAGTTTGAAGCTAGATATATTCATGTATTCCATTTGACCTTACCCCTGTTGGGTAGCCATTCAAAGAGAGACAAAAACATCATATCATGCAGCCTCTGCTTCAAACACGGTCGGTGCCCGGTAACCCAATGAGCTGTGTGGTCGTACATTGTTGTAGTGGGTTCGCCAGTCGCTAAGGATCTGCCTGGCATCATTGAGCGAGCTGAACCAATGTTGATTCAGGCAGCCGTCACGGAAGCGTCCGTTGAAGCTCTCAACATAAGCATTCTGTGTTGGGTTCTCAGGCTGGATGAAGCAGAGTTTTACTTTGGCTTTGTGTGCCCGGAAAAACATGGCCTTGCTGGTCAGTTCCGGACCATTGTCCAGTACGATCGAGGTGGGCAATGAGCGCGTCATGGCAAGTTCATCCAGATAGCGCGCCAGGCGAGCGCCGGAGATGGACGTGTCAACCAGTTGACCAACACATTTTCGAGAGAAGTCATCTATGATGTTTAGTACCCGGATCCGTCGGCTATTCGCCAATTGGTCGTGCACAAAGTCCAATGACCAACGTTCGTTTACCCGGGTAGGTAATGCCATCGGTATCGGAGGTTGGTGCAGCTTCTTACGCCGCCTGGTTCTTATTTGCATGCCGAGCGCTGTATACAGTCTATAGGTGCGTTTGCGGTTGACCACCAGGCCCTGGGCCTTGAGCAATGCTTGGCAACATCAGATACCCGTATCGCGGGTAGCGCTCGGCCAGTTCCTTGAGCCGCTCTTTTAGTGCGCCGTCATTGTGTGGAATGGCTTGGTAGGCAGCCGCTTTGCGGCTCAGTAGTGCCAGCCGGCACGCCCTGCGTTGACTCATGGGATAGGCCGACTGCATATACACGACGGCGCCGCGTCGCTGCGCCGGCCTCACCATTTTTTTCCGGGTACGTCCTCAAGTGCGGTCTTTTCCAGCAACGTATCGGCCAACAATCGCTTCAACTTCGCATTTTCCGCCTCCAGCGGCCGCAATCGCTTTGCTTGCTAGACCTCCATGCCACCCTACTTCGCTTTCCATCGATACAGCGTGCCGTTGGCTATGCCGTGCTTACGGACCACGTTCTGCGCCGGCATGCCAGCTTCATGCTCCTTCAAAATACCAATGATCTGTTCTTCACTGTAACGCTTGCCTTTCATTCTGAGACCTCCATATGGTCGATTCTATGGGAAAAGTCTCTTTGAAACTGGCTACCTTTTCGGGGGAAAGGTCAGCTCTGACCTTCCCCCTGTTGGGTAGCCATTCAAAGAGAGACAAAAACATCATATCATGCAGCCTCTGCCTCGAACACGGTCGGTGCCCGATAGCCCAATGAGCTGTGTGGTCGTACATCGTTGTAGTGATGTCGCCAGTCGTTGATGATCTGCCTGGCATCATTGATCGATCTAAACCAATGTTGATTCAGGCAGCCGTCACGGAAGCGTCCGTTGAAGCTCTCAACAAACGCATTTTGTGTTGGTTTCCCAGGCTGGATGAAGCAGAGTTTTACTTTGGTTTTGTGCGCCCAGAAAAACATGGCCTTGCTGGTCAGTTCCGGACCATTGTCCAGTACGATCGAGGTGGGCAATGAGCGCGTCATGGCGAGTTCATCCAGATAGCGCGCCAGACGAGCGCCGGAGATGGACGTGTCAACCAGTTGGCCAACACATTTTCGAGAGAAGTCATCTATGATGCTTAGGATCCGGAACCGTCGGCCATTCGCCAATTGGTCGTGCACAAAGTCCAATGACCAACGTTCGTTCACCCGGGTAGGTAATGCCATCGGTATCCGAGGTTGGTGGAGCTTCTTACGCCGCCTGGTTCTTATTTGCATGCCGAGCGCTGTATACAGTCTATAGGTGCGTTTGCGGTTGACCACCAGGCCCTGGGCCTTGAGCAATGCATGCAACATCAGATACCCGTATCGCGGGTAGCGCTCGGCCAGTTCCTTGAGCCGCTCTTTTAGTGCGCCGTCATTGTGTGGAATGGCTTGGTAGGCAGCCGCTTTGCGGCTCAGTAGCGCCAGCCGGCACGCCCTACGTTGACTCATGGGATAGGCCGACTGCATATACACGACGGCGCCGCGTCGCTGCGCCGGCCTCACCATTTTTTTCCGAGTACGTCCTCAAGTGCGGTCTTTTCCAACAAGGTATCGGCCAACAATCGCTTCAACTTCGCATTCTCCGCCTCCAGCGCCCGCAATCGCTTTGCTTCCGAAACCTCCATGCCACCATACTTCGCTTTCCATCGATACAGCGTGCCGTTGGCTATGCCGTGCTTACGGACCACGTTCTGCGTCGGCATTCCAGCTTCATGCTCCTTCAAAATACCAATGATCTGTTCTTCACTGTAACGCTTGCCTTTCATTTTGAGACCTCCATAGGGTCGATTCTATGGGAAAAGTCTCTTTGAAACTGGCTACCTTTTCGGGGGAAAGGTCAGCTCTTAAGATTAATTTCATCATTAATTCTCTTGGTGACCGGTGAGCCAACGAGTTTTTAAAATAACAGTGGGAAAGTTGGCTTTTGCTGGTAGTGTGCAGTGAGATAGAGGTCTTTACTGCGCTATCAAATTCAATGTTGATAAACTCTCAAAAGGGTATATCGAATTCAATATCCCCGGTATAGCCCTGATTCTTTAGAAGGTGTCCTTCAAGTGGGCGCATATAGCTCATTAGGAACTGCTTGCGCAGTTGATCCTTACGCTCTTTGGTGATGGCTAAGCGAACGAACTGGCGGCCATTGTTTTTTATGCTGGTAGATACATGTCCCGTATAAGTTACTTTTTCGAAGGAAATATTGACTTGGCTGGCTGGGTATTTTTTTGGATTTTACGTTGCCAAAGAGTCTATCAATCTTCCAGATGTCCCATAGCCAGAGCGGTATGGGTGTTACTAGTTCGCTGAGGAAACTGGCATCGACCTTCTTGCACAAAATTGGGTGGTCTATGTCATTGCGTTCATTCATGCACAAACCTGAAGCTGATGCAGGTCGCTAATTGAATTCACCTTTTGATTGAGGTATGAAATACCTCGGTGCAGGTGAATCTTGAAATATAGTTTCAGGCCCTCTTCGTCGAGGGCAATACCATCATTTTTTAGCCGCGTTTTTAACAGCGCCAAATACACCTCTGGATGTTGGCCAGCGAAGGTTTTCCAGGTCATATCGATGCTGTTGCCAGCGACTATATCTTCGTAGGGCGGGATAGATTTCTCTTTCAGAGATAAGCAAAACGCCCAGCGACAGAGATGATTCCATTGTTGTATGCCGGTCTTTGACTTTAGTCTACTGAGTTGTTTTTTCCCCTTCTCAGAGACGTAGACATGATCGATCGCCATTAGAAATAGCCCTCGGTGATAGTGGAGGTCTGTAATGACTCCCGGTACTCAATGTGGTATTCGCGTCCGATGTATTTGCTAAGGTCGTCGCGATAGCTCTGGTCAATCTCTTGGTCAGTAGACAGTAGGATGACTTGGTGGCTTGCCTTGGGAAAATAGTTTTCGATCAGCTGCTTGCGGTGCCTGGAATCCAGTCTGCCAAACGGTGTATCGATGATGGAGGGTAGTGGTCGCCCTGAGGCCTTGGCCAGGCCCCAGAGAATCGATATAGCCAAAATTTGGCGCTCGCCGGCACTGAGGCGGTGGCTGGGGATGTGCTCTAATTGCTGGTCGAGCAGAGTAAGTTGGTAACTTTCGGGCGCGATGATTATCCGCTTGACCAGCCTGGATTTGCGAATGAGCGACATGAAGCTCTCAAGGACCAGAGATTCCAGGTGCTTGATGTGTTTTTCTACCATGGTGTGGTGAAACTTCTCCAGCACAGTTTTGACTCTGTCGATATTGGAGACGATATTACGATCGAGCTCAGCGTCAAAGCTGTTTTTGTTGTCGGCAAGCTTTAAGTTGGACAGTCTGATTTCGGCTTGTTCGATTTGTCGCTTAACTTGCGTAAGCTGCTCTTCGAGAAGGCTGTATTTGGCTTGTGCCTTGATAAGTGTTGTCTCATTGTCTCTCAGTTGTTGCTGAATATCGGCAATGGAGGCTTCTTCAGGCACGGCGGATAAATTGCGCTCTGCATTGAGCCGATGCTCTTCTAACACTGCAAGCTCCTCATTGACCAGCTTGCTGCTCTCCCTGGAGTCCTTAAAATGTTCGGAAGTGAGTCCAGTGAAAGCATCAGTCGGAGTGTCGAGATAGAAACTCTTGGGGATCTTTTTTTCTTGAGTGCTATTCTCTGCAACCAATTTGTCTTTCAGCAGTTGAATGCTCTTCGGATCGACGCCACTTTTCTCCAGATGTTTGATCAATTCTTTATCGCGCTGTGCGGTCTTGCTGAGAAAAAGTTTGATCTCACGGCCACTGCACTCCGCTTCGGCTTGTTTCAGGCTTTGCCAAAGTAATTCTTCAACCAGAGTGAGCGGGGCGAAGCCTTCGGCCTGTTTTCTGAGTAGTGATTCTTTGTGATCTATGGCGTGTTGAATACTACTGAGTTTGGCGATCATGGATTCGCGTTGATCAAACAGCTCACCGCCAGCGCTGCGATAGCTGCTTTTGAGGTTTTTAATCTCTTTGCGGAGATTATCGATAGCCGTGGCGGTACTCGCGAGGTTGGTCGTCAGTTCCTTTCCCTGGTTATTTAGCTCTTGCAGCGCCGCTTCTTGCCGGGTGATGGCGATTTGATCTTTCGGTTTCGTCTTGGTTTTTGAGTTCTTTGTGGTACTGACACCTGTGCGCAGTATGGCGTTGAGATCGGTGCCGAGCTTGTCGACAATATCCAGACCCAATAGCGAGGTGATACCGGTGCGGATCAGGTCGGCTGAGCCTTCGGGGTCGGCGAGTGCCTCGATTTTTTCACCGTCAAAAAAGAACAGGCTAGAGATGCTCAGTGGTAGAAATTCATCTACATACTCATACCAATGTTCGGCCATCACCGGATCAAGCTCACCGTTGCGGATGATCTCCATATCCTCTTTGATGGTTTTGCCAGTCGATCGCCAGAAGCGCTTGATCTGGTAGGTCCGCAGCTCACCATCGACGTAGCTGGAGAACTTTAGCTCTAGAGACGAACCCTCTTTAGCGGAGCAGTGGCGGTTGATAGTCTCGCGCAAGTAGTCGTCGTAGCTCAGACTGCCACGGTTAGAGCAGCGGGCAAACTTGCCGTAGAGGGTTAACTGCAGCGCATCAAGAAAGGTGGTCTTGCCACCTCCGTTGAGCCCGCCAAATAAGATGATGGGCTTTCTTTCGGATTTAGGGGACAGCAGAATCTGGTGACGGCCCTTATAGATGCCGAAATTGTGAATGATAATTTCTTCAAAGATCATGAGGGGCTTACTTCTGCAAATGCGTCTTTATCCGTAGCGATGATGTATTCATCGGCGCTGTTATTGTCTTCCAGGCTTTCATCGAGTGCAGCTTTCCGGCGCTGGGCAAACTTTAAGGCTGCCTCTTCGGTGGTAAAGGCAGCCTTCTTTAGTGATTTACGCATCTCATCGAATAACCCTTTACGGCGGACCAGAGTTCGATTCTGGTGTTCAATGTGCAGCAGCTCACGGGTGAGTTGGTAAAGCACACCCTCGGGATCGCCCTGCTCATTGCAGAGTTTCTCGAGCAGCTGAAGGTCGTCGGCTTTGAGGTTTTGCCGCTCGTCGATATCTTTGCCGGGGTATGGGGTGCCGATGGCGCGCTCGTAGATTCTTGGTACAGTGTCTTCGATCTCATGCTTTTCAGTCACCCAGATACGACGTATCTCCTCAAGCTCGTCCAACCCAATTAGGGTAAAGCCTTTGGCTTCTTTCGGGGCCAATTCATGAATGGCCTCTTGTGCTTCGAGAAGTGCTTGGAGCATGTTCTCACGGTGGTTCTGGCGATAGGGACCATGCACTAATTTGTCTTTATAGAGTGTGAGATCGCCATTCATGCGACGAAAATCGCGATTCTCACGTTTTTCATTGGAGACGCTGAGCCAGTTGTTGCGGTATTCGAGGATGGGCAGCATCCACTCTTTTTCTTGATCGTTATTAATCATGGCTGCCATGGACTTATCTTCTTCTACCAGAGTGCAGACATAGCACCCGAATCGGCTGTCGCCGCAGCTGGGGGTCGAGGTGTCAACGACTAGCGGGCATTCGCCATCCTCGGTGGCGCCACTGTACATACCCAGGAGGTCGGCGTTACGATAACCCCAGGGGTTTTTAATCTGGTTGAGATATTGCCAGACATCGTCATTGGTCCACTCATTAACTGGCGTGTAGACCCAAGCACGGTCCAGGTCTTTGGAAACGCTGAGATTGGCTTGTTTGCGGGTGTTTTCTTTTTTCCAGACGATAACCTCTTTCACCGAGCCGTCTTTCTGGGTGACCATCTTGGTTTTTTTGCCTTCTTGGAATTTCTTGGCACTACTGGCGCGACTTGAACCTTCGGCACTGCGGGTGCCCAACACCAAGATAGCCTCACCATTTTGCTTGACGACATTGTTGATGAAGTTATTGGAGGGATTGATCTTTAGGCGGCTAGTACACCAGCGAAATTTTGGCCGCGGGGCCGGATAGCCACGGCCAATGAGGTTCACCCAAAAGCGGTCTTGTATTTCTGGCGTGAGGCGGTGCGGCTGAATGGGAAAGTCTGCATGTAGCTTGGTAACTGCCTTGCCCATGGTGTTGAGCGAGTTTTCAACCCAGAGGGCGACCAGCGGATTTTCGACCAGGGTATCGGTGCTGATGACATGCACGGGTTTATGCCACTGCCCAGGCTTAAGCTGCTGCAGTGCATACCAGACCAGCTGAAGGGTGGCAGTCGAGTCTTTTCCGCCAGAGTAGCCGATGACCCAGGGAATTTCGTCACTGAGATAGAGCTCTTTAACTTGTTCGCTGATAGTGGCAATGGTGTCTTTAAAGCCGAGTGCTTTAAAGGCTGTTTTGCGCTCTGTGGCTTTGCTTCCGGCCATGTTTGTCTCGTTTAAATGCGTCTTCTAGCTGCTCTTCTTCAGATGTGAGGGGCAGCCCGACTTGGTGTTTAAGCAGGTTGGTGGTCAGTGTGACATTGGAAGATGATTTTTGTATTCTCCCGCCCAGCATGCAGCGGCCCTCCCAGATTTTGCTGTTGGAGCGTCTCCAGTTCAGTTCGGCCAATAACTTCAGTCGTTTCTTTTGCTGGGTCTTGGGGAGTTGTGCTATCTCATGGCCGATATTGCCCAGTGCCTGTAGCACAATGGCATGGCTGTGGACGTAGGTCTGCCTTACTTCCCCTGATGTTAATTTGCCCTCTTGTACCTGTGACCACTCGGGAATGTATTTGTAGACCTCGTCCCAGTAGTGGCAACAAACCTCTGTCGCCTGTTCCGGGTGCATATATTCATGGCCGTTGATGATTGCGTTATTGGCGGTATGGATCGCACTGAGGGTGAATAGCTTACGAGACCTTGCCGATAGGGAGGTCTTTTCCATCTCGACAATGTCTTTGAAGGCTTTGCTCTGCAGTACCACCAGTTTGGACATTTTTGCCCGCTCATCACGATGGTCGTAGAGAATGCCTATCGAGGGGCTTGGGCGAATTGCGTATCGGTTTAAGTCGGCGAACATTTGTTGGCAACGCTCAAGGCCACGATCGACGAAAAACACCACGGATATGGTTTCATCCCCCAATTCAAGGTGGGTCTTAAGTGCCTCTTCGATAGCGGCGCGGCGGTGCTGGCCGTCGTTTATGATGAACTGTGAGTTCATGTCGATCTTTAGGCTGCCGACTCGGCTGGCATCACCTTTGTCGCCCAGTGATTCAAATTTCACTAGACCGTCGATGGAGGCGGTGATGGAGCTGAAGACGTAGTCCTGCTTATTCTCAACCAGGTAGCTGGCCATTTCGGGTACTCGCGATCGATTGAGTATGCGCTGAGCGCGAAGCTCGGGCACTAACTCCTCTTCGTCAAACAGAAAGATCTTTGGGATCAGCCGCAACGGACACATCGAGACGTAATATTCGCGCCCAGCTTGTATACCGCGAATAGCGGGGAATACATATTCGAATGAAGTATCCATGATGATGTTTGTCTATCTTTTGTCCATGTTTGTTTACTGGTAAACAAACATGTATGATAGCTGCTTGCTGGATCTCTATCAACTGCATAGAGGATAATACTTATGATTACATACTTAGATTGTAATGCTACTACACCATTAGAGCCACAAGTGGTTGAAATAATGAGAAAATATATGGAGGTGGAGTACGCCAATGCAGGCTCACGCACCCATGAACCCGGTAACATCGCCAAGTTGGCGGTTGAAAAGGCTCGTCGGCTAGTTGGTATGGTGGTAGGTGCAGACAAGAGTGAAGTCTTGTTTACTAGCGGGGCCACGGAAGCAAACAATCTGGCTATATTGGGGTTAGAACCACATGCAAATGAGGGGGATAAGCGGCATATTATTACCTCGTTGATTGAGCATAAGGCCATTTTGGAGCCTATTGCTCAACTTGAGGCAAGAGGCTTCGAAGTCAGCTACTTGGTCCCCAATACCAGCGGTGTTGTTGATCCCGATGAATTGAGTGGGGCGCTCAGACCCGAGACGGTTTTAGTTAGCCTAATGCAAGCGAATAATGAAACCGGTGCTATACAGCCACTTGATATGTATGCACGTGCGTTGGAGGGGCATGATGCCTATTTTCATGTCGATGCAGCACAGGGGTATGGTAAAGAATTGGATGCGTTAAACAATAAGCGCATCGATATGATTAGCTGTTGCGCCCATAAGGTTTATGGTCCTAAGGGAATTGGCGCATTAATTACACGGCGCCGAAGGTATAAGCGGCCACCATTGAATCCACTGATGTTTGGGGGGGGGCAGGAGCGTGGTTTACGACCTGGCACGTTACCAGTACATCAGATCGTCGGATTTGGTAAGGCAGCTGAATTGGCTTTGGCCGAACATCAAGTTCGGAAAGAGGCCTGTTTGAAAATTAAGAGAGCCGCCCTTTTAGCTCTTGAGGTAATAGAGCCAAGCTATCACGGTCAAGAGAATTCTTTAGCTTCTACGATAAACTTTTCAATTGCCGATGTAAATTCTGAGGCCGCGATAGTTGCGCTCAAGGATATTGTTGCGGTATCTAATGGCAGTGCGTGTACTTCTTCAAGCTATAGCCCGAGTCATGTTCTCGAGGCGATGGGGCTAGGCGAAGATGAGGTGCTGGGGGCTTTACGCTTTTCTTGGTGTCATATGACCGAAGATATACCTTGGGGTATCATAGTCGATAGGATTGAGTCACTTCGGTAGGAAGTCGTGCTTATTCAACAAGGGTTTCGTCTCGTACTCATCAACATAATCGAAAAAATCGATATCTTGCTCTCTGATCTTAATTTTAATTCTTGGGACTGTAAAAAAGTTTGTGTAAATGGCATTGTTAATTCTGGAGGACTAACCAATGCCAATATCAGACAAATTGATCGACCAGCTACTGGAAGGAAACACATCACCGGAAGATATTTTGGGTGAGGATGGCTTGCTCAGGCGGCTCACCAAACGCGTGGCGGAACGCGTCCTTGAAGCGGAGATGGAACAACATCTCGGCTATTCAAAACATGACGTGACGGGCAATAACACCGGCAACTCTCGCAACGGCAAAAGCGGCAAAACTGTACGCAGTGTCCACGGAGAGATCGATCTGCAAGTCCCCCGTGACCGCAATGGCCAGTTTGCCCCGCAACTGGTCAAAAAGGGCGAAAGGCAGCTCAACGGCTTCGATGAGCGTATTATCTCCCTGTATGCCAAGGGTATGACCACCCGGGATATCCAAGCCCATTTTATGGAGGTTTATGGTGTTGAGGTGTCAGCCAGTTTTATCTCCCAGGTCACCAATGGGGTGATGGAGGAGGTCAAGGCCTGGCAGAACCGCCCGCTGGACAGCGTTTATCCCATTGTCTATCTGGATGCCCTGGTGGTTCGCAGCCGTGCTTCGGGTGGGGTAGAGAATAAATCGGTTTACCTGGCGCTGGGCATCAACCGGGAGGGGGAGAAAGAGCTGCTGGGCTTGTGGCTGGCGCAGACCGAGGGCGCCCGGTTCTGGCTATCGGTCATGACCGAGCTGAAGAACCGCGGGGTACAGGATATCCTGCTCGCCTGCACCGATGGTTTGAAGGGCTTTGCGCAAGCCATAGAGGCCGTTTACCCGCAAACCCGGGTGCAACTGTGTATCGTATACATCAGGTTCGCCATTCTCTGCGCTATGTGAGCTGGAAACAGCGCAAAGCGGTTGCCGCTGACTTGAGGCGTATTTACAGTGCATCCACCCTCACGGAAGCGGAGCAAGCCCTGGCGGCTTTTGCCGAGCGCTGGGACCAGGAACATCCGGGCATCAGCCAATCCTGGCGTAACAACTGGGAGCGCCTGAGCGTGTTCTTCGATTATCCGCCACAGATCCGCAAGGTAATCTACACCACCAATGCCATAGAATCGCTGAATGCCTCGCTGCGCAAGGTAACCCGAACGAGGCGCTCATTCCCGAACGATGAATCGGTGATGAAAGTATTATACTTGGCCTTGCATGAAATCACGCGGAAGTGGACCATGCCGATCCGGGATTGGAAACAGGCGATGAGCCAGTTTATGATCTTGTTCGGTGAGCGAGCTTCACTGTGATAACCCGCCATTTACACAGTAAATTTTACAGTCTCAGCCGGATAAGAACATCCGGTCATGGATATGTCCTAACCGCCTTCGATGTCCGGAAAAACTGTTTTGCTTGCCAAGTCAAGCGAGCAACGTTGGTTGCTAGCCGTTACGGCTAGATCGGCGCCAATCCACGTTGACAATGGCGAAGAGCGGCAGTAACTTTGAATAGTCGAAGGCTTTATTCCGATTCCTGAAAACTAGCATGCGCAGTTCAAGATCTTTGCTCCGATTGCTCGCCAGCAGCGTGATCATCATTCATTCCGCTTTTACGTGTGCTGCCGACATGACTGATTGTGATGCTTTGGAACTGATTTCAGGTCACTCTGATTACAATTCGCTAGTCTGTGCTGGTGTTCAGAAAGTGGAAGAGCGAAAATATGAGGAGGCGATTTCTCTATTTGAGCAGGCCCTGGCTGTTCCGCTACGTGAGTGGTCTAACTTCCTGTTATTACCCCGGCTGGCTTTGGCACATCATCTGTCCGGCTCCGGACAAAAAGCGGAAAGCGTTTTGCTGAAAGCTGAGTTGACGTTGTCGGTATTTGTGGGTTTGATGACATGCGAACAGACGGATACGGGTTACGTTGTTCGTCGAGCGTATGAAGATTATCTCACTGGCCAGGTGGGCAATGAGGTTGCAGCAATTATGTGTGGCAATGAATATCATTACGTATCTGAGCGGGATACACTTGAACAAGTGCTGCTGGAAGCGAAGTTGATAGAGAATTATTTTGAGATCAAGCGGCAGATCGGCTTATCTGAAGGCGATGACTCCCAGGCTGCAGTGAGGCGTGGATTGCACGTCGGTGTCGGGGCAGGCCGTTATTGTTATAACAGGCGGCATCATGGACAGGGTTAGTCTTCGATACGAAGATGCTCCATCGGATCGGCTCACCAGTATAACCACGGGGGGATACGCGGTGGGGCAGCTTTACGTTACTGCGGCGCCTGGAACTCAGTCTGGAGTTAGCGCAGGGGCTGGTCAAGTTATTAGCACACGTCAAGAGTGGGGAGGCCGGCATCCTGGGAGCACAGAACGCGTTCCTGCAGAGCTTGCACATAACAGTCAGGTATGTGGAGGCCGGGGCGCTGATTTCGCTTCCGTAAGTAGCAGCCTGTACAAATGAAGTCCTTGCTCTGGTGGCTGGTCGGCAGCGTTATTATTATTCATTCGGCTTTCGCGCATGCTGATGATGATAAGTTTGATTGTGATGCCTGGGAGCTTTTCGGGACAAGATTTGAGGGCTACGATTATTACAATTCGCTAGTCTGTTCTGGTATTAAGAACATGGAAAAGGGGCAATATGAGGAAGCCGTTGTCCAATTTGAGGAGGCCCTGACTATTTCGATACATGAATGGCCTAACTTTATGTTATTGCCCAGACTGGCTTTGGCCTATCATCTGTCCGGTTCCAGAGAAAAGGCAAAAAGAGTTCTGCTAAAAGCGAAGCGGACGCTGTCGGTATTTACTGGTTTGATTAAATGCGAAGAAAGAGATACCACCACTTTGAGAGATTATATTATTATGCGCCAGGCGAATGGTATTGCCCTCCCCTCCCGCGACGGAATGTGTGCTGTGATATATTTTCCATATTATGAGAGTAAGTCTTTTGGTGAAAGGCTATATGATGCGAGGGTTGTAAAGAATTATTTTGAGATCAAGCGGCAGATGGGCTTTTCCACCCCCCTTCATGAGACGGCGCAAGAGGGGCGCAAAGCAGTCATCCAGACGCTGATTGAGGCAGGTGCGGACGTCAATGCGGAAGATAGCGACGGCGAGACCCCGCTTCATAGGGCAGCCCGGAAAGGCCACACAGAAGTCGTCCAGGCACTGATTCGGGCAGGCGCGGACGTCAATGCGAAGGATAGCGAGAGGAAGACCCCACTTCATGGGGCGGCGCGGGAAGGCTACACAGCAGTTATCCAGATGCTGATTGAGGCAGGTGCGGACATCCATGCAAAGTACAGAGACGGCGGCTCCCCACTGCATGAGGCGGCATACAAAGGCCGCACAGAAGCCATCCGTATGCTGATTAAGGCAGGTGCGGACGTCAATGCAAATACGTCGACTGACTACACCCCGCTTCATGGGGCGGTGTACAAGGGCTACCCGGAAATCATCCGTATGCTGATTGAAGCAGGCGCGGACGTCAATGCGGCGGAGCGTTACTACGGTGAGACCCCGCTTCGTTTGGCGGCAAAAACAGAACAAACAGAAGTCATCCGCATGCTGATTGAGGCAGGCGCAGACGTCAACATGGAGGCAATAGACGGGAGCAACTGGACTCCGCTTTACTGGGCGGTACAGGAGGGGCACATAGAAGTCATCAAGGTGCTGATTGAGGCAGGCGCGGATGTCAATGCAAGGTCCAGATACGGCGAGCCCCCGCTTCATGAGGCGGTCCGGGCAGGCCGGTCAGAAGGTGTTTCTGTGTTGATTGGGGCAGGCGCGGATGTCAATGCGAAAGATAGCCGCGGCGAGACCCCGCTTTATGAGGCGGCATTGAGAGGCCGGTCAGAAGGTATTTCTACGTTGATTGGGGCAGGTGCGGACGTCAATGCGAAGAATAACGAAGGCTGGACTCCTCTTCACAGGGCGGCACAGTCATGGTGGTCAGGCCTGTCAAAAGGTGTTTCTACGTTGATTGGGGCAGGTGCGGACGTCAATGCGAAGGATAACGAAGGCTGGACTCCGCTTCACAGGGCGGCACTGTCAGGCTATCCAGAACTTGTTGATGTGCTGGTTTCCGCAGGCGCAGACGTGAATGCAAAGGATGCAGACGGAGACACGCCGTTGGATAAGACAAAATCCAAAATGGATCAAATGGATCGAAAAAAGGAAGAATACGATAAGTATCGGACAGTCGTTGACTTGCTGGATAGGGCAGGCGCAAGATAATTGGGACCCGTCAGTTCCAGCCGGATAAGAACGTCCGGGGACTGTAAAAAAGTTTGTGTAAATGGCATTGTTAATTCTGGAGGACTAAGCAATGCCAATATCAGACAAATTGATCGACCAGCTACTGGAAGGAAACACATCACCGGAAGATATTTTGGGTGAGGATGGCTTGCTCAGGCGGCTCACCAAACGCGTGGCGGAACGCGTCCTTGAAGCGGAGATGGAACAACATCTCGGCTATTCAAAACATGACGTGACGGGCAATAACACCGGCAACTCTCGCAACGGCAAAAGCGGCAAAACTGTACGCAGTGTCCACGGAGAGATCGATCTGCAAGTCCCCCGTGACCGCAATGGCCAGTTTGCCCCGCAACTGGTCAAAAAGGGCGAAAGGCAGCTCAACGGCTTCGATGAGCGTATTATCTCCCTGTATGCCAAGGGTATGACCACCCGGGATATCCAAGCCCATTTTATGGAGGTTTATGGTGTTGAGGTGTCAGCCAGTTTTATCTCCCAGGTCACCAATGGGGTGATGGAGGAGGTCAAGGCCTGGCAGAACCGCCCGCTGGACAGCGTTTATCCCATTGTCTATCTGGATGCCCTGGTGGTTCGCAGCCGTGCTTCGGGTGGGGTAGAGAATAAATCGGTTTACCTGGCGCTGGGCATCAACCGGGAGGGTGAGAAAGAGCTGCTGGGCTTGTGGCTGGCGCAGACCGAGGGCGCCCGGTTCTGGCTATCGGTCATGACCGAGCTGAAGAACCGCGGGGTACAGGATATCCTGCTCGCCTGTACCGATGGTTTGAAGGGCTTTGCGCAAGCCATAGAGGCCGTTTACCCGCAAACCCGGGTGCAACTGTGTATCGTACATCAGGTTCGCCATTCTCTGCGCTATGTGAGCTGGAAACAGCGCAAAGCGGTTGCCGCTGACTTGAGGCGTATTTACAGTGCATCCACCCTCACGGAAGCGGAGCAAGCCCTGGCGGCTTTTGCCGAGCGCTGGGACCAGGAACATCCGGGCATCAGCCAATCCTGGCGTAACAACTGGGAGCGCCTGAGCGTGTTCTTCGATTATCCGCCACAGATCCGCAAGGTAATCTACACCACCAATGCCATAGAATCGCTGAATGCCTCGCTGCGCAAGGTAACCCGAACGAGGCGCTCATTCCCGAACGATGAATCGGTGATGAAAGTATTATACTTGGCCTTGCATGAAATCACGCGGAAGTGGACCATGCCGATCCGGGATTGGAAACAGGCGATGAGCCAGTTTATGATCTTGTTCGGTGAGCGAGCTTCACTGTGATAACCCGCCATTTACACAGTAAATTTTACAGTCCCAACGTCCGGTCATGGATATGTCCTAACCGCCTTCGATGTCCGGAAAAACTGTTTTGCTTGCCAAGTCAAGCGAGCAACGTTGGTTGCTAGCCGTTACGGCTAGATCGGCGCCAATCCACGTTGACCATGGCGAAGAGCGGCAGTAACTTTGAATAGTCGAAGGCTTTATGCCGATTCCTGAAAACTAGCATGTACAGTTCAAGATCTTTGCTCCGATTGCTCGTCGGCAGCGTGATCATCATTCATTCCGCTTTTACGTGTGCTGCCGGCATGACTGATTGTGATGCTTTGGAACTGATTTCAGGTCACTCTGATTACAATTCGCTAGTCTGTGCTGGTGTTCAGAAAGTGGAAGAGCGAAAATATGAGGAAGCGATTTCTCTATTTGAGCAGGCCCTGGCTGTTCCGCTACGTGAGTGGTCTAACTTCCTGTTATTACCCCGGCTGGCTTTGGCACATCATCTGTCCGGCTCCGGACAAAAAGCGGAAAGCGTTTTGCTGAAAGCTGAGTTGACGTTGTCGGTATTTGTGGGTTTGATGACATGCGAACAGACGGAGACGGGTTACGTTGTTCGTCGAGCGTATGAAGATTATCTCACTGACCAGGTGGGCAATGAGGTTGCAGCAATTATGTGTGGCAATGAATATCATTACGTATCTGAGCGGGATACACTTGAACAAGTGCTGCTGGAAGCGAAGTTGATAGAGAATTATTTTGAGGTCAAGCGGCAGATCGGCTTATCTGAAGGCGATGACTCCCAGGCTGCAGTGAGGCGTGGATTGCACGTCGGTATCGGGGCAGGCCGTTATTGTTATAACAGGCGGCATCATGGACAGGGTTAGTCTTCGATACAAAGATGCTCCATCGGATCGACTCACCAGTATAACCACGCGGAGGGGTTACGCGGTGGGGCAGCTTTACGTTACTGCGACGCCTGGAACTCAGTCTGGAGTAAGCGCAGGGGCTGGTCAAGTTATTAGCACACGTCAAGGGCGGGGAGGCCGGCATCCTGGGAGCACAGAGCGCGTTCCTGCAGAGCTTGTACATAACAGTCAGGCATGTGGAGGCCGGGGCGCTGATTTCGCTTCCGTAAGTAGCAGCCTGTACAAATGAAGTCCTTGCTCTGGTGGCTGGTCGGCAGCGTTATTATTATTCATTCGGCTTTCGCGCATGCTGATGATAAGTTGGATTGTGATGCCTGGGAGCTTTACGGGACAGGCTATCATTATTACAATTCGCTAGTCTGTTCTGGTATTAAGAACATGGAAAAGGGGCAATATGAGGAAGCCGTTGTCCAATTTGAGGAGGCCCTGACTATTCCGCTATTTGAATGGCCTAACTTTATGTTATTGCCCAGACTGGCTTTGGCCTATCATCTGTCCGGTTCCAGAGAAAAGGCAAAAATAGTTCTGCTAAAAGCGAAGCGGACGCTGTCGGTATTTACTGGTGTGATTAAATGCGAAGAAAGAGATACCACCACTTTGAGCGATTCTATTATTATGCGCCAGGCGAATGGTATTGCCCTCTCCTCCCGCGACGGAATGTGTGGTGCGATATATTTTCCATATTATGAGAGTAAGTCTCTTGGTGCAATGCGATATGATGCGAGGGCTGTAAAGAATTATTTTGAGATCAAGCGGCAGATGGGCTTTTCCACCCCCCTTCATGAGACGGCGCAAGAGGGGCGCAAAGCAGTCATCCAGAAGCTGATTGAGGCAGGTGCAGACGTCAATGCGGAAGATAGCGACGGCGAGACCCCGCTTCATAGGGCGGCCCGGGAAGGCCACACAGCAGTCGTCCAGGCGCTGATTCGGGCAGGCGCGGACGTCAATGCGAAGGATAGCGAGAGGAAGACCCCACTTCATGGGGCGGCGCGGGAAGGCGACACAGCAGTTATCCAGATGCTGATTGAGGCAGGTGCGGACGTCCATGCAGAGTACAGAGACGGCTCCCCGCTGCATGAGGCGGCATACAAAGGCCGCACAGAAGCCATCCGTATGCTGATTAAGGCAGGTGCGGACGTCAATGCAAGGACGTCGACTGACTACACCTCGCTTCATGGGGCGGCGTACAAGGGCTACCCGGAAACCGTCCGTATGCTGATTGAAGCAGGCGCGGACGTCAATGCGGAGGCTCGTTACTACGGTGAGACCCCGCTTCGTTTGGCGGCAAAAAAAGAACAAACAGAAGTCATCCGCATGCTGATTGAGGCAGGCGCGGACGTCAACATGGAAGCAATAGACGGGAGCAACTGGACTCCGCTTTACTGGGCGGTACAGGAGGGGCACATAGAAGTCATCAAGGTGCTGATTGAGGCAGGCGCGGATGTCAATGCAACGTCCAGATACTACGGCCAGCCCCCGCTTCATGAGGCGGCATGGAAAGGCCTGTCAGAAGGTGTTTCTGTGTTGATTGGGGCAGGCGCGGATGTCAATGCGAAAGATGGCCACGGCGGGACCCCGCTTCATGAGGCGGCATTGAGAGTCCGGTCAGAAAGTATTTCTACATTGATTGGGGCAGGTGCGGACATTAATGCGAAGGATAACGAAGGCTGGACTCCGCTTCACAGGGCGGCATGGTGGTCAGGCCGGTCAGAAGGTGTTTCTACGTTGATTGGGGCAGGTGCGGACGTCAATGCGAAGGATAACGAAGGCTGGACTCCGCTTCACAGGGCGGCACTGTCAGGCGATCCAGAACTTGTTGATGTGCTGGTTGCCGCAGGCGCAGACGTGAATGCAAAGGATGCAGACGGAGACACGCCGTTAGATAAGACAAAATCAAAAATGGATCAAATGGATCGAAAAAATGAACATGGAAATAAGCCGTCGGAACTGTATAAGGAAAAATACGATAAGCATCGGATAGTCGTTGACTTGCTGGATAGGGCAGGCGCAAGATAATTGGGACTCGTCAGTACCAGCCGGATAAGAACGTCCGGTCATGGATATGTCCTAACCGCCTTCGGTGTCCGGAAAAACTGTTTTGCTTGCAAAGTCAAGCGAGCAACGTTGGTTGCTAGCCGTTACTGAATCGAGTTGGTCCAAATGAACCATTCTGAATTCCCTGCCAGTGGGACGAGCCTGCAATCACATCCTATTACTGGGCGGGTTGACGGCGGGACTGTCTTACGGAGTGGGACAATATTTCGGGGGAGCGGGCGGAGCGGCGCAGAAACTAAAGAAGATAGTCGCGCACGGCGTGGTGGGCGGAGTGAGCAGTAAGCTGGGGTCGGCGGTACTGGGAGGCGGGAAGTTTGCCAATGGGGCGACCACCGAGGCGTCTGAAGATCTGGGAGTGCCTAAGCGGCCTGATGCAAAATTTCTCGAGGATAATGGGATAACAGAAGAGAGAACCTCTACATACATACGGTATACAAGAGGTGATGCTATGGTGCTGCTGAAAAATGATGTTAGTGGTGGAGGGATTCCCCTGGTCGGGGGAGACGTAATTTTAGATGTACTTGATGTCAGTGCAAAAGCAGGCTATAGAACGGTGCAAATTATTAGTGGGTACAGGGGGCCTTTGCATACTAAAAAAAGTATCCCTCATGAATTTCATCGTGCTATTGATGTCAAAATTGACGGTTATAATTCTAAGGAAGTGGGCGATTTTCTCTTTTATAGTGGTCACTTCGCTCGGGTAAACTCCTATACGGACAAGCGCCGCCGCTACAGCGCCCATGCAGACTATTGGGGCTCGAGTAAGAACCCGGTCAGGTTCATCGATTGGAAAAGGCAGAAGGGGTATGGACAGGAGAAGGATGGACAATGAGACACCGAAGCTTTTGTATCCTGTTCGTGTATTTTCTGGTCATCGGCCCATCAATAGCAGAAGACAAAGCTCTGCCTTTTGAGCTTTTGGGAAAAGAGTTAAAGGATATTCGCTCACAGTTTAGATCGGTCACTTATGATCCTGATTTTGAGGATGAAGATTACAATGACAAAATGGATCAACGCTGGTTTGTAATAGACAAAGACCGATGTTACCTGACGCTGAATACGGCAGATGACACTATATCAGAAATATATATTGAAGATCCTTGTTATTCCACAAGGAAAAATATTCGGGTGGGCGATTCTTTTTTGAAGATTCGTGCAGCTTATCCAGATGCAAAATTAAGAGCCGGGCAAGACGGTGCGGCAAGGGGAGATTATGACCTCATCACCAATGATGGCAAAATTGCATTTTGGATTAAGAGTCATGAAATATGGCAGATGATACGTGAAGGGCAACAGATAGAAGTGGAAGATGAAATTGTACAAAAGCTGGAACTCTCGCTTATGAAGCTTAGCATCACACTGCATGAGGTGTATTGACCAATGCAGGACCAATGGCTGGAAGCAGCTCGCAGCCTGCCGCACGCAGGTCACAGAAGATAGTGGCGCACGGCGTGGCGGGCGGAGTGAACGGCAAGCCGGGGCCGAAGTTCATACGTGGCTCTTTGTCGGGAGTGGCGATGCAGGCCTTCGTTCCCAGTGGGCCGGTTGCGGGTCGCCGCCCACCGGAACTCTTCCTGCTTTACGTTGATGAGAACAGCCAGGATACCAGCGCCACTTTTCCTCTCGTCGGCACGGTAGCGTTGCCCTGACCCGTTGAATTCGCGTGCCTTAAAGAGGAGCAGTGCCCATGCAGGCTATAGAACTAAAAGGGATTAGGGCAAGGTCCATCAAAATTGGGATTGACAAGGGGTATTAACGGTGAGATATTGAATTTTGTTCATACTATCTGTTTACTTATTGGCATTGATGCTTCAATAGGTGAAGAAAAGGATCTGCCTTTTGAACTTTTGGGACAAGAGTTGACTGCAAAAGAAATTCACCTACAGTTTATGGCGGCTGTTATTGATGGTGATTTTGGGGATGAAATTTACAATAGCAAACCGGATGGACGCAAGGTCATAATAGACAAAGATCGGTGTTACCTGACGCTGAATACGGCAGATAGCACTATATCAGAAATATATATTCAAGATCCTTGTTATTCCACGGGAGAAAATATTCGGGTGGCGCTTCCTTTTCGCAGGTTCGCTCGGCTTATCCGGATGCAAAATTCAGAGCCGGTCAGGAAGGCGTTGCAGCAGGCGTGTATGACCTTGTTATCAAGGATGGGCAAGTTGCATTCTGGTTTGATGCTCATGCAATACGGCAGAGGATAAGTGAGGGAGAAAGGATAGAAATGGATCATGCCATGGTACAAAAAATGAAACTCTCACTTATACATATCCGGGGGCCACGTGATACAGGAACAGGTACAAAAGGAGGCACTGAAAAAGGGCGGTCCTCTCTTACTTTCACAGACCGCGTTGAATCATTGTTGGGGCCTCATACACATGATGGTGGCATTGACGTCATCATTAATGGGTTGAATTCTGAACAAGCGGCCGATGCGCTCTATAAGAGTGGTCACTTCAATCGGATATCATCCTATACGGACGGGCGGAGCAGCGCCCATGCAGACAATAATATCTTTGGGCACCAGGGCAGGTTCATCGATTGGATATGGCAGGGGTATTGACGATGAGACACCGAAGCTTTTATATCCTGTTCGTGTATTTTCTGGTCATCAGCCCATCAATAGCAGAAGACAAAGCTCTGCCTTTTGAGCTTTTGGGAAAAGAGTTAAAAGATATTCGCCCACAGCTTAGATCGGTCACTTTTGATCCTATCTTTGATGATTATGGCACAATGTATCGACGCTGGTTTGTAATAGACAAAGACCGGTGTTACCTGACGCTGGGTACGGTAGATGACACTATATCAGTCATGTATATTAAAGATCCTTGTTATTCCACAAGGAAAAATATTCGGGTGGGCGATTCTTTTTCGAAGGTTCGTGCGGCTTATCCGGATGCAAAATTCAGAGCCGGTCAAGACGGTGCGGCAATGGGAGTTTATGACCTCATCACCAATGATGGCAAAATTGCATTTTGGTTTAATGGTTATGAAATACGGCAGATGATAGAGGAAGGGCAACAGATAGAAGTGGAAGATGAAATTGTACAAAAGCTGGAACTCTCGCTTATGAAGATTGGCACCGAACCTGTGGTGCATTGACCAATGCAGGACCAATGGCTGGAAGCGGCTCGCAGCCTAGCGCACGCAGGTCACAGAAGATAGTGGCGCACGGCGTGGCGGGCGGAGTGAACGGCAAGCCGGGGCCGAAGTTCATACGTGGCTCTTTGTCGGGAGTGGCGACGCAGGCCTTCGTTCCCAGTGGGCCGGTTGCGGGTCGCCGCCCACCGGAACTCTTCCTGCTTTACGTTGATGAGAACAACCAGGATACCAGCGCCACTTTTCCTCTCGCCGGCACGGTAGCGTTGCCCTGACCCGTTGAATTCGCGTGCCTTAAAGAGGAGCAGTACCCATGCAGGCTATAGAACTAAAAGGGATTAGGGCAAGGTCCATCAAAATTGGGATTGACAAGGGGTATTAACGGTGAGATATCGAATTTTGTTCATACTATCTGTTTATTTACTTGGCATTGATGCTTCAATAGGTGAAGAAAAGGGTCTGCCTTTTGAACTTTTGGGACAAGAGTGGAAAGAAATTCGCCCACAGCTTATAGCGTATAGTGATGATGGTGATTTTTTGGATGAAATTTACAATGGCAAATGGGATAGTCGCGTGGTCATAATAGACAAAGATCGGTGTTACCTGACGCTGAATACGGCAGATAGCACTATATCAGCAATATATATTCAAGATTCTTGTTATTCCACGGGAGAAAATATTCGGGTGGGCGATTCCTTTTCGCAGGTTCGCTCGGCTTATCCGGATGCAAAATTCAGAGCCGGTCAGGAAGGCGTTGTAGCAGGCGTGTATGACCTTGTTATCAAGGATGGGAAAATTGCATTCTGGTTTGATGCTCATGCAATACGGCAGAGGATAAGTGAGGGAGAAAGGATAGAAATGGATCATGCCATGGTACAAAAAATGAAACTCTCACTTATACATATCCGGGGGCCACGTGATATAGGAACAGGTACAAAAGGAGGCACTGCAAAAGGGCGGTCATCTCTTACTGACGCAGACCGCCTTGGATCATTTTGGGATCCTCATACATATTATGGTGGCATTGACGTCATGATTAATGGGTTGAATTCTGAGCAAGCGGCAGATGCGCTCTATAAGAGTGGTCACTTCAATCGGGTATCATCCTTTACGGACGGGCGGACCAGCGCCCATGCAGACAATAATATCTTTGGGCACCAGGGCAGGTTCATCGATTGGATATGGCAGGGGTATTGACGATGAGACACCGAAGCTTTTGTATCCTGTTCGTGTATTTTCTGGTCATCAGCCCATCAATAGCAGAAGACAAAGCTCTGCCTTTTGATCTTTTGGGAAAAGAGTTAAAAGATCTTCCTCCACAGTATGATGTATTTTCATTTTCAGATAGCACTCTTACTGATCGACGCTGGATCCAGTTTGTAATAGACAAAGACCGGTGTTACCTGACGCTGCGAATGACAACTCGCGCTAATTGGGAGGATATGTCTAATAAGACCATATCGGAAATATATATTCACGATCCTTGTTATTCCACAAGGAAAAATATTCGGGTGGGCGATTCTTTTTCGAAGGTTCGTGCGGCTTATCCGGATGCAAAATTCATAGCCGGTCAATACAGCCTTGCCAGGGGGATATATGACCTCATCACCAATGATGGCAAAATCGCATTCTGGTTTGATGATCATGAAATATGGCAGATGATATATGAAGGGGAGATGGAAATAGAAGATGAAATTAAAAAGATGGAACTCTTGTTTATGCGTATTCGAATCGAACCGCATATGGTTATTGGCAAAATGGATGGGTTGAATTCTGAGCAAGTGGCCGATGCGCTCTATCAGAGCGGTCGCTTCAATCGGGTATCATCCTATACGGACGGGCGGAGCAGTCCCCATGCAGACGATCAAGACTGGGGGCGCCAGGGCAGGTTCATCGATTGGACAGGGCAGGAGAATGGACGATGAGACACCGAAGTTTTTTTATCCTGTTCGTTTATTTTCTGGGTATCGGTACGTCAATGGCAGAAGACAAGGCTCTGCCTTTTGATCTTTTGGGAAAAGAGTTTAAGGATATTCGCTCCCAGTTTAGATTGGTCATCAATTATGATTTTGTGTCTACAGATGGATATTTCCGTGAGAGACAAAAATATCAACGCTGGTTTGTAGTAGACAAAGACCGATGTTACCTGTTTCTGGAAGTAATATATGGCACTATATCAGAAATTAACATTCAAGATCCTTGTTATTCTACAAGAGAAAATATTCGGATAGGCGATTCTTTTTCCGAGGTTCGTGCGGCTTATTCGGATGCAGAATTCATCCACGATCAAGACAGTGTTACAAAAGGTTTCTATAGTCTCATGACCAGTGATGACAAAACTGGATTCTGGTTTGATGATCATGAAATACGGCAGATGATAGATGAAGGGCAAAAGATAGAAGTGGAAGATGAAATTGTACAAAAGATGAAACTCTGGCTTATACGTACTCGCATCGAACCGCATGAGACATGGTATTATTAGATATTTCCCTCAAAAAGGTAGCCGGTTTCAAAGAGAGATTTCCTCTAAAATTGACCCAAAGGAGGTCTCGAAATGAAAGGCAAGCGTTATACAGAAGAACAGATCATTGGCATTTTGAAGGAGTGCGAGTCAGACGTTCCGGCGGTCGAGGTGATATGCCAGTACGGAGAAGTGGACCCCAAAATTTAGACAGTAGTTTAAGGTGTAGTTTATTTACATGAAGGAACTACACAGATGGCGAAACGAAAGCAATACTCTCCTGAACTGAAAGCGCGGTTTGCCCTGGCGGGGATTCGTGATGATGGCACGATCGCCGAGTGGGCACAACAGTTCGGAGTGCCTCCCAATAGGATTACCCCGTGGAAACGCGAAGCGCTAGATGGCATGAAGGATCCATTCATCCGGAAAGGCAAGCGCCGCTCCGAGCCGGAGGCGGACATCAAAACGCTGCCGGCCAATGCCGGCGAACTCATTGTCGAGCGGGATTTTGCAGCCAGAGCCTTCGAGCAATGAGCGTTGCCCGAAGGCGGGAGATAATAAAAGCCCGGCAGGCACACTTGAGCCTGGCGAAGCAGTGCCGGTTATTGCACATCAGCCGCAGCGGGGTGGTACTACCAGGCTCGGGGGGATCGGCACTGAACCTGTCCCTGATGCGGCGTATCGACGGACAATACGTAAAGACGCCCTGGTACGGCTCCCGGCAAATGACACGACGTCTGCGGCGCCAGGGGTACGGCGTCTCACGCAAGCGGGTAAGACGCCTGATGCGACAAATGGGCTTTAGGGCGATGTGTCCAGGACCTCATACCAGCAGGAGACACCCGGCCCATCCGGTGTTCCCCTGTTTGTTGCGGGGGCTCAAGGTGACCCGGCCCAACCAGGTGTGCCGACGTGACGTACATCCCGCTGGCGCATGGCTTTGTCTACCTGGTAGCGATCATGGACGGGTATAGCCGTCGTGTCTTGTCCTGGCGAGTCTCGACTACGCAGGATGTACAGTGCTCCCTGGAGGCGCTGGAAGAGGCCATGGCCGCTTATGGCAAGCCGGTGATCTTCAACACCGACCAGGGCAGTCAATTCACGAGCGTGCAGTGGAGCGGGGCGCTTAAGAAAGCGGGTATTGAAATCTCCATGGATGGCAAGGGCTGCTGGATGGACAATGTATTCATGGAACGCCTGTGGCGCTCTCTCAAGTATGAGTGTGTGGATCTCAACGCCTTTGATACGGTTCGAGAGGCACAGGAGGATATCAATGCCTGGATGAGGTATTATAATGCACAGTGGCCTCATTCGGGCCTGAATGTTAAGACGCCGACGCAAGCCTATCTTGCTTTGGCAGCATAACTATGGACCGACTACACCTTAACATTGCTGCCAAACTGTACTGAGAATGGGGTCCACTTCTTTGATCTGGATGGAAATAAAGAATTGGATATTGCGGTTCAATACGATTTAATCCACAGCTTTTATAAAAAAGACGAAAAGGGTATTATTGTGAATAAAGATAAACCCGGGATGGGCATACCCGTCTATTCAACAGGTTAATGGTTTTGGGAAAGGCAGAGCGTTACTTTGAACATCAAAAAGAGATCGAGAAACAAGGCATGGACTCTGCATAACGCATAAAATCCATGAAGATGACTATTTGGTATTGAAAAAATGTTTCGAAATCCATTCTTATCACTTTTTCTGATTACATCCATACTGTTTGTCGGTTGTACCGAAGAGAAAGCGGTTGATTCTGATTCTCTTGTTGAAAAAGGGGGAATGTATTATGAATACTTATCCGAAAAACCGTATTCAGGAAAATCGATTGATTGGTATGCCAATGGACAATTATGGGAGAAAGTAAATTATGTAAAGGGAAAAAAGGAAGGACCTTATGAAGAGTACCATGACAATGGACAATTAAAGATGAAAGGGAATTATGTAAAGGGAGAAATAGAAGGACCTTATGAAAGGTACCATGAAAATGGACAATTAGCGGAGAAAATAAATTATGTAAAGGGAGAAAGGGAGGGGCCTGTTGAATGGTACCATGCCAATGGACAATTATGGGAGAAAGGGAATTATGTAAAGGGAGAAATAGAAGGACCTTATGAAGGGTATCATGCCAATGGACAATTAAAGATGAAAGTAAATTATGTAAAGGGAAAACCGGAAGGACCTTATGAACTGTACCATGCCAATGGACAATTATGGGAGAAAGAAAATTATGTAAAGGAGAAAAAGGAAGGACCTTCTGAAAGTTACCATGAAAATGGACAATTAGAGAGGAAAGCAAATTATGTAAAGGGGAAAAAGGAAGGACCTTATGAAAGGTACCGTGCCAATGGACAATTATGGGTGAAAGCAAATTATGTAAAGGGAAAAAGGGAAGGACCTTATGAAACTTACTATGAAAATGGACAATTAGAGAGGAAAGAAAATTATGTAAAGGGAAAAAAGGAAGGACCTTATGAAGAGTACCATGAAAATGGACAATTAGAGAGGAAAGAAAATTATGTAAAGGGAAAAAATGAAGGACCTTATGAACTGTACCATGCCAATGGACAATTATGGTTGAAAGAAAATTATGTAAAGGGAAAAAATGAAGGACCTTCTGAAAGTTACTATGACAATGGACAATTACGGATGAAAGCAAATTATGTAAAGGGAGAAAGGGAAGGACCTTATGAAACTTACCATGAAAATGGACAATTATGGGAGAAAGCAAATTATGTAAAGGGAAAAAAGGAAAGACAGAAGTAGACAGAAGTAGACCCCAAAATTTAGACAGTAGTTTAAGGTGTAGTTTATTTCACATGAGGAACTACACAGATGGGAGACTGTAAAAAAGTTTGTGTAAATGACATTGTTAATTCTGGAGGACTAAGCAATGCTAATATCAGACAAATTGATCGACCAGCTACTGGAAGTGACCTTCCCCCTGTTGGGTAGCCATTCAAAGAGAGACAAAAACATCATATCATGCAGCCTCCGAACATGCCGGCAGGGAACGGGTATATGGGGACAAAGGAACTGACCTTCCGGGTACTCTCCCGTTGCAGGGGGCGGCTGGAAGTGCGCCCGTCCGATTGGGCGTTGTTTTATATGATTAAAGACAGCAGAATTGGCGGAGAGGGAGGGATTCGAACCCTCGGTACGTTTTACCGTACACCCGATTTCCAGTCGGGTCCGTTCGACCACTCCGGCACCTCTCCCTGATTCGCTGTATGAAAGTAGCAGGGTACGGGATAGCCTGATCGCTGGCAAGCGGCCTGCCCGTGGGCGCGCGCCGTTTCCACCAATAACCCTAAAATCGCAAGCCCTGCCCTCTGCCTGCCCGTGGGTGGGCGCCGTTTCCCTGCCGGGCCCTGGATTCGGGCGCGTCCGGACGCAGGCACGATCATGCGCCCTGCTCACCTGACGTGTAACTGGTAGGCGATAATGCCTCCGATCACCATCGGAACCGCGAAGATCAGGAAGTTTCCGGACATGCTGATGCCCGCGTCGATCAGGTAGCCGGCCAGGGCTGGGCCCACGACGGCTCCGAAACGGCCCAGTCCGATTCCCCAACCTACCCCGGTACTGCGGATTTCGGTGGGATAGATTTTGGCAGCCGTGGCATACAGGCCGGTAAAACCTCCTTGCTGGGTAATGCCTATCAGAAAAATCAGGAGCAGCAACCAGTATTTCTCGCCGGGCACCAGGGCAAATAACGCCATACCGGCTGCGGCGCCGATCAGGAAAAAGCAGACTAAGTCGGTTAACTTCCACTTGGTGGCCAAAACTCCCAGGCTGACTATGCCGATCACGCCGCCCAAGTTAAACAGAAAAAACGCGTCCCGACCGGTCTGGGGCGTGTACCCGGCATCCTGCATTAACTTCGGGATCCAACTTAATAGAAAATACAAGGCGGTAAAGCACAAGAAAAAAGAAATCCACAAGATGATCGTTGCCTTGCGCTGATCTTTCTCCAAAAGAGCCAGCATGCTTTGCCCGATGTTCTTCTTTCCGGCAGTTTCCTCCCGGGATTGCAGCGGCAATTTCTCCAGCGTTTCTTTTTTCAGTTTTTTTAATATGCCGTTTATCCGCTCCAGGGCGTTGGACGGCCTTTTCTCCAACAGGTACTTCAGGGATTCCGGCATGAAAAACCATGCCACGATGCCCATTAGCAGCGTCACGCTGCCGCCGAAGTAAAACATGCCACGCCACCCGTATTCCGGCATAATGTAGTAGGCGATGACGGAAGTCATCATCGCTCCCAGTGGATAACCGGCAGTGACGATATTCACGGACAGCGCCCGGTACTTTTCCGGACTGTACTCGGCCGCCAGGGTCGCCTGACTGGCCAGCATGGCGCCCGCGCCCAAGCCGCTAAGAAATCTCAGAACGATAAACTGGCCCAGGTTGGTGACGTAGGAGGTGACAAGCACCGTGCTGCCGATCAACGCGATACTGATGATGATGGCCTTCCGGCGTCCGATCAGGTCGGCAATCGGAGCCAAAAACATGGCCCCCATCATCATACCGGCCAGGGCAAAACTGAATATCCATCCGAGTTCCCTGGCTTGCAGGGACAGCTCTGATCCGACTTCGCTGGCAACCACTGCCATTGCAGTAATGTCGAAGCCGTCCAGCATGTTGAAAAGTATGCACAGGCCGATTACCAGCAACTGCTGCGCGCTGACTTTTCCATTGTCGATTACTTCGGCGACCAATGCCGCCGTTCCGCCTCGATTGGCGATTTCTGAAGTCATGCGTTCATCTCCGTTTACTGGTATCAATGATTCCCATCCGGGCGCGCGTTCGTGGAACTTCCACTAACCCTCATCCTGGCTCGCACCACCTGAAAGCGGACAAAGTGCGCAACTTGAGACTTTGCAACCTGGATAGATTGCTTTGAACCCGGATGGATTAGCGGCGCTGGCCATAGAAAATCAGCAGCAGGCCGGCCAGGGAGATCAGCAAAAAAGCAGGACTCAATGGCGCTCCGGACCAAAACAGGAACAAAAAGACGTTTACCAACACCGAGGTGCCAATCACAATCGCCACCGTCGAGCGGGAGGATAACTCGTGCGCACCGGGCTCCACGCCTTTAACTGAGATCTCCAGCTTGCCGGCGCTGAGCCGGTCGATGATGTTGGCCGTCCTCAGAGGCAGCCTGGGCAAGCGATCCAGCCACATGGGCATGTCCTTGCGAACGCCGTGGAACAGGCCGGAAAAGCCGATGCGCTGCCGCAGCCACCGATCCAGCACCGGGCGGGCGCTGGCCCAAAGATCCAACTCCGGACAGATATAACGGCTCAACCCTTCCACATTCACCAGCGTCTTTTGCAGCAACAGCAGCTGAGGGAGTATTTCCATGTTGAAACTTCGGGCAGTTTGAAATAAACGCAGCAGCAGGTCTCCAAAGGAGATCTCCCGCAGCGGTCGGTCAAACATGGGCTCACACACGGTGCGGATAGCAGCCTCGAAGTCCTGCTCAAGCGTATCCGGCGGCACCCAGCCGGATTCAACGTGCAGCTTGGCAACCCTCTGGTAGTCTCGATCCATAAACGCGATGAAGTTTTCCGCCAGGTAACGCTGGTCATGTTCGCTAAGGGAGCTCATGATACCGAAATCCACTAAGGTGATGCGCATTTCCCCGTCTTCCTTCTGTGTGACAAAAATATTTCCTGGATGCAGATCGGCGTGGAAAAAGCTGTCCCGGAACACTTGGGCAAAAAAGAGTTCGATGCCGGTTTCAGCGATCTTCCTCAGATCGTATCCTGCCTCCAGCAATTTTTCCTTGTCATCGACGCAGATCCCCTCAATGCGTTCCATCACCAACACGTCTGAATAAGTAAACTCCCATACCACTTCCGGAATGTACAGGTTGTCGGAATCGGCGAAATTGTGCTTCAGCTGTGAGGCATTTGCCGCTTCCCGGATCATATCCAACTCCTGCGTCAGGATCTGGTGGAACTGGCGAATGACTTTGGTTAGTTTCAGATGCTTGGCGGTAGCCCAATACCTCTCGATGATATGGGCCAATAAGTACATGAAATCCAAGTCATATTCGATCTGCTTGCGGATCCCCAGGCGCACGACCTTCACCGCAACCAACCTGCCATCGTGGAGCTTGGCGGCATGGACCTGGGCTATGGAGGCGGAAGCGATGGGCTGGTCCTGGAATTCAACAAATACTTCCTCCAGCTTCTTGCCGCAAGCATGCTCAATGATTTTACGTGCCTCCGAACCGGGAAAGGGAGGAACCTGGTCGCGGAGCTTGGAGAATTCATCGGCGATCTCCTGGGAGAACATATCGCGCCGGGTAGAAAGTAATTGCCCGAGCTTGATGTAGATCGGACCCAGATCCTCCAGCAGGTTGCGAATGCGCTTTGCCACGCTGCCTTCGGGGACCGACCTGACCCAGTTCCAGGGCAACAGGAACAATAGCAGGCGAAAGCGACGCAGCCCGGGCGTGTGGAAAATCAACTCGTCTAAACCGTGGAGCACGAGGGCGCGATGAATATGTACAAGCCGGAGCACGTGTCCGGGGCCAGGAATATTCATCTGCCTCCCGCCGGCTCATCAAGGCAGCCGCGGAACTCATCCCAGTGCACGGCGGCCCACTGATAACGCTGCATCTTCATCAAATTATCCGTTGAAACGTCTCCCCTTCCACCGTTACGGCAGGACGCCGGGCGCAGCCTGCCAACCCTGGAGGCTGAAGCGTACACATGACTCTTCTGGGCCGCGACCGTCATTTTTTGTTTCCGTATGGCCCATCAAGCAATACCGTTTCAGGCTCAAAATCCCGCACGGCGCGCGCGTCACTGCCGATGAAAGGCAGGTCGAATAACCTTGCCTCCATGCCAGGTAACGCGCAATCGTCCTTTCCCGGCAGCCGCCGGATAGAAAATCCAGGCGCACCGCCCTGGATAGCCCCTGCCCAGCCTCCACGGACCGGATCGATTCCGGTTCTTCCGGCACCGGCAGGCACCCGGTGCCCGGGGCGTTGCCGCCCTGCCGGTGCGGACGGCGGGATGAGCTGGGCAAATCGCGGCGGCATCATTGGCATCCTGCCGGCCTTATTCCCAGCGTAGCGCCAGCTTGTCGAGGCGCTGCGCAAGCCGCTCGATCCGATCCCGCAAGCGATCCACCTCGGCGATGAAGCGCTCCTGGCTTGCCGAGTCGATTAGGATTTCAGTCTCGTAGACCAAGTACTCATGCAAATCCCGGAGCAGCTTGTGCGATCCGGATTGCAGCAGCGTGCGAAAACCGCTGCCGCCGGTAACCAGCAGGCGCGCGGCCTCATCGCCCATCCATGCGGACAATCTCTCTTCCAAGTCGGGTTCGTAGCCGCGTATCAAGGCTTCAATTTTACGCGCCAACTCAAGGTCACCGTTCAGGCTCACCCCCTTGGGCAGGGCGCCGGCATCGCCCGAGAACACCGATAGCAGCAGGGTGCGCATCTCGCATCGAATCTGCAGCACGGGCCCCGTTTCCGGCGCACTCGCGGCATCCTCCGCGGCGCTCTCGGTCACAACCGACAGGTGCACGCCGCCCTGCTTCGGCAGGACTCGAACGCGGGCGTTCAGGTCGGTGATCTCAAGAAAAATGCCAGTTTCGTCCAAATTTTCCACCTGCGCCAAAGTCTCTTCGTCCAGGCGCAGCGCCTGGTTCAGCAGCAGCTCCAGCACCGGCAGCAAGGTTTCCACTGCGGCGCTCACAGCCTGTATCCGCGATGCAGGGCCACGATGCCGCCCGACAAGTTGTAGCACTCGACTTCGTCGTAGCCGGCATGACGCAGCCACTCGCTGACTTCGGCTTGCCCCGGCTGCACCATGATCGACTCTCCCAGGTAGCGGTAGCTGTCGGCGTCTCCCGCAACGCACTGCCCCAGCCAGGGCAGGTAATTGAGACAATAACGCCGGTACAGAGCATGAGACCATTCAAACACGGGGCGGGAAAATTCCAGTACCAGCAAGCGACCGCCCGGACGAGTCTTGTGATACATGCTCCGAAGCGCGGCTTCTTTGTCCGCCACGTTGCGCAAGCCGAAAGCGATAAGAATGCAATCGAAGCATTCATCCGGGAACGGCAACTGCTCCACGCTCCCTTGCACGTAGCGAACGCGACGCACCAGGCCGCGGTCGATCAGGCGGTCCCGGGCCAAATTGATCATTTCCCGGTTTCGATCCAGCAATACGATCTGCCCGGCGCGACCGACGCGCCGCTCACACAGGAGAGACAGGTCGCCAGTACCCGCGGCGGCGTCCAGGACAATCTCTCCGGAGTGCAGGCACGCCAAGTGCACGGCAAAACGTTTCCATAACCGGTGCAGGCCTGCAGACATCAGGTCATTCATCAGGTCATAGCGACCCGACACCGAGGAGAATACCTGATCCACGCGCGATCGTTTTTCTCCGGCAGGGAGCTTGCTGTAACCGTGGTCAACCAGCAATGGCACTTTGCTTCCTCTGGCGGATGGCTGCTTCAGCAGTCCCGAGGCCGCCGGCTGTCTCGTAACTTCGCCTGGTACTGATCCAAGTGAGTGCCTAACTCGTACAGGTATTCCCAGGTATACAGGCCGGTATTGTGTCCATCGTCAAATATCAGTCGAAGCGCGTAATTACCCACGGTCTCAATGGACTCGATGCCGACGTCCGCGTTCAGCGCCTGCACGAGCCTGGTATCGGCACCCGCGACTTTCATCTCCGCGGAAGGAGAGAACGCGCGCAAAAGCAGGCTGGGAATACTGAAGCGCTGCTCGCCGGGGTAATCCAGGTGCAAAAGCTTTTTTCCACTGTCGAGAACAACGTTAAGCGGAAGCGGCACGTCCACGTTACCGCCGCTCCGTGCGTTTCAGCCGGCGGTTAATCCGCGGCTCCCGCTAAACAGCACCGGGACGCGGTGGATTTTGCCGGCGACGAGCGATCAAAGGCTCCCGGCGCCGGTTGCGGGCCAAAGGATCGGGGAGCAAGCGCCACGACCGCCGCGCGAAAGTGGAAACACCTACAGGGGATCGCTCGCTGGTTACGCACGGGACTTTCAACGCACGCCCGCAACCTGCCGCGAGCTAGAGAATATACCGGCTAAGATCGACGTCATCCACCAGGTCTCCCAGATGTTTGTTTACGTAGCTTTCATCGATCCGGACGGTCTTTTTCTTCTTGCAATTACCGGCGCTAAAAGAGAGCTCTTCCAGCAAGCGCTCCATCACCGTGTGCAGCCGCCTGGCGCCTATATTTTCCGTGCGCTCGTTCACTTGCCAGGAAAGCTCCGCCAGGCGCCTGATCCCGTTATCGGCAAAAACCAGATCGATCCGTTCCGTATCCAACAATGCCCGGTATTGCCGGGTCAGGGACGCATTCGGTTCAGTTAAAATGCGCTCGAAGTCAGCAGCCGACAAAGGCTTTAACTCAACGCGGATCGGAAACCGGCCCTGCATTTCCGGTATCAAGTCGGAAGGCTTGACGAAATGAAAAGCACCGGAACCAATAAAGAGAATATGATCGGTGTTCACCATACCGTAACGCGTGGAGACGGTACATCCTTCCACCAATGGCAACAGGTCGCGCTGCACGCCTTCCTGGGAGACGTCTGGGCCATGACGGGCGTCACCACGGGAGGCGATCTTGTCAAACTCGTCAATGAACACCAGGCCGTTCTGCTCCACGTTTTCCACTGCCTCATCCTTGATTTTGCCGTCATTTACCAGCTTGTTGCTCTCTTCCTCGGTGATCCGCTGTAACGCTTCCGCGACCTTGATCTTCATCTTCTTGGGGCGGGTATTAGCGATGCGATCAAACATGCTTTGCAATTTTCCAACCATCCCTTCCATGCCCGGCGGCGTCATAATCTCCATGCTTACCGAAGGCACGTCCAACTCTACTTCGATATCGCGGTGATCCAGATTGCCGGCACGCAGCATCCGGCGGAACTTCTCGCGGGTAGTCTTGCCCGTTTCCCGGTCCTGTCCGGCCTCCGAACCGGGCAACATGGCGTCCAGCACCCGATCCTCCGCTATCAACTCGGCGGCGTCCCGGACCTGCTGCAGGGCTCTCTCCCTGACCATTTTCATTGAGGTTTCCATCAGGTCTCGGATGATGGATTCCACGTCGCGGCCCACGTAGCCGACTTCGGTAAACTTGGTCGCTTCCACCTTGATGAACGGCGCATCCACTAACTTGGACAGGCGCCGCGAAATTTCGGTTTTCCCGACCCCGGTAGGCCCGATCATCAGGATATTTTTGGGCGTGATTTCCTGGCGCAGGTTCTCATCCACCTGCTGCCTGCGCCAGCGATTTCGCAACGCGATAGCAACGGAGCGCTTCGCCTGGTCCTGACCGATAATGAACTTGTCCAACTCGGCAACGATCATCTGTGGAGTCAGATCCTTCATCCCGGCTTCCGCTCCCCCAGTTCCTCAATGCAGACGTCGTGGTTGGTGTAGATGCATAAATCCGCAGAGATACTCAGCGCTTTCTCCACCACCTGCCGGCAGGACTGCCGGGTATTCTCCAGCAGGGCCCGGGCCGCCGCCGCCGCGTAACCGCTGCCGGACCCGATCGACATCACGTCCCGCTCCGGCTCAATGACGTCGCCTTTTCCGGAAATGATCAGCGAGTGCTGGGCGTCCGCCACGCACAGCATCGCTTCCAGGTGACGCAACATCTTACTGGTGCGCCATTCCTTCGCCAACTCCACCGCCGCACGCAGCAACTGGCCCTGGTGCATCTCCAGCTTGCCTTCAAACAGCTCAAACAAGGTCAGCGCCTCCGCCACACCACCGGCAAATCCCGCCAATACCGAACCATCGCGCAGCAGCCGGATCTTGCGGGCATTGCCTTTGAGGACCATCTCGCCCAGCGTCACCTGTCCATCTCCACCCAGTGCCACCTGGTTTTTACGGCGCACGCAGAGCACCGTGGTCGCCCGAAGCGACGCAGCTTCATCAACGTTCATTGCTTTTTAACTTTTTCCGTTCCGTGCCCGCGGATGCGCCTCATCATACACCTTGGCCAGGTGCTGAAAATCCAGGTGCGTGTAAATCTGGGTGGTTCTGAGATCGCTGTGTCCCAGCAATTCCTGCACTGCCCGCAACTCGCCGCTGGACTCCAGCATATGGGTGGCGAAGGAATGACGCAGCATGTGCGGATGTACCCGTCGGCCCATACCGCTGCGCCGAGCCAGGCACCGAAAACGATGCTGCACGCTGCGCGCCTGCAGGCGACCACCGCGCTGACTCAGAAACACTGCCGTCTGTTCCAGATCCAACTTAAGGTCCAACGTCCATTGAGCACGCACCTGCAGCCATTCGTGAAGTGCGCTGACCGCATGCCGGCCCACCGGCACGTAACGCTGCTTGCGGCCCTTGCCGGTCACGCATACCGTGGCACCCTCCAAGTCCAGCTGAGCGAGATCCAAGAATACCACTTCCGACAGGCGCAGACCGGAAGAATACATCAACTCGACTATCGCCCGATCCCTGCGGTCAATGGGCTTTGCTCCTGGCACGGAGACAAAGGCGGACGCCTGCTCCACGTCCAGATACTCGGGAAACCGCCCGGGACTCTTGGGAACCCGGATCCCGCATACCGGGCTCGCTTTCAGGGTCCCCGCCTGTTCCAGGTAACGGCAAAAAGAGCGCAACGCGGACAACATGCGCCGCAAAGAACGACCGCCGGTTCCCTGACCGTGGGCCCAGGCGATAAAACTCTGGACCTGCCTGGCGTCCAGCGCCTGCCAGTTCGGAACGCGCATGCGATCGCAATACCGCAGCAAACGATCGAGATCCCGTGCGTAACTTTTGCGGGTATTTTCCGCCAAGTGAACAATGGAACCCAGGTAGTCGTTGAGCTCGCGTAAGGATTCCTGCTGCATCAGGCCACCTTAAGACAGGCGGGCGGTTAACAGGGCCGTCAAGACGCCGCCCAGGTTGGACAAAAAATCGCATCCGGTGTCGACGGAAAAACGCTGCGCGTCCGGACTGCCCAGGCACAGCACGCCGCGCCAACGCCGCCCCGCACTACCGTCGTCGGTGCCCAGAGGAATCACGGCAAAAGAAGCCAGGTCCGCACCTTGAGCACCAAACAGAAAGTCTCGTTTCGACGCATCCAGCGGCCGGCATATCGTTTCCTGATCGCGCAGCAACTCCTCCAGCATTGGCTCCGGGCTGATAAATTCCTCGCGCTCGGGCGCCGTTGGACCGGCACAAATGCGCAGTGCCGGCACGACTTGAAAGTCTTCCCGCAATCGAGCGTAGAGCGTGTTCAAGGTCTCTTCCAGATCCTTGCCTTGCAGTAATTGCACCGTCAACAGGTGCAGGTTGCGAATGATCTGATCGTTTTGGTTGGCCAATCCCAGCAAGATCTGCAAGCGCTCCTGCAGGTTGCGCTTCTCCTGCTGCAAGTGAGCAACTTGCCGCTCCACCAACGAAACAGTGCCCGCGATCGGATCCCCGACCTGGTGAGGAATGGAGATAAAATCCAGTGCCTTCGGGAAACGCTGGAAGAAATCCGGGTTTTGCTGCAAAAAATCCATTACCTCCTGTTCGGAAGGCACTTGCCGCCGTGCCGCGTCCGTTCCTTCACTCATGATTCCATGTCCCTCCAAATACGTACGCCGCCGGCCCGCCGAGCCAGACGCTGCATCCTTCTCCTTCCCACTCCACTCGCAATTCCCCCCCTGGCATGCAAACCGAAACCTTGCCGGAAAGCCTCTCATTATAACGTCCCGCGGCAACCGCTGCACAAGCGCCAGTGCCGCAGGCCCGAGTTTCCCCTACCCCGCGCTCATGCACGCGCAAGCGAATGTGATCTGCATCAAGCACCTGCATAAATCCAGTGTTCACGCCCAGCGGAAACAGCGAACTGCGCTCCAGGAAATCCCCTACCTCGCTGACGGGAGCTGCTGCGCTGTCTTCCACCTGCAAGACCGCGTGCGGATTGCCGATCGACACGGCCATGAAGTGGAGTTCGCCTACCGGCGTGCGGACTGAATAGCGGCGCTGGCGCCGGGGAACACGCAGGGGAATATCGGCAGGTTCAAAGCTGGGAATATTCATCTGCGCACGAAACGATCCGGAGCCGTCCGGATATAACTTCGCGACGCCGCCCGCGGTGGAAATGACAACGCGACGCAAAGGGCGGGCGGCCTGCATCTGCAGGTAAAGAGCGGCACAGCGCATGCCGTTTCCGCACTGCTCTGCCTCCCCGCCGTCAGCATTGAAAACCAGGCAGTGCGCATCGGCTTCGTTATCCGTGGCCTCCTCCAGCACCAGCAGTTGATCACAGCCTATGCCCAGGCGCCGGTCCGCGAGACGGCGGCGCAGCTCCAATGCCGGCTTCCGCGGCGAGTGGCGATTGTCTATCAGAACAAAATCGTTCCCCAAAGAGTGCATCTTGTGAAAATCGACGGGCACGTCTTTACGCCACTGCCGGCGGCGGCTCCTCTTTGTGCCAAAACACGGTGGAAGTGGGGTAGGCGCAATCCCCTCCATGCTTATGGATAATGTGGATAATTTTCAACAGCACGTCCTGCTTAACCGCGTGGTACCTGACCCAATCCGTAGTCCGGGTATAGGCGTATACAAAAAAATCCAGCGAGGATGGGGCGAACGCATCGAGGTTGACAATAATCGTCTGGGAAGAGTCAATCTCGGGATGCTGCTGCAGCATCTTCCGGGTTGCCTCGATGATGTCGCTGGTGCAGTGCACGTCCTGGTAGCGAACTCCGATATGCTCGTAGATACGACGATGACTCATACGGGAAGGATTCTCCACCGTATTACTCACAAAGATCGAATTCGGCACGTACAACATCCGTTTCTTGAAGGTGCGAACGTGCGTGGAACGCCAACTGATCTTCTCCACTACGCCTTCGATATCCTCACTGCTGCAGAGGATCCAGTCACCAACGGCAAAAGGCTGGTCCAGGTAAATGATGATGCTGCCGAACAGATTCGAGAGCATATCCTTGGCGGCCAGCCCCAGGATGATTCCACCAAGGCCTCCGACGGCCAGGATGCCGGTTACGTCGATGCCGAAGCTGCGCAGGCAAATCAGCAGTGCAACACCGATGATCAAAGCCTGCGCCGCTTTGGTGCTGACGTCTACTACGCCACGCAGGCGGTTGTCCAGGTTGCGTGCCCTCTCCGAGTATTGCAGCCAGGATTGCTTGCATCGGAGAATCAGCAAATTACCAAACAACGCAACAGCCAGTGCTATCCCAACGATAAAGACGGGAGCATAAATTGCGCCTAAAGAAGTCTTACTGTTCTGATCCAGCAGTTCTACACAGACGGACACCGCCGCCAGGAAAATAACGATGACCACGGGCCAGTACAGAGAGTAAAAAAACGCTGCCAGCAGGTAGCGAGCTTCTCGCACCGCCATCGCGCGCAGCCGTCTTAACAGGAAAAGGCAACCATAGATCAAAGCAGCGGCCACCAAGCCGGTCAGCAGTGTCCAGATGATTAATCCCGAAAAACCCGTGGCTTCCATAAGCTCATACTCCGTCGTTTCATTCCAACTCTGCCAGGCGCGCCCGGATCGACTGCTGCGCCTGCACCATCACCGCATCCGGCACAGAGCCGTGAAACCGCACGCGCCGTAAACGTTCCTCGGGCATCTGCCGGCCCGCGGCAGCGGGCAGATGCTGCAAAATCTGCAACAGGGGACCGCGCTCGCTACAAACTAAAACCAAGTCGCAGCCTGCCTGCAGGCAAGCCACCGCCCGATCGGCGGGCGCGGCAACCTGTGCCGCGGCACGCATGCAGATATCGTCACTCAACACCAACCCCTGGAACCCCAACTCGGCACGCAAAATACGCTTGATCCAAACCGGGGAGTATACCGCCGGCTGCGCGGCCACGTCCGGGTAGTTCACGTGACTGAGCATAACCGCGTCCAGGCCCGCCTGGATCGCCCGTTCAAATGGGACCAAGTCGAATTGACGCAAGCGCCAGTATTCTCGCTCATCCGTACAAGACTCAGCGTGCGAGTCGCTGCGGGTCCAGCCATGCCCTGGAAAATGCTTGCCAACGGCCGCCATGCCTGCCCGGCGGACTCCACGCACCCAAGCGGCGCCGAGCCGCCCCACTACCTCCGCGTCTGCATGCAGGGCACGGTCCCCAATCACTGCGCTGCGCCCCCAGTCCAGATCCAGCACCGGCGCCAGGCTGAAGTCGAGTCCCGCGGTGCCCAGTTCGGCAGCAAGCAGCCAAGCCAGATCCTGCGTCAGCTCCAGGGCCGACCGCGCCTCCCGGTCGTACGCCCGGCCCAGCGACCGGGCGCACGGCAGCGGAGTAAAGTCCGTCGTGAACCGCTGTACCCGGCCGCCCTCCTGGTCTGCCATCAGCAGCAGACGGGGACTGCGCAATGCGTGGATTTGCGCGCACAACGCGGTAAGCTGCCGGCGCGATTCGAAGTTACGCTGAAACAGGATCACCCCGCCGAGCAGCGGGTGGCGCAGCAGTTCCTTCTCCTCCGCGCCCAGGCTGACGCCGTCTATGCCCATAACCAGGGGACCGATGGAGCCCTTCATGACTGTGCCGCGCGGTTTCGCACGTCCCAGTGATCGCGCAGGCGATCCCCCAGCAGATTAATCGATAGCACCAGCATCATGATGGTCAATCCGGGCGCAAGCACGATATGCGGCGCCACCAGCATGTATCGGTAGCCCTCCAGGATCATGCTGCCCAGGGAAGGCGTAGGCGGCTGCACGCCGAGTCCCAGGAACGACAACGTGGATTCAGCAATGATCACCCCCGCTATCTCGTAGGTCAACTGCACGCCCAATGTGGCCCCTAACAACGGCAGGATGTGTTTCCAGGCGATGCCTAACACGGGGGTGCCCAATGCATGTGCCGCCACCACGTGATCCTGCCGGCGGATAGACAAGGTTTGCGCCCTGGACAAGCGGGCAAAGCTGACCCATCCGGTGATGCTCAGCGCCAATATCGCGTTTTGCAGGCCCGGACCCAACAGGCCGGTAATGGCAATCGCCAGCAGCAGGCCAGGGAAGGCGAGGAAGACGTCCGTCAGCCAGACCAGTACCCGATCCCAGGCTCCTCCCAGGAAGGCACTCAGGATCCCGATCGGCACGCCGATGACAAAGCACAGTGCCGCTACCGTCAGCGAGATCAGCAGGGAGTTACGGGTGCCCAGGATCAGCCGATCCAGGATCGGGCGGCCTAACTCGTCGTAACCGAGCCACGCTCCCCAACCCGGTCCCTGCATGATCCGATCCAGTTCGATATCGACAGCGGCAAGCGGCAGCAAAAAGGATGCCGTCGCCAGCACGCAGCAACCGCCACCGATCCAGATCAAGAGCCGCTTCACTGGTCTCTCTCTCCCAGGCGAATGCGCGGATCCAACCAGACGTAGGAAAAATCGGTCAACAGGTTCACCAAGATGTATATCGTGCTGATAGTGAGGATGCAGCCTTGAATCAGCGGATAATCCCTTCTTTGAATCGCCTCCACGGTAAGCTGCCCAATACCGGGCCAGGAAAAGATCTGCTCGGTCACCAGGGCGCCTGTCAACAGCGCACCGGCCTGCAACCCGAACACCGTCACCACCGGCAGCAGCGCATTGACCAACGCGTGGCGCAGGGCAGCTTCCACGCGAGGCAATCCCCGCGCCTGCGCCGCCCGAACGTAGTCCAGGTCCAGAACGTCCAGCAGATTGTTGCGGATCATGCGCGCCTGGATCGCGGCCATCGCCGTCCCCAGGGTCAGCGCGGGCAATACCACGGAGCCGATTCCTCCATAACCGCCGATCGGAAACCATCCCAGGTAGTAAGAGAACAGCAGCAACAGCAGCGGACCGAGCCAGAAATTCGGCACGGCCGGACCCAGCAGGGCGAAGAACATGGCTCCCCGATCCCAAATGCTGCCTTTACGCAAGGCGGCCAGCGTGCCCAGTGGCAGCGAGATCAGCAACGCGACTACTACCGCCGCGCCGGCCAGGAAAAAAGTGGCAGGCAGACGCTCCCACAGCAAATCGGCAACCTTCCTGCGCGAGTACAGCGAGGTACCCAGATCGAGGCGGGCCAGGTTCAGAATGTAACGCCTCCATTGGGACCACAGTGGCTCTCGCAGTCCCATCGACTTTATCATCTCCTCCCGTTGCGCCGGACTCGCGTTCTCGCCCAGCATGACGTCAACCGGATCACCGGGGATACTGCGGGAGATGGCAAAAACCACGGTTAACACGCCTCCCAGTACCAGCACGGCGCTCAAAAGACGCCATCCGCAATAGTTCAGCACCGTCGCGGCACCGGCAACGGGACCGGGAAGCAACGGTCAAACGGACACCCACAGCCGCTCGCAAGCAAGTCAATGTGATAAGATGCCACCATGTTCAATCGGCTGATTGCGTTCCTGATCCGCACCTGCAGCCTGCTACTGTTCCTGCTCGGCATCGGCGTTGCCGGATGGGGACTCGACCAGGCTTGGACTCTGTACCACGAGCCGGCGCAGATAGAACGCTTTGCCAAGGCAGTAGAACATTCCTCGCACATCGATCAGTTGCTCGCCAACGCAGTCCGCAAGGGACTGGCAACGCAAGAAGAGTTAGCTATACCCCCACTGGTACAAGACGGGAACGAGCCGGAAGTGTTCCGCATTTCCTATTTTCTCGCCTGGATCATCGCCATTCTGCTGTTGCTGCTGATTACCCGGATCGCCTTCGCGGCAGTGTCCGTTGGAGCCAAGTCTGCGCTGTACCGGTCAGAATAACGCCCGCCCGCCCAGGCATCAGCTTTCAGGCCGCCGCACCGCTTAGTGGCGGGCGCGGATCAATCACGGCGTCGGGCGGCAGCAGGCGAAAGCGTCCCGAGCCGCCTCCAGCGTTTGCGACCGATCAACTGCCTGGTGCGCGCTGCTGACAAAGCCTGCTTCGTACGGCGAGGGGGCCAGGTAGACGCCGCGCTCCAACATACCGTGAAAGAAAGCGCGAAAGGCGTCCTGGTCACAGGCGGCGACCTGGTCCAGGCGGGCAATGGATTCCTCCTCGCTGAAGAAAAAGCCGAACATGCCGCCTGCCTGGTGCACTGCCAGCGGAATGCCGGCGGCGTTGGCCTGCTCCTTGAATCCGGCCACCAGGCCGGCGGTCGTTTCCGACAGGCGCGCATAGAAACCGTCCGCGTCACACAATTCCAGGGTAGCGAGTCCAGCCGCCATGGCAACGGGGTTGCCGGCGAGCGTGCCCGCCTGATAGACCGGACCGTCCGGAGCGACGTGATCCATTAACTCTGCCCGCCCGCCAAATGCTCCCACCGGCAAGCCGCCGCCGATGACCTTGCCCAGGGTCGTCAGGTCCGGCTGCACCTGGTAGAGTGCCTGGGCACCTCCGGCGGCAACGCGAAAGCCCGTCATGACCTCATCAAAGATCAACAGGCTGCCGTATTGACTGCAAAGCGCACGGATCCGCTGCAAAAACCCCGGCAGCGGCGGCACACAGCCCATGTTGCCCGCTATCGGCTCCACGATGACGGCGGCGACGTGCTCGCCGTGGCGCGCAAACCCCCGTTCCAAAACGTCACTGTCGTTATACGGCAAGTTCAACGTAAGCTGCGCCAGGGAAGCGGGAACACCGGGCGAGTCAGGGATGCCCAGTGTCAGTGCGCCAGACCCGGCTTTGACCAGCATGGAATCGGCATGCCCATGATAGCAGCCCTCGAACTTGATGATATGTTCGCGCCCGGTCCAGCCCCTTGCCAGGCGTACCGCGCTCATGACCGCCTCGGTGCCGGAATTGACCAGGCGCAGTTTGTCGATAGAGCGGACCCGGTTGCAGATGCACTCAGCCAGGGCAGTCTCCAGTTCCGTGGGAGTGCCGAAGCTCAGGCCGCGTCCGCTGTATTCCCGAACCTGATCGACTACCGCGGGATGGGCATGACCGACGATCATGGCTCCCCAGGAGCAAACGTAGTCGATATAGGAACGGCCATCGGCGTCATAAAGGCGTGCTCCCTCACCCCGCTCCATGAAGCGGGGCTTGCCGCCTACGTAACGAAAAGCTCGCACCGGCGAATTGACCCCGCCGGCAAGGTAACGCTGCGCCTGTTGCAGGCGTGCCTCCATGGTATTCACGATATTCCCTCCGCTAATCCCTCGTCCGCCTCGAACAAGGCCTGGTAGGCCCGTGCCCGCCGCCGGACGGCAGGCGCCAAAGACAGATCGCGGATCACCGCCACCAGGTCCGCGCCATGCCGCAGCAGCCCAGGAGCACGCTTCAAGGTGATCCCGCCGATGGCAACCAAAGGAATCGACAAGCGCTGCCGCGCGATGGAAAGCAGTTCCGGCCGGGCGCGCGCCGCACCTGGCTTACCCGGCGAAGCGTAGAAACTGCCGAAAGCAACATAGTCCGCTCCCGCCTCCTGCGCCTGCACTGCCCGTTCCAGGCGGGCGTAACAGGAGATCCCGATCAGCGCCGTGGCACCAAGCCGGGCGCGCGCCCGCGTGCAGCTCAGGTCACCGTGCCCCAAATGCACGCCGTCCGCGCTCACCCGCAAAGCCAGCGCGACGTCATCATTGATCAAAAACGGCACCTGGCGGCGGCGGCACAGGTTGCGCAAGGCAACGGCGCACGCGTGCCGCTCGCAGAGGGGGCTGTTTTTATCCCGGTATTGCACCGCACTGGCCCCACCAGCCAGAATCTCGGCTACCAGCGCCGGCAGAAGCCGTGCCGCCACGATGCCGGCGTCAGCAATCGCGTACAGTCCTCTGCGCAGCCGCCGCGCACGTCCGGCAGATCGCCCCAGGCCTGCCGCCGTTACTTGCGCGCCGCGCATCCTATTCCCGGCATTGCCTCAATCCTCCAGCCGGGACTCAGGTCCGGCTGCTCTCCAGTGCCTGCCGCGTATGGTCCAGCCCTTTTTTCACGGCACGTAACAAGGTCTCGCCCCGCGCCAGGAAAGCGGCAATCGCGGCCGCCAGCCGGCACCCCGATCCATGATAACAGCCCGGCAGGCGCCGGTGCTGATAGCGTCGTACCGGTCCTTGCGCCGGGTAGCAGCAATGCGTCAACCACTGTTTGTCCCGCGGGCGCACGTCAGTGATGAGGACGTTGCCGGCACCCGCGGCGCACAAAGCAGCGGCGGCGGCGTCCGGCTCCGAAACGCCGCCCAGCAACAGCGCCTCTTCCCGATTCGGGGTCACCAGCATGCATTGATCGAACAGCCGTTCCAACAGGGCGCGGCGGCAGGTCGCATCGGCGAATACTCCGCCGGTCGTACTGCAAAGTACCGGATCCAGCACCACTCGCTCCGTTCCGGACAGGGCGATGATGCGCCGGATCGTCTCCACCAGCCGTATGTCTCCAATGGCACCGATCTTGAGGGCCGTGACCTGCGCCTCCGCGAACAGGCATCGCGCCTGCTCCAACAGATCCTCCGGCCTCTGGGGGCGTAAAAAAGAAAAATGCCGCCTGTTCTGGGCGCTCAGGGAAGTGATCAGGCTGACTGGACGGCAGCCCAAGGCGGCAATCGTCTGTATATCCGCCTGAATGCCGGCGCCACCAGTGGGATCGTGAGCAGAGATCGCCAGTACCAACGGCGTAGACCGCACCTGCGACCGTGGCGCAGCCTTGGAGGTGACGCGCCCGGCCTGCATAGCTCACTGAATGGTGCGACAAATGCGCAGCATCTTTATCAAGCCGCAAGGTTTGCCGCCGACGACACAACGAAAATTACGCCTTATGGAAACCATGCGCCCGCTACAGGCAACACAAGCCGGCCTGGACGCCGGGGGCGCTTTGCGCCGGCGCCGCAATCAACATTGGTCCGACAGGACACTGCCGGCAACGGGTGGCAGCAGAATCATGAGCGCTGTAGCAACGGAGGCGGGCTCAGAAAGGCCTCACTACCGCCAATATCACGATCGCAACCAACAACAAAGCTGGAATTTCATTGAACCAGCGGTAAAAAACGTGAGACTTTGTGTTGCGATCCCGGCGGAAAGTCATCACCAGCTTGCCGCAATAAACGTGATAGGCAATCAGCAGCAGGATCAACCCCAGCTTTACGTGCAGCCACAAGCTGCCGGCATAAAGCTCCCAAGCATAAGATACCAGCATCCATAAACCGAAGACGATGGTTAGAATGCCCCCGGGCATGAGGATGCCGAAATACAGCTTGCGCTCCATGACCTTGAAACGTTCCTGGCCCGGCAGGTCGGTACACAGGGCGTGATAAACAAACAGGCGCGGCAGGTACAGTAAACCCGCAAACCAGGTGAAAGAAAAGATCAGGTGGAACGCCTTAAGCCAAAGCACGGGAGGCACTCATGGTCCGACTGCCGGCAGCCTGTTCCCCGCGCCGCCGGGCCGCACGCCGCACACAGGGCGGCACACAGACAACGCGCAAGCCGGGCCTACCGCTTGCCGGTGGCTCGCAAGTCCGGCCGGTAAAACGCGGGAAGCCATACATCACGCATTTGAATGACCGCAACCGGTTCAGGATTTTACGCACTACAAGCCACTCTACTAATTCATACAGGCCGTGTATTGTACCCGATAAATCCCTGGCCGGCCTGTATGCCGGCCGGCCCATCCTCCCCCGGTCCCGCAGACTTCACGGTGCCGCCCCGGCCGGATACCGTTCGTTGAGCACGCGGCTGTAATCGCTTAGGATCATCGGCATGAATGGACCAGGGTCAGCGGCGTGCAAGTGAGCGTAAACTGGATCGCCGAGGCGGCTTTTGCTGGCGAGTCCGGTTCGGGGCACCGCATGATTATCGACGGCCCGGCGGAGGGCGGAGGGCGCAACCTGGGCGCCCGCCCGATGGAATTGCTGTTGCTGGGAATGGCTGCCTGCGCCGCATACGACGTAGTCTACATTCTCAAAAAGTCCCGGCAGGAAATCAGCCGCTGCGAAGTACAGCTGAATAGCCAACGCGCTGCCGAGCCCCCGCAGGTCTTCACCTCCATCCACGCCCATTTCATTCTCTCGGGGGCCAAACTGGGAGAGGCGCAAGTGCAAAGAGCCATCTCCCTGTCCGCGGAAAAATACTGCTCCGCTTCGATCATGCTGGGCAAAACAGCCAATATCACGCACGACTACGAGATCATCGCCGCGTCGGCGGCATAATCCGTCAGCACCGTCACCCCGCACAGGGGCCGGGGCAGCCGGTCCGCTCACCCAGTCTCCAGTAAGCACCAGGCGCCCTCTGCGCAGAGGGCGCCTTCCTGCCCGTGCGGGTCTTTGCCACCCGCAACGGGCACATGGCCTTGACGCAGGCGGCCGCCATGCTGCCGGCGCCGGCACGGAAAATCCTGTGCATTCCCGACGCAGTCCGCCCCTTGCGGGCTGACTTTACCTGTTACGGAACCCCCGCCGCTTCAAAGCGGATGTTTTCCTGATCCACCGATGACGTGCGAGCGCAACACTCCCCCGGCAGGCCCGGTGAGGATCGAGTGCAGTAGACTGGACTGGCTGTGGGTGCCCGTCTTCAGGAAAATCCGCTTCAGGTGCGTGCGCACTGTTGCGCGGCTGATGAACAAGCGCTCCGCCACGCCGCACAGGTCCGGATTCTCAAGCAGGCCGGCAGCCACCCTGGCTTCCGCCGGAGAGAGGCCGTAGATTTCCCTTAACAACGGCTCTGCTTCGACCGAACACAATGCCCGATCGAACAAGTAAAGGATCGCGGATGAGTGCTCCGTGGCGGACGAAGCCGGACAGACCCGCAGCTGCATGGGCGCACAGTTGTCACGCTCCAGGATCAGATTGCCTCCTTGCCTGATCATTGCCGGCATCCGGGAGAACCATTCCGCGTTGGAACAACACAACTTGCCTTGGCGCTGCTGCAGCAGACTGCCATCGCGCAAAATGCGCTTTCCGGTGAAATTGGAAAACTGGACAGACAAGTCGGCATCCACTGCGAGCACGCCTATGGACAGATAATCCAGCGCCTGGCTCAGAAGTTTCTCCTTCTGTGCCCGCGCTACGGCTAAATCTCCCCCTGGCTCCTCCTTCGGGAACCAATCCGGATTGGCCTCCCGAACCAGCGGTTGATCGGATTCGTGATACCGCTCTCTCGTCCTGGCAGAATGGTTGAGTGCGATCTCCATCACAGTCAGCAGATCGGCACTGCGCACCGGCTTGTTCAGGTATCCCAGGGGACAAGTAGAGCGAGCATGGCGCAATAGTTCCCGGGTAGCCTTGGATACCGTGTAGATCACGGGCAGCCGACATCGCTTGCGGATCTTCCGGGCAACGTCAATGCTGCCCTGCCAGGTATCCCATTGCATATCAATCAGAGCCAAGTCCAATTGCAGACGAGTTTCTCTGAATATGCCCTCTTCCGACGTCGGTGCCAAATCGGCAACCGAGTGGCCCATTTCTTCCAACTGGTGGCGTAGCCACTGTGACAACTTAAAGTCTTCGCTGATAATCAAACAGCTTAATTTCTCCATGTGCGTGCCTCCTTGATTTTACTTTGCTGGAACTAAGGTTAAAAAAGTAGGATGCCAAAACCGGTTTGTGCAATCCCACTTGCTGGCGCAAAGATCGCGTCAGGCATGGATCGAGGCGATAAACCTTATGCGTTGATATCCCTGCCGGACAGCTCCCGGCACCAGACTACGGCGCACGCCATAACGGCATGGACGCACACCAACTCAAGGAACCCCGATTCATTCGGGTGGATTCCGCGGCACAGGAACGTGCTGCACTGCGTTCAATAGTTAATAAGCCGCTACACGCGTGAGACAAATAAAATCGTATCCCAATGACTGCCCTGACTATCTCTGGACGCATTCAGAAATTACCACGTCAGGAAAAAGGGAAGCATGTAAAAGTCGGGCAGTCCCGGCACATGCCGAAAGGCAATCTACTCAGGAGCGGCTGCGCGCCGGATATACAGCGCAAGAACCGCCGATTCCTGCTGATTGACAGCCAGGAGCTCATGTCCGGAGCGGGCGCAATACGCCGCGAAGTCAACTGAAGCATGCGGATCGGTAGCTTCAACACACAAAACCTGTCCCGGCTCCAAGCGGTTCAACACTACTTTGGCTTTCAACACAGGCAAGGGGCAATCCAGTCCCCTGGCGTCCAAATACATATCGGCGCGTGGTGCGCCGGAATCTCCGATGCGGCCCGACTTAGACAAACTCCACTTTTGCGGACGTGTTCCGCGCCTCCGGCATCACGGTTCTTCCAAGGCCTGACAATCAGGCGCTGGCTTGATAGTTCTGACTCAGAACAATGCCCGTTACTCCCCGAGCTTGTCAAGCACCAAGGCTCAATCGCGTTCAGCGGTGCTGAAACCCTATTATTGATGGCGCGATCCGCACTGGCACGCGGGGGGCGGGCGGTGTTCGTATCCCATCGCCTCCCGCACCGTGGCACGGGTACCTGCCTTTCCCACTCGATCGCGGGGCGACCGCGGGCGTGACAAAATGTACCGATCCAGAAAGAACGCTACACAGCGTATTGCCAGGAGCGCACCGCCACCCGTGCCAAAGATGCACCCGCTTGAAGAAAAGCCGTTGATAATATTACAATCCGAGGTTCCTCTGTGGACCTATATACTCAATGACCAACTGCCACAGGTTCCGCCGGGCGCCCGCTGCCAGAGATACATGTAAATGACGTGCCCTACCAATGCCCAAATGAAGGTATGCGCCGCGGCTTTGTTGCTGGCCCTGCAAGCCGGTGCCCGTATTGCCCAGGCGCAGCCTCCCCTGCTCATCTACGTTGGCATTCAGCCACAGCAGTACCTGGCCCAACAAATCGGTGGAAAACGGGTACAGGTCGAAATCCTGGTGCCTGCCCAGGCCAGCCCTGAGAATTATGAGATCAAATCCAGTCAACTCGCCTCACTGAGTGAAGCCAGGCTCTATGCGCGCAGCGGCATGCCTTTCGAGAACGCCTGGCTGCCCCGGCTGCACACTGAACAATCCACTCTGCGGGTGATCGATTGCTGCCTGCCGCGGGCCGGCACGGACCAGCCGCATGCCGGGCACGCACACCACAACACCGACCAGGACCTGCATTTCTGGACCGATCCCCTGCTCGCGCTGCAGGCGGCCGAGCACATCACGAACGCCCTTCAGGAAATCGATCCGGAGCACGCCGCCGCCTACCGAAACAACTACGAGGCCCTGAAAGAAAAGCTGGACCGGATCCACCGGGATATTCAGCAGCGATTGGCCGGAGTTGCGGAGGGAGCGTCTTTTTTTACCGCACACCCCGCATGGGGACACTTCGCCAAGCGCTACGGACTGGTGCAAATCAGCCTGGAATACCACGGTCACGAACCAATGGCGCGGCGGCTGGTGGAAGTCATCGAACAGGCCCGAACGCTGGACGCCAGAGCTGTCTTTGTCTCGCCCCAATTCAGTTACAAATCCAGCCAGATTTTCAGCGAGACTCTGCAAGTGCCCATCATACAGCTTGACCCGCTGGCAGCGGACTATCCCAAAAACCTGCTGCGGGCCGCAGACTTGTTCGCAGAATACCTGCCTTGAGCACTCCCGCCGTCCACCTGCGGCAGATCAGCTTCTCTTATCCCGGCACTGCATCGATACTGAAAAGCGTGGATCTGCGCGTTGATCCGGGGGAGCACATCGGCATCATCGGCCCTAACGGCGGCGGCAAGACCACCTTGCTGCGGATACTGCTGGGCCTGCTGACCCCCAGGCAGGGGCAGGTGGAAATTTTCGGCCAGCCGCCCGAGAAAGTCCGGCACCGCGTCGGCTACGTGCCCCAGCATCCGGGCTTTCGCCGCGATCTGTCTATCAGTGTGATTGAGGCCGTGCTGCTGGGCAACATGCCGCACCGCTGGTATTCCTGGTTCCAAACGCGGCAAATGCGGGACTATGCGCTGGAGATGCTGCAACTCGTGGGCCTGCAGGATCATGCCGCCAAGGCCCTGCGCCTGCTCTCGGGCGGCGAATTGCAGCGAGTGCTGATCGCACGCGCCCTGGCCGGGCGTCCGGACCTGGTCCTGCTGGATGAACCCACTGCCAATATTGACGCGAGAAGCGAGGAAGATTTTTTGGCACTGCTGCAGGATCACTTGCAGCACCTGACGGTGCTGCTGGTCTCGCACGATATCAGCTTTATCATCTCCTCGATTCGTCGCGTGGCCTGCCTGAACAACACCTTGATCTGCCACTATACTGACAGCCTGGAAGGTAAACACATTAAAGAGCTTTATGGACGGGAGCTGCGCGCGGTCAAGCACGAGCGGCGCCTTTCGCTGGACGATGCCTGAGTTTCTACAGGCGCTGCCTCAATACAATTTCCTGCAACGTGCGCTTCTGGCCGGCCTGTTGGCCGGTATCGGCTGCGGATTGATCGGCCCGCTGGTCGTGATCAAACGCGCCAGCCTGCTTTCCGGCGGCATTGCACACAGCTTGCTGGCAGGCGTGGGGGTGTCCCTGCTGTTTGATTGGCCCCCGCTGTGGGGCGCGCTTGCGGCAGGCCTGGTGGCCGCCTCGCTGGCGTGGCTGATCCACTTGCGCCTGCAACAGGAGCAGGACGTGATGTTGGCCGCACTCTGGCCTGCCGGCATGGCGATCGGCGTACTGCTGATCTCTGATCGGCCTGAACTCGGGATGGAACTGGAAAATTACCTGTTCGGCAATATTCTGCTGGTGAGTCAAACAGACCTGGTCATGATGATCATCCTGGACGTGGCGATCGTGATCCTGGTTTTGCTGTTCTATCGCCAACTCAACGCCTGCGTGCTGGACGAGGACTTTGCCCGCTCACGCGGGGTGCCGGTCAACAGTTTCTACCTGCTGCTGATGTTCCTGGTCTCTTTTACCGTGGTATTGATGATGCGCCTGGTCGGCATCACCCTGATGGTTGCCCTGCTCGCCCTGCCGGCGGCAACCGCCCTGCTGTTCGCCAGCACACTCGCGAGCGCGATGATTTCGGCTATTCTGATCGGCATCGCCACTTCCACCCTGGGCATTGCCATTTCCTATTCGCCCAACCTGCCTGCCGGAGCCACCATCACGCTATTGACCGTCAGCGTGTACCTGCTGGCCAGTTGCAGTGTCCATTGGCTGCGACACCGCTGAACTGTCTTCCGGCGGCAACGTGGTGCAAGGTTCCAGGCACCTGTCAGCGCGCCCGGTGTTCATTCAATATAAGCCGCAGCATCTATTCAAACTGCGTTCATCGGCGCCCGGAGCGCACCGGGACAGCGGGGAGATTTGCGCTGCTTCGCCTCGGCATGGAGATTGCAAAGAAGCCGGCCACCCTGGTCCGTGCACCGATGATCGACCGCATCCAATAGCGAATGGCCGGCGGGTGGGCACGGCGGCGGCTCTTTTTCAGGCAAACGCCTCCGCACCAGGTAAAACGGTCGCGAGGCGGCAGGCAAGCGCTCAGGGATCCGCGGAGTCGTCTTCCGTGCGGCGCTTTCGGGCTCGGTCCACCGCCTCTTCCACGTAAGCACGGCGCTGCTCCGGCGAGCGCGGCACCGGAGCACCCAGCTGCTGCTCCCGTTCGCGCTGCAACCGTTCTTCCCTGGCCAGGAAACGCGCCCTGGCGCGGTCGGCGCCCTCGCGGTTGCGCTCGCGCATGGCCAGGCCTGACTTGGCGTAACGATAGTAATGCACCAGCGGGATCTGACTGGGGCAAACGTAAGCGCAGCAGCCGCACTCAATGCAGTCAAACAGATGATAGTCGCGGGCATTCTCCAGGGCATCGGCATCGATCAGGCGATAAAGCTCCTGCGGCTGCAGCCGTACCGGACACACGTCCGCGCAGCGATCACAACGGATACAAGGCTGGGCCGCCTCGCGATGCTTCTCCATGACGACCATCACACAGTTCGTCATCTTTGTGATAGGCACATCCATGCTTTGCAGCCGGCTGCCCATCATGGGTCCACCAACGATGATCTCCCGATCATCGAGCGGCCTTTGATCGCATAGGCGCACGCAATCGGCCACCGGAGTACCAAGCAGCACCTGCACGTTGCGCGGCTGCTCCACCTCCCCGGTCACGGTCAGGTAGCGGGAAACGATAGGCTCTCCCCGGGTGACGGCCCGAAAAACTGCCGCCGCGGTCGCCACGTTGTGCACTACCACGCCTATATGGATCGCCAGGCCGCCGCTGGGCACCTCGCGACCGGTCAGCGTTTGCACCAACTGTTTCTCTCCGCCGGCCGGAAAACGGCTGGGTACCGTGACCAGTTCAATGTCTCCCTGCAACTGTTCCTGCAAGGCCTGCGCGGCCTCGGGCATGTCCTCTTCCACCGCGATGATGCTGCGGCTGGTCTGCACCGCGTGGGCAATGATGTTGGTTCCGGCTACCACGTACTGGGCCTTTTCCCGGATCAGGCGATCATCACAGGTAATGTAGGGCTCACATTCGACGCCGTTGATAATCAGCGTATCGACTTCGTTCTCAACTCCTTCCTGGATCTTGACGTGCGCCGGAAACCCTGCGCCGCCCAGGCCGACGATTCCGCATTCCTGGATCAAACGATGCAGCTGTGCCGGATCCTTCTGCTCATAGGACAACGTGGGCTGAATATCAAACCAGCTGTCTTCCCCATCCGGTTCGATCACAATGCAGGGCGCTTTCTGACCGGGAGGATGCGGCACCGGGTAATCTCCTATGTCGATCACCTTGCCCGAAGTGCTGGCGTGCAAAGGCACGCTGACGAAACGCTCGGAGCGCGCCACCGGCTGACCCTTGAGCACCCGATCCCCCACCCGCACCTGCGGCAGTGCCGGCAAACCGATATGCTGCTGTAAAGGTAAAATGATCCGCTCCGGCAACGGAACCAGGATAGCAGGCGAATTGTTGGACAGCTCCTTGTGCGTCGGCAGGTCCAGCCCGCCGGGAAAGGCGTTGCGGTAGGACTTCAACGATCCTCCGCAACGCTCGCCGGATGCAGCCAATGCCGCGCCGGCACCGGGACGAGCAGCCAATGAATGCAGTCCACCGGACAAGGAGGCAGACACAGGCCGCAGCCGGTGCAATCTGACTCGATCACGGTGTGCATCTTCCCCTGCGCGCCGACAATAGCGTCCACCGGGCACACTTGGATGCACTTGGTGCAACCGATGCAGTCCGGCTCCTCGATCCGGACCCGCCGCGGCGGCGTCGGGAGAAAGTTCGGCGCTTCCGGCTCCCGGCCCAACAACTCGGCCAGGGCGGTAATGGTCACTGTGCCGCCGGGCGGGCAACGATTGATCCCGGCCCGTCCCGCCGCAATGGCCTGGGCGTAAGGCCGGCAACCGGGAAAGCCGCATTGTCCGCACTGTGTCTGCGGCAACAACGCGTCAATCACGTCCGCTTTATCGGCGTCCTCGGGGCGCTTGGTCTTCATTCATGCTCCACTTGCACTGCCGCCGCCGGCCGGACGGCAGAGCTCATTGTATCACCCCGCCTGCCCGGCAGAGCGGAGCGGAGTTGGGCCAGCCAGGAAAATCCGGCTTCCGTTACCTTTAACGATACCCCGGTCAGCAAGACCATTCCCAGCGCCCTGGGATACACCAACAGAGGGGGGGCGGACCAGACTGCATTATCATAGAGAGATGGACAGCGAAAGATGGCAATTCTGGATCGATCGGGGCGGAACCTTTACCGACGTGGTGGGGCGGCGTCCTGACGGCAGGCTGATCTCCTGCAAGCTGCTATCGGAGAGTCCGCTGTACCGCGAGGACGCAGCGCTGCGCGGGATCCGGATCTTGCTGGGCCTTGAGGACGGAGCACCGATCCCGGCGACCGAGCGCATTGAATCGGTGCGCATGGGGACTACGGCGGCCACCAACGCGTTGCTGGAGCGGCAAGGGGCGCGGACGCTGCTGGTGACCACGAGCGGCTTCGCCGATATCCTGCGCATTGCCTACCAGAATCGACCGGACCTGTTTGCGCGCCGGATCGTGTTGCCGGAACCGCTCTATGCGCGCGTACTGGAAATCAATGAACGGATCAACGCCCGCGGAGAGGTATTGCTGCCCCTGGACGAGGAGCAGGCACGGCAGGGGCTGGAGGAGGCACGACGGGACGGGATTCACGCCTGTGCGATCTGCCTGATGCACGGCTACCGTTACCCTCAACACGAACAAAAGCTCGCTGCCTGGGCCCGCGAGCTTCGCTTCAGCCAGGTATCCGTTTCTCATCAGGTCAGCCCGCTGATGAAGATCGTCGGGCGCGCAGACACCACCGTGGCAGACGCTTACCTGTCACCGGTGCTGCGCCGCTACGTGGAGCAGGTATCGCAGGCACTGAGTGGCACGCGCCTGTTTTTCATGCAGTCAAACGGTGGCCTCAGCGAAGCCGCACACTTTCGGGGCCGCGACAGCATTCTGTCCGGGCCGGCAGGAGGGATCGTCGGCGCGGTGGAAAGCTGCCGCAGGGTGGGCTTTGAGCATGTGATCAGCTTTGACATGGGCGGCACTTCCACCGACGTGGCGCACTATGCGGGCGAACTGGAGCGCGATTTTGAATCGGTGCACGCGGGGATTCGCCTGCGCGTGCCTGCGCTGCGCATCCATACCATCGCCGCCGGTGGCGGCTCCATACTCAAATTCCGCGATGGCCGGTGCCAGGTGGGACCGCATTCCGCGGGAGCCGATCCCGGGCCACTCTGCTACCGGCGGGGAGGGCCGCTCACGGTGACGGATTGCAACTTGCTGCTCGGGCGGCTGCAATCCGGGTATTTCCCCAGGATCTTTGGTCCCGACGGCAACCAGGAGTTGGACCAGCAGGGGGTCAGGACAGCTTTCAAGCGATTGGCGCGGGAGATCGACCCTGCCCGTGCAGACCCGGACCTGTACCAGGCGGCGGAAGGGTTTCTACGCATAGCCGTCGCCAACATGGCCACTGCCATCAAGCGCATCTCCGTACAACGCGGCCACGACGTCAGCGATTACGTGCTGTGCTGCTTTGGCGGAGCCGGCGGCCAACACGCCTGCCGGGTAGCCGATGAACTGGGATTGCGCCAGGTTTTGATTCATCCGCTGGCCGGCGTGCTGTCCGCCTACGGCATGGGATTGGCTCAAGTGCGCAAAACCAGGCAGCGGGCGATCACTGCCAGGCTGGATCAGTCCCTGGAGCCCCAATTGGCCGCCACCTGGCAGGAGTTGCAGGAGCTGGCGTGCCAGGACGTGCGTCAACAGAGCATTCCCGCGGCGGCCATCCGCTGCCTGCGGCGCGCCCACCTGCACTACGCCGATTCCGACTCGATCCTGCAGGTCGAAGCGGCCAGTGCCGCGGACATGCGGCGGCGTTTCGAGGAACGCCACCAGGAACGCTTTGGATTTACCATGAAAGAGACCTCGCTGGTCGTGGACGCGGTCCTGGCGGAGGCCGTGGGCACATTGAATCCGGATGGCGAGCTGACGCAGGAACTGGCGGAAACGCGACCGGAGAACGGATCGGCCCAAGTCCCGATGTACGTGGACGGACGCCTGCGCCGCGTCCCGCTGCACTGGCGAACGCTGCTTGCTCCCGGCCAATCGGTGGCGGGGCCCGCCATCATCGCCGAACATAATTCCACTACCGTCGTGGATCCTGCATGGAGCGCCCGGCTCGATGAGCACCGCAACCTGCTGTTGTCGCGCACGGCAAGGCCGCGCTCGCGCCCGCGGGACAGCGACCAGGCCGACCCGGTGCGCCTGGAAATATTCAACAACTTGTTCCTGTCGATCGCAGAACAAATGGGCGCCACACTGCAAAACACCGCTTATTCAGTCAACATCAAGGAACGGCTGGATTTTTCCTGCGCGCTGTTTGACGCCGGTGGCAGCCTGATCGCCAATGCTCCGCATGTGCCGGTGCATTTAGGTTCCATGGGCGAGACTGTGCGCAGCGTGATCCGCCGCAGCCCGCTGCGCCCGGGGGAAGTATACGCGCTGAACAATCCATACAACGGCGGTACTCATTTGCCGGACATTACCACCGTCACCCCGGTGTTTCTTGGAAACGGCGCCCAAACTCCCCTGTTTTACGTTGCCTCCCGCGGCCACCACGCCGACGTCGGCGGCATCACCCCTGGCTCCATGCCGGCCTACAGTACCCACCTGGAACAAGAGGGAGTGCTCATCGACTGTTTCCTGCTGGTGCAAGACGGACGCCTGCGCCAGCGGGAGCTGCACGGTCTGCTAGGCACGGGGCCTCATCCGGCGCGCAATATCGAGCGCAACGTCGCCGACCTGAAAGCACAGACGGCAGCCAATCAAACCGGAGTCCTGGAGCTGCGCCGCCTGGCGGAACGCTTTGGCGAAAGCACCGTGTGCGCTTACGCACGCCACGTGCAGGACAACGCCGAACAGGCGGTGCGTAATATGCTACGCAAACTGCACGGCGGGCGGCACGTGCGTTATCCGATGGACAACGGCGCGCATATTCAGGTGCAGGTGCAGATCGATCCGGCAGCCGGCTCCGCAGTGGTGGATTTCAGCGGCACGTCGGCGCGCGCCGCAGACAATTTCAACACGCCTCCCGCGGTCACACGCGCCGCAGTATTGTACGTGTTTCGCACCCTGGTGGATGAACCCATTCCGTTAAACGACGGTTGTCTGAAGCCGGTCCGCATCATACTGCCTGCGGACAGCCTGCTGAGCCCGCGCTTTCCGGATGCCGTGGCGGCGGGCAACGTCGAGACTTCGCAAGCGATCAGCAACGCGCTGTTTCTGGCGTTCGAGGCGCTGGCAGCCTCCCAGGGCACCATGAACAACGTCAGCTTTGGCAACGATCGCTGCCAGTATTACGAGACCATCTGCGGCGGAGCCGGGGCGGGTCCTGGTTTTGATGGCGCCGATGCGGTGCATACGCATATGACAAACTCCCGGATCACCGATCCAGAGATATTGGAGTGGCGCTTCCCGGTATTGCTGGAACGATTTGCCATACGTTACGGCAGCGGTGGACAGGGCCGTTACCGCGGCGGTAACGGGGTGACACGGGAGCTGCGTTTTCTGGAAGCGATGGAGATTTCTCTGCTCAGCGGACACCGGAAAAGGGGGACTTTCGGCCTGCAAGGCGGTGCTCCCGGTGCCGCGGGCCGCAACACGCTGCTCCGGGCGGACGGCACAGTGGAAAAGCTGCCCGGCAGCTGCCAGGCACAGGTGGCGGCAGGGGACCGTCTGCGCATTGAGACACCGGGCGGCGGTGCCTGCGGCAAACTCGAGCGCTAGCATCGGCACCTCGGGATGCCCGGATTGCTGCCATTGCGCAGGCTCCGCCGAGGTCGAAAGTGCCTGTGTAATTTTTGAAATGCCGTCCCGGATTTGGTATCTTGGAAACCTATCCCTATAGGTATCCAAAAGTACCTGGGGTACCTGAAACTCAAGAGGAGTTTAATAATGATAACCAACTCATGCGAAAGCTCAGTCCAGGCGCAGAGAGTCTTATGCCTGGTGTGCGTCGCCGGCAGCGTATTGTTTGCCTATTCAGCCGGCGCCCATTCACAGTCACGATCGGATGAAAAAGTAGTGGAAGAAGTGATCACCATCGGAAGCCGCGTGAAGGGGCGCACGGCGGCGGAATCAGCCGTCCCGGTCGACATCATCAAAAGCGATACGTTAAGCGACGGAGGCTTTTCCGAACTCGGGCAGGCTTTGCAGACGGTTGCCCCCTCCTTCAACTTTTCGCGCACGCAAATCTCGGACGGGAATGACCTGTTTCTGCCTGCCACCTTGCGGGGACTGCAACCCGACCAGGTACTGGTGCTGATCAACGGCAAGCGACGTCATACCCAAGCGGTATTCCAGTTGTCCAACAGCATCGGCGGCGGCGCGGCAGGCACCGACCTGAACTCGATTCCGATAACCGCGCTGCGTAGCGTGGAGATTTTGCGTGACGGTGCCGCCGCACAATATGGATCGGACGCAATCGCCGGCGTGATCAACATCAATCTGAAAGAAAGCACGGGCCAGACCAGCGGGTTCATCCAGTATGGGCAAACCGGATCGGGAGACGGCGAAACGCTCCCCCTGGGATTTAATACAGGCTTTGAACTGGGCAACAGCGGCGGCTTTATCAATATTTCCGCGGAATACCGCGACTTTGACTCAACCAATCGCGCCAGCCCCGGCTGGTTCCAGGGCAGTGCGGAAGGAGAATTCGCCTCGGGCTTCTACAATGCCAGGCTGCCGCTCTACAACGGGGCGCTCTATTCCTTTGGCGGCGTCTCCGACCGGACCGCCACAGGCTCCGGCTTTCGCCGGCAAGCCGGCAGCGCGGCGCAAGTCGTGCCCCAAGTCCACCCGGACGGATTTTTGCCCAACATCGATAACGAGGCGACTGACGTCTCATTCTCCCTGGGCTACCTGGTGGACCTGACTTCCGACTGGAACATGGATTTTTCAGTGACGTACGGAGAGAACGAATACGACTTCGGCAGCAGCAATACGATCAATGCATCGATCGCCGCTGAGTATCTTCGAGATAACCCGGGGGCCACTGACGAAGACATTGCCGCCAACGCCGGACCTACTGCCGGCCATGCCGGGGGGCGCTCTTTCGAGCAAGTGACCTTTAACCTGGACCTTGTCGGCAGCATTGAGATGGCAGAGACAACGTTGAACGTGGCATTGGGTGCCGAGGCCCGCGACGAAAACTACCAGGTCCGTCCCGGCATTCTTGCATCGTATTCATGCGGCAGCCAAAGCCCGGAAGACGCCAGCGGAGGCATTCCTTCCGTGGTGATACCTTCCGATCCCAACGTGCCCCGCGCGTTTGCCGGCTGCGGATTTCAGGCTTTTAGTGGCATTTCACCGGCAGAAGCCGGCGAGGCAGACCGGAGCAGTTATGCGGCATACATCGATCTGGAAAGCAATCTGACCGATATTTGGCTGTTGGGCGTTGCCTCTCGCTTCGAAAAATACAGCGCGGGGGTAGGCAGCGAACTGACCGGGAAAATTTCCACGCGATTTGACTTCACCGACAGCTTTGCCCTGCGCGGGGCAGCGGCAACGGGCTTTCGCGCCCCTTCCCTGCAGCAGGCGGCATACAGTGCCTTTCAAACCAATATCAACGATGCCGGGGTGCTGGAGCGCTCATTTACAGCTGCCGCCGGCAGTGCCTTTCCCAGGGCACTGGGCGTGGATGGCCTGGACATCGAGACTTCCGACAGCGTAAGCATTGGATTTGTCTGGTCTCCAACCGACACCTTGTTGCTGACCGTTGATTTTTACCGGATTTCCATTGACGACCGCATCGTTTTAGGAGGCTTGATAAACCGCGAGAGCGTGGCCGACAACCCCGCCGCACTGGCCGAACTGGATGCCAGGGGCGTGAACGGCATCAGCTTTTTCTCCAATGCCGTCAACACCTCTACCGAAGGCTTGGACGTAATCCTCACTTACGGCGCCATCAGCCTGTTTGACGGTGATTTGGACGTAACGTTTGCCGGCAACCTCAACGACACCAACATCGACGGCTTCAACGTGCCGGCCGGAACGTCGATTGATCAGATATATCCAAACGAAACCCGTTCATTTCTAACCGGCGGGCAACCGCAAGAGCGCGCAACACTGTCCTTTGACTGGAGCAGGGCCGCTTTCAAAAGCGTATTGCGCATCAGCTATTACGGGTCAACGGAAATTGACTTCTTCGGTGCAAACCACATCGGCATCCCGGGGACTCGGCCCACCAGCGTGGTGGAACGGGCTATCCCGGTTGACTTCAGCGTTGCCTGCGACGTGACGGAAAACTTTACCGTTGTCGCCGGCGTAGACAACGTCTTCAACGACAGGCCGGACCGACTGGGAACGGATGAAGTGCTGCACGTGATCAGCAATGGCGGCTTCCGATACCCAATCCGGGCGGTGCCTTATGGTTATAACGGCGCTTTCCCCTACCTGAAGGTTAAATTCAACTTCTAACCGGCCTTTGTTTTCTTCGCAGCAGGAAAAGCGGCAACAGTTGACGCTAGCCGAGCTTCCTCCGGACGCTTGTGCACTCCGCCTTTGCCCCGGCCGGCGTGCTCCGCCCTGCACCAGGACCTGCTTTATCCTGCTGCTCTGCGGCGCGCTGGTGACCGGCGATGGCCATGCAGGCGAAAGCCGTCAAAATACAGAGCCCGCCGGGCGCCCCAATTTTGTGCTCATGGTCGCTGACGATCTGGGCTACGGAGACGTCGGTGCCTACGGCGGCGAGATCCAGACTCCTCACATCAACGAGTTGGCCAGGAAAGGGCTGCTCTTTACCGGTTTTCATACGCAGGCGACGTGCTCGCCCACCCGCGCCATGATGCTGACCGGCGTTGACAATCACCTGAACGGCCTGGGTACGATGGCCGAAGACCTGCTGCCGCATCACCGGAACGTGCCCGGCTACTCGGGTTACCTGAATAACCGCGTGGTGACGGTGGCAAGCTTGTTACGGGACGCAGGCTACCACACCTACGTGGCCGGCAAATGGCACCTGGGGTACGGAAAACAGCAGAATCCGGCCCAAAGAGGATTTGAAAGCAGCTTCGTCATGCTGGACGGATTGGGCAATCATTTTAATGACGATGGCCCAAATGCCATGGTCCCCAGGGCCTCCTATACCCGCGACGGAGAAAGCATCCAGAGACCGGAGGGATTTTCCAGCGACCTGTTTACGGATCAATTAATTCAGCAAATAGCCGCGCATGAGGGGGACCGGCGCCCCTTTTTCGCCTACCTGGCATTTAGCGCCCCGCACTTTCCTTTGCAGGCTCCCGCCGAGTACATAGAAAAATACCGGCACTCTTACGCCAAAGGCTGGGACCTCCTGCGAGCGGAACGCTTTCAGCGATTGCGCGAAAGGGGACTTATCTCCGCTGAGCTGACGCAGCCGGATCGATTGGACGAAGTGCCCGCGTGGACCGAACTGTCTGCCGCCGAGCGGCAGATCGAAGCGAAGAAAATGGCGGTTTACGCCGCCATGGTGGACAATATCGACGCCAACGTGGGCCGCCTGCTGCAATACCTGGAATCGATCGGGCAGTACGACAACACGGTTATCATTTTTATGTCTGACAATGGAACCGATCCCTACGACCGCAGCAGGCGCGCCATCTACAAGGATTACGTATCAGAGCAGGGCTACGATAACAGCCTGGAAAACATGGGCAATGCGGATTCGTATATTTTCCAGGGACCGGGATGGGCTCAAACTGGATCCGTGCATCTGCGCTATTACAAATTTTTGCCCTATGAGGGAGGAACCAGGGTACCTTTTATCATTCATTATCCGAAAATGAAGCAAAGGCCAGAGACGCTTTCGGCGTTTGCTTCCGTTCTGGACATAACGCCAACCCTGCTTGACATGGCGGGGCTCGAGCATCCCGGCAACAGGTACCGGGGGCGCGAGGTCCACACGCCCCAGGGACGCTCAATGCTCCCCTACCTCAGGGAAGAACGTGCACAAGTATACGCGCCGGACGAAGCGGTTGCATTTGAGTTATTTGGACACGCTTCGGTATTTATGGGGAAATGGAAAGCGGTCCGCATACGCCCACCCTGGGATCAGAATCAGTGGAAATTGTACGATCTCGACGCAGACCCGGCGGAAAGCGTGGACTTGGGCGGGCAGCAGGCCTCTCAACTCGAACGGATGATCGACGCGTTCTCAGCCTATGCATTGAAAAATGGAGTGATCGATGAGCCTGACGGCGTCACGGCGTATCCCGCAAAACCCGAATATATGCGGCATATCATTGATGAGTAAGCGGCCACCTGACGATCCCGGCCTGGACGATCTTTACCGAGGCATGCGCGCCCTGCAACCTTCCGCTGCACAAAGAAAGCAATGGCTGGGCGAAACCGCTCAATACGCAGAGGAGATGCTGAAAAAGAAAACGGCGGCGCCCGCCTTTTCGGTAACGGAAGAAGCAGCTTGCGACGAATTACGCCACGTCGGCATCCCGCGACAAGGCATGGAGCTGTCGCAAGTCCTGGACCTGCTGCGCCGTAACGTGGACCCGCACGGCGTTCGCCAGGGCAACGCCGGCAATTTCTCCTACATCCCGGGGAACGACAACTACTTGTCTGCGCTGGCGGACTATATCAGCTCGATCAGCAACGCCTTTTCCGGCATCACCGAAATGTGTCCGGGAGGGGGCGTCATGCAGGACGTGCTGATCCAGTGGATGGGAAAAAAGATCATTGGCTATCGCAACCCATGCGGCGGAGACATTACTTCGGGCGGCAGCATCGCTAACCTGAATGCCGTGGTGACGGCGCGCGAAACGCACGGCATCCGGGCTCGCAAAATCGAAAAATGCGCCGCCTATTTCTCCGACCAGGCACACCATTCCGTGCGCAAGGCGCTACACATCGCCGGCCTGGACAGTTGTTCCGCACAAATGCTGCCCACCGACGACCGGTTTCGGATCGACACGGATGAACTGCGGCGATGCATCGAGCGCGACGCACGGAAAGGATTCAAACCCTGGCTGATCGTTGGGAACGCGGGCACCACCGACACCGGCTCCATCGACGACTTGGAGACCCTGGCGGATATAGCCGAACGGTACCACTGCTGGCTGCACGTGGACGGCGCCTACGGTGCCTGCTTCGCACTCTGCCAGGAAGGCCGGAAGGCATTAAAGGGACTGCACCTGGCAGATTCGGTAACCCTGGACCCGCATAAAAGCCTGTTTGTCCCATGGGGCTGCGGGGCCGTGCTGGTCAAGGATGCGGACCTGATCGAAAAAGCACATCATTTCAGCGGTAGCTACATGCAGGATGTATCAGAACGGCACGCCCCATCTCCGACCAACGTATCCGCTGAACTGACGCGGCCCTTTCGCGCATTACACCTGTGGATGCCGCTGCTGGTGCATGGGGAACAGACTTTCTGCGCCGCCCTGGAGGAAAAAATGCTGCTGGCCCGTTACGCGCACCGGCGCTTGTCCCAATTACCGGATTTCTGGGTGGGGCCGGAACCGGAACTATCGATCGTAGTCTTTCGCCACAACGGTGCCCGCACTCCGGAAGAACGAGACCAAGTAAATCACGACTTGATCCAGCGGATCTTCAGGGAGAGCGGCTTTTTTGTTTCCACCACGCGCATTGACAATCAGATTACCCTTAGACTGGCGATATTATCCATCCGCACCCACAAGGAAACGATCGACCGATTTATCGAGGTGTTGATTGACAAGGCAAACCAAATCATGGAAAGCGGGACCTGACCCGGCCCGCCGAATGGATCCGATGGCGCGGCAAGCTGCAAAACCTTACGCTCAGTCAAACACAGGAACACGCCGATTCAACTTGTCAGTGCAACTGTCAGCGAAATCTTTAGCTTGAAGAATGACTGCCTTGGACGAGGGTTCAGCCTGTTCATGACCGGCCTGGTTTCCGTCCTGGTTACCGTCGTCCGGTGCCAATGCTTCGGGAAATACTGCCGAAGCATGCCATTGGTGTTCTCATTTCGCCCACGCTCGCAAGACGTCTGCTTCCCCGGCGCTGCCGGTGTTCACGCTTTCGGTCACCAACACCAGGCAACGTTCCCGCACCACCCCACACAACGCACGGTCGATCAGTCCTGATGGCGGCGCGCGGTGAATTTTCTTCCCGGCTGGGATTTATCATGGCCGCCGCCGGGGCGGCAGTGGGACTGGGCAACGTGTGGAGCTTTCCGATCCAGGTGGCAGAGAACGGGGGCGCCGCGTTCGTGCTCGTCTACCTGGTACTGGCATTCTCGATGGCCTATCCCGTCCTGATGGCGGAACTGCTGATTGGCCGATACGCCAAGGCCAACCCCGTTGATGCTTACGCCAAAATCACCAGGAACTTCATCGGCCCCTTGACCGGGTATTGGGGCATACTGACGGTCAGCCTGATCTTGAGTTTTTACGCAATCGTCGGCGGCTGGATGATCGCGTACTCTTTGCAATACCTGCTCAGACTGGTAAACGTAAACCCGGCGGCTGACTGGTTGATCTCTTTCTCCGTACCTCGAAACATCATTTTCTGCGCCCTCTTCTCCGCCGTAACGGCAATGATCATCAGCAGCGGCGTCAACGCCGGCATAGAGCGCTGGGCCAAAAGACTGATGCCGCTGTTATTCTTCATTATCACCGGTCTCATCCTCTACGTGGCCACGTTGGAGGGCGCGCTCGCCGGTTGGAGAGCCTATATATTCCCGGATTTTTCCAAGGTGCTGGAGCCCGATCTGATCGTCGGCGCAATGGGGCAGTCGTTTTTCTCGCTCTCCCTGGCCGTTGGAACCATGCTGGTATACGGTTCCTACATCAGCCGCAGGGAAAATTTAGTGTTCATCGGCGCTTCCGTGGCCATCGTGGACATCGGCATTGCCATACTGGCGGGTTTGCTGATCATTCCTGCCATGTACGTGGCCCAGGCCAACGGCATACCAATATACACCGAGGCGGGAAAGTTGATCGGAGGAGACGGTCTCATTTTTACCGTGCTGCCGGCATTGTTTAACACCATGAGCGGCCTGGGGGAGCTGGTGCCGATTGCCTTTTTTCTATTGATGATCGTGGCCGCCTTGACTTCATCCATATCGATGCTGGAAGTGCCGGTAGCTTACGCGGTTGAAAAATACGCCATGCGCCGCCGGCGCGCGACCTGGGTCATCAGCACTGCCATATTTCTGTTCAGCACGTGTATCGTTTTGAATTTTGAACTGCTGTTTGCGGCCACCATTACTGCCACCACCCGGTACAGCCAGCCATTATTGGGGCTTGCCATCTGCATCTTTGCCGGATGGCTCTGGCGCCGCGACCGGATGCTGGAGGAGATACGGGAAGGATTTCCGGAAGCCGCAAACAGCCTGTTCTGGAAAATATGGCCGGGCTACATACGAATTTTCTGCCCGCTCATGATTATCATCGCGTTTTACCGTTCCTTCGTAAACTGACGTGGTCCTGGAAAAAGACAGTTTAAGCCTGCTGAGCGACGGCTTGCTGAAGCTGGAAGAAACCTTCGACGGCATGCCCGGCTTTGAAGTCAAAACGAACCTGGAGCAGATGCGCGAGGTCTTGCTGCGAACCGCCGAGCGCATGCAGGACAACTACCCTTACCCGCACCCGCTCTACGCGGGACAAATGCTGAAACCTCCCCATCCGATCGCGCGCCTGGCCTACATGCTGTCGATCTGGATTAACCCGAACAACCACGCGCTGGACGGCGGTCGCGCCAGTTCAGCCATGGAGAAAGAGGCCGTGGCCAACATTGCCCGCATGTGCGGCTGGAGCGATGCACATTTAGGGCACCTTACCGGTGGCGGCACCATGGCAAATCTCGAAGCCCTGTGGATCGCCGGGAAACTGCACCCCGGCAAAACGATAGTGGCGTCCTCCCAGGCTCACTACACGCACGCCCGCGTGACCGAAGTCCTGGGGCTGCCTTTCCACTCCATTGCCTCCGACGCGAAATTCAGGATGGACCTGAACGCGCTGGAAGACAAACTCAAAAATGGAACCATAGGCACGGTAGTCGTTACCCTGGGCACCACGGGCACGGGCTCCGTTGACCCGTTGCCGTTGATCCTCTCGCTGCGGGAAAAATACGGTTTCAGGGTGCACGTAGACGCCGCCTACGGAGGATACTTCAAGCTGACGGAATTACTGGAAGCGGACACGCGCGCAAGCTACGAGTGCATGCACCAGGCGGACTCCATCGTCATCGATCCGCACAAACACGGATTGCAGCCCTACGGATGCGGCTGCGTCCTGTTTCAGGATCCATCCGTGGGTTCCATCTACAAACATGATTCTCCTTATACCTATTTCAGCTCAGATGAACTGCACCTGGGAGAGATCAGCCTGGAATGTTCGCGCGCCGGGGCCAGCGCCGTGGCGTTGTGGGCCACCCAGCAATTGCTGCCCATGGAAAAAGGAGGCGAATTCGCCGCCGGCCTGGAGAAATCCCGCCGCGCCGCGTTGCAGCTTTACAACAAACTGGACGCAGACCCGAGCGAGCGGACCCTGCTGGCACCCGAATTGGACATTGTCATCTGGGCACCGCAAGAGATCGCCACAGGCGGCACCGCGGCACCGCTCGCCTCGGAAATATCGGCCCGGTCCCAGCAAGTGTTCACCGACGCCGCGGCCAGGCAACTGCACCTGGCACTGATCCGTTTGCCCGCCGATCTGCTAAGACGGCGCTGGCCCGACGTCCAATATGATCAAGCCACGGTGAGCTGCCTGCGTTCCTGCCTAATGAAGCCTGAGCACTGGGAATGGATCGATCGGATATGGCAAATACTCAAATCCGTGCGCTGATTTAGCAGGAGTGGTGCTCCAGGGCGCTATTCACGGCACTGGAGATCTGCGCACTTAAACGCTGCACCTGGCCGGCTTCCGGACCCTCCACCAGGATCCGCAGCACAGCCTCGGTGCCGGAAACGCGCAGCAGTACCCGGCCGTTCGGGCCCAGCTCGTTCTCCACGGCGCGCACTGCCTCTTTCACTTCCGGCAGTCCGGTTACGTCGATCCGACGACGCAGCGGCAGATTCACTACCTGCAGCGGCAAAATGCTCAATCCGTCCTGCAGTTCTCCCAGGGCACGTCCCGTTCTACCCATTATGTTCAGTATCTGCAGGGCGGTTACGATGCCGTCACTGGTGGTCGTGTAATCCAGATCGATGATATGCCCCGAGGATTCGCCTCCCAGACGCAGTGCCTCGCGCGACATCAACTGGGCAATGTAGCGGTCGCCGACGCGGGCCCGCAGCAACGCCAGGTCCAGTTTTTTCAGGGCCTGCTCCAGGCTCAGGCTGCTCATTGAGGTGCCGACCACGGCTCCATTCAGGCGCTCACGCCGGGCACGGGCGAGAATATACAGCAGCGCGTCCCCATCCACTACGGCGCCTTTTCCATCCACCATCGTGACGCGGTCGCCGTCACCGTCAAAAGCGATCCCGAGATCGGCGCCGGTCCTTTTCATTTCCCCGCGCAGGGCGTCCGGCATTGCTGCGCCGCACTGCCGATTGATATTAAAGCCATCGGGCGAAACGCCGATTGGGTCCACCTTGGCCCCCAACTCTTCGAACAACAGGGGAGCGATCTGGTAGGTGGCGCCGTGGGCACAATCCACAACCAGGTGGATCCCGTCCAGGTACAGCGAGCGGTGAAACAGATCCTTGCAGAACTCCATGTAACGGCGTGGTGCGTCTATGATGCGGCTGGCCTTGCCCAACTGCTCCGGCGCCACCACGCGGCACGGCTTATCCAACTCAGCCTCAATGGCCGCTTCCGTTTCTTCCGACAGCTTGCTGCCGTCACCATAGAAAAACTTGATCCCGTTGTCGGAATAAGGGTTATGCGAGGCACTGATGACGATCCCGGCGCGGGCACGGATACTGCGGGCGAGATAAGCGATGGCCGGGGTCGGCATCGGTCCGAGCAACCGTATATCCACGCCGGCGGCGGAAAGACCGCTCTCCAGCGCTGATTCCAACATGTAACCGGAGATCCGGGTGTCTTTGCCGATCAGGATTGGCGCGTTGCCGGAGACCTCGCTACCCTGGGGAGTGCGGGATAACACCCGGCCCGCGGCCCAGCCCAAACGCAACACAAACTCGGGGGTAATCGGCGACTCGCCGAGGCAGCCACGGATCCCGTCCGTGCCGAAATAGCGTCGCGCCGGCATGACAGACTTCCCGTGCTATTTCGCGGCCAAACCGGCGCCGCGCCAACGGCGGCAACGAGGTACGATGATCACCCGGCGGGTTCCCTGCTTAATGCTCATCCGCAAGGGTGACAACGCACCCCTCAGGCGGTTCCGACCTGCCCCTTTACCGATGGCGGCGTCGCGGTGCCGCTGTCTATCCCGGACGATTCGTCATCCGTATCCGCAGTCGTGGAAGGCCCGGCGGGCGCGTCCAGGTCGCCGCTGTCGGAACTCCAGTCGGCCGGATCGCCGGGCTCTTTACCCGCCATGATCCGCTTGATCTGCTCCTTGTCGATGGTCTCATACTTCATCAGCGCATCGGCCATCTTGTGCAGCTTGTCCAACTGCTCGCGCAGGATCTGTTCAGCGCCCTGGTAATTCCGATCAATCAAAGAGCGCACTTCCAAGTCAACAAGGTGCGCGGTCTCGTCGGAAATCAGCTTATGCTGGGTGACGGAATGGCCGAGAAACACCTCGCCCTCCTCCTCGCTGTAAGTGAGCGGGCCCAGCTTATCGGAAAGTCCCCACTTGGTCACCATATCGCGGGCCAGCTTAGTGGCCTGGTAGATGTCGTTGTTGGCACCGGTGGTAACCGCTTTCTTGCCAAAGATCAACTCCTCGGCAATACGCCCCCCAAACAAGCTGCATATTCTGCTTTCCAGGTACTCCCTGCTGTAACTCAAGCGGTCAGTCTCCGGCAAAAACGTGGTTACGCCCAGGGCGCGGCCCCGCGGAATAATGGTCACCTTGTACACCGGATCATGCACGGGCATTTTCAGCCCTACGATGGCGTGCCCGGACTCGTGATAGGCAGTCAGACGCTTTTCCTCTTCGCTCATGACCATCGAGCGGCGCTCAGTGCCCATCATAATCTTGTCCTTGGCGTTCTCGAAGTCTTCCATGTCCACCCGGGTTTTATCCGCCCGGGCCGCCAGCAGTGCCGCTTCGTTCACCAGGTTGGAAAGATCTGCGCCGGAGAAGCCCGGCGTGCCACGGGCAATAATCGACGGTTGCACGTTGTCCGCCAGGGACACCTTGCGCATATGCACCTTGATGATTTGCTCCCGACCGCGAATGTCCGGCAGAGGCACGGTCACCTGCCGGTCGAAACGGCCCGGACGCAGCAGGGCCGGGTCCAGCACGTCCGGACGATTGGTGGCGGCAATGACGATCACGCCTTCGTTCCCCTCGAATCCATCCATCTCCACCAGCAGCTGATTGAGCGTCTGCTCACGCTCATCATGCCCGCCACCCAGGCCGGCTCCACGGTGACGGCCCACCGCGTCTATCTCGTCGATGAAGATGATACAGGGAGCATGCTTTTTCGCTTGTTCAAACATGTCGCGCACTCGCGAGGCGCCTACCCCGACAAACATCTCGACGAAGTCCGAACCGGAAATGCTGAAGAACGGCACCTTGGCCTCTCCCGCAATCGCCTTTGCCAGCAGGGTTTTGCCGGTGCCGGGCGAACCAACCATCAGCACGCCGGACGGGAGCTTGCCGCCCAGCTTGCGGAATTTGCCCGGGTCGCGCAGAAACTCGACCAACTCCATCACTTCCTCCTTGGCTTCCTCAACTCCGGCCACGTCTTTGAAAGTGATTTGCACTTGATCTTCGCCCATCAGGCGGGCGCGGCTCTTGCCGAAGGAGAATGCGCCTCCCCGACCGCCCAGGCTGTTTTGCATCTGGCGCATGAAATAGATGAACAGGGCCAGCAGCAGCAAAATCGGCGACCAGGAAATCAACATGTGCGCCCACAGGGAATTACGCTGCGGCTCCTGCCCGCGAATCTCGACGCTGTGCTCCATTAAGGTGCCAATGACGGCATTGTTGCTGGTCTCGGGGCTAAAAGTCGTGAACCGCGTTCCGTCCATGCGCTCGCCGCGCAGGACGTTGCCTTCAAAGGTCACGCTACGGATGCGTTCGCTCCTTACGTCCGCAATCAACTGCGAGTACGGGATCTCCACGTAGGGCACCCGGGAACCAAAATTATGAAAGACCGCCATCAACACTATCGCGATTACGATCCAAAGCAGCAGATTTTTCGCCATCCCACGCTCCGTAATTCCAAGCCGCGTAACTGGGCGGCCTATATATAGGAAATTATAGCATGACCCGGGGGTCCTGTCCGCCCGCCCTCCGTTTACCCCACAAGGCTTGCCCGGCATTGCCGGGCCCCGTTAAAAATCCTTTTCCATCAATGAAATATCGCATAACTGCAGAGTGCTCGCCGCAAACACAAAACACGGCGCTTTCGAGGCAGCGGTGCAGCGCTTCCCGGCACTGGCGGTAAGAGTTCAGAGCCCGGGGTTCAGGGTTCAGGGTTCAATGGCGATGCGGGCAAAACGCCGCTTGCCGACCTGGAACAGGTAGGTCGCGCCGGCCGCCAGCACCCGCCGGCTGTCTGCCAGGCGCTCACCGTCCAGGCGCACCGCACCCTGCCGTACCATGCGCTCCGCCTCGGCGGCGCTGCCGGTCAGCCTGGATTGGCGCAACAGGCCCGCCACCGTCCAACCCTCCTTGCGATCCTTGATCCTGTGCTCGGGAATGTTTTCGGGCAGTTCCCCTTGCTGGAAACGGGCGACGAAGGCGGCCCGGGCCTGCTCTGCCGCCTGGCGGTCGTGGTACCGGGACACCAATTCCCCGGCCAGTTCATGCTTTATGTCACGCGGATTGAGCCCCTCCGCCACTTGCGCCTGCAGTTTTTCGATCGCATCCAACGTGCGAAAGCTGAGCAACTGATAATAACGCCACATCAACTCATCAGAGATCGACATCAGCTTGCCGTACATCTGGTCCGGGGACTCGGTGAGACCGATGAAGTTATCCGACGTCTTGGACATTTTACGCACGCCGTCCAGCCCTTCCAGCAGCGGCATGGTCAGAACGATCTGCGGCCGCTGGCCAAAAGTCTGCTGCAAGTGCCGGCCCACCAGGAGATTGAACTTCTGATCCGTGCCGCCCAGTTCCACGTCGGCTTGCAACGCAACCGAATCGTAGCCTTGCACCAGGGGATAGAGAAATTCATGCACCGAGATGGCTTTGCCGGCGCGGTGGCGGAGATGAAAATCGTCCCGTTCCAGCATTCGGGCGACGGTATAGCGAGATGCCAGCTCGACCAGCCCGGCGGCGCCGAGCTCTTCCGTCCAGCGGGAGTTGAATTCGATTCGGGTCGTCTCGGCGTCCAGGATCTTAAAGACCTGCTCCTGGTAGGTGCGGGCATTGGCCTGCACCTGCTCGCGGGACAAAACGCGCCGCACGCTGTCTTTACCGCTCGGATCCCCGATCATCCCGGTAAAATCACCGATGAGAAAAATGACTTCGTGCCCCAACTGCTGAAATTGGCGCATCTTGTTCAGCAGCACCGTGTGCCCCAGGTGTAGATCGGGCGCGGTCGGGTCAAAGCCGACTTTCACCCGCAGACGTTCCCCTCGCTCCAGGCGCTCAGCCAGCTCCGGCTCGGGGATGATCTCAGCGGCGCCGCGGCGCAGTTCACGCAGATCCGGATCGCTCATCGACAAGCGGCGCGGCGGCAGGGACACCAGCGCGCCCGCCGGTACCGGCATCGGACGTTCAAGACTTGACCGGAGGCTCTGCCAGCAAACGGTTTAAGCGCTGCACGAACGCAGCCGCGTCCGGCGGCATGGAGCCCTCCGTCAGCAGTGCCTGGTCCAGCAGCACATGGGACCAGTCCCGCAACTGCTCGGAGTCCTTTAACTCGCGCAGGCGACTCACCAGGTGGTGCTCCGGATTCAACTCCAGGATGGGCTGGCTGTGCGGAACCTGGTGGCCGCCGGCGCGCAACACGCGCTGCAAGGTGCCGCTGAGTTGCTGCTCCCCATAGGCGGTACAGGAGGCGGAATCGCGCAGGCGACGGGAGAAACGCACCGAGGCGACCCGGTCCCCCAAGTGCGAGGCAACCTGTTTCACCCACTCCTGCTCCTCCGCGGAGTCCGGCACGGCCTCTGGTTCCACGCCGGGAAGCTGCAGTTCGCCCCTGGTAATGATGCGCAGCTTTTTGCCGTCGTATTCCGCAACCTGGTCGAGCAGCCATTCATCCACCGCATCCCCAAACAGCAACACCTCGATCCCGCGTTCCCGGAAAATCTCCAGGTGCGGGCTGTTGCGCGCACTGCCCAGGTTGCCGGCGACCATACAATAGATCTCGTGCTGATCGGCGCCCATGCGATTTACGTAATCGACCAGGGAAACCAATTCATCCTCCTGCTTGGAATGAGTGGAGTGAAACCGCAGCAATTTGATTAGGTCGTCCCGGAATCCAGACGGGTCTGCCACACCCTCGCGCAGCATATAACCGAACTCCTTCCAAAAACGCAGGTAGTCCTGCGGCTCCTTTTGAGCCAGGTCGCTGAGCCGATCCAGCACCTTGCGGGTACAACCATTGCGAATCGACGAGACGATCCTGTTTTCCTGCAAAATCTCGCGGGAGACGTTTAGTGGCAGATCATCCGCGTCCACCACCCCGCGCACAAAGCGCAGCCAGGGCGGCAGGAACTGCTCGGCGCCGTCCATGACAAATACCCGGCGCACGTACAGATGGATGCCGCTATGGCGCTGCCGCTCCCACGGCAGCCAAGGCGCCTTGGACGGAATATACAACAGGCAAGTGTACTCGGATGCTCCTTCCACCCTGCTGTGTATATGGGCCAGCGGCGGTTCCGGGTCATGTGAAATGTGCCGATAGAACTCGTTGTATTCCTGCTCGCCGACGTCTTTTCTGCGCCGGGTCCAAATCGCGGTGGCCTGGTTGATGACTTCCTTGCCTCCACTGGCGCTGCCCTGGGTGCCCTGGTCGCCCTCGGTGCCCCCGGCATCCCGGTCCGGCTCCGCATCCATGGAAATGGGGAAAGAAATGTGATCCGAGTATCTTCGGATGATCTCACGCAGATACCTGCCGTCCAGGAACGAGTCCTCCTCCGGTCGCAAATGCAGGATGACGCGAGTACCGCGCCTGGGACGTTCCACCTGCTCGACCGAGTAACTGGACTCGCCGCCGGAAGACCAGTGCACCCCTTCACTGCGCAGTGCGCCCGCGTGTCGGCTTAAGACCTCGACCTTCGAAGCCACGATAAACGATGAATAAAACCCCACGCCGAACTTGCCAATCAACTGCGCCCCTTCATCGGCCCCGGCCTGCAACGATTCCAACAGCCTTTGCGTTCCAGAACCGGCAATGGTGCCCAAATTATCCGACGCCTCCTGCAGGCTCATGCCGATGCCGTTATCGCTGACGGAAATAGTGCGCCGCTCGCGGTTATATTCCACGTCAATCCGCAGATCAGAGTCGTTCTCGTACAGGTCGGCATCACGCAACGCCTCGAAACGCAGTTTTTCCAGCGCGTCCGAGGCGTTGGAAATCAACTCGCGCAGAAAGATTTCCTTATTGCTGTAGAGAGAGCGGACAACAAGGGCCAGGACTTTTTGAACTTCCGCCTTAAACTTGCGGGTGGAAAGTTGTTTCTTCCCCTTTGCTGCTTGTGTCACCTGCGTTTGCTTCGCAATTCGTGCATCCGTTGCCGCCCGCAAGCTAACTGCGGGAAGAAGCAGGCTGAGCGCGCCGCTCTGGAAAGCGGGATAGATTTTGATTGTAGTTTTGCAGCACCTTCCCCACGTACTGCTGCGTCTCCGGGTAAGGAGGGATCGCGAACCCGTAGCGGATGACCACGTTCTCCCCGGCGTTGTACGCCGCCAAAGCCAGCTTCAGATCGCCCCGGAACATATTCAAAAGATCGCGCAAGTAGCGGGTGCCCCCGTTCAAGTTCTGCGCAGGATCGTACCGATCATCCACTCCATAGCGCCGCGCGGTCCCAGGCATCAGCTGCATCAAGCCGACGGCGCCCGCCCTGGAAATGGCCTTGGGGTCATAACAGGATTCAGCGCTGATCACCGAGTGCACGAGCGCCACGGACAGATGATGGCGGTATGCCGCATCTTCGATCAGCGCGTTGAAACGATCGCGGTTCGCCAGGCACAAGTAGGGATTGAAACGCCGCTGCATCCACGACTTCCAACTCCATTTGCCTATGTATTGCAGGGAGCGCCCACTACTCTTACGGTCGGTGAAGAGCGTGCGTCCCCGGTCGTCCCGATACTTGTAGACGTCGGTAGCCAGCGAGGGGATGGGCATCAACGCGGGCAGGCCCGACAGCAGGCAAGACAGCAGGCAGCACACGGCGCGACGGGCGCGCCCCGTCAACGGGTCCCGGCACCGGGCCGGGCTGACGGCGGATACCGCCCCTGCTGGCTTGTTCGTCGATTTTGCCACCGCGACACTCCTTTGGGCAGGGGTATGCTCCCTCCCCTGCTTGTCCTTCTTGCCTGACGTGCTTGCAAACCCCGTTCCTGGCGTTACGCAAAGCTTTTTTTACCATGCAGTCAACAAGATGGCGGCCACTACGGACGGCCTCCTCTTCCCGCTGCTTGCCCTTAAAGATACCTCAAAAAACACGCAAAGTATAGTGCGTAAGCTGGTGCCTGCATGAGCCTTGGTGCCAGTCCCGCGCCTTGCCGGCGGCTTAGCTTCGTTGCATAGCAGTGGGTTCGTTCTGCCGACACCGGTCGCACTGGCTCTTTGAGGGCCCCGGCATCTGCCCGCTTTTGAGCCGGGCGGCCCCGGGCCTGGGGCCCGTCCGATAGGAGTGCGCCCGTCCCGGCCTACCCTACGGAACCCTCGTTTCAGGCCGCCCCTGCCGTTTCCTCTGCGGATACTGTCTTATGTAGCCCAGGAGACTTTCTTTGCATTGCCGCTATTGTGATATGCCCTGGCGTATTGAGGGGTCAATGGCGATTGCCTGGTCGTAATCCGCCATCGCTCCTTCACGGTCGCCCAGGGCATCCTTGGCATCGCCGCGATTTTTATATGCTTCGGCATCTTGAGGGTCAATGGCTATCTCCTTGTCGTAAATGGCTCTCGCTTGGTCATAATCCGCCATTGCTCCTTCACGGTCGCCCAAGTCATCCTTTGCATCGCCGCGATTGATATATGCCTTCGCATATTGAGGGTTAATGGCTATCGCCTCGTCGTAATCCGATAGCGCTCCTTCATGGTCGCTCAGGGCATTCTTTGCATCGCCGCGATTTTTATATGCCTTCGCTTTAGATGCCTTCGCATATTGAGGGCTAATGGCTATCGCCTGGTCGTAATCCGATAGCGCTCCTTCATGGTCGCCCAGGGCAGACTTTGCATCGCCGCGACTTTTATATGCCTTTGCCTTAGATGCCTTCGCATATTGAGGGCTAATGGCTATCGCCTGGTCGTAATCCGATAGCGCTCCTTCATGGTCGCCCAGGGCAGACTTTGCATCGCCACGCCAGCTATATGCAATGTCATATTGAGGGTCAATGGCTATCGCCTGGTCGTAATCCGATAGCGCTCCTTCACGGTCGCCCTGGTCATACTTTGCCCTGCCGCGTGAGACATATGCCCCAGCATCTTGAGGGTTAATGGCTATCATCTGGTCGTAATCTGATATCACTCCTTCATGGTCGCCCAAGGCACCCTTTGCATCGCTGCGGTAGATATATACCGGGCTAAATTGAGGGTTAATGGCTATCGCCTGGTCGTAATCCGATAGCGCTCCTTGAGGGTCTAGCAGGGCAACCTTTGTAGCTCCGCGATTGTAATATGCTTCGGCATATTGAGGGTTAATGGCTATCGCCTTGTCATAATCCACTATCGCTCCTTGACGGTCGCCCAGGGCATCCTTTGTAGCTCCGCGATTGTAATATGCTTCGGCATATTGAGGGTTAATGGCTATCGCCTTGTCATAATCCACTATCGCTCCCTGAAGGTCGCCCTGGGCATGCTTTTTAACTCCGCGATTGTTATATGCCTCGGCATCTTGAGGGTTAATGGCTATCGCCTGGTCGTAATCCGCTATCGATCCTTGATGGTCGCCTCGATACTTGTAGACGTCGGTGGCCAGCGAGGGGATGGGCGTCAACGCGGGTAGGCCCGACACCAGGCAGGACAGCAGGCAACACACGGCGCAACGGGCGCGCCCCGTCAACGGATGCCGGCGCCGGGCCAGGCTGACGGCGGATATCGCCCCTGCTGGCTTGTTCGTCAATTTTGCCACCGCGGCACTCCTTTGGGCAGGGGTATGCTCCTCCCCTGCTTTGCCTTCTGGCCTGACGTGCCTGCAAACCCCGTTCCTGGCATTACGCAAAGCTTTTTTACCATGCAGTCAACAAGATGGCGGCCACTACGGGCGGCCTCCTCTTCCCACTGCTTAAACTTAAAGATACCCTCAAAAACAAGCAAAGTATAGTAATATCTTCCTCCAATATAACAGTCACTTACCTTAAAGATACCTCAAAAAAACAAGAAAAGTATAGTACGCAAACTGGCACCGGCGCGAGCCCTTGTGCCAGTCCCGCAGCTGCCGACGGCTTAGCTTCGTTGCAGAGCAGTGGTTTCGTTCTGCCGGCACCGATCGCACCGGCTCTTTTGAGGCTCTGGCATCTGCCCGCTTTTCCGCAGGGCATCCCCGAGGTCCGTCCGATAGGAGTGCGCCCGGCTCAGCCTACCCTACGGAACCCTCGTTGCAGGCATCCCCGCCGTTTCCCCCGCGGATACTGTCTTATCGTAGACCAGGGGGCTTTCTTTGCATTGCCGCTATTGTGATATATCTCGGCGTATTGATGGGTCAATGGCGATTGCCTTGTCATAATCCGCCATCGCTCCTTCACGGTCGCCCAGGGCATACTTTGTAGCTCCGCGATTGTAATATGCATCGGCATATTGAGGGTTAATGGCTATCGCCTTGTCGTAATCTGCCATCGCTCCTTGAGGGTCGCCCAGGTCATGCTTTGTACGTCCGCGATTGTGATATGCATAGGCATCTCGAAAATTAATGGCTATCGCCTTGTCGTAATCTGCCATCGCTCCTTGAGGGTCGCCTAGGGCATTCTTTGCATTGCCGCGATTGTTATATGCCTTCGCATCTTGAGGGTTAATGGCTATCGCCTGGTCGTAATCCGCTATCGCTCCTTGACGGTCGCCCAGAGCATCCTTTGCATTGCCGCGATTATAATATGCCTTCGCATCTTGAGGGTTAATGGCTATCGCCTGGTCGTAATCCGATAGCGCTCCTTGATGATCGCCTAGGATATACTTTGAATTGCCGCGCCTCCAATATGCCTCGGCATATTGAGGGTTGATAGCTATCGCCTTATCATAATCCGCTATCGCTCCTTGATAATCGTCCAGGACATGCTTTGTATCTCCGCGACCATAATATGCATCGGCCAATTGAGGGTTAATGGCTATCGCCTGGTCGTAATCCGATATCGCTCCCTGATGGTCGCCCAGGTCATGCTTTGCATTGCCGCGATTGAAATATGCCACGACACCTTGAGGGTTGATGGCTATCGCCTGGTCATAATCCGTTATCGCTCCTTCACGGTCGCCCAGATCATCCTTTGCATTGCCGCGATTGTTATATGCCTTGAAATCCTGAGGGTTAATGGCTATCGCCTGGCCGTAATCCGTTATCGCTCCTTCACGGTCGCCCAGGGCTTTCTTTGCATTGCCGCGTTTGTAATATGCCTCGGCATCTTGAGGGTTGATGGCTATCGCCTGGTCGTAATCCGATAGCGCTCCTTGAGGGTCGCCCTGGGCATGCTTTTTAACTCCGCGATTGTAATATGCCTCGGCATCTTGAGGATTGATGGCTATCGCCTGGTCGTAATCCGATAGCGCTCCTTGAGGGTCGTCCCGATACTTGTAGACGTCGGTAGCCAGCGAGGGGATGGGCATCAACGCGGACAGGCCCGACACCAGGCAGGACAGCAGACAGCACACGGCGCGACGGGCGCGCCCCGTCAACGGATCCCGGCACCGAGCCGGGCTGACGGCGGATACCGCCCCTGCTGGCTTGTTCGTCGATTTTGCCACCGCGACACTCCTTTGGGCAGGGGTATGCTCCCTTCCCTGCTTTGCCTTCTTGCCTGACCTGCCTGCAAACCCCGTTCCTGGCATTACGCAAAGCTTTTTTACCATGCAGTCAACAAGATGGCGGCCACTACGGGCGGCCTCCTCTTCCCGCTGCGTTGACCTTGAAAGATACCCCAAAAAACAAGCAAGGTATAGTGCGTAAGCAGCGCCTGCACGGGCCCTGGTGCCAGTCCCGCAGCTGTCGGCGGCTCAGCTTCGTTGCAGAGCAGTGGTTTCGTTCTGCCGACACAGATTGCACTGGCTCTTTGAGGACCCCGGCATCTGCCCGCTTTTCCGCCGGGCCTCCCCGAGGCCGTCCGATAGGAGTGCGCCCGGCTCAGCCTACCCTACGGAACCCTCGTTTCAGGCATCCCCTGCCGTTTCCCCTGTGGATACTGTCTTATCGTAGATCAGGGGGCTGCATAACCGCGATGGTTATATGCCTCGGCGTATTAAGGGGTTAATGGCAATTGAGGGGTCAATGGCGATTGCCTTGTCGTAATCCGCCATCGCTCCTTCACGGTCGCCCAGGGCATCCTTGGCATCGCCGCGATTATAATATGCTTTGGCATCTTGAGGGTTGATGGCGATCTCCTTGTCGTAAATGGCTATCGCCTGGTCATAATCCGCCATCGCTCCTTCACGATCGCCCAAGGCATCCTTTGCAACTCCGCGACCATAATATGCTTCGGCATATTGAGGGTCAATGGCGACCTCCTTGTCGTAAATGGCTATCACCTGGTCATAATCCGCCATCGCTCCTTCACGGTCGCCCAGAGCATCCTTGGCATTGCCGCGATTTTTATATGCCTTCGCATATCGAGGGTTAATGGCTATCGCCTGGTCGTAATCCGCTATCGCTCCTTCACGGTCGCCCAGGTCATTCTTTACAAGGCCACGAAAGCGATATGCCTCGTTAAATTTAGGGTTAATGGCTATCGCCTGGTCGTAATCTGATATCCCTCCTTCACGGTCGCCCAAGGCATTCTTTGCATAGCCGCGATTAAAATATGCATTCGCATACTGAGGGTTAATGGCTATCGCCTGGTCGTAATCCGATATCGCTCCTTCACGGTCGCCCAGGTCATTCTTTACAAGGCCACGCCAGCGATATGCAATGTCATATTGAGGTCTAATGGCTATCACCTGGTCGTAATCCGATATCGCTCCTTCACGGTCGCCCAGGTCACGCTTTACATAGCCGCGCATAATATATGCATGCTCATCTTGAGGGTTAATGGCTATCACCTTGCCGTAATCCGATATCGCTCCTTCACGGTCGCCCAGGGAACGCTTCACGGAGCTGCGATTGTTATATGCCTCGGCATCTTGAGGGTTAATGGCTATCGCCTTATCGTAATCCGCTATCGCTCCTTCACGGTCGCCCAGGAAACGCTTTGCTTGGCCGCGCTTTTTATATGCCTCGGCATCTTGAGGGTTAATGGCTATCGCCTTATCGTAATCCGTTATCGCTCCTTGAGGGTCGTCACCCAGGAAAAACTTTGCATCGCCGCGATTTTTATATGCCTTCGTATATTGAGGGTTAATGGCTATCGCCTTGTCGTAATCCGCTATCGCTCCTTCACGGCCGCCCAGGATATCCTTTATAAATCCGCGAATATAATATGCCATGGCTATCGCCTTGTCGTAAACCGATATCGCTCCTTGAGGGTTAATGGCTATCGCCTTGTCATAATCCGCCATCGCTCCTTCACGGTCGCCCAGAGCTTTCTTTGCATTGCCGCGATTGTTATATGCCTTGGCATATTGAGGGTTAATGGCTATCGCCTGGTCGTAATCCGTTATCGCTCCTTCCCGGTCGCCCAAGGCTTTCTTTGCATTACCGCGATTGTTATATGCCTTGGCATCTTGAGGGTTAATGGCTATCGCCTGATCGTAATCCGTTATCGCTCCTTCCCGGTCGCCCAAGGCTTTCTTTGCATAGCCGCGATTGTTATATGCCTTGGCATCTTGAGGGTTAATGGCTATCGCCTGATCGTAATCCGTTATCGCTCCTTCCCGGTCGCCCAGAGCATCCTTTGCATTGCCGCGATTGTAATATGCCCCGGCATATTGAGGGTTAATGGCTATCGCCTGGTCGTAATCCGCTATCGCTCCTTCCCGGTCGCCCAAGGCATCCTTTACATAGCCGCGATTGTTATATGCCTTGGCATCTTGAGGGTTAATGGCTATCGCCTGGTCGTAATCCGTTATCGCTCCTTCCCGGTCGCCCAGAGAATCCTTTGTAAGTCCGCGATTGTAATATGCCTCGGCATATTGAGGGTTAATGGCTATCGCCTGATCGTAATCCGGTATCGCTCCTTCCCGGTCGCCCAGGGCAGACTTTGCATTGCCGCGATTGTAATATGCCCCGGCATATTGAGGGTTAATGGCTATCGCCTGGTCGTAATCCGCTATCGCTCCTTCCCGGTCGCCCAAGGCATCCTTTACATAGCCGCGATTGTTATATGCCTTGGCATCTTGAGGGTTAATGGCTATCGCCTGGTCGTAATCCGGTATCGCTCCTTCCCGGTCGCCCAGAGAATCCTTTGTAAGTCCGCGATTGTAATATGCCTCGGCATATTGAGGGTTAATGGCTATCGCCTGATCGTAATCCGCTATCGCTCCTTCACGGTCGCCCAGGGCAGCCTTTGCATTGCCGCGATTGTAATATGCCCCGGCATATTGAGGGTTAATGGCTATCGCCTGGTCATAATCCGGTATCGCTCCTTCACGGTCGCCCAGGGCAGACTTTACATAGCCGCGATTGTTATATGCCTTGGCATATTGAGGGTTAATGGCTATCGCCTGGTCGTAATCCGCTATCGCTCCTTCACGGTCGCCCAGAGAATCCTTTGTAAGTCCGCGATTGTAATATGCCCCGGCATATTGAGGGTTAATGGCTATCGCCTGGTCGTAATCCGGTATCGCTCCTTCACGGTCGCCCAGGGCAGCCTTTGCATTGCCGCGTTTGTAATATGCCTTGGCATCTTGAGGATTAATGGCTATCGCTTTGTCGTAATCCGATAGCGCTCCTTGAAGGTCGTTCCGATACTTGTAGACGTCGGTAGCCAGCGAGGGGATGGGTATCAACGCGGGCAGGCCCGACACCAGGCAGCACAGCAGGCAGCACACGGCGCGACGGGCGCGCCCCGTCAACGGATCCCGGCGCCGGGCCAGGCTGACGGCGGATACCGCCTCTGCTGGCTTGTTCGTCAATTTTGCCACTGCGGCACTCCTTTGGGCAGGGGTATGCTCCCTCCCCTGCTTGTCCTTCTTGCCTGACGTGCCTGCAAACCCCGTTCCTGGCGTTACGCAAAGCTTTTTTACCATGCAGTCAACAAGATGGCGACCACTACGGACGGCCTCCTCTTCCCGCTGCGTTGACCTTGAAAGATACCCCAAAAAACAAGCAAGGTATAGTGCGTAAGCAGCGCCTGCACGGGCCCTGGTGCCAGTCCCGCAGCTGTCGGCGGCTCAGCTTCGTTGCAGAGCAGTGGTTTCGTTCTGCCGACACAGATTGCACTGGCTCTTTGAGGACCCTGGCATCTGCCCGCTTTTCCGCCGGGCCTCCCCGGGGCCGTCCGATAGGAGTGTGCCCGTCCCGGCCTACCCTACGGAACCCTCGTTTCAGGCATCACCTGCTGTTTCCCCTGCGGATACTGTCTTATCGTAGACCAGGGGGCTGCATAGTCGCGATGGTTATATGCCTCGGCGTATTAAGGGGTTAATGGCGATTGAGGGGTCAATGGCGATTGCCTGGTCGTAATCCGCCATCGCTCCTTCACGGTCGCCCAGGGCAGACTTTGCATCGCCGCGATTATAATATGCTTTGGCATCTTGAGGGTTGATGGCGATCTCCTTGTCGTAAATGGCTATCGCCTGGTCATAATCCGCCATCGCTCCTTCACGATCGCCCAAGGCATCCTTTGCAACTCCGCGACCATAATATGCTTCGGCATATTGAGGGTCAATGGCGATCTCCTTGTCGTAAATGGCTATCACCTGGTCATAATCCGCCATCGCTCCTTCACGGTCGCCCAGAGCATCCTTGGCATTGCCGCGATTTTTATATGCCTTCGCATATCGAGGGTTAATGGCTATCGCCTGGTCGTAATCCGCTATCGCTCCTTCACGGTCGCCCAGGTCATTCTTTACAAGGCCACGAAAGCGATATGCCTCGTTAAATTTAGGGTTAATGGCTATCGCCTGGTCGTAATCTGATATCCCTCCTTCACGGTCGCCCAAGGCATTCTTTGCATAGCCGCGATTAAAATATGCATTCGCATACTGAGGGTTAATGGCTATCGCCTGGTCGTAATCCGATATCGCTCCTTCACGGTCGCCCAGGTCATTCTTTACAAGGCCACGCCAGCGATATGCAATGTCATATTGAGGTCTAATGGCTATCACCTGGTCGTAATCCGATATCGCTCCTTCACGGTCGCCCAGGTCACGCTTTACATAGCCGCGCATAATATATGCATTCTCATCTTGAGGGTTAATGGCTATCACCTTGCCGTAATCCGATATCGCTCCTTCACGGTCGCCCAGGAAACGCTTTGCAAGGCTGCGCTTTTTATATGCCTCGACATATTGAGGGTTAATGGCTATCGCCTTGTCGTAATCTGTTATCGCTCCTTTAGTGTCGTCTTCCCAAAAATACTTTGCATCGCCGCGCTTTTTATATGCCTTCGCATATTGAGGGTTAATGGCTATCGCCTTGTCGTAGTCCGTTATCGCTCCTTGAGGGTCGTCACCCAGGAAATTCTTTATCAATCCGCGAATATAATATGCCATGGCTATCGCCTTGTCGTAAACCGATATCGCTCCTTGAGGATCGCCCAGGTCACCCTTTGTAGCTCCGCGATTGTTATATGCCTCAGCATCTTGAGGGTTAATGGCTATCGCCTGGTCATAATCCGCCATCGCTCCTGGACGGTCGCCCAAGGCATCCTTTGTAGCTCCGCGATTGTTATATGCTTCGGCATATTGAGGGTTAATGGCTATCGCCTTGTCATAATCCGCTATCGCTCCTGGATGGTCGCCCAAGGCATCCTTTGTAGCTCCGCGATTGTTATATGCCTCGGCATATTGAGGATTAATAGCTATCGCCTGGTCGTAATCCGTTATCGCTCCTTGAGGGTCGCCCAGGACATGCTTTGTAGCTCCGCGATAGTTATATGCCTCGGCATATTGAGGATTAATGGCTATCGCCTGGTCGTAATCCGTTATCGCTCCTTGATCGTCGCCCAGGAAAGTCTTTGTGTGTCCGCGAAAGTTATATACCACGACATCTTGAGGATTAATGGCTATCGCCTTGTCGTAATCCGCTATCGCTCCTTTATGGTCGCCCAGGAAAGTCTTTGTAACTCCGCGAGTGGCATATGCCTCGGCAAATTGAGGGTGAATGGCTATCGCCTGGTCGTAATCCGTTATCGCTCCTTGACGGTCGCCCAGGACATGCTTTGTAGCTCCGCGATAGTTATATGCCTCGGCATATTGAGGGTGAATGGCTATCGCCTTGTCGTACTCTGCTATCGCCTTGTCATAATCCGCCATCGCTCCTTGACGGTCGCCCAGGTCACTCTTTGTAATTCCGCGAGTGGTATATGCCTCGGAAAATTGAGGGTTGATGGCTATCGCCTTGTCGTAATCCGCTATCGCTCCTGGATGGTCGCCCAAGTCATACTTTGCATTGCCGCGATTGCTATATGCCTTCGCATCTTGAGGGTGAATGGCTATCGCCTGATCGTAATCCGATATCGCTCCTTGGCGCTCGCCCAGGTCATCCTTTGCATTGCCGCGATTATAATATGCCTTCGCATCTTGAGGATTAATGGCTATCGCTTTGTCGTAATCCGATATCGCTCCTTGATGGTCGTCCCGATACTTGTAGACGTCGGTAGCCAGCGAGGGGATGGGCATCAACGCGGGCAGGCCCGACACCAGGCAGGACAGCAGGCAGCACACGGCGCGACGGGCGCGCCCCGTCAACGGATGCCAGCCTCCGGCCGGGCGGACGGCGGGTCTCGCCCCTGCTGGCTTTTTCGTCGATTTTGACACCGCGATACTCCTTTGGGCAGGGGTATGCTCCTCCCCTGCTTTGCCTTCTTGCCTGACGTGCCTGCAAACCCCGTTCCTGGCGTTACGCAAAGCTTTTTTTACCATGCAGTCAACAAGATGGCTGCCACTACGGACGGCCTCCTCTTCCCGCTGCTTAACCTTAAAGATACCCCCAAAAACAAGCAAAGTATAGTGCGTAAGCTGGTGCCGGCACGGGCCCTGGCGCAGTCCCGCAGCTGTCGACAGCTCAGCTTCGTTACAGAGCAGTGGTTTCGTTCTGCCAGCACAGGTCGCACTGGCTCTTTGAGGGCCATGACCACCTGCCCGCTTTTCCGCCGGGGCTCCCCGGGCCCGTCCGATAGGAGTGCACCCGTCCCGGCCTACCCTACGGAACCCTCGTTTCAGCCATCACCTGCTGTTTCCCCTGCGGATACCGTCTGTATGTAGCCCAGGGCATTCTTTGCATCGCCGCGATTGTTATATGCCTCGGCGTATTGATGGGTCAATGGCGATTGCCTGGTCATAATCCGCCATCGCTCCTTCACGGTCGCCCAGGGCTTTCTTTGCATCGCCGCGATTTTTATATGCCATGGCAAATTCAGGATTAATGGCTATCGCCTTGTCATAATCCGCTATCGCTCCTTCACGGTCGCCCAGGACATTCTTTGCATTGCCGCGATTGTTATATGCCATGGCCAATTGGGGATTAATGGCTATCGCCTTGTCATAATCCGCCATCGCTCCTTCATGGTCGCCCAAGACATTCTTTACATTGCCGCGATTGTTATATGCCATGGCCAATTCAGAATTAATGGCTATCGCCTTATCATGATCCGCCATCGCCCCTTGAGGGTCGCCCAAGGCACCCTTTGCATTGCCGCGATTGGTATATACCTCGGCATATTGAGGATTAATGGCTATCGCATTGTCATAATCCACTATCGCTCCTTCATGGTCGCCCAAGACATTCTTTGCATTTCCGCGATTGTTATATACCTCGGCCAATTTAGGATTAATGACTATCGCCTTGTCATAATCCGCTATCGCCCCTTGAGGGTCACCCATGGCACCCTTTGTATTGCCGCGATTGTTATATGCCTCGGCATATTGAGGATTAATGGCTATCGCATTGCCATAATCCGCTATCGCTCCTTCATGGTCGCCCAAGACATTCTTTGCATTTCCGCGATTGTTATATGCCTCGGCCGATTTAGGATTAATGACTATCGCCTTGTCATAATCCGCTATCGCTCCTTGAGGATCACCCAGAGAATACTTTGCATGGCCGCGATTGGTATATGCCTCGGCATATTGAGAGTTAATGGCTATCGCCTCGTCATAATCCGCTATCGCTCCTTGATGATCGCTCAAGGCATACATTACATTGCCGCGATTATAATATGCATCGGCATATTTAGGATTAATGTCTATCGCCTTGCCATAATCCACCATCGCTCCTTTATGCTCGCCCAAGACATTCTTTGCATTGCCGCGATTGTTATATGCATCGGCATATTCAGGGTTAATGGCTATCGCCTTGTCGTAATCCGCTATCGCTCCTTGATGATCACCCAAGGCATCCTTTGCAGCTCCGCGATTGGTATATGCCTCGACATATTGAGAGTTAATGGCTATCGCCTTATCATAATACGCTATCGCTCCTTTATGCTCGCCCATGGCATCCTTTGCATGGCCACGATTGTGATATGCCTCGGCCAATTTAGGATTAATGGCTATCGCTTTGTCATAATCCGCTATCGCTCCTTTATGCTCGCCCATGGCATCCTTTGCATTGCCGCGATTGTTATATGCCTCGGCCAATTTAGGATTAATGGCTATCGCCTTGTCATAATCCGATATCGCTCCTTTATACTTTCTCAAGGCATCCTTTGCATGACCACGATTGTGATATGCCTCGGTATATTCAGGGTTAATCGCTATCGCCTTGTCGTAATAATCTATCGCTTTCTGATACTCTTTTCTCTGACTGCAGGTTAGTCCAAAAATAAAATAGTCTTCTGAGTTATAGTCGCTGTAAGGTTTGTCGTGGGCATTGGCAAGAGAGAAACCGACAAAATCGCCAAAAAGGGACTGCTCAGTAACTTCAAATCTATTCCACAATTCATTAATAATGTTTCCTTTGCTTTCTTTGTCTATCTTGACAGTCTTGTAGCAACTCTCCTGGATCGTACTTTTTCCGAATATAAACGTTGACTTCTGGGCAATAATGCGATTGTTTTGGCGCCGAGGAGACCATTTCCACAGTGTTTCCTCCTTGAGGAATTCCTTGACAGGCTTCTTCAAGTCTTCGTGTTTCACTGCGGCGAAGTCTTGGACATCACCCGTTGCCATGGCAACGACTTTTCCATTTGTCTGCCCGCTTCCCTGGCAAGCAAACCACAATGCGATCAAAGGGTCTGCGGTAAAATCAATCAGGCATGTTGCCGCGCCATAGTGCTGTAACCTGGCAAGTAATTCCAGGTCGGAAGGATCCTTGCCCTGTTGATCGTCAAATCCCTCCAATCTGGCTCTATCCAGAAGTCGCTCGTGATAATTGATAAATATTTTTGAAGGAACCGTATCTTCCTCCTGGTTCTCCTTTATTCTGCGATATGCCGATGCTTCCATTTCCATGTAGGGAGCAGACACTCCGCGATAGAGAAACAAAGAGCCTTCCTGTTTCCCTGTCCAGTCAAGGAATTCGCCAATGGTTTTTATAGACTTAGTTGATTTTTTCGGAGGGGTTGACATTGGTGGTCCCTGAAATATAGGCGATGGCTTTTGAAATCTCAACCTGTGCGCCCCGGCAATGCTCAAAAAGCCCCGCTGGGGCAGGAGCAGCAGGCTGGACTGCGCAGATGATCCCTGATACGTGCCTCCTAAAAAATACGCTAATTGCCTTCCTGGAGGAGTTCGTTCATGTCCTCCGGCCATGTATCCTCAAACATCATCCTGAATTGGGCGGGCGGCTCCCGTACTTTGAACTGGCCTCTTTCAAGGGCGGTTTCATACGTTTTCTCCAGCATCTCCAGTAATTTTTGCTTGTAATCGGTGTCCTCGTTGCCTTTCAGGTGAATGCCTTTTGTTTCCAGGATCAACAGCTTTCCATCGTTTTTCCGGCAGGCTACAAAATCGGGATACACTCGATGCCGCCGCCAACCCTGAAGGGAATACGCCTGCCGTGCAGCGATTCTGTGCCACCAATAGATTGCCTGATCCGTGTCCAGATAAAGCGCAAAGTCCTTTTCCAGATCGTTAAAGCTGCTTTCGTAAACCGGAGAAAAAAGGCTCTGCTGTATCGGCTTGTGCGGACCATGAAGTCGCCTTTCTCTGCTGGAAACAAAAACCTCAAACGACCTGTTCAGTTCGTAATCCAGCCGCTCATCGGTTTCCAGATGAAACCGGATTTGGTTCTGCTGCACCTTGCCCCGGAACACCGACTCGGCCTTGCCGTCAATGGCCGTTTTCACCCTGCGCCTTAGCACTTCCGAAAGATAAATCCGGTTGATCAGCAATTGCGCATCATCGTGCTTTTTGTCCTTGTGCCGTTTCAGAAAGCGCTCCGCCACGCGCGCCGCCTGCCACGGATTCGGAAGCATGTCGGTAAGCCGCCGGACAAAATAATCCAGGGTCACACTTTCCCCGGTATCAAGCGTTTTCTGGGAAACATCACTTTCCCCCTGAATATCAACCGTGGCCTTGATTTCCTGAATGACGTCTTTGTCGTCCAGATTGGTCGCTCCACCGCCGTTAATCTTGCCCCAGTCCACCGCGCCCAGAATATCGCGGTCGTAATCAATGGGACGCCACTTTTTCCCCTGTATGTGCAAGACCTGCGGAAGAAAGATGTTCAACCGCTTATATCTTCCCCGGCGTTTCACGGTTATCGGCTTCGGCGCATCGTCCTCACCGTCGCCGTAGCCGAGAATGGCATCCCCAAGCCCCGTCAGTCCCCCTCTGTCCAGGCCGGCTTTCACACTTTTAATCGCGTTGCCCACGTCCTGGTTATAGCAGTAGATATAGCATTGGTTCAGCGGCTTGCTGTTCCCGATCCGGCGCGCATGGGGCTGCCGCATCACCCGCCCGACCATCTGCGTCATGGCGGTTGTGGCCGTGGTGTTGTCCAGCAACGCCAGCACGTAGGCAAACGAGCAGTCCCAGCCCTCCTTCAGGGCGTCTTTGGTAATAATCCAGCGGACGGGACTGGCCTCACTCAACAAATCCTCACCCTCGAGTTCCTTTTGTTCCGATGATTGAATCCGGATCTGATTTTCCGGCACGGCAAGGTTTTGTATCAAATGTTCCCGCGCATCCTCGGCATGAATGTATCCCCGCTCTCTTTGCCCTTTGCCGGTTCGCTGCACCCGCACCAGGGCGATAGGGCGAATATAGCGATTTTCTCTTTGTTTTAGTTGCCGCGCCTCTTTTTCCAGTTGGCTTAACTTCGCCTGGGTTTGGGCAAGCGCATACTGCCAGTCGGAATTACTGAAACTGTGAATCTCAATGGGCAGTTTGATCATCTCCTCGTCATACAGTTCGGTCCCCGATATGTTAACCAGGATATTACTGATGCCGATTTTCGGCGTGGCGGAAAGTTCGAGTACAAAGTGGGGATTCAGGCGGTTGACGGACTTTACAAACTCCTTGTTGTTCGCGTCATTTTGTCCATACGCCTTGTGCGCCTCATCCAGAATCACGGTGAGGCGGACCTGTTTGAGTACATTGATAAGGCTTTGTTTGGCCCAATCGTCGGTTTCGTTTTGCTCAAGGTCGGGATGCCTCTCGGCAAATTTCCGGTTGGCGGCGAAGTCGTCCTGTTCAGGAAAGAAAGAAGGGTAATTGCCGCTGTCGCGGAATATCTTGAGGAAATCCTTTCCTCTCTGCCGGTTGGCGGACGGCAGCATCAGCATCATCACGCACAGGTAGTTTTCAGTATCCTGCCGGGTGAAGCGGTCGGTTTTCTGCAGCAGCTTCACCTTGCCGCCGGAAATCTGCTCCAGCATCTGCCGGTAGAGATGTTCACGGGTTCGGAAAGCCATGATAGTCTGCTCGTAAATCGCCCTGGTCGGCACAATCCACAGCACAAAGCCCGGGTCCCGCTGGATACGTTCCAGGGCGGCGACGCCCAGCAGCGTCTTGCCGCCACCGGTGGGCACTTTCAGGCAGACGTGGGGGATGGGGTCGCCGGAGGTTGCAGTGCGGGGGATAGGGTCGGGGATTTCGGTATTTCGACCCGTTGCAACGCTGGGGAGAACGCCCTGTTTCGTCAGAGTTTGCCATGCGGCGCGCGGATAATTTTTCAGGTCTTCAGGAGCGTCACTGTTCTGCTCCGCAAAAAATGTCGCCGCTTTTTCACTTTTCAGACGCTCTTCTTTGAGCGCCTCAAGATAGCGGTCTAATTGTTCAAGGGCCTTTTGTTGGTAGGTTTTGAGTTGCATTTATTTTGTTTCCACCTCAATTTCCTTCCCTTAAAAATGACTGTCATTATTACCGGTTGCTGCAGTCACTTTAATTTTGCAAGTATTTCTTTAGATGGAATATGGACTTCATATATTTGACTTAGTCCAGATGTATATCTCTTGGGGTGTGTAAAAATATGTGGCGTTGGATAAACAATTTGCACATCGTCAAGAAAAGATCTCAATAAACCAACGGCAACAGCCTGCATTTTGCTGCCAGTTGGCGCAATTACAAGTCGGTCAAACATGCTGCGCTCTTCGTATATATCTAGCAAAATTTTTAACGTCTTTCTATAATCAAGTGTAGATGCTTGATGAGTTACAGGGTTTTTAACTGCACTAATAGTCCTATGATTAATTATTCGAATTGCTTCCGTTCGCCATTCATTACCTTCATCAGGTGGTATGCCATCAATAAATTCTGCATAAGTAGGTTGCAATTCTTGCATTACATTGGTGAGTTGCACATGATCAAGTGATGGAAATGCTATCAATCTAATTGCTTCACCTAACATAGATACAGAACTTAATTCGGGCGCTATTGCTATTTCAAAAATCCCGGAAGATAGATAGCTATGTTCCAAATTGTTGTCATCATTTGCCTGATCTCGTTCGAATTGTTCTTTAGAAGGGAAATATTCTGCTGCTTCACCATAAATTATATTTATTGCCCGTTCCTGAATGCCGATTAGTGCTACCAAGACTTGGACTATGAGAAGACGCGACATGCCAGAAATATCCACAAATATCCGATCTGCTGAGAAGTCTAGCTCTTTTCCAATACCTGCCGGGTTCTCTCGGTCATAAACAATCTCGTGCACTGTCAAATCCGCCCGCCGTGCGATTTCAAGAATCTCTTCTCTTCTATTCTCTTTATATTCTGGACGATAGTTCACTAGAACAAGCGAAAATTCCCTGCTTCCAGCCTCACAGATTCGATGAAGTGTTTCTATAGCCCGATCTTCAAAGCCCACACATACTAAATATAAGTCACTGGCCTTGAGTGAAGGTACATCAATCTTTTGCAGACTGGGCCAGTCCATAACAAGTAACTGTTCATCTGCCTTCAATAAGGTATCATTCATAACTCAAACAGATCCTTTTGACTGAAATGTCTTTTCAATTTCAACATCATCCTGTTTTTGAATTTTTTAGGGTCACGCAAGAGCATTTCAATCTGGCTATTTTCCAATTGAATGGAATCTCGTTTACTAAATGTTAAGCGGAAATGTGGGATTATGTAACGTCGCAGGTAAAATCTCGAGACAACCTCACCTCTGCGGCTCTTTCCACGAGGATCTTCAATGAGTACCGAGTAACGCAGTAGCTCTTCAAGAATATCTTCCGCTTCAGTAGAAAGATTCAACCCTTCGTACGGTTCTATCCTTGATGCCTGGTGAGGATTTTCCTTTCCTTCATTTCTTGATACTGCATGCATAAGATAAGAATGTGCTACATTTCCAAATGCAGTTATAACCTCTGTTAGTATTGGGCCTGTCTTAGGCAATGTGCGTATTGATTCCATGAAGTCGCCTGCTGCAGCACGAATTGATTCATTTTGCTTTTCCATTGAAATTTTAGGTATTGTGTCGCAATCCGTGAGACTTTCTTTACCCCCATTTTCTTCTACCATTCTGGCAACAAGACGAATCATATAGTGAATATCACCGCTACACATAGCAGCGACTGTATCTTGTCCAGCATAATAATTCCTTTTTTCTTTATCTAGGAAGGCACGAGCCGTATCATTCTCATTGCGTGGTCTTGATCCTAAAAGCTCTTCAAGTGTTTCGACAGGATAGCCTGAGACCTCTGCAAATCGGCGCTTAAAAAGATCTTCAAGAAAAGCCAAAGTATCATTTGAATCATCTTTAATATATCTTAATCCAAGATTTAACAAAACGTATTCGCGCTTTTCAACAAATTGCTTACCATCAATATCATATCGCACAAAAGAGACAGGACTTTCCGTCGAGAGTTTAAAAAAAACATCTGGACTGCGATGCATCACTAATCGATTAAGATTTGCCTGCAACTCTTTGGTAATCTTTGGGGCAGAATAATCGTCTATAAAGAAGTAAAAAGGACGATTTTCTAAACAAGTAAATTTTTTTCTAATAAAAGCACAGGCTTGCAACATAATTCCCGGGCCAAAATAGCCTTGGATAGGTTCGGCTGCGACATGAGCAACCTGTTGTTTATTTACGGCACGCTTGCTTTCTTTTCTTAGTCTATTGACCAAAGTAGTCAATTGATTGCCGCTCGGAGCATCTGGGGCATCCCATTCAAAAATGTTCCACAGTTCCGAAACAAGAGCTTCCTCTTCCTTTGCTAATTGATCTGAGAAATATTCTTTTGCCCATGCACCTATTTGCTCCAGTGTAGCCGCTAACAGCGTAACAATAAGAAAATGCATGGGGATATCCAATGCCTCGGTACGTTCGGGATGCTTATATCTAGGAAAGGAGAAGTATAGGTAGTCACATCTGTAATAGATGCCAATATACTTCAAGTCAGATGGACTGCTCTCATGAGTTGAAATCAAATATTCCAGACTCAGAGCGCGAAAGACCGTTGTCTTTCCGCATCCGCGAGGTCCAGTTAGCATGAGGTTGGCTTTTTCCTGAATTTCAGATAAGCCAAGGAGTCGGTCTGAGTAAAGACTTTTAAGCAATAAATGAGAGTTTCCAATTTGCTCACAATTGGGATAATCAAAAGGTGTTTCAAGCTTATCTTGATCCGGCTGTTTTTGGTCTCTCCACTCTGCATCCAATTTTTCTAGTTTGTTGTTCAGCCCCCAAGGGTTGCAAGCCAAGGGGTCTGCGCTAGTGTCTGTTTCAAATAGGTGCCTACCCAAAAAATCATTCTTAAGAATATTGTAAATATATCTGTCCCGCCCCTCGCACTCACCATATTTTACACAACCCAGTAATTTCCTGAGCGTGTTTGCAACATTCAGGTAGTCATTCGCATGAGCATCCTGTCCAATTAACTCTCCGACACCAAAATCTGTCACACGGAAGGTTTTTTTTCTTGATAAATCATATGCAGAGTGTGCAACAAGTATATTGCCAGGATGCAAATCACCATGCTGAGATTCACGTCTATCAAGTTCATATAATAATCCAAACATGGTTTTCAAAAAATTCTCAATGAATGGTATATCTATATTTGATCGTTTTTCCTTCATATAATCCCTAAGATTTTCACCTTCAACGTAGTCATATATGAACACTATGCAATTTAATTTTGAATCAGGATATTTAACAACATCATGGCATTTAACAACGGATGGATTTTCTAAAGAGTTAGGTTTTTTTGCCTCATTTAAATATCCATTGAGTAGATTATCGACAGGAATAATTTTGAATGCAAGTTTGCTTTTTGTTGATTCATTAAACGCAAGAAATAGATGTCCATTGTTCCCTGTAGCAATATGCGTTTTGATTTCATGGTCAGGGAATCGATCTATCTTCTTTCCAAGAAACTGTGTTTTCTCTGGAATATTTCTACGCATGATTAGTATTTTCTAAATACAAGAATATTTTCCTGCTTCACTCCAGCAATATATCTGCGGGAGCGACGAATATCAGGAATCACGTCACTAATAATATTACATAGTCTAATTGCCGGCGCATGAACTGTAAAAATTTCCATTAACTCTTCAGAAGGGAGCCTGTCTTTCTTTCTTATCAATTTTTCGCCGATAACAAAAATACAATAGCCACCCACTCGCACTTTTTGCTGTAATTGTTTGGCAAGTGACGTTATTGCATGCGTAAAACCTTGAATAGTCCCAAGGGGACGATCTAATGATTCTATATCATATTCTCCCAAAAACCAGAGCCTAAGACGGTTATCACGCCCGTAGTCAAGCGCATTCATATAGGGTGGACTTGTAATAACACAGTCAATAGAGTTAGGCAAATTGACAGATCCAACAGAGGACTGGCGTATGCCTTCAACCCACTTGGTCAATTCTTCTTTTGGCGGTCGTTTTAATGCTCGGTTTATTTTTGCCGTCAAGCGCGGAATCAGTGGACGATAGTTATAAAGAGCAGGATAGCTTGCCCTGGGATATTTTTTTGATCGAAGATAAGGAACAAGGTGACTACTTGGAAACGATAGAAACCCAGGACGCTCATGATGTAAAATGCCAAGTAAAGATGCCAGCAGAAAATATTGACGCTCCTGCTTGAGATACCTTGTAAATTGCAACGTTTCTTTGAGTGTGTGGGGGTGAAAGAAGGCTCTAACCCAACGAGGAACATACCTGATATCCGGTGTAGGCAGGGACTTTCTGTGTTTCAAAACACTATCAAGAGAGGCAAGCGCAGCATTAGCTGTGTTTGGCGCCTTAAGTTTCCCTTTAGTTAGTGTGACGGCATATCTACTCGTATCAGAGGCAAATACTCTGCGCCCCAGGCGGGCAGCTTCTAATGGTACGGTCCCGCTGCCACAGAACGCATCAACTACTAACTCACCTGGTTTACTGTATTTCAGAATCAAGTCTTGAGCGATCGTGCTCTTTAGCTTTCCTATATATGGCGATAGCTGGTGTAATGAGCATTCCTGGTGTGTACAGGAAGCAGCCCAGTGCGATGGAGAGAAGGGAGTCATTGCCACTACTTCATTGTAGTGAAAAGGGTCTCAATTCGCAAAATACTACTCCCCTCTCCGTCCGTTCCTTCTGCCCCCTAAACTTGTGGGTGGTAGACACGACCGCCGTTCGCTGTGGTTTGTTGGCGGGCTTTGAGTGGGATTAGGAAGAACGCGTTCCGTAGGGTATTTGGGAGTGTCGCACTTCCACATCCTTCTTAAATTGTTCCTTGAACCACCGCTCCCATTCCGGGATATTCTGTGCTCCCGGGCCGAGTATTACTTTGCTGAATTGGAAGGCTTCCGGGGTATCCAAATAGAAACGTGGCGGAATCTGTTCCGTGTCCACTTTTATTTCATCCGATTCCTGTGTCCCACCTGCCTTGTAATAACGAATACTGCACACCCGGGCTTCCTTTTCCTCACTGTAATGGCTTCCTTTGAAAAGGAAACGGATACTGTCAAGCAGTGCACGGGCAAGTTCTAATATGTTTTTGTTGTCCTCTTTGTGTTCTATTCCTTCTATAAAATCCTTTATGTTATTCAGGCATTCTGCAAGCTTTTTTAATTCTTGGGAGAGCTTTTTGTGGTCTTTCGTGTTCCTATAGATGATTTTATAAAGACACGGTTTGGTGTCCCGACTGGATTCTGGTTTTTTACTCTTTACTGTTTGCGCTGTTGATAGGGAATCATATTGCAATTGTTGTTGTTGCATGGCGCCGATTTGGGGTTGATAGCTTTTTGCAAAGCACATCTGCCTGTAGATCAGGCAGCATCCGGCCGCTTCCTTCGCCTCATGTTTTCCATACGTTCGCCACAGAAATAGTTTATCCCGTTCACTGGAATCCAATTGGACGAAACTGCCTATATAGGCCGGAGAGAGATGAGACAGGTTTTCGTTATCTGGATAAAATTTCCTTACGTCTACCTTATGATCTTCTTTCATTATTTCAGAAAATATACGCCCTTCTTCCGGGTCATTCATATAGGCTGCGTTGTAAAGCCGAAAACGCCCCTTTTGGCCAAGATGTTTGATCGTATGAAAGGATGTGTAATGGGCAACTCCAGTTTTTTTCGCATAAAACAATTTTTTCTGTAAGACCTTAATTGCTTGTGATAATCTAAAATAGAATTTAAAGGCTTCATATTTTGTTTTATCCTCAGTTTTAAAGATGGTTTTTATCTGATCTGCGATATAAGTTTCTGGAATGCGAAATGGTAGTGCTGGATCAAGTTTTACCGCTTTGTTTAGGTCATCAAATGACTGGTCATAATCGCCTTTTCGGGCGTAGGCTATGCCACGCCAGCGGTATGCCATCGCATCCTGGGGAGTAAATTTTATTATCTTATTAAGATCTGCAATGGCACAGTCATAATCGCCTTTTCGGGCGTAGACAAAGACACGCCAGCGGTATGCCATCGCATCGCAGGGATCCCATTTTATTGCCTTATCACAATCTGCAATGGCACGGGCATAATCGCCTTTTTCGATGTAGGACCTGACACGCCAGCTGTATGCCATCACATCGCGGGGAACCAATTCTATTGCCTTATCACAATCTGCAATGGCACGGGCATAATTGCCTTTTTCGGCGTAGGCCATGCCACGCCAGCGGTATGCCATCGCATCGCGAGGATCCCTTTTTATTGCCTTACCCAAATCTGCAATGGCACGGGCATAATCTCCTGTTTGAACATAGAACATGCCACGCCCACTGTATGCCAGCGCATCGCGGGGTGCCAATTCTACTGCCTTATCAAAATCTGCAATAGCACGGGCGTAATCGCCTTTTTCGTAGTAGGCATCGCCACGCCGGCTATATGCCAGCGCATCGCGGGGTGCCAATGCTATTGCCTTATCAAAATCTGCAATGGCACAGTCATAATCACCTTTTTTGGCGTAGATCATGCCACGCCGGCGGTATGCTATCGCATCGCGGGGTGCCAATCTTACTGCCTTATCACAATCTGCAATGGCACGGTCATAATCACCTTTTTCGGCGTAGACAAGGCCACGCCCGCTGTATGCCATCGCATCGCGGGGTGCCAATGCTATTGCCTTATCAAAATCTGCAATGGCATGGTCATAATCGCCTTTTCGGGCGTAGGCAAAGCCACGGTCATTGTATGCCTGTGCTTGCCTTTCCGGTTCTTGTTCCAAATCAATCCACTCAGTGGCTACTGGGATCAATTCGTTCCAATTTTCTTCTTCGTAAAGCTGTTTTGCTCTTTGTGCGAGCTTTCCTGTTTCTTTGCTCATTGGTTACCTTTGGGGTTGGAATGGCTGCCGTTGATTTGAGTTAACCTTGATTGGTTGCAGTCCCGTATGGCAGTCCGCAAAATACTATTCCCATCCGGGTTAGTTCCTTTTGCCCGACAAATTTGTGGGTGGCGAACACGACTGCGGTTTTCTTTTTTGTCTTTGCCTGTTTGGCGACCCGTTCGGCGCGGTCGCTGTTCAGGGCGGATTCGGTGCTGCGCAGGAAAGGAAGTTTTGGTTCGTAAACCAGGTAGAACAGTCTGTCTTTCGTTTCATGGAAGAAGCCGTCTTTGCCTCTTGTGTTGCGGATTTTGTCTACTGATTGTCCGGTTGCGGTCCAGAAAAGGTGGCGGGCCAGGGTTTCATAGTCGGGGAGTCTCTTGCCGGTGAGCATTTTTTCGATGCTCATTTCTTCGCCCAGGGTGCAGTAGGTGAAACTTCCGCCGAGGCCGGCTTTCAGGTTTTCGTCTTTTGATTGCTTGACGCCTTTTATCACGCGGCGGACGCGCTCGGCGGTGATTTTGTCGGCGATCTTATCTTCGCATTCGACAAGGATGAACTTGCGGTTGCCGCTGTCTTCTTTGTTGAGGGCAAGGATGGCATGGGCGGTTGTGCCAGAGCCAGCGAAAGAATCCAGGATAACCGAGCTTTTGTCTGATGCGATCTGTAGGATACGTTTGATTAGTCCCGTAGGTTTCGGTGTCACGAAAATATCCGAGGAGGCCTGCGCGGACATAACTCCACTCAATTCTTGTTTTGAGTGTCGAGTACTTCCTACCTCCTTCCACTCCCAAAGAGACCGAGGCACAACGCCTTCTTGAACCTCTGAAAGAAATCGCTTTATCCCGGGTCGGTTATTACCAGTTTCTCCCCACCAAATTCGATTATCCGCGTCCAGTTCATCAAATTTTTCCTTGCTTACTCGCCAAAAACTTCCAGCAGGTGGTCCTTTAATTCTGTTCCCAGAAGGAGTCGTTATAGGGTAGCGTCCACGCGAGTACCGATTTCTGGCAGCTAGATCACTGAGCAACCACGGTCCTCTGGTGTCATTATCCGGATTTTTATACCGAGCTAGCATTTCCGCAGTTCTTGGTAATCTGTTAGGTCTCCAAATATCAGCATTTTTTGCAAAAATCTGTACGCTTTCATGATCTTCGCTTATGTGAATTGCTGTATTTTTAGGGCTGTCCATTTTGTGCCAGATAACAGTTGAAATAAAATTCTCCTCCCCAAAAATCTCATCCATCATCATCCGCAAGCGATGCTGCTCATTATCATCAATAGAAACAAAAATTACCCCGTCCTCTGCCAGCAACTCCCTCAACAACTGCAACCTCGGCCACATCATGCACAGCCATTTGTCGTGGCGCTCCAAATCCTCGCCGTCCACCGGGCTTTTGCCCTTCAGCCATTCCTTCATCATCGGGCTGTTCACGTTGTCGTTATAAATCCATTTTTCGTTGCCGGTGTTGTAGGGCGGGTCAATGTAAATGCAGTTCACTTTGCCCGCATAACGCGGCATCAACGCCTTGAGCGCGTGCAGGTTGTCGCCGTGGATGATCAGGTTATCGTCGAGGGAGGGCTTTTTGCTCTTTGGCGGCAGAGATTTTTTCGCGTCCACCTCCAGCGGCCTTGACGGTACGGTAAGGTGGTGGGCGTAAACGATTGGTTTGCCTTTGAAATCGAGGGTTGGCATGGTTTATGAGGGCCATCGCATTTGGATGAAATAGTAAAATAAAACCCTGCCGAAACGACAAAAAACCCCGGGGGTCCGAAATCGGCATGGTCCCGGGGTGGGTTAGTATTGATAGGTATCTTATAGTGTAGCCGTTTTCGGTTTGTCAAGAATTGGCCTGCCCGGAACCGGCGGCCTTTGCTCCTGCTGCGTACACTCCGCCCATTCCCCGCTGCCCCACTCCAATGCACCCCGCCCCCACAATCCGCCCACTGGTTGATGCTTGCGCCCACAACGAATGGAGTGACGAGACGCTGGTGACGAGGGAGCGGAGAGCGGGGCGTTTGCCCGTGGCTATCACGAGCTTCGATGACTGTATTCCAGCCGACCGCCTGCGTTGATCGGGCGCGGACTGCCGGGAATGGTTGCCGACACGGGTCGCGGTGGCGCTCACATGCAGGGATGGGTTCGATACAGGACTGCGTCCTTCCTCCCCGGATGCGCCCACCACCCGGTTCCGGGTGTAATCCCCGGTTTTTCGGCAACCGGGGAAATGCGGGCTATGGTTCCCTCTCCTTCCTGCCGCTTAATGCCAAAGATGCCCCCCCATCCAGGCCACTCCCCAGGTAAGGCCCACCGCGTAGACACTCGCCAACAGGTCATCCAGCATGATGCCCGTTCCTCCCGGGACCTGACGATCCGCCCAGCTGACCGGCCAGGGCTTGGTCATGTCAAAGCAACGGAACAGCACGAAGCCCAGCAACAGCCAATGCCAGCCGGAAGGGACCAGGACCAGGACCAGCAAACAACCCACTACCTCGTCCCATACCACCGCGCCCGGGTCGGAGTGATCGAGAGCCCGTGCCGTCCGGCCACACAGGTATATTCCCGCTGCGGCCAGGACCGCCACCACCAGCAGGCTCTGCCAAACGGCCAGCGGCTGCAGCAGCAGGTACAGGGGGAAGGCGAGCAGGCTGCCCAGGGTGCCGGGCAGCAGCGGCGATGCTCCCAGGCCCAGGCCCAAAGCCAACAGGTGACCTGGGTCGCGCAGCAGGCGCGCCGGCACCGGCGTCCGCCGTTGCTTCGGTTTCACCGTTTCTTCCATCGCCGTCACCTGCGCTGCGAGCTCCCCGGGGCGTGAGTCAACCCGGGCGACCGGCGCAACCGATCCGGGACGGACGGCGCACAGAGCCAACCGGCGCACTCTTTGAGGCGCCAGACCGTCGCCAAGGCCGGATCACGCAATGGAGCGTAACGGCACTCGCGTGGGTGCGAGCGGCACGGTCAGGCTTGATCGGTGCCGACGGCGGCAAAGCGCCGGCGGCTGGCGGCGGCATCCGGGAGCAGAGCCGGAGGATCAACCGGCGGCGGCAGCGCAGCCGTTGCCTGCTCGAACAGAAAACGCAGCGCCCGATCATTGCCGATCAGCAGGCTGCTCAGCCCGGCGGTCGCATACACGCTGTAGCGCGAGATCTTCACTTCCTGGCCGCTCTGGAAACCAGGATTGCGGCTGATGCGGCGCAAGGTCAACGCGGCCATGCCCAAGGCCCAGGCGCAAAAGCGGCGCAGCCCCCGCTCGTGCGCCGGGATCAGCAACGTGTAGCGCAGCGCATCGCGCAAGTGGCCGCCGGCCACTCCCAGCAGACGCTGCACTCCCTGGCGGTAGCCGGCGCAGGTCGGTCCGGGGCGGAGCGCGGACAGGTCACAACCGGCAGCCTGAAAGATCTCCTGCGGCAACCAGCAAATCCCGCGCCGCCGATCCTCCCAGGCGTCTTTTAGAATGTTGGTCATCTGCAATCCCTTGCCAAAAGAGACTGACAGGCGCAGCAGTTCTGCTTGGTGACGTTTCATTTCCCCGGAATAATCGCAAAATATCTCCGTCAGCATTTCACCTACGACGCCGCCCACGCAGTAACAGTAGTCTTCCATGGCAGACAAGTCCGGCAGGCCCGCGCAGGAGACGTGCTGCTGATAAAACCCCATCCCGTCCACCATGATGCGGATGCAGCGCTGCAGCGAAGCACGCTGTACCGCGTTCATGCTGCCGGTGACGCGCAACACCACGGGAACGTGAGTCATTAAGTTCAACTCTTCCGCCGAAGCCCCGCGGGCCAACAACGGAGAGATTTCCCGGCTGAAGGCGTCGGCGTCGCCTTGCGCCGCAAGCACGCGCATGAAATGCTCGAAAATCTCCCGCTTACGCGCAGGCTCCAGGAACTTGTCATCCTCGATCGTATCGGCGATGCGGCACAGCAGGTAGGCATTGCCTACTACCCAGGCCAATGGATCCGGCAATTGCGGAATCGTCAGGGCAAAGGTGCGGGAAACTCCCAACAGGCTGCGCTGCTGGTAGGCCTTATCGGCGGCAGTGGTGCAGGATGACATTATGGGACACGCGACGCCTGGCGGGAAAGTCTACGGTATGCGCAGAGGAACAACTTCCCTGCCCCGGGGGCTCGGAATTTACGTCATTGTACTCCTTTTCACGGATTGAGCAGGCAGCCGGAACGACCGACCGGGGAACCTTGCCTTAGGCAGTAACCGGGCGGGCGGCCTGACGCACGGCAAGGATCAGGCTTGTTCCTGCTTGCGTATGGCCTGTCTCAGCATCTTTTTGATCTCGTTGCTGGGAACATGAACGATATCCACCGCATGGGGGTCCGCTCCATGCACAAGCAGCAGCCGCGTTAGCGCAGTGAGACTTTCCTCGGCGGCAAAGCAAAGACAGGCGTCCGGCTTGCCCTGCAGGTCCGGTACGTGCACGTCGGCACCCGCTTCCAGCAGCAGCTTGAAAATGACAATGTTGCCCAGTTCGATGACCTCCAGCAACATGCCGTCACGGGCATTCGGATCGGCGCCGCCGGCAAGCAACGCCTTCACTGTCTCCACGTGATTGAAATAGGCGGCATTGCGCAGGGCCGCCTCCGGCCCCCACCGATCCTCGGCGTGCACGTTTGCCCCGCGTCCCAACAGGGTGGTCACTACCTTGGCGTGGCCATGGTAGGCACTCATCAATAAGGCGGCATTGCCGCGCGCCTGTATATCGGCACCGGCGGCAAGTGCCTGGCGCACGTCCTGTGCAGAGCCGCCCTTGGCCGCACTCAGCAACCGATCGATCAAGGACTCCCGCGTCAATGCCTGTACGGCGGCATTGTTCTGGGCACCGGAGCCCACGGGGACACTGGATCGGGCGGCGGCGGCCGCTGCCCGACCAGGCTTGGCGGTACTGGAGACTGCAGCTTTGCCGCCAGGCCTGGCTTTCCGGGGCGACGCGGAGGAGGCCCTGGCCCCGGAAGCCGCGGCGGAACCGGCGGCTTTCCGTGCTTTCTTAACTGCCTCCTGCAGCAGCTTGCGAACCTGGGGAGATTTAATGTTGTTGGTGTTTTTCACCTTGGGAGTGACCCCCGCAGCGAGCAGGATGCATACCACGCCCAAGTGCCCCTGCCAGGCAGCTCCGTTCAATGCGGCCTGTCCGACCAGGCCTACCTGGCCCATCACCTTTATCAGGAAAGTAACCAGCTCCGTATGTCCATTCCAGGCGGCAGTGCGCAGAATCGTTCCCTCACCGGCATTTACGTCGGCGCCAGCATTGACCAATAATTTCGCGACCTCTACGTGTCCTCCCTCCACCGCGCGGCGCAAGGGAGCGCCCGGCCCTCCCTTATCCTCGACGTTTACATCCGATCCCGCCTGGATCAGGCAGGATACGATCGCGGTATGGCCGCGAAACGCCGCCTTACGCAACGCGGCTTCCGATCCCCAAAGGTCATCGGCATGCACGTCGGCATCGGCGGAAAGGGCAGCCCGCACCGCCACCAGGTTGCCGGCCGCTGCCGCTGCAATCAGCATTTGGCTGGGCTTGCTTAGAGGAGCCTGCATTCCCGTCCCTCTGTACCTGCCGCATAAGCTGCCCGGCGCCCGCCCGCAGACCCCCGGGCCCCTCCGGGCCGAGCGCTCCGCGCAGCAGCGCCCGGCGAGCGCCTGCCTGTCTCAACCATCTTAAAAAGCCACATAACCCCTACATAACCCAATAGATAACGCCTGTTCGGCTCCCCGCCACAACGCTCTGTATACGGCGCCGAACCGCGGAACCTGTGCAAGCCCGTACACCCGTCTGCCGGACTCTCCCATTCATTACCGGTCCCAGGAGAAACCGGCCCTTTGCACCGCAGGATCACTCCCGGGACCGCCACAGCGCTTATAATTCTGACAGATACACCTTTTCCAAGTACACATTCTAAAAACACCACCGCGTCTTCTCCTGCTCTCACGGGACTGCGGGAGGACGTCGGACACTGCCGGCCCGCTCCCGCAAGCCAACTCTGTATCGTCGTGCACAGTATGCGGCATGCAAATCGCAGCCGCCAACCGACCATGATACCATAGCGCGGGAGCAGGCTGAACTGGTTCTACCCAGGGTTTCAGTCGTGTTCTGCCCCACCCCGGAAGGGCGCGGCAAAAACAATGGAATGGGCGGCGGAGCCATATCAAAAACCGGGGATTAAGGCCGCGGCGTACAATACTCCGGGCAGGCAATGATCCCACCGGCCCGATGCGGAAATACCATGAGTTACCAAGTACTAGCCCGCAAGTGGCGACCCAGAAACTTCGATGAAATGATCGGTCAGGAGCATGTATTGCGTGCGCTGCGCAACGCGTTGAACAGCGACCGCTTCCACCACGCCTGCCTGTTCACCGGAACCCGGGGCGTAGGCAAGACTACCCTGGCGCGGATCCTGGCAAAGTGCCTGAATTGCGAGCAGGGCGTGAGCGCCGACCCATGCGGAAAATGCTCCGCCTGCAACGCCATAGACGCCGGCCGATTCGTCGATCTGATCGAGGTGGACGCGGCTTCACGGGCCAAGGTGGATGAAACCCGCGAGTTGATGGACAACGTGCCCTACGCGCCGACCATGGGCCGCTGCAAAGTGTACCTAATCGATGAAATACACATGTTCTCCAACCACAGCTTCAACGCACTGCTGAAAATACTCGAAGAACCGCCCGAACACGTCAAGTTCCTGTTAGCCACCACCGAGCCCAAGCGCATTCCGGTGACGATCCTGTCGCGCTGCCTGCAGCTTAACCTGCGCGGCCTGGGCCGCAAGCAGATCAGCGAGCGGCTGATCCACATCCTGGAGTCGGAGAAAATCCCTCACAGCATCGAGGCGGTGCAATTGCTGGCGGCGGCGGCGGCGGGCAGCCTGCGCGATGCGCTCAGCCTGCTGGACCAGGCCATCAGTGACGGCAATGGAGAACTGGGCGAGCAACAGGTACAAGCCATGCTGGGCACAGTGGATCGCGAGCGCCTGAACGCGCTGCTGGAGGCGCTCATTGCAAAGGACGGCACGGCACTGCTGCGGGAAATGCGCCAAATCATCGATTTCCAACCGGACTTTGGCGTGGTGCTGTCGGAGTTGCTGAACCTGCTGCAGCAGATCGCGATCTGCCAGATCGCTCCCGACAGCGGGGCCACCGAGGCGGAATGGGAGCGGGTCCGGCATTTTGCCGCACAACTGGGCCCGGAGGAAACCCAACTGCTGTACCAGATTGCGCTGACCGGGCGACAAGAGCTGCAAGCCGCCCCTGATCCGGAGATCGGTTTCCAGATGTGCCTGGTGCGCATGCTGGCTTTCCGACCGGCTGACCTGGAGCCTGTGCAAACCCGGGGCGGCCCGGACGCCCCGGCACCAGCAAAGACGGAGCCGGCCCCCTCCCTGGAGCCGGCACCGGAAAATCGGACTCCCTCGCCCGCCCCGGCACCAGCAAAGACGGATCCGGCCCCCTCCCTGGAGCCTGCGCCAGAAAATCGGACTCCCTCGCCCGCCCCGGCACCAGCAAAGATGGATCCAGCCCCCTCTCTGGAGCCTGCACCGGAAAATCGGACTCCCTCGCCCGCCCCGGCACCAGCAAAGACGGATCCGGCCCCCTCCCTGGAGCCTGCGCCGGAAAATCGGACTCCCTCGCCCGGCCCAGCACCAGCAAAGATGGAGCCAGCCCCCTCTCTGGAGCCGGCGCCGGAAAATCGGACTCCCTCGCCCGCCCCGGCACCAGCAAAGACGGATCCGGCCCCCTCCCTGGAGCCTGCGCCGGAAAATCGGACTCCCTCACCCGGCCCGGCACCAGCAAAGATGGATCCAGCCCCCTCCCTGGAGCCGGCGCCGGAAAATCGGACTCCCTCGCCCGGCCCGGCACCAGCAAAGACGGAGCCGGCCCCCTCCCTGCCGGTTGAATCGAGCGGACAAACGGAGCTCTCCTCCTGGTGGCAACAGATGGTCCCCACCCTGCCGCTGCAGGGACTGGTCAAACAGATCGTCCAGGACTGCACGCCCTGCTCGTACGAAGGGGACCGGCTGGTACTGGCACTGGATCCAGCGCGGCGCTCCCTGCTCAACGAAGAACGCAAAAAAAGCCTGCGGGAAACACTGAGCAGACATCTGAACGCGGAGCGGCTGCAAATCGAGTTCAGCATACAGCAGCCTCCGGCCCCGACGCCGACACAACAGAACGAGAAAGATGAGCAAGGGCGCCGGCAACAGGCCATAGAAGCAATCCGGCAGGACTCCAACGTACAGCGCATGCAGCAGCTCTTTGGCGCTACCATAGAACAGGATACAATCCAGCCCAAGTAAGGGCTAAACCAAGAGATGGAACGGATGAAAGAGGCTTGGAACCTGATGCAGCAGTTCGAGCGCGTAAAAAAAGACCTGGCACAGATCACGGTGACCGGCGAATCAGGCGCCGGCATGATCAAAATCAGCATAAACGGAGACCGCAAGGTACAGCAGGTCGTGATCGATCCCGGGCTGCTGACCGCCGACACGGACCGGGAGATGCTGGAAGACCTGGTCGCGGCCGCAGTAAACGATGCGCACCGGTGCCTGGAAGTGGCCATAAAGGACAAATTTTCCGAGCTCTCCGGCGACTTCCCGCTGTTTTCCGGAATGAAGCTGCCCTTATAGCCCTTCCCTGCACCGGGAACGCAGTGCTCACGCAGAATTTAGTACGCAACGGGTGACTGCAACGGAAGCTACCGCGGGGCGCTTTGCGGGCACGCCCCTGCCCGCCGTCTGCCACCCGGCCCGCCAGGGCGTTCCCGGCACCACCGTGCAGGCAGCAGGGCCAGCGTGGAAACGGCGGCCCGTTGACGGCGCAGGAAGTGCCGCGGGCACGCCAGGGCGCGCCCCACCCGCCGGCGTAGCGGTGCCCGGATGAACGGTTCCCCGCTACTCAGTCAACTGATCGACGCCCTGCGCTGTCTGCCGGGAATCGGCAAAAAATCAGCTCAGCGGGCCGCCCTCCACCTGCTGGAGCGAGACCGGGACGGGGCCGACCGCCTGGCGAGCACGCTGCAAAAAGCGATCAAGCATATCGGCCACTGCAAATCCTGCCGCACGTTCAGTGAGACTGATATTTGTGAATGCTGCCGCAACGACCGCCGGGACGCGACGCTGCTGTGCGTGGTAGAAAGCCCCGCTGATGTCTCCGCCATTGAGGAAACCGGCTACCGGGGCCAGTACTTCGTGCTCATGGGGCACTTATCGCCGCTGGACGGCGTCGGCCCCTCGGACCTGGGGCTGGAACAGCTGGCGGAACGGGCCCGCAGCGATGAAGTGCAGGAAGTGATCCTGGCCACCAACCCGACCGTGGAAGGAGAGGCAACGGCACACTACATCCAACGTATGCTGAGCCATTCCGGAATCCGCACTACGCGCATCGCCCAGGGAGTGCCGGTGGGCGGAGAGTTGGAATACCTGGACAGCCACACGCTGAGCCAGGCTTTCCGCGGACGGCGGGAACTCTAATGATGTCCGCCACCGCAGGGCCCTGCGGTGGACCGGGGAGCCGGCGGGATGAGAGGCGCCAGGCAGGAGGCCAAATGCAGCGCCGGCGCGTGACCCAACCGGCGAGCGCAGCACCAGGCAGTGCCGGCGGGCGGAGAGTTGGAATACCTGGACAGCCACACGCTGAGCCAGGCTTTCCGCGGACGGCGGGAACTCTAATGATGTCCGCCACCGCAGGGCCCTGCGGTGGACCGGGGACCCGGCGGGATGAGAGGCGCCAGGCAGGAGCCCAAACGCAGCGCCGGCGCGTGACCCAACCGGCGAGCGCAGCGCCAGGCAGTGCCGGCGGGCGGAGAGTTGGAATACCTGGACAGCCACACGCTGAGCCAGGCTTTCCGCGGACGGCGGGAACTCTAATGATGTCCGCCACCGCAGGGCCCTGCGGTGGACCGGGGAGCCGGCGGGATGAGAGGCGCCAGGCAGGAGCCCAAACGCAGCGCCGGCGCGTGACCCAACCGGCGAGCGCAGCACCAGGCAGTGCCGGCGGGCGGAGAGTTGGAATACCTGGACAGCCACACGCTGAGCCAGGCTTTCCGCGGACGGCGAGAACTCTAATGATGTCCGCCACCGCAGGGCCCTGCGGTGGACCGGGGAGCCGGCGGGATGAGAGGCGCCAGGCAGGAGCCCAAACGCAGCGCCGGCGCGTGACCCAACCGGCGAGCGCAGCGCCAGGCAGTGCCGGTGGGCGGAGAGTTGGAATACCTGGACAGCCACACGCTGAGCCAGGCTTTCCGCGGACGGCGGGAACTCTAATGATGTCCGCCACCGCAGGGCCCTGCGGTGGACCGGGGAGCCGGCGGGATGAGAGGCGCCAGGCAGGAGCCCAAACGCAGCGCCGGCGCGTGACCCAACCGGCGAGCGCAGCGCCAGGCAGTGGACGTTCGCTATAGCCAGGAGCGAGGGAAGATCAGGGCAGGCACGCAACACAGGTGTATCAGCGCAATCGCCGCAAACAGGTAATGGCCCGGCAGTCCTGCACGTTGAAGCAGATTATAGAGTACCGTCACGCACAAAGCCGACAGCACGATGGCCAGCGCATCGGTCACGTTGACGGCGGCAATCAGGCGGGCACGGCGATCCGTGCGCGCCCGGCGCAACAAGAGCGCATACAGCGGCACGATGTACAGCCCTCCGCACAAGCCCACCATGGTAATGTCGAACAGGATGCGCCGACCGGTCCAGGACTCATGCAGCGACAGCGCCTGCGCCGCCACGCCCTCCCCCCCCGCAAGGAACAGGTCCAGGGGAAAGAATGCGAGCCCCAGCGCGCCAATGGACACCAGGCGGGCGGGGCCTCCCGGGCCGCGCACCAATAACTCGCAGGACAGTGCTCCGACTCCCACTCCAAGCGTAAATCCGGCCAACAAAAAGGTAGCCGTCCCGGGACCACCGTGCAACACCTCACGCACGTACAGCGGCAGATAAGCAAGATATGCCGCCCCTAAAAACCAAAACCAGCCGATCGACAGGATGGTGCGTAAAGCTTCGCGATGATCCCCGATTGCCATGCGCAGCAGACCTACTATCTCGCGCAGAGGATTCCAACCGACGCGCAGGTCCGGAGCGGACGCGGTCGCGTCCATCAACCACAGGCTGAGCAGCCAGCCGCAAACGGCCACCCCCAGCATAGTGGCATACAGCGCGGACAACCCTCCCCCGCCCTGCCCGATCTGAATCAGCCAGCCTCCTATCGCCGTACCCTGCAAAATGGCCAGGTAAGTGCCCATCTGCACCAGGCCGCTGCCTCCCAGTAACTCGGCTTGTGCCAGGTACTGCGGCAAAATGCCGTACTTGAGCGGGCCGAACAATGCCGACTGTACCCCCATCAGAAACAGGGCCATCAATAGCACAGAAGTGCTCCGCGTATAAAATCCGAGCACGGCAAGTGCCATAATTCCCACCTCGGCCAGCTTGATGAAGCGAATCAGGCGCGCCTTGTTGTATTTATCGGCCAGTTGGCCGGCAACGGCGGAAAACAACAGGAACGGGGCGATGAACACCGCGCCGGCCAAGGTAACCATGTGGGGGGAATACTCGGTTTGGACGGCCCAAAAGGCGATAAACAGCACCAATGCGGTTTTGTATAGATTATCATTGAACGCGCCCAGGAATTGCACCAGGAACAGCGGGGCAAAGCGCCGGCTTACCAGCAGGCCAAACTGAGTCACGGCCAGGTCCCGCAAAGGAAAGAGCAGCCGCCACGGCAGCGGGCAAGACACGTCACATTATGAGGAAACAGCATTGTCTATACCCACTAACGCCAAGCTGCTGAAAATCCGCCGCACGCGCATCGTTGCCACTATTGGACCGGCATCGCAGGACCCGGCCACCATTGAAACCCTGGCGCAGGTCGGGGTCAACGTGTTTCGACTGAACATGTCACACGGCGAGCGCAGCTTCCATCAGCAGGCCTACCGGACTATACGCGAAACCGCCAAACGCATGCGGATCACGATCGCCGTTATGGCAGACCTGTGCGGTCCCAAAATTCGCACCGGCGCCTTTGAGGGAGGCAAGCTGCTGCTGTCGGAAGGAAAGAAAATCACCGTCAGTACCCGGAAAATTATCGGCAACGAAGCCTTGATCTCGTCCACCTATCAGAAACTGGCCAACGACGTAGCTCCGGGCGATCACATCATGCTCAAAGACGGGCTGCTGGAACTGCGGGTGGAATCAGTGGCCGGCACCGAAATTGCGTGCACCGTGCTGCGAGGCGGTACGGTGTTCGATCACAGCGGCATCAATCTGCCAAACGTGCAAATGTCCACGTCCTGCATTACCGAGAAAGACCGGCAGGATGCGCGCTTCGCCGCCGAACTGGGCGTGGACTTCCTGGCCCTGTCCTTCGTGCAAGAAGCCGAAGACGTGCTGGAGTTGCGCCGGTTTCTGCGTCAATGCCGATCGGACACCGCGATCATTGCCAAGATTGAACGCCCGCAAGCGCTGAAAAACGCAGCTTCGATCCTGAAAACGGCAGACGGCATCATGGTGGCGCGCGGGGACCTGGGGGTGGAATTGCCCCCGGAGCAGGTGCCCATCGTACAACATGAGTTGATCCAACAGGCGCTCTCAGCCTGCAAACCCGTGATTGTCGCCACACAGATGCTGGAATCGATGATTCAAAGCGCAAGACCCACGCGCGCGGAAGTCACCGACGTGGCCCACGCGGTCACCGACGGGGCGGACGCGATCATGCTCTCGGCGGAAACCGCCATGGGGGAACACCCGGTGGAGAGCGTGCGCATCATGGACCGAATCTGCCGCCAGACCGAGGCTTACCTGTGGCGTAAAGGGAGCCATACCGGGTCGGCGACGATGCCGCGCAGGATAGAGGAACCGCCCGCGCACGTTGGCGAGGCGATCGCCCGCACCACGGCAGCACTGGCCCAGGAGCTGGGCGTGCGCGCCGTAGCCGTCCTGGCGCGCACAGGCGCCTCGGCGGCCGCGATGAGCGCCGTGCGCCCCGCTGCTCCTGTCATCGTCATCACCGGAGAGGAACGCATTCAGCGCAGACTGTTGCTGCACTGGGGCATTATTCCACTGCTGGAGCCCAGCCTGGCGCACACCAGGCCGGCTGAACTGGCTGAATTGGCTGAATTGGCTCGCCGGGTGGCCCGTGAACAAAACCTTTCCCAACCGGGAGAATTCATCCTGCTGGTGAGCGGGTTCCATGCCGACCCCAAAACCAGTACTCCTTCGGTCACTGCCATCATGACCTGAGCGCACTCTGCACGCTGAAATGCAGTCTCGTTCCCGTCAGGCACCCAGCAACCCCCGCAGAATGCGCTGGTAGATTTCAGCGAGCACGGCCAGATCGGCGGCCCGCACATGCTCGTTCACTTGGTGAATACTGCCGTTGAGCGGCCCCAATTCCAGTACTTCCGTCCCGTGGGCGGCAAAAAAACGGCCATCCGAGGTGCCTCCCTCGGTGGACAGTTCAGCTTCCACCCCTACCGTCTCACGCACCGCGGATTGGGTCGTCTCCAACAAACGCCCGGAGCGGGTCAAAAAGGGCTCTGCAGAATGAAACCACTCCAGTTCAAAGCGCAACGCATGGGCCTTTAGCAGCGCGCCAAAACGCCGCTGCAATTCCTCGCGATCGATCGCGGGCGAATAACGAAAATTAAATTGAACCGTCAGTTCATCCGGGATTACGTTATCTGCGCCCACGCCGGCTTGTACGTTCGAGAACTGGAAACCGGTGGGCGGAAAATGTTCGTCACCCGCGTCCCAGGTGACGCCGCACAGTTCGCTCAGCGCCGGCAACGCGGAATGGATCGGATTGCAGGCTCGTTCCGGGTAGGCCACGTGTCCCTGCTTGCCCCGGATCAGCAGACGGCCTCCCAGGGAGCCGCGGCGCCCGTTTTTGATCACGTCCCCGAGGCGCTCGCGGCTCGACGGCTCGCCGACCAGGCAGTAATCGGGACCAATCCCCTGCTGCCTTAACCACTGCGCCACGCGGCGGGTGCCATGCAGGGCCCGGCCTTCCTCGTCACTGGTAAGCAATAAGGCTGCCGTGCCCCCATGTTGTGGGAATTCCTGCACAAAGCGCTCCAAGGCAATCACCATGGCGGCCACGCTTCCCTTCATGTCCGCCGCGCCGCGGCCATACAGCAGCTCTCCACGCAAGCTGGGCTGAAACGGATCACTCTCCCAGGCGGCCGACGGCCCCGGCGGCACCACGTCGGTATGACCGAGCAGGACCAGTAGCGGAGCACCCTGGCCGTGCGTCACCCAGAGATTGGAAACTTCTTCAAAGCGCAGGTGGCGCACCGTGCAATGCCGCGCGGCAAGGCGATCCGCCACCAGCGGCTGACAGCCCGCGTCATCGGGCGTCACGGAGGGGCGGCCAATCAGGTCCATGGCAAGTTGCAGAGTGGGCTCCACGGGCATCTTCAGCGGGTATTCTCAAAAACAGACCAGCAGCAGGCAGTATGCCGGAAAAGCATCCAAGAATCCCCTGGCAGCCTCGGCCTGGGGCGGCCTGACGTTCTTGCCTGGCGTTGCGGGCATTTGTTAGAATCGCAGCCGTTTAAGGCGGGCCTGCGGCGCATACGGCGTAAGAATAACCTGCCGAGACCAGGGAACGAAGGATCGGGCCGTCTGTACGTCAGGCAAGAAATTCAGCATAATGTCAATCATTATTATTTTAACGGAAGAACTGCGCCGGCAGAGCCGTCTTTGCCGCGTCAAGCGGATCCGCCGCTGAAAAGCGCAACCTGCGGAAATGGGACCGGCTCGTCAAAGCGCACACCCGTTCTGTAAAACGTTAGTAACGCGCCCCCAAACAGCCGGACAACCACTGGTACTGCCCCGCGCCTTGATTCCCTTTACCGGGAACCATTGGATGACCCATGCATACAGACAGCCAGTTCATTAATTCAGTAGTAACGATCTCCGGCTTAGTGCGGGAGTGTGCCGCGTACACCGATTTCCCCGAGGAATTATTTCAACGGATCACTGACCTGTTCACTTCCCGGAGCGCCGTGTATTACCCGATGGGCGAGCTTCGGCAGCAGCAACCGCTGGGGGACGGTATCGGCTTCCAATTGGATATGCGCTACGTACATCAGTACCGGGAATACTATCGGGCCATGGACCCCTGTTTCAGCGGACTGAAAAAGAGGACCGCTGCAAAACAGCCGCTGATTATCTCCACTGACCAGGTAATCGCAACCGAATGCCGCTATGTGAACTCCGAGTACTACCAGGATTTTCTGAAGCCACAAAAGATCCACAACAGCATCATTTTTGCCGTTGGAGATCAGCTTGGCATGATCGGCTTGTTCGGATTTCACCGCGACACAAAAATGCCGCGTTACAGCGGCGACGATCACCTGAGGGCGCGCCTGTTTGCCTCGCAGCTCGCCACCAGTTTGCGTCTGCGCGAGCTCAATCGAACCTGGCGGTGCGGCTGCTCCGTCGCACAACAACTGATGCAACAAGCCTCCATCAAGGGTTACCTGGTGCTGGACCGGCACTTGCGCGTGGTGGATGGCTCCAGGGAAATCATGGAGGAATACGCTGAGTCTCTGCCGGATCGCCTGCCCGCCGATCTGCAGGATTACATCCGCCGTCCCGGGGCAGGCAGCAGGCCGGCGGGCGCGCGAGAGGACTGGGTCCGCCTGTTTGACAACGTTCAGGACGCCGGACGCATACGGGTGAGCCTGCTGGACGACTCCTCCCAGGTTCCGCTGTGGCTTCTGCTGTTTCTGCAGAAGGATGCCGCCATGGTGTCTGATGCCCGGATGCGCGCGTTCGCGCTGACGAAAAGGGAACGGGACATCGTGCACCAGGTTTGCAGGGGATTTTCCAACGCCCGGATTGCCGAGCAGCTAAGCATCAGCGTCAAAACGGTAGAGCACCACCTCTCGCACATCTACCACAAGACTCAGAGCGGCAATAAGGTCCAGTTGATTCGGCAGCTTTCCGCCTGAGCACGGGGAAACGTGATTTCCCGGCGTACACCGCACGTCTGCGCGCCGGAGCTGGGCAAAACCAGCCGGGGATTGCGCAAGCCCGGCGCGGAAGAACCCTGTCTGCCCTGCCGCCCTGCCGCCCTGCCGCCCTGCCGGACATTCCACAAAATAGCTATATATAGGGGATATCCCCTATTTACATACAGGCTCGACAAGTATCAGATACCCATCATGTAATGCAATACTTGATGCATGTAAGGGATTCAGTGCGCACAAAGGACGCCACAGAAGCCGGGAGGCAAACTATATTCATGAATGGTTACAACTTATTGGACTTGGATCTTCCATGGAAGGAACATCTGTTGATCGTGGCCTGCGCAGGATGCATCACGGGCATGGTCACGTTACCGGTGCGCGCCCAGGGCGTGCTCGAAGAAGTCATTATCACGGCGACCAAGCGCGAAACCGCCGCGCAGGACACCGGCATCAGTTTATCGGCCCTCGGCGAGAAGCGGCTTGAGCGCGAAGGTCTGGACAGCTTTGCCCAGTTTGCCACCTCGGTTGCCGGGCTGTCGTTCGGCGAGCGTGGCCCCGGACAATCTGTAGTGGCGCTGCGCGGCATCAACTCCAGCATCACCCAGTTCAACACCGATGAACCGGAAAGCAAGGAGGCCGTGGGCATCTACCTGGATGAGACTCCGGTATCGCTGAACGGCTTCAACCCAGACTTGCGTACTTTCGACTTGAACCGCATTGAAGTGCTGCGTGGACCTCAAGGGACGCTGTTCGGCTCCGGTTCCATGTCCGGCACCATACGCTACATCTCCAACCCGCCGAATCCCGATGCATTCGCTACCAAGGTGAGCGTGAGCTACTTCGACGTCAGCAAAGGCGACGACAGCCAGGAATACAATGGAATGCTGAACGTCCCCCTGGGAAGCTCGACAGCACTCCGCTTTACCGGCTTTGTTCGCGACCTGGGTGGCTTCGTTGACAACGTCGCGCCGGCCACCGACACGCGCGATCCCGGCCACCCCGGCGGCGTTAAGGAAGACGTCAATACCGACGATACCTACGGAGGCCGTTTGCAACTGCTGTTCCAGCCTCATGAACGTATTCAGACTACGGTACGGCTGTATTACCAGCAGACTGAAACCGGCGGCTATCCCACCGAGGACACTTACAACGCTGCTGTGCCGCTTGCCGGAAACAACCCGGCCGATGCTGCTCTCGGCGATTACCAGCAAAGCAGGCTGTTCGACGAGGAAAACGAGGATGAGTTCATGCTCTACAACCTGGACCTGCGCTTTGACCTGGGATTTGCCGAGCTTGTCTCGGTGACCTCGTACCTGGAGCGGGACTTGGACAGCAATTATGAAACTACCGATTTCCTGCCCTGGCTGAGCTCCGTGGGAGCACCGGGGTTTGTCGATCCTGATGATGGCTCACCAATATTTACTTACGAGACCGATTCCAGGGAGCTTCTGAGCAACATCACTGAAACCGAGGACTTTATCCAGGAATTTCGCCTGGTGTCGACGGACGGAGGCGCCGTCGATTGGCTGGCAGGCGTCTTTTTCAATGAGCAGGATAAACGATTTGCGCAGACTGCTCCCAACCCGGGATTGGATGCCGCCATCGGAACCATGATGTTTGGAGACAACGTTTTTATCAGCGAGCAAACCTTCAAGGATCGCCAAATTGCCCTATTCGGCGAAATTGCCCTCGATCTTAACGAGGAGTGGCGCCTGATTACCGGTGTTCGTTTTTACAAGTTTGAACAGGACATGTTTTTCGACTCCATAGGTGGGCTCTTCTCAGCCGGTATCGACGTCAACCGGGAACTGAATGAAACCGGAAGCAACCCGAAAATATCGCTGGAATTTCGTCCGGCTGAAAGGAACGAACTCTGGTACGCTACCATCGCCAGGGGCTTCCGCCTGGGCGGTACCAATGATCCCCTGCCACCGGTATGCGGGATTACCGCGGAACCCGGTTTTGAATCGGACTCCCTGTTGAACTACGAGCTGGGCTACAAGACCGGAACCGATCGTTTTCAATTCAACAGTGCCGTTTACTATATAGACTGGAACGACGTGCCCGTTGGCGGTCCGCTGACCTGCGGCTTTGCCACTACCTTCAACGCGGGAGAAGCCAGGGTCATCGGAGTAGAAGCGGATCTCAAGCTCGCCCTCACGGAGAGCTTCGAGGTGGCCGCCAACGCCAGCTATAACGACGCCGAATTCAGCGACCGGTTCGTCAGGCCGCCGGACGGCACATTCGTTATTGAAGACGGCACCGAAATGCCCCTGGTGCCCGATTTTACTTTTAATGCTTCCGCCACCTGGTCTTTCCCGCTGGGCAACCTGTTTGGGGGAGTGAACGGCTACGTGAACGGAACTTACTCCTACCAGGACGACCGCTACAACAGTGCAGACGTGAACACCCGTGAAAAAATGGACAGCTACAGCCTGGTCAACTTCCGGCTCGGCGTTGAAAGCGAACGCTGGCGGGCGGCCCTGTTTGTCAATAACCTGGCGGACAAACGCGCAGTGATCTTCAAGGACACCATTTTACTGCGTCACAACCGGGACTCGGTAACACGCCCGCGCTCCATCGGGCTAAACATCAGCTTCAATTTCTGACTGACTTCGTGCGCACGTGGAAAGTTTCGCCCAACTGGAGGGCGTGCGCCTCTATTACCTGGAGGTAGGAGCCGGACAGCCAGTGCTGTTCATCCCCGGCTGGTGCTACGGGGCCGGCATCTTCGAACGCAACCTGCCGGTTATTGGCCGGCATTACCGGGCAATTGCCTACGATCCGCGCAGCCATGGCCGCTCCGAAATCACCAAACGGGGGAACGGTTACGGGCAGTTTGGCCGGGACCTGCACACCTTGATACAGGAATTGCAGTTGCATAACGTCACGCTGATTGGCTGGTCACTGGGGGTCACGACCGCCTATTCCTATTTCGATCAATTCGGGACCGACAACATAGCAGCCTTTGTCGGTGTTGATGAAGCGCCGAAAATCATCAGCTCCGCAGAGGGCGACTGGGGCGAAGGACCGCAGGCGGAAATTTGCAGCCTGATCGAAATGCTGACCACCGAGGGGCACCAGCAGTTCTTTACGGATTACCTGCGCCAGTGTTACGAAGGCGAGCCGGACCCGGAATGGAGCAAGCGGATGAGCACGGCGGCGGCGCGGACACCGGCATCGGTTGCCGCACTGCTACTGGCCGACGCCGCGCTGCGTGACTACTCGGAGACGGCAAGACAGGTCGCCTCCAACATCCCCATGATGCAGATTATCAGGAAAGATTGGGCGCCCCAGGCTTCCCGCTGGATCGAACAGAACCTGCCCGGGGCGCGCCTGGAAATTTTAGGCGGACACCTGATGGTGCACGAGTACGCCGGGCAGTTTAATTCGTTGTTGCTGGATTTTTTACAGTCCAACGGAGCCGGCGCTCACGCGCCCTGAGACTCTGGCGCGGTGGCTATCCGCTTCCGCCGTGTTTTCCGATCGCCCAGCCTTGAGCCGCCAGTGTCCGGTCGGCCACCTTTGCCGGGCGCTCTTCCAGCTCGGTCGCCATCGTGTCGTTCCAGCGATTCAGGTAACCAAACAGGGCAACCGTGGCGACGATCTCCACTACCTGCCCCTCATCGAAATACTGGCCCAGTTCCGCGAAATCCTCGGCGTCAGCTTCATTGGGCAACCGAGACGCCTTGAAGGCAAGCCGCAAGGCGGCCCGTTCAGCGTCTGTAAAAACGGAGCTGGTTTCAAATTCCCACACGGCGGCGATTTTTTCCTCCGACGCCTGGAAAATATCGGAGAGATTGGCCATGTGGGCCTGGCAGTAGCGGCAACCGGCAGCCTGGCTGGCGATTAAGCTGATGAGCATTTTCAACTGTTCCGGTACCGTGCCTTCGTACATGACCGCCTGATTCAACGCCATGAAGGCCCGCACGATGGCAGGCCGCCGGGACATCGTGAGGAGGCTGTTAGGTACAAACCCCCGGGTGCGGGCATAGTGCTCATACAGCGGCTGGAACTCGGTCACCGCATCCTGAGACAGCGGCTTTATATGTGCCATTTCTCCTTTCCCTCCCGTGCTGATCAACCTTGCAGAAGCATACCGTAATATAAGCGATTTCCGCTCATGGCGCACAGCTCTCAGTCTGTACCGACCGACTCGGCCGCCCGCTGACTCAGCGGCGACCGGCTGAAGACTCGGTCGGGCAAGGCGTCAAGATATGCACGATCACAAATCTCCCGGATGGAACGAGTAGTCATTTTGCAACCGAGGGAAGGCGGCGCGCTGCCGTGACGGTTTTCGAGCGCTTCAACGTGAACGCTGTTTTTCTCAAAACCCACGGGCCACCTGAATTTTCTCAACTGCGGGATGGCTCGTCGCGCCGTCCCGCCAGGCCGGAGAATGCTTGTTGTCATATTCTTTTATCAACATATAAAAACACCAGGTCCAGCGCGAATATCGTATATCATGCAAAAAGGTAATGATCAGGTTATATAAAACAGGAAGGGACAACCGGGATGCCGCTTGATGACATTGTAATTGTCGGAGCCAGCCAGGCAGGGACGCAGATCGCCGCTTCATTACGCCAATCCGGCTACCAGGGCAGGCTGCGGCTACTGGGGGAAGAACGGCAGCCACCCTATCGGCGCCCTCCGCTGTCCAAGGGATACCTGCAGGGTAAAATCGGGCAAGATGCGCTGTTGCTGTACAAGGAGGATTTCTACCTCGGCAAAAACATCGAACTGCGCCTGGGCGAGCGCGTTGTCAGCATCAACCGCCAGGATCGGTGCGTTCAGACCCGTGACGGCGAGGCGCTGCCCTACCAGAAGCTCGCACTGGCGGTTGGCGCGCGGGTACGAAAATTGTCAGTGCCGGGCAGCGAACTGGCGGGCATACACTACTTGCGTACGCCGGAGGACGTGGACGTCATTCTCCAGGGATTGACGGAGGCAAAAAAGGTGGCGGTGATCGGTGGCAGTTTTCTCGGCTTGGAAGTTGCCGCCTCCATTGCCGAACCGGGCAGGCAAATCACGGTGATCGAGGCCGCCGGACGGCTTATGCCGCGCGTCGGTGCAGGGTGCATCGCACAGCTCTACCTGGACCAGCACCGGCAGCACGGGGTCACCATACACACCGGCAAAATGATCAGTGAATTTTCCGGACGGGACGGGAAGATCAGCGAAGTGCACTGCACCGACGGCTGCACGTACCCGGCAGAGTTGGTCATCGTCAGCATCGGCGTAGAACCAAACGTGGAACTGGCTAAGGCCTGCAAATTAAAAACCGGCAATGGCATCGTGGTGGACGAATTCACCCGCACTTCAGACACAGACATCGTCGCAGCCGGGGATTGCGCGCTCCATCCGAACCCCTGGAAGGCCGACGGCACCGGCAGCCTCCGGCTGGAGTCGATACAAAATGCGAACGACCAGGCGCGCGCCGCGGCAGCCGCCCTGTTAGACGATCTCTCCCGCCCTTACCATAAAGTACCCTGGTTCTGGTCTGATCAGTATGATCTGAAATTGCAGATGGCCGGCCTGTCCGCGGGGCATGATGAACAGATCTTGCGCGGCAGCGTCAGCGCCGCGGGCTATTCGGTGTTTTACTTCCAGCGCGGGAAGTTGATCGGCGCGGATTCCGTCAACCGCCCTGCGGACCATGCCGCCGCCCGAAAACTGCTGGCGGCCAGGGCCGCGGTTAGCCCGTCCCAGGCCGCCGATGAGCAACTGAAACTGAAATCCCTGCTGTAATTACGAGACTGCGGCGCTGTGCGCCAGGATCCCAGTGCGCCGGGTCTGCCCCGCCAACAAGGGCCGACATATACTTACGGCAATACAGGGAGCCGGAACAGGAGGGCCCGGCGACATTTAACTTGCATCAGGTGCCTGTACTGAGTACAATCAGCAACATAAACATCTTGTTCGGTTAAGGTTTTAATTTGTCTTCGCGGAGGAATCAGCGGGATATGCAGAATTTTACAAAGTACGCCAAATTCACCTCAATACTCGTTTTAGCTGCGCAACTCAGTGCTTGTGCGTCCAGTGGAGAGCAGAATTGGAACAAAAGAGCCGCCTGTTTGCTAATAGGGGTAGCCGCCGGTGCCGCGATTGGGACTGCCGTTGACGATAGCAATGAAGAGGTGGGCCTGGCGGTCGGCGCGGTGGGAGGCGGTGTCGCAGGCACTGTACTGTGCGACGCCTGGCATGGGCGCATAGCGAGCATGTCCAGTGAACCTGAGCGGATGGTGGCGGACGGCGACAGTGACGGCGATGGAGTGAAAGACTCTGCGGACCTGTGCCCGAATACCGATCCGAAGTTCGAGGTGGATGCACAGGGTTGCCCCAAGATCACCGACCAGGATGGCGATGGGGTGGACGATGACCGGGATCGGTGCCCGGATACACCGATAGGAAGCAAAGTTGACTCCCATGGGTGCCCGGAAGTAGGCGAAGCAATGGCGGTGCTGGAAAACATCCACTTTGCCTTCGACAAGGCCCAGCTTATGCCAGGCGCGCAACCCATCCTGGACCAGGTGGTACGGACACTGAATCAACAAAGCAACGTACGGCTCAGCATTGAAGGCCACACCGACAACGTGGGCACTGATAGCTACAATCAGGGACTGGGCCTGGCCCGTGCCCAGTCCGTGCGAATGTACCTGATGAGCGCCGGCATCATGGCAAGCCGTATACAAGTGCGCTCTTTCGGTGAATCGCAGCCCATTGCGGACAATTCCAGCACGGCAGGCCGAAGCAAAAACCGCCGGGTAGAGTTCATCATCTTAGAGAAGTAGGGTGCGATCAGGGAGGAGTGCGGTGCGCTCCTCCCCCTTTTTCCTGCCGTGCCTGCCGTGCCTGCCAGCGCACCGGTGGCAGCGCTACAAAAGAACCGAACAACCCAGGGAGACGCTGACGGGCGCATCAGGCACAGCGCTGAGACGGAGCGCCGTTGCCTGCACCGGCTCTGTCACCCCGACCGCCCGCCTGCAGGGTTCGACCACCCGTTAACCAGGCGCATCGCGGCAGAAAACCGACCGCTCTCCCGTTTTCCTCTAGCGGGCAGTGCCCGGCGTCGCCCCTTCCTCCTCCGGGCTGTACAGTTGCATGCTCAGCGCATGGATGGTGTCGGGCAACAATCCTGCCAGGGCCTTGAACACCAGCCGGTGCCGGTTCATCAGGGCTTCGTTAACGAAGCGGGATGAGACAAGGATCAGTCTCAGGTGCGCGCCGGTAGCCCCGTGTCCCTGGTGCAGATGAGATTCATCGATCAGTTCCAGCGAAACCGGATTGAGCGCCCGCTGCAGGCGAGTTCGCACCTCCTCGTGCAGTCGGCGGCGCTGATCGTCATTCATAGGGCGATATCTGGGTAAAAGGCTGCACAATCACCTGTGCGCAGACTCCGGCACTGAAGCAGGGGTCGATCCGGACCCAGTCCTGTGCCTCATCCAGGGAGCCAAAATCAGCAATAATCAAGCTGCCTCTGTAGCCCGCGGCACCTGGATCTGCGCTTTCGATGCGAGGGCAAAGACCAGCCAACAGCAGGCGCCCCTGCTGTTGCAATTCCCGCAACCGGGCCAGGTGAACCTCCTGTGTCTCCCGGCGCAACTCCAGGCTGTCTTCCTTATCCTCTCCTCTGATCAGGTACCACATGTTCTCACTCCGCACGTTCAGCAGGATCTTCCGCTACGGCAGGAGTTCTGAATACGCCGGGATGTTTCGCGCCCAACCGCACCAGGTAAGCCGTCTGCAAACCCATGAACACCAAAGCCATCCCCATCAGTCCAAAGAGCTTGAAATTCACCCAAAACGGCTCACTGAAATGAGTGAACACGTACAAGTTGGCCAGGCCCGATACGAAAAAAAAACCAACCCAGCCCAGGTTCAAACGCATCCAAACCGCATCCGGCAACTGCAAGACGTGGCCCAACATGTATTGCACGCAATTCCGCTTGCGCACGTACTGGCTGCCCAGAAAAACCAGGGCAAACAGCCAATTGATCACGGTCGGCTTCCATTTGTACAGCTCCTTGTCCTGCAGCAGCAGGCTGGCGCCGCCCAGCACGATCACCAGTATCAGCACCACCATGTGCATTTTACTGACATGTCCGTAGAATACGCGGAGAACCAGCACCTGCACCAGGCAGGCGACCATGGTTGCGCCGGTCGCAACAAACATGGCCTGCTCACGATTATCAGCCAGGTAATAGGCCGCGAAAAAGACCAGCACCGGGAAAAAATCAAGTAACGCTTTCACGCCCGGATCATAGCAGATCCACGATCGGTGCCGGGCCACAGCCGGCGGGCGGCACTTGCCATCCGGACCGCCATCCATCGCGCTCTCCCTGTATATTGGCAATCCTAATCCTGAGGTCCCGGACCGCAGCAGGCACCGGAAGCTTGCCCGGCGATCTTGCGCTCTGTGCCGGAGCCACGGCACAAGCACCGCGCCAGCCCATCCTTACACCCGTCTGTGCCTGCCGCACCGGCAAAAGCAGGTGCGTGCTCTGCACCATCCGGTGTAGAATGCAGCTTCGATGCCCCGTCTGTCCCATCCCCGACAGACCGGCAAAAATATTGCACCATCAATCAGCTATCAATAAATGCTTCGCTACATACTCGGGCCGGGTCCGTCCCGCTGTGCTAAAAGTATCGGCACGGACACGATCGGAATAACGCTCGTGATATTCTAGGCAATCATGTACGGGGGATTTTCTCAGGACGCGCCGCGCCAGAGCGCGATTCCCGGACTACGAGCATGAGCCAGCGAGTGGTGTCGGGCATGCGCCCCACGGGGCCTTTGCACTTGGGTCATTATCATGGGGTTATGCACGAATGGTTGCAGTTACAGCAACGCTACGAGTGCCTGTTCTTCGTGGCGGACTGGCACGCACTGACCACGGAATACGAAGATCCGAAAATTATCCAGGCCAGCGTGCAAAGCATGGTAATCGACTGGCTGGCAGTCGGCATCAATCCGAGCGCCTCCCGGCTATTCATGCAATCCCGGATCCCGGAACACGCCGAACTGCACCTGCTGCTGTCCATGATCACCCCGCTCAGCTGGCTGGAGCGGGTACCCTCCTACAAAGACCAGCAGGAAAAGATCAAGGGCAGAGACCTGGCCACGTACGGGTTCCTCGGCTACCCGCTGCTGCAAACCGCCGACATCATCATCTACAAGGCCAGCCAGGTACCGGTGGGAGAGGATCAAGTCGCGCACGTGGAATTGGCCCGTGAGGTTGCACGCCGTTTCAATCATTTGTACGGGCGAGAACCGGAATTCGTGGAAAAAGCGGAAGCGGCGACGGTCAAGCTGGGCAAGAAAAAATGCGAGCTCTACCACCAGCTGCGCAAGCGCTTCCAAGAGCACGGGGACGTCCCGGCCCTGCACAAGGGACGCGCGCTGCTGGAAGGGCAGCGCGCTCTTTCCGTCGGCGAGCTGGAGCGTCTACGGGACTATTTAGAAGGGAGCAACCGGACCATTTTCCCGGAGCCGGAGGCGCTGCTTAGCAAGGCCTCCAAATTCCCGGGGCTGGATGGACAGAAAATGTCCAGTTCCTACCACAACACCATCACCCTGCGCGAACCGGCAGACAGCGTGGACCACAAGCTGCGCACCATGCCCACCGACCCGGCCCGCGCCCGGCGCCGGGATCCGGGCAACCCGGAGCGCTGTCCCGTGTGGCCGCTGCACCAGATTTACTCCGATGATAAAACCCAGCAATGGGTACAGGAAGGCTGCCGGCAGGCTTCTATCGGCTGTTTGGACTGCAAAAAATCGCTGATCGAGCGCATACAGGCGGAGTTGGAGCCGATTCGGGAACGCGGCCGTGAATACGAACAGGAGCCGGATGCAGTTCAGGAGATTCTGCGCGAAGGCAACGAGGCCGCCCGTGAGATCGCACGCGGCACACTGAAAGAAGCCCGCAAAGTGATGGGGCTAAGCGGCAAACCGCGCCGGGCAAGCCCGGATTCGGAAGGCCCGCAATGAGCGTGCCGGCACTCCCGCGTTCCACCCCGGCCCCGGAACCTGCCGCGGTGCCGCTGGCCGTGATCGACGGCAAGCCGTACACGGACCCGCCAACCAATCTGTATATCCCGCCCGAAGCGCTGCGGGTCTTCTTAGAGAACTTTGAAGGACCGCTGGACCTTTTGCTATACCTGATCAAGCGTGAGAACATCGACATTCTGGATATTCCAGTGGCCCGGATCACCGAGCAGTACATCCAATACATCGAGCTGATGAAAGAGCTGAAGCTGGAACTGGCAGGAGAGTACCTGGTGATGGCTGCCATGCTTGCCGAACTCAAATCGCGCATGTTGCTGCCCAGGCCGGCACAAGATATCGAGGACGAGGAAGACCCGCGCAGCGAACTCATCCGGCGCGTGTTGGAATATGAGCGTTACCGCCAGGCGGCGGCAGACTTGGATCGGCTGGAGCGGCTGGAGCGGGAATTGCACCCGGCCGTAGCCGTTTTTCCACAGCGGCGCTCACGACACCCGCCGCCCCAGGTCAAGATGGAGGAATTACTGTGCGCCTTTGCCGAAGTGCTGGAAAGGAGCCGATTATTCAGCCGCCACCAGGTGCAGATGGAAGCCTTGTCGGTGCGGGAACGCATGAGCGAGGTACTGGCCTGCCTGGCCACCGGTCACCGCATGGAATTCAGCCGGCTGTTCCCGGCGCGGGAGGGACGAGCCGGACTGATTGTCACGCTGTTGGCCCTGCTTGAACTGCTGCGAGGAGCGCTGATCGATCTGGTGCAAACGGAGAACTATGGACCCATCTACGTCAAAGCCCTCTGATCCCGGCTCCGAACTCAAGAACATCGTCGAAGCAGCCCTGCTGGCGGCAACCGAACCGCTGAGCCTGGGCCGCCTTGGCAAGCTGTTCACGACGGAAGAGGAAACTCCCCCCAGCCCGGAGCAACTGCGCGCCGCGTTACAGCAGCTGCAGCAGGAATACGCGGCCAGGGGGATCGAACTCAAGGAAGTCGCCAGCGGCTTTCGCTTTCAAGTGCGCTCCCGTTACGCGCGCTGGGTCAACCGGATCTGGGACCAGCGCCCGCCGCGCTATTCCCGGGCCTTGCTGGAAACCCTGGCCATCATCGCTTACCGGCAACCCGTCACCCGGGGAGAGATCGAGTCGATCCGCGGCATCTCCGTCAACACCAATATTATCCGCGCCTTGACCGAGCGGGAGTGGATCCGTTCGGTGGGACACCGGGAAGTACCGGGACGCCCGGAATTATTGGCTACTACCCGCCAGTTCCTCGACTACTTCAATTTGAAAAAACTGGGCGAGCTGCCGAGCCTGCCGGACTTGCGCAGTAATGAGCTGCCGGACTTGTTCGAGAACCCGCCACTCGCGGCCTCGGCTTCCCCTGGAACAGAAACCGACCGCCAGTCCCGGGAACTTACATACCCTGACCCGGGCACCGATCCGGCAACGGCGGCACCGGAAAGGCTTGAGGCAAAACAGGAAACCCCTGACACGCACGCCGGGGAGCGAGAAACGCCGACCGTGATTTCGAGCTGAAGTACCGCGGGCGAGAGGAAGTGGGCGCAACCGGGAGAATCGAACGACGGGAAACCGTGCAAAAAGTGCTCGCCGGTGCCGGCCTGTGCTCCCGCCGACAGGCCGAGCGTTGGCTGCGGGAAGGACGCATCCAGGTAAACCGCGAGACCGCGCGGCCCGGGGACCGGATCGGTCAGCGGGACCATCTGCAAATAGACGGGCGCCCGCTGCCACCGCACCACCCGGCGCGCACGGCCCGCACTGCCACCGAAGTGCTGGCCTATCACAAGCCGGTCGGAGAAATCTGCACGCGCCGGGACGAACAGGGGCGTCCCACCGTCTTCAGACACCTGCCCCGGATCGAAGGCCGCTGGATCAACGTCGGCCGTTTGGACCTGAATTCTTCCGGCCTGCTGCTGTTTACCAACGACGGCGACCTGGCCCACCGCCTGACGCATCCCCGCTGCGGCCTGGAGCGGGAATACGCGGTGCGCGTATATGGGCGGGTGACACCGGGCAAGCTTGAACGCCTGCTGCGGAGCGTGCCATTGGAAGATGGCCCGGCACGTTTTCTGCGCCTGCAGGCATTCGGCGACAGCGGTAAAAATCAATGGTTCCGCGTCGTCCTGAAAGAAGGTCGCAAACGCGAGGTGCGGCGCTTGTGGGAATCACAGGGACTGCGCGTTAATCGCCTGATGCGGATCCGATTCGGCAACTGCCGCCTGCCCGAACAGAGCCGGACCGGCAGTTGGCGCCGGATCCAGCACGCCGAGCGGGCGCAACTGTTACGCCTGGCCGGTGCCACCTCCTCCCACGCACGGCGCTGAATCAAGGACCGTTCACCATCCGCCAACCATCGGATTCATACCCACCCGCCTTCCAGCCTGCCCCGCCGGCATCCGTGTTTGGATCATGCCGCGACCGGAGCTCGCCGACCGGCACCGGGTGCCGCCCGACGGACTGAGCCGATATGCCAAAGCGTCCTCCCTTGATCGTCGCCAACTGGAAAATGAATGGCTCCTGGGCCAGGCTGGAGGCACTGACGCACGCGTTGCGCAAGGGAATTGGCACCTCCAACGCGGTGCAGACCGCCCTCTGCCCCCCCTTTGTCTACCTGGCCGGGCTGGCCGAGGCATTAGCGGGCAGTAACATCGCGCTGGGGGCACAAAATCTCTCACAGCATGCCGACGGCGCTTATACCGGAGAGGTTTCAGCACACATGCTGCAGGATTATAATTGCCGGTTCGTGATCGTAGGTCACTCCGAGCGGCGGGAGTTGTACGGAGAAAATGACCAGGTGGTCGCGGAAAAATTTGTCGCCGCACTGGAGGCCGACCTGACGCCGATTCTCTGTGTAGGAGAGCGCCTGGAGGAACGCGATGCCGGTGTCACGGAAACCGTCATTGATCGGCAACTGCAAACGGCGATCGGACGTTATGGAAAGGAGCTGCCGGAACAAACCGTAATCGCCTATGAGCCAATCTGGGCCATCGGCACAGGACGCAGCGCGGCACCCGGCCAAGCCCAGGAAGTGCATGCATTCATCCGGTGCCGGCTGGCCCAATGGAACGCGGCGCGGGCTGAGCAGGTAAGGATTCTGTACGGCGGCAGCGTCCGTGAGCAGAACGCAGGAGCATTATTGGCGATGGAGGACATAGACGGAGGGCTGATCGGCGGAGCCTCCCTGCACGCCGATTCTTTCCTCGCCATCTGTAAGGCAGCCGCTTAAGGAGTAAAAAATATCATGTTGATACTGCAAAGTTTGTTAGTCATCCTGCAAGGGGTGGTGGCAGCCGCGCTGATTTCCCTGGTGCTGCTACAGCACGGCAAGGGCGCCGACGCCGGCGCCTCGTTCGGTGGCGGCGCGGCGGGGACTAAACTGGGCACCCGTGGAAGGGGCAATTTTCTGACGCGCAGCACCGGGATATTGGCCGCCATTTTCCTCGCCAACAGCATGCTGCTGGCCTACGTTGCCAAAACGCAGGTACAGCGGGAAAGCCTGCTGACTCAAGCCGAGTTGCATGGGACAGAGCCGTCGGCCGCCGCGCAAGCAGGCAGCGACGAGGCAACCTCTGCCGCCAATACAGCGCCGGAAGGAAGCTCCATCACCGTTCCCGTGCTCCCTGCGGAGGATCAGGGCAGCACGATCTCGGTGCCCATACTGTCGGCGGACGAAGCCGCCGGGGAAGCAAAACCAACCGATTCCCTTTCCGTTAGCACCACGGAAGAATCCGCACCGGACGCCGAAGCCGCGGCCACCGAGGAGACTCCCCCCGCGCTGGACCCGGAGGAAACGATCATCATCCCGATAACCGCCCCGGAACAGAACCCATAACCTGTCCCTGCACCTGCCGACGGGGACCAGGGCATTACAGCGAGGCAGCCAGATAGATCAGTAAAATAACAAACAGCACCACCAACCCCAACGGGATCAGAGCGCCTCTCCAGTCTGGATTCTCCGCCCGGCGGCTTTCCTCTACCGCCTGCTTTATCCCGGGCCCAAACCAAAAGACCAGCACCAACGCCAGACCGCCCAGCAGGAGCATTTCTAACAGGTCGGGTCCGCCCATCGTCATGTTAAAACCAAAATCCCTCTACCAGCACACGCGGCTTTAAGCAAACCAAGCCCTGCCGTGTGCGACCAGGCCGCGCCGGCCCCTCATGCATGCCGCGCAAACAGCGTCTCCCTGGCGCTTTTACGGTAAAGATAAAGGTGGAGAGAGGCCAACGGCGGCACACGGACCAGCGAACTTTGCGAAAACTTCTCATCAAACTCAGCGAGCGATTAGTATACTTTATACATTAGAGGACGCCACACGCACCTTGCCGGGGGTGCGGAATTCGGGAAATTGGGACATTGACATTAGATTTTCTGCCTATATTGGTACTGCTGCTTGGCACGTCCGTGCTGACGATCTCAGGTATCCGCTGGCTTGGCCTGCCGCCCTTGCTGGCCTACCTGTTTATTGGAATCGTACTGGGGCCACACGCTTTAGGCATACTCACCGGGGAGGGAGCCCTGCCCTTTCTGGCAGAGATCGGACTGGTGTTTCTGCTGTTCATGCTTGGCTTGGAATTCTCCCTCCCTCAATTGTTTGCCATGCGCGGGCCGGCACTCAAGCTGGGCGGATCTCAAGTACTGATCTCGACCCTCTCCGGCACCATCATCGTATACATGACCGGACTGGGCTGGCAAACAGCCCTGGTCGTCGGCAGCGCCATGGCCTTCTCCTCGACGGCGATCGGGGTCCGCCAATTGAGCGAGCAGCAGGAGAGCCGCAAACAGCACGGACGCCTGGTGATCTCGATTTTACTGTTTCAGGACCTGGCCGCCGTGCCGTTGCTGGCTATCATCCCGATCCTGGCGCAAAACCAGGATCAGTCATTGCTGGTACCGCTGCTGATTGTACTAAGCAAGGGCGTGCTGGCGATTCTGCTGGTGTTTTTCTGCGGTCATTTCCTGTTGCGCCCCTTATTTCACCTTGTCTCCAAAACGCAATCGGCGGAACTGCTGACGCTGACTACCCTGTTCGCTGCACTGCTGGCAGCCTGGAGCAGCCATGCCATGGGCCTGTCCCTGGAACTGGGCGCATTTTTGGCGGGAGTTATGCTGGGGGAAACGGAATACCGCCGACAAATCGAAAGCGACCTGCGGCCTTTCCGAGATTTGTTAATGGGCCTGTTCTTCATCCAAGTGGGGATGTACCTGAACCTTGCCGTGCTTTCTGACTACAAGTGGTCGATCTGCTTGCTGGTACCGGGCTTGATCCTGGGCAAGGGCATGGTTGTCATGCTGCTGACCCGATGGACGGGTCATACGCCTGCCGTATCGCTGCGCACCGGCCTGATCCTGGGTCAAGGCAGCGAATTCGGCTTCGCGGTGCTCATCCTGGCCCTGAGTTCCGGGCTGATCACGCCGTACGACAGTCAGCCGGTCCTGTGCGCCATTATTCTCAGCATGCTTATCTCTCCGCTATTGATCCGCCACAATGAAAAAATCGTCCGCTTTTTCTTTCCGAGAAGCGAACAGAGTACACTATCGGCTGATCCTGGTCGGCCCCCTGACCCCAAGGGCCACGTTATCCTGTGCGGCTTCGGGCACGTAGGACAAAGCCTGGCCTCGTTCTTGCAGCAGGCAGGGAAACCTTACACGGCGCTGGAAATCGACCCGGTGCTGGTACGAGCCTGCCGGACGGCAGGAGAAAACACCTTCTACGGCGACTGTACCTCGCTGGAATTGCTGAAAGCAGCTGGGGTATTGAACGCCATCGCCCTGGTAGTCACGTTCGACAAGCCCGCAGCCAGTGAGAAAATTGTGCAGCAGTTGCGCAAGGTCCGCCCTACCCTGCCGATCATCGTGCGTATCAGTGACGATAGTTACTTTGACCGGCTGGATAAGGCCGGCGCGACCGACATCGTGCCCGAACACGTGGAGGCAGGAACGACCCTGGCAACTCACCTGCTGGATCATCTAGGCATGCCCAGCGAGCAACTGTTAAAACTGGTGGAAAAGACCCGGTATGATCAGTACACCGAGCTGCGAGGCTACTTTCGCGGCAGCATGGACACAGTTTCCGCCAAGCAAGCCGTGGACAAGCAACTACGCGCCGTGCTGCTGTCGGACAACAGCCACGCCATTGGGTGCCAGATCGGCGAGCTCCTGGAGCAGAAAAAAGGGGAGGAAGCCCGGGTGCGAATACATTCCGTGCGGCGCGGCGCGGTGCGGAATGAAGCCCCGGATCCACATATGGTGCTCCAGACCGGTGACACTTTGATCATTCAAGGTAACTACCTGGCATTGGAGCAGGCCGAAAAATGGTTACTGTGGGGATAGCCGACCACCACGGCCTTACCCTTGCCATACCCGTGTCACCCGGACCCACCGGTTGTTTGGGCGAGGCAGGGAGACCAGCGGGTGGCTAAATCGTCCATGGGCACCGTTCGTGGCAGGAGGAACGATGACTTTTCAGTCCCCTTTTTACGCCTGGGGGATGCGGCTTCGGCGGAGCCTCCCTTCCCTACGCGGGAGCGGAAGATTCAGCCGGCGGGACGGGAGGATCGGCATGACCTGCGTCGTATTTCTCCCAACCCTCACCCTTGAAGACGTCTACTCCAAGTTGCGCCAGTACATGCACAAAATCCACGTTAACCCAGTTATCAACAATGCGCCCATCCTGCACCTTCCAGAAATCGGTATACTTGATTTTGACCCGCTTGCCGGTGGGCGCAATGCCCATGAATGCGCCGCTGTGCACGGCGTCTATGTAACCGAAAGAAGCGACCCACTCACCCTGCGCGATGCGCGCCTGTTCGTTGTAGCTGCGCTCTGAAAACGCAGCCCGGAAAGGCAACTGCCAGTTTTTTCGGAACTCGTCCAGCCCGTTCTTGCTGCCACAGCCGGTATTGGCCATCCAGCGAAAATCAGGATGAAAGTACGCTGCCATGTCATCATAGCCCGCCTGCAGTGCTTCCGCCATGTTAACAACCACGGCCATGCTCTCTTCGGTCCGGCCCAAGTCATTGTCCCCGGTCAGCGGTGGATTGCGGATTGTGCCCATTGCGATGATTCCTCCAAGCTTTGCTATTCCCGGACCAAGAGGGAAGATTTATATGAGTGCATTGAACAGGTACAAGGAAAACAGGCACAATACAAAGAAGAGCAGCAGCACGTAACTCATGCCGTCCACTTTCCCGGGTACCAGGTACCAGCCATCGGCCTTTTCCTCCAACCCTTCCTCGCGGTACTTTTTCATTTGCCCCGGTACGCTGTAGACAGACCATTCCGCCTGGCGGCCATCCAGGATCAGGCTCGCTCCCAGTGACACGAGTATATTAACCGCGGCACCGATGGGACAGAACCAGGGCCAGGCGACGTCAGTGTAGGTCGCGACGTACCAGACCATGACAAAACCGGCGGCCACGCCTACCAATAAACCTTTTTCAGTAGTGTGCCTGGAAAAAAAGCCCAGTCCATACATGGACAGTTTTGCGCCGATGAAGTACGAGCCCACTTTGCTCAGCACTTCCAGGATAGAGCCGCTGGTGGTGGAAAAAACGATGGCCGGAAAAATGATGATGATTGCCCATACTACGGTAAACACCCGGGAAGCCATGAGATAATGCGCGTGGGATTCATTCTTGCGAAAGTATTTCTGGTAGAAGTCAACGATCGACACCGTCGCCATTGAATTGAAGGCGGAATCCAGCGAGGACATGGATGCTGCCATCACCGCAGCGGCCAGGATTCCCATCAACCCCGGCAGTCCGTAATCAGCGGCAAATTTCAAAATGATCGTGTTTGGCTCCTCGAACTCCCTGCCCCCGTAGTACGCGTAAAAAAGTATTCCCAATAAGAAAAAGAGGAAGTAGATAAAGACGGATACAAACCCCATCATCAGGTAGGATTTCTTCGCGTCACCAATGCTTTTAGCCGTCAAAGTTCGTTGCACCATCATTTGATTGACGCCATACACGGTGATGTGAAAGATCGTCATCGCCACTATGCCGGTCCAAACCGTCGTGACCTTGGAGGCCTCAAAGGAAAAATCCAGGGGGTTTGTTTTGCCCTGTGCTTTTAACTGGATAAGCGTTTCGTGAAAGGACGCAGGCATTTTGTCCAGTAAAGCAAAGAAGATAATTCCGGCACCCAGGAACAAAACAACCCCCTGGATCACGTCCGTCCAGATGACAGCCGTGATGCCGCCCATAATGGTATACACCAGGGCGACGAAGGTAATAATCACAATGGCCAGCCTTACATCGATGCCCGTAATAAACTGTAGAACCAGCGCCGTTGCATAAAGAATGGCCGCGGAACTGAAGCCTTGGGAAACAAGAAATATGGCAGCGATAACCGACCTGGACTTGGAGCCGAATCGCCTCTCCTGGTATTCATAAATTGAGGCGGCGCCGCTATTGTAAAAAAACGGCAGAAACAAGGTAATAACCAGCACGATCACCAGCGGATAGTTGATGTGGATCAACATCGTCGTCATGTCTTCCTGGTAGGACCATGCGGGCCCGCCCAGAAACGACAAGGCGCTTACGTAGGTCGCCACCACTGATATGCCAATCGCCCACCAGGGCGTGGTCCTGCGGCCAAGATAGTAGTCATCAGCGGTTTTCACCTGCCTGCCAAGATAAAAACCAAGCGCGATATTGCCCAGGACGTAAACAACCAGGATACTCCAGTTCAATAGTCCAAATGCCGGCATGACCAGTTCTTCCTCTCAGGAAAACGGCGGTGGATTTTTATATAAGGCCAGGGAAGCGCGATTTAGCGACACTGCTGCCGGACTCTTGCCATAATATCCACGTCCATCTGCAACAAGATATGAATCATATCGATGGGTACCCAGTTTTCCCGGACCAGGCCATCATCGGCAAGATAGAAGTCCATCACCCGCATTTCTATTTTTCGACCGCTGGGAGGCAGTCCCAGCCAACCGCCACCCACGTGGTCGGCAATCACGCTGGGCCAGCCGGCAGTCACCGAGTATTTACCATCACCGATGCGGCAGTAATGATTTGGACCTCCCACGTTTCGCACCGGGAAGGCGATGCGAAAGGGTCTCTGGTGTACATCGACAAAACCTTCCAATCCCCTGCTCGTGCCGATGCCACAAGGGCCATACCACATCATCCTGGGATGCCAATACCTGACCTGGGACATGGTCAGCAAGGCATCGCGCTCAACGACGGTATTGCGCAGCGATTCCTGCATCGCCAGCGTTAATTCCAGGCTGGCGGCAGATTCTTCCGGATCCTGTTCGGCGTTCAAAATGCCATCCGCGCTAATCGGCCCGGGCCATGCCTCCTCGCTGCCCAGGCTCGGGGGCAGGGGCCAAAAGCCTGCCTGGCGAATGGCATTGAGTACATCGATCAACACGGTACTTTGGATTATCCTGCCGTCTTTGACTTCGTGTATTTCACCGTAACGCAGGTATATCGCCCCACCCGTTGCGGGAATGTCCAGCCAATCGCGGCGGAAGGTTCCGGCATAATGCCCTGCCATTGCCACGTAGTCGCGCCCTGCAAAGCGCCCCCCCGCCAATATGTTGTCCCGACGCTCCAAGTCGGGACAAGAAGTTAACAAGGGCCTCCATACGACCGACTTGATGGCATCCAGGCCACGCACCTCGTTCAGCGGGTGAGAGCCACGCCAATGGGCATCCGGATGGTAGGCGGCTGCCAGGCATTGATCCAGCCGGCCCGGTCCGGCATGCGCCAGCTGGTCCAGCAAAAATTTGGTTTTTTGCTTGTTTTCCAGGTTGGCTTGTTGTTGGTTTTTCATCGGGCTGCGGGAAGATCCACGTCCACAACGACGCGATGCAATTCCTGGTCAAATTGGAATGGCGCCTGGTATGCCCTGCTGACAGGTGCGTGGCGATTTTCACCACAGCGCAACCCGGAATTGGGCGTATAGATCGGCCACATCCTGGGAAGCTTCCCTTCGGCAACGGGAAAGCCGTTCAGCAACAGTGCAAGCTTGGCGCTGCTTTCTCCCGTCTTCTTAAGACGCAGTTCCAGGTTGTGCTTCCCCCCGGGGATGGGCCTTTCCATCCCAATCTTGTAATGTATTCCCCTGGTGTAAACGTAATAAAAAATAACAAGACCATTCTGCATGTATAACTCGTAACCTGCTCCACTGTCACCGGAAGCCAGGATGACTCCGTTTGCTTTTGCGTTTAACAATGACAGCTCGGCGTTCCACCGGGAGTTGTAGCTGTAGATATCGGGGGCACTTAAACGATCCAGGCGCGTCATGCCTGGATAAAACAGGTAGGTGGCACGCGGTTCCGGCACCGAGTTCTGATAAAGTTTCAGGGTATCATCATCCAGGGGGAGGATATCGTAACGCTCCGCTTCCCGCTGCCACAGCGCAATCAACCGCGCCAACTGTTCCGGCTCTTCTTTCGCCAAGTTGCGCGTTTCGGAAAAATCCTCTGCGGTGTGATACAGCTCCCAAACGTCATCTTCAAAGGCCGTTTTAGCCCGGTGGCGCGTGACCGCCTTCCATCCATCCGCCCAGATGGCCCGGTCGCCCAAAGTCTCAAAATACTGTACCGCCTTGCGCGTTGGGGCAGCAGGATTGTCAAAAACGTAAGCGAAGCTGGTACCTTGCAGCGGCAGGGCTGAATTGCCTCTTATCTTCCCGGTGAAGGGCAAGTTAATCATGTTGAGCAGGCTGGGCACGACGTCAATAACATGGTGGTATTGCTCCCGTATCTCCCCCTGGGGCAACCCGCCATTGGCCCAACTAACGATCAGGGGTGCCCGGATGCCCCCTCCGTACGTGTCCGCCTTGTACCATTTCAAAGGCGTATTGCTGACCTGCGCCCAACCACGGGAGTAAGAACAATAGGAAGCATCGGAGCCCATCAAGTCGATATTGGCAAGGCGTTCCTGCAATGGCTCACGCCCCAGGTAGGCATCCCGGCGCACGTCAATGCGCCCTTCCAGTGGGCCTCCGTAGGCAGCACCGTTGTCGGATAAAAGCAATATGATGGTGTCATCGTATTGGCCTGCCTGCTTGAGAAAATCGACCAGGCGTTGTAGTTGCGCGTCTGCATGCTCCAGGAAAGCCGCGTAAACTTCCTGCCCCCGGGCGGCAAAACGTCGCTGATCCCGGTCCAGGGACGACCAGGGCGGCACGTTCGGGTTCAGGGCGGCAAGTTTCGCATGCCCGGGAATGACCCCCAGTTCCTGCTGTCGCCGGTAACGCTCAGCACGCACAACGTCCCAGCCCTTGTCATACTTTCCACGATGACGCCTGATGTCATCAACGGGGGCGTGCAAGGGGAAATGACAGGCGCCAAAAGCCAGGTAGAGAAAAAAGGGATTGTCCGGAGGCGCGGCCAGGTGATCCTTGATGTAGCGTATGGAGCGATTGATCAAATCGCTGCTCAAATGATAATTCTCGTCCTTTCCCGGATAAGCCGCCGAGGTATTTTCAAACATTTCCGGATGCCAGTGATCCATGGCATTGCCGTGAAATCCGTACCAATGATCAAAACCTCTTCCGACCGGCCAATGCTCAAAAGGTCCGGATCCATTTTGATCGGCCAGCGTGGACAGGTGCCACTTCCCCACGGCAATAGTGGAATATCCGGCAGGGTTCAATATTTCTGCCAGGGTTGCTGCATCCTGACGAATCCAACCCCGGTAGCCGGGGTGATTTTTTCGCCCCCATTCGGCAATGTTACCAACCCCAACGGCATGCGCATTGCGCCCAGTCAACAGGCAAGCACGGGTGGGGGCGCAGAGTGCCGTAACGTGGAAGTTATTAAATCTTGTGCCTGCTCTTGCCAATGCATCCATGCAGGCTGTGTTGTGTTCTGCGCCGTAGCAGCCCAAGTCACCAAACCCCACGTCATCCAGGACCACCAGCACGATATTCGGCCTGCGTTTCAAGTTCCTTGGACGCCAACCCGGATCAGTAACGGGCTTCTCTTGTTCAAAATCCGCGGCGGTCCCGGTTGCCGATGGACTCAAAACCCGACCCACCATTGCCGACGCCGCGGCACTCATCTGCAAAAACTTACGACGGGTAACAATCATCTATAACCGGGGACAGCCTCTGTAGATCGGGGCCGGATGGCACCGGAACCGCGCAGGAGTGGCCCTATAAGGGATGCCCCGGGCCAGGAAAAGCACGCCGCTGTGCGCGCTCGCCGGGAAAGGAAGCAGCAGCACACGAGAGGGCAATACAAGCTGCGGGGACAGGGAGGCCCGTTGACCACAAAGAGACTGTACGGGTGAGCTCACGCGCATTCCTGCGACATTACGGATCAACCCCCGGACGCAGCACCAGGGACGCCCCCTAGAAGCGGATTTTACCGCTAACCCTCACCCGGCAGTACTACTGCGGCGCGCCAAGTAGAGATTGGCCCTGATCCTTTGAACAGTCTCTCCCTAAAAACGAAACTTCAACATCATGCCATAGTTTCGGGGGTACAAGTAACTGGTTTGCACCAAGTCCTCGCCACCTACGTTGGTACGGGCAAGCACCGCCTCGTCTTCAATGTTCTCGACGAAGGCCTCCACTTCCCATTGCTCGTTAAGCGAGGTCCAGATTAACCGCAGATCCGTCTTGGTATACGAATCCTGTACCTGGGTACTATAGGTAACGACGTCGTCCGTGTTGTACGAATCGGAGTAGTAGAACTGAACATAAGGGGTCACCTTGCCATTCTGGCCCAGACCAATGTCGAAACCCGCACTCAAACTCGCGGTGAAATCAGGCGACCAGGGCGGTGTCAAACCGTCCAGGTCGATAAAGTTGGGAGTGGTTTCAACGCCATTTATCAATTGGAAAGGATTGTTTACACCGAATTCACCGAACTCGTTATCGATAAAAGACAGCCCGGCACTGAGAAACAACTGGTCCGTGGGAAACCAGAGACCCTCGATCTCCAGGCCGAGCGTGTCCACTTCGCCCCCATTTACAGTGAACGTTTGAAATACCCCCGGTTGGGTCTCGACCAACTGTTGGGTCGTCAGCTCAGAGAACTCGTTGAAGTAGACAGCCGCGTTGAGCTGCAAACGGTTCTCCAGCCACCTGCTCTTGACTCCCACTTCGTAGGCCAGTGATTCCTGGGATTCGAAAGGAGTGCCATTTGCGTTCACTCCTCCCGACAGGAAGCCTGTGGCGACGTTGAAATAAAGCAATATGTCCTCATTTGCATCAAACTCAACACCCGCACGCCAAGTGATATCGTCGAAACTGCGGTCCGCTGACGTGGCCGGGTTAGGGGTGTAGGTGTAAACATCGCGCGGTCGAGAGCCGCCCAGACCAAGCCGGAGGTCCTCTCTCGGACTACTCCCGGACAAGGGATTGCCCTCAGAGTCAGCAGGCGGGGCAGAGGTGAAGCTGACCGTATCTTTTTCCTCATCGTTGTATCGGACACCGCCAATCAGGCGAACTGCATCCGTGACCGAAAATACCCCTTGGAAATAGAGTCCAAGGGTGGTGGTTTCGATCTCCTGGAAGCTTGCAAAGGCACTGAAGATGCCACCGCCAAAGGCGTCTACCAGTGTGGTGCCGTCCAGGATCGTAAGTATGTTCGGCTGAGGCTGGGCTTGATCCGCCGCCATCCTCGTTCTCGGTCCAACGCTTGAAGTACGGAGCTGGGAAAATCCAAAACCGATCTCATCAACCGAGTAGTAGATCCCTGTAGTCCACTTAAAGCGGCTTTCATCATCATTGGAACTCACTTGAAGCTCGTTCGTGTAGGATTCAGTGCCCTCGTCCCAGTAGTAGGCATAGCCCAAATTGCCGCTGAAGTCGCCGTCGAAGTCAAACTCGCTGTCGAAGTCAGTGTAAGAGCCGATGTACCGGACGTTTATGGGTATGGGGGAAAACCTCGGGCTCCAATTCACGTCAAGAGTGAGATTTTCTTCTGAATTGTCCCGGGTGTTTGGAACGTCGTAATTCACTTGCCAGGGCTCATCAAAATCAGAATCGACGCCGGCCGATCCCTGGGCCGGATTCTGACAATCGACAAACTGTCCAAATGCATCCGTAAGACCATTGCCGTCTACCGGACGACAATGACCTTCAGCCGCAAAAATACCCGGCGTGGTGCCCTCCTCGCTGATGGCCGTGAAACGAACCAGGACCTCGATATCGTCTGTAGGCACCCAAAGAGCCGAGACACGGTAGTTAACGTCATCGTCTTCCCCCAAGTCACCACCAGGCCCGGCATTCTCGATCCAGCCATCGCTGGTCTCCGACATCCCCGCGAAACGCATGGCAAACCTCTCGCCGAGAGGAACATTAACGGCGCCCTCCGTGCGTACCTTCTCATAACGGGCCGAGGACACGTCTATATTGCCACTCATCTTTTCCAGGTCAGGCCTGTTGGTGTACAGGTTTATCGCGCCGGCAAAGGTGTTGCGTCCATAGAGAGTCCCCTGCGGACCTTTCAGGACCTCGACGCGTTCAACGTCGAAGAACGCCTGGCTTTGCTGTGAGGCCCTGGGGCGGTACACGCCATCGACAAAGAACCCCACGACGGATGAATTATCCGCGAAGGTGTTGTTGGAATTCGCGCCGCGAATGGCGACCTTGGCGTCTGAGCCTATGTATCCATAGGAAACCCCGGGAGTGACCAGTTCAATGCGCGAGAGATCATCAATGCCGGCCCTGGACAATCCTTCAGCATCCAAGGCGGTAACAGAGAGGCCTATGTCCTGCAGGTTCTCCTGCCGCTTTTGAGCGGTGACCAAAACCTCCTCAAGCTCTTCCCCCATGGCTGGGGCTACATAAGCAGCCGCCATAACTGCGGCGGTGAATGGTAAAAACCATTTCCCAAACATATTGGTTCCCTTCATAATCATGATAAATCGACTCCCGTCTTATATGGATTGTCAGCAGTACCCGGACACCAATCAACCGGAGCCTCCCTAGCGCAGATTGATTAAGTAAACCCGGCGAACATTACCCCAACCATGGTATGTATGTCAACCCCATCGAGGTATGATTCGGCACTTGCTACAAAGTAACCACAAGCGCCAGTGCTCCACTGAAAATATCCTAATAATCAACATAAAAATCGCGCCTGGTGGCAAGTCGTCCCCCGGTCAAGCGATCGTTGACTCATGCGGGCGGCTCTCTTCTCCGGTTGGCGTTTTGGGGCCAACGCGCACTTCCACCGCATCCTGGGCAATGATCGCGCCCTTAAACTTCCCACCCAGACAGCAATTGCCGGGTACAGCGATCGTCTCCCGCACGGCACAGCCACCCTCTGCCGATGGCAAACCATCACCCTCAACGCCTTCGCGTTCGTTGTCCCTGCCATACGTTCAAGGGCCGCTCGCTCCGAGCGCGCACTGCGGGAGCGTGACGTTTCACCGGGTAGCCCGGAGCTCACGGTTGATGAGCCGCCGATCGGAGCCATCGGCCATCCGGGACCATAAAATGAGCTTTACACCGGGCACAATTTTGTTATCGTTGCTATTGTTCCTGGAATGCGGGGACCACTTGGATTGCCCTCCTGTGCGGGACATTTTGCACCTGGCGGCTGAACCTGCGGAGACCATTGCGATGACCAATCATCAAAACGAGCCAGTTGACGATATCCACAAAAGGGTGGTTCGTTCCAGCGACATGATTCCCTGCCGGACTGCATTCATTGACGCCAAAACTCCCGGCAATGACAAAAAGGAAAACTACTGCCTGATTGGCGCCGGCGTTGCGGAGAATGCCAACCAGGTAGTACACATCAACATTCCCCACGGGTTTGACATGGGCGCAGCCAGGCAACCACACGGTTGTAAAAATTCTCATCACAGCCACAACACCGCCGAGGTTTTTGTCGTACAGGAAGGCCAGTGGAAATTTACTTGGGGACATGACGGCAGTGACGGCGAACTGGTCCTCAACAAGGGGGGAACCATTTCTATTCCTACCCGGGTATTCCGGGGATTTGAAAACGTGGGGGCCGATGACGGCTTCCTGCTCAGCATGCTCGGCGTGGATGAGCAGGGAACTCCCGGGAAGGTGACCTGGGCGCCTTATGTTTTTGAGAACGCCAAACCCTACGGCCTGGTGTTACTGGAGGACGGGCGCTTGATCGACACCTCCGACGGCACTCCCGTACCGGAAGACGGCGTCGTGGTGGCCCCCACAACCATGCAGGACGTTGCGGGGTACCGCAGGATGAATGCTTCAGAAATGTCAGGCTGTGTGCAAAGCAACGATGAGTTAGACAGTGCCAATGAAGGCAGCTTAAGCTGTTGCAACGGGGTGCGGGAACTGGCTGTACTGGGAACGGAGAACCCCGGAGAAAACATCGGTGCAGGGAAAATCAGCTGGGCCCACGGGTTCCAGGTGCGGCGCCTGGTGCTGCAACCGGGGGCGCGGGTGGCAGAGCACGTGAGAGCGGAAGAGGAAGTATTGTTTGTGCACCGGGGCAACCTGACGGTAACCACTACGCGGCTGGATCTGACCCTGAGCCGCGGAGACCTGTTCACCGTTCCTATCGGGCTGCCGAGAACATTTAGCAACTCGGGCAGTGAGGCAGCGGACGTTGTTGTTGTGCGCGGCGGCGAGCACCCCGAGCCGGCCCAATTCAGCGGCGCGGGATAATTTTCAGGCAGACTCCCGTGCATCCTCAGCGCGCAAGACTTCTACACCACTTCGACAAGGCACCGCAAACCGCAAAAGAGGGAGGCAGGCTGGCCGGGTTTGACGAGGAATTCACTGACATCGTGGATTATATTCTGCGCATCACCCACCGGATTTGGGAAGGGAAGCAGGTGGGCCTGTGCTACGATTATTATTCCGAGGATTGCCCGGTATACACTCTTGCCGACGTCTTCGTTGGATCGGAAGAGGTCGTACAAAACACGCTGAACACTCTTGCGGCATTTCCGGATCGAACCCTGCACGCGGAAAACGTTATCTGGGGAGGCGACGACGCAGAGGGGTTTCATACCTCGCACCGGATTCTGTCACATATGACAAACCTGGGCGACAGTGGCTTTGGCGGCGCCACGAACAGGCACGCCGCCATCTACACTATCGCCCATTGCATTGTTAAGGCCAATAAAGTTGTTGAGGAATGGCTGGTACGCGACAACCTTTCCCTGGTCAAACAACTGGGTTTGGATCCTCACGCGGTAGCCAGGAAACAGGCGCAGAGCGCCCCCACCGAACGCCTTGTCAACTGGCAAAACAGTGAACTCGAACGCCTCTCCAAAATTGACCGGAGGCGCATCGAATTCAGCGCTGGTGCGCAGGAAGAGCCCGAGTCGTTCATTCGCAGCGTGCTGCAAAACATCTGGAACGCCCGAATGCTGGGCGACGTCTATCAAAACTATGCCGAAAATGCCCGCTTATGCGCTCCGGCCGGGAGAATATTGAAGGGGCAGCGGGAAATTGCCGAGTTTTATCTACAGCTTTTGGGGACCCTGTCCACGCTCAGGTTCTCAGTGGATCACGTGTGCTGTCAGCCGAGCCACGGCGTCAGCAAGCCTGGGCAGAAAATCGACCTGGCAGTGCGTTGGACGCTGTCAGGCAAGCACCAGGGCGCTGCGTTGTACGGTCCTCCCACGGGTGCCGAAATATTCATCCTCGGAGCAAGCCATTACCTCGTTGAACATGGAAAAATCCAGGAAGAGTGGACCCTGTTTGATGAATTATCGGTGTTCACCCAAGTCTACCGGGCCCGGCTTCGGGCCGCGCAATCCGAAGCGGTAAGTACCGGTGCCTGACCGTATTTTAACCACTCACGTCGGCTCCCTGCCGCGCAGCCAGGAGGTAGTTGACTGTATTTTCGCCCGCGATAAGGGGAGCCCCTGCGATCAGGCCGTGTTTTCCACCGTCATGGCGAAGAACGTGGATGCCACGGTGGCGAGGCAGGTCAAGGCCGGGATTGACGTTGTTTCCGACGGCGAGACGTCAAAAATATCCTACGCCACCTACGTTAAAGACCGCTACCACGGCTTCAGCGGTGACAGTCCCCGAAACCCTCCCAGGGACTTGCAATTATTCCCTGCCTTTCTACAGCGCATCGCCGCCAGCGGGGGCACCCCGCAATACGCAAGACCGTTTTGCACCGGTGAGGTCAAGGCAAAAAACTACAACGACCTGCACGCTGATATCGATAATCTCAAATCGGCGATGCACAAACACGGTGCCGCGGAAGGCTTTATGAACGCGGCTTCGCCGGGTGTTATTGCCCTGTTTCTGCCAAACCGGCACTACGCCAGTCGTGAAAATTACCTGGCGGCGCTGGGGGAAGCCATGAAGCCGGAGTATGAGGCCATAGTCGATTCCGGCCTGCTGCTGCAGTTGGATTGCCCCGATTTGGCACTGTCACGGCACATGCTGTTTAATGACCTGTCTGACGAGGAATTCGTCAAAATTGCAGACAGCCACGTGGAGGTACTGAATGATGCCCTGCGAGGCATTAATCCCGGGCGCGTTCGGGTGCATATCTGCTGGGGCAACTACGAGGGACCGCACATTTGCGACATCCCCATGAGCAAGGTGTTTAACACCCTCATGAGCATTAAGGCGCGCTATCTTCTGTTCGAGACTTCCAACCCCCGCCATGCTCACGAATGGATCGTTTTTCGTGAGCGCAAAAACGCGATCCCCGATGATAAGGTGCTGGTTCCCGGCGTGATCGACAGCACCACCAACTTCGTGGAGCATCCGGAGTTGGTTGCCCAGCGCATTCGCCGGTTTACTGACATCGTAGGCAGGGAAAGGGTCGTCGCCGGATCGGATTGCGGCTTTGGAACCTTCGCCGGCTTTGGCGCAGTGGACGTTGAGATCACTTATGCCAAGCTGGAAGCACTGGCCCAGGGCGCGGTATTAGCCGGTTGAAATCCGATCGCTGCAGTTGCGGCGCTCAGCACGCAGCGTAACAGGCCGCCTTGGCCTGCCCCGGCAGGTCTCTTTGTATCCGGCGTAGCTCTGCCGTCTCATGCACGATGAATCGCCTGGTCTCCGGCAGTCCCTTGCCCATGCACGCATCCATGACCCGCCGCAGGCTCATTGAACCGTCACACCTTCCGTTGCGCGCACCCCACGCGGACTCATATTCCATTATCAATCCGGCAACGCCGGGTCCGAAGCTGTAACGAAGCCCCGCCAACCGCCAACTGCCCCTGAAAGGAAAAGGCAACCTGTATCAGTCCAATCGTTGCGGGCGGGAAGGATCAATTCCGATCCCCGGGCAGATCGAAAACTCTAGCCTGCACGGCGTCACCGGGGAAAATGTTCCCGGACGTCGTGAACCAGTTGCGCGGCTCCCTGCTTGATAAACACGTGATCGGAAGCCAGTAGAAACAAGGTAACCCCCCGGTCCAGCCAGAAAGGAAGATCCTGAACCAGGGGAATAAATATTCCCAGCCTGCCACCGGCAGATCGCACGGCATCGCAAATACCTTCAGCCGCCTCAATGACGGATGAGTCCTGCGCACTGTTCGCATTCAACGCAAGCGTCAAGTCCATCATGCCGATGAAGAAGCAGTCGATGCCTTTCACCCCGGCGATCTCACTTATGCAATCCAAGGCGTCAAGGTCTTCAATTTGAGTAATAACCGTCGTATCTCTTTTATTGCTTTGTACGTTTTGGGCGATGCTGTTAGCGCCGTATCCAGCCGCCCGTGGAGAGCCCGCATAACTTCTACCCGCGCTTGCGTAACGAGCATTCGCCACGCACGACCGGGCGCTTTCCACGCTGCTCACGTGGGGTACAACAATACCCGTGGCGCCACAATCCAAGGCATTCAGGGTGTGTTCGGGCGCGCTCGAGGGCACGCGCACCAGCGCAGGCTTGGCTGCGTGCCTGCACGCCAGCAACGTGGCGTCCGTATCCCTGCGATCAAACGGTGCATGCTCCGTATCAAAACAAAGGACGTCCAGCTCTGTTTGCGCCAGAACCTCCGCCACCACCATTGAAGGCGATTTCACAAAAGTTCCGACCAGCAACTCGCCCTCAAGCAGGCGCCGGCGAAAATCATTATGCGGATCTGATTTCGCCATCAGTTCAGCCAGCCTTCCAGTAAGGCATTCACCTCTCCCGGAGCCTCCAGGGTGCTCAGGTGTCCGCTGCCGGGAACAATCTGCAGGCTCGAGTCAGGAATCTCTTGCGCCATCGCACGATGGACCTCCGGGGCGCACATTGCATCATGCTCGCCACACAGGACCAGCGTCGGGCATTGAATTCGCGGGAGGATATGGCCACTGTCCGGCCTGCCCAGCAATGCCTGCCATTGCTCGAAAAACGCTTTCAAACCGCCTTTTCTCGCCATTGCCATGACAACGCCCTTCAATGATTCATCGTCCAGTCTTGCCGGGGACACGTAGCGGGGAAAATAGAAAGATTCAACCAGGTACAGCAGTGCTTCCACGCCGCCCGCTTCAACTGTCTGCATCTGTTCCGCTCTCATCAACTTTCGATCCGACGACTCGGCACGGGGATTGGTATCCAGTAACGCCAGGCGCTCCACTCTTTCTGATGCGCAACGCATGATCTCAAAAGCGACAATGCCTCCCATTGACAAACCGGCAAGGGCAAAGGTGTCCGGTGCGGCGCGTAGTATTTTTTTCGCCATTTTCTGTATCGAATCGCAATCACTAAAGTCACCCACCAATACCGGTCGATCAGCACTGAAATGCGCCACTTGGGGCTGAAACAAGGTCTCGTCACACAAGGCACCCGGCAATAATATCAAGGGCAATGGGTTGAAAGACATCGTTGGAACTTTTCCAGGAAGCGGCTCAAACACAATTTACCGATCAATCGCCCCTTTTGCGCCGGAGCGTCAAAATCCGCCCTATACGCTGCACGTCGCCGGTACCGGCCACGCACCGGCTGCCGGATAACCGCCTTTCATTGGCTTCCCGGTCAGCCTGCCGGCGTCCCCAGTCGCGGTCACCTGCTGCCCCGGCAACTTTTATCCTTACATGTGAATGGTGTTACGGCTGTTTCCCCACTATGCCGTACTGGCCGAGCAGCAAACATCTGCTTTTCCAGTGCTGACAAAAGAGCGGCAACCAAGCCGGCGCTCTCCCGACTCGCAACCCTCACCGAAACATGTATCAGCCTGGTGAAAACACCTCACTGCCCACAACCATCGAACGGACATCGACCTCAAACGCGGCTATTTCCCTTCACTATAGCGCTGCACCCGGATATCCGCCTGGGCCTTGTGGCCCATGAAACCTTCCAGGGCACAAAGCCTGGAACAATACTCGCCGATGTACCGCGAGGCTGACTCAGTCAGGCGCTGGTAGGTGCAGGTTTTGATGAACTTTCCCACCCACAAACCACCCGTGTAACGCGCCGCTTTCCTGGTAGGCAGCGTGTGATTGGTTCCAACCACTTTGTCGCCATAAGAAACGTTTGTCTGCGGGCCAAGAAACAGGGCACCGTAATTCTTCATGTTGTTCAGGAAGTAGTCCGGATCTCGAGTCATCACCTGGACGTGCTCGGAGGCAATATCATCGGCCGTTTGCAGCATTTCCTCGTAGTTGTCACAGACGATCACTTGTCCATAGTCCCGCCACGCCTTTCCGGCGATTTCAGCGGTAGGCAATTTCTTTAGCTGGACTTCAACCTGGTCCATGGTATCCCGGGCCAATTTCTCGGAGTTTGTCAGCAACACCGCTGGAGAAGTAGGCCCATGCTCCGCCTGCCCAAGCAGGTCGGTAGCACAAAGCTCTCCATCCACGGTTTCATCGGCAATGATTAAAGTTTCGGTCGGTCCCGCCAGAAGGTCAATTCCGACGCGTCCAAATAATTGTCTCTTTGCTTCAGCAACGAAGGCGTTCCCGGGGCCGACCAGCATATCAACCGGGGCTATCGACTCTGTTCCCAGCGCCATGGCACCCACTGCCTGCACTCCACCCAGGCAATAAATTTCATCGGCGCCTCCCATGTCCATGGCTGCAACGATGGCGGGATTGGGCTCCCCGTGGAATGGCGGCGCACATGCGATAATTTCCTTTACACCTGCCACCTTCGCAGTCACCACGCTCATGTGGGCCGAGGCCACCAGCGGGTACTTGCCTCCCGGGACATAGCAACCAACGCGGTCCACCGGGATGTTCCTATGGCCCAACACGACACCCGGAAGCGTCTCAACCTCCACTTCCCTGATAGCATCCTTTTGCACAAGAGCAAAGTTCCGCACTTGCTCCTGCGCAAATTGAACGTCGGCAATCACCTGCGCATCCAGGCGCTGGTAGCAGGCATCGATTTCGGTTTTAGAAAGGAGGAAGGTCTCACCTTCCCAGTGGTCGAATTTTTTAGCGTATTCACGAACGGCGGCATCACCTTTCATCTGAATATCCGCCAGGATGGACTCCACTGTTTTCCTTACCCTGGTGTCATCAGAAACAGCCTGCTCACAGCTGACACCCTCCTTTAGTTTACGTATCATGTCCGATTCTCCCGTGGAAAAATCAAGCGGAAAATTACCGAAACAGCGTTCACGTTCCGGCTGCACTTACTATTTTGCACCCGGGTAAGGTAGAGTAAAATGGCACCCGGACGCAAATACCGTCCCCCGTTCCCTTAACAGCCGAAGCATTGTCGTTTCCCACCATTGAGTTTAGATGACGAAAATCTCCACCGGTGGAGGCTCCTGTTTCGCGCAGGGCACCCAGGGTTGAAGCCGGTACATTATGAAAATTCCAGTCAATACAAAAACTTACAAGCATCCCTTTCAAGCTGATCTGTTAACGGGGAAACGCGCCCTGGTGACCGGGGCTTCCAGGGGAATTGGCCGTCAATGCTCCCTCGGACTGGTTGCCTGTGGCGCGGAAGTAATTGCCGTAGCCCGCAGTGAGAGCGACCTGGCTTCCCTGCAAAAGGAAGCCGGCAGCCTGCTAACTCCCTTTCCGGCAGACGCTTCCCGCACAGGGTTCCTGAGCGAAATTGAAAACTTCAAACCCCTGGACGTATTGGTTAACAACCTGGGGACGAATATTCCGCAGCCCTTCCTGGAAGTGTCACCGGAGACGCTGGAAAAAATATGGAACCTCAACGTCAGTACGTTATTCAAAATCACCCAAAAAGTCGTAGGCATCATGCTGCAGCAAGGGAACGGTGGCAGTATTATTAACCTGTCTTCGCAAATGGGACACGTGGGGGCGCCTGATAGAACCGTATATTGCGCCAGCAAGCATGCAGTGGAAGGGTTAACCAAGGCCCTGGCCATCGAATTCGCGGCAGAATCCATACGAGTGAACTCCGTCGCTCCAACGTTTATTGAAACGCCGATGACCGAGCCTATGTTCAGTGATGCAGCGTTTAAGCGATTCATTACCGCCAATATCCCATTGGGTAAAATTGGCAACCCTCACGACGTTGCCAACGCCGTCGTCTTTCTGGCCTCGGATGCTGCGGCACTCATCACGGGAGCCAGCCTTAAAGTGGACGGTGGGTGGACGGCCCGTTAATGGCCGGTGCCCGGCAAAACGCGCATCGAAGCCGCGCAAACGCGCTACCGGCGGGCCACCGAATACACGCCGGCTTTACTCACTATACTCGGTAAACCACGCGGCAATTTATGCCTGGCAGGCTGTGCCCGGTGCACCTGCCCCGGCCGGTCTTTTTACCAACGGGCCAATCCTTCCAGCCTGGCTACCGCCATGCTTTCGCTCTCGAACGGCTGCTAAATCCCGCCCGGTCCTACCCCTATTGGACAACAGACCGCAGGCTATGGCAGTGCATGATCAATAACGAGCTGAACCGGCTCCACCGCGCCCACGGTTGCGCTCACCGGAGTGGCCAGCAAGTCACCGCTGCGCGCCAGGGCATCGCCGGAGAAGGATATGCGAGCACCTGCCTGTACCTGATCGAAAGCCGAGAGCCGCTGCGTGGGCATGATTGCCATCGAATCGTCCAGGGTGACGCGCAGCGGCAGATCTCGAACCTGTTTCCGCATCACTGCTACTGGCATCGGCGGCCCGGAAGGGGCACGGGCGAATATATAGACGGCATCCTCCGGCTGCACCTGCTCCTGCAGGGAGTCATGCAACGAAACTTCAAGCTGTAGCAAGGCCGCACCTTCCCCGGCAGTCGGCAATGATGCTTCCGGTTCCTCCTGGGAGGACGCCGCGGCGTCCTGGATCATCGCTTGCAGGGAATCCAATTCCTCCCCCTCCAGTACCGGCTCAAGTTGGCGCCAATAGCGCAGCGCCGCTACCGAGTCCCCCTGCTCCCGGGCGGCCATGCCAGACAACCACAGCGCGACTTTATCGTTCGGTGCCAGCACCAAAGCCTGCGCCACCAACTCGGCCGGACGGCCCCGAAGACGCCCTCCGTGGGCCATGGCCAATGCGTCGGCATACAGCAGCAATGCCCTGGGATCTTCATTCCTCAACGCATGCAGGCGTTCTGCGGCCTGCGCCGCTTCCGAATACTGCCCCCTCCCCATGTGCAGTTCCGCCAGCTCGAACCAGGCATCGACATGATCCGGCTGCTGCTGCAGGAACAGACCCAGCTGTTTGACGCGCTCATCCGGCGAAACGGATGAGCGGTCAGCGGTACCCGGAAGCGGTTCCCCCTGCATCCGGAGCTGCGCGAGTTGCGGGGTGCCCAACTCCATGTACAGGACCACGACGAACAACGGCAGCAACGCAACGAGCCCCAGCGCGGGCCACAGTAAACGCACGCGCGGCGGCTCCATCGCTTCTTCGCCCAGGGCCTGTAGTAGAGTGCGCTCCAAGTCGCGCCGCAAGGACTCCTCCTGCTCATCAGGCAAACGCCCCTGCTGCCGTTCCCGGTGCAGCCAGGCCAACTTTTCCCGGTAGATGCGCAGTTCCCCCAGCACGCGCAATTGCCCGGGGCGGGTGCTCAGCAGTTGATAGAACAAGAGCACAACCGCGCCACCCAGCAGCATGCCCGCCAATAGCCAGAACATCTAAAGGGCACCCGGTTCCGTGGACTGCTCCCGCCCGGCAGCCTCTCCTTCGGCCTTGCCGGAGCGGCGGCGCACCAGCAGCGTGACGAACACGGCGGCGCCCAACACCATCAGCAAAGGAGCAAACCAAAGCACATAAGTGGAGATAGTGAAAGGAGGACGGTAGCGTACGAAATTACCGTACCTGCTTACCAGGTAGCCGATGATCTGCTCATTATCGTAATCACTCTGTATCATTCCATACACTTGATCGCGCATGTCCTGCGCCAGATCGGCGTGCGAGTCGGCCAAGGACTGGTTCTGGCACACCATGCAGCGCAGTTCCTGTAAAAGATCCCAGTAACGCTGTTCCTGCTCCAGGCTGCTGAATTCCAGCGGCACGTCCGCGGCAGGCCAGGCCGGCAGTGCTCCGGCCAGCATCCATCCCACCAGCAAGAGCAGCGTCACCCTCATCCCGGCGGTGTCTCCAGGCTCGTCAGCAGCGGCAGGAGCTTGTGCTCCCAGTCGGCCCGGGTGACCGGGCCAATGTGCTTATAGCGGATGATACCGGTCGCGTCCAGCACGTAAGTTTCCGGCACTCCGTACACTCCCAGGTCCAAGCCTGCCTTGCCAGCCGGATCGTAGGCGCTGTACCGATAGGGATCACCCAGGCGGGCCAGCCACTGCAGCGCCAACTGCCGGTCATCCTTATAGTTCAGCCCGTAGATAGGATAGGGAAAATCAGCGTCCCGCGCCCACTCGATCAGCAGCGGGTGCTCCTCACGGCAAGCCACGCACCAGGAAGCCCATACATTCAGCAACACCACCTGTCCTTCCCATTCGCCGGAGTACACCAAGCGCTCCGGGTTGTGCAGCTGGGGCAGCGTAAACGCCGGCAACGGCTTGCCGATCAGCGGGGAAGGAACGCTGCGCACGTCCAGGCGCAACCCGATGCCGAATAAAAGCAGCAACAGCACGAAGGCGGCCAGCGGTAATCCGTAGCGCACCATCAGCTAACCCGCAAATCCAGGCGCGGAGGCGCGCCGCGCACGCAGCAGAGGCAGCACTCTTAGAAAGAGCAGGGAGTGTTCCGCCTTGCTCATCATTCATGGAGAAGCAAAGTTTCCGCCTGGTCAGCGCCCAATTGGGTGGGCGGCACGAACGGCAGACAAGGACCAGGTATCAAGCGTGTAGCGGCGGGCGGCCCGTCGGTAACGCGGATCCGCCGCGGACAGCAGCCCGCCCAGCGCCATCAGCGATGCTCCCAGCCAAATCCAGTTCACCAGAGGTTTATAGTACAGGCTTACGCTCCACTCGCCATCGCCCAGCGGCTCTCCCAGGGAAACGTACAGATGCCGAAACAGGCCCGCGTCAATGCCGGCTTCGGTCATCGTGTTGTCCCTGACCAGGTAGATGCGCTTTTGCGAATGCAGCACCGCGACCGCCTGCCCACCGCGCGACACGTGAAACTCTGCATCGGTGGCCTGGTAGTTCGGCCCTGCCATTTTCTTCAAGTCTTCCATGTGAAAAGTATAGCCGGACAATTCAGCGCTTGATCCAGGTGCCATGCGCTCATGCGCCAACGTGCTGTAGGTGCCGCTGACCACGATCCCGCATACAGTCACTGCCAAGCCAATATGCGCCAGGCACATGCCCCAGAAACCGCTGGGGATTTGCCGCAACTCACGCAGACCCCGCTCGCGCAAACGGACCCGAAGTGCAGTGGCTATTCCCAGCACCACCCAGAGCGCAAGGGCAATGCCGATCGCAGCCTGCAGAAAGCGGGCGGTGCCGAGCATCAGCGCACAGGAGACGCCCAACAGCAAACTTCCCCACAAGACGTAGCGCATTTCACGCCAGAGACGCCGGGCCCGGTCGCTTTGCCAGCGCGTCAGCGGACCCAGTCCCATCGCAATGATCAACAGCGCCATCAGCGGCAAAAAGACGGTATTGAAATAAGGGGCACCCACGGACAGTTTGCCCAGGTCCAGGGCCTGGACCAGCAGCGGATATAGTGTGCCCAGTAAAATGGTCGCAGTGATCACCACGAGCAGTGTGGAGTTAATCAGCAACAGGGTCTCGCGGGACAGCGGCTGAGAATCGGCACCATGCGGCAAATCCCGGCCTCGCCAGGCGAACAAAGCCAGGGAACTGCCGACCACCACCGCGAGTATGCCCAAAATGAAAATGCCGCGGTCCGGATCGGAGGCAAAAGCGTGTACCGAAGTTAATATGCCGGAACGCACCAGGAAGGTGCCGATCAGGCTCAACGTGAAAGCGCAAATCGCCAGCAGCACGGTCCAACTGCCGAATGCCTTGCGCCGATCGGTGGCAGCCTGGGAGTGAATCAGGGCAGTCCCCAACAGCCACGGCATAAAGGAGGCATTTTCCACTGGGTCCCAAAACCACCAGCCTCCCCAGCCCAGTTCATAATATGCCCACCAACTGCCAAGCGCGATGCCAAGAGTAAGAAACAGCCAGGCGGCCAGGGCCCAGGGGCGCATCCAGCGCGACCAGCGATGATCAAGGTCTCGCTCCAGCAGGGCGGCAATGGCAAACGCGAACGCCACTGCAAAGCCAACGTAGCCGGCATACAACATGGGCGGATGGATGACGAAGGCGGGGTCCTGTAACAGCGGATTCAAATCCCCCCCTTCAATCGGCGCCGGCAAATGCCGTTCAAACGGGTTCGAGCTGAACAGCATGAACAACAGAAAAGCCACGCTGATAAATCCCAACACGCCCAGTATGCGGGCATGGAAGCGCTCTGGCAGACGGTGCCCGGAAAAGGTCACGGCAAAGGTCCATAGCCCCAGGATCAGCGACCAAAGCAGCAAAGAGCCTTCATGGTCTCCCCAAACCGCACAGAACCTATAGGCAAGCGGCAGGGCGGAGTGCGAGTTATCCGCCACGTAGACCAGGGAGAAATCGTTGACGCCAAACGAGTACGTCAGGGCACCAAAGGCCAGCAGCAAAAACAGGAATTGCAGGCGGGCGGCGGGCACCGCCACCGCCATCCAGGGGCGGGCATTCAGACCGGCTCCGACAAACGGCAATATCGCCTGCACCAAGGCCACCCCCAAGGCCGCCACCAAGGCAAACAGACCCAGTTCCGCGATCATGGCCCGGCCCCCTATTGCGTCGTCCGCAGCGGGACTTGCATCGGGCCGTTCGGCTTCAGGCCCAGGGCATCAGCCACTTCGGGCGGCATGTAATTCTCGTCGTGCTTGGCCAGCACCTGCACCGCCTCAAAGCTCCCATCGGCAAGCAAGCGCCCGTCGGCTACTATCACCTGTTCTTCACGAAACAAGTCCGGCAACACGCCATCATAAGAGACTGCCATATCCTGGCCATGATCCGTCAATACAAAATGGACCACCAAGCTCTGCGCGTCGCGCCGGACACTGCCCTTGCGCACCAGGCCACCTACGCGAAAAGTACGCTGCGACGGTGCCTCTCCCGCCACCACCTGGCTGGGGATGTAAAAATAAAGCAGGTTTTTTTCGAAGGCGATCAACATCAGCGTTACGCCAGAGACGGCTACCAGCAGGATGCCGGAAACAGCCACCATGCGTTTGCGCCGGATCCTCATTTTATGACTGCTCCGGGTTCCGATCCATCGCTAACAGGCGCAGAAAGCGCCGCTCACGATACAGCGGAACCAAAACATTCAATAACAAGACAACCGCGGTCAACCCGTAACACGACCAAACGTACGGTCCATAACCGCCCATGCGCAAAAACTCGATCAGGGCACTCATTCCATGCTCACGCCACGCGCCACAACCAATTCATGCACCCATGCGCTGTTACGCTCGTAAGCCAAAATCTCGCTGCGTGCGCGCAACAAAGTGACCCAAGCATAGTAGCACATGAAGGCACCAGCCATCAACAGCAGGGGTACCAGCATGCTGATGTGTATGGAAGGGGCACCGAACTTGGCGATCGTGGCTTTCTGATGCAAGGTGCTCCACCATTCCACCGAATAGTGGATAATGGGAATGTTGACCACTCCCACCAGGGCCAGTACCGCGCCGGCCCGGGCCGCGCTGCGCCGGTCTTCAATGGACGACTGCAGCGCCATATAGCCCAGGTATAGAAAAAGAAGGATCAATTCAGAGGTTAAACGTGCGTCCCATACCCACCAGGCCCCCCACGTCGGCTTGCCCCAGATGGAACCCGTACACAGTGCCAAAAAAGTAAAGGATGCCCCCAGGGGAGCACTGCTTCTTGCGATCACGTCCGTCAGTTTAACCTTCCAAATCAGGCTCACTGCACCCGCGGCCGCCATCGTCACGTACACAAACAGCGACATCCAGGCGCTGGGAACGTGCACGTAAATGATGCGAAAAGCGTCGCCCTGCTGATAGTCCGGTGGCGCCAACAATAAACCACCGTACAGACCAGCAGCCAACAACAAGGCACCGAACCAGGCGAAGTAGGACGCGAGCTTTCCGGACAACGCGTAGAATTCCCGCAGCGAGACGTATTTATAGAAACGCTGGAACACGGACTCAACTCATCCGCACGCGCAGGGCGAAAGCGGTCGCCACCGGGGCCAGCGCCAGCGCCAATAACAGCATGCCGCCCAGGAAATAGAACTCCGCCTGCGCGGGCACCCCGACCAGCGCGTGCAGGGCGGCCTGCGAGCCGAAGATCAGCACCGGAACGTACAGGGGCAAAGCCAGCAAAGCGAGCAGCGCACTGCCCTCACGCAGTCCCACCGCCAACGCCATCATCACCGCGCCGATCAGGCTGAGCACCGGGGTACCGAGCAGCAGCGAGCACGGCAAGGCAATCAAGGCCGGGGCCGGCAACTGCAGGACGAGTCCCAGCACGGCCACAATCACTACCAACGGCGCACCGCTCAGCAACCAGTGGGCCCCGATCCGAGATGCCACCAATGCCACCGGGGAATGATGCGAGAGCAATAACTGCTCCAAGGTTCCATCCTCAAAATCGGCCCGAAAAACAGGCTCCAATGACAAGCTGGAGGACAGCAGCGCAGCCACCCAGACAGAGCCTGCCCACAGCTCTCGGGCGCCTCCTCGTTCCGTCCCCAAAGCCAGAACGAGCAGGGTGATCACGATCAGGAACAAGATGAGGGGATTGAGGATCCGGGAAGCCTGTCGCAGCGCCAACAATATATCTCTGTGCAGCAGCGCTGCACAGGCGCGATACAGGGAGGTGCCCGAAGGACTCACAGGCACAACCGCGTCACCGGGACGCGCCCAAACGAGACCGGCTGGTGCGAGACCAAGACTACCAGGCCGCCGGCCAGGCAGTGATCGGTAATCAGTCCGCCCGCCATCGCGGAGCCGTCCTGATCCAGACAAGTAAAGGGCTCATCCAGCAGCCACAGCAGGGTGTCCGTCGCCAACAGGCGGGCCAGCGCCAGGCGCTGGCGCTGACCCGCCGAGAGCGCCGCCACCCGCGTCCGCCCCCGCCCTGCCAAACCAACCCGCGCCAGAGCCTCGCCGGCGCCGACCTTGGGACGAGCACCGTCGAGCAGGAGCGCCAATCTCAGGTTCTCCATGCAGCTAAGCTCCTTTTTCAGGCCCGGGACGTGACCAAGATAGCCGAGTTCGCGCAAGAAATCTCTGCGCCCGCGCTGTATATCCTCTCCTCGCCAGCATACACCGCCCTGGCTGGGCAACAGCAGACCGCTCACTATCCTCAACAGGCTGGTCTTGCCGCTGCCATTCGGCCCACTGATGTGCAGTAACGCTCCTTCCTGCAGGCGAAACGCTACCCGGCGAAAGATGACAACCTCGTTGCGAACGCACTCGATATGCCGCGCCTCAAGTAAAAAGGGCGCAGATTCAGGCGAACGCAGCGTCGGCAACGGAGCGGGGGCACTCATGGCCGAGGATCGTGGGGTGGGAACGAACAAACCGGGGTGAGGCAGTATACAACGACCTAAATGGGGCGGACGGCACAGCGTAAATGCCCGGATGCGACGATCGGACCTACCCCCCAACCTGGCCCCCAACCTGGCACGCTCATGGCGACGATTCCCTCACCAGGTAATCCACGACCGCGCGAATCTCATCGTCGCTGAGCGGCGTGCCTCCGCGAGGCGGCATACTTCCCCGACCGTTGAATACCGAATCATACAAGCCATTCATACCTCGTTCCATGTTCCATGATGCGCGAGCTCCAAGCCACTGCATCACCTATAATCGGTGCCCCCAAGATACCTGCATCATGGCAACTAACAAGCATTGGCATTATACAGGGCTTCCCCATCCAGGGCGACCGTCTGGGCAGCATACGCACCGTTGCGGTAGCCGAAGTACCCAAACTGATCCGGGCCGGCAAACTGCCGGCGTTCAGGGTCACGGTACACTGCTCTTCTCCCTCCACCATTGCATCATCGGCATTGCCGCGGAGGCGCTGGTGGCTCCGACCGGAATACCAAGAGCTGGTCCGCTCACGGCGCTATAGTCGTTCGGCGCAACGGCGCTACCGTCAGCAGTGGATACGGTACAGCTCACGTAACTGACCGTCGCCGTACTCGACGGAACCGGCACCCTCAGTGTGCCTGCATCCTCAGTTACCTCGCAGGTCGCCCCGGAGAAAGCAAGCGTTGACCTTCCAACGCCGGATACTTCAAATGTAACCGAGGTGTTGAGAGCGGCGTAGCGCGAGTCTTCCGAACGATAGTTCCCAAATGAGGGTAACCAGAAACGCAGCGCCAGTGCCAAGTGTACCAGCGTCCATACCGTTTGTGGCCGATCCCAGTTGTCCGGCGTGAAGCCCACGGTGAGCATTGAACGGAATAGCCCGCTGCTGCCGGACCGGACAGTATCCATCTTTGTCCGCGGGTGGGCGCTGACGTCACAGTCATCCTCGTGTTCATTCTCATCGCAGTCGAGAGTAAACCTCGCACGCCTCGACCAGTCTACAGCCGGGGGAGATTGCCTGATGCCTGGGCTAAAGAAGAGGAAGGGATCAAGCAGAGCGCACTCAATGTAACGGCTACCGCAACCAGGCAACGATTGAAACTCAACTTGCCTGCGCAAGGAGTTACGCCGAGAGTATTCCCAAACAAAGGGATCACCTCTTTTCCTTCCTGATACTCCTTCCTATATGTTTTATTTAGTTTGGTAGAATTATCCTTTTAAGAAATATCCATAAAATATACATAAGAATCAATGGATTACTTTGTTTTTCCCTGGTACGGAAACCTGCAGCTTACGCCACATTAAGGAAGGCGTTATCCTGCGGCATTCGGCCATTCGCCAAACCGTATATTGGCCGATCGGAAATTCCTTTCCATCCATAAGCCATACAATCAGGGCTGACTTTCCCGGCCTGCGAAAATTGTGTCCGGAACTTCCTTACGAATCTTCTCATTCGATGTCCACGCCGTCATCGGGTGAGCGCCGCTGAGAATCGAACGTCTATCGGCAAGGCAGGGAAGAACGCGAGTCACAATAGCCAGGCAAAAAAAAGCCCTTGATCATTGATCAAGGGCTTTTATGAAGAGCCTGGCAGTGTCCTGCTTTCGCATGGGCAAATCCCACACTATCATCGGCGCAGAGTCGTTTCACTTCCGAGTTCGGAATGGTATCGGGTGGTTCCAACTCGCTATTGCCACCAGGCAAATCGGATAATCTTGTCAAAGCTGCATCGCTTCAAGTCGCCTCAAGGTAAGTTCAGGGAAACGGGCAGACACCCGCCTCTAAAACCTTGAGGTTGCATGGTCAAGCCTCACGGGCAATTAGTACTGATTAGCTTCACGCATTACTACGCTTCCACACTCAGCCTATCAACGTGGTAGTCTTCCACGGCCCTTCAGGGATCCGAAGATCCAGGGAGATCTCATCTTGAGGGAGGCTTCCCGCTTAGATGCTTTCAGCGGTTATCCCGTCCGTACATAGCTACCCGGCGGTGCCACTGGCGTGACAACCGGAACACCAGGGGTACGTCCACTCCGGTCCTCTCGTACTAGGAGCAGCTCCTCTCAAATCTCCAAGCGCCCACGGCAGATAGGGACCGAACTGTCTTGCGACGTTCTAAACCCAACTCACGTACCACTTTAAATGGCGAACAGCCATACCCTTGGGACCTGCTTCAGCCCCAGGATGTGATGAGTCGACATCGAGGTGCCAAACTCCGCCGTCGATATGAGCTCTTGGGCGGAATCAGCCTGTTATCCCCGGAGTACCTTTTATCCGATGAGCGATGGCCCTTCCATGAAGAACCACCGGATCACTAAGGCCTGCTTTCGCACCTGCTCGACATGTCTGTCTCGCAGTCAGGCGCCCTTTTGCCTTTGCACTCAACACGCGATTTCCGACCGCGCTGAGGGCACCTTCGCACTCCTCCGTTACTCTTTGGGAGGAGACCTCCCCAGTCAAACTACCCACCATGCACTGTTCCCAACCCGGATAACGGGCCAAGGTTAGAACCTCAAGCAGACAAGGGTGGTATCTCAAGGACGGCTCCATACAAGCTAACGCTCATACTTCACAGCCTCCCACCTATCCTGCACAAGCCTGACCGAAGTCCAATGCAAAGTTGCAGTAAAGGTTCACGGGGTCTTTCCGTCTAGCCGTGGGTACGCTGCATCGTCACAGCGAGTTCAATTTCACTGAGCCTCTGGTGGAGACAGTGTGGCCATCGTTGCGCCATTCGTGCAGGTCGGAACTTACCCGACAAGGAATTTCGCTACCTTAGGACCGTTATAGTTACGGCCGCCGTTCACCGGGGCTTCGATCCGGAGCTTCGCCGAAGCTGACCCCTTCACTTAACCTTCCGGCACCGGGCAGGCGTCACACCCTATACGTCCTCTTACGAGTTTGCAGAGTGCTATGTTTTTAGTAAACAGTCGCAGCCACCTAGTCACTGCAACCCCTTTCCGCTCTGGGAGCAAGTCCCTTCACGTACCGGGGGCGCACCTTCTCCCGAAGTTACGGTGCTATTTTGCCGAGTTCCTTCACCAGAGTTGTCTCAAGCGCCTTAGGATTCTCACCCCGCCCACCTGTGTCGGTTTAGGGTACGGTTCAATGTAACTTGAAGCTTAGAGGATTTTCCAGGAAGCATGGCATTAACCGCTCCGACTCTCCAACAAGGGAGAGCCTCGTCATCACGCCTGGGGATTGTGCCTCCGGATTTACCTAGAAACACTCCTTACACGCTTGCACCGGGACATCCAACACCCGGCCGGTCTAGCCTTCTCCGCCTCCCCATCGCGGTCACACTGAGTACAGGAATATTAACCTGTTGCCCGTCGACTACGCCTTTCGGCCTCGCCTTAGGGGCCGACTCACCCTGCGTCGATTAACGTTGCGCAGGAAACCTTGGGCTTTCGGCGTGCGGGTTTTTCACCCGCATTATCGTTACTCATGTCAGCATTCGCACTTCTGATACCTCCAGCGCGCCTCACAGCGTGCCTTCGACGGCTTACAGAACGCTCCTCTACCGTGCCGCGTCCCCGAAAGGACACGAACACCCGTAGCTTCGGTATATGGCTTGAGCCCCGTTGAATTTTCCGCACAGGCCGACTCGACCAGTGAGCTGTTACGCGTTCTTTAAAGGATGGCTGCTTTAAAGCCAACCTCCTGGCTGTCTGTGCCTTCCTACATCGTTTCCCACTGAGCCATAATTTTGGGACCTTAGCCGACGGTCTGGGTTGTTTCCCTTTCCACGACGAATTTTCTCACCCGCCGTGTGTCTCCCGTGCCGCACATCCCGGTATTCGGAGTTTGCCATGGTTTGGTAAGGCGGGATGCCTCCCTAGCCATAACAGTGCTCTACCCCCGGGGGTGATACACGAGGCGCTACCTAAATAGCTTTCGAGGAGAACCAGCTATCTCCGAGCTTGGTTAGCCTTTCACTCCTATCCACAGCTCATCCGATGATTTTTCAACATCACCCGGTTCGGGCCTCCAGCAGGTGTTACCCTGCCTTCACCCTGGCCACGGATAGCTCGCTCGGTTTCGGGTCTACTGCCAGCGACTGAACGCCCTGTTCAGACTCGGTTTCCCTGCGCCTCCCCTCATCGGTTAAGCTCGCCACCAACAGTAATTCGCTGACCCATTATACAAAAGGTACGCCGTCACCCCTCACCGCCGAAACGGGTATGGGGCTCCGACTGCTTGTACGCACACGGTTTCAGGTCTATTTCACTCCCCTAACAGGGGTTCTTTTCACCTTTCCCTCACGGTACTTGTTCACTATCGGTCGATAAGGAGTATTTAGTCTTGGAGGATGGGCCCCCCATCTTCAGACAGGATAACACGTGTCCCGCCCTACTCTTTGGCATCCAACGCGTAACCGTACTTCAAGTACAGGACTATCACCTTCTATGGTCGGACTTTCCAGACCGTTCCTCTGTACAGTTACGCGATACAGACACCGGACTGTTCCGCTTTCGCTCGCCGCTACTAACGGAATCTCGGTTGATTTCTCTTCCTCCGGGTACTTAGATGTTTCAGTTCCCCGGGTTTACCTCATACACCTATGGATTCAGTGCATGATACCCGCACAAGTGCGGGTGGGTTTCCCCATTGGGAGATCCTCGGATTAAAGCCTGTTGGCGGCTCCCCGAGGCTTATCGCAGCCTGCCACGTCCTTCATCGTCTCTTATCGCCAAGGCATTCACCATGCGCGCTTAGTTGCTTGACCATGCAACCCCAAGATATCCCGGGATCGCATGCTCGCTGACTGAGCGATGCAACTCCGCCGATGCAGGTACTCCGCACAAGGCAGATACACCTGATCGGCGTCTTGACAAGATCATTAATGTTAAAGAACACAGCAACCCAGGGGAACCGTTCCCCGCAACAATCAAGCCGCCGGAAAACAGGAACCTCTGGTGGAGCCAGGCGGGCTCGAACCGCCGACCTCCTGCTTGCAAAGCAGGTGCTCTGCCAGCTGAGCTATGGCCCCGCTCCTAAGACCCTGCATCATATAGATAAAGCGGCCTCTTGTCCATGCCTTTTCCCTCCCGGGACGCTCTCCCGGAACGCCACCGGCGTGCTCCGGTTTTTTCAAGGCAAGTTATTGATATAGCAGGATTTATATTGAGAGATGGGCAGTTTGGCCAAGGTGCCGGAACAACTGCCCTGGCCCAGCACGGGCCTGAAAACGGCGGGGCAGTGGCGATCTGTACGGATGCGCGGGCTCCAAACAGCGATACGCACCGTCGCGGTGGCTAGCGGACCCAAACTGATCCTGACAGGCAAACTATCGGCATTCAGGGTCACGGTAAACTGCTCTTCTCCCCACACCCCATGCCGTCATTAACCATGCTAACGCTCGTGTCTCCAGCAGCAATACCAAAGCGTCCGGTCGATCACGGCAATGTAGCATCTGGGGCAACAGCGGTGCCATCAGCAGTGGAGACAGTGAAGCTCACCTCATTAGCCGCCTCCGCACTCAGCACAACCGCCACGGTCAATGCGATTTCCGTGCCGTCATCGGGTGAGAGCCGCAACCGATCAAACGTCAACCAGCAAGATGGGAACAAACGTAAGTCACAATGCCCGAGCAAAAAAAAGCCCTTGATCAATGATCAAGGGCTTTTGTTTATAATTATTATTAAAATTTACACTATACTAATGTACTATATCCTCAACATTACCAACACTTCTTGTAAGTAATCCGTATGCTTATCCTAAATATGAAAAATATGAAAAACATAATCTACGCCTCCCTATAATAAAACTCAATAAAAATATCAGGCTGCAAACCTCCGGCCCCGTGCACGCTACAATGTTGCGACACGGAGCACGCTAGCCTTCAGCATCCTGCGTTATTGATAGAATAATAGATCAAGCGGCCTTTTTGTCCATGCCTTTTTTATGGGGGAGATGGGCAGTTCGGCTAAGGTGCCGGAGCAACTGACCTGGCCCGGCACGGGCCTGAAAACGGCGGGACAGTGGGGTTCTGGACCGATCCGGCAGCCCGCTCAGGCCCCGGCACTGGGGCGGGCACAGAGACCTTCATACCAGCGCTGCAGCCCGGGAGAGGCCGCGCTGACCCCGGGCAACTCGGACCAGGCGGAGAAATCCAAGCATACCCAGGCCGTGATGTCCGCCAGGCTGAAATGGGCGCCGCCCACGTAGCGGCTCTGCTCCAGGCGGTCTCCGAGTATGCCGAGGAAGGATGCCCAGCGTTTGCGGCCGCGCTCGGCAAGCGCCGGGATCTGTTCACAAGGCACCGGGCCGGGAAGGGAACGATTGGTAAACGCTTCCGCCGTGTTCCGGTACACTTCGGCCGCCGCGGCCATGCCCATTTCTTCCACGAAACCGGTCCACGAGGCCACCTGTGCCTGTTCCCAGGCATCACCGCCAAGCAACGGAGGCTCAGGATGGCAAGCCTCCAGGTAGCCGCAGATAGCCCTGGCCCCGCAGATGTACTCGCCGGAGGCACGCTCCAGCACCGGCACCGTGCAGTATGGATTGATCGCCCGAAAGGCGGCAGAAAATTGCTCGCGCGCACGCAAATTTACCTGCGTGGTGGGCAGTTGCAAGCCCTTTTCGCTGGCGAAAATCCGAACCCGCCGCGGGTTCGGGGCCGGTGTAAAATCGTATAGTTTCATAGTCTGCTCATCTTTCCGCGGCTTATCGCCGTCTCATGCTCTGTTAAGGAAACCATCGTCCGCTCTGCCCATCCGCATATCACCAGGCAACGCAGCAAAAACGCGCTTCCCCGATCGTATTTAACCACTGATGGAATTGTCCGTTGCTCGGCTCAGGCCAGGCAATTTTCCGGACCACATATTAAAATAAACGGAGCCGAGCTGCCAACACTGCCGCGCCGCCAATCTGCCCCAGCCGTTATGCAGACGGCCCTGCAAGCTACCTGTGCGGAGACAGTTCGTAGATGCTGAGGTAGGAGACCCAATCGGATTGATAAACCAACCTGGCATTTTTCAAGGGCCGATCGAGTGAGGAAGTAAAGGGCAGCACGCGCGCCAGCAGCGAAGCCTCGAATGCCTGGTCCGTAATCCGCCAGGCCTGGACGTGGCTCCCGGTTTTAGACAGCGGGCGCACCAGGTAACTGCCCGTGCCCTCTCCTTGCGCGGCCCAGTGCCGAACCGAAATCACTACCCCGTGCACGTCTCCGTCGAACGGGAAAGTCTTAACTTCCAACGGAACCTCCAGGCCGGTCAAGCGCGACATTTCTTCCACGCGCGCCAAGTCATCCAGGCAGATCAGCAAGTAGACGCCCTCCTTTGCAGTCACTTCATCCTGTAGTGCCTGTAACGCCGTCTCGGCATCGTCCAGCAGAAGCCGGCCCAGGCGCTTCAGACGATCGCTGGAGGAAAAACCGCCCGCAATCGAGCGCCAAAACTCCCGCTTTAAGAGTAGGAGCGCGAAGCACTGCCTGACCCCCGTAGAGTTGCCCTTACCCCTAATTCTCACGCCCGAACCGAGCGATCCGCTCACCAGCCCCCGGCGCGGCATGATCCGGATCTGTCCCTGGGAATCCTTAACCGGCTCAGAACTCGATCTGTACGCGCGCCTGAACGGCACTCGGCTCGTCCCCGTCGTTTGGTCCTCCGTCTACCGAAAGCACCTGGACATAGTTCACGCTGAAGCGGATGGTTGGTGTTGCGTACCAGTTGAGTGCCAGGGAAAAGTTGTCCTGCTCCCCGCCGTCCACGTCGCCGTCATCCAGGTTCAGGTTGCTGTAGCGGGCGCCAAGCTCCCAGGAACCCCGTCCTCCTTTGCCCACTATGCCGGCGGGT
>OZ243038.1:0-1797500 GCA_965212005.1 Candidatus Porifericomitaceae bacterium | reverse complement strand
GAGGCCGCCCAATATGGGCCATCCTTCTTTGGCGATCCTGGAATGTATACCGACTGACATGCGAATGATCCCCGCAGGCTACCCGGTACGCAGAGAAGGGAAGAACGGCCGCAGTACGGTGACGCCGATGGTCAAGGCCTTTTCAGTCTGCACGCGAATCATCGGTAGGCGGCAGATCAGTCCTCCTGCCGATCCACCAGTCTTTGATCCTGTATCCATGGCATCATTTTCCTGAGTTGACGCCCAACCTGCTCGATTGGGTGCTCCCGGCTGCGCCGCCGCATTGCCTTCATAACCGGCATGCCACTTTGATTCTCCAGCACGAATTCGCGGGCAAAACTACCGTCGCGAACCTCCTCCAGAATGCGCTGCATTTCCTTTCGCACCGAGTCTCCGATCAACCGCGGCCCCCGGGTAAAGTCGCCATACTCGGCAGTATTGGAAATCGAGTAGCGCATATTGGCGAGACCGCCCTCGTAGATTAAGTCAACGATCAGCTTCGTCTCGTGCAGACACTCAAAATAGGCCATCTCCGGCGCGTAGCCCGCGTCCACCAAAGTCTCAAAACCGGCCTGAATGAGCGCGGTCAAACCGCCACATAAGACCGCCTGCTCGCCAAAAAGATCAGTCTCCGTTTCCTCGCGGAAGGAAGTTTCGATGATACCGGCACGACCCGCTCCGATCGCAGTCGCGTAAGCCAGGGCCAAGCTCCGGGACTGCCCCGAGTGATCCTGGTGTACCGCAATCAGTGCAGGGACGCCCTTCCCTTCCCGGTAGGCGGAACGGACCAGGTGCCCCGGTCCCTTGGGGGCGATCATGATCACGTCCAGGTCCTGACCGGGCTCAATCCGACCGTAGTGGATATTGAAACCGTGAGCAAAGCCCAGTGCCGTACCTGGGCGCAAATTGGGCAGCACCTGATCCTGGAAGACGCGCGTCTGGTGCTCATCCGGAATGAGCAGCATGACTAGATCTGCCTCGTGCACCGCCTCCTCTATGGAAGCAAGCGGCAGCCCCATCTTGCCGGCAGCCGCCGCCGATGGCGAATTAGGGCGCAGACCGACGACAACCTTCATGCCGGACTCGTGTAGATTGCACGCATGCGCGTGCCCCTGGGAACCGTATCCCAGAATTGCGATCTGTTTCTCCTTCAGTGGAGACGGATCAGCGTCCTTTTCGTAGTAAATCTTTATCATCAACGCTCTATATTTTTAGACTGCAAGCACTGCCATCGGTTCAGATAACGGCCCGGAAACGCCCTGCCTTTCCATAAACAGAAGCCATACAGGCGGTGCTCCTCCTGTACGTCATTGATGAAAGTCAGCCGACAGCCTCCCAAATGCGCTTCCCCAAAACCCGCGGGCTCCCACCCGCAACGCACTGCCCCGGCAAACCCCGTTTTACCGCAGCAAGCGCCTGCCCATAGTTAAATTCCCTTGTCCCCCCGTGAGATCCCGGAAACGCCGGAGCGTACCACTTCCAGTATACTGCTGTCACGCAAAGTGCCCAAAAAAGCATCCAGCTTTTCCCCGGTGCCGGTCATTTCCACCGTATAAGTGTTGTCGGTGACGTCAATGATCCGCCCGCGGAATATATTAACCAGGCTCCGTACCTCCTTGCGCTGCTCACCCTGCGCCAAGATCTTCAGCATCAGCAACTCCCGCTCAATATGACGCAACTGACTCATATCAACCACTTTGATCACGTCAACCAGCTTGTTCAACTGCTTGACGATCTGCTCGATCAATTCCTCAGATCCGCTGGAGACCAGGGTCATGCGCGACACGGACGGGTCTTCAGTGGGCGCAACCGTCAGTGACTCGATGTTGAAGGCCCGGGCGGAAAACAGTCCAGCCACTCGCGACAGCGAGCCGGACTGATTTTCCAGCAGCAGGGAAAGGATGCGCCTCACTTAAGCAAGTTCCCGATCCGCCGTTCCCTGGCCGGGAGACAAATGCATCTCGTGATGTCCTTTGCCGGAAGCGATCATGGGATAGACGTTTTCGGATTGATCCGTGATGAAGTCCATCAGCACCACTCGGTCGCGCATCGCAAGCGCCTTTCGCAAGGCGTCTTTTACGTCGGCGCTGCGCTCGATTCTCATGCCGACGTGACCGAAACTCTCGGCCAATTTAACAAAGTCCGGCAGCGCGTCCATGTACGAATGCGAATAGCGTTTAGCATAGAAAAATTCCTGCCACTGACGCACCATGCCCATGTAGCGATTATTCAGGTTCATGATCTTGATAGGCAGATCATATTGCAGGCAAGTGGAAAGCTCCTGTATGCACATCACCAAGCTGGCCTCGCCGGTAACGCAAACCACCTGCTCCCCGGGAAAAGCGAGTTGCACCCCCATGGCCGCTGGAAGGCCGAAGCCCATGGTTCCGAGCCCACCGGAATTGATCCAGCGGCGAGGCTGATCGAATTTGTAGAACTGCGCTGCCCACATCTGGTGCTGACCCACGTCCGAAGTCAGGAAAGCGTTACCTTCGGTGAGTTCGTAGAGACATTCGATCACGTATTGTGGCTTGATCAACTCGCTGTCCCGATCATATTGCAGGCAATTAATAGAACGCCACTGCTCGATTTGCTTCCACCAGGCGTCAAGCGCCTTGCGGTCCGGGCTCTTCTGCTCTGCCTCCAAATGTCCGTTCAATTCCTGCAATACATATTTTACGTCGCCCACGATGGGAATATCGACCGGAACGTTTTTGGAAATCGAAGAAGGATCGACGTCGATATGGATGATTTTCGCCTTCGGGCAAAACTGCTCCAGGTCACCGGTAACGCGATCGTCAAAACGGGCGCCGATAGCGATCAGCACATCGCAGTAGTGCATGGCCATGTTCGCTTCGTACGTGCCGTGCATCCCCAGCATGCCGACAAATTGCGCGTCCGATCCGGGGTAGGCTCCCAGTCCCATCAAGGTATTCGTCACCGGATACCCCAGCATGCGGCAAAACTGCGTCAACTCGGCCGATGCATTCGCCAGGATCGCACCGCCCCCGGTGTAGCACATCGGGCGCTGCGCCGAGAGGATCAATTGCAACGCTTTGCGGATCTGGCCTGCGTGCCCGCGCACACTGGGCCGATACGAGCGCATCTGCACGCGCTCCGGATAAACAAACTCGCAACTCTCTGCGGTAATGTCCTTGGGAAGATCCACCACCACCGGCCCGGGCCGACCGCTGCTTGCCAGGTAAAACGCCTTTTTGACCACGGGAGCGATGTCACGCACGTCGCTCACCAAAAAGTTGTGCTTCACGCAGGGACGGGTGATGCCAACCGCGTCCACCTCCTGGAAAGCGTCATTGCCTATCAAGTGCCGGGGGACCTGCCCCGTCAGCACGACCATGGGAATGGAATCCATGAAAGCGGTAGCAATCCCGGTCACGCAGTTCGTTACGCCCGGGCCCGAAGTCACCAGCACTACCCCAGGTTTGCCAGAAGCGCGGGCGTAACCGTCCGCCGCGTGGGTGGCGCCCTGCTCATGGCGCACCAAGATGTGCGTCAGCTTCTCTTCGTAGCGGAATAACTCGTCATAGATATGCAGAACCGCACCGCCCGGATAACCGAAGATATACTCTACTTTTTCTTCTTGCAGGCAACGCATCAGGATCTCGGCGCCTCGCAAAATTTCCGGCTTGTTCATGCTCAGATATGCCTAAATAGGCCCATCAAAAAAAAGGGCTAACCGGTAAAAGGTACTTTGAATCAGCCACACAGGTCAATAGCGGCACGGGCAACCTCTCCACCGGCAAGGCGGCATCGGGCGACACTGCTTGCAGGACCGCAAGGACAGTGCGCCGGCCGCCGCAGCGAAATGCCAGACGCCTGCCGGACGATGACCGAAGCAGAATCAGGACAGCGAAAGACCGGTCTGCGCGCCTCTTTTATGGACGCACCGTTCGGGCCGCCCCCGGCATGCGGTCAGACGCCGGTCCAGCTGCGTCTTTTCGCAAGCAGAGCTGCCGTAACCGGTCACCGCCCGGCAACCGCGTGACCCGCCGCACCGGCTTCTGCCCTGACTGAACCCGCGCGTAGCTCAGCCGCCCCCGGCTTCACTCGTGCGCGCAGTGCGCATACCGCAATCACCGCGCCCTGCGGCGAAAGACGCGAGCTACGATTTGCCTGGCGCCAGAGACGGCTTCTCCTCCTTTAACAAGTCACCTGACATCATCGCTTCTGTCTCCATATCACTGGACCGGCGCAGCAGTTTTCCGTTCACTTGAGCACCCAGGGCCATCTCGATCAGGTTGTAGTGCACGTTGCCGATCACTCTGGCATGAGCAGAGAGTTCAATATGCTCGCTGGAGTGCACGTCGCCCTTGATCGTGCCGTCGATCGATATGAACGGTACACTCACCTCGCCTTCCACCTCGGCGTGCTCACTCAGAGAGAGGGTTGCTTGTTCGTCCTCTTCTGCATAGATATTGCCCCGGACCGTGCCGTCCACGTGCAGCCCCCCCTGAAACCGGAGATCACCCTGCACGACTGTCTGCCGGCCTATCAGGCTGTCCATCTTTTCAGGTTTGCGTTTCTTTTCGCTGTTCCACATAGTCTATTACCCTCAAGCAGAGATTTTCCATTCAAAAGTTTTTTCGATCAGCTTGCGACCGCCATCCGGGCTTTCCAGGCGGACTACCGCCTGGCGTGGCGAAAATCCCTCCGGAACCTCGATATACCCCTCAAACACCTTGAAGTTCTTAAATTCAAAAGAGAAGTCGGGGGAAGGGGATATGCTCAGGTCCTGCACAACGTGCGAACCCGACTTCTCCCCCTGCCTGCCGTTAATGCTCATCTGCATCCTGCCTTTAATCGCCTTTCCATCCTTGGCGAAGTGCGTCAGTACCACCTTGTAGCGAAACTGCTGCTCGGCGGCCGTGGGGTAGGCGTGAAAGCCCTGTATATCCAAGCCCTTGGCTTCCTGCGGGGAGTTCAGCACGGCCTGGTAGAGTCCCAGTTCTTCCCTGAGTTGAAAAGCCTCCTCCTGCAAGCTTTTCAACTCATCGCGTAACACGGCCAGCGCCTGCAGGTCCACTTCCGCGCCCTTCTCCAGCAGCAACAGGCCCCGCTTCAGTTCCCTGTGTCTGATCACCAAGGTCTGGTTCCGATCCCGTTCATATCCAAGCTTCTCTTCCAAGGCTTCAATCTGCTGCCCCTGCTCGGCGATCCGGTCCCGCATGGTCGGATCGCTGCGCACGTAAACAACGATACCCAGCACCGCAATGCCCAGCGCAACCAGCAGCAGCAATGCGGAGCCGCTGTAAGGGCGACGTTTCTGGATAATAAAGTCTTCCATCTAAGGACCCGTTAGAATGCGCCAGCGCCCGGCAAACGGGGTCAAAAACCGCCTGCCACGGACTAACTGCAGCAAGTATCCAGTGTAACAGCCACCGTGGCGTCCGGGCAGAGCGGACCCATCCGCTCCCAGCGACCCGCGGAACACGCCCCACCGCGCGGCTGCCGGGCACCGTGCCGTCGCTTCAGGAAAATCCGGTCTCGTCAGCCAGGTGTCCGTCCCCTGACGCTCCGCTCCCGGCCCGGACCGTGCCCTGGCGAGTCTGTGCTGATACACGTCAATGACCATCCGGCGCGCCGCTATACGATGGGCACGATCGCGTTCAATCCGGCATCCTCAGCCAGACCGAACATCAGATTCATGTTTTGCACGGCCTGCCCGGCCGCTCCCTTCACCAGGTTGTCGATGGCCGCGAGCACCACCAGGACGTCCCCGTCCCGCGGCCGCTCCACCGCGATTCGGCATACGTTGCAGGCCGTGGTGCTGCCAGTGCGCAATGTAGCACCCGCGGGCAACACGTCAACAAAAGGCTCCCGGGCATAACGCTCCGTCAAAAGCTCCTGGAAATCCGCCTCTGATTGCCGAACCGTGGCATAAACCGTCACCAGGATGCCACGCTTCATCGGCACCAGGTGAGGAACGAAGGTCAGGGAGACCGCCTCCCCCGCCAGTTGATCCAGCACCTGGCAGATTTCCGGATGATGCCGGTGGCCGGCTACCGCATAGGCATGCACTGATCCGGATACTTCCGCATACATACGTTCGGCGGCTGGCTGCCGACCGGCCCCGCTGACACCCGATTTGGCGTCTACCAGCAGATGCCCCGGATCGATCACGTCCCGCTCCAGAAATGGAGCCAGCGCCAGAATCGAGGCAGTCGGATAACAACCGGGATTCGCCACCAAAGAGGCGCCGGCGATCTGGTCTCGATATAGTTCCGGTAACCCATACACGGCCTGCTCCAGCAGGTCCGGGCAAAGGTGCTCGGATTGATACCATTGCTCCCATATTTCCGCCGAGCGCAGGCGAAAGTCTGCGGACAAATCGATCACCCGCACCCCCCGTTCCAGCAAAGCCGGCACCTGGCGCATCGCGCTCCCGCTTGAGGCGGCGAAAAACACCAGGTCGCATTGCTGCAGGCGTTCATCTTCAGGCGGGCTTAACTCCAGCTCCAACACGCCCCGCAGATGAGGAAAGAGCTCGGCAACCGGGCGACCTTGCCCCGTGCGGGAAGTCGCCAGTTCCAACCGGGCGCAGGGATGCCGCGCCAGCAGGCGCAGCAATTCCATGCCGGTATAGCCAGCGGCCCCCGCCAGGCCGACCCGAATCAGCGTGGCAGCCACGGTGGACAAGCCCGGCCCCCGTTGCTGGCGGGGTCATATCTATATGCGTGCATAGTCATTGAAAAAACGATGATTATATCCTCAAAGAGAAAGAGGATTGACAGAACTGGCAAACGATAGTAAAACGATGATCATAAAATAGTGCCCCCGAATGAGGGACTTATGAGGGACTTGGGGGTAATTACCAAAAATGCAAGTCCAGTCGGCAGACCTGCCATGCAGGGAGTTAGGGGCAGTTTTTCGCATCGGCCCAGCAGTGTCTGATCCCGAACACAGGGACCCAAACAGGCAACTATGGCAACGAATAACACTTCCGAATTGCCCTTCGACTTCGATGACGCTTTCCGTGCGCTGACCGGACACACGCCACTCACTGGGCAAAAGCCACTCCCCGGGCACACGCCATTCCCGTGGCAACGCCGGCTATTCAACGAATTTTCCAAAGGCGAATTGCCATCGGCGATAGATATCCCGACCGGACTCGGCAAGACCGCGGCCACGCCGGCAAAGGCGGCAGCCGGTCAATTTCCGAGGGCATATGCCCTTGGCCTCATTGAAGCCCCCATGACGTCGTACCCCCGGCACTGAGCTATTGCGAGGCGCAGCAGGTGCCTGCGTAAACCGGTATGGCCCTGTCATGTTGGCGGGGGCATCACGGTGGCCCGCGGGAATAAGGCGCTGGGCAAGCGCCGTCCATGATGATCGCCGGTCACAAGCCGTCGCCTTCTCTTGCGTCAGCCTCGACGTCGCTCCCATTTCCCCCCTGGTCACTCTATAATTTACAGGGCAGGCATCCGATAACATACGGATGGCAGGGAAAGATTGGGACCGTTCCCGGTCTAATATATGTGAGGATCCCTGAAACTCCCGGATCGGGTCATCACGGATTGCATCACGGATGGATGGACAGGAAAAGATGAAAAACTTATCGAGGAGGAACTTCCTGCGCTCGACCGGCGCTGTGGGCTCATTGCTCGCGTGGGACGCCTTGCTGCCCGCCTGGGCACATTCCGCCGCCAGGGGAGCCGGCGGCCCCGATATCTCCGCACTGTCGGGAACTTCCTTCGATTTGAACATACGCGCCGCCACGATCCTGCTGGATGGCAAACCCGGTCATGCGATCCTGGTCAATAACCGGTTGCCGGCTCCCCTGATCCGCTGGCGCGAGGGCACCGACGTCACCCTGCGAGTCACGAATCACCTGCACGAGGACACCTCCATCCATTGGCACGGCATCCTGCTGCCGTTTCAGATGGACGGGGTCCCGGGCATATCATTCCCCGGCATTCGTCCCGGCGAGACCTTCACGTACCGCTTTACGGTGCGCCAGGCCGGCACTTATTGGTATCACAGCCACTCGGGCCTGCAGGAACAGCAGGGGCATTATGGCCCTCTTATCATTGAACCGCGCGATCCGGACCCGACCCCGTTCGACCGTGAACACGTGATGGTCCTCTCCGACTGGACGTTCGAGCATCCGCACCGGGTTTTTGCCAAGTTAAAGGGGATGAGCGACAGCTACAACTTTCAACAGCAAACGGTCCCGGACTTCCTTCGCCAGACCATGGCGAAAGGCCTGGAGCGAACGCTGTCGGAGCGGCTGGCGTGGGGCCGCATGCGTATGAACCGCACGGACATAGCCGATGTGACGGGGGCAACTTACACTTACCTGCTGAACGGCCACAGTCCCGGCGAAAACTGGACCGGCCTGTTCACGCCGGGCGAGAACGTACGGCTGCGCGTCATCAACGCCTCCGCCATGAGTATCTTTAACGTGCGGATCCCGGGCCTGCCGATGACCGTGGTGCAGGCAGACGGACTGAACGTGCAGCCAGTCGAAACCGATGAGTTCCAGATCGGAACGGCGGAGACACTGGACGTTATCATTCAGCCGGAAGACCGGGCCTATACGCTGATGGCCGAAAGCAATGATCGCAGCGGTTACGCGCGGGCAACACTAACGCCCAGGCTCGGACTGGAGGCGGCTGTTCCGCCGCTTCGGCGGCGTCCCATGCTGACCATGAAGGACATGGCGATGGGACCTGGGGCTCATGATCATTCTGCGATGAGGGGACACGCCGCGGGCACGGCCATCGGGCACCGCGCGCAGGGCGTCGGGGTTGTCGGGCAAGCGGAAAATCCGGTCAATCGACTGAGTGAACGACCGCTGGGCCTGGAAGACGCGCCGCATCGCGTGCTGGTCTACACCGATCTCAAAAGTCTGGCTCCCAACCCGGACCCGAGGGCGCCCGGGGGGGAGATGGAGCTGCACCTGACGTCGAACATGGAGCGGTACATGTGGTCGTTCGACGGAGTGAAGTTCTCTGACGCTACTGAACCTCTCCGCTTCCGGAAGGGGAACGGCTTCGGCTGTTCCTCATCAACGATACGATGATGCCGCATCCTATACACATGCACGGCATGTTTTTCGACGTTGTCACTGCCGAGCACCATTATAAGCCGCGAAAACACACTATCGTCGTAAAGCCGGGAGAAAAAATGGCCATTGACGTCACTGCCGACGCCGTGGGGGATTGGATGTTTCACTGCCACTTGCTCTATCACATGCACGCTGGAATGGCGCGGGTGATATCGATCGAAAAGACGCCGGCATGAACGGGCGGGCGCTGCTCGCCTCACTCACCTTGTTCCCGTCAGTGGTGAGCGCACAACAAGCGGCCAACGCCCATTATGATCCGGATACCATGGAGGCGGCTCGGCGGGCGCTGTATAAAAGCCACGGTGGACAGACCACGTCGCTGGTCCTGCTGGAGCGCCTGGAAACTCACTCCGACCATGAAGATTCCACTCTGGCCTGGGAAGGCCAGGCATGGCTCGGGGGCGACGTCCAAAAGCTGTGGGTAAAGACCGACGGGGAATTCCTGGATGAACGCAACCGTCCGGAAGAGTTGGAACTGCAGCTGCTCTACAGCCATGCGATACACTCGTTCTGGGATTTCCAAATCGGGGCCCGGCAAAACTTCAGGCCTCGCCCGTCCCGCAGTTACGCGGCGATCGGACTGCAGGGACTAGCACCACAGTGGCTGGAAGTCGATGCCGCGCTTTTCTTCAGCGAACAGGGAAAGGCGTCGGCACGCCTGGAAACCGAATACGAGTTGCTGCTGACACAGCGCCTAATCCTGCAACCGCGCATCGAACTCAACGCGGCGCTGTCGGATGATCGCGCGCTTCACATCGGGTCCGGACTGAACCTGGCTGACGTGGAATTGCGCCTGCGCTATGAGTTCAGTCGGCAGTTTGCGCCTTACATCGGCGTGTCCTGGACCCGCGCGTTCGGGGAAACTGCCGACTGGATACGCGCCGAAGGCGCGCAGGACGAGCATCTTTCATTCGTCGCGGGCATTCGCTCCTGGTTTTAAGTGCACCTGGCGCTGCACCCTGTTTGCCTTATCATGACTGGTCCGGCCAAACCGACGGCACCGTCTGATTGGCCGCTCCTTATGCCACAGTGACGCAGCAGTGGATAAAACGAGGCAGTGCCGGCCGCAATTTGCCTTGTGAGATATAGCAGGGCCTGACCTGTATCAGTCTGAACCCTGGCATGGGATCGATCCCTGGCGGAAAGGTACGCCAATGTGGCACGTTACTTTAGCTGGTACAACGCTTCCCGGTTCCGTGCCTTTCGTTCCGGCACTACCCTGCATAGACGTGGCCCGCTGATGCCTGCCCCCGCGACGGCATATAAAATCGGTCTGATCGGCGACGGTAGAGAGAACGGGACACTCTCAGATTCGCCGCAGCCGGATCAGCCGGGATCAGGATCAGATCTTGACAAGTCCGGGAGGGAGCATTGATGATGCGGGCGCAAGTAGAGACGGCTATGTAGCTCAGCCGGTCAGAGCGCGGCACTCATAATGCCGAGGTCGGTGGTTCGAGCCCACCCATAGCCACCAGTCAGCGCCGCCAGGGCATGGGCACCGAGCGGGTGAAACGACTGGCGGTGCCTGCCGCCGATAGTGCTCACCCGCCGTGCGGGCTAATCCTGCATTTTTTTCCAGACCCGGGCAAAGCGCAGGTGGTTCTTCCGGAAGACTGCCAGCAGGTTCGGGTCGAAGTGGCCTTTCGGGTTGATGCGATCGTCCCCCTCACTGAGGATACGCAAAGCTTCCTCATGGCTGAAGGAGGACTTGTAAGGACGTTCCGAGCGCAGCGCGTCATAAATATCGGCGAGCTGGACAATCCGCGCCTCCAGCGGAATGTCCTCACCCTTCTTGCCACCGGGATAACCGCTGCCGTCCCATTTTTCGTGGTGATTCAGCGCGACCCGAGCGGCCATCTCCAGGCGCGGCGTACCCGATAAAATTCGATGGCCGTAGATAGTGTGCCGATCCATCTCCTGCTTTTCCTGGTCCGTCAGACGGCCGGCCTTCTTAAGCACGGCGGAATCCACGCTCATCTTCCCAACGTCGTGAAGTTGGGCGCTGTAGCGGATTTGCTCGCACCAAGCTTCCGACATGCCGAGCAACCTGGCAAACTGGTAGCTGTATTCGTTGACCCGGAAAATGTGATTGCCCGTCTCCTCATCATGGATCTCGGCGGCCCGGGACAGCAGGCTGATGGAAACCTGGAAAGCCTTCTCGGTTTCCGCCTGCAGGACGATGATTTTCTCCTGCTGTTCGGCCATGTGGCGGTTCTTTACTCTGAGCTCCTGATTCTTTAATTTTATCTGACTCATCATTTGGGTCCTTTCTACGCAATGGCCGATCGTTTGCGAGATAGCCATTACCAATTGGTTGATTTCCGGTGCGAAAGGCACCGGCAAGTCCACTCCCGGACGCCGGGCGTTGATTAGCTGGACCACCCCTACAATCTGATCCCGGTAATTTTTCAGCGGAAAACAAAACATGGAACCGGTCTTGTAGCGCTTATGTTCGTTCGCCGGATTAAAATGGAATGGAGAATCAGGCGCAATCGCGTAAACATCGTCGATCATAATCGTTTTGCCGGTTCCTGCCACGTAGCCCGCTATGGTCTCACCGCCCACGGGAATACGAAAGTCCGTGCGCCGTATCCGCAACACGTCGTTTTGTATGCTGACCGGTTCCAGCCATCGGCGACGCCGGACGGTCCGGATAAGGAAGATCGTCCCGGCCTCGGCAGTGCTCATCATCCTGCTTTTCAGCAAAATCCGATCCAGCAGCCGTTCCACCGATAAGCCGGACTGGCTCTCGATGAATTTGAGAAATTCAAAGACTGGATGCTCGCTGCCAGCGGCAGACACCGGGGATTTTGACCGCTTCGCCATTACCGCATTATCGGTCAAGTCACCACGCGGCGCACGCTTTCCCCTGCCCGCACCGGCTTACTCACGCCACCAGACAGTGCCGGCATCTCGGTCCTGGATCTGGACCCCCATCCCCCGCAGTTCATCGCGCAGCCGATCTGCCTCCTTGTAATCATTATCGCGGCGGGCAGCACTGCGTTGCGCCAACAGCACCTCCACCTGTGTCTGGTTGACCCCCTCGTCCCATTCCCGGAAACCAGCGGGCGGTCTTTGCAACAGTCCCAACAGCGCCCCGGCCGTGCGCAGGGAACCGGCGAGCCGGCGCTGATCGGCGCTGGCTCCGCTGCGGTTGGCTTCCCGGGCCAACTGGTGCAGATGATGCAGCGCCAGCGGCGTATTCAGATCATCGCTCAAGGCTTGCCGGAACTCAGGGGGAGGTGGCTGCGCCTCGGTTCCTCCCTCCAGGTCCGCATCGCGCAAGGTGCCATAGAGTCGATCCAGGCGGTGCCGCGCCTGCTCCAGCACCTCTCCTGACCAATCCAGGGGACTGCGATAGTGCGTGGCCAACAGTGCATAACGGATCACCTCGCCCGGGGCCTGGTGCAGCAAATCCTGCAGGATTAGAACGTTCCCCAGCGATTTGGACATCTTATCATTTTGCATCCTCACCAAGCCGTTGTGCAGCCAGTAACGGCAAAACTCGCGGCCATCGTGGGCGCAACGGCTCTGGGCAAGCTCGTTCTCGTGGTGCGGGAAAATCAGATCCTGCCCCCCGCCGTGAATGTCGATGCTTTCCCCCAGGCATCGCTCGACCAGCGTGGAGCATTCGATGTGCCATCCGGGCCGTCCCGAACCCCAGGGACTGCTCCAGGCCGGCTGGTCCGCAGCGGAAGGCTTCCACAACACAAAGTCAGCCGGATCACGCTTGAACGGAGCCACCTCAACGCGGGCTCCTGCGATCATCTGGTCCCTGCTGCGCCCCGACAAGCAACCATAGTCCGGGGCACTGGACACGTCGAACAGCACGTGTCCCTGCGCCTGGTAAGCGTGCTTGCGCACCAACAGGCGCTGGATCATGTCGATAATATCCGGGATATGGCCGGTCACCCGCGGCTCCGCCGTCGGCAGCAGCACTCCCAGCGCTTCCGTGTCTTCATGGTATGCGCGGCTGTAGCGCTCCGCTATCTCCTGTATGCTCACGCCTTCGCGTGCGGCCGCATCGTTGATCTTATCATCCACGTCGGTGATGTTGCGCACGTAGTCCACGCGCGGATAACGCGATCGCAGCAGGCGATAAAGAACGTCAAAAACCACCGCGGCACGGGCATTGCCGATGTGCGGACGGCTATACACGGTTGGCCCACACACGTACATGCAAACCCGCGCCGCGTCCAGCGGCACAAAGTCCTCCTTGCAGCCTTTCAGCGTATTGAAAAATCTGATCTGTTCCATCCGTTGCTCAATCTGTCTGTTGGCGCCGCTGGCGGCAGGGATGGACAGGGCTCTGCCACCCTTTCAAAGAATCGTCACTGCCGAGACCTGGAAGCTCACCCACACCGATGATCCCAGGCCCCATTCTAAATCATTCATCGCCTCGCGGGGAATGCGGCTGTGTAATTTCTCGCCGCAATCGACCGTCACCCATACGTGGGATTGCTCTTCCTGAAGCCCGACGACTCGGCCCTGGAAGGCGTTTTCCACCACGGACCCGGGAGCTTCTTTTGACAAGATCACCTGGGAAGGTTCCACCGCGATGCACTGGACCTCTTGCTCAAGGCCAGGCAAGCGCACCCGCAGGCGGCCGGTCACGAAGACCCCCTGCTCCACGTCCGCCTGGCCGCGGTACAGATTCACCGCGGGGGTGGAAAACAACCGCCCCCGCGCCAAGTTCCAGATACGATCGGACAGCAGCCGGGCGCGCAGGTGATCGTGGCTGCTGAAAATGATCGACTGCACCGACTGCCTGCGGCTTTCCTGAAAGATGCTCTCCAGGTCCTGCACGGTCCCGCTGTCCAGGTAAGTAAACGGTTCGTCCAGCAGCAACACTCGGGGACGCAGCACCAACAGCCGGGCCAGTGCCACCTTCTGCGCCTCTCCGCCGGAAAGCGCCCGCGCCGGGTGTGCCGCCCGCGACCGCAGGCCCAGGGATTCGAGACAGTCTGTAGCCATAGAGCGCCGGGTGCGCAGTCCCAGCCCCTGGAACTTCAGCCCGAGCGCCACGTTGTCCAGCACGCTGCCGCTGAACAAGTAAGGGTTTTGCGGCAGTAGGCCGATGCGAAGATGCGGCAGACGCATAGGCGCATCCGGGAGTTCCCTGCCAAAAAAGCGGATATGCCCCTGCATCGGCTTAATCATCGCCGCCAGCAAATTGATCAGCGTGCTCTTGCCGGCACCGTTGACGCCAACGATGGCGGTGATCTCATCGCCGCTGATTTCCACGCTCAGATCGCGCAACACCGTCACGCCCGGGGTATAACCGAAGCCCACCTCGTGCAGCCGGTAGGCCGGCTCGCTCAATGCCCCCGGCCCTGAAACCAATGCAACAAACCGATCACCAGCATAGCCACGCCGAGTAAAAATAACCCCAGCGCCAAAGCCAACTCAAATTCCCCGCGGCTGGTCTCCACCACAATGGCAGAGGTGAGAGTGCGGGTAACTCCCTTGATGTTCCCGCCCACCAAAATAGAGATGCCCACTTCACTGATGGCGCGTCCAAAGCCGGCAATCAACGCCGCCAGCACCGCAAAGCGCACCTCGCGCAACACCATGAAACCATATTGCAGCGGAGAGGCGCCAAACAGCCGGCAGGTATAGACAATGCGTGCGTCCGCGCTGGAAACAGCGGCAATGCTGAGATTCCAAATCAAGGGAGTAATCAGAACAAACTGGCCCAGCACAATGGCAGAGCGGGTAAACAGCAGGCCCCATTCGCCGAAAAATCCGGCCCGGCCCAGCAGGCCGTACAACAGCAGGCCTACAACCACGGTGGGCAGGGCGGCCGCCACGTTCAACGCCCCACGCAGCAGAGACTTTCCGGGGAAACGGGACAACGCGGTCAGCACGCCCAGCGGAACACCGACCAGGGAAGCCAGCAGCACCGCAACACAGGAAATCCCGAGCGAATTCAGTGCCACGTGCATAACCTCCGGATCCAAGTTCCATAACAACCTCAAGGCGGCCCGCAATGAATCCAGGTAATAGTCCACGAGCGAAAGCCTCGCGCCAAGCGTTGACTGCGACCCGGGGTTACGGCGCCGCGTCCAGGGCAGGATGAAACAGGCGCTGCCCCTGGACGCGGTGGCCTGCAATGATGTCCTGACCCTGGCGTCCGGTGACAAACTCGATCAAGCGCAATGCCTCCCGGTAGCGCACGTGGGGATTGCGCTGCGGATTGACTGCCATGACGTGGTAGGGGTTGTACAGCAGTTCCGAATTCTCCGAGCATATCCGCAGATCCAGCTGGGACTGCAAAAACAGGTAGGTTGCCCGGTCTGACACCACGTAGCCGCGCTTTTGCGCGGCAAAATGCAGCGTGGCCGCCATGCCCTGCGCCACTGAGAAATACCAGGGACCGACCGGATCAATCCCCGCCAGGCTCCATAACTGTAGTTCCTTACGGTGCGTTCCCGAGTCATCCCCCCTGGAGACGAAAGGAGCCGATGCCCCGGCAATGGCACGCAACCAGGCCAACGGATCGGCGGCCTCGCCCGGGACAGAAAGCCGGCTCTCGGCCGGACCCAGCAAAATAAAATCATTGTGCATCAATAAACGCCGCGCAGCTCCCCAACCCTCGCTCATAAACTGCTCCTCCGCATCGGGTGCGTGAACGATCAGCAAATCCACTTCCCCGTCCCGCCCGTAGCGCAGTGCCCGGCCGGACCCGGAAACAAGCACCTGAACGCGTATGCCGTGCTCACGTTCAAAGACGGAGAGCAGCGCGTCGATCAGCTGACTGTCATCCACGCTGGTGGTGACTGCCAGCCGCAGTTCCGCCGCTGCCGCGGCAGACGCCAACGACATTCCCGAAACGGCCAGTGCAAGCAGCGCGAACAGCTGGCAGGCGCAACTAAAGCGTTGATTGTTCAGCCGCCCCCCCGCGCAGCCGAAATACTATGGCGGGCCGGAATCGCACTTTTCCGTGCATTGCGCCCCCGGCACCACCGCGCAAACGCGCCGCGACTATACTGGGTGAGGAACATAGTTGTTGGGTGAAATCCGCTCCAGAGGGCCTCCAAGCGCCTGCCTGCATGGTATAATATCCGCGCTGAACTGGAAAACAGCAGTCAAGGCGTGATAGCTTACACAGGGATCTCCCTTTTAACAAACAAACGGTACATGGGGGCAAAACTCTACATAAAAACATTTGGGTGCCAAATGAACGAATACGACTCCGCCAGGATGGCGGACGTATTGCGCGAGTCTCACGGGCTGGAGCTGACCGAGCAACCTGAGGAGGCGCAAGTTCTGCTGCTGAATACCTGTTCGATCCGATCGAAGGCGCAGGAGAAAGTTTTCTCCACGCTGGGACGCTGGCGCAATTGGAAGCAGCAGCATCCGCAGTTAGTGATCGGCGTTGGCGGTTGCGTTGCCAGCCAGGAGGGCGCCGCGATCTGGCAGCGGGCTCCCTACGTAGACCTCATCTTCGGTCCCCAGACCCTGCATCGACTACCCCGACTGCTGGACCAGGCGCATCGGCGGCAGCGGGCCATCGACGTCTCCTTTCCTGAGATCGAGAAGTTTGACCGGCTGCCCCGACCACGTTCCGGGCGGCCCTGCGCCTACGTCTCCATCATGGAGGGCTGCAGCAAGTATTGCAGCTTCTGCGTGGTTCCCTATACCCGCGGGGAGGAAATCAGCCGCCCGTTGGACGACGTGCTGGCCGAGGTCGCGGCACTGGCGGAGCAGGGAGTGCGCGAAGTTACGCTGCTCGGGCAAAATGTGAACGCCTACCGGGGACCCATGCACGGCAGCGGCTGTGCCGATCTCTCGGCTCTAATCGAGTATATGGCGGTCATTGACGGCATTGATCGAATCCGCTACACCACCTCCCATCCGCTGGAATTCAATGACCGGCTGATCGACGTTTACGGGCGGGTACCGCAGTTGGTCAGTCACCTGCACCTGCCGGTACAAAGCGGATCGGACCGGATTTTGCACCTGATGAAGCGCGGCTACACGGCACTGGAGTATAAGGCTCGCATCCGGCGGCTGCGCCGGGTGCGTCCCGGAATTCACGTCTCCTCTGATTTTATCGTCGGCTTTCCAGGGGAAACCGAGCAGGATTTTGCCGGCACGATGAGCCTGGTAGAAGAGGTGGGCTTTGACCGCTCCTTCAGCTTCCTGTATAGCCCGCGCCCCGGCACGCCCGCCGCCGCGCTGCCGGACCCAGAGTCACTAGAGACAAAGAAGCAGCGCCTGGACCGGCTGCAAACGCTCATCGAACAACAAACAAAAGCCGTTTCGGTCGCCATGGTGGGACAAGTGCAGCGGATCCTGGTGGAAGGAACTTCTGCCCGCCAGGGCGCGGAGCAATTGTGCGGGCGTACCGAGAATAACCGGGTGGTGAACTTCCAGGGGCCAGGGCGCCTGATCGGACAGTTTGCCGATGTCTTGATTACGGAAGCACTGTCCCATTCCCTGCGGGGAGTGCAGTCGCAACCGGACGCGCCAGGCAGGCCCGGCGCAGGCCCGCCGGAACACGCATCCCGGCAGGTGGCGTAACGAGCACGCGATTGCGGGCGGAAAGAAATCACCATCGATATTCTGGCGGCAAAAAGGGCTTGGGCTCGGGCGGCAGCCGGCTTTATCCAGGTTTGCGAGGTCCTTTGAGCGCTTCTCGCTCCGCAGGCAAAGCGCCGTTCGCCGCCGAACTGGTGTTGCATCCAGCGGACAAGGAACGGCTGGTCCGTCTGTGCGGCCCGATGAATCGCAATCTGCGCCAAGTGGAGCAGCACCTGGGCGTGGAGATCTACAACTTCGGCAACAACTTTCGGGTAACGGGCGAAATCGGCCCGGTGCAGATCACCCGTGAAGTGATCCACGAATTGTACCACTCCGAGCAGGATCAGCATTGCTCCCCCGAGCACATTCACCTGCTGCTGAAAGAAAAAAGCCGGGGGCAAACCACAGGGGCCGTTGAACCACCGCCGGCATTGGCACAGACGCCGCTGGGATCGGTACATCCCCGCAATGCCAACCAGCGCAGCTACCTGCGCAGCATTCGCAACCACGACATCAGCTTCGGCATCGGACCCGCCGGCACCGGAAAAACCTACCTGGCCGTGGCCTGTGCGGTAGAAGCACTGGAGCGCGAGCGGGTACAGCGCATCGTGCTGGTGCGTCCCGCCCTGGAGGCAGGGGAGCGACTGGGTTTTTTGCCCGGAGACTTGGCGCAAAAGGTGGATCCCTATCTGCGACCGCTGTACGATGCGCTGCACGCCGTACTCGGGCCGGAGCGAGCAGACAAGTACCTGGAGCGCGGAATGATTGAGGTGCTGCCCCTGGCTTTCATGCGCGGGCGCACTTTAAACGAGTCTTTTATCATTCTGGACGAAGCACAAAATACCACCGTGGAACAGATGAAGATGTTTCTTACCCGGATGGGATTCGGATCGACGATGGTGATCGCCGGGGACGTCACGCAAACCGATCTGCCTCCCGGCAGACAGTCCGGCCTGAACCACGCAGTACGGATCCTGCGCAAGCAGAAAAAAATCGGCTTTACCTACTTCCATCCCGCAGACGCGGTGCGCCATGCCCTGGTCAGCTCTATCCTGGACGCATACGCCGAAGAGCAACTGCAGTCGGCCGCGGATGAAGATCAATGAGCATTGAAGTGCAGGTACAATACGCCGCCGGGCGGCGCGGGCTGCCTGGCCCGATTGCGATACGGCAGTGGGCTCAACGGGTGCTGGCGAAGGAGCCGCGATCACTTGAGCTCACGGTGCGCATCGTGGGGGAAGAGGAAGGCAGGCGGCTGAACGCGCGCTGGCGCAACCAGAAGCGGGCCACCAACGTGCTTGCCTTCCCGGCCGGTCCCCTCCCCATCCCGGTTCCGCGCCTGCTCGGAGACGTTGTCATCTGCGCCCCGGTAGTGGAACGGGAAGCCCGGTTACAAGGAAAAGACTACCGCGCGCACTGGGCCCACCTGGTCGTGCACGGGATCCTGCACCTGCTCGGGCATGATCACGTGAAAGAACCGGAAACCCGGCGGATGCAGGAGCTGGAAAGCGTCTTGCTGAACCAGCTTGGATTTCCCAACCCCTATCGCTAAAGGACGCCCAGGAACAAGCCTTCATGCCTTCTGCGCAAAAGGAGGAGCAACCCTCCTGGCTGGCGCGGCTGATCACAGCCCTGGCCGGCGTGCCTCAACTTCGGGACCAGACCGAGTTGCTGAAGCTGCTGCACACCGCGGAAGTCCGCGACCTGCTCGGACAAGAGACCTTAACCATGATCGAAGGCGTGCTGCGGGTGGCGCGCAAACAGGTCCGCGACATCATGATCCCGCGCATCAACATGGTCATGGTGCAGCAGGATGCACCCCTGGAAGCCCTGCTGGAGACGGCCCGATCCTCCGGGCATTCCCGCCTGCCGGTGCGGCAGACTCGTACCGACTCGGTAGAGGGGATCCTGTTGGCAAAAGATCTGCTGGCCCACGTCTCGGCAGAGAACCCGGGAACGTTTGACATCAAGGATGCCATGCGTCCCGCGCCGTTCGTCCCGGAAAGCAAACGGCTGAACGTGCTACTGGGGGAGTTTCGCCACAACCGCAATCACATGGCAATCGTCGTGGATGAATACGGCAGTACCGCCGGCCTGGTCACTATCGAGGACATCATTGAAGAAATCGTCGGGGAGATTGAAGACGAGCATGATCCGGAATACCAGGAACGCATCCGCAAAACGGGCAAGAACCGCTACGAGGTGGAAGCCCTGACCTCCATTGAGGAATTCAACAAGCATTTTCACACCGATTTTGAGGACGGGGAATACGACACGATCGGCGGGATGCTCATTCAGTACCTGGGTCACGTGCCGGAGGCTAACGAGGAGTTGAAGGTGAATAACCTGCATTTCCGCGTCCTGCAGGCCGATAAGCAGCGCATCCATTTCGTCGAACTGAACCTGCCCAAGCCAACCCGAACGCGGCAGGCTGCCTCCCAACCCTGAGCCCGCGGCCCACCCTGCGTCCGTCCGCCGTACTTCCCGTCATCCACCGACGATTAGGCAGAACCGCCCCTGGCGCCCCCGCCGCCTGCAACAGGCGCGGTCGCACCATCTTTCTGTCCCCACAGGCAAGCAAGTCCCTGCACCTGATTGACGCCATCCGATGAGCTATCCCTCCATTGCAGGGCCTTGAGCAGGGCCTTGAATCGCACCGCCTGGTGAAAGACTGGAAAGCAGCCGGGTACGACCTGGCGGCCCTTGGGGCAGGCGCCATGATGCCGCTGGCCTTTGCTCCCTACGGATTGTGGATGCTGGCGCCGGTCTTGCTGGCGCTGCTGCTGGCACTGTGGCAGCAGGGCAGCGCACGCCGCGCTCTGCTCCGCGGCTGGCTGTTTGGCATCGGCATGTTCAGCATCGGACTCAGCTGGGTGCAGATCAGCATGCAGCTCTACGGCGGCCTGCATCCGGCGCTGGCGCACGCACTCGGCCTGCTGATGGCCGCAGTGCTGGCCCTGTACCCGGCCCTGGCCGGATGGCTGTACCAGCGCTGGTTTGCGCGCCAGGAGCTGCGCTCATTGCTGCTGGCGGCTCCCGCGCTCTGGGTCCTGGCCGAACTGCTGCGGGCCCGGCTGCTAAGCGGATTCCCCTGGCTCAGCCTGGGGTACAGCCAGGTGGATTCCGCATTAGGCGGCTGGGCCAGCGTGCTGGGCGTGCACGGCAGCAGCTGGGCGCTGGTAGTTAGCGCCGCACTGCTGGTCGGGCTGTACCGCCACCGAAAGCACTGCCTGCCGCTGCTGCTGCTGGGCCTGCTGCTCTGGGGCGGCGGAGAGTGGGCGCGCCGCCATGACTGGACACAGCCGCTGCCGCGGTCGATCTCCGTTGCGCTGATCCAGGGCGCACTGCCTCTGCGGCTCGATCAGAACACGGAACAACTGGAGCAGACCACGCAGCACTACATCGCTCTCTCCGAGCCACACTGGGGAGTGGATCTGCTGATATGGCCGGAATCTGTGCTGCCAACAGTGCAGCACCGAGTACAACCCTTGCTGGATGAACTGCAGGAATGGGCGACACAGGCCGGCAGTGAATTCCTGCTGGGCATCCCGGTATGGGACGCAGAGAGGCAACTCCTATATAACAGCTTGCTTTACCTGGGGCAGGGAGGGGGGGTCTACCACAAGCGGCACCTGGTGCCTTTTGGCGAATACGTTCCGCTGCCCAAACTGCTGCTGCCGGTGATGCGGTTCCTGCAAGTGCCACTACCGCAATTCAGCCCCGGCGAAAGACCACCGCTGCTGCAACTCGGCTTCGGCAGCATCGGCACCGCAATCTGCTATGAAGCCGTGTTCGGCAATGAACTCATCGCCGCCCTGCCGCAGGCGAAGCTGCTGGTTAACGTCAGCAACGATGGCTGGTTCGGAGACTCCATCGGTCCTCATCAGCACTTGGAGATTACCCGGCTGCGGGCCCTGGAGACCGGTCGATACGTGCTGCGCGCCACTAACAGCGGCATCAGTGCCGTGATCGATCCCAAGGGACGCCTGCTGCAACAAAGCCGCCCATTCCAGCCGCAGACGCTGCGCGCCTCGTTACCGCTCTTTCAGGGCACAACGCCCTATGTTCGCTGGGGGGACTGGGCCATCGCGCTGCTGTCGGCGGTGTTGTGCGGGCTGGCGCGGTTCAGACCGGGAAGGCGTGTTCGTCGCTGATTTCCCCGGCCCGGACCCCCTTGAGCCGCCCGGCAGGGGAAGCGGCCCGGGGCCGCGTTTGTTCCCGCAAAGGAGGCGAAAATGCTTTAGTTATCAACGGATAATAGCGGTAGTGCGCTCCCGCAGCCCAGACCGACAGGATACAGACTACCTGCGGGTGATCTTCCGTGCTAGAATAAATCCAAACGGCGTATCAAAGTACCCGTTTTAAGAGCAAAAACGTAAAGGGTCTGCGGGACAGTTTAAGAATCTCTGTAGTCATCCAGCTGCCAGGTAACAGAAGGGGCTGGCAGCACCGATGGGCAATCCGGCCCATGACCATGCGTCACGGCAGGAGATGAAGTGCCCGCCAGTCAGAAGCAAACTCTGATCCAGTCGGACCAGTGTCGGGCTTCATAGCAATAACCTAATCAAGCGACGCGAAATACCGGTTGGTCGCGCAATCAACAACGAGGATTCCAATGCCAGGTCGAAACTTTCTTTTTATTCCCGGCCCAACCAATATTCCTGAACGGGTGCTGCGTGCGATGCAAAGCCCCCAGGAGGACATGCGCGCTACGGACTTCCCTGAATTCACGCTGCCCCTGTTTCGGGATCTGAAAAAAATCTTTAAGACCCGGGACGGGCGCATATTCATCTTTCCGTCTTCCGGCACCGGGGCCTGGGAGGCTGCCGTAAGCAATACCTTGTCTCCGGGCGACAAAGTATTGATGTCGGGCTTCGGTCATTTCAGCAACCTGTGGATCGATCTGTGCCAGCGGCACGGGTTGGACGTGCACGCCATCAAAGTGGACTGGGGCAAGGGAGTTCCGGTTGAACAGTATGCGGAACTGCTCCGGGCAGACAAGGAAAAGAAGATCAAGGGCGTATTCGCCACGCACAACGAAACCGCCACCGGCGTAACCAGCAACATCCTCCAGGTACGCCAGGCGATGGATGCCGCCAACCACCCGGCGATGCTGTACGTGGACGGCATCAGTTCGATTGCCAGCATTGATTTCCGCATGGATGAATGGGGCGTGGACCTGGCGATCAGCGGCTCGCAAAAGGGCATGATGCTGCCCACCGGGCTAGGCATCCTGGCCGCCAGTCCGAAGGCCCTGGAGGCAATGAAGAGCGCTCGCCTGCCTCGCACTTATTTTTCCTTTGAGGACATGATGAAAACCAACGACAACGGCTACTTCCCCTATACGCCCGCCACCACGCTGATGCGCGGTCTGCGGGCGGCAGTGGATATGATCCTGGAAGAGGGACTGGAAAACGTCTTCCGGCGGCATACCCGTCTGGCGACCGCGGTGCGCAAAGCCGTGCAGGCCTGGGGGCTGAAACTGGTGGCCCGGGGTCCCGAGTGGCACTCGGACACGGTCAGCGCTATTTACGTGCCGGAAGGCTTTGACGGCAACGCCGTCGTGCGCCACGCCTATCGGCACTACAACCTGGCGCTCAGCGTCAGCTTAGGGGACATTGCCGGGAAAGCCTTCCGCATCGGTCACCTGGGCGAACTCAACGAACTGATGCTGCTGAGCCCGATCGCCGGGGCGGAAATGGCCATGAAGGACCTGGGCTTGCCGGTGGAACTCGGCAGCGGAGTGGCCGCCGCGCAAAAATACCTGTGCCAGACTGCCTCCCAGGTACGCAACTGACCCGGACTCCAGGCCATGAGTTTCACCCAGTACACACCGGTACAGACCCGCCTGCAGCGCAGCGAGCTGGCTGTGCCCGGTTCCAACCCCAGCCTGTTCCGTAAGGCGGCCGAGAGCGCCGCAGACTATGTTTTTCTCGACTTAGAGGACGCAGTGGCGCCGGATGACAAGGAAACCGCCCGCAAGCAGGTGATCCAGGCCCTGCGGGAGATTGACTGGCAGGCACATAATAAAACCGTCAGTGTGCGCATCAACGGCCTCGATACCCACTACATGTACCGCGACTTAGTGGACGTCGTGGAGCAAGCCGGGGACCATCTCGACACCATCCTCATCCCCAAGGCGGGCACTGCCAGCGATATCTATACGGTAGAGTGCATCCTCACCCAAGTGGAGCAGGCCGTCGGGGTCGAACGCCCGATCGGGCTGGAGGCATTAATCGAAACCGCGCTGGGCATGGCCCAGGTGGAAGCGATTGCCTGCTGCAGCAAACGCCTGGAGGCACTGCATTTCGGCGTGGCCGACTTTGCCGCCAGTTGCCGCGCCCGCACCACTAACATCGGTGGGTTGAATCCGGATTACCCGGGAGATCAATGGCACGCCAGCTTGCAACGCATGCTGATCGCCTGCCGTGCTTACGGATTACGCGCGATCGACGGTCCCTTCGGCGACTTCAAGGACCCCGAAGGCTACCGGGCCGCCGCCCGGCGCGTTGCCACGCTGGGGTATGAGGGCAAATGGGCCATCCACCCCAGTCAGATCGAACTGGCCAATGAAGTCATGTCACCCCCGCCGGCCGAGATTGACCGGGCAAGGCGCATCCTGCAAGCCCTGGAACAGGCAGCCAGGGAGGGCCGTGGCGCCGCCCAAATCGACGGCAAAATGATCGACGCCGCCTCGGAGCGGATGGCCCGCAACGTCGTGCGGCAGGCGAACCTGATCACCAGTACAAGCGCGGCTGCATAGCGGCGGGCGTTCAAGGCAGGCCTGGAGCGACGCATGCCGCAGGGAGTTAGTTAGCGTGGAAATACACGAGTATCAGGCAAAAGAGCTGCTGTCGAAGTTTGGCGTGGCGGTTCCCGTCGGAGGGCTGGCCTACAGTCCCGAGCAGGCGGTTTACCGGGCGCGCGAGATCGGGGGCGAGCGCTGGATGGTCAAGGCTCAAATTCATTCCGGCGCGCGCGGCAAAGCCGGAGGCATCTCCATCTGCGAACACGACGACGGTATTTGGGAAACAGCCAATGACCTGCTGGGCAAACGGCTGGTGACTCCGCAGACCGGCCCGCAGGGGAGAATCGTCCACCGCATCTATATTGAGGCCGCAATGAACCTTCAGCACGAGTACTACCTCGGCCTGGTGCTGGACCGGAGCATGGAGCGCGTGGTGGCAATCGCGTCCACCGCGGGCGGCATGGAGGTAGAGGAGATCGCCACCCGGCAGCCGGACTCGATTATTCGCCTGGCCATCGAACCGGCTGTCGGGATGCAGTCTTTCGAAGCCAGGGAAATCGCGTTTCAGTTGAACCTGGACAAATCCCTGATCAGCCAGGCGGTCACTTGCTTCCTGGGCTGTTACCGGGCGCTTCGTGACCTTGACGCCACCATGGTCGAGATCAACCCGCTGGGCGTGACCAACGACGGCCGGCTCATCGCACTGGACGCCAAGATGTCTTTCGACGACAACGCACTGTTCCGCCGACCCAGCATCTGCGAACTGCGGGACAAGAGCCAGGAGACTCCGCGGGAGATGCACGCCAACGATCGGGGACTGAACTATGTAGGACTGGAAGGCAATATCGGCTGCATGATCAACGGCGCGGGACTGGCCATGGCCACGATGGACATGATCAAGCACGCCGGCGGCGAGCCGGCGAACTTCCTCGACATCGGCGGTGGTGCTTCGCCGGAACGGGTGCAAAAGGCTTTCAACCTCGTCCTTTCCGATAAAAGCGTGGAAGCGATGCTGATCAATATCTTTGCCGGCATCAACCGCTGTGACTGGGTGGCGGAAGGCATTGTGCAGGCAGTGAGCAAGATCGAGGTGCAGATTCCGCTGGTAGTCCGGCTCTCCGGTACCAACGTGGAAAAGGGAAAGCAGATCCTGAAGGAAAGCGGCCTGCCGCTGATCATGGCAGACACCCTGGAAGAAGCAGCCAACAAGGTAGTTGCCGCCTGGAAGCAGGCCACCGACCACTAAACGCGCCGCACAGACAAAGCAAGGCGCACCCGAACCATGGCGATACTGATTCACAAAGACACCAAGATCCTGATCCAGGGCTTTACCGGGCAGATTGGAACCTTCCACGCGACCGAGATGAGCGAGTACGGCAGCCGGATAGTCGGCGGCGTAACACCGGGGAAAGGAGGCACCACACACCTGAACCTGCCGGTATTCAACACGGTAAAGGAAGCAAAAGAGGAAACCGGCGCCGAAGCCAGCATTATCTTTGTGCCGGCCCCTTTCGCCGCAGACTCGATTATGGAAGCGGCGGACGCGAAACTGAAGTATTGCGTAGCGATCACAGACGGCATTCCGGCCCACGACATGATCCGGGTCAAACGCTACATGCGGCGCTACCGCAAGGAAGAAAAAATGATCCTGACCGGGCCCAATTGCGCCGGCACCATCAGTCCCGGCAAAGCCATGCTGGGAATCATGCCTGGACATATCTACATGCCCGGACAGGTAGGCGTGGTCAGCCGCTCCGGCACCCTGGGCTATGAAGCCGCCGCGCAGATGAAGGCGCTCGGCATCGGCATTTCCACCAGCGTCGGCATCGGCGGCGACCCGATTAACGGAAGTTCTTTCCTCAATATGCTGGAACTGTTCGAACGAGACGATGAAACCAAGGCGATCGTGATGATCGGAGAGATCGGCGGGCCCCAGGAAACGGAAGCCGCGCTGTTTGCCAGGGAGCACCTGAGCAAGCCGGTCATCGGCTACATTGCCGGCCTGACGGCGCCCAGGGGACGCCGCATGGGACACGCCGGCGCGATCATTTCCGCCTACGGAGAAAGTGCGAAGGAGAAGGTTGGGGTCCTACAGGAATGCGGGGTGCGGGTCGCCTCCACGCCGGCGCGGATCGGCGAAACCGTTGCCGAAGTGTTAGCTCGTTAAACGGCTCGCCTGATCGTCACCGGGGCCGCAGGCAGATACAGCGAGCCGGCGCGACCGAGGAACCAGTGCCTCCCCCGGCAACGCCCGGAACCCGGACCGTGGAGGGCAAAACCGGAAAAAGGCGCAACAGCCCTTTTCCATATTAAGGAGACGAAGTAATAATGAACAAATCCAAAGTCATCATTACCCGGCGCTGGCCCGAGCCAGCGGAGGAACGGGCCATGGAATTGTTTGACGTCAGGTTAAACAAAGACGATCAACCGATGAGCACCGAGCAGCTCAAGGAAGCGATGCAAACCGCCGATGCGCTGTGTCCGACCGTATCCGACAAAATCACCGCCGAAGTGCTGCAAGTGCCGTCGCGGCGCGTACGCATCCTCGGCAATTTCGGCGTTGGCTTCAACCACATCGATATGGAGGCAGCCAAAGCGGCCGGCATTGTAGTCAGCAACACGCCGGACGTGCTCACCGACTGCACGGCGGACATCGCCATGATCCTGCTGCTTTCAGTGGCCCGCCGAAGCGCAGAGGGAGAACGCCAACTGCGCAGCGGTACCTGGACGGGCTGGCGACCTACCCACATGCTGGGCACAAAAGTCAGCGGCAAAAAACTGGGCCTGGTCGGTTTCGGTCGCATTGCCCGGGCAGTGGCGCGCCGGGCATATTTCGGCTTCGGCATGCAAATCCTGTTCCATGATCCCTTCCCTCCCCCGCCGCAGACAAGCACCGAATTCAACGCCCGCGCCTGCGCCACCCTGGAAGAGCTGTTGCCGCAAGCCGACTTTGTCTCCCTGCATTGCCCGGGCGGAGCGGAAACCCACCACCTGCTCAATGCCGATCGCCTGAACCTGATGAAACCGGGAGCCTTCCTGATCAATACCTCGCGCGGCGACGTGGTGGATGAAAAAGCTTTGACCCAGCTGCTCAGGGAGGGCCGTATCGCCGGGGCCGGCATGGACGTCTATGAACGGGAGCCTGACGTCGCGCCGGAACTGACGCAGCTGGAAAACGCGGTTCTGCTGCCCCATTTGGGCAGCGCTTCGTTGGAGACCCGGGTCGCGATGGGATTGCGTGCCATCGACAACGTACAGACCTTCTTTGACGGAGAAGAACCACCTGACCGGGTCGCATGATCCGCCGCCGGCCCGTGTACCCGTCAGCAGCCCACCGCCTACCACGCATTAGGCGGGAACGGGGAACGACACGGATCTCCGTGACCGAAAGCTCAATGGTGGCGACAGACAAACGCAGCAGCATCTGATGACGGCGAAAGAACCAGGAGCGAGACACGCCCAGGGCCACTCAGGGATCGAGCGATTCGACAGGGAAACGATTGAGCCCGCGCTCCGGCAAACGATGCAGACTGACACCCTCCCCTCTCTACAGCAGTTCGAGACCGCGGCAACAACCTATGCGGAAGAACTGATCGGGCTGCTGCACGAGCAACTGTGCCTGGTGATCGGACGGCGCAGCCCGGACCTGCTGCCCATTTTTACCGATCAGGAGCTACCGGCAGAGGATGCCGCACAATTGATTCAATTGATCCAAGTTTGGAGCATCTGGTTTCAATTGCTCAATATCGCCGAGGAAAACACCGACATGCGGCGACGGCGCCAGGCAGAGCGGATCCGCGGACCGCAAGACGTGCGTGGCACCTTTGCCCAAGTGTTTACAGACGCCCGCAAGCGTGGCGTCAGCACCGCAGACATTCAGCAACTGCTGGACAATGCCCTGGTACAGCCTACCCTGACCGCCCACCCGACCGAGGCCAAGCGCGTGACGGTGCTGGAGATCCACCGGCGCATCTACGTGCTGCTGTACCGGCTGGAAGGCACTCGCTGGACACCGCGTGAACGCCAACGCTTCATTGTCCAGCTGCGTAACGAGATCGAGCTGTTGTGGCTGACCGGGGAGTTGCACCTGGAACGACCCAGCATCTCTCAAGAAGTCGCCTGGGGACTGCATTTCTTTGACCAGACGCTCTTTCACAGCCTGCCGATCACGCTGGGTCGGCTGGACGAGGCGCTACGGCAAAGCTACCCGGAACACCGTTTCCAGGTTCCGACATTGCTGCGCTTTTGCTCCTGGATCGGCGGTGACCGGGACGGAAACCCTTATGTAACCAACACAGAAACGCGTTCGGCCCTTTACGCGGCGCGAAAGGCGGCATTGTCTCACTACCCGGAACAACTGCTGAAACTGCTGAAGCAAATCAGCATCACCGAACGTTCCGTGCAGCTCCCGAACGGCTTCTGCCAGGCACTGCAGAAACTGCGGGCAACGCATGATCGCGACGGCTACCTGCAGGCACGTTATCCCGGTGAAGTCTTCCGCCAATACCTGTACATGCTGCAGAATAAATTGCCGCAAGCCCAGGACCGGACCGATGAGCAGGCCGGAAGGCAAGTCACCAGGGCAAACGGCTACCAGGATGCGGAGGAATTGATTGCTGACCTGGCAACCCTGGAGCAGGCCCTGGAAGCGATCGGCTGCGACACGCTGTGCACGCAACTGGTCACGCCGGTACGCAGGCAGGTGGAAGCGTTCCGTTTCTGCACGGTGCCGCTGGACCTGCGCGAGAACGCCCACGTCATTCACCATACGCTGGAATCGATCGGGTCCGCACTGGACCGGCCGGTGCCGACCGATCAAAAGCAGCGGCGGGCCTGGCTGTTGGCCGCGCTGGATCAGCCGCTGCCGGCAGCAGGCATTTCGATCGATCCGGGCCAATTGGACCAGGGCGCCAATTCGACGCTGGAACTGTTCCGGATCAGTGCCGGAAACAACGCAGAACAACTGGACAGCGAGGCGATCCACCGGTTCATCTTGAGCATGACGCACTCGGTGGAAGACATCTTGGAAGTCTACCTGCTCGCCAAGTACGCCGGCGCATATTCCGATCCGGAGGGAGTCCAAGGCTGCCGGCTGCCGATCATTCCTTTATTTGAGTCCATTGAGGATCTGCAGCAGGCACACACGATCATGGAAGCCCTGCTCCAGTTGCCGCTGGTGCGGCGCTCGATTGAACTGCAGGGAGGACGGCAGGAAGTGATGCTCGGCTACTCCGACTCCAATAAGAACGGCGGCTTCTTCACCTCCAACTGGGAGTTGAGCCGGGCCCAGACGCGTATCACGAAAACGGGCCAGGCGGCCGGGATCCCGATCATTTTTTTCCATGGCCGGGGCGGCTCGGTAAGTCGCGGCGGGGCGCACACCGGTCGTGCGATTGCCGCCCAGCCACCCGGATCCATACAGGGCATGATGCGCATCACCGAGCAAGGGGAAGTGGTCTCCGCCAAGTACGCCAACGAGGGCACCGCCCAATACCAGCTCGAACTGCTCGCCGCCAGCGTCCTGGAGCATTCCCTGAAGTCCCTGGACGAGGAAGAGCTGAAGCCCAGGCAGGAATTCGACCAGGCAATGGAGCAACTTTCGGCCCAAGCCCACGCGGCTTACCGCGAACTGATCGAGGATGAACAACTACTGGATTATTTACGGTCCGCCAGTCCTTTAGAGGAACTCGCGGCAATGAAGATCGGCTCGCGTCCGCCGCGCCGCCTCGGGGCTGACTCACTGGATGATCTGCGCGCCATACCCTGGGTGTTCGCCTGGACCCAAAATCGACATCAAATCACCGGCTGGTACGGGGTCGGCACGGCATTGCGGAACTTCATTCAAACGCAGGGTGCTTCAGGTGAGCGCCTGTTGCGGAAAATGTTCGAACAATCGCGCCTGTTTCGTCTCATCATCAACGAAACGGAAAAGGTGCTGTCCTTAACTGATCTGGAAGTGGCAGCCTCTTATGCAGACCTGTACACCAACGCGCCGGCGCGCCAGCGCATCTACTCCCGCATTGAGCAGGAATACCGGCGCACCTGCGAGGTAATCCTGCAACTCACCGGCGAGGAGCAACTGGCCCGCCGCTTTCCGAAATTCTTCCACAAGCTCAATCGACGCAGCCCGATCTTGCGCCAGGTCGGCCTGCAACAGGTCAAATTGATCCGCCACCTGCGTGCGAACGGCACAAGCTCGGAGTGGGACGAACTGTTGCCTCTGCTGCTGTCGATAAACTGCATCTCGACCGGCCTGGGCTGGACCGGATAGACCGCCCGCAGACCTTGCCGGCGCCCACTTGGGCGCAGACCGCGGCGCCACGGAACCTGCTGATCGGGTGCCGGCCTGCCTGCCGTTACAACGCGCACCCGGGAACCCGGCACGGGCCGGGATGCAAAACCACAGCCAGGGGCGCAAGCATTGAACTGTCACGGTGCACTACATCAGACCGCGCAGGCCATCCGGGCACGGCTTAAAAAGCGGCCAGCGGGCGGGAGGAGCCACGCCCGCCGGCCTAAGCCGTGATGCGGCCACGGTGGACGATGATGGTCCCGCGGCGGCCGAACGCGCGGGCTATTCGACCGACAGAATATCCCGATTGTTCTCCACCAGGCGGGGACCAATGCCGCGGATCTCGGTCAGTTCTTCAACCGACTTAAAGCCGCCGTGTTCCTTCCGATAGGAGATGATTGCCTCCGCACGGGATTCCCCGACTCCGTTCAGCATTATAATCAGGGTCTCCTTGTCGGCGGTGTTGATGTTGATCTTCTCCTCCGCACACACCAGGCAAGGGAAAATCAGGGTCAGTACCAGCAGCAGTTTTTTCAATTTCGTCACGATCCTATCCTCTGTACATTCAACTCAGGGTGATTGATCTCCATGCCGTACGCAGACAAACGCCCTCGGCCCGGAAGGCAGTCCCTCCGTTGCTACGGCGTCCTTTACGCTCCGGCATCGCCACGGCAACGAGGGACGCCGGATCATCCTGCTTTCAGCATAGAGATGTCCGCACTGTAAGGCGCCCGACGGTAAAAAAAATCACCCAAAAAGAGGATTTTCAGCGCAGTTGTACATTCCGGGACCGAAACCATCCTCCATGCGGGGCCATTCCCCCTGATTCCCGCTCACCGTGATCACCACAGAAACATTCACCCGCCGGCGCGGGCAGCAAACGCGGAAGCTATATAATGGGCATTCCATCTCCCGCCGGGCATCCCGCCACCGGGATATAAGGAATCTGGAGACGTTTTTCAGTGCGATTTTCCAAGCTGTTGTCGGCCACTTTGCGTGAAGCACCGTCGGACGCGGAAAGCATCAGCCATCAGCTGATGTTGCGCGCCGGCCTGGTACGGCGCTTCGCTGCCGGAGTGTACGGCTGGTTGCCGGTGGGCTGGCGGGTTTTACGCAAGGTAGAGCAGATTGTTCGGCAGGAGATGGATCGGATTGGCTGCCAGGAGATCCTGCTGCCCAGCGTGCAACCGGCAGAGTTGTGGCAGGAATCCGGTCGCTGGCAGCAGTACGGGCCCGAGTTGCTGCGCTTTACCGACCGGCACCAGCGCGATTTTTGCTTAGGCCCCACCCACGAGGAAATCATTACTGACCTGGTACGCAGGGAAGTGCGCAGCTACAAGCAACTGCCGCTGACGCTCTATCAGATCCAAAGCAAGTTCCGCGACGAGATCCGACCGCGTTTCGGCATCATGCGGGCCCGGGAATTTCTGATGAAAGACGCCTACTCCTTCCACCTGGACAAGGCGTCCCTGGAGCAGGGTTACCAGGACATGTACGAAGCCTACAGCCGCATTCTGCGGCGACTGAAACTGCGCTTTCGGGCCGTGCGGGCAGACAGTGGCAACATCGGTGGACACCTTTCGCACGAGTTTCACGTAATCGCCGATTCCGGGGAAGATCGAATCGCCTACAGCACCGACGGAAGCTACGCCGCCAATATCGATCTGACGCCGGCGGCGGCGCCCGTCAGCCGGCGTAGCGCGCCGGTCGAACCGAAACGGGAAGTGGACACGCCCGGCTGCGGCAGCATTGAAGAAGTGAGCGCGTTGCTCGGCGTACCCGCCCGCCGCTGCGTAAAGACCCTGTTGCTTGAAGGCGCTCGCGGGGAACCGGTGGCGCTGGTGCTGCGCGGAGACCACGAACTGAACCGGCTCAAGGCGGAACGGCTGGAAGAAACCGCGGTACCGCTGTGCTTTGCCGGCGAAGAGCAAATTGTACAGGCCATTGGCTGCCGTCCCGGCTCACTCGGCCCGCTCGGGCTAAAGCTGCCAGTCATCGTGGATCACGGCGCTGCCCAGCTGTCGGATTTCGTCTGCGGAGCCAACCGGGAAGGGAAACATCTGTGCGGCGTCAACTGGGGACGAGACTTGCCGGAACCGCGCACGGCAGACCTGCGCAACGTGGTGGAAGGGGACCGCAGTCCGGACGGCAACGGAGAGCTGCATATATCCCGCGGCATTGAGGTAGGGCATATCTTCCAATTAGGCACCAGGTACAGTGCCGCGATGCGGGCTCTTTGCCTGGACCGGGAAGGAAAGTCCCAGGAGCTCGTTATGGGCTGCTACGGAATTGGCGTCTCCCGGCTGGTGCCCGCTGCCATCGAACAAAATCACGACGACCGGGGCATCATCTGGCCTGCGGCCATTGCTCCCTGGCAACTGCTGATCATCCCGATCAACATGCACAAATCCCAGCGGCTGCGCGCACAGGTGGAAGTCTTGTACGCGGCTTTACAGGCACAAGGCATCGAGGTGCTGCTGGATGACCGCCGCGAACGCCCCGGTGTCATGTACAACGATGCCGAATTGCTTGGCATTCCGCACTGGTTTATCTATGCCGAACGCGGCCTGGACCGCGGCATCATCGAATACCGGTCACGCACCGGGGAAACCACGCAAGAACTCGCGCTGGATCAGGCAGCGGCCTTCATACGGCAAAAAACGGCGGACACCGACTGATCCGATCCGGCGCGCCGGGGCAGGCAGCGCAGGCTCAGGGGGACGGATGCACGGAAATGGAGAAATCCGGGTATGGCTGGCAGTCAATCGGGCGCCAGTCCAACTGCCGTACCTCGGCCGCCTCGGGTCCGCGGCGCAGCCAACTGCGCAGTTGTTCCAATGGTTCAGCGTCACCGAAAGCCTGCAACTCGACTCGACCGTCCGGCAGATTGCGCACCCACCCAGTCAGCCCTAATGCACGGGCTCTGGAGCAGGTACAGGCACGAAAGCATACGCCCTGCACCCGGCCGGACACGTAGCAGTGTGCGCCCTGCTTCACGGCGGAGAAACACCGCCTGGAGGAAGCACCCGCGCCACGAGTCGGAATGACGAGCGCACCAGCCGATGCCGGCCGGGATCTGTAACGCAAACGACCGGTCGGACACGGCTATACATTGCAATGGGACCGGGGATCATAAGAGAATCCAGATTATAGGCGTATTGACGCCACCATGCCCAATCGCCCACTGGTGTACCTGATGTGACCATTTCCACTGTCATCGAAGTCCTAGTACTTTACTATAGCCGCCACGGCAACGTGGCCCAGATGGCGCGGCAGGTCGCCCGCGGCATCGACTCCCTGGAAGGATGCAGTGCCCGTATCCGCACGGTCCCGCCGCTGCACGGCAAGGCATCGCCCGCGGAGCCGGACGCACCCCATGCCTGCCGGGCAGACCTGGAGCAGTGCGCCGGCCTGGCACTGGGCAGTCCGACCCGTTTTGGCAACATGGCCACGCCGCTCAAGCATTTTCTGGATGGCACCGCCGATCTGTGGGTCTCCGGCGGCCTGTGCAGCAAACCCGCAGCCGTCTTTACCTCCACCGGCAGCCAGCACGGCGGCCAGGAAAGCACACTGCTTTCGATGATGCTGCCGCTGCTGCATCACGGCATGATCCTGGTGGGCCTGCCCTATCCGGGCACCGCGTTGACTGACACGCAAACCGGAGGCACCCCCTACGGGGCCAGCCACGTGGCCGGCCGCACGGCGGACCGGCCACTGAGTGCGGAGGAGCGCGAGCTCTGCTTTACGCTGGGCCGCCGGCTGGGCCGGATCAGCCTGTGCCTTGCGGCTGGCGCAGACATTCCCGAATAAAGGGCAGGCTCAGCCTGCGGCCGGCTTCCAAAGAGCCGGCATCCAGGCGCTCAAACAGGCGAAACAGCGAATGCATGTCGCGCGGGAAACGGGTCAGCAGGTACCTCGCCACCTCTGCCGGTAACACCAGGGAGCGAGCCTGGGCGCGCAATTGCAACGCCCGGATCTTGTCAGCATCCTCCAGCGGACGCAGGCGATAGACCAGCCCCCAGCTTAAGCGCGAGCGCAGATCATCAAGCTTCAAAGGCAAGTGCAGCGGGGAATGCGCGCAGGCCAGCAGCAAGCGCCCGCCGCCTTGCAGTAGCTGCTCGTACAGTCCGAGCAGCGCCAACTCGCGCTGGCGGTCCCCGGCGACGTGCTGCACGTCGTCCAGGCACAGCAGCGCTGTTTCAGGGCCCGTCCAGGGCCGGAGCGCCGCGTCCTCCTGCGCCAGGGAGCGGTAAGCGGCAGGCGGCCCGATCTCGGCGGCGCATACGCAACTGGCGCGCAGCAGATGCGTCTTGCCGGCGCCGGGAGCGCCCCAAAGATAAACCGGGCGCACTGCCTCTCCCGCACAAAGCTGACGCAGTGACTTCAGCAGTTCCTCGTTAGGCCCCGGCACAAAACGCTCAAAATCCATGTCCCGGCAGCCGTGAAAACGGAACGCAAGTTGCCGGGGAGGCATTACCCGGCGGTGCGGAATTCGGGCAGGCTTCGGATCACCTGCGACCCCGGGCCGCCGAGAACCGTGCGGGGCTCACGGTCAGGGAAACCTATTTGCCCTGGCGCATACACCCAGTCCGGCTGATACGCACGATGACGGCGGCAGAGTTGCGCCGGCGAGCAGCAACGGACGGACGGCGAAGGCCATTCGATGGACGTAATCATGAAGCCAGGCCAGCCCCACGGGTTACGGGAGTAAAAGGTACCAGCCGGCCTCCGGTCCAGTCGCCAGGCGCAGCACATTGCCCAGACCGATCTCGCCGTGCACCGCCGTAGCGCCCAAATGCGTCAGGAGCCGAAAACGCACCCGATCCGCGTGGAATTCAAGGACCCGTACCTGGTGCACCGCGTCCAATTTCAGCAGGTGGTGCAACACGCGCAGATAGCGCTCAAAATGCGTAATCCCAGTTACGTTCAACTCAACGAACGTTCCTTCGCCCGCCACACCGGGCCGTCCATACTCCTGCCTCAACACAGACAACAGGGACTGTATGCCGGTACGCAGCAGCGCCGGACCCGCGCTGCTCCATTCCCGGCGCCCTTCCCTCAAATACAGGCTCCAGACCGCTTCCCGGGGCGACGCCGCCGCAGGCGGCAGACGCACGGTCAGCGCCGCATCGGCATGATAGCGTCGGGATGCCTCCCGCACCCGGTCCTCAATGCCGGCCCACAATTCCACCGCACTGAGATTACGGTCATCCTCCAGGTCCAGCAGCGGAAACAGAAACGGCAGGCCGAGGCGCCGCAGTTGTTGTTCCAGTTCGGAGAGAAACGGAGAATCCGTCTCCGCGTTCCGGATCACCTTATTACCGTTGCGGTCGGCCTGCACCACCCATAACAGTAACAAGGGCCGTTGCCGACCCCATGAAGGCACTCCGTTCGACTGCAACGCCCTGGTCAGCGCCGACTCCTGAAAGCTCGCTTCAAGCAAAAAGCCGGGCGCCTCCGGGCCGGCGGAGGCGGACTCCGTTTCCGGTGCGGGCGGCACCGTCCGGTAGTGGTAACTCTGCATCAGGCTTTCCGCCTGCAGCAGCAGTGAGCGCGCCGCAGCCTGCCCGATAATATCCGGATCGGCACTCAGTTTGATCAAAACCTCTTCCAGCGCCCGCTGCAGCCCCCGGCGATAGGCTGCCGTGCCTTGATCCGACACTACCACAGTGGCCGTATACAGATCCTCGACCTGGTAGGCAGGTATTTGCATCGGCCAGCATAACAGGGACAACGCCAGCAGACGACAGGCACACAGTGCTTTCATGATCGCCGGCGGGAGACGGCAACGCGCAGCGGCGGCCCCGGTGAAGACGGCCCCGACGCCGCCCGGAACGCTCTCAGCCTGGTACGCTCCGGTGCGCTCCGGCGGCCCCGGAACCGGTTCCTGCACATCATCCGGAGGCACGGGCTGGCCCGCCCCGCCGCGGACGCGACAGCCGCTGTCCCACTTTGATCAGGCGCAAAGCACGCTCAGCGGCATTCTTCAGGTAGCGCTTCGGATGTCGGAGTGCCTCCTCCAGCGTCATGTCTCGCGCCACCGCCGATTCCAGAGCATCGATCTTATTCCCGAACATACCGGCGGTGTCATCCGCCAGGGTTCCGCCTATCGCGACCACCGGCACGCGGCATTTTCGGGCCAGGCGGGCAACGCCGGCGGGGGTCTTGCCGAACGCTGTCTGATAATCGATCCGGCCCTCGCCGGTGATCACCAGATCAGCGCGGCGCATATACTTTTCCAGTTCCAGCGCTTTAAGCACGATGTCCACGCCGCTTTGCAGCCTGGCGCCGGTGAAAGCGAGCAGCCCGGCGCCCAGTCCACCCCCGGCGCCGCCTCTGGGCTTGCGTGCGACGTCCCGTTTCAGATCACGCCGGTATAAACCGGCCAAATGCCGCAAGTTGGCGTCCAGGCGCGCCACTCCGACCTCGGTGAGGCCCTTTTGCGGCCCGAATACGCGGGCCGTTCCGTATCGGCCAACGAGCACATTATCGACGTCACAAGCGGCTCGCAACCTGCATTTACGCAAGCGCCGGTCTAGCTCTGAGACATCAATGCGGTGCACGCGGCGCAGCTGGCCGCCCGACAGGCCCGCGGCCATGCAGGCGCCCCGGCGGTCATAAAAGCGCGCCCCCAGCGCCTGCGCCATGCCCGCCCCACCGTCGCAGGTGGCCGAACCGCCAATGCCGATAATGATTTCCTGCACGCCGTGATCCAGCGCGCTGCCGATCAGTTCGCCGACTCCGTAGGTGGTGGTGTGCCGCGGGTTGCGTTCCTTGCCCTCGACCCATTGCAGGCCGGCAGCCTGGGCCATTTCAATGATGGCCTGCCAGCCCTCGTTCAGCAAACCATAGCGGGCGGTCACCGGACGGCCATGGGGGCCGCACACGCGCCGCTGCACCCAGCGCCCACCCAACGCATCCAGCATCGAACGGGCCGTTCCTTCGCCCCCGTCAGCCAACGGCACCAGCGTGCAGTGCGCGTCAGGAAACACCCTCCTGACCCCGCGTTCCATGGCTTGCGCCACCTGCAAGGCGCTCAGGCTTCCCTTGAAGGAATCCGGGGCAATGATTATTCTCACAGTTTGTGCTCTCTGAAAACGGACCAAGTCATGATTAAAAAACGGCCAAGCTGGTGGATTATACCTTCCTTTCACCCTGCCGAGGCACCTGGCGGGCAGATGGCAGACCGGGAAACACCGGGCACAGGTGGATGCCGCGGGAATGCAGCAGGCGTTGGCCGGGCAGCGTCATCCTTGCGCCGGACGCCACCTGCCGGGGGTCAGCCCTGATGCCGCCATGCTAAGCGCGGCCTTTTTCTCCTCCGTTGTGCTGCTGGGCGGAGGCGTGGCAGAGCGCGCGCCGGTCCTGCGCGAACTGGAATTTCCCCAGCACGTGGTGGAGCTGGATTCGCCCAAGCCCTTGCTGGAGGCATTGGCAGACGCGGAATTCGCCATCATCGACCGCAACCTGCGCATCACCGGCCGACTGCATATAGGAGCGGCGATCCGCGAACGCGGCTACACGGATTTTCCGGACTACGAGGTGCTGCTGTTTTGCAATCTGAGCTTCACCCGCCCGCTGCTGGAGCGCTCGCCGGTATCCATCTACGCCTGTCCCGGACGGCTGGCCATTCGACAGGAGCACTCCAGGGTGATCGTCAGCGCCACGCTGTTTCCCGAGGACGAAGAGGATCCCGAGCGCGAAGACTCTACCCGGCAACTGAACGAACTGATCCGGGAAATCGTACGTTACGCGGCATACGACCGCTAGCCGCCGCGCGCACCGATGTACTCCCCCATCCCGCTGCTTTCCGGCCCGCAATCGGCAGAATACCGTCCGCTGCTCACTTGGCTGCTCGGCACCGGGGTCATTTTTCTGCTGCTATTTGTTGCCTGGAATGAAGGCTCCCTGGCCGAACTGTATGCCCAGGATCGGAGCCGACTCTCCTGGGCTATCTCGGTGTTGTTTGCGGCGCTTTTTCTGCACAGTGTCATGCAGGCCGTGCGATTGTCGTACTTGTCCAATCACTCGCTGGCCATCAGTGCATTGCTGAATGAGTATCCGCACGCGGAGATCACACTGGAGGGGGAACGGATACGGCTCGAAAACGGGCTGGCTCTGCCGCCGGGACCGCTGTCGCACTATATACGGAGCTTGCTGCAGGCAGTGCGGCGCAGCGGGGTGCAACGGGACACGTCGACCGCCGAGTTGCTCGAAGCCATGGATACTGAACTGAAGGGACGGCTGGAACTGGGCTGGTTCGTTGCCGATCTGATGATCAAACTGGGACTGCTGGGCACGATCGTCGGTTTTATCCTGATGCTGGCGTCGGTCAGCGACATCAGCAACTTCGACGCCGACACGATGCGTGACGTGCTGCAACACATGAGTACGGGCATGGGGACTGCCCTGTACACGACGCTGGCGGGGCTGTCGTGCAGCCTGATGCTCAGCGTGCAATACCACATGCTGGAGCGCTATACTGATGAGGTTGTAGATTACACCCGCTCCCTGGCCGAGTTACGCCTGCGCCCTGCCCTGGGGCAGAGCCCGGTGGAAGCGCCGGATAAACAGCAATAGGATTGCTACGGCTCTGGCACTACTGACGATTATGCGAACTAAAAAAAGACAACGTTCCGACCCGTTCACCGACCTCCTGTTCAACGCGCTGCTGGGCTTTACCTTTCTGTTTCTGGTCGCGATCATGTACATGAACCCGGAAGCAAAAAGCGGCATCATCGATCCCAAGGCGGAGTACATACTGACGGTCACCTGGCCGGACAACAATCCGGACGATATCGACGTGTGGCTGGAAGACCCGGACGGCAGGCTGATCTGGTTCCGTAATCCGGAAGCGGGGCTGCTGCACCTGGACCGGGACGACCGGGGCATGATCAACGACACCATCACCATCAACGGCAAAGAAGTGGAAAACCCGCTGAACCAGGAAGTAGTCACCATCCGCGGCGTCATTAAGGGGGAATACGTGGTGAATTTGCATTACTATGCTTCACAAACCAACGCGCCGGTAGCGGTCAGCGTGCGCCTGGTGAAAGTGAATCCGGCCCTGAAGGTGATCTACTACGACACCATGCTGCTGGAGCAACAAGGGGATGAAAAAACCGCGCTGCGCTTTCACATCCAAAACAACGGCGAGATCGTCAACCTCGGTTTCCTGCCGAAAAAGCTGGTATTGACCACGGGATGAGGCCGCGACTGAGCCTGGCCTGCTGTTACAGGAACAACCAACCAATGCCGAACTCCCTCCTGCCCGCGGACCAACCCTCAGCCGCCTGGAACCCGGTCATCGGTGGCGCCCGCCAGCAGGCGTACGGGCCGGATCGGGAGCTGTCGGCATGACCGGACCGGTGCTGGGCACCATCGGGCTGATCGCCGCTTATGTAGTCATTGCCTTATTGCTGCTGGGCCTGAATATCCATTCCCGCTGGCACTGGACCGTCAAGACAGGGGCCATCGTAATCAGTTCGATCTTCTACGTGGTAACCTACCTGTCACTACCGCCACTGCTCGGCTGGCCGATCGACGAGCAACCGCCCCGGCACTTTCAACTCATCGCGTCCCGCGTAGAGCAGCCTGACAAACAACGGCGGACTCAAGGGGCGGTGTACCTTTGGCTGACAGAGGGTCCCGGCGTAGTAAACCCCGCGATCGGACCACCGCGGGCCTACGTGCTGCCTTATTCCAGTGCTCTGCATGAAATCGTGCTCAACGCCAATCGCAAACTGCATCGAGGCATGCCGCAGATCGGAGAGTTCCACGAGCGGCCGGACGGCAACAAGGCCCAGGTACGGGATACCGCCCGGCAAGGCCAAAAAGTCGTGCCGATTACCTTCTACGATCTACCGGACCCGCTCTTTCCGGTGGAAAAATAATATACATGCGCAAGAGGCGGACACGGATGGCGGCGCTGTGCCTGGTACTGGCGACAGCCAGCGCTCAGGCCCAGCCCAGCGATCCGGCCCAGCGATTGGGAAAGGATTGGGCATTGGACTGCGAGCAGCAGGATTTGCGCATTCAGTGCCACTACCGCCCACTGCAGGCCGGCATCCAGGTCGATCTTGCCGCGGAGTTAGAGGACCTGGTGCTGCCGATCGAGGCGCATCAAGCCTATCCGTCCGGGGACGCGGTCAGTGCGGTACTGTTCCTGGTCGATACCAGTGACCCGCGCCGGGCAGCGATGGTTGGCAAAGCGGCGGAGCAAATTCAAACCCTGTTCCAAAACGCCGGCGCGCATTATCGCCTGGGGGTAGCGAGCTTCGACAAGGGCGTTTCCGTGCTCGCCCCGCTGGGCAGCGACGCGGCGGCACTGCGGCAGGCCGCGCAGAGCCTGCAGGCCCAGGGCCAGGTGACCGAGTTGTTTCGCAGCACATTGCAGGCGATTGAACTATTGGCCGACTACAACGCACAGCGCAAGGCGCTGTTCCTGTTCTCCGACGGACTGGCGGAGGATACCGCGTATACCCTGGAAGAAGTGATTGAGGCGGCACAGTTGGAGAAGGTTACGATCTTCGGGCTGGGCTATGCCCGCTCCTCTGCGCTCTCCGTAGGACTGCAGTCACTGCGCCGGTTAAGTGAGGGCAGTGGCGGTCTTTACTGGGAGGCGGATGCCACTGCCGGCTATCGTCTGCCCAGGGAGGCTTTCCAGCTACCGTTCCAGGTGCTGGATGGCGGAGGAAGCTTTCAGATCGATCTGCTGCCCGCGGTGGAAGCCGGACACGGCGGACTGGCCCTGATCTCGGTGCGCGCAACTCCAGGGCAAGACCGGGACCTGTTCCGCATACCAGCGGCACTGCCGGAACTGGAAACACAGCCGCCGGAGCAGGCACCGATTCCAGTCCTGCCGGCCGCAGCGCCGCCCCCCGAGCCGTCCACGAACCTGGTCTCGCTGTTGTTGGCTGGCAGCCTGGTAATCCTCGCGTTCGCGTTACTGTTTGTGCTGCGTGCCCGGCGCACCCATCCCTCGGCGGCGGAACTCCTGTCGGACCGAGGGAGTTCCAAGCCCTACGCTTTCCTGGAAGCGCAGGGTGAGACGCTGACGGTACATCCGATTACCCGCCTGCCCTGGCGCATAGGCCGCAGTGAAAACAACGATATGACGGTGACGGACGTTTCCATCTCCCGGCATCACGCCCAGATACTGCACGATCAATCCGGCAATTTCCGCATATTGGATCTAAATTCCAAAAACGGCGTGCTCGTCAATGGCAAGAAGATCGCAGAAGAGTTTTTGGAGGAGGGAAACCAGGTAGAACTGGGTGACGTGATTTTTCGTTTCAGCCTGAGTGATCCGGAGCTACAGGAATCGGAAGATGAAACGGTCTTCCTAGAGACCCGCACACCGCAGGATCCTGACTTAACCAGCCTCTGAACCCTGCCGGGCCCCGGGGGAGCAGCGGCGATGACCGCCGCTCCGCCTTCCCCCTGCTCAGTCCGTGGCACCACCGTCGATGCGCAGGCTCTGTCCGGTAATGAAGGCCGCCTCCTGAGAGGCCAAAAACAGGGCCGCAGCCGCCACCTCCTCAGGGAGGCCGAAACGGCCCAGCGGGATTTGCGCGGTGATGCGGCGGTAAAACTCACTCTCCATCACGTTGCGGGCAAAATCCGTCTCGATCCAGCCGGGCGCCAGATCATTGACTCGAACCTGCGGCGCAAAAGAACGGGCCAGACATTTGCTGAACGCGCTGACCCCTCCCTTGACCGCCGCAAACATCTCCGGATTGCGGCCGGGCATGCCCTGTTGCAAGGCCAGCGCCCAGGACATATTCAGAATCACCCCGCCGCCGGCGCTTTGCATCCGCGGAGCCACCTTCCAGCAGCAGCGTACGGTGCCCAGCAGATCGGTCTCCACCAGGCGCTGCAGGCGCTGCTGCTCATTCAGGCCGGCGCCAACGCCGGTGAGAATATCCGCTCCCGCGTTGTTGACCCAGACGTCGATCCTCCCCAGCAGGCGAAAGCATTCCTCGACGAACTGGTCCAGTTGTCGCACAACGCTCAGATCGGCCTGCAGGCTGCAGGCGTCCCCTCCCGCCTCACGCACGGACTTCACGGTCTGCCGGGCTCGTTCCTGAGCCTGGCAATAGTGTACCAGTACCCTCGCGCCCTCGGCAGCAAAACGCAGCGCAATGGAACTGCCAATACCGCCGCTTGCCCCGGTAACTACCGCAGTTTTTCCTGCCAGCCGATCTCCCATACTTTTTCTGTCCGCTGTCCGCGCAAACGCTGCGACGGCTCCCAACAACACTGTACTGATCTTGTCCAGCCTACCATAAACAATAAAGGGACAGATTCAAAAATAGGCCGAAAGAGTAATCAACTTCACTTATACTTTCTTCCTGACGAACAGAGGAGAAAGGGAGCATGAACACACAAATTCCGTCGCACGGGAACAATACGCGGGGCAAGCCGATCCGCACCCGGCTGCGCGGCATGAGCCTGCTGGAGCGCCCGCTGCTCAACAAGGGCACTGCTTTCGACGAAACCGAACGCCTGGAGCTGGGCCTGCTCGGATTGCTGCCGCCGGATTTTGAAAATCTGCAGCAGCAGGCTGCCCGCGCCTACCGAGCCTATTCCTTCTGCGAGACCGACATCCGTCGGCATATCAACCTGCGCGCCTTGCAGGACAATAATGAAACCCTGTTCTACCGGTTGGTTCTCGATCACCTGGAAGAGATGATGCCGATCATCTACACGCCGACCGTGGGACTGGCGTGCCAACGATTCTCGAACATTTACCGGCGCCCCCGGGGATTGTTCATCCCCTACCTGCACCGGAACCGCATGGAGCAGATGCTGAACAATACCAGACGCCAAAACGTGCGCGTGATCGTGGTCACGGACGGCGAGCGCATCCTGGGACTGGGGGACCAGGGCGCCGGTGGGATGGGGATCTCGATCGGTAAGCTCTCGCTGTACACGGCCTGCGGCGGCATCGATCCAGCCACCACGCTGCCGATTTTTCTCGACGCAGGCACCTGCAATGAAGAATTGCTGCAGGATCCGCGCTACCTGGGATGGCGCCATGAGCGCATCCGCGGCGATGAATATTATGATTTCGTGGATATCTTCATTGCGGCAATCAAAAAGCTCTTCCCAAACGCACTGCTGCAATTCGAGGATTTCGCCCAAGTCAATGCGATACCGCTCCTGGAGCGTTACCGGGATCAGCTCTGCACCTTTAACGACGACATACAAGGCACCGCCGCGGTAACGGCGGGCACGTTGCTGTCCGCCAGTAAAGTCACCGGGCGCAGGCTCAGCGAGCATGCGATATGCTTCCTTGGATCCGGATCAGCAGGGTGCGGGATCGCCGAGCAGATCGTCCGGGTCATGATGGAAGAAGGACTGTCTGAACGGGATGCCCGGTCGCACATTTTCATGGTCGATCAACACGGCCTGCTGCTACAGGACACCCCCGACCTGCTGCCGTTCCAGAAACCGCTGGCGCAGGACAGCGGACGCTGTGGTGACTGGAAGCTAAGTGTGCCGAACCGGATCGAACTGCCGGACGTTGTGCGCAACGCACGGATCAGCACGCTGATTGGGGTTTGCGGTCAGCCCGGACTGTTCACTGAGGAAATCGTGCGCGCCATGGCCGAAAACCAACCGCAGCCGATCATCATGCCGCTGTCCAACCCCACCTCGCAGGCTGAGGCCACGCCGAAGGACGTACTACACTGGAGCGAGGGCCGGGCACTGGTTGCCACCGGCAGCCCCTTCGCCCCGGTGGAGTTCAATAACAAGCGCTTTCCCATCGCTCAATGCAATAACAGCTACATCTTCCCGGGCATCGGGCTTGGGGTGTTGTCCTGTGGCGCCACCCGCCTGAGCGAAGGCATGCTGGTGACGGCCGCCCGGACACTGGCAAAAAACTCGCCCACCGCCCAGGGTGGCGACGCGCTGCTTCCGGCACTGGAGCAGGTACGCGATCTGAGTTTGGAAATTGCACAGGCAGTGGCCTTGTGCGCGCAGCAGGAAGGCCATGCCCCCCGGATGGATGCCGGGCAAACACGCGAGCAAATCCACGCCCATTTTTGGAGCCCGCTGTATCATCCTGTCCGGGCGGCTTCCTGAGCCCGCTGCGCGGACGGATGGAAGACCGCGGGCCGAGCTAACTCTGCTGGGAGAGCCTTCGGAGCCGGGCGCCCCCGTTCCGGCGCTTCCTGAGCCCGCTCGGACGGATGGAAGACCGCGGACCGATCCAACTCTGCTGGGGGAACACACCGGAGCCGGACACCCCCGTTCCAGTGCTTCCTGAGCCCGCTCGGACGGATGGAATGACCGTGGACCGATCCAACTCTGCTGGGGGAACACACCGGAGCCGGGCACCCCCGTTCCAGCGCTTCCTGAGCCCGCTCAGACGGATGGAAGACCGCGGACCGATCCAACTCTGCTGGGGGAACACACCGGAGCCGGACACCCCCGTTCCAGCGCTTCCTGAGCCCGCTCGGACGGATGGAATGACCGTGGACCGATCCAACTCTGCTGGGGGAACACACCGGAGCCGGGCACCCCCGTTCCAGCGCTTCCTGAACCCGCTCGGACGGATGGAATGACCGCGGACCGATCCAACTCTGCTGGGGGAACACACCGGAGCCGGGCACCCCCGTTCCAGCGCTTCCTGAGCCCGCTCAGACGGATGGAAGACCGCGGACCGATCCAACTCTGCTGGGGGAACACACCGGAGCCGGACACCCCCGTTCCAGCGCTTCCTGAGCCCGCTCAGACGGATGGAATGACCGTGGACCGATCCAACTCTGCTGGGGGAACACACCGGAGCCGGACACCCCCGTTCCAGCGCTTCCTGAGCCCGCTCAGACGGATGGAATGACCGCGGACCGATCCAACTCTGCTGGGGGAACACACCGGAGCCGGGCACCCCCGTTCCAACGCTTCCTGAGCCCGCTCAGACGGATGGAATGACCGCGGACCGATCCAACTCTGCTGGGGGAACACACCGGAGCCGGGCACCCCCGTTCCAGCGCTTCCTGAGCCCGCTCAGACGGATGGAAGACCGCGGACCGATCCAACTCTGCTGGGGGAACACACCGGAGCCGGACACCCCCGTTCCAGCGCTTCCTGAGCCCGCTCAGACGGATGGAATGACCGCGGACCGATCCAACTCTGCTGGGGGAACACACCGGAGCCGGACATCCCCGTTCCAGCGCTTCCTGAGCCCGCTCGGACGGATGGAAGACCCCGCGGCCCGCCGGCGCTTCCTGAGCCCGCTCAGACGGATGGAAGACCGCGGCTCGATCCAACTCTGCTGGGGGGGAACCTTCGGAGCCGGGCGCCCCCGTTCCGGCGCTTCCTGAGCCCGCTCGGACGGATGGAAGACCGCGGACCCGATCCAACTCTGCTGGGGAGAACCTCCGGAGCCGGGCACCACCGTTCCAGCGCTTCCTGAGCCCACTCGGACGGATGGAAGACCGCAGGCCGATCTAACTTGGGGGAGCCTCCGGAGCCGGGCGCCTCCGTTCCAGCGCTTCCTGAGCCCGCTCGGACGGATGAGTGACCGCGGACCCGATCCAACTCTGCCGGGGAGAACCTTCGGAGCCGGGCGCCCCCGTTCCGGCGCTTCCTGAGCCCGCTTCCCGGCAAGGACTCAATCTGGGTCGGGAACGCGCCGGTGGCAGCTCTGCCGGGCGCACAGCAGCAAGCTCATGCGCCCCGCGACCGGTGGCCGGGCCAACGCAGCACGGGCGAATCCTCGTCCGCTTCCAAGTTGGTCGGTATTATCCCCCTCCGTGCGGCTCATTGAGCCCGTACCGCAGACGGCAGGGATATCAGGCAGTCAATCCTGCCCGGGGGAAACCCGATTCCGGGCCTCCAGGCACCCCCCCGCCCGGATGATGCTTCCCGGTAAGGAGCCTGCATTGAGGAGAATCTTGGCTTGGGGCGCTGTAGATTTGCTCGCCGCGCCGTGGTTCTGCCTGCGATGCTGCGACTGTGCTGGTTGTGCAGCGGCAGAGGTTCACTGGGGCGAGGGCCTGCCTGCGGACAGGTCCCCATTCCGGGCTCCGCGGAAGCGGCGGAAAGAGGGACCGGAAGCGGAGCAGCGCCGTCTTCGCAGGCACAGCAGCCGTTACCGTTGCCATCGAAGCGGACTTCCCGGTCGTTTGCCGCCTGCGGATAACGAGCCCTGCTCCGGCTACGGCGCAACCGCCTGCGCGAGCAGGCTAACCAGAATCGGACCAGCACCGGGTTTTACCCTGGCCTTGTAGCTGACTCATAAAAAAGGGGCACCAGCCCTTACCAGGCTGCCGCCCCTCATACCAAAAGAGATGCTCTCCGGTCTGTAACGTCAGACGCTTACCAGAGGAAAAAGCCGCCTACGGAAAACACGTCGGCATTACGGTCCGTCCCGTCATGCCACTGGTCCTCAACGTAAGTGTATTCAGCGATCACCTTAAACCAGGTGGTGACGTCGTGATATACGCCCACACTCACGGAACTGAGTGACTCGATCCCCGCAGAAGGTGCTTGTGAAGCTACAGCCGGATCAAGAAGGGTGTCCGTTAAATCTCCAGTAAGATCCGTCGGGGCCGCCGCGAGGAATGTGCTGCAATGATCAGCCGCATCATTCGCTGTCCCTATCCTGCCGGTGCGCAAGGCGGTATCGACGTCTGTCTCATCGGCGTTAGTCTCGCCATAGCTGACGCCAAACTTGGTGCGGCCCTGGAAGGTATAGGTGGCCTGGAGGATGAATCCATAGTTGTCACGCTCGTTGCCACACCGATCCACCGAGTCGGAATCCAGCATCAGTATTGTGCCCAGTCCCTCGCCGTAGTAGCCATTGGCTACCAGTTCCAATCCCTCGAATCCCAGTTGGATGCCGCCGTGGACGCCGTAAGCCGTCACACTGTCCTGCGCACCCCTGGCCGCAAGGCTGGTGTCCGCGCTGTCGGCCTCCTGCCAAAGGCCACCGGCCCACAGCTTGACCCGAGTGCTGTTGAAGCTCTGGGCATAAGTCGCTTCGGTCTCAAAGCGGGGTACGGAGGTTTCGTCCCAGTTAGCCAAACGACCTGCGTCTTCGCTGCGAATCACGCTCGGGTCGTAGACCCCGACCTCCCACTGGAAACCGCTGACCTCAGGTGTCTTATAGGAAATGCGGGCATTGAACTGCGGATACACATAACCGTAGCCGATGCGTCCGAGCGTCGTGCCGCCTCCAGCAGTGCCGCCCTGCACCCCGGAGCCGAACAGGGTCATATCGGTCAGTATGCTGTGCCGCTGGTGCAGGCTCAGCGTGCGCCCCGCACTCAGCGTGCCGAAACTGCCTTCCACGTTGAAGAACACCTCGCGCAGCTCGATCTGGGACCCTGCCTGGGTGCCATTGCCAAAATTATTCTTTCTATTGGCGTTCTGTATTTGCGGAGAAAAACTGATGCGGGCCGAACCGCGCAGTCCGCTGACCTCCGGAGAACGCACGTTGAAACTGAAGAAGGCGGGCAGCAGGCCGGTACGGATGCGGCTGGAGGAATCGCCGGGGTTACCGATACCACCGCCTCGACGAGTAGTGATCGCGATATCCGCCGCATCAGCCTCTAGGATATCCGCATTCAAATCTCTATCCAGCTGATTTCTCAAGTCATCTGCAGCACAACCATCTGTCAGGTCAAAGGTCGCTTCACCGCAAACCTGCCGCGCGGATAACAGGCTCGGTGCCTCATCGGTGTCCTCGTAAACATATAGGCCGTTGACATTGCCGTCGAAGCTGACTTCCCAGCCGTTGTCGCCACCGACTACAACCACCGCCCCCGCCACTGGCGCAAACGCAAGCGCAAACAAGGCGAGAAAAATCTTCGTGATTCTGCTCATTAGATGTGACCTCCTTAACAGTCATCCCTAATGGGGAACGGTATATTCCCCAGTTTTGGGTCTCATATTGTTCCAACATGCCTGAAGCCCATGCCCTTACAATGGGACGGACTACCCTTCGTAAAGACAATCAAAGACAATTCTTCTGCACTTGCCCCGATCAGACATGGTAGTAGCAGAAATTATACAGCCGGAAAATACGGTTGCAAGCCTTTATCCCCAAAAACGTGATTTTTTTGCATCAATTTTTTGCCCGGCTCCCGCAGAGTGTTGTATTTTCACAACACTGTTCCTTCCTGCCGGCCCCACCGCGGTCATTGTCCGCAGGCGCCAGCCAAGTCGGCGGCGAACCGCAACACACCCCGGCGGCGGGCCGCAACGCGCCCGGCAGCAAAGGCGCCCGGGTAGGGAATACCCGGCGGCCCTGCTGCCTGGCCCATTCCGTTCTATCCGCCGGAAGCGGGGGGGGGAAGCTCGAACCGGGAATCGATCGTCTGCAATCGACCCAGATCGGTAACAATCGTTGGATCCAGCCGGAACTGAGCCTGTAATTCCACCAAAGCCTCCCTATCGGCATCCTGTTGGTAAACTAACATGCCGTCCCTGAATTCGGCCATTACCCGCTCGACGTAGATATCCGCGATATCGTTCAATGTCGCGAGTTGCTCCAGCTCAGTACGCAATTCCGGGGCAAGTTCCACCGAGTCATCATTGATCAGGGACAACTGCCTGCCCTGAAAGGAAAAGAGCAACTCGCCTCCATCCTCGGTTCCAGCTTCACTCAACAGTCTGCCCAGGGAACCGCTGCCCGCTACCTCTTCCGCGGACGGCCCATAAAAGCCGCCCTGTACCCGGCCTGCCACACCATCGGCGGCCAGTGGCTCGAACACTCCGGTGGATTCGACGACCGGAGTGCCCCCGGCGGCGACATCGGCAGAGAAGCCATTGCCATCGATCTGACCATTGAGGAAGACTCCCTGCAGTACCGACGGCAGAGAGGCAAGCCGCAACACCAGGTCCCGGTTACGGGTCTCTCCCTCGGCAACCACCACGGACTCCCTGCTGTCTATCGTGCGGACCTCGGCGTCATCGCTTTCCGCTACCGTTGGCGGCGCTCCCATAACAGGAAATCCGTTCGTATCCAGAATAGGCAGGCCGGCCGCATCAAACAATGGCTCAACCGGCACGCCTATGTATTCCGCTACCGCCGGACGGGTCGTGATCCCGGGCCGTAGCGGGGTACCGATCGGATCGGCGTGCGGCTGACCTCCCCGGGCCAACCACGAACTGAAGGATTCGTCCTCCACCGCGCCACCCAGGGGCAACGGGGTCAAGCCCAGGCCGGGTTGGTACGCACCGACCCGGAACACGCCATCAAGCTGGTCGGTCACGAAATGCGCGGTCAGCTGAAAGTCACCGTCAACAAAATAGCTGCGAGGCCCTGCCTCAATAACCAACGGCAATGAAGCAGCACCGGAGTCCCTGGGATCCTCGACAGTCAGACCCGTGTCCAGCAAGCGCGTCTCTCCGGTTCGATAAAACCCGGCAACGGCGCCCCGGTACAATGCCGAACCGCTGACCGGGACGTCAGCTTCCGGCGTGACCAGGCCGAAAACGCCAGTGCCGATTTGTAATTGGGCCAATTCCTCGGCGTCCACCTGTCCGCTCAAGGCTTCCGAGGCACCTATGTGCCACAAGGCCAGCGCCGTGTACTCCATCATCCCGCCAAAGCCGTCGATTTCAACAAAATAGGCGGCATCGGGGACACTCTCATCGTCATCGGCTGTTTCTGGATCATCGGCGACGCCGGCCCGGTAGTAGCTGTACCGTGAGACCGTGACATCATCCCCCTCAGACCGGACCAGGCGCCCTTCCCGTTCGGTGAGTTCCCGCAGGGCAACGGCCCCCTCCTCATCAAACTGCACTATTCCCAGATCATCTTCCGGTCGAAACAAAATATCGCGCTCATTTTCCGTCCGTACAACTTCCGTCTGTACAATATTATCCATCTCGTCCGTACTGACGTCCGTCCTGATGCCCGCCAGTTGAAATACCGAAACGATTTGGGAAGTTTCAGTGAGAGTCTGGCTCGCAGCGCCCCGCGGGCCGACAGGGCCGCTCACAACAGACAGCCTCGAAGCAACCTCCTCGGGAGTCGGCGTCACAGGCAGGCCACCTGCGGGACGATTAATACCACCTCCGCTTCCGCCACAAGCGACCAGTGCGAAACAACTCAACCCGGTAAAAAGAAAACGCGGCACAGCCCCCATACTCCAACTACCATCAATATAAACAGGATGACGCATAACAAACATCTTGAATCCCCAATGCCATGAACTCCCAACAACATAAAAGCCCCTCGACGCCATTGAAATGGCGAGGACTTTCATATCGGTAATCTGCCGCAAAATCGGCCTAACTATCTTAGTATAACCTATTTCGCCAAGTCAATATGACTCTATCCGCCAACCAGTATACCCATACATATATATATATGTGAGCGAGATCGATAATTCTGCACCTGAAAAAACAGACTTTGCTCGGAACCAGGGCTGAAGATCATCGGCCTGGGCCGCTGCGCACGATAAGCAGCGGCGTGGCGGTCGCACCGGTAACCAAGTCGGAGGAATTAGCCTATGCGGTGTCGGAACGCTACAATGGATCAGCACTGAGCCGTGCCGCTTGATCCTTAAACCAGGTTTCTCGCAGGTGCCGGGACATTAAATCCGGGAGTGGAACCTCTCCGGGCATCAGGTTTAGATAAAGAATGAAGGAGGACAAGGCCATGCTGTCGGATATCGAAATCGCGCGCAAGGCAACGATGCAGCCCATTACCGAGTTGGCGCAGGAGCGTCTCGGGATCCCGGTTGAAGCATTGGAACCCCACGGCCATTACAAGGCCAAGGTGGCGCTGGCGCATCTGGAAAAACTCCAGGACCGCACAGACGGGCAGCTGGTGCTGGTAACCGCGATCAGTCCGACCCCGGCGGGAGAGGGAAAGACCACCACTACGGTGGGCCTGGGCGATGCGATGAACCGCATCGGACGCAAGACCATGATCTGCCTGCGTGAACCCTCCCTGGGGCCGTGCTTCGGCGTCAAGGGCGGGGCCGCCGGTGGCGGGTACGCACAGGTGGTCCCGATGGAGGACATCAACCTGCATTTCACTGGCGACCTGCACGCTATCAGCTCGGCGCACAACCTGCTGTCGGCCCTGGTGGACAACCACCTGCACCAGGGTAATCCGCTCGCCTTGGACGCGCGGCGGCTGACTTGGCGCCGCGTGGTGGACATGAATGACCGCGCCCTGCGCAAACTGGTGGTGGGGCTGGGCGGTGCCGCCAACGGAATCCCACGGGAAGACGGTTACGACATTACGGTAGCCTCGGAAGTGATGGCTATTTTCTGCCTGGCCACTTCCATGGCGGACCTGCGCGAGCGTTTAGCTAACATCGTCATCGGTTATACCCGTGGCGAACGCAAGCCGGTCTATGCGCGCGACCTGAACGCGCACGGGGCCATGACGGTGCTGCTCAAAGACGCCATCCAGCCCAACCTGGTGCAAACGCTGGAACACTGTCCGGCCTTCGTGCATGGCGGGCCGTTTGCCAATATCGCCCATGGCTGCAACAGCGTCATTGCCACCCAGGCGGCACTCAAGCTCACGGACATTGTGATCACTGAGGCCGGGTTCGGAGCCGATTTGGGCGCTGAGAAGTTCATCAACATTAAATGCCGGATGGCCGGATTGAAGCCGGCAGCCGCGGTGCTGGTGGCGACCGTGCGCGCACTCAAGTACCACGGCGGTGTAGAGAAGAAGCAACTGGGCGAGGAAAACCTGGAAGCGTTGGATCGGGGCATTGTCAACCTGGAGCGGCACCTGCGCAATATCGAGAATGTCTATGGCCTGCCCTGCATCATTTGCATCAATCATTTTACTCAAGACACTGACGCCGAGATTGAACTGCTGCAAAAACGGGTGCGAGAGTTGGGAGGAAATGCCGTGTTGTCGCGGCACTGGGCCGAGGGCGGTGCCGGCGCTGAAGACCTGGCCCGGGCGGTAGCGGCAGTGCTGGACAAGGGCTCTGCCGAACATCGTTACGCCTACGGCAAGGACATCCCGCTGTGGGAAAAGATCGAAGAGATCTGCACGAAAGTCTACGCCGCCGCCGAAGTACGGGCGGACGCCGGGGTGCGAGCCCGCATCGAGGAATTGAACCGGGATTATGGGCATTTTCCGGTCTGTATTGCCAAAACGCAGATGTCCTTCAGTACCGATCCGACCCTGCGCGGTGCTCCCACCGACCACGTGGTCGAGATCCGAGAGGTGCGCCTGGCCCATGGCGCCGGTTTTATCGTGGCGATTGCGGGCAACATGATGACCATGCCGGGATTGCCCCGAACGCCGGCCGCCGAGTCCATCGACGTGGACCCGCAGGGCAACGTAACGGGACTGTTCTGACCCGCGTTTGCACCCACTGCGCCCGCGGCTTGCCCACCCCCCCCGCCGCGCCGGAGAACTACCGAGGCCACAGGTCCCGGGTGCATGCCGGGCACTCCATGCCGGTTAGCGCGTTACCGATCATGACCGCGATGCCCGCTGCATCCTCCCACGATCCCCCTTTGAGGCAGACAGGCTTACGCTAAGAACCCCCGCCACGGATACAATCGGACACCATCCCCGGCACCAGGCCCGCGGATTGGCTACGCGATGAACATTATCAGACGTTATTTCTACAGCGAAGTCGGCAGGCGCCTGTTATGGCTGTTTCCGCTGCTGATCTCCCTGCTGGGTATTCAGCGCCTGATCCAGCAGTTGGCGCGGGTTCTGGAAAACCCCCTGCCGGCGGAATGGATCTTAAAAATCTGGATACTGAAACTGATCACGGTGCTGCCGGAAGTACTGACGATCTCGATGTTCCTGGCCCTTATGCTCAGTTGCGCAAGAATGCAGCATGATCGGGAAATACTGATCCTGAGCACCAGCGGTCTGCATTTGCACAAGCGGGTGCGCCTGGCACTGGAAGTGGGTGCGCTGACCGCGCTCGCGGTCGCTTTTGCCTGTTTTCTGCTGGTTCCCTGGGCGCAGACCGGCTATGACCTGCTGCGGGATCAGATCCAGGAAGACATCGGAGTCATGGAACTCCCCCCGAAGCAGTTTCTCCACGTGCATAACCATACCGTGTACGTTGAGGAGGTTTCGAACCGGGGGGACGATTCGGTGCGGGGGCTGTTTTTGTACCTGTCACCCACCGAACAACACCAGAGTATCATCACGGCAGAGCGGGGATACTTGCGCGGCGCGGCCGGGGAGCGCCGCTGGCTGGAACTGGAGCAGGGTCAGCGTTACGAATTCAGACAAGACTCACAGGGCTACCAGGTACTTTCATTCAAACGCCACCTGTTGCATTTACCAGGCACCGGGGAGACAGCTCGCAGGAAGAGCGCGTCTTCCCTCGGTAGCGCCCTGGCGGAACGAGGCCCGATCCAACAAGCCAACCTGCAGTGGCGCATCTCGCAGGTGCTCGCCTGCCTGCTGCTGGCACCGTTCGCAATGATGCTCTATCCGCCACTTCCTGCCGGAGGGCGCAGCTATATCGTGGGCCTGCACGGGATGGGTATTTGTTTTCTGTACTACGCCTTGCTGAAGATCTGTGAAGCCATGATAGAGCGGGACCAATTGCCGCCCGAGATCGGCGCGTGGTGGCTGCACCTGGCGCTACTGGTGCTGTTACTGCGGCGGCTGCGCCGGGAGCAGTTTCCGTGGCTTCCCAACCCAAAGAAGCCGATGCCATGACCAGCATTCCCGGCCGCTACCTGGCGCTTAGAGTGTGCGTTGCCGTGGCAGCGGTTTATTTTGTACTGCTGGGCCTGTTTCTACTCGGTCTGCTGGCAGAGCAAGTCGGTAAGACCGGTCGCGGCAGCTACGGGATCGCAGAGGCGATCACCTATACCCTGCTGCACCTTCCGCAGTACGTCCATGACCTGTACTACGTGAGCGCGGTCACCGGCTCAACCCTGGCGATCGCTCTGCTGGCGCGCAGCAACGAACTGCTGGCGTTGAGAAGCTTCACTTCGCGGCGCAAGCTGATCCAGCTGCTGCTGTTGCCCGGTCTCCTGCTGGCTGCCCTGGCCGGGCTCAACAGCGAGTACCTGCTGTCCTCCTCACAGAGTATCGCCGAGAATTTCCGCCAACAGGCCCGCACCGGGGAAAGCTCTATTCGCCGCGATTTGTGGTTTCGTCAACGACAAGAACACGTGCACGTGCAGCGAGCGTGGCTGGACGGGCGCTTGCAGGGGATCCGCATCTACGAATACGGCCCAGGAAACCAACTGAAACGCATCACTGAAGCGGAAAACGGCTGGTACATCGGCCGCCGCTGGAATCTGGATAATCCCCGGCAACGCGAATTTTCCAGCCAGGGTACGCGGGAAATCCGGTTGCCGCACTTGATATACATGCTGAACGTGATGCCGACCAGGCTCAGCAGTGGCGGGGTCGCCACGGAATACTTGCCCATCCGGGTGTTATACCGGTACGTGCGCTACCTGCACCGCAGCGGACAGGCGGATGCGCAATATGGGCTGGTTCTTGCTGCCCGGCTTACGCAGGCTCCCTCCGTTGTGCTGCTGGTTCTGCTGGGGCTTCCCCTGGGCTGGGGGACGGAACGGCGGCAATCGACCAGTGCCAAAACGATCACCGGAGCCTTGTACGGGCTCGGATACTACACTTTGAACAGCCTGGTCTTTCAATTGAGCCTGCTGTACGGGATCGGGCCCTTTTGGTATGTTCTGCTGACCTTTGTCCCCTTGCTGATCCTGACGGCCTGGCTGCTGCGGCGCATGCGCTAAGCCGTCGCTCGCCGGGCGCATCCGGCGCTAGCGGACACGAAGCGGCTTTTCTGATGGAACCCCGCCGCAGCAACCGCCGAAACTCCATTGCCAACCGCAAGCGAACGAAGCCGAAAGGTGCGCTGGGTGCATCCCTTCACACCGATCGTGTACAATGCGATGCAGATTGATACGGATGCCCTTTCACTGTCGCGCCGGGGCTTTGCTTAGAGGAATAGGAGTACAAGTGATGCGTACGCTTCTCGCCGGGATACTTACCGCAGTCAGCATGGTGCCGAGCATCGTTCACGCAGAGTGGAAATCAGATCATCCGCAAGCCCTGTTGTACTACCGCCTTACTTTTGGCGCTGCCGATCGCAGCGCGGATGCGAAGCACGATTTTGGATTGCAGTTCACGGTTACCGATACCGCTTTCCGCACCCGCCGGGAATCGGCCTGGACGCAGAATGAAAAATGGCCGGCGGCTTTCCTGTCCGAACCGTTGCTGGACTACCGGATCAACGCGGCAACGGGCACGGTCCTGCGCGTCAACGGCATCCCGGTACAGCACTGGCTCCTGGTAGCCAACCAGCAAGAGGGTGATGAGCCGGCTCAAGAGGGCGCGGAAGAAAAGGGGAAGGGGATCCTGGATTACGTGGACGAGGCACCGAAGGGCATTTTGTTCGGGATCATACTCTCGGGAGTACTTATCAGCGGCTGCTGCTAAAGCCTCGCGGCGCGCGGCGGGCGCGCAGACCGCCTTGTCAGTGCCGGCCGGACGAAGTCTCTGGCGGCGGCAGCCAGCACCCCCGATAGCCACACCGTGGTCAGACCAGGCGGCGCAACTGTTCACACCAGCGCAAGTTGTCATACGCCGTGACTAAAAACGGCGGATTTTCCAGTGATTCCTCTTCATTGTAGCGCAAAGGCCGCGACTGCAAATCCGTCAACCTGCCCCCAGCCTGTTCCACGATACACTGCGACGCCGCCGTGTCCCATTCATAGGTGCGTCCGAATTGCGGATACAGATCAGCCGCGTCCTCTGCCACCCGGCAGGCTTTCAGTGAGCTGCCCACCCGCTCCAGCACGAAGTTTCGATCCAGGCTTTTCAGGAATCCATCCATGCGTCGGTTCCGGCGCGAGCGGCTGCAGATGACGCGCAGCACTGGTGTATCCGTTTTTGCGCTGCGGATCGCCGTGGCTTGACGATTGCCGTCCCGGCGGAAAGCACCCATGCCCCTGGCGGCGTAATAGCAGTGATCGGTACAGGGCACGTGGATAACGCCCAACACGGGCACGTGATTCTCGATCAAGGCCACGTTCACGGTGAATTGGGGACTGCCGCGAATCAATTCAAGAGTGCCATCGATCGGATCCACCAGCCAATAGCGCCGCCAGTCCCGGCGAATTCGAAACGGCGGGATGATGCCCTCCTCGGACAGTACCGGAAACTTCGGCTCCAGATTGCCCAGGGATTGCTCCAGCAGATCGTGGACCGCCCGATCGATCTCGCTGACCGGGCTGCCATCTTCCTTCCGTCTGACCTTCAGACCCTGCCGATCGACTGTGCTGACCGGGCTGCCGTCTTCCTTCCGAGTGACCTGCAGACCCGGCAGGGAGCGTGCGAGCCCGGCCGCGCGGGTCACCACTTGCCGCACGGCATGGAGCAAATCCGCCAGCGCTTCAGCGCTCAGTTCCGCAGTGTTCATCCGCGGGATGCAGGGCGGCGGCTTATGCGCAGTGTACCGATCGGCCCAGCGGCGCATGGCGTAAAAGCATCAAACGAAATCAGCACCGGTACGGCCTGGCAAATGGCGACGAGGCGGGAAGCTAGGCGGTCGGGTGCGCGTTGCGGGCCAGCACGAGGTGCCATACCCGGCGTCCCGCCCGGTGCGCGGCCTGCTCGTGCCGGGTCAGCGGCTGCTGGCAGGGCCTGGGGGCAAAACGGCCTGCGCCCGCCAGGTTCAGCAGACCGGTGTCTTGTTGCAGCGCACGCAACGCCCATAAGGCATACTCATCCACGTCAGTGGCAATATAGGCGCGTCCGTGCATTTGCAGGCGCTGTGCCAGCAGGCGGAATACGTTCGGGACCAACAATCGGCGCTTATGATGGCGCCTTTTCGGCCAAGGATCCGGAAACAGCAACCAGGCCAGGTACAGGCTTTCCGACCCTAGCAGGTTCCGCAGCAGTTCCACAACGTCGCCCCGAAAAATCCGTATGTTTGACAATTTCTCCGCTGCAATGCGAAGCAACAAGCTGCCGATTCCGGGCAGATACAGTTCCACCGCGAGCAAGTTGCATTCGGGATACCTCCTGGCCAGGGCAATCGTGGAATCACCGCTACCGGAACCGACGTCCAATATCAAGGGAGCCGACCGGCCGAAACAACTCTGCCAATCCGGCGTCGCAGTGTGGACTTCCGTGCCATAAGCAGGCCAGTATTGCTGCAAAGCCCGCTTCTGCCCGCTGGTCAGCCCGCGCCGGCCGTAGCGCGGGCGCACCGGAATGCGGGCAAACAGCGGGGATTCAGTGCTTTCCTTGTGTTGCGGGAGCTTCAGTTTACGGAACCGGCATCAGCGCGGTCGCCGCCCGCAACCGTGGCGAACGGGTCCGGACCAGTCGCCGGGGAAGACGTGGAACGGATGCGCGCCACGGGCACGGAACCTTCCGGCGGCAGGCATTGCCGCCATGTAGACGTCGCTGGAACAGAGACCGGAGACAACCGCGGCTTAACCAGGCAGACCCGCTGCCGGGGAAGAAGCGGCAGCAACGTCCTGCCGCGGCATGCGACCCGCCAGGAAAGCGTCCCGCCCCGCCAGCACTGCCCGGCGCATCGCGGCTGCCATCCGCACCGGGTCGCGCGCATGAGCAATGGCCGTGTTCATCAGTACGCCGTCGCAGCCCAACTCCATGGCAATAGCGGCATCCGAAGCGGTACCCACGCCCGCATCGACCAGTACCGGCACCGAGGACTGCTCCACGATGGCCGTTATATTATAAGGATTCCGGATGCCCAGGCCGGATCCGATCGGCGCCGCCAGCGGCATCACGGCGACGCATCCGGCTTCTTCCAGGCAACGGGCCATGACCGGGTCATCGTTGGTGTAGACCATCACCTGAAAGCCTTCGGCAACCAGGATCTCGGCGGCCTGTAAGGTCTGCCGGGTATCCGGAAAGAGGTGTTTTTCATCTCCCATCACTTCAAGCTTGACCAGGCCTTGACCGGCCAGCAGCTCCCGCGCCAGGCGGCAAACCCGAACGGCGGACTCGACGTCGAAGCAACCGGCTGTATTGGGCAGGATCGTGTAATGGCTGGGAGGAAACACCTCCAACAGGCTGGGCTCACCAGGCCGTTGACCGATGTTGGTGCGCCGGATCGCCACGGTGATGATTTCAGCCCCGCTGGCCTCGATCGCCCGGCGCGCCTGCTCCTGGTCACGGTATTTGCCGGTACCCACCAGCAGCCTGGATCGATACCGCTTTCCGCCGATGACCAAGGGGGCCGCGTCCGGCGCGGTCCCGCCTTGGGGCTGCGGATTAGCCGCCACCGACGGCGTGCACGATCTCGATTCGGTCTCCCGGGCACAGCGTGCGGCGACCGAACTGACTGCGGGGCAGGATCTCCCGGTTCAATTCCACCGCAATACGCCCCTGGATACCAAGCTCCCGCAGCAGGGCAGCCACGGTACGATCAGACGACAACCGCAGCGGCTTCCCATTCAGGTGGATACCGGCATCGGCGCACGGTGCCCGCCCGGGGCTGGAGTCCGTTGGATTTCCGTCTTGCATTCTACTTGGGCTTCAGGCGGACGCGCAGTCCTTCACGGGCCACGATGCATTTCATCTTGGAGCCGCTCATGCGGGCCACGGTTTCGGCGTCTTTCTGAATTTCCTCCATGAACCCGTCGTTGTGGGCCGGATCATGATGAAACAGGAACAACATTTTCACGCCCGCGTCCATCGCTGACTGTATCGTGTCCAGGTAGCAGGAATGTCCCCATCCTTGCTTTTTTTCGTATTCATCCAGCGTGTACTGGGAGTCATGGATGAGGATGTCGGCCCCCTTGAATAACTCCAACTCTGATTCATACTCCTCCTGCTGCATCAGGTTGTAGTAGGTCTTTTCCTGATCGCTGAATTTCTTGGACTGCTGGATGACGGTTTTCTCCAAGTACATGCACTCATTGTCCGGCGCGTAAGCGATAGTTCTGCCAACGGACGTAACCCGGTATCCGTAGGTCACACCGGGGTGATGGACGCTTTCGTATTGGACTTTCAGCGGACCATAGTCGAAGCCATTTTCCGTATAGGTCTGATACTTAATCTTCGCCAGCCAGGTTTCCGTACTGACCGGGAAAAAAGGAGCCTTCATCTGTGAACTGACCGAATGCTCAACGTCCGCGGCAGTTTCTCCGGGACCGAAAAAGGTGATGCTCCACTCAGGGGAAAACGCCGGAACAAAAAAAGGCAAGCCGCAAATGTGATCCCAGTGATAGTGCGTCAGGATAATAAACAACTCACGCACTTCGTTTTGCTTCATCAATAAATTGCCAAGGGGGATGATGCCCGTACCCGCATCACAGAGCAGGATATGGTTTCCCTCCCGGATCTCGACGCAGGAAGTATTGCCCCCCACTTTCATGTGGCTGCGGTAAGGAGAGGCATACGAACCCCGAACCCCCCAGAATCGGACGTAGGCATCAGACATAACGGTTCCGGAAACCGTCAGGACTGTTTGTTGTCAGGCAGGTTCTTAGCCACTATATCGCGGATAGCCTGCATTGGCATCGGTTTAACCATGAATTCGATCACTCCCAACTCTTCCGCAACGATCCGATCCTGCATGTAATTTTTGGAACTGATCAAGACCACCGCGATGTCCTGGTTTTGTGACCGTCGCCGCAACTCGCGCAGGAAGGAAAGCCCATCTTTGCCCTGCACCTTATTGCTGAGAAACAGCAACACGGGACGATTCTGGTCCAGGTATTCCGATGCCGCCACCAGCGAGTCGAAGAAGCGCAGCTTGACTTCCATTTTCTCCAAACAGGCTTCAAACATGGACCGCATCACGGCACTGCGGTCAACAACGGCTATTTCAGGTAACTCTGCGCTCATTCCGGGCCCCTTGCGGCTATCCTCGTATTTTTTTCAGTACAATCCATAAGTTATTTTATGTCAATCATAGCAAACTAAGGCCGCAATAAGTAGCACTCGCCTGCGCGATGGGTACAATGGGGAGCGATGGGCGGCAGGCCTCCTCCCACCCGGTCGGGCAAGGACCGGCCCCGCTGCACTGCAACATTATCGGTGGGAACCGTTTCCCGGCTCCATATGCCGCATTCTAGACACGGATCGACTGCAGCAGCACTACAGCGTGCACGGCCAATCCTTCCCCCCTTCCGATGAAGCCCATGCCTTCGGTGGTCCCTGCCTTCACGTTGACCTGCTCCCGGGCCAGGCCCAGAATTTCTGCCAGGCGGGCACACATGATCGGTAAATGCGGGGCCAGTTTTGGGGACTGGGTCAGGATCGTCAAATCGACGTTGAGAATCCCCAGCTCCTGCGCCTGCAGGCGGGCATGGACCTGCTCTAGAAAATGCCGGCTATCCATATCCTTGAAGCGGGCGTCCGTGTCAGGGAAATGAGTGCCGATATCGCCCAAACCAGCCGCTCCCAGCAGTGCGTCACACAGAGCATGGATGGCGGCGTCCCCGTCCGAATGCGCAGCCAGGCCCCGATCATGCGGGATATGCACGCCGGCCAGGATCAAGGGCCGGCCCGCCGTGAAGCGGTGGGCATCGTAGCCGTGACCGATGCGCATTATCCCTGCTCTTGCCTGGCCAGCAGGATGGCCTCGGCCAATACCAAGTCGGCGCCGTGGGTGATTTTCAGGTTATCCGGGCGCCCCTCAATCAGTACCGGCTGACCGCCTGCAAGTTCCACGGCCTGCGCCTCATCGGTCGGCAGGCACTGCGGATCAGGACCGTGCAAACACTGCTCCAGGGCGGCATGGAGCACGCTGAAGCGAAACATCTGCGGGGTCAGTGCCCGCCACAGCCGTTCGCGTGTCACCGTTGCGAGTACCTCTTTGCGTGCGTTGGTGCACTTTAGCGTATCCGTTACCGGGATGGCCAACAACCCACCGCAGGGGTGCCCGGATAATTCACGCAGCAGGCGCCGCAGATCCTGCGGGTGCAGGCAGGGACGGGCCGCATCATGCACCAGCACCCAGTCCGCCGGCTGTGCCTGTTCCGCCAGGGCCTGCAGCGCAAGCAAAACCGACTGGCAGCGTTTCTTCCCTCCCCGGGTCCAGCGGACTCGCGGCTCGCACGACACTGCCAACTGATGCCAGTACCGATCTTCCGGCGCCAGCGCCACCACAATGCCTGCTATATCGGGGTGATCGCGGAAGGGGGCGAGCGCGTGTTCCAGCACGGCGCGACCGCACAGTTGCAGGTACTGCTTGGGCGTATCGCCGCCCACACGCTCGCCCGTGCCCGCCGCCGGGACCACGGCCCAATAACGCATGGCTCAGCCTGCCGCTCTCACGGACAGCACCCGGATCCTTTAAGGTCCAGGCAGCACGGCGGACTGAGGCGGCGGCGGCTGATAGCCCCCTTCTTGTTCGATGATATGGTAGAAAGTCTCTCCCTTGAGAGTGATGGCAAGCTCGCTGCGGGCCAACTCCTCGATCACGTCCAAACCCTGCTTTAGATCCTCAACCTCAGCCGCTAAAGCGGCATTTTGTGCGGCGCGCTCGTGGTTTTCCTGCTGCTGCCGCTGTATGGCCTGACGCAAGTGATGCACCTCTGTCAGGGAACCGCTTCCACTCCACAATTGTATCTGCAAGATGCACAGCGTCAGCACCAACAGCCAACAGACTCGTCTGGCATTCATCCGCCCAACTCCCGGGCCTGGCCTGGCGCGACGACGGGCGAGGCGCAGGCGGCAAGGTCGAAGTTTGCAAAGCTTCTGGTCCCTGCATATTCGGCCTGCGCACCGAGCATATCTTCAATCCACGTCAGGCGATTATATTTCTCTACCCGTTCCGACCGGCACAAAGACCCGGTTTTGATCTGTCCGGCGCCGATGCCGACTGCCAAATCGGCAATGGTCGTATCCGCAGTTTCTCCGGATCGGTGCGAGATTACGATAGTGTAGCCATTTTCCCTGGCCAGGCGCACCGCTTCCAGTGTCTCGCTCAGGGTACCGATCTGATTCAGCTTAATCAGGATCGAATTCGCCGCCTTTTCCTCAATGCCGCGCCGCAGCAGGCGGGTGTTGGTGACGAACAGGTCGTCACCCACCAGTTGCAGCCGACGGCCCAGGCGCCGGGTGAGTTGCCGCCAACCCTCCCAGTCATCCTCCGCCATCGCGTCTTCCACCGTGATAATCGGGTAGGACTGAACCCACTCTGCCAGCAAGTCGCTCAGCTCCGCGCTTTGCAGTTCGCGCTGCTCCGCGCGGAGCCGGTAGCGCCCGTCCCGGTAGAACTCCGAACTCGCCATGTCCAGTCCCAACAGCACGTCCTCCGGCGCCCGCAGACCGGCTTTCTGCACCGCCTCCATGAGCAACTCCAGGCCGGCCTCGTTCGAAGACAGGGCGGGACTGAAGCCGCCCTCATCGCCCACCGCGGTGGCGTACCCCCGTGCCTCGAGCACGTCGCGCAGCGCGTAGAACACCTCCGCCCCGTAGCGCACCGCCTCGTGCATGCTGGAAGCGCCCACCGGCAGCACCATGAATTCCTGCAGGTCAATGTTATTGTTGGCGTGGACACCGCCATTGATCAGGTTCATCATCGGCACGGGAAGCTGCCGCGGCGCGGCGCTTTCTTTGCCCAGCCATTCGAACAGTTCCATGCCGTTTTCCGCCGCGGCGGCGCGGGCTACCGCCAACGACACCGCCAGGATCGCGTTCGCCCCTAATTCACGCTTGTCTTCCGTGCCATCCAGTTCGATCATGGCCTGATCGATCGTCCGCTGCTCGCTGATCTCAATACCCCGCAGACGCGGGGCAATGCGCTCCTTGACGTTGCGCACCGCGCGCAGCTTACCTTTGCCCCGGTAACGTGCCGGATCAGCGTCGCACAACTCCCATGCTTCCTGGCTGCCGGTGGAAGAGCCGGAGGGCACCCGGGCAATGCCGACGTGGCCGGCTGCCGTGTGCACCTCGGCCTGCACGGTCGGGTTGCCGCGCGAATCCAGGATCTCGCGGGCGTGAATCTTCTCCAGTGCGGACATGGCTTAGTTGGAATTTTGTGAACGGACGCGACCGCGTTTCACGATCCGGTCCAATTCCACCAGGGTCTCCAGTAGCTCCGGCATTTGATCCAGGGGCAAAGAATTGGGGCCATCGCTCAGTGCCCGATCCGGATCGGGGTGCGTCTCGGTAAATAAGCCGTCAATTCCCACCGCCGTGGCGGCGCGCGCCAGGGCGGGGATGAACTCGCGCTGTCCCCCCGAACGTCCCCCCTGCCCACCGGGCGTTTGCACCGAATGAGTGGCATCAAACACCACCGGGCATCCGGTGGTCTCGCGCAAAATCACCAGCGCACGCATATCCGATACCAGGTAATGGTAGCCGAAGCTCACCCCCCGCTCGCAGACCAGGATCTGATCATTCCCCATGCGGCGCGCCTTCTGTACCACGTGCTCCATGTCCTGGGGAGCAAGAAATTGGCCCTTCTTGATGTTCACCGGCCTGCCGCAGGCAGCCACCCGTTCTATGTAGCTGGTTTGTCGGCACAGGAACGCCGGCGTTTGCAGCACGTCCGCGACCGCCGCCACTTCCTCCAGCGGCGTGTCCTCATGCACATCGGTTAACACGGGCACGCCGATCCGGCTCTTAACCTGCTCCAATATAGCCAGACCTTTTTCCAGGCCCGGCCCGCGATAACTTGTATGGGAGGTACGGTTTGCCTTGTCGAAGGATGATTTGTAAATAAAGGGAATGCCGATTCCGGCGCAGATCTCCTTCAGCCGCCCGGCAGTGTCCAGCGCCAGCGCCTCGCTTTCAATGACGCAGGGCCCGGCAATCAGGAAGAAGGGCGCACCGTCCCCGATTTCAAAGTTGCACAGCTTCATCGATTCCTGCCGATTGGCGTGAGAACTCGCCGGCGGCGTGGCTTCGGGCCGCACGGATCAAGCCGGTAAACAGCGCGTGTCCCTTGAGCGGCGTGGAAGTGAACTCGGGGTGAAACTGGCAGGCAAGAAACCAGGGATGCTCGGGCAACTCTATGATCTCTACCAGCTCTCCGTCCATGGAAATGCCGGAAATACACAGCCCCACCTGCTGCAGCTGGTCAATGTACCGGTTGTTAAATTCATAACGGTGCCGGTGGCGCTCGCGGATGATCTCATCGCCATACAGCGAAGCAACCAGTGTGCCCGCCTTGAGCCGGCATTGTTGCCCACCCAGGCGCATCGAACCGCCCAGCCCCTGCTGCCCGTCCCGCTGTTGAATGCTGCCGTCCTGATCCCGCCACTGCGTGACCAGCCCGATCACTGGATGGGGCGTGGCCGCGTCAAACTCGGTGCTGTTTGCGCCTTCCAGACCAGCCCGGTTCCGCGCCAATTCAATAACCGCGATCTGCATACCCAGGCAAATACCGAGAAAGGGGACACGCTGCGTGCGGGCATAACGCACCGCCTCGATCTTGCCCTTGATGCCGCGCTGCCCGAACCCGCCAGGAACCAGTATCACGTCCATTTCGCGCAGGCAGCCGACGCCGTTGCGTTCGATCTCCTCTGAATCGATGTAGTGCATGTGCAGCCGGGTACGGTTGTGCAGGCCCGCATGTGCCAGGGCCTCGGACAACGATTTGTAGGAGTCCGGCAGATTAACGTATTTACCGACCATCGCGATCTGCACCTCGTCCCCGGGATGCTCCGCGGCTTCCACAACAGCGTCCCAGCTGCTCAGGTCAGCCTCAGGCACATTCAACTCCAAGCTGCGAACAACGATCTGATCCAGGCCCTGCTGCTGAAACAGGAGCGGGATGCGGTAAATGTTATTCACGTCCACCGCGGAGATAATGGCGGTGTCGTGCACGTTGGTAAACAGTGCCATCTTGCTCCGCTCAGCCTCACTGAGTGGCCAGGCGCTGCGGCACAATAGAACGTCCGGCTGAATGCCGATGGAGCGCAGTTCCTTGACCGAATGCTGGCTCGGCTTGGTTTTCAACTCACCCGCCGCCTGCACATAGGGCACCAGCGTAAGATGGATAAACAGGGTTCGTGTGCTGCCGAACTCGATGCGCATCTGCCGAATCGCCTCCAGGAAAGGAAGTGATTCGATGTCTCCCGCCGTCCCGCCAATCTCCACCAGCGCCAGGTCCGCGTTTTCCGCTCCCTGGTGGATAAAGTGCTTAATCTCATCCGTTATATGCGGGATCACCTGAACGGTGGCGCCCATGTACTCTCCGCGCCGCTCCTTTTCGATGACCCGCTGGTAAATCCGCCCGGTGGTGCAATTGTTTCGCCGCCCCATGGTCCGGTTGACAAAGCGCTCATAATGCCCCAGGTCCAGGTCCGTTTCGGTGCCGTCCTCGGTGACGTAAACCTCGCCGTGCTGAAAAGGATTCATGGTCCCGGGATCGATATTGATATAGGGGTCCAGCTTGATCAGCGTTACCTTCAACCCGCGCGCCTCCAGAATGGCCCCCAGCGCCGCCGAAGCCAGCCCCTTGCCCAGGGCGGAAATTACCCCGCCGGTGATGAAAACGTAACGGATCACCGGGAACCGGGCACGATCCGGCGCAGGCGGAGAAAATCGGAAAATCGGCGTCCGGTGCGGCATTGCGGCGCTAATGGAGCAGCGGATGCGAGTAGAACCTTCATAAACTGAGGCATTATCGTACCAGAAGTCGGCTCCATCCGGCGAAGTGGGCGCGCACGGCCATTGATGCCGCCATTAGCGGCGGCGGCGGTTCAGCCGCACGCAGTGACGTAGGCAACCCAGGAGGCATCGGCGCTGCCCCGGACTGACTCCCGGAAGACCCCATTGCCTTCCAGGGTTTTTCGGTCTGTACCCTCCCAGTAAACGGTCACCTTGGAGAATCCGGCCTCGTACAGCAACTCCCGGATTTCCGGCAGGTTCCAAATCCGCCATCGATATTTGAAGGCTCGCTCCATTGCGGATCCATCCGGAAAACGAAAGTGAATGTAGCACGCCAGGCAACCGCTGATCGGATTGTAGTTTGCCTGTTCCCAGACGTAGGTAAATCCCTCTTCACATTCTCTTTCCTCCTCCTCCTCCATGTGAGATTCATAGCCTCCGTAAACGTCGAGGAAGAAGATGCCATCCGTCGCCAGTCCGCCGCGGACGTGCTGAAAATACCGCAGTAAATCGGCGCGGGTCAGAAACAGCCAGTAGCTGAAGTTCATTGCCAGGATCGCGTCCGCGTTGGACCTGCGCTTGCTCAGCACGTTACGATTTAGCAGGCGCAGCCGTTTGGCCTGGTCTTTACTGAGCCTGGAAACGTTGTGCTTTTCCCCCCACCGCAGTACCTTCGGGTCTATGTCGATGCCAACTGCGGTGTTCTCCGGATGGCGACGGACCCAATCGCAGCACACCAGGGCGGAGCCGCAAAAATCCTCCCGCAGGAGGCGCGGTGCCCGGCCCCGGATCTTTTTGAATACCCGGTCCACAAAATCCAGTTCAGCGGGAGGATATTGCACTGCCTGCTCATACAGGAGGTACTTGTCGGCCGTGCGGGCCGTAACACCGTTACCGGAGGAACGCTTGCTGCGCCGGGATTTTTTCATGCCGACGACACACTAAAACCAAACGAAGGGCACCGCGCAGGCCAACCCGCACGACGTCCCCGGTGTGCCCTTGACTGCGCCCGGCTCAAGAAGCGGCGTTCAGGAGGCAATTTTTTTCTTCATCTGCTCAATACTGGTGTGACGCACGTCCTGTCCTTCCACCGAGTAGATCACGTACTCGCATATATTGCGTGCGTGATCACCGATGCGTTCCATCGAACGCACGATCCAGAGCATGTTGATATCGCTGCGGGCGTCCTCGGAGGAAAGCTGCAACTGCTCGCGCAGTTGTCTCAAAATGGCCTCATACTTCTCATCGGACACCGGTTCCCGGCTCGCCACGCTGATGGCGGCACCGGAATCCATGCGCGCCAGGGCGTCCAGGGCATCGCGGACCATCAATGTAACGTACTCACCCATCGAAATCAGTTCCGTGTAATAGGGCCTGCTTCGATAAACGGTGTGCTTTTTCGACAGCTTGGCAATTTTTTGGGCTTCATCTCCAATCCGCTCCAAGTCGGTGATCACCTTGATCACAGACATGATCAGGCGCAGATCGCTGGCCGCGGGCTGGCGCAGCACCAGCAGGCGCATGCACTTCGCGTCCAGGGCAACCTCGTAGGTATTGGCGCGATTTTCATTCTTCTCAATCTGTTCGCCCAAGGCGACGTCGCTTCCGGAAAGCATATGCATGGCGTGGTGCAACTGCTGCTCTACCAGTCCTCCCATGGCGAGGACTTCGCTCAGTACGTCCTGCAGGTCTCGGTCAAATTGCCGGGAGATGTGTTGCGGCAGTCTGCTGCTTTCAGTCATACCTTCAGCGTCCTCATTTTCGCGCAACCCGGCAGGATTAGCCCGCGCATCGGCTCGGCTCCGGTAGTAGTTCCTGCAAAAATCGACGCCGGGACGCCTCCGGCGAGCGCTGCAAAAACCGGCCAACCGGTGTGTGCTGCACGGTGTTTCGATGGAGGATGTATTTCAGTCCGCACGTGAAGGGTCCGATGCCAAACGCAGCTCAAGTCCGCCACCGTCAGCCGTAACGGCCCGTTATATAGTCTTCCGTCATCTTCTTTTCCGGCTTGGTAAATAAAACGTTGGTTTTTTTATATTCAATCAACTCACCCATGTACATGTAGGCAGTGTAGTCGGAAACACGGGCTGCCTGCTGCATGTTATGAGTGACGATTACAATGGTGTACCTGCTTTTAAGCGCATAAATCAACTCCTCGATCTTAAGGGTGGAAATCGGATCCAGCGAGGAAGCCGGTTCGTCCAGCAGCAGCACTTCCGGCTCAATGGCGATGGCGCGGGCAATGATTAAACGCTGCTGCTGCCCGCCGGAAAGACTGAGGGCACTGTCGTGCAGCCGGTCGCTGACTTCATCCCACAGGGCCGCTCCGCGCAGCGCCTTCTCCACCGTCTCGCCGAGGCGGCGCTGATCGCGGATCCCCTGTATGCGCAGGCCGTAGGCAACGTTCTCGTAAATGGACTTGGGAAAAGGACTTGGTTTCTGAAAGACCATGCCGATCCTTCTGCGCAGGTCCGCCACGTCCAGTTCCTTGTCGTAAATGTTCTGGTCATACAGATGAATGGCGCCGTCAATCCGCACGTCTTCGATTAAATCGTTCATTCGGTTAAAAGATCGCAGCAGAGTGGATTTGCCGCAGCCACTGGGGCCAATAACGGCAGTGACCCGCTTCTGCGGGATCTGCATGTCCACGCCTTTCAGTGCCTGCTTGGCGCCGTAATAGAGATTGAAGTTTTCCGTGCGCAGACAGGGGCCTTCCTTCCGGGGGGCGGAGTCCGGCGCGGGCGGCTCCAGCGCGTACGGAAAAAAAGCAGGAACCGGAGTCGGATCCTCCGCGTTGCCTGACCGTGGCAGGTCTTTTCTTGCCAAGACGTTATCCACCTTGCGTTTTCAGTCCGGGATGAATGCGTGGAATTTGGCCACGGTGCGGATCATGCGGGATTTTCTCTGCCGGCGGTGGCGGCATACGCCGGGCAGCCAACAGCCGCGCCACCGTTGGCAAGGCGGTCCAGGATGAGTACAGCGCACTTGGTGAAGGTGGGAAAGTCGGCATTGGATCGTCAGCGGTTAATAGTTCAGGCTCAGAATGACTGCGCGGGCGCGGTGTTCGAGAGACGCAGGTCAAGCACTGTATTTCTCTCTCAGCCGGTTGCGGATTACGATGGCCGCCAAGTTCAGCACGATAATAACCAGCAACAGCAGCAAGGCGGTAGCATACACTAACGGACGCGCCGCTTCCACGTTCGGGCTTTGAAAGCCAACGTCGTAGATATGAAATCCCAGGTGCATAAACTTGCGTTCCAGATGGAAGTACGGGAAATGGCCGTCGATCGGCAGGGAAGGAGCCAGCTTGACCACGCCGACCAGCATCAGCGGCGCTACCTCGCCGGCGGCACGGGCGACAGCCAATATCAGGCCCGTCATAATCGCCGGCACGGTCATCGGAAGAACAATCCGCCACAGGGTTTCCTCCCGCGTCGCGCCCAGCGCCAAACTCCCGGCACGCACCGCCTGGGGGACTCTGGACAGCCCTTCCTCAGTCGCCACGATCACCACCGGCATGGTAAGCAGAGCCAGGGTCATGGACGCCCAGATCAGGCCCGGAGTGCCCAGCGTGGGAGCAGGCAACGTTTCTGAAAACAGCCACTGATCCAGATTGCCTCCGGCCAGGTAGACAAAAAAGCCCAGGCCAAATACACCGTAGACGATCGAGGGAACCCCGGCCAGGTTATTGACCGAAACGCGCACAACGCGGGTCAGCAGGCTCTGCCGGGCATATTCGTGCAGGTAAACCGCCGCAATCACGCCAAAAGGAACTACCATGATGGTCATGATCAGCACCATCAGCACGGTGCCGAACAATGCCGGAAAAACGCCCCCTTCGGTATTGGCCTCGCGCGGCGCCTGGGAAACGAATTCCCACAACTTTTGCGCGTAAAAGACAATTTTTTCTGCCCAGCTCATGGCGTTGGGCTGATAGGCGCGCACCACCTTGGCCAGGGGAATGCGCACTTCTCTGCCGTCGGCAAGCTGCACGGCAGCTTCAAAACGACCCGCTTCCCGATACAGGCTTTCCAAACGCCGTTCCACTTCGGCGTATTGCTGCTGCCAGTGTATTTGTGCCTCCTTTACAGAGGCGTCATCCTGGTGCGCGTCCGGTTTCTGCAACCGCTCTAACTGGTAATTGATATGCCGGATACGCCCCTGTTGCAACTCGTGCGCCTCCCGTATCAAACGGTTGCTCTCACTAATCAGCCGCTGCAACCGTTCCCAGTCAGACTCCGCCGGGGACGATCCGGCAGGCAGCGCTTCTCCGTCCCGGAACAATCCGACCAAATACCCGTACAGATTGCCCCATTCGCGCCGTTCCGCCACCATGATTGCTTCCGGGTAACGGGCCTCATTCAACTGGAAGCGATATACCCAGCGGAAATCCTGATTGAAAAAATCCCGGTTTCCGATCTTGAGCAGCAGATGCTCGGGGCTTTTCCGGTCGGCGAACGCCACGTCTGCAAGCTCTGCCTCACTCAGCTCCTTGTGTTCTACAACCTGGCCGATGAGCCGGGTCTTTGTATCCAGCGAGCCAAACTCGGCCACCGCCATTGGCCAAAAATGGCCCAATCCTTTTATCGTGATCAGCAAGATGAGCCCCATCACCATGATCAGCGCAGTGGAAATGGCGGCCGCGCTGAGCCAGATAAAAGGAGTGCCGCGACTGAACCACATAGTTTTAGATCCGGCGCTGTCGGGAGCGCGCGGGAACCGGTCCGGCCTGCTCCGGCGCAGGCAGGGAGATCAACATCTTGTCACGCCCTGCTGACGGCGAGGCGCCCGTGGCGCAGGCCGGACCGGTTCCGGGAACACATGAATCGGCGCCCATTACAGATTGCTGTAGCGCTGGCGCAAACGCTGGCGCACAATCTCGGCCACGGTATTGAGCAGAAAGGTAACCAGGAACAGCAACAGGCCGCACAGGAACAACATCCGGTAGTGGGTACTGCCCACCTCCGATTCAGGCATCTCCACGGCAATGTTCGCCGACATGGCACGAAAGCCCTGGAACAGGTTCAAATCCATGATCGGGGTATTGCCGGTGGCCATGATCACGATCATCGTTTCACCTACGGCGCGTCCCAGTCCGATCATGACTGCCGAAAAAATGCCCGGGCTCGCCGTCAGCAGAACAATGCGGATCATGGTTTGCCAGCGCGATGCTCCCAGCGCCAGGGAGCCGACGCTCAGGTGGCGAGGCACACTGAAGATGGCATCTTCGCTGATGGAGAAGATAGTCGGAATGACGGCGAAGCCCATAGCGATTCCTACTACCATCGCATTGCGCTGGGCATAGTCAATGCCGTGCTGAAACAGCCAGAGCGGCGTATTGCCTCCAAAGAACAACCGCTCCAGCATCGTGCCCAGCCACAGCGCGCCCGCCACGGCGATGATAATGAGCGGGATCAGCAACAGGAACTCGCGCCCTTCGCCGATCCGGCGCCGCAGGCCGGGGGGAGCCCAGAACCAGAGCGCGGAAGCGCCGATGCCCACTGCCGGGATTGTTAATACTATTAATAAAAACCCCGGCAGATTTTTCTCCACTAGCGGCGCAAACCACAGTCCCGCCAAAAATCCCAGAATGACCGTGGGCAGCGCTTCCATAATTTCGATGACCGGTTTGACCAGGGCGCGCAGTCCCGCAGACATGAAATAGGCGGTGTACATCGCTCCCAATATCGCTATAGGGACAGAAAACAGCATCGTGTAGAAGGCCGCCTTCAGCGTGCCCAGGCCCAGCGGCATAAGACTGAACTTGGGTTCAAAGTCGTCGTTTGCCGAAGAGGACTGCCAAATGTGATCGGGCTTTGCGCGGCCCTCGTACCAAACCTTGCCCCAAGCCGCCTGCCAGGAGAATTCCGGATGAGGGTTGTGCAATTCCAGCAGGCGCACTCCGGTGGCCGGCTCCTCGATCAGCAACAGGTCGGCACGGGGCGCAAAAGCGACGTGCTGCACGTTTCTCACCAGCGTCCGGCAAGCCAGGGCGGCTCCCGTGGTGGCGTAATACAGGCAGGCATGACCCTCGGTGGAAACTGCGGCAAAACCCTTTCGGTAATACTCTGTGGCCAGCGCGCTGATGGCTCCGGAGTGCGACTCAAAGCGGCGCACCAGGGCAAGGGTGCGGTTGTTGTTCTGATCCCGCAGCGGCATCCACTGACTGAGACCGCCCTGCTGGTCTCCAATCAGCAAAGACAACCCCCCGCTCAATAAGGACGCCCGGGTCAGCTGGAGTTCCCCGCTGCCGGCCCGCACCTGCTGCACCAGGCGGGGCTCGGCAGCATGGATATCGTAGAGTGAGATCTGTCCGGCCCGCTCGATCACGTAGGCACTTTGCTGGCGCAGATCGATCAGCATCTGCAGCACCTCTCCTTGCGGAGGCGGCAGATTCAACTCCCGGCGCTGCCATTGCGGTTCCTGCGCGGCAAAGGACTCTTCGCGCGTAAAGCCAAGCAGCAGCAGCCGCTGATCTTCCGTCAACGCAAGCAGGCTCAGCTGTTCCTGGTCGGCTTGCAGAGCCAGCCTGATCAGGGCCCGACCCTCGGGATCCACTGGTATCGGCTCGGGGCCCAGCGGAAAAGAAAGCTCAGGATGGATCGTCCGCCCCTCCTCCTGCCGATGCTGGGTGCGGAATCCGGCGTGGACCAGCAAGGCCCGACCGTCCGCTAGTCCCAGCGCAAAATATCCCTGGGCCAGCTCACCTGCCGCAAAAGCACTCACCGTCGCTGATTCCGGCAGCAAATCCCTCTGCTGCAACGGTTGCCCGTCGCTGCCGCGGAAGAATATTCCGCGCCCGCTCTGCGTCACGCGCAGACCAATCTCCCGATGCTCTTCCAGCAGGTAATACAGCGTTTGATCGGTAACCGTGCCGCCCGGCACCGGGTAATAACCCCAGGCTTCCAGCCGGGGGGCTTGCCAAAGAGGCAGCACCACCGAGAGCAGGAACAGGAAGATCAGGGTGACCGCGGCGAGCACCCCAATTCCTCCCACGCTAACTAGCCAGCGCGTGCCCCAGGAGAAGAACTTCCTCCAGTGCTTATAATAGCGTTGCGCAGTCTGCATCGGAGAGCCTGTACGGCCTGGCAACGGCGGACGTTATAAACCTTCCGCGAGGTAATCAAGCTGTAGGCGCGCCTTTGCCGCTGACAGCGGAATATAGCCGTCTTTGATCACCACGAGTTGACCCGTACCAGACAGAACCATGGACAGGAATTCCCTCACCTGCGGGATCAGCGGCTCATGGGGGTGTTTATTGACGTAGATGTACAGGTAGCGGCTCAGCGGATAGTTGCCGGAGATGGCGTTTTCCGGCGTAGGCTCAATCAGATTGACTTCTTCCTCGCCGCTGGAAACAGGCACCGCACGCACTCCGGAGGTCCGATAACCGATGCCCGAGTAACCGATTCCGTTTCGCGTATTGGTGATACTTTGCACCACGGAGGCCGAACCGGGCTGTTCATTGACCGTGTCTTTGAAGTCGCCTTTACACAGCGCCTTCTGTTTGAAATAGCCGTAGGTGCCGGAAGCCGAGTTGCGCCCGTAAAGCTGAATGGGCAGCGCCGCCCATGGCGGCTCCAGGCCGAGTTGCCCCCAGATCATCAAGTCCTGCGGGTAGCCGCAGCGGCGCTCTGCGGAAAAAATTGCATCAACCTGTTGTATCGAGAGGCCGGCAAGGGGATTGTCTTTATGCACGTAAACTGCCAGCGCATCGATGGCCACCGCCACCGCAAACGGCTTATAGTTGTGCTTCTTTTCAAAAGCGGCGATTTCGCCCGGCTTCATCTTCCGGCTCATCGGACCCAGGTGGGAAGTCCCCTCCGTCAAAGCGGGCGGCGTAGTGGAAGAACCGGCGGCCTGTACCTGCAGATCGATTCCAGGATAGATCCGCTTGAACTCCTCACCCCATAACGCCATCAGGTTCGCCAGTGTGTCTGAACCGATGCTGATCAAACTCCCGGAGACGTCACCGGTTTTGCGGTATTCCGGTAACTCCGGATCGATCTGCAGGCCGGCTCTCGCCGCGTGGCAAAAGACCAGGGTTCCGGCTACCAGGGCGATTTTCAGCAGGTTCGGACGCATCGTTTCATTTCCTCCTCGCGTTCTTGGCCGGGCGGTGAACAAGGCTGCCACTGTAGGCCGCTACGGCCCGCACACCATAATCGCTTTTTTTGAACTTTGTTCGGCAGAAATATGGCAAAACAGACATATTGCGGCCAACGGCGGGGACTGGCATCCTACCTCACCCGATCGGTTGCCGGCGACAGGACGCACGCCACGGGCCGCCGATACGCGGGCCGGTGTTCAGGACAAGGCGCTGATTCGATCCAGCGGGAAGCTGCAGCGAAACCGGCTGCCGCGACCGAGAGTGCTCTCCACGTGCAGAAAAGCATCATGGCGGCGCAGTACCTGCTGCACAATCGACAGTCCCAGTCCGGTACCTCCACGGTCCCGGCGACGGTCGTCATTCACCCGGTAAAAGCGCTCTCCCAGGCGCGGCAGATGCTCCGCTGCGATGCCGGTGCCGTTATCCTCAACTTCCAAAAATGCGCCGCCCGGCTCAATGTACCAGCGCAGCTGGATCTTTCCTCCCGGCACAGTGTGCCGCAACGCGTTTTGCACCAGGTTGGAAACGGCGCTGTAGATCTCATCCGAATGGCCCAGCACGCCCTGCCGGGACTCACATTGCAGGTGGACCTGTTGCTTGATTCCAGCCAGCTTCAGCTCCGCCCGCAGCTGTTGGAACAGGGCACAGACGTCCACTTTTACCGGCAGCTTCGTCCTAGCCTCCGACTCCAGCGCGGAAAGCTCCAGCAGACGGTGGATCAATTCACTCATGCGCTGTACCTGTGCCCGCATCTGCTGCAGCATCGGCCCCCATTCCGCCGGCCGCTGCGCTTCCTGCTCCAGCGTTTCGAGCACGCTCGACAGGATGGTTAATGGCGTGCGCAACTCGTGCGATGCATCTGCGATGAAACGCTGCCGCATCGCTTCCAGGTTACGGCGCGCCGTGACGTCGCGGGCAAACAACAAGCGCTGCCGATAGCCGCAAGGGATGATCCGCATCTCCAGGACAATCCCCGACCGGCGCATCGAGATCAATTCCAACTGCTGCTCTTCCCGCAGATCGGCATCGGGGCGCAAGCCTTCCACCAGGGCCGGGTGTCGCAGCAGGTGAGCGATTCGGCATGCTTCATCCTGCGGCCAGCGCACGCCCAGCATCTCGGTGGCGTTTTGATTGGCCCATTCCACCTGCCCTTCCGCGTCCAGCATTACGATCGCGTCCGGCAGTGCGCCAATCGCCCGGTTGTCACGCGCCAGCATTTCGGTGAGACGGCGCAGGCGGCGGCGGTAGCGCGTGCGCAGAAAATCAACCTGCTGCACAAACTCACCGAGCAGGCTGCTTTGAGACAAGGCCGGCACACTGCCCCGCCCGTAAAACCACAACAACAGCCTATGACAAAGATACAGTTGGTACAGGTAAAGCGACAATAGAGCCAGCAAAGAACCCAGCAACGGCCAACCGGCCAGCCAGCCCAGCACCAGCCCCAACGTCAACCCACCCGCCAAACGCCATAAATCGACTCTCATTTTCTGCTCTCACTCCGCATTGTTTACCAGGCAACTCCAGGCGTTCAGACCCGGCCCCCGGGCAAGACGATTACCGCCAGCTCGGAGCACAAACCAGAACCGGCACCGTGGCGGTGGAGAAAGCTCCGCTGGCGCAGGAACCGCTGCCGACCCAAAATCATCGAAAACGCACCCAGGGCAGAGGATACCCTGCCCCGGCGCAGGAGGTGCGGGTTATTCATCTCCCGGGGACAAGCGATAGCCCAGGCCGCGCACCGTCTGAATCAGCGGCGACAATCCACCGGGAGACAAGGCTCTGCGCAGGCGCCGGATGTATACGTCAACGGTACGTTCCTCCACGTAGCTTTGCCGTCCCCATACTTGGTCCAGCAACTGCTGGCGAGTGTAAATCCGATCCGGATGAGTCACCAGAAAATACAACAGCCGAAATTCCGTCAGGCTCAGGGGCAATGGCCGATCCGCCATCAACGCGCGAAAGTTTTCCGGATCCAGGGAAAGTCCGCCGATCTCCGGCGGACTTTCCCTGCGCATGGCAGCCGTGCGGCGTAACAGACTTCGGATTCGGGCCAGTAACTCCGCATTGGAAAATGGCTTGGTGATAAAGTCATCGGCTCCGCTTTCCAGGCCCTGCACCTTGTCCTGTTCCTGTCCGCGGGCAGTCAGCAGGATCACCGGGATGCGCCGGGTAGATGCCCGGGAGCGCAGCTTGCGTACCCAGTCCGGTCCGCTGCAACCGGGCAGCATCCAATCCAGCAGGATCAGGTCCGGTAACGCAGTGGCCAAGGTCCGTTCTGCCTGTTCCACGTCGACAGCCTCTTCCAGACCGTAGCCTTCTTTCAGCAGCAAATATCCCAATACCTGGCGGACCCCTTCTTCATCCTCCACCACCAGGATCCGCGCCTTTGCGCTGTGCCCCGTTTGAACCTGCATATCCCGCTGGATTCTATCCCATCACACGCCGATCTGACAGACAGCCGGCACACCGGTCACCAGTCAGTGTCACAGGCCCGTGTCCTTGTGTGTGGCGGGCGGCAGATAGTCTGTATGCACGGCGCGGGAAGCGAAACTCAGAGTTGGCAGACGGGGGCGGCGGCAACGTTGCCGGGAACCGGGTAGTGGCCATGCACCGGACCACGCAAATCGATCCGCCCCTGCCGCAGAAGCAGCTGCGCCCCGGCGGCGGAAAGCTCCATTTTCCCCCGGCTCAATCGAACCCGTGACTCGATTTCGGCGTACCGGGTATCCGGGTAGATACGTGCCTGCTGTCCCCACACGCAGGTCAGCAAGCCGTCTGGGCCCGTTTGCCGGGCACTGACTCCATCGTACAGCGTGATGACGCGGCTGTCCGCGTCTATCTGGGCATGCCGGGCCTGCAGTACCCAGGGTGGCTCCGGCGGCGACAGCAATTCCAGCCTGGCGGATAGCAGTTTAGCCCCCCGCGTATCCCGCAGGGGCGTCATTGAAGCCGCCGAGAGGCGATAAGCGAGGTGTCCCTGTGCGTCCGTGGACAACGCTTCCAGTCCTTCGATCCAGTAGTCCGGCAACCGTTCCTGCTGTTTGCCGGGCGGCGCAACGGACTCAGGCTGCCGTTCGCTCCAACCCCAGAACAAAAGCACGATGACCGTGATCAGCAACAGCCCGCAGACTTCACCAAAGCGTTGCTCAAAAAGCCGAAACGACTGCACTCTCAAATGCTCAACCCGCTTTGCGCTTGCTGCCGCCGGAATTCGTCCAAGCTATCGGCTGGACCCGAAAACCGTTACTGCCTTGCCGGTGCCAGGGACGCGGGCGCGCCTGCCGGGGCCCCGGCATTCGCCACGGCCCTGTCGCCGCCGGCGCCAGGCGCTCCGCCCAGGTCCTGCGCGGGCCGGCTCATTCGCTGGCTTGCGGCAAAAAACGCCGCAGTTGCTGCTGCAGCAGTCCCCGGCCCTCCAAAATCAATTCGCAGACTTCGCGCACGGCACCGTTGCCCCCTTTTTGCCCGGTAATCCAGCCGGCCTGGGCCCGGACCAGCGGGTGCGCATTGGCCACCGTGATGCCCAGGCCGGCGCGCAGCATCACTGGCAGATCCACCACGTCGTCGCCCACGTAGGCGGTTTGCTCCGGCTGCAACGCGTACTGTTGCAGCAATGCCTGAAACGGCAACTCCTTGTCCTTCTGCCCCAAATAGCAGTGTTCCACGCCGAGCCGGTGCAGGCGCTCCGGCACGGCACGGGAATGTCCGGCCGAGATGACGGCCGCCTTGATCCCGGCATCACGCAGCAGGACCAACCCCATGCCGTCGTGCACGTGAAATCTGCGCAGATCGCTGCCGTCTTCCGCCAAGTACAAGGCTCCATCCGTGAGGACGCCGTCCAAGTCAAAAATCAGCAACTGTACTTGCGCCGCCTTGCGCAGAACGGCTTCCCGCGACAGCGTCACAGTATTTGTGCCCGCAGCAGATCGTGCATGTTCAGGATACCGAGCAGGAAGTTTTGCTCATCGGCCACCAGCAACGCGTTGATCCGGGTCTGCTCCATCAGGCGCGCGGCCTCCGCCGCGAGGGCACCGGGGGCAATGGTCTTGCACTCGCGCGTCATTACCTCTGAAACTTTCAGCCTGTGCAGATCCCTGCGTGCGTCCAAGGTACGGCGCAGATCCCCGTCCGTGAAGATACCGACGATCTGTCCTGCCTGGTTCGTCACCGCGGTAGTCCCCAGTCTCTTGCTGGTCATCTCAACCAGAGCCTGGGTCAACGGGCTATCCGGCGATACCCGTGGAATGTCCGCGCCGGTGTGCATCACGTCGCTGACGTGCAACAGTAGCCGGCGGCCCAGGCTTCCGCTTGGGTGCGTGCGGGCAAAGTCCTCCGGGCCGAAACCTCGGGCCTGCAGCAACGAGATAGCCAGCGCGTCTCCCATGGCCAATGCCGCCGTAGTACTCGCCGTGGGAGCCAGGCCCAGTGGGCAGGCTTCCTGGGAAACTCTGACATCCAGGCTGACGTCCGCCTGCTCGGCCAGGGTAGACTGCGAAGCGCCGGTGATCGCTATCAGCGGGATGCCGCGCCGCTTTAGCATCGGGATCAGCAGCGTCAACTCTTCCGTTTCCCCCGAGTGGGAAAGTGCCAGCACCAGGTCCTGGGCTACGATCATGCCCAGGTCACCGTGCGCCGCTTCGCCGGGATGTACAAAAAAAGCCGGAGTGCCGGTGCTGGCCAGCGTGGCGGCGATCTTCCCGGCGATATGTCCGGACTTGCCCATGCCAATGACTACCGTGCGCCCCCTGCAATCCAGGATCAAGCGACACGCCGAGACAAAGTTCCGGTCAATGCGCAGGGCAGCGATCGCCTGGCTCTCGATCTCGATCACGCGGCGCCCCAACTGCAGCAGGGCATCGGCCTGAGCGGTTGCGCCGGACAATGAATCTGAAAACGTCATCCGCCCTCGCCCTCGGATAAAAACAGGGAATATTGATAAGCGATAAAGCAACCTAGCAGTATACCTCCCTCCCAGCGACTGATCCGGTTTCCGCCCAGCAGGAATACGAAAAATCCCATCATCAGGGTCAGGAACAACATCACGGGGAAATCCCTCCACAACGCCTCGGTGCCGAATCCGCCGGGGCGCACCAGGGCGGAAGCGCCCAGAACGCCCAGGACATTGAAGATGTTGGAGCCGATCACGTTTCCCACTGCGAGCTCGGCCTGCCGCTTTAAGGAACTCACGATGCAGGCTGCAAGCTCCGGCAGACTGGTCCCGACGGCAACGACCGTCAATCCGATGACCAACTCACTGACGCCCAGAGAGGCAGCAATCCAGGCCGCACCGCGCACCAGGAGTTCCGCTCCCGCCAGCAGCAACAGCAGCCCCGCCACCAGCAGCAGCAGGCCCCGCGGGAGCGGGAGCAGTGTCTTGCGGGTCTCACTCAGTTCCGCAACAAAGGCATCCTCTGACGCGGGCTGCCGACCTCGGTGGATCATGAACCCCATAACCAACACCAAGCCGCCGAGCAGCAGCAGCCCGTCCCCGCGTCCCAGCCACCCGTCTGCCATCAGCACAAAGCCCAGTAAAAAGGACGCCAGCAGCAGCATGTATTCCAGCTTCAAGGCACCGGAGCGGACCGCGATCGGCAGCAGGCACGCGCCGGCCCCCAGCACCAGCGAGACATTGGCGATATTGGAGCCCACCACGTTGCCGACCACCAACCCGAAGTTTCCTTTCCAGGCCGCGATCGTGCCTACGATCAATTCAGGAGCGGAAGTGGCAAAGCCTACGATGACTAATCCGGTGATCAGGGGCGAGATCCTCAGGCGCACCGCAATGGAGCTCGCCCCGGCGATAAAGCGTTCGGCACCCAGGCCCAACAGACCCAGTCCTGCAATTATGAACAGGCTGTGTACTAACATCCGGAATTTCCCATGGATAGCAAACAAATCATGATGCCAAAAGCCGCGCCGGGCGGCTAATCCGGTTATGATTTTGAAATGATGTCGGAGCGATTATCACAACTGCGGCGCTGGCTGGAGCAGCAAACCGGAGCGCCGCCGCAAAGCTGCGTTTTATCACCCATCTACTCAGACGCTAGCTTTCGGCGCTATTTCCGCATCCAGATCAACGGCATCAGCCGGGTAGTGGCGGATTCCCCGCCGCAACATGAAAATAACCGCGCATTCCTGGAGATGGCCACCCGGCTGCGGGACTGTTCACTAAATGTACCACAGGTGCTCGCGGCCGACCTGGAACGGGGGTTCCTGCTGCTGACCGACCTGGGCACGGAGCTGTATCTGCAGGCAGTGCGCGCACGGGAGGCCGGTGCGCTCTACGACGATGCGATCGAAGCCCTGTTGCGCATCCAGCAATGCACCGCCGTCAACGGATTGCCCGAGTACGATCAGGCCTTGCTGCTGGAAGAGATGCAACTGTTCCCGACCTGGCTGGCCGAGCACCTGCTGGAACTGCGGTTGTCGCGCTCCGAGCGGCAGATGTTGCGCCACAGTTTCGGCAAGCTGTGCGATGCCGCCCGGGCGCAGCCGCAAGTGCTCGTGCACCGTGACTATCACTCCAGGAACCTGCTGTACATACCGGGCGCCGGGGGCAATCCTGGCATCCTGGACTTTCAGGACGCCGTGATCGGCCCTTACACCTATGATCCGGTTTCCCTGCTCAAAGACTGCTATGTGCGCTGGCCGCCGGAGCAGGTGCGCCATTGGGCCCTGTCTTATTTTGAGCAAGCCCGGCAGCGCGGCATCATTCCGGCATTGGATCCGGTCGATTTTCTGCGCTCCTTCACGCTAATGGGCGTACAGCGTCATCTCAAGGCCAGCGGCATTTTCGCCCGGCTTTACCTGCGGGACGGCAAATCCGCTTACCTGCCGGAGTTGCCCCGCACCCTGGCTTATATCACCGAGTTGGGGGAGTGCTGTCCGGAACTGAAGGGATTGCCCGCTTGGATCCAATCCCGCGTACTCCCCAGGCTGGAGCGCGTTCTTCGTTCGTCCGCCCCGGTCAAGCCGGATTAAACGGGAATCCCGATGCAGGCACTGATCCTGGCGGCGGGGTACGGACGTAGAATGTGGCCGCTCACCGCCCAAACCCCGAAACCGATGCTCAAAGTCGCCGGCAAACCGCTGCTGGAGCACCACGTCGAGCGTCTGGCGCATTGCGCGATCACCCGGCTGGTGATCAATCATGCCTACCTGGGCGCACAGATCACGGACTACTTCGGCGATGGCAGCCGCTGGGGCGTTGCGATCCGCTACTCAGCCGAAGGGGAGCGACCACTCGGTGCCGCCGGCGGCGTGCGCCGGGCGCTGCCCCTGCTGGCAGCGGAGCCTTTCCTGTTGCTCAGCGCCGACGTCTGGAGTGATTACCCGCTCGATCGCCTGGTCTTGCCCGAGCGCCGGCACGCGCACCTGGTCCTGGTGCCCAACCCCGTGCATCATCCCCAGGGGGATTTTGCGCTGCGGCAGGGACAGGTGGTGCCGGACGGCACTTTGCGCTACACCTACAGCGGCATCGGCGTCTACCATCCGCGCCTGTTTGAAGGCACCGAGGCCGAGTTCGCTCCGCTGCTGCGGACCACCGCCGTGACCGGAAAGCTAACTGGCGAGCTCTATCGGGGACTGTGGCTGGAGGCCAACACGCCAGACCGGCTGCAGCTGATGCGGCGTACCGCGCAACCATAGTCCCGGGGCGCGCCGGCAGAACAGTGCCGGGTCAGGCGGGCGTGGCCGGATCCGGCAGTTGAGCTTCGGCGAAACCTTTGCGGCGCAGCCGGCAGGCGTCACAGCGAGCGCAGGCGCGTCCCTGCGCATCCGGCTGATAACAGGACACGGTAACCGCGTAATCCACGCCCAAATCGATCCCTGTGCGGATGATCTCTGCCTTGCTCATGGCAATGAACGGCGCGTGCAATTGAATGGGCTCGCCTTGCACCCCGGCGCGCGTGGCCAGCCTGGCGGTTTGTTCAAAGGAATGGATGAACTCCGGCCTGCAGTCCGGATACCCGGAATAGTCCACCGCATTTGCGCCGATGAATAAATGACCGAAGCCGCGCGCCTCCGCCCAAGCCAGCGCGATGGCAAGAAACACCGTATTGCGCGCCGGGACATAGGTCGGCGGGATCCCGCCACCGATGGTCGCCTCCGGCACTCGCTGCTGCGGATCGGTCAGCACGGAGCCGCCGAATTGGGCCAGGTCCAGCCGAAAGTACCGATGCTCGCGGGCTCCTAACGCGCGCGCCTGATGCTCTGCGGCCCTCAGTTCGTGATGGTGGCGCTGGCCGTAGTCGAAGCTCAGCGCATAACAGGCAAAACCGCGCTGCCGGACCCAGGCCAACAGCGTGGACGAGTCCATCCCACCCGAGAGCAGTACCACTGCCTGCCCTGCTTCAACGTCCGCGGACATCCCCCCACAGGTATTTGTGCAATTGCACCTGCAGACGCACGGGCAGCGCATCGGCAAGGATCCAATCCGCCAACCTGGCGGCATCCATTTTTCCGTGACAAGGGGAAAACAACACTTCGCAGCGCTCGTGCAGCCGGCGCTGGTACAACTGCGCCCGCGCCCATTCGTAGTCCGGGCGATCGCAGATCACGAATTTCAATTGATCATCCCGTCCGAGCAAGGCTACGTTGCTGTAGCAATTGCGCTGCGACTCTTTCGAGGCCGGCGTTTTCAAATCCACGACTTTCATCACCCGTGCGTCCACCAGCGACAGGTCCAGTGCGCCGCTGGTCTCCAGGGAAACCCGGTACCCACCGTCACATAAGGCACGCAACAGCTTGATACAACCGCGCTGCGCCAGCGGCTCCCCGCCGGTAACGGTAACGTCGCGGGCGTGGTAGCTCGTGACTGTCTTCAGGATCTCCTCCTGCGTCATGCGCCTCCCTCCATGGAAAGCATAGGCCGTGTCACAATAAACGCAGCGCAGCGGACAACCGCTTAAGCGAACGAATACCGTGGGCAATCCGACGCGTACACTCTCTCCCTGGATGGAATAAAAGATCTCGCTGACCCGGAGCGCCAGCGCCTGGGCCTGCAGGACGGCGGATGACATATCGATCGGCCGCAGCTGGCGCGGGGACAATCTATTGCGGCAACTGGCCCAGGCGTTCCTCGGCCAGGCGGGCGGGCGTGGAACCGGGGAATTGCTGCAACACCTGCCGCAGGGACTGCCGGGCATCTCCGATATTGCCCAATTTCTGCTGGGAAAACCCGATCTTCAGCAATCCGTGGGAGATTTTCCGGCTGTCGGGATACTGCGCCAGCAGCTTTTGGTATTCGGGCACGGCTTGCGCGTAATTGCCCGATATATAAAAGGCCTCCGCCAACCAGTACTGGGCGTTATCCGCGTACTCGCTCTGTGGGTATTTCTGCAGATATTGCTGGAAAGACCTGACGGCCAGTTCGTAGTCCGACTGCTTGAGCTGCTGGAAGGCCCGGTCGTAATCCGCCTTGATCTGGGCTGGATTGGCCAAGGCGGATTCCTGGGCGGATCCTTCGGTGACAGGCTCAGTAATCGCCTGCGGCAGCACCTCCGGCCCGGGAACGGGCGCAACCGCGGCAGGTTCGGCGATGATCGGCTCCGGCACCGCCGGCGGTGTCACTTCGGCGGGAGACAAAGGGTCCAATTCCGGGACTTCCAGGGTATCCAACGGAGTGAGCAGCGGCGGCAGAGCCGCCGCTTCCTGTTCGTCCGGTAGCGCAGGAGGGGGCGCCGATTCGAGGCCCGTGACGGAGCGGTTCAGGGATTGCAGCCGCCGCTCCAAGTCCGCATAGAGTTCCTGCTGCTGCTGCTTGATGCGATCGACTGCGTGACCCTGTCTCTCCAGTGCGTCACGCAGGTTGCGCAACTCCGCCCAGAGTTCATCGAACTGCTGCGTCATCTGCAAAATGCCCTGGCTGCCAACCAACTGCTCAAGCCGTTGCAAGCGCGCCTCCAGGGCGCCTTCGGCGGGCAGCTCGATCGCGGCGCCGGCGGGCCGGTCAGCATCCTGCTGCGCCCAGACCGAGCCAGCGACCAGCAACAGGCCCGGCAACAGAACCGGCAACGGGTAGCGGCGGCGGATATGTTTATTCAATACCAATCTCCCTGCCCTCACGGCACCCGCCCGTACCTTCCTGCACAAACGGCACGCCATCATGACGGGCGCGACCCGCTAGTAAACCAGGTCCACTCGCCGATTGAGGCGCCAGGCTTCCTCGTCATGCCCATTGGCATAAGGCCTTTCCTCGCCATGGCTGACCGTGCGCGCCTGGCTGGGGTTCAGGCCAAGCAGCACCATTACCCGCTTGATCGACTGCGCCCGGCGGTCACCCAAAGCGAGGTTGTATTCCCGGGTACCGCGCTCGTCCGCGTGGCCTTCCAGGGTAATAATGACGCCTGACTGATTCGCCAGGTGCGCCGCGTGAGCCTCCACTACCTGCTGATACTTGGTGCTCAAAATATCGCTGTCCAGTTCAAAATAGATGCTGCGCTGAGACAGCAGATCCGGTTCGGGAGGCGGCTCCTGGCTCGTCTCCACGGGCGCCAACTCCTCCTCGTCCCAGGCGAGGCCCTGTCTTTCCGCCCCACCTCCTGCTACCGCCCCCCTGTGCTCCACCTCTGCTTTCTCTGTAAGCTCCTGGCTTCTTCCGGGACATCCTGCCAGAAGGCAAGACAATAGGAATGTCACCAATCCAATCAGAATTCCTGACCGCATACAACGTCCTCATCCGCATTCCCGGGGCCATCAACCTGGCTGCCATTCAACCTGATTTACGGGAGCAAACGCATCCCAATGCCGGTCCCCGGAACCCTGGCATTTCTTTTATTATAACGGCATCTGCAAAGCAGCGTCCACATGCTCAGGATGTGGATTTCAGTCCGACAACGGTCGCAAACGGCAGGCTCTGCGCGCGCCACAGCGCAGTTTTCACCGACAGAACCGGTCTGCACACGGGTCCTGCCGCGCGCCATCGGCAGATGCGTTGCCGGCGGCTTCTTTACTGTCCATCGGCTCCCTTCGCATTGGATCGAAGCAATAACCCGGCTCGATTCCGTGCGCGTATTGCCCGCTGCCAAGGCGGTCGTTTGTCGCGGCGCGTGATACTCAGCAAAAACGCGGATCGCCGAGTCCGGCAAGATCACGCCGGTCCAGGGGGACTGGAAGGCGGGATTGCTTCTCCAACGCTTCCGGCGTCGGTCGGGGCTTGCCGGAAGAGCGACCGTTGCGGTATTCTGCGGGCGCTGTTTCAGGTGACGTGATCCTAATGAATCCGCCGCTCTCGTCTTAAGCCGCGCCGATTTACCAGCGATCCTCCCCGCCGTCAGCAGACTACGCGCACAGGTCCACTTCCTTAGTCGTAAAACGCGCGCCGGGCGCCTCCCGAGCGCTCTGTTCGCACTGGATTTGCGCCATCCGGCAGGACATGCAGACGTAATAAGGCAGGTATTTCTATGGAGCGCCATTACAATCCGGGTGAGATCGAGTCGGAAGTGCAGATGCGTTGGGACACAACGCGGCCATTCCAGGTGACGGAGGACCCAAAGCGGGAAAAGTTCTATTGTCTATCGATGTTTCCCTATCCCAGCGGCAATCTGCACATGGGGCACGTGCGCAATTACACCATCGGCGACGTGATCTCGCGCTACCACCGCATGCTGGGGAAAAACGTACTGCAACCCATGGGCTGGGACGCATTCGGACTACCCGCTGAAAACGCGGCGATCGACAGCGGAATTGCGCCGGCGCAATGGACCCGGGAAAATATCCGCCTGATGCGTGCTCAATTGAAGCGCTTGGGATTCGCCTATGACTGGAGCCGGGAACTTTCCACTTGCGACCCTTCCTACTACCGCTGGGAGCAATGGTTGTTTCTGCGCCTCTACCAGCGCGGCCTGGTTTACCGGGACTCGGCGCTGGTGAATTGGGACCCGGTTGACCAGACTGTGCTGGCCAATGAACAGGTGATCGAGGGGCGCGGCTGGCGCTCCGGCGCCGAAGTGGAACAACGGCGCATCCCGCAATGGTTTTTACGCATCACTGACTACGCCGAGGAGTTGCTGCAGGGATTGGCGAAGCTCGAAGACTGGCCCGCCTCAGTGCGTACGCTGCAGGAAAACTGGATCGGCCGCTCAGAGGGCATGGAGATCAAATTCCCGCTGGCCGAACAGGACGACGCAGCGCTGACCGTATACACCACACGCCCGGACACCCTGATGGGGGTCAGCTGTATGGCGGTGGCGCCGGAGCATCCGCTGGCGCAGCGGGCCGCCACCGACGATCCGGAGTTGGCCGCCTTTCTAAAGCGATTGCAGCGCCGCGCCGGTGCCGAGGCGGCGCTGCAGCAGCAGGTGAAATTGGGCCGGCCCCTGCCGGTGTGGGCGATCCATCCCATCAGCAAAGAACGTCTGCCGGTATGGGTAGCCAATTTCGTGCTGATGAGCTACGGCACCGGCGTGGTGATGTGCGTGCCGGCCCATGATCAGCGAGACTGGGAATTTGCCCGTGATTTCGGATTGCCACGGCGTCAGGTGATCCTTCCGCCGGCCGGGGCAGAGTGCAACCTGGAGCAACAGGCCTTCACGCAACCCGGGATATTGACCCATTCCGGGGATTTCGACGGACTGAGTTCACAACAGGCATTCGATGCCATTGCCGCCCAGTTACAAAAGTGCCAGCTGGGGCGGCGCAAAACCCGTTACCGCCTGCATGATTGGGGAATCTCCAGGCAGCGCTACTGGGGCTGCCCGATCCCGATACTGTACAGCGAAGAAGATAAGGCGCTGCCGGTGGCGGAGACAGAATTGCCGGTTCGATTGCCGGAAGATATTGCCCCGGCGGGACGAGGATCGCCGCTGGGAGAATGCGCGGCATTTTACCAAGCGGCTCTGCCCGGCGGCGCTCGAGCACGCCGGGAAGTGGATACTTTCGATACCTTCGTCGAATCCTCCTGGTATTACGCACGCTTTTGCTGCGCGGACAATCAGCAGGCGATGCTGGATGAACGGGTGCGCTATTGGCTGCCGGTCGATCAGTACATCGGCGGAGTAGAGCACGCCGTGCTGCACTTGTTGTATGCCCGCTTCTTTCACAAGCTGCTGCGCGATGAAGGCCTGGTGGAGGGAGACGAGCCTTTTACGAAGCTGCTGACCCAGGGCATGGTGCTGAAAGACGGCAGCAAAATGTCCAAGTCTAAAGGCAATACGGTCGACCCACAGGAGTGGATCGATCAGTACGGTGCAGACACGGTACGCCTGTACATTATGTTTACCGCCCCTCCCGAGCAAAATTTGGAATGGTCGGATAAGGCCGTGGCCGGCGCGCACCGCTTCCTGAAGCGACTTTGGCGCCTGACGGCAGAGCACGTCAACCTTGATACACCGCCACCACTGCGGGTGGAGCGACTCAACCGGACCGAATGGGAAATCTACAGCCTGATACAGCGTACCATCGCCAAGGTGGACGATGACGTCGGACGGCGCTACACCTTCAATACAGCGATCGCCGCGGTAATGACGCTGATCAACGCGCTGGCGCCTTTGTCGAAAGCAGGCGCGGGGCAGGCCCGCGCCCTGCTGCAAACGGGGCTTGATACCGCGACGCTGTTGTTGGCGCCGATCGTGCCGCACATTACCGATCAATTGTGGCGCGAACTGGGGCACAGGGAGCCGCTGACGGACGCCCGTTGGCCGCAACCGGACGTGACTGCCCTGAGCGGCGACAAGCGGCAGGTGGTCGTGCAGGTGGATGGCCGGCTGCGCGCCCGCCTGGAGGTAGCGGCGGACATTTGCAAGAAAGAATTAGAGCAAACCGCCCTGGCTGATCCTAACGTACGCCGTTTCGTTGCCGACCGGAAAATCGAGCGCACCGTGGTGATACCCGGTAAATTGGTGAACCTGGTATTGGAAAAATGAACCCGCCGTGAGAATAACCTGGTCGTTCGCGGCGCTACTGCCGGCGATACTTGGCCTGGCAGGGTGCGGATTTCAGCTTCGGGGGGCTGATGCCGGTATCGGCCTGATGCAAGGCGCGTTCTTGCAAGTGCGGAACGCGGAACACATCGACGCGGAACTGCAGCGAAGAACTGCAACGGGCGGTGTTGAATTGGTCTCAACGCGCGCACAGGCAGCGTTCATCCTTGATCTGCGTGATGAGCGCTTTTATAAACGGACGCTCAGCATATCGGCCCGATCCGGCAAGATTGCGGAATACGAACTAGAGTACAAAGTGCAATGTGCGCTGCTTGATCCCGATGGAGAGTCAGTCCTGCCTGCTGTTCCGATCCAAGTCAAGACAGACTATGTATTCTCTGAGGAGAACACGCCGCTTAGCGAATTTGAGCAAGAACAGCTACGGCGGCGGGAACTGGTGCGCCGGGCCGCGACGCTGGTGCTTGCGCGTCTGCGGGCAGCACCGAGTCATCATGTACGCCCATAGCCGATTGACCGCGCCGGAAGACACAACCGGGGCGACATTCAGCGCAGGTTATCGCCCGCCCACCTCCTAGGCAGCGGCATGGAAATCAAGCCAGAGCAGTTACTGCGGCACCTTGAGCGCGGGCCGCTCCGACCGATCTACCTGGTTTGGGGCGAAGAACCCTTGCAGCGCATGGAGGCGGCAGACAGGATCCGCCTCCACGCGCACAGGCAGGGATACACGGAACGTACCGTGCTGGATGCAACGGAGACAGGATTCCGCTGGCCCGCGTTGAATAGAGAAGCGGCCAGTCAGTCGCTGTTCGGAACGCGCAAATTGATCGAGTTGCGCCTGGGGGAGCGCGGGCCGGGCCGGGAAGGCGGACCCGCGCTGGCCCGGTACGCAGCGGCAGCGCCGGAGCATATCGTGCTGCTGATCAGCGCCGAACACCTGGACGCCGGCAGCCGCAAGACGCGCTGGTACCAGGCCCTGGGCAAAACCGGAATCACCATTCCGGCTTGGCCGGTAAAGGCGCATGCCTTGCCGGAATGGCTGCTAAAGCGTGCGCGCGCCCAGGGCCTGCGGCTGGAAATGGAAGCCGCCCGAATGATCGCCGGGCGTACCGAGGGCAATCTGCTGGCCACCCGCCAGGAATTGGACCGGCTGGTCCTGCTGGGCAGGCAAACGATCGAGGCAGAGCAGATTCTGGGTGAGGTGGCGGACAACACCCGCTTCAATGTATTTGACCTGATTGAAGCGGCGCTGCGCTCCGATCTGAACCGGGTCAGCAGAATGCTGTTCGGGCTGCAGCAGGAAGGGATAGAGCCTTACGCGGTATTCGGTGCCTTGACCTGGGAATTACAGCGCATTTACGCACTGCTACGCAACAGCCCTGCAACCGGGGTGGATGCCGCCCTGCTTGCCCGGCACGGTATCCGCGGTGCCCGTCAAGGCGCGGTAAAGTCTTTTCTGAGGCGTTGTGATCTGCCGTGCTGCTACCAACTGCTGGCGGAAACATGGCGATGCAGCCGGTTGCTCAAAAGCCTGGGGCGGGAAGAAGGCTGGCGGGAACTGATTTGGCTGTTCCTGAAGCTAGGCGGCTGGACCCCCGTCGGGCGGAACTAGCCGAAGTTGATTCTGGCCTCCATGTCGGACTTGGAATCGGAGTTGTTTAACGCCTCGTTCAATTCAATCCGACCGGCCTTGTACAGGTCAAACAGCGCCTGGTCGAAAGTCTGCATCCCCCGGGCACCGCTTCCTTCCATCGCCTGCTTCAATTCATGCAGGGTGCCTGACAAGATCAAATCCTTGATATGGGGAGTATTGATCATGATCTCAATGGCCGCACAGCGCTTGGCTTCGACGCTTTTTACCAAACGCTGGGAAATGAGTGCAACGATGTTCTGAGACAAATCCATCAGTAGCTGCTTGTGAGACGCCTGGGGAAACAGGTTGATCACGCGCTCCATCGTCTGGTTGGCGTTGTTGGCGTGCAGCGTAGAAAGCACCAAGTGACCGGTATTGCACAACTCCAGCGCCGTCTCCATGGTTTCCCGGTCCCGGATCTCGCCCACCATAATCACGTTTGGCGCCTCGCGCACGGCTGCCCGCAGCGCGTTACGGTAAGAGTGCGTATCCACTCCGACTTCACGCTGGTTAATGAGCGATTTTTTGTTTTTGTGACTGAATTCGATCGGATCCTCTATAGTGAGAATATGTCCTGAGTGCGTGACGTTGCGGTGGTCGATCATCGAGGCCAGGGTGGTAGATTTCCCGGACCCGGTGGAGCCGACCACTAAAATCAGGCCGCGCTGGTTCATAACCATGTCCCGCAGCACGTCCGGCAGGCCCAGGTCCTTGATGGCAGGAATCGAGCTCGGGATTAGACGCAGGACCAGGCCTACCTGGCCGCGCTGGTGGAACGCGTTGACTCGGAAACGGCAGTCCGTGCCGGGCAGGTTGATGGCAAAGTCGCACTCCAAAGTTTCTTCAAACTTTTCCCATTGCGATTCCTGCATGATGCCGTGGGCGATTTTCTTGCAGGTGTCGGCGTCTAACACAGTCTTGCCGATCGAGGTGACGTCTCCTTCAATCTTCAGCTTTGGCGTGGAATCTGCGGTGAAAAACAAATCGGAACCTCCTTTTTCCACCACGAGATTCAGGTAAGGGGTAATATCCATCAGAATGACCTCATAACGTAGTAATGCTCAAGGGAAGCAAGCGACACGGCCAGTCGCACCGCATTGCCTGGGATAATGAGACGGACCCACCGAAGCTACCGGCTTAGCAGGCCAGACTCTTCCTTCTTTTCCTTCAGGCTGAGGTGGTCAAGTCCCTCCAGCGCGTCTTTGCCTTTCGCCGCCTTGCCTTCCAGCTTGATCTTCAGGCGCAATTCATTCATGGAATCGGCGTTACGCAGCGCGTCTTCGTAAGCGATCTTATCACTCTCATAAAGATCAAACAGGGCCTGGTCAAAGGTCTGCATCCCCGATTCCCTGGACTTGGCCATGATCTCCTTGATCTTGTGGATGTCGCCCTTGAGGACCAGGTCAGAGATCAGCGGCGAATTAATCAATATTTCAATCGCGGCAATGCGCTCCTTGCTGCCACTTTTCTTCAATAAGCGCTGCGAGACGATGGCCCTCAAGTTAGTAGACAAATCCAGCAGCAATTGATTCCGCCGCTCCTCGGGGAAAAAGTTGATGACCCGGTCCAACGCCTGGTTGGCGCTATTGGAGTGCAGCGTGGCCATGGCGAGGTGTCCGGTTTCGGCAAAAGCAATGGCGAACTCCATGGTCTCCGCGTCCCGGATTTCCCCCAGCAGGATAACGTCCGGTGCCTGCCGCAGAGCGTTTTTCAGCGCGATTTCCCAGCTATCGGTGTCGATCCCGATTTCTCGCTGCATGATGACGCAGTTCTTATGCGGATGCACGAACTCGATCGGATCCTCGACCGTGATGATGTGCCCGTAACTATTTTCGTTGCGGTGATTGATCATTCCCGCCAAGGACGTGGATTTCCCGGATCCAGTGCCTCCCACCAGGATCACCAGCCCGCGCTTGGACATGACGACGTCACGCAGGATGTTAGGCAATCCCAGTTCATCAATCGTCGGAATCTGGCTTTGAATTGTGCGGACCACCAGGCCGTTGAATCCCTGCTGCATAAAGGCATTGGCGCGGAACCGACCTACCCCGCGGGGGGCAATGGCGAAATTACATTCCCTGGTCGCCTCGTACTCTTTTAACTGCCTGTCATTCATGACCGCGTAGGACAAGGCCCGAGTGTCCTCGGGAGACAGCCGGTTTTGCGACACCGGGGTAATCTTGCCTTGAATCTTGATCGCTGGGGGAAAGCCCACGGTAATGAACAGATCCGAGGCATTCTTCTTAACCATGGCGACCAACAGATCGCGCATATACTTGATTGCATGTTCCCGCTCCATCCCAATTCTCTCCTATTCCTTGCCAAATAAGCTTCCAGGGCGCAGAGGCGCTTAAAACGAATCCTTGTGCGCCGCCTTGCTCTTGGCTTCCTGCCGGGTCACTACACCCTGTTCCACCAATTTCCGAAGGTTCTGATCCAGAGTCTGCATTCCATATTGCTGCCCGGTCTGTATCGCCGAGTACATCTGCGCCACCTTGTTTTCCCGGATCAAGTTACGGATGGCAGGCGTACAAATCATGATCTCGTGGGCCGCCACCCGACCGCCACCGTTTTTCTTGAGCAGGGTCTGCGAGATCACGGCGCGCAGCGACTCGGACAGCATAGCGCGGATCATCTCCTTTTCCGCCGCCGGAAAGACGTCCACGACGCGGTCCACCGTCTTGGCGGCGGAACTGGTATGCAAAGTGCCAAATACCAGGTGTCCGGTCTCGGCAGCGCTCAACGCCAGACGAATCGTTTCCAGGTCACGCATCTCGCCGACCAGGATGACGTCCGGGTCTTCGCGCAGGGCCGAGCGCAGGGCCTCGTTAAAGCCCAGCGTGTCCCGATGCACCTCGCGCTGATTAATCAGGCACTTTTTAGACGTGTGTACGAACTCAATGGGGTCTTCAACGGTCAATATGTGCCCGTACTCCGCCTCGTTCTTGTGGTTGACCATCGCTGCCAACGTAGTGGACTTGCCGCTTCCGGTGGGACCGGTAACCAATACCACGCCCCTGGGGTAATCGGAGATCGTTTCAAAGTCCTTCGGCGCTTTCAGTTGCTCCAGCGTCAGTATCTCCGAGGGAATGGTACGAAACACGGCACCGGCACCACGGTTGTGAACAAACGCATTGACCCGGAAGCGGGCCAGCTTGGGGACTTCGAAAGAGAAGTCGCACTCATAAAACTCCTCGTAGGTCTTGCGCTGTTTATCGTTCATAATATCGTAGACCATGTCATGTACTTGCCTGTGCTCCAGGGCCGCCACGTTGATACGGCGCACGTCCCCGTCCACGCGAATCATCGGAGGCAGCCCAGCGGACAGGTGCAGATCAGAGCAGTTGTTTTTGACGCCAAAAGCAAGCAATTCTCCAATATCCATGATGCATTCAATCCCTCATATCTAAAAACCGCAAGATTCACTTTCGGCGACAGGCTCTTGCTCCCCTGCCGCGTTCGGGTCGACCCGCCAGCGCACCAATGGCACCGCAGCAGAACCCGGAAACGCGACCTTGCGTATCCAACCGCACCGTTAGCTTGATTATATCGCAACGCGATTGCAGAAGATCCCGGCGATCTCCCCGGTACGGCCCTCGCTGCAACTCTACAACGATAAAGATAGTATACTGAATTTTAAATTATCCATTCATAAAATCCAGCATAAAAAGGCGGTTCGGCACCCGGATTCAGCAGCAGGAGGCACGAGCGAGCCGCGTCCAGGCCGGGCCCGGGTCCGGTAGCGGTCGGGGTATTCATTATAATTGCAGGGCACACAGATCCTGATAGAATCGGCCTTGAGGCTAAAGGAACGGGCCTCGCGCCGAATTTTCAATAAATAACGATAACACCCTGAATGAACGCACAAATGCAGGAAAAAATAGCCGTACTGGGATGCGGCAACATGGGATGTAGCCTCATTGAGGGACTAATCGCCACCGGCCACAAGGCCGAGTTGCTGCGCGGGGCGGACCCGGACGCGGCGCGCCGCAGGCAGCTTGCCGGGCGCTACGGCATTCCCGTGTTCGCCTGCTCCCGTGAGGCGGCGGCACAGACCGACGTGCTGCTGCTGGCGGTAAAGCCCGGACAGATGCGTGAACTGACCGCCGAGATCGCGCAGACGGTGGCGGAGCAAAAAGCGCTAGTTATTTCCATTGCCGCCGGGATCCGGCTGGACCTGCTGCGGCAGTGGCTGGGAGAGGACTGCCCGATCGTGCGGGCGATGCCGAACATGCCGGCGATGGTACGGACCAGCGCGACCGCGCTTTGTGCCGGAAGCGGCGTCAGCGAGCATCATTGCCAGCGCGCCGAGGCGGTAATGCGCTCGATCGGCAGCGCATTGTGGCTGGAGCATGAAAGCTTGATGGATGCAGTGACCGCCATCTCGGGAAGCGGGCCGGCGTATTTCTTTTTGCTGATGGAGCTAATGGAACGGGGAGCCGTGCAGCTTGGACTGGGTGCTGCGCAGGCAAAACTGCTGGTGCGGCAGACCGCCTTCGGCGCGGCGAAACTGGCGCTGCAGTCCGCACAGGGTCCGGCGGCACTGCGCCGGCAGGTCAGTTCACCGGGTGGCACGACCGAGGCCGCCACACAAGTCCTGCTGGAGGGAAGCCTGGAGGCATTGTGGGAGCGGGCATTACGCGCGGCCCGGGACCGCTCCGCCGAGCTTGCGGAGGCTGCCAAACAGGATTCCTGAATTGTCGGCTTACTTTGCAAATGCCCTGCATTTCCTCGTGCAGGTGCTGATCGACTTCTATACCCTGCTGTTTATACTGCGTTTTCTGCTGAACTGCGCCCGGGCGGACATGCACAATCCGCTCACTGCTTTCCTGCGCATCCTGACTGAGCCGCTGCTCAAGCCCCTGCGGCGCTGGATTCCTTCCTGGCGCATGGTCGACGTGCCCGCGTTGCTGATCATGATCCTGCTGCAGGCACTGAAGCTGCTTACCCTGTCCCTGCTCGCAGGACAAACCATACTGCCTTCCCCGGAAGGCCTGAGCCTACTGGCCATCGCCTCATTACTGCGTCTGGTGGTGCACGTGTACATGTTCTGCATCCTGGTGCAAGTGCTGATTTCCTGGGTAGCCCCGTACGCGCACTCGCTCCCGCTGGAACTGATACGCCAATTGACCGCGCCCCTGATGCGCCGCATTCAGCGGCTGCTGCCTCCGATCGGAGGTCTGGACCTGTCCCCGATGGGAGCCCTGCTCTTGCTCTACCTGTTGCTGCTGCTGGTACAAACACCCCTGCGGGACCTGGGGATCGCGCTGCTTTGATCCGCAGCTTGCACCAACCCGCGCGTCAATACGCTGCTCCCCTTGCGCATTCGATCAACCAGAAACAACGGCTCAAAATGAGGCCACTCTCCCTCTCCCGCAAAGTGCGCCGGATGCGTCCGCGGCAGCCTGTGGGCTCCGTCACGGGCGCAGGCTCCCCCGACCGCGTGCGCCGGGCAGTCCCGTTCGTTGCCGACCTCGGCCCAATTCACCTCCGCCCCCGACCGCGTGCGCCGGGCAGTCCCCGTCATGCCGCAGAGCCGACTCCGGTCCCGCTAAACGCGCAGGCCTGTCATGCCGGATAAACTGCCCGCTGATTCAGTCGGCTTGCTGACCCCAAAGCGCTTTCGCTGCGAGGAAGAACTGCGCCTTGAGTCCGGCAGTACTCTGCCCGGGTTCGAACTGGTCTATGAAACCTATGGTGAACTGAACCGGGACGCCTCCAACGCGATCCTGATCTGCCACGCCCTGAGCGGAAACCATCACGCGGCAGGCTATCACTCGACCGATGATCGCAAACCGGGTTGGTGGGAAAATATGATCGGTCCGGGCAAGCCGATCGATACCCGGCAGTTCTACCTGGTCTCACCCAACAACCTGGGCGGCTGCCACGGCTCCAGCGGCCCCTCTTCGATAGACGCCAAGACCGGCAAACCCTACGGACCCGAATTTCCCATCGTCACGGTGCGCGACTGGACGAACAGTCAGGCGCGGCTGGCGCATGGCCTGGGGATCAAGCGCTGGGCGGCGGTGATTGGCGGCAGCCTGGGAGGCATGCAGGCGCTGCAATGGGCCATTGATCGGCCGGAACAGACCGCCAACGCCTTTGTTATTGCAGCCACGCCAAAGCTTTCCACGCAGAACATCGCCTTTAATGAAGTCGCACGGCACGCGATCCGTTCTGACGTGAATTACCACGGTGGACGCTACCACGAGCATGGGGTCACCCCCGACCAGGGCCTGATGCTGGCGCGCATGCTGGGACACATTACCTATCTCTCCGACGACATTCTGGATCAGAAGTTTGGGCGGGCGCTGCGAAACGAGAAACTTAAATTCGACTACGACGTGGAATTTCAGATCGAAAGCTACCTGCGTTACCAAGGAGAGATTTTCGTAGAGCATTTCGATGCCAACAGTTACCTGTTGATGACTAAAACTCTGGATTACTTTGACGCGGCAAAGCACTGCGACGGTGACCTGACGGCAGCGCTGGCCCCAGCCCAGGCCAACTTTTACGTCATCTCCTTCAGCAGCGACTGGCGTTTCCCGCCGCTGCGTTCCCGCGAGATGGTCCATGCCTTGATGGCGGCACGGAAAAACACCAGTTACATCGAAATTCCCTCCGAGCGGGGACATGACTCCTTTCTGATGGCACTCCCCCTCTACCACCAGGTGATGCACGCCGCACTGCGCCGCATCGCCGGGGAATGTGCGCCGCCATGAGACTACGGCCAGACCTGGAGTTAATCGCGGAATGGATCCAGCCCAAGTCACGGGTGCTGGACCTAGGCTGCGGAGACGGGGCACTGCTCGCGCATCTGCAGGGGAAGCGCGGCGTCACCGGATACGGTTTGGAGATTGATCCGGACAACATCCTCATGTGCATCAAACGCGGGGTACCCGTTGTGCAGCATGATCTGGACGCGGGGCTCAAGGCCTTCCAGGATAACGCCTTTGATTACGTCATCATGACACAGACGCTGCAGGCGGTGCGCTTCCCCCAGCTCCTGCTGACTGAGATGCTGCGCATTGGCCGCGAAGGCATCGTCACCTTCCCCAACCTGGGTCACTGGCGGTGCCGGCTGCAGATTGCACTGGGCGGCAAAATGCCGCTCACCCGGGCATTGCCTATCCGCTGGTATGAAACCCCTCATATTCATCTATGCACGCTGCGGGACTTCGAAAATCTTTGCCTCGACCAAAACATTGAACTTTTGCAGTGCAGCACCGTCGATCACTCTCACCGAAGCAGCCTGGGCACAAAGATTGCGCCCAACCTGTTCGGTGAATTGGCCATCTACCGCATCCGGCGACAGCTCCGCTGAAAGAGGCGGATGATGCACCGGCTTTAGCAGAACGCACCTGTTTCTGCTATATTGCCTGTAATCGGAAGGATTTTATCCTTCTGGACGCAGAGCAGGGAGCAGTCCTAGCAGGTACCAGGACGCTCCCGTTTCGTCGCAACGCTGTTTTGTAATGTCCAAATTGGAGTAGACCGATATGAGATCCTTGCGATTACGAAACATTATGGTGGCCGCGCTACTGGTTTCGGTTCTGCCTGCCCTGGCAGGCGCTGAAACAAAACGCTTCGGCAGGTACACGGTGCACTACAATGCCTTTACTACCGATACACTGACTGCCACGGTAGCTCAACGGTACGGACTGATCCGAAGCCAGAACCGGGCACTGTTGAATATTTCAGTGCTCCAGGACGAAGACAATGACAGCCGGGCGGTCAGGGCCAGGGTCAGCGCGACCGCAACCAACCTGAACGGTCAATTAAGGCAGCTCGAAGTGCGCGAATTGACGGAACAGGAGGCCATCTACTACATCGCGGAAATGCCCGTGGGCAATGAGCAGGTATATACCTACTCGGTGCAAATTACCCCGGATGGCGAGAGCGAGCCGCTGGCATTGCGTTTCCGCCAGCAGTTCTTCACCGACTGATCTGCGCCGACAAACCCGGTCGGCGCCGGCAGGCATGGCCGCCGCCTCCGGTCCGCCGCCGCGGCTGATCGGGACGGCGTCGGTGCGCAACGCCGGTGGCAAGCCCATCCCCGGTTGCAGTCTGCGTTGAGGATATTTCGGTCCGGCGCGAAACCGGCACAGGCTTGTACCGGGCACCCCGCACCGTCCGATCAACCTTCGGAGCACCCGCCCGTCCTCCGCGCAGCTCAGGCGAATGGCGCGTCATAGTCGATGATTAACGGCGCGTGGTCCGAGAAACGTTGCTCCCGGTAAATCCCGACCCGGCGGATCTGACTGGCCAAGTCAGGGGTCACCACCTGGTAATCAATCCGCCAACCGACGTTTTTCTCCCATGCCCGCCCCCGGTTTGACCACCACGTGTACTGCTCCGCGCGCTGATCCAGCTGGCGAAAAGCATCTACCATCCCCACCCCAGTGAAGAGTTCGTCCATCCAGGCGCGCTCTTCGGGCAGAAAACCGGAGTTTTTCCGGTTGCCCCGCCAATTTTTCAGATCGATCTGGCGATGCGCGATGTTCCAGTCACCGCAAAGAATGTAGCTGCGCCCGTTGCCGCGCAAATCCCGCAGGATCGGCATCAGGCGCTCCAGAAAATCGAACTTGACCTGTTGGCGCTGAGCACTGGAGGACCCGGAAGGCAGATAGATCGACGCCACGCTGAGTGAGCCGTAGTCAAGCTGCAAAAAGCGGCCTTCCCGATCCGCAGACTCCCAGCCCAGATGATCCTGCCGCCGATCCGGGGCCGCACGCGCATAGATGGCAACCCCGCTGTAGCCCTTCTTCTCAGCCGTGTGGCAATAGGAAAGGTAATCGGGGTCAAACTCCAGCTCCAGGAACTGCTGATCGGTAACGCGGACCTCCTGCAGGCAAATCAGGTCTGCGTCCTGAGTCCGCAGCCAGTCCGGCAAACCTTTGCGCCAGGCAGCCCGAATGCCATTGGCGTTTAATGTGATAACCCGCATGACGATTGTCTTCTGTTAAGACCACGGATACCTTATCATAGGCCGCTTGATCCTCCCTGGCTCGCACCTGATCTGAGTAGTATCCGTCACGTTGTTCACGCAACAGCAACAAGCGTTCGTAGAATTTTCCCTGGAACGGGGAGCCTTGCGCCTGGGTGATTTTACGCTCAAATCCGGTCGGCGCAGTCCGTATTTTTTTGACACCGGGGCGTTCAGCAGCGGGCGGGCACTGCGTCGCCTGGGGGAATTTTATGCTGCGGCGATCCTGGAATCAGGGCTTACCTTCGATATGCTGTTCGGTCCAGCCTATAAAGGTATTACGCTGGTTGCCGGGGTCTCGATCGCGTTGAGCGAGCGTTGGGGCAAAGACTGTCCGTTCTGCTGCAATCGCAAGGAAACCAAGGAACACGGGGAGGGCGGGGAGCTGCTCGGCGCAAAGCCCCGGGGGCGGGTGTTAATCCTGGATGACGTGCTGACCGCCGGCACTTCGGTGCGAGCATCCATCGCCCTGCTAAGACGGGCCGGCGCCGAACCGGCGGGCGTTGCGGTGGCGCTGGACCGGCAGGAAGCGGATCCGCGAGGAGCGCCCTGTGCCGAGGGCTTAGAGCGGCAGGGGCTGGCGATGATCCGCATCGTTACGCTGGATACGCTGATCGCCTGCCTGGAAGAGAAAGGGGATGACGTTTTGGGAGTACCTCTGCGTGCGATTCGGGAATACCGCCGCGGGCTGGCGTAAAAACCTCATTCCCAGGAATGAAGTCGGCGGAATGAATTCGGCGGTAACGTGATATATACTTACCTGTTGTTTAAGGAGCCGGCCATACTGAGGAAAAAAGCCATGACAAATCGATTTTTCCGGATTGCTGTTAGCGTTGGCATCGGGCGCCTCCTGTGTAGTCTGCTGCTGGTCGGGCTCCCCTCAACCGTACCGGCCCAGATCAAATGCTGGCAGAACGACAAGGGGGAAACCGAGTGCGGCTCCACGGTGCCTCCGGAGTACGTCAAAACAGGGCACAAAGAGCTCAACGAACAGGGATTGACGGTCAACCAGGTAGATCGGGAACTCACTGACGAAGAGCTTATGCAGCGCCAGGAACAAAGAAAACAGGACGAGATCCGCGAAAAGGCAGAAAAAGAACAGGCCATACGCGACCTGGTGCTGATACAGACCTATACCGATGAAAACGAAATCATCCGCTCCAGGGACGACAAAATCGGCATCATCGAAGGGCAAATCAAGCTAGCGGAGAGCCGCATTGAGAGGCTGGAAGGACAAGTAGAATTCTCCTTGGGGCGTATTAACGCTTTTAAGCAAAACCAGCAAGAAGTGCCGACGGTCCTGGAGCAAAACCTGCATACATTCAACCGGCAAATCGCCGATCAAAAAACTTTGATCGAACAAAAGCGGCGCGAACAGGAACAGATCCGGAGCAATTACAGCACGGATATACAGCGTTTCAGGGAACTGAAAGGATCGTAACCTGCATATGATTCACTGAAAATCCGGCCGGGCGCACACGTCAAACGCCGTCCGCCCGCAGCAGGGTTCCGATGCCGTAGTCGGTGAACACTTCAATCAACAGCGCATGATCGACCCGACCGTCGATGATGTGCGCAGCGCCTACGCCTCCTTGTAAAGCTTCCAGGATGGCATTCAGCTTAGGCAACATACCACCCTGTATGCCGCCTTCAACGATCAGATCCTGCACGGTCGCCAACGAGGGCTGGCGCAGGATTTCCCCGTCCGCGCCGCTCAGCCCGGGCACGTCGCTCAGAATAATCAACTTCTCCGCACGCAGCGTTTCGGCCAGTTTGCCAGCCACCATGTCCGCGTTGATGTTGTAGGAAACACCTTTCTCGCCTATGCCAATCGGGGCGATGACCGGGATGAAATCCTCCTTGGCCAGGGTATGCACGAGGCTGGGATCGATTGCGGTCACCTCGCCGACAAACCCCAACTCCAGCATCTGCTCTTCCACGCCCTCCCTGGCCCGTTCCTGTGAGGCGAGTCGGCGGGCGCGGATCAATCCCCCGTCTTTGCCGCTCAGGCCCACCGCGCGACCGCCCTGCTGGTTGATGTTGCCCACCAGTTCCTTGTTCAGCAAGCCGCCCAATACCATCTCTACCACGTCCATGGTGTTACGATTCGTCACCCGCATCCCTTCTACAAAACGCACTTTTTCACCAAGCCGCAGCAACAGTTCGTTGATTTGGGGACCGCCGCCATGCACCACGACCGGGTTCATCCCCACCAGCTTCATCAAGGTAATGTCCCGGGCAAAACAGGCCCTGCTCCGCTCTTCGGCCATGGAGTTGCCGCCATACTTGATCACCATGGTCTTGCCCCGGAAACGCTGAATATACGGCAGGGCCTCGGAAAGCACCTTGGCGATGCCAACCGCGTCCGGGCTGGCGGCCTTCGTGGCGGGCACGGTGGTAAAAGCCGTCAGAACGGCAACTTGAGCTGCGGGCGCGACTGCTGGAGGAGGCTGCGAAATTCCTCCTGAATGCGCTGTAGAGACTGCGCCTCGCTGCCTTCAAAGCGGAATATCAACTGCGGAGAAGTGTTGGAAAGCCGCAACAACCCCCATCGGTCCTTGTACTGCACACGCAATCCGTCGATATCGATCAATTCCGCCTCCTTGCCCTGGAAAGCCGCAGTCATCTGCTCAATCAACTCTTCCGATTCCTGCCTGTCGATCTGCAGCCGGTATTCCGGACTACCGAAGGCTCCCGGAAGCTCCTGGAAGATCTCCGTGGGCGGCTTGCCAATATCGGACAACAAGTTCAACAGGCGGCAGCCGGCGTAGATAGCATCATCGAAACCATACCAACCGTCACGAAAGAACAGGTGTCCGCTGAGCTCGCCTGCCAGCAATGCATTGTCCTGCTCCATCTTGTTCCGGATCAGCGAGTGGCCGGTCTTCCACATGATCGGATTGCCGCCAAGCTCGCGGATACGCGGCGCCAGGTGCATGGTGCATTTGACGTCATAGACGATGGTGGCGCCCGGACAGCGCTTGAGCAATTCTTCAGCAAACAGTATCAATAATCGATCCGGCCAGATGATCTCTCCGTGTCCATCTACTACTACGATCCGGTCCCCGTCTCCATCAAAGGCCAGGCCCAGGTCGGCCTGCTCCGTGCGCACCCGATCACGCAACGCCTGCAAGTTTGCCGGCACGGTCGGATCCGGCGCCTGGTTAGGCCCTTCGCCCGTATCACAAAATAATTCGACGATCTCATGACCGAGCTTGCGCAGCAAAAAGGGGACATAAGAGCCGGCCATGCCATTGGCGCAGTCCACTACCACCTTCAGGGATTTCTCCGCCGGCGTAAAACACGCGGCTACTGCGCCCAGATACTTGGCAAAAATATTCAGGCCCTGCAGCTTGCCGCGCCCGGAATCGAAGTCCTGATCCTTGATGCGCTGGTACAGGTGCCGGACTTGCTCGCCCCACAGCGGTAGCCCTCCTACCACCACCTTAAGACCGTTGTACTCCAGGCTGTTATGGCTGGCGGTTACCACCACGCCATCCAGTAGCTTCTGCTGATGCTGCGCGAAGTAGAGCACCGGCGTCGGTACCGTGCCCAGGTTGATCAGATCGACGCCGGCAGACAACATCCCCTTGGCCAGCGCGGTGCTCAAGCTGGTGCTGGATTCGCGTCCGTCGCGGCCGATCAGGGCCTTACTTCGACCTGCCCGCCGGATTTCAGTGCCGATCGCAAGGCCGATCCACTTGACGTGTTCCGGGTCCAGTTCACCTTTCACCAGCCCGCGTATATCGTATTCCCGGAAAATGCTGGCCGGGGGCAGCTGAAGTTTTTTCTTTTCCGGGACCGCTATCGGTTCCGGCTCCTGTTGTTCCAGCAGGCTCTCCGGAGCATTCTCTGCCTGCGCCAGTCCGGGCACCGCAGACTGAAACTGCGTCACGTCCACCGCCTGATCGGTTCCCTGCGCGGGTACTCCGGGTACTCTCTGCACTTGCCTGGTAGTAGAGGGCGCCTCCATCTCGGGCAGGCCGGGAATATCAACCAGCATCTGCTCCAGGCCTGGGTACAATCCTTCCCGCATGGCGCGGATCGCGCCCTGGAAAACGACCGCGCGCGCGCCCGGCGGTGGCCGGGCCCGCCGGCGCCGCTGCCATAAGACCCACGCCAGCACCCCGGCGCCGGCAAGGAGGGCGATTAGCAATAGATACCACGCGCTGTTCATAACTTATAACCCACGGCTCAACCGTAAAGGACGATTATCCACCTCCCTGCGTTTGCTTCGGGACCGGGTCCCGGTCTTTTTTGCCCCCAGGGCGCGGAGCTCACTCCACTGTGCGTCAATGCGCAAACCTCCGCTCCCTGAAAAACCACTGAAGCCATGCCGGTTTCCCGATTACATGGAGCCATTGGGTGCATTCTCACTGGCCTGACCCCGATTCAGGGACGCCGGCAGCCACAGAAAGAACGGGGGGAGAATGCTCCAGGGCAATACTCGCATGATTCAGTTCCAGCGCTGCGAACTAGGCGATGCCGGTGTGTCCAAACCCTCTATTTGCCCGTTCACTCGGCACAAATTCTCGGACCACGTCGAAGGAGATCCTCGCTACGGAGACAAAACTGATCTGGGCAATCCGGTCGCCAGACTGGATGGTGAATGGGTTTTTGCTTCGATTCCAGCAGGAAATCTTGAGCTCTCCCTGGTAGTCGGAGTCGATCAGCCCCACCAGGTTGCCAAGGACGATCCCATGCTGATGTCCCAGGCCCGAGCGCGGCAGGATCACGGCGGCCAGGTTGGGATCGGCAATATGCAGCGCGATCCCGGTGCCAAGCTGCGTAACCCCCCCGGCTTCCAGCACTAAAGGCTCATCCAGACAAGCCCGCAGGTCCATCGCCGCCGCGCCCGAGGTGGCATAACCAGGCAGGGAAAACTCTTTCCCTACGCGGGAATCAAGCACTTTGAGCTGAACGCTGGGCATGATATCGCTCTGCCACCCGTTGAATGACTTCTTTGGCCAGCCGGTCCTTGCCGGCGGGAGGCAGGCATACCCCTCCCCCCTGCCAGAAAATCTCCAGCTGTGTCTGCACGTCCCCGAAACCCTGGTCTGCTCCCACCTGGTTCGCTACGATCATATCCAGGCCCTTGCTTTGAAGCTTGGCCCTGGCGTGCTCTGCCAGCGCTTCCGTCTCTGCGGCAAAACCGACCAGAAACGGGGGCGAACTCATCCGGGCCACCTCTGCCAATATATCCGGAGTGGGCTCCAAGTGCAGTTCCAGACCCTGGCTCAGGCTATCTTTTTTCAGCTTGTGGGCACGGGGCGACCGGCATCGGAAGTCCGCCACGGCCGCGGCGGAAATAAAAATATCGCAGTCGGCGATCCGCTCCTGTACCGCCTGGCGCAACTCTGCGGCGGTACTGACATCAACACGCGCCACCCCCTGCGGGGTCTCCAACTCCACCGGCCCGGAAACCAGGGTAACCGCACCTCCGGCGGCCCGCGCGGCCTCAGCCAGCGCATATCCCATGCGACCGGAACTGCGGTTGCCCAGGTAGCGCACCGGGTCGATCGGCTCCCGGGTAGGACCGGCCGTAATCAGCAGGGATCGGCCCGCCAGCACGCCGGAGGAAAAGCGCTGCTCCAACAACTCTGCCAACCGCGCCGGCTCCAGCATGCGCCCCGGGCCATAGGCGCCGCACGCTTGCGCCCCGTCCGCGGGACCGAAAATGCGCACGCCCCGCAGCCGCAGGCGGCGGACGTTCTCCTGGGTGGCCGGGTGCAGCCACATGGAATGATTCATTGCCGGCGCCAGGGCCAACGGGGCCCGCGTCGCCAAACACACACAGGCCAGCAGATCATCGGCCCGCCCTATGCTGAGCCGGGCCAGGCAGTCTGCGCTGGCCGGAGCCACCAGGATTGCATCGCACCATTCGGCGAGATCAATATGGTCCATCCCATGACGCGCCACCGGCGGGCCAGACTCGGTATATACCGGGTTTCCGGACACCGCCTGCAACGTCAGGGGAGTGATAAAATCACCGGCGGCGCGAGTCAGGATCACCCGCAATTGTGCCCCCTGGCCAACCAGGAGCCGCACTAATTCAACGGCCTTATAAGCCGCGACGCCGCCGCTGATCCCGATAACGAGCCGCTTCCTGTATAAAAAGCTCCTCACGCCGTGCAGTGTACCGGATGCGCCGACAAAACTGTACAATAACCCGTTCTGCAACGGTGCCGGGACGCCCGTTGCGTTCCACCATGCGTCCCGGAACTGCTGAACAACAAGGAGGTTGTTACGTATGTCCATGCGGTGCTGGCCCAAAACCGAGCTTCCCCGTGAAAAACTGCTCTCGCGGGGGCCCGCCGGGTTATCCGATGCGGAATTACTTGCCATTTTCCTGCGTACCGGCACTCGGGGGAAAAGTGCCGTTGCGCTCGGGCGCGAGTTGCTGAGCCAGTTCAACGGGCTCCGCCCGCTGCTCGAGGCCTCTCCCGAGAAACTGTACCAGTTCAAAGGCCTGGGTGCCGCCAAGTACGCACAACTGCAAGCTGCCCTGGAATTGGGCAAACGCTATCTACGCTCTACCTTCTCCAGGGGCAACGTGCTGAGCAATCCGGAGGCTACCCGCGACTACTTGCGCATGCACCTGCGGCGCTATGAGCACGAAGTATTCGCCTGCCTGTTTCTGGACAATCAGCATCGGGTCATTAGCTTTGACGAGATGTTCAACGGCACCATCGACAGCGCCAGCGTGCATCCGCGCGAGGTGGTGAAACGCGCCTTGCAGCACAACGCGGCGGCAGTGATCCTGGCTCACAATCATCCTTCCGGCACCGCTGAACCCAGTGGCTCCGACCAATTGCTTACCCGGCGCATTCAGGAAGCCTTAAGCCTGATCGACGTCCGAACGCTGGATCACTTCGTAATCGGAGACGGCAAGGTCTCTTCCCTGGCGGAACTGGGCCTGATGTAGCGCGTAATTCTTGCCTTGCATGTAGAGGCTGAAGCAAAATAAGCACTGATCTTGAGATCGGGAAACTGCTGTGTCTTTACTGGCTATCGGCGTCAATCACAACAAAACACCGCTCCCCTTGCGGGAGCGGCTTAATTTTGCGCCTGAGGCGCTGCCTGAAGCGTTGGACAGTCTGGCGTCGCAATCGGGCGTGCGGGAAGCGGCGATTTTTTCTACCTGCAACCGTACCGAGTTGTACTGCGAATTGAAATCTGCCTCAGAGCAGGGAGTAATCGCCTGGCTGTCCGACTACCGTCAGGTAGAGGACGTCAAGTTGCGCCCCTGCCTCTACTCGCACTTCGGACAAGACGCAGTGCGGCACCTGATGCGGGTCGCCAGCGGGCTGGATTCCATGGTGCTCGGCGAGCCCCAGGTATTGGGGCAACTGAAATCTTCCTACCAGGCCGCAGTGCAGGCAGGTACCGTGGGCACGCTGCTGAACCAATTATTCCAGCATTGCTTTGCGGCGGCCAAACAGGTGCGCAGCCACACCTCCCTCGGCCACAATCCAATCTCGGTGGCGGTCATTGCCGTGCAGTTGGCGCAACAGATTTTCAGCGACCTGACAGAGCACTCCGCCCTTCTGATCGGCGCCGGAGATACCATACGGCTGGTTGCCGAACACTTGCGCGGAAACGGCCTGAACCGCATCATGATCGCCAACCGCACGCTGGAAAAAGCGCAAGCGCTGGCGAATCGCTGGCAGGGCTCGGCGATCAGCCTGGAGGCACTGCCCCGGCACCTGGCGGAGGCCGATATTATCGTTTCCTCTACCGGCAGCCGTGAACCGGTGCTTTCCCGGAAACTCCTGGAAAGCGGCCTGGCACAGCGCAAACACCGGCCCGTTTTTCTGATCGACCTAGCCGTACCGCGTGACATCGATCCGGACGCGGCGGCGTTGGAGGACGTGTACCTTTATACGATCGATGATCTGCGCAGCATTATTGATCACAATCGGATCAGCCGGAAGAAGGCCGCACAAGAGGCGGAAACCCTGATCGAGGAACTCTCGCTGGACTTTATGGGCTGGCTCCGGCTGCGTTCGGCCGTGCCCGCCATTCGGACCCTGCGCGGCAGCGTCTGGGAGATGAGGCGCGCGGTACTGGCGGAGGCGGAACAAAAATTGCGCACGGGCAATGCGCCGGGGAAAGTGCTGGCGGATGCGACTCGCACGCTGTGCCGGCGCTTTTTGCATTTGCCCACGGTCAGCTTGCGTGATCTGGCAAGGCACACGGGTTCCGAAGAACCCGTTTCGTCTCAAGAATTTCCCGAGGAAGTTTCTCCGCCGGCGAAGAAACGGTGACTATCGGCGCCCGGCGCGCTGAGCCCGGTCCGCACCGACACCCGGCTTCCTGCGAAAGGTAACGGACATGATCGAGCAAAGTCTGCATATAAAGCTGGAAAACATGGCGCAGCGCCTGCGCGAGATCGACGGTTTACTCGCCGATCCGGGCATCCGCACGCACCCGGCTCAAGGAAAACAACTGGGCCGGGAACGCTCGGCACTGGATCCGATCGTTTCCTGTTTTAACCGTTACCGCCAAAGTCAGGGCGCCGCGGACTCGGCCATGCAAATGACCCGCGACCCGGATCCGGAGATCCAGGCCCTGGCTCAAGAAGAACTGCGTAACAACAAAAAGCGCTGCAAACTCCTGGAAGAGGAGTTGCGTCATTTGCTGCTGCCGCGCGACCCGGATGACAACAAAAACGTCTTCCTGGAGATTCGTGCCGGCACCGGCGGGCAGGAGGCAGCTCTCTTTGTCAACGTCCTGCTGCGCATGTATTGCCGCTACGCAGAGATGCAAGGCTGGAAGGCGGAGATCATCAGTGCACAACCCACCAGCCTGGACGGATACCGGGAAGTCATCCTGCGCGTCAGCGGAGGCCGGGTGTACGCGCTGCTGAAATTTGAATCCGGAGTCCATCGCGTGCAGCGAGTGCCGGAAACTGAGTCCCAGGGACGAATCCACACCTCCGCCTGTACCGTGGCGGTGCTGCCCGAGGCGGACGCGATCGACTCCATTGAGATTCAGAACGCGGATCTGCGCGTAGACACGTTCCGCGCCTCCGGTGCCGGGGGACAGCACGTCAATAAAACCGATTCTGCGGTGCGGATCACTCACCTGCCCACCAATACCGTAGTGGAATGCCAGGATGAGCGCTCCCAGCACCGCAACCGGGCCAAGGCGATCGCCCTGCTAAAAGCCCGGTTGCTGGATACCGCGCGGCGGCAACAGCAGCAGCAGCAGGCTCAAAGCCGACGCAGCATGGTCGGGAGCGGAGATCGTTCCGAACGCATCCGCACCTATAATTTTCCGCAGAATCGTGTCACCGACCATCGCATTCCGATCACACTGTACCGGCTGGAAGCCATTTTGCTCGGCGAGTTAAATGATCTAATCGAACCGCTAAATAACAAGCACCGAGCGGAGCAACTGGAAGTATCCGGTGCCTGATCCAGACCTGCATCGTTCATCCGGGTGCCGGGCTGCCTGGCTATCTGCCGAAACCTGATCCGGTCAACGGATGGCTGATTGGCTCTTGCCTCTCCTGCCGTCACCGATCCTAGTGGACGACCAGTTTGAGCTCACCCTCACGGGTCCGAAGTTCATCCTGCGCCGACGTGAGAGCCGGGCAGTCCGCGCCGGTCGGCGGCGGGGCGATTGATCTGGCTATGGCGATTTCCGGCCGGAATTTCCGGGAATCCGTCCGCGTATGCCGGGAGTTCCCGCATCGGCTTTTTTGCCGGCAGCGAGTGCAGGTTCCCTGCGCCGCGACGACTGCCATGTTTCCGATTGCCGCTGCCCGCCGCGGCCGGCAACGCCGCGGGTCCCTGGTATCCTTTCGGCATTGATCCACAGCCCCACGAGGCGGTGCTTGATGCCCTCGGCCACCGCTACCGGCAAGAGTCGACCTACCGACCGCGCAGCTGCCGGCACACCCGGCTACTCCTAGTGGACGACCAGTTTGATCTCACCCTCACGGGTCCGAAGTTCATCCTGCGCCGACGTGGGAGCCGGGCAGTCCGCGCCGGTCGGCGGCGGGGCGATTGATCTGGCGATGGCGATTTCCGGCCGGAATTTCCGGGAATCCGTCCGTATACTCAAATCCGGGCGCGAGAATTGCGCGAGAATCGATTTTCCCCCCCTGGCCAGGGGTAGGGTAAACTGACGGGATGACTACGATGCAATCTGAGCTTTACGACGCCTTGCGGGAGGCCGGGGTGTCCGAGGAGAAGGCCCGGGCGGCCGCGGTCGCGGCGCCGCCCCAGGGCGAACTGGTCACCAAGACCGATCTCGTCGAGCTGGAGCTGCGCCTGCAGCGCTTCATCCTCAACGCCCTGGGCGTGGCTGTGGGGCTTTTGGCGGCGGTGTTTACGGTCTTGATGTACCTGTTCGACTAAGGCTCCAGGTCCTCCTCCTCCGGCTCGTTGAGCTCGGCCTGCACCGCCTGGATGAACCGGTGCAGCGCCTGGCCCAGCGCGGACCGTGCCGTCTTCAGCGCCTCGCTCGCCTGCTGTGCCACGGCATCCTTGTACGCCTGAAGATGCCGGTTGATCCCGCGGATGAAGTCCTCGCCCCGCTCTTGCGATGCCAGCTCCAGCCATTCGTTGGCACGCGCCTGGTACTGCTCCAGCCAGGCTGCTGCGCTCTGCTTCCAGGCACTGGCCCATGCCTCGCACTCACGCTGTAGGCGCTGCTCTTGCTCCTTGCGTGCCGCCGTCTCCGCCTTGAGCGCACACCAGCCGTTGACCCCGGTGTGTTGGTAGGTGCGCTTCGTTCTACCTGGGCGCGCCATTCGCGGCCCCACGCCCCCCAGCGCGGCGGCATAGCTCTGTTGCAACTTGCGCATCTTCTCCGCGGCTGCCCCCTGCGTCGGCCCGGAGTACATGCGCTTGTAGCTAAGACCTTGCTTGTCGATCGGGGGCATGGCCAAGTGGATATCCCTTTTCTCCCGCACGGGGTTAACTTGTCCGACCCGACCGCGGGAGAAGCGCCGTATAACTCCCGTGCATTGCGCTGGTTTATGAGCATTGATCGCGGTTCTGCCTGGAAAGTGATTGTTCTCCTGCGCATCAAAATCAAACACCCGCCACCGTCCCCCTTGTCATCCTGAAAACCGACCTGCACACCGTCACGCATCAAGTCGTACTTCTCACGATTGACGGTTACAAGATTTTGCGAGGCCACGGCGGTCGTAATCTGCCGTACCGCGTCGTCATAGGCCGCATCGGGTAGATCGGGATTAAACTCAACCAGTTTCTCACGCAGGATGCGCGTCAGCACCACTTCACGGTCGGAGGCATGACCCAGCAGGCTGCCCGGGCCGAAGTCCTCGTGGTTATAGGCGTAAACCGACTCCCAGTCGAGTTGCTGTTCCAGGTAGTCGGCGGTGATTTGTGGAACGAGGGTGTCTTCGGTGAAAGAGCCGGGGCATTTTGCTTATACCGCACGGGTAAGTAGCCGGGTAAAGACGCCCGCCCGAATCATTCCAGTTCCGATTATCGCCGGGGGATGGGTCGCAACTGTGGTTCCGTTCCGCCCAGCCGTGCCAACCGCCGGGCACTTTCGCGCTCAATCAGCGCGCGCAGTCCTTCCTCGACGAGTGCCGACTGTTCCTTTATCCCTGTCAGTTGTTGTGCCTGTAGCAACAACTTTTCATCAATATGGATAGTACATTGCATCGTAAATTTACAGTAATACATGATTCAAATTATGTCTGAGATTTTCTCTGTTCCACGTATAACATAACCATGTTCTACAAAGTCAACGATATTAGAAACACCACCGTCAATACATAATTCAACAACTATATCTCCAGATCTACCTCGTTTACATCGCCATTCTTGATACGGATAATCTTCAATCCGAGAAAAAATTGAGTAACTTCGTGGATGAGGGAATGGTTTGGTGCAACCACTATTGTATGGGCATAACCATATTTTTTTACTATATGCTTCAACAATTTTACGAGAATTCAAAATCAGCACTTCATGCTCAGTCGAGCGATAAGCCCTGGCATTGGATAGTTTATGCAGACGATCTCTTGTCATCCAGAAGAATACTTTCTGATTCAGGAATTCATACCACTGTTGAGGGGATATATCATGTGGAAGGCAGCGTAATAGTCCACTATCATCCATCGGTTTTTGGTCACGAATTTTTACAGCATTCAATCCAGGAGCATCCATTGTGATGATTTCTTTCCTATGCTTGGATTCTATAGAAAATCGTTCCTTACCATGCCTTCCATACAAATCCAATAACGACGAAGTGCTAAGGAGGCCATGTTCTTTTATTCCACTCCTCCAGGCGTCACGTTCTGCCATGTGGAAAAGACATGGGTAAAGATTCAACAATTCATCTAATTCTGAATGATTCACCAATTTCTCCGATCTAAATATTATGCCAATTAAAATCGGTAGGAATCATTGAACCTGGCCTGCCTGACACTCTCTGTAGCTCTTCAATAAACTGCAAAGTCTTTTCACATATCACATAGCTGTTCGACTCGATAGGTACCTCTATCATGTCATGGTGCTGGTTTTTCTGCGTCATGCCTACAGCCGCCACCTGACCGTTAGAGGCAACATTGAGGACAAATAAGAAACGGCGGACGGTGGGCGCAACTCTGAGGTTACTGAAACCCGCGTGTAATCGTCAGCGACTATCAGCGCAAGAGTGTCAAGCCGTTGCGGATTATTTCTGAATTGGAACGACAAAACTATCCGGGTATTTGCGGTGTTTGTCTGTAATGGCATCAACGATCCCAAAGTCCAAAAATACGGCGCTTGCAATAATTCTGGCGCCCAGCGTGCTGGGGATTGCTCCGACTGCTGTCCGACCGTCTTCTTCGGTAAAGCCGTGTTCAGTCAAGTTCTTAATGAACTTGTGCGTATCGAATGCGATTGCTTCAGTCATTGGGGGACAAGGTCGGAGGGTGTGGATGGTGCCGGACAGGCGCCCTTGGGGCTACACGCAATGGCGGGAGCGGCACTCATGGCCGTGCCCCCGGTTTGTGCGGGGGGGAGAAAAACCCATTGCCCGCCCGAGGGGGCACAGGCGGCCACTGTCCGGCAAAAGCGGGAAACGGCGGGAGCGGCAACCCACCCATCCGGACAGCGAGGTAAACGCCGACATCAGACCGGCCTTCGCGGACGGTTGGCATCCATACGGCAAAAACATTTTCCACAGCATCATCATTACTCCCGGTATACCCGCGTCAGTTTTACAATGACCGTGGTTTTATAACCGACACGGCTACCGTTGCCAAGCCACATAATGACGCAGTGCGCGCCGACGTACCAAGCTAACCCCCCCTGTGCCCCCCTTGTCAGGGGGTGGGGGGTGCGTTGGCGTACCGGGCTAACCCCCTGCCCCCCTTGTCAGGGGGTGCGGCGGCGTACCGGGCTAACCCCCCTGACAAGGGGGCAAGGGGGGTGCCGTGCCGGCCAGCCGGCCTTAGTAGCGGATAGACCCCTCCAGGCCGAATTCATGATCCTCGGCATGCTCGCCGTACAGCTCCAGCTTCAGGCCATCGCCTCGCCAGGCCGGGCCCAGTACGTCCGTAAAGTCCATCACCATGCGCTGGCGGGCGCCGGCGCTGTCCCAGCCCGGCTGCAGCGCGAACCTCACACCACGACCCCACAGACTCGGGGCTATGCCGACCTCCGCGCTTACCTCCCATGCCTCAAAGTCCGATTCCTCGTGCACCAGCAAGTAATGCCCGTCCAGCCGCAAGCGGGTGCCGCTGCGCGGATTGGCGTATTCAACTCCCGCCCCCAGATCCGCGCCCGCGCCGGTCTCGACGTCGCCGAGATCCCAGCGCAGACCCAGCTCAAAGCGCTGGCCAAAGCGCCCACCGCGCGCCGACGCCACCCCGTGGCGATTGCCTGCCAGCGCCATGCGCAGGCGATGCGCGCGGGTGGTCACCGACGACAAGTTCTGCTCGCTGTCTGACTCGAGCTCAACCGTCAATGCGCTGGCCTTTAACGCCACGTCCGCGCGGCCCCCGGACCACAGCTTGCCGCGCGCGCCCAGCGCCGCCGTTTGCATTTCCACGTCTGTTTTCCTGCTCTCCCCGCTATCGGTGATTTCAGACTCACCCAGGCCGTAGCCCACCAGGCCCCATAAACTCAATCCGGCGTGCGGCTGCCACTGCACGTAAGGCAAGATACTGGTCAGCTCAGTCTCCACCTCGCCATCGGCAATCGCGGCGCTGCTAAAGTCCGCATCGCCCCTGCTGTGCGAGACCGCAACACCCACCAATGTGCGCCGGCTCGCCCGGTAGTCCAGGCCCAGGTAGCCCGAGACAATATCGCCGTCCAACTGGAAGCCATCTTCAGGCTCGCCCTCATAGTTGCCCACCGAACCGCGCGCCCACAAGGTGGTGGCGCCCACGCCGGCGGCGTCGCCCTCATTCAGGCTGAGCTGAAAAGCACTGCCGGCAAACAGCGCGCCAACGGAGGTCTGCTGGCCGCCGGCGGCAGCCGGCACGGGCTGCTGGTTGTCTGACTCGTCCCCGGCATTGGCCGCGGCCTGCCCGTTCCTCAGGGACTCAAGGCTCAGCGTGCGACCGCCAAACGTCAACTGGCTGCCGCCGGCGCCGCTGCTAAAGCGCTCACCCAGCACCTCCACCGCGCCCGATGTAAACGACCGGCCAAAGGCGCCCAGCGTCATCTCCATTGCCTCGCTGCGGGCGACTTCGAGCGGGCCGCCTGTGACCCCAGACCCAGGCTCCACTGTGATCATCAGCGACAACGTCACGGCGGCGGGCGACAGGGCCGAATCCGTGGCCGTGTAGGTGTAGGTCGTTGCCCCTTGCTCCGTGTCCGGCGTGCCGGAAAGTACCCGGGTCATGGCGTTAAAGCTCAGGCCGGACGGCATGCCCAACAGGGCGTAGCCGTACGGCCCGGTGCCGCCGGTCACCACCGGCAGGGTGAGGTCGGTGATGGCGGTGTTCACCGTGTAAGTCTGTGCGTCAATGGTTGCCCCGCCAAAGCTCAGCGCGCCGCCTGACGATGTGACCGTGATGGTAAAGGTCGCCGTTACCCTGTCATTGACGCCGTCGTCGGCGGTGATGCTCACCACTGTATCTCCCAACTCCGTGGGCGTACCGGTAACCTGATCGGTTCCATCAAACACCAGGCCGGTTGGCAGGCTCGTGAGTGTCACTGTCGGCGAGGTGCCGGCGCCGTCGCCATCGGCATCGTTCACCGTGATCGTCAGCGCCGTGATCGGCGCGTTTTGCACGTAGCTCTGCGGGCCGGGGTTGACGATCACCGGCGCGACGTTGTCGTCCACCGCGACCGCGCCCGTGGTCAAAGGATTAGTGCCGCTGTGCGCCGCGGCATCCACCACGACTCTCAGGTTCAGGTCACTGTCGAGGTCGGTGCCCGTGTATGACAGCTCAAGGACTGCCTGAGTATCTGAGCCGGACACCGCAGTCACCGATGCGACACTGATCGTCGCGGCGCCGGGGGTGCCGGTCAGCGTGAACTGCGACGTCGTCAGCGTGCCCATGTAGGTGGCGTTGCTGAGCGTTACCGTTAGCATCGCGCCGTTCAGGTTGGCCTCGGTCAGCGACAGCGGAGCGGTGGTGGTGATGGACGCAGTCGGCGCGCCAGCCGACAGCGGCGTGCCGCTGCCCGAGACCGAGTACGGGCCGTCACCTTCGGCATTGACGGCGCGCACCTGAACCTCATGCGCCGTGCCTGCCGCCAGGCCGGTGATCGTCAGGCGGGTTGCCGTTCCCGGATCCGCGGCATCCGTGTACGCTCCCGTTGAGCCCACGCGATAACGCACGTCGTAGCCCGTAATCGCCGGGCCGCTGTTGGCCGGCGCCGTCCAGGCGACGGCCAGCGACTCCACCGCCGGCGTCACGGTCGGTGCCGCCGGCGCCAATGGCGGCTCATTCTCATCGCTCACCATTACCGTTACCGTCGCCTGCGCCATGGCCGTGCCAATCGTCAGCGACACCATCAGCGTGTAGGACGCGGTGTCCTCGAAATTGATGGAATCGTTGGCCGCCACCGATAACTGGCCGGTGGCCGTATCAATGTTGAAATCGCCGTCGTCGTTGCCCGACACGATGGCCCAGATTTGTGTGCCGGACGGGAACTCGGCGGCCATCAGCGGGGTGCCGACCGTGGTAGCCGCGGTCGCATTCTCGGCCACGCTAAAGGTTGCGTCCGGCAGTGACGGCGGGGTGGCGGTGACCATAACCATGTTGTCCGTGGTCAGGGCATCATCGCCGGTGTGTGCCGCCGCCGCCACCGTGACGCCAAGGGTGGTGTCCGCGTCTATGCCGCTGGTGTAGGCCAACGTCAGGGTGGCCACCGTGTTGCCGGTGCGCACGACGTTGCCCACCGTGACCCCGCTCGCTCCGGTACCGTGGTTGATGGTGAACTGCGCCGCCGCCAGCGTACCCACGTACTCGGTGTTGCTGAGGGTTACCACCAACTCCGTCCCGCTCAGGGCCGCCTCGGCGATGGCGGTGGTCGGAGCGCTGATGGTCGCGGTCGGCGTGAGAGGCGCCAGTGGCGTGCCTGTACCCAAGGGCGAGTACGAGCCGTTGCCTTCGGCATTGACGGCGCGCACCCGAACCTGATACTCCACGCCCCCCGTCAGGCCGGTGATGGTGATACCAGGGGTCGTTCCCGAATGTCCGGCATCGGTGTATGCGCCCGACGGGGCCGATGAGCTCAGGCGATATTCCACGTCGTAGCCCGTAATCGCCGGGCCGCTGTTGGCCGGCGCCGTCCAGGCGACGGCCAGCGACTCCACCGCCGGCGTCACGGTCGGTGCCGCCGGCGCCAATGGCGGCTCATTCTCATCGCTCACCATTACCGTTACCGTCGCCTGCGCCATGGCCGTGCCAATCGTCAGCGACACCATCAGCGTGTAGGACGCGGTGTCCTCGAAATTGATGGAATCGTTGGCCGCCACCGATAACTGACCGGTGGCCGTATCAATGTTGAAATCGCCGTCGTCGTTGCCCGACACGATGGCCCAGATTTGTGTGCCGGACGGGAACTCGGCGGCCATCAGCGGGGTGCCGACCGTGGTAGCCGCGGTCGCATTCTCGGCCACGCTAAAGGTTGCGCCCGCCAGTGACGGCGCGGTGGCGGTGACCATAACCGTGTTGTCCGTGGTCAGGGCATCATCGCCGGTGTGTGCCGCCGCCACCACCGTGACGCCTAGGGTGGTGTCCGCGTCTATGCCGCTGGTGTAGGCCAGCATCAGGGTGGCCACCGTGTTGCCGGTGCGCACGACGTTGCCCACCGTGACCCCGCTCGCTCCGGTACCGTGGTTGATGGTGAACTGCACCGCCGCCAGCGTACCCACGTACTCGGTGTTGCTGAGGGTTACCACCAACTCCGTCCCGCTCAGGGCCGCCTCGGCGATGGCGGTGGTCGGAGCGCTGATGGTCGCGGTCAGCGTGGGAGGCGCCAGTGGCGTGCCTGTACCCAAGGGCGAGTACGAGCCGTTGCCTTCGGCATTGACGGCGCGCACCCGAACCTGATACTCCACGCCCCCCGTCAGGCCGGTGATGGTGATACCAAGGGTCGTTCCTGAATGTCCGGCATCGGTGTATGCGCCCGACGGGGCCGATGAGCTCAGGCGATATTCCACGTCGTAGCCCGTAATCGCCGGGCCGTTGTTGTCCGGTGCCGTCCAGGCGACGGCCAGCGACTCCACCTCCGGCGTCACGGTCGGTGCCGCCGGCGCCAATGGCGGCTCATCCTCATCGCTCACCATTACCGTTACCGTCGCCTGCGCCGTGGCCGTGCCAATCGTCAGCGACACCATCAGCGTGTAGGACGCGGTGTCCTCGAAATTGATCGAATCGGCGGCCACTACCGATAACTGGCCGGTCACCGGGTCAATGGCGAAATCGCCGCCGGTATTGCCCGACACGATGGCCCAGGTTTGTGTGCCGGACGGGAACTCGGCGGCCATCAGCGGGGTGCCGACGTCGGTAGCCGCGGCCGTATTCTCGAGCACGATAAAGGTTGCGCCCGCCAGTGACGGCGGGGTGGCCGTGACCATAACCGTGTTGTCCGTGGTCAGGGCATCATCGCCGGTGTGTGCCGCCGCCACCACCGTGACGCCTAGGGTGGTGTCCGCGTCTATGCCGCTGGTGTAGGCCAGCATCAGGGTGGCCACCGTGGGGCTGGTGCGCACGACGTTACCCACCGTGACCCCGCTCGCTCCGGTGCCGTGGTTGATGGTGAACTGCGCCGCCGCCAGCGTACCCGCATCCATGTACTCGGTGTTGCTGAGGGTCACCGCCAACTCCGTCCCGCTCAGGGCCGCCTCGGCGATGGCGGTGGTCGGAGCGCTGATGGTCGCGGTCGGCGTGGGAGGCGCCAGTGGCGTGCCCGTGCCCAAGGCCGAGTACGGGCCGTCACCTTCGGCATTGACGGCGCGCACCTGAACCTGATACTCCACGCCCCCCGTCAGGCCGGTGATGGTGATACCAGGGGTCGTTCCCGAATGTCCGGCATCGGTGTATGCGCCCGACGGGGCCAATGAGCTCAGGCGATATTCCACGTCGTAGCCCGTAATCGCCGGGCCGTTGTTGTCCGGCGCCGTCCAACTGACGTTCAAAGACTCCACCTCCGGCGTCACGGTCGGTGCCGCCGGCGCTGATGGCAGCTCAATCTCATCGCTCACCGTTACCGTTACCGTCGCCTGCGCCATGGCCGTGCCAATCGTCAGCGACACCACCAGCGTGTAGGACTCGGTGTCCTCGAAATTGATGGAATCATTGGCCACCACCGATAACTGGCCGGTGGCCGTATCAATGTTGAAATCGCCGCCGTCGTTGCCCGATACGATTGCCCAGGCTTGTGTGCCGGACGGGAACTCGGCGGCCATCAGCGGGGTGCCGACGTCGGTAGCCGCGGCCGTATTCTCGAGCACGATAAAGGTTGCGCCCGCCAGTGACGGCGGGGTGGCCGTGACCATAACCGTGTTGTCCGTGGTCAGGGCATCATCGCCGATGTGTGCCGCCGCCACCACCGTGACGCCTAGGGTGGTGTCCGCGTCTATGCCGCTGGTGTAGGCCAGCATCAGGGTGGCCACCGTGGGGCTGGTGCGCACGACGTTACCCACCGTGACCCCGCTCGCTCCGGTGCCGTGGTTGATGGTGAACTGCGCCGCCGCCAGCGTACCCGCATCCATGTACTCGGTGTTGCTGAGGGTCACCGCCAACTCCGTCCCGCTCAGGGCCGCCTCGGCGATGGCGGTGGTCGGAGCGCTGATGGTCGCGGTCGGCGTGGGAGGCGCCAGTGGCGTGCCCGTGCCCAAGGCCGAGTACGGGCCGTCACCTTCGGCATTGACGGCGCGCACCTGAACCTCATACAACGTGGCTGCCGTCAGGCCGGTGATCGTCAGGCTGGTTGCCGTTCCCGGACCCGGACTGGCCAGTGTGAATGCGTCCGATCCCGTACGATATTGCACGTCGTAGCCCGTAATCGCCGGGCCGCTGTTGGCCGGCGCCGTCCAACTGACGTTCAGAGACTCCACTTCCGGCGTCACGGTCGGTGCCGCCGGCGCTGATGGCACCTCATTCTCATCGCTCACCATTACCGTTACCGTCGCCTGCGCCGTGGCCGCGCCAATCGTCAGCGACACCATCAGCGTGTAGGACGCGGTGTCCTCGAAATTGATCGAATCGGCAGCCACTACCGATAACTGGCCGGTCACCGGGTCAATGGCGAAATCGTTGCCGGTATTGCCCGATACGATTGCCCAGGCTTGTGTGCCGCTCGGGAAGTTGGCGGGCACCAGCGGGGCGCCGACCGTGGCATTCGCGTCGGCATTCTCGGCCACATCAAAGGTTGCCTCCGGCAGTGACGGCGCGGTAGGCGGCAGCGGCGTGCCGCTGCCGGGGGCCGAGTACGGGCCGTCGCCTTCGGCATTGACGGCGCGCACCTGAACCTCATACAGCGTGCTTGCCGTCAGGCCGGTGATCGTCAGGCTGGTTGCCGTTCCCGGATCCGCAGCATCCGTGTACGCTCCCGTTGATCCCACGCGATAACGCACGTCATAGCCCGTAATCGCCGGGCCGCGGTTAGCCGGCGCCGTCCAGGCGACGGCCAGCGACTCCACCTCCGGCGTCACGGTCGGTGCCGCCGGCGCTGATGGCACCTCATTCTCATCGCTCACCATTACCGTTACCGTCGCCTGCGCCGTGGCCGCGCCAATCGTCAGCGACACCATCAGCGTGTAGGACGCGGTGTCCTCGAAATTGATCGAATCGGCAGCCACTACCGATAACTGGCCGGTCACCGGGTCAATGGCGAAATCGTTGCCGGTATTGCCCGATACGATTGCCCAGGCTTGTGTGCCGCTCGGGAAGTTGGCGGGCACCAGCGGGGCGCCGACCGTGGCATTCGCGTCGGCATTCTCGGCCACATCAAAGGTTGCCTCCGGCAGTGACGGCGCGGTAGGCGGCAGCGGCGTGCCGCTGCCGGGGGCCGAGTACGGGCCGTCGCCTTCGGCATTGACGGCGCGCACCTGAACCTCATACAGCGTGCTTGCCGTCAGGCCGGTGATCGTCAGGCTGGTTGCCGTTCCCGGATCCGCAGCATCCGTGTACGCTCCCGTTGATCCCACGCGATAACGCACGTCATAGCCCGTAATCGCCGGGCCGCGGTTAGCCGGCGCCGTCCAGGCGACGGCCAGCGACTCCACCTCCGGCGTCACGGTCGGTGCCGCCGGCGCTGATGGCACCTCATTCTCATCGCTCACCATTACCGTTACCGTCGCCTGCGCCGTGGCCGCGCCAATCGTCAGCGACACCATCAGCGTGTAGGACGCGGTGTCCTCGAAATTGATCGAATCGGCAGCCACTACCGATAACTGGCCGGTCACCGGGTCAATGGCGAAATCGTTGCCGGTATTGCCCGATACGATTGCCCAGGCTTGTGTGCCGCTCGGGAAGTTGGCGGGCACCAGCGGGGCGCCGACCGTGGCATTCGCGTCGGCATTCTCGGCCACATCAAAGGTTGCCTCCGGCAGTGACGGCGCGGTAGGCGGCAGCGGCGTGCCGCTGCCGGGGGCCGAGTACGGGCCGTCGCCTTCGGCATTGACGGCGCGCACCTGAACCTCATACAGCGTGCTTGCCGTCAGGCCGGTGATCGTCAGGCTGGTTGCCGTTCCCGGATCCGCAGCATCCGTGTACGCTCCCGTTGAGCCCACGCGATAACGCACGTCGTAGCTCGTAATCGCCGGGCCGTTGTTGTCCGGTGCCGTCCAGGTGACGGCCAGCGACTCCACCTCCGGCGTCACGGTCGGTGCCGCCGGCGCTGATGGCAGCTCAATCTCATCGCTCACCGTTACCGTTACCGTCGCCTGCGCCATGGCCGTGCCAATCGTCAGCGACACCACCAGCGTGTAGGACTCGGTGTCCTCGAAATTGATGGAATCGTTGGCCGCCACCGATAACTGGCCGGTCACCGCATCAATGGCGAAATCGCCGTCGTCGTTGCCCGACACGATGGCCCAGGTTTGTGTGCCGGACGGGAACTCGGCGGCCATCAGCGGGGTGCCGACGTCGGTAGCCGCGGCCGTATTCTCGGCCACGGTAAATGTTGCGTCCGGCAGTGACGGCGCGGTGGCGGTGACCATAACCGTGTTGTCCGTGGTCAGGGCATCATCGCCGATGTGTGCCGCCGCCACCACCGTGACGCCTAGGGTGGTGTCCGCGTCTATGCCGCTGGTGTAGGCCAGCGTCAAGGTGGCCACCGTGTTGCCGGTGCGCACGACGTTGCTCACCGTGACCCCGCTCGCTCCGGTACCGTGGTTGATGGTGAACTGCACCGCCGCCAGCGTACCCACGTACTCGGTGTTGCTGAGGGTCACCGCCAGCGTCGTCCCGCTCAGGGCCGCCTCGGCGATGGCGGTGGTCGGGGCGCTGATGGTCGCGGTCAGCGTGGGAGGCGCCATTGGCGTGCCCGTGCCCAAGGCCGAGTACGGGCCGTCACCTTCGGCATTGACGGCGCGCACCTGAACCTCATACAACGTGGCTGCCGTCAGGCCGGTGATCGTCAGGCTGGTTGCCGTTCCCGGACCCGGACTGGCCAGTGTGAATGCGTCCGATCCCGTACGATATTGCACGTCGTAGCTCGTAATCGCCGGGCCGTTGTTGGCCGGTGCCGTCCAGGTGACGGCCAGCGACTCCACCTCCGGCGTCACGGTCGGTGCCGCCGGCGCTGATGGCAGCTCAATCTCATCGCTCACCATTACCGTTACCGTCGCCTGCGCCGTGGCCGCGCCAATCGTCAGCGACACCACCAGCGTGTAGGACGCGGTGTCCTCGAAATTGATGGAATCATTGGCCACCACCGATAACTGGCCGGTGGCCCTATCAATGTTGAAATCGCCGTCGTCGTTGCCCGACACGATGGCCCAGGTTTGTGTGCCGGACGGGAACTCGGCGGCCATCAGCGGGGTGCCGACGTCGGTAGCCGCGGCCGTATTCTCGGCCACGGTAAAGGTTGCGTCCGGCAGTGACGGCGGGGTGGCGGTGACCATAACCGTGTTGTCCGTGGTCAGGGCATCATCGCCGGTGTGTGCCGCCGCCACCACCGTGACGCCTAGGGTGGTGTCCGCGTCTATGCCGCTGGTGTAGGCCAGCGTCAAGGTGGCCACCGTGTTGCCGGTGCGCACGACGTTACCCACCGTGACCCCGCTCGCTCCGGTACCGTGGTTGATGGTGAACTGCGCCGCCGCCAGCGTACCCGCATCCATGTACTCGGTGTTGCTGAGGGTCACCGCCAACTCCGTCCCGCTCAGGGCCGCCTCGGCGATGGCGGTGGTCGGAGCGCTGATGGTCGCGGTCGGCGTGGGAGGCGCCAGTGGCGTGCCCGTGCCCAAGGCCGAGTACGGGCCGTCACCTTCGGCATTGACGGCGCGCACCTGAACCTCATACAACGTGGCTGCCGTCAGGCCGGTGATCGTCAGGCTGGTTGCCGTTCCCGGACCCGGACTGGCCAGTGTGAATGCGTCCGATCCCGTACGATATTGCACGTCGTAGCTCGTAATCGCCGGGCCGTTGTTGTCCGGTGCCGTCCAGGTGACGGCCAGCGACTCCACCTCCGGCGTCACGGTCGGTGCCGCCGGCGCTGATGGCAGCTCAATCTCATCGCTCACCATTACCGTTACCGTCGCCTGCGCCGTGGCCGCGCCAATCGTCAGCGACACCACCAGCGTGTAGGACGCGGTGTCCTCGAAATTGATGGAATCATTGGCCACCACCGATAACTGGCCGGTGGCCCTATCAATGTTGAAATCGCCGTCGTCGTTGCCCGACACGATGGCCCAGGTTTGTGTGCCGGACGGGAACTCGGCGGCCATCAGCGGGGTGCCGACGTCGGTATCCGCGGCCGCATTCTCGGGCACGATAAAGCTTGCGTCCGGCAGTGACGGCGGGGTGGCCGTGACCGGGATGGTGGCAGTGTCCAGGTCACCCGTGCCGGTGTGGACCGCTTCCAGCACGGTGACGCCAAGAGTGGTATTCGCGTCTATGCCGATTCCGCCGTAGGCCAGCGTCAGCGTCGCCAGCACGGAGCTGGTGCGTGTGGCCGCGCTCACCGATACGCCAGTTGCCCCACCGCTCAGCGTCACGGTGAACAGGTTTGCAGCCAGCGTGCCCGGGACATACTCAGTGTTGGCAAGCATTACCGTCACTGTCTCGCCATCAAGGGTGGCCTCGGTCAGCGTGCCCGGGGCGGTGGCGCTGATGGTGGCGGTCGGCACCGCCGCCCGGGTCACGGCGAGGGTATAGGTCTGCGTTGCTACGCGGTCCTCGGCGGTCACCAGCACATCAATGTCGGTGGCCATACCCGCGGTCAGCGCAATCGCGCCGCTGGCCGTGCCGCTGTTCACGTCATCGCCGTTGACGGTGAGGGTCGCGCCGTCATCGGCCGCGGTCGGCGTTACCATGATTTCGGCAACGCTGTTGGCCACGTTCGCGGTGTAGGTCAAGGTGCCGGCGGCGAAGGCCGGGGTGAGCACGGCGCCGCCGGACAAGGTCAGGACGGACAAGGTGGCGTCGCTGCTCTCAACGACGGCCGTGGCTGTCACCGCGCCGGTGGTCAGGTTGCCGGCGCCGGTGTGGACCGCATCCGGCACGGTGACTCTGATGTCGAGGTTGTCGTCAAAGTCGTTGTCGGTGCGGTCAAAGGCCAGCGTCAGGGTGGCTTGTGTGTCGCTGTCGCGGGCGGCCGTGACCGTAACCCCGGCGGTGGTGGCCTCAGTGTTGAGCGTGATCAGGTTGGCGGGCAGTGGGTTCTCATAGGCGGTGTTGGCCAGCGTTACCGTCAGCGTGGCGCCGTCCAGGGTGTTTTCAACCAGTGGATCCGGGTTGGTGGAGGTGATGGCGGCCGAGGGCGGCTGGATGGCGATGGTGAAGGGCAGTTGCACGGTGTTGGCGCCGTTGGGGTTGCTGTCGGTGGCGGTGTAGGTGTAGGGGGTTGCGGCTTGCAGGGTGGTGGGGGTGCCGTCCAATACGCGGGTGGCGGCGGTGAAGGTCAGGCCGTCGGGGAGGGGTTCGGTGATGGCGTACATGAGTGTGCCATAGCCGCCGGTGGCGGCGGGCAGGGTCAGGTTGACGGCGGTGCCGGAGATGTAGTTTTGGGGGGTGATGGTGGTGGTGCCGAAGGTGACCGGCGGGGGTTCAAGGATTGTGATGATTAGGACCCCTACAACAGAACTTGTGAGGCCGTTGCTGTCCCTTACGAAATAGGCATACCCAGTCCGAGATTGTACCGTGGTCGGTGTGCCGCCCAGGACGGCGGTGGCGGAGTCGACAGTCAATCCATCAGGCAAGTTCACTTCACCAGGCAAGTTCGCTCCGCCCTCACTCTGTATGAGGAAAAAGTAGGTCAGCGGGGCGGTGCCGCCGGTAACCGCCGCCAGGGTTAGTTCGGGGATGGGGGTGCCGGCGGTATAGGTCAGGGTCAGATCGGGCGGCCCTGTGAAACTAAACGCGGAGCGCACACGGATACGCAGTGACAGGGTGTCGGTGGCGCCGGCGCTGTCGGTTACGGTGTAGGTGAGGGTGGCTAATTGTGTGCCGGTGGGTGTGCCCATCAATACCCGTGTGTCGGCATCAAACGTCAGCCCAATGGGCAATGAGGCCCCCTCAATGCTGTAGGCCAGCGGGGCGGCGCCGTCGGTGGCTGCCGGCAGGGTCAGGTCGGCGATGGGGGTGCCCTGGGTGTAGGTCTGGTCGGCGATGGTGACGGTGCCGAAAGACAGCGGCGGATTAATAAATATGGACGGGAACAGATCCGCAGAGTCGCTGAGGCTGGTATCGGTGTCCGAGTCCGACACCCGGTAGGTGAAGGTATATTCTCCCAATATGGCGTCAGCGGGCACGGTGCCGGAGACGACGCGGGTGGTGCGGTCGATCGTCAGCCCAAGCGAGGAGCCACCCGCCGGAAAGAGTCCGTCAAACAGGTCGTAGCGGAGCGCGCCGTTGCCGCCGCTGGCGGCGGGCAGGGTCAGGTCGACGATGTGGTGCGGTCGATCGTCAGGATTAATAAATATGGACAGGAACAGATCCGCAGAGTCGCTGAGGCTGGTATCGGTGTCCGAGTCCGACACCCGGTAGGTGAAGGTATATTCTCCCAAGCGAGGAGCCACCCGCCGGAAAGAGTCCGTCAAACAGGTCGTAGCGGAGCGCGCCGTTGCCGCCGCTGGCGGCGGGCAGGGTCAGGTCGACGATGTCGCCGGGAAGGTATCTCTGGGGGGCGATGGTGGTGCTGCCGAAGGTCGGGGTCGACGGATTAATAAATATGGACAGGAACAGATCCGCAGAGTCGCTGAGGCTGGTATCGGTGTCCGAGTCCGACACCCGGTAGGTGAAGGTATATTCTCCCAATATGGCGTCAGCGGGCACGGTGCCGGAGACGACGCGGGTGGTGCGGTCAATCGTCAGCCCAAGCGAGGAGCCACCCGCCGGAAAGAATCCGTCAAACAGGTTGTAGCGGAGCGCGCCGTTGCCGCCGCTGGCGGCGGGCAGGGTCAGGTCGACGGTGTCGCCGGGAAGGTATCTCTGGGGGGCGATGGTGGTGCTGCCGAAGGTCGGGGTCGACGGATTAATAAATATGGACGGGAACAGATCCGCAGAGTCGCTGAGGCTGGTATCGGTGTCCGAGTCCGACACCCGGTAGGTGAAGGTATATTCTCCCAATATGGCGTCAGCGGGCACGGTGCCGGAGACGACGCGGGTGGTGCGGTCAATCGTCAGCCCAAGCGAGGAGCCACCCGCCGGAAAGAGTCCGTCAAACAGGTCGTAGCGGAGCGCGCCGTTGCCGCCGCTGGCGGCGGGCAGGGTCAGGTTGACGGTGGCGCCGGGAAGGTATCTCTGGGAGGCGAGGGTGGTGCTGCCGAAGGTCGGGGCGGTGTTCGGGTCGGTGGAGGATTGGGGGCCTTGTTGTGATGCCGGTCCGCTGGTCTGATTGGCGTTCACGGTAAAGGTTTCGGTGAGCGTGTCGCCGTTGTTCAACGCATCCACGGTTGGGTTGGTGTCGTCCAGCGTGTAGGTGAGGACGGCAGAGCCTAAGTCGGGATCGTAGATCTGTGCCAAGGCGTACTGGGCGGGAAGGAAGGTCAGGGCGAGGAGTGTGAGGGCGCAGGCGGAGACCTTGTTGAATAAGGTTAGCGGCTTGCGCCGCCGGCTTTGCCCACCGAAACCACACATAATTTCGCTCCCGGCACTCATCGCCGACCCCCGATCCGTGTGGGGGAGGGTAGGATTGCCCGCCCGGCAGGGACTGTAAAATTTACTGTGTAAATGGCGGGTTATCACAGTGAAGCTCGCTCACTGAACAAGATCATAAACTGGCTCATCGCCTGTTTCCAATCCCGGATCGGCATGGTCCACTTCCGCGTGATTTCATGCAAGGCCAGGTATAATACTTTCATCACCGATGCATCGTTGGGGAATGAACGCCTCGTTCGGGTCACCTTGCGCAGCGAGGCATTCAGCGATTCTATGGCATTGGTGGTATAGATGACCTTGCGGACCTGTGGCGGATAATCTAAGAACACGATCAGCCGCTCCCAGTGGTTACGCCAGGATTGGCTGATACCCGGATGTTCCTGCTCCCGGCGCTCGGCAAAAGCTGCCGGGGCTTGCTCCGCTTCCGTGAGGGTGGATGCACTGTAAATACGCCTCAAGTCAGCGGCAACCGCTTTGCGCTGTTTCCAGCTCACATAGCGCAGAGAATGGCGAACCTGATGTACGATACACAGTTGCTACCCGGGTTTGCGGGTAAACGGCCTCTATGGCTTGCGCAAAGCCCTTCAAACCATCGGTACAGGCAAGCAGGATATCCTGTAGCCTGCGGTTCTTCCGCTCGGTCATGACCGATAGCCGGAACCGGGTGCCCTCGGGCGGTGCCAGCCACAAGCCCGGCAGCTCTTTCTCACCCTCCCGGTTGATGCCCAGCGCCAGGTAAACCGATTTATTCTCTACCCCACCCGAAGAACGGCTGCGAACCACCAGGGCATCCAGATAGACAATGGGATAAACGCTCTCCAGCGGGCGGTTCTGCCAGGCCTTGACCTCCTCCATCACCCCATGGGTGATCTGGGAGATAAAACTGGCTGGACACCTCAACACCATAGACCTCCATAAAATGAGCTTGGATATCCCGGGTGGTCATACCCTTGGCATACAGGGAGATAATACGCTCATCGAAGCCGTTGAGCTGCCTTTCGTCCTTCTTGACCCATTGCGGGACAAACTGGCCATTGCGGTCACGGGGGACTTGCAGATCGCTCTCTGCGTGAACACTGCGTACAGTTTTGCCGTTTTTGTCGTTGCGAGAGTTGCCGGTGTTATTGCCCGCCACTTCATGTTTTGAATAGCCGAGATGTTGTTCCATCTCGGCTTCAAGGACGCGTTCCGCCGCGCTTTGGTGAGCTTCTTGAGCAAGCCATCCTCACCCAAAATATATTCCGGTGATATGTTGCCTTCCAGTAGCTGGTCGATCAATTTGTCTGATATTGGCATTGCTTAGTCCTCCAGAATTAACAATGCCATTTACACAAACTTTTTTACAGTCTAATTCCTTGTGGGGCATATCGCCACCATCGACGTAACCGGACACCAGGTACCCCTCAATATGGTTGAGTGCATGTCGAAGGGCTTTGGCGCAGGGGACGTAAGGGGCTTTTTCGCAGTTTAATTTTAATCCATATTTGGCTGATGGAGGTAAGGGAGCGCTGGCACAGGTTGGCCGGGATACATTTTCCGACTTGCCGCCGGCCTGCCCTTATCAAACCGCCGCGCGTTCATAGTACGGCGAGGGCACTGTGGGGTACGCCCAGTGTACGTGCCGGAAGACGGCTTCCACGCTCTTTTTCATATCGTCGCGGGAATAGGCTTCGGGAAGTTTGGTCCAAAGAAGGTCGTGGATGACAATCTTGACTGCGGCTCGGGTCGCCTCCTTTTCCCGCCACTGGTCAACGCGCAGTTTTTCGGCTTTTAAACTGGCAAGCAGGTCCACGGACACCGTTTTGATTTTCTTGATGTCCTTGGCGCTGAGGGTGGATTTGCGAAGCAGATCGAAGATCGCCAACGACTCCTCGTCCAAATCTTCACGTACGGCGCGCAGTTCTTCCTCGTTCAATTCCTGCGCCAATTTCAGCAGCGCCGTAAAGGTCTGCTCGATACTCACCCGGTCTTTCTCTCGATTGTATTTCGCAACAATCTCCTCGTAGTGTTTCTGGAAATCGGTGCGCAACGGGTTCTGGGCCAGCAGGCGGCGGAGTTTTTTCTCTATGCTGTCCTTGAGCGCCTGAACGGTGGTGTGTTTTCCCGCAAGGTTTTGAAACTCCTGCTTGAGCTGGTCAAAATCAATACGGCTGATGTCATACGGGACTTGTTTCGGCTCTGTCACGCGGTCAGGCTGTACTTCGATTGCCTTGTCCACTATGGCCTGCAGTTCACGAAGGATAGTGCTAATGTCCGCCTGATCGCGATCCTGCTCCAAACTCCTGTAGATGACGTGGATGGCGTCCCGCTCTGCCCGGTGCTCGTTCACTTTCGGGTTATTGATGCACGCCTTGAATTTCTTGAACACCTCACGGCACATCACCTCGAAACGTTTGCGCGTCTCGTCGTTTTCGTTGATTGCTTCCTTGCACGCAAGGATGGCGGCGTTGCGCTCAAAGCCGGTGTCCCGTATTACGGCGTCCAGCGAAGCATTTTGCTGCTCAAGGAAGGTCCGCACCAAAGCAATCGCCTCCGCCAGACCGACCAGCAGTTCCTCCTCGGGCCGGGCAGGATCAAGCCCGCCACCAGCCTCCGGCTGCACACCGACGAAGGTCGCCAGCGCCTTGCGCAAGTGCTTCAAGATGCCGCAGTAATCCACGATCAGGCCGTTACTCTTGCCTTCGTTCACCCGGTTGGCGCGGGCGATGGCCTGCATCAGCGTGTGCGCCTTGAGCGGTTTGTCGAGATAGAGGGTGGCAAGGGACGGCACGTCAAAACCGGTCAGCCACATGGCGCAAACAATGGCGATGCGGAAAGGGTGCGCCTGTTCCTTGAAGGCTTCATCCAGCGCCATGCGTTGCTTGTTGCGGAATTGCGGTTGGCCGCGCATCGTCTCAGGCAGGTTCATGCCATCCCGGATGAGCCGGCGATGCGGAGTGACGTCCAGCTCCCATTTGCGGAATTTTTCCACCTCGCCTTGCTCTTCGCTGATCACCACCGCCGCTTGGGTCTCGCGCATCCAGGCGATCTGCCGCTGAAGATGGACCTCGATCTGCTCATCGCGCACCTGCGCCCGTTCCGCATCCAGCTTCCTGATGCGCTCGTCCCAGTAGAACTTGATGAGTTTGTGCATCCGCACGCAGGTTACCTTGTCAATGCAGATCAACATCGCCTTGCCGGACTCCCAGGCCGTTGAGTAGTGCTGCACGAAGTCCCGCGCCACCTGATCAAGCCTCCTGGCGGCGGTGACGATGTGATAGTCGCGCTTCAACGCCCGCTCCAATCGCTGCTCCACGTCAATGTCGTCAGTCTCCAGTTCCTCCAGTTTCTCCGCGATGCGCTCGTTCAAGTCACCGATGGCCACGCCGAGTTTGTCGCCGCGCGCGTCGTAGTAGAGCGGCACCGTAGCCCCGTCATCCACCGCCCGCTGAAAATCGTAGGTTGAAACATATTCGCCGAACACCTGCCGCGTGATCTCATCGTCCCTGAAAAGCGGCGTGCCGGTGAAACCGATATACGAGGCATTGGGCAAAGCATTTCGCATATTGAGCGCCAGCGTGCCGTACTGCGTGCGATGCGCCTCGTCGGTGATGACAATGACGTCGTCCCGTTGGGTGTAGCCCTCGTCAGGGTTCACGTCGCGGTGGAATTTCTGAATCAGCGAAAAAATGTGCGACTTGTGTTCGGTGAGCAATTGCCCCAGATGTGCGCCGCTGGACGCCCGGCAAGGATCGCGGTCGTGATCCACCACGCCGCAGCCAGCGAAAGTTTTGTAGATCTGCGTGTCCAGGTCATCGCGGTCGGTCAGCACCAGAAAAGTAAAATTCCCGCCCAATTTGCGATGTACCTTGCGGGCGAACATCACCATTGAGTAACTCTTGCCCGCGCCCTGGGTATGCCAGAACACGCCCAACTTGCCCTGCCGCGCCTTGCGCTCGCGCACCGCTTCAATGGCGCGATTGACGCCGAGAAACTGATGGTTGCGGGCCATAATTTTTCGCGGCTCGCCGGCGGATTCGTCAAAGACGATGAAGTTCTCCACCAAGTCCAGCAAATTGCGTTGGTCGCACACGCCCTTGAGCAGGGTTTCCATATCCACCACGCCCGGCTCCTCCTCGGCCAGCCGCTTCCACTCGTGGAAATGCGCCCACTGGCTGGTGATGGTTCCGATCTTCGCCCGGTCTCCATTGGCAAACATCACGATGGCGTTGTGGTGAAAGAGGTGCGGAATCGTATCCCGATAATCGGAATAATTGCTTTCGTAAGCGACCTTGAGGTTCTTGTGGATGTTCTTGCACTCAATGAACAAAAGCGGCAGGCCATTGACAAACCCGATGATGTCGGGCCGCCGGCGGTAAAGATCGCCTTGCACCCATAGTTCACGGACGCAGAGGAAGTGATTATTCTCCGGCGCATCAAAGTCGAACACCTTCAATCGCTCCTGCGTTTGTTCGCCCTTGTCGTTTTGGAAACGGACTTGCACGCCGGCGCGCATCAAGTCGTGCTTCTCGCGATTGGCGGCGACCAGGCTTTGCGAAACGGCGGTAGCGGTAATCTGCCGCACTGCGTCGTCGTAGGCGGGATCAGGCAGATCGGGATTTAACTCGACCAGTTTTGAGCGCAGTGTGCGCGTCAGCACCACCTCACAGTAGGAAGTGCGACCCAGCAGGCTGTCCGGCACGAAGTCCTCGGCGTAGGCGTAGACCGATTCCCAGCCGAGTTGGTTTTTCAGGTAGTCGGCGGTGGGTTGCTGGACGAGGGAGTCTTCGGTGAAGTTAGGAGAACTCATTGGGAGCTGATGGCTGAATGGACTTTTGACCCGATGGTTGATTATTCATCTGTTGGCTGTTCTCGTGCAGACATAAAATCATCCGAAACACCGGGAGCATCAAACCATTCATCCCAGCTTTTTCCCGCTGGCGTGATAATGCGCTTTGAGCCAACGGCCACGATGTCAACTTCCCGCACCGATGCAGGAAACTCAACGGCTTTGGGCAGTCTTACTACCTGACTTTTGTTATTTACCAAGATTTTTGTACGTGTTGTCGCCATATCGTTACCTTGAATTGAGTCTTATTCGTAAAGATATTGATCGGAATTATTTCGATTCCAATTATCGCCGGGGAATGGCTTGTAACTGTGGCTCTGTCCCACCCAACCGTGCTAATCGACGAGCACTTTCTCGTTCGATCAAAGCGCGCAGTCCTTCCTCGATCAGGGCCGATTTTTCGGTTATCCCTGTCAGTTGCTTGGCTTCCGCCAGCAATTCGTCATCAATGTTCGTAATAATTTTCATGGCGACACCTCTACAGGATACGAATAAAAAGTCTATCAAGTGGATGATTATATAGTCAAATCAAAAAGATATTCCTCTCCGTGCACGACATAAACACGCTCCACAAAGTCAGTCACATTCGCAATGCCATCGTCTATACATAATTCAACAACCCGCTCTCCGCGCCTTCTCTTCTTACGCCAGCATTGATACGGATAATCGTTAATTCGAGAAAATTTCGAGTAATCTCGTGGCCAAGGAAAAGGTTTGGTACAACCGCTGTTCATCGAACAAAGCCATATCTTCTCACGATATGCATCAATAATTTTGCTAGAATTAAAAATGAGTACCTCATGCTCAGTATAGCGATAAGCTCTAGCATAGGACAATTTATTAAGACGACCCTCTGTCAACCAGAAAAATATTTTTCGATTCAAGAATTCATACCACTGCTGAGGAGATATTTCTGCCGGAAGGCAACGTCGCAGTCCTTTATCATCCATTGGAAGTTGGTCACGAATTTTTACAGGATTTAGTCCAGAATGTTTGATTACTATAGTTGCGTTTCGTCGTTCAGACTCTATAGAAAATCGCTCCGCACCATTCACTCGATATAGGTCTAATAGCGACGATGTACTAAGGAGGCCATGTTCCTTTATTTCATCCCAAGCACCGCGCTCCGCCGTATGAAAGAGGCGTGGGCAGTCTTCCAATAATTCATCTAACTCTGCTTGGTTCACCAACTTCTCCGGTCTATAACATTTCGCCAGTTAAAATCTATTGAAATCATTGAAACCGATCTCCCCGATACTCTCTCCAGTTCCTCAATATGACCTTCCCCCTGTTGGGTAGCCATTCAAAGAGAGACAAAAACATCATATCATGCAGCCTCTGCCTCGAACACGGTCGGAAGTGCGACCCAGCAGGCTGGCCGGCCCAAAGTCTTCGGCGTTATAGGCGCGGATTGATTCCCAGCCGAGTTGTTGTTGCAGGTAATCGGTGGTGGTTTGCTGGACGAGGGAGGCTTCGGTGAAGCGGGGAGAGCTCATTGGAACTGATGGGAGATTTAGTTTAGAACGCAATAATTAGTCACACGTCCGTTGGCTGTTCCCGCACAGACATAAAATCATCTGAAACACCGGGAGCATCAACCCATTCATCCCAGCTTTCCCCCGCTGGCGGGGTAATGCGTTTTGAGTCAACGGTCACGATATCAATTTCCCGCACCGACTTTGGAAACTCAACCGCTTTAGGGAGTTTCACTATCTGGCTTTTATTGCTTATGAAAATCTTTGTGTGTGCAGTCACCATGCTGTCACCGGGAAATGGGTTGTAACTGTGGTTCCGTCCAGCCCATGCGTGCTAATCGGCGGGCACTTTTTCACTCAATCAAGGCATGTAAACGTTCCATCTACCCGCTTTGCCGATGTGGAGCCATTGAGGATTTTGAATTTATACCTATCTGAAATCCAATCACTGCACTCGGTAGCGAAAATTCTCTTTATGTTACCACAGACATTCTCAGGCAAATTTATGTTTCTTTGGGAGTCCAGCGTCTAGCGGTGTTTATGTCGTACCACTCAGTGAGTAACTCCAAACGTATTTCTTCATTACCTTGAGGCACAAGAAATGGTACTAAAGAATCAGGTATTGAGAAATACAGACCATTGAACATTTGTTGCAAGGATTTATCAAGTTGTATCGCGCCCTCCGCTCGTAGCTCACCGTCGCAATCAACAGTTACTAATCTATCTAGACGGATTTCATATTGAAATGTAGCACTGAAAGTGTCGGATGCCACGTATAGTACTTTGTTCCCAGCCCAGACTACACCGAGACTCTCATATCCAACTATCAGGTCACCGTGGGCCTTAAAAGCAGAATCTCGAAGTCGTATATAGTAACCAGAAATTTTCACCGTATCTTTCTCATCAATTATGTGGAGAATGCGTGGGCATTCTTCGTCTGAAGATTGCTTTGCCGGGTTCTGCCTGTCGCTTACGTTAACGACCTGTACATCTGAGTGTCTTACAACTTCCCGTTCCCCCCCTCTATGAACAACCCCAATATCATCCTTGACCAATACCCAAAGTTCTGATCGGTGTTTGGCCAGAAGCTCAAGATTAAGAGCACCATCTCCAAAGAAGCGCGGACTCCATTTTTTGAGGGACGAGCCGAGGTACTCGCGACAGAAAGTAGCAATCAACGAGTATAGAATCTGTGTAAACCCAAGAGTTTCCAATTTAGCAATTTCTGAGTGACGAACATCGACAAAGATGTCTATTTTCTGGCTACCGCTGACCTCTTTAATAAAAACGGGTATGTCTTCAGTCAACTTTCCTGGAATAAGGCGGAAGTGATCGGTTTTTATCTCGTACGATGTGGTGATGTTGAGCTCCAATTCGCTGAGTACAATCTGCTCAAATCGACTTAAATTTTCATAATCTTCAGCACAATCAACTATTCCATCGAATGGTTTCGCAGAGCAGTATTGCTCAAGATACTGGCGTTCTGCGTTCTGGCGGTTACGGTCGGAGGATAGAAGTACAACAAGATGACCTCGTGCCTGCATAATTTGATTCAGGCCCTCTTTTTTCGCGAACCCAAAAAATACACCAACGCCTCCTTCTGATTTTCTGCGGATATCGCCAAGGGACAATTCTGATCCATCTGCGAGATTAACTTTTACATTATCAAGTTTACTCAAAAGTCCATTTCTGATGATGTAACTAAATATGCGAGTGTGCTGAGCGATCCGTTCAGGTGTTTGTAGGACTATCTCAACTGCGATTTTTTGTAGTACTAGAACGGCCTGACTCAAAAGGCTAGTTGTAGATGCATCCAGCGAATCACGACCTGCTGTGGGAGAAAAACGATCACAATCTATGCGCCCCGATATACCAATAGCACTACCTATCTTTGTCGCACAAAGCTTGAAGCCGTGTTTGAACACATCTATCGGTCCATTCTCGAATCTGATCTGGCCAATAAAATTGACAATTTCCCCATTGATACTAATATTATTAATCATCGCTACAAGCGCATGCCCCCTGTCCTCGTAGAACTTTCCCGTTATTAGAATATTTCCTTCACCCCATTGTTGGTCAATATTTTTTATCTTGGTTAGATTTTCACTATCCTCGATATTCGAAAATTCAACCTGTGATAACTTTCGATTATTGAAATAAATCGAAATCGGCGTGAAGCGTACGAAACTTTCTAAATAGCGGCGGAGTTCGTCAATATTTACCACCTCCCGCAAATGACCAGTTACAATTGTACCTCTATCCGTTACTGTGTCAGAGGATTCGCTGCTCACAGAAGGGATTGTAGAACCTGCTTCCTTTATGTCTGATGCTGAAATCCACGTCCGTATTCCATGTGTAGCCTCTTCTGTTCGGGAAATCACATCTAGTCTGTCACAAACACCGAGGTTGGCGAAGCCTCCGATTCCAAAGATACCAACGCAACCTGCAGAAAATGCTTCTTCTGTCCTTTTTCCACTAGCTCCGATCGTCCAGAAAAAGCTCTTTAGTTCGCTCTCCGACATACCTATACCGTTATCACTTACAATGATTTTCCGATCGCTTGCGGTAACATCAATTCTGTAACGCTCGTCTCGCGGTTCAAGTCCTTCTCGGTATGCTTGAATACGAATAGCATCCACTGCGTTCTGGGCATTTTCTCGGATAAAAGCAAAAGGTGTCTCATATATCTGCTTGGAAATTGCGCTCAGTATGCTTTGGAATTCGACACCCATCGGGAACGATGAGGATTTTTCAGTCATAATTTTTTCTCTTTGATAATTGTCTCCAATGCATCGCGAAACACACGATCTCCTGATTCTTCAACAATTTTGCGTCCTATATCAGTGAAGTACCTTATATGTTCTACAGGAAACTGTTCAATACCACGAAGTGTAACGGTTTTGGCTTCTTCTAACCTTCCAACATTCATAAGAAGTGTAGAAAAATTGCCCACATCAGTGAATTCTACAACGCCACTTTCAATCAGCGACTGATAAAGTTTGATCGCGTTATTTTTGTCTTCTTCTTCATATGAATTAGCCAAGCTAAGAGCTAACATTCGTTTTGCATGGGCGGCTAATTTTGAATTATATGAACTAATATGGCGTTGTGCCTGCTCACGTAAGAGCCCCCAATCTTTCGTGTAAGCTAGATTGTCAAGAAGAGAGAAGGTGTAAGAGAAAAATTCGAGGCGATTAGCATTCACCAGTTTTCTCGCATCATCTTCATATTCCAGCAAACGAGCCTTGATGTTCGGTTGTGCATTGCTTATCTGCTCTAAAACGACTCCATATTCACGAACCATATCGCCATAACGGGTAAAGATATCTGCAAGGGGAATGTCCTTGTGCAATACACATAGTACATTTTTAAACGCCATGAAGCTGTTTGTTTTTTCCTGTAAATCACTAACAGGAGGCGCCTGAGAAACGGCAAGCGATCCAAATGCATAATCGTCTGATGTGCAAATGAGTACTTCCGACTTCTGACCCAATAACAGAGCCGATAGATAATGAGGCCATTGACCAAGTGAAGTGCAATAACCTTTCATGGTCCCTGCAAGTTCGTCCACACCATAGATATCTTGCGGGTTCACTTCAATGCGATATTCTTCGGAAGCAGTAGACGAGAACATACTATTGTTCGGATCAAACTTGATAGTCATAACTGTCCGAAGTGCCTGCAATAAATCGAGTGTAACGACAGAATAGCTATTGTGAGACTGGCGCGTCTCAAACGATGCACCGGCACCAAGTGTCAGGCAACCGGAGCCACTGAATCCTGATGTGCGAGTTTCGGACTGATGTAAATGTCCAAAGTGAAAAAAGTGGCAAAATTCTTCAATACGATTTTGGACTGGCCTACGATCAAACTCACAGAGAAGATGAAGAGGATGATGAGCCATGCCAATAATTATGTGAGGACGTTGATCGTGTTTCTTGATTAAGTTAATAGCATTGATTACCTGTCGTTCACCGATTAGGAGTTTTCCATGATCAGCTAGGCCGCCTTCTGCCAACCAAGCTGAATTCAGTCCAACAATCGCTATGTGCACGTCGTCAAGTGTGATTCTTGAAACGTATCCAAGCTGATCTTCTGTACCAATTCTCTTCTGTTCTGAAAAATATGCCTCTTGAAATCTTCGGTAGTTTTCCTGTCGTGTGGCCAGCGTCTCCAAATCATCTTGCCCTTCGAGAAGACTATCAACCGCGCTCATGTTTTGCAGAACTTTACGAGCACCCTCAAAACATAGTTTATTACGATCGCGATCAATATCGTGATTTCCGGGAATACAGTATATAGATTCCTTCGTGACTCTTGATGCTATGCTGAGTGCATCGAAAAACTCCTCCACCAAGCGGTATTCAGTAGCCCTACCGGAAAAAGTAAGATCTCCCGTCACGAGAATAAAGTCTGCTTTAATACCTTCAGAAAAATCCTTATAAATATGATCATGCATTGCCTTGAGAACTATATCCTGAGACCACGAGTCTCGCTCTCTCATGTGAAGGTCGGAAAGATGTAACCAGTGGATCGGGCGCATAATCAAACAGCTACTCTTTTAGAACAAAGTCCGTTCCTCCGCATAGAAACGGTATTACTTTTTCACCAAGAGCGATAAAGTTGGTTAATTCTACAAGCATCATACGGAGACCACCCCATTCAAAAGGCGTGGCAGGAGTAGGTCGCGTGCTTGGGTAGTTTGATCTATTTGCAAATTAAGTGTGATAATTTGCTGAAATATTGGGGCAGTCATTTTTTCAAATAACTCCAATAACTTTCTCGAAGGTTTCAAGAACTCTATTTTTCCCAGTTTGACTGGACTAAGATTTAATTGCGCGACACCGTACGCGAGATTTTCCAGCTCTTTCTGGATCGTTTCATTGCTAAATGTCCAGTACGTGAAGCTTCGAGAAATACCACTATTGCCAACCACTTTGGCTACACGCTGATTCAGTAGATAATTATTGCCAAATACAATACATGCTCGTCCAACATTGCCGGTTAGGGACAACAAGATATCCCCAGCGTTAAGAGAGCAATGTTCTTTCATTTTCTCTGGTATATCATCAAGCCTTGATTGGCACTCAGTGATGAATCGCGCATCGTGAACATTTTTGATGGTGACAATCCCAAACTTCCCTTCTATCTGATAAGTTTCACTTTTGAATGCGAATCCCCCGAGAAATCTAAACAAATCAGAGTAACTCTTCCGCTCCCACCCCTCCGGTACGCCGTCGGTGATGGTGGTGTGTTCGTGGCCGGGGAAGCGGAGGTGGACGAACCACTCTTTGTAGAGTAGTCGTGCTGACTGTTCCAGTAACTGAATTCGTCGTCGGTTGTTTTCGATCAGGTCATCGTAGGCAGATAAGATAGCAGTAATCCGAATCTGAACTGATCTTTCAGGAAGAGTGAACTTAAAGGACGACAGAACTTTTGCGTTTGCATTAGGTTGGGCTGCACCCCCTACACGTGAACGAACGAAACGTTTGTAAACGTTCGATTCAACAATCAGCCCAACGTAGCCAGGCTCCGCCTTATCAGGATCAACTCTAACTCTAACAAGATATGATGCAAAAACGGATTGTTTATTGTCTCGAATCAGTTTGGCATATCCGACAGTTGCACCTGTACGAGCTATGACGATGTCATTCGGCGCAAGGGAAAATCTTGCGAATGTTGTTTCATCTATCTCGCAATAGGGAACAGTGTCCCAGTTAATTTGAGAAGGAACGATATCTGTGATGCGTAGAAATTTTGGGCCTATTTCTGCATCGGATGCTGATGCGGTGTATCCGTATTGAACTGATTCAGCAATATCCGCAAGAGATGTTAGGGGTGAACTTCTCATGCTCTTAACATCCTAAAGTCTTTCACCGCATCCCCCTCCCACGCGAACTAAGCCGATACTTCTGATTCCTGGCATTAGGCGTATCAGGTTGCGTCATTTCAATATATCCGCCTTGTAATGCAGGCAACAGATACCGCTCCCGCAATGACTTGCGGTCTTTCAACCCAATCGCCTGCTGGATTTCCTGCCGTGACATTTCCCCTTTACCTTTAAGCACCGACAGCAAGCGTTCTACTTGGGAGGTTACTTGGGGGGCTTCTTGGGGGGTATGCATTGTATCGAAAATTGCGGCGACTTGTTCCACGCTGAGGGCATTGCCCGCCATGGCAAGCGTACCGTGAATCGTGCGGATGCGATTGATGTGCCGCAAGCGCATATCCTGTGAAACGCCCGCCGCCTCCGCACGGCCAATCGCTTCACCGATTTGCTCAATGCGGGTGAGAATGTGCGGGGTGATCGTGTATGGCGGCGCTTTGCTCATATCTGCAATTTTTCTTCATGCCCAACCAAGTTTAAATATCCTCATACATCGCCGGGTCCGGGGGGACGTGCACGACCTTGCCGTCGCGCATGATGACAATTTTAGTGCCTGTCTGGTGGGCAATTTTGTGAGCCTGTTTAGCCGCGCGGAGGAGAGCGGGCATGACGCCTTGCATATCCGGGTCATCCTCGATGGCAGTGCGCCTAGTTTGTTTTTTCATGGGTTTTCTCCTTTCTCAATCAGGATCGGGATGGCACTGCTGTTATTGATGAGTTGCCAATAATCCACACAGTGGCGATAGATGTTTTCAAAATTATTCAAGCCGTTGGAAAATCGGCGGCGTATTATGGCTTCTGGAATAGGGTGTCCACCCTGCGCCACACGTGATTTTACTCGGTTAGTCGCCTCTTCGGGCGTTGCAAGCGACAAAAAAATCAGTTTGACCTTATAGTCTACTGCACGCCACTTTTTTATCTTTTTTACGTACCCAAGACTCGCAAGCGTTGTTTCAAAGGCAAAACTTTCACCCTTTTTTACGTAGTTGTCAATTTGTTGCAGCATCAGGCCGCCCGGCACGGATGGCGGCGGCTTCCGGTTGAAAGGGAGACAGGCCACCTGCGATCAGGTCGGCGTTGATAAAAATCAAACAGCCGGATTCTTTGGGCAGGAATTCCCGTGCGAACGTCGTTTTACCCGCACCGTTGGGGCCGGCGATGATGACGATTTTTCTATCGCCGCTCATATCCCCATTTCCTTAAAATTCTTATCAATGGCCGCCGCCAGCGTGGCTGCTTCGGCGTTGAGTGCTTTCAACTCGGTGTGGAGGTCCCGCATCGTTTCCTCAAAATCAAAGTTCTCGTCTTCTTCTTCCGGCGCAACGCCGACGTAGCGGCCGGGGGTCAGGCTCCAGTCGTTTGCTTCAATCTCTTTGCGGTCAACCAGTTTGACCAGCCCTTCCACGTCGCGCAGTTCGGCGTCGGGGAAACGCTTGGTGAGCCAGTGCGCTTGCCGCCAAAAGTAGTGCACCTGTTTGAGTTGTTCCACGGCTTGCCGTCTGGACTCATCAGCGGCTTTGCGGGCGCGGGCAACTTCCTTGTCGATCCGGGTGCCGTTGGTCTTGGCGGACTGTTCGCAGGTTTCGACAAGGCGCGAAGCGAGTTTGTAGAGCAGATCGGTCTGTTTGACCAGGTCGCGGCTTGATTCAGCCAGTGGCGCAAGTCGAGCTACCGCTTTTTTGAGTGCGCCGTTATTGGTTTTTTGTTTTGCCCATGCCGTCTGCTGTTTGGCAACCGCTTTGCGGAAGGCCCCCACGTCCGCTTCAAAGGCGGGAAGGGCATCCATCAGTTCCTTGTGTGTTTCGGCATGAGCATCTTTGGGGTTAAGGGTCTTGAGAAACGGTTCCAGCGTATTGTGCAGGGCGGTGAGCGCGGCGAGGAAATCCGGCAGCGGTTGGATTGATTCGCTTTCCTCATTCGCGGCGGTAAAACAGGCCGCGCTTTCCGCGATGACTCTGGCGCAGTAGCCGGACACAAGGCCGAGATATTTGTCGGTCTGGCCGCGATAAAGCCAAACGATGGCCAGCAGGTTCTGCTGCTGCTCCGGGCTGAAGTCGTAGATTTTGCGCGTGACCTTCCGGTAGACGTTGCGCGCATCAATCATCAGCACCTTGTCGCGATGTTCCTTCGGCTTGGCGCGGTTCAAGAACCACAATTCGCAGGGCACGGTGCGGGTGTAGAAGAAGTTGGAGCGAATCGCGATCATGACGTCCACATCGCCGCTTTCCACCAGTTTCCGCCGCACCTGTGCTTCACCGCCCCCGGCGCTGGAGGCCTGGGAGGACATGACAAAACCGGCGCGTCCCTTGGCGCTCAGGTAACTGTAGAAGTAACTGATCCAGACGTAGTTGCCGTTGCTGACCTTGTCCTTTTTGCTCACGCCAGGCAGACCGAAAGGCAGACGCGGGTCGGTCTTGACTTTGTCCGCGTCAATCTCGTCCACGTTGAACGGGGGATTGGCCATGACGAAATCGGCTTTGCCGCGCAGATCGTGCGGGTCTTCGTAGTAGGTGATGGCTTTCTGAATATTCCCCTCCAGGCCGTGGACGGCGAGGTTCATCTTGGCGAGGCGAATGGTGGTGGCGTTCTTCTCAAGGCCGCGGAAGGTGAGCCGGTCGATGGGGTTTTGACCGTGCTCCTCGACGATGCGCGCGCTCTGCACGAACATGCCGCCGGAACCGCAGGCCGGATCGAGCACCGTGCCGCCCTCGGGGTCCAGCACATGGGCGATCAGTGACACCAGTGAAACGGGCGTGAAGAATTCGCCATTGTCGTGGGCTTTCTGGTCGGCAAACTTGGCCAGAAAATATTCGTAGATACGACCGAAGACGTCGCCCGATACTTTTTTCAACTCATCGGGGTTGAGCGTGCGCAGCAACTGGCCGAGGACGTCGTTGCTTAAGTCCTGGTATTCTTTCTTGGGCAGGATGCCGCGCAAGTTGCTGTAGTCCTTCTCGATGAATTCCATCGCCTCAATGATGGCTTTGGCGCGATCTTTACCATCGGGCAACGCCACCAAACGAGCAAACTGCGCTTTGGGCCGGAGGAAAATCGCGCCTAGTTGGGAGAAGTCCTCCTTAATCAACGCCCGGGGTTTACCGCCACGGGTGGGCAGATTCTTCTCAATCCCGACTTTGACAGCCAGGAAACGGCTGTACGCATGGCGCAGGAAAAGCAGCCCCATGACCGGCAGGAAATACTCGTTGCTGGCGTAGTTGGAGTTCGCGCGCAGGGTATCCGCGGCGGTCCACAACCGTTTTTCAATGGCTTCGATGTGTTCGAGTTGGGGCATCCGCCTAGGGTACCGTATTTTTAAGGTTTGCATCGCCGGATTGCACACCTCGAAACGCTCCTCACCGGGGTGGAAAGTGATACGGATCCGAACCGCAAGGTTTCAATCGGGTAGGGGTAACGGAATAACGTTGTGTGGCCCAGTCCATCTTCGACCTGAATGTGCGGCAACCGCTTGTTTTCCAGTCATCCAGAACAGCGCCGACACTTGATCGTATAAATAATGCATGCTCTGCAACTCATTGACACTTTATTCGGGTTGGCCGGTTAAGCTGGCTTCTATCCAGTCCTGTTTTGCCAATACATCGCAAGCCAACCGAATTTGACGCGGTGAAAACTGCTTCTTACGCTCGTTCCAGGCATAGGTTTTGTCAATAACGTCATCAATGGATTGAGGCGATTCGTTGTTTATGATCCAGTGAGCCGTGGATAGTAATTCCAGGCCAAACGGTGATTCAAATCCCTCAACAAGGCCAGAAATTTTTTCAAGGCGCGCTCGGGTTTTCGCTTTATTCCTGAGAAATTTGTTCGCGTCCTCCAGTGCGCCCGGCACCAGTTTTAATTCCTTGTTGGGCATATCGCCACCATCTGCGTAACCGGACACCAAGTGCCCCTCAATATGGTTGAGTACATGTCGAAGGTCTTTGGCGTAGGGGCCGTAAAGGGCTTTTTCGTAGTTTAATTTTAATGGTTCCCCCGCAATCTGCAGGAAGTACATCAGTTTATGCACTTCCAGCAATGTCACAAACGGGTCAAGCAGGCCAGCAAGGTAACGGTGCATCAAACTGACGAGTGCCGCTCTCCCCGAGGTCATTTTCGGAACCTTGCGATTGCGCACCATTCTGCCCGCTTCCGGTGCGCCTTCCGGCTCATAGACGATGATCTGAACCTCATCGATTTCCCCAAGAATTGTATCTATTCGGGCGCGAATCTGTTGCCAGTCCAGTCCACCTAGACCGCTGCCCAGCGGAGGAATGGCGACAGATCGGATCTTGTGCTTTCTGATTTCTTCGACCAACGCATGCAAGCCGGATTCGATATCCTCTATTCGGCTTGCTCCTCGCCAATGCCGTTTGGTCGGGAAATTGATGATGTATTGGGGATTAGTCAACTCGCCGATCTCAAAGGTGAACATTCGCCCGGGCCGCACTTTTTTATGCTTGCAGGCAGCCGCGTATGCCTTGAAGTTTTGCGGAAAGTATTTTTTGAATTGAAGCGCGATACCTCGACCCATAACACCGACGCAATTCACCGTATTAACAATCGCTTCGGTATCTTCTTTCAGAAGATCACCGCGCTTGTATTCGATCATCGTTGTCGCCCTTCTATTAATAATACCAAGCTTTTATTATCTTTACTTGTGGACGGTGACTATTGGCAAGAAATGCTTTGACCGCTTGACAATAGATTGACTCTGAATATACACCAATACGTTTTATTAATTCCCATGGAAAGTAACTTTCCAACAGAAATTCCGCCTGTTTACCGTACTTATGATCTACCCATTGTTTTGCCTGCACGGCTGTCCAATCAATTTTATTCAATTCACCCAGGTCACAATAGTCATCAAAGGTACATGCGCCAGCATTTGACGAAGTAAAAGCCCAACGTGTTTCATTCTGTTCCGCCCATGACACAGACTCTTTAACGTATGCCTCCAAATGGACAATAGTTTCTTGCCCACCAGTGTAGGACAAGTCAGGGCTTTTTATATGGATCATGTAAAGCATGATAGAACGAGGACAAAAATAGAAGGGAACGCAATTCCCAACATATAAATCAGGGCGGCTACTCAAGCGTAGATTAAGCCGTCTCTGTTTGATATTATTCATGCCGATGACTGATCCCGGTCGCTTGCGTTGCGCAATCTCCGAATCACACCAAAGACCACCTTCAGTAATAATTGAAGGCAACCGATCTACATGGACAATATGATAGATTTTGGGATCAGCAGGTACCGGTGTCGTCAAGGTTTTTAGTTCCTCCACCGTCTGATCTTCAGAATCGGTCGTAGTTGGAGTTCGCGCGCAAGGTGTCCGCGGCGGGCCACAACCGTTTTTCTAGGGCTTCAATGTATTCGAGTTGGGGCATCCGCCTAGGGTATCATATTTCGTCGGCGATTTTCCCGATATCAGCGTGACGACCGCTGCCTCTGAAAGGGGCTAAAAAATTAGGATCTGTCCGTTAGAAATAGACTCTGTGGGTTACGCATGGACAAAGGCAAACTTAACAAAAATCCGGGGAACCCCTGCGCCACGATGAGTATAATCGTTAGATTTACAAGGATTAAAACTGAATGCAAGTTTCAAAAAAAGAAGGGCGCATACTGAGCACGGCTATTCAGAACTGGCTTGATGCCGGGATTATTTCCGGGCAGGAATCACAGAAACTTAAGCATTCCTATGAAGTCACGCCGTTTGACTGGAAGCGCACGGCAAGATATTCCTTCTGGCTGGCCATTGCCTGCATCGTTATTTCCATAGCATCCGCACTGGCGGATGAATGGCTCGTTGAGCTATTTAAGCGATTGTTTAACGTGCCTGATGGGGTCAAGTGTGCGAGTTTCGCCATGCTGGCGAGCTTTCTATATTTCCTTGGCTTTAAAAGAAAGGGTAGATTTCCGGAGAAGATTTACAGCAATGAAGCCATATTCTTTTTAGGCATTGTCGCTACCGCCACAGCCATTGTATTTTTGGGCAAAGTAATAGATACCGGTTCCGGCCATTTCTCTGTTTTATTGCTGCTGGCGGCCATCATTTATGCCCTGTTGGGACTATGGTTTCCGTCTAAACTGGTCTGGTTATTTTCCCTGCTCTCCTTAGGCAGTTGGTTTGGGGCTGAAACGGGTTACGCTTCAGGCTGGGGAGCGTACTATCTCGGCATGAATTATCCGTTGCGTTTCGTACTGTTTGGTTCAGCCCTCATTTTCGTTGGCGAATATGTTTTTAATCATTGGCCGAGTCGAAATGAATTCCTGAAACCAACACGAGCCGTTGGTTTGCTCTATCTCTTTATTGCGCTTTGGATCATCTCTATTTTCGGGAATTATGGTGATATGGAATCGTGGGAAAGAGTAAAACAAATAGAATTGTTCCACTGGTCGATCGTTTTTGGTGCGGCATCAATTATAAGCATCTTTCACGGCGTAAAATTTGATAACGGAATGACCCGAGGCTTTGGTTTAACCTTTATCTTCATCAATCTTTATACAAGGTTCTTCGAATATTTCTGGGATGGCACCCATAAAGCTGTATTTTTTGCACTGCTGGCTCTGAGCTTCTGGTACCTGGGGGCCAGGGCGGAAAAAATCTGGCAACTTAACCTGGTAAAAAATATGACCAGTCAACGCACTCGGTCGCAGTAAACTGCGCCCCCTTGCACTCACGTCCGGTCTGTAAAGGCATCACTTTGAGTCTTTGCAGGTGATTGCTACAAAGTAACACGCGATTAAAAAGGCGAATGAAAATGCTGGTTATCGCTATTTCGCCTGCATGATTCAGCAGGCTCAAACGTGGCGACCACAACTTCAGAAGTAGACCCAAAAATTTGGACAAGGGGCCAAGTGAACTACTCGGGATTCCTGGATTCCTTGCCCACAGATGCTATGCTCCCCTCCCATGACTGGGAATCCCGAGCCTCAAAGCACCCTGGCAGAGAAGGGGGCGCAACTATCTGTATACATGCAGGACCCGTCCAATGTCGGCATCCGAAAGGAGCTCATGGCAACGGATTGCGACTTGCTGCAAACATTCACGTCGTCTCTTGGAGATGCGCAATGATGTCGATGGACAATTGCCTGCGCAGCTTGCATTTACGCCTCATCGAGAGCAGCCAGGAGCAAAGGAAGACCTTGACCAGGTTGAAGAAGGACATCAGCACTGCCGAGGAGGGCGTGGATCGACCTTTTGTGGATGAGATCAACTTGCAACGTGCGAGAACAGAGCTCGCAGATGTACTGAAAAAGCTCTCTAGCAAGCCTGCCAAGAAGGTCGCATTGAGCGGTGCCGACGAGCCAACCTTCACGGAGATGAGCGCTTAGCCACCCTCGATGGGGCTTTCATGCGACTAATATGAGCATCGGAGCATTTCTCATACTGGCACCTTCTCTCTTTCTCATTATCATTGGGATTGTACAGACTGCTTGGTTCAAAGGGGTATTGGGTGAATTTATTGTTAATGTCGCACTTTCGCTCCAGCTTGATAAAAAAAAATATCAACTACTCAAGAATGTAATGCTTCCAACGGAGGACGGGAGCACCCAGATTGATCACATCATTATTTCAAGACATGGAATCTTTGTGGTCGAAACAAAAAATATGAAAGGATGGATTTTTGGGTCCGCTCGTCAGAAACAATGGACTCAGAAGATATTCAAGCATACATACACATTCCAAAACCCTCTGCATCAGAACTACAAACATATCAAAGTATTATCTTCGTGTTTGAATATGCACGAAAGTAAATTATTTTCTGTTGTAGTATTTGTAGGCGACAGCACTTTCAAAACAAATATGCCAAGCAATGTTACCCATGCTGGCGGGCTTATACGTTTTATAAAGTCTCAAACCGAATCTATTCTTTCCAATACGGAAATCAGGAAAACCATCGCTAAAATCAGCAAAGTCCGACTGCGAGCTAACATTAAAAACAACAGGGCTCATGTTCAGCATGTAAAGGCAATTAAAAATAAGAAGTCCAGTTTCTCGTCTTCGATAAAACGTCCTCGCAACAGGGGAGCCGGCAGTTCGGATCATGTCGATGGTTTTCGCTCTTAATGTCGCGCACCCGTTCCCCTATCGGGGAAGCAAACGGCGCATTGCGCAATACATCCTCCCGTGGTTTCCGTCCGACGTCCGATGCCTGCTCGATCCATTTTGTGGGGCGGGTGCGGTGTCAATTGCCGCCGCGACACATAGATTGGCAGAACGCTTTTCCCTAAGCCGATTATATTTTTTGTTGAAGACAACCAAGTCGTATTTCGCTTCAATGGATAATGCGCAGATTTTGAGAGTTTGTTACTTCGATGTCTGGAAAGGGTTCGAGAGGCCACGGGATGATAGCAACGTATGGATGATGTATTCTAATGCGGAGCGGCCTCATTCGAGTCTGGATGATCAGACACCGGCGGAAGCTTGGCTTGCTTTGACAGCATAACTATGAACCGGCTATACCTTAACATCGCTACCAGGCTATCCTGAGAATGGGATCCACTTCTCATTTCTAATGCGTCAGCCAAATTCCTTCTCACCAGAAAACTTAACTGGAGACCACTATCATGGAATTACCCAAACACCACCAAACATATACACCTATCCTGAAAACCCTGAAAAAAACCCTGAAAGATAGGCAAGAATGGAGTACACGCGATTTGATTCTTCAAGTTCGTGATAACTATTATTCTGAACTCCCAGAGAGCGTACTCAGAGAAATAACAAGCTCCGGTGCCAATAGATTGAATGACCGCATCAGATGGGGCATATCTTATCTAAAGATGGCAAATTTTCTGAGTTCTCCTTCACGGGGGATGATACAAATAACAGAAAAAGGGAAATCTTCTTTGCCAACAAGGATAACATACAAAAGTTTATTAGATGATCCTGATTATTTGGCGCACGTTGCCAGCCGAAAAACAAAAAAGAAAGCAGACAAAGTGAATGATCCAAAAGAAGTAAATCTGGGAGAGGCATCCCCACAGGAAGAAGTAAATCTGGGAAAGGCATCCCCACAGGATTTAATTGATGCTGGCCTGTCTACAATAGAAGAGCAAACCAAAAGAGATCTTCTTGAAGAATTACATAAAACCGATCCTTCTTATTTTGAAAGCGTTATCCTGCAACTCCTGAAGAAAATGGGCTATGGAGATTTCATTGAAACTCCAAAATCCTGGGACGGCGGCATCGATGGGGTAATCAACTCAGATGAACTTGGCCTTGAGAAAATCTACATACAGGCAAAACGCTATAAGGACACCAATGTTAGTGAAAAAGACATTCGCGATTTTATTGGCGCAATGAGCGGCGACACTAACAAAGGTATTTTTGTCACGACTTCCGATTTTCGTGATAACGCACTGAAAAAAGCGCGTCAAGCGGCCTACTCAATAATCCTCATTGACGGGGATAAATTGGTCGATTTGATGTACAAGCACAACGTCGGTGTGCAAGTTCGCGACACCTATGAAGTGAAAACGATTGATGGAGACTTCTTTGACCAGAGTTGATCTAAATTCGAGTCTGGATGATTAGGCACCGGATGCTAGGATTGATGATCCATGCCTCAATGACCTACTCCGACGTTGACTATGGGAGCGTGTGGTCGTTAAAGTGACCTTCCCCTTGTTGGGCAGCCATTCAAAAAGAGATAAAAATATCTTATCCTGCAGCCCTTGCTTCGAACACGCGGTCGGTGCCCGATAACCGATTGAACTGGGTAGTCGTACCTTTCTATCTTCCGACAGCAGACAAGTCGCCGCTTATGTTGATGGTGCCTACCATGCCTTGTTCTTCATGGTCGGTTTTATGGCAATACAGCCGCAGGTTTTTCCCCTTTGTCATGGGATAAAAAAACCATTCAACGGTTGCGCCGGGTTTAAGTTCAATGTCGTTAACAGCGCCGTGTATTTCCGCGATGGTCTTGCCGGATTTATCCGTGACTTCAACCTTCCTGGTAAAGATATGGGTCGAAAAAGCATCTGATGTAAAGTAATGCTCCTCCGAGCTGGGGTTATGCAGCACGAGTTTGTAGTATTTGCCTCGTTCAAAGGAAAGGGTATCCGGCACAAATTTTATTTCCCCGGCAGCAGTGCCAAGGCTTACCTTGACTTCAGTGGCCTGGGGCTCGTGACGTCCTCCTTCGGCCCATAGGGAAGAGGAGTAGGCCAGGATGAACAGGAGAGGTAATTTGTATAGCTTCATTTGCGTTTTCTCCAAGGCCAAAGGATCGCAGTTGCCAGCAGCAAGATAACCGTTATCCCCTTTGCGTTCAACGGTTTTATCCTATTAAAAATATTTGTCCTATACGGAAGGGAGACCCGGGTCTGGGATGATTCCGCCTATACGGGGCGGAAGGAAGCCATCACCGCTTGTGCTCTGCGCGCAAAGGATTTCATACCGGCAAAGGGCCGTAGAAACCGACTGTTGCCGGACCAGGCGCGTTCCCGAAACCGGAACAAATCCCGGGGCCGGGCCAAGGTGGAACCTCAGTTTGGCATTATCAAGCACCGGGTTGGCTTCTCCAAAGTGCGCTACCGGAGACTGAATAAGAATGCGCATCGCCTGGTTGTGGCCTGTGCGTTGAGTCATCGGGTGATGGCCAGGAGCCGGTTGCCGAGGTGAAAGCGGCTGACATTGCAAGCAGGTTGCGCCTGAAAAACGTCAGCGGGGGAAGAAAAGTCCCGGATACGGTGAGGAAAGGGCTGTTTTAGCCGAGTGAAAATCGGCGACAATACCCCATAGCTCAATCATCAAAGAACGTTTTACCTTGACCCCCATGTTTTTACGAATTGACCAGAGGTTCCTTAGGTGAATTCTGTAGACCGTAGCCTGTCCGCCGCCCCTGCTCATACAGTGGCCCGGCTGCTTGCGCTGGGGAGTACGGCATTGGCCGCCGGGACCACGGTAGCGAGATTGGAGGCAGAGTTGTTGCTGGGGCGGGAGCTGGGATGGCGCCGTACCGAACTCTACGCGCATCCTGAGAAGCGGGTCGCGCCGGCCCGGGCCGATCACTACTGGACCCTGGTGCGGCGCCGGGCAGCAGGCTGGCCGATCGCCTACCTGCTGGGGGAACGTGAATTCTGGTCGCTCCGCTTTGAAGTGAACCGACATACGCTGATCCCGCGACCGGAAACCGAGTTGCTGGTGGAGCGGGCACTGGAGCTGCTGCCCATCGAGGCTCCCTGGCGCATTGCAGAACCCGGCACCGGTTGCGGGGCGGTCGCGGCGGCGCTGGCCAAGGAGCGCCCGCAGGCCCGCATTCTGGCCACTGACCTCTGTTCTGAGGCACTGCGGGTGGCACGCCGGAACCTGCGCCGGCTGCTGCCGACCGTTGCGGTACAGTTCCGGCAAGGCGACTGGCTGCAGCCGCTGCGGGGACAACGCTTCGATTTGATCCTGAGCAATCCGCCGTACGTGCGCAGTGAAGACGTCAGTCTGCAACAGGCAGACCTGCGTTTTGAACCACGGCTGGCCCTGGACGGAGGGAGGGACGGCCTGGATTCCTTGCGCGCCCTCATCGCGGATAGTCTGCCGCTGCTTAAGCCGGGCGGATGGCTGCTGCTGGAGCACGACGGAAGCCAGGGAGCGGCGCTGCGCGGGTGGATGAAGCAACACAGCTACCGGAATATCCGCACGGATCGCGATCTGGCCGGGTGGGAACGCGTCAGTGCCGCTCAGGCGCCGGGAGACTGAGCGGTGGTTCTTGCTGAATGCCGATTCGATCGGCCTGGCCCCGTTGCATCAACAGACAAACCGATGCGGGCTCTTTCGCGACCCCAGAGAGTGATCGGGGCTTCCTGTCCGCCGATCGGCGAGCAGGAGGCCCCGAAGCAAGGCACCGTCAAAGGCGGTTTCGACGGTGGCGCTTCCTCGTCATGATGCGTTGCCTGCAGGTGCGGATCAGCGCTGCAGACCCCCGTGCGCCAAAGACGGATCCGGCCCAGATTTTGGCGCAGATCGAGGGCTTGGAGGAATATTCCTTTCCCGTCTCAACCGAGATCAAACTGCGTTATGACTTGCGTAAAACAAACTTCAGGCAAATCCGATTGCGCTGTGCCGATGCCGGGCTGCGGCTTGGCTACCCGTATTGCGACCGGTTCCGGTACCGCTGGCGCAGGCTGATCGAGCAGAACCTGCAGGAGCAGCTTAGCAACGTTCCCAGTTGGGCCGGCTACCTGCATTCGGCCTATATCCGTTGCCAACCCCCGCAGCACGCGGATCGACGGAGTCCGCAGTGGAAACGGCACTTGAAACGCGGCAACGCTAAATAGACAAGCGGATGCAGGCAGCATTCCCGGCTCCCGGCCAACAGAGCGCAAGCCGACGGACCGCCGCTGTCCCTTCATGACCGGGGGGCGGACCGACCGATCAGAGTAACTGTCACCGGACCCTGCGCCAGGGCTGGCAGGAGAGACCGCCGCACGCGGATCGACAGAGTCCGCAGTGGAAACGGCACCTGGAACGAACCAACGCCAAATAGACAAGCGGAGCCATGCGGCGTGCCCGGACCCCGGCCAACAGAGCGCAAGCCGACGGACCGCCGATGCCCCTTCATCACCGGGGGGCGGAATGACCGATCAGAGTAAACGTCACCGGACCCTGCGCCAGGGCGGGCAGGAGAGACCGCCGCACGCGGATTGACAGAGTCCGCAGTGGAAATGGCACTGGAAACGAACCAACGCCAAATAGACAAGCGGAGCCATGCGGCGGTCCCGGCTCCCGGCAAACAGAGCTCATGCGACGGACCGCCGATGCCCCTTCATCACCGGGGGGCAGACCGACCGATCAGAGTAAACGTCACCGGTCCCGGCACGAGGGCGGGCAGGAGAGACCGCCGCACGCGGATCAACAGAGCCCGCAGTGGAAACGGCACCTGGAACGAACCAACGCCAAATAGACAATCGGAGCCATGCGGCGACCCCGGCTCCCGGCCAACAGGACGCAAGCGCCGGCGCGCTGCTGCCCCTTCATGACCGGGGTGCGGACCGACCGATCAGAGTAAACGTCACCGGTCCCGGCACGAGGGCGGGCAGGAGAGACCGCCGCACGCGGCAGTTGATGGACGGGTCCGCACGGGCGCAAATGAACGCACGGCCTGGCGAGGCGGCGAATTGGGCCGTAAGATGCACAATAGTGGGGACAGGGAGCGTCCGCGTCCCGGCGCAGACGTCCACCCCGCACCCTCGCCGGTCAGCTGCAGGGCGAGGGCTTATGCCCACCCCCTAAAGAGAGGAATCACAGGTGAAGAGAAAACAGACTACTCCGGCGCAGCCTTCAATGGATGATCAACAACTGCTCCGCTACAGTCGTCAAATCATGCTGCCGGAGATCGACCTGCAGGGCCAACTGCGGCTGGCAGAAAGCCGGGTGCTGCTCATCGGGCTCGGCGGCCTGGGCTCCCCCGCCGCCATCTACCTGGCCACCGCGGGCGTGGGCGAGATGGTGCTGGCGGATGCGGACCGGGTAGAGCTATCCAACCTGCAAAGGCAGATTCTACACCGCACCGCTGACGTCGGCGCCCGCAAGACCGACTCCGCCCGGGCGCACTTGGAGCAGTTAAACCCTGAGGTGCGCCTGCGCCCCATTTCCCGGCGTTTCCCCGACCCGGAGCTGGAATCCGAGGTGGGTCGCGCCGATGTGGTGATCGATGCCACCGACAGCTTCGCCAGCCGCTTTGCGATCAACCGTGTCTGCAGGAAACTCAACACGCCTTTAGTCTATGGGGCCGCCATTCGCTTTGAGGGGCAGCTCAGCGTGTTCGATCCGCGGGATGAATGCTGTCCTTGCTACCACTGCCTGTACGACGCGACACATGAGGATACGCGGGAGACCTGCGACGCCATCGGGGTAGCCGCTCCCTTGCTCGGGATCGTCGGCGCCCTGCAAGCCATGGAGGCTCTGAAGGTGCTGCTGGGGATCGGGCAGCCGCTTAGGGGGCGATTGCTGCTCGTCGATGCGTTACGTATGGACTTGCAAATCGTTCGCCTGCCCCGGGATCCCGGATGCCTGGTTTGCGGTACCGGGGAAGCGGACGCAAAGAACCTAAAAGAGCAGGACCAGGCACCAGGTCAACACACAGCACAATAGAGCCAGAAACACGGCCGCAGAGCCGATGTCCTTGGCTTGCCCTGCGAGCGGATGCGGATCCGGCTGATAGAGATCCACGATAATCTCCAAGCCCGAATTGAAAAGTTCGGCAATAGGAACCAGTAGCCACGAACCGGCCAGCAGCGCTTTCTCTGTGCCGGTCCCGCCCAGCAGAAAGGCGAGCGGCAGTATCGCGAGCGAAAACCAGATTTCCAGGCGGAAAGAAACTTCCCGCATCCAGGCGGCATGCAGTCCCTGCCCGGAATAGCGCAGCGCCTTATACAGACGGACGCCGTGCCCCCTCCCATCCAGCTTCGCCCCCTTGCGATCAGGCAAGAGCCTTCAGCGCCTCGGCGTAATCCGGTTCATCGCCGATCTCCGGGACCAGTTGGGAAAATATCACGCGGTTGGACTCGTCCAGCACCAGCAGCGCCCGGGCGCTGATCCCCCGCAATGCTCCATCCACGATCAGCACACCGTAGTCCTCGGCGAATTGGCGTGAGCGCATCATCGACAGCGGGATCACGTGGGAGAGCCCTTCGGCCTGGCAAAAGCGACCCATCGCAAAAGGCAAATCGGCAGAGATTACCAGCACCTGAACCTGTGACAGGGAGGCAGCTTCCTGGTTGAATCTACGAGCGGAGGTCGCACACACCGGGGTATCCAGGCTGGGCACCACGCTCAGCACCTTCTTGCCCGTGTAATCCTTCAATGAGACGTCTTTTAAGTCCTTGTCCACCAAATGAAACTCCGGCGCCTGAACACCCACCCGGGGAAGCTCCCCATTGGTATGTATCTCAGTTCCATGCAAAGTAACGGTTGCCATATTGTCTACCTCTCCAGTTGCGATAACTTCTAACTGCGCGGCACGCAGTTCTGATGCGTTCAGGTCCCTGGATCATTCATCCAGAGCAGATCCGGACCGGAACGTAAATTAAGGATTGCTGCTCTCCGGCGTTCCATACCTCGTCCGTTGCCGAGCGCGGCAACGCGTACCGTGCCGCCGCAGCCCTGCAGGAACGGGAGCCCTTACACCTTCGCAGCTCCGTATACGGGTTTCTATTCTCTCATATCTGTACTCAGGGGGTCCTGCCGACTTTCCCACCGCGTTATACCGGATCTGGCATCGGCGCCGGCGGCAGTGATTTCCGCGACCCTGCGGGCTATGCTCCCTCCGGTGCGGTCGGCACACCCTCGGCGGCGCTCGGAGAAACCGGGGGATCGGCCGCCGGGAACACCACCAGGTGATCTATCTCCAGGCGGATGCCGATGGGTTCGTTCAGTGCGTGATCGTGATGGCTTGGTATCAGGCTGTATACTTGATCGCCATTGTCCAAGGCGAGCGTGTAGAGGAAAGTAGCGCCGCGGAAAACCTTGTCTACGACGATTGCCTTTAACTCGCTGTGATCTTCATGCAGCACGTCATCCGGCCGAATCAGCACACGCACCGCCGCGCCAACCGGAAAGCCGTGCGGCTTGTCATCAGCGATGGTGCCTAGCGAGGTCTGCACCCGGCTGGCGTCCAGCACGCGGCCCGGTAACAGACTGCCCTCACCGACAAAGTCAGCCACGTAGATGTGCTCGGGGCGATGATACACTTGGAAGGGCGTGCCCCATTGCAGCAGTTGGCCGTCCCGGATCACGCCCAAACGATCGGTCATGGCAAATACCTCTTGCTGATTGTGGCTGGCCATCAGCGCGGTGATCCCCTCGTGCTTAAGCAAGGCGCACAGTTCATGGGCCAGGTGCTCCTGCAATTCCGGGTCCAGGCTGCTGAGGGGTTCATCCAACAATAAAAGCACCGGTCCTGGCGCAATGGCCCGGGCCAGGGCCACCCGCTGCTGCTGCCCGCCGGAAATCTGGTGGGGATACTTGTGCAGCAGCGGCTGCAGACCCAGCATGACAGCCAACTCCTCCAGGCGCCGGCGCTGCTGCTGCGCGCCGGCGTTGATGCCGAAGACGATGTTCTCGTCCACCCGCAGATGAGGGAACAGCGCACAGTCCTGAAACACCATGCCAATGCCCCGGCGCTCCGGGGCAACCAAATGGTCGTCCCCGCTCAGGAGCTGCCGGTGCAGCCGGACCTGGCCCTGGCAGGGTCGCTCCAAGCCCGCAATGGCCCGCAACAGCGTTGTTTTGCCGCACCCGCTGGCACCCAGCACACAGCCGATTTCACCGCAGGAGAGCGTAAGGCTCAGGTCGCGGATGACCACCTGCCTGCCATAGCGCAAGCTGAGCCCGTTCAGCTCAAGCGCCGGATTAGCTTCTCGGTCGAACATGTTCGATGGAGTGGCTCAGCAACAGGATCGGAACCAGGCTAATCAAGACGATCGCAAGCGCCGGGCAGGCAGCGTCGATCAGCCGCTCTTCATTGGCCAATTCATACGTGCGCAGGGCCAAGGTGCTGAAATCGAAAGGCCGCAGCAGCAAAGTGGCAGGAAGCTCTTTCAACACCTCCACGAAAACCAGCAGTAACGCGGCCAGTAGCCCGCTCTGCATCAGGGGCAGGTAAATTCGGCGAAAAACCTGCGGCGGGCGCAGCCCCAGGCAACGGCCCGCCTCTCCTAACGAAGGGCCGATCTTGTCCATGCTAGCCTCCAGGGTATTCAGGGACACCGTCAGGAAGCGCACCAAGTAGGCGAAAATCAATACCGGCAGGCTGCCGACCAACAGTAACGGCAAGGAAGCCCCGGTCAGCCATCCCCACGATTCTGCCAACAGGCTGTCCAGCCAAAGCACCGGGATCAGCAGGCCTACCGCAACCACCGTGCCCGGCACGGCGTAACCGAAACGGACCGCCAACAGGGAGAAACGTGCGACCGCTCCGCCCTGAAGACGGCGTCCCATATATACGGATGCCGCCAGCACCAGGGCCAGTACCGAAGTGATCAGCGCCAACAGTAAACTGTTCAACAGCGCACCTAGCAGCTCTGCGCCCAATTGTTCGCGGAAGGAACGTGCGGCCCACAGCAACAGTACCGCACAGGGCAGCAGAAATCCGCACAGCACCGGCAGTGCGCACACGCAGCAGGCAGACCAGCCCGCCCAGCCGCGCAGCGGCACCGTCGGCAAAGGACGATGGCGACCCGCAGTATAGTAGCGCGCCCGTTGTCTCGATCCGCGTTCAAGAAAAAACAGCAGGATCACAAAACTGAGCAGAAGGAAAGACATCTGGGCCGCAGTGACGCTGTCCCCCATACCGTTCCAGATGCGGAAGATCCCAGTGGTAAAGACTGCCAGGCTGAAATGCTGCACGGTGCCATAATCGGCCAGCGTCTCCATCAGTGCCAGCAATACTCCTGCCACGATCGCTGGTTTTGCCAACGGCAGCCCTACGCGCAGGAAGGCCTGGACGCCGCTGCAGCCCAGGGTTCGCGCCGCTTCCAGGGCACAGTACGATTGTTCGTTGAACGCGGCCCGGGACAAAAGATAAACATAGGGATACAAAGCCAGGGACAACACCAGCGTGGCCCCGGTCAGTGAACGAATGCCGGGCACGTTCTCCACCAGCGCCAGCCCGGGCAGCGGCCCAATTCCGTCCAGCAGGCCGGTATAGACATAAGCCAGGATGTAGGCGGGAAATGCCAGCGGCAGGGCCAGCAGCATCCCCCACCAGCGGCATCCGGGGAAGCGGCACATGGTAACCAGCCAGGCAGGCAGGACGCCCAATGCCAGCGTGCCGCAGACTACACCCAGGCCAAGCCACAGCGAGTTGCTGACGTATTCTGCCAGCACGGTGCGCCACAGGTGAGTCCAGGGTTCAGGCATCCAGGGAGCCAGGGCGGAGCCGACGATGACCAGGATCGGCAGAGACAACAAGACCAGGGGCAGCAGCAACAGCCAGGACCAGCGTTCTGCTCCCACTTTAGTGTAGGGAATGAATGCGGATACGGTCGACATGAAGAATTACTCGCCGCGAGGCGCAAGGGCCAGGTGCCCGGATGCCGGTACCAGCCGTGGGGACGGCATTGCTTTCATGCCGGGCACGCGGGAATCACGCAGAAAGACCGGCGAGACCGTGCCCGTGTATTTTGAGGAAGACGGAGACGCGGGAATGACATGGGACCGGCGGCTTACGCGCAACGAGCTTTATTCGGCAGGAGGAAGCGCGCTTTGCTGAGAGCCTTCGGTCAGCGCCAACCGGCCCGATCCATCAGCCGCACCGCCTCAGCGTTGTTCTCTCCCAGTTGATCCAAGGCGGCGGTATCGGCCTGAAATATGCCCCAAGTCTGCAGCACGGCTGCCGCTTTCACGGCTCCGACCACCGGATACTCATAGTTGTGGACGGTGCTCCAGCGCTGCGCCTCGTCACTGAGCAAAAATTCCAGCAGGCGCTGCGCCTCCTGCGGATGCTTGGCGTGCCGCGTTATCCCGGCTCCGCTGAGGTTGATATGTACCCCGTGACCGCTCTGATCCGGCCAGAAGAGGTCCACGCCGCGGGCCGCCTCCATTTCCTCGGGCTGCTCTGAGTGCAACATCCCTCCCAGGTAGTAGGTATTCACCAGGGCCAAGTCGCAGCGGTCATTGTAGATGGCACGGATCTGATCACGGTCGCCACCCTGGGGAGGATGGGCCAGATTGGCCACCAACCCCCTGGCCCAGTTCTCTACTGCCTCCGTGCCGTGATGCACGATCAACGCAGCAACCAGGGACTGGTTATAAACATTCGAGGAAGAGCGTACGCACACCCTGCCCCGCCAATGCGGATCAGACAGGGAAAAATAGTCGTGAAGCCGAGTTGGGTCAACGCGCTCCCGGTTGTATACGATCACCCGGGCGCGCAAAGAAAGTCCGTACCAATGTGCTTCGGCGTCCCGATAGACGGCGGGAAGACGCTGCTGAAGAAAGGGGGAATGCACCGGCTGCAGCAGGCCGGCCTGCCGGGCACGGTACAGGTATCCCACGTCAACGGTCAGGAATAGATCTGCCGGCGTGCGCGCACCCTCCAACTCCAGGCGTTTCAATAAAGCGTCTCCTTTGCCGGCAAGCAAACGCACTTCGATCCCGGTCTGTTCCGAGAAACGATCCAGCAGGGGGCGAATCAGGATCTCCTTGCGCGCGGAGTAAACACCCACCTCCGCCGCCAGCACGGGTGGGCCCGCCGTACAGGCGCAAAACAGAAACAGTCGCGCTGTAGCCGGCAGCACAGCCTTTCCCAGTTTCCTGAAAAATGAGCCGCTCCCCCGGGCAATCCGCTTGTTTTGCATCAGAATCCTCCCGCCAGCCTACGAGCGTGCGCCGATAGCCCACAGGATGTACCGGAGGGGCGCGGCGGCAAAGCGGCAGAAACGAAGCAGGGAGACCGGGACCGGCATACACGGGACCGCAGCAGATAGCGGGGCAGCAGAGGACCCGATACCGTTTTTCAATAAGGAATTCAGCATTTTATTCTACTGTATTGATAAATAGTATTTTCCTGGAAAAACACAGTCCGGGGGCGCACCCGGACTCGCTATATTATTCTGAATGAGAATAGTTTTCAATATCGTTATGGAACGCTCCCCCTCGTCTTTGTGCAGTGCAGAGAGGCGGGAGCAGACCCAAACAGGGAATCCCGACCTCGCGGGCCGGGTCATGGCTATAGTGATGACCGGGTAGGGTCTAGTTAAGGATTCCAGTCGGCCCAGTGGATTTCAGGGGCTTTACGGACTGGGCTCGAGATCAATGCAGTCCGGAGATGTATTCGGCTACCGCCTCAATTTCCACCTCGCTCATGCGCGAGGATATAGTGCGCATAACTGCTTCGCCGTCGTTATCACGCTGGCCCTGCTTAAAGGCGCGCAGCTGATCCGCCGTGTAACGGGCATACTGGCCTCCCAGGACCGGATAAGCGGCAGGCAAATTTCCCCGGCCCGTGGGACCGTGGCAACCGGTGCACGCCGGCACGCCGCTTGTGCGGTTACCGGCACGGTAAAGGCGCTCGCCCAATTCCACCCATTCTGCCGAAGCCTGTCCATGTTTAAGCTGCTGACCGGCATAGTAAGCGGCGATATCAGCCATGTCTGCATCGTTCAGCGTAGTCACCAGGGCGCTCATTTGGGCATTGCGCCGGGCGCCCGACCGATAATCCTGCAGTTGCTTGACCAGGTAGCCAGCATGCTGACCGGCCAGCTTGGGCCATTCCGGATTCGCGCTATTCCCGTCTACACCGTGACAGGCGGCACAGACCGCAGACTTCTGCTGACCGGTGGCGCTATCGGCGGCAACAGACGGCTCCCACCCGCCCAGCAAAAAAAGGCACAGCGCAACGCAGGCAACCGGGGACTGTAAGCGGTCGCACCTTTCGCCTTGCGTCATTGCATCATTGCTGCTCATATATCGGTCTGCTCCCTTCCGGTGCCTGCGGCATGCTTCCAGGCACATCTTTGCAGGCGCATCAACGATACTCCTGCCGGCCCTGGCCCGCATCCCGTTATCTCTCGTAGACGGACCCGGAGAAACCAGCGCTCATCCCCGTCTGATACCGGCACTGCTTCAGATATGGGCCTGACTCCTGGCACGGTTTATTCTTCCTGGATAGCTTACGGTCCCTGCCTGATCCTGAGGGCGAACCCGTGCCTGGTCCGCCGCCCATTATTGGTTGCTCGCCCATAGACACGCCCCATCCCCGAAAAAGTCTCACGAAGGCGGATAATACGCGCCGGCGGAGGTATGGATCAAGAACCCGTCGGCATCCCCGCACGGATCGATCCTGCGATCACCGATACTGACGCTGGTCCCCGCCGGCGCGAGAGCGGCCAACCACTCGGGCGACCGCTGTCCGGCGGCAGGCGCGGGCGAAACACCAGCACAAAGCCGCACGCGGCGTGGACAATAAAAAAATGGCCCCGGCTAATTCAATGGGAGGGAGAACACCGGGGCCAAGCTGCCCGGTCGGGTATACCGGGCGGGGCCCCCGCTTTGGGAGTCGCAGCGGGAACCCCAGGGGATACTATTTCCGACCGGCGCCCGCGCCAGAAGTTCCGCCGTCTTGCCGCCTTATTTTTATGCACAGCTACAGGGAAACAGAAGGCAAAAAACGAAGCTTAGCGCATATAACAGATATACAACATGTATATATCCTTTTACCTAATTGAAATAAAAGAGTATAATTCTGATTGGTTATTTTTTATTCCGTTTGTGAGGAAGCACCAAATGGCGCGACTTTGGGCCTGATCTACGCATTCAATCCACAGAGATATACACAGAAAATGTGGATAAAATCGCAACTGGAAACAGGCCAAGGGCTTAAGCATAAAGTATAAGGGACAATCTTACGATAAGGGGCTAAGCTCATCCTCCCAACCGCCCTCGGCAGGTCTCAGAGGCTCCCCCGGGGGCACCAGATCAGAGGAAGGGCGAGCGGAAACAGGACGATCGCCGAGATGGTAGACTGAAGCCTATCCCCCCTGACCAGCCTAAAAACGGGTGCGATGCGGGGCGCACACCGAGACCGGCGGGAACAAGCCCTTAGTGGACAGTAGCCTGAGAGCGGCAACCCGGCCGCCGGTTCAATGAGTTTTGCCGACTGCCGGGCAGCCAATCACCGCGCTTGAGGGCACGGCAGACGCAGTTCTTCCGCAGGGGCTTCCTGATCTTCATCTGGACAGAACAGGTCCGCCGGGTGGCGTATATGCATCAGCCGATGATTGGAGGAAGAAGCGTGCAGCATGCCACGCATGGCCAATGGCCGGCCTTGCAGGCGGTCCCAGTCCAGAGAACCGAAATAGTGCAGATTCTGCCGCGGAATACGCAACCGCAGCCCGTGCTGCAAGTACAACCAAACGGCAGCGGTTCCGGTGCGAACCTGCTCCACTGTTCCGATCAGTTGCCGATAGCTGCGCTTCGCCGACGGCAGAGCGTGAACTCGCATAAGCTGATAATCAGCCACCGCCCACAATCCTGCGCGCCGCTGCCGGGCGGCAGCAACGGCCCGCCGATAACAGGAAAGGAACTCCAAATTAGGCGGCACAACCAGGGAAGTCCCCAGCCCCTGTGCCAGCAGCAGAGTGGCGACACTCTCACCATCGGGCAAAAAAGCATGGGCCAGCAAGCGCTGATAACGATCCCGGCGCTGCTCGTCATAGCTCAGCCGCAATTGCCATTCAGTGGACCGCAAGAGGCGCTGCAAGTACGCGCGAGCCTCAAGAGCGCCTGGCTGATGCGGTGCCCCCTTGCGTCCGATTTCAGGAGTATCAATACCGATCAGGCGCAGGCGGCGACCGTCCTGTAACTTTACGGTATCGCCATCGATCACGTGGGAGACCGGCAATAGCTCCGCGGACGGCGCCCGGCATTGCCCAAGCGCCGGCGCACAAAAAAGCCAAAGCAACACCGGCAGAACAGACGGCACACCTGCCGCCGTCATACGATTCACCCCGATAACAAGGGATCAGCTTTGCTGAATACCGTACTTGCGCCGGAACCGATCCACCCGGCCTTCGGTGTCCAGTATCTTCTGCTGCCCGGTATAGAAGGGGTGACACTGCGAGCAGACCTCGATATGCAGTGCGCTTTGTGGATACGTAGACCTCGTGCGGAAGCTGTGCCCGCAACTGCAGGTAACGGTAACTACTGAGTATTCTGGATGAATATCCGCTTTCATAATTACTTATACTCCGACCGGGACACGCCGCCCGGAGTGATGCCAAACAAGAGCTTTTATTCTATTGCATCCGCCCACGTCCGGCAAGCCATTTGCCCACCGGGGCCCGTTGCACCGTGCCCAGGCTTCCGGGTAACGGCGAGGCGCTTACCAAGGTTCCAGCGCTGGCTTTTTCTCTGCCCAACCCCGGGCGAGGCTTCCCGGACCCTGCGGAGGACGTTGGGGATCCTGCGCTGCCGGCACTGGATGACAGCGCAACCGCCGGTGCTGCCTGCGCCCACTCATCTCATCAAATCATACTGGCCTGGTGCAGGATTTTTACACCAACAGAGCTGCGGCTGGTACCCGCGTGGAGACAAACACGCGCGACCCAGCGGTCGCCCAAAATACAGCACAACGGCATCATCCAGTAAATCCCGTGCCTTGTATGGACAGGCCGGCCAGTGATAAAATCCCCGGCGGGAAACAGGTTCTTCGGGCAGATTAGATGGATAGGAGCGGGAAATGGGGCTGATTATAAAGTCCATTACTACACACTACTTCGATTTCAAGGGGCGGGCCCGGCGGGCGGAGCTTTGGTTTTTCCTGCTGTTCGTAATCATTACCTCTCTGGCCCTGAATTTTATCGACGTCGGACTGGGAACCTATTTCACCGGTGGTCCACCTACCGCTGATGGTGAACCTTCAGGAGTAGGGGGGCTATTCTCCGGTCTCTTTGGAGTTTTGATGATAATCCCTTTCTTGTCGCTAGTGGTACGGCGGTTTCATGACCTTGGCCGTAGCGGGTGGTGGATATTGATTATTCTCTTGTTGCCTTATGTAAACCTGATCGTGCTGATCATCCTTGGCTTCCTAGGCGGCCAGGAATCCGATAATCAATGGGGTTCTCCTCCCGAGGACAATGATAAACCCCGGCGCAAGCGCAAGCACATTGGTTCCAGGCCCGGCGATTTACGAAAGTAGCAACGATCGGCGGTGGCCCGGCTGTCCGTTGCATTGATCGAATAAGGCACAGGCAACGGGATTCTCAGCGGGTTGAATCCGCCGTCCGGCAGCATGACAGAGAACCCGCATCTATAAAATAAAGAGGATCATGCAAGGACACAACGACAGTAATCCACTTCTGCAGCTTGACGACTTGCCGGCTTTCGACCGCATTCTGCCGAAACACGTAGAGCCAGCTATTAACCAGATCTTGCAGGGCAATCGTGAGCAGATCGTGTCCCTGCTCAAAACCGCTCCGGATGGCGAATGGGAACACTGCCTGGGGCCGATCCAGGCACTGGAAGACCGGCTGCAGCGAGCCTGGTCTCCGGTGGCCCATCTACACGCGGTGGCTGATCGGGAGCAGTTGCGCTCTGCCTACAATGCCTGCCTCCCCAAGCTGACGGCCTACCAGACGGAGATCATGCAAAATCCGGATCTGTACCATGCCGTGAAGCAGCTTTCCCTTTCCGAAAGTCCCGGTTTCTCCAAGCTAACCGCCGCCCGGCACCGGATCGTAAAAAACACGCTGCGGGACTTTCGCCTTGCAGGGATGGCCCTGGGGAAAAAAGAGCAGGAGCGCTTACGGCAGATCCTGCAACAACTTGCGCAGTTAAATTGCCGCTTCGAGGAAAATCTGCTCGATTCAACCAATGCCTGGCATAAGTATCTGCCGAATGCGAACAGGCTCACCGGCCTGTCATTGAGCACGCTGCAGCTCCTTCGGCAAAATTGCGCCTCCCGGTTAAACCGGGACGGCTGGATGCTTAGCCTGGATCCGCCCTGTTACTTGATGGTCATGCGACACGCAAAGGACCGGGCACTACGCGAGGAAATGTACCGCGCTTATACAACCCGCGCTTCCGCACAGGCGGCAGAGCCACGCTGGGATAACTCATCCGTCATGGAGCAGATTTTGCGCCTGCGGGCGCAATTGGCGAAACTGCTCGGTTTTCCCAGTTTCGCCCACTATGCCCTGGAACGCCGCATGGCCCGGAAGCCGGCAGAGGTACTGGACCTTTTACACAGTCTTAGCGCCCGAGCCCGTCCACTCGCGCAGCAGGAATTCAGCGAACTGAGCGATTTCGCTCGCAGCGAATACGGCGCAAATGAAATTCAAAGCTGGGACTTGCCTTACTACTCGGAAAGGCTGCGCGAACAGCGATTCCAACTTTCGCAGGAAGAGTTGCGCGGCTATTTCCCGTTACCGCACGTACTGCAAGGCATGTTCGGCGTTATTGAACGCCTGTACGGCATCCGGGTGCAGACCCTGCGGGCGCCTCCGTCTGCCTGGCACGCGGACGTTGTCTTCTGCCGTCTCAATGACCGGGACGGACAAGAACGCGGCTGCCTGTACCTGGACCTGTACGCACGTCCGGAAAAACGCGGCGGTGCCTGGATGGACGAGTGCCGCAACCGCAGCCGGCAAGGGGACCAGCTGCAACTCCCGGCGGCCTTCCTGAACTGTAATTTCGCACCACCGCTCGCGGACCAACCCTCGCTGCTCACGATGCAGGAGGTGGAAACCCTGTTCCACGAGTTTGGACACTGCCTGCACCACCTGCTGACCGAAGTGGATGAACCCGGCGTGGCCGGCATTAACGGCGTTCCCTGGGACGCGATAGAATTCCCCAGCCAGTTCATGGAGAACTGGTGCTGGGAGCCACAGGTTCTGGACTTGATCGCCGCGCATCACAAAACCGGGGCCATGCTTCCCCCGGAGCTAAAACAACGTTTGTGCGCCAGTCGCCGCTTTCATAGCGGGCTGTTCCTGGTACGCCAACTGGAATTTTCCCTGTTTGATTTTGAGTTGCACCTGTTGGAGCACGGGCCTGATCAACGGGAAATACAAGCACTACTGGACCGGATCCGAAAGCAGATCGCGGCGCTGGCGGTGCCGGACTATAATCGCTTTCAACACAGTTTCTCGCATATCTTTGCCGGCGGTTACGCGGCCGGCTACTACGGTTACCTGTGGGCCGAAGTGCTGGCTGCTGATGCCTATGCCCGCTTCAGCGAAGAAGGCATCTTCAACGCCGAGACCGGCGCGGATTTCCTTCGCACGGTGCTCAGCCGGGGCGGGGTCGACGAGCCGCTGGAGTTGTTCAAACAATTCCGTGGCCAGGAACCGAGCATTGATCCGCTGCTGCGGCAGGCGGGACTGGACACGCCCGAGCCTGCCGGCTCCATCATCCGGAGAACATGACCTCACTGCGGATCGCCACCTGGAACGTCAACTCGCTGCGCGTGCGCCTGGACCAGGTCCGGCAATGGCTGAAAACGGAACGGCCGCATATTATCGCCCTGCAGGAAACCAAGCTGGGCGACGAGTTGTTTCCCATTGCCGCATTCTCCGAGCTGGGCTACCAGGCCGACTTTCACGGACAGAAAAGCTACAACGGGGTCGCCACGCTCAGCACCCTGGAAAGCGTGCAGAGCGAGAAAGGCATCCCCGGCTACCCGGACAATCAGAGCAGAGTTCTATACACCCGGTTTCGGGAGCCGGAAATTGGCGTGCTGAACCTCTATGTGCCCAATGGAGCTGAAATTGACTCTGATAAATACCGCTACAAGCTGGAGTGGCTTGAGCAGTTGGCCGGGTACGTGAAGCATCTGCTACAGCAAAATTCCAGGCTCGTCGTGCTGGGCGATTTCAACATCGCCCCGACTGATCATGACCTATACGATCCGCAGAAGTGGCAAGGCAAGGTACTGGTCAGTGTGCCCGAGCGGGAGTATTTCCAGACACTGCTGCGCCATGGTCTGGCAGACTGTTTTCGTCGCCTGCACGCGCAAGAACCGGGCTATACCTGGTGGGATTACCGAGGCGGCTCCTTCCGTCGTGATCATGGCCTGCGTATCGACCACATGTTGGCCAGCGAGGCACTGGCACGGAGTTGCCTTTCCTGCGTTCCTGACCGTACTCCGCGCGGCTGGCCGCGCCCCTCCGATCACACTCCGGTCCTGGGCGCCTTCGAAACATAAGCCGCGCTGCTGCGCGTGCGACTTCAATAAGCTCCCGGTGTTCGCACCGGTGTACAGTGCGCAAAAATGCCGGTGCCGATCAACGGAGCCCGCCTCGCCGTTTGGTGACGTCTTTCGTTCAGAGACTTCTGCCTGCCGCTGCCGACCGCAAACGGGGAAAGTAGGATAAAGGGCCGACCCAGGGATTTACGCCTGGGACCAGAGAGCAGTCTGTAGGAAAGACGCCCCGCTATTTCTGCCGTGGCCCCAACCGGCTGAGAGCCGCATATTGATCAATCTGGTGGGCCTTGCTGGATTCGAACCAGCGACCGATCGATTATGAGTCGAGTGCTCTGACCCACTGAGCTAAAGGCCCTTGAAATGCACTCCCCGTATTCTACCACGAAGGCCTCCGTGCATTATGAAGCGGGCGTTTTAACCGCCGAATGTCGGTTGACCCAGGGATCACGTCCGTATACCCCAGGCCCTCCCCTTGCGCGCAAAAGACTCTCCCCCGACTGCCGTGTCGCCCGGGTCTCGCGCACCCTTCGACAGCAGGCTATAAAACTGCCCGGGGGCGGCTTGCATAATATTCCCTGGTCAGCTTGATTACGACCGGAGAAAGAAGCAACAGCGCGCACAAGTTAGGCAAAGCCATCATTGCATTCAAGGTGTCCGCCAGCAACCAAATAAAATCGATTCCCTCCCTGGCACCTCCTTCCCATGTAAGGGCCCATGGCCCGATAAAGATCGCAATCACCCAGGCCACGCGGTAGAAAATGATGCTGCGCACGCCGAAAATGTACTGCCAGCATTTTTCACCGTAGTAGCTCCAACCGAGAATGGTTGTGAAGGCAAAAAGCACCAGCGCGACGATCACCAGGAACTGACCTCCGGGCAGAGCAGCATCAAAAGCCATCGCCGTTAGATCCACGCTGGTTTGTCCGCTGGACCACACACCGGAAGAGACGATCGCAAGTCCGGTGATCGAGCACACTATGAGGGTGTCAATGAAGGTCCCCAGCATCGCAATGGTGCCTTGACGAACCGGGCTGTCGGTTTTCGCCGCGGCATGCGCGATCGGTGCACTGCCGAGTCCGGCTTCGTTGGAAAACACGCCTCGGGCCACGCCGAAACGAATGGCCATCCAAATCCCCGCGCCGGCAAATCCGCCAGTTGCCGCCTGTCCGGTAAACGCGCTTTTAACAATCAAGACAAGGGCGGCGGGAATTTCCACGGCGTTGATGAGCAACACGACCAGCCCGAAGGCGACGTAGAACAAAGCCATGAACGGCACCAGCCTGCCGGCCCAGGCGGCGATGCTCTTGATACCGCCTATCAGGACCGCGCCAACCAGCGACATCAGCACGATGGCGGTAATTAGCGGCGAAACTCCAAACTTGTCGTCCAGCGCGTCTGCGATCGAGTTCGATTGCACTGTATTGCCGATGCCAAAAGCCGCAATAGAACCAAACAAGGCAAACAAAAAACCCAGCCAGGCCCATTTGGCGCCAAGGCCATTCTTGATGTAGTACATTGGGCCGCCGATTTGCCTGCCGGTGGCATCCTGCTCCCTGTATCGGACGGCGCACACGGCCTCGGCGTACTTGGTTGCCATGCCCACCAACGCGGTGACCCACATCCAGAACAAGGCACCGGGCCCACCCATCGCAATGGCGGTGGCGACACCGGCAATGTTACCCGTTCCGATGGTCGCCGAAAGCGAGGTCATCAGCGCGCTGAATGCGCTGACGTCTCCAACCCCGTCAGCTGTACGGCCCTGCCATAACAGGCCTGCAGCGTAACCGATTTTCCTAATCGGGATCAGGCGCAGGCTCAGTGTCAAAAACAGTCCAACGCCGACAATCGAGATCAGCATGGGAGCGCCCCATACATAGTCGTTCACTACATGGACAAAATCAGACAACGCTTCCATGATTTCCTCCCAGGGACGATTCTGCAACGGAACAACGCCACGCGAATATGCCCGGTTGCGGTGAGGCGGCGCTTTATTCGATCTTGGAGATGAAGTCCCTGTAAATTGCCTCGTCCATCAGGACGTCGCACTGCGAGACGTCCGAAGGATCAACCTTGAACAGCCAACCCTTTCCCTGCGCGTCCTGGTTCACCAAGCCGGGCGAGCTTTCCAATTCCGGATTGACTTCAACCACCGATCCGCTGATGGGGGAAAGCAAGTCACTCGCCGTTTTCACTGATTCAACGACACCTGCCGCCCTGCCCTGCTCTATTGTATCCCCAACGACCGGTAATTCAACAAACACGACGTCGCCCATTTCCTCTTGCGCATGGTTGGATATGCCGATGGTGGCAACGCCGGCTGCATCGAGACGCACCCATTGATGGTCTTTGCTGAATTTGATTTTATCCATGCCTGTCGAATCCCATAAAGGCCGCGTTCATGTTCCGCTGTCGGCGGGGCATCTCCCGTTTCGGACCTCACACCATGTCTGAAAATACAGCAATATTCCGCGTTTGCGCCGGTGCCGATGCCCCGTCAGAGGCATTATAATCATCACAACGTACAGCAGGCAGTACCCACGGTGCGCCGCCGTGATTCCCATGGCAGCCGACTCCGTGCCCTGTGCGCGATCGATGATTCCGTAAGAAGATTCTGCAGTACCACCAACGCGGCAATCGCAATGCCATGCAGGAACACGGCTGCAGGGATGCCTGTTTTCCAGGGCATCTTTTTCAGTAACCAGTACCGACGGTAAACCGGGTAATCGGCCTGCCGCAGGGCAGCGTTAAGCAGGTGGAGAGCGCGCAGCATTGACTAACTCCGACCGACGATACTCCGCACGGTGGCGATCTGCCAGCGGCAAGATTGCCGACCGCGCGGGAAACGAGGCCCTGTTTCGCGTATTCTCAGCCGCGAAGAGGCGAGGGACGCACCAGCGGAACAGCCGCCCTTGCGCCCAAGCTGCTAACCGAGATGGATCAGGAACGTGCGAAGCTGTTCAGAGCGGGCAGGCTGTCGCAGCTTGCGCAGCGCCTTAGCCTCGATCTGACGAATCCGCTCACGGGTTACGTTGAACTGCTTGCCGACTTCCTCCAAGGTGTGATCGGTATTCATCTGCAGACCGAAACGCATACGCAGCACTTTTTCCTCGCGCGGGGACAGACTTCCCAGCGCTTCCTGGATGGCCTCACGCATGCCGGAAAAATCGGCTGACCCGCTGGGCGATTGAATGTTTACGTCCTCGATAAAATCTCCAAGCCGCGAATCTTCCTCGTCTCCAATCGGGGTTTCGGTGGAGAGCGGTTCCTTAAAGATCTTCAACACCTTTCGCACCTTCTCCTCCGGAATTTCCATGCGGTCAGCCAACTCGCGTGGAGTCGGCTCCCGTCCTTTTTCCTGCACGATCTGCCGGGAGATTCGGTTGAGCTTGTTGATGGTTTCGATCATGTGCACCGGAATGCGAATCGTGCGCGCCTGGTCAGCGATGGAGCGGGTAATCGCCTGGCGAATCCACCACGTCGCATAAGTCGAGAACTTATAGCCGCGCCGGTATTCAAACTTGTCCACTGCCTTCATCAGGCCGATGTTGCCTTCTTGAATGAGGTCCAGGAACAGCAAGCCGCGCTTGGTGTATTTCTTGGCGATAGAAATCACCAGGCGCAAGTTGGCCTCCACCATTTCTTTCTTGGCTCGTCCCGTGTGGGCTCGTCCTACCGACAATCTACGGTATATCTCTTTAATTTCACCGATATTCAACTGCTTTGCCTTAAGCTGTTTGACGATCCTCTTCTGCGCACGCACGATCTGATCCTGGAACGGTCGTGCTAAATCGGCATAAGCTCCGGAGGAACTGCAAATCGTATTCGTCCAAGTCAAGTCGGTCTCATTCCCGTGAAAGTTCCTCTTAAAAGTGCTGAGCGGCATCCTGGCCTGCTTGACACAAATATGCATAATCTCCCGCTCTTGTTTGCGGATGAACTCCGTCGTTGCGCGCACGTCGGCGATCAACCGCTCAACAAACTTCAAAGACAGTCGCAGTCCCATGAATTTCTGCTCCAGCTTCTCCCGCAAATCATTAACCTCCGGATGATGCGGCCAGCTCCTGCGTCTAAGGGCACTCAACATCCGCTTATGCAGCCTTTCAATGCTCATAATACGCCGCTTGACTTCTTTGATTTCCACCAAATCGGCGGCAATAACGATCAGCTCCGATGAGGCCTGTGCCCGCTCCCGTGCAGCGTCTTTCTTGTGGGCAAGTAATTTTTTCTGGGACTTTTCTTCAAACAAACCGATAATCATTTCCCCGAGCTTGATCTGACCTGCCTCCACTTCCCTGAAGCTGGCCAGCAAGGTGGCGATGGTTGCCGGATAGCAGCACAGCGCCTTCAGCATCTGGTTAATTCCCTCTTCAATGCGTTTTGACAGTTTAATTTCACCTGCCCGGTCCAGCAGATCAATGTTGCCCATCTCACGCATGTACATGCGAACCGGATCCGTAGTGTGGCCCAACTCATGTCCTGTACTTGCCAGTGGCGAAGTTTCCGGAGGGTTCGTGCCATCCTCTCCGGCGCCCTCGTTCATCAGGGTCTCCAGGTTGGGCGGGGTCTCGTGAACCGAGATACCCATCTCGTTTATAGTGCCGATGATGTCTTCGAACTGCTCCGGGTCAACGATATCATCGGACACGTGATCATTGATTTCGTGATACGTTAAAAACCCCTGCTCTTTCCCTTTCGCAATCAGCAGTTTCAGCTTTGATTGCTCTTCCGTGTTGTCAAATTGCTCCATTTTTCCGTCAGTCTCCAGATCAAAATATTTGGCTTTGTTACAGGTTTTTAGTCCGTGTCGGCTCCAGGCACCACGCAACAGTCACCGCTACCTGCGATAACGGTAAGCCACAAAAACCAGACACAGGGCATTACACCCCCATCCTCGCCGTCTACAACACTATCAGTTATTAGAAAATGAGCCGGAACAGGCCGGGTGTGTATACCTATAGCTGAGGAGACTTAACCTGCCTATTTTAGCCGAATTCTGGGGAAAATGCGAGGGGAAAAGTACGGAAATCCAGGGCATGCCCAGGCCCCCGCAACACCGAAGATCATCATTCTGTTTCTACAAGCGCACAGTAAAATTGAGGGTTTCGACAGGGTGAATTTTCATAAATTCTGATTAAAATCAATTATCTACCCCAGAACAAACGAGACTCGGACGGCCACCGAATCATAACAGGGCCAAAAGCAGGCTCCGGAGGCGCACCAGGCGGCGCAAGAAGCTCACACGGCCTCATGTGCCGATAAGCCCAACGAGCTCTGGCCAGGATGAAGTGGCGGTGCGGTGCCTATCACTGACCCCCCCGGATACCCCCGATCGGCTCGTGGCAGCCTTCAGTCGACGTTGCAGGAACCTCTGTTCTGTACGAAAGATTTATAACAGGCTCGCAAATTCAGACCCAGCCTGCGGCGGTTGCCATGTAACGCATTTCCCTACCGCCTTCCAAGCCACAGAACGACGCCGGTGGCGGAGAGGAACACCAGTAGCAGGGCAGCCAGATCGGCGATAACGACGCCGACCTTGCCAAACAGGCGCCCGCTGTGCAGGTCGGTCAATAATCGCTCCCATGTGATCAGGTGGTTGCGGGCGTGTGAGAAAACGGCGGCCTGCAACCGGGCGGGCACCTGCGGGGTTTCTCCTTCCCCTGACCAATTGACTCTCGTTTGGTCGTGCAGCCGCCACTCCAACAAGTCTTCGCCTGCCTGCCAATTATTGTGCAAACCACCAATCACGACGCCGCCTTTCGTATCTTTGCCTATCCTCGTCACCAGGCCCGGCAGCCCTTCCAGGGCGGAGAGTTTATCCATGACTTCCCCCTGTTTTGACAGCAGCAGCAGTTTATTGTCGCCCACTATCCAGAGATAAGAATTATCTTCGATTGCACCATGCAGGCTGTTCAGTTCGACGTCCGCTACCGGCACGGCATCCAGGTAAAGCAAAGCGCCCGCCTGGGAAATCCAATGGTCTCCGACCTTGTAGTTCTTAATCGTATTGATTCTGACCTTGTACAGCGCCTCGGCAATCGGCGCCGCAATATGCTTATCACTTAGATTAAACCAGGAGGAGTGTTGTAATAACAGCCCCGTCGTTATAAACAGCAATAAAAAGGCAACAGCGCTGATACCGATCCTGCGATGCAGATTACGCAACATGAGCGTCAGGTGACGGCCTTATGCAATAACAGAGCCATCCGCGCCAGTTTAGTTATCGCGCGCACGGACAAGGTGGCGCCGGTAATGTTGTCTATATCACGGTCCAATTTATAAGACGACACCAGGGTGGCACCGGTAAATTGATCAGAGAACCAATCGTATTTCACTTCCCAGCCGCGACTTTCCCGGAAGATCAGCACTTTCGCTTGTTCAATGCCGTTTGAATTAATGACAAATCCGGTAGTGATGGGTCGCTCCTTGCCGATCTCCTCCAAAATCCAGACGCTGCGGGTGTCCTGCAGCCAATACCGAATCCTGAACTTGCGGTAGTTGTGCCCTAATATGCTCTTAATCTCCTTCTTGAGCGCCGCATCCGGGTAAAGCATGGCGGGTTTGGGTGGCGTACCGTCGAAATGACGGCTGACAAACGCATCCGGCGCCTCATAAACGCTGTTCACCGGAAAAGCCGGCCCAGCCATCCACGTGACAGGCACCATCACAAAAAGAAGCCAGCGCCGAATTAATAGGTTCGGGTATCGCACAAAGCACCTGCCGGCAACGCAGATAGCGATACAGATACGCGCGCGCTGGTCCGCATAGACGTCATGGGGCAATCCACTCATGGATAATACTCATTCCCTGCTTCCTCCTGAGTTTGTTCGGGTTAAGAAAGTTGCGGTGCCGGCACAACTTGCCCTCTCACCGGGCACGGTAGAGTTGCACTTACCAGTTCAATCCACGAAATTAAAAACTGTAGCCAAAACCCAGATTGAAGCCGTCAAAATCGCGGGCTTCCTCGCTGTCTTCGTCGTGGTTGCGGTCAACGTAATCTGCCTTGAGCACAACGCTGTCGTGAAGCCAGTAGTTAAAGCCGGCGGCCCACTGATCAAACCTGTCCTGAAGGCGGCCTCCCTCAACGTCTTCATAGCGGGCAAATACACCGAAGGTGTCAGTGAACCTGAAAGATGGCTCAATGTACCACCCTTGCTGATCATCACTGCCCGCGTCTTCAATTGCCTGGCCGACTGCGCCTTCGTCGGTGCCCAGATTCCAGTCAGCATAAAGTGCGCGCAATCCGAACTTTCCCCGGTTAAATGCGACGTGTACTTCCCACAGGTAGGCATCGTCAAGACCGTCACTGCTTTCCTGGGTTACATCCGACTGATACTGCACCGTTGCCGCCAATTCAAGACCGGGGGATCCCGTGTATTTGAGTCTGGCGGTAGCAGCGAGATCATCCGCATCGGCCTCGGCGGTTTTTTGCCGGCCGCTTCGGATACGGGCATTGGCAACGTCGCCAATTTTTAGTCCCTCGTGAACAGCGAGGTCAAGACTGAAACCGTTATCAGCGCGGTGAGTGTAGCCTGCGCCTCCAGCCCACCAGCTCGCTGGGATAATGACGTTCTCTATATTATTGCGCTCAACGCCGTAAAAAGTTGGCGGTTCGTGGGTCTCGTTCAGGATGCCTACCGGGAGCAGAAAGAGGCCGACGCGGGCGGCGTTGCGATCGTTAAAGGTATACTCGACATAAGCCTGCTCGAGTTCCACTTCACCGGGTTCGCCATCCCCCACCAGTGCATGTTCCAGTTCAAATTCCGAAACGGATTTCAATTGATCAGTAAATTGATAGCCGAAAAACAGCACGAAGCGATGGAAATCTATTTGCTCTTTATCGTTGCTGCTGTCTTTAGCGTTCAGGTTATTGTAATGCAATTCACCGTAGCCGCCGATAGACAGTCTGTCGAAAGCAGATGGTTGGGAACTGTATTCTTCGACCGTTTCAGCAGTAGTCTCCACCGCTTGCGCATTTTGATCGACGCTTTCACTGAGTTCTTCCAGTCTCTGTTCCAAGGCTTCCAGTTGACGCTTGAGTTGTTGAATGGTCTGGTTGAGTTTGCTGATCTCTTCATGGTTGGCGGCAACAGCCGATGGCGCATATATCACTACCAGGGCCGACACGAAGGTGGCAACCAGGGCCGTGGCCAAGCGATTTCCAGTCAAGCGGTTCATCAACAGTATCCCCTTATTGCAAATAGATATGATTATCATATACTACACTCTAATTCAGCATTATTATCTTGTCAACCGCCGGGGATTTTCTGCCCGCAGGAACTGACTAATTGATATCATTAGGTAAAATGCGCCATCAGTGCCGGCCTCATGAGGATCAAAAGCCGGGCGGCAGCCTGCTTTTACGGGGAAAAATCAGCGCAACAGCGATGGGAACGCGGCGGCCCCGCCGATGGCCTGCCGCCCGGCAAGCATAAGCTCTGCCTCCGCACTTGCCTGGTACGGACCACGAGCCGTCGCTATCACTGGAACAGATGGCTTGTTGATGACGATCCTGCCGCCTGCTTGAGGCCTGGTATCTTCCCTCCCGCGAAGATCCGATTAGCAGGCGGCGGGACATGGCTATCAACGTCCCGTCAGGTGGGCACTTTTCTTCCGACGGACTTTTCATTTGTAAAAAAAGAAAAAGGAATGAGTCGGCTTCCTCTCCCATTCACGGGTTAACTCGCTGTTCATAAACGGCCAATGCACATGACCCCGGAAGTAGTTTTTGCCGGAAAACGCTTACGAGCATTCGGTGCTGATATACTGTGGGAAATTTACCGGGCGGCAGACTATCATGGACAGGATCATAAACAGTAAGAAGTGCTTCAGGACGTTTGCCGGGCTTGCCGTGTTGTTGCTGGCCGGATGCAACGGGGGCAGCTCCTCTTCGCCATTGGGAGGGGGAGGGGGCGACAGCAGCGGAAACGGCGGGAACGGCGGGAGCAGCCCCCCCTGCCTGGAAACAATGGTCGCGGATTGCGTAGCGGGAGCATCCTACATGCCGCTAGCGCTCCCGATGGTCACGCGGCCCGGTGCCGTGACCGACACGGGCAGACTGACCTCGCCCCGTGCCGGCATGAGGCTGCATTATCCGTTGCGAGGAACCCGGCCCGACGTCCCAGCCAACAGAGCGAACAGGGCATACCTGTTTTATCAACCCGGAGAATCCGAAGTGACCTCTCTTCAGCTTGCCGGGAGCGCCACGCCGGCCACCGGCGGCGCTGCGGCCCAAAGTGCGAACGTTGTCGAGGCAGCCACGCTGCAGCAGGTGAGTTCCATCGCAGAGGACTCTCTGCGAACCGCGGGCGTTTTTCTCACTGATCCCGGCAATACTTCGGCACTCTATGACGAAACGGCTCCGTTCCTGGAAACGTTTACGCGAGATGGCAGTACCGACGAGTTGCTGCAGATCTATGGCCTTGAATACAGTGCGATGGGCCTTTGGATAGCAGATCCAGCCGACTTCTATTTTGCCTCTGCGAGCGGATATACCGGTTTCTCCGAAGCGCGCATCGCGCACTTCGGACTGCCAACGCCTGAAGATCAGATCCCGACAACTGGCTCCGCCGTTTACAGCGGATCCATGCGCGGGATTGCCTTCGATGCAAACAACCGATACCTGGTATTGAACAACTTGGATCTGACGGCCAATTTCGCCACGAGCCAGATCGAGGATGCAGACCTGTTTCTCGGAATTCGCGGACAATACTCCGGCACCGGCACGGGCAATCTCAACACCTTACTGACCTCCCTGAACGGCTTCAATGGCAATCCCATCGATTCCAATTCGAATTTCATCCGGCTGACGCTCAGAAACGGCGTAATTGCAACCAATGGTTTCCGTGCCAATTTACGCACCATGAACGGAATGGGGATCGGTGCTGCATTCAATTCTCTGATAGGCACTCTCGATGGAACCTTCTACGGCCTGCCTGACATTGCCACACCGGGCGCGCGGCTGCCACCGCCGGAAGCTTCAGGCACCACACTGCTGGGCGAACTCAGCGATAGGGGTATTTTGATGGGCGTTCTATTGCGCCACGATGATTCCAGGTAAATTGTATTTATTGCCCAACCAAGGCCTGGCTTGAGTAAGGAACGCCGATTAGATCAGCATCTTCAAGCCGACCAGCAACAATACGATGGCGAAGATTCGGCGCAGTACAGATACCGGCAGGCAATACGCCAACCGAACGCCTGTACGGGAGCCGAGCAGGCTGCCAACGACAATAAAGGCAACGGCAGGCAGATAAATATAGCCCAGCGCGGGTTGTGGCAAATCGGCCCGCCAACCCGCCCCAGCCAAAACGATCGAGCCAATCAGCGCAATTGGTATGCCGCAGGCGGATGCCGTACCCACCGCATGGCGCATGCCGAACTTGCACCAAAGCAGAAAAGGAACCGTCAGTGTCCCGCCTCCGATGCCCAGCATGGCAGAGACGGTCCCAATGATCCCACCGCTGAAAATCATCTTCCCAACGCCAGGCAAGCGGCGGCGTACAGGCTTGGGCACATACAGCAGGATGCGGACCGCAACCAATATCTGGAACACGGCGAAAATGGACTGCAGCATCCTGCTGGGCAACCGGTCGGCGATCAGCGCGCCGAGTACGCTGCCGATCACAATACCCGGAAACAGGACTTTAACCACGGGCCAGCGCACCGTGCCGCGCCGATGATGGCCCCAACAGGCAGCGCCGGCAATGAAAACTATAGCCGCGAGCGAGGTGGCTATAGACCACTGCATCAACGGTGCATCCAGGATGCGATCATCCTGCAAAAAAAGAAACAGCAGCGCCGGCACTATGACAATACCGCCGCCTAATCCAAGCAATCCCGCCGTTCCCCCGGCAATGAAACCAATCAGCAAATAGGCGGCTGTAATGCCGAATGTCAGTTCATACATCATGCTGTATTGTAAATCCCTTAAGACAGGAGCTGCCGACAGCCGCGGTCCCACCGTCCTGCAGGGAGGACCATGGTTAAGAATAGCTAGCCAGTTGACAGAACCGTAAGCGGCGTCTAAACTAGCGTACATCATCTTGCTCCGGCCCGTTGGTGCTTTGCGACGGGGGAGAGCTTAATAGGCATAGCGCTGATTTGATTTCAGCTTGCGGGCGCTTTAGAAATACCGCTAAAGAGAGTGGAACCCGCTTTAGTGAAGACTGACGCGGGTTTTTTGTTTCCGGCACCGGAAACGTCCTTTACCGACCGGCAAAGGGCGAGCTCGAATCGAATCAGCAGACGAGGAGAAGACAGTGAACCACGATCCGGCGGCAGATAACCCTTTTACACAATGCGGAAGCTCCACCCGGGCGGTACGCGGCGGCCAGCAGCGCACCCAGGAGGGAGAGCAAAGTGATCCGTTATTTCTTACTTCCAGCTTTAATTTTCGCTCGGCGCGCGAGGCCGCCGCCCGCTTTTGCGGCGATGAGCCGGGCAACATTTATTCACGCTTTACCAACCCGACGGTACGCGCGTTCGAGCAGCGGCTGGCGATGATGGAAGGAGGAGAGCGCTGCATCGCCACCTCCTCCGGCATGAGCGCGATTCTGAGCACTTGCCTGGGCCTGCTGCAGAGTGGCGACCACATCGTCGCCTCGCAAAGTCTCTTTGGCACTACGCTGACCCTGTTCAAAGACCTCCTGCCGCGCCTGGGGATCCGGACCAGCATGGTAGCGCTGACCGATTACGACGCCTGGCAGGCGGCCCTGTGCCCGGACACCCGCCTGCTGTTTCTGGAGACTCCCTCGAACCCGCTGACTGAGTTGGCCGATATCGACCGATTGGCGCAGATTGCTCGCGGCAAAGGCTGCCTGCTGGTAGTAGACAATTGCTTTTGCACCCCCGCACTGCAGCTCCCTTTACGCCACGGGGCAGACTTGGTGATTCATTCGGCGACCAAGTACCTGGATGGACAGGGGCGCTGCGTGGGCGGTGCCGTGGTCGGTCCGGCGGATTTGCTGGATGAGAACATATTCAGCTTCCTGCGTACCACCGGTCCGACAATGAGCCCCTTTAACGCCTGGGTGTTCCTCACGGGACTGGAAACCCTGCAGTTACGCATGCACGCGCACTGCGCGAATGCGCTGGCCCTGGCGCGCTGGCTGGAAACCCAGCCGAAGGTGCAACGGGTGTACCATCCCGGTCTCCCCAGTCATCCCCAACATGAACTGGCAGAGCGCCAACAGCAGGGCGGCGGCGGGATTATCAGCTTTGAGGTGAAGGGAAATCGGGAGACGGCCTGGAACGTAATCGATCATACCCGCCTGTACTCGATCACCCCCAATTTAGGGGACACTAAAAGCACCATCGTCCACCCGGCTACCACAACGCACTGGCGGCTTAGCCAGGAAGATCGAGACCGCGCCGGGATCAGCGATCAGTTAATCCGCCTGTCGGTAGGACTGGAAAACGTGGCAGACTTGCAGACGGACTTGCAGGCATTGGGGAAAAGCCACGTGCCCGCCCCGGAGCCGCGCCCTGCCATACGGGAAAACTACCGGCCTTGAAGTGACTGGGTGCAGAAAGCCACGTGCCCGCCCCGGAGCCGCGCCCTGCCATACGGGAAAACTACCGGCCTTGAAGTGACTGCAAGGTGCAGAAGCCGGTCGGAACAACGGTCCGCTGACGCCCCGGCGGGGACGCCCCAGCGGGCCCTGGGAAACACGCGGGAACCTGGTCCGTTTTTCCGGCACCTGCCCGGCGAGGATAAGCCCACCCGTGCCGGCGGCCCGGAGAAGGCAAGCCCATCCGTGCCGGCGGCCCGGCTTGCCGTTCCCGGTCGCCGCTATGACGGCGTAGCGGGGGCCCCGATGTCTTTACGATAAAACATTCCCGGCCAGCGGATACAGGCAGCCGCGTCGTATGCCGCCGAACGCGCCTGCGCCAAGTCTGCTCCCAGGGCGGTTACGCAGAGTACGCGGCCGCCCGCGGAAACGACCTGGTCCTGCCGGACCGCGGTGCCGGAATGGAACACTTTGACGCCATCGGGCTGAGGCCGATCCAGACCTTGGATCGGATCTCCTACCCGTGCCTTCCCGGGGTAGCCCGCGGCGGCCAACACGATTCCAGTCGCAGCCCGCCGGTCCCAAACAATCTCAGAGGACGAAAGGCACCCTTGCAACGCGGCCAGGCACAAATCGGGAAGATCGCTGTTCAAACGCAACAGGATGGGCTGTGCTTCGGGATCTCCCAGGCGGCAATTGAACTCCAGCAGCCGAAGCTCGGCACCCGGCAGGATCTTCAGGCCTGCGTAGAGGAAGCCGCGATAAATCATTCCCTCCTGTGCCATGCCTCGCACGGCCGGCTGCATGATCCGGGTTATGATGCGGTCCTGTAAATCGGCGTCCATGTCGGGAGCAGGGGAACACGCGCCCATGCCGCCAGTGTTGGGGCCGCGGTTCCTGTCATCGCGGGTTTTATGATCCCGGGCACTGGCAAGCGGCAACAGGTTCTCGCCGTCGCTGAGCGCGATGAAGCTCAACTCTTCCCCCGGCAAGTATTCCTCAATGATGATGCGGCGACCGGCATCCCCATGGCGTTGGCCGGACAACATCTCCGTCGCCACCTGGCAGGCTTGATCGCGTGCTGCGGCGATCACCACGCCCTTGCCGGCGGCCAGACCGTCTGCCTTGATCACGATCGGCAACGTGCAGCGCCGCAGATAGTCGAGGGCGGCAGGCACCTCAGTGAAAGATTTGCCATCCGCCATCGGGATATTGTGGCGCGCGCACAGGGAACGGGTAAAAAACTTGGAGCCCTCCAACCGGGAGGCAGCCTGGCTCGGGCCGAAACAAGGCAGATGCAGGCGTGCAAATTGATCCGTGATCCCGGCTACCAACGGCGCTTCCGGACCGACAATGCTTAAATCAACGCGGCGGTCGGCGGCAAAGCGCGCGAGCGCTGCCATATCCTGTACGTCCACGGCAACGTTTTCCACCCCCGGCTCCTGCGCGGTACCCGCGTTGCCCGGCGCGACCCACACCTGCCGCACCTGCGGCGAGCGCACGGCAGACCAGGCCAAGGCGTGCTCCCTGCCGCCGCCGCCGATGATCAGAACACGCACGACGGACCGTATTCAGTGACGAAAGTGCCGCACCCCGGTAAACACCATGGCCATACCGTGCCGGTCAGCCGCCGAGATCACCTGTTCATCAGCGACTGAGCCGCCGGGCTGAATGACGGCGCGGATCCCTTTCTCGGCAGCTCGCTCGATCGAGTCCGGGAAAGGGAAGAAAGCATCGGAGGCCATGACTGCGTCCTTCAACTCCAGGCCTGCCTCTTCAGCCTTCATCAGCGCTATCAGCACACTGTCAATGCGGCTCATCTGCCCGGCGCCGATCCCCAGTGTGCAGCCGCCGCGCGCCAGCACGATCGCGTTGGACTTAACGTAACGGGCGGCGCGCCAGGCAAACGAGAGCGCCGGCATTTCCTCATCATCGGGGCGCCGCCGGGTGACGACCCGGGACTCGCCCATTACGCCGGAGTCCTCATCCTGCAGCAAAAGACCGCCGCGGATGCGCCGCAGGTCCAACTGCGGCGCATCCGCTCCAGGCTCACCGAGGGCGAGAACGCGCACGCTTGCCTTCGCCGCCAGCGCCTCCCTGGCCGGTTCGCTGACCGACGGCGCAACGATGGCCTCGACGAACTGCTGCTCTAGCACGTGCGCGGCCAACTCTGCCTCCAGGCGCCGGTTCAACGCAATCACCCCGCCAAAAGCGGAACGCGGATCGGTAGCGTAGGCATGCCGGTACGCCACCCGCAGGTCCGTACCGATTGCAATTCCGCATGGATTGTGGTGCTTGACGATAGTACAGGCCGGCCCGGTAAAACTGCTGGCACACTGCCAGGCGATATCCAAGTCCATCATATTGTTGTACGAAAGCGGCTTGCCCTGCAGCAGGGAAGCATCAGCGATCGAACCCGGCACAGGGGCCGAAGGCCCGTAAAGAGCTGCCTTTTGATGCGGGTTCTCCCCGTAACGCAACTCGCGCCGCCGGGAAAACTGCATCGTGTAAAAGCGGGGAAAAGACTGCGACTCTCCATCCGCTTCCATACCCCCCAGAAAATTGGAGACTGCGCCATCGTAACGCGCCGTCAGCGCAAAAGCCTTTTGCGCCAGGCGAAAGCACAATTTCGCGTCCAGGCAGCCGCCGCTGCGGCGCAATTGCTCCAGCACCATCGCATAATCGCCCGGCTCCACCAGCGCCGCCACGGCCTGGTGATTCTTGGCTGCCGCCCGCACCATGCAGGGGCCGCCGATATCGATGTGCTCCACTGCGTCGCGGAGCGTGCAGTCAGGCTTCTCGACCACCTGCTCGAAAGGATAGAAATTCACCGCTACCAGGTCGATGCGCTCTATGCCGTGTTTTTGCATTTCAGCATCGTCTACCCCGCGCCGCGCCAGCAACCCACCGTGTACACGCGGATGCAGGGTCTTAACACGATTGCCCAAGATCTCCGGAAACCCGGTGTACTCGGAAACCTCCTGCACCTGCAACCCGCCCTTGCGTAACTGGCGGGCCGTACTGCCAGTGGAAATCAGTTCGATCTGCATCCCGGCCAAGCCACGGCAAAACTCCACGATGCCGGTCTTGTCATAGACGCTGATAAGGGCGCGGCGGACTTTTATGGGCACCGCTGCCCCGTTGTTTTCTTTAACCGACATGTTCCGCCGGTCGGCGTGAACCGGTGCGGGATGGCAGCAGTCCGCGGACCGGCAGGCACACGTCAGTCAACACAATTCAGGGAACCTTATGGCCCGCCGTCAGGGGCAAAAACTGGAAAGGACGCGCTGTCGCATTCCGCGCAGGCAGCATGGGCCCAACCCTCTGTGCGCTGAATGGACGGCTCTCGCAACAACCCGGCCGGCTTGAATCCAGCGCAGGGAACCCGTTTCGTTTGTCAATGGCGAAAGCCTGGCGATAACAGGCGGATAAACGAGTGGATGGAAAGGCAAGTCAGCCGACACTCTGGGCCAGTCCGTATTTCTTCATTCTCTTGCGCAGAGTGACCCGGTTGATGCCCAGCATGCCCGATGCCCGGGTCAGGTTACCTCCGCTGTTATGCAGCACCACCTCCAGCAGCGGACGCTCTACCTGGGCCAGTACCAGCTGGTAAAGCTCTTCCGGAGCATCCCCATCAAGATTCGCGAAATAAGTCTCCAGTGCTGACCGCACGTGCTCACTCAGGCACGCCTTCTTCTTGCCGGGTCCAGCAACGCACTCTGATCTGACGTTTTTCCGGGGGAACTTGCCCATTTCCTCACAATTTCAAGGTTTCGAGAAATTATTTTTATTCCCGCATGGCCCCGTACCAGAAGCCATCAACTACAATTTAGCGGATGATTTTCACGCCCCCCGCAAGCGCCTCGCCGTGAACCAGCGATCAACAGCGACATTGCAGGCATGCGGCAACTCCCGGCGACCGGGGAGCCAAGCCAATGCATCCACCGCCAGCATCATATCATTATTACCGGGCAAAGAAAGGCCTGCTGCGCAAATAGGCAAATCCGAACTCAAACCCGGTCGCATCCTTTACCGGTCCGGTTAATTCCAGCACTAAGTGAACCGGCACGCCAGGCAGCATCCCCCAGGAAACCGACGCGTTCCGATCCAGGTATTCTTCCGGAGCGAACTCGCGGTAGGCGAGAATGGTTTGCCTGTTGTCGTAAAGTTGAAGCTGCATGACAGGATAGGGCAGGGCGACCTGCGATTCATTACGCAGCGTGGCATTCACCAGCACGGTATCCTGATAGACGGGATGGGTGCGCACGTCGCGATTCAGCAGGACGACGTCGGAAAGGCGTCCTTGCCGTAACATCAGACAGTCAAGGTGAGTACAGATCGTATGAACCCATGGGGCAAGACCAGGGAAACGCGTAATCAATTCGGATCGAAAGTGCCATGCGGCCTGTATCAGTAAAGCCGCGATCAGCAGCCCCAATATCCATTTCCAGAAAGGGCGCACCGACCGGTGGTGCCAGTCTTCCTGCAGCAGAACCTCAACGGGCGGCAGTTCCGGTTCCAAATCCTCGATCGGTGCCGCCCCCTCCCCCTGGGCCATGGCCTCCTCCTCGCCGGCTTCACCGGAGCCAGTCAGCACGGGGGGCACCGGTGGCGGTTCATCGTAGAGATTCTCCAGGGCATTAAAAGCGGTATTGCAAAAACCGCAACGCACCATTCCCTCTGCGACGGACAGGTGTTCCGCCTTCAGCGGAAAGACTCGCTTGCAGGACGGACAAGGGGTATACATTTTTAAGCGCCCGCGCCCGATGCGGGCGCAGCTATTCCATGCCTCGTGCCCACTCTGCAGGAATTATCCACTTGGCCAAAGCCTCCTACTAACCGCCGTCCCGGACGCATTATGCAACAACCGGGCCCGCTGCTGCACTTGCCGCGCCAGGCGCGCGACAGCCCTGAAGGCCACTGACTCAGCATACTGCGGCGGTACAGTCCGTGCATTAACCCTGCATTCACGAGGACGCGCCACCAGGCAGAGGATACTTACCGGATCCTTTGCGGATCAGGACCGGGAAAGCCAGCGTTCAAGGAAGTGAATATCCACTTGCCCAGCGGCGAATCCGGCATCGCTGACCAGGCGCTGATGCAGGTCGAGGTTGGTGTCGATGCCCTCGATCAGGATCTCGGATAGTGCATTCGAAAGCCGCGCAAGAGCCAACTCGCGGGTTTCGGCGTGCACAATCAACTTTCCAATCAGGGAATCGTAGTGCGGCGGCACGCGGTAGCCCTGGTAGATATGCGTGTCCATACGGACCCCCGGCCCGCCGGGTGGATGATAGCGCTTTATTATGCCGGGAGAAGGTTGGAAATTATATGGGTGCTCGGCGTTGATCCGGCATTCTATGGCGTGGCCGTGAAAGTGCATATCCTGCGCACGCATGCGCAGCTCCATCCCGGCGGCAATGCGAATCTGCTCTTTGACAATGTCCACCCCGGCTATCATCTCGGTAACCGGGTGCTCGACCTGAATACGGGCATTCATCTCAATGAAGAAAAACTTCCCGTCCTGGTACAGGAACTCGAAAGTGCCGGCACCGAAATAGCCGAGCTCCCGACAAATATCAATGCAACGAGCCCCCAGGCGCTGGCGATCCTTGGCGCTGATCCCCGAAGCCGGCGCCTCCTCCACCAGTTTCTGCTGCCGCCGCTGTATGGAACAATCGCGATCCGCCAGATGGACGACGTTGCGGTGTTTGTCCGCCAGCACTTGGATCTCAACGTGCCGGGGGCGCTCCATGTATTTCTCCAGGTACAGCACGTCACTGCCAAAAGCATTTTGCGCCTCGCGCGCGGTGAGTGAGATGGTGTTCATCAGGGCCGCTTCGCTGTGGACGACCCGCATGCCACGCCCGCCGCCCCCACCGGATGCTTTGATCATGACTGGATAACCGATCCCGCGGGCAATCTTCAGGCACTCTTCCGGTTGTCCGGTCGGCAATGGAGCGCCGGAGCCCGGGACGCAAGGCAGGCCGAGTTTGCCCATGGCCTCAATGGCGGCAAGCTTGTCCCCCATCAGGCGCAGGGTATCGGCGTGCGGACCAATGAAGACAAAGCCGCTGTTCTCCACTTGTTCGGCGAAGTCGGCGTTTTCCGAAAGGAATCCATAGCCGGGATGGATGGCTTCGGCGTCCGTCACCTCGGCAACACTGATGACGGCGGGAATATTCAAGTAGCTTGCGGCAGGCTGCGGTGGTCCGATGCAGACCGCCTCATCCGCAAGCAATACGTGCTTTTGCTCCCGGTCCACCTCGGAATAAACTGCCACGGTACTGATGCCTAATTCCCTGCAGGCACGTAAAACCCGCAGGGCAATTTCACCCCGGTTGGCGATTACGATCTTGTTAAACAAGGCCGGCACGAGAGCAGCCCGCGTCTGTCACCCAGACGGCACTGGCAATGGATCGACCTTCAGCCCCCTGGTCCGCAACAGGAACAGGCGGGCGGCGGCACAAGAAACAGCAACATCCCGCGAGCACCCCGGCACAGACCAAACAGCCAGCATGGACTCAATGCTCCATTGACAGGGAAAGCCCTTCAGTTTGCTGATCAATGGATTAGTTAGAAACATTGGCAGGGCAATGGTTTTAACCGCTACGGCGGCATTCCCCTTCATTCGCTGAGTTGGATGGCAAACAGCGCTTGTCCGTATTCGACTGGATCGCCATTCTCCACCATTATTTTCAGCACCGAACCGCTGATCGTGGCCTCAACGTAATTGATCACTTTCATCGCCTCAATAATGCACAACACCTCTCCCGGCTTCACCTGCTGCCCCAACTCCACGTACGGGCGGGCTTTGGGCTGCGGCGAGGCGTAGAAAGTTCCCACCATGGGAGACTTCACCAGGTGCCCCAACTCTGCCGGCGCCGGCTCTGTGCCGGGCGCCGGCACCATTGTGTCCGCAGGAGATCGCGGTGCGGCCGCAGGTAAATTGACGACCGGGACAGAGGCGGTCCCGGCGGGATCGGGACGGCTGATGCGCACCCATTCCTCCCCTTCGTGAACTTCCAACTCGGAAACTGCAGAGCTTTCCAGAAGCTCGATCAATTTTTTAATCTTTCGTATATCCATCTACCATCAAGGCCTTGTATAATTCAAAAGGATGCTCTGCCCGCGCATGATTTTTGTACGCTGCGGCCAAAATGCAACCGCACGCCTATAGGCGGAACAAGCGCCCATTACAAACAAAAACATACCCGGCACATGTACTACGGGAAGCAGACTCTTTGTTTCAGGGAATTATATTCTTGACTACCCACGGCCTGCCTTTCGGAGTTTCAATTGAGCAGGCGGGGTGTTCAAAATGACTTTGGCAATCTTGGCGGCTTGCTTGTGGACGGAATGCTGAATGGTCGGCTTTGAGTTCATGGAGGCCTCTCGGTGAGGGTGTCCAGGATGGGGGGGATGGGTAGTCAAGGATATAATTCCTTTGTTTTACCGTTCGCTGACAGCACAGAGCCTGTGGTTCACTGCTGCACTTTTGCGACACGGGAATGACTGGCCAGATCCCGCTGCAAAGCCATCAAGGCCAACTCATAACCGTACGCGCCCAGGCCATATATCACGCCGCGGGCAACGTCGGACAGGTACGAGTGACGCCGGAACGGTTCGCGGGCATAAGGATTGGACAGATGCACCTCAATGAAGGGCAATCCCGTCCCCAGCAAAGCATCGCGCAGTGCAATGCTGGTATGGGTGAATGCGCCGGGATTGAGAATCGCCGCCTCCCAGCCCTGCTGGGCCGCCCCGTGGATACGCTCTATCAACTCATGCTCGGCATTGCTTTGAAAACACTCCAGGCGCAACCCTGAGCCAGCCGCCAATTCACCCAGGCGGTGATGGATCTGCTCCAAGGTTTCCGTGCCGTAGATTTCGGGTTCGCGCGAGCCCAACAGGTTCAGGTTGGGACCGCTTAGCACCAAGACGCCGGCCATCGAACTACACTCCCTCTTTATTAAAGTTTTTCGCTATTCCGCGACCATTCGGCTATTTTAGCGTCCTTTCGAGACAAAAGAAAGCGGACGCACCCCCTGTTGATCGGGGCCGGAGCGGCAAATTCCTGGGGCTCGGCCCGGCAGGGAAGCGGGATTGGCGGACGGTCGCACCGAGGCCCCGAGTCCGTCGTAACGCCCTGGGCCACCCTCCGATGCCGTCTGTGCCGGCGTATGCCGCGCAGAATTCTGCGCGATCAGGCAAAACAAACCCGGACCGCCCTGCCGGGATTACCACTGCGGCTGCTGTCCAGAGCGCCGAGCAAAGAACAGGGCTCTCTGGTGGTGGCCACCGCACCGGTTTTACCGCGCACTTGCGCCAAGCCGAAGATCTTTGATAATAAGAGCCCATGACCGAGTCCTTGGTCCGTGCCGGACATTTATCCCGTCGTTATGGTCGATTCGAAGCGGTGTCCGACATCAGTTTCGAGCTGCAACAACAGCAGTTGCTGGTATTGCTGGGGCTGAACGGCGCCGGAAAGAGTTCCCTGTTGAAAATGCTAAGCGGCACGATGGCAATGACCGCGGGCAGCATCCAAATCGCCGGTTTCGATCTGACCGAGGAACCGCGCCAGGCCCGCTCTCAACTCGGCTTTCTGCCCGAGCAACCTCCACTCTATGGTGATCTCAGCGTCAACGAATTTCTGCTCTACTGCGCCAGGCTGCGGGGCCGCCGGCGCAACCAGGCCCACGCCGACGTGGACCGCGCACGCCAGGCCTGCGGCCTGCAAGAATGCGGCCAGCAGCTGATCCAGAACCTTTCCAAAGGATATCGGCAACGCGTTGGGGTCGCCCAGGCGATCGTACACAGACCCCGGCTGATCATCCTCGACGAGCCGACTTCCGGCCTGGACCCCAGGCAAATCAGTGAAGTTCGCTCCCTGATCCGGGAACTCGCCCAGTCGTGCGGCATTATCCTTTCCACGCATCTGCTGGCGGAGGCACAAGCGCTCTGCGACCGGGTGCTGATCATCCACCAGGGACGCTTGATCCTGGATCAAGACCTGGGCGATCTGAGCCTGAACGCACACCGCAGACTGCGCGTGGGACTGCGCCGGCCGCCTGCGCTTGATGAACTGGGGCAGGTGGAAGGCGTGCAGGCAGCCGAAGCGCTGGGGGAGCATCATTTCCGCATCCGTTACGCTCCCGATACAGACCCGGCGGAGCCCCTGGTGCAGGCGGCGGTTACTCACGGCTGGAGGCTATTTGAGTTAAGCCTGGAAAAAGACCTGCTGGAAGATACCTTCCTGCAGTTGACTCAAGAGGAACTGCCATGAGCAGGGCCACATTTTGTATTGCCGGTTGCGAGTTGCGAAGAGCCCTTTACGCACCGCTGGCCTGGTCCCTGTTTGCCGGACTCACGCTGCTTTTGGCGCTGATCTTCTATACCAACCTGAAGATCTTCCTTCAGTTTGGCCTGCACCAGAGCCTGACTGCCGAAAAAGTGCGAAACCTGTTCTCCTGGTCCGGCATGTTGCTTATGCTCATCTCCCCGCTCTTCACCATGTACCTGCTGAGCGAAGAGCGTCGTTCCGGAACACTCGCACTGCTGACGTCCGCGCCGGTACGGCTGATCGAGATTGCACTGGGGAAATTCCTGGCGGCATGGTGTCTGCTCTCTGTCCCCCTGTTGCTCGCTGTCCTGATGCCGCTGAGCCTGATGCCCTACACGGACCTGGACCTACGCCTTGTGGCAATCTACCTGTGCAGCGGTCTGCTGTTGAACACGGTACTGGCGGCGCTCGGCCTGTACATGTCCAGCCTGACGGAAAACCCCCCGGCGGCGGCGGCCCGCGGCCTGTTCCTGCTGCTGATTCTGCTGTTGATGGAACCGCTGCAACATTTATGGGCCGACGGGCAGATAGCGGGAAAGATCATGGGCTACCTGGCTATCCGGCCGCATTACGCGCAACTGCTGAACGGATACATAGGGGTCGCGGACGTGTGCTATTTCCTGCTGCTGAGCACTTTATTTGTATCCCTGAGCACGGGCCGCTTGTACAGTCTGCGCACGCTGCGCTGAGCGGCGCAAAGCGATGATGTTGCGGGAGCGGGTAGTGCGTAACGAGCGGGAAGTAATCCCAGGCATGTGCTGCATACGGCACCAGGACGATGATCCTGCGGTGAGGACTCCCTCCTGCGGGCAGGCACCCGGCGCACACTACAGGCATGGCGGGGAAACCGGCATTCGTTCGTCCGGCGGCGCCAGACGGCAAAGAGGCATCAGTAAGACAGGTGCACGGCGAGGCAACAGATGCCGACCAGACTGAAAGGCATTTGGGACAACGCGCTGTTTAGCGTCCTGTTGGCGGCGGCTACCGGGCTGCTGGCCTGGCTGAGCCTGCACTATGATTACCGTCTCGACTGGTCTCCGGAACATTTGCGCGGCTTAAGTCCGGCCAGCCAGGATTTGCTTGCACGCATGGATGGATCGCTTCAGGTAACCGCCTACGTCCAGCCGGACAGCAACACAGCAACGCGGATGCGCCGACTGGTAAAGCGCTATCAAGCCTTCAAGCCAGATCTGCATTTACGCGAGATCAACCCGCTGGCGGCACCGGACCAGGTGCGCGAGCATGGGATCCAGATCAACGGCGAGCTTATCGTGCGTTACCAGGATCGATCCCAGCACGTGCGACCGCACAGCAAAACCCGCGACGGCCCATTAGACCAGTATTCAGAGCGGGATTTCAGCACCGCCCTGCAACAGTTGATCGCACGCCGGGGACTGAAGCTGCGCTTTCTCAGCGGGCACGGAGAGCGAAACCCGTCGGGTAAAGCCAATCACGACCTGGGCGATTGGGGGCGCTTACTGGAGGGTCGGGGGTATATCTCCGAGCCGTATTATTCGGGAGAAAAGCTCCCCGCCTCAGACGGGGAGGAAATACTGGTGCTGACGGTGCCGCGCATCGCACTGCGGGACGAGGAACTGGAAGAACTCCGGCAATACCTGGATCAAGGAGGTAATTTACTGTGGCTGGCGGAACCCGGTGAGCAATACGGCCTGGAGCAGATTGCCACTTGGCTCAGCATACGCCTGTTGCCGGGCATCCTGCTGGACGGCTCGCTCGGCGACCCGACCCTGGTGTCCGTTCCACCCGTCTCCTACCAGCGGCACCCGTTGCTGAGCGGCTTGCAGTTAACCTCCTTGTTTGCCGAGGCGACGGCGATCGAAATTGAGCAACCTTCCGATGGCTGGGAAGCACAAGCGCTGATTCTCTCCACTGAAAGAACGTGGCTGGAAACCGGCACCCTGCTGGGCACGGTGCAATACGATCCGGAAACAGAGCGCAAGGGGCCGCTGAACCTGGCCGTAGTGCTGGAGCGCGTCCTGGAAGAAACCGGGAGAAGCAGCGGACACGATCCGGCGGCAGGTGCCGACCAGGAAGCCGGTAAAAGCACCACCGGGCAGGCCGGGGGAAGTGACCGGCAAGATACCACCGGACACGCCGAAGCATTCATTTCCGCCGGCGAACAACAGGCGGCGCCACGGCGCCAGCGCGTTGTCGTCGCAGGCGACGGCGACTTCCTCTCCAACACCTACCTGCAAAACGGCGGCAACATCGAGTTAGGACTGCGCATGGTGGACTGGCTGAGCACCAACACCGGCCTGCTCTCCATCCCGCAGATCGAGCCTAAAGACACGCGCTTGGATCTCTCGCTGGAAGCGCTGAATCTGTACAGTGTGTTTTTTGTCTTCCTGCTGCCGGCGGCACTGGTCTTCGCCGGCTGGCGCCTGCGCCGCTACCGGCAATTAAAGCGTTAACGCAGATGCGCAAGTACCAACTGGCCAACTGGGCCTTGCTGTTGTTGCTCGCAGGGCTGGCCCTGCTAATCATCGAGACACTGCGCCGCGTGGATCAGCAGGGCCGTACTGAATCCTGGCTGAAACCAGACGAGCACCCGATGCAGCGCATCCGCATTCATCGGCCTGGGATTGCTGCCATCGAAATCCAGCGGCAGGGACAAAGCTGGCGCATGATCAGCCCGATGGATCTGCCCGCCGACAGCTTCCGCATCGAGCGCATGCTGAATGATCTGCTCTATTCCGAACCCACTCCGGTCCCGGCGGAAGAAAAAGACTGGGCCGTCTACGGACTCGAGCACCCCCGTGCTCAGATTTGGCTGGATCAGCATCAGATCGCCTTTGGCCTGGTCAACGTGCTCAATTATCAGCGCTACTTTCTGCATCAGGGACAAGTCTACCTGGCCGAGGATCACACCCTGCCCCTGCTGCAAGGACAAGAATTATTCTTTGCCGATCACAGTCTGCTGCCCGCTGGATTTCATCCGATCTTCATTGAGATCGAAGGTCAGCGCCTGAACCTGGAGCAAGGCGATGAGACTATCTCCGCGGAGCAGGGACTGCGCACCGCCGGCGCCTGGATCAATGCCCGGGCATCGTTGGTTGAGCGCTTGCCCGAGGACGCAGATGCGATCACCGATCTATGGCTGGAAAATCGAGAGGCCGAGCGCATCCGATTCGCCTTGCGATCGAACGCGCCCGATCTGAGCCTGGCTCGTCCGGACATGGGCATACAATACCGATTCAACCTGGGCACAGGCAGCGCCCTGATCCCGGCAGAGATCGAGTTACCGACCCCCCCTGCCGGTGCGCCCGCAGAGGACCCACCGCAAGCCGAGCTCGAACCGCATACCGAGCCCGGATAACCCGCGTGTCCGTTGAACCAACGCGGGCCTAAAAGCCGGGCAATGAAGCGCGGCGGAATTGTCAATCCGACAGACTTGTCGAGGATGCCGCCCAATGGCGCAAGAATGGATACGCCTGTGAGGAATACCCGCTCATCGGAGAAATCCTTGCCTGGCAGACGGAAGTGTTTGTCTGCGTTTTTTAGTATGCTAGGCTGTCTACTAATAGTTGGGCAGTTGAACGCACAGCGATTGTTTAATTCTTTATTACTCTGTGCATTAACATTGAGATGGCTTGATGGCTAAATCAAGTGGTTCTGGCGGAAGCAAAGAAGGAAGCGGTGGAAGAGGAAAAGGTGGCGACAGAGGACCTTCAAGACCTGTCGACAACTTGCCTTCCAAAAAAATTAGGAAGCCTTCCGGCGACAAGCGTGGGAACGCTCCTCCAAAAGTTAAGTAAATAACCGTAGGGGTGATGAAAGCTACCCCATTTTTTATTAATCGCCTAACAAATCACTCCAGCGGACGGCTACGCCGCCGCTGAGTTTGATCGTTATACGCCGCATAACTTGGGTTTTGTCTATGAGTGAACTGGATTGGTCTGCACTAAGCGTTGATCCCAGAAACCCCAACTGGACTTCTCCGCGTTCTTGGGGGGTATGGAAAGTGAAAAACCCGGGTAACTCAAAAAGATTTCGCTTCGGTGGGAATCCCGTTCGGCAACGAGAGTTAAAAGCCGAATTCGGCAAGGGCGAGATAGAAAGGGTTAAGCTATTCTCCACCATACATGAAGCCTATCTCTTGTGCAAGGAACTTAATAAACCTGTTGAAAATAGTTCATTTGAAGAAACTGATATTCACAACACAAATGTTTTAACGCACACTAACAACCTGGAGCCCATCCGGCAATGGTTTGGAAAACGCAATATCAAAACTAATGTCAACCCGGATACTGCGGATACAACCGGCTTTTTTGATGAAATAGCGCTGTCGCTGGGTAATAATTTTACTGTGCTCAGTAATGTGAGTAACCAAATAAAATATGTACAGAATAAAGGTTACACCAATGTCAAAATTGAACTGGCAGCAAAAGAATCCAAAGAAATTAATCAAATAATATCCTTTTGCAAAGCGCTTTATGATTATTCATTCGTCGCAAGATATGACCATAAGAAGAAGGATAAAGTTATTTGGCTCACACTACAAAAAGCTCCCGTAATTAAAGCTTTTTTTAACGGCAAATGGATGGAGTGGTTTATATTAATGAAGTTATTAGAATTTTTTCGTGAACAAAAAATAGCCCCTGCATGTGCCAGATCCATGGAAATTAAGTTCACTAACGTGTGATACCAATGAGATTGATTTATTTTTATTAACGGAAAAGAATGTTCCCATTTGCATAGAATGCAAATCAGGAGAATTTCGCCAGGATATTGATAAATATTTGTCATTAAGGAAACAGCTGCGTATTAATAAAAATCAGTTTGTTGTTTGCGCATTCGGCCTGAGGAAAGACCTCGCGCAAGGTATGACGAGCACGTATGATTTGACATTTGTGAATAGCACCTCTCTCATCCGGCATATCCAGGCTGTCATATAGTAAGCCGTCACAACTGCAATGAACTCAGCGGCTTAAGTAAAACCGGGCTGAACCGGGTGGTGTTGGAGCGGACGTCAAGGCGCCGGCACGAACAACGTGCGCCGTGGCAATGGCAAACAATACGGACGGGCGGCTTGTTTTTATTCGCCGCCCGGAATTTTGGCGCGCATGAGCTTTTGGTTTGCCTCTTCCGCAATATGGCACGCCGCGTGGTTGATCAGTGAGGATTGTACGGGAGACCGCAGCACCAGGGGGTCGTGTGATGTTGCACAACACCGGCCAGTCGGCGAGTTTTCGGTTGCAAGCAGCGACATCGGTGAACAGCACAGCCCCTCGTGACAGTCAACGAATGACGCAGTGCGGCTGAAGCGCTCGCAGCGAGCATTCATGGGTGGCTTCGGATAAGTCCGGCAGTGGGTGATGTGGAATCGAGTCAGGTCAACCCTGGGCTTCGGCACCAGGGCAGCCAGCCGAGCCATGAAAGCCGGCGGCTCGAAGATGACGTGAGTAGTGCCATCTCGATAAGGCGTCTTCAGCGGATAGCGGATGTTGCCGTTCGACGTTAACGAAAGCCGCTTTTCCGAAATCGCCGGACGGCGGACGTATCGGCCGAAACGCCCTGGTTTCTTGTAAGCCGGTTATGGTTTTTTTTGAAAACAATCTGCGAAATAGAAAATGTTAAAAAATAAATACTTATCTCGTCGCGCCGGATCAAATCTTAGAAACCCGCTAGTGCGACCCCGGCACAGACAGAGAAAGCTTGGAGTTCCCTCGTCATGGGGGACTTGGCCTCTAAAGAGCCGGTGCGATCTGTGCCGACAGAACGAAACCACTGCTCTGCAACGAAGCTGATCTGTCGGCAGCTGCGGGACTGGTGCCAAGACCCGTGCCGGTGCCAGCTTACGCACTATACTTTGCTTGTTTTTGGGGCTATCTTTAAGGTCAACGCAGCGGGAAGAAAAGGAGTGCCACGGTGGCAAAATCGACGAACAAGCCAGCAGGGGCGGTATCCGCCGTCAGCCCGGCCCAGTGCCGACATCCGTTGACGGGGCGCGCCCGTCGCGCCGTGTGCTGCCTGCTGTCCTGCCTGCTGTCGAGCCTGCCCGCGTTGATACCCATCCCCTCGCTGGCTACCGACGTCTACAAGTATCGGGACGACCATCAAGGAGCGATAGCGGATTACGACCAAGCGATAGCCATTAACCCTCAAGATGCCGAGGCATATTTCAATCGCGGAGGTGCAAAGCATGCCCTGGGCGACCATCAAGGAGCGATAGCGGATTACGACCAGGCGATAGCCATTAACCCTCAATTTGCCTATGCATATTACAATCGCGGAGTTGCAAAGGATACCCTGGGCGACCATCAAGGAGCGATAGCGGATTATGACAAGGCGATAGCCATTAACCCTCAATTTGCCTATGCATATTACAATCGCGGAGTTGCAAAGGATACCCTGGGCGACCATCAAGGAGCGATAGCGGATTATGACAAGGTGATAGCCATTAACCCTCAAGATGACGAAGCATATAACAATCGCGGACTTGCAAAGGATGCGCTGGGCGACCGTCAAGGAGCGATAGCGGATTACGACAAGGCGATAGCCATTAACCCTCAAGATGCCGAAGCATATTACAATCGCGGAGTTGCGAAGGATGCCTTGGGCGATCGTCAAGGAGCTATAGCGGATTATGACAAGGCGATAGCCATTAACCCTCAAAATGCCGAAACATATTACAATCGCGGAGGTACAAAGTATCTCCTGGGCGACCCTCAAGGAGCGATAGCGGATTACGACAAGGCGATCGCCATCAACCCTCAATTTGCCGAGGCATATGGTAATCGCGGACTTACAAAGGATGCCCTGGGCGACCGTGAAGGAGCGATAGCGGATTACGACCAGGCGATCGCCATCAACCCTCAATATGCCGAGGCATATGGTAATCGCGGAAGTACAAAGTATCTCCTGGGCGACCCTCAAGGAGCGATAGCAGATTATGACAAGGTGATAGCCATTAACCCTCAAGATGCGAAGGCATATTATGGTCGCGGAACTACAAAGCATGTCCTGGACGATTATCAAGGAGCGATAGCGGATTACGACAAGGCGATCGCCATTAACCCTCAATATTTCGATGCATATAACAATCGCGGAGTTACAAAGGATGCCCTGGGCGACCCTCAAGGAGCGATAGCGGATTATGACAAGGCGATCGCCATTAACCCTCAATATGCCGAGGCATATAACAATCGCGGAGGTACAAAGTATCTCCTGGGCGACCATCAAGGAGCGATAGCGGATTACGACAAGGCGATCGCCATTGACCCATCAATACGCCGAGGCATATCACAATAGCGGTAATCCAAAGCGCCCTGGGCTACATAAGACGGTATCCGCAGGGGAAACGGCAGGGGATGCCTGAAACGAGGGTTCCGTAGGGTAGGCCGGGACGGGCGCACTCCTATCAGACGGGCCCGAGGAGGCCCGGCGGAAAAGCGGGCAGATGCCGGGGCCCTCAAAGAGCCAGTGCGACCTGTGCCGGCAGAATGAACCCACTGCTCTGGATAGGCGATCAGGGTGTCCACCAGCATATAGCCCGCCATCGCCTGGTGCGTTGAGTCAATCCACAAGGAGCTACCCCGTAGCGGGCTTTAACAGGTATTGTATTCAGCGGGGATCCCGAAAAGAGATCCCACTGCACTGCATCAGTTATACAGGAGCATAACGATACGGTGGCAAAATCAAATCCAGGGACGGCAACTAGGGACAAAGCTCCTCCACCTCTTCCCCCGCTTCGTCGGCAGGCTCCGGCTCCGGCGGTCGGGGGTGCCGTCTGCGAACCGGAGGCTCTGGCGCCTCGGCTCCCAACACTTCCTCAACCCCAAGCACGTGGTCGGCGAGTCCCAGGCGCATGGCCGGCGTGGCGCCGTCCGCGCTGGGCTTGCAGTAGTTGTAATAGCCTCGGAATATGTCCAACATTTGGATTGCCACGGTCGGGCTATACGGCGCATAAGCACTGTAGACATAGCGCTGATTCTGGGGATTCTGGTTCCCGGTCACATGGGGGCGCTCAAACAGGCTCAGCATGCGCCGTACTTGCATAAAGAAACGGCTCACGCCATGCAGGGAAGCACTCAGATGCCGATCCGCCTGTTCATCCTCATTGCGCCCTGGGATCGGCGTTAGCGCCGCGAGTTCTTTTTCCGGTTCAAACATGCTGGTATGCGGATGGCACACCCAGCGATCCTTCCACGGCCCCTTCGGCACCCCGTCTCGGCTCGCCTGCCGCATGGCTTCGCGCAAGTGCTGCCAATCCTGCGGTCGCTGCTTCATTTTTGCTGAGATCCGCCCCTGCGTGCGCGCCTTTTTCTGATCGACGGTTAGATTCTTGTTGTAGCGCAAGTAGAACGCATGCGCCCGGCCTTCCTTGATCTGATCCGCCCAGATCGACAAGCACGCGGCGCGCATGCCGGAGTCCTGGTCGAGGTAGAACCCGACCTCTGGCGCGTCGCCAAGCAAGTGTTTCAGATACAGGAAATGTCCATAAAGCGTATAGCCGCACGCACGCGATCAATTGTGAGCGGCTTGATCCAGCACGTCATGATTGATGCGAACAAACACCCCCTCAACCTGCCCCGCCGCCGCCAGCGCCTCCGGCCACCCACGCCTCGCAACTTAAGCCGTCGTTCGTGAAAGAATGGACCAGTTGCCGGACTGTGGGGGGGTGTGCATTGGGGGAATGTAGCGGGAAATTGGGGGGTGTCCAGTGGGTCAAAACCAATAGAAACCCGGTTTTTTGGTAATTATTGCCAAAAATGGACATTAAAATTAACAAATACCTGTTTATTTGTATAATTACGGCAAAATTCGCCGTTATCACCAATCAAGAGGTAGTAATCATGCTAATTGAGTTCAGTGTCACCAATTTCGGGTCTATAAAGGACGAACAGACTTTCAGCATGGTGGCGTCCAAAAACAAGGAGTTGATTGACACCAACACTTTTGACGCACCGCTTAAGGACGGGTCAAACATAAAATTGTTGCCCGCCGCAGCAATCTATGGCCCTAACGCGGCGGGCAAAACCAACCTGCTATTTGCCCTTTTGATGATGAGTATGATTGTTAAGGGGTCTGTCTTGGAAAAATCAAGAGGAGAACCACTTAATGTTACTCCGTTCAAATTACATCCTGATTCGCGCAACGCACCCAGTAAATTTGAGATGATTTTCATCGCGGAAGGAATTCGTTATCAGTATGGATTTTCAGCAACAGAGAAGCGCATCATGGAAGAATGGCTTTATACCTACCCTGAAGGACGTCGTCAACGTTGGTTCACCCGCGTTTGGGACAACGACGAATACCAGTGGAGCTTAGGTGCATCGCTAACCGGATCAAAAACTATTTGGCAAAAAGCAACGCGCGAGAACGCTCTGTTTCTTTCCACTGCTATACAACTCAATAGTCGGCAACTACAGCCCGTGTATGACTGGTTCAGAAATATCCTATGCCTTGCGATTTCTGACTCGTGGCACAATAACTTCAGCGCTCGTTTCTGTGAAGATAAAGATAAGAAGAGAATTCTGGATTTTCTCAAAAAAGCAGATTTGAATATTGACGACGTCCTCGTGAGAAAAGAAAATTTCAAACAACCCTTAATGGCGACAAACCCACATCCGGACCTGTCCAAGGACGTCAAGCAAACCCTGCTCAATGCAGCAGAAAAACAAACGATTGACAGGATAACAATGGTTCATAAAGGGACTGATGGAAAGCCTGTTACTTTTGATATTAAAGATGAATCAGATGGCACACAGAAAATGTTCTTCCTTGCAGGCCCTTGGATTGACATCCTGGAAAAAGGCCATGTGCTTTGCATTGACGAACTGCACGATAACTTGCATCCAAAATTAGTAGAGTATTTGGTGCGTCTCTTCAATAACCAAAAAACCAATCCCAAGAATGCACAACTTGTCTTTACCACACATGAAACCTCTATTCTGAATCAGGAAATTTTACGCCGCGATCAAATCTGGTTCTGTGAAAAGGACAAAACCCAGGCAACCCAGGTTTTTCCTTTGACTGATTTTCACCCACGCAAGGGTCGCGAAAATCTGGAAGCAACCTATTTATCCGGCGTTTATGGAGCATTGCCTTACGTTCCAGAGATGCAAATATAAAAAAATGAAAAGAGAAAGGGAGCACAAGCCCTTCAGGCGAGGCAGTGCTTACAGGAAACCACACAATAAAATTCTTATCGTCTGTGAAGGAAAGAAAACCGAGCCCAACTATTTCAGGGGAAAGGTCAGTCATTAAAGGCTGCATGATATGATGTTTTTGTTTCTCTTTGAATGGCTACCCAACAGGGGGAAGGCCAACCCGAACAGCTATTAAAGAGAGTAATTGAAATGGGAACGAAAAAGCATGATATTGTTATAGACTACCATTTAGGAAGTGGAACAACGGCGGCGGTAGCTCATAAAATGGAAAGGCAATATATTGGAATCGAACAACTTAATTATGGAGAAAGCAATAGCACAATCCGTTTGCAAAATTTAATTGGGAAAAGAACGAAAAACACATTGATCGAGAAATTTAAGGACTATGATCAATCTGGTATTTCAAAATCCGTCAACTGGCAAGGTGGTAGAGATTTTATCTACTGCGAATTGATGAAATACAACGAGGCCTATATTGGAAAGATCCAATCCGCCAAATCCTCCCAAGCACTCGTTATACTATGGCAAGACATTGCTGAGATTTCATTCCTAAATTGGCATGTGAACTCTGAACTACCGGAAGCAGCGGTTAATGATTTCATCGAAATCGGTAAACAGGAAAATGGCTTGAACAAACAAAAGAAACTACTTGCTGAATTGCTGAACAAAAATCAGCTCTATGTAAATCTTTCAGAAATGGACGATAAGGATTTTGGTGTCAGCAAGGGGGACAAAAATCGAAACAAAGCATTTTATGGCGACTCTCTATGAATGAGAAAGAAGACACTCGTTGGCTCCATAGGGCTGGTCATTTTCGTAAGGCTCTTTCTCAATTGCAGGAGGCTGTTGAACTGGCGCGGCGACGCAAACTCTCAATGCTGGAGTCACAAGGCTTGATTCAGGGCTTTGAATACACCCATGAGTTGGCATGGAACACCTTGAAAGATTATTTTAAGGAGGGCGGTGTTGAGGGTATACGGGGTTCAATAGATGCCACGCGCATCGCATTCAAAGAAGGCTTGATTGAAAACGGTGAAGTCTGGATGGACATGATCAAAAGTCGCAATTTGACTTCGCACTCCTATAATGAGTCTACTGCTTTGAAGATTGTTGCAGCTATTCTTGACAACTATTTTACAGAATTTCAAATGTTCCAGAAAAAACTGGAAAAATTAAAGCGAGACAAAGAATAATGAAATACGGTTTATCGGAATCGGTCACTCAAAAGATATGTGGGGTATTTTCCCGTTATCCGCAAGTTGACAAGGTTATTTTGTATGGCTCGCGCGCTAAAGGAAATCACCGAAACGGATCTGACATTGACCTGACTATCTGTAACAACGGTGATATGACTTTGCATCTACTGTTTAGAATCCTTGATGACTTGGACGGACTTCTCTTGCCCTATACCATTGATCTGTCCATTTTAAATGATATTAATGATCCCGATGTTCTAGAGCATATCAGACGCGTTGGAACACCTTTTTATGTGAGAGCGCAGGAGCATGCCGAAATTCTAGAGACTGTAAAAAAGTTTGTGTAAATGGCATTGTTAATTCTGGAGGACTAACCAATGCCAATATCAGACAAATTGATCAACCAGCTACTGGAAGGCAACACATCACCGGAAGATATTTTGGGTGAGGATGGCTTGCTCAAGCAGCTCACCAAAGCGTGGCGGAACGCGTCCTTGAAGCCGAGATGGAACAACATCTCGGCTATTCAAAACATAACGTGGCGGGCAATAACACCGGCAACTCTCGCAACACCAAAAGCGGCAAAACTGTACGCAGTGTTCACGCAGAGATCGATCTGCCAGTCCCCCGTGACCGCAATGGCCAGTTTGCCCCGCAGCGGGTCAAGAAGGGCGAAAGGCAGCTCAACGGCTTCGATGAGCGTATTATCTCCCTGTATGCCAAGGGTATGACCACCCGGGATATCCAAGCCCATTTTATGGAGGTCTATGGTGTTGAGGTGTCAGCCAGTTTTATCTCCCAGGTCACCCATGGGGTGATGGAGGAGGTCAAGGCCTGGCAGAAGCGCCCGCTGGACAGCGTTTATCCCATTGTCTATCTGGATGCCCTGGTGGTTCGCAGCCGTTCTTCGGGTGGGGTAGAGAATAAATCGGTTTACCTGGCGCCGGGCATCAACCGGGAGGGGGAGAAAGAGCTGCTGGGCTTGTGGCTGGCGCAGACCGAGGGCGCCCGGTTCCGGCTATCGGTCATGACCGAGCTGAAGAACCGCGGGGTACAGGATATCTTGCTCGCCTGTAGCGATGGTTTGAAGGGCTTTGCGCAAGCCATAGAGGCCGTTTACCCGCAAACCCGGGTGCAACTGTGTATCGTACATCAGGTTCGCCATTCTCTGCGCTATGTGAGCTGGAAACAGCGCAAAGCGGTTGCCGCTGACTTGAGGCGTATTTACAGTGCATCCACCCTCACGGAAGCGGAGCAAGCCCTGGCGGCTTTTGCCGAGCGCTGGGACCAGGAACATCCGGGCATCAGCCAATCCTGGCGTAACAACTGGGAGCGCCTGAGCGTGTTCTTCGATTATCCGCCACAGATCCGCAAGGTAATCTACACCACCAATGCCATAGAATCGCTGAATGCCTCGCTGCGCAAGGTAACCCGAACGAGGCGCTCATTCCCGAACGATGAATCGGTGATGAAAGTATTATACTTGGCCTTGCATGAAATCACGCGGAAGTGGACCATGCCGATCCGGGATTGGAAACAGGCGATGAGCCAGTTTATGATCTTGTTCGGTGAGCGAGCTTCACTGTGATAACCCGCCATTTACACAGTAAATTTTACAGTCTCTTCAATGCAGCCGACCGCTATCGCGGCAGCTGATTGAGACGTTCGGCATCAGAATGAAGGCAGCAGAATTAGCCTTGGCCACAACCAAGAAGATCGAAAGGAGTACATCATGAAAGCATATGTGTTGAATGAAGCGGGGGGAGTTGAGAACCTTGTCTTGCAAGAGGTCGAGCAACCCGTTCTCCAAAAGGACGAAGTGCTGGTTAAAGTGAGAGCAATCAGCATCAACCCCGTGGATTTCAAAGTCAGGGCATTCGAGGCGGCTCTCAATATGATCGTGGGAACTGAACGTCCGGTCATCCTCGGTTGGGACATAGCCGGCGAAGTCAGTACCGTCGGAGACAACGTTACGCTCTTTGAACCTGGTGACCCTGTGTTCGGCATGGTCAACTTCCCTGGCCACGGAAAGGGTTATTCGGAGTATGTGGCGGCTCCGGAAGCCCATCTCGCAAGAATGCCGGCGAATACCTCGTTTGAGGAAGCAGCAGCCACCACACTTGCTGCACTGACCGCCTTGCAGGTTCTCCAGCCCAGGGTGAAGCAGGGAGATAAGATACTAATCCATGCAGGGTCGGGAGGTGTGGGGCATTTCGCGATTCAGATTGCCAAACACCTTGGCGCCCATGTCACCACGACCACTTCCGCCAGGAACAAAGATTTCGTGCTTTCGTTGGGTGCTGATGAACATATTGACTATCGGGAGCAGCGCTTTGAAGAGATCGCTTCAGACATTGATTTTGTTCTGGACGGGATGGGCGGTGAAGTACTCGCAAACTCACTGAAGGTGGTCAAGGACGGTGGGCAGGTGATTTCCCTGCCCACGCCGGAACTCCCTGAAAACGTCAAGGTTATCGCTGAACAACGCCATATTGACGTTTCATTTCTCCTCGTTCAGTCGAGTGGTACGGACATGAATACACTGAAGGGCATGCTTGAAACCGGAGCACTGAAGCCCCACGTGTCGAAGGTGTTCGCGTTTGAAGAGATGGCGGACGCCCATGCACAGCTTGAATCCGGCCGAAGCGTTGGCAAGGTGATTGTCAAGCCATAGGAAGACTTCATGTAATGCAGCGCCGAACAAGGCGCTGAACCGGACGCGTAACCGCGCCGGTTAGCCTGGACGTTACACGTATCAGGGAGAACCAGTGCAAAATCCAGGAGAAGAATTCGTAGGAGAGTGCCTTAAACTCTTTTTAAGGTGTGACTTCGTCGAATACAATCTGTATACGCCAGATGTTCAGGGAGAAATTGATGTCGTTGGCATCAACCCAAAAGACAGAATTGTCTATATTTGCGAAGTCGCTACGCACTTGGTAACAGGTCTTAACTACGCAAAAAATAACCAGCCTGAGAATGTAGAGCGCTTCACGCGGAAGTTTCACAAAAATATTCAGTACGCTAACAAGTATTTTAAGGACTATGAAAAGCACTTTATGCTTTGGTCGCCAATCGTGAAAAATCAGGGGCCTAACGCTAAACATAACCAAATGCGAGATATTGAAGAAATAAAGGAGAATTTGCGGAAAGAGTTTCAAGTAAAGCTAGATCCTGTCATCAACCAAAACTATTTAAAGTATTTGGTCCGATTAAGAGAATATGCCGCAAAAGAGACGAAAGCACTAAAGTCCCCAATTCTCAGGATCATGCAAATTGAAGAAAAACTAACCAAGCATGTTGAGAAACTCAATGTGTAACAAGTCAATTAACTACGCGCCTTCGGCGCCGGACAGCCGTACCGGCTGCCAGTTAAGGCTGGCGACAATCACGCCGGCGGGGTTGTCCAGGCACCAGCGCCGCCAGGCAGCAGCTGTATCCACGCCGGTGGCGCATCACCGGCGGGTAGCTCAACCGCGCAGCTTGATTGCTGTGATTCGTCCATGCGCGCAAGCATAGCGCGCCGGGAAGGAGGGGGTGTACCTGATCATGTCACTATCTTTTAGTGCGCAAAAGTGGGCACGAAGACCGCCATATTGCGACGGCAGATCAGCACTAAAGACTTATTCTGCACCCCATTTTTTTAGCAAGGCCTTGCATCTTGTAACTCCTTCTTGATTGCCTTGCTCTTGAAACAGCTCTTTTGCCGTTGTTACATCTTTGACGGACTGATCGCGCTGATTGAGTTCTTGCAATAAAACGCCGCGATTGTAGTAGGCTTTAGCGTAGTCTGGTTTAAGCGCTATCGCCTTGGCGTAATCATCCAAAGCTTCATCGGGCCGATTGAGGTTTTTCAATAAAAAGCCGCGATTGTTGTAGGCTTCGACATAGTCTGGTTTAAGCGCTATCGCCTTGGCGTAATCATCCAAGGCTTCATCGGGCCGATTGAGTCCGTCCAATAAAATGCCGCGATTGTTGTAGGCGTCGACATAGTCTGGTTTAAGCGCTATCGTCTTGGCGTAATCATCCAAGGCTTCATCGGGCCGATTGAGCTCTCTCAATAAAAAGCCGCGATTGTTGTAGGCGTCGGCGTCTTCTGGGTTAAGCGCTATCGCCTTGGCGTAATCATCCAAGGCTTCATCGGGCCGATTGAGCTCTCTCAATAAAAAGCCGCGATTGTTGTAGGCGTCGGCGTCTTCTGGGTTAAGCGCTATCGCCTTGGTGTAATCATCCAAGGCTTCATCGGGCCGATTGAGCTCTCTCAATAAAAAGCCGCGATTGTTGTAGGCGTCGGCGTCTTCTGGGTTAAGCTCTATCGCCTTGGCGTAATCATCCAAGGCTTCATCGGGCCGATTGAGCTCTCTCAATAAAAGGCCGCGATTGTAGTAGGTGATGGCGTCGTCTGGGTTAAGCTCTATCGCCTTGGCGTAATCATCCAAGGCTTCATCGGGCCGATTGAGCTCGCTCAATACAGTGCCGCGATTGTTGTAGGTGTCGGCGTCGTCTGAGTTAAGCTCTATCGCCTTGGAGTAATCATCCAAGACTTCATCGAGCCGATTGAGTACGTACAATAAAGCGCCGCGATTGTAGTAGGTGCCGGCGTCGTCTGGGTTAAGCGCTATCGCCTTGGTGTAATCATCCAAGGCTGCATCGGGCCGATTGAGCTCGCTCAATACAGTGCCGCGATTGTTGTAGGCGCCGTCGGAGTCTGGTTCAAGCGCTATCGCCTTGGTATAGTTTTGGAGTGCATCTTCAAATGCGCCCAAGAAATATTGAGCATTGGCTAAGTTAAAAATGACTCCTGCAAGGTCTGCAGAAACAGCTTGGGAACCAGGTGCTTTCCGCGCTGGCTTCGGCTTCTGCAACGTTCGGCGAATCCCATGAATCACATCCTGCCATGCTTTATCTCGGTTGCCCCATGAGGTTATTGGTTTTCCGTCTTTGGGCAAGGCCAGGAATTCTTTAATCGATTTCCCCTTAACCTCCTGCCCTTTCCAATCACATGGGCGCAAGATGATTGGGATAAAGATTTTATCATCCAATGCCTGAGCTATTTCCTTATTAACCTCCTTCGAAGCGATACTATTGGGGCTGGCAAGGTAAAGCACCATATCTGCACGGGCCAGGTGCTCATCCCTAACTTGCTGCCACTTATCGCCAGGCGTCAACTCAGCATCGTGCCAAATGCTAATTTCCCCTTTTAGGTTTGCCAATTGAACTAATAGCGCATCCTTAAGCCCTTCATCCTCATGGGCATAAGCAATAAATAGCTCTGGTGGCTTGACGGTCATGATGTCTAATGTCTCCTTAAAGATTCCACGCCGACCGCCTCACCGGCGGTCTTCATACGGTGCTCGAACCGACCAACATGCCCGTCCGTGTCGTCAATGATCACTGCGGGTTTTTTGCCGGTCAGGTGTGCAAAGAACAGCGCTGTCTGCACACTGTCCAAGCTGCTGCATTTATCCATCCCGCCTTTATAGACAGTATCATCCATTTCGCAATCAATCTTGACGTAACGGCTACCACTCGGATGCCAGCAGGTATGCCTGACTTCAGTCCGGTCGCCGACCCCGGCACAAAATGCGTTGTTGCAGGCGTCCTCGTTCAGCTTGGACTTTGCCAGCAAGTACAGGAAGCATGAACATCCTATTTTCCATTATCTCACCAAGAAAAGAAAGAGATTCGCGAAGCCGTCGTCCGGTCCTGGAATACCCGCAATCTGACTGACTTCAGTTGACACGCCCAATATTGCTCTTTCCCGTCGGTCATTCCTGTCAAATGCCGGCCACCAGGCATGCCGACCACCTGCCGCTACTTTTTAATTTTGACAAATGGTCCTTCTGACCTTCCCCCTGTTGGGTAGCCATTCAAAGAGAGACAAAAACATTTATGCGCCATAGAGAACGCTTGAGAAGAAGCTTTCACCTTTCTGTAGCAGCCTAACACAAATAAATTGCCAATGAAGTCGATAATTGTTACCGAGAAACAGGTATCATAAGATTATGAACTACGCGCCTACGGCGCCAGACGCAGCAAAATTGTCAAGCCATAGGAAGACTTCATGTAATGCAGCGCCGAACAAGGCGCTGAACCGGACGCGTAAACGCGCCGGAGTGAATAATCAGAACATTGCTTCAAATAAGGAGATATGGAATGAAGAAAACAATATTGGAAATATATGCTCTAGCGGTTTGCTTTTTTACTGTAGCTTGTTTTGTTGTTACTGCAGGCTTTGCTTCATGGAACATTGTTGAGCTATCAGTCCCGGAATTCACCATCAGCAATATGCCGTTTGAATGTCATCAATCAAATCAAAAATTCAAAGAGTGTTATTCGAACAAGTCTCAATATACGAGGGAAAATAACCCTGAAATTTTTCCTTCTGGGGACGCTTTAACTCAAAAAAGAACAAGTGAATATGCGCAAATTTTAAAATCGGAGCAGCGCCAAGCTCTTCAAGAATTAGTTAACAACCTTATATTTATATTCATATATTTAATTGTTTTCTTTGGGCATTGGATTTTTGCCAGAAGAGTCAGAGAACAACAGTCTTAACCAGGAAACGCTGCTAACAAGGCAATCAACAAGGACAAATACTGTTTGGCTTTTGTCACTACGTTCCAAAATTTCAGCTAAATACCATTTGCCTGTTATTGCAGGTGTTATGCGGATAGGCAAGTCAGTGAAAAGAGTTGTAGCAGTAATGATACTGATAGTGGCATTACCGTGCGCAGCATCTGGCCCAGCACTGTGATGGAGTGAATAACTGGGCCGCAGCGGCTGCCTGGTCAGCCAGGCGGATAAGGCCCCATTTTTGCCGTGCCACCACGGCGCAAGCAGCGCCAACCGGCACGGCAAAAATGCCTGCGGCTGTCCCAGCAACAGCCGGGGCAGCCGGGACGGCCTGAACCGGAAACCGATCGGGGCCCAGGCGAGCCCGATGCGCTGATGCGCAAACGGACCGAGGCTGCGGGCAAGGTTGTCACAGCGCGAAGCGCATACCACGGAGCAGAGGGGACATGCCAGAGTTGCCGGAAGTAGAAACCACCCGTCGCGGCATCGCGCCCCACGTGCAGGGCGCACAAGTGCAAGCCGTGCGCATATATGATCCGCGGCTGCGCTGGCCGGTGCCGGAGACGCTGGCCGCCGAGTTGCCGGGACAGTCCATCCGCCAGGTCGAGCGGCGCGCCAAATACCTGCTGCTGCAGGCAGAGCGCGGCTGCCTGCTGCTGCACCTGGGCATGTCCGGCAGTCTGCGCATCTTGAACCGTACGGTAGCGCCGGAAGAGCATGATCGGCTCGACCTCTGTTTCAATTCCGGCAAGCTGCTGCGACTGCGGGATCCCAGGCGTTTCGGCTCCGTGCATTGGAGCCGCGATGAGATCCGGCACCACCCTCTGCTGGCCCGGTTGGGACCGGAGCCGTTGGGAGCTGAGTTTAACGGCGAGCACCTTTATCGCCGCTCGCGAGGGCGCCGCGCAGCGGTCAAGAGTTTCCTGATGGACGGGCGCAACGTGGCCGGGATCGGCAACATTTACGCAAACGAGGCCTTGTTCCAGGCCGGCATCTCGCCCAGCCGCCCGGCAGGCCGGATCTCACGGGCGCGCTACCAACGGCTGGCGGACGCGGTGCGCAGCGTGCTCGAACGCGCCATCGAAGCCGGCGGAACCACCTTGCGCGACTTCGTCAACAGTGCCGGCAATCCCGGTTACTTTCAACTGCAGATGGACGTCTACGCCCGCGGCGACCAACCCTGTCCGCGCTGTACGGGAACCATCCGGGCGCAGCGTCAGCAGCAGCGCACCAGCTACTTCTGCCCCCGCTGTCAACGCTGACAAAGCGCCTGCGGCGGGGTCTGGATCACGGCGCCGGTGCCTTCTCCGCGCGGATCGCTGAATGCGCTCAACTCGCCACTGCGCACGTCCCGCAGCACCACCTGCATGTTGCCATAACGCCGGTTTTTCTCCGCCAGGCGGTGCCCTAGCTGTTGCAGGCCCTGCTGCTCTTCCGTAGAGAGTCCGCCCAACTCAAACTGAACCTCATCGGGCATGTATTGATGATGGTAACGCGGGCGGCTGATCCAGTCTTCCGCGGCGCGGCCCTGGGCAAAATCCAGCACGGCCAGCAGCACCATGCTGATGATGCGACTTCCTCCGGGCGTGCCCAACACAGCGATCTGATCCGGCGTCTGCAAAAAAGTAGGCGTCATGCTGGAAAGCGGACGCTTGCCGGGTTCGAGCGCATTAGCCTCCCACCCCACCAGGCCGTATGCGTTGGATACGTTCGGATGGATTGCAAAATCATCCATCTCATCGTTCAAAAGCAGCCCGGTACCGGGAACCAGGAAGCCCGAACCGAAAGGCAAATTGATACTGAGGGTTGCAGCGACACGGTTCCCCTCGGCGTCCAGCACGGAAAAATGCGTCGTGTGCGTGCCCGTCCGGGGCAACGGGTTCAACGGTGGCAGATCGGTGCTGGCAGTGGCGCGATCGGGCATGATGTCCAGCGCCTGCCGGACGGCATAGTTCGCGCTTAAAAATTCCTCCGGTTGTATCGAGGTAAAATCCGGATCCCCCAAGTACCGGGCGCGCACCCAGTAGGCGCGGCGCATCGCTTCAATCTCCAAATGCATGCGCTGCACTGGGTCGCGCGGCACCGGGCCCAATTGTTCCAGTATGTTCAACGCCAGGCCCATCACGAGCCCGCCCGAAGAAGGCGGTGGCGCGGAAACGATCTGAATGCCGCGGTAGTGGCTTTGGGTCGGCTCGCGTTCGACCACCTGGTAACCCGCCAAATCAGCCAGGCTCCATACGCCGCCCGCACGGCGCACCTCATGTACCAGGCGCCGCGCCAACTCGCCGCGATAAAAAAAATCGGCTCCCTGCCGACCCAACTGCGTCAAGGTCTGCGCCAACTCCTGTTGCACGATAGGATGGCCCAGCGCAGGCAATTCCCCCTGGTGCAGAAAAATGCTTGCAGCCGCGGGCTGGGCGCGCAAAACCTCCAGGCGAAACCCGGTCAGTTTGCGGTAGCGTTCGGTCACGGCAAATCCTTGCCGGGCGTAACGAATCGCAGGCGCCAGGCTCTGCGCCAGTGAGAGACAGCCGTAATGCTCGGCCAGGTATGCCAGCGCCGCCGGCTGCCCTGGAACGGCGGCCGCCAGCGGGCCATCCCGGCTGAGCCCAGGCGCGGGCTTCCCCTCGGCATCCCGAAACAGGGCCGCCGTCGCCGCCAGCGGCGCCCGCTCGCGGCCATCCAGCATCCACTGCCGGCCATCCGCCTCCCGATGCAACAGCCAAAAGCCGCCCCCACCCATTCCAGAGGAGTAAGGCTCTACCACTGCCAGCGCCGCGCTGACGGCCACCGCTGCATCGAAGGCATTGCCCCCTTGCCGCAGGATCTCGGCGCCGGCCTCCGTAGCCAGCGGATGCGCGGTAGCCAGTGCGGCGCGTCCCGACAGTGCTTGTGCGGGGGCGGCAGGTAGCTCGTCCCCTCGTGCCGGCGGCAGCCAGGCCAGCCCCAAACAGAGCGCATACAGACACCAGGGGACTAGCGCGGACGGCACAGTGAACGCCGGCTTCAATGCTCGTGCCGTCTGCCCGTGGCGGCGCGTAAGGCCACTCCGAACGCTCATGACCCCTGGTGCCTCAATTTTCGATCCAGGGCCTGGCATACCTGATCCGGCACCAGGCCACTGACGTCCCCGCCCAGGGCAGCGATCTCACGCACCATGCTGGAAGACAAAAACAAAAACGGCTCCGCCGGCATCAGGAAAAGCGTTTCCAACTCCGGCATCAGGCGACGGTTGGCCGCCGCCAGTTGAAACTCGTAATCAAAATCCGAAACGGCCCGCAACCCGCGAATCAAAAAGTGCGCTTCCAGCTTGCGCGCCAGGTCCACCACCAGCGTGTCAAGAGAGACCACTTCCACGTTGGGGAATTCCGCCAACGACTGCCGCGCCAACTCTTCACGCTCCGGCAGAGAAAAGAGCGCTTCCTTCCCCGATCCGGTAGCCACCGCCACCACTATACGATTAAACAGCCCGCAGGCCCGCGAAACAATATCCATGTGCCCCAAGGTCATCGGATCAAATGTTCCCGGATAGATTGCTATATTATCCATGGTCTGCGCCGTCCCGCGCTCATGAATCAAAAACTTTACTCCAGTGTACCGGGCGCCGCTCCACGCTGCCAGTTCCGCACCCGGCCGGGCGGCAACGCTGCCTGAGCCGTGGCGGCGAAATCGGGCAGGGAGAAAGCGCGGAATTTGCTCTTATACAACCCGGCCTCGACGGTCAGCGGCCTCTACTTCGCCGTCGGCACCATTAATCACGATCAGGTCAAGGACTATGCCGCGCGGAAAGGGATGGACGTGGCCGAAGTGGAACGGTGACTGGCACCGAATTTGCGGTGAAGTGAATCCCCCTCACGACTTTTTGACAAGTTCCGAACAGCCTTCAAAGGCTGTTTTTCGATATTTTCCTTCAATTCATTGCATCAGAAAATTATGTATAATTAGTAGATATGCTAAATTTACTTTTTCTACTAATTTTGTATTAATTTTCATATGAGAGAAAACCCATACAGACCAGGTGCCGCCCACGCTCCACCCTATCTCGCTGGACGAAATATGGAGCGACGGGAATTCTCCCGACTCTTGAACCAGGCTCCGATATTAGAAAACCTGGTTCTGACCGGTATCAGAGGCATCGGGAAGACCGTTCTGATGAGAGAAGCTCTCCGCAAAGATGCCGCCGAAAACGGCTGGATTTGGGTCGGTAGCGATATTTCCGAAGCAGTCTCTGTCAGCGAAAGCAATTTTGCACGCAGGTTGCTGACAGATTTGAACACCTTTTCCGGTGATTGGGAGTATGCCTTCAATGAACGGACTCCCCCCGGTTTTATCGCTTCACCCGAGCGTCAAACAAGCCGTTTTGATTACCAAACCATGATGACGTTGTTTGAATATGAGCCAGGTTTGACTTCGGACAAAATCAAGCGGATTTTGCTTGTCGCATGGGAATTGATGCAAAAGAACATGCCCGGCAAAAAAGGAATTATATTCGCTTGGGACGAGGCGCAAAATCTGGCGGACCGAAGCAAGGACAACGAATACCCTCTGGGCGTATTGCTGGATGTCTTCAGCTCCCTGCAAAGCCAAGGCGCACCTTTTATGCTGGCACTGGCCGGACTACCAACGTTGTTCCCCAAACTGGTTGAGTCGCGCACCTATGCCGAGCGCATGTTCCGAGTGATGGCTTTGGAAAATCTAAGCCATGATGCTTCTCATGAAGCAATCATGAAACCACTGGATAAAGAATCAACGTTGATAAAAAAATACTTTAACGACCTCAACGACATGATTTACGATTACACCAATGGCTATCCTTATTTTATTCAATTCTGGTGCAGGGAGTTATACGATTATTTAACCGATAGTCGGCCAGATGTCGATGAAAAGAGCGCGGATATCGTCGATCGCATATCCCGCAAGCTCGACATGGATTTTTTTGAAGGCCGGTGGGCACGGCTAACTGACCGACAACGGGATTTACTTGGCGTCATCGCCCGTCTAAAAAACAGTGGCGGAGAATTCACCGTTCAGGAAATTGTGGAGCAGTCAAAGTCGACTGAGCAGGCTTTCGGTAGTAGTCATGTCAATCAGATGCTAACTGCGTTATTCACCAAAGGCATGGTATTCAAAAACCGGCATGGCAAATATGTCCTGGCAGTGCCGTTGCTGGATAAGTACATCCGCCGTCGCAGGGACTGGGAAAATTAAAGGCTCGCCCTTGAGCCATATAGAATCAACTACTAATTGCTCTTATACAACCCGGCCTCGACTGCAAAGACAAAGGGAAGCATACGGGAATTCTTGCGCGATATGCAAGGGTGATGCTGAACCCTTACTACCCGAAACAGGGCAAAAACAAACGGTAACCAAGCCGCCTGATTCAGATCAGCCGGGAACCATGCTCGCTTTCTCTGCCGTGTATGCGTTCCTCTTGAGTCCTGCTCTGGCCTTGATAGAATCGGCGCATGAGCTTTCCCGCCGATCCTGCTGAGATTCTCCGTAGCGTTTACGGCTATACGACCTTTCGCGGATTACAGCAAGAAACCATCGCGACCGCGATGGCGTCGCGCGATTCACTGGTACTGATGCCCACGGGAGCCGGGAAGTCGATCTGTTATCAGATCCCGATGCTGGCCCGCCCCGGCACCGGACTGGTAGTCTCACCGCTGATTGCCCTGATGCAAAACCAGGTGGCGGCTCTGCGCGAACTCGGGATCCGCGCTGAATTCCTTAACTCGTCACTGGGCTTTGACGGGCAGCGGCAGGTGCTGGAACAGTTGCACGCCGGGCGCGTTGATATCCTCTACATTGCACCGGAGCGATTACTGCAGGATCGGACCCTGGCCGAACTCGCCGCAGTGCCGCTCTCTCTCATCGCCATTGACGAGGCACACTGTGTCTCGCAATGGGGGCACGACTTCCGGGTTGATTACCTGGAGTTGGGACGCCTCGCGCAGATCTTTCCAAACGTGCCGCGCATGGCCACTACGGCAACTGCGGACATGCGAACCCGGACAGAGATCATCACCCGCCTTGCCCTGGAAAACCCGGCACGCTTTGTTGCCAGTTTCGATCGGCCCAACATCCACTACCGCGTGACCCCGAAGACCGAGTCCCAGCGCCAACTCGTGGCTTTCCTGGCAACGCACCGGAACGAAACCGGCATCATCTATTGCCTGAGCCGCAAGAGGACCGAGACCACCGTCGAGCGGCTGCAGAACGCCGGCTACCACGCGCTGCCTTATCACGCCGGCCTGCCCACCCATACGCGCACCATCAACCAAAACCGTTTTCTGTGCGAAGACGGCCTGATAATGGTAGCCACCATTGCCTTTGGCATGGGCATCAATAAACCGGACGTGCGTTTTGTGGTCCACCTGGACCTGCCTAAAAGCATGGAGAACTACTACCAGGAGACGGGGCGCTCCGGCCGCGATGGGGCGCCTGCGGAAACACTGATGCTCTATGGACTGCAGGACGTGTACCAGGTACGCCGGATGATCGATACTTCCCCGGCAGAGGCGGCACGCAAACGCATTGCGCACGGAAAGCTCGACACGCTGCTGGGCTGGTGTGAGATCACCCGCTGCCGCCGCCAGGCGCTGCTGGCCTATTTCGGCGAGGAGATAAGCGGTACCTGCGGCAACTGCGACGTCTGCCTCACGCCTCCCGACACTTGGGATGGAACCGTCGCTGCCCAGAAACTCCTTTCCTGCGCGGTCCGCACCGGCCAACGCTTCGGAGCCGTCCACCTGCTGGACGTGCTGATGGGGAAACTCACCGACAAAGTTTCCCAGCACCGCCACCAACGCCTGCCCACTTGGGGGATCGGCAACGAGTTGGACGCCAAAGGCTGGCGCTCCGTCCTGCGCCAACTGGTCATACAGCGCTACCTGGAAGCAGATCCGGATCGTTTCAACGCAGTGTGCCTAACCGAACGCGCCCGTCCCCTGCTCCGGGGAGAGGAAGTTCTGGTGCTGCGCAAAGACCCGATCGCAGCCCGCAAGCGCACCGGGCACAGCCGTCAAGACAAGGCAGCCGGGCGCAGCATCCCGCCCGGCAGCGAAGCTTTGTGGCAGGCACTGCGCTCCTGCCGCAAGCAATTGGCCGATCAGGCAGGCGTGCCACCCTACGTGGTGTTTCACGACTCCACGCTGCGCGACATGCTGCGCAAACGGCCCTTGAGCCTGCCTGACATGCTGGAAATCAGCGGGGTAGGGCAGACCAAGCTGGACCGATACGGAAAGGATTTTCTCGCCGTGTTAAACGCTGACGCCGGTGCATAAGTCTCCTTCGGCCTGCCTCCACTCTCCATGGCACCGGTGAAACGTCCCTGGATGCCGCCGGCTCCGTCCTGCTCCGCGGCACACTGCGGTCAGTCAGCACAAAGCCCGTTACGACCCGCGTTCCGGGTCCGAGTGCCTCCTCGATGCCCTCGGAACCCCGGGCACAACCGCTACGCCAACGGCGACGCGTTGACAACGCCGGGCGCGATGCGAACCAGGCCGCCGCCCGGCCCGGCTACCGCCCATCAGGGTCCTGCCCGACTTCACAGGTTAGTCGGCATGAAAAGAGCAACGGCAAGACCTTTTTGCCGTATCATGCCAGTCCGCTCGATTTTACGCCGCAACCGGTACGCCTGAATGTCCACACCACGCTCACCGCAATCGATCATACGCAAATTCACTGCCGCGCCCCCGGCGTGCCAGGACGCCCAGCGCGAAGTCCAGGCCAACGCAGCCCGTTCGATGCCCGGCAAAATCCACCGACTCAATGTCTTTGGCTTATTGCTCGCCCTGTTGACCGTCGGATGCGGGCAGCAGGTTTTTGAGACCTTGGCGTTCGCCCCTGCCAAGAAACTCGCTCGGCAGGAAACTCCCTGCCCCTACTTCGAGCAAAGCGGAGAAAACTGCGCAGACTTCGATTTCAAGGAGATATTCTTTCGCTCGCTCGACCAGGAAACCATGCTTCAGGCGTTGTGGCTAACCAATCCCAATTCAGACAAAGTGATCGTGTACTTTCACGGCAACGGCGGGCACGTCTACATCAGGGTGCCGCACCTCATCAAGCTATCCGAAATGGCCAACGTCTTCCTGCCAAGCTACCGAGGCTACGGGAAAAGTGAAGGCAAGCCGTCCGAGGCCGGCGTGTACCAGGACGCCGAAGCGGCTTTGAAATACGTCCGCGAACAATTGGGCTTCAAAGAAGCCAACACCTATCTTTACGGCAGGTCTTTAGGTGCCGCGGTTACCATCGAGGTAGCACAACGGCAAGAATACGCCGGCCTGATCCTGATTACGCCTTTCCTTAGCGGCAAGGCAATGGCAAAAAAGGTATGGCTGGGATGGTACCCCGGGCTGGGACGTCCCTTTGACTCGGTGCGCAAAGTCCAAAATATCAAGGCACCGGCTCTTTTCGTACACGGCACCCGCGATAAGGTGGTGCCCTTCAAGCAGGGGCGAGCGTTATATGAAACGTACCCGTCTCCGAACAAAACCTTCAAAACCATCGAAGGCGGCAATCATCGCCTGCCCGGAACCACTGCCGAGGACGAGTACTGGAAATGGGTAGGGGACTTTGTCGCCGGCAGGGACGGATGAACCGGCGGCTGCCGGTCCTGCTCACCGCGCCCTTGTCGTCCGCCTTACGTTCTTTCGCTCTCTTCGTCGGCCCGTCTCCCTCTGCGCTCAAAGCCTGCCTGGAACAACACATTCATTGTACGAGGCGAGTACAGCATTCGCCCGCGCATCTTCTGTTCTCGGGACTTCTTCGTCTTACAGGCATATGCATCGACCTGGGCAATCACGTCCGGCACTTCATTCCATAGCTTCTTGCGATGCACGAGCAGGAATTCCTCCCCGTTCATGTGGGAGTACTTTGCGCCGATACGGATTAGTGGCCACCATTGGGTCTGGACGGGTCGTAGATGGGCTTGCCCATGGGGCGCGTCTTCAACACGCCGTCGTGGAATTTCCTGATACGCTCACAGGCGATATTGACATATTCGCTATCGATATCGCAGCCATAGGCAAGGCGATTGTGCTTGAGTGCGGCGATCGCAGTAGAGCCCACTCCGATGTAGGGATCGAGCACCGCGTCCCCTTCGTCCGTCATGGCGAGCACCAGGCGCTCGACGAGCTCGACGGGGAACTGGCACGGGTGAACGGTCTTCTCCGGGTGATTATTCTTGACGTTCGGGAACACCCATATGTCGCTCGGGTTCTTCCCGTTGGGGTTGCCGGAGAGCTGCCCGGCATTCGGGCCGCGGAAGTGGCGCTTGTTCGGGTACTTCGCCGGCACTCGAATCGGGTCCAAGTGCCACGTGTAGTCGTCGCTCTTCGTCCACCAGTTGATCGTTTCGTACCGCCCCGACAGGCGTTTCGTGCAGTGCAATCCGTGGCCGAAGTGCCAGATGATGCGGTTGCGCATCTTCAGCCCGTGCTGGTCGAAAATTGGATACAGGAGTACATCAAGCGGAATGATTGCGCCGTTCGAGACATAGTTCCCCACCTGCCAGCAGATGGACCCTCGTTCGTCGAGCAGACGCGTACACTCGGCAATGACTTTTGACTGATCCGCCAGGTAGTCCTGGAGCCGGGACTTGCGCTCGTAGGATTTGCCGAGGTTGTACGGCGGCGACGTAACGATCAGCTTGAACGCGCCATCCGGGAAGTCAGCTATGAAGTCGAGATTGTCCCGGCATTCAATGACGGCCTGGGGCTTCGGTGCGGCGACCATGAACGGCTTATGCGCTCCGGGCGTCGAAGGACAGCCCGTTGTCGGCGATGATTGGGCGGGATTGGAGCCGCTTTTCGCCCCTGCCGGACGCAATGGCAACCAAGACGTCGATGCTGTCCGCTGCGCGGAGATTGTGGCGGCCGGTGAACTCGTTGACGTAGCGCTGCAAATGCTTCGTGCCCCGACCTGCGCCGACAGCAGCGAGGGCCTTGCATTTCGCCTTCGACAGGTTGGCACAGTGGACACCAAAATAGGTTTCGTCCGCCACCGCCAAGTCGGAGAACAACCCTTTCAGCCCCTGGTGCGTACAGGCTTTCCGGGGGCGCTGCGGCATGAACCAAGCCGTTTTCTGCGTGATGCCGAGGTCGCGATGCAGCTTCAGGCTCGACCCGCCCTTGAGACTCGTGACGTCCAGGTAGATCGCGTAGACCCATTTCAGCAGCGGGAGCAGCGACCTCGCCATGACCGTGCCGGTCTTGATACTGAAGTATTTCCGACCGCGAACGGGCATCTTCGCGGGCGCCGCTTCGTGCGTGTTAAGGCTTCCATACTCGGGACAATGACGCGGTCCGTTCGGACCTGGAATGCTTTCGAACCATTCGCGGTCGGCGTCTTCGTCCGGGAACAAGTGGGTCAGCCCAGGCAACGTGATCCCCTTGCGATGAGCCTTCCCAGAGGCTTTCTGTGTCATGGCCTTCCCCCTGGATCGGATGGGAAATAGCTTACCGCTTGCCGCGACCAGTATCAATACAATTAGGTATATCACCCTCTAAACCCCGGGGCGATCTTGCGAGGCAGGGCATCAGCCGGAAAGGTCTTGTTTTCCAACCCTGAAAAGGCCTCCCTCAAAGCGATACGGAAACACTATGGCTTTTCCATTTGCGCCCCGTTCGCCCCGTTCGCCCCGTTGGAATTATTACCGCTCGCCTCGGGCGGCCCGCTTTGCGACACGGATCCAACTGCAGCACTTTGTGGCTTCCCGCCCTTGCTTTGATCGAGGCGAACCCGGCGCGGCATGTGCTGCGCCAAGTGAAACTCGCCAGAGACCTTGCTTCCTCTCAATTCCCCGGCGGCGAAATCAACGACCCCCATACGGCCGGGCAGGCCTGGCCTGGTAAGATCGGCAGCCTAGTATCGGGACTGGAGTAAAGCCAGGATCTGCCGGGTGTACTCGTCCCGGTTCCACAGGCCCTCTTCGTCAAGCACCACCACCTCGGTCTTGTCTCCTACTCCGACGAGCCGGATCTGATAGCGCAGAGACTTGCCCGCGCCCTCCTCGGCGTCATCCGAGAATAGGGAAAACAATCTGGGGAACAGGCCGCGGTTGCTCGGGTTCTGATCGCCCTCGTTGGGCTGGTACAGTACCTGGTACAGTCCCTTCTCCTGCTCCTCCCTCTCGATCTGCATGCCGCTGTTGCGGATCGCATTGCCGATACGTTGCCAGCCCTGGGGAAACTGGTTCGGGATTAGCAAATATTCTTGTCTCTCTCCGGATTGTATGATCCGCAACTGCTCCGTCCCGGTGTCCGCTACGGGCTTGCCCGGCGTGATCTCGGCTCCCAGATCCTGCAGAAAGGCATACAGCGCTTTGGCGACCTCCAGTTCTATCTTCAAGTCGCGCTCCTGCGACAGCCAATCGCCATCCTCCCCGATCTCCAGGTATCTTTGATTGTCGGAACTCAGTACCAGCAGGTGCTGCCCCGGCTCTGTGCCCTGCTCACTCAGGATGCGGAAGCGGTTGCGCATCATCCCGCCTTGCGCGGAAAATTCCGCCCAGGTGGTCTCCATGACCCCGATCTCCATATCGTCCAATTCCAGAAGACGCCCGCGCTGTTGCCAAAAACTGCGCAGCCGGGGCCAAAACACTTCAGGCTCCGCCCGCAGGCGGATGATCTGACCTGCTAAAATGGTTCCATCCAGGCTGGGGATCTGGCTCACGGGGGCGGCCTGCTCCGAGGATTCCGGTCGACGGGGTGGCAACGGAGGCTCCTGTGGGAACGCCGTGCTGCCTGGCTCCTCCCGCGACGCTACCGGGGTCTGCGCAGCGCCCGGCGCAGCCGTGGCTTCCCCGGCGGGCGAGGCAGGCTCCGACTCCGGAGCCGTGCGATTTTCGAGCACCGGCGATGGTTCCGGCGCGGGCGGCGTCTCGTCTCCGGCGGCGACCGTATCCGCAGAGCTTGGCTCGGCAACACCGCCCGGGCTTGCAGCAGGCGCTCCGGCAACCTCTGCCGTGCCTGCAGAACCTGTCCCGGCCCTCTCACCAGGCAGCGCCAACTCTTCCGGGGAACTCAGCACGGTCAGATCGGGCGGCACCTCCAGATCGGGCAAGGGCTGACTCTTTTGATATACCTTGCGCCGATCCTGCTCAACCTCGTCTATTTGGGAAAAAAGCCCGCAGCCAACCAACAAAGGCAACAGGCCCCAAAAAAGTATCTTGGCGGGCATTTTCATAGTTTGGAAAGCGTATACAAAAGGTCGGGGCCATACTATACGGTCCCCCCCCGTTCTTTTCAACGATCCCACGCCAGGGGAGAAGCGCCTTTTGCGCTGACGCAGCGGCGACCCGCCGGCCTGGTCACGGCTGGACTGCGAGGGGGCCGCAGACCGCGTCTTATCCGCTACCCGTTCGCCACGGACAACACCGCACTGCCGCGTCCCGACCGATCGCCCGCCTTCATTGTAATTGATTGATTTATCGAATGTTCTGACCGTACGGGCGGACGGGGGGCGCTGGCTCGATCCGACGCGAGGCGGTACCGGTGGCGGCTGAATTTCAGCAGATGCCGGCTTCGTTCATGACCGCCAGCACCTCCTGCCGGCAAGACTCGGCAAGCCAATTCAACGGCATCCGGATCCCCGCCTGGATCCGTCCCATTCGATGCAGCACCCATTTCACCGGAATCGGGTTGGACTCGATAAACAGGGCGCGATGCAGGCGCTGCAGTCCGCGATCGGCGGCCTCCGCGCCGGCTGCATCGCCAGCCATGATCTGGACACACAGGCGCTGCATGGCGGCAGGGGCGATATTGGCACTCACTGAGATCACGCCGGTGCCGCCGCGCTGCATGAATTCCCGGGCGGTACCGTCTTCCCCGCTCAGCAACAGGAAATCGGGGCCGCAAAGGCGCCGCAGCTGCGCGACCCGGTCGAGTTGATTGCTGGCTTCCTTGATGCCGATATAGCCAGGCAATTCCGCCAACCGGGCAACTGTCTCCGGCAACAGATCACAAGCGGTGCGCGATGGCACATTATACAGCAGCAGCGGCGTCTCAACGGCTTCGGTGATCGCCCGGTAATGCAGGTACAAACCCTCCTGCGTGGGTTTATTGTAATACGGCGTCACCAACAGGCAGGCGTCCGCACCCGCCTCGCAGGCACAACGGGTCAGATCGATCGCCTCCAGCGTGGAATTGGCCCCGGTCCCGGCGATGACCGGCAACCGGCCCGCCGTCAACTTCACGGCCAGGCGGATCAGATGGCAATGTTCCTCGTGGCGCAGCGTGGCGCATTCTCCGGTGGTGCCCGCCACCAGAATGGCGCTGCTCCCCTGTTCGACGTGAAACTCGATCAGCCCGGCGAGTGCCTCCTCGTCCAGCGGGGTATCCGGCGCAACCCCTTCATACATCGGGGTTACCAGGGCGACGATACTTCCTTGCAGGAGCATGTTTGCATAGTACTGAAATCGGGAATATCCTGCCACCCGCGGATTGCTTCTGCCTGCCAAGGCTTGCAGAAGCCGGGAGAAAACAACAGACTATACCGTTCTGCCGTTACCGCCAGCATCCAGCTTCATGAGGAAGGAACGAGAAGAATGAAAAATTTCCTGTCCCTATCCGCCCTGGGTGGGTTCTCCACCGCGGATATACAGCAACTTTGCGCGACACTCAAGGACAACGGCGGCAATATCGAAAGCTCCCGCATGGTCAAGATGGAAGATTCTTTTGCCGTCACCTTGTTGATCAGCGGTAATTGGGATTCCATCGCCAAGATCGAGGGGATGCTCCCGCGCCTGAAGGAACGCTATGACGCAATCATCCAATACAAACGCATTGCAGCGTCCAGGCCCGATCATCAGGCCATGCCCTACATCATCGACCTGGTGGCCGCGGATCGTCCTGGAATCATATACAACATCATCCACTTCATCAAACAGAACGACATCCATATGCAGGACATGTACACCAACTGCTACGACACCGACTCCGGGGCGCGCATGTGCGTGCTGCGCGCGATCATCCATATCCCGATCAACACCCTGATCGGACCCTTGCGGGCGGATTTCGTCGATCTGTGCGAACAACTGAACCTGGACGCGGGCATGGAACCGCTGAAATATAACTAACGCACGGCACCGACCCGCGCTGCGGCACCTGCAATCTGCCGCCTGGCAGGGAGCCTTCCCGCCCCGCGGAGACGATGGCAGTCCCAAACCGCTGCCGCTAACCTTGGAGACCGAAAACGGAGGACACTATTTATGAAAGCTGAAATCAACAAAGCCGTAGCCGATTTTGATCTGCCTGCCTCCGGCGACCAGAACGTCCGCTTAAAACCGTTAAGAGGCAAAAAAGTCGTGTTGTATTTCTACCCGCGGGACCATACCCCGGGCTGCACCCGGGAAAGCGCGGACTTCGCGGCGCTGGCGGAGGAATTTGCCCGGGAGAACACTGAGATTATCGGCGTATCCCGCGACCCTCCCAGTTCCCACCGCCGCTTCCGGGAGAAACTGAACTTGCCTTTCGAGTTGATCTCTGACCAGGAACAATCGTTATGCCGACAATTTGCCGTGCTCAAAGACAAGAGCATGTTCGGTCGCAAGATGAAAGGAGTCGTGCGCAGCACCTTCCTGATAGATGAGAAAGGCATCCTGCGCCGAGAATGGCGCAACGTGAAGGTCGCCGGCCACGCACAGGAAGTATTGGAGGCGGTGCGTAACCCAGGCTAGTCCGCACGTTGCCCGGCGCGATGCCGGCACCCGGGCCGGCACACTCAAGCCCGGTACGGGCCCGCCGATCAACCGACCGGACGTACTGATCACGGTTCCGGAGGGGAGGGGGCAGCCGGGTCCAGTTCCGCGGCGGCTTCCGGCTGCACCGGCCAGAACTCGATCAGTACCTTGATTAGGGTCGCCAGCGGGATGGCGAACACGATCCCCCACACTCCCCCGATCTGGGCAAAAAACAGGATCGCCACAACGACCGCTACCGGATGCAGTTTGACGATTTGGGAAAACAGCAAAGGCACCAGTACATAACCGTCCAACAGCTGCAGCACCGTGTACGCCAGAATCAACTGGTAGCTTTGCGGCTCATGCCCCCATTGAGTTAACGCTACGCCGGCCACCGGTATGGTGACCGCAATAGCACCGATGTAGGGAATAATGACCGATAATCCGACCAATACCGCCAGCAGGGAAGCGTACGCCAGGCCAAAGAAAAAGAACAGCAGGTAACTGGCCAGGCAGACAATCAGAATCTCGTAGATCTTGCCCCGTACGTATCCACCCAGGCACGCTTCCATCTCGGCCCAGACCTGCGTTAGCAGAATGCGCCGCGCGGGGAAGAATCTCAGCGCCCAAGCAATCAGCAGGGATTTATCCTTCAGCAGAAACAGCACCATGAAGGGGACCAGGATTAAATAGATACCCCCGGCGAACAGCGTTGAGATCGAGGCAATAGAAAATCCCAACGCATCCGGCGCCAGATCGGTGATGGCTGCCCTGATCTCCTGAAACAGGGACTGGATCTGGGTCTCCGAGAGCAAGGTGGGATAGCGCTCGGGCAGCTCCAGCAGAAAATCCTGGATCTTGCTGACCCTGTCCGGCAGTTCCCTGGAAAACTCGGAGACCTGCTGAGACAGCAGCGGCAACAGGATCACCAGGATGAGGACCGACACCGCCAGGAACCCGATAAAGATAATCACAGAGGCCGACAAACGGCCCACCCCCGATTTCTCCAAGCTCCGCACCAAGCTGTCCAGCAGGTAAGCGAGCACCACGGCAGCGAGCAAGGGAGCCAGAATATTGCCGACAAAAAAGACCACCAGGCAGCCGAGGGCTACTACCAGCAGCAACAACCCCGCCTGCGGGTCGTGGAAGTAGCGCCGCAGGGAAGAACTCAGGTAAGTAAACATGGCAACAGGCAAACGGCACCGTCCGGGGAACGGTTCAGCCTGCAACTCCTCCCATCGGCAAACCGACGATCAACGGGCGCGCCCTGTCTTCACAACGTGCACCGGCGACGGTGCATCGATTTCTTTGACCCGCAACAAGAATCCGCTCCCCTCAATCAGAATGGACCAATAAGATCTTTGGCGTAGCATACTACCTATCCTCTTTGCGGCAAACCTCGGCTTGTCGGCACGGGGCCATGCCTCTTGCCATAATGAGCAACCTTGTTTACGCGCCGCTTCGGTCTATCAGACCAAAAACGAATTTCAGGTATCATGGAAGGCATGCAGACCGAGCGGGGGGACCGTAATAAAAGCGCCCTGATCGGCAGTTTAACTATCCTGGTGTGCCTGTCGGCCTTTACCGTCGACGTCTGTATTCCAGCCTTCCCCGAGTTAGGCCGCGCATTAAATGTCTCCAGCGGTACCACCCACTTGGTGCTCTCGGCCTACCTGCTCAGCCTGGGCTTGGCGCAGATTCCCCTGGGCTACCTGTCGGACCGGATCGGCAGGGTGAAAACGATTTATTTTGGACTGTTTCTTTTCATTCTCGGCGGCGGGATCATTGCCGCCAGTCCAAGCTTCGAGTTACTGCTGCTGGGGCGCTTCGTACAGGGGGCCGGGGGCGCCGTCGGGCCGGTCATGGCCCGGGCCATTGCCAGAGACATCACCACGGGCGCGGAATTGAACCGCGTGATGTCTCTGCTGATTTCCGCGCTCGGAGTCTCCACCCTTATCGCGCCTGTAATCGGCAGCATTCTGCTGACTTTCCTGGCTTGGAAAAGCTGCTTTGCCATTTCCCTGGTTTTCGGATTTTTCTGCCTGTTCCTGGTAGGACGGTACATCCCCGAAACCAGGAATACCCGCATGCGGCAGGAAGAGAATCTCCTTCAACACTGCCTGCGCTTTGCCCGCGAGCCTCGGGCACGGCTGGGAACCGCCGTATTGGGTTTGCTGTTTTTCGGCTATCTCGGGTACGTGGCCGGGTTCTCAACGATCCTGGTGGATCAATTTCATATCTCCCCCAGCCTGGTCGGCTGGATTTTTGCCTTTTTTACCGGGTTTTATCTATACGGCGCCTGGGTCTGCAGGCGGCTGGCGCAACGGACGGATGAATGGGGAGCACTCGACTACGGCTGCCTGTCGATGGTCGCAAGCCTGCCTTTTTTCATCACCATGTACATCGACGTTGACCTTGCGCTGGCCGGGGCGGGCGGTTTGATCTTCTTTTCAATCGGCATGGGCCTGATCTTCGGCAGCGCCATCACGCTGGTGATGAACAACCTGCCCGAAATGGCAGGCACGGCGTCGGGCCTGATGGGAACCTTGCAGACGCTTTGCGGCGCTTTGGGTTCATTTGTCAGCTTCCTGCTGTACCAGGGCAACGCCCTCGGCACTCTGCAAATCCTGATCGGCTCATTGCTGCTGCTGGTGCTGCTGTACCTGTATGGCCGCCAAACGATCCCCCGCTAACCCGATTTTCCGACCGCCGCGAACCCGGGGCGAACTTCAGTCCCCCACTTCGACCGGCAACGACCCCTGCTCAACGGGGGGCGATGGTGCAGAGAGGACCTGCCGCATCCAGTTGGCAAGGATGCGAGCCAGAGGTTCAGACATGCCGCCCATGTTGTGTCCCACATACGGGATCTTCACTTGCCGGGACAGGGCAACACCGGAACCGAGCAAGGCGTTGTAGCGCTGTTGCGCAGTGGAGGTGACCACTCCGCGACCGTGCTCACTGTAGACGTCCAGTACCGGAATGCGCAGTGACCGCAGCGCCAGCATCTGGGTTCGCTGGCCCTCCGGGTAGGAATGCCAGTCTGGGTTAATCAGAATCAGACCGGCACTTGCAGGCGGGCTTTCTGAGGTAAATAACAGAGTCGCGACAAAGCCCCCATAGCCGTGTCCCACCACCATGACCTGATAGTCACGCTTATACAGGAATTCAAGGCCGATGCGGATCCGTTTACTGATCGATTCGGCCAGCCTGCGGTAAGCTTGCACGTCTTCGCGCCCCTCGGGACGTAACTGTTGCAGGCGCAGGGACAAGCTGCTCCATCCCCGCACCGCCAGGGAACGCCGCAGGGGCTGGAACAAGTATGGATCATCGGCCTGTGCCTCCAAATCGTGCAGCAGCAGGACTGCACGCGCCGGCTGCTCTTGTGGCGCAATCGCCAGAAACAACGTGGGGAAATCCCTGTCCTCGGCGCCCAGCCAGATAATTTGTTCCCGGGCAGGGAGCCCAATCAGCCTCTGCGGCTGCTCCGCCTCTGCCGGTGCCACTGGCTCTTGAGCCGCCGCACCTGCCACGAGCAGCATGGACCACAGCCCCGGCAACAGCGCCGACAATGCCGGGGTCAGCAAAAATCGGATTCGCCCGCCGATAGATGATAGCCGCCCGGCTAAGAATCGAGTAAAGTTAGGCACTGAAATTACCAGGTAAACAACAACCGTGTCGCATTTTATCATAGCTCCCTCCATCCTCGCCGCCGATCTGGCGCGCCTGGGAGAGCAGGTACAAAGCGTCCTCGATGCCGGCGCAGATTTTGTGCACGTGGACGTGATGGACAATCACTATGTGCCGAACCTGAGTTTTGGCCCCGGTGTCGTTCGAGCCTTGCGCAACTACGGGATCCAGGCTCCGATTGACGTGCACTTGATGGTCACCCCGGTGGATCGGCTGATCGCTGAATTCGCCGCGGCGGGGGCAACCTATATCAGCTTTCACCCCGATGCCAGCGAGCAGGCAGAGCGCACCTTGCAGCTGATCCATGAGCAAGGCTGCCAGGCCGGGCTGGCGCTGCGCCCGGAAACCACGCTGGATTGCCTGGATAATCTGATCGAACACTTGGAACTGCTGCTGCTGATGTCAGTCAACCCCGGCTTCGGCGGGCAGGCTTTCATGCCTTCCTCCCTGGACAAACTGCGCCAGGCGCGAGCATTGATCGAGGCGCGCAAGCCGGAAGTACTGCTGGAGGTGGACGGCGGAGTCGGCGTTGATAATATACGCCAAATCGCCGAAGCCGGAGCCAATGTCTTTGTCGCCGGCACTGCTGTCTTTGGCAGCGGGGATTGCCGGGCCGCGCTTGCCTCTTTGCGGGCAGAGTTGGCCGCCGGCAAGCCGGCCTCCCACTAGTCCGCCACCTGAAATGAGCCATCTTCGTCAGCCGCAAGCTTCTGCCGGGCAAAGTCTCATTGCTTCGCTGCTGCAGCGTGTACCAGGCCCGGTGGCCCTCCCCGGTGGCGACCCTGCTGGCGCCGGCGGGAGGCCGCGCCCGGCACCGGGCGCCGCCTCGCCCGTGCTCGGCAGCGCCGCTTCCTAGGCGATACCGATCATCATGCAGTATCTGCACCTGCCACGGATGGTGTTGCTGGACCTGGATGGCACGTTGGCAGACACCGCCCCGGACCTGGCTTGGGCAGTCGATTGCACGATGCGCCAACTGGAGCGGACTCCCTGCGGCGAGGAGCGGGTACGCGCCTGGATCGGCGATGGCATCGACGGCCTGATCCGGCAGGCGCTCGCGGTGCATGCTGACGGCGCAGCAAGTCCCGGACTGTACCGGCAAGCCCTGCGGCTGTTTACCGAGATCTACCAGACAAACCAATTCCTGCACAGCCATTGTTATCCCGGCGTGGCAGAAGGACTGGCCTGGCTGCAACAGCAGCGCTTCATACTCGGCTGCGTAACCAACAAGCGCTGTCGCTTTACCCGCCGACTGCTGCAAAAACTATGCCTTCAGGACTTCTTTGCCGTGATCATCAGCGGCGATACCCTGAAACACAAGAAGCCCCATCCGGCACCTTTGCTCCATGCCGTCCAAAGCCAGGGCGTGGCCGCAGCCGATGCACTGATGATCGGAGACACCGAGGTGGACGTACAGGCGGCACGGGCGGCCGGACTGCCCGTGCTGTGCGTCGACTACGGCTACACCCAGGGGCGCGACATTCGCCAAGCCAGGCCGGACGCCGTGATTGATTCGCTAGCGCGGCTGCCGGAGCTGTTTCAGCATCCGGCAGAACTGCCGCAGGCGGCCCAACCGTGAACAAAACAGCCTTCCGCAAATTCGCCCGCCAGGGATACACGCGCATTCCGGTAAATCGCGAGCTTCCCGGAGACTTGGAAACTCCGCTCAGTACCTATCTGAAGCTGGCCAACGCTCCTTACACCTATCTGCTGGAATCGGTAACGGGCGGCGAGAAGTGGGGCCGTTATTCCATTATCGGCCTGGCCACCACCACCTGCATCCAAATCAGGGACGAACGGATCAGCGTATTGCGCGACGGGAAACTCCTGCAGCAGGAACACCACGCCGACCCGCTCGCCTGGCTGGCGGATTACCTGGAGAACTTTCGCTCCCCTGCCGTCGCCGGGCTGCCGCGCTTTTGCGGCGGGCTGGTCGGTTATTTCGGCTACGACACTATCCGCTACATTGAGCCCCGGCTGATCTGCCGCACGCGCACCGATCCACTGGATTGTCCGGAGATCTGCCTGATGGTCTCTGAACAGGTGGTCATTTTCGATAACCTGAGCGATCGCCTGCACCTTGTGGTGCACGCCGATCCGCAAAACCCTGCGGCCTACGAACAGGCGCAATCCCAACTCGACGCGATCGCCCAGCGCCTGCGCAAACCGCTGCGCTACCTGCCCAGGGAAGTCAACATGAAAACCCTGACGCAAGAACGGGATTTCAGCTCTGGATTTCCCCGGCAGGATTTCGAGCAAGCGGTTAACCGCATCAAGGAGTACATAGTCGACGGCGAGGTGATGCAGGCAGTCCTGTCGCAACGCATGCACATTCCGCTTCATCCCCGGCCGTTGGATCTGTACCGCGTACTGCGCTCGCTGAACCCCTCTCCCTACCTGTATTACCTGGACCTGGGCGATTTGAAAATCGTCGGCTCATCTCCCGAGGCATTGGTGAGCGTACAAGAACAGACCGTTACGATGCGCCCCATCGCCGGCACCCGACCACGCGGCAGCAACGAAGCGCAGGACCGAAGATTGGAGACAGAGCTGCTGGCGGACCCCAAGGAACGAGCCGAACACCTGATGCTGGTTGATCTGTGCCGTAATGATCTTGGTAGGGTGGCGTGCGTCGGCAGCGTGAAGGTGACTGAACGCATGATCGTCGAACGCTATTCGCACGTCATGCATATTGTTTCCAGCGTCAGCGCTCAGCTGCCGCCGGATAAAAACGTGATCGACGTGCTGCGCGCCACTTTCCCCGCCGGAACCGTCACCGGCGCACCCAAGATCCGCGCCATGGAAATCATCCGGGAACTGGAGCCGCTCCCACGCGGGATCTACGCGGGAGCCGTCGGCTACCTGTCCTGGTCCGGAAACATGGACTTGGCCATCACCATCCGTACCGCGCTCATCAAGGATGCCGTGCTGCACCTGCAGATCGGCGCCGGCATCGTTGCAGACTCCCAGGCACCGCGAGAATGGGAAGAAACCATGAGCAAGGGACGCGCCGTTTTTCACGCCGTGAACCTGGCGGAGCGCGAATTTACCCGGCCCCCCCAGGCATGATTGCCCTGATCGACAACTATGATTCCTTCACCTATAACCTGGTGCAGTATTTCGGGGAATTGGGAGCGCAGGTGCAGGTACTCCGAAACGACCAGATCGGCGTTGAGGAGTTGGTCGAGCTGGCCCCGGAACGCCTGGTCATCTCACCCGGCCCCGGCACTCCGGGACGGGCCGGCATCTCGGTGGAAGCGGTTCGCCGCCTGGAGGGCCGCATTCCAATCCTGGGCGTCTGCCTGGGTCATCAATGCATCGGCGAGGCCTTTGGTGGAAACACCGTGCACGCCCAGCGCATCATGCATGGCAAGACTTCGCCCATCCGGCACAATGACAAGGACCTGTTCCAAAACGTCGAGAATCCCTTCACCGCTACCCGTTACCATTCGCTGGTCATCGACCGGAACACGCTTCCGGAGTGCCTGCAGATTACTGCCTGGACGAGCGCCCAGGAGGAATCTCCTGAACGGACCGAACCGGACGCCGCGGACGCAGTGGGCGAAATCATGGCGGTCCGCCATTCCATCCGCCCCATCTTCGGCCTTCAGTTTCACCCCGAGTCCATCCTGACGCTGCAAGGACACGATATCCTGCACAACTTCCTGCACCAGTCATGAGCCTGATCCCTGTTTTGCAACGGCTGATCTCGGGCCAGGACCTGGACGCCGCGCAGATGCGGACCATGATGAAAGAGATCCTGCAGGGACGGGCCAGCCCGGCACAGATCGGCGCGGCACTGGCCACGCTGCGGCTTAAGGGCGAGACTGCGACCGAGATTGCCTCCGCCGCCGAAGTCCTGCGGGAATTTGCCACCCGAGTACAGCTGACAGACACCCGGCACTTGGTCGATACCTGCGGTAGCGGCGGCGACGGCGCCGGCATTTTCAACGTCTCCACTGCGGCCGCCCTGGTGGCCGCCGCCGCCGGTGCCCGCGTAGCCAAGCACGGCAACCGCGCCGTATCCAGTGCCAGCGGCAGCGCCGACGTGCTGGAGCAGGCGGGCATCCGCCTGGAACTACGCCCGGAACAGGTCGCCGCCTGCATTGAACGGATCGGCATCGGTTTTCTGTTTGCCCCTCGTCATCATGAAGCGATGCGCCACGCGGCCGCGCCGCGCCGGGAACTGGGCACTTATAGCTTTTTGAACCTGCTCGGTCCCTTAAGCAATCCCGCCGGCGCGGAATGCCAGTTGACGGGAGTATACGACGATGCCCTGCTGGAAACGGTGATTGAAGCGCTGCAGCGCCTGGGCTGCAGGCATGCCCTGGTAGTACACTCGGAGGACGGACTCGATGAGATCAGCTGCGCGGCGCCGACCCGAGCCATTGAACTGCGCGAGGGCAAACAACAACAGTATTGCATCGATCCCAGGGAACTCGGCCTGGAAGGAAAGCTCGACGGACTGCAAGCGGCAGACCCCAAAGCCAGCTTGAACTTGATTCGATCCGTGCTGGACGCGAAACCTGGCGCGCACCGCAACATCGTTATCCTGAACGCCGGCGCCGCCCTCTACGTGGCAGGGGTAAGCGCGGATCTGCGGCAAGGTACGCAGCAGGCCCGGCAGGCGATCGACAGCGGCGCCGCCCGCGCCAAGCTGGAGGAATTCAGAACTTTCAGTCAAAGCCTGCCCTAACCGGCACGAACCTGCTAATCGCACGCCTGCACGCCGCGCCCGGCCCCGGCAAAGGCGCTGTTTTTCCCGCCGGCACGGACCCGCGTTACGCGCCGGGCCAGCGACAGTCTCACGGTGGGAAAGCTGTTACAATGCGAGTCTTCTATTAGCGTGCCGGGTTGTCTTGCACGATCCTACTGAATCAAGCCGAATGAGCACTTCACGATCCACCACGAAAACCGGCTCCCCGTCCAACGCACTCTACCTGCGCAGCGTCTCCTCCGTGCTGCTGGCCCAACAACACAACCCTTCCATTATCAATCCGGAATTTTTGCGCGCCAACCGGATCGCCGGGGAAGACTGGAAGGTGGAGAAAACCGTGAGCAGCTCGCCTTTAGCCAAAACCATATATAAGAATGGCATCAGTTGCCTGGTAGAGCTTTCCCGGTGCGTGGTAACCCAGGAGATCAAAGGCTCCTTCCGGGACAGGTACGAAGCCTTTGACGCCGCCCGGCAATACGCGCTTGCCCTCAAACATACTCCCTACAGCGCCGTGGGCCTCAACTGGCACCTACACTTTCCGATCACCGGCAGCAAAGCCTGGCTGAGCACGCGTTTTCTACGGCCCGACGCCTGGCCCGCCACTCATGCAGACCTGCACACGTTGCAGCTGCAATTCAAATTCCGCATCAAGGATGGCTTCTGCACCTACGCCATCGCGGAAGAAAGGACTGGATCCAACGGCGGCAGACAGGAAGTGATCTCCGTCAATTGCAATTTCCACTTCGATTTGTCTGCAGATCCCAGGGAGCGCATCCAGCAAATTGAAAAAACCATTGAGAACGGGACCGTTTGGCAGGGTCTGGTATTGGAAAACTTAGACCTGCTGGTCTCCAAGTAGCCTCCTGGGGCCAGCCATCCACACCATGTCCACGATCCTGGATGAAATTCTGGCGCATAAACGGGAGGAGATTGCCAGCCGAAAAAGGGAATGCCCGGAGCCAGAACTGCGGGCTCACCTGGAACGGCTGCGACCGGAGCCGCCCAGAAAATTTGCCGAGGCACTGCATCGGGCACAGGCGGCGGGCCGGATTGCCATGATCGCGGAGATGAAACGTGCCTCTCCCAGCCGCGGGCTGATCCGCGAAGACTACCAACCGGAGGCGATCGCCCGGAGCTACCAGGAGGCCGGCGCAAGCTGTCTTTCCGTGCTGACCGACCAGAAATTTTTTCAGGGCTCGCTGGAGCACTTGCGGCAGGCTCGCAAGGCCGTCCAACTGCCGGTGCTGCGCAAGGATTTTCTAATCGACTCCTACCAGGTGTACGAGGCACGCCTGGCTGGCGCTGACTGCGTGCTGCTAATTGCCGCCGCCCTGGAGGATGCAAAATTATGCGAGCTTCACGGCTTGGCGACGCACTTGGGCATGGACGTTCTGATCGAGGTGCATGATCGCACAGAGTTGACGCGGGCGATGATGCTGCGCACCGAACTGATCGGGATCAACAACCGGAACCTGCGCGACTTCAGCATAGATCTGCAAACCACGATCGACCTGATGGCCGACATGCCGGCCGATCGGATGGTAGTCACCGAGAGCGGCATTCATACCCCGGAACAAGTCGCGCTGTTGCACTCCCGGGGAGCACATGCGTTTCTCATCGGAGAGGCGCTGATGGATGCCGTGGATCCGGGCGCACGCCTGCGGGAATTGTTTTTTCACTCTTCCCGGCACAACCGTAACGGAAAGAAGTCTCCCAGCGCGGCAGCGAATCCGCCGGCAGCCATCAGCAGACAATGAGCCGTGCACGGAAGGTCTCAAAGCCCGCCCGCAGCCACGCGATTATCACCACGGTAAAAACACCCGGTTGCCCCCGGAAAGCGGAGCCTGCAGGTCACGGCGTTGCCCACCACACATGCCGTTTTCCGAAACCTGTTCGAGCCTGTCCGCCAGGCGCAGCTACCAGCAACGCGATGACTCCGGGTATGCCACAACGAACGCCTCAACATGGCGATTGACGGCGTATCGCCGGTGCGGCGGCCGGCTGACCCCTGTTTTTGACTCCGGTTGAAATGGAGCTTGCCATCGTAACGAGTGCCCGTTTCGCAGCACCTCCGGTGTTTGCGTTTAGCGTTATATGCCGTTTTCGAGAACGGCTGGCAACCAGCAACGCTTTGTTGTGCCGGGAGGCTCCGGCGCAGAGCGGGCGTCGTTCGCCTTTGTACTCGCCATGAACAACTCCTCCGCCCAGGACTGCCAATGTTTATGCGGCGCAGTCCGCTTCACCATCCTGCAACCGCTGCACAAAGTCCAAATGTGTCACTGCGGTCTCTGCCGGCGCTGGACGAGCGGTGCGCCAATCATCGGAGGCGGGATCGAAACGGCTTCGATCACGGCGGGCAATTCATTGCGCTGGTACGCCTCGTCGGCGTGGGGCGAGCGCGGATTTTGCGCTGACTGCGGCAGCTCTCTTTTTTGGCGGCAACGGGGGGCGGCCTCCAACTGGGTCGTATGCGTTGGCGCATTGCCGTCTGCCGATGGATTGCAATTGGCCCAGCATATCTATATAGAAGACAAGCCAGCGTATTACGATTTGACTGACGATGTGCCGCGCCTGACGGGAGTTGAATTCATAACTAAAATGGCGGCGGAAATGCCGATGCTGAAAAGATGGGCCGCTAAAGTCTTTATCCTGCTTTTGCGTCTGAAGAGCCTCCGGTCGCCGCCAGCCCCGTTACCAGGCGCCAGCCAACGCGGGCGCTGTATTTGCGGCTCAGTGCGATTTCGCCTGCTGGACACACCGCAACACGCCTATATGTGTCATTGTGGACAATGCCGCCGCTGGAGCGGCAGCCTGGGTGTCATCGGCATTGAAACCAGTATGGAAGCAATCGTATCCGACGATACCTTGCGCTGGCACCAAACGTCGGAGAACCGTGAACGCGGCTTTTGCGGACAATGTGGCACACCCTTGTTCTTGCGCTCGCCGGTCGGCGGTGACATCCGTCACGTGTGCGTCGGCGCGTTGGAAGACAGCAGCGGCTTGAAATTGCACGAGCATCTTTACCTTGAAGAAAAACCCGCCTATTACGACCTGGCAGGAACCGCCACCGGCTGACCCGATCAGCGATGCCATAAACGAAGCCGCCACCGTCTGCAACCGGACGGACTTGCCCTGGCGCCCGGGCAGAACCGGAAAGTTACCAATCCGCCCCCGGTACGGTGCCGCAGCGACAGAGCATTCTCCGTTCCAGACCTTCCGTCCCGGAGACTGCCACCCATTTCCCCGGTGGAGGTAGGCTATAATACGACCCATCTGGAACTTGCACATGGCAGGCCCGAGTCGGTACTGCCTGGTCACACTTACAGGAGGACACCGGATGAATTTTTTTCGCCTACGCTGCGGCCTGCTTGCCTGCACCGGACTGTTGCTGCCGGGGATCACTGCGGCCCATACGGAAAACCTGGAGCTGCAGTGGAAATTAAGCGGCATGAAGAATCCGGAATCAGTCGTCTACGATGCAAAACGAGAAGTCCTTTATGTATCGAACATGGACGGTAGCCCGTTGGATAAAAACGGCACCGGCTTTATCGCGCGGGTCACCTTGCAAGGGGAGCTTGAGCAACTGAAGTGGGTGCAGGGGCTACATGCACCCAAGGGCATGGCGATCGTGGAGGATCGACTGTATGTGTCGGACGTGGACGCGCTGGCGGAGATCGATATTCCGTCGGGGAAGCTGGTGAAGCGCCATCTGGCTCCCCAGGTGAACTTTCTTAACGACGTGGCCGCCACGGCGGACGGATGGGTGTACGTCTCCGACATGAAGGCCAACATCCTCTATCGCTTAGAGACGGACGGTCTGCAGATCTGGCTGCAGGACGCGGCCCTGAATTTCCCTAATGGCCTGTACGCGCAACCGGGCCGGCTGGTGATCGGCTGTTGGGGAGCAGAAGAAGCCGGCGGCGGCGCGATGTTGAGTGTCTCACTGAAGGATCTCTCGATCCGCCCCCTGGGCAACAGCAAGCCGATCGGCCGGCTGGATGGCGTGGAGCAGGACCGGGAAGGCGATTTCTATGTGACCGACTGGATGGCGGGGAAGTTGCTGCACGTCTCGCCCCACGGCGAGGTCGAGACGCTGCTGGAACTGCAGGAAAAGGGCAGCGCCGATATTGAATATATCCCGGAGCTCGACCTGCTGTTGCTGCCGATGATGCTGGGAGACGATCAGCGCCTGCTCGCCTACCGGATGCACGCCGCCCTCTGAAACTCGCGGCGCGCGGCAGCCACCGTCACAGGCCTGTTTGCAGCGCCGGCAGGCAAATGCGACATCCATTACGTGTTGCAGCGAAAGTGAATGACGTCGCCGTCTTGCACAACGTAGTCGCGCCCCTCCAGGCGGCATTTGCCGAGAGCCTTGGCCGACGTCTCTCCCTTACATTGCAAGTAGTCCGTTAAGGCGGTTACCTCGGCGCGGATAAACCCGCGCTCGAAGTCACTGTGGATCACGCCGGCGGCACGCAGCGCCGTCATGCCTTTAGGCAACGTCCAGGCACGCAATTCCTTCGGGCCAGCGGTAAAAAAGGTGTGCAGGCCCAGCAAGTCATAACCGCTCCGAATGAGCCGATCCAACCCGGAGGCTTCCAGTCCGAGCATGGAGAGGAATTCCCCCTGGTCGGCCTCGGAAAATTCGGCCACCTCGGCCTCTGCCAAAGCGCAGAAACCAAGCAGCGGGACGCCCTCAGAGCGAGCCCGGGCCCGCAACGCGGCCTCACCGGGATACCCTCCTTGCAGGTGGCGCTCGGAGACATTGGCCGCATACAGCAGAGGCTTGCCGGTCAGCAACTGCAATGCGTCGATCTCTGCTTGCTGATCGGCGTTGGCCCGATGCAGGCGCAGCGGGCTGACCTGGTTCAGCTGATCGCGCAGCACCATCAGCGCCTGTGTGCGCCGGCGCGCCTGTTTGTCTCCGGTCGCCGCACTCAAGCGGGAGAGCTTGTTCAAAGAACGCTCTACGGTCTCCAAGTCAGCCAGGCACAGTTCGGTTTCAATGATTTCTATATCCGCCAGAGGATCGATTCGGTTCTCCACGTGCGAGATCGTTTCATCCTCAAAACAGCGCACCACCTGTGCGATGGCCTGAGTCTCCCGGACCCGGGCCAGGAAGCGGTTGCCCAGCCCTTCCCCGGCAGAAGAGCCTTTGACCAGGCCGGCAATATCCACGAAATGCATCTGTGCCGGTACCACCTGTGCCGGATTAACCAGCGCCGCCAACTGCGCCAGGCGCGGATCCGGGACCGGCACCGCCCCCAGGTTGGACTCCACGGTACAAAACGGGTAGTTCTCCGCAGCCACCCCGGCACGGGTCAGCGCGTTGAACAACGTGGATTTCCCGGCATTGGGCAGGCCCACAATGCCGCAATGAAAGCCCATAATTCAGGCAGGCGGCGGGTTGGAGGCGGTACCGGTGGCGGGAGACCGGCGCTGGTGCAGATGATTCATCGCCTGTTCCAGTTCTCCGTCCAGGATCGCCGGCAACTGCTCCATGGCCCGCTCCATGGCCTGCCCGATCCGTTCCTCTTCCTGCGGACCCGGGCGGCCAAGCACATAGGACACGACCTGCTCGCGCTGCGACGGGCGCCCGATTCCCAGGCGCAAACGCACAAAATCACTGGAGCCCAGGTGCTCGCGCACCGCTTCCAGCCCTCGGTGGCCGGCACAACCGCCTCCCTGCCTGAGCTGCAGCTTGCCGGGCTCCAGGTCTAGTTCATCGTGCAGCACCAGGATTTGCCGCGGCGGGATGCGGAAATAGCGGGCGCAGGCGGCGACCGGCTGACCGTTGTTGTTCATGGCAGTCAACGGCTGCAGCAGGCGTACGACCGTGCCACTGCGCCGCAATGCGCACAGGTCCACCTGGCGGCGCAGGTCCGGGTGGAAACTGACGCGCTCGCGCACGGCGATCCGCCGCAGCAGGATCGCACCAGCATTGTGACGTGTAGCGGCATACTCCGGACCGGGGTTGCCCAGGCCCGCCACCAGTAAAAGAGGAACCGACCCGGCGCCGATCAATCAGCCCTCGCGCGGCCCTTATGCGGGATCGGTCGTCTCCTCGGAGGCCTCGTCATCTTCCTGCTCTTCGACCTCTGCTTCCGCCGCGGCCACCTTAGGCGCATGCACGGAAACCACCGGCTGGCTGGGGTCCCCCCCATGCAGCAAGGCATAAAGTTCAACGCCGGCCGGCAGCTTCACCTCGCCCAGGTGGATGCTGGCACCCAAGTCCAGTTCGCTGACGTCCACCGAAATATACTCGGGCAGGTGCTGCGGCAAACAGGAAACCTCCAATTCCGTCATCACGTGACTGATCATGCCGCCCTTTTCCCTGACGCCAACGCATTGTTCCTCGTTGGTAAAATGCAGCGGCACCCGCATGGTGATGGCCTTGTCCTTGTCGATGCGCAGAAAATCAATGTGCAGCAGCCGCGGTTCGCAGGGATGCCGCTGCAGTTCCTTGAGCACGGCCTGCTCTTCCCGCTCGCCAACCTTCAGCGTCAATACGTGAGAATAGAAGGCTTCATTTTCCAGTTGCCGCGAAATTTCGTTGGCATCCAGCGACAACTTGATTGTCTCCCCGCCGGTACCGTAGAGGATTCCGGGTAATCTGCCGGCGCCGCGCAGGCGCCGACTCGCGCTACGGCCGGTTTCAACACGTAGTTGTGCGTTCAACGTAAATTTTTGCAGGGCTGTCATCTTTGCTTTCCCGCCGTTCCGGTTCAGTAGGCGCACGGCAAGCCGGCGCCTTCCCCGGCTAATCGACAAACATAGAGCTCAGGGACTCTCCTTCATGTATCCGCCGCATGCTCTCGGCCAGCATCTCCGCGATGCTGAGCTGGCGGATTTTTCTGCTGTTCGCAACGGTGGAACGGAGCGGTATAGTATCAGTAATGACCAGTTCATCCAACTCGGAACTCTCGATATTTTCCAGGGCCTTGCCAGAAAGCACTGGATGAGTGCAATAAGCCCGCACCTGGGTGGCGCCCTGCCGCTTGATGGCCTGTGCGGCCTGACACAAGGTCCCGGCGGTATCCACGATGTCATCGATGATCAGGCAGGACTTCCCTTCGACCTGACCAATGATATTCATAACCACGGTCTCATTCGGATCCGGTCGGCGCTTGTCGATGATGGCCAGGTCAGCGCCTTCCAGGTGCTTGGACAATACCCGGGCTCGCACTACCCCACCGACGTCGGGCGAAACTACGCTCAGCGGCCCCTGAATATCGCTTTTCCATATATCCCCGAGCAGCACGGGCGAGGCATACACGTTATCCAGCGGCATATTGTAGAAGCCTTGTATCTGCTCGGCGTGCAGATCCACGGTCAGCACGCGGTCCACGTTAACGGCCGCGATCATATTGGCAATCATCCGGGCACTAATCGGAACCCGGGCGGAGCGGGGGCGGCGGTCCTGGCGCGCATAACCCATGTAAGGGATCACGGCTGTGATCCGGGAGGCCGAAGCGCGATAGAAGGCATCGGACATGATCAGCAGTTCCATCAGGTGATCATTGGTCGGTGCACAGAGCGACTGTATGATGAAAATGTCCTGGTTGCGGACGTTCTCGGCAATATCAACCATGATTTCGCCGTCGCTGAAGCGATCCACCATGATCTTGCCGAGCGACAAGTCCAGGAAAGAAGCGATGCTGGCGGCTAACGGCAAATTGGCGTTGCCGGCAAAGATCATCATATCGGTCTGGCGTCTCTGCTAAGGCCGCGTGCAGAAAACCCGCAGAACTCGTCCGCCGGTCGCGCCGCCGGCAGCTGCCTTACGGTTCCCAATCCATCGGGGCGATCGCGGCGCACTATGACTGGGGTGGCTGGGGTGCCAGGATTCGAACCTGGGATCCGGGGATCAAAACCCCGAGCCTTACCACTTGGCCACACCCCAATCAACTCTGCCGACCTCGCCGGGCCTGCGCTCAACCCCCTGCTCATCGCCCAATCGAAGCACGTTCCAGCCGCTGCTGCAACGGAGAGCACTCCAACCCGCGGCCGATCAGACTGCGCCAGTGCGCGGGCATCTCGCCTGCCGCCTCGGCGGCCTGCTCCTGGGAATCAAAAGCGGCAAACACACATCCGCCCGATCCGGTCATGCGGGACGGTGCGTGTACTGACAGAAAATCCAAGGCGGCTCCCACCTCCGGGTAGCGTGCACGCACCACCGACTGGCAGTCATTACGCGTGGCCCGCTCAGAAAAAGACTGCATTGTGATCAGCGGTGAATTCCGTGTCAACTCAGGCGCCGCGTAGATCTCGGTCGAGTGGACCGGCACGCCCGGATCGATGATCAGAAACCAGCGCCGGTCGGCTGGATACGGCTGTAGCTGCTCCCCAATGCCCTGTGCCCAAGCCGTGCGCCCGCGCAGGAAAACCGGCACGTCCGCCCCCAGGAGCTGTCCCAATGGGTCCAACTCCTGCGGCTCTGCCCGAATCCCCCAAAGCCAATTGAGCGCCACCAGGGCCGTGGCCGCATCGGAGCTGCCGCCGCCCAGTCCGCCGCCGGCGGGCAAGCGTTTGCGCAGGCCGATGTCCACGCCCAGGCGACAGCCGCTCACCTTCTGCAACAAAGCGGCCGCACGTACCGCCAAATCCTGCTCCGCGGGCGATACGGGACCGGTGCCGGGGCGACGGCGGATCTGCCCGTCGCGGCGCAGCCGAAAATCCAGGGAGTCGCAGCAGTCCAGCAATTGGAACAGAGTCTGCAACTGGTGCATGCCATCCTCACGACGCCCGGTGATATGCAAAAACAGGTTGAGCTTGGCCGGGGCCGGCCAGGCATCAGAGACGATTTCCTGGTTCACCGTCAACTGATGCGCCAATCGTGGATCACCAGCTTCAGTCGCAGGCGTGCGTGCACCAACAGCAGCTTCCTGGGCAGTTCCAGGTTCTCCTGGCGCATATACTCCAGTATCTGCAGTTCCCATTCCCCCTGGCGCAGGCGCAGGGTACGACCGGCATCATCCACCCGGAGCTCCTGCACCGGCAGACCCGGGGCCGGCATCCCCCGCAGCCAATAACGAATCCCATAGACCGGTATTCCCCAGCCTAAATGTTCGCGCAGCAACGCTTCCGCATCAGATGCCCGATATTCCCCGCCGTCCGGCGTGCGCAGCACCGCGCCCTGCGCCTGCTGGGAGAGCTCATGCGCCTGTTGAGACAAATGTCCGCTGAACTGCAGCGTGAAATCTGCACCGCGCTGCTGCCAGTGCAGCCGCAGCGTGTGGACCGTCTGCTCGACCCGCAATGCAATCCGCCCCTGCAAGCGCCAATCATACAGTGCCGCCAAGCGCTCTTGATGTGCTTGCCAGGAAGCGCCGGGGGGCTGGCCCGGCAAAACCTGCCGCGTGCAACTGGTCTCAAACAGCAGCAGGAACGGGAGCAGGCAGGCGATGCGGAGCCAGCTTGCGCCGAAGCGCCTGCGCCCCGGCGCGGCGCTCCCGGTCCGGGATAAACCGCCGGGCGAGGGAGTCCGATTTTCCGGCGCAGGCTCCGGAGCGCGTCCAGCTCCGGCCCTGCTGTTCCTTTCGCTACCGCTGGACATGGGCCCCTCCTTGTACGATGGATGCCGCACCGCCCGCGGCTTCAGATGTCCGGTGTTCGCCGTGAGCCAAAGTCCTGCACGAGCCTGGGGCGGACCAGGGCAAGGACCGTGGCGGCTCAACGCGTGAAGCGCTCGATTACCTCGCGCAACTTGTCGTTATCCGGGAATCGCTCCAACCCCTCTTCCCAGACCTTGCGCGCCTGCTGACGCTCTCCGGAAAACCAAAGCACTTCCCCAAGGTGGGAAGCCTGCTCGGGGTCGGCTCGGATCTCCCCGGCGCGCTGCAGATGTTCGATCGCCTCCTGCAAACGATTCAGACGGTACAGGACCCAGCCCATACTGTCCAAGGTGTAGAAATTATTCGGGTTCAGCAACAGTGACTGCTTAATCAAGCCGTACGCCTCATCGTAACGGTCGGTGCGATCGGCCAGCGTGTACCCCAACGCATTCAGCACGATCGCGTTGTCCGGCTCGCGCCGCAAAATGCGGCGCAGATCCCGCTCCAACAGATCCAACCGGTCCATCTTCTCGGCCAGCATCGCGCGCGCATACAGCAAGGTAGTGTCATACCCCTGCTGCTCCAGCGCTGCATTATAGATTTTCAGGGCCTCATCGTGGCGATCCAACTCGATCAGCATTTCAGCCTCGGTCAAAACCAACGACACGGCCTGTTCCGGGAAACTCTCCAACAGCCGTTCCAATTCTTCACGGGCCTGCTCGAGTTCGCCCTGTTGCGCCCACAGTACGGCCAGGCGGGCCCGGGCCTGTACGTAAACCGGGCCTTCATCAACCGCCCGGTACCAACGTAAAGCCTCATCCATTTCACCGGTCTGCTCTGCGATCCAACCCAGGTGGTAGCTGGCCCGGTTCACATAGGGGTCAAGGCGGGCCAACTGCGCGAAGCGTTCCCGGGCTTCCTCCAAGAGTCCCTGTTCCATCAGAACCAAGCCCAGGGGAAACAAAATCTCGGCGTTGTCCTGCTGATATTCGGCCAATTCCTCAAGGCTCTCACGGGCCAGCGAGTATAGCTCCAGTTCCACCAGCAGGCGCGCCCGAAACAGTGGCAAGCCCGATCCCAGCGGGAACGAATCCCTGTTGTCGTCCAGCCAGGCCTGCGCCTCATCCAAGCGGCCCTGCTGCTGCAACAGGGACATCAGGGCCTGCGCCGCGCCGGCGTGATCCGGTACCTGCTTCAGCAGGCGACGCAACTGCTCTTCAGCGCGCACCAACTGTTCAAAGCGTATCAACGCATTGGCGTAATGCAGCAGGACTTCCGGCTCCCTCGCCGACTCGGCAACGAGCCGATCCAAGATTTCGAAAATCATGCCGGTGTCATCGCCCTGCTCCAACGCGCCCAGGATCAACTGCATTTTTTGCTGCAGCGTGCCGGCAGCCTCAATGATGAAGCGGAAATGTCGCTCCGCCGTCTCGTAGTCTCTGCGCTGCAGCGCCAAAGAAGCCAGCGCTTGACGGGCATCCATGCTGTCCGGCTCGATCTCCTGCCACAGATCCGCGACTTCCTCGGCGACGGGCAGATTCTCGGCGTAGAACGCAATCCGCAACGCGCGCTGGATCACTCCCACGTCCCGGGTCTCACGAGCTACCTGCCAGTAATTATCCAGAGCCAATTCCAAGTCCTCGCGCTGTCCGGCGAGTTCCGCTCCGAGCAACAGGTAAAAGATTTCTTCGGAAAACCCCTCCACCCGCAGCAGGTCTTCGTCCGCCGGGTGCACCACGGGCTCAATGGGCGAGAGCGGCGATGTTCCCGGATCGAGGTTCGTAAACCCGCCACAGCCGCTCGCCAACCCGACTGCTATCAGCGGCAGGCCGACGCTCCGGACTTGCCGCGCGCTCCGTTGAAGCCACTCAACGCTCTCGGATTTTTTTATCATCATGAAAACCTTAACTTAATGGCTTGCGCCGGGCCCTGACTAGACCGTCATCGACCCCGGTGTGAGTTCTCCTGCCACCGGAATGCATCCTGACCTTGGACCATCGGACCATCGCGGAAAGTCCTTTATTTTAAACAATTTGGCAGGCGAAGTCGCCGTCACGGGCGGGTCGGCGCTCCGCGACCCTGACGGCTCCCGACCGGTATTTTGCCTCGGATAGTTGCGTTTTCGGGTGTTTAGTAGTATATACAACCCTCTTTTCTCTGGATCGGGGGTCAAAATATGTTCTGGGGCCTGTTCTCCCTGCCTTGGTGGGGCTATGTACTTGTCACTCTAGCCCTGACGCACGTCACGATCGTGACGGTGACGGTGTTCCTGCACCGGTACCAGGCGCACAAAGGGTTGGATATGCACCCGGCGCTGAGTCATTTCTTTCGCTTTTGGCTGTGGCTGACCACCGGCATGGTAACCAAGGCTTGGGTCGCCGTGCATCGCAAACACCACGCCAAGGTGGAAACCGAGCAAGACCCGCACAGTCCGCAGGTGCTGAGCCTGAGCGAAGTGCTATGGACCGGCGCCGAGTTATACCGCAAGGAAGCCGCTTGCAAACAGACTCTGCGCGACTACGGACAAGGCACCCCGGACGATTGGCTGGAGCGGAACCTGTACACGCCCAGGGAAGGGCTTGGGATCCGGCTGATGCTGTTGATCGATGTACTCTTATTCGGCGTACCGGGGGTTGCGGTGTGGGCCATACAAATGCTGTGGATCCCGATCTGGGCGGCGGGCGTCATCAACGGTCTGGCCCACTGGTTCGGATACCGCAACTTCGAGACCCCAGACGCCTCCACCAACCTGGTGCCCTGGGGATTGTTTATCGGTGGCGAGGAACTGCACAACAATCACCACGCCTTTGCCAATTCCGCCAAATTCTCATCGCGGTGGTGGGAATTCGATATAGGCTGGTTCTACCTCCGGCTGTTCCAGGCCCTGGGCCTGGTCCAGATCCGGAAAGTGGCCCCGGAACTGATCGCCGATCAGAACAAGAAAGTATTGGACCTGGACGCGCTGGCGGCCATCGTCCAGAATCACGTTCATGTCCTGGCCCGATACCGCCGGGAAGTGGTGAGCCGCGTGCACCGAGAGGAAATGCGTAAGGTGGACGCCCCCGCCCGGCGCGCCCTGCTGCGGCGCGCCGGCAGGTTGATCTGCCGCCACAAATCGCGGCTGGACCAGTACTCCCAAAAGCGCCTGCAGAACCTGTTGAAGCGCAATAATATCCTGCAGGCTGTGTACCTGCACCGGGAGCGCCTGCAAGAGACTCTGCAGCAGGTGCGGCGGATCAGCGACGAGCAGCGCCTGGAGCAGTTGCGCGAGTGGTGCCGGCAGGCCGAGGCCACCGGCATAGCGGCCCTGTCGGATTTTGCCCAACGGCTGCACTACTACACCTTGCGCAACGTCCCTGCCTGACCGGGGAAATCCACGCACCATGGTCGCGGGTTATGGAGCCCGGGCACACCGAGCTCCTGCCTCTGGTCGACCATCGCCTTCCTGGTGGACTCCCATCGGAGTCTGCCTGGCGACCGGCTCCGCCTGGCGCGGGTCACGGTGGGCCACCCTGGGCGGAGGTAGTCGGCGCCCCGGCGCCTACTTGATCTTGGCTTCGCGGTAGAGGACGTGTTTGCGCACGACCGGGTCATATTTGCGCAATTCCAGCTTCCCGGTCATCGTCCTCTTGTTCTTTGTAGTCGTATAAAAGTGTCCGGTATCCGCGCTGGACACCATGCGAATCTTCTCTCTCATTTCGTATCTCCGGGACTGTATTGCTGCGGACTGACGATGTGCGCCGACACCGGCAGACTAAACCTTGCCGCCTGCGGCGCGGATTTCCTGCAGCACCTGGTGGATACCCTTCTTGTCGATGGTCCGCAAGCCGTGATTGCTGATCCGCAAACGGACCCAGCGTTCCTCCTCCGGTACCCAGAACCGGTGATATTGAAGGTTCGGAAAGAAACGGCGCTTCGTCTTATTATTGGCATGGGAAACATTATTCCCTGTCTGCGGTCGTTTTCCGGTAACCTGGCAAACTTTGGGCATGGCTTCGATCCTTCAATGACCTGGTGGCGATAACGGGCCGCTACTTTACCTCTTTTCCACCGCGATGCCAACCCCGCAGGCAGTCTCGCGGCATATCTGACACGCTGCCATCGCCCAGGCAGCCATGGGAGGCCGGTCACCCTCCGCCCCGAAGACATGGCTTGCGTTGCGGCAGCATCGAGGCCTTCTGCCAAGCAGAAGGGACGTCCGCACAGGCAAGTTGAGTCCGCGAAATAAAGAGGGTCCGCTGCTGGCCGTTCACGAAATGAGACGGCTGCGTCACGATGGAATTTTGGCGCGAAAGCCGGTATGATACGAGGATTATCGCATTGCCGCATGAAGTTGCGCTTTCACTGCCTGGGTGCTGCGTGGGGCTTTGTGTTGCCAAAATCATAAAGTTGACGACAGTTGGAAAAGTCAGACGGATATATCTGGATGGATGGGGAAATGGTCCCGTGGCGGGAAGCCCGGGTGCATGTCCTGACGCATACCCTGCACTATGGCATGGGCTCCTTTGAGGGCATCCGCGCCTACCAGGCCCTGCGAGGCACGGCCATTTTCCGCTTGGATGATCACCTGCGCCGGCTGTTTGACTCGGCGCATATCCTGGGGATGCGGTGCCCGTTTGAGCGGGAGGTGATCCGGCAGGCCTGCATCGACTCTGTGCATATCAACGGTCTGTCCTCCGCCTATATCCGGCCAATGTTTTTCTTCGGCGCACAAGGGATGGGCCTGCACACCGCGAACCTGCAGGTGCAGGCCGTGGTCGCCGCATGGCATTGGGAAACTTACCTGGGAGCGGAGGCGCTGGAGCGCGGCATCCGGGTCAAGACTTCTTCGTACGTGAAGCATCATGTGAACGCCTGCATGGGCAAGGCCAAGGCGAACGGTCACTACATCAATTCGATGCTGGCGCTGACCGAGGCGCAGGAGCAGGGATACGATGAAGCGCTGCTGCTGGATACGACGGGCTACGTGGCCGAATGCAGCGGGGAGAATATTTTCATCGTGCGCGGGGGCACGCTGTATACGCCCTATACGACCGCGGCGCTGGAGGGGATCACGCGGGACACGATCCTTGGCCTGGCCCGGGACCAGGGGCTTTCGGTCATTGAGAAGCTGATCACGCGCGATGAGGTCTATATCGCGGACGAGGTTTTCCTGACTGGAACGGCGGCCGAAGTGACGCCGGTCCGGGAACTCGATGGACGAACGATCGGCCATGGCAGGCGCGGGCCGATCTGCGAAGACTTGCAGCAGCGCTTTTTTAACCTGGTGCAGGGCCGCAGCCCGCAGTACTCATCGTGGCTGACGCCGGTGGAGCCCGCAGCGTCGGCGTCCGACGCTGCGAAAAACCGCACGCAAAAATCCGAGGCCGAGCATGCCCAGCAGGAGCGAAGACAGCAAGTCGGCTCCCCCTGAGCACCGCGTCCGTTACCAGGTCGGGCAGCAGGATTTGCCTTTGCACTGCCCGCTGCCCCGGCTGAGCCTGTGGGACTCGCACCCGCGCGTTTACCTGCCTATAGAGGCGGACGGCTACGCAAAGTGCCCCTATTGCGGAACGGAATTCGTGCTCAGAAAGGAAGAATAGAGTTCCGCTGATTTTGTCGCTGCGGAATCGGCTGGAGTCTGCGCCGGGAGAGGCGCCGAGCCGGCCTTTCACTGTCGCGCAGGTCTTGCCGGCGCTGGATGGTGGCGGCGCGGAGCGCGGGACGCTGGAGCTGGCGGCGGCCATCGTTCGCAGCGGCGGCACCTCTATCGTCATCTCGGCCGGTGGGCGGCTGGTGGAGCCTCTGACGCAGGCCGGCAGCGAGCACTATGCCTGGACGCTGGGCCGGAAAACTCCGCTCAGCCTGCGCTGGGTGCCCCGGCTGCGTGCCCTGCTGTTGCAACGGACGATCGATGTATTGCACGTGCGCTCCCGCCTGCCGGCTTGGATCTGTCACTTGGCCCTGCGCCGCCTGCCACCCGCCCGCCGACCGATCTGGATCAGCACCTTCCACGGGGCCTACTCGGTAAACCGCTATAGCGAGATCATGCTGCGCACGGATCGGGTGATCGCCGTCTCCGGGTTTATCCGCCGTTATATTCTGGAACACTTTCCCCGGGCAGACTCGAATCGCATCACCGTTATTCCCCGCGGCATCAACGCACAGGATTTCCCTTACGGATTTCAGCCCACGCCGGCATGGCGGACGCGCTGGCAACAAGAGCATCCGCAGCTGCATGGTAAGCTGCTGCTGACCTTGCCCGGTCGTATCAGTCGTAGAAAGGGTATCGAGGATTTCATCGAACTGATCGACCGGCTCAAAGCGCAGGGCCTCCCGGCGCACGGCCTGATTCTGGGGGCAGGCAAGTCCGGCCCTTCGCGTTACTTTGAGCAGTTGCACGGACTGGTCGCGCAGAGACACTTGCAGGCGCAGATCAGCTTCCTGGGCTTTCGATCGGATATCCGGGAAATTCTGTCCGTTTCCCGGTTGGCTTTTTCACTGTCGCAGAAACCGGAAGCGTTTGGCCGCGCCCCGCTGGAGGCGCTAAGTTTAGGGGTCCCGGTAGTGGGGTATGATCATGGCGGGGTCTCGGAGATCCTGCAGGCACTGTTTCCGCAGGGGAGGTGTCCGCCCAGGGATCAGGACGCGTTAGCGGAGACTGCGCGCAAGCTGCTTCAAAGCGGCGAGAAACCGCCATCGCGCAGTCCTTTCCCGCTCTCCAGGATGCTGACCGATACGCTGGCGCTTTACGCTGCGGCGTGGCGGGCGCGAGACTGAGGCATCGGCCCTGCTGCGGCGAGCGCATCGAGTCCGCCTCCGGGTCCTTGCCTCTCACGGACATGGCGGGCCGCCCCCGGTCGTAGCGCGGGACGGCAATGACTCCTGCTTTCGATGGCCGTGGACGGTGCGCCCGCCCCGCCGCTGCGCAGGGAAGCTATTTGCCGATGCAGAAGCTGGAGAAAATCTCCCCCAGCAGTTCCTCGGAGGTGTATTCCCCGCTGATCTCTCCCAACGCTTTCTGGGCCTGACTCAGCTCTTCGGCCAGCAGTTCGGTGGCCTGGCGCTCTTTCCAGACCTGTATGCCGCGGCGCAGGCAAGACTGTACCCGAAGCAGGGCATGAAGATGCCGGCGGCGAGCGCTCATGGTGCCGCCTTCCGTTGCAGCGCTCCCGCCGACCTGCTCATGGATCAGGCGGCGCAGCAAGTCCAGGCCATCCCCGGTTCGGGCGGACAGGTACAGCGTAATACCGCTTTCGTCGCGACATAATTCCGCCGAGCGACCGCAGCGATCGATCTTGTTGAGGACTCGGACGACTTCCCGCTGATCGCGATCAGCGAGTTCGTCGGGCCATGCCGGCAACGGGCTCTCGTTTTCCTGCACCAGCAATATCAAGTCCGCCTGTTCCATCGCCTGACCGGCGCGGCGCATTCCTTCCTGTTCAATCTCATCGGAGCTGGTGTGCAATCCCGCCGTATCGGTCAGCCGCACCGGCACACCGTCCACGTCGATGGTGGCGCAAATGAGGTCGCGGGTGGTTCCGGACTGCGGGGAGACGATCGCGAGCTCGCGCCCGCACAGGGAATTCATCAGGGTGGACTTGCCGGTGTTGGGGGGGCCGACGATGGCCAGTTCCAGTCCCTGGCTCAGCAGTTCCGCGTACCGTGCTTCTTTGTCTGTCTCTGAAACCCGCTCGGATAAACTTTGCAGCCGCTGTGTGATGTTTTCGCCTGGCTCCGACCAATCACCTTCCTCCGGGAAGTCCAGCAACGCCTCCAGGACTTTGCGTATTTCGATCAACTCCGCCCGCAGCGCCGCGATGCGCCGGGAGAAGCCGCCCTCTAAAGAACGCAGCGCGCTGCGGGCAGCGGCCCCGGTCTGACTGCCGATCAGATCGGCCACCGCTTCGGCCTGGGCCAAGTCGAGCTTGTTGTTGTGAAAGGCCCGTTCGGTGAACTCTCCGGGCCGGGCGGGCCGTGCGCCGAGTCCCAGAACGCGCTCCAGCAATAGCGCCGGCGCGGCCAGGCCGCCGTGCCCGTGCAGCTCCAGCAGGTCTTCACCGGTGTAGGAGGCCGGGCCCGGAAACCACAGCGCCAAACCCTGGTCTATTATCTCTCCGGCGGCGTCACGGAACCGGCACAAATGCGCCTGGCGCGGCTCCCATCGCTTATTACCCGTCAGTGTTTCGGCGATCCGCGCCGACTGCGGACCGGAAATGCGAATCACCGCAATCGCCGCCTGCCCTGGCGCCGTCGCCAGCGCGGCTATCGTGTCCCCGTCTATTTGTCTGCTCCTCTTGTTGCCGGAAGGGAGAGGCCCAAACGAGAGTTTACATACCACTGCTGCAGTATCGACAGCAGACTGTTCACCAGCATGTAGAGCACCAAGCCGGAAGGGAAAAAGGCGATGAACAAGGTGAATACGATCGGGAGTATGCTCATGATCTTCTGCTGTACCGGGTCCGGCGGCTTGGGACTTAGCTTTTGCTGCAACAGCATAGTGACTCCCATCAACAGCGGGAGGATGAAATAGCGGTCCCGCAAGGACAGGTCCTGAATCCACCCGATGAACCCGGCCTGTCTCAACTCGACTCCCTCTAACAGCACCCAGTACAGGGCGATGAATACCGGGATCTGCACCAGTATCGGCAAACAGCCCTGGAAGGGGTTGATCTTCTCCTGGCGATAGAGCTGCATCAAGGCCTTCTGCATGCCCGCCCGATCGTCTCCGTAGCGTTGTTGCAGGGCGGTTATCTTGGGCTGGAAGTGGCGCATTTTGGCCATAGAGCGGTAACCGAGCGCAGAGAGCGGATAAAAGGCCAGTTTGACCAGGGCGGTTAGCAGGATGATCGCCACTCCCCAATTGCCGACCCAACCGTGAAACCAGGACAGGATGACAAACAGGAAGTGAGAGATGATCCAAAGCCAGCCGTAGTCTATGGTCAAATTCAGATTCGGGGCGATCTCGGCCAGTTGATCCTGGTATTTCGGCCCTATATACAGGCGATGGCCCAGCGCGGTGCCTTTTTCACCCGGCGCCAGGCTAAGCGCAGGGGCGATCGAGCCGATGATGTACAAGTTGTTGCCCGGCGTTAGCGTGTAGTAGTGATACGGTGCCTGACTGACCGGGATCAGGGCGCTCAGAAAATAATGCTGCAGGAATGCGGCCCACCCGCCGGGGATGGTCTGGTTTAGCGCCTGCTTGCCCATATCTGAAAAATCGATGCGCTGGTAGGGGTCCTCGGGACTGGACAGCGCCGCGCCGATATAACTCCTGATCGGTTGCCACAGGCTCCAGGAAACATTCGGCTCGCTGCGCTGCAGTTGCGAGTAGGCGCGTCCCTGCCAGGGTTGCTCGCCCACATTGTGGACCTGGTAGCTAACGTCCACCAGGTAGCTGCCCTGGTGGAAGGTATAGTTTTTTTCCACGCGCAGGTTTTGCGCCTCATCCATCCAGTACAGCGGAACCGTAAGCTTCTCGCGTTGCAGTTCGTAGCGTTCCTGGTCAACCTGGAAACGGGCTTCGTGGGTCGGGGCTTGCTGGCGGCTAAGAATTCCGCCCTGAATCTGGGAGTGATCCTGCGAATTGCTGTCCAGCAGAACCAGCGGCTCATCCGGGCGCTCCACCGCGACCGGGAATTTTGGCAGACTTGCGTAACGGATAATGCCCCCTTGCGGATCGATACGCAGATTCAGCACATCCGTGGAAACCTGGATCAGGGCCTGCTCCGTGGCCGCGGGCCGGTCCGGTAGGAGCGCCAGGGCCGAGCGGTCTTCTTCCGGCAATTCAGGCAGGTCCGGACGGGGACTGGCGACCGGGCGGTTGGCCCCTGGCAACGCGATCGGCTCTTCTGCGGCGGGAACGACCGGCGGCTCCAACGGCGCCCCGTAATCGCGTTGCCAGGTCTGCCAAAGCAGCAACCCACAAAAGCCGGAGGCGAAGATCAAAATTGTGCGCTGTATCTCCATCCAGAGAGAACTCCCTGAAAAGTCGGGAAAGGTCCGGGAAGTCCGGCTACGGAACCGGATCCGACCCGCCTGGGCAGAAAGGCTGACAGCGCAGGATGCGCCAAGCCGCCATCCAGCCGCCGCGCACCGGCCCGTGGCGGCGGATCGCTTCTTCCGCGTATGCCGAGCAACTGGGATGAAAACGGCAGCAACCGCCCAGCAGCGGAGAAAGCACCATTCGGTAGGACCGAATCAAGAAGATCATCAGTGCCCGCATTGTGCGTGTATTCGTTTCCAGTGGCATAACAGCACCGCTCGTACGGCTTCCTTCTCCAGCGGTTGCATCGAGTGCCGAACCCGCACCAATACGTCTTTCCCCTTCAACAGATCGATAGAATGGCGAAAACTCTCCCGAATCAGGCGTTTAACCTGGTTCCGAGCGACCCCCAGACGAACCCGCGCGCGCGGCACGGTTATACATAGCCTCGGATAATCCCGGTCATTGGCCAAGACGTTCACCCGGAAATACCGATCGCCGTATCGACATGCGGAGCGGCGCAGGCGCGATATTTCACTGGCCAAGGTAAGACGATACTTGCGCCGAAACCGCCTGCATCCTTGCCCGGACACAAGTTCAAACAGTCAGTTCGCTACGCCGTTTCGCACGTCGTCGCCGCAAAATAGCGCGGCCCCCCCGGGTCCGCATGCGTGCCCGGAATCCGTGGCAGCGTTTGCGCTTGCGATTATTAGGCTGGTAGGTTCTTTTCACCCGAATCAATCCTCTGCATCCGAGGGACACCACGATGCGCCCCTCAATCAAACCGGGCCATATAGTAAATAATTTTGCAAACCTTAGTCAAAACAAGGTCTGTCAAAGACGGTAGAATTCGGAAACTCGTGGCGCTACACTAACCCCGACTCGCCTCCGGCGTCTCTTTATCCCGGCGGGGTCGTAACTCCCGCGGGACCGATTCTGGGTGGCGGTATCATCCTTTATATTTCAGGGCCTCCTTCGGGCGGCCTCCTTGTTTTGCATACTGTTTTAGGGGAATTCTACGTGATTTGGGAAAGTTGCCTGGAACGTCTGAAGGAAGAGCTTCCTTCCGGACAATTCAATACTTGGATTCGCCCGCTGCAGCCGATCGAGAAATCCTCCTTTCTTTGCCTGCTCGCTCCGAACCGTTACGTGCGGGACGAGATCCTGCAGAATTTTTTGCCTCACATCCAAAAAATCATCCAGGACCTGGAAAAGGGATCAGACTGGAGAATCGAGGTGGAACTGGGCAATTCCAAGGAGCCTGAAGAGGAAGCGGAGACGCTGCCGTATTTACACGAAAAAACCCCCCGGGAAAAGAGATTTCGATGGAAAATGCCCACTAATCTAAACCCCGATTATACCTTTGAGCGGTTTATTGAAACCAAAACCAACCAAATCGCCCGAGCCGCCTCCATTCAAATCGCAAAATCCCTGGAACAAGACTACAACCCGCTGTTTATTTGTGGCCGTTCCGGGCTGGGAAAGACCCATCTGACGCAGGCCATCGGGCAAAGCGTTCTGCGGGAGAGCCCGGAACGCAAACTGGCCTACCTGAACTCAGAGCGGTTTGTCAGTAACATGGTGCAGGCGCTGCAGCAAAACCACATCAACCGGTTCCAGGCCTATTTCCGCTCTCTGGACGTGCTACTGATCGACGATATCCAGTTTTTCGCCGGTAAAGAGCGCTCCCAGGAAGAATTTTTCCATACTTTCAACTCACTGTTGTCCACTCAATGCCGGATTGTTCTGACCTGCGACCGTTATCCCAAAGAAGTCGAAGGCCTGGAGTACCGGCTGAAATCCCGCTTTGGATGGGGGCTGACGGTGGCCATCGATCCGCCCGACCTGGAGAGCCGGGTGGCGATCCTCAAATCGAAAATCCGCTTCAAGAGGAATCGCACGCAGATTAATGTCCCGGATGATGTCTGTTTCTTTATCGCCAGGAATTTCCCTTCCAACGTGCGCGAACTGGAGGGAGCGCTGAACCGGCTGATCGCTTACGCAGAGTTCACCAACAATGAAATTAACAAGGAAACCTGCAAGGAGGCGCTCAAAGATTTGTTGTTAGTGGCCGAGCGGCAAATCAGCATGGAGTGTATCCAGAAAACGGTAGCGGACTACTTCAACATTCGCATCTCGGAACTGCTGGCCAAACGGCGGAGCCGCTCCGTTGTGCGACCGCGGCAAATCGCAATGTCTTTAACCAAGGCACTGACCAATCACAGCTTACCGGAGATAGGCGAGGCTTTCGGCAGACGGGACCACACTACTGTTTTGCATGCCACCCGTAAGATCTCCGAGTTACGTGAAAATGACAGCCGGATCGCGGATGATTACAACAATCTGGTTAGAAAATTGACCTGTTGATTTCCTGTGACCTAAGCATGGTGTTCCCGTGGACTCTTCCGTTGACTACATTTTATCTTCATCCTGTACAGATACATCCAATCAGTTATCAACAGCATTAGGCTGTGCCTAAGTACATGATTTATAATTTATTTTTGCAGTCATCCCCGGAAAAGTCCGTTACCTAATATAACTACTAGGATCTTTATTTATGACTTTTATAATTGACCGGAAGAACTTCCTGAGTGCATTAAATATCGCTGCTTGCGTAATAGAAGCGCGGCTCTCAAGCTCTCCTATTCTGGGGCATGTACTGATTAAGGGAAAAGGTAATTCCTTACAGTTGACTGCCTGTGGGCCGGAGATGGAGCTTTCGGTGACTACAGATTGCCGCCTGGAAACTGAATTTGAATGTACGGTACCAAGCCGCAAGTTGATCGCAATCTGCCAATCGCTGTCGGAAGATGCAGAAATCCAGGGGACTTTGGACCAGGATCATCTGAAGCTGAGCTCCGGGACCAGCAAGTTTCGTCTGAATACCTTGCCGGTAGATGATTTTCCGACGATGGAAGAACTCCGCTCGGAGTCTTCGTTTAAGCTGCCGTGCCCCCTTCTGGAGAGGCTGCTGGAACGCACAGCGTTTAGTATGGCCCAGCAAGATGCACGTGAGTACCTGCAGGGAATGCTGGTGGATTTAGGTTCGGAATACTTGCGTACCGTGGCTACAGATGGGCATCGCCTGGCACTGAATGAAGTCTCGGTACAGCTGGACCGGACCGAAGCCACTAAAATTCTGCTGCCACGCAAGACGGTAGAACGATTGGGGCGGTTGATTGCGAAAAAGCCCGAGGATATTACGGTAGAGCTCGGTGAGCGTCATGCTCGTTTTGCGTTGAAGAATTTATGGTTTGTCAGTCGCCTGATCAGTGCGGAGTATCCGGATTACCAGAGTGTGATCCCGAAGCCGAGCGAGCAGTTTCTGGAGACGGACATCGCGGGTCTGAAACAAGGGTTGGAAAGAGCTTCCTCGGTGCTTGATGAAAGCCAACCCCGGATTACCGTGCAGTTGCAAAAAGATCAGCTGCGGTTGGAGGCGGAAAATACCAGCGGTGAATCGGCCAAAGCGGAGGTTCCGGTTGACTATCAGGGCGCTGAAATGACCATAGGGTTCAACTGGACCTATCTGAAACAGGCGCTGGACAAAATCAGCGGGGAGCGGGTGCAGATTCACATTACTGATGCGAACAGCAGTTGTTTGCTGCTCCCGGAGAAAGAAGAGGGCAGCAAGTTTGTCGTGATGCCCATGCGTTTATAGCCTGTACTTCCGGCTGGAGAATGCTCCCGCCGTCTCCTAGTGAGATTCGTTGATGCATTTCCTGTCTCTGCAGATCGATGGTGTCAGGAATCTTTCTGCGGTTACTTTGAACCCGTCTCCTGGGTTGAATTGGTTCACCGGCCCGAATGGGAGCGGCAAGACTTCTCTGCTGGAGAGCCTCTATCTGCTGGCCCGTGCCAGCTCCTTCCGCACGCCCCGGATCAGGGAAGTGATCCAGCATCGGCGGGATTCTCTAACCGTCTCTGCCCAACTGAGTACCCGCGCGGGCGGACAAGCCCGAATCGGAGTACAGAAAGGAAAAAACGGCACCCAAATCCGGTATAATGGGACGCAGCTGAAGACGGTTTCAGAACAGGCTCGTAATGTGCCTTTAAGTGTAGTTTCGTTTGACAGCTATGCCCTGTTGTCGGGAAGTCCGCGGGAACGGCGCCGCTGGCTGGATTGGGGAGTGTTTCACGTGGAACCTTCTTGTCTGGAGGTCTGGCGCAAATATCATGCCGCGTTGCAGCACAGAAATGCTTTGCTGCGCAGTAATTCTTCCTTGGAAGAGGACTTTTTTGCCTGGGAACAGGCCCTGCATGAACAGGCAGGGCGGCTTACCGAGATGCGGGCGGAATATCTTCGCCTTCTGGAGCAGAATCTGTCCGGATTGTGGGAGCGGTCAGGGGTAACCGGCGGCCTGGAATTGCAGCTGGCCCCGGGGTGGGATCAGGATCAGGGATTGTCCTCTCAGCTGGCGCAGGCGCGGGATCAGGATCGAGAGCAAGGATACACGCGCTACGGGCCGCACCGAGCGGAACTGTATTTCCTTTCCCGGCAAGGGGGTGCGGTGAAGGTTTACTCCAGGGGACAGCAGAAGATGCTGTTACTGATCTTGGCTTGTGCCCAGGCTTTAGTGCTCCGGCAGCGGGGGCTGGAGCCTCCCGTGCTGTTGGCGGATGATTTGGCCGCGGAGTTAGATCAGGCGGCTTGCGCCCGGGCGCTGCAGTTATTGGGCGACATGGAGATCCAGGTCTTTATTACAGCGACGGAATCAGCGTCTGTGGACGATGAGTTCAGAGCGAAAACGACGATGTTTCACGTGAAACAGGGGAAAATATACCCTTTGGAGGCTAAGGCCGGAGCAGAATAGAGGATTTTTTGATGGAAGAAAGGGATCGGCTGGAGGAAAGGTACGATTCATCCAACATTCGGGTTCTGAAGGGCTTGGATGCGGTGCGTAAACGTCCCGGCATGTACATTGGCAATGTCGAAGACGGCACCGGGCTGCATCACATGGTGTTTGAGGTCGTCGATAACAGTATTGACGAAGTGCTGGAGGGCTATTGCCGTATGGTTCGGGTGGTCGTTCATGCCGATGAGTCCGTTTCGGTTTTGGATGACGGGCGCGGAATCCCGGTTGATATACACGCCGGCGAGAAAAAGGCCGCGGCAGAGGTCATTATGACGACGCTGCACGCGGGCGGAAAATTCGACAGCAAATCCTACAAGGTCTCCGGCGGGCTGCATGGGGTCGGGATCTCCGTGGTGAATGCGCTTTCTGAAACGCTACGGCTGGATATCCATCGTGAGGGAGGTCATTTCTGGCAGGAATACCGGGAAGGCTTTCCGGTCGCGCCGCTGCAGCGGCAGGGAGACTCGGATCTGACTGGAACAGAGATTCTATTCCGGCCCAGCGCCAAGGTGTTCAAGAGCACGGAGTTCCATTACGATATTCTGGCCAACCGCCTGCGCGAACTCTCATTCCTGAATGCCGGGGTATGTATCGAGTTGAAGGATGAGCGCTCCGGAAGCACGGATCGCTTTGAATATGAGGGCGGGATCCCCCTTTTCGTCGAAACGCTGAATCAGAATAAGACTCCGCTGCATCCGATCATCTGGATCGAGGCCGAGCGCGAGGAGGTTGCCCTGCAGCTGGCGATGCAATGGAACGATTCCTACCAGGAAAACATTTTTTGCTTTACCAACAATATCCCGCAGCGAGATGGTGGAGCCCACCTGGCAGGCTTGAGGGGGGCGCTGACGCGTACGCTGAATACCCACCTGGAGCAAGAGGGCATTGCCGCCCGAGCCAAGGTGGTATTGGCCGGGGACGACGTGCGCGAAGGATTGACTGCGGTTCTTTCGATAAAGATGCCGGACCCGAAGTTCTCCTCCCAGACCAAGGACAAGTTGGTTTCCGGCGAGGTGAAAGGACTGGTTGAGTCCATCGTTTCCGAACTCCTGCGCGACTTTTTGCTTGAGCAGCCGGACCAGGCCCGCGCGATCTGCGACAAAATCATTGATGCAGCTCGTGCCCGGGAGGCGGCCCGGAAAGCGCGCGAGCTAACCCGGCGCAAAACCGCGCTGGACATCGCCGGATTGCCCGGAAAGCTCGCCGATTGCCAGGAAAAAGACCCGGCCAAATCCGAACTGTTCCTGGTGGAAGGGGAATCCGCCGGCGGTTCCGCCAAGCTGGGGCGGGACCGCAGCTATCAGGCGGTATTGCCGCTTAAGGGGAAAATCCTCAATGTAGAGAAAGCGCGCTTTGACCGCATGCTCGGTTCAGAGGAGATCGGCACGCTGATCACCGCCCTGGGCTGTGGCATCGGCAGAGAAGAATTCGATCCCTCCAAGCTGCGCTACCACCGGATTATCATCATGACGGATGCCGACGTGGACGGATCGCATATCCGCACGCTGCTTCTGACCTTTTTCTATCGGCAGATGAGAGAGTTGATCGAACGCGGTTATATCTACATTGCTCAGCCACCACTGTACAAGGTGCGTAAAGGGAAACAGGAGCGTTACCTGCAAAACGATGAGGAGCGAGACGCGTATCTGTTGGAACTGGCACTGCAGGATGCGAGCATCCATCCTGGCGGGAAGGCGGAGCCCTTGCAGGGAGAAGCCCTGCGGCTCTTGGGGGAGCGCTATACCCGGCTTCAACCGAATCTGAAGCGGCTGTGCAGGCTGTTCCCCGCCTGGGTGGTGTACAACGCGGCAGAAATGCCGTTGTTCTCCCCCGAGCAGTGTTTTTCGCAAGAACCGTTTCGAGCTTGGCTGCAAGCCCTGGCCGATCGTTTTCAGCAGAACGGAGAGGGTATAGAGACGGAATTGTTGCCCGATGACGGGGGAGGCTTTCGTGCCAGAATCGTTATAGGTCGCTATGGACGCCGGGAATCTTGTGAGTTAGGCGCGGATTTCTTTTCCTCGGCGGATTATCTGCGCATCCACCAATTCGCCCACCAGGTGGAGTTGGGGGAGCAGGCCGAAACCCGCTACGGCGAGGTGTGTAAGCGGATCTCCAGTCTGCGACTAGCGGTGGAATGGATCCTGCAGCAGGTGGCCAAAGACGTGTATATCCAGCGCTATAAGGGGCTGGGCGAAATGAATCCGGATCAATTGGGAGAGACTACGATGGAAAAAGGAGCCCGTATCCTGTGCCGGGTCAAACTCGAGGATGCGGTCAAAGCCGATCAGATTTTCACCGATCTGATGGGAGACCAGGTGGCTCCCCGGCGCAAGTTCATCGAGGAGAACGCGCTGTCCGTAGTCAACTTGGATACCTGATGCCTGCACCAGCCTTGGAACATATAACTTATTGAATTTAATACAGTTATTGAGGCGGCGGCGAAGCAAGCCAGCGAGCGGCTCCGACCGTTCATCTCCCTAGGCCCTGGCCAGGGCCCAGGCATCCACCCGCTCTACCCCGGCGCGGCGCAGCACGGAAGCGAGTTCAGTCATGCTGGCGCCGGAAGTGATCACGTCATCGACAATGACGACGTGCTGATAATGAATCTGCCGCGGCAACAGGAAGGCCCCCCGCAGGTTCTGTCGGCGCTGCCGGGCGGACAGGCCGATTTGGGCCGGGGTGTCCCGTTCGCGCTGGCAGCAACGTGCGTCCACGGCAATCCGCAGCGTGCGGCTGAGTTCGCGCGCAAGCAGCAGGGATTGATTGAATCCCCTGGAGCGCAGGCGCTCCCGGTGCAGGGGCATAGGGATCAGCACTTCGGGCCGCTCCATCTGCCATTCGCGCACAGACTGCGCCAGCAAAAGACCGAGCAAGCGCGCCAGGTGCAACTGCTGATGGAATTTCAGCCGCTGGATCAGAATGCTGACTGGAAATTCATAGCGCAGCGGAGCCAGCGTGCGGGCATACGGCGGGGTCTTTTGCAGGCAGGCCGGACAGGGCAGGGCCACGGCCAGCGGCAAGGCACAGATCGGGCAAGCGGGTGCATTGACAGGCAGTTCCTGCCAGCAGTCCCGGCACAGCCCCGGTCGGCTTGCAGCGGCGCAGACGCAGCACGGCTGCATAGGGACCAGCCAGGCATAGCGGTCCGTTACGATTTGATTTTCCATCTGATCCCTGAACTTTCTCCCTGTACGCAAAATCTGCCAGTTCCTAAACAGCGAAGGCTGACCGCCTTTTCCCGGTGTATGCATAACGATGAATAGTCTGGCTGACTCCCGGCGACGGGCGGGCCCCTTGAGCAGAAGCCGCCTCCCGGGCTAAAATTCCGTTTCGCTGCCGTCCCGTCCGCCACCCGTGCCAGAATGTTGACCCATTAAAAATAGTTATTATCAATGGCTTGTGAAAAATAGATGCAGGAGATCCTGGACATCTGGCAAATGCTCGGCGGGGATTGTGCCGATCGATGCAGGAGGAGTCCCCGTCCCGCAACGCGCGCCATCCCGCCCTCGGCGCGGGGAAAGCCTCCCCTCCCTGCCAGGCGGTTTTGCGCCTGACCACATTGTAGAAGACCCCAGGCCTTCCCTTGCAAACACAATCAGCTGACCGTCACACGCCGCGCCACGACTGGACGCTGGCGGAGATCCGGCAATGGTTTGCCGCCCCGCTGCACGATCTGCTGCATACCGCCCAGCAACTGCACCGCAAACACTTCGATCCCAACGTCGTGCAGCTCAGTATGCTGATGAATATCAAGACGGGCGGGTGTCCTGAAGACTGTGCATACTGCCCGCAAAGCGCCCGTTATCATACTGGCGTGTCGGCCAGCGCGCTACTCGATATCGAGCCGGTACGAGCCCAGGCGAAACGCGCCCGACAACAGGGCGTGAGCCGCTTCTGCATGGGGGCGGCGTGGCGGAATCTGCGGGATCGGGATTTACCGCAGGTGATGGCAACGATTACGGCGGTCCGGGAGGAAGGCCTGGAAACCTGTGCCACGCTGGGCATGCTGAGTGAAAAACAGGCCCGAGGCTTAAAACAGGCGGGCTTGGATTTCTATAATCATAACATCGATAGTTCACCAGAGTTTTACCCCAGCATCATCAAAACCCGTACCTTTGAGGATCGGCTGCGGACGCTCGCCCACGTTCGCGAAGCCAGGATTGCCGTTTGCTGCGGCGGGATTATCGGCATGGGGGAGACGCCTTACGATCGGGCCCGCATGTTGGAGGTTTTGGCGACCATGCCGCGGCATCCGGAGAGCGTGCCGATCAACCGGCTGGTGCGCGTTGAAGGCACTCCGTTGGCGGAACAGGCGGATTCAGACCCCTTCGACCTGGTGCGCACCATCGCCGTTGCCCGGATCCTGATGCCGGTCTCTTATGTGCGCCTGTCCGCCGGACGCGAACAAATGTCCGACGAACTGCAGGCATTATGTTTTCACGCCGGGGCCAACTCCATTTTCTACGGCGAACGGCTATTAACGGCAGCCAATCCCGCGACGGACAAGGACCGTGATCTGCTCGAGCGCTTGGGCATGTCTGTCCAGGGCGAGTCTGTGCCGACCCGGGCATGACCGGAGCCTGCGTTACAATCGATGCAGCAGATCTTTGCCAGGAGTGGCGCCGATGAGCGCTCCCGCGCAAAGTCGCGCAGGGCTCCCGGCCCGGTTTCCTTGACGGAAAAGCAGCAGGCCGGCACCCGTCCCGGCACGGAAGAAGCGCTCATGGAGCCGCTGGCGGTTCGTCTGCGTTCGGTACTGGACGCACTGCCGCGCCCGCAGCGGCGCCGGCGCCGGCCGGTACAGGGCGCGCCCGGGGCCCAGGTCTGGATCGAGGGCCGGCGCCGGCTGAACTTCGCCAGCAATGATTACCTGGGGCTGGCCGCGCACCCTCAATTGATTCGGGCTTTCCAGGAAGGGCTGCGGCTCTACGGGGCGGGCAGCAGCGGCTCGCAGTTGATGTCCGGCTACAGCCGTGCACATCAGGCACTGGAAGAACAGCTGGCCGCGCAGCTCGGGCGCGAGCGGTGCTTGCTGTTCTCCAGCGGATACCTGGCCAACCTGGCCGTGGTCAGCTCCCTGCTCGGCCCCGGAGACCGCATTTTCGCAGACGCCTTGGCGCATGCCTCTTTGCTGGATGCGTCCCTGCTGTCACGGGCCCGGCTGTCCCGTTTCCCGCATGCAGACCTGGCCAGCTTGCAACGGCGCCTGGAGACCTGCTCGCAGCACCGCGCCGGACCGGCGGCAACGGTGGCGCCCTGTCGGCTGGTGATTTCCGAGGGAGTTTTCAGCATGGACGGCGATCTGGCTCCGTTGCCGGAGCTGGCCTCCCTTTGCTCCCGGCACCGCGCCTGCCTGTTGGTGGATGATGCGCACGGCTTCGGCGTGCTGGGGCCGAACGGGGGCGGCTCCCTGGAGCATTTTGCGCTCGGTGCTGTACAAGTGCCGGTGTTGGTTGGCACCTTCGGTAAAGCGCTGGGATGCGCCGGTGCCTTCGTTGCCGGCTCTGCGGACTTGTGCGAATTTCTGGAGCAGCGGGCTCGCCCGCTGATCTATACGACGGCGATGCCACCGCCGCAAGCCTACGCGATCAGCGAGGCCCTGCGGCTGATACAGCGGGAAGACTGGCGCCGTCGGCGGCTGCATCAGGCAATCGAGTATTTCCGCCAGGGTGCCGAGCAATTGGGTCTGAACCTGGCACCCTCCGCCACGCCGATCCAGCCGTTGCTACTGGGCAGTGACGCGCGCACGCTGCAGATCAGCCAGGCGCTTTGGGATCAAGGCATCTATGTTCCGGCCATCCGCCCGCCCACGGTTCCCAGGGGCAGCGCCCGGCTGCGCATTAGTCTGAGCGCGGCCCACCAGCAAGAGGATCTGGACCGATTACTGCAAGCGCTGGCCCGCAGCCTGCGCCCAACCGGTCAGAGCGCATGAAGCGCGCCTTGCAGCCGGAGTGGTGCGGGTTTGCAGGCGGCAAACGGATGGGACCGGCCCGGCAGACACCCGCGGCAACGGAGTCAGCGCTAGCCGGTTCCTGCGTGATAGGAAGCTTTCACAGATGGGCGTGGGCTCGTAGTAGTGAGCGCTGCCTCAGCACTGTAGTCCGGCTTGCGCCGGCCCGCGTGCGCCGCGAGCCGCTCCTGTGTTGATGGGATCGGCTCCGAGGGCCGGGTCGGACCCAACGGACCTGCTGTTTCTATCCGGCTGGGGCTTTGACGCCGGCGTCTTCGATCCTTGCGCCGCCGGCCTGGACCGGGACGGGTGGCGGCTCCGTTCCCGCTCTGATCCGTGGTACGCGGAGAAAGAACTGTACCGGGAACTGCAGGCGTCGGAAGACAGCTTCAGGGACCGGGAGACGGCTTCCAGGTCGGCGCCGCGCAAGCTGATCCTAATCGCCTGGTCCATGGGGACGCTGAGTGCCATTCGCCTGGCCTATCGCCTGCCGGGAACGATTCAGGCCCTGGTATTGCTGGCCGGCACACCTTGTTTTTGCCGCCGTCCGGATTGGCCGGGAGGACTGGACAGGACCGATCTGCAGACGCTGGAGCAAAGACTGCGGGCGGCCTCCGACCAGGCACTGCGCGCGTTCTCGCTGTTGGTCGCGCAGGGTTCACCGCAGCGGCATCGGGTCTTGCGGACGCTGCGTGCCGCCCTGAGCCGTACCGACCGCACCGAGCTGATCGCAGGCCTGCGCCAACTCGGCCGCGCCGACCTCAGGCCCCAGTTGCGGGCGTTGCGTTGCCCGGTCTACCTGCTGTTGGGGGATCGGGATGCGTTGGTCCCGAGCGCACTCGGGGCCGCCTGCCAGGCGCTGCTGCCGGCGCTGCGTCTGGAAATCTTGCCGCGTTGCGGGCATGCTCCCTTTATCAGCCATCCGCACCGGGTGGTGGAACTGCTCGAAGATGCCAGAGACGCTGCCGCAGAATAAGGACTTCCAAATCGACCGGCCCGCCCTGGTGCGCGGCTTTAACCGGGCTGCACCGGGCTATGAGTCCGTGGCGGTTTTGCAGCGCACTGTAGCCGAACGTTTGATCGAGCACTTGGATCTGCTGCGCATCCGCCCGCGGCGCATATTAGATGCGGGCTCCGGCACCGGATGGGGCGCACGGCTCCTGGCCCGGCGTTTCCGCCGCGTACCACTACTGCAGTTGGATCTGTCCGCAGACATGTTGAAAGAGGCGCGTCGGCGGGTGTCGCGCTGGTCGCGCCGACACCGCTTTTTGTGCGCGGATGTTTCCCGCCTGCCACTGGCTGACGGCAGCATCGATCTGATCTACTGCAACCTGGTCCTGCATTGGTGCAATGATTTGTACGCGGTGCTGGCGGAAATGCGCCGGGTCCTGTGCCGTGAAGGACTGCTGCTGTTTTCCACCTGCGGGCCGGATACCTTGCGTGAGCTGCGTCAAAGCTGGGCCCGGATCGACGATCTGCCGCACGTCAACTGCTTTATGGACATGCACGATATTGGAGACGCGCTGATCCGTGCCGGCTTACAGGAGCCGGTGGTCGAGTCCGAGCATCTGACGTTGAGCTACGCCGGCAGCCGGGAACTGATGTCGGAGTTGCGCCGGATGGGCGTTAGCAACGTGTTGCAGGGCCGCCGACACAGCCTGATCGGCAGGGCAAAGTTTCAGCGCATGCAGCGTGAATACGAGCGCTACCGACAGCCGGATGGACGCTTGCCGGCCACGTTCGAGATCACTTACGCACACTCCTGGCGCCTTTCCGCGGCCCCGCCGGGCGCGGCTCCGGCCCCTGGCGTCGCCACCTTCCCCTTGTCCGCCTTGACCCGTCGCGCCCCGGGAGCGCCGGGGGCCAAGCCGCGGTGAACGGCGCCGGCTGGTTTATCACGGGGACCGACACCGGGGTGGGCAAAACCTACGCCGCCGCCGGGCTCATCATCGCCCTGCGCCGGCGCGGTCTGCGGGTGTACGGAATGAAGCCGATCGCCAGCGGTTGCGAGCCACTCTCCTTGTCCGGCGCCAAGCCGGAAACGCTGCGCAACGAAGACGCACTGCTGCTGCAGCGGTGCAGCTCCGCTGCCATTCCCTACGAGCAGTTGAATCCTTTGGCGTACGCGGAGGCGATTGCCCCGCACATTGCCGCCGCCAGGGAGCGGCGCCCGATTCGGCTGGAGCCGGTGCTGCGCGCCTTTGCCGCACTGAACGCCGCTGCGGATCGGGTCATCGTGGAGGGCGTTGGCGGTTGGCGGGTTCCGCTCGGAGAGACCTTGAGCCTGTGTGACCTGGTCCGGGCGCTGGGCTTGCCGGTGCTGCTGGTGGTGGGATTGCGCCTGGGCTGTCTGAACCATGCCTTACTCAGTGCCGAGGCCATCCGCGCCGATGGTCTGGCCTTTGCCGGCTGGGTTGCCAACCAGGTCGATGCCAGCTACGACACCGTCAAGGAAAGCATCGAGACGCTGACGCAGCGCCTGGCAATGCCTCCGTTGGCCTGCCTGCCCTACCATGCCAGGCCGGACCCAGAACGCTGTGCCGATCATCTCTACGCCGGCCTGTCCCGGCTGTTGCCTCCGGCGGACCGGGCTTGACAGGCACACGCCGGATCAGTTAGTTATGACTTGCCATCAGGGCTTCCCCTGGTGGCTTAACTCATGGCGGTGAGGATCTACAACTGTTAATTGTCAGTATGGAGGAATATCCCAATGGCAAAAAAGGCAAAAAAGGCAAAAAAGGAAAAAATTTTTACTGTCTACGGACCATTCGAAGTCCCCGTAAACAAGGAGATAGCGAGTCGGGGAATTGATGAAGAATCCATATCTAAATTTTGGAAACCCAAGAAAAATGCCGAAAATGTCGACCGCAAGGGTTGCTACGTTTTTGCGATAAGAGCGGGGCGTGGCGAAAAACCAATATATGTTGGTAAAACCACGAAGTCTTTCCAGGAAGAAATATTTACAGGCCGTAAACTGGCAAAATACAACAAGGCACTTATATCTCAGAAAGGAACGCCAATAATATATTTCGCGGCCCTGGTTACTACGAGAGGCCGAATCAACGAAAAAGTTATTGATGAAGTTGAATCGCATCTAATCCAAGCAGGGTTGGCTGCAAATCCCGATTTACTTACAAAGACAGCCGTAGAATCGTGGACGATAGACGGAGTTGTAAGATCCAAAGGCAGGCGATCAGGGGCGGCCCAGGCTCTTGGCAAATGTTTAAACTTAGAACAGCCAACAAGTCGTCGGAGAAAGACGCGTTGACAGAGGGGTTCCCTTCGTTACCGTTACGCTCAGCTACTATCAAGCACTGCTCAATTTGTGGCGTTATGGGCTATATCTTCACAGATTATGCGTATGAGGTTCTTTCCAGGGCTGAAAACCAAAGAGGCGGACCTCATCCCTGAGACAGTAAATTCCCATTTTTAATGTGGATCCTCACTGCCGTGGGTTAAGCCAACAGGGAAAAATCAGGCTCATCAATACGGATGGCGTCTGATAACTGAATCAGTTGATCCTCCTTGCAAAGCTAACGGCAAAGTTGAGCGGACAGTCACAAGTGGCACAGGCCAGTGATAAAGCAACTCCTGCGTTGTGGCCAGCCAACTCCAATGCCGAGTCAGGTGCCGCCCAAGCGCAATGTTATGTTGCCCTCTGGTCGTGCTTTATCATCATGAAACACCTTGGTGGCTTAACTCATGGCGGTGAGGACCTACATTAAGGGAGAACGGCCATGCGTGATTTTATAGCCATTGATTTTGAAACAGCTAATCCAAAACGAGTGAGTGCTTGTGCACTCGGGTATGCATGGGTGGTTAATGGACAGGTAATTAAGTCAAATTCACACCTGATTAAGCCAGTTGGGGGGCACGCGCCCTTTCAATCCCAGATCCATGGGATTAAGGAGGAGCATACTTTCGATAAACCAGATTTCGGTGCATTGTTCCCTGAAATCAAGGGTATTTTTCAGTCCATTTTAGTGGCCCATAGTTGCTTTGATCAGCAGGTATTATTGGCATTGTCGGCATATTTCGGCCTGGGATCTGAAATATGAATATTTCGATACCTGCTCGTTAGCAAAACAAGCCTTGCCGGAGTTAAAGAACCACAAGCTCAAGACATTAGCCAGGCATTTTGCCTTGCCAAAGTTTAAACATCACGATGCAAGAGAGGATGCTGTTGCATGTGCGAATATTTGTCTTAATCTCCATGAGATCCCTGAATGCGAGGGATCCGTCGCTTCAGTATCCAGCGAAACCTTTGAACTCAAGGGACTAATTTACGGCATCCTCGCAGATGATAAAGTGAATTACAAAGAAGCCTACGAGTTGTTGTATTGGCTTCAGGACCACAGACAAACAACTTCGCGCTTTCCTCATCTGTACGCTGTTGTGCAGCAGGTACTTGAAGATGATGAATTGGACCATCTTGAAGCAGATCGGCTCAAGAAAATTTTGTGTTCTACGGTTCGGGAGATAGAAAGAGAGGAAGATTAAAATGGAAGAGGAGAAACGCATCGCGTTGTTGATCGATGCGGATAACGCTCCGGCAAAATACGTGCAGAAAATCTTTGCCGAATTAGCCCGCTACGGAAAGGTGACCATACGGCGGGCCTATGGAAATTGGAAAAGCAGTAGGCTCAAGGGATGGGATGAGGTCTTGCAGGATCATGCCATCCAGCCGTTCCAGCAGTCCGTTCTCACTATTGGCAAGAATGCCACCGACATAGCGATGGTGGTTGATGCAATGGATATTCTGCACACCAAGCAGGTCAGTGGCTTTTGCCTGGTGTCTTCCGATTGTGATTTTACCCCGTTGGCCACGCACATTTTGTCTGAAGGGAAAATCGTGATCGGTTTCGGAGAGAGAAAAACTCCTGACGCTTTCGTTAATGTCTGTTCGACGTTTTTGTACTTGGACGAAGAGCAGAAAGAGCAGCCTGCCAAGGCAAGCAGCAGCAAGCTCCAGCGCGACACCAAGCTGGTCAGCCTGATCCGGGATGCCATCGCCAGCATGGAGAATGAAGAGGGCTGGGCGCAGCTCTCGGGGGTGGGCTCGCACATATCGAATCACGCGTCCTTTGATTCGAGAAATTACGGCTACCCGCGCCTGAGCGATCTGATTAAGGCTATCGGATTGTTCGAACTCAGGCGGGATGAGAAAAAACACTTTGAAGTCAAAGCTATGCCTAATGCCCCGCGCAAGCGATCCTGACCGGACGCAGGTTCCGCGGCGTCGCTTCGGCTACGCGCCACGCCAGGACAGCGGAGGATGGCTGGCAGGCACGGGGCCAGCGGCGATCCAACGGGTTTATTGATGGCAAAGATTTTTCAGTTCGCCGGCGCGCGACCGGGCGGGGCGCTTGTATCCGGGCGCGGAACCGGGCATGATCGGCTTGGCTGCAAGTGTGCACTCTTTTGACTAAGAGGAAGTCTGTATGGTTAGTGGCGACTCGGGTTTGTGTCCCGAGGGCGGTGGCGACTTGGAACCAGCCGCCAAAATACAAGGTGCCCGGGAGGGCTCGTTTACGGGGCAGGCGCTTTGCTTTGTCATCCGCCCCAACCCCCCGATGGACGGGCTCGGCCTGGCTCACTGCTTTTTGTTGATTGCGGCCTGCTCGCTGACGGTGGCGGTGTTGTGTTTTCTGAAAGGCTTCGTTTTGGTGCTGCCGTTTTCTGGCCTGGAACTCGCCGCGTTGGGCTGGGCGCTGTGCTTTACATTCCGCCGCGCGCATGAACAGGAAGTGATTATGCTGAGCCGGGACCGTGTGCAGGTGCAGACCGGGCGCGAGACGCCGGCTTCGCGCTGGTCTTCGCCGCGCCACTGGACTTGGGTAGTGTTGCAGTCCTCCCGTCACCGCGGCCATCCCCACCGACTGTTGCTGCGCAGTGGCGGACGGGAGGTGGAAATAGGTTCCTGCCTGTGCGAGAAGGAGCGGAAAGCATTGGCGGAAAGACTAAAGAGGGTTCTTTCTTTCCAGGGCGCCGTGCGATTTTCTCCGCAGGCATAAATACGAGACCCGGTGTTTCCATGAACATAATGACTTATCTCCTGAAGAGACCACGTCTGTACGGCTTGTTTCTCTGTTTCAGTTCCGCTCCGGCATGGGCCGAGTACGGACTGAACCTGACTCGGGGAGTCACGCCGATCAGCCGCGAAGTGTACGATTTGCACATGCTGATCCTGTGGATCTGCGTGGCGATCGGAACGCTGGTGTTTGGCGTCATGTTTTGGTCGATTTATTTTCACCGCAAGTCCCGCGGGGCGGTGGCGGCCAAGTTTGAGCACAGCACCAAGGCTGAATTACTGTGGACCGCCATCCCGATTTTGATCTTGATCGCCATGGCGTGGCCCGCCACCAAAACGCTGATTGCGATGGAGACAACTGGCGAGTCGCAGATGACCGTTAAGGTAACGGGTTACCAGTGGAAATGGCGCTACGATTACTTGGACGAGGGCTTCGGCTTTTTCAGTTCGATAGCCCAGGACAGCAACGAAGCGCGTCAACTTGGTTCCGGGGTCTCCCCTTACACCGTGCCCAACTATCTGCTCGAAGTGGACGAGCCTCTAGTCGTGCCGATCAACCAGAAGATTACTTTTTTGACGACCTCCAACGATGTCATTCACGCTTGGTGGGTGCCCGATTTGGGCTGGAAGCGTGATGCCATTCCTGGCTTTGTGAATGCTTCCTGGGCCTATATAGAGGTGCCGGGCACCTACCGGGGGCTGTGCACGGAACTCTGCGGCCGGGATCACGCCTTCATGCCGGTGGTGCTGAAGGCGGTGCAGGAGGATGAATACCGCACCTGGGTCGAAGAGAAGAAGTCGCAACAACTGGCGGCGGAAAGCGCCTCGGACCGCAGCTACACCCTGGAGGAATTGATCGCCCTGGGAGAGAAGGTCTACGCGGGAAACTGCGTTGCCTGCCACCAGGCCAACGGCCAGGGCCTGCCTCCGGCCTTTCCGCCCTTGACGGGTAGTCCGCTTACCGTCGGCCCCATGGCGGATCACATGGACATAGTGCTCTATGGCAAGGCCGGAACGGCCATGGCCGCTTTCGGTGAGCAGCTGAACGACAGCGACCTTGCCGCGGTGATCACCTACGAGCGAAACGCCTGGGGCAATGATGGACGACTGGCCGATGGCGTTGCCGCCCTGGTACAACCCGCCGATGTACTGGTGCATCGCCAGTTGGCCGGCAAGTAATCATGCCTGCCGTATATAACGCAAAAGCAGAGGGACTCAGATGAGCGAAGCGACCGCAGTTGAGCAAGAACACCACCACGGACCTCCGTCCGGCCTGACGCGCTGGCTCTTTACCACCAATCACAAGGACATTGGTACGCTGTACCTGTTCTTTGCGCTACTGATGTTTTTTGTGGGCGGAGCAATGGCGATGATCATTCGCCTGGAGCTGTTGTCTCCCGGCGTGCAGTACGTGGACCCGCAGTTCTACAACTCCATGGTTACCCTGCACGCGCTCATTATGATCTTCGGCGTGGTGATGCCGGCCGCGGTGGGATTTGCCAACTGGATGATCCCGATCATGATCGGAGCTCCGGACATGGCCCTGCCGCGCATGAATAACTGGAGCTTCTGGATCCTGCCCTTTGCCTTTACGCTCCTTCTGCTAACCCTTTTCCTGCCGGGCGGCGCGCCGGCAGGCGGCTGGACCATGTATCCGCCGCTGATGCTGCAGACGCAGGACGCGTTTCCGTTTGTGATTTTCGCTATTCACTTCATGGGGCTGTCCTCGATCATGGGCGCGATTAACATTATCGCCACCATATTCAACATGCGCGCGCCGGGGATGACATTTATGCGCCTGCCGCTGTTTGTCTGGACCTGGATTATTACCGCGTTCCTGCTGATTGCCGCGATGCCGGTGCTCGCCGGCACCGTGACCATGCTGCTGACCGATCGTTATTTCGGCACCAGCTTTTTTAACGCCGCCGGTGGTGGCGACCCGGTGCTGTTTCAGCACTTGTTCTGGTTCTTCGGCCACCCGGAGGTTTACATCTTGATCCTGCCGGCCTTCGGCATCATCTCCCAGATCCTGCCCACCTTCTCGCGCAAGCCGTTGTTTGGCTATGTCTCCATGGTGTATGCAACCGCGGCGATTGCCTTCCTGTCTTTTTTCGTTTGGGCGCACCACATGTTTACGGTGGGCATGCCCTTGGGCGGGGAGTTGTTCTTCATGTACGCGACGATGTCGATCGCGGTACCTACCGGCGTGAAGATCTTTAACTGGATCGCCACCATGTGGAAGGGATCGCTCTCCTTTGAGACGCCGATGCTATTCGCCACCTCTTTCGTGATCCTGTTCGCCATCGGAGGTTTCTCGGGCCTGATGCTGGGCATCACGCCGGCAGACTTCCAATATCACGACACCTACTTCGTGGTGGCGCACTTCCATTACGTACTGGTTCCAGGCGCGGTCTTTGCGCTGCTTGCGGGCGCCTACTACTGGTTACCCAAGTGGACCGGCAATATGTACAACGAAACACTGGGCAAACTGCATTTCTGGCTTTCGGTCATTTCCGTCAACGTTTTGTTTTTCCCGCAGCATTTCCTGGGATTGGCCGGCATGCCGCGGCGCGTTCCGGACTACGCGGTGCAGTTTGCCGAGTTCAACGTCATGTCCAGCATAGGAGGTTTTGTTTTCGGTTTAAGCCAACTGTTGTTTGTATACGTGGTGATCCAATGCGTTCGGGGCGGTCGGAAGGCTTCCGCGCAGGTTTGGGAGGGCGCTCACGGACTGGAGTGGACGCTGCCGTCGCCACCCCCGTATCATACTTTTTCCACGCAGCCTGAGATTCGTTAAAAGAGGAGTTATGCGTGTACCGCGAAGACGCCACCGATCCGGGCGCCGGACCCACGGGCAACTGCCCGGAACTGGAACCTGCGGCGGGCCTCGTGGCTTTGTGGCCGCGTTTGTTTATGGCGGACTTTAAGCATCGTGCGGGGAACCGCAGCGTGCTTTTGGCCGTGGCCCTGGGATTGGTAGCGGTCACCCTGTACCTGGGCTTTATCTGGTTGCACTTTTGAACGTGGATCGGGAACGGGCCAATTGCAAGACGGCGCTTACGCTGGGTGCGGTCTCGCTTGGGATGTTCAGCTTCGGTTATGTTGCCTTGGTGCCGTTGTATAACGCTTTTTGCGAGCTTACCGGGTTGACCGGGGAGACCACTGTTATGGCCGAGCAGGAAGCCCGCCGTATAGAGGTGGACGTGGCGCGTCAAGTGACCGTGTCTCTGGACGCGAACACGAATTCAGCGTTGCCGTGGAAATTTGCCCCGGTCGTGCGCCAGATTCAAGTGCATCCGGGAGAATTGATGGAAGCCACCTACATGGTGGAAAACCGTTCGGCAGTTGCTGTAACCGGCAAGGCAGTGCCGAGCGTGGCCCCGAGTTCAGCAGCGTCGTTCTTTCGCAAGATAGAGTGCTTTTGTTTTACCCAGCAAACCCTGGCGCCGGGAGAGCGCCGGGAACTGCCGGTGCGTTTTCTCCTCGAGCCTGACTTGCCGGGCAAGATCTCCGAACTGACGCTGTCCTATATCTTCTATCGGGTGGATGACGACGTGGCCGCGGCGGGAACGCCGCCGGCGTAGCCCGTGTTTTCTTCCGTGCCGGCCCTCTTCCTGTCAACAAGCCGTCTAAGGAAATGCTGCCCTTCCCGCCTGCCCGGAGTCCGTTGGCTCTCCCCTCGCCGGTTTCGTGCCGGCAAGGCCGGGGTGGCCTGGTTACCGCGCAATTCGCGTGATCAGGAAAGCGGTGCAGGCGGGCGGCGTACATGAATGATGAAGGAGTCCTGAGGGAGTTTGTTTATGTCTGACACCAACGCCAGTGCTTACTATTTACCGCCGCCGAGCTATTGGCCGCTGCTCGGGTCCGTTTCCCTGTTTCTGATTTTTATCGGGGCGGCAGTGGAATTGAACGGCACCTCCTCCGGGCGCTTCCTGGCAGGGCTGGGGATAGTGCTCCTGGTGTACATGTTGATCGGCTGGTTTGGCATCGTGATCCGGGAAAGCGTAGGCGGCTTGTACAACAAGCAGGTCGACGTCAGTTTTCGCTGGGGAATGGCCTGGTTCATCTTCTCGGAGGTTATGTTTTTTGCCGCCTTCTTCGGAACGATGTTCTATGCCCGGGTGTTATCGGTGCCCTGGCTGGGCGGCTTTGGGGCGGGGGCGGATACGCACGAGCTGCTTTGGCCCGCGTTTGAGGCTGTTTGGCCTACTCTTGAATTGCCGGACGCGGCCAATTATCAGCAGGCCCACGGCGTCATCGGCGCCTGGGGGGTGCCGCTGATCAACACCTGTATCCTGCTCAGCAGCGGGCTGACGGTGACCCTGGCCCACTGGGCATTAAAGAAAAATCAACGCAGGGCGTTGGCCTGCTGGCTGTTTGCCACGGTTGCGCTCGGACTGTTGTTTGTCCTGCTGCAGGGGACCGAGTACGTCCACGCCTACCAGGAGATGAACCTGAAGCTCAATTCCGGCATCTATGGCACGGTGTTTTTTATGTTGACTGGATTCCACGGGTTGCACGTGACACTGGGGTGTATCATGCTGATTGTCATTTGGCTGCGGGTTCTGCGCGGTCACTTCAGTCCGCAGAACCACTTTGGTTTTGAGGCGGTGGCCTGGTATTGGCACTTCGTGGACGTGGTCTGGCTGCTGCTGTTTTTTCTGATCTACGTGCTTTGAGTCGCGGTTCGCGGGTGCCGATGAACGCGGCGTTGCCGGATCCGAGCCGCCCGCCGGAGCCTGGGGCCGATAGACTGCCCGGCGTATCAGCCGGGCCCGGTTGATGTTTGCGCGGGGCCGGGCGCTCCATACAGAACGATCCCGTGTGGCTGGAGCCAACCGGCCAGGTAGCCAAGGATCACCAGCAGCAAAAAACCAAGAGACAAGGAAATGCGCCAGGTCAACGCGCGCACGACGCGGTCAGATTGTCCCCGATCGCGCAGCAGGCTGAACAAGGCACTCCCGAGCGAGTAGAGGATTAGCAGAAAGAAGGCGATTAAAAGCAGTTTGAAAATGACGGTGATTCCCAGCTTGGCATGACAGGTGCGGCTGCCATTTTAGCGAAAAGAAACGCTGAGCACGCGGAAAATCGTACATAATGAGCCCTTCGGGCAAAGAAGGGACTTGAGTGCGTTTGAATAAAGCCCGGGTCCGGCGGGTGTTCCCAAAATCGGTGAAGCCGCGGAAAGGAGGCGGGTATCGTCGATGATGAAAAGGTTTTGATTCGTAACTATCAGTATGAGCGGTTGGATGAGATCTGCGGCCTCGCGCGCCGCCGCCGATGCCGGCGCAGCGGCATCGCCGGCCCCGGAGCGGGCGCTCCGGTACCGTCGCCGCCTGCTGTGGTCGGTTCCCGTGATCGGTCTGCTGTTTCTTTGCTTACTGGGGCTGGGGGTTTGGCAGCTGCAGCGCGGCGAGCAAAAAGACGCACTGCGGCAGGAATTTGGGGAACGCCGCATGGCGCCCGCGGTGGATCTGAATCATGCCGGGCCGCTGCGCCGTGACGCGGTTGCGATGCGCTGGCGCCCCGTGAGCCTGGAAGGTGATTTTGTCCGTGGCACCCAATTGCTGCTCGACAACCGCATCCGTTCCGGGCAGCCCGGCTATTTCGTTTATGCGCCCTACCGGTTGCGCGATGAGCCGTTGCAGGTGTTGGTGAACCGCGGCTGGCACCCGGCTGGCCCCGTGCGCGACCGGCTGCAGCCATTGCCGGCGTTGCCGCGGGAAACCGGACAGATCTATGGCCGCGCAGTGAGCCCGCCATCCAGCGGACTGGACATCGTCGAGCAGCACTGGGAAGAACTGGAAGCAGGCGTGTATCGCTTGCCGCGGCTGCATTTGGCAGAGGTGGAGGAACGCCTGGACTTGGAATTGTTGCCCTTCGTCGTGCAATGGGACGCGAGTCCATCCGCCCCGCTGGTGCGTGACTGGAAGGGGCCGCAGCTAAGCGGAGTGCGCAATCGCGCTTATGCCGCGCAGTGGTTCAGCTTCGCCGTCCTGTTGCTGATCTACGCGTTCCTGGTCCTGTGGCGCCGCGAGCGCTCGGCATGAGCAGCGAAAATCACGTCCCCTCCGCGCCGGAACCTGCGCCCGGGCGTTTCGGCGGTCAGCGCTGGACCTTGATCCTGCTAATTCTACTGTGCGTGACCCCGTTAGTGGCGGTTTGGGTGCTGCTTCAGATCCCGAGCGTTTTGCCGCTGGGAGCCGCCAGCCATGGTGAGCTGATCCAGCCGCCGCGACCGTTGCAGAACCTGATGCTGCAGGACCCGACCGCTGCGCCCGGTCAGGCGGCGCCCCGATTGCATGGCCGCTGGTCGCTGGTCTACCTGAATCAGGGACAGTGCCTGGCTCCTTGCAGAGAGCAGTTGGAGCGCATGAAGCGCATCCGCCTCGCGCAGGGCCGCCACTACCCCCGCGTGCAGCGGGTGCTGCATATCGATCAGCAGACCCCGGACCCTGCCTTGCGTGAGTTGCTGAGCCGCTACCCCGGTCAACTGCTCTGGCTTTGCTGCACGCCGCCGGCGCTGGCAGCTTTCCATCTGCCGGGACAGGCCGGACCCTGGCACTCCGGACGCTTGTTCCTGGTCGATCCGCTGGGGAATTTGATGATGAGCTACGCCGCCGATGCCGAACCCGGGGGGATCATCAAGGATTTGGGACGGCTGCTGCGGGCTTCGCGCATCGGATAAAGCGATGCAACGACCGCCGGCGGATGACGCAAAGCAGACGATGTGCAAGGAACACGCGCACCAGGGGTCAGTACGACGCTTGGCCTGCCTGGGCACCGCGCTGGCGTTGGGCGTGACTATGCTCGGCGCCTACGTGCGACTCTCCGACGCCGGCCTGGCCTGTCCGGATTGGCCCGGTTGCTATGGCCGCCTGCTGGTGCCGGCGGCGGACGCGGTGCTGCCGTCGGCCTATGCCGAATTCCCGTTGGAAAGGGGTAAGGCGTGGAAAGAAATGGCGCATCGCTTCGCCGCCGGCGCGTTGGGCATCCTGATTTTGTTGCTCGCCGTGCGCGCTTGGCGCGCCGGTGCGGGCGCCTTGTTGTGCGGGACGCTGGTATTGCTGATCTGCGTGCAGGTCATCCTGGGCATGTGGACGGTCACCCTGTTGCTGCGCCCGCTGGTAGTGGTGCTGCACTTGCTGGGTGGCATGTGCATCCTCTCGCTGCTCTGGTGGCTGGCGCTGCGCCAGGGCGCGGCCCTGGTTTCTTCGCGGGGGCTTCCTGCCGGCTCTGCCTCGCTGCGCCACTGGATCTGGACCGGCTTGGTGATCCTGGCACTGCAAATCGGTTTGGGTGCCTGGACCAGCGCAAACTACGCGGCCTTGGCTTGTCCTGATTTTCCCGCCTGCCATGCAGGTCAATGGTGGCCGGCAGACACGGGGTGGGCGGGCGCCTTTGCGCTGACAGAGCAGCAGGGTACGCGCTGGTTGTCCCTGGGTTCCGAGCGCCTGATGGCCGTACAGATGACTCATCGCCTGGGCGCGTTGCTGACCGGGTTGGTCTTGCTGGTGCTGGCGCAGCGCGTTTGGGCGAGCAAAATCCCTTCCCTGCGAGGCTACGTGCTGTTGTTGCCGGGCCTGCTGTTGCTGCAGTGTGTGCTGGGCATTGCCAATGTGCTCCTTGAGTTGCCGCTAACCTCGGCCTTGCTGCACAATACCACCGCCGCTGCGATGCTGTTGACGCTGATCGCCCTGCTGCACCAAACCATCCCGCCTCCCGCCGAGCGCGTTTCACCGGTGGCCCTCGCAACGTGAACGAAACGATAACAGCGCAGTCCTCGCTGCTTGCCCGGTTGATGGAATACCTGGAGCTTTGCAAGCCGCGCATTGTCATCATGCTGGTATTCACCGCCTGGGTCGGCATGTTTCTGGCGACGCCGGACCTGGTCCCGGTGTTGATCTTTTTCGCCGGCGGGCTCGGGATTGGCCTGGCCTCCGCTTCCTCCGCCGTCATCAATCACATCGCGGACCGCCGCTTTGACGCAATGATGATTCGTACTCGTGGACGGCCGCTGCCCCAGCATCGGCTCAGCCTTCCGTCCGCCGTTATTTTTGCTTTCGTGCTGGGCACGGCTGCCACGTTGATCCTGGTCTTGCTGGTGAACCTGCTCACCGCGGCGCTGGCGCTGAGCGCCCTGATTGGCTACGGATTTATCTATACGCTCTATCTTAAGCACGCCACTTCGCAAAATATCGTCATCGGAGGCGCTGCCGGGGCGGCGCCCCCGGTACTGGGCTGGACCGCGGTAACCGGCACCCTGGACCCGCAGGCGCTGCTGCTGTTCCTGATTGTTTTTGCCTGGACCCCTCCCCATTTCTGGGCCCTGGCCATCCACAGGCATGAAGACTACCGTCACGCGGGAATCCCGATGTTGCCGGTCACACATGGCTTGGCGTTTACCCGCCTGCACATTCTGCTGTATACGGTCATCACCGTAATCGCCAGCCTGTTGCCGTCACTGACATGGATGAGCGGCCGCTTTTATTTGGGCGCGGCCCTGTTGCTGGGAGGAGGTTTCCTGTACTTCGCACTGCGCATGCAAGTAGATCACCGTGCCTGCTGGGCGCTGCGCACCTTCCGCTATTCGATATACTACCTGCTGTTGCTGTTTGCGGCCCTGCTGATCGATCACTATTTGCCTGCCCCTCTGGGAGCCGCAATTCAGGTAACCATTATTTGACCGGGCGCCTGCAAGCCATAGCGGGAACTAGGTATTAAAGTTGCCACTTTGCTTTTCAATTTCCGTTGTAATTTCCTTAATTCCGAGCAGTCTTTCAACAAAGACAGTAAGATTTTCCGCCTGATATTTTTCCCGCTCTTTCACAATTTCGGCATAGTCAATTTGTAACAGGTCGCACAAATCCGCGCCGGGCATCGCCTGGGCTTCGCTGATTTTGTTTTTGAACCCTGCGCAGATTTTTGATTTGTCCGGCTGATTGAAACAGCAAAACCGCATATCAACAGTCCAGGGAATTCGCGTTCCCAGATACTGAATAAACTTGTGAAGGTTCGCCCGCTCGCCGGCGGCTTTTTTGGTGTCAAAGGCATCCCCGTCTTTGAGTTCAAGAACAAGGCACTCCTGCGCCGTGTCAATGCGCCGGAATATCATAAAGTCCGGTTCGGCGTCGGGGTAGTCAATCTCTTTGCAGTTGCGGATTGCCTCTTTTGAGGCAACGGAAACATCCGCCGCGATTATGTCTTGAGACAGGAAGGCGTCAAGGTCTACTATCTGGCGGGAATGTTCAAGAATTATGCGCTCAAGTTCAGTTCCGGCGGTACTGCTGGTGGCGTGGACTTGAGATATTAATGCGCCGAGTTCAGGAACTCCGAACAGGCGCGTGTATCCGCCGTCAGTCCTTCCCTGTTTTGCGTCTTTGAGCCGTGCCAATTATGTCACAACCGATAAAGTTTCTGCCTGTCGCCTGACAGGACTGGAGAACAGAATAACTGCCTGCGGCGGGGTCAACAACAAAATCCCCTTCGTTTGTTACGGCTTCAATCAATCGGGCCTGAAGCCTTATCGGTTTGCGGTGAGTGTGTCCGCCGTTTTCTTTTGCTTCGCTCCACACGTCCGGTATATCGTGGAGTTTCCACACTCCTTTTGCCCGCTTCGGGGCTTTTTGGATTACAATCAGACTTTCCGAAGTCCGCCGCGTCCGGTATCCCATTCCAAGCCGCTCCTTGTGCCAGATAACCATATCAACAATAAAAAGGTCAGTCCCCGCCATCCAATCGGAAACACCGTTGCACAAGTGGAATTTGTCCACCCATAAGAACAGATGCCCGGACGGGATAAGGACGCGCCCGATTTCCGCGATAAATTCCGTGATAGTATCTTCGATCATTTGAGGAAGGCCGGCCCTCGCCTTGCCTCTTTTTTCCCCTTCATTGCCGAACCTCTGATAATCCAAGACGCCGCGATATTGGGGGTCAAAAAAGACAATCGGCACAACCCCGGCGGGCAACTGTCCGAGAAGTTCAAGCCCGTCCATTTTGTTCGGCGTGTTGATCTTGATTTTCGCCGGTATCACAAACGGCGGCGTGGCAATTTCCCGCGTCTTGCTGAAAACAGTTTTACTTTTCGCCGGTGCTTGAACAACGGCGCGGGCTATATCCTCAAAGTTTGCGTCTATTTTGAAAGGGCCTTTTTTCTTTGCTGTTTTCATTGTGTCACCTCCCGATAGTTTAACCGCTTTCCGAACATCGCGGAAGCCGTAACGGCAAGGTTTTCAGTCAGGGTTCCGTTCATTGCGTAGCGGGTGCTGAACTCGTCCAGGTATCTTTGCAGGTGTTTCGGCGACGTGTGATGATAAACGCCGTAACAGCCGCGTTTGAGCAAAGCCCAAAACGACTCAATTCCGTTTGTGTGCGCCTTTCCCCTGATGTATTCACCTGCGCCGTGATTGATGGCGTGGTGGGAATACTGGAAGCCCTTGTCATATTGCCTGTAAGCCCGGTGCTCGTCTGTGCAGAGGGCGGAGCCGGTCGCAACCCGCGAAGTCATTATGCGGTCTATCGTTTTGCCGTCCACCGAGTTAACGCGCTCCGCATAGACGGTTTAACCGCCGCGCTGTTTTACTCCGACAACGGCTTCCTTCTCACGCGCCCCGCCGCCCACTTTTTGTTTTTTGCTTTCGTGGCGGTTGCGGTCTTTTCCGCCGATGTAAGTTTCGTCCGCCTCAACAACCGCCGCGAACAGAGTTTTACCCTGCTTATATGCCTCTCTTATTCGGTGTCCCATCAACCAAGCCGTCTTTTGCTGAACGCCTATCATTTTTGCCAACTGAACGCTTGAAAATCCCTTACTTGATTCGCCGGTTAGATACATCGCCATAAGCCATTTATGAAGTGAAACCTTGCTACTTCCAAAAATGGATCCGGAGCGGACGCTGAAATATCCGCGACAGGCGCGGCACCGGTAAGGCATAGTTTTGTGATTGACTTCGGAAATTTCAAAACAGCCGCAATGCGGACAATACGGCTCGTCCCTGCATTTTAATTCTTCAAGGAATTTCCGGGCGGCTGCCTCATCGGAAAACCGGTTGTAGAAATCATAAACGCTTTTATTTTCACCGGACAGTTTCCAAAGTGTCAGGGGGAGATTGGCAACTTTAATACATGATGCCCATCATAACCTTTGGACAATAGCGTGCGCACGGAGCGCTGATCCGCACCGGAGAGGCCGCGGATCCATATGAGGTGGGAAGGCTGCCGGTAAGTTCCTGCCCGGGACGCGCCGAGCGGGTCCGGCGAAGATCGCGGCTTAGCTGGGCGGCAGGATGCCGGCGCGCAGGGTCAGCAGCGCCTTGGCTTCGATCTGGCGGATCCGCTCCATAGAGAGTTGGTATTGTCCGGCCAGTTCGCGTAGCGTTTTTTTCGGCTCGGTCAGCCAGCGCCGCTCAATAATCTCTCGACTGCGCGCATCCAGCCGTCCCAGGCCATCGCGCAATTGGTCCTGTGCCAGGGTACGCATTTGCTGTTCACACAGCTGCTCTTCCGGCGAGGGCATGCGCAAGTCCGGCAACTCTGGCAGGGCTGTGCCGGTCTCCCGCGCCGGTCCGGTCAGGGTCAACTCGCGCGAGTTAAGACGCTGCTCCATCTCCAACACGTCCGATAGCGGAACTTCCAATTTTTCGGCAATCTGTTTGGCTTCCTGCCGGCCCATCGGGCCAGTGTTCTTGCGCAGCGAGCGCAGCTTGAAGAACAGCTTGCGCTGCGCTTTTGTGGTCGCGATCCGCAACAGGCGCCAACTGCGCAGGATAAACTGGCGGATTTCCGCGTGAATCCAATGGATGGCGAAAGACACCAGGCGTACCCCCTGGGCCGGATCAAAGCGCTTGACGGCTTTCATCAGCCCGATGTTTCCCTCCTGGATCAGGTCTGCCTGGTTAAGACCGTAACCACGGTAGCCCCGTGCCGTCTTGATGACCAGGCGCAGGTGAGCCAGCACCAGGCGCTGCGCGGCTCCCAGGTCATTCTGTTCCCGGAAGCGTATGGCCAGTGCCCGCTCTTCGTCCGCGTCCAGCATCGGGATGCGGTACGCCACCCGTATATACTCCTCTAAAGAGCGTAATGAGGGCAGCTGGGCTGGCAGGGCATAGATGTTTGTGGCCATGATTACTCCGTTTCCGTTCACTCTGTTTCCATCACTGTAACGCTATTTTAGCACTCTCTGCCATAGAGTGCCAATGATTTTCCTATCCGCATTGTCCTGAAAATATAGTTATTTATCAAACAAATAACTAAGCCAGGCGGCCATTCGGGGCGCCAGGAGACGCACTGCGGGGTTAGTCCTGGCAGAGGCGCTCCCGCTCAGATCTTGAGCGCCAGGATATGCCGGTTTACGGAGAACCAGGCGCCGGCCAGGCTGAGGAAAATGCTAATTCCCACCAGGGCGACTGCCTGAGACCAGGTCAGTCCCTGCAAGTAAAAGCTGCTGTTGTAGGATTCCGCCAGCGCTGTGACCGGGGGGCGCAGCAATATCAATGCGCCGGTCAGCATGCCACAACTGGCCAGGCCGCCACCCAGGCCGAAGCATAGACCCGTATAGAGGAAGGGGCGGCAAATGAAGGCGGAGGAGGCACCGAACAGGCGGTAGATCCGGATCACTTCCCGTTTGTTGAGGATGCCCAGGCGCACCGTGTTGCCAATAATCAGCGGAACGGCGAAGAAGAACACCACAGCCAGGATCGACACAATGCGGCGCAGCAGTTCAGTAATGCTGCTCAGGCGCAAGGCCCAGTGGTGATCCAGGCGCGCCCGGTCCACCTCCGGCAGCTTGCCCAGGCGTTCGATCAGTGCATCCCGTGCCGCACGGTCCGCGTCGGGGCGCAGATGCAGCAGGATGATCCCCGGCAACGGGTTCCGTTCCAGCGCGTCTACCGCCTCCGGAAAGCCGGACAAGCGCTGAAACTCCTCGAATGCCTCCTCCTTATCGATGAAGCGCAGCTTGGAAACCTGCGTATGCTGGCGCAGTTGTTCGGCCAGTGCGGAACCGCGCTGATCATCGATCTCGGTCTTTAGGAAGATGCTAATCTCGAAGGAATCGGTCCAGCCGGTGAACACCTCCTCTAATGTGTACAGTGCGAGCAGAAACCCGGTCGGCAGCGCCAGGGAAAAGCCAATGACCAGGATCGTCAACAAGCTGCTGAAGGGCGTGCGCAGCAATTGCTTCAGGCTGTGGTGCAGGGCACGCTGGTGTTGAAGCATCCACCCTTGCAGCAGGTGCCGGGTCGGCTTGCCTTGCGTCGAGCGGGTGGCTGATCGGCGGGCGGCCATCAGCGCGCAAGGCCGGTGGCCCGCAGTCTCCCATGGTCCAGAGTTAGCACGCTGCCCTGGATGCGCCGCGGAGCTTCCTGATCGTGAGTGGCAATCAATACCGTCAGCCCTACCTGGTTGAACTGCCAGAACAGCTGCATGATTTCCCGGGAAAGCCCCGCGTCCAGGTTGCCGGTAGGCTCATCCGCCAGCAGCAGCCCCGGGCGATGCACCACGGCCCGGGCGATCCCTGCCCGTTGCTGCTCTCCGCCGGACAGCGCCGCCGGATAGAGTGGCTCTTTGCCGGCCAGCCCCACCTTGTTCAAGGCGGCGCGCACGCGCTTGCGGATCTCCTGGTAACGCCGGCCCGCGATGATAAGAGGCAATGCGACGTTGTCGAAAATCGTATGGTCTGCAAGCAGATGGTGATCCTGAAAGACGACACCGATCCGGCGCCGGTACAAGGCCGCCTGTCGTTCCCGAAGCCGGTTCAGGTTCATGCCGTAGACAAAAATCTGTCCTTTAGAAGGACGTTCAATGAGGGCAATCAAGCGCAACAGCGTGGTCTTGCCGGCCCCGGAACGGCCAGTCAGGAAATTCATCGAACCGGCGGGCAGATGCATCGACAGCCGTTTCAGCGCCTCGGTGTTGCCCGGATAGGTTTTGGAAACGTTCTCCAGGTGGATCACGGTGCATTCTCTGGTACTATCCCGGCCAAAATATCCCAGGGCCTAAAGGACTGCCCATCGGCGTGCGCCGCCGGTAGCACTCTCCCCGGACAGCGCCGGCTTGCCGGCCTCTGCTGCTCGCCGTAGCCCGGTGCAAAGTGCCGCGCAGGTCGCCGGGTCCGGCCCGGACTTTCCCGCACCGTTACCCGCCAGTCAATCGGCGTTTCGCGGCTGGGTCCGGGGTACGCGGAAGGGCCGGTCAATTTGTCGGGCATCACTCAGTCAGGGGCAATGACGGCCCGTTATCGAACCCATCGCGGCACGGAAAGCTTTGTACATAAGAAGGATGATGATGATACCATGCGTCCATGAGTCTGTATGCCTTCAACCTCCTGAAGCGACGGATACCAGGCCTCGTCTTTCCCGGTGTGATCCTGTGGGCTGCCTGCGGCAGCGGCCTTGCCTTTGCCGCCGCCGTGTATCAGGCCAGTGTCAGTGAATATACGCTGAAAAACGGCATGAAGCTCATCGTCAAGGAAGATCGGCGCGCCCCGGTGGTGGTCTCCCAACTCTGGTACCGGATCGGTGCCAGCTACGAACGTCCCGGCGTTACCGGCATCTCCCACGCGCTCGAGCACATGATGTTCAAGGGCACGCCGCGCTACCCGGGAAATGAATTTTCGCGCATCATCTCCATCAACGGAGGCGAGGATAACGCCTTTACCAGCAAGGACTACACGGTGTATTTCCAAAAACTGGAACGCTCCCGCCTGCCGGTGAGCCTGGAGCTTGAAGCCGATCGCATGGTTAACGTCGAAGTGTCTGAACAGAAATTCCTCAAAGAGATCGAGGTGATCAAGGAAGAACGCCGCCTGCGGGTCGAGGATAACCCGCAGTCCTATACCTATGAGCAGCTTATCAGTAGCGCTTTTGCAGACAGTCCCTACCGCCACCCTACCGTTGGCTGGATGAGCGATCTCGAAAGCATGCAGGCGCAGGATCTGAGGGAGTGGTACCGCCGCTGGTACGCGCCGAACAACGCCACGTTGGTGATCGCCGGAGACGTGGACCCGGCACAGGTGCGGCAGTGGGTGGAACAATACTTTGACCACATCCCGGCAGCGTCCGTACCGGAAGCTGCCGCCGAAGATTCCGGCGCCAACGCCACGCCCAGGCAGAATGATACCCGGCGCCTGAAAGTCCGGCGCCCGGCGCAGCTGCCGTTTTTGCTGATGGCCTACCCGTTCCCTTCGCAGGTTTCCGCCGAACGCGATGAAACAGTAGCACGCTGGGAACCCGACGCACTCGCGGTATTGCTCTACGTTTTGGACGGCGGCAGCAGTTCGCGCCTGCAAAGCCACCTGGTGCGGGGGCAGCAGGTGGCCAGTTCCGTGAACTCTTCCTACCGGGCGGCTTCCCGTTTGGACACGCTGTGCATTTTCAGCGCCGTCCCGGCAGAGGGAAAAACGGTTGCCGAACTCGAGCAGGCGTTACGGGCAGAGTTGGAACAGATGCGCACGGAATTGCTGGATGCAGAAGAGTTGCAAAGAGCCAAGAACCAGATGATCGCAGCCGAGATCTTCCAGCGCGACTCGATCTTCGGACAGGCACTGCTGATTGGCACCCTGGAAAGCATAGGGCTGTCGTGGCGCTTGCTCGATGAGTACCCGGAGCGCCTGGAACGGATTAGCGCCGAGCAGGTACGCGAGGTGGCCCGTAAATACCTGGTGGACGAGCGGTTGACGGTGGCGGAACTGATCCCGCAGCCGATCCCGGAAGGCACTCGACCGCCGCGGTCGCCCCCACCTGGCGGACCGGGCCGGGTACATTGATGGGACGGAAGGCCTATAAGGCGTGCCGCATTGCGTCTTTGCGCCGTTTCCTCGCCGCGGCCCCGGTCAAAGAAGGGACTTTGATGAAGGTCGCGCAAGCATGACGCCGGGCATCCGCCGGCGCGGCGTTGCCCGCGTGCGAACGGCGCTGAAAACGAACTATTTTGGAGCCTTGCGTAGCGGGAAAAGCAACGTCATCGTGAAGGCCGCGGCGAGCCGTGCCACACTGCGGCGGGGACGTCGGCTTGCCGGGGCGGCCTGCCTGCTATGGCTGCTCTGTGCCGGTCCGGTGGCACAGGCTACGCCGCAGGTGCAGCACTGGCAGACCCGGCAGGGCGTGCCCGTGTATTTCGTGCCGGCCCGCGAGCAACCCATCGTTGATCTGCAGATCAGTTTCGATGCCGGCAGTGCCCGCGACGGAGTGCTCCCGGGGACCGCTGCATTGTGCAGCCGCCTGCTCGATCAGGGTGCCGGCGGCATGAACGCGGACCAGATCGCCCGGGAATTCGAGAACCGGGGCGCCATCTTTACCGCCGGCGTTGACCAGGACAGCGCCCGCCTGAGCCTGCGCAGCGTCAGCCAGACCGATCAGCTGCAGCCGGTGGTGGAGAATCTGATACGCATCCTGAGCCGTCCGGACTTTCCGGCGCAGGCGCTGGAGCGGGAGCGCCGGCGCATGCTGATTGGGATCCAGGCGCGCAGACAGTCCCCCGGCACGTTGGCGCAGCTTGCCTTCTACCGCGCCGTGTACGGGGATCATCCTTATGCCTCGCCGGTAAACGGTGAGGCCGCTGCCGTGGAATCGATCGAGCGCGCGCAGCTGGTCGCATTTCATCGGCGCTACTACGTGACCTCAAACGCCGTGCTGACCGTGGTCGGTGACCTGGACCGTGCGCAGGCGCAGGAGTTGGCTGAGAGCTTGTTTGCCGAGTTGCCGGCGGGCACTGTGCCCGACCCGCTGCCCGCGGTGGCTGACTTGAAGCAGGCGCAGGAAAGCTTGCAGGCGCACCCATCCAGCCAGACTCACATCCGGTTGGGCCAACCGGGCGTGCGCGTCAGCGACGAGGATCGTCTGTCCCTGCACGTGGGCAATTACATCCTGGGAGGCGGCATGGTGAGCCGACTGTTTGCGGGCATCCGTGAACAGCGCGGACTGGCGTACTCTATCTATAGTTACTTTAACCCACTGCGCGAGCGTGGGCCTTTTGTCATCGGCATGCAGACTCGCAGCGACCAGGCTCCGGAAGCCCTGACCCTGCTGCGCGAGCTGCTGAGACAGTACATCAGTGAGGGACCTGGCGCGGATGAGATGGAACAGGCGCGCCTGCACCTGGTTGGCCGCCTGCCGCTGCAAATCGACAGCAACAAAAAACTGTTGGACTACCTCTCTTGGCTGGGCCGTCATGGCCTGCCGCCCGATTACCTGGACTCCTATAACGAGCGCATTGAAGCCATCAGCGCCGAGCAGGTACGCACCGCCTTCCGCCGCTGGATCCACCCGGACCGCCTGGTGGCCGTGCTGGTTGGTCAGCCGCCCGAGCAGAGCGCGGAAACCGATCAGCCCGACACCATTGGAAGCTCGGCTCCCTGACTCGCGGGGCATACCGATAGCGAGCGCCGCGCAGTCCGAGGTGCCGTACCGGCAGGCGTGAGCGTTACCCGGTGACGGTCCGGTCCTGCTCGGTTCATTCAGGGCCCTGAGCGAATCCGGCAGGGGTTGAAACGGTAGACGATAATCATGCTCGGGGTAACGGGTAGCAATGCCCCCGCCTTCCTCTCTCTTTAGCCGGCAGACGTCGAGCAAGCTCAACACCAACTGGCTGGACGCTAATAGTGTGACCGCCGGTAATGATTACCAGGGGCCACGATAACTTGAGGAAAGGGAAAGTGTATAACGATCCGATCTTCAATGGAGAATCAGTACATTTTCCGTTCGCGCATCTCCGCTAAAATATGATTCCAGTTCGGCCCGGGGGACTTCGGATTATCGGCGGGCGATGGGGCGGCCGGCGCTTGCCGGTACCCGCTGCCCAAGCCCGTGACAGCGCAGCGCTGCGCCCTACTCCGGACCGCGTCCGGGAGACCGTATTCAACTGGCTGCAATCCCGCGTCTCGGGCGCGGCCTGCCTGGATCTGTGTGCCGGCAGCGGTGTTTTGGGATTTGAAGCCGTCTCCAGGGGGGCCGCCAGCGCCACCCTGGTGGAACAGGACCCGGCGCTGTGCCGCAACCTGCGCCGCCAGGCAAAGCAGCTGAATGCGGCGGGCTCGCTCCAGCAGCCTGGGCAGCCGGAAGGACTGGAATGCCCGCTGCGCGTGGTGGAGGCTGAGGCGCGGCAATGGTTGCGCCGCTGCCGGCAGCGGTTCGATATCGTCTTCCTGGATCCTCCGTATAGGCAAGCGCAGCTGCTGCGCGATTGCTGTCGGTTGCTCAGCGCCGACCCGCCCCGGCTCACTGCCGGTGGACTGCTGTACCTGGAACATCTTACATCCGGCGCCCCGCCCAGTGCCTCGCTGCGCGTATTCCGGCACAGCCGCGCCGGCCGCGTGCATTTTTTCCTGTTACAGTACTTGCCGTCCTGATTCGCCGCGGCGGGCGCGGTCGGCAGCTCCCCGTATCGCGGGTAGCGCTCGGCCAGTTCCTTGAGCCGCTCTTTTAGTGCGCCGTCATTGTGTGGAATGGCCTGGCAGGCAGCCGCTTTGCGGCTGAGTAGTGCCAGCCGGCACACCCTGCGTTGACGCATGCGATAGGCCGACTGCCTATACACGACGGCGCCGCGTCGCTGCGTCGGCCTCACCATTTTTTTCCGAGTACGTCCTCCAGTGCGGTCTTTTCCAGCAACGTATCGGCCAACAATCGCTTCAACTTCGCATTTTCCGCCTCAAGCGCCCGCAATCGCTTTGCTTGCTAGACCTCCATGCCACCCTACTTCGCTTTCCATCGATACAGCGTGCCGTTGGCTATGCCGTGCTTACGGATCACGTTCTGCATCGGCATGCCAGCTTCATGCTCCTTCAAAATACCAATGATCGGTTCTTCCCTGTAACGCTTGCCTTTTATTTTGAGACCTCCATACGGTCGATTCTATCGGAAAAGTCTCTTTGACACTGGCTACATTTTCGGGGGAAAGGTCACATTGTATGCCCATAGGGTTTATTGCAAGTCACGATGGCGAGCAAATTGTCAGTTTGCCAGCCGATACGTGTTTTCCTCATGAAGTAAAACAAGTGACTGTCCGTGTTGTGGGAAAAGGCCGCGTGTTATCCCTGCTAGATCGTGTCTGGGATAGCTTCTTTCTGAAGATCGTGTGAGTGACGACTTTATGGAAGAGTGCGTTCCCCAAGGGCAGTCGGAGCGGCAAACATCCTGATACCGGCCAATTGTGTAAAGGTCTGGATATAGTAGGTCTCATAGACCATAATGTCTTATATTATAGGCAAATAATACTATTATAGATCAATATATAAGACATTATTGTGAAAACACAAGCAACCAATGCGCTCCCGAGAGCGGCCCGGCAGGCCCTCATCAAGCTGGGTGAGGATATTGCTGTTGCGCGTAAAAAACGTCGTATTTCGACAGTTTCGATGGCTGAGCGCGCATTCATCAGTCGGGGTACGCTCTACAAGGTGGAAAAAGGCGATCCGTCGGTATCCATGGGTATCTATGCGACGGTGCTCTCTATTCTCGGCTTGGTAGAAGGTCTTGGAAACGTGGCTGATCGTGGTACCGATACCTTGGGGCTGGATATCGACGAAGATCGATTGCCTAAAAAAATACAGCCACGTAGTGGCAAGAGAGCACGATCATGACGGACACCATCGAAATCCACATCGACCACGCCGGTAAGACGCACTGGGTCGGCCGGTGTCGTTATGTCGCAAAGCGCCACGGCCAGAGCTCAGTTTTTGAATACGCGGATGAATGGCTAAACAACCCGGACGCGTTTTCCCTCGATCCGGCCAATCTGCCCCTGAACGGCGGCCAGATATACACTATGTTTGACAAGTCAGCGCTCCCGGGAGCATTGCGAGATACTGCGCCTGATCGTTGGGGGCGGAAACTGATCAAACGCGTCTTTCGCAAAACCGGTGAAAATCGCACCCTGTCAGAAATCGACTACCTGTTGGCGATCACGGACCAAACCCGAATTGGCGCATTGCATTATAAGCGCGAGAATGAAGCCAGCTTCGATCATGATATTGGGCATTATCGTGTCCCGCCGCTGATCCGGCTATCGGCACTTATGAATGCCGCCGATGCCGTTCAGAGCAATACGGAAACAGCGGAAGATTTAAAGCTGCTTTTGAATGAAGGCTCGCCGCTTGGTGGTGCGCGCCCGAAATCAGCCGTAGTGGACAATGATGGCACACTGGCCATCGCCAAGTTCCCCAAGCCGGATGATGATCGCAGCATCCCGCACGGCGAAGTGCTGGCAATGAAGCTCGCCACCAAGGCAGGATTAAATGCCTCTGCAGCGAGGTTGCAGGACGTGGCCGGTCGGCCAGTGGCCTTGATCACGCGCTTTGACCGGCGAGACGGGCAACGCATTCCCTTTTTGTCGGCCATGAGCTTGTTGGGTCTCAATGACGGAGACGAGGCGGCCTATACCGACATTGCCGAATGTATACGCATGTACTCAAGCGAGCCAACGGCGGATTTACACGAACTCTGGCGGCGGATCGTTTTTTGTGTACTGGTCGGCAACCTCGACGATCATTTACGCAATCATGGCTTCCTGTATGACAAGGACAACCAATGGCGGCTGTCACCGGCCTATGATCTGAATCCCGTGCCCTTGATGGAGAAGGCGCGTGAGCTAATCACTTGGATATCAGAAGAGGGGCCGGATGCGGACCTGGATATCGCCCGCAGAGCGGCGCCATTTTTCGCGTTGAAAGAAGACCGTGCCGAAGCCATCATAGTCGAAGTTTCTGCTGCCCTGAAAGGGTGGCAAAACACGGCACGTCAACTGGGTATGAGCGCGGCAGATATTACCGTCTATGCCACTGCGATTCAAAGTGATGAATAGATATGGAGAGTGAGCGCTGGTTCCAAGGAAAAAATGGCAGCTCGACTTTTACATGCTTTTTTTCATGCATTCAAACAGGCAATTAGCTGCTGACTTAGTAATCAATCAGACGGTGTTAATCTGATCAATAAATCGCGGTTTTCTATGCATAAGCTGAAAACCTGTATAGAAAAGCCGAGTAACTATACAGGGTTTTTTGCTGGTTTTTTTTGCGCCTCATCGAACTGAACAGTTGGCCCTTCCACTTCTCAAGAACCGCAGTTATCGAGCAGCCAATCACTAATATGTTCGTATGCCGCTTTATAAGAAATGTCGATATAATCCCTTGATGTGTCGATGCCATCGACATAGCCGGGCGATTTTGAGGAAATGGCCGATGCCATGCGGCGCAGCTACATCACCAACGATCACTGGTATCGGGTAACTGACCACTGCTGGCACGCCGTCTCCGAGGCGACGGCCGAGTCTTCAGATCCTGATGGGCAAACCTCAGCATGGCGGAACCGACTGATCCCCGCCGATCCGTCACACGTCCTGGTACATTCTCCCGGGTTTTGACGGGCATCGCCCAGTGCCTTAAATGGCTGTTTCTCTCCCTGATATTTTCCGTCCTGATTGAATGGCTACCCAACAGGGGGAAGGTCACAGTGGGTGGCGCATAGACGACAGATGCTGGTGAACGAGTTGCAGTTCCTCGGCGCAGATTTTCATCGCAATTGGTTGACCGCACATCCCATGCTGTTCGCCAGTGATTTACCGGAACGCTTCTACACCATCGCCTTTGAGTGGACCGGTATTGTAGATCTCATCCAGTGGACCACGCCGGTTCCGTCCATTGAAGAGCCCGGCGGGCGCCCGATGCTGCACCGGTTTTACCGGCCCGTAGCTGACTATGTCCTGGCTGGTATGAAAATCACTCAGGTCTTTGCGGTATGACGCGCCATCCTGACTCTGGCCACGCCGGTACTTGGACTGTTCACCCTGGTGGCTTTGGTGGATGGACTGGTGCGGCGGGACCTGCGGCGCTGGGGCGGCGGCAGGGAAAGTTCCTTCGTTTACCACTACGCCAAGAAAGCCGCCATACCATTGATCATCATGGCTTGGGTGTTGTACCTGGCGCTGCCGTTCAGTTTGCACCCGTCCTGGATCATCTTGCCGTTCGTTCTGGCTTTTGCCTTTGCCGTGACTATCACGGCCAGTACCTTCAAAAAGGATCTCTGATACAGTTGACTGTACCATTATAGTCTGCTAGGCTGCATTTAAGTACTGTAATACTACAGTATTGGAGGTAATCATGAGCGCTCAAGCCGAAAAACTGCTGCAACGTAGTTCCAGTGTCACCAGTTCTCTGCTGCCGGCGATTTTCGCTATTTTCAGCCAGTGGCGCCTGACCGGCGCCCAGCAGATGACCCTGTTGGGGCTCAGCAACGAGAAGACTCTCTATAACTGGAAGAGCCAGCCGGAAAAGGCCAAGTTAACAAGGGACCTACTGGAACGGGCCAGCTATATCCTGGGGATCTACAAATCCCTGCAAATCCTGTTGCCCGACCAGGGACTGGCCGATCAGTGGCTGGCCACCTCCAACGACAACCCGTTGTTCAATGGCACGGCCCCGCTTGACCGGTTGTTGGCCGGACAGGTGGTCGACCTGGCCGTGGTCAGAAATTTCCTCGATGCGGAGCGGGGTGACGGGTGATCGATATCGATACGCTACCCAGTAGCGAGGCAAATGAACCGGTCTATCGAGTCATTCTGTCACGCTATCCCCAGATCCACCTGTTCGAGCGCGTCTCCAGTCGGCGAGATTGGGACGTGCTCCATGCCGTGGAGTCCCTGACCAACCACAGGTTACGGGATGAAGTAGGTGATATTCGCCTGGTACCACCGGAAGACCGAGTGTATGGCGATGGCGCGTCCTGGATCATGGCGGCCTTCACTCACCCGCCGGTGGATGGACGTGGTGGCCGCTTCAATCGGGATTTTGGCATCTATTATTGCGCCGCAGATGAGTCGGTGACCATCGCCGAATCATCCTTCCATCGGGCACGCTTCCTCCGTGAATCCAGAATCGACACAACCACCCAGGAAATGCGCGTTATCCGCGCGCAGCTGGGGCCGACAACCCTTCACGATGTGCGGCACTTGGTCGGAGATGCCATCTACGATCCCGATGACTACGGTGAAGCACAGAAGCTCGGCTACACGTTGCGGGGTGCTAATAGCTTCGGCATTCACTACCAAAGCGCGAGAGCGAAAGGGGAGTGCTATGGGGTGATGCGTCCCAAGGCGCTCTCGGATGCCATTCACTGGCGTTATCTGCGCTACCACTATGAAAAGGGATCAATCATCGATGTTGAATCCCTTGATGGCAGTGGCAGGAGGTGATGGCAATGTATACAGAATTGCTGTGGATCTTCACCCAACTCCCAGACGATTACATCGTCATCGATACCGAAACCACCGGCCTCCCTGACGAAAACGGACTGCCGGATATTGTAACGATTGGTATGACCGTGGTGAGAAATCGAGAGATAGCGGAATCCGTCGAGTTTAAGACACGACCGCAAAAACGCATTTCAGAAGAAGCGCAGTCGATACACGGCATTACCAACGAACAAGCTGCGGGATTTGATTCCTTTGATTCCCAATGGAACCAGATTGCCGAATACATGAAAGGTCAGCTTATCGTGATTCACAACGCAAGTTTCGATTTGCCGATCCTGCTGGATCATGTTGTGCGATACGGTTTAACAATGCCGCCAGTACAAGGCGTTTTTTGCAGTCAGAAAGCAGCTATTCCCTGGGCACAAGCGATGAATTTGCCATGCAGTCACCGAGGTCCGTCGTTAGATACTTTGACGAAAGCGCTTGGTGTTGAAGATTTCAGAGTCAAACTGGGTGGATTACATGGAGCGAGGATTGATAGCCGGCAGTTGACTCAGGTTGTAGAGGTGATGAGTCGCAATGAAAAGACGAATTAGTTCTTAACCTTGAATTCAGGGTTGGGAATGCGCAACTGCTTCCAGTAGCAGATGCTGTCTTTCGATTTCAATTGTTGATGACCACGATGAAGAGAATACAGGAGTCAACCCACGCATGGTAAACTGCGGAAGCCGACAACTAACGAAAAGAGACTGTAAAAAAGTTTGTGTAAATGGAGACCTCCCACTGGATAAGGCAGGTGCACAATAAACGGTCCGCCGGCCCAATGGGTACAGGTCCGGGCACGAGCAAAATTGCGCACCGCCATCAAAGGACAATGCCTGACTACGACGGATACATCACGAGGGGCTCTCGTCCCCCAAGCAGCACCTTACAGAACTTCGTTATACCCGACGGCCACCGCAGACGACCGCGAGCAGAGCGGCGCCAAAACGCAGGGTTATATGCGGCACCAGAACCCCGCCACTCCAAGGCTGGCGTGGAAACAGGCTGGAACAAACCGCAGAAGCGATTCAGGCGATGAAGACAGCTTGAGGGAGGCTCACAAAACAAAGGGGAAACCGGAGTTCCCCCTTCGGCTGTCGCGAATTCTCACTTGTTATTGGATGGGCCGAAGCCCTTGAAGAACCGCAATTCTCTAGCTGTTAAATGATTGCTCGTAATATAGTCTGGACGGAAATGCTTGTCAAGCTCAGCGCATGGGCGTGGCAGAACAGGGAGAACGCAGAGCCCGTGCAAGACCAGCGGAGAACATGATATGCCTTTGAAAACGAGGGGAATAGGCGATTGACCCCGATAATTGACCCAGCGAGCCCTGTTATCTTATCATAAAGAAGACATGTAAGACCGATTGGCAGCCTGATGGCTTCCGTTTTAGTATGGTCCGTACACCAAAGAATATTGGAAGAATAAGAGTGCAGGTCTGAAAGCAGTACTGCTGTAATGGAAAAAAAACCTTCTCCCTACAGGCTGGGACTTGACGTAGGAACCAGTTCCGTTGGCTGGTGCCTGCTCTCCCTGGACTCAAACAACAATCCCCAAAGCATCATCCGCAGTGGAGTACGCATCTTCGCTGAAGGAAGAGACCAAAAGTCCAAAACCACTCTGAACGCCAGCCGTCGTGAGGCACGAATGGCTCGCAGGCAACGCAAGCGATACCTGCAGCGCAGAACATACCTGGTAACACTGCTGGTTCGGCATCAGCTCATGCCCGGGGAAGCATCGGAGCGCCGTAAGCTGGTGCCCCTGGACCCCTATGAGCTTCGAGCCCGCGCCCTTGATCAATCTCTGCCTCCCCATCATACGGGTCGCGCCTTGTTTCACTTGAATCAGCGCAGAGGCTTTCGCAGCAACCGTAAATCAGATGCCCAGGAAAAGGAAGGGAAGGTCATTCAGGACTCCATAAAGCAATTCAGAAAAGAGATGGAAGAACAGAACGTTACCACCCTGGGCTCATTTCTGGCCCGGAGACACAAAAAAAGGCGTCCCGTACTGGCCAGGCGTCAGGGAACCGGGGCAACAGACCTATACCAGATATACCCGGAACGCAGCATGCTACAAGAAGAGTTCGATCAAATATGGGCTTCTCAAGCCCGCTGGCATCCCAGCGTCTTCACGGAACAGGCAAAAAAGGAAATTCGGGAAGCCATCTTTTTTCAGCGGGAACTGAAACCTCCGATACGAGGCAAGTGTCAATTCCTGCCTGAAGAAGAAAGGGCCCCGCGGGCCCTGCCTTCCTATCAAAGGTTCCGTATCCGGCAGGACGTGAATCACCTGAAGTGGATAGATTCCGAGGGTCACCCCCACTCTCTGGAACCGGAACTGCAGAAAGATATATGCCGGCATCTGGAAAAAAAGAAATCCCAGTCATTCAACAGCCTGCGGACGGACCTCAAAAAGAAAGGAATATGTGATGGAGAAGTACGCTTCAACCTGGAAACAGAAAGGGTAGCGAAGCTCTCAGGCAACACCACATCATACCATTGTTCCGAATATATCGGAAAGCAATGGCATACATGGCCCTTAGATAAACAAGATCGATGGGTGCGGCTCCTGATCGATACAGAGCTCAATGATGATGAAGTCAAAAAATCCTTCAAGGAAGACTGGGGACTTAGCCTGGAACAGGCTGAACAGTGTGTAGATAGCCTGACAAACAAACTGGACAGCGGCTACAGCAAGCTTAGCGAAGAAGCCATCGGGCGCATCCTACCAGAAATGGAGAAGGGACTTCTTTATTCCGAGGCAATCCAGGCCGCTGGCTTAGGACATCATTCCGACCGGAGCTTTAAAGGAGAAATCCTGCCGGAACTTCCCTACTATGGAGAACTACTGAAAGCAGATGTGACGAATGACACGCAGAAACTGGAAGACGAAGTAGAAAAACGCTATGGCCGGATTCCAAACCCAACGGTGCACATCGCACTGAACCAAATCCGACGCATCGTAAATGAACTGATCAAAATATACGGTCATCCGAAACAACTCGTGATTGAATTGGCCAGAGATATCGCTCGGGGCGCAGAGGCCAGGAAAAAGAAGGAAAGGGAACAAACGGAGAATCAGGAACGAAATAAGCTCTGGGGGGAAAAACTAAATGAAATTGGGGTGGACAATCAATCCAGAAACCGTCTGCTTCTTCGGCTTTGGGAAGAGTTGGATCTGAAGAACTGCAATAATCGGCGTTGCCCATATACCGGAGAACAGATCAACATTCAAAAATTATTCTCCGCAGAAGTGGAGATCGACCATATCCTTCCTTTTTCCCGTACCCTGGATGACGGCATTGCCAATAAAACCCTTTGCGTAAGAAAGGCCAATCGGGATAAAGGAGAACGATCCCCGCACGAAGCCTTCGGAACCAACCCTGCTGGATATTCCTGGCCGTCCATCCTGGAGCGCGCCGAAAAGCTCCCCGCATACAAGTACTCAAGATTTCTAGCAGAGGCCATGGAAAACTTTATCGGCAACAACAAAGACTTCCTAGCCAGGCAACTGAACGATACACGCTATATTTCCCGAATCTGCCAAAAATACTTGCAACATGTATGCAGGGACATCTGGGTAGTGCCCGGGCGAATGACCAGCCTGTTAAGATGGATAACGATGAAGCGCCAAAAAGACCGGCTGGATCATCGGCATCATGCAATCGATGCCGCAATTATTGCCATCTCTGACCGAGGTACATTAAATCGCCTGGCACGTATAGCAAAGAAAAACGAATCTCACGACCTGATGGCTTGGATACGGGATCAATGGGAGCCTCCATGGAAGAATTTTCCGGCGGAGCTCAGAAAGTCGATTGAATCCATTGTTGTTTCACACAAGCATCGTGATTTACCAGAAGGGCAGCTGCACAAGGAGACTGCTTATGGAATCGCAGCAAGCAACAGGTTTGTACATCGAGTCGCATTACAAATGTTGAAAAAAACCCAAGTCGGGTATATCCGGGATCCCAAGATACATCAAATGCTGCAAGAGGCCGTCAAAAATAAAGAAGGCCAAGCATTCAGCCAAGCCATGCAGGACTTTTCCCAACGTACTCGAATCCGAAGCGTACGGATATCGGAGAATAAAGAAAAAAATATGATCCTCTTAAAGGATAAAGCAGGAAAAGAATATAAAGCATATGCAGGAGACAGCAACTGGGCTTATGAGATCTACGAGAAGCCTGATGGAAAATGGGGAGGTGAAATAATTAACAGATTTGATGCCAACCAAAAGCGGATAAAGCGAAAATGGAAAAAAGATCATCCCATTGCCCCCCTGATCATGCGGCTGCAGATCAACGATATGGTCGTCTGGCAAGATGAAAACAAGCAAACAAATCGCATCATGCGGGTTCAGAAAATAAGCGATAGAATTGTCGTTCTGGCCGATCACTTTGAGGCTAACACGGATCAAAGGGATAGGGACCGGAACGATAAGTTCTCTTTCATCAGGAAAAGTCCGGATGCCTTGCGGAAGCTCGAAGTCCGCCAGATACACGTCAGCCCTGCCGGAAGAGTTAGCATCAAAGAGACAAAAGCAATAGCAAGTTAAAGAATCAGCATGGCAGGCCGTTTCGTAGAAATCGAGCAGAAAGACCGGCACCTTTCTCTGTACCGAGGGTTTCTCCAAATCCGTGACAAGGGGAAATTACTGGGGCAAGTCCCTTTGGATGATATTCTGGCATTGGTCGTGACAGCTCACGGCTGCACCCATTCATCCAATATCCTTGAGGCGCTGGCAAAACGAAATATACCCTTCACTATATGCGGTACAAACTACTCCCCCGTTGCATATCTGCTGCCACTGGCGGGACATCACCAGCAAAGTGCCCGTATGATTGCCCAGGCGAAGGCACCCAAACCACTGTGCAAACGCCTATGGCAGAAAATTGTCCAAACCAAGATCCGCCATCAGGCAGCTGTATTGGATCTATGCAGTTCCGGGGGAGAAGCCTTGCGCCAGATGGCATTGCGGGTACGATCCGGAGACACTTCCAACATGGAAGCGCAAACCGCAAGACGTTACTGGACAAAGCTGTTTGGAGCGGATTTTCATCGAGCACCTGGAGGCAGTTCCCCCAATGCTTTGCTGAACTACGCTTACGCAATCATACGGTCCTGCGTAGCGCGGGGTGTGATCGCAGCAGGCCTGCATCCTACGTTGGGCATCCATCATTATGGCCCTGCCAACCCCATGTGCCTGGTGGACGATCTGATGGAGCCCTTCAGACCGCTGGCCGACTGTGCCGTATGGCACCTGGCGCAACGAAACATTACGGAAGTCACCAAACAGGCCAAGCAGGCATTAGCCGCCCTGGCCATACTGGACTTGCCTGGAGCACAGGGAATTACGCCTGTATTCCAGAGCAGTTCCCGACTGGCGACTTCTTTAGCTCAGGTTTTTATGGGAGAGAGGAAAGATTTGGAACTCCCCGGCTTTCCGGAACCACTGGTACTGTGTCGGCTGGGGGCTTCCGATTGAGGTCCGTGTTGCCATGTACCTCAGCGCCTACCGCATTATGTGGCTGTACGTGATGTTCGATCTGCCAGTAATTACCAAAAATGAACGAAAGCAGGCCACCAAATTCCGCAATGCTTTACTGGACTTGGGGTTTGAAATGGCCCAATTCTCGGTATATGCGCGGTTCTGTGCCGGGAAGGAACGGGTGGCAACCCTCTCCAGACAGGTACAGAAAGTCCTCCCCGCAGGAGGCAGGGTAGCCCTGCTCTCCATCACCGATAAGCAATATGCAAACATTATCAGTTTTTCCAATCGGAAGAGAGGGCGTCTCCGAAAACCGCAGCAACTGGTGTTATTTTGAACGTTTCAGAGGCAAATTCCAACAGAAAAAGCGGAGGCAAACGCTTGAAAATCAAACATTTACCTCCACTTTTAGTTTAGCAGCTAGAGAATTGCGGGCCAACCAAAACTAAAAAAGGTAAATGATGAATATGGTGATTAGTTTAGCAGCTAGAGAATTGCGGGCCAACCAAAACGCGATCTGTCGCTCAGCCGTTTTCTGTATCAGTTTAGCAGCTAGAGAATTGCGGGCCAACCAAAACAAACCCGACCGCCATACGTGCACGCAGTTGAGTTTAGCAGCTAGAGAATTGCGGGCCAACCAAAACTGGTGGCTAGTAACCACGCGCAGATGTTAGAGTTTAGCAGCTAGAGAATTGCGGGCCAACCAAAACTTCAATTGATAATCGTAACTATAGACTACTAGTTTAGCAGCTAGAGAATTGCGGGCCAACCAAAACTATTATATGCACATGGAAGCAGGCGAGCCTAGTTTAGCAGCTAGAGAATTGCGGGCCAACCAAAACTGCTCCGAGACTACCAGGGCAAGCAGGCGTAGTTTAGCAGCTAGAGAATTGCGGGCCAACCAAAACGACTTCCGAGGTGCCAACAATATCCCAACTAGTTTAGCAGCTAGAGAATTGCGGGCCAACCAAAACAATCTCCACACATTGCCGGCTAGGTCAAGGAGTTTAGCAGCTAGAGAATTGCGGGCCAACCAAAACACCCAAGAGGACACGGAGAGCGTAGGAGCTAGTTTAGCAGCTAGAGAATTGCGGGCCAACCAAAACATTTCGCGACTCGCGCTGGATTGCCTCCTGAGTTTAGCAGCTAGAGAATTGCGGGCCAACCAAAACTAACTTCCTGAACGCAGCTCTCGCAGCACTAGTTTAGCAGCTAGAGAATTGCGGGCCAACCAAAACTTTAGCAGCTCGTTTGCGAGCGTTGCGTATAGTTTAGCAGCTAGAGAATTGCGGGCCAACCAAAACGCTGTTTTTGTTCAGTCTAATTTGGTTTTAGTTTAGCAGCTAGAGAATTGCGGGCCAACCAAAACTGAAGGAGGCGTCGGACGAGATGTCGATTCAGTTTAGCAGCTAGAGAATTGCGGGCCAACCAAAACAACCAACAGCAGATCAGCTAACCACTATCCAGTTTAGCAGCTAGAGAATTGCGGGCCAACCAAAACTTTCTAACCGGAAAGCGCGCTACAAACACGAGTTTAGCAGCTAGAGAATTGCGGGCCAACCAAAACGTGGGCGTTGGAATACTCCTATGACTTATTAGTTTAGCAGCTAGAGAATTGCGGGCCAACCAAAACTATCTGCCCGGCGTTGTAATTGGCGATTTTAGTTTAGCAGCTAGAGAATTGCGGGCCAACCAAAACATTAGCGAGGCCAAGGATGATGCGTCGCGGAGTTTAGCAGCTAGAGAATTGCGGGCCAACCAAAACGACGGGTCGATAGTTGTAATCGATGAGGCAAGTTTAGCAGCTAGAGAATTGCGGGCCAACCAAAACGTCGAAGATGCAACTATTCAGCTTCTTCCGAGTTTAGCAGCTAGAGAATTGCGGGCCAACCAAAACCCAAATCAACAAAGATGGCTCCTTCAACTTAGTTTAGCAGCTAGAGAATTGCGGGCCAACCAAAACGTTTGGTACGACCTCTATCTAAGATGCGTAAGTTTAGCAGCTAGAGAATTGCGGGCCAACCAAAACGCTGGTTTTGTTCAGTCTAATTTGGTTGCTAGTTTAGCAGCTAGAGAATTGCGGGCCAACCAAAACGTAGTCGATCTTGAGTACATAGGACTCTTTAGTTTAGCAGCTAGAGAATTGCGGGCCAACCAAAACCAAACAGCAATTGCGGACGGCACATTGGCGAGTTTAGCAGCTAGAGAATTGCGGGCCAACCAAAACAACCGGTTATCCACCCGCGAAACACGCTTAGTTTAGCAGCTAGAGAATTGCGGGCCAACCAAAACGGTCTTTCAGAATTGCCGACAGTAAGTCTAAGTTTAGCAGCTAGAGAATTGCGGGCCAACCAAAACTCGCGGATTGCGTCGCCGTCGCCGGTGCCGAGTTTAGCAGCTAGAGAATTGCGGGCCAACCAAAACTTTTTGAAACTATTAGCGTTAATGCAATCGAGTTTAGCAGCTAGAGAATTGCGGGCCAACCAAAACTCATAAGATTGATTCCTACTTTCTTCAAAAAGTTTAGCAGCTAGAGAATTGCGGGCCAACCAAAACCGAGTGCTACTATCTGTCCATCCAGTGGAAAGTTTAGCAGCTAGAGAATTGCGGGCCAACCAAAACGGGGTCAAGCGCAAGGATGCCCGCCGTCTTGAGTTTAGCAGCTAGAGAATTGCGGGCCAACCAAAACCAAGATGACAATACTATGTACGTCTCGCTCAGTTTAGCAGCTAGAGAATTGCGGGCCAACCAAAACCGCGTTGACGTTTGGCCTATCCACCTGTAAAGTTTAGCAGCTAGAGAATTGCGGGCCAACCAAAACAGTATCGTCATTACTCTATCCTCTATCAGTAGTTTAGCAGCTAGAGAATTGCGGGCCAACCAAAACGGAACATAGAAGCGGTAGTAATCCACCGTAAGTTTAGCAGCTAGAGAATTGCGGGCCAACCAAAACTGGGCGCATCACCAAGAACCCGCTGCGCCCAGTTTAGCAGCTAGAGAATTGCGGGCCAACCAAAACGTCCAGCAGATAATCAATCGTTAATGCTTCAGTTTAGCAGCTAGAGAATTGCGGGCCAACCAAAACTCTTCTGCCGTAAAGCCGCCGCGCGCCTGTAGTTTAGCAGCTAGAGAATTGCGGGCCAACCAAAACTGCCCTACCAAGCTCATCAGCAACCCAATCAGTTTAGCAGCTAGAGAATTGCGGGCCAACCAAAACGATATACTTTATCGTCCTAAAACAGGCGATAGTTTAGCAGCTAGAGAATTGCGGGCCAACCAAAACATCGCAACAGAGGAGTACAACGCGAATATTAGTTTAGCAGCTAGAGAATTGCGGGCCAACCAAAACGCACCAGGCCAGCAGGCGCGCGGCCTGATGAGTTTAGCAGCTAGAGAATTGCGGGCCAACCAAAACAAAGATTATTTTTACGAAGATGGAACATATAGTTTAGCAGCTAGAGAATTGCGGGCCAACCAAAACTGCGCAACCGCCGCCCGGAGACTGTAAAAAAGTTTGTGTAAATGGAACAACATCTCGGCTATTCCAAACATGACGTGGCGGGCAATAACACCGGCAACTCTCGCAACGCCAAAAGCGGCAAAGCTGTACGCAGTGTTCACGCAGAGATCGATCTGCAAGTCCCCCGTGACCGCAATGGCCAGTTTGCCCCGCAATTGGTCAAGAAGGGCGAAACCAATGCCATAGAATCGCTGAATGCCTCGCTGCGCAAGGTGACCGGAACGAGGCGTTCATTCCCGAACGATGAATCGGTGATGAAAGTATTATACTTGGCCTTGCATGAAATCACGCGGAAAAGGACCATGCCGATCCGGGATTGGAAACAGGCGATGAGCCAGTTTATGATCTTGTTCGGTGAGCGAGCTTCACTGTGATAACCCGCCATTTACACAGTAAATTTTACAGTCTCCTGAGTTGACAAGTATGGACAATACGGCAGAGAAGCCACCAAGCGAAGTTACATCCGCTCTTTTCCGAAGCTGGAGGAACCCGCGTAGAGGCACGCTGAATCCGGAGAATATGACCAACCCCGTCTGGGAGTGGTTGGTCCGAAGCCGACTGAGTGCGTATCACGCCAACGACATGATGGAGGGCCCCTGTTCTACTTTCGTTGGCCCTTGTTGGTGTTTCGACCGCTATGGACAAACGAGTACCCAACTGCCCGACGGGCGAACGGTGCTCATCGGTGGTGAGCACGAAGACTACTATGACCCCAACTTCTTTATCTACAACGATGTTGTGGTAGTTGGTGCGAACGACCAGATCGAGATACTGGCATATCCCGAGGAGGCCCTGCCGCCCACGGACTTTCACTCTGCGACATTACTCGACGACTACATCATTCTGGTCGGCTGCCTAGGCTACCCAAAACAGCGAAATCCTGAGGCGACACAGGTCCTGTGTCTAGACCTCGATACTTGGCAAGCGCGCCGAATGTCTACCCATGGCCAGAGTCCCGGCTGGATCAACCGTCATACGGTAAAACTTAGAGACTCCGGACGAGAATTGGTGATTGCTGGAGGCAAGCTGTACCGTGGGGACCCCCATCAACTCATCGAGAACATTGACGATTGGTGCCTTGACCTTCGAACGTGGCGCTGGAGTCGCCTCACACAAAGGCCATGGACGCGGTTCGAGGCTCGTCGGACGGACGGGCAAAGGAATCATTTGTGGGAGATGCGGCGGCTTATTTGGAAGAGAAGTGTCAAGTGGGAAGACGAGCAAGCGCAAACAGAAGCACTCACCCAAACGTTAGGCGCCCCACCGAGGCTTGACGTCCTTGAGCAACTCTACGTACCCGCTGTTGCTGACGACGATCTCAGGGAAGACAACGAAAATCATGGGACATATCGGATACGAATGGAGGGCGTTATCGTGCGCTATGTCGAGAACTGGAACTGGGGCGGTATAACGGTAACGGTAGAAGGAGAGGTGTCAAAGAACTCGATGCTAGAACTTAAGCGGGACCTCGTTGACAAGTTCACTCTGCTGGAGCAGGCTCCGATCGAATGTATTTCAGTAGAACCACAATAGCCGAGAAAGGGCGCAGGCTCCCTTGGCCCAGGTGCAGAGCCGCCGCCGAACAAGTGCATCCAGTGGACTGGCCCATTTGCTGCGCGAATGTTCCGGCCACTGATGCTTGCCGTTAGAAGTCACGGAAGTTTTGCCAGATAAGCCTCACATTGCATTACTGCCCGGCCTCGACGGAACGGGAGAGTTGTTCTTTCCAATCATCCCTTTTTTAGAAGACCACTTCGAAGTTCATGTGGTCAAATATACAGATCAACTCACCTTCGATGATTATGTGGAAAGTGCAGCAAGGCAGTTGCCTAACAACGGACCCGTCTCCCTGGTTGCCGAGTCCTTCTCGGGGCCAATAGCGATGACTCTGCTTGCTAAAAAAAAGGCAAACTTCCAAGCATCTGTAATCAGTGCAACCTTTTGCAAATCACCCTTGCCGCTCCTCACTCAATTGTCAAAATATGTTCCCGAAAAACTATTTACCAGTAATCCTGCTAGCAAGGCATTCCTGAAATTCTTTCTGACTGGTAGCGATGCGAATTCTGATGTGAGAAACAAGACATTCGAATTACTTAAAAAGGCAGCTCCAAGTCAATTTCAAAATAGAATAGGGCTAGTGAATGAAGTAGATGTGATGAAAGAACTAAAAAAAATTGAGGTGCCACTACTATATATTCAAGCAACGAAAGATAGAATTGTTCTCGCCGACTCAGGAACCGAAATCATGAAGCATGCGAAGAATATGGAAATAGAAAGGGTGGAAGGGCCTCATATGATCTTGCAGGCTCAGCCGGAAAAGTGTGCTGAGTTGATAATCAACCATGTGAATTCTAACAAACGCATGCAGTCGGACGCGGCAGAGCCGCGCCGCTGATGCGAGACGTTATAGTTATGTTTCATAGGCGAGACGGCGGCATGGTCCGTTAGCGCCTCGGCTTGGTTTTGGCGTAGGGATTCAGGCTTTGACGGAACTCGATCCATACCGGCGTCCCTTTCAGTTTTAAGCCCGTGCGCAGGCAGTTGGCCAAATAGCGCCGGTAGTGATCCGGCACCTGCTCCAGCCGGCGACCGTGCACAACGATCCGCAGCGGCTCGCGCCCTCCCATGTGCGCGTACAGCAGTCGGCTCCGGCGGCCTCGTACCCTGGGAGGCGGATTTTGCTCAATAGCCAGGTGCAGCATGCGAGTGAGCTGGGAGGCGGAAAAGTCCTGGTTCAGCGATACCAGCGCCTGCTCGATCGCCGTGTACAACCCGCCTATGCCGCTGCCATGCAGCGCCGAGGTGGGATATGCGCGCACGTGCGGCGCGAAGGCCATCCGATCGGCGAACTGCTGCCGCGCCTGGCTGCGCTGTTGCGAGGTCAGTAAATCCCATTTGTTTGCCGCCACCGCAAGCCGTCGGCCGCGTTGCAGTGTCAGGCCGATGATCCGGGCGTCTTGATCCGTAAACCCGTCACCGGCGTCCAACACTACCAGGGCAAGCTGAGCCTGTTCCACCGCCTGCAGTGTTTTCACGACGCTTAGCCGCTCCCAGTCAGCATGCGGACGTGAACGCCGCCGGATCCCTGCGGTGTCGATCAGCAGGTGGAGGTGTCCGGGTCGCTCCAGCGGTGCCGCCACGCTGTCGCGGGTGGTCCCGGGCTGCTCCGAGGTAATCATGCGTGCCTGACCGAGCAGGCGGTTGACCAAGGTGGATTTCCCCACGTTGGGGCGACCGATGATTGCCACCCGGGCATCCGGTTTCGGCTCCTGCACGGACGCGGGGGATTGCAGTTCCGGCAGCGAAAGCACTTCAGTCATTAACTCGGTGACGCCATTGCCCTGCAGCGCCGAAACCGGATGCGGCGTTCCCATGCCCAGCCGGTAGAATTCAGCGAGCGCCGAGGGAGTACTGAAGTTCGGAGACTCTGCCTTGTTGGCCAACAGGTAACAGCGCTGTCCGCGCCGGCGCAGCAGTTGCCCTAATGTTTCGTCCCCGCCGGTGCAACCGGCGCGGGAATCCACCAGCCACAGCAGGCAGTGGGCGTCTTCCACCGCCTCCAGCGTGTGCTTGAAGATCTGCTGCTCCAGCCCCGCAGTGGCGGCTCCTTGCCCGAGCAGGCCGCCGGTGTCCATGAGCAGGTGCGGAATCGGGCCATGCCGTCCTTCTCCAACCAGGAAATCACGGGTAACGCCGGGCCAGTCTGCCACCAGCGCGTCGCGGCTTCGGGTAAGGCGGTTAAACAACGTGGACTTGCCGACGTTGGGCCGCCCCACGATGGCAATCACCGGTTTCACACGCGGTGCCTACTTCAGTTCGAAGGCGCTGATTACACCATTTTTCGCGTAGGCGAAGATTCGATCGGAGCCAACCTGCGGAGCTCCGTAGATCTCATTCCCTAATGAGACCTGCCCGACCCATGCGCCCGTGTCGCGATCGAACCAGTACAGCCGGCCCTCGTCGTCTCCGCACAATACATATCCGGCAAAGACCGCCGGCGCCGCCAAGTGCCGGTGTTCCAGCAGATCTTGTTCCCAGAGCAGTTCGCCGCTTTTTCGATCCAGGGCGGTGATCTTTCCTGTCTCGTCGCTCAGGTATACGCCGACTTCATCCACCGCTGCCTCAGTGAAGGAGGAAATACTGTGAGTCCAGCTGATGCGCCCGGTGATGACGTTGATCAAGGCCAGTTGCCCATGCAGCGGGATCGCGACCACGTCTCCCTCGTATAGCTGGAGTTCGGCGTCGATATCGACCATGCGTTCCAGCTCTGAGCTGCCGGAGGGCGAGGCGACGGTAATCTCCCAAAGCGGGCGTCCGTCGCTCAACTCGATGGCGATCAGCTTGCCGGAGTCCAATCCAGCCAGCACGGCACCTTCATATACCACTGGGGGGCTAGTTCCATGCCGGGTCAGGGTTGGGACGGTGTCGGCGTAGACCCACAGGGTGCGGCCTGATTCCGCCGACAGGGAAAACAATTTTCCGTCCAGCGTGCGTACCACCACACTGCCGCTGACTACCAGGGGCGGGGCCAGCACCTCGCTGGAGACCAACGTGCGCCATTGGGGTTCTCCGTCCACCGCGGAGAAAGCCAGCACTTCCCCCTCGTCCGTTCCCACCACGACCAAGCCATCGCCAACGCCGGGACCGGCAGTAACAGGGGCATCGCTGTCCCTGCGCCAGAGACGTTTCCCGGTTTCAGCGTTAATGGCCAGGAGATCACCGTTGCCATCGACCGCGTACAGGTTCTTGCTCCAAAGCACGGGACGCAGTCCGAGCAGTTGCGGTCCCGTAACGGCGCCGCCTATGTCTGTGGACCAGAGCCGATTCAGTTTAATCGGCTGCTCAAGTGTCGGTAACGGCGCCGGATCAGGGCCTTCGTCCGGGGCCCGTCCGCCTTTGTTCTCCCCGTCCAAGCTCTTGCAGCCTGCATTGATCCCGGCCTGGAGCACCAGCAGCAGCACTGCCCAGACGGCGCCGTTAGCGCGCATGGTTCAGCGCTGTGCGCGGTTTTTTCTGCGGCGCGTTCCGGGCGAGCAAAGAACCGGACGTGGTTTCGGCGCCTGGCAACTTCGGTGACAGGGACGGGCGAATGGTTTGCTGAGCCGGGCACATCGGGGAAAATCGTATTTTGCGCAGACCGCAGGCCCGGAGTTTACTGTTCGGGACCTCCCAGGTCCGCCAATTTCATTTTGAGGAAAGGCGCGGTCAGGGCGAGACCTTCCTCCTCGGTATTCAGCGCCCGCTGATAAGCCCGGCGCGCCTGATCCGGTTCCCTGCGCAGCACGTGCAGATCCCCGCGCAGTTCTAAAATCGCCCGGGAGGGCTCTGTGGTTTCCGCCTGGTCCAGTTCCTGGGCCGCCAGTTCCAGTTGCCGGGTTGCCAGCAGCAGCCGGATCAGCCGCTGGCGGGCGATGTAGGTAATGGCGTCGTCATCGCTGTGCTGAGTCGCCCAGCGCAGGAGCTCTTCGGCTTCCGCGAGTTCGCCTTGCTCGATTTTAAGCCGGGCACGGGATAAAGCGGCGTAGACCGCGTAAACGGAATCGGCATATTGCTCTTGTAAAGCAGAGGCGGTTTCCTCCAGTTCATCTGTGTTTGGAGATTGCGTGGCCGAGGCTTCAACAAGGTGTTGGAATATGTTCGAGGCGGCTTCCGCCTGTTGAATCTGCCTGCGTTCCCAGATCTGCCAGCCGAGCACGCCGCTGATGCCGATCCCCAGACCAGACAGCAACGCGATGCCGTGTTGCGACCACCATTCTTTTATTGCGGCGATTTGTTCTTCGTCGTGCATGTTCATCAACAGGGTTACGGGGCGTTGCAGTCAGCCAGTGCCCGGCCATTGCCGGCGATCTGTAAACGGTCAACCGGACCTTGCGCTGACTCTGCGAGGCGAAGTGGCACTGATTGTAAAGCCTGAACTGCTTCCAGACAAGCGGGCGGTCTCTACGGGGCCGGCGCGGGGACGGGGCCGGCGGCCAGGCTTGTTTGGGACGCCGCGCCGTTCACTCGGAGCCTTTCAGTGTAGAGCCGTTTGCCTCCGGCACCGGGGACAGCAGCCCGGTCAGCAGGTCAGGGAGCGCGGACAATTCATGTTGCTGCTGGGGCAGGTCCGAGCGCAGCATTTTGACGCTCACCTTTTGCTGCGTCCATTCTTCCTCCCCCAGGATCAGGGCCATCCGGGCCCCGGAGCGGTCCGCTTTGCGCAGCTGGCTTTTCAGGCTGCCACCGCCACAGTGGGTCAGCAGGCGCAGCCAGTGCAGGCGAGCGCGCAGCGTCTCGGCAACGTGCAATCCCTCCTTTGTTGCCGTCTCCCCGTGCAGGATCAGGTAGGCGTGCGGGCCGGGAGGTTGTTGTTCGGCGGTTTCCAGCAGGACCAAGATCCGCTCCAGTCCGGCCGCAAATCCGAGCGCCGGCGTTGGCGGGCCGCCGCACTCGCTGACCAGTTGATCGTAGCGCCCCCCGGCGCCGATCGCGTTCTGGGCGCCCAGTTCCGTGCTAATCCACTCGAACACCGTGCCGGAGTAGTAATCCAGGCCGCGCACCAGGCGGGGATTGACGCAGTAACGGATCTGCTGCGCGTCCAGCAACGCCTGCAGGGCCGCAAAGTGCTCGCGCTCGGAAGTTTCGAGAAAGCTTTCCATGCCGGGTGCGGCCTGGATCAGCGGCTGCAGCGCGGGGTCTTTGCTGTCCAGCAGGCGCAGCGGATTTTCCTGCAGCTTCCTTTGTGCCTCCGCGTCCAAGTGTTCGCGGTGGTCGGCGAAATACTCGCGCAGCCGTTCCCGATAGCGCCGGCGGCTCTGCTCTGCGCCCAGGTGGTTCAGTTCCAGGCTAAGCCCCTCCAAGCCCAATTCGCTCCATAGCCGCTGTCCCAGCAGCAGCAGTTCGGCGTCAATGTCCGGTCCCGCCATCCCATAGGCTTCAACGCCGATTTGATGGAATTGTCGGTAACGTCCCCGCTGCGGCCGCTCGCGCCGAAACATGGGCCCCAGGTACCAGAGCCTTTGCGCTTGCCGGAACCAGCCGTGCTCAATGCCGGCGCGCACGCAGCCGGCAGTCCCCTCGGGGCGCAAACTGAGCTGATCCCCGCCGCCGTCCGTGAAGCAGTACATTTCTTTCGATACCACGTCAGATCCCGGGCCGATGGAGCGGGTAAAGAGTTCCGTGTGTTCGAGGTGAGGCAGCCGGACCTGCTGGTAGCCGTAGCGCTCGAGCAGCTCGGCGCAGACGTGCTCCAGGCGTCTCCAGCGCCAAGACTCGCTGGGAGGCACATCGTGCATACCGCGCACGGACCGCAATTGATGTTCCCGAAGCATCGGGGGTTACTCTCCCAGCGTCAGCCGGGCTACTTTGGAGCGTGCGAAAGCGGACAAGTCCACCGGTTCTCCGTTGAAAAGCAGGTGGGAGACCGCGGAAACGTTGCCGATCAGCAGGGAGAAGGGCACCTGGCCCCGGACCGAAAATCGATCATTCGCTTCCCCCAACCGCATCAGCCGCCGTTCGTTGTTTGCGTCCCTGATCTCAATCCAGCACTGATCGGACAGGGAAAGCACCAAAAATCCCGCGCCGTCGCCGAAGAAGGTTTCGATCTGACCCTGCGCCCCGGCATCCGGTTCGACTGTCTCCGCCGGTTCGCGCAGGCTTTCCGGCTCTTCGGTGTAAACGCTGTCGGGGCTCGCTTCCGCAGGGGCCGTCATCTGTTCCTGTCGAGGCGGGTCGGGCGCCGCCGGTTCGGTGTCTGCTTCAACGGGGACGGTTATTGAGATCGGACCCTGCGCAAGCGTTTCTGTCACCACTGGCGCGGAGACCGGCGCCGGGGGGGGCCCGGCCTCCATCGCCGGAAAAGTAAGAAAGGTTCGCTCCTGCTGCCAGTAGAAGATAAATAAAACGGCCAAGACGGCAAAAACCAGCAGGGTAACGGTACGCCCCCCGCGATCATCATGGCGGATCTGCTGGTTGAGACATTGGATCGGATGCAGTTCGAGAGGAGGCAAATGCTGTCCGAAGTCCCGCACCAGCGGATCGGTATCAAGGCCGAGCAGATGTCCGTAGTTGCGCAGGTAGCCGCAGGTGTAGGCAGCGGCGGGCAATTGGGCGTAATCTTCCGTTTCCATTGCCTCGATGACGCGCTCCGACAGCATCAACTCCCGCGCGACCTGCTGGATCGTGTAGTGGCGGTGTTCCCGGGCGCGCCGCAGGCGTGATCCAGGGCTCTCGCTTTCCGCTTCCGGGCCCCGCTCCGCCGTCGCACTCATCGCGAATTTGCGGCGCGGTTCAACTCGCTTGTTTCGTCTGAGTCTGGAAAGTTTTGGCGTAGCAGCAGGGAATGGCGGGATGCGGACTGAGTGTCGCCTTGTTCCTTGGCGATGAGGAAAGCGAGATACAGACTGCTCGCCGTATGCAACGTCACACTGGAATAACGCTCAATATAGGCTTGTGCCTCCCTTAAGTCTCCCGCATTGTATTGAAGCCGCGCCATCTGCAGCAGCGCCCCCGGCATAGTCGCGTCCTGCTGCAATGCCTTGCGCAAAAAAAGCTCGGCTTGGTCGAGCTTGCCTTGTCCGCTCAGGCAACGGGCGAGATTCGTGTAGGGAACCTCGGGAAAACCATACAGCGGATTTTCTGCCGCCTGCAGGAAATAGCGTTTCGCTTCCTCCGTCCGTCCTTGTTGGCACAGGAACTGGGCGTAATTGTTCATTATATTGGAGTCAGTAGAGCGCAACTTGAGCGCGGCCTGGTAGTGCCGGTCAGCTTTTTCCCCCTCCCGCGTTCGCCTGTATAATTCCCCCAGCACCGCGTGCGCGTCGGCCTCCTTGGAGTTGAACTTCAGTGCTTTGTGCAGTGACTCATGGGCCTTTTGCAGTTCTCCGCGCTGCAGATAGGCGATCCCCAACTGCAGGTTGGCGCGTGCCGCCGGATTGGGGTCCGAAGTTTGTTCCTCTGGCTTGTGCAGGCAGGAGGCCAACAGGAGCGTCAGCGCATACAGCGCCGTGCACAGGCCCGCTCTGCGGAGCCTCACAGGGGGAGCCTCACGGGATCATCCTGAGGTTGGCCGGCGCGGCGCCGATGCCGCACGGCGCGGGGGGTGAATTGCCCGGTTAGTTGTCCGCAGGCGGCGCCGATGTCGGCACCTCGGGTCTTGCGCACGGTCACCACGTAGCCGGACTGCAGCAAAATCTCCCGGAAACGTGCGATCGACTGCGCCGTGCTGCATTCAAATCCGTTCCCTGGAAAGGGATTAAAGGGGATCAGGTTCAGCTTGCACGGGATCCCGCGCACGCGCTCCGCCAACAACCGGGCCGCCGCCGGGCTATCGTTGATCCCGCGCAGCATCGTGTACTCGAAGGTGATGGCCTCCCCGTTGCGTTCGCTGCAGTAGAGGGCGCAGGCGTGCAGCAGCTCTTCCAGCGGGTAGCGCCGGTTTAGCGGCACCAGTTGGCTGCGCAGTTCGTCGTCCGCCGCGTGCAGGGACACCGCCAGTGACACCGGACAGGTCCGGGCCAGGTTGCGAATGCCTGGCACCAGGCCCGCCGTGCTGATCGTTACCCGCCGCCGTGGCAGGCCATAGGCGTGCTCATCCAGCAACAGGGCCACGGCCCGCTGCACGTTGTCTAAATTGAGCAGGGGCTCTCCCATGCCCATGAAGACGACGTTGCTGATGCGCTGCGGCCGATCGCGGGAAAGGCCGGGCAGACGGTTTACCCGCCACAGTTGACCGATAATCTCCGCGGCGCTGAGATTGCGCTGAAAGCCCTGCGCCCCGGTGGCGCAGAAGCGGCAGTCCAGCGGGCAGCCCACCTGGGAGGAAATGCACAAAGTGGTCCGCCGAGGTTCAGGGATCAGTACGCTCTCCACCAGGCCACCGTCTTCCAGGCGGAACCAAAACTTGTGCACGCCGTCTGTGGAGACTTGCTCGCGTTCCAGTTCGGGGGCCTTGATGCAGGCGCGCTCTTTGAGTTGCGTGCGCAGTTCGTGCTGGATGTTGGTCATGCGCCCGAAATCATGTTCGCCGCGGCGGTGGATCCAACGCAGCAGTTGCCGCGCCCGAAATTCACGCTGTTCCAGCTCCGTCAAATAATGCTCCAGGGACTGGCGGTCGTAGTCCAGTAAATTGATCTCTGGCGTCATCTGCGACCCGCAGCGCTTAGTGCTACCCGCGCCGGCGTGCCGGATACGGAAAGATTGGCGGGAGGGTTCCAGGCGCGACCTGGGCAGTTGGCTGGCGCGCCTTCGCTTGCCGCTGGAAGAGCGTGCGTTCTGCTATGAGTATCCAGCGCAACCATTGCACTCTCCAACCAGACCTGCTAACTAACGGACTCGGGGATAGATCTCTTCCGAACTGAAGAAGAAATTGATCTCGGTGCGTGCGCTTTCCGGGCTGTCTGAGCCATGCACAACGTTCTCACAGCCATTATTGTTATGCTGCCGGTTGACCAGGTCGTGACGGATTGTCCCGGGCTGCGCGTCTTTGGGCATAGTGGCACCCATCAGTTTTCGGTATTTTAAGATCGCGCCTTTGCCTTCCAGCACCTGCACCATGACCGGGCCGGCAGTCATCGAGCGCAGCAACTCATCGTAGAAAGGCCGGTCTTTGTGAAGCGCGTAGAGACTGGCCGCCTGCTGCTGGTTTAGCTGCATCATTTTAGCCGCGACTACCTTCAACCCGATCTCTTCGATACGGGAATAGACGCCTCCGATGCAGTTCCTGAAAACGGCATCGGGCTTGATGATGGAAAGAGTCTGCTCGATATTCTTGGACATAGGATCTTCAAATGCTGGTGCCTTCTTTCGTTCAGGGGATTGCAAGGGAAGTCCGGCTCATGTCCCATCCCCAGTGAAGCCCGATTTCGCAGGAGTTCAGTCACCCGCGCTACCATGAGCGGGGAGCAGGGCTGCATAGCCTGTGGTGGATTCAGGTACGAGCAAAACCTAGTATGCCTATATACACAAAACCAGTCGGAAGATCAAGTTATTTTGCCGGTTGGGCTGTCGGCCGGTCCAGGTACAACTGTACGTCAGTACCCTGTTTGCGGACCGGGAAACGTTTCAGCGGTGCCGGTGCCGGGGGCGTGAGTGCCGCGCCGGAACGGACACAGAAACGGGCTCCGTGCCGCAGGCAGACGAGTTGCTCACCGTGCAAAACCTCAGCGAGCGGCAAACCGTGGCCCAGTAGCGGAACGCCCTGGTGGCTGCACCGGTTTTCAAGTGCGTGATATTCCCCCCGCAGGTTGATAATCGCGATCTCGATCGGCCCCGCCTGCACCAGGCACGCTTGTCCCGGCCCTAACTCTGTCACCGAAGCGATGCTGATCCAGTCGGCCACCAGCCGCTCCCTCAGAACAGCCCCGCCTCCAGGCGAGCGGCCTCGGACATGCGGCTCTGGTCCCAGGGCGGATCAAAAGACAAATCGACGCGGACCTCGCTCACGTTGGGAATCGAGGCCACCTTGTGCTGCACGTCCTCTGCCAGAAACTGGCCCATGCCGCAGCCGGGGGCCGTCAGGGTCATGACGATGTTCACCCGGTTCTTGCCGAGCGCGCCGAGCGAGGTAATTTGGCAGTCGTAAATCAGGCCCAGGTCAACGATATTGATCGGAATTTCTGGATCGTAACAGGTCTTCAGCCGATCCCAGACCAGGGATTCATCCACTTGTCCGTCTCCCTGCGGCTCCGATTGTTGCGTGGGCTCTTCCGTCGGCGCTTCCAGGCCCAGGGCATCGGCGTCGCACCCGGCGATCCGGGCCAGGTTGCCGTTGATGTTGACCGTGTAGGAGTTGCCCAGGTTCTGGAACAGGAACACTACGGCGCCCGCGGGCAGCAGGATCGGGGTGCCCAGCGGGATCAGGATCGCCTGACACTCGCGCTCTAAAGTGATAGCGTCGCCGGTCTCCGGTTGTTCCGGGGCCGCAGGCTGCTCTTCGACCTTGTCTGGTGCCTTCATTCCGTGCTTGCCGCGTTCTTGCCTGCCAGGGCTGCCTGTAGCGTATGCCAACTCAAGGTGGCGCATTTAACCCGGGTGGGAAACTCGCGTACTCCGGCCAGCGCGGCCAGCTTGCCCAGCGGTCGCAAATCCTGCGGTGGCGCCTGCAGGATCATGTTCTGGAAGCGTTCAAAGAGTTTCCTGGCCTCGGTCTCGGTTTTGCCATGAAGGGCTTCGGTCATCAGCGAGGCGGATGCGATCGAGATCGCGCAGCCCTCTCCATGGAAACGGACTTTTTCGATTCGTCCATCGCTGATCTTCAGGAACAGCTTCAGTTGATCCCCGCACACGGGATTATACCCCTCGGCCTGGTGATCCATATCCTCCAGCGGTCCGAAATTGCGCGGGTTGCGGTTGTGATCGACGACCACCTCCTGGTAGAGCTCTCGCAAATCCATCATGATGGGCTAAAACCAGCGTTTCGCTTGGCGGACCGCCTGCACCAACCGATCGACTTCCTCGAAGGTGTTGTAGAAAGAAAAAGAAGCACGCACCGTTGCCGGGATTTGAAAGTACTGCATCACCGGCATGCAACAGTGATGCCCGGCACGGCAGGCAATTCCCTCCGTGTCCAGAATAGTGCCCAGGTCGTGAGCGTGCACCCCGTCCAAGACGAAGGAGATCAGCGAGCAGTGTTCCGGGGCTGTACCGATCAGGCGCACGCCGGGCAGTTCCCGCAACTGTTGCGTCGCGTACTCCAGCAGGCCTGCCTCGTGTCGCTGCAGCGCCTCCGAGTCCAGGCTGCGCAAGTACCCTACCGCCGCTCCCAGGCCGATGACGCCGGCGATGTGCGGCGTGCCAGCCTCAAATTTCCAGGGCAGATCATTGTAGGTGGTCTGCGTCATGGTCACGGTTCGGATCATGTCCCCTCCGCCCTGGTAGGGAGTCATCTGCTCCAGGAGCGATTCACGGCCATAGAGTACGCCGATGCCCGTGGGACCGAACAGCTTGTGCCCGGAGAAAGCGTAGAAGTCGCAATCCAGCGCCTGCACGTCCACCGGGAAATGTGGCACCGCCTGGGCGCCGTCCACCAGGACCAGGGCGCCACACTCGCGGGCCCGGGCGATCATCGGTTCGAGCGCGTTGATGGTGCCGAGGGCGTTGGAAACCTGCGTGATGGCCAGCAGGCGGGTACGCGGGCTTAACAGGCGCTCGTATTCTTCCTGGATCAGTGTGCCCTGGTCATCAATGGGCACATAACGCAGCTTGGCGCCGATGCGCTCGCACAGCATCTGCCAGGGGACAATGTTGGAATGATGCTCCATCTGTGTAATCAGAAACTCATCGCCGTCGCCGATCCGGCTGCGTCCCAGGCTGTCCGCCACCAGGTTAATGGCTTCCGTGGTGCCTCGTACAAATACGATCTCCTTTTCTGACGCGGCGTTCAGGAAAGACTGTATGCTGCCGCGGGCCCGCTCGTAAGCCTCCGTGGAGCGCTCGCTCAGGTAATGCAGCCCCCGGTGCACGTTCGCGTACTCCTCGTGGTAGCAGTGCGAGAGGGCGTTCAAAACGGCCTTGGGTTTTTGCGCGGAGGCGGCATTGTCCAGGTAGGACAGCGGTTTGCCGTGCACCGTGCGTGCCAGGATCGGAAAATCACGGCGCACCTGGTCTACCGCGAAGGGAGCGGCAACGTGCTTTTGTGCGGCGGGCTCGCTCACTGGAACTGCTCCTCGGGACCGTCAAGTTGCAGGCAGGCCTGCATGCGCTCGCGGACCGGCACTCGCTCGACCTGCTCCAGTACTACGCGGGCGAAGGCCTGGGCCAGCATCTCCTGCGCGGCCCCCTGGTCCAGCCCGCGGGCTACTAAATAAAACAAGGCATCCTCATCCGGCCGGCCCACCGTGGCCCCGTGGCTGCACTTCACGTCGTCGGCGTAGATCTCAAGCTGCGGCTGGGCCGCCGCCTGGGCGCGCTCAGACAGCAGCAGGCTGGCACTGGACTGGTGGGCGTGCGCCTTTTGGGCCTGCGGCTGAATCACTACGCGCCCGCTGAAGCTGGCTCGTCCCCGGTCCCGAACCAAGCCGCGAAAGAGCTGTTCGCTGTGACTATGCGGGGCGAGGTGCTCCAGGTGCACCTGGCAGTCCATGTGCCGTTTCTCGTCCAACGCATAGATGCCACAGAACTGGGCCCGGGCATTTTCTTCCAGCGTTGCGCGCAGTTCCCAGCGCCCCAGCGCCGCTCCGCCCAGGGCGGACCAGGAGCGCAGGCGGCTGCCCGCGCCCTGGCATACCTGCAATGTGCCGAGACAATAGCCGCGGGGGCTGCCTCTTTGGATCAGGTAGTGGTCCAGCGCGGCTTCGGCACCCAATTCCACCTGGGTCAGCGCGTTACAGAAATGGGCGTCTTCATCCAGCGCCAGGTAGCTTTCTATCACGGTCGCACGCGCCCGTTCCTCCAGCAGGATCACGTTGCGCGGGTGCATGGCCAACGGGGCTTCGGTGGCATTGCTCAGATACAGCAGGTGAATGGGCTCAGGCTCCGTCTCCCGTTGGGGAACGCGGATCAGCACGCCGTCGTTGAGAAACGCGGTATTTAGCAGAGCGGGGCCGCTGGAGTTGGCCAGGGACGGTTCCTGCAGGCAATGCTCCAGGGCGATGGGCGGTTGCCGGTTCTCGGCCAGGCGCTGCACGTGGGCCACCCGCGGCGGTCCTGCGGTATTGGAGAGCTGCGGCAGAAAATGGCCGTTCAGGAACACCAGTTCGTTGCGAGACAGGCCAGCGTGGTCGTGCAGGCTGCCGGGGATGGCAGGTTCGGGCAGGTCTACGACCGCGCTGAAGCTGCCGCGCGTGATCGGGCGCAGATTAGTGTAGCGCCACTGTTCCGCTTGCGGAGAAGCCAGTCCCTGGCAACGCAGTTCCGCGAGGGCGGCTTCGCGCCGCGGCAGCAGCCAGGGAACCGGCAGTCGCTGCCGGACGCGCTCGAATTCCAGGCTATAGTGCTCCAGATCAGGCTGCATTGCCGCTCGCCGCTTCCGGTCCAGGCGTGTTCAGCCAGTCGTAGCCGCGCTGATCCAGCTCGATCGCCAGGCGGTAATCGCCGGACTTAACCAGTCGTCCTGCGTTCATTACATGCACGTGATCCGGGCGGATGTGATTCAGCAGGCGCTGGTAGTGCGTGATCAGCAGCAGCGAGCGCTCCGTGTCTGCCCGTGTGCGGGTGCTGTCGGCCACGCTTTTCAGCGCATCAACGTCCAGGCCGGAATCCACTTCATCCAGGATGGCAAGCTTCGGTTCCAGCACCGCCATCTGCAAAATTTCGTTGCGTTTTTTCTCCCCGCCGGAAAAGCCCGCATTGACGGAACGTTGCAGAAAATCCTCGCTGACCCCGACCGAGGCGAGACGGTCGCGCACCAGGTGCAAAAAATCAATCGCGTCCAATTCCTGCTCGCCACGGTGCCGGCGGACGGCGTTAAACGCGGATTTCAGTAAATAGACGTTGCTGACTCCAGGGAGCTCGATCGGGTGCTGAAAGCCCAGGAACAGTCCCTCGCAGGCCCGCCGCTCCGGTGGCAGGGCCAGCAAGTCCTGTTCCCTGAAAAGCACCGTGCCCCGATCGACCTGGTAGCCGGGACGCCCCGCCAGCACGTACGCCAGTGTGCTTTTCCCGGAACCGTTCGGTCCCATGATCGCGTGTGTCTGATTCGGGCCGATGTCGAGATTTACGCCGCGCAGGATCGGCGTCCCGTTCACGCTTGCGTGCAGATCGCGAATGCTGAGCAGTACGGTATCCATCGATCAGCCCGGCCCGCGGCCCGCGCCCAACGCGGTGTGGTCCGCGAGCCCCATCACGCCCGGCGTGCGGGCAGGTAACGGGGAAGTCAACATTGGATTGGCGATCAATGCAGGGGCAGGGGTGGGAGGCAGACTGGCGCGCGGGACGCGGGCAGGCTAGCCTACGGTGCCTTCCAGGGTAAGCCCCAACAGCTTGCGCGCTTCTACCGCGAACTCCATTGGCAACTTTTCCAGGACCCGTTTACAAAACCCGCTGACGATCAGATTGATCGCGTCTTCCTCGGCAATGCCGCGCTGCTTGCAGTAGAACATCTGGTCGTCACTGATCTTCGAGGTGGTGGCTTCATGCTCTACTTTAACGTCAGCGTGTTCTGACTCGATGCGCGGGAAGGTATGGGCGGCACACGTGTCTCCCAGCAGCAGCGAGTCGCACTGCGTGTAGTTTTGCGCCAGCCGCGCCCGGTTTCCGATCTTCACCAGGCCACGGTAGGTGTTTTGTCCGTGTCCGGCGGAGATCCCCTTGGAGATGATCGTGCTGCGGGTGTTTCGGCCCAAGTGGATCATCTTCGTGCCGGTGTCTGCCTGCTGCCGGTGATTGGTGACCGCCACCGAGTAGAACTCTCCGATGCTGCTATCGCCGCGCAGGATGCAGCTCGGGTACTTCCAGGTGATCGCGGAACCGGTTTCCACCTGCGTCCAGGAGATATGCGCCCGGTCTCCGCGGCAGTCGCCGCGTTTGGTGACGAAGTTGTATATGCCGCCGCGGCCCTGCTCGTCGCCGGGATACCAGTTCTGCACGGTGGAATACTTGATCCCGGCGTCTTCCAGCGCAATCAGCTCCACCACCGCAGCGTGCAGTTGGTTCTCATCGCGCCTCGGCGCCGTGCAGCCTTCCAGGTAGCTTACGTAGCTGCCTGCGTCCGCGATGACCAGGGTGCGCTCAAACTGGCCGGTGTTGGCGGCATTGATGCGAAAGTACGTGGACAACTCCATCGGGCAGCGCACCTGTGGCGGCACGTAGCAAAAAGAGCCATCGGTGAACACCGCCGAATTCAGCGCGGCGTAAAAATTGTCCTTGGGTGGCACTACCGAACCCAGGTAGCGCCGTACCAGGTCCGGGTGATTTTGCACGGCTTCCGAGAACGAGCAGAAGATCACTCCGGCCTCGGCCAGGCGCTCTTTGCAGGTAGTCGCCACCGACACGCTGTCGAACACCGCATCAACCGCTACTCCGGCCAGCATCTTCTGCTCTTGCAGCGGAATGCCCAGTTTCTCATAGGCCTCCAATAATTTGGGATCGATTTCATCCAGGCTCTTGGGCCGGTCCGCGTCCGATTTGGGCGCTGAATAATAAGAAATGGACTGGTAATCAATGGGCTTGTACCGGGCTTGGCCCCAGTGCGGTTCCTTCATCTCGTTCCAACCGCGCCAAGCATCCAGCCGCCACTGCAAAAGCCAATCCGGCTCGTTCTTCTTGGCGGAGATATGGCGAATGACCTCCGCTCCCAACCCGGGCTCGATCGTGTCGGCCGCAATGTCGGTGTAAAATCCCGGCTGGTAGGGCTTGTTTTCCAGCAGTTCGGACAGTTGATTCATGTCGGTTGCCATCGTCTATTTTTCCTGATCGGCGGGGTCGGAAAGAGGCACAGGCTGTTGAAACTTGATACTCTCTCCGCACCCGCAGCTGCTGGATACATTGGGATTTTTGAACTCGAAGCCTTCGTTTAGTCCCTGCCGCCCATAGTCCACTTGCATGCCGGCGAGAAACACCATGCTGGTCGCGTCCACTACCACCTGTATGCCGTTCGATTCGAAGACTTGATCCTGTGCCCGCAGTTCGCGGGCAACCTCCACCACGTACTGATAACCCGCGCAACCGGTCTGCCGTACTCCCAGTCGCAGGCCGCGTGCGCTGCCCTGGTCGCGCAGATGCTTGCGCACGTGCTCCGCCGCGCGTGGCGTCAGGCTGATCTGCGGGAGCGTGCTCATGATGCCGCCTGCTGCGGTTCCGTGCGCCGTTCGTGGACGTGGAATACGCGGTCCTGCCGGCAGACTACGTCGCGCACCGAGTGCCGCTTTTGCAGGTCCGCCAAACTGACTTGCCCCAGAAAGCGCGTAATCCGCTGACTCAGGTCTTGCCACAGATCATGCGTCAGGCAGGGCAGGCTGTTCTGGCAGTTCCGCTTGCCGCCGCAGCGAGTTACTTCCAGCGGCTCCCCGGCTGCCCGCAGTACCTGGGCAATGCTGATCTGCCTGGCGGGACGGCACAATCGGTAGCCGCCTCCCGGCCCGCGCACGCTGTAGACCACGTTGGCACGGCGCAGGGCCAGGAACAACTGCTCAAGAAAATTACGCGAAAAATCCTGTCGCTGGGCGATATCGGCTAATCGTACCGGCCCTTCCCGCTCATGCAGGCTCAGGTCCAGCATGGCAGTCACTGCATAATAGCCTTTGGCACTCATCCGCACTGGTTCAGTCCTCCACGGTCCTGTGTTACAGAAAATGTAAGGGGGTGCGCCTTGCAGTCCTGGTGGCTGCCGGTCCGTCGTGCAGCTCAGAACGTAACGCCCGGATTCCCGGCACCCGCGATCATATCCGACTAGTATACTCGGCTATTCTGCCGGATTCAAGCCCAGCACGGTCCAGCAGCCTGCGCGCTGCCCCGTAACAGAACCGGCGCCGGGCGCGCGCTGGCGCCGGCACCGGGCCATCTCCTGCTCCGAATCGCGGCGGCGGCGGAGCCGGTCGAGGAAGACTTTTGCGTGAAAAATCCCTATAGTGGCAAGCATGGCGCTGACGCAGACTCCGATATGTGATTTTGGCTGGAAAGCGGTCGATTTTCGCCTGCGCGGGGTGGATGAGCGCGAATGGGCTCTGGCGGATTGCCAGGGGCAGCGCGCCACCCTGGTAATGTTCCTCTGCAACCATTGTCCCTACGTGCAGGCAGTCATCGGGCGCCTGGTGCGCACTGTGGCGGAACTGCAGGAACATGGCGTTCAGAGCGTGGCCATCATGCCTAATGACACGGTCAATTATCCGGAGGATAACTTCGAGAACATGCAGCACTTTTCCAGGAAGCACCAATTGCCCTTTCCGTACCTGCTGGACGAGACGCAGCAGGTGGCCCGCTCCTACCTTGCGGTATGCACGCCCGACTTTTTCGGTTTCAACGCCGATCGGGAACTGCAATACCGGGGTCGCCTGGACGCAGGCCGTTTGGATGCGCCGCCGGCCGGGACCCGGCGCGACCTCTACGAGGCGATGAAGCAGATTGCCGAGAGCGGCCAGGGTCCACAGGAACAGCAGATCAGTGCCGGTTGCTCCATCAAATGGTGCCAGGCATAGCCCAGGCGACCGCCGGGACCGTTCCGGTCCCTCCGAATACCATGCGGGCGGACTAACCGCCGTTGAGTTTTTTCCGCTTGGACACGGCATGTTTGCTCAGCACGTCCAGCGGGATAACGCGCAACGCGCTCTGCTCGGTGGCCTCCAGCCGCACGGGCGGAGCCACCTCGGCTTGCAGCGCCTCGCGCCAGCGATCTGCGCACAGGCACCAGTAATCGCCCGCCCGCAGCCCCGGGAAATCGAACTGCGGCATCGGCGTACTGAGATCATTGCCCCGCTCCCGCGAGAACGCCAGGAAGGCATCGGTCATCTGCGCACACACCACGTGGAGCCCCGCGTCTTCCGGGCCGGTGCGACACCGACCGTCACGGTAGAACCCGACCATCGGCAGCTCGCAGCAGGGCTGCAGCGCCTCGCCCCAAACGTTGAGCGGAGCATTTTTCAGCGACCGCATTGCGACTGCCCCGTGGCCACGGTACCGAGCGTACCGTCCGTTAGAATGACGGGTCCGCTCGCACTACAGGAGTAAAAGTTGAAGGTCGATTAGCTCCCAATGTAGCAGGGTGCGCCGCACCAGGGTCACGGAGACCACTTGATCTTCCTTGATGGCAACGCTTAACGCAAAGTGGTTTCGGTTCTCAAAATCGACCGTAATATCGGAATATCCGATATCTATCGGTTCTGGCTCTGCCTGCTCCTTTTTCTCCGGAACGAGCGCTTCAATGGTTTGAGCGGTTACTTCCCTGGCAGAGTCCGTCACCGCGTCCGTCAGTTTGCCGAGCCCCGGCACTTTGTCCAGTCCCGGCAGACCGAGGCTCCCAAGCAAAGACGACGCCCTTTGTTCCAGCTTTTCGGTGCTCTTCTTCAGCGCGCCCGCTTCGGTTGCCAGTTCCTCTACGAACAGTGTGACCGGGCTGGAATTTTCATCCCGTGCCCGTCGGGATAAGTCGATCAACCCCTCCGGAGTCACGTGGCGTTCGACGATGTGATCGACCACCGGCTGGGTGATCCGTGACGAGATCACTTGAGTAAGGCTGGGGTCGATTCCGGGCAAAGACAGCTTTTGTAATGCCATCGAACCCAGGCTCCGTTTCAGGTTTCCCCGTAGCTGGGGAAAATCAACGTATTCCTCCAGCTGGGCAGGTCTCTCCGGCTCTATGAAAGCCGTGCCGATCCGGTAGAGCGCATACACCGGGCTGCCAAAGTACGCTCCAGCCCCTCCCAGTAGAACCAGCAACACAAACAACGCAAGCAGAAATTTTTTCATGGCGACAGATACCTCACTGAGGATTCTTCGCGCCAGTATAATATTCCGTGGTTGCGCGCGCCACCCATAAGTTTATGGGCAGCAGGAATGGGCCGAGAGGGAATTGTGGTTTTGGGATTGCCGTATCTCAGGTAGTCCGTATGCAGGCTCTCTAAGGCGTTTCTGAAGGAGCCGCTACGATACCGGTCAGGCGACAAAAAATGGTCATGGTGCTGGGCGATGCCCGTTACCATCATGCAAAATTGCTCAAACCACATTTTGAAAAAACATCAGGGGCCCCTCCAAGTACCATTGCCGCCACCATACAGTCCACAAACTAGCGGCTTCTTCCGAAAACGGCATTTGCCCCCGACCAGGTATCGCTATCGAATACAAAAAAAGAGAGGGTATAAAAGTAAAGGCCATACGTGTGCATGAACATGGTGGGCCTGAAGTTCTGAAGTTGGAAACAATCGAGCTGCCGAAACTGCGCGGTCACATATATTGAACCACTTCAAATTGAGGAGTGAATAATATTCAATACTTGTTCTAAGTGCTGCTTAGCCTCCTTGAGGGAAGTTGATTGCCGTAAGTAGCCGGGAATGTACTCATGGAATTCTGATTTGCTCGTGGGTTTATATTTCAGCAGAGCCTCTAGTATAGCCGGTCTGAGTAGACGTTCGTTATCCGGCGTATCAGGGAATTTTTTCCTTATAGTTACTCTGTCAAATTCGAGAAGCTTTTTTTCAAGATCAACCTTCTCCAATACGCATTCCTCGGAAAGAGCGTACTGCTGTCTGCTTTCTTCTGTTATGTTTGCAATTTGTTCCGTATCCGATTCTGTTTCCCGATCAAATCTTGCTATTTCTGGTGTCCTCAATTCATTTAATTCCTTAATGATAGGTTTAAGTTGAGCATTCGGATTCTTAAACCAATCAGTAGACCATATCCGACGGATCTTCCATCCCTGTTCCTCTAATATTTTCTGTCGAAGCTGGTCACGATCACGGGCCGATTTCGCTGAATGATAAATGGCGCCATCACATTCGATTCCCATCAAAAAACGCCCCGGATTGCCTGGGTCAATTACCGCCACATCAATAAAATATCCTGCCGCACCGACTTGTGGCTCACCTTCAAATCCCTCATCACGCAATGCTTCCATAACCGCGATTTCAAAATCGCTATCAGGACTCCGTCCTGTTTCTCTTTCTACTCTCTGAGGAAGCCTGCCAGTTTCACAAAAGAGCAAAAAGTTACGAAGCTCACATACGCCACGCCTGGATTGGGCATCTACAACAATATCGTCTGAGACCATAGAGGTAAAAACACGCATATTTTTTTTCGCACGAGTGAGTAGAACGTTCAAACGACGCCATCCGGTTTCGGAATTTATTGGGCCAAAGCGCTGAGGAACCCTACCACCGTACGTCTGTGGGCCATAGGTCATTGAGATGAATATCACCTCTCGTTCATCACCTTGAACACTTTCCAGATTCTTAATGAACAAAGGCTCTTCGCTCTGTAAGTTATTCTCATAACATGCCTGAAACTCATTATCGTCTTTGGCCAGCATCTCAATGGCATCTTCAATTGCCCTACGCTGTTGCAAATTCATAGCCACCACACCCAAAGATTCTTCCGGTTTCTTCATGAGGTGACCACGAACAGCTTCAGAAATATATTTCACTTCTTCTATATTTTTCCTATTAATAAAACAACCTCGAACCGGTTTAATCTGTACACCATAATTATCCGAATCTTTAATAGGAGATGGAAACAACACCAGATCATTGTTATAGAATGAATGATTAGAAAATTTAATGAGACTCTCATGCTTTGATCGGTAATGCCAACGGAGCCGTCTCTTAGAGAAGATGGGCAGTGTTGCATCCAAAATGCTTTCTGATTCTTCAATCGCCGTTGGATCTTCTTCCTCATCGTCAATAACGCGATCGAAAAAGCTGGTCGGCGGTAATTGTTTGGAGTCACCGACCACCACGAGTTGTTTGCCCCGTGCAATCGCACCTAATGCATCCTGTGGTTTGATCTGTGAAGCTTCATCCATGATAACCAAGTCAAATTCAATACGGCCGGGAGCAAGGTACTGCGCAACTGACATTGGCCCCATCATGAAGCAGGGCTTCAAGGCGACCAATGCCTTTCCCGCTTTATCTAGTAATTTCCTGATAGGGAGATGCCTCTTCCTTTTGGTGCGTTCATGCTGTAACAAGTGTCGATCGGTATGTTTACTGACGAGTGCCCCACGATGGCCTATTGGAACCTCCATTTGATCAATCTTACAAGCAATCTTGAGGCATTGTAGTTTTTTTAGTTCACTATCGTATTTCCTGAACTTATCCTGTATAGATTCCTGTAAACGACTTGAAAATTGGCCCAACTCAGGCTTCTCATGCAAAATTTCGCGAGCCAATACATCAAAGACACCGGCCTTATATGCGTCCTCAATACATTGTATATCTATGCTGCGCTGCTCCACCGCTTCTATCAACTTCGTCAGCCCCATCTTTACGATCTGCTTTCGTGTCCGTACATAATCAATCCAACCTTGTAAATCGTCACTATCTAGCGCCCGAGTGTTCTTGGAAATCAATCCATCAAAGTCGCCACCTGACGTTGTTACCCACTCATCTTTATCCAAGCCCGTTTTCTGTTCGAAAGCTACGTACTGCTCTTTTTGTGCACCCACCAATTCTTTTAACTGCTCCCCAAATCGTTTCAGTGTGTCAAAGGTGGAATTTTCAGGCTCTGCATAAATTTTGCGCTGAATATTTACGTTAGTGGAGGCATCATCAATGGAAGCGGCAACAACCAATGTATTGCGGAGAGTAGATAAGGAAGTGGTGTTGTCAGCTTCCAACCCAGGCTCCAAGCCAAGTTGTCCTTGAAATATCTCATTGTCACAGTCTGTGTCTCGCCACTCGCTAATCGTCTGCTCCAAAGAAAAAAGGAGATTTATATGTCCGGTCAATTCTGCAATTGAAATTGCTTTATCTTGCATCAACGGAGCACAACGGCGGTATGATTCATTGAGAGATAAAAGAAGACGACAAATTACACTTTCTTCTCCGGCCAGTATTGCGCTATCGCTTTGCAGATCAGAAAAAGGAGCGAATACCTCCCTTATATTGACGAGGTCATCTAGCAAACTACTTATCTGTGTACGCACACCTTGCTCAGACAAGGAGCGTACAACCCTGGCCGTTTCCATCGGCAAGCTGAGTATTGTGTCACCGAGGGCTACTTTGGGACCAAATCCCACGCCATATTGCTGGCGTATTTTTTTATACCAATCACGCAACGATTCCAATGTTGCTAGATCAGTATCAAGGCCCTTCATATGCTTACCTAATGCGTTCTGATATTGACTGTTCTCATCCAATTTTGGGCGCTTTTGGGAAAACTCTTCCGCTGTTTCCAGTAGCGCAATCAAACTGGAAAATTTAACTTGGTGGTTGACTGCCATGCGGATTATTTTCCTGCGTGCCGCACGCCAATCGGGTTTAAACCAACGAAAGATGCCTCCGCTATTAATAGTTTCTCCAATTTGTCTCAACTCGCCGTAGCTGGGGAGTGCATCAATACGAAACACACCCTGTAATTCATCACGCAATTTATGAACCGTCTCAAGCTCATCACGTAGCTTGGGTAACAAGTCATCCAGTTCATCATCATTAAACCGCTCATCTCGATATTTCCAATGGAAAGGCTTTAGACGGGTGACCAAGTCAATAAGTCTATTGAACTCTGTCAATCCTTCTTTGGTCGGCAGTAGATAATGGGCTAGATTGCCGCCCAGGTCATTCTGAATTTTTCTTAGCGGCTTATGCAATTCATCAAGCTGCTTCTGAATTTCTTTCAGTTTATCAATGGTGGTTGCCAGTGTTCCCAGTTTGATTTGCGGGTGCACCAATCGTTTGATTTGTTTACCACCTTCGATAAGATCATAAAATCCTGAAGGATGCTGCAAAATCTTTGAATCCACTTTTTCTGTCAATTTTGTATAAATCGACTGGATACGTTCGAAAAGTTGCAAGTATCGCTGTGTACTCTCCAAGACATCACCTCGCAATATCGGCAACCGGTCTAATATCTCGTCACCATTGAGGAACGTTAATTTTTCCATATCGTCCAGAAATGATATGACTTCGTTTAAGTTATTAGCGATTCCACTTGGCTCACAGCCGAGCCATTGTGCGTACTCTTTTTTCTTATCAATCAAATTTATCAAGGATCCCTGCCAAGCGTTTAAAGCTTCTACCACACTGTAGTGATCGGATATTTGTATATTGTGTACCCCATACCAGGGATGTTGCTGCAATTCCGTATCACCATTGAGTTGTTCGATTATGTGCCGATAAAACTTGTGATACTTCTCTACCTGGTCCTCAATGTGTTTGTGTCTCGTCGGATTCAGACTGTCACCATCTAGTCCTTCGGGATGCAAGATACTCGGGTTGACATCGACCGCTTTGCGATAGCGGGCAGCACTCATGAAAATCTGATGTGGTGATTTTCCGGTGTTCTTCCAGGATCGATTGATTCGTTTCGCGTGGTTGTTCAAATCCGTTTTCAATTTTTCATAACGCGTAATATCAAATTCTATATCCTTAGGATGAGGGTAATTTCCTTTGTTATCCAAGCGAAGAGAAATATTCTCAATTATCTGTTGTTTTTGAGATTTGTGGCTGTGCAATTCCAGACAAAAATCTCCCAGCCCGACATTATTGAGTCGACGATGGACCACCTCCAGCGCGGCCAATTTCTCAGCAACAAAAAGTACTTTCTTTTCTTGTGCCATGGCCGCCGCAATCAAGTTTGTGATGGTTTGTGACTTACCAGTTCCTGGCGGGCCTTCAATGACTAAATTCTTACCTTTAACCGCATCAATCAAGGCGCTATGCTGTGAACTGTCTGCATCGTCGACTAACGGATATTTATTGTGAATATCCTTCACTTCATCAATGGAGTATTCTTTTCCAAAACTAGAATCCTCATTTTCACCACCAGAGAGTAACTGCATGACTATCGGGTGATCGAGAATGTTTGCATATTTAGGCCAGCGCGACGGGTCAAGGTCAAGGTACATAAGTAATTTACTGAAATTCAACAACGCCAAAGTAATATGGCGACGTAATTTCCAACTCGGTTTATTTTTCTGGATCAGATCCAATACTTCCTCAAAATATTTTTCGGGACTTGTGTTTTCATTTAATTCTGGTAAAGCCATGGCAAAGTCAACACGGAGCTTCTCCTTTAAAGAAAGATTAGGCATGATATCTTCTTCAGAGTAAGCTATTTTGTACTCATATGTCCTTGTATCTTGGTTCAACCGACCTCTTTCCAGACGCACAGGAATCAGAAATAGAGGCGCTATGCAAGGTTCGCCATTATCGTGCTCAAACCACTCTAAGAAACCGAATGCCAAATAAAGAATATTTGTTCCCATTTCCTGGATGGCTGATTCAGCAGTTTGTCTTATATTCTTGAGTCGCGCTTCCAGTTCATATGGATAAAACAACGTTTGTATGGCCTTATCGGAATGCCTGTTATCGGTCATTGCTGTCGGCACTTCGTAGGAAGTCTGAAAATTCAGTTGTTCAGCCCATTCCTTAGCACTTGGGTCATCCCGCAGTCTTTTCTCCTCTCCAGTACTTTCATCAATTTCGAAATAACGAGCCTCAACCAACTTTTTCTTAGTCGGCTCAGGAACAGCCTGAAAACGCATGGCAGTACCAGCTAACAACGTTTCCGTTAGCTGATCTGGTAATTCATCTATAATACGAAGACTTCCTTTCTTGGTGTGTCGAAAATGGAGAAGGCGGTTGCGTCCTGTCAAGTCTAGCAATCGCTGCCGCAGGCTCTCCAGAGCATTTTTTGCCGTTGTCCGATGTGGTGACATACGTATGAACCTTAACTACTTAGGGTAACTCTGATTAATTGTCTTACTTATAATATCAGGTATTAATCTAGAGGATAAACTTCATGCAACAGACACTTGCCGAAAACGAGTTCGAGAAATTCCGCAAGAAGGTCCGTAAAGCGCAGTTTCTGGAAGAGATGGAGACACTTATTCCCTGTAAATAATTGACCAAGGAAATCAAGCTCTTTTATCTCCATCCCAAGGCAGCGGCGACCCCCGATAGGCATAGAATGCAGGCTGCGCATCCTTTTCTCCAGCACGGGTTTAACTTGTCCGAATCGGTCGTGTATGACTCCCGTGCATTGCGTCGGTTTGTGGACATTGATCTCGGTGGAGAACCAGTTTCCGATGAGATCCCCCTGTGCCAATTCCGCCCTATGCTGGAGCAGCACAATCTGGGTGACTCACTGTTTCATCGGATGGACCAGTATCTACAAGAGAACGGCATGAAGGCCTCCCGAGGCACGATTGTGGATGCCAGCATCATCCATGCACCGAGTTCTACCAGGCACAAGAAGAAAAAGCGTGCCCCGGAGATATATCAGAGCTGCAAGGGAAGGCCAGTGATACTTCGGGATGAAGGCTCATACCTGGGTGCAGTACGCTCCTTAAATCAAAGCATGACGTATGCGCCCGTTATTTTGGCAATCCCGCCGACAGGGGGCAGGCGCTAAAGTGCCAAACTCATCATTTCCTCGGACAGCACCCTTTCCAGTTTATGCTTGCATTGTTTCCAGTCGGGGAGGGAGCATTCCAGCAGGGTGTAAAACGCCCTGCCGTGATTGAGGTGAAGCAAGTGGCATAGCTCGTGGACGATCACGTATTCGATGCAGGCCCTGGGCGCTTTTATGAGTTCCAGGTTTAACGTCATCCGGCCTCTTTTGCTCAAACTGCCCCAGCGAGTTTTCATGGCGCGGATTTTGAGGGCGGGCTTTGCCACGCCTTTTTGTTCAAAGTGATGCTGCCGCCAGCACGCTTCCAGCACCTGGGCAAAATAAGCGTCCGCCTTTTGCCGATACCATGCATGGAGCAATTTCGCCACGTGTTCCGGTGCGGCATCAACCGAGGTTACGTGGAAGAAGCCGCGCGTTAACGAAACCTTTTCGGTTTCAGACTGCCTTATCTTCAACCGGTACTTTCTGCCGAGATAGAGATGGCTTTCACCGCCGACGAAACGCCGTTTTGGCGCGCGCGGTTTGAACTGCTCAAAATAGCGGAGCTGGCGGTTTATCCAGGAGGCGCGCTTGTGAACGCGTTGCTCGACAAGGCATTGATCCATGCCCAGCGGGGCTTTGACAATCACCGATCTATCCGGGTGGACGGCGATTTCCAGGGACTTCCGGGTGGAATAGCGCAAATGAAAGGGGATCGATTTGCCTGCGTAGGTGATGGAATGTGTGCTTTCCGGCATCAGACGGGCTTCCGGAATTTGGCTACCCTGATGGTTTCGCGGATGATTGCATCCTTCTGCTCCGAACCCAAAGCAACGCCATGCGCGTCCTGCACTTCATCGTAGAAAAAATCCTCTATCTCGTTTTTTACGCGGTTCTGCGCGTTACTGTCGTTCCAAAATTCCACTTTCCAGTTTTTCTCTATGGAATTTTTAATGGCGAGCGCCGTTTTTGCGGCAATGTCGTTGACCTGGCTTTCATTCATATCGCTCTTTGCAAGGCAAGGTTGGATCACCCCGAAATACGCGCACGCCTCGTCGTCATCCCGGATGGCATCGGGCACGTCGTCGCGCCGCGGGTTTGCAACCTCGTCGCGGATATCGACCGCCTTTTGTAAATACTCAAGGTCGGAGATTCGCTGCTGCCTGAAATCATCCATCGTCTCCTGTATGAGTTTTGAAAACTTTTTATAAAAGGCCGGATCCTTGTCCATGTTTTCGGTAATTTTCCGCCGGGTTGCATGGGCGATAGTGTCGGCTCTTGCCGCCGTGGTCATGGATTTAGAAACGCCCTGGCCTTCTTTGACTTGGTTGAACGTGTCGTCGTCAAAGATATTCACGGGGTCGTTTAATTGGGTGACCTCGTTCGACTGAATGTGGGTGTCCAGCAGTTTCCTGATGCGCGGCATATAGTCACGATGGTCAATGGCGTCCGCGTAACGCAGTTTGACCGCCTTGCGCATTCTCTGAAACCACTTGAGGTCGTTCTTGTAGCGCTTCAGCTGATTTTCGTTGGTTTCTATGATGAACTGCTCTGCTGAAAGCGCGATGGCGAGTGTCTTGCCGTACGCGGCGAAACGGTCATAGAAATCATCCCGCAGTGCGTTGTCGGCGAGCAGCACCTCATAGCGTTCTTCATCACGGGAATTTTTAATTTCCTTGAACAGGTCCCAAATATCCGAGTGCCGCTGGGGCAGCTGTGACACCTGTTCATTAATGGAGGTCAGAACGTCGGCAAGATCGCCTTCTTCAAAACCCGAAAGCGCATCGTACGCGGTCAGCGCGCTGTCCAGTTCGCCCAGCACGTTGGCGTAGTCAATGATATAACCGAATTCCTTGCCCTTGCAGAGGCGGTTGACGCGCGCGATTGCCTGCAGCAGGGTGTGTTCGCGCAACTTGCGGCACAGGTAGAGCACGGTGTTGCGGGGCGCGTCAAACCCGGTGAGGAGTTTGTCCACAACGATCAGAATTTCCGGGTGATCCTCGTCCTTGAATTGCTCGATAATCTTTTTATTGTACGCATCCTCGGAGCCGTAGCGGGCCATGATTTTTTTCCAGAAGCCGTGCACTGCGTCCTTGGCCTCCGCATCCACTTCCTCGTGCCCTTCCCGCGTATCCGGCGGGGAAATCACGACTGCGGATGAAACCGTGCCGATCTCTTTCAGATATTCGTGATACTTCAACGCCGCCGCCTTGCTCGGTGACACGAGTTGCGCTTTCGCCTTGAGTTTCATGCGCTGCCAATTAGTTTCGAAATGCCGGCTGATGTCAACGGCGCACATATAGACGACCGGGTCGGTCTGGATTAACTCCCGTGCGCGTGAGTATTTTCGCTTCAAGTCTGCTTTCTGCCGGTCCTGCAAGCCTTCAGTATGGCGGGCAAACCAAAGGTCAATGCCCTTCTGATTTTGCTCCATTTCCACGAGCCGTCCCTCGTAAAGCAGGGGAACCACCACCTTGTCCTGTATTGCCTGGCGAACCGTATAGTGCGGCTCGATCAACCCTCCGAAGCGGGCAAAACTGTCCTTTTCTTTTTTGAGCAGCGGCGTGCCGGTGAAGCCGATATAGCAGGAATTCGGCAGCATCCGCCGCATTCCCGCCGCCAGGGAACCGAACTGGGTGCGGTGGCTTTCGTCCACAAGAACAATAATATCCGGCGAGCCATCAACGTATTTTTCCGCGGAAAATGCCGTTTCAAATTTGTTTATCAGCGTGGTGATGATGCCCACCTTGTTTTTGATGTGCTTGACCAGGTTGCGCCCCGACGTCGCCCGCTCCTTGTCCAACCCGCAGGCCGCGAAAGTATTGCCGAGTTGATTGTCCAGACCCTTGCGGTCCGTCACCAGGATAATGCGCGGATTGCCCAGGTCCGGGGCCAGCGCCAGCGCGCGGGCCAGCATGACCATGGTGATGGATTTTCCGGAGCCCTGCGTATGCCAGACGATGCCGCCCCTGCGGTTTCCGTTGTCGTCTGTTTGCCGGATGCGCTGCATCGCCGAGCGCACCAGAAAAAACTGCTGGTAGCGGGCGATTTTCTTGCTGCCGGATTCAAAGATCGTGAAACTATAAGCAAGCTCAAGCAGGCGTTCCGGCCGGCACAAACTGTGCAGGCATTTATCCTGTTCAGTAATGAGCCGACCGCCTTCTTTTTCAAGCGCGTCAAAATGTGACCGCGCTGAAGCAAAGTCACCGGAAAACAGCGCGTCCTTGTCTTCGCCGGAAAGCGCCCCGTTCATGCAGGAACGCACGTCGTCCTCCGCATCGTCCAATTCGTTCCAGACGCTCCAAAACTCCATCGACGTTCCCGCCGTCCCATACCGGGCTTTGTTTTTGTTGACCGCCAGCAACAACTGCGTATAAATAAAAAGTCGCGGGATGTATTCCTCGCCCTGGTTGCGGATGGTTTGAGATATTGCGTATTCCACTTCAATATCCGGTGCCTTGCACTCAATCACGGCAAACGGAATGCCGTTCACAAATAACACAATATCCGGGCGGGCTTCGGCCATGCGCGTCCGCTCAACGGGAAACTCCGCCGTCACATGGAAGCTATTGTTTGATGGATTTTTCCAATCAATATAATTCAGGGTGAAACTCTTGCCGCCCCCCTCAACGGATTGCTCCATTGCGGTGCCGAGGGTCAGCAGGTCATACACCGCCTCGTTGGTTTTTTGCAGGCCGTCGTAGCGTATGGTTTTGAGTTTCCGGATCGCCGACTTGAGATTCTCTTCACTGAACAGATACTCGCCGCCCTTATAGTGGATGCGGTTAATTTTCTTGAGTTGCGCACGCAGGATTTCCTCAAGCAGAACATGGTGGAGTTTCCAGCCCCGCTCCTGGGAAGCCTGCTCCGGCGTCAGGTAGCGAAAGCCCAGATTGACCAGCAGTTGCAGGGCGGGAATCTGGGAGAGGTATTTTTCGTTGAATCGGAGAGTGGGCATTAGCTCACCCAATGTTCCACCGGCGTTGACAGAAACCGCTCAAGAGAAACGCCGCCCGTGCCGACTATCAACTTGCGGCCCGGATTAAAAGATTTGGAGAAATGTTCTATGCCGGGCAACGAAGAGGTTCTGCGTCCACTCTTTACTTCTATGGCGACAAGTTTCTTCCCCTTTTGCAGCACAAAATCCACTTCACGATTTCCCTCCCGCCAGTAGAACAGATCGCATACTCTGCACGTTGCCGCATTAACCAGGTGAGCGCCCACCGCCGACTCGGTCAAGCGCCCCCAAAATTCCCGGTCAGCCAATGCCTCGCGCCGGGTCGTGCCGGATTGAGCGGATATCAGCGCGGTGTTGAAGACTTGAAGTTTGGGGCTTGATCCCCGCCGCCGGGCTGCCGACCCTGCGTATTTATGCAGCCCGGTGAGCGCACCGGCTCCCGCAAGCAGGTCGAGATAGTGGGCCAGCGTGGTCGTGTTTCCGGCATCCTGCAGTTGCCCGATCATTTTTGTATAGGACAGAATTTGCCCCGAATAGGCGCAACCCAGTTCAACCAGCCGCCGCAGCAACGCCGGTTTATTCACGCGCGAAAGTAAAAGCACGTCGCGGGAAATGGTCGTTTCAATGATGGAGTCGAGAATATAGTCCCTCCAGCGCGCCGGCTTGTTAATGAGAGAGGCGGCCCCCGGGTAGGCGCCGTAAAAAAGATATTGTTCCAGATTCCAGTCGAACGCCCGGCGCATTTCAGGAAAACTCCAGTGTGGCATGCGTAAAATCTCAAAACGCCCGGCCAGGCTTTCCGTCAACCCCTGCCCGATCAACAGCGGAGCGGAACCGAGCAACAGGGTCTTTACCGGCAGGTTGTTGCGGGTGTCCTCGTCCCAAAGATGCTTTACCAACTCCGACCAATGCGGAACTTTCTGCACCTCATCCAGTATCAGCAAGGCGGCCTTTTTTTTGGATTTGCCGGTGAGCATCCGGGCATTTTCCCATTGCGTTTCAATCCACCCATCACCGGCACGAAGCATCGGCTCATCCGCGCTTGCAAAATGGCAGGACATTCTGCTGCGCTCGGCCACTTGCCGGGCGAGGGTTGTTTTGCCCACCTGCCTTGCCCCCGACAGGACCTGTATGAACCGGCGCGGCTCTTTCAAGCGCCGGGACAGCTCCGTCCCCTGTGCTCTAATGAAAGTTATTTTACTCATTGGATTGAGTAATTTTACTCAGTATATTGAGTAAATCGCAAACGCTTACAGCCGATACAGCCCCAGGAATGTGGTGCCCCCGCCAAGTCGCCGGTGCAAGGCGGGGAACCCGGACATCATGCGGCGTCCCCGTTCAAATCTATTCGGTGGTCTCCGGCGTAGATGCCTTTTTCGAGCGTCGCCGCGACGTTGTCCGCGAACAATTTTTCAAGGCGGCTTACATCGCCCGCATCCGCAAACTGAATGGCCTTGATGTATTCGTCGCGGTCGTCGAGCACCATCGGCAGAAAATCCAGGCGGATGAGGATATAGGCCATCAGCAGGCGCACCACCCGCCCGTTGCCGTCGTCGAACGGGTGGATGCGGATAAACCGCTGATGAAGTTCGGCGAGAAAAGAGATCAGAGTCTTGTGTTTGTCTTCGGCGCTTTGTCCGAGCCACCGCTGAAGCCACGCCGCCAGTTCCGCCATCAGCGCCGGGGTTTCTTCGGGCGTGGCAAACTGGAATATCTCCCCCATCGTGGTCAGCACGTGGTTGGGCTGTTTCTTGTATTCACCGGGAATGATTTTCTTGCGGGTCGGTTCTCCGTCCGGCGTCCTGGCAGGTTTGTAAAACGGTTCTTTCAGGCAAATCTTGTTGAGGTTCCGAATGTCGGCTTCATTGACGGGTCTGTCCGTAGCGGCAAGTTCCCGAATGTGCTCAAACGCGACATCGTGCGCCTTCATCTCCTCGTATTCCCGCAGGTCGTGGTCACCCGCCGCACGCCCGTGGATTAAGAGTAACTGCGTTTCTTTGTAGGTGAGCGTGTTGCCTTCAAAACGATTGGACAGGTGGTTGAAGCGCATGCGGATCCATTGCCAGAGGGCGGCGTGGTTTTCCTTTGGCAGGGGCTGGATGGTGAGCGATTGGGAGTGGAGTTGCAAAAGGTTGATTGAGTTGTTCATTATCTTGAAGTTATTTATTCTTTCGCTAACTGCCGGTTTGCTTGTAACACGAGTTGGATGGCCTCGGTCAGGTTAGCTTTGGTTTCTTCCAGAGTTTTACCTTGCGTGTTGGCGCCGGGTAGTTCCTCGACGTATCCGATGTATCCCTGTGGGGATTTTTTGAATACTGCTGTCAAAATTTCTTTCATTTTGTTGTTGACCCAAAACTGCAGACCGACGGCTAGGCGGGTAGCGTCATTTAGACGAGGGTTTGGATGTTTTCTTTTTACTCTCTGAGATCACCTGTGTTGTAATATACTGTTTGTGTAAATTAGTCAATTCTCTTCTATTTTTCTTCATCAAATTCAAACGTACGTCATCCCAATTTAGCAGCAATGAAATTTCTTCAATACATTGACCCTTTTCATCATAATGGACAGCAGACAAGCCGGTAGTACATTCTTGATATTGTCCATCAACCTTTTTATAATCGTCGATTGTAGATTCTATTAAATCTCTTGCATCAGATACCCTTTGACCTATCGAGCGCCTTGCTTCTTTGTGAATTTGACTTACGCATTCAAGATAATGGCGAATAGCAGAAACTAAACTTATCTTTTCCGACATTTCATCGAAAATATGTTTCGTAAATCTTGTATCTTTAAGATTTTCTTTTCTTACATAGAAGTCAGAGTAATGCTCTATGAGATTGGCATCAGTCCATTTGCCACCTGAAATTATATTATGTACTGGCAAGCTTTCATGTAGAGTATAATTTCTTAACGCATTTACAAACCTGTAATAAAAATTCTTTTCCCCTATTTCTTTAACGAGTCGTTTTGCCTCTTCTAATGTTGTTCTACCATTCAAACAGCCTGCGACATGCTTGGGCAAGTTGTCTGTATATAATCTCGCTGAACTAAAAAAATTTATTATTTTTATGTTTGCAATGATCTTATAATTAAAGAAATCAAGATAGTCAGAGGGGTCTCTAACCATCTTTTCAATATTCATGTTGCTCAATCCCTTTTCAAATTCAAGATAGTTATGCATTACAATTTCATATTGTTCTTCAAAAGAAAGTGCTTTCGACAAGGTCTTTTTTGCTTGTTTCAATTTTTCAAATTTTTCTTTATTCATTTCAATTTTAGGACGCTTCCCCAGCGCTAGCACTGTGAGAATATATTTTTCAGGATTTTCCATGATTACACTCTACAGTTTCCCATCAACAATTTCTGCATCAATCCACGTTTTTGTGTGCGGTATTGTTCGGCAATCTGTTCAAATATGTCTATCTCTTTTCGAGCGGTGTTTAGTGCTCTAACAATCTGTTGTTGCCCTTGCAGATTTGGCAGAGATAGATTTAATTTTTTTAAGTCCTTCCCGTACAAATGAACAATTGTGATGCCTTGTGTGTAACGAACTATCTCTCGCTTTTTACTATGCGTGAGATAATAAGAAAGGAATGAAGAATCGTACGATTTATTTTTCACTGCCCGCAGGATATTGATGTCTCCTCCCAGCAAAACACCGCCCTCAAGCAACGCTGTTGCATTTGCCAAATCTATACCTTGTGTAGTCGTAGAACCAGGAATAAGTACATCACCATTTTCAGACAACACTCCATCATTGGTATTTGTACGCCCTATAATTTTGCTGATTATTGCCGAATAAACCGTATACAGTTGTCCATACAGTATGCATTTATTTTGTCCATCTTTGTCAATACTATCCTTTGAAAGTCCTTGCCCTTTTAATATCCTACATATATCTCCAAGCTTTATCTTTCGCCATACAGGATTATCTTGCTGGTCGCTGATGAGTGTTTTCAGCAACCACTTAAACCGCTTTTCCTTGGCGGCGATGAGTGCTTCTGTTTTTTCTATGGCTGTGTCCCATGTTTCCAGTAAAGACGCGATGGCTTTTTGTGTATTTACAGGAGGAAGATAAACGATGACGTTACTTAATATGCTGGTATTTATCGAAGGTATAGTACCGCCGACCGCAATGCTTCGCATATGATGTCTAAATTTGCGAGAGTGAAAAAAGTAATTCAAATACGGGCTATGCACATTTTGGGGTCTTACCCGTAACAGACGACCGGAAAAAAGCCATCCGTCTTCTTTTTTTGAAACTAAAGTGCTTCTATCTACTGAACCAACACGGCTGAATACAATATCACCTTCTTGAATTAGATATTGGCTAAGTCTTTTTTTGTCATGACCAGATACTAAAGGAAGGTTTTTGTGTATTAGCCCTCTTTCACTTAAATGTTCAACTGTGACAATCGGTGTCCCGTTGGAGTGGACGTAATCATGCTGGTGTAGCTGTGCTCCAAAAGGTCCAGTTTTAATAGTAGCAATACTATTCAGTTTCACTTCCCGCCACCCTTCCGGCAACGTTGTGTTTTTCTCCGTGTTGCTGTTCATCACTTTCCCTCTAAAAGCAGGATGATATCCAAAGAATACAAGTTGACTGGTTTATCGCGTGAGCAAAGTGCATTTTTTGCACATTGCTTTTACGGCTGACTTCCCCGTCTTTGAAAATCTTGTTGATATGCCGGGCTGCTTCCGATTGGCAGGCTTTGCCGTCGGTGGCAGTTGTTGCAATTTTTGCAACAACTGAATCCGGCTCCAGTTCTTGAGACCGAAAGATATTCCTGATGTGGCGGAAAATCACCGATTTATCCCGGCCAAACAACTCGGCGATTTGGTTCAGATTCCCCCAAATCGTATTGCGCTGAAAATCTCCCCGAAACGCAATTTCCCCGCTTGTGGCCTGATAGATGGCCACATCATTGGTCTTTTTGTTTTTAGCCATTTGCATTTTTTTGAACTACCGAGAAGTCCTCGGTGGTTGCGTTTTTCTCCAATTCCCTTTCCGCATAGATGTTTTTAAGGTGCAGGCTGATATTGTCGGCGGATGTGTCGAACAACTCCGCCATCGCCTTCTGCGTTAGCCATACGGTCTCATTTTCAAGACGCACTTCCAGTTTGATGCTTCCGTCATCGGACTGATACACCAGGAACTCCCCGCCACCGACAACAAGACTGTCTTTCTTGCTTTTCACTTAACTGTCTCCTTCCGTCGAAACACTGACAAACAGGTCAACCAGTTCTTTGTTTATGTAATAGTTGTTTTGTCCGGTCTTTACCTCATCAACCAGACCGCTTCCCGCTAACTGTTTCAGATATTTGCGCGCTGTCTGGCGCCCAACTTCCAGGTCTTTCGCCACATAGTCAATGCGCGTATAGGGATGACGGAATAAATTGTTCAGCAAATCCTGGGAGTAAATTTTTGGCAGATTATCGCGCATGCGGCGCTTGTGCTCGGCCATCAGGTCGCGGATGCCTGATACAAGTTTCAAGGTTGATTTCGCGGTTTCAGTAACTGCGCGCAGTATGTATATCACCCATTCTTCCCATGCGCCTTGTTCACGCACGGTTTGCAGCAGACGGTAATAGTCGGGTTTTGTGCGGTTGATAGCGCGGCTCAAATAGAGCATGGGCGCGTCTAAGAGTTCTTCGTGAGTTAGATACAGCACATTCAGCACACGGCCAATGCGCCCGTTGCCATCCGGAAAAGGGTGAATGCTCTCAAACTGGTGATGAATGAGCGCCATTTTGATGAGCGGGTCGAGATCGCACGGCGATTGGTCATTAATGAAGTTCGCCAACTCTTTCATAAGCGCCTCGATTTCGCGCCGGTCTTGCGGCGGACTATAAATATTCTCTCCCGTTTGCAAATTGCGTATCGCCACGCCGGCCATTTGCCGGTAGCCGTCATTCCGTTGCTTGAGCAGGCGGAACATGTCAACCAGCATGTTTTCGCTGATGAAGCCGTTTTTCCGCCATGCGTCATATCCCAGGCGCATGGCGGCGCGGTAACGCGCCACCTCCCTGGCCTCCACCGAGCCCGTATCAGCGAACAAATCAACGCGAAACACCTCGTCTTGCGTGGTTACAATGTTTTCAATCTCGGAGCTCGCCAGGGCCTCTTGTAAAAACAAAGTGTCCAGCAAGATATCCGGGTTGGGCAGACTGGTGGCCCATCCTTTCAGTTCGCCCAGCGTCGCCCGTGCTTGCGTCAATACCTGCAGAACCGGGACGGTCTGCAAGTCCACTTGGGGCGGAAACTGTGTGAGCGAATAGGCCGGGTTCATCTTGATGGCTCTCGAATGGGTCCAAAATGTATATGTTTTCCCATAATATGTATACAAAATATGACTTTCGTATATATGTTGCTTGATGTGCCTACAACATGCTCATTGGCATCCCTTCGGCGAAGTAGGTTTGACCGCTGGCGATGCCGGGCTTGGAGGGATCGCCGTTTTGAACTATCAGGTAGCAGGCGTAGCGGGAAAGTCGTACATCGACTACTTGACGCCGGGCACCAGACCAGGTGGTGAACATTGCGAGGACATCCTCGTAATGGTCGGAAACGGGTTGTCCGCTGTTCCGGCAGTCGGTTTTTGAGCGATTGATTACCGGATCAAAATTCCGATATACCGAGTACCCAAGCACCCTGGAAAGCTCTCGCGCATACCAACATTCTTCCCCGTCCTCAGTCTCCCGGCGGATGCTTTCAAACGCTTGGGGGTACATTGTCTCCACCTGGCGCACACTCTTTTCCGCTTTCATCTTTCGATCCCCTTCATCTTCTTTGCCATCTCCGTCCGTACTTTGGCCAGCTCTTTTTCCAGTTGGTCAATCTCCCGCTGCACTGCGTCTATGTCTATCTCCTCTTCTTCCTCGAAGGTGTCCACGTAGCGTGGGAGGTTGAGGTTGAAGTCGTTCTCCTTGATCTCATTGAAGTCGGCGACGTGGGCGTATTTCTCGACGTTCTTGCGCGCTTTGCAGGTTTTCAGGATTTTTTTGATATGTTCATCGAGCAGGGTGTTTTGATTTTTGTTGGCCTCGTATTCCCGGCTGGCGTCAACAAATAAAACATCTTTGCATCGGTGCCTTTTGCCGCCTTTTTCCCGGGCGCGGTCAAAAACCAGAATGGCTACCGGTATGGAGGTGGTCGGGAAAAGATTGCCCGGCAGCCCGATGACCGCGTCCAGCAGGTTTTCCTCGATCAACTTTTGCCGGATGCGCCCCTCGGCGCCGCCGCGAAACAAAACGCCGTGCGGGGCGACGACGGCAATCCGTCCTTCTTTTTCCAAGGCCGTTTCGACCATGTGGCTGATGAACGCGTAGTCGCCCTTGGACTTGGGCGGCACGCCGCGCCAGAAGCGTTTCCAATCGTCGGTTTCGGCATCTTCCGCGCCCCACTTGTCCAGCGAAAACGGCGGGTTGGCGACCACGTTGTTGAATTTCATCAGCCGGTCATTTTCCACCAGCGCCGGGGCGGTGAGCGTGTTGCACCATTCAATGCGGGCCGCGTCGGCGCCGTGCAGGAACATATTCATGCGTGCCAGTGCCCAAGTGCCGCCGTTCACTTCCATGCCGTAAAGCGCGTAGTCTTTGCCGCCCACCACGCGCGCGGCCTCGATCAGCAGCCCGCCGGAACCGCAGGCGGGGTCGCAGATGCGGGCGCCGGGTTTGGGGGCGCACAGCTTTGCCACCAGTTCGGATACTTTGTGCGGCGTGTAGAACTCGCCGGCTTTTTTGCCGGCACCGGAGGCGAAGCGTTCGATCAGGTAGATGTAGGTGTTGCCGATCACGTCTTCCGAAACGCGGCTCGGACTCATGTCCAGTTCGGGCTTGTTGAAATCCTCCAGCAGCATTTTCAGGCGGCGGTTGCGGTCTTTGGTTTGGCCGAGATTGGCCTCGTTGTTGAAATCTATGTTGCGGAAAACGTCTCCCAGTTTTTCCCGGTTCTTCGTTTCGATGGCCTCCAGGGCGCTGTTGATGAGTTCGCCGACGTTGGCTTCCGAGCGTTTTTCATACAAGTCGTAAAAACTCTGGCCTTTCGGCAGAATGAAACGCTCGTATTTGAGTTTGCGCCGGATGCGTTCTTTGTTGTTTCCGTGTTGCCGTCGGTATTTTTCGCAGTGATCTTGCCATACGTCGGAAATGTATTTGACGAACAACATCACCAGGATGTAGTCCTTGTACCCGGCAGCGTCCATCACCCCGCGAAAGGTGTCGCAGGCGGCCCAGGCGGCGGCGTTGATGTCTTTTTGTTGGATTTTATCGTTCATGTTGTTGGCTCAATGCGGGTAATGCCTCGTGCTGCTTTCGTGTTCCGTCGCCAGTTTCATCAGCGTCCCTGCAATGAGCTTTTTTCGTTGTTTCGCTAAATCTGCCAGTAACGTTTGTTCCCGGTCCGATAAAGCGGCGAGGGCGGAGATTTGCTTTTGGCGGGCACGGCTCGGAACGGGAACCGCCAGGCTGTCTAGCGTGGACTTTCCGATCATCACCATCGCCGTGCCGGTGGCCCTGCTGTGCAAAAACGCCTGGGAGGACGGTTGATTGATGAACCAGCAAAGATACTCGGGGAGCACTTTGGGGCTTACAACTCGAATCCTCAACAGCGGGGCGGCGATAATCGTCCCGTCTATTGGTTCGTCAATGATGGACGTGGTGGTCGTCTTTCCCCGGGAGCGAAATACCAGGTCGCCGGGGTTTACTAAATGGTGTGCACTGACGTCTTTCATCGCAACGGCGGCCAAATGGGACGCATGGCTCAGCCGGTGGTCTTCGGTGAGGTCGCGCATTTGAATCACGGCAATGTTTCCGCCCTTTTCCGGCTGTATGCGGAGGCGGAAAGACAGGCCCATCTGGACCTGAGCGATTTCTTTGAGCAATGTGGCCATGTCCCTGATAATAGGAGATTGGCGCCGCACAGTCAATAAATTTTACAGAAACGCCATTACTGAATATTACTTTTGGCCATTGCCGTCATCAAATGGATGGATGCGGATAAACCGCTGATGAAGTTCGGTGAGAAAAGAGATCAGCGTCTTGTGCTTGTCTTCGGTGCTTTTTCCGAGCCAATGCTGAATCCACACCGCCAGTTCCGCCATCAGCGCCGAGGTTTCTTCGGGCGCGGCAAACTGGAATCTCTCCCCTGTATTGATCAGCACATTTTTTGTTGAGCCGCTTGATCGCAGCAGCGCATTTTTACCGCGTATCAAACCAGGTGCGTCACGCGTACCTCGTTCCCCCACTTCTTCTGCAGGTATTCCGCGACCAGCCGTCTGTGGCAGTGATGCGGTTTGTCTTCGCTGCACAATAGACAGCCGCCGTCCAATGTTTCTTTATCAAGGCGCTCCTCAATGTGGCGTTGCGCCATCAGTTCAAGAAACTGTTCTTCATAAGCCGACCAATCGCCCTTGTGTTTTTTATAGGCGTCCAGCATCTCCTGCGTCGGCGCCAGTTCCGCAAGGTGGAGGTAGCCCATGCCGCCCAGGTTCTTGAGGAAATAGACCAAGTCATCTTTTTTGGCGAAACCGGCGAGTTGCGAAACATTGTTCAGCCGCACGTCCAGCACCCTTTTGACGCCGGATTTTCGCAGTTTCTCGAAAAAATACTCTGCCTTTTTCTTGGTGAAACCGATGGTGTATAAATCAATATTTTTCATAGTTCTCATGTACCTGGTTCCCCTTGTCATAGGCGATTTTACTTCCCTGCAAGTCATACGCTTCCTCGATACATTGACATTCATTCCTGATTAAATCCGGCTGGATATTCAATAAACTCATCAGTCGTTTTTCTGTCGATTCGTTGTTTTCAACACGGCCATCCGCAAGAATATGTTTGATGGTAAATTCCCGCCGCAGTTGTCGCGCCACCAAAATAGTTCGATGGCAAATGAGGGGGTCTTTCTCAGCGCACATCAGGGCAATGGAGTATTTTTTCACGCCTTTCTTCAGGCGCGCCAATCCTTTTTGAAACAACGGGTCGGCGGCCAGTTTTCCAAACTGGATTTTGCCATCCACATAGCAGTTGGAATTATTGCTGCGCGCACCCAGTTCCTTGCCAAGAAAGATATAAGTGATGTCGTGGTTCTTCATCTCGTCCGCGATTTTCTCGCGGTTGTATTGCGGATTATAGCTGCTGCACGGATGCGAACGAACATCGCACACGGCGTTCACGCCGTGTTGTTTGAGCAACCGGAAAAGATACGCGGCGTCATGCGTCGAATGACCGATTGTAAATAACTCGTTGGACATTTATGTTTCGTCTCCGATGATGGCGGCGACTAATTTATAAAAATTGCCTTGAAATTCTTTTTCGGCGAGGCTTACGCATAAATACACATTGTCAACTGCTACGGGATGCTCGGGTATTCTGTAATCTCGACTCTTTTGTCGATATTTTTCTTCGGCAATCAAGTCGGTAACCGCCAAATTATAGCTGTGTTTATTGTGGCCAAAAACTGCTCGGACTTGAGGCAGGTAGCCCTCCTTATAAAGTTGTGTCCTTTGAACAATGATAGTCAAAGATTCGGGCTTGATCAAAAGCAGTGACCCCTTCAATTTTCTTACAGCAGCAACTGGAATGCGATCATTTTTCCCCCCGGCGTTAATCCATATCTCACCAGGGGTGTCATCAAGCAACTCAGGCAATGCGTATTTTTTCACCCGTCCCGTTCTTTTCCAGCGTTGACTGTCATCGATCAAATGGTTCTCCTGCTGATGTCTCATCCGCTGGGGTTTCAACATGGGAATGGATACTATATCCAGAAGCTTCGGTTGGCTATCATCCGAGAATGTTTGTTCTGTTTTGGAAATTTCCTCGTCGTCCCGCGCACTTACTGGCCGGATCCACTTGCCAAACTTTTTGCCGAGCACTTCTTTTCCTGCAAAACAGTAGCCCTCTAGCTTTCTCGAATTGGCTAAACAGACAATTTTCCTTGTGTAGACCATACCTCATATCCAGTATAACTCAGCTTTTCAACCCCACTCTCCCCGAATCATATCCGCACACTTCTCCCCGATCATAATCGGTTGTAAACCAGCATTTTTTATCACTAACTTCATCCAGCGTACAATCCTTAAATCTTGATTCTTTCTCTCTGAAGATGACATGGCGATTTCTTCAAATGCCTTAACATTGTTGCCAGGCGGTCCTAATAATAGGGTCTATTTCTAGTGCAGCGCGTTGTTAGCATTTTCTCTTTGCAGTGACACGAATGACATCATCAAGATCTTGATCTTTAACCTCATACTTCTCTAGCAAATGAATGTTGTCATGTTTCACATGGAGTTGCCCTTCATTTCCACGATTACCACGATGCTGCCCCTTCGAGAAGAGAGGGTTATTTAGCACTTCAGACGAATTCATTATCCACAAAACAATTTCGTCACGAAAAACTGCAACCCATATGAATACATCACAGCACTGGGGCTTTAACTGCTGAAAGTTCATTAGGAAAGGCTTGTCAGTATTCCGTGAAAGCGCTTTAATATATAGAGGTTCATCACTGCTTGAATCAACTGCCCTTGAAGCCTTTACTTCGATCTTGATCCCATCAAGCCACATGTCATACTCACCGGAATAACCGGAATCCAGCTTCTTGGATGGCTGTTTTAGCGCTGTGCATTTCCCGAGAAGATAGGTTTGTGCAAATTTCTCGCCAAATCCTCGAGGAGCGGAAATCTCAAATATCCAAAGATTAGGATTTTTTGAAATATACTCAGAACGAATTTCCATATACTGCTCAAATGTGAGTCCCGTTACTGACCTTCCCCCTGTTGGGTAGCCATTCAAAGAGAGACAAAAACATCATATCATGCAGCCTCTGCCTCGAACACGGTCGGGGCCCGATAGCCCAATGAGCTGTGTGGTCGTACATTGTTGTAGTGATGTCGCCAGTCGTTGATGATCTGCCTGGCATCATTGATCGATCTAAACCAATGTTGATTCAGGCAGCCGTCACGGAAGCGTCCGTTGAAGCTCTCAACAAACGCATTTTGTGTTGGTTTCCCAGGCTGGATGAAGCAGAGTTTTACTTTGGTTTTTTGTGCCCAGAAAAACAGGGCCTTGCTGGTCAGTTCCGGACCATTGTCCAGTACGATCGAGGTGGGCAATGAGCGCGTCATGGCGAGTTCATCCAGATAGCGCGCCAGACGAGCGCCGGAGAGGGACGTGTCAACCAGTTGACCAACACATTTTCGAGAGAAGTCATCTATGATGCTTAGTATCCGGAACCGTCGGCCATTCGCCAATTGGTCGTGCACAAAGTCCAATGACCAACGTTCGTTCACCCGGGTAGGTAATGCCATCGGTATCCGAGGTTGGTGGAGCTTCTTACGCCGCCTGGTTCTTATTTGCAGGCCGAGCGCTGTATACAGTCTATAGGTGCGTTTGCGGTTGACCACCAGGCCCTGAGCCTTGAGCAATGCATGCAACATCAGATACCCGTATCGCGGGTAGCGCTCGGCCAGTTCCTTGAGCCGCTCTTTTAGTGCGCCGTCATTGCGTGGAATGGCCTGGTAGGCGGCCGCTTTGCGGCTCAGTAGTGCCAGCCGGCACGCCCTGCGTTGACTCATGGGATAGGCCGACTGCATATACACGACGGCGCCGCGTCGCTGCGCCGGCCTCACCATTTTTTTCCGAGTACGTCCTCCAGTGCGGTCTTTTCCAGCAACGTATCGGCCAACAATCGCTTCAACTTCGCATTCTCCGCCTCCAGCGCCCGCAATCGCTTTGCTTGCTAGACCTCCATGCCACCATACTTCGCTTTCCATCGATACAGCGTGCCGTTGGCTATGCCGTGCTTACGGACCACGTTCTGCATCGACATGCCAGCTTCATGCTCCTTCAAAATACCAATGATCTGTTCTTCACTGTAACGCTTGCCTTTCATTTTGAGACCTCCATACGGTCGATTCTATGGGAAAAGTCTCTTTGAAACTGGCTACCTTTTCGGGGGAAAGGTCATTACGTCAATCAAGCGGCATATCAAGTACTCATACTCATTGAAAGGAAATATAGCTTGATCTTCGTCAACTAAAGCAAGACACTTTTGAAGTTCATCTTGGTCTCCAACAAAATTTTCACAAATTCTATTTTTTAATTCTGTAAGATCCACCAGATACCTCTTCTAGCGATAAATAATCTAAAAATAATTTCTCACAGAATGTTTTATGTCCTGCGAAATAACCAGTGAAAATAGGGAGGGACTCTAAATCCGCTCTTAGAATTTTGTGCGTGTCAAATAGCTTTTGGAATAGCCATGTCATAAGCCTGCTATTTAGTACCTCACCTAGCTGCCTATGAGTAATCGGGAAATCCTTATCCAGGACAAGCATATTTATGCTATTCAGAAAAAACCTTTGCTCTGTATCATGAGCGAAAACCAGATCTGAAGATATAAACTTATATATAAGCTTCTCTTTAGCTTGATAAAGAAAAGTGGGAGCGACTTGTTGATATTGCGACAGGTCACCAGGGATATATGTTGATGGTTCCTTTAAGCCTGACCTGGAAATATCCGATCCTTTGTAAACTGGGATGTGGGCATTCTTTTTTTCAGATGAAAAGAATTTCTTATTATTTCCCGTAACTATGCCAAGCCCCCACAGTGCATGCCTGCGAAGAGACTCATGCTCTATACTTAACAGATGGTCTATGACTGATAAATCTTGTTCTGAGCAAGTAAAGTTAAATATTGATTTAGGATTTTTCTCAAAAACCTGTTGAGAAATCAGGCTTCTGCCATTTGGCCCCACGCATAAAGTTAATCTCTTGCTGTCGTGTTTTTCTCGTTGCAATATAAGGCCCTTCGCTTTCGTGACAAGCCCCTTAAAAGGCTTCCCAAAATCAAGGAGGCTTATAATTCTGTTGGCAAGCGCAGCTTGGCGTGCGCTTTCATAGGATGCAATATTAAAAAAGGCATCTTGAAGTAAAAAGCCAAGATAGCCGGATGGCTTGAGAATATTTAAGCAGGCAAAAAAGAATATCGCACTGGTATCTTTGCTCCCGCCTGTAGCCAACGATCTGGCCAATGATTCCTTTTCTGATTTAGATAACTTTTTCCCCCAAGGCGGATTGGTAAATACTACATCATACATTTTATTGGCATTGGGGGCGGAGTTTAGAAAATCCCGTGTTTCAATTTTTGATTCACAGCCTCTCTCAAAGCCATCCACTCGTTTCTTGGCAATCGCGAGCGCTGTTTCATCTACATCAAAACCATAAACGTTTGAGGGTTTAAAGCCATGCCTTAACGCCTCAACAAGAAAGTTTCCCGTTCCGCAGCATGGGTCACAAAAGGTTAAGCCACAACAATCCTCTGGCAAATAGTCAAAGAATACCTTGACGATATCAGGGGGAGTATAAAATACTCCTTCTTTATTTCTAAATGACTCTGATAGGTTGCTTTCATATATATAGCTGAGACTTTCAGTCTTAACCTTTGTAGATGCTATAGCTTGAAGAATTTTATCTTTTAGTTCAGCATGATCATGCTGATCCTTCAGCGTTTTATTCGCTCGCTGGTTCAGTTTTTCCTTCCCAAGGACGTCGACTTGGAAATCACGGAAAGAATTACAAGTTACCGAGCTCTTTCCATATTTTTCCAGATACCCTGTTTTGATCCAGTTTCTAACGGACGCGGATGACACATTGAGTGTACGCGAAACATCGTCAATGGATATGGTGTCTACTTGGCTTGTGTTAAAAAGTTCCTGCTGCTTCATTGAATTTTCATACAAATAGCCATGTTTATTCCATTTTCTGATTTGATGGGTCACCCAGTCGTGCCTTGGAAGCCAACTATTTAGTAGACAATCTAATATACCAAAAATGCAGACAAATACATTAAGGACACCCCTGATTAATTACCATAATTGCTTATAATCCAGGTCATCATTATCGGAGGATAATTTCACGCACTTTCTGACACCGGGGTCGGAAAATTCCGCAAGAAGACCCGTAAAGTGCAGTGTCTGGAAGAGAGGGAGACCCTGATTCCCTGGAAATCGTTTAACCGAGGCAATCAAGCCCTTTAATATACCCCTCCCAGGGCAGCGGCGTCCCCCGACCGGCATCGAACGCATGCTGCGCACCCCTTTGCTCCGGCACGGGTTCCACTGATCCGACCCGGTCGTGTGACTCCCGTGCCTTGCGCCAGTTTGCGGGTAGGGCGATCGGTAAGGTGGAACATCGGTTTGGCCGGACCAAGTGGCGCTTTGGGTTTTCCAAAGTGCGCTACCGGGGACTGGATCAGCATGCATATCGCCGGTTTGTGGCCTGTGCTTTGAGTTATCGGGTGATGCCCGGAACCGATGGCCTGGAACCGGATGCTGAGGCGAACGCGACCGGCATGGCAGGCAGGTGGGACCTGAAAAACATCAGGGGGGGAAGAAAAGCCTCGGATCCGGTGCGAAAAGGGCTTTTTCGTCGGCGTGCATCGGCAGCAATGCCGCATAGCTCAATCATCAAAGAATGTTTTACCTTTACCCCCATGTTTTTACGGATGGATCATGAGGTTCTCTCCGTCAAAAATGTAAGGCAGTCGCTTTGAGGGGACAATCACAAAAATAGCCGGTGACTCAACGCCGGTGCATGGATCTTTTTCGGCAGAACAGCGCCGTGGCGCAACACCGCCCGGCGGCTCGCGTGCTACAATCCTCGCAGGGTCTCGTAGCCGTAACCGGGCGCAGCGCCGGTTTGAACACTGCTTGCGCAGTGTCAGGCGATGGCGGATTCGTGTTAGCGATGGGGGCCGTAGAAAATAAGCACACGGGCGGCACACGGGCGGCATATGGCATCCCTGGGATGGCAGGCTTGCCTCGTTCAGCCGTCCTCTGGCAGAAATCCGCAAAAGGAACAATGCGTCGCAGCACTAAAGCTCAACTCGTAACCGATGACGGCTGGTGCAGGAACGGCTGGAGAAAATTGCCGGCCTCCCTGCTCGCCGGAAAACGCTGGGGAAGAATGCGGATCCGGTTGCCGTCAGGATTGCCGTCAGACCGGATCGCCGGTGGAATATGACGAACCGCTGGCGCTATCAGCCTGGGGCTTTTGCCGGCTATACACTACTGGGAGGATGCGAATTCCCTTGCCGGTGCGCCGGCCGGGCGCGTCCTGACCAGTCCCGCCCGATCGCAGCACTGTCTGCTCGGATCGCCGGCCCGGGCATCTCCCGGGAACGTTAGAGAATATTGCATGCCTACACGCAGGGAGCTAGCCAACATCATCCGTGTGCTCAGCATGGACGCGGTCGAAAAAGCCAAATCCGGCCACCCCGGAGCCCCGATGGGGATGGCGGACCTCGCCGAGGTGCTGTGGAACGATTTTCTGCGCCATAATCCGGTTGATCCGACCTGGCCGGACCGGGACCGCTTCGTCATGTCCAACGGACATGGCGCGATGTTGCTGTATTCCCTGCTGCACCTGAGTGGCTACCCGTTGCCGATGGAAGAGCTCAGGCGGTTTCGCCAACTCGATTCGCTCACTCCCGGACACCCCGAGTATGGCGGCACCCCCGGCATCGAAACGAGCACCGGTCCGCTGGGCCAGGGGCTGGCCAACGCGGTGGGCATGGCGCTGGCCGAACGCACTCTGGGGGCCCAGTTCAACCGGGACGAGCTGGAGATTGTCAATCACCATACCTATGTTTCAGTAGGCGAGGGCTGTCTGATGGAAGGCTTGTCGCATGAAGCCTGTTCGTTGGCCGGCGTGCTGGGCCTGGGCAAGCTGATTGTCCTGTTTGACAACAATCAGGTCTCGATCGACGGGGACGTGCAGGATTGGTTCGTAGAAAATACTTGCCAGCGTTTCGAGGCCTACGGCTGGCACGTGGTGGATGCGGTGGACGGTCACGACGCGGTGCAGATCCAGGCTGCGTTAAAAGAAGCGCGGGCCTGTACCGAGCGCCCATCGCTGATCCGTTTTCGCACCGTGATCGGTTGGGGGGCGCCCAACAAGAGCGGCACCGCGGCCTGTCATGGCGCCCCGCTCGGAGCTGCGGAGGCGGCCCTGGTCCGGCAGGCTCTGAACTGGGAGCCTGCCCCTTTCCAGGTGCCGCAGGAATACTATGATGCCTGGGATGCGCGCCATCGCGGTGCCCAACTGCAGGCGGAATGGAATGAGCGCTTCAACCGCTACCGGAAACGCTATCCTGAGTTGGCGGCGGAGTTTGAGCGCCGTCTGCGCGGGGAACTGCCGCCGGCGTGGGAAGCAGAGGCCACCGCGCTGATCCAGCGTTTCCAGCAGCAGGAAGAGGATATGGCAACCCGGGAGGCGTCGCGGCGCTGCCTGGAAATTTATGGTCCCCTGCTGCCGGAGTTGATCGGGGGCTCGGCAGACCTGACCGGTTCCAACCTGACCCGCTGGTCAGGCGCCCGTGCCAACCCGGCGCAATCGACGGCGGGCAGCTACCTGTACTACGGGGTACGGGAATTTGCGATGGCTGCGGTGAACAGCGGTCTCGCCCTGCACCGGGGATGGCTGCCGTACGCCGGTACTTTCCTGGTATTTTCCGATTATGCGCGCAATGCGTTGCGCATGGCGGCCCTGATGAAGCTGCGCAGCATCTTTATACTGACCCATGATTCCATCGGACTCGGCGAGGATGGGCCGACCCACCAGCCCATTGAACATGCCGCCGCGCTGCGCCTGATCCCAAACATGTCTTTATGGCGCCCCTGCGATGCGGTGGAGACAGCGGTCGCCTGGAGGGCGGCGGTGCAGCGCATGGACGGGCCGACCTGCCTGCTGCTGTCCCGGCAGGCGCTGCCGGCACTGCCGCGCGCCCCGGAACAGTTACCCCTGGTGGCGCGCGGCGGCTATATACTGATGGATTGCACCGGTGCTCCGGAGTTGGTTATCATCGCAACTGGCTCGGAGGTGCAAGTGGCGCGTACGGCAATCGTCAAACTGCAGCAGCAGGGTCGGCGGGTGCGCCTGGTTTCCATGCCGTGCACAGACCTGTTCGACCAGCAGGACGCCGCCTACCGGGACGCGGTGCTGCCGCCCGCCTGCCCGCGCTTGGCAGTGGAGGCCGGAATCAGCGATTTCTGGCGTAAATACACGGGGCTTGCCGGAGACGTGCTGGGACTGGACGACTTTGGCAAGTCGGCCCCGGGCGCAGAACTGATGCGGCACTTCGGATTGCACGGCGAGGTCCTGTTGCAGCGTGCAGCCGCCCTGCTGGACGGGCCGCAGGTAGAGACGGCGAGATGACAATCAGGATCGGAATCAACGGTTACGGACGCATTGGACGCAATGTGTTGCGGGCCTTGTACGAGAGCGGGCGCACCGGCGAGATGCAGATCGTGGCGATCAACGATCTGAGCGACGCCCGGGCGAACGTACACCTTACACGCTATGACAGCAGCCACGGTCGGCGGGTGCGCCTGGTTTCCATGCCGTGCACAGACCTGTTCGACCAGCAGGACGCCGCCTACCGGGACGCGGTGCTGCCGCCCGCCTGCCCGCGCCTCGCAGTGGAGGCCGGAATCAGCGATTTCTGGCGTAAATACACGGGGCTTGCGGGAGACGTGCTGGGACTGGACGGCTTTGGCAAGTCGGCCCCGGGCGCAGAACTGATGCGGCACTTCGGATTGCACGGCGAGGTCCTGTTGCAGCGTGCAGCCGCCCTGCTGGACAGGCCGCAGGTAGAGACGGCGAGATGACAATCAGGATCGGAATCAACGGTTACGGACGCATTGGACGCAATGTGTTGCGGGCGTTGTACGAGAGCGGGCGCACCGGTGAGATGCAGATCGTGGCGATCAACGATCTGAGCGACGCCCGGGCGAACGTACACCTTACACGCTATGACAGCAGCCACGGTCGGTTCCCGGGGACGATAGAGCTGCAGGGTGAGCACATGCGGGTGAACGGGGACCGCATACGGCTCCTGTCAGAGCGTGAGCCGGATCGACTCCCCTGGACCGAGCTCGGCGTTGACGTGGTGCACGAATGCACCGGCCTGTTCACTCGCCGGGAGACGGCCGCCCGGCATCTGCAGGGTGGCGCTGGCAAGGTGCTGATTTCCGCCCCTGGCGGCGCGGACGTGGACGCCACCGTGGTCTACGGAGTCAATCACCAGCAATTGCGCGCCGAGCATTCTGTGATCTCGAACGCTTCCTGCACCACCAACTGCCTGGTGCCGTTGGTGCAGGTGCTGCACCAGCGCATTGGAGTAGAGCGGGGATTTATGACCACTGTGCACTCCAGCACCAACGATCAGCCCGTGGTGGACGTCTTCCACAAAGATCTGCGACGGGCGCGCTCCGCGCTCTGCTCGATCATTCCGACCAGCACCGGGGCCGCCGCCGCAGTGGGCCTGGTACTGCCCGAACTGGCTGGCTGCCTGGACGGGTACGCGGTGCGCGTGCCGACGCAGAACGTGTCTTTAGTCGATCTCAGCATCACGATGGTGCGCGAGACCAGCCGCGAGGAAGTGGATATGATCATGCGCGAGGCGGCGCAGGGAACCCTGTCGGGCATATTGGCGGTTAGCGATGAGTCCCTGGTTTCCGTCGACTACAACCACCATCCGGCTTCCTCCATATACGACGCACAGTTGACCCGGGTACTGGACGGCAGGTTGGTGAAAGTGGTTGCCTGGTACGATAATGAATGGGGATTCTCCAACCGGATGCTGGATACTACGGCAGCCTGGATGCGCGTCGCCGGAGGGAATACATCGTTGTGACCAACGTAGAGGAACCATACTATATTTCGTCCCTGATGCGCATGTCCGATCTGGACTTGGGCGGCCATCGGGTTCTCATCCGCTCCGATCTTAACGCCCCGCTGCGCGACGGCAAGGTCAGCGACGACGCACGCATCCGCAGCTGTTTGCTGGGAGTGCGCCAGGCGCTGGAGGCAGGCGCGGCGGTCTTGCTGGTCTCTCACCTGGGCCGTCCGGAAGGAGTGGGGGATCGGCAGTCCCATTCGCTGGCGCCGGTCGCCGCCCGTCTGAGTGAAATGCTGGAGCGCCCGGTTCCGCTGCAGCAGGACTGGCTGGCAGGCGTCAAGGTAGAGCCGGGCGAAATCGTTGTTTGTGAGAACGTGCGTTTCTATCCCGGGGAAACCTGCAACGAAGAGGAGTTTGCCCGGGAAATGGCGGCACTGTGCCGGGTATTCGTGAACGACGCCTTTGCGGTTTGCCATCGCAAGCATGCCTCGGTGCACGGCATTGTGAAGTACGTTCCGGCGTCTTGTGCCGGGCCGCTGCTGCTGAGCGAGTTGGAGCACCTGTCCCGGCTGCTGGAGGAAGAGCCGGCGCGCCCGCTGGTGGCAGTGGTCGGTGGTGCCAAGCCCGGCACCAAGCTGGGCGCCATGCGCCGGCTGCTGACGCGGGCGGATCAGCTGATCCCGGGCGGGGGCATCGCCAACGCGCTGCTTCGGGCCTCCGGTCGCAGGATCGGCACCTCATCGCCGAGCGATGAGGATTCCCTGCATCTGGCCGAGCGGTTATTGGCCCAGCCGCAAGCCGACCGCATTATTTTTCCGCAGGACGTAGTTTGCGCTAAAGCAGTCCGGCCCGACGCGCAGCCGCGGCTGCGCTCCATAGACGCCATCCCGGAGGACGAGGCCATTCTCGACCTGGGTCCGGAAAGCTGCGAACGCATCTGTGACTTGCTGCGGCAGGCCGGTACGATCGTCTGGAGCGGTCCGGTGGGGATGTTCGAATACGAACCCTTCCGTGCCGGCACCTATGCGATTGCCCGCGCCATCGCCGCCAGCGAAGCCTACTCGGTCGCGGGTGGTGGGGAGACCCGGGCAGCGATCTCTGCCGCCGGCGCCGATGCCGGATTTTCCTATCTTTCTACCGGCGGCGGTGCCTTTTTACGCTACCTGGAGGGCAATTCCCTGCCCGCGATCGCAATGCTGGCAGAGGCGGCGGCGGCTTGGCGGGCCATGGAGCGAGGCCGGGATTTGTGACCTTGCGCGCCCGATTTAAACTGACGAGGAGCAATAACACTGCATGAGAAGAACTAAGATCATCGCTACCCTGGGTCCGGCCACCGATAAACGCGGCGTGCTGCGTAAGCTGCTGGAGGCGGGTGTCGATCTGTTTCGCTTTAACTATTCTCACCAGGGACACGAAGAGCATACTCGGCGTTACCGGGAAGTGCGCCGGATGTGCCGGCAGATGGGCGTAGACGCCGGGATTATTGCCGATCTGCAAGGTCCCAAGATTCGTCTGCAGCGCTTTGACCAGGACCGCGTCCTGCTGAAAGAAGGAACCTATTTTACGATAGACACCGACTTGGACGCACGCGCGGGTGACGCCTCCCACGTGGGCATTTCCTACAAGGACATTCCCCGTGACGTGCGCCGCGGTAACACCCTGCTGGTGGATGATGGGCGCATTGTCCTGGAGGTGCGCCAGGTTTTCCGCAACAAGGTGCGCTGCAAGGTGGTGCAGGGCGGAGAGCTTTCAGGCAACAAGGGCGTCAATCTCAAGGGTGGCGGCCTGTCGATGGAAGCGCTGACCGAAAAGGACCGCGTTGACCTGCGTCACGGCGTTACGCATGGGGCGGATTACTTCGCGATCTCCTTTCTGTGTGCGGCGGAGGACGTGTTGGTCGCCCGTCGACTGCTGGAACGTGCCGGCAGTTCGGCTCGGATCATCGCCAAGTTCGAACGCACCGAAGCGCTGGATCACGCCGAGGAAATCATGCAGGTCGCCGATGCGATCATGATCGCACGCGGTGATTTGGGCGTGGAAATCGGTGACGCAGGCTTGCCGGCCGTGCAGAAGAGGCTGATCAAGATGGCGCGAGAGATGGACCGGGCGGCGATCACCGCCACGCAGATGATGCAGTCGATGATCGACCATCAAATCCCGCTGCGGGCCGAGGTTTTCGACGTGGCCAACGCCGTTCTGGACGGCACCGACGCCATCATGCTGTCTGCTGAAACCAGTATCGGGATGTTTCCGGATCTGGTCGTGAACAGTGCCGGGCGTGCCTGTGAGGAAGCCGAGAAACAGCGCAGCATCCGGGTATCCGATCACCGCATTAACCAGCGCTTTGAAGCGATAGACGAAGCCATCGCAATGGCCGCCATGTACACGGCCAATCACGCACGGGTCAAGGCCATCGCTTCGGTCACCGAGACCGGCTCAACCTGCTTGTGGATGTCGCGGATCAGCTCGGGACTGCCCATCTTTGCCTTTACCCGCCATATTAGCACCCGGCGGCGGGTGAAGCTTTACCGGGGCGTGTACCCGATCGCCTTTGACATTGTGCATACCAAGCCGCCGGAGATCTACCAGTCGGTGCTGAATGAACTGCTCAACCGTGGTATTGTGGAAAGCGGTGATTTGGTGCTGGTTACCCGTGGTGATCAGCGCGGAAAGCAGGGGGGCACCAATACCATAAAACTGCTGCGGGTAGGGGAGCAGTTGCCGACGCAGAATCAGTCGATCGACTGGTAGCGCGGGACGTCGAGTTGCCCCCGCGGCAGGCAGGAGCGGTAACAAGACGGGGGAGACAAAACAGGATGCAGGAAACACAAATCGCGCAAACGGCTGCAGCCCTGGTTGCCCAGGGCAGGGGAATCCTGGCAATTGACGAAAGTCTGACGACGATCCGCAAGCGCTTTGACGGCATCGGCGTGGAATCCACGCAAGAAAGCCGCCGCCGTTATCGGGATCTGCTGATCAACGCCGCCGGCTCGAGTGACTACATCAGCGGCATGATCCTGTTTGACGAGACGATTCGGCAATGCAGCGCGCAGGGGGAGCCTTTCCCCGAGGCGTTAAAGCAGCGGGGGATCCTGTGCGGGATCAAGGTGGACAAGGGGCTCAAGGCCCTGGCGCTGCATTCTGGGGAAAAAATAACCGAGGGACTCGATGGGCTGCGCGAACGGCTTGCCGAATACGTTGCGCTCGGCGCCCGGTTCGCCAAGTGGCGAGCCGTCACCGTCATTGATGAACCGGCGGGCCTGCCGCGCCCGGGCTGCCTGCAGGCCAATGCTCATGCGCTCGCCCGCTACGCCGCACTGTGCCAGGAGGCGGGCCTGGTGCCGGTGGTGGAACCGGAAGTACTGATGGACGGCACCCACGGCATCCAGCATTGCCAGGCGGTGACGGAGCAGACCTTGCGCGCGCTGTTTGTGGAGCTGGCCGCGCAGCAGGTTCCGCTTGGGCACCTGGTGCTGAAGACCAGCATGGTGATCTCCGGAGCGAAGTGCGCGCAGCGTGCGGACGTTGCGGAAGTGGCTCGGCGGACCGTGCAGTGTTTGCAAGGCGCGGTTCCGAGTCAGGTGGCCGGCATCGTCTTTCTTTCCGGAGGTCAGGGGGCGGTCGAGGCCACCGAGCACTTGAACCGGATGAACCGGGAGTTTGGAGCGGACCTGCCCTGGCCGCTGAGCTTTTCCTATGGTCGTGCTTTGCAGGAGCCTTGCCTGAAGCGTTGGGCCGGCCAGGCGGAGAACACCGAGGCGGCGCAGAAAATCCTGCTGCACCGGGAAATGTGCAATAGTCGGGCCTGCATGGGGCGCTACTCTTCAGAGTTGGAGTCGCTTGTCGGATAACGGGGAAACGCCCGACCAGCCTGCCTCTTCGGCTATTTCCGCTCCTGCGCCGGAACGGCTGCCGGAGGCGGCCCGTCCGGTTTGGCGGGCCTACCAGGCGCTGTGCGAAAGCAAGCGGCTGTACCATGACTTATTTGTGCGGGAGGAGGAGAAACGCAAACAGGGGCTTGCTACTGATCCGCGAGACCGTCTGCGCCTGGAGATCCTGCTTGGCAGGCACGGGGAATGCGTGACCGCGTTTCGCCGCACACTCGCCGGACTTCAGGCGCAGGAGCCTGCGGCGCACGCCGATTTTCTGCGCTTGCTCAAGGACGAATCCGACGTCTTGACTACGAGCCGCTGATTGGAAGTCGCGGCAAGTCGTGACGCGCCGGTCAAAGCAGGTACGGCAGCAGGTACGGCAGAGGTTGCGTGCGTTCGGGCCGGGGCCCCCGTTCCGATTCCCGTGTAGTGGCGCGGGGGGTGCCTGGAGCCACGACGGGTGGCAACGGCTCCAGGCGCACGTCGCAGCACGGTGAGCGCCACCGCATGGCGCTCCATCCGCTGTAAAAGTCTGCTAAGACGCTTGCTTGTGGGATGGGGTCGGGCCGAACACCTCGGGCCGCAGATCGTGGCGCGTTACCTTGCCATCGGTCAGTTGCTCGGTCAGTTGTATTGCCTGGAGCCGGCAAGGGTGGTTGCGTAATCCATTGATCCAGGAGCGCACCGTGACTTCGGCGACCCCGTGCGCTTGCGCGATGGACGTACAAAGCCGTGCACGCTGATTGCGCGGGATAGATAGAAAGAACGTCTTGAACTTCATGAGCGCACGATACTTATTGTATCTTTACGTGTCAAGAATAAGTACATAAAGTGTCATTGAGTTGCTTTGTCCGACACATAGCATAAGCAAGGTATGTTCCAGTCGGATACGTGGAAGGGGCGGCTCAAGTTGCGCTTACAGGCTGTAGGTTTGGCTCAAGAGGAACTGGCCGAAAAGCTGGGCTGCACCCGCGGCGCGGTAGGTCATTACCTGTCCGGTCGGCGCAGTCCCTCCCTGCAGAGAGTAGAAGCCATTGCCCGGATCTTGCGAGTGCACCCGGCATGGCTGCTGTATGGGACCGGGGAAGTTGAAATGCGCGAACCGGTGCCCGACCCCTACTGGCTCCGGGCATCAGACAGCGATTTGAGCAGGCGGGAATGGAACGTGAGCGCGGAGTGGGGCGAGCATTGCTATGCGATGCAGGCGACGAAAGGCAATTATGCGCCGCGCTTGCGCAAAGGGGAATTCGCGATATTTGATCCGTCCCGAAAAGCGTTGCCGCAGGATGAAGTGCTGGTCGCTTTCACGGGTGTGGCTCCGTGCCTGCATGTGCTGCATCGCTTAGGCAAGCGCTGGGTGAGCCTGGACAGCTTCGGCACCGACAGGAGCATGCGCATGATCCGAAGATGCACGGAATTAGAGTTTCTGCACCCATTGGTAGCGGTCTGGCGTCCCCGCTCCAAGACCAGCCTGCCCCCATCCAAAGCGGGCCGGGCACTCTCGCCACGCGCCCAGCCCCGCAAGGCTTCCGCCAGGAAAAAGAAGAACAAATAGCGGACTCCGCCGCCCCCCAAGTCTCGCCGCATGGCCTGGGCACGGCTGGCAGGGGCACGGGAGCGGTGGCTGCCCGCAACCCTCCCTTTCTCGCCGGCTGCCGTCCGGTGCCCGGCGTACCCGAACGCGCGCCGGGCACGGTCGCGCTTCAGTTGCCCGGCGACTCGTCGGTGGCGCCGGCTGCCCGCTCGGCGCAGCGGTAGTCCGACGAGGACGGAACCAGTTGCTGCCAGGCCGCACGGTAGCGCTGACTGGTTTGCTCGATGACCGAGCGCGGGAGCGTCGGTGTCGGTGGGCGCTGATCCCAATCAATGGATTCCAGGTAATCGCGCACGAACTGCTTGTCGAAGCTGGGCGGATTCGCACCTTCCCGGTATTGATCCGCCGGCCAGAAACGCGACGAGTCCGGGGTCAGCAGTTCATCGATCAGATGCAGTTTGCCATGCTCGTCCAGGCCGAATTCAAATTTCGTATCGGCGATGATAATGCCGCGCCCCAAGGCGTAATCAGCCGCTTCCCGGTATAGTTGCAGGCTGACGTCCCGTACCTGCTCGGCCAGCGCCCGGCCGATCCGTTCGACGCTTTGGGCAAAGTCAATGTTCTCGTCATGCTCCCCCGGCGGCGCTTTGGTGGAAGGGGTATACAGCGGCTCGGGCAGTTTTTGTGCGCAGCGCAGTCCCGGCGGCAGTGTAATGCCGCAGACGGCTCCCTCGCGCTGGTAGCTTTTCCAGCCGGAGCCTGCCAGGTAACCGCGCACAATGGCCTCGACCGGCAATACGGAGAAGCGGCGCACGGCCATGGCCCGCGCCTCGGTCCGGGTCAGCTCGCAGTCAATGGGCAGCAGTTCCCGCAGCGGGCGCTTATCGTATAGATGTCCCGGCACGATATGCGCCGTGCGCTGGAACCAGAAGCGCGACAGTGCGGTTAGTACTTCTCCCTTTCCGGGGATCAGGTCTGGCAGCACGACGTCGAAGGCCGAGATCCTATCCGTCGCCACGAGCAGCAGCAGGTCCGGGCCGAGTGCGTAGATGTCGCGCACTTTGCCCCGGCTTTGCAGGCCCAGCCCTCGCAGGTCGGATTCGTAAAGCGTGGAAGAGTCTTCGTGCATGGCCGGTTCCAAGATTGGATTATTATGCATACTTGTTGTACTTGCCGCTATATCTGAGTGGTGCTATGTTGCACTCGCTGCGGCGCCTTGAGCCAGCAGGAAGCCGTCTCCGGCGCAGTGGGAGCCCGTGTAGAAAGGGGATCCGCGCCGCAATTCGTTGGAAGCGAGGAATGTTCAGCCCATGACGCGCGATTTGGTGAAAAATGCAAAATAGCCCATCTCCTGTTCGCGGCCTGCGCCACGTTGCGCTCCGGGTTCGAGAACTGGAGCCATGCCAGCGTTTTTACACGGAGTTGCTCGGCATGCGGGTCGAGTGGCGGCCGGACGCATATAACGTCTACCTGAGTTCCGGCACGGACAACCTCGCGCTGCATCAGACGCAGGGCAAGCCGGAGTCGGACGAGGGTCAACGCCTGGACCACATTGGTTTTATACTGGATTGTCCGGCATCGGTGGATCAGTGGCATGAGTATTTGCGTGATCGGCAGGTGCCGATCCGCCAGGCGCCGAAGACGCATCGTGACGGGACACGGAGTTTCTACTGCGCGGACCCGGAAGGCAACCTGGTGCAGATGATTTATCATCCGTCGTTGTCTCACGGGGACTGAACGGAACAGTCTGAAAAGGTGCATTTTGCAGAGCAGCCAATGAAAGCCAGGTGCAGAGACGTCCGGGGCTGCCCGGCGTGGGCAGTTCCGTGCGCAGGCAGAGGAGCGTCCACGGGGGAAAATTCGTTTACCGACCGGTGATACAGGCGATGCGTTTGGGCGGGCCGGGAATGTACAGCGGGCAACGAGGTTAGAACATCATGCAACACGGCGCGAGTCAGGATCACGGCGATGCGAAGCCCCGGTTGCAGGGCTTTAATAATCTTACCAAGACGCTCAGCTTCAACATTTACGACGTGTGTTACGTGAGCTCCGAACTCAATTTGCACGCTTACCTCCAGTACGTCGATCAGACTTACAACGCCCGGCGGTTGACTCGGCTGCTGCGGGAGGTCGCAGACGTCGTTGGCGCCAACGTCCTCAACGTCGCCAGCACAAACTACGAGCCGCACGGCGCCAGCGCCACGCTGTTGCTGGCGGAGGGCGGACCGGTTGCCTCGTCCGCTGCGGTCGCCGCCGTGGCCCACCTGGACAAGAGCCATTTGACCGCGCACACCTACCCGGAGAGCAATCCCGCCGCCGGTTTCAATACCTTCCGTGCCGACGTCGATGTCAGCACCTGCGGTTGTATCTCCCCGCTGAAGGCGCTTGACCACCTGCTCGGCAGTTTCGAGTCCGACGTGGTATACATCGATTACCGGGTACGCGGCTTTACCAGGAACGCGGACGGCAGCAAGTGTTTTATCGATCACAAAATCGATTCCATTCAGCAATACCTGAACCGGCAGATCCGCGACTGTTACCGGATGACGGATTTGAATTTGCCTGCCGATAATATCTTCCACACCAGGATGATCCTGCGCGAACTCTGCCTTGACGATTACCTGTTTAACCTTGCCGCCTCGACTTTGTCTGCCGCCGAGCGGCTCCGTCTTGAGCAAGGGTTATCGCAGGAGATCACCGAGATCTTCAATAACGGCAGCTAATTCGCACGTTACGCGCCAGGTTGGCCCGGGACCGGCAACGCCCGCTGGGAGCAAAACCCGGCGCGGTGCCTGGTATGGGGTCAATAACCGAAATAAAAGGGCGCCCCGCTTGCGCGGCGCGCCCTTGAGCTCCTGACTGGGTAAAGAAATGCAGCCGTCGTTGGAGACTGCCGCGCTGGCCGTTATTCGCCGACCGCCTTCGGCAGATCAACCCGCATGCGCCGGGAAACTCCCTCGCCGTAGGCCGGGTCCGCCTGATGGAAGTGTCCGATTTGCCGCTGCACGATCTTCTCGGGTACCCCCTGCATGGCGCGGGCGATGTTGTCCATCAACCGCTCCTGTGCGTCTGGGCTCATCAAGCGAAACAGCGCGCCGACCTGGCTGTAGTCGTCGTTGCCGTCACGATGGTTGTAGCGGGCGGCGTCTCCGTCAATGCGCAGTGGCGGCTCCTGGTGAGAGGCATTCTCGATTGGCCCGCCGAAGCTGTTCGGCTCATAGTTTACCGTGCCGCCGAAGTTGCCGTCGGCGCGCATCGAACCATCGCGGTGATAATGATGCATCGGGCAGCGCGGCTTGTTGGCGGGCAGCGTCTCGTAGTTCACCCCCAACCGGTAGCGGTGCGCATCCGCGTAGGAAAAGATGCGGAACTGCAGCATCTTGTCCGGGCTGTGGCTGATACCGGGGATGATATTGGCTGGCGAGAAACTGGATTGCTCGATTTCAGCGAAGTAATTCTCCGGATTCCGATTCAACTCCAGGATCCCGGCCTCGATCAGCGGGTAGTCCCCGTGCGGCCAGACCTTCGTCAGGTCAAAGGGATTGAAGGCACACTTCTCCGCGTCCCGCTCCGGCATGATCTGCAGGCAGAAGCGCCATTTCGGGAAATCGCCCTGCTCGATCGCATGGTACAGGTCACGCTGATGGCTCTCGCGGTCCTCCCCCACCAGGTTGGTGCCATCCTGGTCGGTCAGGAATTCAATCCCCTGCATCGTCTTGCAGTGGAACTTCACCCAGAAGCGCTCTCCGTTGTCGTTGTAGAAGCTGTAGGTATGGGAGCCGTAGCCGTTTATGTGGCGGTAGCTTTTCGGCAAGCCCCGATCCGAGAACAGGATCGTCACTTGATGCAGGCTTTCCGGCGACAATGACCAAAAATCCCACATGGCGGTCGGATTGCGCAGGTTGGTGCGCGGGTCGCGTTTTTGCGTGCGAATAAAATCCGGGAACTTGTAGGGGTCACGCACAAAGAACACCGGTGTGTTGTTACCGACCAAGTCCCAATTGCCTTCCTCGGTGTAGAACTTCATCGCAAAACCGCGCACGTCGCGCTCGGCGTCGGCGGCTCCGCGCTCGCCCGCCACGGTGGAGAAACGCAACAGGCACTCGGCCTGGTTGCCGACCTTGGAAAACAGCTTGGCCCTGGTGTATTGGCTGAGATCCTTGGTAATGCTCAACGTGCCGTAAGCGCCCGATCCCTTGGCGTGTACGACCCGCTCTGGAATGCGCTCGCGGTTAAAGTGCGCGTGCTTCTCAAACAGGGGCCAGTCCTGGATGAGGAGCGGCCCGCGTGGGCCGGCGGTCAGGCTGTTCTGGTTATCCCCGATTGGGATCCCCGCAGCGCTGGTAAGTTGGGGATTTTTAGACATGAAACACCTCCATTTAGTGCCTGTGGTTCCAGGTTGCCGGGTGGCGATCTGCGCCACCGTTTCCTGCTGAAATTCAGGGAAGATTTAGATTAACCGGTAGTCTGCCGGTTACGGGGATATAAGTAAAATGAATTGTTTATATGATGTCAATTGATTTAAGCTATGAAGCTACAGGCTCCCGGCGCGGCGCGAAAAACGCCCGGCTGGGGCCGGATTGTCCCGTCACAAGGTGCGATTGCCAATTTTGCGGCGGGCCAGGCGGCTGCGCTTCAGGAATGCCGGAGGTGCCTTCATATGCCCCGTCACCGGGCGCTGCGACATGCCTGCACGTGCTCCGGCAGATGCCGGTGCACGCACGCGCCGAGTTCGCGCATGTCTGCCAGGCCCGGATAATGGGACCGCCACACCAGTCCGATGCGGCGGCTGGCCGGCTCCGCCAATTGCAGGATCCGCACCCTCGCGTCCTTGGCTTGATGAACCGCCATCGCCGGCAGCAAGGTGCAGCCCATTCCAGCGGCAACCATCTGGCGCAAAGTTTCCAGGCTGGTGCAGCGGTAGTCCACGCTTCTGTCCTGCAGCTTGCTCTCGGAGTATCCGCACGCGCTCAGCGCCTGTTCGCGCAGGCAATGACCGTCGGTCAGCAGCAGCAGATCGGAGCGGTTCAGGTCCGTGCCGCGGACGGCTGTTTTCTTCGCCAGCGGATGGGTTGACGGACAGGCAAAATAAAACCGTTCATCAAACAGGGGCATAAATTCCAGCCCCGGCTGGTGCAGCGGGAGCGCGAGCAGCGCCGCGTCCAACTGGCAGTTATGCAGCCGCTCCAACAACGGATCCGTCATATCCTCGTGCACGATCAACTCCAGCTCCGGGTAGCTGCGCTGCAAGGGAGGGACCAGCCACGGCAGCAGGTAGGGACTCAGCGTAGGAATGATGCCCAGGCTCAGCGGGCCACACAGCAGCGCGCTGTTCTTGCGCGCAATCTCAACCAGGGTCGCCGCCTCCGCCAGCGCCCGGCGCGCCTGGGCGGCGAGCCGGACCCCGATCGGGGTGATTTGCGATACTTTATTGGTGCGCTCAAACAGCGTTACCCCCAGGTAACTCTCCAGCTTTTTCAGTTGCGTGCTGAGGGTGGGCTGGCTGATGTGACAGGCTTTGGCGGCGCGACCAAAATGCCGGTGTTCAGCAACGGCAACCAGGTACTGCAGCTCGCGCAGACTCATCGCTTTTTTTATAATGGCCGATGGTTTGTTCACGCAATTCTCACTGCAATTCGCACCGCTCCCCTGTCCTCGCTGCCGGTGGGCAACGCCCAATCACGCGTATTATCAGGAATTGCCGCCGACTCGCGCAACACGCCGCTTGTGGTCCTGGCCGCCGGCAAAGGCAAAATCCGGCCCAGGCGTCACGCCACGCGGCCCGGACGCGCGTGCCGCTGTGCCGGAGCGGCTGCGTCCCCGGTGACCGTATATCCGTACCGGATTCCGCTTCAGATTTATCAAGTCCTGTCGGCATTGTATAATCCCCGCGACAGGATGCGGGCGGCAGCCTCTGCCCGGCTGGGGACAGAGGCTGATCCGGCCCGCGGAAATCGAGATCAGGTCGACCTGGCTTCCCGGCCGATCGGGCGCAAGGTGCCGGCGGGCATGGGGCGGCAGGGGAGCAACAAGCATAGACCGGCCCGCTGCTTATGAGCCGCACGCCGGGACAGCCGGGGAAACACCGGGGAAACGGGAAAACTCTGCCGGACGCAGTGTGCGGTGTATTATTAAAGAGGCATCATCATGGGAGGCTGGCACAAGAACGTGGGGAATAAGCCCTCTTCGGTTTCTGAACCGAATACCGCAGATTCGGATCCCATGATCCGCATTCGCGGCCTGCGCTTCAGGCACGGCGAGCGCGTTCTCTTTGATGGCATCGACGCCGATATCCATCGCGGCCGCATCACCGCGATTATGGGACCGAGCGGTTGCGGCAAGACCACGTTGCTTCGGCTGATCGGCGGACAGTGGAAGGCCTGGTCGGGCAGCATCCAGGTGGACGGACAGGAAGTGGTCGGCATGAAGCGGCGCCCGCTGCTGGAGTTGCGCAAACGCATGGGAATGCTGTTTCAAAGCGGCGCGTTGCTGACCGATCTCGACGTGTTCGACAACGTTGCCTTCCCGTTGCGCGAGCATACCGATTTTTCTGAAGCGATGGTCCGTGACCTGGCGCTGATGAAACTGGAGGCGGTCGGTCTGCGCGGTGCGGCACGGCTATGGCCCTCGCAACTTTCCGGCGGCATGGCGCGCCGCGTCGCCCTGGCCCGTGCCATCGCCATGGATCCAATGATGATTATGTACGATGAACCATTTGCCGGTCAGGATCCGATTACCATGGGGGTGCTGTTGCGCCTGATCCAGCGCCTGAACGAGTGCCTGAAGGTCACCAGCATCATCGTCTCTCACGACGTCCACGAGACCTTCTCCATTGCCGACCAGGTTTACTTACTGTCCAATGGGCAGATCATGGGCGCCGGCTCGCCGACCGAGTTGCAGGAGCGGCCCTCGCCCTGGGTGCGGCAATTCATCGAGGCTAAAGCGGACGGCCCGGTGGCCTTTCATTATCCGGCACCGGAATTCAGGCAGGCGCTGATGGAGCCGCCGGCGTGAGTTCGCCGATCGGAACCGTCGTGCGCGGCGGGATCCGCCTGGTTATGCACGTCCCGGACTTGCTGCAGATGCTGGGGCATTGGGGTCTGGGTTCCTTCTCCCGCCTCGGGCGCATGATGTTCTTCATGGGCCACCTGCTGTTGGTACTGCCCGCGGCCTTGCAGCGCGGCACCCTGGTGGTGCGCCAAATCTACGTCGTCGGTGCCCTGTCGCTGGTGATTATCCTGGTCTCCGGGGTTTTTATCGGTATGGTGCTGGCGCTGCAGGGCTACAACACCCTGGTGGATTTCGGGGCCGAGGAGTCTTTAGGCGTGCTGGTCGCGTTGTCCCTGGTGCGCGAGTTGGGTCCGGTGGTTACCGCCCTGCTGTACGCGGGACGGGCCGGATCGGCGCTGACTGCAGGGATCGGCTTGATGAAATCTACCGAGCAGCTGGCGGCCATGGAAATGATGGCCGTGGATCCGATGCGGCGGGTAGTGGCGCCGCGCTTCCTTGCCGGCATCGTTTCCATGCCTTTGCTGGCGGCGGTTTTCAGCTGGGTCGGCATTCACGGCGGGTATTTTGTCGGCGTCGGATTGCTGGCGGTGGATGAAGGCGCCTTCTGGTCGCAGATGCATGCCGCCATCGATCTATGGGAAGATGTCTTTAATGGCATAATCAAAAGCTTGGTTTTCGGCTTCGTTGTAAACTGGATCGCGGTGTTCGAGGGATATAATACCGAGCCCACCGCGGAAGGACTCAGCCTGGCAACCACGCGCACGGTGGTTCATTCCAGCCTGGCAGTGCTCGGGCTGGACTTCGTGCTGACGGCACTGATGTTTGATTGAAAGAGCTGTCGGCGAGCCTGCGGGGGCTTGTGTCGAGTGCCTCGGGGCGTCGGTTGGTGCGTGACCATCCAGACTTAAGGAGTCTATAGATGCATAGATACGTAGAAATTGTTGTTGGAGTTTTTGTCGCCATCGGCCTGGGCGCGTTGGTGCTGCTGTCACTGCAGGCGGGCGGGATCGGCCGAAGCTCGATAAGCGGGGGCTACCGGATCAATGCCAATTTCAGCAACGTGGGTCAACTGAAGCCGCAGGCGCCGGTGAAACTGGCTGGCGTTAGCGTCGGCAAAGTGGAAAGCATCTACGTCGATACGGACAAATACGAGGCAATCGTTGTGATGATCATTTCTCCGAAATACGCCGATCATATCCCATTGGATACCGGTGCCGGCATCTATACTTCCGGGCTGTTGGGAGAGCAGTACATCTTATTGAGTGCCGGGGGCGACGACAGCTTTCTTCAAGACGGCGATCAGATTATAATTACTTCTGATGCCGTAGTATTGGAAGACATCATAGGACAATTTCTCTACAGTAAAGCGGCCGGAGACGATTGAGTCGTGGGCCCAAATGAGAAGGCTGGCGGGCGGCGGGTGAAAAGCTCATGGAGCCTGGCAGGGCACGGATCGCATCGCCGTTTCACACGAACGGGAAGAGCCGGCCATGCAGCGCCAGGCGTTCCGGGCCGCCAGGCACCCGGTCCCGATTGGGTGTAAAGACGTGCGCCCAGACGAGTTGAAGAGCCTGCTGGAGCAGGAATTCCCCGAATGCACGATAGAGGTGAACCAGGAAGGTTCTCTGTACTTCAACCTGGTGCTGATCGGCGAGAGATTTGCCGATAAAACCGTCGTGCAGCGCCACCAGATGGTCTATCGACCGCTGCGCCAGCAGATCAATGCCGGGGAACTCCATGCGTTGAACGTTAAAACCTACACGCCCGAGGAATGGCGTCAGCTCAATGCCGCAGACCGCGACGCGCCCAAAGCCTGAGTTCCTTGGAGCGTTGGCAGGCATCGGTTAACCGTTGTCCGTGCGGCGGGGATGCAGCCTGCGCAGACAGGCCGGCAACGGTCAGGCAGGGGCGAACCTGCGCTGACAGCGGTTGCAAGAGCAGGTATTGGTAAGGCGGACGAAGCGGGCCAATGGACAAACTGATCATTGAGGGAGGGCAGGTGCTGCGCGGAGAATTGCGCATCTCCGGCTCCAAGAACTCCGCCCTGCCGATCCTGATCGGCACGCTGTTGACCGATCAACCAGTGCGGATCAGCAATATCCCGCACCTGCACGATATTACTACTACTATGGACCTGCTCGCCCAGATGGGAGCCAAGCTGACCGTGGACGAGTACATGGTAATTGAGGTGTGTAACGAAAGCATCCTCAACCCCTTCGCCCCCTACGAGTTAGTCAAGACCATGCGCGCCTCTATTCTGGCGCTCGGACCGCTGCTGGCCCGCTACGGGCGGGCGGACGTTTCCTTGCCGGGAGGCTGCACGATCGGCAGCCGGCCGGTCAACCTGCACATCGAGGGTCTGCGCGCGATGGGCGCGGAGGTGCAGGTGGAGAACGGTTACATCCGGGCGCGGGCCAAGCGCCTGAAAGGCGCACGCCTGAGCATGGAAATGGTCACCGTCACCGGCACCGAGAACCTGATGATGGCAGCTGCGCTGGCGCAGGGCACGACCGTGATCGAAAACGCCGCCCGCGAACCGGAAGTGGCGGATTTAGCCTATTTCCTGATCCGGATGGGAGCCCAGATCGACGGTGTCGGCACGGACCGCATTGAGGTGCAGGGAGTGGAGTCCCTGTCCGGCACCGATTACCGGATCTTGCCGGACCGCATTGAGGCGGGCACTTATCTGACGGCAGCGGTCATGACCGGCGGGCAGATCAGCCTGAAAGGAGTGCGCCCGGAACATCTGGAGGCGGTCCTGACCAAGCTGACCGAGGCCGGGGCCCGGGTGGAGTGCAGCGCAGACACAATCCGCCTGGACATGGAAGGCAGGCGTCCCAGGGCAGTCAGTTTGCACACCGCGCCCTTCCCTGGATTCCCCACCGATATGCAAGCGCAGTTCACCGCAATGAACTGCATCGCCGAGGGTGCCGGCGTGATCATCGAATCGATCTTCACGCACCGCTTCATGCACGTACAGGAATTGCGCCGCATGGGCGCGAACCTGCAGCAGGAAGGCAACACCGTGGTCAGTAAGGGGATTGAGCAGTTGAGCTGCGCCCCGGTGATGGCCACGGATCTGCGCGCTTCCGCCAGCCTGGTGCTGGCTGGACTGGTGGCGCGGGGAAGCACGGAGGTGGGACGCATTTACCACATTGACCGGGGCTATGAAACCATAGAGGAGAAACTCGCCCGCCTGGGCGCGAGCGTCAGGCGGCTCCCTGCAGGCGCGCCGTTGCGGCAAAACCGGTCACGGGCGCAGGCGGCCACGGGATGAAGATTGCCGCTGCGCCCCGGTGCGCAAGCCCTGCGAGTGGTGGCGCAACGGCGGCTGCCCGCGGGGCGCGGCTGATATGCAAAGCCTGACGTTGGTAGTGGCCAAGGGCCGCGTCCTGCGTGAGGCGCTGGTGGTACTAAACCGTGCCGGGATTTGCCCCGCCGAGGATCCCTCGCTCTCGCGCTGTCTGATCCAGCCGACCAACCATCCGCACCTGCGCCTGCTCATCTGCCGCTCGCCGGACGTTCCCGTATACGTGGGGCTCGGTGCGGCTGAATTGGGCATCGTCGGCAGTGACATATTGCTCGAATACGGCAGCGACGGTCTCTATGATCCGCTGGATTTGGGTATCGGCACCTGCCGCATGATGCTGGCCGCACCCCGTAACCGCCGCACCGCAGCGCCCACGAGTACCCGTGTGCCCGCCGTTGCTACCAAGTATCCGCGCGTCACGCGCCGCTTTTTCGCCGCCAAAAGCCGGCAGGCGGACATCATCCGGCTGTACGGTTCCCTGGAGTTGGCGCCCATGGTGGGGCTGGCCGATTACGTGGTGGATTTGGTCGATACCGGGCGCACGCTGGAGGCGCACGGGCTGGAGCCGATAGAGAAGGTGGCCGATATCAGTGCCCGGCTGATCATCAACAAAGCCGCCATGAAGGTAAAGGATACCGCCGTCCGGGAACTGCTGGGGAAACTGCAACGGGCCGTGGACCAGTCCCCGGACGGAGCGCCCGCCTGATGATGCGGCGCCTGAGCGGCACCGATCCGGCGCTTGACCGGCTGCTGTCGCACTTCTGTCAGCAGGGCCCGGCTGAAGCGCAGATCCTGCCGACCGTCTCCGCCATCCTGGACGGAGTGCGCCGTCGTGGGGATGCCGCCCTGTTGGAATACACCCACCGCTACGACAGACATTCTTTGCCCGCAGACGCCCTGGAGGTGCCGCACTCGGCCCTGCAGGCAGCGCTTAACGCCATTCCCGCGCAGTTGCGCGGCACCCTGGAGCTGGCCGCCGACCGAATCTTGCGGCATCATCAGCGCCAGCGGATGGAGTCCTGGCAATACCGGGATCAGCAGGGAGCGGTATTGGGCGAGCGCATCCTGCCCTTGGAGCGCGTCGGTGTATATGTGCCGGGCGGCAAGGCCGCCTACCCGTCCTCCGTTCTGATGAACGTGCTGCCGGCCCGGGTCGCCGGCGTGCCCGAGGTGGTGATGGTTTCTCCGGCTCCTGGCGGTGTATCCAATCCCCTGGTGCAGGCCGCCGCCGCCATCGCCGGCGTGGACCGCTTCTTTTGTATAGGCGGCGCCCAGGCCGTGGCGGCGCTGGCTTACGGAACCGAGACCATCCCGCGCGTGGACAAAATTACCGGGCCGGGCAACGTCTACGTGGCGCTGGCGAAACGCCTGGTCTTCGGCGTGGTCGGAATAGACATGATTGCCGGCCCCTCGGAGGTACTGGTCATCTGCGATGAAGGCGCTAATCCGAAATGGGTCGCCGCCGATCTGCTCGCCCAGGCGGAGCACGATGAGGAGGCGCGCGCCATTTTGGTCAGCCCCTGCGGGCAGCAGCTGGACCGGGTCGCTGCCGTTATGGAGGAGCTGTTGCCGCAGTTGCCCCGCGCCGCGATCATCCGCGCCTCGCTGGAGCGCAACGGCCTGCTCATCGACGTCCAAAATCTGGAGCAAGCGGTAGCGGTCGCGAACCGTGTTGCCCCGGAGCACCTGCAGTTGGCGGTGGCCGAACCGGAGTCTTTGCTGGATCGGGTACGCAATGCCGGCGCCATCTTTCTCGGTTACCACAGTGCCGAAGTGTTGGGGGATTACTGCGCGGGACCGAACCACGTCCTGCCGACCGGCACCACGGCCCGGTTCTCTTCCCCGCTTGGGGTTTATGATTTTCAGAAACGATCCTCTTTGATCCAGTGCGGTCCCGACGCCGCGGACGCCCTGGGGCAAACGGCGGCGGCACTGGCGGACAGTGAAGGACTGCAGGCGCATGCGCTATCCGCGGAGCTGCGCGTGCGCTCTGGGCAACGAGAAGACTGAGGCGGTGCCGACACGGCAGACGCAGCCCGGCGATCAACAGGAGCGGGTGCGCCGCTGGATTCGTCCCGAACTGCTGGCCTCCGAGCGCTACGATGCCGACCGGCCCGGCTCCATCCGACTGGATGCCATGGAAAACCCCTATCCGCTGCCAGAGCCGCTGCGCCGGCAATGGTTGCAGTCTCTGCAGTCCGTGGCCGTTAATCGCTATCCGGATGGACGTGCCACGCGCCTGCGTCAAACCTTGCGTCGGGTTCTGGAGATCCCGCCGGCGCTGGAATTGATGCTGGGCAACGGTTCCGACGAGCTGATCCTGCTTATAAGCCTGGCGCTGACTGGACCGGAACGCAAAGCCCTGGCGCCGGATCCAAGTTTCATCGTCTATCGCCAGGCGGCCGGCATTGCCGGACTGGAATACCTGGGCGTGCCGTTATCGGAAGCCGGCTTTGCCTTGGACACCGATCGCATGTTGGAGCAGATCAAGCGGCACCGCCCGGCGCTGGTCTGGCTCGCCTGGCCGAACAACCCGACCGGCAACCTGTACCCGGAGGCGGACGTGCTCCGCGTCATCCGCCAGGCCCCGGGCGTAGTGGTGGTGGATGAAGCCTACTATCCATATTCACGGCGCAGCCTGCTACAAGCCGCGCAGCAGCATGGTCACCTGCTGGTCCTGCGTACCCTGTCCAAGCTCGGCATGGCCGGGCTGCGTATCGGCATTCTCATCGGCTCGCCGATCTGGATCGAACAGTTGGAGAAGCTGCGCCTGCCCTACAACCTGAGTTCCCTGGTCCAGGCCGGTGCCGAATGCCTGCTTGCCGGCATGGAGCTTTTCGATCATCAGGTGCGGCAGATCTGCGACTCGCGCCAAAGCCTCTACCAGGATTTGAAACGTCTGCCGGGCCTTGAGGTCTGGCCCAGCGAAACCAACTTTCTGCTGTTACGGCTGCTCCAGGCGGACGCCGACCAGGTTCACGCCGGTTTGCAGCAGCGCGGCATCCTGGTCAAAAACGTACACCACACCCATCCCCTGCTGCGGCAGTGCCTGCGCGTTAGCATCGGCACGGCAGAAGAGAACCGTCAGCTCCTGTCTGCGTTGGACCCTCTGCTGAACGGGCGCTCGCCTGCCGCCGGAGGGCACCTGCCCGGATGAGCGCTCGCCTGCTGCCGGAGGGCCCCTGCCCGGATGAGCGCTGAATGTGCCTGCCGGTCCGTTGCCAGGCCGGTCCCGGGCCTGCCGAAGTCTCAGCGCGGTCAGTTACCGCAAGGGACTGATACGGCTTTCCCGACCGCCCACTCGGCGTCAAGAATCCTTGCAACAGCGCTTTGAGCCTGCTTGCGATACGCTGCATCCGTCTCGCCGTCTGGTCGTTTCCCGCCCAGCCTCCCTGCGCCCGCAAACGCCTGATCCCCAATGTCCTCACTCAAAGGCGACTCCCTCTGCGTGATCAGTGCGCGGTTGGATGACCAGGCTGGCGTCCAGGATCAGATGCCGACTCCCCCTGCGATCGGTGCACGGACCCAGGCTGACGATGCCACGGCCCTGCATCCGTTGCCAACGCCGCAGTCCCGGGCGAGTCGGATGGGCCTGAACGCATCCAGATTGTCCCCTTGAATGAGTAAATTGCCACTGTCCGGGTCACCATACTTTCCCTCCGCAACCGCTTCTAAAACACGGTAAGGAACTTGACCGGATACCTTGACGTCCTCCTTTCGTGTCAACCAATTTAGTCCGGACATGCTTCAGGAAACCAGTACATCAATCGGGTCTTTAAGGAGATCGGGGTTTCCGTCGCCTGATCTCTTCTTTCATTCCGGCGGGCAGCTGTGCCCCGTATAAAGTTTTTGCCTCTAGTATCTGTTCAATATCTAAATCCATGGCATTTTCTAAATGCGCCCGTCGCAAGTTGGCATTTTCTAAATGCGCCCCTAGCAAGTTGGCATTTTCTAAATTCGCCCGTCGCAAGTCGGCATTTTCTAAATGCGCCTTTAGCAAGTTGGCATTTTTAAAATGCACCCGTCGCAAGTTGGCATTTTCTAAATGCGCCGCTCGCAAGTTGGCATTTTCTAAATGCGCCCCTAGCAAGTTGGCATTTTTTAAATTCGCCCGTCGCAAGTCGGCATTTTCTAAATGCGCCTTTAGCAAGTTGGCATTTTTAAAATGCACCCGTCGCAAGTTGGCATTTTCTAAATGCGCCTCTCGCAAGTTGGTATTTTTAAAATGCGCCCATCGCAAGTCGGCATTTTCTAAATGCGCCCATCGCAAGTAGGCATTTTCTAAATGCGCCTTTAGCAAGTTGGTATTTTCTAAATGCGCCCATCGCAAGTCGGCATTTTCTAAATGCGCCTTTAGCAAGTTGGTATTTTCTAAATGCGCCGCTCGCAAGTTGGCATTTTCTAAATGCGCCGCTCGCAAGTCGGCATTTTCTAAATGAGCCCGTCGCAAGTCGGCATTTTCTAAATGAGCCCATCGCAAGTAGGCATTTTCTAAATGAGCCCATCGCAAGTTGGCATTTTCTAAATGCGCCCGTCGCAAGTAGGCATTTTCTAAATGCGCCCGTCGCAAGTCGGCATTTTCTAAATGAGCCCCTTCCAAGTAGGCATTTTCTAAATGAGCGTTTCTTAGACTGGCCCCATGTAAATCAGCCCCTGATAAATTGGCCTTAATCCCTTTATAGATTTTACTGCTCTGATTCCTAATAAACAATACATTTAATATGCTTTGGATTTCAATGCTGGGCTTCTTTACGGTATGTTTTTTTGTTTGTTCACGCATCTTCTTTATGATGACTGTCTCAAAACCTTTATATTCTTTCTGTGTTGTGGTTTCCTGAATATGAGCACACAAAATTTCAAACACGCGCTCACGATATTCTTCCGTTTCCTGTGCAATATGATGCAATGCATAAACGCCACCTAGACGGATAGATACGTAATTGTTCCCCAGATGCTCAATCGCATTTTTAAATCGTTCGGCGATATTGCCCCTTTCGGTCAACTCCACCGTTTCTTCCAATGCTGTCGCTCGACGATTGGAGCTGGAAATTTGTAGAATTATTAATACGCCGCCAAGCAAATAAGTAATAAATTTTGCAAGTTCTGGATCGTACTGGTGTAGAACTATTAAGCCAGTAGCGAGTATGCCCCCCGCCGTAGCGGCAATAACGGGATTTACCCGCCAACGCCTTACATCGGCGGTTAATCCCTCGTTTTTTTGCTCTTCACTCACGGTTGACTGACTATGCGGCCAATAACAGCCCTTCAAAGGAAATGGTGGCCAGGGACAGAATCGAACTAAGCATAAGTATAAAGTATAGGAATAATTAACACCCTGTTTTCCTTATTCCACCAAGAAAAGAAAGAGATTCGCAAAGCCATCCAGTCCTGGAACACCCGAAATCTGACTGACTTCAGCCGACACGCCCAATATTGCTCCTTCCCGCCGGCCCTGCCTGCCAAATTCCAGCCACCAGGCATGCCGACTACCTGCCGCTACTTTTGCTGGCGGCAATTTGCTGAGTTGACTGAGCCAAACTAATCTCGTCGGCTACCCGAACAAACCTACTTTAGGCCGGTGCCCTGCTCTCGGGTAATGGGTTGAATTCTTTTGCTTCCGCTTTGCTCTGGAGGTGTGCAAGGATCTGCTTGATCAGCGCAGGGTCTTCGATAGTGTGATGCAATACAGATAAAGTGCTATCAGCACTTCCTGCCGGCTCCATATCTGGTTGCTTCTGCGAGACATCTCGATGCAGTTCAGACGGCGAATGACATAGCTTGCTGTTATCGCCAGTGCTCAAATATAGTGCTGTGATGATAGTCCAAGAGGTCTTTATCAGGAGGAAATCTGCTGGGCTTATCTATGGGTTTACCATTATATCTGTTGATAAAATCCAACTTTTCGGGGTCTGATAAATGCTCGCCCAGCTCGTCCGATACCTCTATCCTGTAGCCGTCCGGGTTAACTGTGATGAACCCTCTGTCAAAGGCTCTATCATGCAATGCATTGAGCGCAAGACCATTCGCTGGGTTCAAGCGCTGGTCTTTGTGCTCTGCCCATGGCTTGATATGGCTTGCATTCAGTAATTCCGGAATGGGTATCCCGGTGATGCAGCATGTATTGTGATAGTTCGCGAGGACTATCTGGCGAAAGAGATGCTGTCCTACTCTGCTATTGCTTCTGATTATCCTTGCTGTCTCCCTATCCTTTATCCGCCAGATAATCTCTGGCTCCATGATTACTCCCGGCTTCTGCTTCCCCAAGCGTTCCAGCAGAACCTGGCTCTGAGCAAGGACGGCTGTAGGTGCTTTATGGAATGCATCCCATACTTGCTTGTCTTCCCTACTGCCATGCGCCAGTCCTTGGATCCCTATGTTCATATTCTCTGGGTCATGATGAGCCAAGTTAAACATCTTCTTGGCCAGTGATCCGGGAGTGCGGCCAAGCAGAACTGCAAGCTTCTGTACCTCCGGGTTATTTATACTAATCTTTCTAAAGGGGATGCGACAATACAGATTGAAGGCTATCAGCACTTCCTGCCGATTCCAGTTCTGTCCATGTCGCAAAGGCATTTTATTACCGACCTGTTTTGGTCGCTTGCCAATTCACAGGCTTGGCCTCAAGACGCTTTCCACAGAACAGTCAGCCCTGATATATCTGCGACTTGAAGGAAGAGGTCCCGCAGGTCCCGCAACAGGGCTAATCTGTTATTCCTGGTAGCAAAGTCTTTATCCATTACAAGCACATCGTCAAAAAAAGCATCCACTTGCAGGCGCAGTTCTGTCAGTGATTTCAGGATGCCCTGGTATTGTTTCGCTTGGAGTAATACTTCAATATCGTCTTTTTTTGTTTGAGTGTGGCGGAAAGAATTTTCTCAGCTGGTTCTTTGAGAAGAGATGAATCTACCGCCTTGGGAATTTCTTTTTCATCTGCCTGCTTGCGCAGAATATTTGATGCTCGCTTATGCGCCCCAGCTTCGTAGTACCGATGAAACGCAGCACAGCTTCTGCCTTTTCGGCTGCAGCCAGCGGATGGACAAGCCTGGTCGCGAGCACGGCCGCGTTGACAGTTTCGATGAATGCAGGCCGGATTTTCCAAACTTCCGTATAAATATATGGGCAACCGCTGCATTATGAAGCCCAATGCGGTTTCAATATCTTGCGTGCTTTGCACACCCTCCGGCAACAATACTCCGTAGCCTTTACGGGCCTCAGCCAGCCATTCCCGCAAGTCCAGATTCCACCTCCATATCCTAAGCATATACAATATGCTCACTGCTGCACGGCGCAATCTGAAGGGGTCGCCAGAACCGCTTATCTCCGCCCCAGTGCTGATGAAGCCAATCAATGTATCCATTATTATCGGCAAGCGCCAGAACGATGCCGATATCAGTCTCAGGGAAATGGCCAGCTCTGTCGCAGAAGTATAGGAAGAATTAACACCCTATTTTCCTTTGTTCCACCAAAAAAAGAAAGAGCTTCACGAAGCCGTCGTCCAGTCCTGGAACACCCGCAATCTGACTGACTTCAGCCGACACGCCCAATATTGCTCCTTCCCGCCGGCCCTTCCTGTCAAATGCCGGCCACCAGGCATGCCAACTACCTGCTGCTACTTTTGCTGGCGGCAATTTGCTGAGTTGACTGAGCCAAACTGATCTCGTCGGCTACCCGAACAAACCTGTTCAGGGCGCTGCCTTGCTCTCGGGTAATGGGTTGAATTCTTTTGCTTCCGCTTTCTCTGAAGGTGTGCAAGGATCTGCTTGATCAGCGCAGGGTCTTCGATACTAACGATTACCTTGCCTTACTCTGTTCCGAAACATTGACTTGGCCCGAGGAGATGGCACCATTTCTAGCCTGTTATGTTATTGTAACAAGCTTCATGTGACGTGATTTATTGCCGTTACGGGCCATGGCTACGGGCCATGGAAAGGAGACTGAATCGTCTAAAAAGTGTGCTTGCTGGCGGGGTTGGATTTCATCGCAAAATTGGCGGCATTGGTGCTCCAACCGCGAGTCAATCTGGTGCGTTTTTATGGAGTATTCGGTCGTGCGTTACCGCCAGCTTTGCAAGGACTACGCGGACACCGGGCGCTGGTATTGGAAATGGCGCGCAGAATGGTGATGCCCTGTCTGTACACGGCGCTGACTACAATTCTGGCTTTCATGTCTTTGCCATGAGCGGCATTAAACTCGTCGTCGATTTTGGCTGGATGATGACCATTGGCCTGTCCGTTACCTTTCTGACAACTTTTCTGCTGTTCCCCGGCATACTCGTAAGCCTGCCGCGTTCCGCCGTAGCGTTAACAGAAAGCCTGCTTGCGATATGCTGCATCCGTCTCGCGGTCTCGTTGTCTCGCCGTCTCCCGCCTAGCCTCCCTCCGCCCGCAAACGCCTGATCCCCCATGTCCTCACTCAAAGGCGACTCCCCCTGCGTGATCGGTGCGCGGACCCAGGCTGACGATGCCACGGCCCCGCATCCGTTGCCAACGCCGCAGTCCCGGGCGAGTCGGCTGGGCCTGCATGGGTGGCGGATTGCGCGGACTGGAGCAGGGAGACGTCGGATCGGGAAAAGGGCAGGGACGCGTTTTTCAGTGCCGCGTCAGCGGAGGAAGTGACGGCTTGCCTGGCCGCCGGTGCGGACCTGAATATGCGGGACAGGTTCGGCCTGACACCGCTGCACCGGGCGGCGCGCTACAACGTTGCAATGAAGACGCTGAATCAGGTATTTTTCGGGGTCAATCCAACCGTTGCACCCGCAAGTTGAATCCACAAAACTGAGAACAATGAAAAAGTAGAATATGGCGATTACTCGAAATACGGTAGAAACATAAAAATTCAACAAAGACGCGGAACCGCCATACGAACTGCGCGCGCAAGACTTCCAAATGGCGATGCAGGATGTGTACGATTTCTTCCATGACGTAAACTCCCATCTCACTGTGAAAGGATTGCAGCGCCTGGACGATATGCTTCGCCCTGCGATTATGTCCGGATTGCTTTCTGATATGCTGACGGCAAGCCTTGCCAAACATTCACGCGTATTGACGGAAAATGGCTACTTTAACGGGCATCCCGATCTGATAGTACAAGGCGTATATGCTGATAATTGCATCAAGGCTGGAGAAGAAGGCGTTGAAATAAAGGCAACAAGAAAAGCAGGAGGCGCGGTTGATACGCATGGAGCTCGGGAACAATGGATGTGTGTTTTTGTTTATAAAGTTGACACGGACTCAGAGCCTGCCGTTACCAGATCGCCAATGACGTTCAGTGAGGTGTACCTCGGGAAAGTTGTTGTGGATGATTTTAGAAAAAATCCACGGGGCGAACTTGGAACGCGAACCGCCACGTTGCACAAAGATGGCATCAAGAAACTTCGGGATAGCTGGATATACAGGCTGTAGGGTTACCATTGATCTTGAAAGCGGCAAGCTTTGGGATGGAAGCACAAGCCAGTTTGAAGAAATCAACGTCTTTTTCTATGCCGATGCTTTCATAGCCAACCGCCTCAGCAGCAGCGAGCGTTGAACCGGCGCCGGCAAACGGATCGAGAACTACGCCTTCACCGAGTGGCAGTGACGCACGAACGATCTGCCGCATGAATGCCTGGGGTTTCAGACTTGGATGAGGCGCAAGAGACTTTTCACTTTTTCTGGTTGGCGCAGAAGCAATCACGTCTCCAAATGGTTTGGTCATCATGGGACGGCGAAATCCGCCCGTTTTCCATTTCCTGAGGTTGTCCTGAACCCGGCCATCAAGGGGCTTTCTATAAACGATCCACGGCTCCCACATGGAACGAGGCATAACGCTTACGTCACCAAACTCCTCATGCGCCGCCTTCGGGCGGTCACCGCCCCTCATTGTCATGGTAAGGCGAACTATTTCGCCCCTTCGTTCCAAATCGGCATCCGCCAATGCCGCAGACACGATATAAGAAAGAAGGGGATTGGATGCCACGATAACATGCGCGCCGGGTATCAGTTTGGGAAACAACAATTTGGCCCATACGAAGAAAAATGAGCCTAGTTCCTCCAGTTGCCCTTGCGTCAAAGTGGTAAACCGAGGCAGGGGGGAGCGTGTGTTTCCGTCAAATGAAGGCGGCATTCGCCAAACCCCGCCTTTTCCGGCGCGCAACTTATTTTGCTGTTCAGGCGTGTACTCGTGAAGACCGTAAGGAGGATCTGTTACCACTGCGTGAATGCTATTCTCTTCCCGGCACTCCAGCCAGTCAAAGCAGTCTGCATGTACGAGCGTCGATTTTCCAAAAACTAAGGGGGCTTGCCATTGGCAGGTAGCAGCAATATCACGCTGAACACCCCGGGCGGTCTCCACGTGGTGGGCGCGGAGGCGATAGACTCCACGTTCTTCCCGAACGAAGATATCAGGCGTGTTGAGTCTCAGGTACGATCGTATGGAAGACGATGGCGTAGGACCCGCAATTCGGGCTACTCTGCCTTCTATTTCTTTAATAGACAGAGGTTGGGACGTTAGCGAAAGAACCTGAACGATCGCATCCCTGACGTGCCCGGGAGCATTTTTTGCAGGTTGCTGTTCCATGAATGTAGGCTAGACGTCTGGACGTCATTTGTCAACGGCGAGATTGAATAAGGACAGTGGTTTGAAGAAAGTGAACTCAACGATGAGCAACGGGTTTGTGCGGTGTGGAGGCAGCAACTTGAGGACTACAGCAGGGGTCACGGCGCTCTGGCTGCTCCTCCCGGCTGCGCCGGCATGGGTCGCCGATTGCGCGGACTGGAGCAGGGATACGTCGGATTGGAGAGAGGGCAGGGACGCGTTTTTCAGTGACGCGTCAGCGGAGGAAGTGACGGCTTGCCTGGCTGCCGGTGCGGACCTGAATGCACGGGACAGGTCCAACTGGACACCGCTGCACCGGGCGGCGCGCTACAACAAAGACCCAACCGTCGTCGTGATCCTGCTGAACGCCGGCGCGGACCCGAATGTGGGCACCGGGGTCAATCAGACTCCGCTCCACTGGGCGAGTATAGGAAATTCAAACGCGGAGGTCATCACGGCCCTGCTGGGCGCAGGCGCAGACCCGAACGCGCGCAGCGATGACGGCGGGACACCGCTGCACTGGGCGGCTGGCGGTAACGGGAACACAGCCGTCATGGAAGCCCTGCTGGGCGCGGGCGCAGATCCGAACGCACGCTCCGAAGACGGCAGGACACCGCTGCATCAGGCGGCGGAGAACAACTGGAACGCAGCCATCATCACGGTCCTGCTGGGCGCGGGCGCAGACCCGAGCGCGCGCAGCAATGACGGCATGACCCCGCTGATCTGGGCCGCCAGTAACCAGAGCCTGGCCGTCACCAGGTCATTGCTTGATGCGGGGGCAGACCCGAACGCACGGGCCGATAGCAACTGGACCCCACTGCATCAGGCGGCGGGGTCGAACCCGAACCCGGCCGTTACCAGGGCACTGTTGGCTGCGGGTGCCGATCTGCATGTGCGACGGACACTGCATGGCTGGACCCCACTGCATCAGGCGGCCCGGTTCAGCGGAAACCTGGCCGTGATCGCGGTGCTGCTCGATGCGGGCGCAGACCCGAATGTGACCGACGAGGCGGGGGCGAGCGCAAAAGACCTGTTACAGCAAAACCTGCGACTGAACGGGAAACTGCAAGACACCAGTGTTTGGCGGCGGTTGAACGACCATCAGCCGGAATGATTGACTACCCGGACCCTGGGCAGCAGGCGGCGGGCGCAGACCCGAATGTGACCGACGAGGCGGGGGCGAGCGCAAAAGACCTGTTACAGCAAAACCTGCGACTGAACGGGAAACTGCAAGACACCAGTGTTTGGCGGCGGTTGAACGACCATCAGCCGGAATGATTGACTACCCGGACCCTGGGCAGCAGGCGCCGGTGCGGGCCGCCCTCCGGGCTCCAGGCGACGGTCAGACCGCGCAAGCGGTTCTGCCGCCATTCCCGCCCCCGTATACCCGGTGACCGCTCGTCAGCAGGGTGGTCCGGCATAGGCGCTTCCTCAGCGCCGGGCTACGGTTCCTGCCAGTAGACACAGGACTGATTTTGGGGTACTATTGGCGCTTCCGAAGTCTCCAACAAGGAGTTTTTTCATTTTAAGGTTTTCCAGTCTCCCCGTGTGGTTGCTTGTTGCCGGTGTGCTGCTGCCTGCATCCGCCGTTTCCGAGCAGAAATACCGGCTGATCGAACCACCGCGTCTTTTCCATGCTGAGCCGGGCAAGATTGAAGTAGTCGAGTTCTTCTGGTACGGATGCCCCCATTGCTACCGCCTGGAACCGTACTTGCAGGAATGGGACGCGCGCCAGCCACAGGACGTAGTCTTTCGCCGCATCCCCGCGGTGTTGGGCAAGGATTGGGTGCCGCACGCACGAGCCTACTACATCACCGAAATACTGGGAGTGGTTGAGCAGACGCATGTCAGCTTGTTCGACCGCATCCATAAGGAAAATATCACCACCGACAAGCGTCAGTCGCTGCGCGCTTTTCTGGCTTCGCACGGAGTTCCCGAAGCAGACTTTGACCGGCTGTACGAATCGGAGGAGGTGAAAAAAAAGATTCAGCGGTCCCATTTGCTCGCAAGGCGCATAGGAGTAACGGGAGTGCCAGTGGTGATGGTGAATGGAAAATACCTGTTGAGCGGGTCAATAACCGGAAGCCAGGAGCAGATCATCGCCGAGATTGATGAACTGATTGTGATTGAACGGGAACGTCAAGCTGCGGAGGCGACTGGCGCGCCCTAGAGGACTCGAACCTCTGACCTTCGGCTTCGGAGGCCGACACTCTAATCCAGCTGAGCTAAGGGCGCGGGTGATGCTTAGTTTACTTGGGTTCGCAAGGGGATGACAATGAATGCCGTCGTGGCCATTGCTTTATTGATGCAGCGGTTATGGGCCGATACGCCTCTGCCGAGGCTGAGGTGAACTGGGGCAAGAATATACAGGGCAGTGAATATAGCGGCAAGGCGGCAGGGGAGTCATAGCGGCAAGGCAGCAGGGAAGTCGGTTCCCCTGCGCCTGTTGTAGTGCGTTGAATTGTTGCGGCAGTCGCTTGAATTTAGCATTTTTAAGATACCGGATTGAGTTTATTAGTTTGATTTCATTCATAAAAACAGTTGGGCGTTCCGGGGTCCGGCCGGGCCGGGCAAGCGGGCTTTTATTTGGCTTGGTGCTGGCTGGCCAGGGTGCATTCTCGCCGTTGCAGGCCGAAACAGCCGGAACTGGGCTGGCTTTCTCTCTGTTATCCCAGCCAGAGCAAGCGCAGACGCAGCGCCCGGACCATTCCGGGGCCGTGGCAGGCTACGCACTGCCGGAGCTGGGCGGCGTAAACAGCGCCATTGATTCGTCCTCCCCCGCCCGGCTGGGCCCACTGATGAGCGCGCAATTGCGCCAGGCAGGCGAACGTCTGTTGGATCCTCTGGCCACCCCGCAGCAACTTGCCGGCCTGTTGCAGCAGGCGCAGTCTAGTGACATTGACGTCCATGGGCGCTTGATGGGACTCGGTGATCAGGCGCTCCAATCCGTCGTGGACAGCGGACTGAGCGGCATTGAAAACTGGGCCCAGACCGGGTTCAGCTTTCTGCGCTCGCTGCACCTGGACTACCGCGCCCCGTTGGCGGGCCGTGAGTCGCTGATACAGGCCGACGTCACCGTTTCGCTGTGGGAAGGCAGTTCCGCTGCGGTTTTTGGACAGGGGGGGCTGCAACTGCACGGCGACGAGGGCGGTGCCAACGTCGGCTTGGGTTATCGGAAGCTGGTGCGCGAAGACCTGCTGATAGGCGCCAACCTGTTTTACGACTACCTCTCAGACCCCAGCCTGGAGCGCTGGTCCGTCGGGGCGGAGATCAAAACCGAACTGCTGGACTTCTACCTGAATCGTTACCAGGGCACAGGCACGGAGCTTATCGGCAATACGCTGCACTATAGCCCGGACGGTTGGGACGCGGAGTTGGCGGGCCGCCTGCCGCAGTTGCCGTGGGCGGAGCTGGGCCTGCGTTACTACCGGTGGGATGGACAGCGGGGTGATGTGGACCTGGAAGGGCTGCGCTGGCGCTTGCTGCTGCAACCGGTGCCGCTGTTTGGGGTGCGCTTTGAGTTGGACCGCCCCGAGTCGGGAGAGAGTTCCGATTTTGGCCTGGAGGCCACCCTGGAATACCAGTTCGGCGTGCCTTTGGATCAGCAACTCGACAAGGCGGAAGTTCGCCTGCGCTCGCCGTGGGAGCGTCGTTACGAACGGGCCCACCGGGAATACCAGATCCGCGCTCGCAGCCGCCAGGTGGCTGTCGGCGCGCCGCCCCCGGGCACGGGAGCCGCCCGGTTGCTGACGACGGGAGCCGGGGCGGGCGTCTATGGAGTGAACGTAGACGGAAGCTGCGCCTTTCAGGATGGATTGATCGATCGGATTGTCGGCTCGCTGCGGGAAGGCAGTCAGGCCTGCCTGCGCCTGCAACTGCAGGCACCGGCAGCGCCATCGCAAGACTCCGCCGGCACGCTGCAGGCCGGGGAGCGGGTCCGTATTCTGTTTGAGGGAGCGGCCAGCGCGGGCGTGGACTACGAGTTAGGGCAGGTGCGCGTGGCTGAGGGGGACGGCATGGTGCTGCCGGTGGATGCGTCCGCTGCCAGCTTTGAGGCGGAATTTGCCGAGCAGCGGCAGCTTACGCTGGAAATAGTGCTGAACGCGCTGACGGACGGGTCGACCGAGGAGGCGGAGTTAGTCCGGATGCGTCCCGAGTCCGGCGTAGCGGAGGCGGTCTTGTTGATCGTGGACGCGGCGGCGCCGGCGCACGTGAGCCTGCGCCTGTTGGATGATGGGGTAAGCACGGAGGGTCGGCCCGACGATCCGGCCCGCTTTGAGATTGCGCTGGACCGCGCGCAAGCCGCTGGTGCGGGCGCTCTGACGGTTTCGCTGAGCGTTCAACCGGCACCGGCGGAAGACGACTACACGGTATTTTCAGACGTTTCCACAACGCCCTTGTCCCCCGTCGGCGGCAACGTGTATGAGTTGAACTTTGAGGAAGGCGTGCAGCGCCGGGAATTCCGCCTCCAGGCCAATGAAGACGCTGACATGGACAGCGAAACACTGAGCCTGAGTCTGACGGAGCCGAGCGATGGGAGTTATCTCCCGGTCTCCGATGCGGTAGACGTGCTCCTGCAGGACACCGATCTACCCATGCTGAACCTGGTCGCAACAGGGGAATCGGAAATCGACGAAGAGACTGACGAGGCGGGCCGGACCCGGCAATTGGAACTGCAGGTAACTCCGGCCGAGCATCCACGGCTGACGGTAGCTTACACGGTCAGCGGCGTGCAGCGCGCCGACTTCACTTTGAGCGGCACCGGGGTGGCGTTTGACTCCGATAGCGCCCTCGGCGGCAGGATCGAGCTCGCGCAAAACGTTGGGTCGGTACAGATCACCCTGGTGGTCAGTGCAGACACGCAGACGGAGTCGGCGGAGGAACTGGTGTTGACGCTGCAGCCGGACCCGGAGCAGTACCTGTTTGCCGAGGTCGCCTCGGCGCGCTACACGATCGCTGCCAGTGATGCGTTGGAAGTCAGCGCACTGGCCTTGAGTCCGGCGCTCGCGGCAGAAGGAGAAAACTATACGGTAAGCGTGACCCTGAGCCAGTCACCGGGCACAGACCTGGAGCTTGGCTACACCATTACCCCCGGTGCCAGCGGCCTCGTTCAGCCGGACGATTTTGCCGATCTTGACGAACTGTCCGGAACCTTGCGCGTCCCCGCCGGCACGCCTGCCGGCACGGCGGTGCAGGTGCTGGAGTTGGCACTGGCGCAAGACGGCCTGACGGAAGGCGACGAAAATTTCCTCTTTCGATTGGCAGGTCCGGGCCCGGCGCAAGCCTACACGTTGGCCGCCGATATTACCTTCATTATTGATCGCCAGATCACTGACGCCTCGTTCTCGGAGGTGGAAATCAGTTCCGCAGATCCTGTGGCCACGGAAGAAACGGTAGCCGACAGTGCCGAGATTGTCGTGACTTTAGGGCCCACCGCGTCAGGGGTCGATGATATACAAGTCGGGCTGATGATCGATCCGGACTCCAGCATGATCGCCTACACGGTAACGGATGCCAGCGGTACAGTCGTTGATTTCAGCACCGGCACGGCGATGCTCAGTTTCCCGGCCGGCACCAGCGAGCAGAGTCAGACGCTGAGCGTGGCGCTGTCGGCAGACGATGGCAACACGACCAACGAAACGCTGGCGGTGAACCTGCAGAGTGGCACCGGCTACCAGGTGGGCAGTGCGTCCAGCCTGGAGCTCATCCTGCAGGATGATGACTTGCCCGAACTGACGCTGGGACGCGCAGGCAGCGGGCCATTGATGCAAGGCGATACAGAAACGCTGACGCTGACCGTGTCCCCGGCCACGCACCCGGAGTTAACGGTGTCCTACACGGTGACCGGCACCGTGGCGGCGGCGGATTACGAATTGTCCATAGCGGGCGGCAGCGTAGGGATGCTGGCGCATGACGGCACCGCCGGCATTGGCACGATCACCGTCCCGCAAGATGCTGCCGAGGTAACGCTGACGCTGGCGCTGGCGACGGACATGGAAGTTGAGGGGGCCGAGACCTTAAGCTTCCGGTTGTCGCTGGGAGACGGCTACCGGCTGGGGTCGCCAGATCGCCAGATCATAGACGTTGCCGCCAGCGGCGAGGTAATGATCAGCGCTTTGACGCTGAGTCCGGAAGCGACGATGCCCATGGGCGAGGGGGGAGCCTACACGGTATCGATGACACTGAGCGCGTCCCCCTCGCTCGCGTTGCGCGTCCCTTACCGGATCAGCAGTGTGGTTGGCAGCATTGAGCTCGACGACTTTGATGGCTTGCCCGCGTTGACTGGCGAGTTGCGGGTGCCGGCCGGCACCGCGGTGGGTGCAGTGCAGGTGCTGGAACTGCGCTTGGAGCAGGACGGGCGCAGCGAGGTAGCGGAGACGTTCGCGTTCCAATTAGACCCTGCGCCGATCGGTGCGCCGCCCTACTCCCTGGCAGATGATGCCGATGATCCGGTCGAGCGCCCGATTACCGATACTTCTTTTTCCAGCGCACGTCTGATAGTTGAGGATCGGATTACGGTAGAGCCGGTCTCCAGCGTTGTGAACGAAGCCAGTGTCGAAGTGGTGCTGGCGGCGACCGACGTTGCCGTTGAGCTTCCGGTGCAGTTCACGCCGGATCCGAGCATTGCCAATTATGCAGTGCGGATAAGTTCGGGTCAGCTGAGTATCAGCGGTGGCACGACGATGCTTAGTTTCCCTGCCAGCACCAGCGAGCAGCGTCAAACGCTTTTCATTTTCGCATTAATTGATGACCTGGACACGATCAGTGACATCGTGGAGATACGCCTGTCGGACCCGGCGCCTGATGCTGCTTACGTGCTCGGGTTGCCCTTTGAGGCCAATATTCAGTTGATCGATGACGATGTGCCGCAGGTGCGTGTGTCCCAGAGCACAGGAACGGCGGCGGACGAGGGAGCGGCAGTTTCGTTGCGGCTGGCCTTGTTGTCTCATAACCGGCATCCGCGCCTGCCCGCAGTCGCCTATACGATCAGCGGCGTGCAGGTCGGGGATTTTGAGTTGGCGGGAGACTTTGACGGGAACGCCGGCACAGACGATGCGGTGCGCACGGCACTGACGGGCACTGTAGAGATCCCGGAGAGCACGGGCTCGTCCGGAGTGCCGCTGACGTTGACCTTGGTGCAGGATGCAACGACCGAGGGAGCAGAGACGCTCACTTTCACGCTGATGGACGGTCCAGGCTATACGGTGGTGACCGGGGATGCGGCGTCAATCATCATCAACGACACCTCCCGAACGCCCGTCGCAGGTATCAGCACGACCAGTCCAGACCCGCTGACCGAGAATAACCTGGGCACGGCGACACTGACGGTCACGCTGACGGACACGGAATATGTGCAAGCCAGCTCGCTGAACGCCGCCCAGTTCACGCTGGTCACCACCGTGCCGGGCGTAACGGTGGATACAATCAGCCGCACGGACGCGACCAACGTCGTGCTGACGCTGGCCTACGACGGGAGCGACTTTGACACCGCCGCCACGCTGGCCGTAACCGTAGCCGCCGCAGCGCACACCGGCGCCGGAGACCTGGATACCGGCACCGTGCCGGTGACGGCGGTGGCGGAGAGCAGCAACGCGCAGTTGATCGCACTGGAGCTGTCGGCGGGCATGCTGACGCCGGACTTTGCCAGGGCCACGACGACCTACACGGCGACGGTGGACAACAGTGTGAGGGAGCTGACGGTGACGCCGACGGCGGCCGATGCCGACGGCGCGAGCATCACCGATAACACCACGGCGATAGACAGCGGCATGGCGAGCAGCCCGATTCCGCTGGACGTGGGACCCAACTCCATCGCCGTGGTCGTGACGGCGGCGGACGGCAGCACGATGACCTACACGGTGACGGTGACGCGGATGACGGCGCCGGGGGCGCCCACCGCGGCCATCACCGCGAGCACGCCGAGCTCGCTGAGCGAGTCGAACCTGAACACGGCGACACTGACGGTCACGCTGACGAACACGGCATATGAACCCTCGCTGAACGCCGCCCAGTTCACGCTGGTCACCGCCGTGTCGGGCGTAACGGTGAATACAGTCAGCCGCACGGACGCGACCAACGCCGAGCTGACGCTGACCTACGACGGGAGCGACTTTGACACCACCGCGATGCTGGTCGTAACCGTAGCCGACGCGGCGCACACCGGCAGCGGGAACCTGAATACCGATGCCGTGACGGTGACGGCGGTGGACGAGAGCACCGACGCGAATTTGAACGCACTGGAGCTGTCGGTGGGTGTGCTCGATCCGTCCTTTGACAGTGCCACGACAGCCTACGCGGCGACGGTGGAGAACAGCGTGAGCAGTCTGACGGTGACGCCGACGGCGTCCGATGCCACCGGCGCGAGCATCACCGTTGACGACGTGGCGGTAGTCAGCGGCATGGCGAGCGGAGAGATTACGCTGGACGTGGGAGAGAACCCCATTGCCGTGGAAGTGACGGCGGAAGACGGCAACACCATGACCTACACGGTGATGGTGACGCGGAGAGGCCCGCCCACTGCGGCCATCACCGCGACCGATCCGTCCCCGCTGACCGAGGGGAACCTGGACGGGGCGAGACTGACGGTCACGCTGACGAACACGGCATATGAAGCAGGGCTGGTAGTCAACCTGTTCACGCTGAACACCGACGTGCCGGGCGTAACGGTGAGCGGGTTAAGCTTCATAGGCATAGGCTCGGGCTTGACCGGCGTTGTGCTGACGCTGGCCTACGACGGGAGCAACTTTGACGACGACGAGACGCTGGCCGTAACCGTAGCCGACGCGGCGCACACCGGCGCCGGAGACCTGAACACCGGCACTGTGTCGGTGACGGCGGTGGCGGAGAGCAGCAACGCGCAGTTGAGCGCACTGGTACTGTCGGAAAGCACCACGCTGGTGCCGACCTTTGTCAGTGCCATGACGAGCTACACGGCGATGGTGGCCAACAGCGTGAGCAGCCTGACGGTGACGCCGACGGCGGCCGATGCCGGCGCGATCATCACCGTTAACACCGTGACGGTAGCCAGCAGCGTGGCGAGCGGCCCGGTTACGCTGAACGTGGGGCCCAACCCCATTGCCGTGGTCGTGACGGCGGCGGACGGCAGCACGATGACCTACACGGTGACGGTGACGCGGCTGGCGGCGATTACCTTCGGCGGCGACACCGCCGGCGCCGTCACTGAAGACGACAATGCCGCCAACACCGCCACCGGCACCCTGACCGTCACCAACCCCGGCGGCGGCGGCACCGACGTCGTCGCCCCGACTGAGCCCAGCATCTACGGCACTTTTGCCATCGTTGCCGATACCGGCGACTGGACCTACACCCTGAACAACGCCGACGACGACACCAACGCCCTGCCGGCGGGCGACGTGCAGATGGAAACCTTCACCATCGCCACCGTCGCCGACCCCAGCGTTACCCAGGTAGTCACCATCACCATCAACGGCGCCAATGACGCGCCCACCGTCGAGATCAGCGCGCCCACGGGCAGCCCACAGGTGCTTTTCGGCGCGATGCTAACGCTGACCGCCACCGGCGAAGACCCGGATACCGGCGCCACCCTGACCTACGCATGGAGCGCGAACCCCGACGTCGGCAGTTTCGCCAACGCCACCATCGCCAGTACCACCTGGACCGCCCCCGCCAGCGGCACCGACTCCGCCACCCTCACCCTGACCGTTACCGATAACGCTGGCAGCAGCGCCAGCGCGAGTTTCGACATCACCCTGGTCGGGCCGGAGGCGAGCATCACCGCGCCGTCCTCGCTGAGTGTGGATGAAGCCAACGTGAACGGGGCGCAGGTAACCGTAACGCTCGCCAACACCGAATACGTAGCGTCCCCCATCGCCGATCATTTCGAACTGAGCGGTACAAGCGGCTTTGTTATGATAGGGGGTGTGGACCGCGTCGTTGGCAGCGACACCGCGGCCACCTTGACCCTGTCGTACGACAGGGCCAGTGTCGGCGACATCACCGATCAATTAGACATCACCATAACGCTGCTGGCCGCGGGGCACACTGGCGCCGGTGATCTGCTCGCCCCCGAGACCCTCATCATCGTCCCCACCCCGGATCTCGCGCCAACCTTCGGCAGCGACACCATTAACCCGCAAACCTACACCGTCAGCGCCGCCGTTGACGTGACCCTGCCGGCGGCCACGGGCGGCGATGGCACATTGAACTACACTCTCGCCCCGGCCCTGCCCGACGGCCTGACTTTTGGCGCCCCCGCCAGCCGCACCATCATCGGCACCCCGACGACGGTTACCGCCGAGGCGACGTACACCTACACCGTTACCGACAGCGATACCACCAGCCCCGACAGCGTGGAGCTGATGTTCACCATTGAAGTCGTGGCCGCTGCCACCGACCTCATGCCGACTTTCGGCAGCAACGCCATTGGCGATCTCATCTACACTGTTGGCACCGCCGTCAGCGTAACCCTGCCGGAAGCCACCAGCGGCGATGGCGCACTCACCCACGCCATCAGTGCCGGCACCCTGCCCACCGGTCTGGCCTTTAACCCCACCACGCGCGTCCTGGAGGGCACCCCGACCGTCGTGCAAGCCTCAATGGACTACACCTACACCGCCACCGACAGCGACAGCGGCGCCACCCTCCCCAGCGACAGCGTGAACCTGCCCTTCACCATCACCATCACCGCCGCGCCGACCGCCACCATTGACACCCCGTCCTCGCTGACCGAAGCCGCCCTTCTTGCTGGCGCGACAGTGACGGTAATGCTTACCGACACCGAGTATGTCGGTACGCTGGCTGCAAACCTGTTCACCGTGACGCTGAGCGGTAGTGGCGTAACGGTGAGCATGGCCGCACGCACCAGCAACGTGCTGGCGACGCTGACGCTGGCCTACGGCGGCACCGGCATAGACGCGGATACCACTCTTGGCATCACCGTGCTGGCCGCGGCACACAGCGGCACGGGTAACCTTGACACCGCCCTCATCCCGGTCACCGCCACTCCGCCGTCACTGGCGGGCGCAACATTTAGCGTGGCCGAGAATGCGACCGCGGCTACCACGGTCGGCACCCCGCTGGCGGCCGCCGAGTTCCCGTCCGGCACACAAACCTGGGCCATCGTGTCGGGCAACGACGACGGCGATTTCAACATTGCTGAGGCCACCGGCCAGTTAACGGTGGCGGCTGACGATTCCATCAATTTCGAGGACACCCCGTCCTACACGCTGGAGGTGTCGCTGACGATTGGCACGGCCACGGCGCAGGCGACGGTAACGGTAACGGTGAGCGATGAGGATGAGCCGCCATTGGCACCGGCGGCCCCGACCGTGACGCCGGGGGTGGAGTCGCTGGCCGTCACCTGGACGGCGCCGGACAACAACGGCCCGGCGATTACGGGCTACAACGTGGAATATCGTACGGGAGGGGGCGCATTCACACTGGCCAGTCCGGGTCCGGGAACGGCAACCAGCCTGACGATCACCGGCCTGACGGCAAGCACGCTGTATGAGGTTCAGGTGCGCGCCACCAATGCCGAAGGTGACGGCCCGTACTCGGCCTTGGGTACGGGCACGCCAATGGCGCCTCCCACGCTGACCGCGACCATCAGCGCTCCGACCACCGCCATCGCCGAGGCGGCCCTGAGCGGGGCGGAGTTGGTGGTAACCCTCAGCAACACCGAGTACGTGGGTACGCTGGAGGCGGTGCAGTTCACCATCAACCACGGTACCGGAGCGAGCGGGGTCACGGTGAGCAGCGTCGTGCGCACCGGTAACATGGTGGCCACCCTGACGCTGGCCTACACCAGCGGCATAGACGCGGACACCACCCTAGGCGTCACGGTGGTGGCGGCAGCACACACCGGCGATGATGCCCTGACCACGGACAACACGGTTATGGTCACGGCAACCCTGCCGTCACTGACGGGCGCAACATTTCCCGTGCCCGAGAATACGGTCGCGAATACCGACGTCGGCACCCCGCTGGCGGCCGCCGAGTTCCCGTCCGGCACACAAACCTGGGCCATCGTGTCGGGCAACGACGACGGCGATTTCAACATTGCTGAGGCCACCGGCCAGTTAACGGTGGCGGCTGACGATTCCATCAATTTCGAGGATACCGCGTCCTACATGCTGGTGGTGTCGCTGACGATTGGCACGGCCATGGCGCAGGCGACGGTAACGGTAACGGTGAGCGATGAGAATGAGCCGCCATCAGCGCCGGCGGCCCCGACCGTAACGGCGGAGGTGGAGTCGCTGACCGTCACCTGGACAGCGCCGGACAACAACGGCCCGGCGATTACGGGCTACAACGTGGAATATCGTACGGGAGGGGGCGCATTCACACTGGCCAGTCCGGGTCCGGGAACGGCAACCAGCCTGACGATCACCGGCCTGACGGCAAGCACGCTGTATGAGGTTCAGGTGCGCGCCACCAATGCCGAAGGTGACGGCCCGTACTCGGCCTTGGGTACGGGCACGCCAATGGCGCCTCCCACGCTGACCGCGACCATCAGCGCTCCGACCACCGCCATCGCCGAGGCGGCCCTGAGCGGGGCGGAGTTGGTGGTAACCCTCAGCAACACCGAGTACGTGGGTACGCTGGAGGCGGTGCAGTTCACCATCAACCACGGTATCGGAGCGAGCGGGGTCACGGTGAGCAGCGTCGTGCGCACCGGCAACATGGTGGCCACCCTGACGCTGGCCTACACCAGCGGCATAGACGCGGACACCACCCTAGGCGTCACGGTGGTGGCGGCGGCACACACCGGCGATGATGCCCTGACCACGGACAACACGGTTATGGTCACGGCAACCCCGCCGTCACTGACGGGCGCAACATTTCCCGTGCCCGAGAATACGGTCGCGAATACCGACGTCGGCACCCCGCTGGCGGCCGCCGAGTTCCCGTCCGGCACACAAACCTGGGCCATCGTGTCGGGCAACGACGACGGCGATTTCAACATTGATACGGCCACCGGCCAGTTATCGGTGGCGGCCAACGATTCCATCAATTTCGAGGACACCCCGTCCTACACGCTGGAGGTGTCGCTGACGATTGGCACGGCCACGGCGCAGGCGACGGTAGCGGTAACGGTGGACGACGTGGAGGAGCCGCCATCAGCGCCGGCGGCCCCGACCGTGACGCCGGGGGTGGAGTCGCTGGCCGTCACCTGGACGGCGCCGGACAACAACGGCCCGGCGATTACGGGCTACAACGTGGAATATCGCCTGAGCTCATCGGCCCCGGCGGGCGCATACACCGATGCCGGACATTCGGGAACGACCCCTGATATCACCATCCCCGGCCTGACGGCGAGCATGGAGTATCAGGTTCGGGTGCGCGCCACCAATGCCGAAGGTGACGGCCCGTACTCGGCCTTGGGTATGGGCACGCCGATGGCGCCTACCACGCCGACCGCGACCATCAGCGCTCCGACCACCGCCATCGCCGAGGCGGACCTGAGCGGGACGATGCTGGCGGTGACCCTCAGCGACACCGAGTACGTGGGTACGCTGGCGGCGGCGCAGTTCACCATCAACCACGGTACCGGAGCGAGCGGGGTCACGGTGGGTAACGTCGTGCGCACCAGCCCCACGGTGGCCACCCTGATGCTGGCCTACACCAGCGGCATAGACGCGGACACCACCCTAGGCGTCACGGTGGTGGCGGCGGCACACATCGGCGATGATGCCCTGACCACGGACAACACGGTTATGGTCACGGCCACCCCGCCGTCACTGGCGGGCGCAACCTTTACCGTGCCCGAGAACACGGCCGCGGATACCGACGTCGGCACCCCGCTGGCGGCCGCCGAGTTCCCGTCCGGCACACAAACCTGGGCCATCGTGTCGGGCAATACCGGCGGCGATTTCAACATTGCTGAGGCCACCGGCCAGTTAACGGTGGCGGCCAACGATTCCATCAATTTCGAGGACACCCCGTCCTACACGCTGGAGGTGTCGCTGACGATTGGCGCGGCCACGGCACAGGCGACGGTAACGGTAACGGTGACCGACGAGGATGAGCCGCCATCAGCGCCGGCGGCCCCGACCGTGACGCCGGGGGTGGAGTCGCTGGCCGTCACCTGGACGGCGCCGGACAACAACGGCCCGGCGATTACGGGCTACAACGTGGAATATCGCCTGAGCTCATCGGCCCCGGCGGGCGTATACACCGATGCCGGACATTCGGGAACGACCCCTGATATCACCATCCCCGGCCTGACGGCGAGCATGGAGTATCAGGTTCGGGTGCGCGCCACCAATGCCGAAGGTGACGGCCCGTACTCGGCCTTGGGTATGGGCACGCCGATGGCGCCTACCACGCCGACCGCGACCATCAGCGCTCCGACCACCGCCATCGCCGAGGCGGCCCTGAGCGGGACGGAGTTGGCGGTGACCCTCAGCAACACCGAGTACGTGGGCACGCTGGAGGCGGTGCAGTTCACCATCAACCACGGTACCGGAGCGAGCGGGGTCACGGTGAGCGGCGTCGTGCGCACCAGCCCCACGGTGGCCACCCTGACGCTGGCCTACACCAGCGGCATAGACGCGGACACCACCCTTGGCGTCACGGTGGTGGCGGCGGCACACACCGGCGATGATGCCCTGACCACGGACAACACGGTTATGGTCACGGCCACCGCGCCGTCACTGACGGGCGCAACCTTTACCGTGCCCGAGAACACGGCCGCGGATACCGACGTCGGCACCCCGCTGGCGGCCGCCGAGTTCCCGTCCGGCACACAAACCTGGGCCATCGTGTCGGGCAATACCGGCGGCGATTTCAACATTGCTGAGGCCACCGGCCAGTTAACGGTGGCGGCCAACGATTCCATCAATTTCGAGGACACCGCGTCCTACACGCTGGTGGTGTCGCTGACGATTGGCACGGCCATGGCGCAGGCGACGGTAACGGTAACGGTGAGCGATGAGAATGAGCCGCCATTGGCACCGGCGGCCCCGACCGTGACGGCGGCGGCGGAGTCTCTGAACGTCAATTGGACGGCACCGGCCAACAACGGCCCGGAGATCACGAGCTACGATGTGCAATATCGTACGGGGGCGGACGCATTCACACTGGCCAGTCCGGGTCCGGGAGCGGCAACCAGCCTGACGATCACCGGCCTGACGGCAAGCACGTTGTATGAGGTTCAGGTGCGCGCCGTCAATGCCGAAGGCATGAGTACTTACTCGGCCCCCGGCACCGGCACGCCGCTGTCGGGGGCCGCGCCGACTGCGGTCATCTCCGCCACCAACCCGGACCCGCTGACCGAGGATAACCTGGTCGGGGCGACACTGACGGTCACGCTGATGAATACGGCATATGTAGGCTCGCTGAGCGCCGGGCAGTTCAGGCTGGACACCGCCGTGCCGAGCGTAACGGTGGATGCAGTCAGCCGCACGGGTGCGACCAATGCCGTGCTGATGCTGGCCTACGGCGGGGTCAACTTTGACAACGATGCGACGCTGGGCGTGACCGTAGCCGCCGATGCGCACACCGGCGACAATCCCCTGATCACTAACAGGGTGTCGGTGACGGCTAATACGCCGCCGATGATCACTGGCCTGAGGATGGGTACGGCTCCAATAACCGAGATCATGGTGACTGCCGGAGCTGCTCCTGTTCTTGTCCAGGTGATCGCGGTAGATATGACAGACGAGGCTGATGCACTGACGTATAGCTTGCCGGGGAGCGTTCCTGATTACGTGACTATCAGTAATAGCGGACTCATTACCGTTGATCCGTTTGAACTGATAGCCGCGGTGCCGACTGCAACTTTCAGTGTGCGGGTAATGGATGATAGCGGCGAAACGGATGAGCGGGATTTTAATCTCACAGTCGTGGCCCCTCCTCTTCCGGTGAACAGTCCTCCGCAGATTACCAGTGCCCCCTTCATGCTTGATGTAATAGCGGGACAGAGCCAGAGTGTACTGGTGTCGGCGAGCGACCCGGATGCAGGCGATATGCCGACCATTGCTGTTACGGCCAGCGATGATCCGGACTACATTACGTTCTCCGCTGCTACTGGCCTTGTTACAGTCGCTCCGCCGATCAGTACACCCCCCACCACGCATGCAGTCAGTATCACGGTTAGTGACGGCGCGGGTAGCAGCGTTAGGAAAGAAGGCTCGGTGGTGAGGGTTCTGGCAAATCCATCGCCGATACTTGCCCCCATTAACACACAGATGGTGCAGGCAGGCACGTCCCGGATGGTGCAGGTCACGGCGACAGACAATGAGGGCGATCCAATTACCTACAGTGTGAGTGGATCGGATTTGGTCAGCATTGATCCGGTGACCGGCTTAATCACCATTGACGCGAGAGCCGAGACGGCGGCAGCGCTGGCTCCGGTAACGGTGACGGTAAGGGCTACGGGCGGTGTAGGGGGTTCGTTCAGTGAGCGCTCGTTTGAGTTGACTATCACAGCGCCGCCGCTCAGTAATCTTGCGCCGGTCATCACGCCGATTGGAGGATTGGTGGTGCTGGCGGGTCGGAGGGTGGATGTGCCGATCGAGGTAATGGATCCGGACGGCAACCCGATTGAGTTGATACTGTCGGGTACGCCGCCAGCTTATATCCGCCTTTTGGATGAGACGGTCGTTATAGAGCCGCCTGTGGATACAGGGGCTGCCACTCACACGGTTACAGTAACGGCGAGCGATGGCTTTGGCGGCTCGGACAGCGAGGAATTTCCGGTGGTGGTCCGCGCTAATTCGCCCCCGGTGATTAGCGTTATCGACGACGTTGACGTGCAGGCCGGCGCGAGCCGGACGGTGCAGGCGGTAGCAACAGATGTGGATGGCGATCCGATTGCCTACGGCGTGGGCGGTTCGGATTTGGTCAGCATTAATTCGGCGACCGGTCTGATCACCATTGATGCAGGGGATGCAACGGCTGCGGCAGGCCCAGTGACAATAACGGTAACCGCCATGGCCGCTACGCTGCAGGATATGGAAACTTTTGCATTGACCATTACCGCCCCGCCAACGGGCGTGCCGGCATTGAGTCTGGCTTTCGGCGAGGAAGGCGATACGAGAACCGGGACAACGGAAACGCTTGAAGAAGCGCAATCAGACTTCCTCAGGTTGATCCTGTCGGAGCCGTCCAGTACAGCGGTCACGGTGTCTTACGAGATCAGCGGGGTGGATGAGGGCGACTACGAGTTGGCGGTGGCAATGGCTGGCGGTAATGGCGCGATGCTGGCCCAGGTGGACCTGACGGGCACGGTGGAGATTCCGCCCAACGCCGGCAGCGTCACGCTGGCGCTGCGCATCAATCTGGATTCTGATGTGGAGCTGGCTGAAACACTGCGCTTTGAGCTGGTGACCTCCGCAAGCTACAGTTTGGGTGATCCCTCTGCCCTGGAGGTGCAGGTGCCCCACAATGGCATTCCAGAGGTTCGCACGCCTGCCGATGATCCGAATGCCCCTGTTATGATCGACGAGGGTGCCGAGGCGACCCTGACTTTTCAGGTTGATCCGGCGCCCTGGCCGGAAGCTCTGACCGTGTCCTACCAGATTGAGGGGGCGGCGGACTCGAGTGATTATGTTCTGAGCGGTTTGCCTGTTACCCAGGATGGCAATATGGGCACGGTGACGATCCCGGCGCAGACCCCGGCGCAAGGTGCAGTGCTGAGATTGATGGCAACGGAGGACGGCGTGACCGAGCAAGATGCTCCAGAGGTGTTCACGCTTCTATTGACTGATCCTGTAGAAGAAGGGTACAGCCTGGTCCGGCGCGCGCGCCGCGCGCCATTTTTCGATAGCGGAACCTTTGCTATTCGGGACACCTCGTTTGGGGAGGTGAGCCTGTCTGTTTCCCCGGACCCGGCAATTGCCACAGAGGGAGTTACAACAGAAGACGTGGTAGTGACCGCCACCTTCTCGAATGCTCCCCAGGGAATTTCTGGCAGCATCCCGGTGTTCGTGGAAATTCTCGGCAGCGTTGGCAATCCAATGCCTGGTGACGACTATGAGGTAAGCGGAATCAATGTCGTTAATGGCGATTCCAGATTTGCGATGGGAGTGTCGGCGGGCATGCGCAGCACTTCATTGACCATCCGTGCACTTGCAGACAACGATAACGACGAGGAAGCGTTGATTGTGCGGCTGGTGGGTGGGGACGGCTATAAATTGGGAGCAGAGAGTGAAGTCGCGGTGACTTTGCGCAATGCTCAGCCGCAACTCCGCCTGGTCCGCAGCGGCAGTGGCGCGCTGATGGAAGGAGCGCCCGCCGATACGCTGACGCTGACAGTAGTGTCTTCGATTACAGGCATGCCGTTGGCCATTCACCCGCAACTGACGGTGCCCTACACCATCTCGGGCCCGGGCATCACTACGGCTGACTACACGTTGGAGGGCACGGGGCTGGCTGCAACAGGACTGACGGGCACGGTAGTGGTCCCGGCCGGCAGCGGCAGCGTCATGCTGATGCTGAGCATCGTTGACGATGGGACGGCAGAACTGGAGGAGAGCTTGACCTTCACTTTAGATCCGCCGATCTCCGGCTACACGTTGGCGATGGACACCGATTCCGTAATGATTCCTATTGCGCAGAACGGCATGCCGGCGGTAGCAGTGACCGCCGTTCCCCCGGCCAAGGTTGATGAAGGTGGTTCCGCCACGCTGACACTGGCGCTGGATCCGGCAGGCTGGACGGAGGAGTTGGTCGTGAATTACGCAGTGTCGGGCACGGGCATCACTACGGCTGACTACACGCTGGAGGGCACGGGGCTGGCTGCAACAGGACTGACGGGCAGGGTGACGATTCCAGCCTCTACCGCATCAGGCACAGTGACGCTGACATTGATGGCGGTGACGGACGCTGCGAACGAGGGGACGGAAACGCTTAGCTTTATGCTGTCCATGGGCACTGGCTATACGGTGGCAGGTCCGGCGGCGGGAATCATCATCCGGGACGTGGTTGCAGGAGGTACTGCAGGTACAGTTGCGCCCGATCTGAGCCTGACTCGCGCCGGCACCGGCCCGGTGCAGGAGGGCGCTATGGAGATGCTGACGCTGACCGTGGCAGCCACCCCGCACTCGCAGCTGACGGTACCCTACACCATCTCGGGCACGGGCATCACTGGGGCCGACTACACGCTGGAGGGCACGGGGCTGACTGAAACAGGACTGACGGGCATGGTAGTGATCCCGGCTAACGCCGGAAGCGTCACGCTGACACTGAGCATCGTTGCCGATGCGCCGGCGGAATTGGCCGAGCAGTTGCTCTTTACCTTGTCCGATGACACTGGCTACGATTTGGACAGCCCCTCCTTCCAGTCCATCGAAATACCGGTTAACGGCATGCCCGAGGTGAGGGTAACGGCCGACTCGGTGAATTTGATGGAAGGTGGTTCCGCTGCCGTCTTGCGTTTGGCGCTGGCCCCGGCGCCCTGGCCGAACGATTTGAATGTGGGCTATCGCGTTGCGGGCACGAACGTGACGAGGGCGGATTACGATCTGGCCGATGGCACCGCAACAGTGTCGGACCGGGTGCAGGTCCCAATGAACACGCTGGCTGGGGGTGTGACTGTGCTCCTGAGCGCACTGGCGGACAATACCAGTGAAGGCACGGAGACATTCCGCTTCGAGTTGGTCGCTGGCTCCGGCTATACGCTGGGCACGTCGGACGCTGCCGATATCATGGTCTCGGACGACTCTCTCTCCCAAGTGAGACTATTCTCGAACGATACCATCGCCAGGGAGGGGGATGCCGATGATCTCGCTAGTGTTGCGGTGACGCTGCCCCCCTCTCAAGTCGCTATTGCCGATATCCTCGTGGCCATCATGCCGGATACTGCTGCCTTCTCCGTAATCGACGCTGACGGTAATACGGTAATGCCAAATGCCGAGGGGCAGTATGAGCTTGATTTCCCGGCTAGCAGTACTTCGCAGACCCAGTTGCTGGGGATCAGGGCCGGCGATGACGACAATACGGATGATGAGACGCTGCAGGTAAGCCTGGTGGCACCGGAGTCGGGCGCGGGCTATAGGTTGCTGGATGGCAGCACGGATCTTACAGTTATCCTGCGGGATGATGATATGCCGGAGATCAGCGTCCGCGTCATTGAGCAGGACACGGAAACGGCGGTAAGCCAGTTGGAAGAGGGAGCAATGGCGAGAGTCCGCCTGGCGCTTACCAGCCCGGCGCCTGCGACGGGCCTGGAGGTAACTTATGCCATCGGCGGCGTGAGTGCCGACGATTTTGTATTGGCAGGTTCCAGCAGCGGGTCCGGTGTTTTCCGGGTGGACGCCGGGATGCGGATGCAGGATTACATGTTGAGTATTACGGACGACACGACCGGCGAGTTGGCTGAGCTCCTGACCCTCACGCTGACGGACCCCGGTGCGACTGCACGCTATACGGTTGATAGCAGTGCGGACTCCTTCGGCGTCACCATTCCGCTCAACGATCGACCGCAGGTCGTGATCACTGCGGATGTCAATAGCTTGAATGAAGGGTCGCAGACGACCGTGCGTTTCCGCGTCGTACCGGCACCCTGGCCGCAAGCCCTGAGCGTTCGCTATACGCTCGGCAGCGACAACGTGGCTGACGGGGATTTCCGGTTGACGGGAGACTTTGACGGGGACGACGGTACAGCGGATGCCCCCCTCACAGAGCTGACGCCAGAGTCGAATTTCGAGACGGTAATGATTCCAGCGGATACGGGCCCAGGCGGGGTGGAACTGACGCTGATGGCGGATGCCGATGAGAGTTTTGATGGCGTTGCTGGCGAGCGCCGCTCCGAGACGCTGAGGATCGCCCTGGCGAATCCACAGAGTGGGGCGGGGTACACTCTCGGCAATCCGCGAGAGCAGGCGATTGAAATCATGGATACATCAGTTCCTGCTAATCCGAACGCCCGAAATGCAAGTCTTGCCTTGAGCATGGACACGGCCATTGAAGGAGGCAGCCCCGCGTTGCTGAGTGTCACTTTCGATGAGCCGGCAGTGGAGGCTACGACGGTCCAATTTAATATCGAGGGCAGGCTTACAGCAGCGGGTAGTCTGGCGCCAGGGGACCTCGATCCTCCACGTGTGCCTCCAGTGGTCGATATGGACTATGAGGTGAGGGATTCTGAAGGAACGATCTTGCCGGCCTCCACGATGGGATGCGCTGCTGCTGATGGTGACTGTTATCTTTTGATGATTATGGCAGGTGAGCGTACTGCCTCTGTACAGATTCAGGCCCTGCACGACGACGAGGAAGAAATAAACGACGTTTCGACGCAGGTGGGAGCGTATGAGAACTTGGACATCATGCTGATAGAGCAGGGTACGCCGCTGTTATACACGGCGGACCCGGATGCTGTGGGATCGCAGGCGTCGTTGCGCCTGCAGCACACGATTCCGGACGTAGTCCTGAGTTTCCCTGACGGCGCAGTGTTGGTGGACGAGCCTGGGGCTCAGATCAGGATGCGGGTGGAAGTTTCCCACCAACCGCATCCTCCGTTGAGGATGAGAGTGGTTTTGCCCGGCGGCGGGGGGTTTAGTAGTAATACGGTGCTTAGGGTTGATGTGCCTTCTGCGTGGGGAGAAGTTACAACTGGCACGGCTGGTTTCGGCTCTACCGACCAAGAGCATAATTTCAACATTCCAAGCGATGTTACGGCAGGAGATGTAACGATTAGCGTATCCACCCGGGATCAGAACTCTGAGGATCTGATGACGAGGATTCTCGTCAGGCTGGTGAACACAGATGTACGCTACACTTTCAGCGGACGGAGCTCCAGAGGAGCCATATTCCCGCTCGAGATTGTAGAGATCGATTTCCTGTACAGTGCAGTGCAACCTACGGGGCTAACGCCCTCCAATAGCCTGAGCGTGGAAGCACACCCGTTCCTCAACCCCGCCGTTGCATCCGCTGCTGCAAGTGCAGCTGTTGCTATGCAAAACTGCGTCGATCCTTTTTTGGGTATCCAGCTCAATAGCGTGAGACTGCATTTCCAGTTGAGTGGAGCGCACGAAACAATCATGGTGCCCTATTCGCTCAGTAGCAGTAGCGGTGCTAGTGTCCTTGATGGCGACGACTTCCGGCTTTGCGGCGATTTCGATGGAGACGGTACCGTAGAGATCTCCAACGATCTTAGTGGAACGCTGACTTTCCCCGCAACGCCACCGGATGCCGAGTTTGGGGCGAGCCGAACGCTGGAGGTGTGGCTAATCGATAATGGCAACTCTGAACAGTTCCAAATGCTGTTCGGGGAAGGTGAGGGATATGATTTCGCTCCCGATGCCAGTAGGACTTTCAACGGGCGGGAGTTTACCAGTAGCCGTCTACTGGGATTCTCCATTGCACAGCCAGGCTCACTCTGATCCCTCGCCACCACATCCAGCAAGCGGCGCTTCCCATTAAAGAAATCTGGAGTACGGACCGGTCCTGGGAACAGGACCGCCTCGCGCTTCTCCTCTGCCCGGAAGCCCGCCTTTCCGCCGCCCCGCTGGCCTGTGTTCCCTGTCGCATGGTAGTGGCGTTGCGTGTGTCATATACTTGTAGAGCCTCGTCAGCGGGGCAAATTCGATCCCGAATGACAAGTCGGGGCACAGACAGGCAGTGAGGACAGTAGGATGAGTTTGGAACAGGACCGCCTCGCGCTTCCCCTCTGCCCGGAAGCCCGCCCTTCCGTCGCCACGCCGGCCTGTGTTCCCTGTCGCATGGTAGTGGCGTTGCGTCCGTTTCCCTGGCAATAGCCAGTTGGCCTTTTTCTGAGGCGATGCTGTGTCATATACTTGTATATCCTCGCCAGCGGGGCAAATTCGATCCCGAATGACAAGTCGGGGTACAGACAGGTAGTGAGGACAGCAGGATGAGTTTGGAGCAGGACCGCCTCGCGCTTCCCCTCTGCCCGGAAGCCCGCCCTTCCGCCGCCACGCCGGCCTGTGTTCCCTGTCGCATGGTAGTGGCGTTGCGTCCGTTTCCCTGGCAATAGCCAGTTGGCCTTTTTCTGAGGCGATGCCGTGTCATATACTTGTAGAGCCTCGTCAGCGGGGCAAATTCGATCCCGAATGACAAGTCGGGGCACAGACAGGTAGTGAGGACAGCAGGATGAGTTTGGAGCAGGACCGCCTCGCGCTTCCCCTCTGCCCGGAAGCCCGCCCTTCCGCCGCCACGCCGGCCTGTGTTCCCTGTCGCATGGTAGTGGCGTTGCGTCCGTTTCCCTGGCAATAGCCAGTTGGCCTTTGTCTGAGGCGATGCCGTGTCATATACTTGTATATCCTCGCCAGCGAGGCAAATTCGATCCCGAATGACAAGTCGGGATACAGACAGGCAGTGAGGACAGCAGGATGAGTTTGGAGCAGGACCACGTTTTTTTCAGGAATTTTACCGTAGTGGTTGCCTTACTGGCTGCCATGATGGTTGTCTTCTTCCTGCTGGCTTTGGAAATAGGGGGGCAGGTGAGTCACATTCCGCTCAGCGAGGCGGCGGTAGCCGAGCGTACCGCGTTGATTGGCAAGGTGGCCGTGGCCGGCGAGGACAACGTGGGGGAGGCCCATGCACAGGATACGGCCCCGTCCAGTGCGGGCTTCGGCGGCGATGCCGCTCCCGATCCGCAGCCGGCGCTGCTGGTCGCGGGTGATGCTGCCGCCCAGGCCGAGGGTGACGCAGGCGATGCCGGGAGCCACCCGGGCGAATCCGTCTACAATGGACTTTGTATCTCCTGCCACGGAACCGGGATCCCCGGTATCCCGCAGCTTGGAGACAAGGAGGCCTGGGCCTCGCGCATCGAAAAGGGAACGGAAGTGCTGTATGGCAGCGTGATCAACGGCTTTCAAGGCAGCACCATGATGATGCCTCCGCGCGGAGGTAATCCCGGCTTGACGGACGAGCAGATTCACGATTCTGTGGATTACATGCTGGAGCAGTCCAGGTAATCCTCCTTCCGACGGCGCTGTCAAAAATTGTGCCGCTTGGCCGGGGCTGCGTCGTCCGTATGTCCGTATTCTTCCGGGGCTCTGACACGCCCCGATGTGCCAGCCGTAAATCCGCGCCCGCCCCTCTGACCAGTACGGCAAGTTCCTAAAACTGATGACAGCGGCTAGGGAATCGGCTGGGCTGACTCAGACGGAATTGGCTGACAAATTAGGAAGGCCGCAGTCTTACGTCTCAAAATACGAGCGCGGCGAACGGCGGCTCGGTTGACCTTCCCCCTGGCTACCCTTATGTGCGTGATTTTATTGCCTAAATTGGGTACAGCTTAGTTTGCCAAAAAAATAACCAGCTTACTTATTATAATTTTAAGGACTATTGTATATAATTCCTCAATGAATAACTTTTCAAAAGGCATGCTTTCTTTATTTCGCCTCAGGGAGCCCGCACCTGTTCCAAGCGCTGAGGAAATGGAAAGGGAGGTTTGGCAAGGTGTAGGTGACGCACTACGATCTGCCATGCGCGACTATGAAGAAACCGAAGAATACAAAAAAGCCATTACTGTCAAGACAGGCGCCACCGACACCTGAAACCACACAAAAACATCAAGTAATTGTACGAGAAGAGCGTAGCGGTCCACTACCTGCTCCGGCAGATCTAATCCAATACAATACAGCCGTTCCAAACGCTGCTGACCGCATTATTGTTATGGCAGAAAAACGAAATGAACAGGCAATAGATATACAAAATAAAATGGAGAGTAACCGTTCGAGTGAGGCTAAACTTGGACAAGGCTTTGCATTTCTTTTGGGGTGATTGGAATACTATCTGCTTCTTATCTGGCGATAAACGGTCAGGGGGCTGTTGGGATTGGACTAGGTCTGTTAGGTATAACAGCAATGATGTCACAGTTTATTAATAAGAGATAAAAACATTAAGAAATAGATTTGTAGGCAGCGTTCGATGAGACTGTAAAAAAGTTTGTGTAAATGGCATTGTTAATTCTGGCGAAACCACTACAACAATGTACGACCACACAGCTCATTGGGCTATCGGGCACCGACCGTGTTCGAGGCACAGGCTGCATGATAGGATGTTTTTGTCTCTCTTTGAATGGCTACCCAACAGGGGAAAGGTCAAGGTGAGGTGCTTTCATTGGAATTTTCTATTCTTCGCAATCCCGATGATTTTATTTTCCATGTACCATCAGATAGTTCGCGATAGATGGGCGCGCTATTTTGGAATTTTTTTGTCCATTTTATAAAATCATCAATTTCGCTGCTGGCCATAAGTGCGAACTCTATTACATGGAATCTTTAAAATAAATTTTTAATCCGCGCTCGCTCAAAGTCTGGCCGTCAATATCACTTATTTGTTTTCGTCTAGTTTTGGTTTGTGTTCTGTGAAGTATTGGCCGACGATGACTTCATCGATTTCGGCTAAAAATGATTTAGTTAGTTCGCGCTCGGCAAATTGTGGCGTTATGCGCTTTGCTGTGTCGTGATGTGGAAATGTGAAAATTTCGGCAAAGAGCGTTGGGCGATTGGAGTCCGTCGTAACATAGGTTTTCCACGATGTAACACCCTCAAGCGATGTGAAATCTTCGCGAGCTCGCTCCCTGATCGCGTCTGCCCGTTTAGGGTCTTTCATTTTCAAGATAAAAATTTCGGTGATTTCAGCCATAAGTAACTCGCTTTCAATCAGGTCATGCCCGTGTGTTTGTCCTTGTAAATAAATAATAAGATATTTTATCTTTAGAGTAAACTAGATATATAGAAATAGAAACTCAACAAAAGACTTTGTAATAAATGGATTGAATAAATTAGCAAGCTCCCTCAAAGTCTGATCCAACAAGCTCCCCCGAAAAAACCAACTCACCCATACTAGATTTTGGTCTAGTTAAAAAGCTGAGCAACCATTTCCAAATCCACTTCTCGATTTAAAAACTAGACTTAATTCCGAGACCTCTGTTGTCTTCAATAGTAGTTTGACTTGAAATTCATTTAGTTTGATAATTTTACGAAAAAAGAACTAAGTAAAAAAATAAAATGGACCAGAAAGAGTCTGCAAAAAAGGCAAAATGATGTTTGGGGGAGACTCAAATAATTTTTAACTATTAATGTGCGTTTTCGCCCACCGTTCTTAAGCCGATTTCAACAGTCCGTCTCGGTCGAGAATCCGTTGTTTGGCCGTTTCACAATATCCAGCAGAGCAGTCAATACTGATATAGTCGCGTCCGAAGTTGTGGGCGGTCAGGGTGCCGGCGCCGTTGAACGGGTCGAGGACGGTGTCGCCCCGGAAGCTGAACAGTTTCAGTGCGCGTGGCACGAGTTTTTCGGGGAACATCGCCGGGTGGTCCGTCGGATTGCATGGCCCGGCTTGCTGTCCTGGTGCCCAAGCCCAGGGTTAACCTGACTCGATTCCACGGCGTGTTCGCACCGAATAGCAAGCATCGTGCCCTGATAACACCGGCAAAACGCGGCCAGGGCAACAAGCGCCAAGAAAACCGTAAAACAGATGACGGCATACCCGAAAAACGTCACGCCGCGATGACCTTGACTTTCCCCCTGTTGGGTAGCCATTCAAAGAGAGTCAAAGGTGGCCCCCGGAGCCGGAACTCCCAGGGGTTTGCCTAAGGCGGCACCCGTGGTGCCGTTGGGATGCGCGGCGTGCTTTGTCGCGCATCGCCCCGTTCATGGCGGGTGACGCCCAGACACAGACGAGACGATCAAGCTGCTGCGGCTGAAATGGATTGACTGTGCGCCGCCTGCATGGCCTGCTTCCCCTCGTCGCAGCTGAGCGAACGGAAGCGCCGCTTATGCAGGCAGCGGCGCTGATTGCTAAGACCCCGCCTCATCGCCCCGTGCATTGGCCGCCCCTTGCAAGGGGTTTGCTGTTTAAGGCGGAACGGTGTCCGGATGTTGACCGCGAGGCTCCGCGCGCCCGGCATTCAATCTTGCCGGCGGCCTGTCAAGGGCTTTCCGTAGCGGTGGCAGCGGAAGGTGGGGGCGGCAGCACGGTGATGTCGTTCCACTCTTTTTGGTTGGCCTGGAACTGTTTGAAGGCCTGGTAGACCTTGGCGAACTCGGAGTCCAGTGCCGCTTCTTCTTCCAGGGTTTCCCGGGTGAGTTGTCTCAGTCTGTCCAGCACCGCGGGTGGGAAAGCCAGCAGTTCTACGTGGGAAAGTTTCTTCAGCTCCGCCAGGCTGCGGCGGTTGTGTTCATCCATTTGCGCTTGAATCCAGGTGCCGGTGCCGGCGGCGGCCACTTCGACTATGCGCTGCAGATCCGCAGGCAGCAGCACCCAGGCTGCGGTATTGACGATCAACTCAAACTCCGTCCCCGGTTCGTGCCAGCCCGGGTAGTAGTAGTATTTGGCTACCCGTGGCAGGCCCAGCCGCGTATCGTGAAACGGGCCTACCCATTCAGTAGCGTCTATTGTGCCACGCTCCAGCGCCGTGTAGATTTCGCCGCCTGCCATCAGTACCGGGTTGCCCCCCGCCTTGTTGAACACCTTGCCGCCCAGCCCCGGGATGCGCATCCTCAGTCCCTGCAGATCGTCCAGGGAATTGATGCGGCGGTTAAACCAGCCGCCCATCTGTGCGCCGGTGTTCCCCATCGGAAACGGGATCAAATTAAAAGGCCGGTACAGGTCGCGCCACAATTGCAGGCCGCCGCCGGCATGCAGCCAGGTGTGCATGCCCTGGGTGCTGATGCCAAAGGGGACTGAGGAAAAAAATTGCGCTGCCGGCACTTTGCCTGCCCAGTAGTAGGCGGAGCCGTGGCCCATTTCCACGCTGCCTTGAGAGACTGCATCAAAGACTTCCAGGGCCGGAATCAGTTCTCCGCCTGCGTAGACTTGCAGTTCCAACCGTCCTCGGCTCATAACGCGCACGTCCTCGGCAAACTTTTTTGCGCCCTCCTGAAAGATCGGGAAGTCCACCGGCCAAGTGGTTACCATCTTCCATTTGAATTGCTGATCCGGCCCGGAGTCTGCTTGCGGCGCGGTCTCAGTGTCCTGCCCGCAGGCGGCGCAGAGCAGGCAGATTCCCGCCCATAGCAGCCGGGCTTGCCTGGGGCGGATGCCGGCGGCGGGGTGGCTGTTGTTTTGTTTCATCGGGATTCTCTCCGTTTGCGGCTGACTTACCCGGAAACAGGCCATAGCGGACAGTTGTCGGTAAGCAGCCATTTGTGACCGGTGTGCTCAAAGTGAATCTGGACGCGCGTTCCCCCTCCCCGGAACCGCTCGAATGCGATCACGACGCCGGTGCCAAATTCTCCATGCACTACTTGCTGTCCGATCTGCAGCTCGATTGGGCTGGACGGCAGAGGCAGGCCACCGCGTGGATTCATGCCACTGGAGCTTGTGCAGCGGAGCAGTGCTTCCGGCAATTCCTGCAGGAAGCGGGAGGGGGAATTGTAGCGTTCCTTGCCGTATATGCGCCTGTTTTCCGCACGGCTTAAGCTCAGCGAGCGGCGTGCGCGGGTGATACCCACGTAGCAAAGGCGTCGCTCTTCTTCGAGTTGGTGCGGATTTTCAGTGCTTAAGTAGTGCGGCAATAGCCCTTCTTCCAGGCCGGTGATGAAAATCTTGTTGAATTCCAGCCCCTTGGCGGAGTGCAGCGTCATCAGGCTGACGTAGGCCGTGTCGTCGTCCGATTGGTTCGTGCCCGCCTCCAGCGCCGAGTGCGCGAGGAACGCGGAGCGCACGTCCATTTCCGGGTCATCGTGGTTTTCTTCAAAGGCGACCGCCGCGTTGAGCAGCTCTTGCAGATTTTCCATACGGGAGTGTGCGAGTTCACCCTTTTCTTTCCCGTAGTGCTCCATCAGGCTGCTGTGCCGCAGTACTTCGCTGATCGATTCCGGTAAAGTCGCGTGTTGGATCTTCGCGCGCAGGTCTCCTATCAGCTCCAGGAAGAGGCGCAGACTTTTCAGCGCCCGTGTCGCCAGTAGCGCGTGCTCGATCGCATCTTCTGCAGCTTGTTGCAGCGCGAGTTGCCGCCGTCGCGCCAACTCGCGCAACCTCTCTATGGTTTTGTGGCCGATGCCGCGGGGGGGAACGTTCACAATGCGCTCGAAGGAGGGATCATCCTGGGGCAGGATTGCCAGCCGTAGGTAGGCGAGGGCGTCCTTGATCTCCTGGCGCTCGTAGAAACGCAGGCCGCCGTACACCCGGTGCGGGATGCTCGCCTGGATGAATGCTTCCTCGATGGCCCGGGATTGCGCGCTGATGCGGTAGAGCACGGCAATTTCCGACAGGCCGCCGAATGCTTCCCTGCCCCGTTGAATTTCCTCTGCCAGGTGGCTGGCTTCATCCCGTTCGTTGTAGGCTAAATAGAGTTCGATGAGTTCACCTTCTCCCTGGTCGGTCCATAACTGTTTCCCCAGCCGGCCGCCGTTGTTTGCAATCAGGCAGTTGGCCGCGTTTAGGATGTTTCCGCTGGAACGGTAGTTTTTCTCAAGGCGCAGCAAGCGGCTGCCGGGGAAGTCCTGGTTGAACTTGAGCATGTTTTCCACCTTGGCGCCGCGCCAGCCGTAGATGGATTGATCGTCGTCTCCGACGGCGAACACGGAGCCCTCGGGCCCGGCCAATTGGCGGATCCAGGCGTATTGCAGGGCGTTGGTGTCCTGGAACTCGTCTATCAGCAGGCAGGGAAAACGTTTGTGGTAGTGGGCCAACAACTCCGGGTGGGCGCGCAACAGCTCATGCACGCGCAAAAGCAACTCGGCAAAATCCACCAAGCCGCCGCGTTCGCACCTTTGCTGGTATTCCCGGTAGGCGTCGATCATCGGGGCTGGAGTTTGTTCGCTCCGCACCAGGTGCTGTGCCCGCAATCCTTCTTCCTTGCGGGCGTTGATGAAGCCTTGTATCCGGCCCGGGTCCCAGCGCTTGTCATCCAGGTTTAGCTCCTGCATCACCTGGCGGACTATTCTGCGCTGATCCTCGTGGTCCAGAATGCGGAAGCCATCGGGCAGTTTTGCCTCTTCCCGGTGAGTGCGCAGCATGCGGTGGGCAGTGCCGTGGAAGGTGCCGACCCACATGCCTGCGGTTGGCTGCTGCAGCAGTTGCGCGATGCGACCCTGCATCTCGCGGGCTGCCTTGTTGGTGAACGTGACCGCTAACACGTTGTGCCCGTGCGCCTGGCCGGTATAAATGTACCAGGCGATACGGTGTGCCAGCACGCGGGTTTTACCGCATCCTGCTCCCGCCAGCACCAGCCAGTGGCCCTGCGGCGCAGTGACGGCTGACCGCTGCTGCTGATTGAGCGGAGCTAAAATCGAGTCGGCGTCCATCGGTCAGCCAGAGCCGCAAACCGCGTCCGGTTCGTGCGCAGGGAAGCGCCGCTGACCGGATGGTTGGAGGCGCAGGAGGTCCGCGGGCGGCAGACTGACGGGGACTGTGTAACTGTGTACGGCGTCGGCGCCGGGCACGATCAGACGGGCCTGCGGATCAGCTTTCATCGGCGCAACATGGTAATAACGGGAACATCGGCAATGATATGATAAGTCCGATGAAGAAGGAAATCGCTTTGTCGCCGTACGGTGGTGAGGCGCAGGATTTACTGGATCGGGCGCGCCGGGTATTGGAGCAGGCGCGTGCGTGCGCCGGGATCTCCGCTGCCGAGGCGACGCTGAGTTGTGGCAGCGGGCTCTGCGCCACGGTGCGCATGGGGGAGGTGGAGTCCATTGAGTATCAGCGCGATACCGCCCTGGAGCTGACGGTGTATCAGCAGTTGCGGGTGGGGACTGCTTCCACCTCCGATCTGAGTGGCGCGGGTCTGCGGGAGGCGGTGGAGGCCGCCTGCGGTCTGGCCCGCTATGCGAGTGAGGATGAGTGCGCGGGTCTGGCGGATCCCGACTTGCTGCACGGGGAATACCCGGACCTGGCGCTGGATCAGCCGTGGGAGCTTTCCTCCGAGCAGGCGGTTGAGCTGGCCCTGGAAGTGGAAAGCCATGCGTTGCAGGCGGATGAGCGTATCCGCCGCTCGGAGGCGGCGGCCACGCATACCTACCGGGGGACCTTGGCCTACGCGAATAGTCATGGCTTTGGCGGCGCGTGGAGCCAGACCCGGCACAGCATGGACTGCTCGGTGATCGCCGAGGAGGAGGACGGGATGCAATGCAGCGGCTGGTACGATGCCGCCCGTCAGCACAACCGGCTGCTGTCCCCTGCTGAATTGGGCCGCAAGGCGGCGCAGCGGGCGCTGGCGAGGCTGCAGCCGCGCGTCCTGCGTAGCCGGGATGCGCCGGTTTTGTTGGAGGCACCCCTCGCCTCGGCTTTCTGGGGCAATTTGGTTAGAGCCCTGCTGGGCGTTAATCTGTATCATGATGCCTCGTTTTTGCGCGGTCAGTTAGGCAAACGGATTTTCCCCGAACATGTACAGATCCGCGAGCAGCCGCATCTGCCCTGGGCCATGGGCAGTGCTCCTTTCGATGAAGAGGGGGTGATCCCGCAGCAGCGTCATATCATTTGTGATGGGGTCTTGCAGGGATATTTCCTGGATTCCTACGCCGCCCGCAAGCTGGGCATGCGCAGCACCGGAAACGCCGGGGGCGCGCACAATTTGGTGATTCAGCCCGGCGCGTATGTTTTGGAGGACCTGGTCGGACAGATGGGTACTGGCTTGTTGGTGACTGAACTGATGGGATTCGGTTCGAACCTGGTTACCGGGGATTATTCGCAGGGCGCGGCGGGTCTGTGGGTGGAGGGAGGCGAAGTGTGTTACCCGGTGGAAGGGATCACGGTCGCCGGCAATTTGCGGCAGATGTTTCTGGACTTGGCTGAAGTGGGCTGCGACGTGGATACTCGCGGCAGCATTCACACCGGATCGATACTGTTGAATCGCATGACTCTGGCCGGCACTTGATCCACGGCATCCGCCTGGATGCGGATACGGCGGGGCGATCGGCCCTGCCGTGGGTAAAGGCCGCTATAACAGGCAATCTCTTTGTATGCCGGCTGGTGTTGACGGTCGCGTAGTTTGTCCAGTGTATGTATTGAGCCTCGGCCCCGCAATAAACCCGTTACCCCAATTCAACGTCAGGAGTTGAAACTCGCGCCGCTGCGGTGCGGGTCTTGCGCTCATGAATCAGGCAGTCTTCCACCATGGAGCAATTCTTGCGTACAGACTGCCGTCTTTGGGCAGACCTGGAACCTGGCACTGTTCCGATCGTGTCCGGGTCGGCCCGCACGCATCGCGCCCGGGTCGGCCTGCATCCGGCTCCGTTTCGCCTTGTTCAAAGGGGCGGCCTCCGTTGGCGGTTTTGTGAACGGCATACGCCCCGGTCCGATCCCAGTGGTCGCTGGATTCCCGTGACGGTGCCTGCCCCCCGTTCGGCAGCGATAAAATTATGAGTTATTGGCAATATATCAATTGCTTACGATAATTTTAGATAATGAACCTTAAATTCACTATGAAGCGAAAACGGATGCCAATAGCGGTCCCGAACGACCTGTGCAAAAAAACTTGACTTTGCTGCTTCGTATTTACTACCTTAAGGGGGTACTATCCCCGTTTCGGGGATTACGGGGTTTAAGAGGATTTTGCATGGATTGTCGCATGCCTATTGTGAGCGTCAGCGCATTTGCGTTGTCTCTCACCTGTTCTTTGGCGTATGCCTATAAGGAAATAGAAGTAAGCAGCGGAGGGTCCTTGCAGGGCAAGGTTGTGTTCAACGGCAGGGTGCCGGTGAAGACGATTATCCCGACCAAGGATTCTGAAATCTGCGGTAAAAAGCGCAAAGAAGCACAGATTCTGGTCGATGAGAATAATGGCGTACGCGAGGCCGTGGTCTACCTTAAAAAGGTGCAGGAAGGCAAAGCGTGGGGGGCAGGCACGGAAACCCCGGTGCTGGACCAGAAAGGCTGTGTTTTCGAGCCCCAGGTGCAGATCATGCCTAAAGGGCCGGTGGATATTATTAATTCGGACCCGGTGTTGCATAATACGCATGGCTATTACGGCAGGCGTACGGCATTTAATCTGGCTTTGCCGAACCAGGGCCAGAAAATCACCAAGCAGCTGAAAAAGCCCGGGATCGTAAAGGTTGACTGTGATGCCCACGGCTGGATGTTGGCGCACATCTACGTTGCTGAGAATCCGTACTACGCTCTTAGTGGCGAAGACGGCACATTTGAGATTGCTGATATTCCTGCGGGAAGCTATACTCTAGTTGTCTGGCAGTTGGCAACCGGCGCAAATGAAACCGCTGTGACAGTGGAAGCTGGCAAGGCGGTGGAAGTCACTGTTGAGCTAGGTAGTTAAGCCAAATACGTTTCGTGAAGTTAGAGGAGATAATCTGGGTATGAACGAACTGGACAAAATACGCCGCACGATGCAGCGGGAATTGAACCCTCCCGGCAAGCGTCCTGCGCCCGCCACCACGATCACTCGCCGGACTTTCATACAGAAGTCGTTAATTGGCGGAGCGGCTGGAATGGCGGCTTACAGTGGCTGGTTTCCGCTGATCAACACCATTGATGTTGCTTCGGCGGCGGTAAAGCCATTCAAGTTTGCTTGGATTTCTGACACTCATCTCTATCCGCGCGACGTCAATGAGCGTTTCGTCGAAAAGACTAAGCGTGCGATTAAAGAAGTGCAGGATATAGGTTCGTCGATGGATTTTCTGATATTCGGCGGCGACTTGGCACAGACTGCAGACCCGGTGGAGTTGGATCTCGGCAAGGAGCTGCTGGCGGAACTGACGACCGTCAAGGAGAAATTGTTTATCCCCGGCGAGCATGACTGGTATCTGGACCTGGGCAAAAAATGGGAAAAGGAGTTCGGTACCTCGCCCTGGGTTAAGGATCATAAAGGCGTGCGCCTGATTGGTCTCAACACCGTCGGTCAGGCACCGGATTACTGGACGGTCAAAAAGATGACCCCGCGCGAGCGCATGGGTCACATGGAAGCGTTGGACGGTACCGTGGCTGGCCCGTGGTCGGGGCTGGGACCCGAGCAGTTGAAATGGTTGCAGAACGCGGTTTCCGACTGGCCCAAGGGCGATCCGCTGATCTTGTTCAGCCATAATCCGCTGTATGAGTACTATCCGCCGTGGAACTTCTGGGTACGGGACTGGCGCGAGGTGCATGAGATTTTGGCAGGATTTACCGACATCACCAACATCCATGGTCACACTCACCAGGTGCTCTATAACGAGATTGGCGGCATGCGCTCGATTGGCATGCTGGCTACTTCGTGGCCCTGGCCCTACGCACCGGAGGGTGTGCCGGCACTGACTAAACCGATGTTGCGGGCTGATCCGGGTGATCACTTTGACGGTCTCGGCTGGAGCCTGCTTGGGATGGACACCAACGGCGTAGATAACACTTACAAAATGTGGCGCAAGCCTGACCACATTTTCGCCGAGGCGGCACATGATTCCGGCACCGGCGATAATGGCAACCAGATATTGAGTCGGCGTATTGCTGACAAAATGTGGCCTTATAAATAGGCTTGGCAAGTTAGAGAGGAGCCAGGATGATGAACAGCAAACACGCGCCTTATACGCTTCGGAGGTTGAGCGGATGGATGACTTTGCTGCTTTTTTGGAGTGCTGCCGGCTTGGCGCTGGCCCATAAAGAAAAGCATTCCGACGAGCAGTTGAACGCCTTCCAGGAAGAGTTTATAGAACAGGTCCGCATTGGCGACTTGCTCTGGCACAGCGACAAGGCTACCCAGGAGCAATTTGGCATAAATCTCTCCAACACGGGAGCGGCCTGTGCCATGTGCCATCCGGATACCTCGGACTCTCATCCGCAGGAGTTTCCCAAGTTCCAGGAGCAGATGGGGGAGTTTGCCACTTTCCGCGACATGGTCAACTGGTGTATTGAGAAGCCGCAGCAAGGTGAAATAATCGATCCGGACGGCCCGGCCATGAAAGCCATTGAGGCTTACGCGCACTGGGCCAACCGTGGTTCCAAGCTGGATCCGGGGCGACACTAAGGAAAGAAGATCCACCCTGGATCGCACTTTAGACATTGGTTGCCGCCGATGCCCTGAGGACTTATGTCAGGGGATGATTGGCCGTATGGTTGATTTTCAGGGCGTCGGTTGAAACCAATCATTTTAAGAAATAATAAGGGGAGATTATTGTAGCCGTGGCGAGCGCAACAGCAGTCTCAGCAGCCGGTAAGGTTAATTATGCCGAGATAACGGACTACCGGCTGATCCGCCAGTGGTTATTGTGGGGTGTCGTCTGGTTGATGTTTGCCCCATCCATCGGGATTACCATCTCGACGATGTTTAATTACCCTGACTACCTGGGCCAGTCGCAGTATTTCACTTTTGGACGGCTGCGACCGATGCACGTCAACGGGGTGATCTTCGGGGCGTTTTCCACCCTGTTTGTCGGCTTGATGTATTATTTGGTGCCGCGCCTGACCGGCATTGCGGTCTATAAGTCGCACTGGGGCTATCCATTGCTGTGGCTGTGGAATGCCGCCCTGGTTTTCGGCATGGTCTCGTTGTTGCTGGGTTACAATCAGGGGCTTGAAGCTGGCGAGTTGCCGCTGGTCCCGGACATCATGTTCTTCCTGGCGGTTGCCGCGATTACCTGCCAGATCATTGTAACGGTCGCCAAGCGCGTCGTTCGGCCCATGTACGTTTCGCTGTGGTACCTGGTGGCGGCACTGGTCTGGACCGTTGCCAACCTTCTCCTGGGGTTTGTTATCCCCTATGCTATACCGGGCACCAACAACGCGGCTTTTCACGGCTTGTTCCTGCACTACATAGTGGGGCTGTGGATCACACCGGCCGGTTATGTGCTGATCTATTACTTTCTCCCGGCCAGCGTCAAAAATCCGATCTACAGCCATAAATTGTCGATGGTCGGGTTCTGGTCGCTGGCGGTGTTTTACCCGTTTGTGGGACTACACCATTACCTGTACAGCCCGTTCGCCGATTGGGCTGAAACTTTGGCAATCATTACTTCAATGCTGCTGATCATTCCGGTCTGGACCGTGTTGCAGAATTTCTTCGGCACCATGATCGGGCGCTGGCACAACTTCGGTCAGAATCTGTGCGCCAAGTTCATGATACTGGGCTCGCTCATGTACTTGATTGGCTGCTTTCAGGGTTCCACCGAGGCGTTGCGTTCGATACAGGAACCGACCCATTTTACCGATTTCGTGATTAGCCACTCCCATCTGACCGTGTTTGGCACCTTCGTAGTCTGGGCTATTGGCGGCTTGGTTTACGTCTGGCCGCGTCTGTGCGGGCGGCCATTGTGGTCGTTCACACTCGGCAACTGGTCGTTCTGGCTGATCACGATTGGCATTTCTTTGATGGGTATCAGCTTGTCCGCGCAGGGCATTGAGCAAGGCTATATGTTGATGGCAGGTACGGAATGGATCAATACGGTGGTTGCGATGAAGCCCTACTGGCTGGTGCGCACGATCGCAGGCTCGTTGATGGACCTCGGTATTACATTGCTGGCTTATAACTTGATGCGCACCGCGCTGGCGGCGCGGGCGCCTGCTGTTCCCCGCGCCGGACCGATCACCGCGCCGGCCCCGGCTGCGGCGGAGAAGACGTTGTCATGAGTAGTACCCGCATTATCGCGCTGGGCGCCGGCATTGCCTGCGTTTCGGCAGCCACTCTGGTGCAGGGCGTGTTACCGGCCCTGGTGCCGGAATCCCGGGACAGTAAAGTAACCCGGGTAGTGCGTACCGACGTCGGCGAACTCAAATGGATGGTCAGCGATGCCACCGACTACACTCCGGACCAGGCCGATGGTCGCAGAACTTACCTTGCTGAGGGCTGCTGGTATTGCCATTCCCAGTTTGTGCGTCCGGTAGCAGGAGAAACGCGCCGCTGGGGGCCGGTCGCCCAGGCGGGTGAATACGTTTTTGATCAGCCGCATTTGTTTTCCACTCGGCGCATTGGCCCGGACCTGTCGCGCGTCGGGTTGAAATACGGTGATGATTGGCACTTGGCTCACTTCTGGAACCCGCGCATGGTGGTGGCGGACTCGATCATGCCGCGTTTTGTCCAGTTTTTTGATGGTCCGTACGGTCCGGTCCAGATTGTGGAAGACGACGCAGGGAACAAAACGCTGGAGCAGAACTCTTACACGGAAAAGCTGTTTGACTTCTCCTCGCAAGAGCCGCCAATTTTGCTGACGCCTAACCCTGAAGGGCTTACCTTCGTGCGCGAACTTGGGAAGTACCCGGTGATTCACACGCCCAATGAAGAATATACCGGCGAGACGGTTGAATTAGTTGCGAGCACCGAGAGGTTGGATAACTTGATCGCCTACCTCCAGAAACTCGGTACCAACCGCGGCAAATGGCGCGATCTGTTTTTTCCTCATCAGCTTGAGATCAACGAAATGACTATTCCGCGGGCGCAGGAGTTGACCAGCTACGGCGAAAACGTGTACCAGCGCCGCTGCATCGGTTGTCACGGAGTCAGCGGTGACGGTAACGGCCTGGCGGCTACTTTTCTGCAGGTGCGCCCGCGCAACTTTCAGTACGGGTTGTTCAAGTTTCGCGTCACGCCGACCGGTTCCCTGCCCACCGATGGTGACTTGATGCGCACCCTCACCCGTGGCGTGAGCGGCACTGCAATGCCGTCCTTTCACATGTTGCCGAACAAAGACCGCCTGGCGGTGATCCAATATGTTAAATATGAACTGGCGATAGACCGCACCAGCCCCGGCGATAGTTACGCATACTTCGTCGAGGAAGAGCCGGAACGGCCCTTTTACCTGGGCTTTCCGCCGGAAGCCTCAGAGGATCTCGTGTCGCAGGGCGCAGAGGTTTGGCAAAGCGCCAAATGCTGGGAATGCCACGGCAATGAAGGCAGGGGAGACGGTGACAAGGCCGATGAGCAGGAAGACGATTTTGGCTATCCGATCCCGCCGGCCAATTTGACCAGGGGGTTGTTCAAATCCGGTCCCAATGTCAAGGACATCTACCGAAGCATCACCGCAGGTATCAACGGTACGCCGATGCCGTCGTATGCCGATTCGCTGCCTGACGAGGAGCGCTGGTCGCTGGCCTATTACGTGCTCTCACTGTCGGCGTTTAAAGATCCGTTGACTGGAAAACCTTTGCGGGTTGCGGACGTTGACCGCCGGGCACTCAACGATCCTGGGATGGAAGCTCCAGAATCGTCCTTGGCCTATCAGACCGAGATCCGGTTCAATGACAGTAACCGGTCGGTTGCTGGCGCGGACTCGGATGACGCGGAAAAGAAAGCGCAAGCGCGTTACGCGGGTGAGGCTTGGGCCAGCAGAAAGGGCTTTGATCTGGTAGAATTGAAAAAGGAGGAATAACTGTGTTTGGATTGGTCGCATGGCAATTTATGGTCGCCTTCCTGATGAGTTTGGGGGCTGTTTTCATCTTTATCTGGGCCATCCTGTCGGGCCTGTTTAACAATATCGAAGACGCCAAGCATCAAGTTTTGGAGGCGGAAAAAGATGAATGACCCAACCACCAATCCCCAGGCAGAGCCTCAAGTCGCCCGGTTGGAGGAGGAGCCTACGGGCGAGGAAGCCCCGGGCAATTTGTCCGGCAATGAGCATGAGGATAAACTGGAGAGAACGGGCACCGTGAATGCCCGCCATGGTCGGCTTCCCGCCTGGCTGAACGTGGTCTATGTGATCATGCTGGTCTGGGCGGCGTATTACGCCATTGAGTATTGGGCCTTGCCCGGCTATAACGAGCTGGGACCAGGCTTGGGCGATTATTGATCAAGAAGGATGGAATGATGTCGGGCGTAAAAATAGTTATGGGGCTATCCATAGTGAATTTTATTTTTTTATTTTCTGAAATCGGCTTCAACGTCCTGGGCGTGATGTTCGGTCTCAGTTAGGAGGAAAACCATGCCAACCATTGCGCTTGTTTGCCTGGTCTTTGCGATGGCGATGTTCGTGGGCTTTGGTTTGTGGCTTATCTGGCTGCACTTCCAGTAGGTGCTGTCTTATCTGCCGATCTTTTTGGCTGGATTTGCAGGCAGTTTGCACTGCCTGGGAATGTGCAGTGGTCTGGCCTGCACGGTTGGCTCTGATCCGCGCGGACGTTCCGCCACTTTAGTACGCCATTTACTCTACAACGCAGGCCGGGTTAGCGCTTATTGCTTCCTTGGCGCGGTGATTGGTTCCCTTAGCTCCTCCCTGGTTCTGCACTTGACCGGCAATCCGGCGGTCATTTTCCAGCGCTTGCTGGCATTGCTCTCTGGTGCGCTAATGATTTTTATCGGTCTGCAATTGTTGGGCTATTTTAAAAACCGGCGCGTTGAACCGGGATTGGGCGGCTTGTTTTTTGCGCAAGCTTTACGCGATTTGCTGAGAACGCCGAGTCCTGCCGCACCGCTGGCGTTTGGAGTCTTTAACGGCTTTCTACCCTGTCCCCTGGTGTACGCGTTCATTGCCCAGGCGGCGGCCAGCGGTGGGTCTCTGCCCGGGCTGCTGATCATGGTGGCTTTCGGCCTCGGCACGTTCCCCGCCATGCTGCTGGCGGGCGGTCTTGGCTCGCGGCTGAGTTTTAACTGGCGGCTGCGCGGCATACGCATCGCCGGCCTGTTCGTTATTGTTCTTGGTTGTATAACGCTGGGGCGGGGCGCGTTGTCGCTTGGCGCCCACGGCCATTAAAAGACGGCCGGCCCGGCATTCCGGTTTGAGTCCCGCCATGAAGTGCAGCCACTGTTACTTGCCGGTCCGCAGAGACGGGCAGGAGCGGGAGATCAACGGCGAGACTTACCAATTTTGTTGCTATGGTTGTTGCCTGGCTTTTCAAGTCAGTCACGGGCAGGGGGAAGAGTCCGAGGCTGCCTGGTTGCTGGTACGGCTTGGGGTAGGCACCTTTTTAGCCATGTTCATCATGCTGTTCAGCTTGCTGTTGTACTCCAACTCTTTCCCTCCGCAAGATGCGCAACTGGTGCAGATCATCCACGGCCTGTTGTGGGCGCTGGCAACGCCGGTGCTGATTATACTTGGCGAACCGTTTATCAGGACCGCTTGGCGGGCCGCGTTGGAGGGACGGGCGATTGCCGATACCTTGGTCAGCATAGGCGCACTGGCGGCTTATGGTTATTCCGCCTGGCAAATCGTTGCCGGCGGCCCCGAGGTCTATTTTGACACCGTGACCATGGTGCTGGTGTTGTTCACCGTGGGACGCTACCTGGAAGCGGCGGGCCGAGCCCGAACGGTACGCAGTTTGACGCCCATGCTGGCCGCGGAGCGGGCTACAGCGACCGTTGTCGCAGGCGCCCAGGACGTTGAGCAGGCGGTTCAAACCATCCGGCCGGGCACCGTGGTCAGGGTGCGTCCCGGCGAACGTGTGTCCGTCGACGGTATCGTGCTGGAGGGCCGCTCGCATTGTAATGAAGCCATGCTTAGTGGTCAGCACGAGCCTCAGTTCAAATGGCCCGGCAGCACGGTTTACGCTGGTTGTGTCAATGGTACGGGTCAACTTTTGGTGCGTACCACCGCGGCCGGCACTGGTACCCGCTGGGGCCAAATCAGCCGATTTGTGAGTGCAGCCCTGGACCGTAAAAGCATCGCCGGTGAAATCATTGATCGGGCGGCGGCCATCTTTGTTCCGATGGTGATCGTGTTGTCCCTGGTGACGATGTTTTATTGGCACCAAGGCAGTTTGGAGAGCGGATTGCTGGCTGCGCTGGCGGTGTTGGTGGTCGCTTGTCCCTGCGCGTTGGGGCTGGCAGCGCCGCTGGCGACTACGCTGGGCCTGGGGCAGGCAGCTCAGCACGGCATATTGATCCGGGGTGGCGGTGTATTGGAACGTTTGGCCGGCATTAAAGCCATCGCCTTTGATAAAACCGGCACGCTGACCGATGGCGAGATGCGCCTGCAGCGAGTTTTCACGCTTGGCTTATCGGAGCAGGACTTGTTGCAGCGGGCCGCCGGCCTGGCTCAGGGATCAGAACATGCGGTGTCCGCGGGTATCGGCCAGGCTGCCCGGACCATCGGGGTGGAGCCGTTGCCGCACGATGATATCCACGTACATCCCGGGGCCGGCGTGGTTGGCAGCCATGCAGGCCAAACCACTGTGATGGGTTCCGCGGCCTTTATGTCGCTGCTGGGCTGGAGTATTCCTGAACCGTTAACCAGGCAGGCAATGACCGCCCTGCACGGCGCCACGCTGGTTTACGTCGGTTGGAACGGCGAGGTGAAGGGCCTGTTGGGGCTGACGGATACGCTCCTGCCAGGTGCCCGGCAGGTGACAGCAACGTTAAGCCGATCCGGACTCGCTACCTGCCTGCTGACCGGGGACAATCACGCCGCCGCCGAGCGCATCGCGCAGACCGCAGGCATCGGTACCTGGAGGGCGGCGCTTACCCCGGAAGAGAAAGTAACTGCATTGCGGGACTATAGGGGGCAATACGGTGCGATCGCGATGGTCGGTGATGGAATGAACGATGGGCCGGTGCTGGCGGTGGCGAACGTGGGTATTGCGGTAGGCGGCGCAACTGACATGGCGCAGGAAACAGCGGAGGTGATTTTGCCGGAAGGCGCGCTGAACCAGTTGCCCTGGTTGCTGCAGCTCTCCCGCCGGGTGCGCCGGACCATTTATACGAATATCGCCTGGGCGCTGGGTTATAACGCGATAGCCTTGTCCCTGGCAGCGGGTGGATTGCTGTTGCCGGTCATCGCTGCGTTGCTGATGGCAGGTTCCAGCTTGTTGGTGGTGTTCAATTCACTGCATCTTGGCGGCGCCGCTGAATCGGCCCCCGCCGCCGCGCAAGATGCCGAGTCAACCGGGATAGCCTCGGCTTAGTGGATTTACCGAAATCCCCGCGGGTCACGTCGTTGAGTGTCTTGTTCGCGTTGACCGCAATTACCTCTGCGGCCGCTGAGCCGGGCGCCGTTGTGCTCATCGGCGGCGTTTTGCGTTACGACAATCAAGCCGTCTGGGAGCGCATTATTGAACTCGCCGGCGGTCAGGGCGCAAAGTTTGCGGTATTTCCCACCGCAACCGGGCGCCCAAAACTCTATGGCAGATTCGCCGTGCAGGCGCTGCATAAATACGGCGCTTCAGCGGAACTGATCCCGGTCTCGCCCAAGACCCGTGACATCGGAGTGGATTATCGGCAGGCCGTACGAGACGAGACTCTGCTGGACAAAGTCAGGAACGCCGACGGCATTTTTTTCACCGGCGGGGCCCCGCAATACATCGCCCGGACTCTCTACTCTGCCGACGGCACGGCCAGCCCGATGCTGGCGGCAATTTGGGAAATGCACGCCAGGGGTGGCGTTGTTGCCGGTGCCAATGCCGGTCACACGGTTCTCAGCACCGATACCAGGGCCGCTGCAGCGCTGCACGCCGGCCTGACGGAGCAAGCCACCCAGCGCGGCCTCGGCTTGTTGTCCGATGACTGGTTCATTGACCAGCATTATTTTTCCCACGGGCGCTTTGCGGCGAGCCTGGTTGCGATGCGGGAGCTGGCGATCAAGCAGGGCGTTGGCGTTGGCGTCAACACCGCAATCGCCATCACCGGGAGCCGGCAGGCCGAGGTGATCGGTACTGGAGGCGTAATGGTCATCGATCTGTCCCAAACGCGCTTCAATGAGAGCGGTCAAGCCTTCAGCCTTACGCAAGGGAAGCTCAGTTACCTGGGCAACGGGGATCAATTTAATCCGGCTACCCTGCAGATTACCCCGCATGACTCCAAGCTGCAGGGCTTTGAGGTCGGTCCCAACGTCCCCGATCCGCAACCCCGGTTTGAAAAGGCTTTTTTCTACACTGATATCTTTGTCCATTCGGCACTGCCCCGCCTGATTTTCAGCGCCATAGACAGCAAGCAGCAGCAGGGGGTGGGACTGGTCTACACTGAACGTTCCGCCGGCTTCAAGTTTCACTTTTACGCGGGGCGGGATAGCATCGGCTGGCTCGGCAACGCCAATGACTACACGGCGGCCAACGTTTATCTTGACGTGACCCCGGTCAAACCGGGACAGGACTTTTGTCTTGGTATTTCGTGGCACTGCATGGGAGAGCCTTCCGTCAACTGATGAAAATAACAAAACCCGTTGCCGGATCGTGCATGGGTTCTTTGGCCGTGACTTCTTTAATGATCGCAAATGTTCTCCGGCGAAAGTTCGTGGCGCACGCATGCCCTGCCTCATTCATGGGACGGACCGGATGGGCTGCTGTCCCGGTGTTCGCACAGTGCCCGGTAATGCCGCCCAGTGACACTGCAACTGATCCGGGGAACGCAAGGAACGGCGAGCACTGGAAAGCAGCGGGCATTGTTGAAAATGCCGGCACTACAGAAAATCCCGCGTAAAGATTGCTGCCCAGGTGCTGGTTAGTGGCGTCTGCGCTATAATATCCCCCCTCTATGCGCCGTGAGGGCGTGGATTTTCCTGCCCATGAGTGCTTCTGATAAAAATAGCTCTGCAATTGAACAGGCTGGACGCCGTGTTGAGCAGCTGGTTCAACGAGCCGGCCGGGTATTGCTGGGCAAGGAACAGACGATCCGTTTGGCCCTGGCTTGTATGTTGGTGCACGGCCATCTGCTGGTCGAGGATCTGCCCGGCGTCGGCAAGACGATACTGGCCCATCTGCTGGCCCGTCTTTTTGGCCTGGCGCACCAGAGAATTCAATTTACCAGCGATATGCTGCCGGCCGATATTCTGGGTTATTCAGTGTACAGTCGGCAGACGGATACCTTTCAGTTTCATCCGGGTCCGGTGTTCGCGCAGGTGGTGCTGGCGGACGAGATTAACCGGGCCACTCCCAAGGCGCAGAGCGCACTTCTGGAGGCGATGGAGGAGCGGCAGGTGACGGTGGAGGGGCACACGCGCGAGTTGCCGTACCCGTTTTTTGTGATTGCCACGCAAAACCCGTTTTCTCAGATCGGCGCCTTCCCGCTGCCAGAGTCCCAAGTGGACCGTTTTACCATGCGATTGAGCCTGGGTTACCCGGACATGGACTCGGAGCGAGAATTGCTCCGTGGGGCCGACCGGCGTCAAGTGCTGCATGAGATGGAGCCGCCGGAGACAGTGGACTGGCTGTTGGGCGCGCAAAAACTAGTCTCTACCGTCCATGTCAGCGACGCTTTGCTGGATTACCTGCAGGAGCTGTTGCGCTTTAGCCGGGAGTCGCCGAATTACGAGCTTGGCTTGTCTCCTCGTGCCGGCCTGGCAGCGCTGCACTGTGGGCAGGCATGGGCCTTGATGAATGGCCGATCGATGGTGTTGCCTGAGGATCTGCAGGCGGTGTTGCCGGGCACGATCAGCCACCGCTTGCGTCTGCGCGGCGGGCCGGGAAAGGAGTTGGGAGCCGATGACGCGGTGCGGGAATTGATCGCGGAGATCCCCATCCCCTGATCGCGGGTCGCCTGCCGTGCAATCCCGCCCTGTTACCGATGGCCCGACCGCCGTGCGTACGTTGCGGTTAGGCCTGGGAAATATCTATATCCTGCCGACCAGGCAGGGGATGACCTACTTGGTCGTTCTTTTGCTGATTTTGCTGGGCGGGATCAATTACAGCAACAGCCTGATGTACGGGGTCGCGTTTTTGCTGGGCAGTGTGATGCTGGTTTGCATGCTGCACACGCACCGCAATCTTAATGGCCTGGCATTGGAACTGCGGCACCCGGAGCCGACCTTTGCCGGGCACCGTGCCGTGTTTCCGTTCCAATTGCAAAATCCGCAGGATAAACGCTGTCATGCCCTGGAGTTTTTTGGATTGCAGCAGCTTCCCGACGGGCGCAGGGAGCAGAGACTGAATTGTCACTCGCACGAAGAGAGTCTGCGGCGCGAGAAAGAGGACGCCAGCCGGGACGCCCGGGAGCCGCCGGGCTCTCCTTTGCCCATTGCCCTGTATGTGCCGCCCAACGTGGCACTCTTTGCCAGTTTGAGCCTGCCGACGGAAGCGCGCGGCTGGCTGCTGCTGCATCGGGTTCGCGTTTCCAGTCGTTATCCAATGGGGTTGTTTCGTGCCTGGGCAACCCTGCCCCGGCCGCCGCGCTGCCTGGTATACCCTCGCCCCGAGGCGTTGCTGCCGTTGCCGCCGCCGCCGATGCAGAAAGAGGGTGAGAGCACAGGCAGGGAGCCTGGGGCGGAGGATTTTCAAGGCATGCGCCGTTATCAGCCTGGTGACCCGCCGCGCAGCATCTCCTGGAAAAGCCTGGGTTCGCGGGAACTGCTGGTCGGCGAGTTTGTCGGCGGCGTTGCCCTGAAGCTGTACTTGTCCTGGCAGCACGTCTCTGCCTTGCACGATCAGGAAGCTGCGCTTTCTCAATTGTGCACCTGGGTTCTGGAGGCCAGGGAGGAGCGCCTGGAATATGGACTGGATTTGCCGGGAATGCGAATCCCGCCGGGGCAGGGGGAAGGGCACTGCAACAGGTGTCTGCGCGCACTCGCCCTGTACGGCATTGGGAAGATTTCGTGACGAGTACAGCATATTTTCAGCGGAACCTGGCGGCCTTGCGCTGGTTGAGCGCCGGCCTGGTGATGACCACCCTGTTGCACGTCCCCCACTTGCCACCTGCCATCACGGGCATTTTCTTCGGACTCGTGCTGGGCCGGTGGGGGATGGTGCGTTTTGGCTCCGGGGTACGGATGAATCCGCCATCCACCTCGGCCAGGCTGGTCAGGTTTCTGCTGATTAGCGTTGTCATGATCGTGGTGCTGACCCTTATCTATTTTTCTTACGGCAGATGGTTTTCCAGGGAGCCGGGCGTTGCGCTGCTCACGGCGGTCGTTGCACTGAAGCTATGGGAGATTGCCTCGGAGCGGGATTTCCACGTGACCGTATTGACCGGATATTTTCATACCGCAACCCTGTTTTTCTACTACCAGTCGATGGGTGCTACCCTATACGTGCTGCTGACGATCGTGGCGATTACGACCTCCTTGATCCTGTGTCATGATTATGGCGGTCGGCGTGCTTCCCGGGAAGGATTGCGCCTGAGTGCGGTACTGCTGTTGCAGGCACTGCCGTTCGCATTGGTGGCGTTTGTACTGTTCCCGCGACTTCCCGGCCCGCTGTGGGGATTGGCGGAGTCGGTGCGGACGGGAATTACCGGGGTAGGAGAAACCATGGCGCCCGGCACTATCAGTTCCCTGATCCAATCCAACGCGATCGCGTTTCGGGTCGATTTTTACGGTCCGGAGCCGAGTACGGCACAATTATACTGGAGAGGCCCGGTACTATGGGAGACGGACGGGACTACCTGGAAGCAGGGCGATTCCAAGGCACAGCGTTACGATGGTTTTGCCAGGCAGGGTGCCGCGACCGCTTACGCGATCACGATGGAGCCGCATCGCGGGCGTTGGTTGTTTGCGTTGGATTTGCCCGTACGGGCGCCGCAGGGCACCCGGATCACGCCGGATCTGCAACTCGTTCACGTCCGGCCCGTGCAGGCCCGAGTCCGCCACGAATTAACCTCCTACGTGGATTATCGAATCGTTCCGGAAAATCCGCGGCGGCTCCAGCGCGGGCTGCAGCTTCCACCCGACCGGCATCTGCGTACCGTGTCCCTGGGCAGAAGCTGGCGCGAGCAGGGTCTGGCGGCGTCTGAAATTGTCAATCGCGCCTTGCAGACGTTCCGCACCGGAGGTTACGTCTACACGCTTCAGCCGCGCGCGCCGCCTTTGCAGGCGGATCTGATGGACGGATTTTTATTTGACACGCGGCAGGGATTTTGCGAGCACTACGCGTCCGCCTTTGTGCTGTTGATGCGGGCCGCCGGTATCCCGGCCCGGGTGGTGACCGGGTACCAGGGCGGCGAATTCAATCCGGTGGGAGGCTATTACACGGTGCGCCAGAAAGACGCCCATGCCTGGACGGAGGTATGGCTGCCGGAGGAAGGATGGCGGCGGGTGGATCCGACCGCAGTGGTGGCCCCGAACCGGCTGGAGTTGGGGGTTGATGATTTTCTGCCGGTTGCAAATGAGTTATTCATTATTGGCTCCGGCACGCACTTCTCGGAGTGGTGGCGCACGGCCCGGTTTTCCCTGGATGCTCTTAACAACCGCTGGAACCAGTGGATTTTAGCGTATGATCGGCAGCGGCAGTTGAAACTGCTGCAGAACATGGGGATGCAGCGACTGGATATTTCGGGCCTGCTGCTGGCGGCGCTGAAATGGTTCGCGCTGCTTTTACTGCTGTTTATCCCATGGATGCTGCGCCGTAGCCCCGGCCGGGCAGAGCCAGTGGTCGAACTCTACCGGCAGTTTTGCCTGAAGCTGGCCCGGGCAGGGTTGCCTCGCCGCCCGGTACAGGGACCGCTGGATTTTGCGGACTCGATCGCTGGGCGGCTGACCCGTTCCTGCCGGCAGGAAGTGGAACGGATCACTGAGCTTTATGTTCGCTACCGCTATGGATCGGCCCCGGACGGACTGCAAGAGCTGAAAAGCCGCATTCGTGCCTTCCGCCCCCGTATTCAACCGCAGGCCAGGGAAACGGTCTAACTCTGCCTGTTCCATGCGCCTTGCCATCCTGGGCCGGCAGCGCGCATGGATGATTGGTGTTACGGAGAGAGCACGCTGTTTTGCAGCTTGGCGTACAGCCCGGCGCGTTGCAGCAGGTCCGTGTGTGTGCCGGTCTCGATGATCCGGCCTTGCCTGATGACGGCAATCCGGTCCGCGTTTTGCACGGTCGTCAGGTGATGGGCGATGATGATGCAGGTGCGATGGTAGGTCGCCTTGCGCAAGGCGGCCTGAATGTATCTCTCTGAGATCGCGTCCAGCGCCGAGGTCGCCTCGTCAAAGATCAGGATGGGCGGGTTTCTGAGCAGGGCACGGGCAATGGCGATGCGCTGGCGCTGACCGGCGGAGAGCTGCATGCCGTTTTCGCCGACCTGGGTGTCCAGCCCGTCAGGGAGCGAATCAGTAAATTCGGTGACATAGGCGTCTTCGATGGCTCGTTGCAGGTCCGCCTCGGCAGGCTCCGCTCCGCAGCAGACGTTGTTGCGTATGGTGTCGTCGAACAGCACCACTTCCTGGTTGACGATGGTCAGTTGTGAGCGGTAGGAGTCCAGCGTGTATGCGCGCTGGTCCTGTCCGTCCAGCCTTATGTAGCCTGCGTCCGGTTCATAGAAGCGGGCAATGAGATTGATCAGCGTGGATTTACCGCTGCCGGAGGGACCCACCAGCGCGACGGTTTCCATTTCCTGTATCTCCAGGTTGACCCCGTTGAGAGCAGGGGGGCCGCCTTTTCTGTAGCTGAATTGCAGTTGGGAAATGTCGATCCTGCCTCGGACCCGTCGCGCCTTTACGTGGCCGTTGTCCTGTTCCGCGGGGACGTCGATGAGCGCGAATATGCTGGCGGCGGCAGACAGGCCTTGATGTATCATCTGGTTGATATTGGAAAGGTTTTTCAGCGGCTTGGTAAGCATGAGGAAGCCGGTAAAAAAGGCGATGAATTCTCCCAGGGAGGTCTGGCCGGCGAGGATCTGCTGGTTGGCGACGTAGACCATGCAGAAAATAGGCACGATCAGCACGATTTGCACCAGCGGCGTGCCGAGTGCGCCGGTGATGATCACCTTCATCGATTGCTGCCGGTTGCGGTTGATGACCTTGGTAAAGCGCTGCCTTTCCTGTGCCTCGCTGCCGAAAATCTTGATGACTTTCAGGGCAGAAATTGCCTGACCCACCAAGTGGATGATCTCTCCGGTGGAATGCTGTGATTGATCCTGCATTCTACGGATGCGTTTTCTCAACTTGGCCAGGGTCAGCAAGATCAACGGAGCGCCCAGCAGCGCGAGCAGCGTGAACAGCCAGTTTTTGTAAAACAACCAGCTGAGCAGCGCCAGGATGGAAACGCCGTCCAGGAAAATTGCCGTCAGCGTTGTAACCAGCGAGGCTTGAACCAGGTTCGACTCGTAGGAGAATTTGGAGGAAACGCTGCCTTCGGTGTGACTGCCGAAGTAGCCGATCGGAAAAGAGAGGATATTACTGAACATCCCCCGGCGCAGATCCATGCCAATCTGCAGCGAAATCCAAGACGCGGACCAGTTGGAAAAAAAAGAGAAGATCGCCTTAATGGTCATCAGCAATGCCAGCCAGATCGGAATCAGCAGCATCTTGTGCGCGTCCTGCTCAATAATGCCGTCGTCGATCAGGGGCTCTATCAGGGACGCGATGATCGGGTGCAGTACGGCAGTTAATATCATGCAGAGGATAGACAGCAGGTATATTTTCATATACGGCCGCATGTGGCCCAGCAGCCTTGAGGCGCATTTTCTGTCAGCAGCTAAGGAGTATGTAGTGGGAGTTGTATGCAATGGGCTGGTGCTTGCCTGTGAATAAGAGAATGGATGAAAAAGACGGTATTCTATGTTCTCGCAAGGGGGGAAAACAGGGCCGCCGTTCAGGCGCATCTGACCAGCCCGGCGTCTGCTGCCTGCTTCGGCAGGGGGGAGCCGGACGGACTCGGGATCTTCTTAGTATATCACTGAAAATAAATATAAAAATTATGCATTGACGGAGATGGGTCCGTGCCGGAGAGGCTGAATCAGTACGGTCTATTTTGTACAATGGAACTCCTCGCCAGTACGGTTTGTTATTTTGTCTGGAAAACATCCTATTATTGCCGTGACCGGCTCCTCTGGAGCAGGGACCACCAGCGTGCGCATGGCTTTTGAGCGCATTTTCCGCCGTGAGCGGTTGCAGCCGGCGATCGTTGAGGGGGACGGCTTTCATCGCTACAGCCGCGCGCAGATGGACCGGGTCGTAGTCGCCGCGGAGCACGAGGGCAGGAACATGACACATTTCGGTCCGGAGGGCAATTTATTTGCAGAACTCGATCAGTTGTTCCGCGAATACGGCAAATCGGGTACGGGCCGGCGACGGTATTATATTCACAATGAGGAGGAAGCCGCCCGGCGCGGTGCCGTCCTCGGTGCGTTGACGGACTGGGAGCCGCTGCCGCAAGATACCGATCTGCTGTTTTATGAGGGGCTGCACGGAGGCCTGGTGACCAAAACGATCAATGTTGCCCGGCACGTTAACCTGCTCATCGGCGTAACACCAATCATCAATTTGGAGTGGATGCAGAAAATCCACCGCGACCGGGCACTGCGGGGATATTCGTCGGAAGCCGCAATCAGAATGATCCTGAGCCGAATGCGCGATTACGTGCATTACATCGTTCCGCAATTCTCAATCACCGATATTAACTTTCAGCGCGTGCCCACGGTGGACACGTCAAATCCCTTCCTGGAGATGGACGTCCCGACCCATGATCAGAGTTTCTCCGTCATTCATGTCAGGAACACGAATAGAATCCGGGTCGATTTCCGCTATCTTCTGGAGATGATAGAAGCTTCTTTTATATCTGCCCCCGATACCATCGTTGTGCCCGAGGGCAAAAAAATGCTGGCCATGCAGCTAATCATCGCGCCCGCGCTGCAGCGGCTGATCCGGGCGCGGCATCGGGCCTGATGCATCCGTAGCCTATATCAGTGTCGATTGCGCATCTCCGTCGTTTTATTCATCATTGGTTATTTGCCAGGGGGGCTTATGTACACAATTTCTGTAATCAATCCTAAAGGTGGCTGTGGAAAAAGCACGGTCGCGATCAATATCGCCGGGATGTACGCGTTGCGCGGATTCGAAACGGCCTTTCTGGACATGGACGGGCAGGGCAGCGGTAAAGCCTGGCTTTCCCTGCGTCCTGCTGAGCGGGCACCGATCCATACTGCCGTCATCACTGGCAGGAAACTGGTGCTGCCTTCTCGCATGGATTACCTGATCATTGATACGCCCGCAGGCCTGCGGGCGCAGGCCATGCTCAGGCTGGCGCAGATGTCGGGTGCCTTTGTGATTCCGGTGTTACCGTCTCCTATTGACATGATGGCGGCAAAAGACTTTCTGCAGACTCTGCTGGAGATTCCCCAAGTCCGCAGGGGCAAGGTCCGCATCGCCACGCTGGCCAATCGGGTCCGGGAAGATACGCTGATGACCACGAAGGCGGAGATGTTCCTGCGCGATCTCCGTTTCCCCGACGGGCGTCCGATCCGGTTGCTCAGCGTGTTGCGTGCCAGCCGCAACTACACGGACTCGATCGAGCGGGGACTCACGATCTTCGAATTGGCGCCGTCAAGGTGTTATTACGACCAGGAGCAATGGATACCGATCCGCAATTGGCTGAGTGCGCGTTGACCGGGTGCGCCCGTTGTCCGGGGCCAGGATTCGTGATGTTCACCGGTTGTCGTTAAGCGGCGATCGATCGAAAGCACGGCCACGCGGCCCTGGCCTGCCAGGCCTGGGGCGGGCCGGTCGCAACCGTGCCGGCGTTTATATTGGCCTGGTGGTTGAATGGGTATGGAGCGGTCCCGCTTGAATAAGGCCGGTAACACGGCCCTGGGCGAAACGGGGACTAATTAGGGACGGTGATGGCGCCGCTTTCGCGGCCCGGGAGCGAAATTTCCAGCGACAGGCCTGGCGATTGCGTCGTACCGGGCTCCATTTTTGCCAGCAATAATTCCAGTCCCTTGCGGTAATTTCGGGCCGCCTCGGCATGATTCCCCTGACGCTCGAGCAAGGTGGCGATGGCTCTGCAGGTTTCTGCCCGCGGTGCCAGTTTCTGGCTGCTTTCCAGGTAGCTGCGGGCTTTGCCCCAAAGCTGCATGCGGGCGCTCAGCAGACCGGCAGCGAGCAGCAGCATCGGCTCCTGGGGCTGTTTTTCCAGCATCTGCTCCATAAAACGCAGTTGCTGTGCGGGCTTTCGACTGGGAACCATGCCGTAGAGCAGGGCCAACTCCGGGTCGTAGCGGCGTTTCAGCGCCTTCTTCAGCATGGGTTCGCAGGAACTGCCCAGTGATCCGCGCAGGCAGCTGATGGTATAGGATTTAATGGTACGGGCGTCCCGTTTCAGCTTGGCCGGCACCCGTTGCCAGATGCGCTCAACGTCGTCTGGCTTCTGACTGGGATTGGCGGTGAATAGCAGGTGCTCGAAGGCCTGCGCCTTCAGTTCGTAACTTTTCTGGGCAGGAAGGCGGAGCCGCTCCAGTTGTTCCAGTACGCCCTCCCAGTCGCGTTGTTCCAGCTTCAGTTCCAGCAGCCGCTCATCGAGCAGGCGGTTCTTCGGATACCGGCGCGGCAGCGGCTGCAGGCATTCGATGGCTTTCCCGATTTCGCCTTCGCTTTGATACATTCTGGAGCGCAGAATGGCGGTACTGAGTTCGGCCTCCGGTTCGCTGTGCATGGCCGCGTCCATATGTTTCCGGCAACGCTTCGGATCTTGGCGATAAGCTGCTTCGGCGGCGCCCAAGTGGTACAGCAGAGGGCGATCGCAGAGTTGGGCGCCCTTGCTCAGCAGCCGCTCAGCCCGTTTCCAGTCCCCGGTCAGCAGGCAGCGCATGCCTTCGTTTAGCAGCCGTTTTTCCTGTTGACTGCGGCGCTGGCGGGAAACTGCGCGCAGCTTGCCCGGCGCCTGCAGCAGTGCCTTGATCAGGCTAATGACCAGGTAACTGAGCAGGATGAACAACAACAGGTTCATCTCGACGGTCTGTCCCGCCACGGTGAATACGGCCTGGCCCGGCAAGTAAACCAAGCTCGCGGCGATGGCCGTGATCAGCAGCAGACTGAAAAAGAGGAAACTGAGGTTGCGCATTTTCAGTCTCCAGAGGCGTTGCGGCGCAGCGTTAGTCCCACTTGTGTTCGTCCAGCGTCCGTCGGTAGAAGCGCAGACTCTCTAAACTGGAGCTGAGTTGGGGCAATTCCGGCTCCAACTCGGTGGCCTTCATTTTTTCCAGCAGGGCGCGGGTGGCGTTCACCGAGCTGTCTTCGAGGTCGTAGTGTTCCCGCAGTAATTCATCGAGCACCTCCAGGGAACTGAGGAAATTCACCCTGTCCTGGTACAGTAGCGCCAGCCGCGCACTCTCCAACTCCAGTCGGGCGAGGCGGTAGGCGTGTTCGCGGATCACCAGCGGCATGGAAGACTGCGCCGCGCCGGCATTTTGCGGGTACACGCGCAGCAGTCCGCTGAATTCCCGCCAGAGCCATAAGGAAGCTTTTTTCCACAGTGGGTATGGCTCTGCTGACGCGAGTTCGTCGGCAGCCGGTTCGGTGGCTTTCTGCTCCCGCGTCGGCGATCGAAGCGGCAAGTGCCCAAAGCTTTGACCAAGCCGGAACAACTGCCTGCCCAGGCCCTGGAAACCGGTTCGTTCCGCCGCTTCCCGCAGCGCGTTGAGGTCCAGCTCAAATTGTTCCCGCACCTCATCCAGCCCGTTGCCGTCCAGGTGTTGCAGCCGGGCGTTGGCCAACTCCATAGCTCGCAGAGCTCGTTTAGGGTCGGTTTCCAGCAACAGGCGATGCTGGGCGATGATCAGCAGGTATTCGATCTCAGCCAGTGCCCACTGCGTGTTTTGCCGGATCGGGTCCAAGACCCGTTCTGCCAGCCGTTGCTCCAGTTCTATCTGCTGATCGGTCAGTGCACCAAGTTCCCGCTTGATCTGATTGAATTCCTTCATGTTGCTGTCCGTATGCCGGCGCTGATCGCGCAGTTGCCCGGAACGGAATTCTTCCAGCGTATTTTTCTCACGCCAGAGCCATGCCGCATTGCCGGCGCCTAGTACGATGAGCAGCAGCACCAGGAGGGAGTACGGCAGGCGGCGCGTGCTGCCGGTTGCTGGGCTGGTCGGTAGCGCTGGGGAGCCGCTTTCTTCCAACGGCAGGGATGGCGGGCTGTGCGTCGCGGATTCGGTCTCTTTCATCTTTGGGTTGCCTGTGCTTTTAGTCGGTCGGCGTCTTGCGTCCAATGGCTGTTGGACCCGGAGCGCAGATTAGCGGAAGGCTCCGCGGAGACGGGTCGGGAGTAGTCTGTGACGGCAGGGAAGTCAGCATCAGGGTCCATAGCGTACTCCGGTCAAAGCAATTTCGGCAGGCGTGGAGGCGGACCTGCGGGATCAGCCTGCCGGCTTCTGTTCGGCTGTGGCGGCATATCGCAGAATACTGCGCAGTATATTCGCTTCGCTGGCGCCCGGGCTGACGATCGGGAGCTGGCGAAAGCCCAGGGGCTTCGCCAATGCGGCGATGCGCTCGCTCAGGGTCAGCAAATGGGTGTCCTGCAATTCCGGCAGCAACGCCTCGGGAAACAGTTTGCGCAGGTTGCGCAGACCGGTTCGGCTGCTGACCAGGATCAGGTCCGGTCTTGTGTCCTGATAGTGTTTTTCCATCACGGTGGGCTCATATCGCGGGCAGACCCTGCGGTAGATCTCGGCGTATTCCGTTTCTGCTCCTCGCTCATTCAAGCTGTCTCTCAACAATTCCCGACCGCCCTCTGCCCGAAATATTACTATCTTTTGCCCCGCGATGTGTGCTTTTGACAGTGTGGGCAGGCCCAGCAGCGACTCGCTGCCCTCGGCGGCGGTATTTACGTGCAGGAAGCCGTTTTCCCGCAGGGCTGCGGCGGTAGCGGCGCCGGGAGCGTACGTGGGCTTTGTGCGCAGTGCCTGCAGCGTGCGCTCTGGCAGCAGCCGTATGGCCCAGCATACGGCGTTGCCACTGACGAACACGGTCTGCGTGCAGGCGCGGGCGCGGGCATCAATACCTTCGAGTTCCGCCGGCCCCAGCTCGGGCGCTTCGATCTGGATGGCAGGCAGGTGTAGCGCCTGGCCTCCGAGTTCGCGGATGGCGGCGCACAGGCGTTCTCCGGGCACCCCGGGTCGGGTGATCCACACGCTGATATGCGTCAGGGGCCTCTGTTGCCACGGCTCCGTATTCATTTCAGGCCATACTGCCGCAGGATGCGGTCTGCGCCCTGGCTCAGCAATTGCTCGGCCAGCCGTTCTCCGACCGGCTCCGGCTGGGCGGCGGCTCCGCTCTGTTCGGCGCGCAGGAGCTGTGTTCCGTCCGGGCTGCCCAGCAGGGCCTGAAGCCGAAGCTGACCATGCTCAATGCAGGCGTAAGCGGCAATCGGCATACGGCAGTCCGCCTCCAGCCGGCGGCCCAGGGCGCGCTCGGCGCGCACGCAGCTTGAGGTCTCCTCATCGTGCAGGGCGCCCAGTATCCGTGCCCGGCGCTCGTCATCTTTGCGCACTTGTATGCCGATGGCTCCCTGGCCGCCCGCGGGCAGCATCTCTGCCGGGTCCAGGTACGCTGCGATGCGATCTTGCAGGCCGAGGCGCTTTAATCCGGCTGCCGCCAGGATCAGGGCGTCGCAGCGGTCCTGGTCCAGTCGCCGCAGCCTGGTGTTGACATTTCCCCGCAACTCAATAATCTCCAGATCTGAGCGGCGGGCTAACAATTGGCAGCGTCGGCGCAGGCTGGAGGTTCCTATTCTCGCTCCCGACGCCAGCGTGCCCAGGGAGGAATATCGGCCTGAAATGAGGGCGTCTCTCGGATCTTCGCGTTGTAGCAGCGAGCAGATATGCAGTCTGTCCGGCATATAAATGGAGACGTCTTTCATGGAATGCACGGCCGCGTCCGCGGCGCCGCTCAGCAGGCTTTCCTCCAGTTCTTTGGTGAACATGGCTTTGACAGAGAGTTCGGCGGGGGCTGCCGGGGCGCTTCGGTCTCCCAGGGTGGTTATGCCGATCAGCTGGACCGCAAGGTCCGGGTACAGCAGCGCGAGCCGGTCCCGCACGATCTCGGCCTGCCGCATTGCCAGCGGGCTGCGCCGGGTTGCGATGCGCAGCAGCTGTGACGTCAAGGAGCGCTCCCGTGCATCAATATCAGGGGCCGGCGCGGCCCGCAGGCACCGGGCGCGACCGGCGGGAAAATATCAGCCCGCTTGGGGCATGCTCTGCCGGGTGGGCAATCAGATTGAGGTTCGATCATTTGCGGATGACTAAGGAATCTTTTCAAATGATGGGTAATCAGGTGAAACCTGCCGGTTTCTGCCGCAGCCACGCGCCGGGGCGCATGCCCCGATGATCATACACTACCGGGAACAGACGTGGGTCCGGAGCCGAGTGCGAGGCAGGAGATGAAGCTCGGTGTCGTGATGGATCCGATCGGGCAGATTAAAGCTGCCAAGGACAGCAGCCTGGCCTTGTTGCTGGCCGCGCAAGATCGGGGGTGGGAGTTGCTCTACATGGAGCCGGGCGACCTCTGCCTGCGGGACGGCAGGTTGTGGTCGCAGATGCGACCGCTTGAAGTACGGGACGACGTGCGCTCCTGGTATCGCCTGGGCGAAATGCTGGAGGCGGAGTCCGATCAACTGGACGTGATTTTGCTGCGGGTAGATCCGCCCATCACGATGGAGTATATTTATTTGACCCATTTGCTGGAGTTTGCCGAGGCGGCAGGTTCCCTGGTAGTCAACGCCCCTGCGGGCGTGCGCGGGGCAAACGAAAAGATCTTTGCCGGCCGATTCGCCGATTTTATGCCGCCCACGCTGGTCAGCAGTGACCCACGGCGGCTGCATGCGTTTTTACGCGCCCAGGGCAGCATTGTGCTTAAGCCGCTGAACGCGATGGGAGGGCGTTCGGTGATCAAAGTCAGCCTGTCGGATCTGAATGCCGCCGTGCTCATCGACCTGATGACCTCGGGAGGCACCGTCTACACGATGGCGCAGGGTTATCTCAGGCAGGTGTTGGAAGGGGACAAGCGCATTTTCCTGATCGATGGTGAGCCGTTGCCTTACGGGTTGCTGCGTCAGCCTCCGGAAGGGGATTTCCGGGCCAACATGGTCGTTGGTGGCAGTTATCGGGGGGAGGAACTCAGCGGTAGCGATTATCGTCTTTGCGAGCAGCTGCGCCCGGTGCTGCGTGAACAGGGTCTGCTTTTTGTCGGACTGGACGTGATCGGCGGGTTGCTGACGGAGGTGAACGTTACCAGTCCGACGGGTATTCGGGAGTTGGACAAACTATATGCCCTGGGTATCGCGGATCAGATCCTCGATTGTATCGAAGCGAAGCTCCGTTCCTGATGCCCCGCCGCGGCATTTCCCTGCTCACTTGCAAAGTGCTGCTGCTGTTGCTGTGCTCCTGCGGCAGCGCGGACCGGCACTTGCATCATGTTCGCTTCTACGCGATGGGGACGATGGTGGAAGTGCTGCTATGGGAACCGGACGATGAGAAGGCGCGGACGGCGCAGGAGTTGATCCGGCGCGAGTTGATCGCTTGGGGGCAACGCTGGGATCCCTGGCTGCCCGGTAGTGATCTGAACCGGCTTAACCTCAGTCTGCAAGCGCCGTCGGCGGTACCTGTAGGGGCGCCGTTGTTGGGATTGATCCGCTCTTCGCTGGATTATTACCACAACAGCCAGGGATTGTTTCACCCGGCGCTGGGGGCATTGGTGCGGGAATGGGGATTTCATGAAGGGGAGCTGACCGGCCAGTTCCCGTCCGCGGCCCGGCTGGAGGATTTCGTCGGACGGCTGGCGCAGCTGGACGGCGTGTCGATCGAAGGAAACCTGCTGCGCGGCGGTGAAGGGCTGCAGTTTGACTTTGGTGGCTTTGCCAAGGGCTACGCGATCGACCTGTTACTGCGGCAGCTGCGCAGCCAGGGGGTGGAAAACGCGGTGTTAAACGTTGGCGGTGACCTGCGGGCAATCGGACAGCGGGGCACGCGGCCCTGGAACATTGGCATCCGGCATCCGCGCACCCAGGGCGTTGTGGCCTCGGTTTCTATTGAAAGAGATGAGAGTGTGTTTACCTCCGGGGACTACGAGCGGTTTTTTATACACCGCGGGCAAAGGTATCACCATATCCTGGATCCGCGCACCGGATGGCCGGCCCGCGGTTTTATTTCGGTCACCGTCATTCAGCAGCAGGCAAAAACCGCCGACGCGGCCGCCACCGCGCTTTTCGTCGCGGGGCCTGCCCAATGGCGGCAGGTTGCCGGGCGCATGGGAATTGATCAGGCCTTGTTGATAGAAGAAAATGGCAGCATACACGTAACCGAACGGATGCGGCGGCGAATCAAATTATATTCCGACGCTGAGAGCGAACTGGAGCTGGCTCCGGCACAGTGAGATACGGAGCATGTGGCAGGGCATCCGGTTGTACAGGGGGGATTGGGTGGTGATTCTTTGTGCCTTGATGTTGAATGCCTGGCTGATTTGGAGTTTTTACGGAACCGGCGGCAGGGAAGGTGATTGGCTGATTATCCGCAGCAGTGCCGCTGCGCAGCAAAAGCTGCGTCTGAGTGACTCCGGGCAATTTACAGTGCCGGGCCGCGAGGGCGACAGCGTCATTGAAGTGCGTAACGGGATGGCTCGGTTTCTGCATTCGCCCTGTACCGGCAGGCACTGCGTGCGCGCCGGCTGGCTAAGCCACGACGGCGATTGGGCGGCTTGTTTGCCCAACCTTGTTTCACTTTACGTGGATGCGGGACAGAACCGCTTTGATAGCATCAATTACTGAGTCCAGTCGGGTGCCGCCGGCGGACAATCGGGCAGGCGTTGCTGGCCCGAGGTACGGCTAACGTGTTCGTGGCACTCGCTTGAAGCAGCCGTTTACCGCGGAAGACCTGCTGATCTGCAGGCTCAGTGCCATGGCGGTTGGCGTTCACGTGCTGGAGGGAGCGTTTCCGCCCCTGCTCCCCGGCGTTAAGCCGGGCCTGGCCAATGTTTTTACCGTCGTGGCTTTGTGTCACTTGGGCTGGAGCGCGGCCTCCTGGGTGTGCTTGTTGCGTATATTTGCCGGCAGCCTGGTGCTGGGGACGTTCCTGACTCCCACGTTTATCCTCAGCCTTTCCGGAGGACTGGCCGGTATCCTGGTGCTGCGAGTGGCCTGGCTTTCCGTCTGGCGTCGGCACTTCGGGCCGGTGGGCTATAGTCTGCTGTCCTCGCTTGCACATGTCGGGGCCCAGATTGTGGTGGTCTATTTGTTCTTTTTGCCGCACGCGGGCCTATTCCGGTTATTGCCGATCTTGTGCGCGTGTGCGCTGTTTTTTGGCCTGTTAAATGGTATATTATCTCAGAAGTTATTGGCCGGATTGAATGATTCCCGGTGAAAAATTATGCACTCTGTTGCCCCATTTTCCCTGGAAACTGCGGATCGGTTAACGTTTACCGCATGCATTGCCATTGTTGTGCACCTGGTTGTTATCCTGGGAGTTGGCTTTTCCGCCCCGGATTCTGAAACGTCCAGGCCCAACTATGAGCCGATGGAGATCGTGCTGGTTGAGCGTGCCTCCGAGCAGGCGCCCGATGACGCCCAGCTGTTAGCGCAGCACAACTACGCGGGAAAGCCGGGCGGTCCGGACGAGGAAGGGCTGGCCAGCCTGCTGCCCGTGTTGTTCCCGGACGAGACCCCGGTCATTGCGGCGCCACCGGAGGCGCAGGCGGCCCCGTCGCAGTCCCAGGGGGTGGACGAAGAACCGCTTACCGACAATTTCGAGCAATTGACGGTGCCGCCTGAGGCAGCGCCGGAAGTTCCGGCGCCACAATCCTCCGAACAAGACCTGGATAGCTCTGCCGCCCCGGTGAACGAGCCGGAGTCGCCGGTTATGCTCTCTGCGCCGAGTGCGCAGGAACTGATAGCGCGGAGCCTGCAGATCGCCGCGCTGGCATCGGAAATCAAGCGCAAGCTGGGAGAGAAATCGCGCCGCCCGCGCCGCAAGTTTGTTTCAGCCTCTACCCGGGAATATATATATGCCGCCTACATGGAGTCCTGGAGGCACAAGGTGGAGCTGTTCGGCAACCTGAACTATCCGGAAGACGTGCGCCGCCAAAAGCTCTCCGGCAGCTTGATCCTGGAAGTGGTGCTAAAGCCGGACGGTTCCGTGCAAGAGATCATCGTACGCCGCAGTTCCGGCAACCCGATACTGGATAACGCCGCGGTGCGCATCGTCCGTCTGGCTTCCCCGTTTGCCTCTTTTCCGAAGAACATCCGCGCCGAAACCGATATTTTGCACATTACCCGAACCTGGCAGTTTCGCGGCGGTTGGGGGTTTCGCTGATCCGTGTGCCCGGTGCCAGCGGGTTGATGGAAAAGGGACCTTCCTACTGGCATTGGATCGATCGGGTCGGCACTGTGGGCGTCTGGATTTTCCGGGCGGGGCGTGCTAGACTGCCTGTTCCTTCGTTTTCTGGAAAGGAGCGTTCATCGCTGGAATTGGCTTTAGGGCGCGATCCACTGAGGGAAAGATGTCTGGATCCTTGCGAGCATTCGGTTTCGAGAGCTTGGTAAACCAATTCCTGATCGCCATGCCGAATTTGGCGGACCCGAATTTTCACCAAACGGTTACCTATGTCTGCGCCCATAACCGGGAAGGCGCAATGGGCTTGGTGATTAACCGTCCGTTGGATATTGTTTTGGGCGACGTCTTATCCCAGCTTGACATGGACGCGGCAAATGAGGAGATCGGCAACAGCCTCGTGTACCGAGGAGGACCGGTGCAGACGGAGCGCGGGTTTGTACTGCATCGACCCGGCGATAAATGGGAGTCTTCGATCCAGATCTCCGATGACGTTGAAGTAACCGCTTCCCGCGATATCCTCAGAGCCATTGCCAAGAACGAGGGACCGCCGCAGTCTTTGGTCGCCCTCGGATACGCTGGCTGGGGAGAAGGACAACTTGAGCGTGAATTGATTGAGAATGTATGGCTTAATATTCCCTGCAGCCAGGCCGACCAGGCCGATCTGATCTTTGACATTCCGGCGGAGAACCGCTGGCAGTCCGCAGCAGGGCTGATCGGGGTCGACATGAATCAACTTTCCATTGACGTGGGTCACGCCTGAGTCCGGCCTGGTGCTGCTGGGCTTTGACTACGGGCGCAAACGGATCGGTATTGCTGTAGGGCAGACCCTCACCCGTACCGCCCGGCCCCTGCGTTCATTGCCGGTGACGCGTCGCGAGCCGGACTGGGCGGCCTTGTCCGGTATACTGGAGCAGTGGAGACCGTCCGCCCTCATAGTTGGAATACCATTGACGATGGACGGCGCGGAGCAGCCTCTGACCAGGGAAGCGCGCCGCTTTGGCCGCAAACTGAAGCAGCACTATGGACTGCCGGTACATGAGGTGGATGAGCGATTGAGTTCGCAGGAGGCGCGGCGCAGAAGTCCCGGCCTGCGGCGTGTGGATCCGATCGCGGCACAGATCATTATCGAGTCATGGCTGGGCGAACAGGGTCCGATCGATGGCGGGGGCGCAGTGCCGTCGCCCGGAAGATAGAAACAGCGCAGTGCCGCCGCTTCCTGCAGCGGATGGGTACGCAATTGGAGGAACGTTTCCGTGATTGTGCTCCTCCGGCGATGATCGGTATTCAAAGAGGCGGTGTGTGGGTCGCCGAACAGTTGCGGGCGTGGTTGGACGTGCCGCTGGGGCAATTGGACATATCGTTCTACCGGGATGATTTCCATCGCCTGGGACTGCACCCTAAAGTCAAGCCTTCCCATCTGCCGTTTTCGGTGCAGGATCGTCAAGTTGTATTGGTGGATGATGTGATTTACACCGGGCGGACCATCCGTGCGGCGATCAACGAAATCTTTGATTATGGGCGACCTGCCGGAATCACGCTTGCCGTGCTGATCGACCGGGGTGGTCGGGAGATCCCGGTGCAGCCGGACGTCCTGGGCAGGAGCCTGGACCTGCAGGAGCATGAGCACGTCAAGCTCAAGTATGCAGATCAGCCGGAATTGCTGATTTACTGAAGGTTATGACAGGCCCCTGTATTCAGTTTGATTCGCAGGGGAAGCTCAAGCATTTTCTCTCCATCGAAGGGCTGCGGCGCGAGCACTTGCAGCAGGCTTTCGATCTTGCCGAGACTTTCTCCGAGATCTCGGGCCGGGCGGTCAAAAAAGTTCCCTTGCTGCGCGGGAAAATTGTGGCCAACCTGTTCTTTGAACCCAGCACCCGTACGCGCACTACTTTCGAACTGGCAGCCAAGCGGTTGTCGGCGGACGTGTTGAATATCAGCCCGCAGAGTTCCGCGGTCTGCAAGGGAGAATCCATGATCGATATGCTCTCGGCCCTGCGTGCTATGCATTGCGATGTGTTTGTGATCCGTCACTCACTCAGCGGCGTGGCCCATTATGTTGCTTCCAGGCTTCCCGGGGACGTTGCAGTCATCAACGCCGGGGACGGCTGCCACGAACATCCGACGCAGGCCTTGCTGGATCTTTTCACGATCCGTCGGTATAAGCCTGATTTTCCCCGCTTGCGCGTGGCGATTATCGGAGACATTGCCCATTCCCGAGTCGCCCGCTCGCAGATCCTGGCGTTAAATCTTATGGGCGTGCGGGAAGTTCGGGTGGTGGGCCCTAAGACCTTGATCCCCACCGGCATCAAAGGCATGGGCGCGCAGGTGCATTTAGACTTGGACACCGGCTTGAAGAACGTGGACGTAGTCATTGTGCTGCGTCTGCAGCGCGAGCGGATGAACGGTCCGCTGCTCCCCGGCGCGGAAGAGTATTTTTTTCGCTATGGACTCACCCGGGCGCGCTTGGCTGTTGCTGCGGAGGATGCGATCGTGATGCATCCCGGACCGATTAATCGGGGCGTTGAACTCGATTCGGAAGTAGCCGATGATCCGCGCTCCTTGATCCTGGAGCAGGTGAGCCACGGGATAGCAATTCGTATGGCGATTATGGCGTTGACGACGGGGGCACCCCGTTCGCAGTCGGAAAATTGAAAATCGAGATTCAACAAGGGCGCCTGCTTTCCCCGGGCAACGGACTGGACCAGCCGGGTTCGTTGTACATTGCGGATGGGAGCATTATCGGCATCGGTGATCCGGCACCAGGCGGCTTTGACGCCGATCTGCGGATAGATGCGTCCGGCATGATTGTGTGTCCGGGGCTGGTGGATCTCTGTGCTCGCCTGCAGGACGCGGCCCCGGAGCAAGAGGTGCCGGGCGCGGATGTGTTTCATATCGGGGCGATGGCTGGAGTCACTTCGATTTGCTGCCCTCCCGACGTCCGCCCTTGTATTGATTCTCCAGCAGCGGTCGAACTGATCAGTCACCGGGCCGCCGGCGCCGGCAAGGTGCGGGTTTACCTGCTTGGTGCCTTGACCCAACAGCTTGCCGGCGAAATGCTCTCTTCTATGGATACCCTGAAGCAGGCTGGGTGTTTAGGCGTGAGCAATGCCCTGCGTCCGATCATTGACTCCAACGTGTTGCGCCGGGCCATGGAATATGCTTCCGGCTGCGACATGACGGTTTTCCTCAGTTGCGAGGATCCGTTTTTACGCGGCAATGGCGTAATGCACGAGGGCGAAGCCTGTACCCGCGCCGGCTTGCCGCCGATCCCGGAAACCGCGGAAACCGTTGCCCTGGCGCGCGCCTTGCTGCTGGCCGAGCAAACCGGCGTGCGCTTGCATGTTTGTCGGCTTACGACGGCGCGCGCGGCTGAACTCTTGCAGGACGCCCGCGCCCGGGGATTACCGGTCACTGCCGATGTATCCGTGCTCCACCTGTTTCTCGCTGACTCCGAGCTCGATTTTTTTGATCCCAGCTACCACCTGTCTCCGCCTATACGCGGCACGCGCGACCGGGCCCGGCTCAGGGCGGCAGTGGCAGAGGGAATCATCGACTGCATCTGCTCTGATCATCGTCCACCCGGGCTGCGCGAGCAATCCGCTCCGCTTTTCTCGATGGAACGGCAGAAGGCTACCCTGGAATTGCTGCTCCCTTTGGCATTGCGCCTGGTACAGGAGGGCGTGCTGACCCTTTCCCAGGCACTCGCCTTGCTGACCCATCGGTCAGCGGATATTTTGCGCGTTAAACAGGGACGGTTGCAGGTGGGAGCAGGTGCGGACGTGTGTATTTTTGATCCCGACGCGGACTGGCCGTCAGGGCCCATGAGTGCGATGGGGAGTACCCGCCGCTATCCTTCTTTTGTGGGGGAGCAGCCTTTGAAGGGGCGGGTGAAATATACCCTGCTGCGGGGCGAGCTGGTATACCGGCATGGATGAAACAGGGGCATTTGTGACGGACCGGTCCGCGGCACGCGACTCACGCCGCCCATGTGCGCCTGTCCTGCGTGCCGTGTGCAGAAAAGAAGGTCCGCCCGCGCCCGAGACTGTTGGCGTGGGGCAAGGGAGTCAGGCAGGCGGTTGAGCGGGTTTTACGCACCAGGCAAGGGCGGGCCGCAGTGATCGGCAGCATTTATTCCTGCCAGGCCCGGATCATGGAGCAGCGCGAGCTCGGGGCCGGGCAGTTCATGCTGCGACTGGAGGCGGCGGCGATTGCGCGTGCGGCCAAGCCGGGTAACTTTGTACACGTCCAATGTGATCCGTTGCTGCCGATGCGGCGTCCGATGTCCATCATGCTAACGGATCCCGCCGGGGGTAGTCTGGATATATTGTATAAGGTTACCGGTCAGGGTACTGCGCTGCTGGCGGCAAAGCGGCAGCAGGAGTCGCTCGAATTGCTGGGGCCGATCGGCACCCCGTTCAAGCTGACTGGCTACCGCCATTTGCCGCTCTTGCTGGGAGGTGGAGTGGGGATCCCGCCGATTTTGTTTCTGGCCAAACATATCAGGCACAGTGGTGAACCCGTGCAGCCGCTGGCGCTGCTGGGCTCCGAGGTGGTCTTTCCGTTCCCGCTGCGGCCCTCCTCGCTGTTGCTGCCCGGGATTCCGGCGCAGGCCACCGCGTGCATGCCCATGCTGGAGGATTGGGGCTTGCCCAGCCGCCTGGCTAGCGGTGCTGATTTCCCCGGCTGTTTTCAGGGTCACGTGACCGAGTTGGCGGAACACTGGCTGAGTTCGCTGGACGTTGAGCGCCAGGGCCAGGTAGAGCTGTTTGCTTGCGGTCCGGAGTCTATGCTCGTAGCGACGGCGGCCCTGGCTCATCGCTACGGACTGCCCTGCCAGCTTGCGATTGAAGAATTCATGGCCTGTGCCGTGGGCGGCTGTGCCGGGTGCACGGTGCGAGTGCAGCGCGATGGAGTCGTATACATGGAACGGGTGTGCGTGGACGGACCGGTGTTCGAGGCGAAGGAGTTGTATCCGGACTAGCCGGCGGCCTTCGGCTCCTGCGACGACGGACGGGAGGCCGGCTGTGCCTGGCGGGCGCGGAAGTGCAGCCCGCCCGCCCACGGAGGCTGCCGAGGAGCGTTCCATGCGGATCCGTGTTGTCCTGATGTGTCGCACCGGTGCACACGCATTCGCCATTTTTTGGTTGTTATGATCCAGTAACCGGTTGTACCTGTCCGTTCCCAAGCCGTGGGAAATGCAATAAGATTGATTTTAATGATAATTTTTTGATTATAAAAATTGGCATGATCTCTGCTGTATTAATCGGCAAATATACTTGCATTGTAACCGTAATGGAGGATACGACCATGAAGTGGACCACACCTGAGTACAGCGACGTACGTTTCGGCTTCGAAGTGACGATGTACATCAATCACAAGTAAGCTCACCTTACAGTAAGGTGAAAAAAGGAACCCGAAAGGGTTCCTTTTTTTTTGCGCAGGTTTTGGGAAGGCAGGCTGCTACAGGGGAGCCCGGCCGCTTCTGTTCCCATCAGGCGATCAGGCAGGTTCCCGTTAAATGGGCAGCACGGAACGGCCGCAGGCGGTGCCGACCGCATAGCCCCGTTGCGGAGTTTCATATAGTTCCAGGCGCTCGAGTTGCGGCAGGTATTGGGCCGCCCGTTGCTGAATCCAGCGCGGCAACGCGGCTGCGCCGGTATTGCGGAATTCGGGCAGCAAATCGAGTTGCTGATGATCCAGGCTGCGATACACAGGCAGGAAACGCTGCTTGATCTCGCCAAAGTCCATGGTCCACCCTGACGTTTCGTCTAAAGGCGGGGCGAGGTGCAGGCGCAGCAGGTAGCTGTGTCCGTGCCATGACTGCTCGGAGCCAGGCGCACGCAGCGCTGCCTCAAAACGCAGTTCTTTCCAGATGCGGAAATCTTTTCCGTCGTACAGGCAGCCCGTGCTCGGGGTTTCCCGTACGCCGATCTCGCGCAGGCGGGGCAGCGCCGGTTGGAGCCGGCGCCAGAACCAGCGTGCCAGCATCTCGCTTGTCGGGTTTTCCAGACCCTGCTGCTCGTTCAGGCAGGAGTGGTGCAATTGCTCTTGCAATGGGCTGCAAGCCTGCTCTAATTGGCGCAGGGTGCCAGTCTCCCCGGTGCAGCGCACGGTGATCCCGAATCCGTGTCCGTGCATACGGCGGCAGCGGTGCGTCTCTGGTACCTGGGGGAGCTGGTGTGCTGCCTCGATGTGAAAACGCCTCCAAGTTTGTATTTCCCCTTCCTCCAGCAGGCAGGTGCCCTGTCCGTGAGCACTTTGCAGGCGCAGGCAATGTCTGTATGTCAGTGCCAGTTGCCGGCGTATGTAGAGCAGCAGCTTGCCGTCGTCCGGTTCCGGCAGCAATTCGTTCAGCATGCCGTGCCCGAGCGGAGCCAGGCGATCCTGCAGCAGCCCGGTCAGATCAGCGCCGTCCCGGTCGGCGGCAGACGCTTCGTGCCGGGCGCAAAGCCAGACCTGGAAACTGTGTCCATGCAGGCCACGGCGTGGATCAGCACTTAGGCTCCGGGCTGCCTCGAAGCCGCCACGGGTAATCTGATAACCTGTCCCTGCGGGGCTGTTTTCAGTGGGGAGGCTCATGCGTTTTCCCTGGTACAGGCGTCGTCAGTCCACATATTTTTGTATGCGCCGGTCCCCCCACAGCGCTTTATCTGGCAACTGGGTGGCCCGGTTGACCGCCGGGGTGCTTTCCCCGTGAGGGTGGGCGCGCCTCCCGGCACACAGCGCGATCCCTAATCCACTGCGTACCGGGCTGATTCACTCAGGGGATTTTTCCTGCAACAAGATGAAATGGATGCCGTTCTGCCGCAGTTGGTCGCTGGCTCGATCCAATGCTCCGACGTCGGAGAACGGACCGGCACGGACCCGGTACCATTTCCCCTGTCCGTCCAACTCCACGGTTTGTACGTTTGGCTGCAGCCCCAATTTCCTCAGGCGCAGCATCAGTTGCCTCGCTTCCTGGGGGAAACGAAATGATCCAGCTTGGAGTATGTATTGTCCTTGCGGTTCCGGCGAGAGATCGATCTGTGAGGACAGTGGCTCTGCTGATTCCCAGCCGGAAACTTGTACCTCCATCTCCGGCAGAATCGTGTAGAAGTCGAACTTGGGTTCAGCAGGCGGGGGAGGGCTGGGTTCCTCAGGCGGGGACGGAGGCTGATTTTGCGCCGGTGCCGGGGCCCCCGGCGTTTCCCGGGGAAGGATGGTATCTGCCGGCGAGTAGCGCAGGAAGAAGGCCACCGCAATCAGCAGGCCGGCTCCCAGGCCAAACGTGAAGCAAAGCAGGGCTGTCCTGAAATTCAGGGCCGGTTTGGGTTCCCCAAGGACCGGCACATCCTTATAGTCTCGGCGCACTACATTTGTTCCAGGGCTTGGATGCCGAACAGGGCCAAGCCGTTTTTTAATACTTGGCGAACCGCGCACAGCAGGCTGATGCGGGCACTGCGCAGTTTCGGATCATCTACCAGTACCCGGTGACGACCGTAGTAAACGTGAAAGCCGTTTGCCAACTCCCGCAGACAGGATGATAATTGCTGGGGGTCGCGCTGCTGTGCCGCCTCCCGGATGAGTTCGGGGTAGTGGGCGATAAGGCGCATTAACTCTTTTTCCTCCGGTTCCCGTAGATGGTTGAACTGCGCCGCGTCGGGCGCCGCAATCTCCGCATGTTTCAGAATGCTGCAGATGCGGGCGTGGGCGTATTGTATGTAATAGATCGGGTTGTCCCTGGACTGTGCCTTGGCCAGTTCCATATCGAACTCCAGCCGCTGTTCAATCTTGCGCGTCAGGTAGAAAAACCGTGCGGCATCCCGGCTGATCTCCTGCCGCAATTCGTGTAGTGTGACATATTCGCCGGCCCGGGTGGACATCTGTATCTTGGTGCCGCCCCGGTGCAGCGATACGAGCTGCACCAACCGGATCTCCAGAGACTGGGGATCTTGTCCGCAGGCGCGCACGGCGGCTCGCAGACGCGCCTCATACCCGTGATGATCGGCTCCCCAGACGTTGATAATATGATGGTAGCCTTGACGGTATTTGTGCAGGTGGTAGGCCACGTCCGCAGCGAAGTAGGTTGTGCGGCCATTCTCGCGCACCACGACCCGATCTTTCGCGTCTCCGAAGGCGCTGGAGCGGAACCACACGGCACCGCCTTCCTGGTACAAGTGGTTTTGTTTACGCAGCAGATCCAAGCCTTGTTGGATTGCTCCCCGCTGTTGCAGGCTGCTCTCACGGAGCCAGGTATCCATGGTGATCCCAAAGTGCTGTAATTCGTCCCTGATCTGCTCAAGGATCGCTTCCATGCCGAAGTCAGCCAGGCGTTGAAAGTTTTGTTGTCCCAGCGTTGTCTTTGCCAGGGCGATCAAAGCGTCCAAGTGTGCTTCGTCCTCCCCGGCAGGCGGCCAATCCGAGGCATCGGGGAGCTTTAGGGTGGTCTCGGCACAGGCAGGCGGCAGACGCGCGACCAACTGCTGAATGTATTTCCCCTGGTAGGCCCCGCAGGGAAACGGGGGCACGCTTTCCCCGGCTGCTTCCAGCGCGCGCAGCCAGAGGCTGAGACCGAGCAGTTCCGCCTGTCTGCCGACGTCGTTGACGTAGTATTCTCGGTGCACTTGATAGCCGTTGGCTTGCAGCAGATTGCCTAATACGTCGCCGTAGGCTGCCACGCGGCCATGTCCCACGTGCAGTGGGCCGGTGGGGTTGGCAGATACAAATTCAAGCAATACTCGGCACCCGGCGCCGACTTGGGAGTGCCCGTACCTCTGTTCCCGATCAAGCACCTCCTGTACGATGGCGTGATAGGCGCTCTCGTGCAGGAAAAAATTCAGGAATCCAGGCCCGGCGATTTCGACTTGCCGGCGCAATTCGGAATCAGGTAGTCGCTCGATGAGCTGTTGCGCCAGGGCCCGGGGAGAAGTTTGGAAAGTGCCCGCCAGCACCAGTGCCGCGTTGCTGGCGTAGTCGCCATGGGCCCGGTTTCGGCTGCGCTCGACCTGAAAATCGCTGCCGGGAGATTCCGGTTTCTGCTCGTGGCGCAGCCGTTCCAGGGCTTCTTTGAGCCAATTCTGTACTAGTTGTTTCAGCATTTCCGTCGTTTTGCGGGGCTATACTCCCGGAGCTTGTGCGAGGCGGAGGCATTGTATCCGCATTGTCCCCATCAGGGAGCGGGAGGCGGCTTGCGCAAGCTAGAGAGTTTCAATGGGATCCACGTCAAAGAACCAGCGAACTTTCGTGTGCCCTCTGGCCAGTTGTTCCAATTCCAGAGTCCAAGGCTCCAGCAGCCCGGCAAACGGCGTCTGGCGCCCGACTTGTATCACCAGTTGTCTGCGGTAACGGCCCTCGCGCCGTTCCATTGAAGAAGCATATGGGCCAAAGACGGTCAGGCTACGATAGCACGGTTGTGCCTGCAGCAGATGGTGTGCCCGCAGCAGAAAGCGTTCCGGGTCTTCGGGCTGGGCCGATTCCGCCTGCAGCAGCACCAGGCGCGTATAGGGCGGCAGCACCGTTGCCTGTCGCTCCTGCAGGGCCGATTGAACCACGCCCGGATAGTTGTTCCGCAGTAGTGCCTCGAGCATCGGGTGCTCCGGATGATGCGTTTGAATCAGCACGCGCCCGGGATGCCGGCCTCGTCCGGCTCGCCCGCTGACCTGTATGATTTGTTGCGCCAGGTACTCGATGGCTCGAAAATTCTGGCTGTACAGTTGACGGTCTGCATCAATTACGCCCACCAGCGAGACGTGCTCGAAATGATGTCCCTTGGCAAGCATTTGGGTGCCAATCAGGATGTCTGCGTCGCCGCTGTGGACGCGCTTCAGCATGGCCTTCATGGTGGAGGCTCGGCGCCGAACCTGGTCTTGATCAAAACGCAGTAAACGAGCCTGGGGAAACAGTTCGGCGATAGTTTGTTCTATACGCTCAGTGCCATGTCCGATCTCCAGGTATTCGCCGGTTGTGCAGAACATGCAGTGCTGTGCCCGGGGCCGGTGCCGGCCGCAGTGGTGACACAGCAGCAACCGCCGTTCGCGGTGGTACGTCATGTTAACGTCACAGTGGCTGCAGCGTTCCTGTTTGCCGCAGGAGTGACAGAGCAAAGTGGAGGCGTAGCCGCGCCGGTTTAGAAACAGCAGCACCTGTCTGTTGGCCTGGATTTCTTCTTTAATTTGCGCGGCGAGTGGGTCCGAGATGGCCCCGTGCATCCGGCAGCGCCGGGTGTCAAGCAGGTGCATGGAGGGCAGGCGGGCCGATCCAGCCCGTTGTGGCAGCCGCAAGTGCAGGTAGCGTTTTCGCTTCGCGTTCAGCACAGACTCCAGCGATGGAGTGGCGGATCCCAGCAGGAGCGGGATCTGCTCCATCTTGGCGCGCATCACCGCCACGTCTCGTGCGGAATAGCGCATTCCCTCCTGTTGCTTGTAGGAGCGATCATGTTCCTCGTCGACGATGATCAGGCCGGGTCGGGCCAACGGAGTCCAGATCGCCGAGCGCGTACCCAGCACGATCGAGGCCCGTCCTTCCCGGGCCGCCTGCCAGGCCCTGATGCGCCCAGTTTCGCTGCGTCCGGAGTGCACGACGGCAATGGAGGTCTGAAAACGTCTCTGGAAGCGCTCAATTGTTTGCGGAGTCAGGCCGATTTCCGGCAACAGCACCAGGGCTTGTCGTCCCCGTTGGATCGCCGTTGCGATCAGGCGCATGTAGATTTCGGTTTTTCCGCTCCCCGTGACGCCTTCCAGCAGGTGGCCCATGTACCGGTTCCAGAACTGATCTGTTTCCAGGGCTTGCATGACCTGCTTCTGGTACGGATTCAATTGCGGCAGCGGTTCTGCACTCAGCGCTGCCGGGACGCCATCAGCGTTAGTGCAGGGAGCAGACCCCACCCAGCCCTTGTGCAAAAGCCGCTGCATCGGTCCGCGCCAGCCGGACAGGGTTTTCAGTTCCGGGGCGTTTTCCGGCACTGCGGTGGACCTGCGTGCCAGCAAATCCAGTAACTCCCGTTGCCGGGGACTGTTGCGCAGTGTCCGGCGGTCGACTTGATGACCTGCGGCGCTTAAACGAAAGCATAAAATCGGCTCGGAGGCGGCGCGGCGTCCCTTGCGCAACGGGCCGGGCATAGCGGTAAACAGGGTTTCGCCGATCGGATAGTGATAATAATGGGAGCACCAGCGAAGCAGTTCGAGCAGGGGCTCGGGCCACAACGGGACACTGTCAAGGCAATGGTGCGCGGTCAGCAGCTTGTGGGCGGGAACCTCGCTCTGCCCGGTGATCGACTCCAGGACCCCTAGCCGGGTGCGGCGGCCAAAGGGCACCTGCAGACGTAATCCAGGCTGCAGTTGTCCTGGATCCGGTTCGAGTGGAGGCAGGTAATCAAAGCACGTGCGCTTGGGGATTGGCAGGGCAACCCGAAGGATCAGATTGTGCGGTTTCATGATAACGAAGCCAGGCCGCGGCGCTCTACGCTGTGCGGAAACTTGTTTTCCACCCGCAAGCGGTCGATCGGGTATCGACTGCTCAGCCGCACGGACAGCGATCGTTGCGTCCCGGCAGGTCCTGCCCGCGTGCGTGCGGACGGTGGCTTCATGCTTTGAAGGCGCGTTCGTTGCCTGCCAAAGCTCCGTGCGCGCCTCTCGTCATCTGCTGAACGCCACAGAATTAGAACAACTGCTCCTGCAGGTCTGCTGCCTCGGTGCCGGGGGTCGACTCAGACAGGGTACTGCCGTTTTGTCTCTCCGGCGCGTAAGCCATGCGGAAAGTTTCGTTGATGGCATTTGGATTATTGTTGCCTGCCGGTTGGCCGGATTCTGCGTTGATCATCACGTTCATTAAGCCTGGCGGACGCGGGAGTATGCTCTCCGGCTCGTCGGCCAAGGCCTTTTCCATGTAATAGGCCCACATCGGCAATGCCGCCCGGGCACCGGTTTCCCGCGCTCCTAACGGATGGAAGTTGTCGAATCCGACCCAGGCTACCGCCACCAGGCCGGAGTTGTAGCCCGAGAACCAGGCATCGCGCTGATCGTTCGTGGTACCGGTTTTGCCGGACAAATCATTGCGTCCGAGGGAACGCGCCCGTACTCCCGTTCCGCGCCGGATCACGTCCCGGGTCATGGAATTGATAAGCCAGGCGTTCTGTGCACTGAGCACTCTGCGGCTGCGTTGTTCCGGGACCGTCTCCAGTTCTTCGATAACGCGATGCCCGACCCCGATGGTGCTTTCCTGCGCCGACTCGGATTCAAGGCATTGCGGGTCCATGCAGGCGAGGAGAGGTCGCGCATTGTAGATGGTCTTTCCGGCGTTGGTCTCGATGCGCTGTATAAAATAAGGCTCAACTTCGTATCCGCCGTTGGCAAACACGCTGTATCCCCTGGCCAGTTCCCAGGGGCTGAGCCCGTTGCTGCCCAAGGCCAGTGTGAGGCTGTTTGGCATCTGGGCGGTTTCGAAACCGAAGCGCTCCAGGTAGGCTTTGAAAAAATGAATGCCAATCAGGTCCAGCAAGCGCACAGACACCAGGTTCCTGGAGTGGACCAGTGCCTCTCGAAGCCGGGTTGGTCCGTAGCTTTTCCCCTTGTAGTTTTGTGGGCGCCAGTCTTTGCCATCGGCCCCCACTCCCTCGTACACCACCGGGGCGTCGTTGATGATGCTGGCCGCGGTATGGCCCGATTCCAGTGCCGCCGAGTAAAGAAAGGGTTTGAAGCCGGACCCTGGTTGCCGGCGGGTCTGGGTAGCCCGGTTGAATTTGCTTAGCCTAAAGTCAAATCCTCCCACCAGCGCCAGCGTGGCTCCGTCAATAGGCCGGAGGCTGACCAGGCTGCCCTGTACCCTGGGAAGCTGGCTCAGTTCCCATTGTCCCTGTTCGTTTTCCTGCACGCGGATCACGTCGCCGACGCGGAGCACGTCCGAGGGCTGTGCGGGTTGGGAGCCCCGGCGGTCCACGTCCACGTATTTCCGTGCCCAGGCCAAGCCGGGCCAGTCAATATTCAGTGTGCCGATGCCGGCCAGGTAGATTTCTGCGGTACGCTGCCCGAGGCGGGTCACTAACGCAGGGTACTGGTCGCCAAAGGTTGCATGCTGGCTCAGCAAGTGGTCCCAATCGGTTTCCGCTACAAGCTTGTAGTGTTGCTCCGCGCCGTGAAACCCGTGGCGACGGCTGTATTCCAGTAAGGCCGTGCGTGCCGCCTGGTTGGCGGCGGTTTGCAGGCGGTCCTCAATGGTTGTTGTTACCCGGTAGCCGTCATAGAAGCTTTCTTCCCCGTATAGGTCCAACAACTCGGCGCGCACCATCTCTGCGATGTAGGGTGCTTCCACCTGCAGCGGCGGGCTGTGCTGCCGGGCGGTCACCGGTTCCCTGACGGCTCCCTGGTATTGTTCCTGATTGATGTAGCCCAGCTTCTGCATTCTGCTCAGCACATAGTTGCGCCGGATTATCGCACTGCGTGGATTGCGGATCGGATTGTTCGTGGAAGGCCGTTGCGGCAAGCCGGCCAGCATCGCGCTTTGAGCCAGTGTCAACTCTTCCAGTTTCTTGCCGTAATAGACTTCGGCGGCGGCGGCGATTCCGTACGCGCGCTGACCGAAAAAGATCTTGTTCAGATAGAGTTCCATGATTTTATTTTTGTCGTTAATTTCCCTTTCGATTTTCAGGGCGAGGAAGATCTCATCCAGCTTCCGCTTGATAGTCTTTTCACGGTGGAGAAAAAAATTCCTCGCTACCTGCATTGTAATAGTGCTGCCTCCCTGGGTCCTTTTTCCGGTTCTGATCCAGTTGAGAGTGGCCCGAACCAGGCCCTGCCAGGTGACCCCGAGGTGTTCAAAGAAACGGTCGTCTTCGGCGGCCAGTACGGCTTGCAGCAGCGGCTCGGGGATTTCCTCCAGCGTGGTGGGTTGTCTGCGTTTGCTGCCAAATTCCCCGAGCAGTGAGCCTTGGGTGCTGTAAATCCGCAGCGGAACCTGCAGGCGGGTATCCGACAGGGTGCTGATGTCCGGTAATCCGGGCAGGATGTACCAGGTCACGCCAGCCAGGCACACTATAGCCAGCAGAATGCAGACCAGAAAAAAATCTAAGACAAGACGAAACATTTATGCTATTATTTAAGATAATTCATTATGTATATGAAATATAAGTATTTATTAACAATTTTAGCGTGGAAACGGGTATATCCCGCTCCCGTGAGGCCCAAAGCCGGGTAAATTGAGGCTGAAATCTTTGCGGCGGATGCATAGAATATTATAGAATTTTTTTAAAAATGTCTGGTAAGATGTTATTGTTTGTGCTATTATCAGAAAGAAATTGCTTCGGCGCGAGCTCGAAACGGGCATCGGCGTCGGCGCGGAACAACAGAGGATGCCGCAGAGTACGGCATTCCACCAGGAAGGTATCTGCAGAACTGCACAGTTAGGAGTAGAGAGAGAAATGGGCTTGTTTTCTCGTTCATCAGCGTCGGTGCTTGGCATCGATATCAGTGCTGGGTCGGTTAAGCTTCTGGAGCTTGCCGCCCGTGGCAAGGGTTTCCGGGTTGAGGCGTATGCCGTGATCCCGTTACCGCCAGAGGCTGTCGTAGATAAGAATATAGCCCAAGTGGACGTTGTTGGCGAGGCTGTGGAAAAGGCCGTCAAAAAATCCGGCTCCAAACTGAAGACCGCGGCGGTCGCGGTGGCGGGTTCGGCGGCGATTAGCAAGGTGATTACCGTGCCGGCCAATATTCCTTCCAGTGAGATCCAGGCCCAAGTGGAAGTGGAGGCGGACCGGTATATCCCGTTCCCGCTGGATGAAGTCCATATGGACTATGAGGTGCGCGGGCCCGTGGCCGAAGACCCGGACCAAGTGGAAGTGCTGCTGGTCGCCTCGCGCAATGAAAATGTGGAAAGCCGGATCGAGGCCCTGGAGTACGCCGGCCTGGTCCCGAAGATCGTCGATACTGAGATTTACGCGGTGGAAAACGCGGTAAACATGATGATGGAGGAGGAGTACGGCAGTTCCGAAGGTCAGGTCATCGCCATCGCTGACGTAGGCGGGGTGGGCACGATCTTTAACGTGATTGAAAACGACAACACCATCTATTCCCGGGAGGAAGCTTTCGGCGGCAACCAGTTGACCGAGCAGATTCAGCAGGCATACGGACTTTCTTATGAGGAAGCTGACATGGCGAAAAAGCAGGGAGGGCTGCCGGAAAACTACGAGTCCGAGGTCTTGGGAGCTTTCAAACAGTCCATGTCTCAGCAGATTAGCCGGACGCTGCAGTTTTTCTACTCTTCCAGCCATATATCGAACATTGATTATTTGCTCTTGGCGGGTGGCACCGCCGCCATTCCGGGAGTTAGCCAAATGGTCGAAGAGCAGGTAACGGTGCCCACCGTGGTTGCTGATCCGTTCTCCAGGATGAGTACCGCTTCCCGCGTCTCGGACCGTGAATTGCGCAACGATGCCCCCTCGCTGATGATCTGCTGCGGTTTGGCCCTGCGGAGTTTTGACTGATGGCCAGAATTAACCTGCTTCCATGGCGCGAAGAGCTTCGTAAAACGAAGCAGAGCGAGTTCATGGTTATCATGGGCCTTAGTCTGCTTGGCAGCTTATTGTTGGGCATCGTCGTGCACTTTTCTTATGCCCGTCTGATCAGTTTCCAGGGAAGCCGCAATGCCTTTATGGATCAGCAGATCGCCATAATGGACGAGAAAATCGAGGCGATTAAGGCACTGGAGCAGGAAAAGGCGCGGCTGCTGGCGCGGATTACCGCAATCGAGCAACTGCAGAGCCAGCGCCCGTTGAACGTTCGCCTGTTTGATGAGTTGGTTAAAGGATTTCCGGAAGGAGTGAGCTTGCAGAAGCTGACGCAGGAGGGTACCGCCCTTACCTTGGAGGGGGTCGCCGAGTCCAATGCGCGCGTTTCCTCGCTAATGAGGAACCTGGATGCTTCTCCCTGGCTGACAAATCCCGAGTTGGACGTAATTCAAGTAAGGGAATCGGGGGATGGGCGCCTCAGCGAGTTTACTCTCAGGATCACGCAGGTTTTGCCTCCCACCTCCGTTTCCGAGGAAGGCGGCGTTGCGTCGCAGTAGATGGTTGTAGACGGCAGGTTCAGTTATGGCATTTAATCTGGAAACTTTGCGGACGCTGGATTTCTCTGATATTGGCTCTTGGCCGATTTCGTTCCGGGTGGTGGCGATCGGGATGGCCTGCGCGCTGCTGCTTTTAGGGTTCTGGCACTTCGACATCAGCAAGTTGCGCATCGAACTGGCGAACGCAGAGGCACAGGAAGTCGAGAAGAAACGGGAGTTCGAGGATAAGCAATCCCAGGCGGCGAATCTTCCGTTGCTAGAGGAGCAGCTGGCACAGATTGAGGAATCTTTCGGCGACCTGTTGCGCCAGCTTCCGAACGATGCGGAGATTGACAGCTTGCTGATTGATATATCGCAGACCGGGTTGAGCGCCGGACTGGAGTTTGATCTGTTTAAGCCGAAACCGGAGTTCCAGGAAGAATTTTATGCTGAGCTCCCGATTGAGATCCAGGTGCAGGGAGATTATCACCAATTTGGTGCTTTTATCAGCGGCGTTTCTTCTTTGCCCCGGATTGTGACAACGCACAATATTCAGGTTTCCCGGCAGGGTGATCTCCTGGTGATGAGTACGCTGGCCAAGACTTACCGCACGATCGCCATCGAGGGAGAAGATGCTGCAGAAGGGGAGGTGGCACAGTGAAGTCCGTGCGTTGCATTCCTGCGGTCAGCGTGGCTTTGTTGGGCTTGTTGTTGAGCGGTTGCGGTCAGAGCAGCATGCGGGAACTCGAGATATACGCTCAAGAAGTCACTGCCCGTCCCGGCTCGGGTATCGCCACGTTGCCAGAGTTTAAGCAAACCCCGGTTTACATCTACCTGTCCGGCACGCAGGAGGATGCCAAGAGTCCTTTTATCCTGTTCTACGAGGAGCGCCCGTTGGCCCAGGCAGGGGTGGAAACCGTCCAGTTGAACCCGGAATGGGCGCACGAGATAGGAGAGGACAGGAACCGCCAGGAATTGGAAATTTTTGAACTGGACAGCTTGCGCATGGTTGGCTCATTGGAGCAAGAGGGGAAACAGTGGGGGATTATTCTGGATCCGGACCGGATCATCCACCGCGTAGAGGTCGGCAACTACATGGGCAAGAACATCGGGAAAATCATAAGCTTGAATGAAAGCGAGTTGGAACTGAGGGAACTGGTCCAGGACGGTGCGGGGCGTTTGGAAGAACGCGTTGTCACTATGTCTCTGGTGCCGGAAGAAGGTTGAGGAATTAAAAGTGAGGTATGGAATAATGAGTAAATTGATTCTGCACCATATCTGCAGACGGGCAAAATTTTTGACTGCACTGGTCATGTTGATGCCTATGCAGGCGTGGGCTCAAGCGCTGGAAGCGATCGACTATTCTTCCTTGCCCGGTTCCCGGGTGCAGTTGGAACTGCAGTTTTCCGGACCGGTGCCGGAACCGAGAAGTTTTACCATCGATGATCCGGCGCGCCTGTCCTTGGATTTTCCTGGCGTTATTGTCAATATGCAGCAAAGATCGATCAATACAGACGTTGAAATGATGGAGGGGATCAACGTGCTGGAGGCCGGCGGACGCACGCGCGTGGTTTTGAATTTGCAGGAGATCGTGCCCTACCAGACGCGGGTGGAAGGGAACAAGGTGCTCGTTGTCTTGAACGAGGCTCCAAGTCCTGGGGTGGCTTCCAGGGTTGCAGAACCTGTCGGGGCAGAAGGAACCGTGCCGGGCATTGCGGGCCTGGCGTCTTCTCCGCACATTGAGAGCATTGACTTCCACCGGGGAGAACAGGGGGAAGCCCTGATCCAGGTGCGCCTCTCTACGCCGGCCCTGGGGGCGGACATCGTGCAGAAAGGCGAAGAGCTGATTGCAACCTTTCCCGGTGCGGCTTTGCCGGAGGAATTGGACCGCCGTCTCGACGTTGTTGATTTTGCAACCCCGGTTAATGTGATCGATTCAGCGCCTTCTGCTCAAGGCGCCCTCGTCTCTATTCTGATGGGCAACACCCTGTATGATTATTTGGTCTACCAGTTCGACAATGATTTGACGATTGAGATCAAGCCCGTCAGCGAGCAGCAGCGTGAGGTCGCGCGCAGAGAAAGAGCCCAATATACGGGGGAGCGTTTGTCACTGAACTTCCAGGACATTGAAGTCCGGGCCATCTTGCAGCTTTTGGCCGACTTTACCGGCCTGAACCTGGTGGCGAGTGATTCCGTCAGCGGGAACGTGACTCTGAGGCTAAAAAACGTTCCCTGGGATCAAGCCTTGGATATCATCCTGAAATCCAAAGGATTAGGCATGCGCAAGGACAACAACGTTCTTGTCGTGGCGCCACAGCAGGAGCTTGCGACGCAGGAGCGCCTCGAACTGGAGGCGGAGCAGCAGCTCATGGAGCTTGAACCGCTACAGACAGACTACATACAAATCAATTATGCCAGGGCAGATGATCTCGCCAACTTGATTCGAGGGGAAGTGAACAATCTTTTGTCGGACCGGGGCAGTGTCAGCGTGGATCAGCGCACGAATACTTTGATCGTGCAGGACAGCAGCTTTAGCCTGGAGGCTATCCGGGACATGGTTGGCAGGCTCGACATCCCCGTGAAGCAGGTCTTGATTGAATCCCGAATTGTCCGAGCCAGCGAGGATTTTGGCAAGGACTTGGGGGTGAGATTCGGTTACAGCCAAAACATCAGGACTGGAAACACGGCGGTGTCCGTTGGCGGTGCCAATGCAGGGGAATTTACTTACTCGGGAAGAAACGCTGAAGGGCAACTAGAACCAGTGTGTACCGGGTTTTGTACCGATGGAGACAATGAGGGCTATATCGTGAATTTGCCCACTATCACTGAAGGTAGCCCGGCGAGACTCCAGCTTGCGGTCGGGCGGCTCGGTAGTTGGCTGCTGCAGTTGCAATTGAGTGCCTTACTGAGTGAGGGACGGGGCGATCAGATCGCAAATCCGAAGGTGATCACGGTGAACCAGGGAGAGGCGCTAATCGAGACCGGTGTCGAGATTCCCTACCAGGAAACCACTTCCAGCGGAGCAACTTCGATCTCGTTCCGTCAAGCAGTGTTAAGCCTGAGGGTGACTCCTCAGATCACGCCGGACAACCGCGTCTTGCTGGACATGGAAATCAGCCAGGACAGCGTTGGTGAATTGGACGTATTGGGCACGCCAACGATCGACACGAATTCCATGCAGACCCAGGTACTGGTTGATAACGGGGAGACCGTGGTGCTCGGCGGGATCTACACGCAGCGGGATCGAAGAGACCGGAGCAGCATACCGTTTTTTGGCACGTTGCCTTACGTGGGCTTTTTGTTTGAACAAAAGAGTCGTACGTCAAATAAAGCCGAGTTGCTGATTTTTGTCACTCCGAAGATCCTCGACGAGATACTTTGAGTTGCTCCTGGCGCTCTGCGCGCCCAGCTTCCGATTTCCGTACGGGGCCGGCTGTTTTGTCGCCGTTCGGGGCGCAGGGATTGTCCGGCAGGGGATCCCTCCATCGGTTTGCAGTTGTTAATGGCGAAGGAGCCGCAGCGTACACGTAATCAGTTCAGTGAGGTATGCGGCGGGCCAGGGAACATTTTTTTAATTGGCCCCATGGGGGCCGGCAAGAGCGAGGCAGGCCGGCTTCTGGCCGAGCGTTGCGCTGCCCCTTTCGTCGATTCGGATCAATTCATCGAGCACCGGGCCGGTTTGTCCGTTGCCGGAATTTTCGATCAGGAAGGAGAGCGTGGCTTTCGCGTCCGTGAGCGCCAGGCGATCCGGGAACTGTCCCGGCGCCAAGGGACCGTGGTGGCAACGGGTGGCGGTGCCGTGCTGGACCCGGAAAACCGTGCCTGCCTGTCCCGGTCCGGCTGCGTCGTCTACTTGCGCACTTCCCCGCAGCTACTGCTGCACAGACTTTCCGGAGACGAGCAGCGACCGCTGCTGCCGTCGCACGGGCGCTTGGCGACCCTCAAGAAGCTGCTTGCCGAGCGGAATCCCTTCTATGAGGAGCTGGCCGATCTTATCGTGGATAATGACACGCTATCGCTGGCCACCGTGGTGGATCAAATTTACCGCCGCCTGGTGCTGCGTGCAGGTTGACCGGCAGCGTTGGCCGGCCCGGATAAAAGCCGTCTTGCCGATCTCATCGTACCGCGCAGGTCTTTACCGTAAACCGCTCGCCGTTGCCGGTCGCCGCATTCTGGCCGGCGGGACTGGCGACCGTTCTGGCTTTCTCCGCCGCGTGCGCCGCCGTGTTTTCACCTGGGAGCCCGCGCGGGTCGTAAAAATAAAGCCGGCGCGGTTCGCCATTGGGTAACGGATGCGGGCTAGCCTGACAGTCTCCCTGGGAGAGCGGAGTTACCCGATATACATCGGCACCGATCTGTTCGCTAAGGCGGAACTTTATTCGTCCCACGTCCGCGGAGACGGCATTCTGGTCATTTGCGATCAGACCGTGGCCGATCTCTATCTTCCAAAACTGCTCGTGTCCCTGGGAGATTACCGCACCGGCTCCATGATTCTGCCTGCGGGAGAGTCGGTGAAGTCACTGCAGACTATGAATGCGATCAGTACCCGGTTGTTAGAGGAACAATATGGTCGGGACAGCACGTTGATCGCCTTGGGTGGAGGCGTCATTGGAGACCTGGCCGGGTTTACCGCGGCTTGCTATCAGCGGGGCATCCCCTACTTGCAGGTGCCCACGACCCTGCTGGCCCAGGTGGATTCTTCGGTAGGAGGAAAGACCGCCGTCAATCATCCCCTGGGCAAGAATATGATAGGCGCTTTCCATCAGCCGACCGCAGTGATTGCGGATATACAGACCCTGCGCAGTTTGCCGGACCGGGAGTTTTCCGCCGGACTGGCAGAGGTAATCAAGTATGGCCTGATCCGCGACGCCGATTTCCTTGCCTGGCTGGAACGGAATATGTCAGCCTTGCTGAAACGGGCTCCGGAACAGTTGGCCTTCGCCGTTCAGCGGTCTTGTCAGAACAAGGCGGAGATTGTCCAGCAGGATGAATGCGAACGCAGCGGTGCCAGGGCTTTGCTCAACTTGGGGCACAGTTTTGCGCACGCTATCGAAACCGCGCTCGGCTACGGACGTTGGTTGCATGGTGAGGCAGTCGGTGCCGGGCTGTTGATGGCGGCGAGCCTGTCGCGGCGCCATGGCTGGTTTGAAGCGGAGGACGAACGGCGCTTACGGGCGTTATTGAAATCGGCCGGACTGCCGCGTGCGTTGCCGGTGAATTTGGCGGCCTCGGATCTACGGAAACGAATGGCGCTGGATAAAAAATCCCGCCAGGGCAAATTGCGTTTGGTGCTGCTGCATGGCTGGGGCGTCGCGGCACTGGATGACGATTTTCAGGAGGAGCTCTTGCAGCAAACCCTGGAAGCCTTTTGCAGTGGGCAGGGTTGAATGCATTGCAGCATTTCACGCGCTGCGGGAGTTACGCGGCGGGTGGGCGGATCGGTGCGTAGATACCTCGCAGTGCGATATAATCAGACTTAGTTCGAGATCCCGCCGGAAGGCGCTGATCGTCCGCCAGGCGAGCCGTGGAACTTGAGTGCCCGGAAAGGGCGGCGTTGGCTGTATGTTCCTGGTTTCCCGGCATGGCCGCAAGCAGCCTGTGAGAACATTGGATCGCGGCAGGGCAGCGGCGGGCCGATAACACAAGCGGCGAGCCCTGTCAGGCAGGGCGTCCTGCTCTTCAACTTCAAGGAGTGATTTCCCCGCATGAGAGAGTCAGATCAGCAAAGCCAGCAGATAAACTGCGGTCTGTACCGTCCGGCTTTCGAGCACGAAAACTGCGGTTTTGGCCTGTTTGCGCAATTGGATGGCCGTCCCAGCCACTTCCTGATCGAGACCGTCCTTCATGCGCTGACCCGCCTGGCGCACCGTGGCGCGATCGCGGCTGACGGCAAGACCGGAGACGGCTGCGGCTTGCTGTTTGCCCTCCCGAAGAATTTTCTGCAGGCCGTGGCAAAGCAGGCAGGACTGCGCCTGGGCCGGAATTTTGCGGTTGGCATGGTGTTCCTGGATCGCGACCAGGAACGTGCCGATCAAGGTCGGCGCTGCCTGCAGGACTGCCTGGCAGAGCAGGGCTTGGAGTCAGCCGGCTGGCGCGTAGTGCCTACTGATGCCTCGGCTTGTGGCGAAGAGGCGTTTCGCAGCTGTCCCCGCATTGAGCAGATATTTGTGCATCTGCCCGCGCAAGAGTCCGCCGCGGATTCCGATTTGCGCTTATATAAAGTCCGCCGCCGTGCCGAGCGATTGCTGGCAGACCAGGAGCATTTCTATATATCCAGCCTTTCCAGCCGCCTGATCAGTTACAAGGGCCTGGTCATGCCCAGGCAGTTACCGGTCTTCTACCCGGATTTGAAAGATGAACGCCTGTGTTCGAGTTTGAGTGTGTTCCATCAGCGCTTTTCCACCAATACCTGGCCGCGCTGGCGTTTCGCCCAGCCTTTTCGGCACTTGGCCCACAACGGCGAGATCAACACGATTCAGGGCAATCGCGGTTGGGCGCGGGCACGTTTCCCCAAGTTTCGGTCGCCGAGGTTCCCGGATTTGGCAGAGTTGATGCCTATAGTCAATGCCTGCGACTCAGATTCGTGCTCTGTCGATCACATGCTGGAGTTTTTGCTCATGGGAGGGCTGGATATGCTTTCCGCCATGCGCTTGATGATCCCACCTGCCTGGCAGCACATGGACCGCCTGGATCCGGAATTGCGGGACTGCTACCGGCGCAACAGCCTGCAGATGGAGCCCTGGGACGGTCCTGCAGGCATCGTCTGTACCGATGGACAAATCGGAGCCTGTATCCTGGATCGCAACGGGCTGCGCCCGGCCCGCTACGTCCTCACCCGGGACCGCTATCTTACCGTCGGTTCGGAGATCGGCATCTATGATTACGCCCCCGCCGACGTGCTGACCAAAGGGCGCCTGGCTCCCGGCGAGATGATCGCGGTGGATATCGAAAGCAAGAAGGTGCTGCTGCCGGAGAATGTGAATGACCGCTTAAAGCATTCCCGGCCACCGTGGCATCGCCGTCCGCTCCGGATCCAGCGGCTGGAAGCGGCGCTAACATCGGTGCCGGAAATCGCGCCGGAGCGGCTGCCGATATATCGTAAAATGTTCATGCTGACCGACGAGGAGTACGAGCAAGTGCTGTGGGTGCTGGCAGAGCAGGGACAGGAAGCAGTGGGCTCAATGGGGGATGACACTCCGTTGCCGGTGTTGTCGCGCCAAGTCCGCTCTCTCTATGACAGCTTTCGTCAGCAGTTCGCCCAGGTTACCAATCCGTCGATCGATTCGCTGCGCGAGCGCATCGTCATGTCGCTGGATGTTTGCCTGGGTCCCGAACTGGAACTGTTCACGGAAGAGCCACGTGCAAGGCTTCGCGTTGCATTGGATTCCCCGGTGCTTTCCGGCGCGCAGTTTCACGCACTGCTGGATCTGCACACGCAAGGGCTGCCCCATCAGCGCATTGAACTGTGTTACGACCCGCGGCAGACAACGTTGCGGGAAGCGATCGAGGACGTTGCCGAGCAGGCGGTCAGAGCGGTGAGGGACGGTCATGCCCTGCTACTGCTTTCGGATCGAAATGTAGCAAAAGATACGATTCCGGCCCATGCCCTGCTGGCGACCGCCGCCGTGCATCATCGCCTGGTGCGGGAAAACCTGCGTTGTGACGCCAATATCCTGGTGGAGAGTGCAAGCGCGCGCGACCCGCATCATTTCGGGGTATTGATTGGCTGCGGGGCCAGCGTCGTCTATCCCTACCTGGCGTACGAGGTCTTGCACGACGAGGCGCGCCGTTCGGGTGATGCCGCCGCGGAATTATGCCTCGCCTATCGACTCGGCATTGAAAAAGGCTTATACAAAATCATGTCGAAAATGGGGATATCCGCCATTGCCAGTTACCGGGGCGCACAATTATTCGAAATTGTAGGTCTGCACGATGAAGTGGTCGATCTGTGCTTTACGGGCACGGTCAGCCGCATTCAGGGGCTCACGTTCACGCAGCTTGAGCAGGATCAACAAACGTTGGCCAGGGAGGCGTGGGATGCACGCAAGCCGGTGCGTCACGGCGGCTTGCTGAAATTCGTCTACGGCGGTGAGTTTCACGCCTTCAACCCGGACGTCGTACAGAAGCTGCATCAAGCCGTGGAGCTCTCGGATTACAGCAAGTACCAGGAGTTCAGTGAGGCCGTCAATCAGCGCCAGGTAATGGTGCTGCGCGATCTGCTGTCTCTGCGAAACGGCGCAGAGCCGGTCCCGCTGGAGCAAGTGGAGTCCGTTGAGCAGATATTGACGCGCTTTGACAGCGCCGGTATGTCGCTGGGAGCGCTGTCACCGACTGCCCATGAGTCACTGGCGCAGGCAATGAACGCGCTCGGGGGCCGCTCCAACTCCGGCGAAGGCGGGGAGGCAAGGGAGCGCTATGGCACGGACCGAAATTCCAGGATCAAGCAGGTCGCCTCCGGGCGTTTCGGAGTGACTGCGCATTACCTGGTCAATGCCGACGTGCTGCAAATCAAGATCGCCCAGGGCGCCAAGCCCGGGGAAGGAGGCCAGCTTCCCGGACATAAAGTCAATACAATGATTGCCGCCTTGCGTCATTCCAAGCCGGGCGTTACCCTGATCTCCCCGCCTCCGCACCATGACGTCTACTCGATCGAGGACTTGGCGCAGTTGATTTTCGATCTGAAGCAGGTTAATCCGCAGGCCCTGGTGTCGGTCAAGCTGGTTGCCATGGCGGGCGTGGGAACCATCGCCGCCGGTGTTGCGAAAGCCTATGCTGATTTGATCACGATCGCCGGCTATGACGGCGGCACTGGCGCCAGTCCACTGACTTCGGTCAAGTACGCTGGTTGTCCCTGGGAGCTGGGGCTTAGCGAGGCACAGCAGGTGCTGCGGATGAACCGGTTGCGGGGGCGGGTGCGTTTGCAGGCGGATGGCGGCATGAAAACCGGTCTGGACGTGTTGAAGGCAGCCATATTGGGGGCAGAGAGTTTTGGTTTTGGTACTGCTCCGATGGTTGCCCTGGGATGCAAGTACCTGCGTATTTGCCACTTGAACAATTGCGCCACCGGGGTCGCAACTCAGGATGCGCGACTCTACAAGAAGCATTTTAAGCCGGATGGTGCGCGCAAAGTGATGCGCTATTTCCGCTTCGTTGCCGAGGAAGTGCGTCAACTGATGGCTTCATTGGGAGTGCGCCGCATGGAGGATCTGATTGGCCGTACCGAATTTTTGGAAGTGCTGCCAGGGCAGACCGACAAACAGCGCAACTTGGACTTGATGCCGATATTGTCGCAGGCCGGGGTGGACGACGGAGATCCGCGTCACTGCATAGAGCCACGCAATGCACCTTTCGACAAGGGTGAACTGGCAGAACGCATGGTGGCGGACGCTATCGATGTCATTGAGCAGCGCCGTGGCGGGGCGTTCCATTACCGGATCAAGAACTATCATCGTTCCATCGGGGCCCGCTTGTCCGGTGAGATCGCACGGCGCTACGGCAATCACGGCATGGCGGATAAGCCGTTGCGAGTCCGGTTACAGGGCACGGCGGGACAGAGTTTCGGCGCCTGGAACGTCGGTGGCCTGGACCTGTACCTGGAGGGAGACGCCAACGACTACGTGGGCAAGGGCATGGCCGGTGGCCGCCTTGTGGTGGTGCCGCCGCCGGGCAGCCGTTTCCGCAGTGAGGAAACCGTGCTCATGGGGAACGCCTGTCTGTATGGAGCAACGGGCGGGCGCTTGTACGCTGCCGGCATTGCCGGAGAGCGCTTTGCCGTGCGCAACTCGGGCGCCTGCGCGGTAGTGGAAGGCGCAGGCGATCACGGCTGCGAATACATGACCGGCGGTGTCGTGGCCGTGCTCGGGAAGACCGGGGCGAACTTCGGAGCGGGGATGACGGGAGGAGTGGCTTTTGTGTTGGATCGGGAGCGCAGTTTTTCCAGCTGCTACAACGCCGAGTCGGTCGAGGCGTGTGCCCTCTCCGTTGATTCGCTGCAGGGTTGCCAGGATTTTCTTCGGACTCTGATCGAGGAGCACTGTCGGGAGACTAACAGCGCCTGGGGGGCGGAGCTTTATCAGAATTTTTCCGAGCTTGCCGGGCGTTTCTGGCTGCTTAAGCCGATCGGTGCCGAACTTGCCTCCTTGCTCGATGAATTAAAAGCGGCGGCCTGATCAATGACTCGCTCGGTGCACGACCATTTTCAATTCCTGCGGTCACCGCGCCGCGACCCGGCGACCACCGAAGTCCCGGTGCGCATTTTGCGCTGGGATGAGATTTACTCCGGGTACGACCGCCAGGCGGTGGCGGAGCAGGCGGGTCGTTGCCTGGACTGCGGTAACCCCTACTGCGAGTGGAAATGCCCAGTACACAATTACATTCCCGGCTGGCTCAAGTTGATCGAGCAGGGTAAATTGTTTGAGGCCGCCGAATTGTCTCATCAGACTAATTCTCTGCCGGAGATTTGCGGTCGCATCTGCCCGCAGGACCGGCTTTGTGAAGGCGCCTGCACGCTCAACGACGGATTCGGCGCGGTAACCATCGGCTCAATCGAGAAATACATCACCGAGACGGCGTTAGCCCAGGGCTGGCGGCCCTCAATGGAGCATGTGCGTCCAACCGGTCGGCGCGTTGCCGTGGTCGGCGCCGGTCCCGCCGGGCTCGGTTGCGCCGACGTGCTGGCACGCAACGGAGTCGAGGCGATCGTTTATGATCGTTACCGGGAAATCGGCGGCCTGCTGACCTTCGGCATTCCTCCTTTCAAACTGGAGAAGCAGGTGGTGATGCGGCGCCGGGAACTGTTGCAGGAGATGGGGGTGCGCTTTGAGCTGAATACCGAGATCGGCGCGGATCTTTCCTTTTCCGATCTGCTGAAACGGCACGACGCGGTTTTTCTCGGCATGGGCACCTATACCCACGTGGAAGGAAATTTCCCCGGCGAAGAATTGACTGGCGTCCATCAGTCCCTGGGCTATCTGATTGCCAACGTCAACCGGTTGATGTGCTACCAGGACGATGCCCGCCCGTACATAGACATGAAGGGCAAGCGGGTACTGGTGCTGGGTGGCGGAGATACTGCGATGGACTGCGTGCGAACCGCGGTGCGGCAGGGAGCCCGCTCCGTATCCTGCGTCTATCGCAGGGACCGCGACAACATGCCGGGCTCAATGCGTGAAGTGCGCAACTCTGAAGAGGAGGGCGTCCTGTTTTTGTGGCAACATCAGCCGGTCGAAATTGTCGGCTCCGGAGCCGTCAGCGGCGTGCGCCTGGCAGGCACTCGTCTGGGCTCGCCCGATACGCGTGGTCGCCTGTTACCGGAACTGGTGCCGGGCTCAGAGCGCGTGGTCGAAGCGGACGCCGTGATTATTGCCTTCGGATTTCGTCCTAGCCCGGCACCCTGGTTTGAGGAATTTTCCATCGTCACCGACGCAATGGGCCGCGTCGCACCAGCCGATGCGATGAATGGTCAGACGGCGAATCCCAAGGTTTTTGCCGGGGGAGACATGGTGCGTGGTGCCGACCTGGTGGTAACGGCGGTGTTCGATGGACGTCGGGCGGCACAGGGGATGCTTTCCTACCTCGGCGTTTGAAACGAGGTACATCCCGATGCCGGTGTTCTACACCGGGGGCTCCAGGCGTTGCCGGATCAATGGGATGAGTACAGAAAATGAGCCAGAAGCCACTGAAGAATGACCTGTTGTTGCGTGCGTTGCGACGCCAACCGACCGCACGCACTCCGATCTGGATTATGCGCCAGGCGGGCCGTTATTTGCCGGAATACCGCCGCTTGCGCGCCTCGGCGGAAACCTTTCAGCAAATGTACAAGGTGCCGGAGCGTGCTTGCGAGGCAAGTTTGCAGCCGATCGCACGCTACGAGTTGGACGCGGTGATCCTCTTCTCGGATATCCTCACGATTCCCGAAGCGATGGGCTTGGAGCTGCACTTCGTCGAAGGCCAGGGCCCCGTTTTCTCGAATCCCTTGACCTGCGCGGCTGATGTCCGGCGCCTGGGAGTCCCGGATCCGGAGAGCGAGTTGTCCTACGTGCCGAAGGCAGTACGCATGATCCATGCCGAACTGGATGGTCGGTTGCCTTTGATCGGCTTTGCCGGCAGTCCGTGGACTATGGCTGCCTACATGGTGCAGGGCAAAGGCAGCAAAGATTTTATGCGCGCGCGTTCGCTGCTCCACCAAGAGCCAAAATGGATGCATCACTTACTGGGCCTGCTCGCCGAAGCGGCCTGCCGTTACCTGAACGCACAAATTGCCGCAGGCGCCCAGGCACTGATGATCTTTGATACTTGGGGCGGACTGCTGAACGAGCAGTGCTACCAGGAATGTTCGTTGTCTTACATGCAGCGTATTGTGGAAGGGCTGCAGTTGGAGTCTTTCGGGCAGCGCATTCCAGTGATTTTCTTCAGCAAGGGCGCCGGCCCGTGGGTGGAGCGGATCGCCCGCAGTGGCTGCGATGCGATCGGCTTGGATTGGACGAGTTCCCTCGGTGAGGTGCGCCGGCGGGTGGGTGACCGGATTGCCTTGCAGGGCAACCTCGATCCGAGCATATTGTTTGCTGCCCCGGAGCGTATCCGCGCCGAGGCGGGGAAGCTGTTGCAGGACTATGGGAATGGCCCAGGCCACGTCTTCAATCTCGGGCATGGCATCCATCCGGAGACTGATCCGGAACGCGTGCAAGTGCTGATCGAAGCCGTGCACGGCCTGAGTTGGTCGAACCGGTCGTTGGCAAGCTAAAGAGCCTGCGTCGGTGTATCAGTGCGCAGGCTCGATCGGTGTTTTTGTTCGCAGCGCCTGCTCGTGGTTTCAAGCACGACGGGAGAGTTCGGAGGCGTTGCCGGCGGGTGTTCCGTTGCTTGTCTTGACCGTTTGGGAGCAGACTGGGTGAAAGATGCGAAAGATGCAGCTTATTCCGCACCTGTGTAATCTCTTGTATGGCTTTTGTATCGGGGTTGCAGACATTGTGCCCGGCGTCAGCGGAGGCACGATGGCCTGCGTGCTGGGCATTTACCAGCGGCTGCTCAAGGCGCTGGCTGGACTGGTTCCGGGATTTAGGCGGTTACGCCCCCGGGTGCCGCGCTTTACGGAACTCGGTTTCTTGCTGTCTTTGACGGCAGGTGTGTCGCTGGCGCTGCTCGTTTGTGTCCATTTTTTCAAGCTGCATGAGCAAATCCAAATGAACCCGCGGCCTTTCTATGGCTTGTTCTCCGGTCTGATTGCCGGCACTTGCCTGATGTTCCTGGCGCACGTCCGCTGGCGCTTCCCGCACGGTCCGATCCTGGTCCTGGTCGGCGCGCTGGTCGGCTTTGGGCTGCTTGACCAGCTGTCATTACAGCTCCCTGCGCATGTTTGGACTTTGTTCCTGTGTGGTTTAGTCTCAATCTGCGCCACCTTGTTGCCCGGTGTTTCCGGCTCTTACGTGCTGTTGCTGATGGGCCAATATGAGCACGTCCTGGGCGCGATCGATCGCTTGGACCTGCAAGTATTGCTGCCCTTCGGCGGTGGCCTGCTGCTGGGCTTGCTGTTCTTTTCCAAATTCCTGCACTGGATATTAAACCGTTTCCGGGAACCAGTGTTATTGCTGCTTCACGGATTGCTGCTGGCGTCGCTTCTGTACATTCAGCCGCTCTCCAGCAGATTGCCCGTGCTGAAAAGCGCTGCACTGCCTGATTCCTTTGCCGAGTTCTCGGTAATTTTTGTTTTATCTATCACGGGCTTTGCCGTCAGCGTGTTCCTATACCTGGTACGGGAGCGGAAGAAATCCGCCGGCGCGCATCATCTCGGCGGGACGCAGTGACTACGCTGCCGCACAGCATTCTGTTGATTGCCGGCTTGCTGGTTCTGGCCTTGACGGCGCGTTCCTTGTGCCGGAGCGTACCTATTCCATACACGGTTTTCCTGGTCTTGATTGGTTTGTTGCTTGGCTGGCAAGCCCGTTCGCCGGGCAGCGGTCTGGAGAGCTTGCAGGGCTTGCAGTTGACGCCGGAATTGGTTCTGTTCGTGTTTTTGCCGGCGCTGCTGTTTGAATCGGCCATCAACTTGAATGTGCGCCGGCTGATCCAGGACTTGGCCCCGGTGATGATTTTGGCTATTCCCGCCTTGTTTTTATCCACCGCCATGATAGGGATCGGCCTGTGGTTGCTGATAGGCGTGCCGCTGCCCCAGGCGCTGTTGTTTGGCGCCTTGATCAGTGCCACCGATCCAGTAGCCGTGATTGCCCTGTTCAAGGAGTTGGGCGTGTCGGAGCGGGTCACCACGTTGGTAGAGGGAGAATCTCTTTTCAACGACGCGGTGGCCATTGTGCTGTTTCATATATTGCTGGTCTTTGTTGTGAGTGGCGAGCTGTCCTGGATCGACGTGGGCACCTCTTCGATAGAATTTGTGCGTGTATTTTTCCTGGGGCTGCTGGTGGGAGGCGTCTCCGGCCTGCTCATCGGAGAAGTATTCTGCCGCCTGCGGGCAGGCATGGATGCGATGCTGCTGGTTTCGCTGATCCTTGCCTATGTCAGCTTCATCGTTGCTGATCACGTGTTCCATGTTTCTGGAGTGATGGCGGTGGTCGGAGCCGCGCTTGCTTTGAGCTTCTCCCTGCTGACGCATGCTCCCCGCGTCACCAGCCGATCCATCAGTGAGGTTTGGGAATTGATCGCCCTGGCAGGAAACTCCCTGCTCTTCCTGCTGGTGGGGCTGTCCGTGGACGTGACCCAGTTGGCGGATTACCTGCCAATGATTGGGATCGCCGTGGTCCTGGTGCTATTGGGACGCGCGTTGTCCGTTTATACCCTGTTGCCCTTGACCGTTCGCATGTTTTCGCTGCCTCGGATCGAGCGCAACGAAAAGCACGTTATCTGGTGGGGCGGATTGAAGGGGGGGCTGGCGTTGGCGATTGCGCTGTCCATTCCCCAGGGAACGCCGGGCCGGTCCACGATCATCCACGTGACGGTAGGCGTAGTATTATTTTTTCTGTTGTTTAACGGTACTACCATTCAGCCGTTGATCCGCCTTCTAAAGCTGGATCGTTTCACCACGGAAGAGCAGACGGAGCGTCGCCGCGTGTTGCAGGCTGCCGGGACACGCGCCCACGGTATTTTACAGCGCATGCAGGCCAACGGAGTTTTCGGCAGCAGCGCGGGCAAGTTGATTTGGCGCGCGGTAGCGCCTTTATTTGAGTCTGACAGCGGCACCTGCGTCGCTGACGATGCCCGCAGAGAGCTACACCTGCGCCTGGCGCAGCGGGAAATCGAGGAGTTTCAGTCCCTGCACGATATTGGTTTGATTAACACCTACACCTATTTGGACTTGTACAGCGGCGCGCAGGGATTCCGTGAATCCTGGGCGGCATCGGTGGCGACTGGGGCTTCCCGACCGAACGCAGGTGATAGCCTGTTTGTCCGTTTGGAGAAGTCGGTTTTGCAGCGCATGCGGCAGCTGGACTTGTTGGCGCCGCTGCTGGAGCGCTACCAGGATTTTCGCCTCGCCAACCGCGTCAGCCGCCACATTGCAGTGATCCTCAGCTGCGGAGTGGCCTTGGAAGAACTGCGACAGGAGATGGAGGTGGAATCCGGTAGCGAAGCGAACCTGCAGCACTACCAGGCCCGCCTGCAAAGACACGCGGCGCGCCTGCAGGAACTGGCCCACGATTTCCCGGATTACTACGCACGTTTTACCAACAGTCTGGGGAGGCGCATTATATTGAGGTCGGTGCAGCAATTGCTGGAGGAGGAGCGTCACCACGGCGGCATCGGCAGCAAGGTATACAGTCACGTTAGCCGGCAGTTCCAGGCGGCACAGCAGCAGTTGGAGTCAGCTGTTCACGGCCTGCATCATCTGCAACCCAGTGAGCTGATTGGGACCGTACCGCTGCTCATGGGTCTGGCGCGCCCGGTATTGGAGGGCATCGCACGTCAATCGCGCGTGATGCGTTTTTTAACCGGGGACGTCATTATTGGCTACGGCGAACAGGGGGATGCCTTGTATATTATCCGCTCTGGCCAGGTCGGCGTTTACAAAGGCACTGAAGGCGGGGAAATTCAGCGGATAGCGCTGTTGGAGGCGGGAGACTTTTTCGGAGAAGCAGCCCTGCTGGGCGCACAGGTGCGCACTGCCACGGTACGGGCCGAAATTCCCTGCACGGTGTTGCGCTTGCGGCGTCAGGACGTCTTACGTTGTGCCGAGCAAGAGCCCGCCTTGGCCTCCCGGCTGCGAGAAGCCAACGTAAGCCGCGGCCCCGGGAAGGGTCCGGACATGGGTTCTTCCGCTTTCTGACGGTTCCAAAATCCAACCTGCGGCCGCACGCAGAGATCGGGAGGGTCGCGTAGCGTCTGGATCTTCCCTCGACCGTGCCGGAGTTCGGCGCGGCGGGGGCGCCTTGGCACCCGGCGGCTGCCAGTGGGGGGTGGGGTTGCCTCGATTTTGTGAGCTTACAGCTATTAGCTTCGGCAAAACCGTGCCGGTTGACTTGAATTCACTTCAGTCAAAAGTAGAGTTTGGGCGGCTGGGTTATCCTTTTCCATACCGGCAGACACAGCGCACAGGTGTCTGGTTCAGTCTCCGTCCCATGCCAGGAAGTTGCTCAGCAAGGTTAAGCCGGAGCGTTGACTCTTCTCCGGATGGAATTGGGTGGCGAACAAATTCTCCCGGGCGGCAATGGCTGTGAACGGCACCACGTGGTGGCAGCTTCCAACAAACTCGGCGTGGTCCAGCGAGTCTGCGTAATAGCTGTGCACAAAGTAGAAATACGTGCCGTCCGCGATGCCGTTCAGCAGGGCATGGGGGCGTTGCTGCTTGACTCGATTCCAGCCCATGTGCGGAATCTTGCAGCGGTGTCCCTGCTCGTCCGTACGGCCTGCCGGGAAACGCCGTACCTGCCCGCTTAGCAGTCCCAGGCCGGGGGTGCCGCCGTCTTCTTCGCTGTGCCGCATGAGCACCTGCAAGCCCAGGCAGATACCGAGGAACGGACGATCCTTCAAGCATTCTCGCAGCGCATCGAGCAGTTCGGCGCGCCGCAGGCAGGACAGGCTCTCTCCTATGGCTCCTTGTCCGGGAAATACAATGCGATCGGCCGCGCGTAATTGCTGGCCTCGCTGTGCCGTCTCAACGCGTATGGCTTTCCCCGCAACCTGCAGCAGCGCCCGGGTCAAGGAGCGCAGGTTGCCGCTGCCGGGGTCTACTATGACGATGCGCTGCAATGCCGCTGAATCGCTTTTGGACCAGGCCGGAGAATGGATCCGGGTTGTGGATCGAGGATCGTGCGGATTTTCATATAGGACGGCGCTGACGGCTGAGAGCGCGGCAAGAAGGCTGTGTCCGGCAGGGTTCGGCTTGGGGCTGAGCTTGGGGCTGCGTGCTACAGGACGCCCTTAGTGGAAGGCGGTCCCGATCCCGCCCTGGCATCCGGTGCGACCGCCATGCGCAACGCCCGGCCAAACGCCTTGAACACTGACTCGGCGATATGATGCGCATTGCGCCCGCCCAGGTTGTCCACGTGCAGCGTGACCCGTGCGTGATTGACGAATCCCTGGAAAAATTCACGAATGAGATCTACGTCGAAGTCGCCGATGCGTGCGCGCGGAAACTCGACCTGGAAGAAAAGCCCGGGGCGTCCTGAGCAGTCCAGCACCACCCGGGACAGCGCTTCATCCAGCGGTATACAGGCATGTCCGAAGCGCTGTATGCCGGTCTTGTCGTCCAGCGCGGCTGCCAATGCCTGTCCGAGCACGATGCCGGTGTCTTCCACCGTGTGGTGGTGATCCACTTCCAGGTCGCCTTTCGCCTGAATGAGCAGATCCAGCGCTCCATGACGGCCGCTTTGATCCAGCATATGTTCCAGGAACGGGATCCCCAGGTCGATCTCGGTTTTTCCAGTCCCATCCAAATCCAGCGAGAGCTCAATACAACTCTCTTTTGTTTCGCGTCGAACAGTTTGTCGTCTACTCACGGTTGCTCCTCCGGGCGCTGACAAGGAAGGCTGGACGCACCGTCGCCCCTAATAATGGTTAGAATACCTGCTGGACGCCGTGATGGATAGGGAATCTGAAAAAACAAGTACGGAACCGGTGGATTTTAACGCTGTCACCGGGTACCTGCAAGACTTGCAGGAACGCGTCATTGCCGCCTTGCGGGAGTTGGATCCAGACGTGGGAGTCCGCATGGATCGCTGGCATCAGGACAAGCCGGAAGTACACGGAGACAGTCGTGCCCTGCAGGGTACCGGCGTCTTCGAAAAAGGCGGGGTCAACTTCTCGCGGGTGCACGGCAGTGCGCTGCCGGACGCCGCCACTCGGAAGCGTCCGGAGTTGGCCGGCCAGCCCTTCGATGCAGCGGGGATCTCCCTGGTGCTGCATCCGTGCAATCCGTACGTACCGGCCACGCACGCCAACTTGCGCTTCTTTCAGGTGCCGCGCGCGGGCGAAGAGTCCACCTGGTGGTTTGGAGGAGGCCTGGACCTGACTCCCTGCTACGGCTTCAAAGAGGACGCTCGGCATTGGCACCGCAGCGCCCGTGACGCCTGCCTTCCCTTTGGCGATGACGTGTACCCACGGCTTAAGAAATGGTGTGATGAATACTTCTATTTGCCTCACCGCAAGGAGATGCGCGGTATTGGTGGTCTGTTTTTCGATGATTGGAACGCCGGGGGCTTTGGACGCAGCTTTGAGTTCATACGGAGCGTGGGCGATCATCTGCTGCCTGCGTATCTGCCCATTGTGCGGCGCCGTCGCGGACTTGCCTACCATCAGCGGGAACGGGAATTCCAGCTCTATCGTCGAGGGCGCTACGTTGAGTTCAATTTACTCTATGATCGCGGAACCCTGTTTGGTCTGCAATCTGGAGGCCGCACCGAATCCATCCTGATGTCTTTGCCGCCCCTGGTGCGCTGGTGCTATGACTGGCAGCCTGATCCAGGTTCCGCAGAGGAGCGGCTGTGCCGGGATTTCTTACGCCCGCGCGACTGGCTTCGTTCCTGATCCGCACGTGCGCTTGCTTGAACAACGGGGGCTGCCGGCTGGTTCTGCGTCTTTCACCGGGTGGTCCTGGCAGATGACCGGGGAACGCCCGGAGGAAGCGGCAGGGAGATGCAGCGCGTTTAGTGGCGGCAGTGCGGTTGGCATTGACTTATAATGGTCCATTGCAGATGGAGTCCCTGGCGTACCCGGCAGGATGGTGCGATCTGCACGGTTGGCACGCGCAGTGCGGCGCGGATACAGCGTCCGCGGCCGGTCAGATGCGCAATGCAGAAGCACAGGTGGTCAACCTGTGCCGTCACGAACTTGGGGCACAGGCGCTTCGATGGGATGAGGGCTGACAGGCCCATTAAACATATCGGAAAAGCGAAGCGGCCGCCGCGCACGGTGCTGCCGGGGCCTGGTGGCGCCCGCCGTGGATCAGGCGGCAGGACCGGCGGGATGACTCATTTCACCCCGGTTTATCTGCAGGCAATCGCCGTATAACGTTCAAGCGGGTTAATCGAAAACGCGAGTAGGCGGGAGTCAGAATGAGTAGAGCGTCAATAGAGCGTTGTTTGAACATTGCCGATTTGCGTAATGCAGCGCGTCGGCGGGCGCATCCAATGGTGTTTCATTACATCGACGGCGCTGCCGGAGATGAAAAGACGCTGCGCTGGAACGCGAGCGCTTTCGATCATTATGAATTCCTTTACCGTGTCCTCGTTGGCGTTTCAAATATAGAAACGCGCACAACGTTGTTGGGCACGGAAATGAAGCTTCCCTTTTTCCCTTCCTCATCCGCTGCCAACCGGCTGTTTCACACCGAAGGAGAACGCGCCGTGGCCAGTGCGGCGGACAAAATGGGGATCCCATACTGCTTGTCAACCCTGGGCTCCGTGTCCATAGAGGACGTTGCCCGCGTCAAGTCCGGTACCAAATGGTTTCAGCTGTATGTATGGCGGGATCGGCAGTTGGTAAAAGAGATGCTGGTCAGAGCCAGGGAGGCGGGGTTTAGTGCCCTGATCCTGACGGTTGATTTCCCGGTTGCAGGCAATCGGGAGCGGGAAGCAAGGTATGGTTTTTCGGTGCCGCCGCGCATAGGTCTGCGCCAGGTATACCATGCCTGTATCCGGCCCGCCTGGACGTGGGACTACTTGTTCTCGGAGCCGATCCGTTATGCCAATCTGTCCGGGGATCAAGCCGCCGTCAGCCTGGCTCAGTTTGTCGATGATCAGATGCACGCGGGTTTTTCCTGGAAGGACGCGGAATGGCTGCTTGCCGAGTGGAATGGACCGAGCTTTATCAAGGGCGTCGTGCACAAAGACGACGCGCGGGCCGCAGTGGATATGGGCTTTAACGGCGTCATTGTGTCCAACCATGGTGGTCGGCAACTTGATGGGTCAGTGGCTCCCATGGACGTCCTGGAAGAGATCGCCGATCACGTTGGCAATGACGCGGAACTGGTGTTGGACGGAGGGGTCCGGCGCGGCATCGATATATTGAAGGCGCTGGCCCTGGGCGCGCGCGCCGTTAGCTTCGCCCGGCCCTACCTGTACGGGCTTGCCGGTGGCGGTGAGCGCGGAGTACTGCGAGCCTTTCAGATCCTGGCGGCGGAATTGCGCAAAGACATGGCTTTGCTGGGTGCCACCCGGATCAGCGAGATAGGAGCATCCTGTATCCGTCGCCGCCGCTGAACGGTGATTCGACGCTCGTGTTGCCGGGACAGCGTGCCAGGCAATGAGATTTTTACTCTCGCCATTTGAAACCTGTCGCGTCAACCCCTGGCGGGAACCGTTCCGGCGCCGATAGGCCCGGCATTGTCTCGTTCAGAATCCCGGGGTGTATTCGTTTCCATTTGCCTGGTGCCTCCCTGGACAGGTTGCATGGAGCACCAGGGGTATACCCGGCAGTCGTAGCGCTGAAATATCCGGATAGCCACACTTGGAGCCAAGCCTTCCGTAGATGACGGGAGTTCCAGGCTGCGTCTGTCATTCAGTGGCGCAAGAATCGCACGAGAGTCTTATTCCGGAACGCGCCCGACAAAAAGCATATTTACAGCCATGGTGGAGGAAGCGTGTGCCTATTGCGTACATAAAGATCGGTGAGGACGTGCCGGGTGCGATCCGGTCCCGCTCCCGCTCCGGGTACGTGCCCGTTCGGCCAGGTGGCGAGGGTAAGCCTCTGGGCTTTATGCCGTTTCGGAACGGTAGCTGTGGTAGTATGGGGGCCATTGTCAAGTTAAGAATATTCGTTGATGGCCATTACCGGACGTTCCGGGGATAGGGGAAATGCCGGGTGTATGATCCGATGACTGGTTTTGAGCTTCTGTGGTGGCATTGGGTTCTGCTGGGAATCACGGTATTGATCGTTGATGTTGTTCTCATCGGCAATAGCGGTATTCTTTTGTGGTTTGGCGCAGGAGCCTTTGCCGTTGGCGCGTGGGTGTTCCTTGGCCCCGGCTCACCGCTGTGGCTGCAGTTTGTGCTGTGGCTTGGATTTTCCCTGACGTTTCTGGTTTTGTGGATCAAGCTTTTCAAGCCGCGGATCGATCGCCGCAACGTCGCCTCGGTCAGTGAGGAAATGATCGGCGTGGTTGGCGTGGTTGCTCGAGTCGGTGAATTTGAGGACGGAATTCGGCGTGGTACGGTGCGCTTCCAGAAACCTTTTGCCGGACGTGATACATGGAAGTTTCAGAGTGACGCGTCTCTCTCACCAGGCGACCGGGTAGCCGTGACGATTCTTACTGAAGATGGTGTTTTAGCAGTCAACAAAGAACTAGGAGGAAGTTCCAATGAGTAATTCTGTACAGTTTATCGGCATTGCCCTTTTTGTACTCGGGGCAATAAGCGTCAGTTACGGCGTACGCACCGTACCGCAGGGATTTGAATGGATCGTCGAGCGCTTCGGCAAATACCATCGGACCCTCTCTCCCGGTCTTTCCGTGATCATTCCGTTTTTTGACAGAGTCGCCTACCGTCTGGATATGCGTGACATTCCGCTGGACATTGAACGCCAGGAAGTTATCACCAAGGACAACGCAGTGATTCAAATCAGTGCCATTGCCTTTATCAAAGTGACTGACCCGATGGCGGCAGTTTACGGTATAACCGATTTCTTCGTCGGCGTGCGCAACCTGGTGCAAACTTCGCTACGTTCGATCGTCGGCACGATGGACTTGGATGAGGCGCTTTCTTCACGCGAGCAGATCAAGGGGAAATTGCGCAATCAATTGGCCAGCGAGATGAATGATTGGGGCCTGACGCTGAAGTCGGTTGAAATACAGGACATAGAACCTTCCGCTTCCATGCAGCAGGCGATGGAGCAGCAGGCAGCGGCCGAGCGTGATCGTAAGGCGATGGTGACTCGGGCCGAGGGTGAAAAGCAATCGGCCATCCTGCAGGCAGAGGGGCGATTGGAATCTGCCAAGCGTGATGCAATGGCGGAGGTTACACTGGCAGACGCTTCCAAAAAAGCGATTCTGCTGGTGAAGGAAACCACCAGTGACGAAACTCTGCCGTTGGTCTTTCTGCTCGGACAGCGCTACGTGGAGGCGATGCAGTCTTTGTCTGCGTCCACCAACGGAAAATTTGTAGTACTGCCGGCCGACCTGCAGCAAACTCTATACGGTCTGCTGTCCCGGAAATAGCCGTCCGGCCTCGTTGGCAGCACCTTCCCCGTCGCCACCTCCGGTTTTCCTTCCGGTTTCCAGAGGACGGGCGGGGAAAGTTTCGTGCCGGCTTCAGCGCGACGCGCGGCCTCCCTCCCCAGGTATATTTGAGCTTTCTCCGCCTGGGACACACCGCGTCCCCCAGGGGGAGTTCCGGATCGTGCGCCCTGTTGACGGATGCGGCAGGCGGGTTACGAGCTTGTGCCGGTCTCTACGAAGCCTCAGCGTCGTCCTTTTGTTTGCCTTGGGTCCGCAGCGCGTGCAGTTCCTGCTCCAATTCCCGTACCCGTTCCATCAGTGTTTCCAGGTCTCGTTGTATCGGATCGGTGGTGTCGGCACTGCTGGCATAAGCGTCGAACGCAGGGGCGTCAGCATCGGTACTTTTCACGACCGGGCCGCGTCCGGTGGCGCGGCGCTCTTTGGGTTGTAAAATGTGACCGGGGATGCCGACTACGGTGGCTCCATCCGGCACGTTGCGGACGACAACGGCGTTGGATCCGATTTTTGCTCCACTGCCGACGGTGATGGGACCGAGGATCTTGGCACCGGCTCCCACTACTACGCTTTCCTGCAGCGTGGGGTGGCGTTTGCCCTTTTGCCAAGTGGTGCCTCCCAGCGTGACTCCATGGTAAATTGAGCAGTCATCGCCGATCTGCGAGGTTTCACCGATTACTACGCCCATGCCGTGATCGATAAAGAAGCGACGGCCGATGTCGGCGCCCGGATGGATCTCGACTCCAGTCAACCAGCGTGCCAGGTGGGAGAGAAAGCGCCCGCTCCAGCGCCAGTTACGCCGCCACAGGCCATGACTCAGGTAGTACAGCCAGATGGCATGCAGTCCCGGACTGGTGGTAATCACTTCCCAGGTGGAGTGGGCCGCCGGGTCACGGGTGAAGACGGTCTGTATATCTTCACACAGGCGCTGACCCCAGTGCTTAAACATGATCCTCCGTCTCCAGACGTGACTGCTCGCTTTCCAGCCTTTGGATGGCTTCAGACAGTTGCTGAAAGCGCTGCCGCTCTTTTTCCACTACCTTCGCCGGGGCGCGTTCGAGGAAACTTGGATTGGCCAGTTTTTCGCCGGAGCGGCTCTGATCCCGGCGGTATTGTTCCAGCTCACGGAGCAGCCGCTGGTTTTCGGCCTCTTGATCGATGAGATCACCCAGCGGCACCAGCAGGCTCATTTCCCCTGCCAGGGCAGTGGCATGGACTGCCGCGGACGTTGCTTGTGCGGTCTCGAGCTTTTCCATCAGCCGATTCAACCGTCCCACTCCGGAGAGCAAGAGCCAGTGCTGCTTCAGCCAGGCTTGCTCCCGTGGACTGCCTTCGCGGGTGTACGTTGACAGGGTTTGGGACGGAGGAAGTTTATGTTCTGAGCGAATGCGCCTGACGCCGGTAATGAAAGACTGTACCCAGGCAATCTCTTTTTCAGCTTCTGCGTCGCGTGGGAATGCCCCAGGTTCCGGATACGGCTGCAACATGATGGTGGCGTCCTGTTTTCCGGTCAGCGCAGCCAGGCGCAGCCAGAGTTCTTCGGTAATGAAGGGTAGCAGCGGATGGGCCAGTCGCAGCAGCGCTTCCAATACTTCCACCAGGGTATCATGGATGCCGCGGCGCTGCGCGGGAGTTGCGGTGCGCAGAGTGATCTTGGAAAATTCCAGGTACCAGTCGCAGTATTCATCCCAGGAAAATTCATGGATTGCCTGGGCCATCTGATCGAAGCGGTACGTGCCGATAGCGTCCTGTACTCGTTGCGCGGCCCGACCTAAGCGTGAGCGGATCCAACGCTCAGTCACACCGTACTCGGCTGGGCCCGGTTCTGGTTGTTTCGGCAATTGAAGCAGCACGTAGCGGCTAGCGTTCCACAGCTTGTTGCAAAAGTTTCGATATCCCTGGATCCGACCGACGTCAAAGCGAATATCCCGTCCCGGCGAAGCCAGTGAGGCGAAGGTAAAGCGCAGTGAGTCGGTGCCGTAGGGAGCGATACCGTTTGGAAATTCACGCCGGGTTGCCCGTTCCAGGGCAGGCGCGTCAGAATTGCGCAGCAGGCCGCCGGTGCGTTTTTCAACCAACTTTTCCAGGCTCAGGCCGTCGATTAGATCCAGCGGATCCAGAATATTGCCCCGGGACTTGGACATTTTGCGTCCCTCAGCGTCGCGTACCAGGCCGTGAATGTAAATCTCGCGAAACGGTACTTTGCCGGTACAGTACAGGCCCATCATGATCATGCGGGCCACCCAGAAGAAGATGATGTCGAAACCCGTCACCAGCACGCTGGTGGGATAGAAGTGCTGCAGGTCAATGCTATTTTTCGGCCAGCTCAACGTGGAGAAAGGCCACAGCGCCGAGGAGAACCAGGTGTCGAGTACGTCTGTGTCCTGGCGCAGCTGCGTGCCTTGCGGCAGATTGGCGAGCACTTCCTGTTCAGAGTGCCCGACGTGCATGCTGCCGTCCGAGGCATACCAGACTGGAATGCGGTGCCCCCACCAGAGCTGTCTGCTGATGCACCAGTCCTGTATGTTGTGCATCCAGTCATAGTAGGTCTTAGTCCAGTTTTTCGGTATAAATCGGATTTGGCCGCTCTGCACGGCGCGGATGGCAGGCTCTGCCAGCGGCTTGGTGGATACAAACCATTGCTCGGTCAGGTAGGGCTCAATGACAGCCCCGGATCGATCCCCTCGAGGCAGCATGATCCGATGCGGTTGTTGACGTTCCAGCAGCCCCTGTGCCTGTAGATCGGAAAGGATGCGCCGGCGCGCCTGGTAGCGCTCCAAGCCACGGTAGGCGGCGGGAACCTGTTCGTTGAGGCAGGCGTCTTCGGTAAAGATATTGATCATCGGCAGCTTGTGGCGCCGACCGCGCTCGTAGTCCTCGAAGTCGTGGGCCGGGGTCACTTTGACGCATCCGGAACCGAAGCCGGGATCGACGCTGGCATCAGCGATGATTGGGATCTCGCGACTACAAAGCGGCAATTGCACTTTCTTGCCGATTAGCTTCCGGTAACGCTCGTCTTCCGGATGCACTGCCAGCGCGGTGTCTCCCAGCAGGGTCTCGGGCCGGGTCGTGGCAACCGTCAGGTGCCCGCTGCCGTCGGCCAGCGGGTAGCGCAGGTGCCACAGCGAGCCTTCTTCCTCGGAGGTGACGACTTCCAGGTCGGAGATTGCGGTGTGCAGTACCGGGTCCCAGTTCACCAGGCGCTGTCCTCGGTAGATCAGCCCCTCGTGGTACAGGCGGATAAAGGCTTCCCGCACGCTGTGGGACATGTCCTGGTCCAGGGTGAAGCGTTCTCGTGACCAGTCCATGGAAGTGCCAAGCCGGCGCAGTTGTGTACTGATGGTTTCCCCCGAGCATTGTTTCCATTTCCAGATTTCCTGCTCGAAAGCGGCCCGCCCCATCTGCTGCCGGCTCATGCCGCGCGCCTGCAGTTGAGTCTCTACCACTAGTTGAGTGGCGATGCCGGCGTGATCCGTACCGCATTGCCACAACGTTTGTTTGCCGGACATGCGCTGCTGGCGGATCAGGATGTCTATCAGGGTGTGCTGAAAGGCGTGGCCCATGTGCAGGCTTCCCGTCACGTTAGGCGGCGGAAGCATGATGCAGTAACGGTCTCCGGTGCCGGCTGGGGTAAAATAATTACACTGTTCCCAATGCCGGTAACGCTGCGTCTCGGTCTTCTGGGGATTATAGACTTTATCCATGGTGTTCCATTGAAATACGAAAGCGGGAGCCTGTACGCACGGCTTTCTTATCAGGCCCGGGATCATCCAGGTTTGAACCGTGAAGGAAGAGGTTCAGCATTTCGAAAACGGAGGTACTGTCAACAGGAAGGAATACGGCTCGGCAGGAGACGCAGATCAGTCCGCGTTCGGGATTTCGGTTTTGTTTGCAGACTGCAATTCGTAGTGTTGCAGGCGATAGCCCTGCTCCCGGTACGTCCGGAAACGGGTCCGTGCACTTTGGCGCTGTTTTTCGCTGCCGGCGACGATCTCGATGACGCGGGAAAAATCCGCCGCACGTTGCGGGATCTGATCCGTCAAATTGATCATGACGTCTTTTTGCGCGGGCAGCCGGTCTCCCCAACTGATAGTAATCCTGGGATCCGGTTCCAGCTCCTCGTCCGCCAGTTGGTGAGGGAGGAAACTGACGTCATGGAAAGTCCACAGCAGGTCGTCGATCTGCTCCGCCTGTTCGCGGTCTTCCACGTAAATACATAACCTGCGTTCGAGTTCACGCCAGCAGCGTTGTGCCACTTCGCAGCCAAAGCGCGCACGTTCGTTCTCTGGCCCTGGCCCGGCGCCGAGGATATAAAACACCGCTTCCGGCATCCTTTGTACTCAGGAGCAAAGCTCCAGCAGGTACTCCGTCAGCAGTGGAACCGGCCGGCCGGTAGCTCGCGGCTTCTCGCCGCTAATCCAGGCGGTCCCGGCAATGTCCAGGTGCGCCCAGTGGTATTTCTCGGCAAAGCGCGACAGGAAGCAGGCGGCGGTAATCGTGCCCGCATAGCGCCCGCCAATGTTGCCCATATCGGCAAATGCGCTTTTCAGTTGTTGCTGGTACTCTTCCCATAACGGCAGTTGCCAGACCCGATCGTGGCTGTGTTCGCCTGCCTGGATGAGTGCATCGGCCAGGGGCTGGTGGTTGCTTAACAGTCCGCTGGCATGATTGCCCAGGGCTACCAGGCAGGCTCCGGTCAGGGTGGCAATGTCGATCACCGTGTCCGGTTTGAATTTCTCCGCGTAGCTAAGGGCGTCGCTCAGGATCAGGCGGCCTTCCGCGTCGGTATTGAGGATCTCGATGGTCTGTCCGGACATGCTGGTTACGATGTCCCCGGGACGGCAGGCACCGCCACCCGGCATGTTCTCTACTGCCGCGATGATGCCGACCAGGTGCAGCGGCAGTTGCAGCCGCGCCGCGGCGAGCATGGTACCCAGTACACTGGCCGCGCCGCACATGTCGAATTTCATCTCATCCATGTTGGCCGCCGGCTTAATGGAAATGCCACCGGTATCAAAAGTCACACCCTTGCCGACCAGGGCCACCTTCTTCGCATTGCGTCCGGCGCCGCGCCCCCGGTAACTTACTACGATCAGCTTGGGTGGTTGCTCGCTGCCTTGTCCAACGGCCATCAGTGCGCCCATACCCATCTTTTCCATAGTGGCGCCGCCTAGTACCTTGGTTTCGATACGGCGCGACTGATTTTTCAGGGAGCCGGCCTGTTTTGCCAGGTAGGAAGGTGTACACACGTTGGGAGGCTGGTTGGCCAGGTCCTTGCAAAACGCGACGCCTTCGGAAATAGCCAGTGCTTCCTGCAGTGACTGCTTGGTTTTTGCCGTGCGGTGTTCCACCAGGAATTCGATCTGGCGCAGGGCACTGCGCGGTTGCGGGCGGCTTCGATACTGATCAAAGCGGTAGTCGAGTTGTTCGCTGGCAAGCACCATCTGGCGCAGCTTCCAATGCTCGCCCTGATCTTGTACTTCCAGGGTGCCTAAGGTATTCAGTGCGCGCTTGGTCCCAGTTTTGCGCAGCGCCTGCAGCGCCTTGTTAATGAGGGTGAGGAACTGCATCTTGGAAAGCGGCTCCTTCGGACCGCAGCCTACCAGCAGAACGCGCTCAGCGCGCAGGCCGGGCATCTCCGGTATCAACAGGGTCTGACCCAATTGGCCCGGGAAATCGCCGCGCCGGAGCAGGGCGGACAGCTTGCGCCCGCAGGCCGCATCCACCTCGTTGGCGATGGCCGATAGTTGCCGCCTCTTGTGTACCCCCAGGATAAGGCAGTTGGTGCGCCGCCGGTGCGGGCTTGCTGTGGTGAGTTGATATTCCACTTTCTTCGTACTCCTCTGCAGGGTGCTGAAACGCCAGAACCACCGACGGTGCCGCGCTGGGTTGCCTGGTGCCGCAACAGGCGATCCACGGTCCAAGCCTCCCCCTTCCGATCAGCTTTTGATCTGCCGCTTCGCTGAAGGCTGAAGGAAGTGTCGAGCGTGATACACCGCGGATTATACCCGCTTTCTCTTCCAATAGTCTTTTATCAGGAATCGCAGAGTACTCCAGGTTTTCGCCGTAATGGAAGCAAGCCCTGGGCGTGCCGGCAGTCATCGCAGGGGGAGCACGCGTCGTCCCAGAGCAGGCAAAAGTCGTGCAGATGTGCCGGTTGTGTCTCCTGCGAAAGAAGGCCGTGTCTGCTCGCTCGTTGGCGGTAATGTCCGTTGGCGGCGCGGTTTAACGGGATTTGAGGATCATCCCGCCCGGTGCCGTCCGGCGGCGGGAATCCGGGTCATTGGCCGGATTCCCGCGGTGCGTTACCGCGGGCGACCCAGCCAATGCTGGTGGTTTGAACAAACAGGGTAAACAAGACCACACCGTAGGCAATGGCCTGCGTGGTATACCAGTAGTCCAGTTGCAGCGGCAGCGCCAGCGCCAGCGCCAGCGTGATGGTGCCACGGGCTCCTCCCCAATGCAAAAGAGCCTGGTGACGTACAGACAGGGCCGGCAGCCGAAACAGGCGGCACAGCGGTGCCAGCAGGGCAGATACAATGATCAGGCGGGCGATCAGAATTGCCCCGATCCCAAGCAGCATGGCCTTCCAGCGGTCACTGAACATGATCAGGGTAATGGTGATGCCGGCCAGGATGAAGATCAGGTTTTCCAGCAAGCGGCCAATGAAGCCCCATAAGTGCATACCGAAAATCCACGATTTTTCATGCAGCTCGTTGATCATCAGGCGGCGCAGCATCAGTCCGCAGCTGAGCACGGCCATGACCCCGGACACACCGATTATTTTTTCGGCGAGTAGAAACGAGAGGTAGGCTGCTACCAATGTAATGGTGCCAAAAGAGTACGTCCCGCGGTTCATTCGGTACAGTAAGCTGGCCCCTAGTCCCATTGCCGCCCCCAGCAGCATGCCGCCGCCGCAGGCGTACGGAAAGCGGTACAGCAGGGAGGTGGCTGCGCTCTCCCCTTGCGGATGGAGTGCGATGGCGATCAGGATGCCGAACAGCAGGATCGCGGTTACGTCATTAAACAGGCTCTCTCCCTCCAAAATGATGCGCAGTCTGCTGGAAAGATTGACGGTTGCAGGTAGTGATAAAACGGCAGCAGGATCAGTGGCGGCCAACAAGGCACCGGTGATCAAAGCTGCCATCCAGGGGAATCCGGAAGGAACACCGATCCCGTAATACAAGACAGTGGCGATGATCCCGGTGGCGATTAGGGACAGCGGCACTGCCAGCAGCAGTACCGGTACCAGGTTCTCGCGCAGCAGGCGCAAGTCGATCCGCAGGGCGGATTGAAACACCAGGGCGGGCAAAAACAGGTAGAGGATGGCGAAGTTAAAATTATTCCAGCGCAGACCGGTGTCTCCACCCATGCGAACCAGGAATTCGGAACTGAGAAACCCCAGCACGACCAGGCAGCCACTGACCGGCAGCTTCAGGCGGAGCGCCAGTTTTTCCAGCGGGATGGACAGGGCCAGCAGCAGCAGTAAGTACAGGCTGCTGGTTGCGCTCAGCATGCGGGAGGAGGGACTCGCAAACTCAAGCTGTGTGCCTCGTCAGTTTGCTCATGGCGGGCCGCAAAAAGCTCGTCGTCAGTAAACCATTGAGCCGATGCAACGTTCCCTGGTGGAAGGACTCCGGCCGTCGCCTGCCATTGAAAACCGTCTACCTGGAGGCGTGGAGCCGGATCGTCTCTGTCCCGGAACCGCGGCGCTTCTCCTTATCTGCGGAACTTGCACGCGATCCAGTAATCCGCACTGAAATATTTTCCGCCGCCCATGAAGAACAGCGCCAGCAGCATGAGCAGGTAGGTGACTGCGAATTCGATCCCATTGTTGAGAATAACGATGTTGCCTTGCTCGGTCAGCCATTCGTAGTTGCCGTGTTCCTGCAGGATCTCCCGGGCCCGTGAAAGGCGATCGCCTACCGCATCGGCAGTTTCCGGCGAAGTGAAGAAGCCCGGACTGGACTCGGCGATTGCCAGCCAGCCGTTCTTCAGGTGCACGGTTACCGCGGCCACGACCATGGTGGCCATGAGCGGTATCGATATCCAGCGCGTGGCCAGGCCCAACAACAGCAAAACCGCGCCCACGGCCTCGGTCAGCGAGGCCATCCAGAACATCAGCGTGGGGAAAGGCAGCCCCAGGCCTTCTCCGAGCCAACTTATTGTATTCTCCGGGGCCGCCAGTTTATGCGTGCCCGCCATCCAGAAAATAGGGAACAGGTACAAACGCAGCGCCAGTGGCGCGAGACAATCCAGTGCCCTGAATTTGTCCAGCAAATCCTGCAGTCGGTTTGCGATTAGTATGATAATTGGCATCTTGTCTCTCCTGGTTGGTCTGGTTGGCTTTAAGGCAGGGTCCGTCCCGTTCTCAACTCCCTTGCCGGGTTTCTACATTCGGGTGTAGTTCGTTCAGCGGTATGGACAGACCGTTTCCTCCTACTACTCGGGCGTGGTAGCGTTGCAACTGGCGCGGTGCCTGCACGCCGCACGAGTGTGCGATCACCCCCACCTCTTTGACTATGTTTTTGGCATAGTGCATAACGCGCTGCGCTTTGTCTTGCGGTACCAGGCCCTGTTGCAGCCTGGGGACGTGCGTGGTGATCCCGGTGGGACAAGTATTCTTGTTGCACTGCAATGCTTGTATGCAGCCCAGGGCAAACATGAATCCTCGTGCGGAGGTAATGAAATCCGCCCCCATGCAAAGCGCCCAGGCCACGTCGGCCGGGGTGATCAGTTTTCCCGAACAGATTACTTTTATTCGATCGCGCAGCCCGTACTCGTTGAGCTTGTCTACCACCATGGCCAGGCTCTCACGCAAAGGAAGTCCCATGTCGTCAATGAGCGGTAGAGGCGCGGCTCCCGTACCTCCGTCGGAGCTGTCCAGGGTAATGAAGTCCGGTGCTGCGCTCTCCGCGCCTTGTTTCTGAACCTCCTGGAAGAAGGAGTCAAGCCAGCCGTAAGCGCCGATGACGGACTTGAATCCGACTGGTTTTCCGGTTACTCCGCGGATGTGGCTGATCATCTTCAGCAGGTCCTGATTATTTTCAATGTCCAGGTGCCGGTTGGGGCTGATCGAGTCGTCCCCTGCGTGGATGCCGCGGATTTTAGCAATCTCCGGAGTTACCTTGCCGCCTGGCAAGATTCCTCCCTTGCCGGGCTTGGCTCCCTGGCTTAACTTGATTTCGAACATGCGAACCTGGGGATGCGCAGCAATGTCGCGCAGTTTTTCGTCGCTGAGCTTTCCGTCCAGGTCGCGCACTCCGTATTTGGCGGTGCCGATCTGGAAGATGATGTCTGCGCCGCCTTCCAGGTGATAGGGAGAGAGCCCGCCTTCTCCGGTGTTCATCCAGCAACCGGCCATGCGGGCCCCGTTGGATAATGCCAGCACGGCGGGTTTGGAGATGGCCCCGTAGCTCATGCCGGAGACATTGAACAGGGAAGCCGTTTTATAAGGATTTTGGCTGCCTGCTCCGATCACCAATTCCGTCGGCTCAACGGCGTCCTCTCCCAGCGTGGGGTACGGGCAGTTAACGAACAGTATTGTGCCGGGCTCCCGCAAGTTGCGGGTAGAGCCAAATGCGACCGTATTGTCCAGGTTCTTGGCTGCCCGGTAGGCCCATGAGCGCTGCGCCCGGTTGAAGGGCAGTTCTTCCCGGTCCATGGCAAAGAAGTACTGGCGAAAAAACTCTCCCATGTGCTCGAAGAGGTAGCGGAAATGACCGACGATCGGATAATTGCGCCGCACTGCCTGCTTGGTTTGCGATATATCTATGATATATACGACGATCAGTCCAAGTACGACTGCGCCGATAAAAAAGATAAACAGTGCCGACATGAACTCGAGAGCAGTCAGCAAAAAACTCTGGTTTAATATACCTCCCATCATCAATTCTCCTGCGTTACTTGCCCATAGTGGTTGTTGTTACAGCTCCTCGGAGCGGAAAACCAGCATCTTCCGGATTTGCATCTCTTCCATCGTGTGCGGGATGCCGCCGACCCCCAGTCCGGATTCGCGCAGGCCGGCAAACGGCATCCAGTCCACCCGGAAGGCAGTGTGATCATTGATCATCACTGCGGAGGCGTCCAGCCGCTTGGCGCAGCGTAGTGCGCGATCGATGTTTTGCGTGAACACTGCAGCCTGGAAGGCATAAGGCAGCGCATTGGCTCGCTCCAGCGCCTGGTCCAGGTCCGGGCAGGAGTAAACACAGATCGCCGGGCCGAAGATCTCCTGCCGGCTCACTTTGGCAGTATCCGGCGGGTCCAGCAGCACGGTGCAGGGATAGCAGGATTCAGACAGCCGGTCGCCGCCGCAAAGCCGGCGTCCACCTGCCTGCACGGCTTCTTCTATCCAGGAAGACACTCGTTCCACCTCAACCGGGCGAATCAGCGGCCCTACCTCCGTTTGTTCCTGGACTGGATCGCCTATCCTCAGTTTCTGCGCCTGCTCGGCGAGTCCTTGCGCTACCTGCTCGGCGATGCGTTCATGCGCGTAGACTCGCTGGACCGAGACGCACACCTGCCCGGCGTGGTAGAAGCCTCCCTTTACTAAAAGCGGCAGCATCGTTTCCAGGTCTGCATCTTCGGCGATCAGCACCGGGGCGGCACCGCCGTGCTCCAGCGCGCAGCGGGTTCCCGGTGCCAGCTGGGAACGCAGCATCCAGCCCACCCGGGCACTGCCGATAAAGCTGAAAAACCCGACGCGCGCATCGGTGACCAGCTTGGAGGCGACCTCTACTTCATTGATGGCCAGGGCTTGGCACCATTCTTCGGGCAGACCGGCCTGGTGCAGAAGCTGGACGAAGCGAAAACAGGAAAGCGGCGTATCAGTCGCCGGTTTCACAATCACCGGACATCCTACCGCCACTGCGGGGGCCACCTGGTGGACAATCAGGTTCAACGGGTGGTTGAAGGCGCTGACCGCTACCACTACGCCTACGGGTTCATGCAGGGTCACGGTCACCCGCTTTTCAGAGGCGGAGTTGATCCCCATCGGGACCTGCTGCACACTGCCGGTACGCAGGAACTCGACGCACTCGCGTACCCCGTCAATGGCGCGCGCCACTTCAATTTTGGAGTCAAGCAACGGTTTGCCGCCCTCACGGGCTGCCTCAACGGCAAGCTCGTCAGCGGCTTCCTGCATCAGCGTCGCCGTGCGCTCCAACACTGCTATGCGGTGCGTTTCGGAGAGCCAGCCGTCGCGATTGCGGTACAGTTGCCAGGCCGTCTGCAAGGCCTGTTCGACGGTGTCCGCCGCAGCGTTGTCTATCGTGGCGATGAGCGCCCCATCATAAGGCGCGGTGACCTCCAGCTTGCCGCTCGGACGAGCGTGCGGAGTTAACAGCGAAAAGTGTTTGCTTGCGGTTGCCATCTTGTGCGCTCCCGTCAGATGGGACAGACCAAATCTCCGAGCTTTTCCGTCAGTTTCATGTTCTCGGAGTAATCCACCGGGCAATCCACGACCACCACGGTGTCATCGGCCAGCGCCTGGCGCAATACTGAAGACAATTCGTCGGCGCTTTCTACCCGGTACCCCTTGGCACCGAAACTTTCCGCGTACTTCACAAAGTCAGGGTTGGTAAAGTCAATGTGGGCGGGGCGCCCGAAATTACGCATTTGATGCCATTTGATCAATCCGTATTGCGAATCGGTCCAGATTAAGATCACCAAGGCAAGTTTATGTCGTAACGCAGTCTCGATCTCTTGCGAGTTCATCATGAAGCCGGCGTCTCCGGTGACTGCGACTGCCTTTCGATCCGGGTACGCTTGACGGGCGGCAAGAGCGCCTGGCACGGCGATTCCCATTGAGGCAAATCCGTTTGAAATAATGCAGGTATTCGGGCGCTCCGCCTGGTACATGCGCGCCATCCACATTTTGTGTGCGCCCACGTCGCTGATCACGATGTCTTCGGGATTCAAGGCTTGGCGCAATTCCCAGATAATTTTCTGCGGCTTAATCGGAAAGCTCTGATCCGCCGCGTGCCGTTCCATCTCCTCGACGATGATCTTTCGCAGGCTGGGCGCGGGCGTTTCCTGGCGCGCCTCCGACCTTTCGCTGATGGCTTGCAGGGAGGCACTGATGTCTCCCAGAACACCCGCCTCAACGATGTAGTGCTCATCCACTTCAGCCTGCTGAGAGTCGATGTGAATGATTTTGCAGGACTTGTCCTTGTTCCATAAGTGCGGATGATATTCCACAATGTCATAGCCGACGCAGATGACCAGATCGGCCCGGTCAAAGCCGCAGGAGATGTAGTCATTTGCCTGCAGTCCTACTGATCCCAGGCACAGTTCATGCGAGAATGGAATCACGCCTTTGGCCATGAAGGTGGTTGCCACCGGCAGGTTCAGCTTCTCGGCAAAGCTCACTAATTTATGGGATGCCTTCGCCCGAATAATTCCGTTGCCGGCCATCACTATCGGGAAGCGCGCCTTGGAGATTAGCTCAGCGGCTTGGCGCACCTTGACTTCAGGCGGTTCGGGAGGCAGGGGGCTTTGCACTTTGAGAGGTTCCCGATTCTCGATCTCGCTCTCTGCAATATTCTCCGGAAAATCGATAAAGCTGCAGCCGGGCTTTTCAGCTTCCGCGACCTTAAATGCCTTGCGTACGATTTCGGGGATGATCTCCGGTTCTCGGATCTGCGTACTATATTTGGATATGGGAGCGAACAGATTCACCAGGTCCAGAATTTGGTGACTCTCTTTGTGCAGCCTGGTGGTGGCTCCCTGCCCGGCCAGGGCAACCATCGGTGCCCGATCCATGTTGGCGTCGGCAACCCCGGTCACCAGGTTGGTGGCGCCCGGTCCCAGGGTGGCCAGACAGACGCCCGCTCTGCCCGTGAGCCGACCGTAGACGTCCGCCATGAAGGCGGCACCCTGCTCATGACGGACCGTTACGAATTTAACCTTGCTGCCAAGCAGCGCGTCCATCACGTCGATATTTTCTTCCCCTGGAATCCCGTAGATGCGTTCTACATTCTCATTTTCCAGGCATTTCACAAATAACTCAGCTCCCTTCATTTCGCTGATCCCTCCAAAGGCTCCTGATAATTATTTAATTATTATACTTGAACTTTGGCAGGACTGTTGGTTCCTTGCCAACTAATCTGCAGTAGCTGCGTGAGCGCCTGACTATTCCATCTTATCTGCGGATTTTCCGGTTTCTGCCCGTGCAGCCGGCCGCGCCTGTTTTTAGGATGGGCCAGGTTCGCGCCTGGTGCCCAGCAATAAGTCCCGCTGGCGCATTTGCTCCATCAGCTGCCGTCCTCCTTCGATGACGGTCTGCGGATCGGAACGCCCGAGCTCCTCGGCGACGCTGCGCAGCAGCTCATGTCCTGAGCTTGTGGGCCGTTCACGCATTAAATTCAGCAAGTGGGCGGCAACGGGGTTTACTTCGAAAAAGCGGACCGCGTAGTCTCGGCCCCGGCAGACTGCCAGGTACACGGGTTCAGCAGCGGGACGTTCGGGAAGGTAATCCGGGCTGATTCGGTGTACGGGGAAATGGTAGTTCAAAAACCAGCAGATCGGATTTAGCATCGGGCGCCCCAGCAGCAGATCCCCGTCTTTGTCTGTTTGCGTGGGAAGTTCGCGCACGTCCAGGGAGGCGGCAATCTCGATCCATTCATAATGTGCCAGTTCAGCCAAGTAAGGCGGATCTCCTGCCTGCGTGCCGCGCTCGTTCTGCAAAAAATTGACAAACTCCAACGGCATTTTCGGGAACAGTGGCGTGTGTGCGCGGTGCTGGGCGAAGTAATCTCGAATCAGCCGGTGCCATTGCGCTTCCGGCGTTATCTTGCGCAGCACCGGAAAACTCTGGGCGAGAAAATTCTCTACGTTGTTGTAGAGCAGGTCCCGGTAGATTCCCATTCGCCGGTCTTCAATGCCGACCGGTGCCGGCTCCGCGTTGTTTCTTATATGACGGGTGAAGCGGCGCTGTATGGCTGCAAAATCCTGCTTGGCCTCAGAATCGCCTGCCTCACTGGTTGTCATTTCTATATGCATTGGCTTCCGCGGTTCTTCCTGCCTGGATTCAGGACTGGATGCACTCCACGGTTATCTAATGGGCCTGGCCTATGTTTGGCATGCGCGCGGCGGTTCTTCCTTCCAGGACCGTGACGTCGTAATGCCGCTGCAGCCGATCAATGGTTTCAACCTCCCGCAATAACTTGGGGAGTGGCGGTATGTTGAAGTCGCGCTCGACCAAGGTAGGGAAAACACCGAAGTGGCTGTAGGCGTCCTTCAGCAAATCCCACACGGGATCGATGACGTCGGCACCATGCGTATCAATGCGCAGATCCTCGGCTTCCACGTAGTGTCCTGCCACGTGCGCGTAGGCAATGCGCTCGCCCGGCAGTGCGTGCAAAAACTCCCGTGGATCGTAGCGGTGATTAATGCTGTTGACGTATATGTTGTTGATGTCAAGCAGCAGGTCGCAGTCCGCTTCATCAAGCACAGCCCGCAGGAAGTCGATCTCTTCCATCTGTTTTCCGGGTGCCGCGTAATAGGAAACGTTCTCTACGGCGATGCGCCGACCCACGGTCTCCTGAACGTGACGAATGCGGGCCGCAACGTGATGCACTGCCTGCTCCGTGAACGGAATCGGCATCAGGTCGTACAGCTGGCCCTCATCCGCACAGTAGCTCAGATGCTCACTGTAACAACGGATTTTATGCTCATCCAGGAAGCGTTTGACGCGCTTCAAGAAAGCATCATCCAGCGGGGCCAGTCCCCCCAGATTGAGCGAAAGCCCGTGACAGACAAAGGGGAAGCGCTCAGTCAGCGAGCGAAATCGACTGCCAAAACGACCGCCGACGTCGATCCAGTTTTCTGGCGCTACCTCCAGAAATCCGACGGGGGCAGGATCCAACCGGGCGAACGCCTCCAAGAAGGAGCGCCGCAGGCCCAATCCTGCCCCTTGTACGGGAAAGCCGGTCATGACACGGCAAACAAAAAGTAGGGGCTTACCTACAGACTGTTAGCTGCCTTTGCCTTACTCGGACTTCCCTTCGCCGCATTTGCCTTCGCCGCACTTGCCTTCCTCGGACTTGCCTTCGCCGCATTTGCCTTCGCCGCACTTGCCTTCCTCGGACTTGCCTTCGCCGCATTTGCCTTCGCCGCACTTGCCTTCCTCGGACTTGCCTTCGCCGCATTTGCCTTCGCCGCATTTGCCTTCCTCGGACTTGCCTTCGCCGCATTTGCCTTCGCCGCACTTGCCTTCCTCGGACTTGCCTTCGCCGCATTTGCCTTCGCCGCACTTGCCTTCTTCTTCGCCGTGTCCGGCAACCATGTAGCCGCTGTCGTGCTCAAGCAGTTCGAACGGATTCTCAGCTGCGTTCGCTCCCACCGAGCTCGCCATCATAGAGACGGCAAAGGTGGCACCGATCGCTGCGGTTATGGGTTTCAACGTGGATTTTTTGGACATTTTAACCTCCTAAAACAAGAATTTGTCCCAATGGTTCGCTTCAATTGAGTCCTCATACCGGTCGTTTCCAGCACCCCTGGAGGGGGAGCGGATGCGAACGGGGCCAGACTTAATCAGCAGAAGACACTCACGTTGTCACCTGCATCAGCAGCCCTTCCGGTCAATCTTCCGATTAGACCGTAAAAGCGTTGCATAGTTTCTCATAAAACCGGATGCAATGCGAGGGGCAAGCGTGATGGTGTTATCCGCTCCGCAGGGGATTAAGCGCGCCTGACCCGGATGAGCAAGCCGCGGGCGCACGTGGAGCGAAGCGCAATGGTGTTACCGGGTCCGCAAGGGATCAGATGCACCTGGCGGCATGGTTGTTTTCTCTTGATTATTAGTTAAATGTAATAAAATAATGTTATTTTTGTTTAAGTTGGGGGAAGAGAATCACATCACGGATAGACGCCGCGCCGCTCAACATCATGACCAGGCGGTCGATGCCAATCCCGGCCCCGGCGGCAGGCGGCATGCCGTATTCCAGGGCGGTAAGAAAATCCACGTCGTAACGCATCGCTTCCTCGTCTCCGACCTGTTGACGTTGGATCTGTTGTTGGAAACGCCGGGTTTGCTCGCCAGGGTCGTTTAATTCGGAGAAACCATTGGCGATCTCACAGCCGCCCAGAAAAAACTCGAAACGGTCAGCGAGGTCCGGGTTTTCATCATTGCAGCGAGCCAACGGGGAGACTTCAATGGGATAGGCGGTGATAAAGGTGGGGAGTTGCAGAGAGGCCTCGGCAGTCTTTTCGAACAGGGCGCACTCGATCGCCCCGCGCCCGGCCTGCGCCGGTATAGTGACTTCCTTGCGCCGGGCGATTTCCTGGATCTTTTCCAAAGAAAGCAGGTCTGCTTCCCGCAGGTCCTTGTTGCAGTGCAGGATCGCCTCGCGCATGGTCATGCGCTGGAAGGGCGCTGCGAGATCGCACTGTATCCGCTTCGTGTCCAGTTGCGTGGTGCCGTGCAACTGCATGGCCAGCGAACGCAGCAGGCGTTCGACCAGTTTCATCAGGTCGCGGTAGTCCGCATAGGCCTGGTAGAACTCCAACATCGTGAATTCAGGGTTGTGCCGGGTGGAAAGACCCTCATTGCGGAAATTGCGGTTGAGTTCGAAGATCCGGTCCATGCCGCCGATCAGCAGCCGTTTCAGGTACAACTCGGGTGCAATGCGCAGGTACAGGTCTTGGTGCAGACTGTTGTGGTGGGTAACGAAAGGCCGTGCCGTGGCACCGCCGGGCAGCGGATGCATCATGGGTGTTTCCACCTCGACGAAGCCTTCTTTTTTCAGATCCTGGCGCAGCAGGTCCACCGTTTTGACGCGGATATTGAAGATGCGCCGGCTTTCCTTATTCGCGATCAGGTCCAAGTAGCGTTGCCGGTAGCATTGTTCCTGGTTGGCCAGTCCGTGGTATTTTTCCGGCAACGGGCGCAGCGATTTGCTTAGCAGATGCAGTTCCTCGGCATGTAGGGAGAGCTCACCGGTGCGGGTTTTGAACAACTTGCCCCGTACGCCGAGGATGTCACCCAGGTCCCAACGTTGAGCCTGTTCATACAGCCCTTCCGGCAATTGATCATGCCGCAGATAGAGTTGGATGCGCCCGGAGTAGTCCTGCAGGTGCATAAAAGCGGCTTTGCCCATGACGCGCCGGGAGACCATGCGTCCGGCGACCCGTACCTGTTTGTCTTCCCGCTCCAGTCGTTGCGTGTCGAGTGCGCCAAATTGCTCGTGCAGCCGGGCGGCCAACTCATCCGGGCGGAAATCATTCGGGTAATTCCAGCCCTGCTCGCGCAGCCGTTCCAGCTCTGCCTGGCGTGCGGCTAGCAGATCGTTATCCGGCATTTCTCACCGGCGGCCAGGGCGTGCGTCCATGCGGACAAACAGAGAACGATGGCAGGTTCGTGCACAGGCAGGTGCGGTCTTGCATGGTTGTAGAGAGAGACTGGTATTGGAAAGGGGCGCGCCGACTTTTCGGACTTGTGCCCGCGTGTCACATTATATACCGCTTTTCAGACTGTGTTCCATAAATGTATCCAGGTCTCCATCCAGTACCGCCTGTACGTTGCCGCTCTCGCAGCCGGTGCGCAGATCCTTGATGCGCGACTGGTCCAGCACGTAGGAGCGAATCTGATTGCCCCAGCCAATGCCTTGCTTACTTTCTTCCAACGTTTGTTTCTCGGCATTGCGCTTCTGCATCTCCCATTCATAGAGCCGGGAGCGCAGTTGTTTCATCGCCTGATCACGGTTGCGGTGCTGGGAGCGGTCATTTTGACATTGCACAACTATACCGCTGGGCAGGTGTGTAATCCGCACCGCTGAGTCAGTCTTGTTGACGTGTTGCCCGCCGGCTCCCTTGGCGCGGTAGGTGTCAACGCGCAGATCGGAGGCAGCGATCTCGATCTGGATAGTGTCATCCACTTCCGGAGAGACAAACACCGAAGCAAAGGAGGTGTGCCGGCGATGGCCTGAGTCAAAAGGGGACTTGCGTACCAGGCGGTGGATGCCGGTCTCGGTACGCAGCCAGCCGTATGCGTAATCGCCGCTGAAGCGGGCCGTGGCGCTTTTGATTCCAGCAACCTCGCCGCTGGACGCTTCCATCAGCTCGGTTTGGAAGCCGCGCCGTTCGGCCCAGCGTAAATACATGCGCAACAACATCTCTGCCCAGTCCTGGGCCTCGGTGCCGCCGGAGCCGGCCTGCACGCCCAAGTAAGCGTTCCGATCATCGAGTTCGCGGGAGAACATGCGCCGAAACTCCGCGTGCTCCAGCCGCTGTTCCAAGTTATTAAGGTCCGAGGCCAGGCTGGCGGTTAGCGTCTCATCGTCCTCTTCCGCCGCCAGGTCCAATAATCCGCCGACTTCCTCCAATTCCTTTCCCAGATCGTCCAGTTCTTTTATTGTGCGCTTCAGCACTGCCTGCTCGCGGCTCAATGAGCGGACCTGGCTGGACTGTTGCCAGATTTGCGGATTACTCAGTTCGAGTTGGATCTGCGCCAGTCGCTCTATCTTGTCCGGGTAATTAAAGGTACCCCCTGAGGACGACCAGGCGTTCCCGGATTGAGTCGAGACGGCTGCACAGGAGGACCAGCTGTTCGTGCATTGAGCTTCCTCGTCAGGCTGCAGGGGTGCCGCGTTTTGCGCGGCGGTTGCCGATGGGCTCCGTGCCAATGGGCTTGGGGCTTGGGGCCGGGAAAGGATTGCCGTTGTTCGCGGACATCATAACCACCTGCGTTCAGCGTCCGGATCCGGCGCAAAGAACCCCTTCACCAGCCTTGAGCCGCAATGCCCAGGGGAAATAAGCGGAGCACAACACCTAGCTCGCGTCGCGGGTCGGATACCGATTTACAATGAAGATGGCGAAGATGGCTTCCAAGCTGGGAGCACCCCGTACCCTACACTCTGTGGCAGGAATTGTCAAGATTGGCCCTGATTCCTGCTAGCCTTTCATAAGGGAATGATATATAATAGCCCTTGAAATGAGTGTCATCGTGCAGGGCACGCACCCAACAGAACGTCAAGTTAAGCCATCAAGAAAATATCCGCGCTGAATGAGGAGTAATTTTATGAAAAAGCTGTCTCTACTTTACTTAATTCTGGTGCTACCGACAGATAATGCGAATGCTGGTCCTCTCCATGAGGCCGCCGAGCTTGGTCAGGTGGAGGTCGCACGGGCATTGCTTGCCAAGGGAGCCAACCCTGACGAGAGAGATAATGAGTTTGGCGCTACACCCTTGCACTTTGCGGCATGGAAAGGCCAAACCGAGACTGCCCGTGCCCTTATTAAGGCCGGAGCCGACCTCAACACGAAAAACACGGACGGCCAAACACCCTTGCACAGTGCGGCGCGGGCAAGCCAAACCGAGACTGCCCGTGCTCTTATTAAGGCCGGAGCCGACATCAACACGAAAGACGGTGACGGCAACACCCCCCTGCACATGGCAGCAAGAGAGCTTGAAGCTCCCATGATCCGGCTACTGACGGAACAAGGCGCCGACATATACGTTGCCAACAATGAGGGGGAGCGGCCCCTAGACGTGGCAGAAGCAAACGGTGGCCGGATAGTTCTGTCTGCGGATACAATGATCACGCTCGATAGAGTCATTTTCTCTCCGGCGTTGGGGTTGCCGAGATAGCACTAACGCTAATAGCGTTGGGCATGGCAGCCTCCTTGGGGCTGATACGCGTGGCAGGCGTATAGAAAGGACACAGAAGCCGGCATCACCCGAAAAGCCCTCCAGTAGCCCACCCGGACCGATCCGACACAGCGCAGCTGCTACCACCCAAACACGGACGCGCCCCCCCTCCCATTGACCGAGCCATGCAACAAAGAATGGTGAAGCGCACTATGGAACAAGGCATGACAGAAGCCGAGGCACGGAAGCGGGTAGCCTCCTTGGCGAAGCGCAAAGCAACCGCACATAAGCACAGCGCACGCAGTTAGCGGTCCACGGCCATTTGAGGTCTCTATATTCTGCCCGAGACAAAGTTGCACGGCACTTCACCTTATATGATAATTGCAACCAAAATAATCAGGATTTTTGAGGAATAAAATTAGGGAATTATATGGAAAAGCCGACTCTACTTTACTTAAGTCTGGTGCTACTGCCAGATAATGCGAATGCCGGTCCACTCCATAATGCCGCCAAGAGCGGTCATGTGGAGGTCGTGCGGGAATTGCTTGCCAAGGGAGCCGACCCCAACACGAAAACCGAGGACGGCGTAACACCCTTGCACTGGGCGACGCGGGAAGGCCAAACCGAGACTGCCCAAGCCCTTATTGATGCCGGAGCCGGTCCCAACGCGAAAGACAAGGACGGCAACACACCCTTGCACAGGGCGGCGAGTGAAGGCCAAACCGAGACTGCCCATGCCCTTATTAAGGCCGGAGCCGACCCCAACACGAAAAACAAGTACGGCGCAACACCCTTGCACTTGGCGGCGTGGACAGGCGAAACCGAGAGTGCCCATGCCCTTATTAATGCCAGAGCCGACGCCAGAGCCGACCCCAACGCGAAAGACGAGTACGGCGTAACACCCTTGCACGTGGCGGCGACGGCCAGCCAACCCGAGACTGTCCATGCCCTTATTAAGGCCGGAGCCGAACCCAACACGAAAGACAAGGACGGCGAAATACCCTTGCACTGGGCGGTGCGGGCAGGCCAACCCGAGACTTTCCTTGCCCTTATTCGGCCAGAGCCGAACCCAACACGAAAGACTAGGACAGCAGAACACCCTTGCACTGGGCGGCGGGGGCAGGCCAAACCGAGACTGCCCTTGCCCTTATTAAGGCCGGAGCCGACCCCAACACGAAAACCGAGGGCGGCCCCTAACACCCTTGCACGTGGCGGCGTGGAAAGGCCAAACCGAGATTGCCCGTGCCCTTAATTAAGGCCAGTGCCGACCTCAACATAAAAGACGGTGCCGGCAACACCCCCCTGCACCTGGCAGCAAGAGAGCTCGAAGCTCCCATGATCCGGCTACTGACGGAACAAGGTGCCGACATATACGCTAAAAACAATAAGCTTGAGCGGCCCCTTGACGTGGCAACGCGCATCGCCGTGTTCGCCCGAGCAAACGGTCGGATGCCTGCGGATATAATGGCCATGCTGGAATAGAGTCCTTTTCTCTCCAGCGTTGTTGGGATACTACTAACGCTAATAGCGTTGGGCATAGTAGCATCCTTGGGGCTAATCGCGTGGAAGGTGTTGTATAGAAAGGCACAGAAGTCGGCATCCCCCGAAAATCCCTCCAGTAGCTCACCCGGACTGACCTGACACAACGCAGGTGTTACCACCCAAACACGGGCCCCCCCTCCCATTGACCGAGCCATGCAACAAATGAATGGTCAAGTGCGCTATGGAACAAGGCATGCCAGAAGCCGAGGCACGGAAGCGGGTAGCCTCCCTGGTGGCGAAGCGCAAAGCAACAGCACATCATCGCAGCGCACGCAGTTGGCGGTCCACGGCCATTTGGGGTCTCTATATTCTGCCCGAGAAAAAGCCGACTCTACTTTACTTAAATCCGGTACTGCCGACAGATAATGCGAATGCTGGCCCTCTCCATGAGGCCGCCGGGCTCGGTTGTGTGGAGATCGTGCAGGCATTGCTTGCCAAGGGAGCCAACCCTAACGAAAGAGACAGGCGGGGCTATGCGCCCCTGGACGATTGGATGATGAACTCCCGATGCAGGCGTGCCATCGCAAGTTGGACTGAGACGGCCCTAGTCCTCATTGAGGCTGGGACTGCTCCCAACCTGAAAAGCAAAAGACGCCATGGAGAGTAGAAGGGTTGGCTCCACCAGTACCATTGGCATCGGCCCCATGCCGGCCTCAATTATTTTGCCTCCGATTAGCCGCATGCCCCATAATGTGAACAACGTGTCGGGTCTACACAGCTAGTGGTCCGCCGGTCGCCGTGCTGAATGCTGGCGAACAGGCAGCGGGCGACAAAATACGCCCGAAACTCCTTGTATGGCAAGAGACTATTACTATAATTCAAAAGAAAATATCCGCGACTGGAAGAGGGGTAATTTTATGAAAAAGCTGACTCTACTTTACTTAATTCTGGTGCTACCGACAGATAATGCGAATGCTGGTCCTCTCCATGAGGCCGCCGAGCGCGGTCAGGTAGAGGTCGTGCGGGAATTGCTTGCCAAGGGAGCCGACCCTAACGAGAGAGATAATGAGTTTGGCGCTACACCCTTGCACTATGCAGCGATGCAAGGCCAAACCGAGACTGCCCGTGCCCTTATTAAGGCCGGAGCCGACCTCAACACGAAAGCCAAGGACGACATTACACCCTTGCACAGTGCGGCGTGGGCAGGCCAAACCGAGACTGCCCGTGCCCTTATTAAGGCCGGAGCCGACCTCGACACGAAAGCCAAGGACGGCGACACACCCTTGCACTTGGCGGCGAGGAACGGCCAAACCGAGACCGTCCGTGCTCTTATTAAGGTCGGAGCCGACCCCAACACGCAAGCCAAGGACGGCGACACACCCTTGCACTTGGCGGCGTGGAAAGGCCAAACCGATACTGTCCGTGCTCTTATTAAGGTCGGAGCCGACCCCAACACGCAAGCCAAGAACGGCAAAACACCCTTGCATTTGGCGGCGAGGAACGGCCAAACCGATACTGCCCGTGCCCTTATTAAGGCCGGAGCCGACCTCAACACGAAAGAAAAGGACGGCAAAACACCCTTGCACTGGGCGCTGCAGAAAGGTAAAACCGAGACTGCCCATGCCCTTATTCAGGCCGGTGCCGATCCCAACACGCAAGCCAAGAACGGCGAAACACCCTTGCACTTGGCGCTGCAGAAAGGCTATATCGAGACTGCCCATGCCCTTATTAAGGCCGGAGCCGACCTCAAAACGAAAGACAAGAACGGCGAAACACCCTTGCACGAGGCGGTTTATCAGGGCCAAACCGAGACTGCCCATGCCCTTATTAAGGCCGGAGCCGACCCCAACACGCAAGCCAAGAACGGCGAAACACCCTTGCACTTGGCGGTGCGGAACGGCGAAACCGAGATTGTCCGTGCCCTTATTAAGGCCGGAGCCGACCTCAACACGAAAGACAAGGACGGCGAAACACCCTTGTACTGGGCAGCGGTGTTCGGCAAAACCGAGATTGCCCGTGCCCTTATTAAGGCCGGAGCCGACCTCAACACGAAAGACAAGAAGGACGGCAAAACACCCTTGTACTGGGCAGCGGTGTTCGGCGAAACCGAGATTGCCCGTGCCCTTATTCAGGCCGGAGCCGACCCCAACACGCAAGCCAATGACGGCAAAACACCCTTGCACTTGGCGGCGCAGAAAGGCCCAACCGAGACTGCCCGTGCCCTTATTAAGGCCGGAGCCGACCTCAACACGAAAGACAAGGACGGCAAAACACCCTTGCACGTTGCGGCGGAGGAAGGCAAAACCGAGACTGCCCGTGCCCTTATTAAGGCCGGAGCCGACCTCAACACGAAAGCCAAGGCCGGCTCCACACCCTTGCACTTGGCGGCGGTGAAAGGCCAAACCGAGACTGCCCGTGCCCTTATTAAGGTCGGAGCCGACCTCAACACGAAAGCCAAGGCCGGCTCCACACCCTTGCACTTAGCGTGGTTGGCAGGCAAAACCGAGATTGCCCGTGCCCTTATTAAAGCCGGAGCTGACCTCAACACGAAAAACACGGGCGGCCACACACTCTTGCACTTGGCGGCGGTGACAGGCCAAACCGAGACTGCCCGTACCCTCATTAATGCCGGAGCTGACCTCAACACGAAAGCCAAGTACGACGCTACACCCTTGCACTATGCGGCGCAGGAAGGCCAAACCGAGACTGCCCGTGCCCTTATTCAGGCCGGAGCCGACCTCAACACGCAAAGCAAGAACGGCAAAACACCCTTGCACTTGGCGGTGCGGAAAGGCCAAACCGAGATTTCCCGTGCTCTTATTAAAGCCGGTGCCGATCTCAACATAAAAGACGGTGACGGCGACACCCCCCTGCACACGGCAGCAAGAGAGCTCGAAGATCACATGATCCGTCTACTGACGGAACAAGGTGCCGACATAGATGCTGAAAACAATAAGCTTGAGCGGCCCTTTGACGTGGCAACAGCAAACGGTGGACGGACAGCTCTGCCTGCGGATACCATGGCCATGCTTGAATAGATGCCTTTTCTATCCAGCGTTGTTGGGATAGCACTAACGCTAATAGCGTTGGGCATAGTAGCCTCCTTGTGGCCAATCGCGTGGAAGGCGTATATAAAAGGCACAGAAGTCGGCAGCACCCGAAAAGCCCTCCAGTAGCTCACCCGGACTGACCTGACACAACGCAGGTGCTACCACCCAAACACGGACGACACCCCTCCCATTGACCGAGCCATGCAACAAATGAATGGTGAAGCGCGCTATGGAACAAGGCATGACAGGAGCCGAGGCACGGAAGCGGGGAGCCTCCCTGGTGGTGAAGCGGAAAGCAACCGCACATAAGCACAGCGCACGCTGCTAGCGGTCCACGGCCATTTGGGGTCTCTATATTCCGCCCGAGAAAAAGCTGACTCTACTTTGACTTAATTCCGGTACTTGCCGACAGATAATGCGAATGTCGGTCCTCTCCATGAGGCCGCCGGGCTCGGTTATATGGAGATCGTGCGGGCATTGCTTGCCAAGGGAGCCCACCCTAACGAGAGAGAGGCAGGGCTATACGCCCCTGGACGATTGGATGATGAACTCCCGATGCAGGCGTGCCATCGCAAGTTGGACTGAGACGGCCCTTGCCTCCATTGAGGTTGGGGCTGCTCCCAACCTGAAAAGCAAAAGGCGCTACGGAGAGTAGAAGGGTTGGCTCCACCAGTACCATTGGCATCGGCCCCATGCCAGCCTCAATTATTTTGCCTCCGATTGGCCGCATGCCCCATAATGTGAACAACGTGTCGGGTTTGCACGGCTAGTGGTCCGCCGGTCGCCGTGCTGAATGCCGGCGAACGGGCAGCGGGCGACAAAATACGTCCGCAACTTCTTGTATGGCAAGAGACTATTACTATAATTCAAAAGAAAATATCCGCGACTGGAAGAGGGGTAATTTTATGAAAAAGCTGACTCTACTTTACTTACTTCTGGTGCTGCCGACAGATAATGCGAATGCTGGTCCTCTCCATGAGGCCGCCGTGCTCGGTCATGTAGAGGTCGTGCGGGAATTGCTTGCCAAGGGAGCCGACCCTAACGAGAGAGATAATAAGTTTGGCTCTACACCTCTGCACTGGGGAGCATATAAGGGCAATCTTGAGATCGTCCGTGCCCTTATTAAGGCCGGAGCGGACCTCAACACGAAAAACGACGAGGACGGCGTTACACCCTTGCACTATGCGGCGGTGGCAGGCCAAACCGAGACTGTCCGTGCCCTTATTAAGGTCGGAGCCGACCTCAACGCGAAAGTTAAGGACGGCTCCACACCCTTGCACTATGCGGCGGGGGAAGGCCAAACCGAGACTGCCCGTGGCCTTATTAAGGCCGGAGCCGACCTCAATACGCAAAACGTGAACGGACACACACCCTTGCACACGGCGGCCAGCGGCTATATCGAGATTGCCTATGCCCTTATTAAGGCCGGAGCCGACCCCAACATGAAAGACGAGGGCGGCGTAACACCCTTGCACATGGCGGCGTGGAAAGGCCAAACCGAGATTGCCCATGCCCTTATTCAGGCTGGAGCCGACCCCAACACGAAAAACAAGGACGGCAAAACACCCTTGCACAGGGCAGCGAGTGAAGGCCAAACCGAGATTGCTGATGCCCTTATTAAGGCCGGAGCCGACCCCAACACGAAAGACGAGGGCGGCGTAACACCCTTGCACATGGCGGCGGAGGCAGGCCAAACCGAGATTGCCCATGCCCTTATTCAGGCCGGAGCCGACCTCAACACGAAAAACAAGGACGGCAAAACACCCTTGCACAGGGCAGCGAGTGAAGGCCAAACCGAGATTGCTGATGCCCTTATTCAGGCCGGAGCCGACCCCAACACGAAAAACAAGGACGGCAAAACACCCTTGCACAGGGCAGCGAGTGAAGGCCAACCCGAGATTGCCGATGCCCTTATTCAGGCCGGAGCCGACCCCAACACGAAAGACAAGAGAGGCATAACACCCTTGCACTTGGTGGCGCGGAAAGGCTATCAAGGCTATATCGATACTGCCCATGTCCTTATTAAGGCCGGAGCCGACCTCAACACGAAAGACAAGTACGGCGAAACACCCTTGCACGAGGCGGCATCTCAAGGCCGTACCGAGACTGCCCAAGCCCTTACCCTTATTAAGGCTGGTGCCGCCCCCAACACGAAAGACAAGGACGGCTACACACCCTTGCACTGGGCGGCGTATCTAGGCCAAACCGAGACTGTCCATGCCCTTATTAAGGCCGGAGCCGATCCCAACACGAAAACCGAGGCCGGCTACACACCCTTGCACTGGGCGGCGTATCTAGGTCAAACCGAGACTGCCCATGCCCTTATTCAGGCCGGAGCCGACCTCAACACGAAAGACAAGAGAGGCAGAACACCCTTGCACGTGGCGTTGCGGGAAGGCCAAACCGAGACTGTCCATGCCCTTATTCAGGCCGGAGCCGACCCCAATACGCAATCCAATACCGGCGCAACACCCTTGCACTTGGCGGCGTGGAAAGACCAAGCCGATACTGCCCGTGCTCTTATTCAAGCCGGAGCCGACCTCAACACGCAAAGCAATACCGGCGCAACACCCTTGCACAGGGCGGTGTCTTATGGCCAAACCGATACTGCCCATGCCCTTATTAAGGCCGGAGCCGACCCCAACACGAAAACCGAGGATGGCGCAACACCCTTGCACGAGGCGGCGCTGGCAGGCCAAACCGAGATTGCCCGTGCCCTTATTAAGGCCGGAGCCGACCTCAACATAAAAGACGGTGACGGCAACACACCCCTGCACATGGCCGCAAGAAGGCTCGAAGCTCCCATGATCCGTCTACTGACGGAACAAGGTGCCGACATAGACGCTGAAAACAATAAGCTTGAGCGGCCCCTTGACGTGGCAACAGCAAGGGTGTTGCGCCAGTATTGGCAAGGTGAAGGGACAACTCTGCCTGCGGATATAATGGCCATGCTTGAATAGAGGCCTTTTCTATCCAGCGTTGTTGGGATCCCACTAACGCGAATAGCGTTGGGCATAGTAGCCTCCTTGAGGCTAATCGCGTGGAAGGCATATAGAAAGGCACAGCAGTCGGCATCCCCCGAAAAGCTCTCTAGTAGCTCACCCGGACCGACCTGACACAACGCAGGCGCTACCACCCAAACACGGACGCGCCTCCCTCCCATTGATCGATCCATGCAACAAAGAATGGTTAAGCGCACTATGGAACAAGGCATGACAGAAGCCGAGGCACGGAAGCGGGTAGCCTCCTTGGTGGCGAAGCGCAAAGCAACCGCACATAAGCACAGCGCACGCAGTTAGCGGTCCACGACCATTTGGGGTCTCTATATTCCGCCCGAGAAAAAGCTGTCTCTACTTTACTTAAATCCGGTGCTGCCGACAGATAATGCGAATGCTGGCCCTCTCCATGAGGCCGCCGGGCTCGGTCATATGGAGGTCGCACGGGCATTGCTTGCCAGGGGAGCCAACCCTAACGAGAGACCGGCGGGGCTATACGCCCCTGGACGATTGGATGATGAACTCCCGATGCAGGCGTACCATCGCAAGTGGGACTGAGACGGCCCTTGCCCCTATTGAGGCTGGGGCTGCTCCCAACCTGAAAAGCAAAAGACGCTACGGAGAGTAGAAGGGTTGGCTCCATCGGTACCATTGGCATCGGCCCCATGCCGGCCTCAATTATTTTGCCTCCGATTGGCCGCATGCCCCATAATGTGAACAACGTGTCGGGTCTACACAGCTAGTGGTCCGCCGGTCGCCGTGCTGAATGCTGGCGAACAGGCAGCGGGCGACAAAATACGCCCGAAACTCCTTGTATGGCAAGAGACTATTACTATAATTCAAAAGAAAATATCCGCGACTGGAAGAGGGGTAATTTTATGAAAAAGCTGACTCTACTTTACTTAATTCTGGTGCTGCCGACAGATAATGCGAATGCTGGTCCACTCCATGAGGCCGCCGAGCACGGTCAGGTAGAGGTCGTGCGGGAATTGCTTGCCAAGGGAGCCGACCCCAACGAGAGAGATAATGAGTTTGGCGCTACACCCTTGCACTTTGCGGCGCAGGCAGGCCAAACCGAGACTGTCCGTGCCCTTATTAAGGCCGGAGCCGACCTCAACACGAAAGCCAAGGACGGCATTACACCCTTGCACGGTGCGGCGTGGGCAGGCCAAACCGAGACTGCCCGTGCCCTTATTAAGGCCGGAGCCGACCTCAACACGAAAAACGACGAGGACGGCTTTACACCCTTGCACAGTGCGGCGGTGGCAGGCCAAACCGAGACTGTCCGTGCTCTTATTAAGGTCGGAGCCGACCCCAACACGCAAGCCAAGAACGGCCAAACACCCTTGCACTGGGCGGCGAGGAACGGCCAAACCGAGACTGCCCGTGCCCTTATTAAGGCCGGAGCCGACCTCAACGCGAAAGCCAAGAACGGCCAAACACCCTTGCACTTGGCGGCGTGGAAAGGCCAAACCGAGACTGTCCGTGCTCTTATTAAGGTCGGAGCCGACCCCAACACGCAAGCCAAGAACGGCAGAACACCCTTGCACTTTGCGGCGTTGTACGGCCAAACCGAGACTGCCCGTGCCCTTATTAAGGCCGGAGCCGACCCCCATACGCAAGCCAAGAACGGCACAACACCCTTGCACAGTGCGGCGTGGTTCGGCCAAACCGAGACTGTCCGTGCCCTTATTAAGGTCGGAGCCGATCTCAACACGAAAGTTAAGACCGGCGACACACCCTTGCACTATGCGGCGATGCAAGGCCAAACCGATACTGCCCAAGCCCTTATTAAGGCCGGAGCCGACCCCAACACGCAAGCCAAGGACGGCACAACACCCTTGCACTGGGTGGCGAGTCAAGGCCAAACCGATACTGCCCAAGCCCTTATTAAGGCCGGAGCCGACCCCAACACGAAAAGCAAGAAAGGCAATACACCTCTGCACTGGGCGGTGGCGGGAGACCAACCCGAGACTGCCCGCGCTCTTATTCAGGCCGGAGCCGACCCCAACACGAAAGACAAGGACGGCGCAACACCCTTGCACTGGGCGGTGAGGGGATACCGAACCGAGCTTGCCCGTGCTCTTATTAAGGCCGGAGCCGACCTCAACATGAAAGACAAGGATGACCTTACACCCTTGCACTGGGCGGTGCTGGAAGGCCAAGCCGATACTGTCCGTGCCCTTATTAAGGCCGGTGTCGACCTCAACACGAAAGACAAGGACGGCGAAACACCCTTGCACTTGGCGCTGAAGGTTGGTCAAACCGAGCTTGCCCGTGCCCTTATTAAGGCCGGAGCCGACCTCAACACGAAAGACAAGAACGGAAAAACACCTCTGTACTGGGGAGCACATAAGGGATATCTTGAGATCGTCCATGCCCTTATTAAAACCGGTGCCGACCCCAACACGAAAGCTAAGGACGGCACAACACCCTTGCACTGGGCGGCGTATCATGGCCAAACCGATACTGCCGATGCCCTTATTAAGGCCGGAGCCGACCTCAACACGAAAGACAAGGACGGTGAAACACCCTTGCACTTAGCGCTGAAGATTGGCCAAACCGAGCTTGCCCGTGCCCTTATTCAGGCCGGAGCCGACCTCAACACGAAAGACAAGAACGGAAAAACATCTCTGTACTGGGGGGCACATAAGGGATATCTTGAGATCGTCCATGCCCTTATTAAGGCCGGTGCCGACCCCAACACGAAAGCTAAGGACGGCACAGCACCCTTGCACTGGGCGGCGTATTATGGCAAAACCGATACTGCCCAAGCCCTTATTAAGGCCGGAGCTGACCCCAACACGAAAGACAAGGACGGCAAAACACCCTTGCACTCGGCGGCGTTTGATGGCCAAGCCGAGATTGCCCGTGCCCTTATTAAGGCCGGTACCGACCTCAACACGAAAGACAAGGACGGCGTAACACCCTTGCACTCGGCGGCGAATAAACGCCAAACCGAGATTGCCCGTGCCCTTATTCAGGCGGGTGCCGACCTCAACATAAAAGACGGTGACGGCAACACACCCCTGCACCTGGCAGCAAGCGAGCTCAAAGCTCCCATGATCCGGCTACTGACGGAACAAGGTGCCGACATATACGCTAAAAACAATAAGCTTGAGCGGCCCCTAGACGTGGCAACGCGCATCGCCGTGTTCGCCCAAGCAAACGGTCGGATGCCTGCGGATATAATGGCCATGCTGGAATAGAGTCCTTTTCTCTCCAGCGTTGTGGGGATCCCACTAACGCTAATAGCGTTGAGCATAGTAGCCTCCTTGAGGCTAATCGCGTGGAAGGCATATAGAAAGGCACAGCAGTCGGCATCCCCCGAAAAGCCCTCCAGTAGCTCACCCGGACCGACCTGACACAATGCAGGTGCTACCACCCAAACACGGCCGCCCCCCCTACCATTGACCGAGCCATGCAACAAAGAATGGTCAAGCGCGCTATGGAACAAGGCATGACAGAAGCCGAGGCACGGAAGCGGGTAAGCCTCCCTGGTGGCGAAGCGCAAAGCAACCGCACGCAGTTAGCGGTCCACGACCATTTGGGGTCTCTATATTCCGCCCGAGAAAAAGCTGTCTCTACTTTACTTAAATCCGGTACTGCCGACAGATAATGCGAATGCTGGCCCTCTCCATGAGTCCACCGGGCTCGGTCATGTGGAGATCGCACGGGCATTGCTTGCCAAGGGAGCCCACCCTGACGAGAGAGATAGGCGGGGCTATACGCCCCTGGGCGATTGGATGATGAACTCCCGATGCAGGCGTACCATCGCAAGTGGTACTGAGACGGCCCTTGCCCCCATTGAGGCTGGGGCTGCTCCCAACCTGAAAAGCAAAAGATGCTACGGAGAGTAGAAGGGTTGGCTCCACCAGTACCATTGGCATCGGCCCCATGCCGGCCTCAACTATTTTGCCTCCGATTGGCCGCATGCCCCATAATGTGAACAACGTGTTGGGTTTACACAGCTAGTGGTCCGCCGGTCGCCGTGCTGAATGCTGGCGAACGGGCAGCGGGCGACAAAATACGCCCGCAACTTCTTGTATGGCAAGAGCTATTGCTATCATCCAAAAGAAAATATCCGCGTTGAAGAGGGGGAATTTTATGAAAAAGCTGACTCTACTTTACTTAATTCTGCTGGTGCTGCCGACAGATAATGCGAATGCTGGTCCTCTCCATGAGGCCGCCGAGCACGGTCAGGTAGAGGTCGTGCGGGCATTGCTTGCCAAGGGAGCCGACCCTAACGAGAGAGATAATGAGTTTGGCGCTACACCCTTGCACTATGCGGCATGGAAAGGCCAAACCGAGATTGCCCGTGCCCTTATTAAGGCCGGAGCCGACCCCAACACGCAAGCCAAGGACGGCATAACACCCTTGCACTGGGCGGCGATGACAGGCGAAACCGAGACTGCCCGTGCCCTTATTAAGGCCGGAGCCGACCTCAACACGCAAGACGACGAGTACGGCGCTACACCCTTGCACTTGGCGGCGGATTTCCGCCAAACCGAGCTTGCCCGTGCCCTTATTAAGGCCGGAGCCGACCTCAACACGAAAACCGAGTACGGCGCAACACCCTTGCACGTTGCGGCGGGGAACGGCCAAACCGAGACTGCCCATGCCCTTATTAAGGCCGGAGCCGACCCCAACACGAAAGACAAGGACGGCGACACACCTTTGCACTTTGCGGCGTGGAAAGGCCAAACCGAGATTGCCCATGCCCTTATTAAGGCCGGAGCCGACCTCAACACGAAAACCGAGCACAGCAGCACACCCTTGAACTTGGCGGCGGGGGAAGGCCAAACCGAGACTGCCCGTGCCCTTATTAAGGCCGGAGCCGACCTCAACATAAAAGACGGTGACGGCGACACCCCCCTGCACAACGCAGCAAGAGAGCTCGAAGCTCCCATGATCCGGCTACTGACGGAACAAGGTGCCGACATATACGCTAAAAACAATAAGGGTGAGCGGCCCCTTGACGTGGCAACAGCAAAAGGTGGAGGGACAACTCTGCCTGCGGATATAATGGCCATGCTTGAATAGAGGCCTTTTCTATCCAGCGTTGTTGGGATAGCACTAACGCTAATAGCGTTGGGCATAGCAGCCTCCTTAGGGCTGATCGCGTGGAAGGCGTATAGCAAGGTACAGAAGTCGGCAGCACCCGAAAAGCCCTCCAGTAGCCCACCCGAACCGACCTGACACAACGCAGGTGCTGCCGCCCAAACACGGGCGCCCCCCCTACCATTGACCGAGCCATGCAACAAAGAATGGTCAAGCGCGCTATGGAACAAGGCATGACAGAAGCCGAGGCACGGAAGCGGGTAAGCCTCCCTGGTGGCGAAGCGGAAAGCAACAGCACATAAGCACAGCGCACGCAGTTAGCGGTCCACGGCCATTTGGGGTCTCTATAATTCCGCCCGAGAAAAAGCTGCACGGAACTTCACCTTATATGATAATTGCAACCACAATAATCAGGATTTTTAAGGAATAAAATTAGGGAATTGTATGAAAAAGCTGGCTCTACTTTACTTAATTCTGGTGCTACCGACAGATAATGCGAATGCCGGTCCACTCCATGATGCCGCCGAGCACGGTCATATGGAGATCGTGCGGGAATTGCTTGCCAAGGGAGCCGACCCCAACACGAAAGACCAGCTCGGCAGAACACCCTTGCACTTGGCGGTGTGGGAAGACCAAACCGAGAGTGTCCAAGCCCTTATTAAGGTCGGAGCCGACCTCAACACGAAAGACCAGTTCGGCAGAACACCCTTGCACTTGGCGGTGTGGGAAGACCAAACCGAGAGTGTCCAAGCCCTTATTAAGGCTGGAGCCGACCTCAACACGCAAAAAACGGACGGCGACACACCCTTGCACTTTGCGGCGTTGTACGGCCATACCGAGACTGTCCGTGCCCTTATTAAGGCCGGAGCCGACCTCAACACGAAAAACAAGAAGGGCGACACACCCTTGCACGTGGCGGCGTGGACAGGCCAAACCGAGATTGCCCGTGCCCTTATTAAGGCCGGAGCTGACCTCAACATAAAAGACGGTGACGGCAACACACCCCTGCACTCGGCGTTGCTGAACGGCAAAACCGAGGCTGCCCATGCCCTTATTAAGGCCGGAGCCGACCTCAACATAACAGACAAGGACGGTGCAGAACTCTTACTCTTTGCGGCGGTTGTTGGGATCCCACTAACGCTAATGGCGTTGGGCATAGTAGCGTCCTTGGGGCTAATCGGGCTGATCGTGTGGAAGGCGTATAGAAAGGCACAGAAGCCGGCAGCACCCGAAAAGCCCTCCAGTAGCCCACCCGGACCGACCTGACATAGCGCAGGTGCTACCACCCAAACACGGACGCCTCCCCTCTCATTGAGGCTGGGGCTGCTCCCAACCTGAAAAGCAAAAGATGCTACGGAGAGTAGAAGGTTTGGCTCCACCAGTACAATGGGCATCGGCCCCCATGCCGGCCTCAATTGTTTTGCCTCCGATTAGCCGCATGCCCCATAACTGTGAACAACGTGTTGGGTTTGCACGGCTAGTGGTTCGCCGGTCGCCGGTCGCCGTGCTGAATGTCGGCGAACGGGCAGCGGGTGACAAAATACGCCTGCCCGCAACGGCAATGGAGGGAGCGGGCACCGCCCGTGTTCGGGGCAGTGGCGCAGCGTTTCAGGAAAAGCGTTTGCGCAGGGTACGGTTGGCGCGCAGACGCAGCGAGTTCAGGCGGATGAAGCCCTGTGCGTCTTGTTGGTCATAGCCCGTGCCCGCCTCGAAGGTGGATAGTGCCGGGTCGAACAGGCTGTCGGTCTCGGAATGGCGTCCGTTCAGGATCACGTTGCCCTTGTAGAGTTGCAGGCGGGCCACGCCGTTTACCGTATGCTGGGATTCGTCGATCAGGGCTTGCAGGGCCAGGCGTTCCGGGCTCCACCAATACCCGTTGTAAATCAACTCTGCGTAGCGCGGCATCAACTCATCCTTAAGGTGGGCCAGCTCTCGATCCAGGGTAATGGACTCCACGCCTCGATGGGCCTTGAGCAGCACGGTTCCGCCCGGAGTTTCGTAACAGCCGCGTGATTTCAGGCCCACGTAGCGATTTTCCACCAGGTCAGCGCGGCCCACTCCGTGGCGTCCCGCCAGGTCATTCAGCCGTGCCAGTAGTTCGGAGGGACGCATGGTTTGCCCGTTGATCGCCACTGCGTCACCGCGGTAGAACTCGATGCTGATTTCCTCCGCTTGTGCCGGTGCCTGCTCCGCCGCCACCGTGCGTTGCCACATGGACGGCTCCGGCGCGTTCCATGGTTCCTCGAGGATTCCGCCCTCGTAAGAGACGTGCAGCAGGTTGGCATCTATCGAATAGGGAGAGCCTCCGCCTTCGGTCCCTTCTATCGGAATGTCGTGCTCCCTGGCGTAAGTCAGCAGTCGCTCGCGCGAATCCAAGTCCCATTCCCTCCAGGGAGCGATGATTCGGATCTGCGGGTTCAGCGTATAGGCGCCGATCTCAAAACGGACCTGGTCATTGCCCTTGCCGGTGGCTCCGTGGGCGATCGCGTCCGCTCCGGTTTCTTCCGCAATCTCCACTAACCGCTTGGCGATCAGCGGCCGGGCGATCGAAGTGCCGAGCAGGTATTCTCCTTCATAGACGGCGTTGGCCCGCAGCATCGGAAACACGTACTGGCTGACAAACTCTTCCCGCAGATCCTCCACGTAGATCTGCTTGACTCCCATCGCCTCCGCCTTGGATCGGGCCGGCTCCAACTCCGCTCCCTGTCCCAGGTCTGCCGTAAAGGTGATGATCTCGCAGGCATAGCTTTGCTGCAGCCATTTGAGGATCACCGAGGTGTCCAACCCTCCGGAATAGGCCAGCACCGCCTTGGATATTTTACCAGTTGCATTCACGCTTGAACTCCGCGCCGCTCGTGGCGCGTTATTGTACACGCCCAAACGGTATTGAGGCACGCGCCCAAAGACCGAGCAGACGCACTGGGCATACTGCGGGCAGGCAGGCAAGTCAGCCGGGTTGTCGGGCCGCCGCTGACGATGAAACGTTTGAGCGGAATCCCGTGCCCCCGGACGAGACCGGCAGGAGACGCTTTAGCCAAGGAAATCGAGCAGATGGGCGCAGAGCTCGACCGGGCGTTCCGCGTGCAGCCAGTGGCCGGCGTTGGGCAGTGCCGTGATCTGCGCCGCTGGAAATAAGCGCTGGATTTGCGGATGGTGCTCCGGGCGCAGGTAGTCCGAATCAGCCGGGTTGTCGGGCCGCCGCTGACGACGAAACGTTTGAGCGGAGTCCCGTGCCCCCGGACGAGACCGGCAGGAGACGCTTTAGCCAAGGAAATCGAGCAGATGGGCGCAGAGCTCAACCGGGCGTTCCGCGTGCAGCCAGTGGCCGGCGTTGGGCAGTGCCGTGATCTGCGCCGCTGGAAATAAGCGTTGGATCTGCGGGTGGTGCTCCGGGCGCAGGTAGTCCGAATCAGCCGGGTTGTCGGGCCGCCGCTGACGACGAAACGTTTGAGCGGAATCCCGTGCCCCCGGACGAGACCGGCAGGAGACGCTTTAGCCAAGGAAATCGAGCAGATGGGCGCAGAGCTCGACCGGGCGCTCCGCGTGCAGCCAGTGGCCGGCGTTGGGCAGTGCCGTGATCTGCGCCGCTGGAAATAAGCGTTGGATCTGCGGGTGGTGCTCCGGGCGCAGGTAGTCCGAATCAGCCGGGTTGTCGGGCCGCCGCTGACGACGAAAAGTTTGAGCGGAGTCCCGTGCCCCCGGACGAGACCGGCAGGAGACGCTTTAGCCAAGGAAATCGAGCAGATGGGCGCAGAGCTCGACCGGGCGTTCCGCGTGCAGCCAGTGGCCGGCGTTGGGCAGTGCCGTGATCTGCGCCGCTGGAAATAAGCGTTGGATCTGCGGGTGGTGCTCCGGGCGCAGGTAGTCCGAATCGGCCCCATGCAGAAACAACGTCGGCTGAGGATAGGAGGCATCCTCCGGCAACTCGGGAAAGTCATGGATCTGTTCCAAGGCAGCCAGCAGAACCGGCAGATTGATGCGCCAGCGCCAGCTTTCCCGCCCGCGCACCAGGTTTTGCAACAGGAAGGCCCGCAGTTCGGGCGCCGGAACCTGCGAGCGCAGCCCTTGGTCCGCTTGTTCCCGCTTTTGCAGCGACTCCAGGGGCACTTGCTGCATCGCTCGGATCATACCGTCAAAACGCGTCGGGTAACGCGCCGGGGCCATGTCCAGTACGATCAGCCGCGGACAATGCTGCGGGTACGACAAGGCAAACAGCATGGCCACCTTGCCGCCCATGCTGTGCCCCACCAGCGTGGCTTGCTGCAATCCGCGGGCATGGAGGAACTCGAGCGTGTCTGCCGCCATCTGTGCATAGCCCATTTCCGGCGCCCAATCGGAGTTGCCATGGTTGCGCAGGTCCAGGCAATACACCTGGTAGTGCCGGGCAAGATATTGCGCCACGGAGTTCCAGTTTGCGCAGGAGCCGAACAAGCCGTGCAGGATGACCACGGGCTGGCCCAGGCCCTGCACCCGATAATTCAGATCCACGGGCGATACTGCAGTCTGCGGGCATGGCGGCGTGAGTGGCGCGGGTACATTGGGTGGCTGCGGCTCAGGAGCGCGGCAGGTAGAGATCGGTGATGGTTCCCTCGAATGCTTCTGCCGCCAGGCCCACGGTTTCGGCCAGGGTAGGGTGGGGATGGATGGTCAGGCCAATGTCCTGGGCATCGCAGCCCATCTCAATGGCCAGGGCACCCTCGGCGATCAAATCACCGGCGCCGGGGCCTACCGCCGCCATGCCCAGCAGGCGCCCGCTCTGCTGATCGAACAGCAGCTTGGTCAGCCCCTCGTCCCGACCCAGCGCCAGCGAGCGTCCGCTGGCGGCCCAGGGGAAAACGCCCTTACCGTATTTTATCCCTTGTTGGCGCGCTTGCGTTTCCGTCAGGCCTACCCAGGCGAGTTCCGGGTCGGTATAAGCCACCGATGGAATCACCCGGTCATCGAAACCGCTTTTTAGCCCAGCGATCACCTCGGCGGCAATTTTGCCCTCGTGGGTCGCTTTATGTGCCAGCATGGGCTGTCCGGCGATATCGCCGATGGCATAAACGTGCGGCACCGCGGTGCGCTGCTGATCGTCGACTGGAATGAAGCCCGCCTCATTCGGCTGCAGGCCGATTGCTTCAATGCCAATCCGGTCCGCGTTGGGACGTCTGCCGGTTGCGACCAGGAGCGCGTCGAATGACGCAGGTGGCGGCGCATTCTCGCCGTCAAAACACACCTCCAGCCGCTGGTCGGCCCGGATCTCGGCAACGCGGGTGCCCAGGTGGATTTGCTCACAGCGCCGTGCGAGCTGTTTTTGCAATGGCCGGACCATGTCCGGGTCGCAGTCGCCCAGCAGCCGGTCGAACATTTCGACGATGGTGATCTTGGTGCCCAGCGCCTGGTAGACGGTGGCCATCTCCAGGCCGATGATACCGCCTCCCACGACCAGCAGATGCCCGGGTATGCTGGCCAGCTCCAGGGCGTTGGTAGAGTCCAGTATGCGCGCGTCTTCCGGTTGGCCGGGCAGTGTCTGTACGCGTGATCCGGCGGCAATGATCGCATGCTCGAAAGACACGCTGTGCGTCCCGTCTTCGCCCTGTACCTCCAGGGTGTGAGGGGAAGTGAAGTGCGCTTCGCCATGCAGTACCTGCACTTTGCGCTGCCGGGCCAGGTGACTCAGGCCGTTGGTCAGCCGGTTGATGATCTGCTGGGTCCAGGCGCGCATAGACTTGGGCTTTAGCTCGCGTTCGCGGAAATGGACGCCGGCCTGTTCCAATTCCTCGACCTCGGTCAATACCCGGGCAATATGCAGCAGTGCCTTGGAAGGGATGCAGCCTACATTCAGGCACACGCCTCCCAGGCGTGGGTGGCGCTCGATCAGCAGGGTGCGTTTGCCTAAATCGGCAGCGCGGAAAGCCGCCGCGTAACCGCCGGGCCCGGCTCCCAGCACGACTACCTCGGTACGCGTTGGATCGTCGTTTGTTGCCGGAGCGGAGCTAATCTGTGCGCCGCTTTCCCCGGTTGGCGCAGGCGCCGTGTCAGCTTCAATCCCGGCGCTTTCCAGCATCAGGATGGTACTGCCCTGGGAGACTCGCGTGCCCGCCTGCACCAGCAGTTCCAGCACGGTGCCGGCGCAGGGGGCCGGAATATCCATGCTGGCCTTGTCACTCTCCAGTGTGATCAAAGCCTGCTCAGGCTGCACTTGATCCCCTGGCGCGACCAGCACCTCGATGACCTCCACGCTTTGAAAATCCCCGATGTCGGGGACTTCAATTTTTCGGCTGTTGCCCACCGCTTACAACAGGATGCTGCGTATATCGCCGAGCAATCCGCGCAGATAATTGGCGAATTGCCCTGCGGCGACCCCGTCGATCACCCGGTGGTCGTAAGACAGGCTGAAAGGCAGCATCAGGCGCGGCTTGAAATTGCCTTCCTGTTCCGAGTAAACCGGCTTCTTTGTGGAGCGCGCCACTCCAAGAATGGCGACCTCGGGGGTATTGATGATGGGAGTGAATCCCAGGCCGCCGATGCTGCCCAGGCTGGAAACGGTAAAGCAGCCGCCCTGCATCTCTTCCTTGCGTAGCCGCCGCGCTCGCGCCCGCTCTCCCAGGTCCTGCAACTCTGCGGCCAGATCAAACAGGCCTTTGCGGTTCACGTCCTGTATGACCGGGACTACCAGTCCTTCTTTGGTGTTCACTGCAATGCCGATGTGATAGTACTTCTTGATGATGATCTCCTCGCGATTGGGGCTTAGAGAAGAGTTGAATTCAGGGTACTTGTGCAGGGCCACGACCACCGCCTTTAGCAGGAAGCTGAGCGGGGTCAGCCGGATACCGCGTTTTTGAGCTTCTTCCTTGTTGGATTGGCGGAATTTTTCCATCTCGGTAACGTCGGCTTCCTCGAACTGGGTTACGTGGGGGATGGTGATCCAGCTGCGCTGCAGGTGTTGTCCGGCAATGCGTTTCAACCGGCTCAGGGGACGGGTTTCAATCTCGCCAAACTTGGAAAAATCTATCGGCGGACTTTCCGGCAGCGCAAAACCGCCGGTGTTGCCAAATACCCGGTCGCTGGACATGACGGCCTTGGTGAAAGACTTGATGTCCTGCTTGAGAATGCGTTCCTTCGGACCGCTCCCCCGCACCAGCCCGAGATCCACGCCGAGTTCGCGTGCAAAGCGGCGCACCGAGGGGCTGGCGTGTGCCTTTTCCGAGCGGCTGATGCCCACCTGTTGCGCGCCGGCGGGCAATTGAGGAGGCGGGCGCTGCGCCGGCTTGTCGGCGGCGTTTGCCGCCGCGGACGGTGGCGGCGCGGACGGTGTCGGTGGTGCCGCCGCGGGCGGTGGTGGCGCGGACGGTGTCGGTGGTGCCGCCGGGGTTGCCGCTGCCGAAGCGGTCGCTGGTTGCGCCTCGCTTTGCAAGCTGAGGATCGGGTCGCCTGCGGCAACCCGGGCGCCGGCTTGCAGGTGTAGTTCATGCACGATGCCCGCCTCGGGGGACGGGATCTCCATCGTTGCCTTATCGCTCTCCAGCGTGATCAGGGATTGCTCGGTCTCCACCCGGTCCCCGGGCGCGACCAGCACTTCGATGACTTCCACCTGTTGGAAGTCGCCGATATCGGGTACCCGGACCTCGCGCATCGCGGCCGGTTCAGGCGGTGCGGGCGGTTGGGCTTCCAGGGGTGCGCTGGCGGTTTCGGCGGAGGCCGGCGGGGCAGAGTCTGCTTCGGCCCGCAGACTCAGAATTGGATCACCCTCGCCGACCTGGGCACCGGTCTTCAGATACAGTTCCTCCACCACGCCGGCCATGGGAGACGGGATCTCCATCGTTGCCTTGTCGCTCTCCAGCGTGATCAAAGCCTGCTCGGCCTGCACCTTATCCCCGGGCGCGACCAGCACCTCGATGACCTCCACTTGCGAGAAGTCGCCGATGTTGGGTACCGGTATCTTGTGGGAGGCGCTCACCACCTTGCTCTTGCCGAGTCAGACCAGCGCCGGATCCGACTTTTCCGGATCAATGCCGAATTTCCGGATCGCCTCGGCCACTTTTTCTGATGGAAACCGTCCCGCCCGGGACAGTGCGTGCAGTGCGGCGATGGTCACGTAGCGGCTGTCCACTTCAAAAAAATCGCGCAGTTTGGCGCGGGTGTCGCTGCGTCCAAAGCCGTCGGTGCCCAAAGTGCTGTAGGGAGCGTGAATGAAAGGACGCAGCTGCTCGGCATAGGTGCGCATGTAATCGGTGGTGGCCACGATCGGTGTGTCTTCCTCTTGCAGCATTTGCTCCAGCCAGCATTGACGCGGCGCTTCCTGGGGATGCAGCATGTTCCAGCGTCGCACGCGCATTCCTTCGCGGCACAGCTCGTTGCAGCTGGTGGCGCTCCATACCTCGGCGGATACCGAAAACTCCTGTTCCAGCCGTTCAGCGGCCGCCTGCACTTCACGCAGGATCGCTCCCGAACCGAGCAGGCGCACGCGCAGTTCGTGTTCACCCTGTGCCGGCCGAATGCGGTACAGGCCGCGCCGAATCCCTTCCTCCGCGCCGGCTGGCAAAGCCGGGTGCTGGTAGTTCTCATTCATTACCGTGACGTAGTAGAAGACGTTCTCGCCCTCGGCATACATGCGCCGCAACCCGTCCTGAATGATCACCGCCAATTCGTACGCGTAAGTCGGATCGTAGGAAACGCAACAGGGGATGGTGGATGCCAGAATGTGGCTGTGTCCGTCCTGGTGCTGCAAGCCTTCGCCGGCCAGCGTGGTGCGTCCGGCGGTACCGCCCAACAAGAAGCCGCGCGCCTGCAGATCGCCCGCCGCCCAGGCCAGGTCCCCGATGCGCTGGAAGCCGAACATGGAGTAGAAGATATAGAAAGGAATCATGTAGATCCCATAGACCTTGTAGGCGGTGCCGGCGGCGATCCAAGAGGAAAAAGCTCCGGCCTCGCTGATCCCTTCTTCCAGTATTTGCCCCTTTTTATCTTCCCGGTAGTACATGACCTGTTCGTGGTCTACCGGCTCGTAGAGTTGCCCGACCGAGGAATAGATGCCCAATTGGCGAAACATGCCTTCCATGCCGAAGGTGCGGGCTTCGTCGGGGACGATGGGCACAATGTGTTTCCCAATTTCGCGGTCCTTGACCAGGCTGTTGATCATGCGCACTGCGGCCATGGTCGTGGAAATACTGCGCGGGCCGCTGCCTTCCAGCAATTTACTGTGGATCCCGGCTTCAGGCAGCTTCAGTGCGGGACCCTGCGGCCAGGCACCGAACAGGCTGCCGCCCAGCCGCTTGCGGCACTCGTGCAGGTAGCGGATCTCTTCGCTGTCTTCCGCTGGCCGGTAGAAGGGGGTGTCCGCGAGTTGATCGTCTGAGATCGGGATATGGAAACGATCCCGGAACTTGCGCAGCGCGTCCTGCCCAATCTTCTTTTGCTGGTGTGTGATGTTTTGCCCTTCCCCGGCTTCCCCCATGCCGTAGCCCTTGACCGTCTTGGCCAGAATGAGCGTCGGTTGTCCACGGTGCTGCATGGCGGTCGCATAGGCGGCGTACACCTTATGGGGATCATGGCCGCCGCGATTCAGCCGCCAAATGTCTTCATCGGTCATGCTCGAAACCATGGCGGCAAGTTCCGGATCTTTGCCGAAGAAGTGCTCGCGCACGTAGGCGCCGTCCCGGGCCTTGTAGGCCTGGTACTCGCCGTCAACCACCTCTTCCATGCGCCGTTGCAACAGTCCCTGCCGGTCGCGGGCCAGCAGCGGATCCCAGTAAGAGCCCCAGACCAGTTTGATCACGTTCCAGCCGGCGCCGCGAAAGTTGGCTTCCAGCTCCTGGATGATCTTGCCGTTGCCGCGCACCGGGCCGTCCAGCCGCTGCAGGTTGCAGTTAATGACAAAAATCAGGTTGTCCAGTTTTTCTCTGCCGGCAAGGCCGATGGCGCCCCTTGATTCAGGCTCATCCATCTCGCCGTCCCCCATGAAAGCCCAGATCTTGCGGTCCGATGCCGGGACCAGTTCGCGGTTCTCCAGGTAACGCATGAAGTGCGCCTGGTAGATTGCCATGAGCGGGCCCAAGCCCATCGAGACCGTGGGGAAATGCCAGAAATCCGGCATCAGGCGCGGGTGGGGGTAGGAGGACAGGCCGTCGTGGTCCACTTCCTGGCGAAAGCGCCCCAGGTCCTGCTGATCCAGTTGTCCTTCCAAAAAGGCCCGGGCATAGATGCCCGGTGCCGAGTGCCCTTGTATGAACAGTAAATCGGCTCCTTGTCCGTCCCTGGCGGAGCGGAAGAAGTGGTTAAAGCCCACGTCATAGAGGGTCGCGGAAGAAGCGAAACTGGCGATGTGCCCCCCTAACTCCGCACTTTTCTGATTGGCTTTGACTACCATGGCCAGCGCATTCCAGCGCGTCAGCGAGCGCAGCCGCCACTCAATGGCCGCGTCTCCGGGGCTTTTCTCCTCCTTGACCAGGGGGATGGTATTGAGGTAGGCAGTGTTGGCTGAATACGGCAGGTAGGCGCCGGCCCGTCGCGCTTGAGAGATCAATTTCTCCAGCAGGAAATGGGCCCGCTTCGTTCCCTCGCGGGCGATGACCGCTTCCAGTGCCTCGATCCATTCGGCGGTTTCTTGCGGGTCGCCGTCTTGCTCCGGGTTCATGGCCCCTCTCCTGACTTCATGGCTTTCACTCCTGCAGATCACCAAACAAAACGCGCATCAGACCATTCTCTATTTGGGCGGTAACGACTCGCCGCCGTTTAATACTGACTGGCGCGCCGGTGTAAAGTGTGCTTGCGTTGTGCCCCTACAGGTCTTGTTATCTTCAGTTTAGTATATATTCTCAATCACCCTGGCTGCCGCTGTGCTTTTAGTGGAGCGGATCTTTCTGTATGCTCCCGACCAGCCACCCCGGTACTGCCTGGAGGCGCTTGCGGACCTTGTCTTCCGGCGCATCGTTACAGCGGGGCGCCAGCACCGGAATTATGGACTTCGAACTTAAGCAAAGCAACCAATTACCCCCCGAGTCCACACTGGATCGGTTTTCCTGCGTGGTGTTGGTTTTGCCTGCCGCCTCGTCAGGCTGGGAGAATGGTATTCCCTACGGCACTTTGCTGGCCCGCCGCTATCGGGAACAGGCCAATTCCGATCCGCAGCGCCTGCTGGTGACGGATTTGCCCAATGCCCGGGGCACCCGTGTGGCCCTGTGTTTTATTCCTCCGGAACTGGGACAATTTCAGCGGCTGGGCCTGGCGCGCAAACTGATCGCCGCGCAGGTGGAGCGCCGGCCGGGCACGCTCGCCTTGTTGCTGGCCGGCTATCAACGCAGCGCCGGCCTGCTCCAGGCGGAGGCGCTGATCGCCGCGGCGCTGGCCGCTGCCGCCGATCTGCCTCAATTCAAGCGCGAGCCGGCACCGCCACCCCCGTGGCGCAGCCTGCAGCTGTACGGGATTACCGCAAAGGATCGTTTCCAACGCAGCTTTGCCGAAGCCCAGGGTAACGCTTTGGCCCGCGGACTTAGCATCCTGCCGCCCAATCAGCTCACTCCCGGAGAATACTTGCGCCGCGTGCGGCAACTGGCCCGCGATTACGGCTGGCAGCTGAATTTTCTGAGCCGGCGCGAACTGCGCCGGCGCGGCGCGGGGGCCTTTCTGGCGGTGACGCAAGGAGGGCCGGGTCCGGGCGGCATCGTACACCTTCAGTACTCCCCGCAGCGTCCGCGCCGCGGGGCCGGACGCATCGCGCTGGTCGGCAAGGGAGTCTGCTATGACACCGGCGGGGTGAATCTGAAACCTGCCCGCTATATGTATGGGATGCACGAGGACATGCAGGGTAGTTCCGTGGCCCTGGGAACCTTGCTTGCCTTAAGCCGTTTGAACTACCGGCAACCGGTGGACTGCTGGCTGGCGCTGGCGACCAACCTGATCGGCCCGGAAGCGTACTGTCCCAATGACGTTGTCAGAGCGCTCAACGGTGACACCATTGAGGTAGTGCATACCGATGCCGAAGGCCGCATGCTGCTGGCGGATACCTTGACCCTGGCCAGCCGGACCCGCGGCGTGAGCCTGCTGATCGACTATGCGACCCTGACCGGCGCCTGTGTCGGCGCCCTGGGCAGTGCCTACAGCGGGGTCTTCAGCAACCGGGAGTCCTGTTTGCCGCGCCTGGTTGAAGTGGGGCGCCGGAGCGGTGAACGGGTCTGGCCGTTTCCATTGGACGCGGACTATGAGCAGCGGCTGCAAAGCAGGATCGCCGACGTCAAGCAATGCTCCCAGGAGGGAGAATGTGATCATATTCTGGCAGCTTGTTTTCTTAAGCGCTTCATCGAGCGTGACGTCCCTTGGCTCCACCTGGACCTGTCCAGCAGCCATCACCGCGGCGGCCTGGCCCATATCCCTACGGACACCACCGGCTTCGGCGTGCGTTTCAGCCTGCACCTGTTGCTCGATCATAAGTTGTCCGACCTGCTGGGAGAGCCGCGGGCAGCATAACCAGGCAGGCCGCCGGGTCCGGCGTTTACGCCTGCCGGTACCCGTTATAACCAGGCAGGCCGCCGGGTCCGGCGTTTACGCCTGCCGGTACCCGTTATAACCAGGCAGGCCGCCGGGTCCGGCGTTTACGCCTGCCGGTACCCGTTATAACCAGGCAGGCCGCCGGGTCCGGCGTTTACGCCTGCCGGTACCCGTTATAACCAGGCAGGCCGCCGGGTCCGGCGTTTACGCCTGTCGGTACCCGTTATAACCAGGCAGGCCGCCGGGTTCTGCGTTTACGCCTGTCGGTACCCGTTATAACCAGGCAGGCCGCCGGGTCCGGCGTTTACGCCTGCCGGTACCCGTTATAACCAGGCAGGCCGCCGGGTCCGGCGTTTACGCCTGCCGGTACACGTTATAACCAGGCAGGTCGCCGGGTCCGGCGTTTACGCCTGCCGGTACCCGTTATAACCAGGCAGGCCGCCGGGTCCGGCGTTTACGCCTGTAGGTACCCGTTATAACCAGGCAGGCCGCCGGGTCCGGCGTTTACGCCTGCCGGTACCCGTTATAACCAGGCAGGCCGCCGGGTCCGGCGTTTACGCCTGTAGGTACCCGTTATAACCAGGCAGGCCGCCGGGTCCGGCGTTTACGCCTGCCGGTACCCGTTATAACCAGGCAGGCCGCCGGGTTCGGCGTTTACGCCTGCCGGTACACGTTCCCGGCCTCGTTTCCCGGTCCCGGCAGCTTAGTCAGCCGGGTCGGGAAGGATCGTGACGCGAACTGGGTCGGAGAGTAACGGGGGGACATGGGGGGTATGGGCGTAGTCTCCGAGCAGCAGCTGCAGGACATGAGTGCCGGGAGACAGGTGGAGCTCGGTTTCGGTCTGTCCTTTGCCAAAGTGCAGATGGTGTTCATCGCTGGGTATGGGGCGATCCAGGGGCGGCAGCTCCGTGTCGATCAGCAGATGGTGGTGACCGGTGTTCGGCAGATCGGTGCCAGCCGGGGCGATGCCCATATTTTTTAAGCCGAAGCGCACCGTGATCGGGCTATGCAGCGTCTCTGCATCGCGTGGCGAGATGATGTACAGGTCGGCGCCTTCCGCGGCGGGACGGCCCGCCCACACCGGGGCCAACGCCAGCAGGGGCAACACCGCATACCCGATCCACCTGAGTTGAGTCTGCATCGTCAGCCGCCGGCGTTCCAATTAGGCCGGGCAGGCCGGGAGTCCGTCGCCGTAACGGCCCGGCATCTGGCGGTATTTCCGGCCCCGCAGGGTCCCAGGCGGGCGCTCTCCGCGAGGAGGAGGAAGTTCGTATGTTCTAACATAGTGCATTGTGAAAGCGGAGGTTTTCCGAACCAGCTGGCGCATTCAGCCGTGAGACTGTCCGCTGGAGGCTTACGGTCGCCATGATGTCGTCATGATGTCGCCATGATAATGGATAGGCGGGGCGCATGAAACCCGCACTGAGCGGTAACGGGCATGGCTTACAGGTAGCGCCGCAGTTCCTGCTCCGCCTGGTGCCCCGGCAGCAGTCCTTGATGGGTGTAGATGATGCGGGCCTCGCGGCTGATGATTACCGTGTAGGGCAAGCCGCCGCTCTGATTCCCGAGCTCCTCGCCCAGCGCAACGAGTTTGTTCAGGCTGCCGGTCAGGATCGGGTAATTGATGCGCATTTCTTGCGCGTACTGCTTTGCGGTGAGGACTTTTTTATCCATGTTAATGCCGATAAAACGCACGCCGTGCCCGGCATATTTCTGTTGCAGTTCAATAAACTCGGGAATTTCCTTACGGCACGGAGGGCACCAGGTGGCCCAGAAGTTCATCACCACAAGCTGCCCGTGCCATTCAGAGGAGGCGCGCACCTGCCCGTCAAGGTCGGACAGGGAAAATTCCGGCAGCGTCCGCCCCAACACCTGTACCGGCACGGCAGCAGGGGAATCGGTGGCGGTCCATTTGTGCAGCAGGAATCCGGCGCCCGCGGATAAGAAGGCCAGCAGAGACAGGTTGATCCAGGGGTGCCTGGCGGTTATTAAATCCATCAGCGCAGCGCCGCGCGCAGGACGCCGAGAAACTGCTCGGTGTCCAGGAACTCGTGTACCCGGTAGTTGCTCCGCTCCTGTCCATCGCTGCCGAAGAACAGCACGGCAGGCGGTCCGAACAGGTTGAATTCCTGCAGCAACTCCCTGGCGGGTGCCGCATTGTCAGTGACGTCGGCTTGGATCAGTACAATGTGTTCCAGCTCCTGCCGCACCCTGGCATCGCTAAAAGTGTAAGTCTCCAACTCTTTGCAGACGATGCACCAGTCCGCGTAGAAATCAAGCATGACGGGCTTTTGTGCCTGGTAGGCTTGTTGCATCTCGCGGCGCAGTTCCTCCACGCTGCTTACCTGCCGAAACTCGGGCGGCCCGCCGACGACAGCGGTCGGGAGCTGGGCGGTGGTGTAATTTTCCAGCGGCCTCAGCCAGTCATGGTTGCCTCCGGCGGCTCCGATCACCAGTGCTGCTCCGTAGATCAGCGTCACCAGCCCGAGTCCCTTCCACAACCGATACCAGCCGGAGCCGGGCCGCAGCGTATCTAACGCTCCCATGAAGACGGCTGCGCCGATGGCCAGGATCCCCCATAACAGCAGGACGATGGGCCCTGGAAGAATGCGCCCCAGGAACCAAATGGCCATCCCGAGCAGAATGACGCCGAACACCCTCTGTACCTGGTCCATCCAGGGGCCGGCTCGGGGCAGCAGGCTGCCCGCGGAGGCTCCGATCAGCAGCAGCGGCAAGCCGAACCCCAATCCCATCGCAAACAGCGCGGCGCCGCCGAAAACCGCGTCGCCACTTTGGTTGATGTAGAGCAGTGCAGCCAGCATGGGGGGGCTGATGCAGGGGGCTACGATCAGGGCAGACAGCATGCCCATGATGGCCGCTCCTGACAGGGTGCCGCCCTGTTGCCGCCCGCTCAGTGCCGTCAGCCGCTCGCGCCAGGCGGCGGGGAGTTGCAACTGGTAGAAACCAAACATCGACAGCGCGAGCAGCATCAGCAGCAAGCTGAATGCCGCCAGCAGCCAGGGGTTTTGCGCCTGTGCCTGCAGGTTGATGTTCAATGCGCCGGCGATGACGCCAAGGATGGCGTAACATAATGCCATGGCCAGCACGTAGGCCAGCGTCAGGCTCAAGCTGCGGGATACAGTCAGGCGTTCTCCCTGCCCGACGATGACCCCGGACAGGATCGGAATCATCGGGAACACGCAGGGAGTGAACGCCAGCAGCAGGCCGAAGCCGACGAAGGCCAGCAGGGCTGCCCAGCCTCCGCCGTGCAGCAGGCCGGCGGCCTCTCCCGTGCTCCCGCCGTCTGCCCGCGCCGCAGGAGGCACATTGGTGTCGGCCGCCTGTGCGGCGGGCAATAAGCCATCCAACGCCAACCGTATCGATTTTTTGATCGGCGGATAGCAGATGGAACCTTCCTTGCAGCCCTGGTAACCGCATAGCAACTCGACCGATTCAGCAGGGGAGGCGGCGGTAAAATAGACAGGCAGCGCAACGGCCACGTTCCCCCGCAAGATTTCCACCTCTCCGAAGCTTGGATCTGACTTGATCTCTCCTTCCGGCAGCGTGAAGGCACCCAGCTTGACCGAAGGAGACTCCAGCGCGAAGCGGAATTTATCCCGGTAAAGATAATATCCGTCCGCAATGCGCCAGTTTGCCTGCACGGTGTTGCTGGCCGGATCAAGGTTTACCTGCAGTTGAAACGCCTCATCCGCGGCGAGGATCTTTTCCGTGTCCCCCTGCAGCCAGGCCGGCAGCCGGTCTGCCAGCGGCCCGGCCCAGACAATGCCCGGCACTGCCAGCAGGGGAATGAGCGCTTTGAACAGCCGTTTTTTCATCACTGATCCTGTTTTACCGATTCGCAAACCCAGTGCAAGTATGGCTCCAGGCCTGTATGTATAGGGACCGCGATCAGTTCGGGCAGTTCATAACGGTGAGCGTCACGCACAGCCCGCTCCAGGGCGGGATAGGATTCGGTTGTGGTCTTAATGAGCAGTACCGATTCCCGGGCAGACTCCACCTTGCCTTGCCAGCGGTATACGGATTGGACGCCGGGCAGAACGTTAACGCAGGCGGCGTGCCGGCCCTCCACCAGTGCGCGGGCAATTTGCTCGGCGCTGGCCGTGTCCGGGCAGGTACAGAACACCAGCAGGCACTGGTCGGCGGGATGGGAGCGAGCTTGCATCTCTCACCCCACGGAGGCGGGCGGCTGGCGTGAGCCTGGGCCTGTCCCCTGGCCGGCGCCTGGTGCGGTGGCGAAGTCAGCGTGGGGGCGGCAGCCGGTTGACGGTGTGTAGGGTTTTCGTTGGCTCATAGGCGTTTGGGGGAGTTCTGCGACCGGGCGGCAAGCGGCTGCTCCAAGGCTGCCGATGGGCGGCGTTCGGCTTGATATTTCGCATGCTTGGCAACGAAGCCAATCCATTGATTACAGTATATAGCCCCGCGGTTCGGAATGCTTCCTGGGCCGCAGCTGCTGCGCAGGCCTTGTGGAAATGTTTTGCGATGACTTGACAGAGATGGTTTTGTCCCTACAATGATAGTCCGTTAGCACTCACCCCTATAGAGTGCTAGAAAACATATATAGTTAAAAATCAAAGTGTTATGGAGGTACACCGACCATGAATATTCGACCGCTGCACGATCGCGTGGTTATCCGGCGCATGGAAGAGGAACGGACCAGCGCTGGTGGCATCGTGATTCCGGAATCGGCTGCTGAAAAGCCGATCCGGGGCGAAGTCATCTCTCTGGGTCCCGGTAAAGTTCTCGACGACGGCGAAACACGCCCCATTGATCTGAAGGTGGGAGACAAGGTGCTTTTTGGCAAATACTCAGGTAATGAGGTCAAGATCGATGGTGAGGAATACCTGATCATGCGAGAGGACGACATCATGGGAGTAATTGAGGGCTAGTCGATCTAGTCGATCGCTGCCGTACAGTCACATCTGCATCTCTGCATCGAAACTAACATGAGGAAATTGAGGAAATGAGCGCAAAAGAGATCAAATTTTCAAATGAAGCGCGACAGCGCATGCTGAAGGGCTTGAACACATTGGCCAATGCGGTCAAGGTTACTCTCGGACCGAAAGGGCGTAACGTTGTGCTGGATAAAAGCTTTGGAGCCCCCACGGTCACCAAAGACGGCGTCTCCGTTGCCAAGGAGATCGAACTGAAGGACAAGTTTGAAAACATGGGAGCGCAGATGCTCAAGGAAGTGGCTTCCCAGACTTCTGACGTGGCGGGGGACGGAACCACGACCGCGACCGTGCTGGCTCAATCAATGGTGATCGAGGGCCTGAAGTCGGTGGCGGCTGGGATGAACCCGATGGACCTGAAACGTGGAATTGACAAGGCCGTGATCGCCGCGGTGGCTCAACTCAAGAATATCTCTGTCCCTTGTACCGACGACAAGGCGATCGCCCAGGTGGGAACGGTGTCGGCCAACGCCGATCAGGCAGTCGGCGATATCATCGCCGAGGCGATGAAGAAGGTTGGCAAGGAAGGAGTGATCACGGTGGAGGAAGGCTCCGGCCTGGAGAATGATCTGGACGTGGTGGAAGGCATGCAGTTTGACCGCGGCTATCTCTCCCCGTACTTCATCAACAACCAGCAGTCCATGAGTTGTGAGCTGGAGAATCCAATGATCCTGCTGCACGACAAGAAGATCTCCAACGTCCGGGACATGCTGCCCGTTTTGGAGGCGGTTGCCAAGTCTGGCAAGTCTCTGCTTGTGATCTCTGAGGACGTGGAGGGAGAAGCCTTGGCAACGCTGGTGGTCAACACCATCCGCGGCGTGGTGAAAGTCGCTGCCGTCAAGGCCCCGGGCTTTGGTGACCGGCGCAAGGCGATGCTGGAAGACATCGCGGTGCTGACCAACGGCAAGGTGGTTTCCGAAGAGGTGGGGCTGAACTTGGAAAAGACCAGCCTCGACGATTTGGGAGGTGCCAAGCGCATCGTGATCACCAAGGAAGACACTACGATTATCGACGGCTCCGGGAAGTCCAACGATATAGAGGCGCGTATTAAGCAGATCCGCACGCAGATAGACGACTCGTCCTCTGACTATGACAAGGAGAAACTGCAGGAGCGCGTGGCCAAGCTCTCCGGCGGCGTGGCAGTCATCAAGGTGGGTGCCGCCACTGAGGTCGAGATGAAAGAGAAGAAGGCGCGCGTTGAAGATGCGCTGCATTCAACCCGGGCTGCAGTGGAAGAAGGTGTGGTCCCCGGTGGCGGTTCGGCCCTGCTGCGTTGCCTGGAATCCTTGAGGAAGGTCGGGGGAGCGAACGACGATCAAAAGGCCGGTATCCGGCTGGTCGAAAGGGCCATGCAGGAGCCTACCCGGCAGATCGTGGCCAACGCCGGCGGAGAGCCTTCGATCATTGTTAACCAGGTAAACAAAGGCGCGAAAGATGCGCCAAACTTCGGTTACAACGCTGCGACCGGTGAGTTCGGCAACATGATCGAGATGGGCATCCTGGACCCGACCAAGGTAGCCCGTTCCGCCCTGCAGAACGCCGCTTCCATAGCGGGACTGCTGATCACTACCGAGGTGATGGTCGCGGAGCTCCCGAAGGACGACAAGCCTGCGGTTGGATCTCCTCCCGGCGGCATGGATGACATGGGCGGTATGATGTAAGCTCCCCCGGTGCCATCGGTGCAGGACTTCCTTCCTGCGCCGATGGTCCCCCCTGTGGGGCCTTGCTTGGAACAGAAGCGACGCCCGAAGAGAACAGCCATACGGGGGGGAAAAGAGAAATACCAGCTGCTCTCTGCATTTATTGATCCGCTGCTGACCTGATGTTTTCCGGACCCAGCGGGCCAGGCACCACTGTTTGGCCCAGGCAGCACAGCCTCCGTTCCAATCTCCTGTCTTAACTGCGTGCGCTGCGTGTCCGCCGGGTGTCACTGGCTGCTGGCTGCGCCGACCCGGTCACCGGGCTTTCCCAGGCAGAAAGAGTTCTTGCCCGCCGTCACCGCCAAACAAGGGTGGGAGGCAATTACCTAGCCGTTCACGCTCGTGTTGGTCCCAAAAAACCAACATAATTCAAGCCCAGATTCAGTAACTCCGGTTCATGCCTGTAGCTGCCGCGAACTCCGGTCCGAGGCAACGTCCGCACCGCCTCTACAACGGCTAGCGACCGGTCGGTCTGCCGGCGGTGCTCAATGGCTCGGCCGTCCCCTGCCATTGAAGATCCAGGAGTATACGGTTGTGCTGCAGGCACACGGGAGTCGCCAGGTGGCCGCGGCGGCGGGGCGTTTCGAGTGGAGCGAGGAGCTGATCATACCTGCGGCAATATACCTACTTATGCACCCGCCTAACCGTGGGATGAGAGAGGGGATAGATCCTACTCTTTCATCGTTGATGGAACGTCATCACTTTCAGCTTGGCGGCGCTTCTTGTACTCCTCTTCTCTCAGGAATTTGTACCCGAAAAGAAAAGGGCAAGCCAGAAACGGATTGGTATATAGTCCCCAACAAAAAAAGCATCTACACCAATAAAAAAGATAAAAACGAGTAAAAATTACCGTACAAATACCGAGAAGTACGCATAACAAAAACTCCAACAAAAAAGGGGCGAGCGACAATTACCCATCCCCCCCACAACTTGGCTTACAGGATACTCATCATTGTGATCAAAGTCTAAAAGTAGCCAGCGTAGCCAGCAAAGGCATAAAAGTTTCTAAATTAAAGCAAATACAGTATTCCGAATGGAATTCAATGTACTAACAAGGGCCTAAAATGAATGAAAACATTAGCAATGTACACGCAATAAAGGGGGTACGGGGAAATCCACTCTGACATGGAATCTAACTGCTTTTCTGCTGAGCCAATCAGTAGACAATAGGGTCATCGTTATCGATGCAGATCGACTGTAACGCTTGCCTTTCATTCTGAGACCTCCATACGGTCGATCCTATGGGAAAAGTCTCTTTGACACTGGCTACCTTTTCGGGGGAAAGGTCACGGCGAGAATCCCGTAAGCAGGCTATTGTCCTAATGACAATATGGACTATTGTCATTAAAGTGATGTTTTGGCATCTGAGCCAGGCGATAACCCGGTCAACCGGCTTCACCTCGATGCCATCTTTAGGATTTCACTCCGGTAATCACCGACAGCCAGCGCAGGCACCGCCAGTGTTCCCGCGCACAATGCACCCAACTTGAACCATGTGTAAATGCCGTGACAAACAGCCCTTTGATCGCCTTTCAGGGCCGCCCGGCGTGCCACATGTTATGGGGTGCCTGTACGGCAACTTGAGCAGGTCACGCAGGCCTGCTTACCATGAATCGCCCTGAATCACTGTTGGTACATGCCTGGGGGTGAGTCACAGGCCAAAAGTGATCGACGTGGTACGCAATCGGCGATGGTGAGTTTGCTTCCATGAACGACCGGGAGGTGCTTTGGCCCGGTTGATATGGGACGGTGCCCGGCAAATATAAATCAAACCTGCCAGGGGGCGCATATTCAAGTAAAATCCGCAGTTTAAATTGAAATTTTCCAGCGTATATCTAAGTAGGTCTCCTGTTCGCAGGGGCATGGCACATGATGAATAGACGGATAAAAACACCCGCACCGGACGTTTCCGTCAGAACTAGGGACAAATCGCTTGAAAACTAAGCCCGGAAACGAAAAATCTCTTGAATCCTGGATCTGGGACGCGGCCTGTTCCATCCGCGGCGCGGCGGACGCGGCCAAGTACAAGGACTACATCCTTCCCCTTGTCTTCGCCAAACGCCTCTGCGATGTCTTTGATGACGAGTTGAACCGTATCGCCGACAAGGTCGGTTCGCGCAAAAAAGCCTTCCAGTACGCCAAAGCCGGTCACAAACTGGTCCGCTTCTACCTGCCTTTTGTGCCGGACGATATCGAGCAACCGGTCTGGTCCGTCATCCGCAATCTCTCCGACAAGATCGGCGAAGGCGTCACCTCGCATATGCGGGCCATCGGCAGGGAAAACCCGCTCCTGCAAGGCATCATTGATCGCGTTGATTTTAACGCCACCACCCACGGCCAGCGCGATCTTGATGACGACCTTCTCTCCAACCTCATTGAAGCCATCAACACCAAACGCCTCGGACTGAAAGACGTGGATGCCGACATCATCGGCCGGAGTTACGAGTACCTCATCCGCAAGTTCGCTGAGGGCGGCGGCAGAAGCGCCGGCGAATTCTACACACCCGCTGAAGTCGGAGAAATCATGGCCAAGGTGCTTGCGCCCGACCCCGGCATGGAAATCTACGATCCCACTTGTGGCTCCGGCGGCCTCCTCATCAAGTGCGAACTCGCCATGGAGGAGAAGATGAAGGCCGCAAAAAAGAAAACATATGCGCCCCTCAAACTGTTTGGTCAGGAATCTATCTCCGAGACCTGGGCCATGGCCAACATGAACATGATCATCCACGACATGGAGGGCAAGATCGAGATCGGCAACACTTTCAAGAGCCCCATGTTTCGCTCCCCCAGGAGCGGCAAACTCCGCACCTTCGACCGTGTGGTTGCCAATCCCATGTGGAACCAAAAAGAATTCACCGAAGCCGACTACGACAACGACGAATTCAACCGCTTCCCCACCGGGGCCGGTTTCCCCGGAAATTCCGCCGACTGGGGCTGGGTTCAGCACATGCACGCCAGCCTCAACGCCACCGGTCGTGCCGCCGTCGTTCTGGATACCGGCGCCGCTTCCCGTGGTTCCGGCAATGCCGGCGCCAACAAAGAAAAGACCGTTCGTCGGTGGTTCGTGGATCAGGACCTCATTGAAAGCGTCCTCTACCTGCCTGACAATCTTTTCTACAACACCTCTGCGCCGGGCATCGTCCTGTTCCTCAACAAGGCCAAACCCAAAGCGCGACGGGGCAAGGTTTTTCTCGTCAACGCCGGCAAGGAGTTTGAAAAAGGCAACCCAAAGAACTTCATCCCGCCGAAGGGTATCAAGCGCATCGCCAACACGCTTGGTCGGTGGAAAGAAGAAGACAAATTCAGCCGCATCGTCACCCATGCCGAGTTACAGAAGAATGACTACAACATTTCCCCCAGTCGCTATATTCATACCAGCGACGCCGAAACATACCGCCCCATCGTGGAGATTGTCGAAGAACTGGCAAGCATTGAAGCAGAAGCACGGAAGACGGATGCGGCCCTGAAGAAAATTTTGAAGAAGATCGGGGTCACCGCATGAAAATCTTCATCAGCAGTTTCCAAAAGGAATTCGCCAGGGAGCGTAAGATACTCAGCGACTACCTGTCAGGCGATCCGCTGTTTCGCCGCTTCTTTGAAGCCTTCGTATTTGAGCGCGATGTCCCCGCCGCCGACCGACGCCCTGACGAGGTTTATCTCGACGAAGTCGCCCAATGCGACCTTTACCTCGGTCTTTTCGGAAAGGAATATGGTTCCGAAAGCGCTGACGGTTTATCGCCCACCCACCTTGAATACAACGAGGCCACCCGCCTCGGCAAGACCCGCCTGATTTTCGTCAAGGGCGCATCCGACGAGAACAAGCACCCGAAAATGCAAAGGCTCATTCAGGAAACAGGCGACCAACTGATCCGCCGCCGCTTCAACAAGCCCGCCGAGTTGCAAGCCGCCGTTTACGCCAGCCTTGTTGACCATCTTGAAGCCACTGGCAAACTCAACCGCGCCCCATGGGACGCACGCGCCGCCCGCAAGGCCACCCTCGACGATCTGAATGAAGAGGCCATTGCTCGTTTTGTTCACCATGCACGCAAAGGCCGAAACTTCCCGCTCCCGGCCACAACCAAAATCAGTGAAGTACTCACTCACCTGAATCTGCTGAACGACGGAGTCCCCACCAACGCCGCCATCTTGCTGTTCGGGAAATACCCCCAGCGCTTTACCCTGCCCTCGGAAGTCAAGTGCGCCCATTTTCACGGCACCGAAGCCGCCAAGCCCATCCCCTCCTATCAGGTGTACAAAGGCACCGCCTTCAAACTCGTTGACCAGGCCATAGACTTCGTCATGTCCAAGATCAACCTCAGTGTCGGCACCCGCGCAAACGGGCCGCAAGCCCCGGTCGCATACGAAATCCCGCGCGACGTCGTAGCCGAAGCCATCGTCAACGCCGTCGCGCACCGTGACTACAACAGCAACGGCAGCGTCCAGGTCATGCTCTTCACCGACCGTCTCGAAGTCTGGAACCCCGGCACCCTGCCGCCCAGCCTCACCCTCGAAAAACTCCGCCAGCCCCACAGTTCCATTCCCGGTAATCCGCTTCTCGCCGAACCGCTCTACCTCACCAAATATATTGAGCGCATGGGCACCGGCACCCGCGACATGATTAAACTTTGTCTTGAGAGCGGATTGCAGGAGCCTGAATTCAAGTTGACCGACGGGTTTGTGATTACCATCCGCAGGCCAAACAGCGTCACGGCTAGAGTCAGCGACCCAGTCACCGACCCAGTCAGCGACCCAGTCAGCGACCCAGTCAAACGCTTGATTCTGGTCATTGGGCACGGAGAACTGGCCCCGGTCTCAATCCGCGACCGCCTGGGCCTGAAACATCGGCACAGTTTCCGGGAAAACTACCTCCATCCCGCACTCGAAAGGAACCTCATTGAGCCCACCATCCCCGACAAGCCCGCTAGTCGGTTGCAGAAATACCGGCTGACGGATAAGGGGCGTGAGATACTGGAGCAATTTACAAAAGAAGGAGATAAATCATGACGGTCGCTCCTTCTCATGAAAAATTCCATGCGGGGGATTTTGGAGAAACCCAAGCATTTAATATGGTTTACCTTGATCCGGAATTTTCACCACTACCTAAGGGGTGGACCGCGAAGGAACTCAAGGATATTGTTGAAATTCACAACACTAAGCGTCAACCGTTAAATAGTCATGAGCGTGAAGGGTGTAAAGGTGTTTATCCATATTGCGGAGCGAATGGCATTGTTGATTACATTGACGACTACCGATTTGATGGTGAATACGTTTTGATCGCCGAAGACGGCGGCTATTGGGGCAAACAACAGCCATCTTCATATATTATGCATAGCAAATTCTGGGTGAACAATCATGCTCATGTAGTCTGTGCAATTCCGACCGAAACCACGAACACTTTCTTCTCAAACGTTCTCAACTACCTGAACATTGATCCGTTCATTGGTGGAGATGCGCGGGGCAAGCTTACGAAATCGACTCTCACACAAATAGCCATCCCACTCCCTCCACTTGCCGAACAGAAAAAGATCGCGCACATTCTTTCGACGGTGCAGCGTGCGATTGAAGCACAGGAGCGGATTATTCAGACTGACCTTCCCCCTGTTGGGTAGCCATTCAAAGAGAGACAAAAACATCATATCATGCAGCCTCTGCTTCGAACACGGTCGGTGCCCGATAGCCCAATGAGCTGTGTGGTCGTACATTGTTGTAGTGATGTCGCCAGTCGTTGATGATCTGCCTGGCATCATTGATCGATCTAAACCAATGTTGATTCAGGCAGCCGTCACGGAAGCGTCCGTTGAAGCTCTCAACAAACGCATTTTGTGTTGGTTTCCCAGGCTGGATGAAGCAGAGTTTTACTTTGGTTTTTTGTGCCCAGAAAAACAGGGCCTTGCTGGTCAGTTCCGGACCATTGTCCAGCACGATCGAGGTGGGCAATGAGCGCGTCATGGCGAGTTCATCCAGATAGCGCGCCAGACGAGCGCTGGAGATGGACGTGTCAACCAGTTGGCCTACACATTTTCGAGAGAAGTCATCTATGATGCTTAGTATCCGGAACCGTCGGCCATTCGCCAATTGGTCGTGCACAAAGTCCAATGACCAACGTTCGTTCACCCGGGTAGGTAATGCCATCGGTATCCGAGGTTGGTGGAGCTTCTTACGCCGCCTGGTTCTTATTTGCATGCCGAGCGCCGTATACAGTCGATAGGTGCGTTTGCGGTTGACCACCCGGCCCTCGGCCTTGAGCAATGCATGCAACATCAGATACCCGTATCGCGGGTAGCGCTCGGCCAGCTCCTTGAGCCGCTCTTTTAGTGCGCCGTCATTGTGTGGAATGGCCTGGTAGGCAGCCGCTTTGCGGCTCAGTAGTGCCAGCCGGCACGCCCTGCGTTGACTCATGGGATAGGCCGACTGCCTATACACGACGGCGCCGCGTCGCTGCGCCGGCCTCACCATTTTTTTCCGAGTACGTCCTCCAGTGCGGTCTTTTCCAGCAACGTATCGGCCAACAATCGCTTCAACTTCGCATTCTCCGCCTCCAGCGCCCGCAATCGCTTTGCTTGCTAGACCTCCATGCCACCATACTTCGCTTTCCATCGATACAGCGTGCCGTTGGCTATGCCGTGCTTACGGACCACGTTCTGCGCCGGCATGCCAGCTTCATGCTCCTTCAAAATACCAATGATCTGTTCTTCACTGTAACGCTTGCCTTTCATTCTGAGACCTCCATACGGTCGATCCTATGGGAAAAGTCTCTTTGAAACTGGCTACCTTTTCGGGGGAAAGGTCACAAGGGCTCACCTGAAAATCCTCTGTCTGCGGTATTGATTCCTCCCTGGCCGGGAACGAAACTGGCATCGTTGTTACGCAGGAAGCGGTCTCCGTTCAGTCAGGAGGACAACATCCAGGGAATGGTCGGGGCGCCGGAGCAAAATTTGGCTCGGCGGCAATTGGATTCGGAAATCGTACCCGACCCAGGCGATTTCCTGCCCAGCTTAACCATTGGGCTGCATCTACGAACTTGCCGGCAGCGCGTCCGGCAATCCATGTTGCTTCAGCCTTGAACGGCTTGTATCGACACATCGGCTGCCAGGTGCAGTCGGGCGCCAGGGACGGTATTTTTATTTTTCAGCACTTGAATAAAGGAGACAGGTTAATGTCTACACAAAACCAGAGTCGGAGTCCTCTGCGCAGCGATGCGAAGTTGGTCTTGATGACTCGCCAAGCACAACGACTGGTACACGGGCGCTCCGCGCAGGTCGAGGAGCACCGCACCTTGCCTGGAATCATCGGACTCCTGAGGTTCGCTTCTTCCCTGAGGATCCTCTGGGACGCCGCCATGAATGATGATCCGTACGCAGATCTGTGGCTGGTGCACGTGGATCAGGCACTGAAGAAGTCCCAGCAGGAACTGTCCGCGCTCAGCGAGCAACTGCAGAAGCTCTTTAGCGCCATGCCGGACGCGGTCAGTGTGGAACTGGCCAGCTCAGATGCCCCGATGGAGGTCGCTTTGCGCTTTGCCAATCCGTATGCGTTTGTAGGCGCGTACCTGTTGTAAGCCGGTTATTTTAATTGTTGAAGAACTAAGCTGTTTCAAATTTAGGTAATAAAATCATGCACATGAGCAAGGATATTTCCCTCTTCCCACTGGATTCGGATCCGGCACCGAGGTCACTCCTGAGCCTGGAGCAGGCTCATCTGATCGCCCCACCACACCAGAGCAGCGAAAGCCTGTTCCTGGTGTGGCGGGATGGGCTCTGGCATGGTGCGTTCCGCTTCTACGCAGGGACCCCGGAGCGGGCCCTGACTTTTTTGCGCCGACACTACCCGGATCCGCAGTCTCTGCTGTCTTGCCAGGCAGGTGTCTTCCTGCTGAAGGACCAGGAAGAGATCCTGCCCTTGCCCGCTACACAGCCTGACCCGGTGCCGGATCTCGACGAGGCCATCATGGACTGGCACGAAGACTATTGCATTCGGTTCCTCTACCTGCATCGACAGTGCTGGGAATATCGGCATGATTGAGAAGAAGAGCTCGCCGCGTCCCAAGGTGCCCGCTATTCTGGCCACGCCGCCGGTGCGGATCCCCGCTCGTTTTGAGGGCGTGCAGGTCAATTGCTGCAAAAACCCCGATTGCGAGCACTACGGACTCCCGGAGACGGAAGACGGCATGCCCTGGCTGTCCCGGAGCGAGCGCACGCGCAGGCGACTGCACTTCCGCTACCATGTGCACGCCGCCTCCCTCTCCGTGGTGTTAGACAACGCCGGTCCCTGGTTCAATTGCACGGCCTGCGGGGAGGGAGGCTTACCGCTGAAATCCAATCAAGGCATCGTGGAAGAGGCCAGGCGCATGCTGAACCTGCCCAAGGTGCGGGGCTGCTGCCCGAACCAGGCATGCACGAATCATCAGCGCTCGGACCCGAAGGCATATCGCAAGTTCGGCTACCAGGGCGGCTACCAGGGTAGGCGCGGCAATCCGCGCCGGCAGTGCAAGGCGTGTGAGACCGTCTTTGTACTACCTGGGGAGGCGGCGGATCACCGGGTCCGGCAGATGGGGCCGGAAGACGTGCTGATGCTGAAGTTACTCGTTGGCAAGATGCCGCTGCGGCGCATCCGGTACACCTTGAAAATGTCTCCCATCACGTTCTACCAGCGCCTTGAGCGCTATGCGGAGCGCTTCCGGGCGCTGACCCGGGAGCGGGAAGCAAGGCTGCCGGAGATTGTAAAGGAGGGACCGGCACTGGAGATTGGCGTAGACCGGCAGGACTACACCCTGAACTGGAAGAGCTGCGCGGACCGACGCAACATGCATTTGCTCGCTGTCGGCAGCGCCGAGAATCGTACCGGCTACGTGTTTGGCCTGCATCCTGCGTTTGACCCGGATGCGGACGCGGCGGCCATTGAGCGGGCCGCTCAGGCGGCGGGAGACTACCGACAGGGAGAGTGCTATCGCCAACATGCGCGCTATTGGCTGGCACCCGACTACCCATTGCGGACCCTCTACAATGAGCTGCGCGCAGCCAAGCGGCGCCGGGAGGCCGGTGCCGCCGCCCGGCAAAGTATTTGGCAGCGCTACCAGGAAGCGCTCGATCGCCTCGACATTGAGGAGGGGGAGCACCCCGACGCCGTGCCGCCACCCGGCGGCGGCATGCAAGTCCATTCGAGCTATACGCTCTATGGACATTTCCTGCATCTGAAACACTTGCTTGGCAACGCGCCAGAGGTCGGGTTCTACCTCGATCAGGACTCCGGCATGCGCGCCGCGTGCTTGTCGATCTGGGCGGATCGGATCAAGGAAGGCCGGGCGCATGCGTTCTACTTGCGCTACAACAAGAATCTCACCGTCGATCAGAAAAAGGCGCGCACGCAGGGGCGGATCTCAGCAAAAATGAAGCAGCGACCGCAGGATTGGCAGCGCTTGCGCGAAGCCATGCAGCAGGCGATCCGAGACGGGGTGCCGAAGGGGCCGTGGAAGGATCGCTGGGTGTGCCATCCGCATACCAGCATGTTTGAACCGGAAAAAGAACTCGCCGCGCTAACGCCGATCCCAGGGCGCAATGAGGATGAACAGGCGGATCGGCATCTGAGTGCTTCCCTGCATGGCGTGAGCCGTTTCTTTATGCAGGTACGGCGCATGCTGAGCCTGTTTGAGCGCCCCCATGTGACCGGGAACCAGAATCCCCAGAATCAGCGCTATGTCTACAGTGCTTATGCGCCGTATAGCCCGACTGTGGCAATCCAAATGTTGGACATATTCCGAGGCTATTACGACTACTGCAAGCCCGGCACGGACGGTGCCACGCCGGCCATGCGCCTGGGACTCGCCGACCACGTGCTTGGGGTTGAGGAAGTGTTGGGAGCCGAGGTGCCAGAGCCTCCGGTTCGCAGACGACGCCCCCTGCCACCGGAGCCTGCCAAGGAAGAGGTGGAAGAGGTGGAGGAGCTTTGTCCCTAGTTGCCGTCCCTGGATTTGATTTTGCCACACCGTCTCATTATCTGAAGGCGGGCGGAATATCCTCCAAGAACGGAAGAGGAGGATATCTGGGACTGGTTCATCCGCGCCCGACCGCAGTAGGCAATTATACGGTGGCAACGCTCCTATTACTGAGCCGCGAGACCGCGAGCTGCAACGCGGCACCTGCACGATGACGGCGAAGCGCAAGGTCGACAATTCGACGCTCAACCAAGAACTCACCCGGCAAGGGCTTCCACGAATTCATGGGCCTGATGAAGGACGAGCCATCCTTCTCTCTGGAGATTCAATAACGGTCAAGTGCTGCGTCTCTGATAGAGAAAACACGACTGCTTTAATGATTTACCGGGACCCTATACAACATATATCTCGTGTTCAGGGAGTAAATCTTTCAATGTATACCAGCGATGATAAGCCGCTGCTTGATGGAAACGGTAGCAGTCGCCAATATGGTTTGGTGCCATTGTGTTTTCAAAATCGTCTATTTGTTTTGCCCAAGCATCACCGTGAAAATCAGCTGGTTGGTCGTCAGCATCACAATGTTTGTTAATGAATTCCTTCCACTTATTGATGCGCCCTTCCTTTTTGGCCTCGATCGCAAGGACATTTTTAATTGCGTCTTGGGGAAAAGGTTTTATTGGGGGCGATGCATATTTCTTTTTAGCAGCACACACAAAATGATCATACAGTTTCGTCAGACCTTCAAGATATGTTTCTTTATTATTCCGTTCACCGCTTTCAATACCTTGACCATGCCTTGGTTTTGAGTATTGGAAACTCCAGCTCAAAAAGGGGCGGTCGGGGAAGGTGGCAACTGCACCATGCCCTAGCCCACCTGATGCCTTTTCAGCGATGGCTCCGACTATTTCCCCCTTAAACGTTTCCCAAAACTTCTTGGATTTCTCTTCGATGTATTTGTGGATTTCCGGATTAGTAACCTTTAAGTCAATACTTCCACTTTCAATTTCGTTCAGTTCAGAACAAATTCCAGAAAAACCATAATGCGCGAACGTATCAATATAGGCATGCGCGGCAATGCCCAATAGATGCAAATAAAAACCTTTTTCGTGCATCTCTATATGATTGCCGAACATTTGGTTCACAATTTTACTATCCTTGAGACAAAGCAGCTTTTCATGCAATGTTTCACCTGTTCCAGCCGGATAAAAATGGAAAGGCACCCAAACAAGCCGATGATTTTCCGGGTTGAACGTGCTTGTTGCAACCGCTCCCTTTCCGTGGTGCGCAGTGCAAATTCCGAAAAGCATTTCCTCTTGTTTGTTTTTTTTGCTATTTTTTTCGGTTGCATCATCGACGAATTGCGCCGAGGTCGCGATAGTCTCAGCATCGCTTTTTTCGAATCCCGCCAGCCGCGCAATCGCATAAGTCCCGTAAAAATGAATGTCAATCTGCATAGTTTACCAATCCTCTCAAGCCATAATAATAGCACATCTGTTTCAGTCTGAGTAGATTATGAAGCATAGGCTTTCCAGCCTACTTTCCCGCGTAAGATTCCCCTTGGCAGGGCCACGAGTGTGAACGGCTTGTTCCTTGGGTTCCAAACTTGAAAGCGACCAAGCTAGCTGTTTTTGACCACCACGAGCGTGAACGGCTTGCGCGAAATGTGTGGTGCGAGAGATAGGGGTTCCGAGCACGCCTTAGAGGCCAAGTCCCCCATGACGAGGGAACTCCAAGATCGCCCTGTCTGTGCCGGGGCCGCACTAGCGGGTTTCTAAGATTTGATGCGGTGCAACGAGATTGGCTCCCCGCTCCACCGGTCCCCAAGGGAGACGAACTTTGTTCCTGGTGGCCGTCCCTGGATTTGATTTTGCCCCACCGTCTCATTTATGCTCTCTGTCACTGATGCAGTGCAGTGGGACCTCTTGTCGGGATCCCCGCTGAATACAATACCTGTTAAAGCCCGCTACGGGGTAGCTCCTTGTGGTATGGCTGGGGAATAAGTGGGAACGTCTACACCTACTGTGTTGCGTCAGTGCGTCCCGGCGCGTTCGAGTTACGAGCGCGTCGGGACCAAGAACGGGTTGGCTCTGCCAGCCCCAGCACTGAAAAACACAGGGGATCTGTCCTTCCTTTGACCGTATTGATGCCACGCGCTATACGTGTGGCAGGCGGGATGGGCGGGTCTCAACGGGAGGAGATCCATGAATACCTATCTGTACACGGCGGGCAGTCCGCTGCTTCTTACATGGAACATGCGCCTTCCCTCCGCCACCTGGATTGCCTTGGGCCTGCTCTGCCTTGTCTCTTGTGGCGGCGGTGGCAGTGGTGGCGGCGCGGGTGGCCTTGGCACCACGCCGCCTGCTCCGGTTGAGGAGACGCCGCCACCTGCCGAGACGCCTCCTGCTGAGACACCGGAGCAGGCGGCATTACGCCGGGTGCGCGCGGCGGTGGAGGAAACGCCGCTAGGCCCGTTATCGCCCGAGGCCGAGGCGTCGCTGGCCGGGTGCCACCTCAGCGGGTTCTCCATCGCGAGCTGCGTCGGCGTTCAAGGGGCGAGGGTTCTGGTCCCTCGTATTCCGCTTACCTCTCCGCTCACCGATCAGGTTTCGCTGGCGGAGCTCGATGCCGCCGGGCGGGCGGGACCGGGTCGGGTATTGCGCGATCCCCGTCCGGGGTTTTTCGTCGTCAGCGATCTGAGCGGCGGGGTGCGCTACGATGACTACACTCAGCCTCTCACCGAGAACCAGCGTCGCCTGGGGCGGATGTCCTTGTTTGCCGACATTAGCGAGGTACCGGGGCTGCGACCCTACCGACTGCGCGGGCTGCTGGGGGGTGTGGACCCGGTGCATGGGTTGCCGGGGGCGGCGCATTATTTTCTGGCTCGCTCTGAATTTGAGCAGCCCCAGGGGTGTTTTCTGGATACAAGTGATGGATGCACTGGGCGGCTGATTACGCATTTCCTGGACCGATCTCAGTTGATCGGGGCCTACGATGAGTCGGGGCGGCGACAGGGGGAGGCGGTGGTGCTGGGTCCGCTCCATGTACCGCCACCGGGGCGCGGGCTGCTGGGTACGACACGCGAGGAGCGTTATGCCCTTGGCGACACAGGCGATGTGATCTCGAATGGGGGCCTGCGGCGGGCCCGTTTGCGCTGGACGGGGCGTCCGTCTGAGCTGGGTTTGGCGGAGACGCAGGCGTTACCGGATGGGACGTTGGCCCCGTCCGGGCTTTATGTTGATTTGGAGCCACTTGCCTATGAGTTTTCCTCACTTGGTTTGTGGGTATCGGCCCCGTCGGCGTTCCTGGCCGGGGAGGCGTCCCAGCGGGGGCTTTGGCACTATGGGTTACAGGCGGATCGCCCGGCGAGCGGCCAGGGCCGATATGAGGGGGTCGTGGCCTACGGCGTGTATGAGACCGGGGGCAGTCGATCTGTGATCGCCCCGCAAGACAACAGTTTGTTGCGGGTGGAGCTGGCGGCAGACTTTGGCACCGGGGCGATCTCGGGGAGCATTGCCGGCCCGGTGCGCCTGCGCTCTTTGCCGAACGCCGCCCTCCTGCCAGGCGGCGGTGAGGCGTCGCTGACGCTGCATAGCGGGGGCTTGAGCGCCCTGGGCGTGTTTGCCGGTGACGCCTCGCTCCGGGGCGATGAGCAGGACGCGGGCGGCAGGTTGGTGTATGACAATGTCTTTGATGCGCTCGGCGGTGCGCGCAGCGGTGTCGGTGGGGTTGTCGGAGGCTATGAGGGGGCGCTCTATGGCCCCGAGGCGAGCGAGGCGGCGGGGACGCTGCGGCTGGACTCAGGGGCGGCGGAGCTCCAATTGCTCTTCCGTGCCCGACGGGAGGCTCCCGCGCCATGACCGGCATCCTGCCGGCTCACCCGCGCCTGTTTGCAAAACGTTTGAGGTTCGGGAGCGGCGTGGGTGCACCACTGGTGGTAGACAGTGCCTATGCGAGCACCGACATCTTGTGGCGAGGCAGTAGCCGCATCAAAAGCTTTGTCCCTAATCGGGATTCCTACTGAATACAATACCTGTATAAGCCGCTACGGGGTAGCTCCTTGTGGATTGACTCAGATATCCTGGGTATTTTAGGATGGCGGGCGGAATGTCCTCCAAGAGGCGTCCCTCCGGCTGCCGTTCAAAACCGGGGCGCCCACCTGTTTTTCCTATTAGAGATTGTCAAATGACTTGCCAAGTGTAAACTTTATATATAATATATATAATGCGTAACAGTTCGACAGATTAGCTCCAGTCCCGCTTGGGCTGTTGCTATCCGTCTAGAAGAGAAAAATCCATGTTTCCAGACCGATTTGGATTTTCGTGTGTGTCGTCCCTTGCTTGGGTGGCTAGTCGTTTTTTGGTCTCGCCCAAAGGACAGGCATCCCCCCGTTGGTCCGGCTGTTATAGTTGCCGTAATGCCTAAAAGAAATCATCCCTTCCCCTCCTTGATCTACCGAGCCTCTCAGGTGGCCAACTTCTTTATTGAGCAATCTTTTCGGGAGGGGGATGTATACCTCTCCCCGCTCAAGTTGCTCAAACTGGTGTATTTTTCCTACGGCTGGTGGCTGGGTGTGACGGAGCAGCGTTTGTTTGATGAGCCATTTGAGGCTTGGCGCTATGGCCCCGTGATCCCCTCGCTCTATCATGAATTTAAGCGCTACGGGCGGGGCCGGATTTTGCGGATTAGCAAAGAGATTGAGTTGAGCGATGAAGTCGAGGAAGGTGCAGATGTGATCGATCAGCTTGGTGGGCGCTGCATAGATCTCCAGCTTGAACCGCTAGATGAAGATGTTGCATTGGCATTGGGTTGGACTTGGGCTCGGTATCAACCTTATAGTGCCGTTGATCTTTCTCAAATAACCCATCAGCCCGACTCGCCTTGGGCGAGAGCAAAGAAACGCAGTGGGGGTCTTGGGGGTCTACTAAGCGATGATGATCTCCATGAGCACTTTTGTCTGCTCATGAAGCAGGCGCAGTAAGCTATTTAAGGAGGAGAACAAGATGGCACCCCCAACAATAGCATTCTTTAAGCAATCACAAAATGTGAGTGAAATGCCTAAAAATCAGCCGATCAAGGCATCCCTAGCAGAAGGATTTAGAGTTTTCCGTGTTTTCCGTATTCTCGACAGTCTAACTGATCTAACCTCAGAAGAAGCAGCTTTGTGGAATAGGCTAATTGCTCCCAAGGATGTTTTCGAGAATATCCAGCAGGGACTCTTGGCTGCCTTGAACGAAAATAAACCTCTGGAGGGAGGCGAGACTAAAAAGAGGTTGAGAGAGAGTGGGTTGAGAGAGAGGTTGAAGGCAGGCTTGGATGTTCCCGAGAATATCCAGCAGGGACTCTCGGCTGCCTTGAACGAAAATAAACCTCTGGAGGGAGGCGAGACTAAAAAGAGGTTGAGAGAGAGTGGGTTGAGAGAGAGGTTGAAGGCAGGCTTGGATGTTCCCGAGAATATCCAGCAGGGACTCTCGGCTGCCTTCAACGAAGGTAAACCTCTGGTGATGAGGGAGGGAGGGATAAGTAGGATGATGGATATGATGGAGAGAAATATGATGGCGGGAAAGGTGATGGATATGATGGAGATGATGGAGATGAGGGAGATAGAGGTGAGCGAGATGAGGGAGGGAGAGATAATGGTGAGCGAGGGGTTGAGAGTGAGTTTGGGAGAGAGTTTGAGCGCACACGGGCTTGAATGGATGTTACCGAGGCAAATACAGGGAACAGGGAGATCATAAATTATGAATGTTTATTTTCATATAAATCAAAACGCATTTTGTAATTTTCTTGACCAAATAGAGGCTTTTAATGCAGCCCAAATAGAGGCTGTAATACAGGTCATAGATGATATACAGCTAGGGTTTAGCTTGTACCCCGATCTTATGTCCCCAAAGATGAAGAAGCTTAACAATACAATGTATTATTTCAATTTCTATCGGCAACTAGTAGGGAAACAATTTTTATATATTGAGTTCTACTTTGATATAGTGCCAGGCATGTTGACAACAGACACAAGCATAAATGATATTCGGTTCGAACAATTCGTCGTTGAAATAAGATGAAGCAGAGCTTTACTTTGGTTTTGTGTGCCCAGAAAAACATGGCAAGGCTGGGTGGACGGAACGATTCCTCATCCAGACGATGAGTGGAGTTTGCGCCTGACAGAAGAAAGCACCATCCACCAGGTTACACGCCAGGATCTCCGCCCAGATCGGTTTGGGCCTATACACTAAAGATAAACGGAACGTAGCCTGACCAGTGTTACACGCCTTAACTTGCTCCCGGAGCAATGCGGCAGCTATCGAATGCAGGGCTGGGCACTATTGATACGAGTACCTAAAAAAACAGCATCCTCCATGCCTGAGACTGTAAAATTTACTGTGTAAATTTTACAGTCTCCTTTGCAGGCCGAGCGCTGTATACAGTCTATAGGTGCGTTTGCGGTTGACCACCAGGCCCTGGGCCTTGAGCAATGCATGCAACATCAGATACCCGTATCGCGGGTAGCGCTCGGCCAGTTCCTTGAGCCGTTCTTTTAGTGCGCCGTCATTGTGTGGAATGGCCTGGTAGGCAGCCGCTTTGCGGCTCAGTAGTGCCAGCCGGCACGCCCTGCGTTGACTCATGGGATAGGCCGACTGCATATACACGACGGCGCCGCGTCGCTGCGCCGGCCTCACCATTTTTTTCCGAGTACGTCCTCCAGTGCGGTCTTTTCCAGCAACGTATCGGCCAACAATCGCTTCAACTTCGCATTCTCCGCCTCCAGCGCCCGCAATCGCTTTGCTTGCTAGACCTCCATGCCACCCTACTTTGCTTTCCATCGATACAGCGTGCCGTTGGCTATGCCGTGCTTACGGACCACGTTCTGCGCCGGCATTCCAGCTTCATGCTCCTTCAAAATACCAATGATCTGTTCTTCACTGTAACGCTTGCCTTTCATTTTGAGACCTCCATATGGTCGATTCTATGGGAAAAGTCTCTTTGAAACTGGCTACCTTTTCGGGGTAAAGGTCACCCCAGCAGATGTTAAAATCCGTGCTACCCGCTGTTTTATAAGTAGTTTTTGGAGATACAAATTCATTTGTAAAGAATTATTGACAAAGTAAAATTGTTACACTATGATCCTTCAGCCCAAGGGGATAGTGGGATAGTCGCTAGGGTTAGACCGGGGAGATTCTGTTGCTGAAATACCATCGTGGTATGGATAAAGGGAACCGTATGATGTATAATCGGCAGTATGAGTAGCCGTGTCCATCATACGGCGGGGTTGGATTTTGCGGTGCCCTGCCCATCAACCTGACTGTGCCCCAACACAAAACTGCGATACACACAAAATGACACACACAAAGCTGCAATGCGCTCGTCGCTTTGCCATAAGTGTGTCTACATCATCTTGGGACGGGACAGTCATGAAGAAATCAAACTCAAACTCAAACTCAAACAAGAGGAATGAAATCGACCGGATCGTTAAGGAGCACGGTCTTACGGAGGAAGAGTACGAGAAGCGTTCCGAGGAACACAGGCGGCGCTGGTTTAACCCGGAAGAAGATGAGCGGGCCCAGGACACGCCTGAGATGAATATCCGGATGAATATCTAAAAATACGCAAGGAATAGATGGACAAGGAAGTCATCTAGAAAATAATGAATACCAATAACAGCACCATTGGGGTGTGGGGTTACGTCGTGAGAGGCAAAAAGCTTATCTTAAATAAGCTGTTCCCCTACAAAGACTTGGATCCTGCCTCCCGATATGCCTATCAGTACCTGTTTGAACACTACTTGGGGAAGCCGAAGCCATCAGTCAAGTTGCTGATTGCAGAATATCCCCACCTTTCTACCGAATTTGTCCGTGACCACAGCATGGTGTTCAACATCTGCCACGAAGAGCTGGATCGCTCCTGTATCCGGATTCATTTCTTCTCGAAAAACCTTCTGCCGAAGGGGGGAGATTTAGTTCCAGTGCTCAGAGAAGAAGTTCACAACCAGAATGAGAATAAAGTTCAAGAATACTACTTGGGCTTTGCGGTCCTCAGGAATTTCGGTAGCCGACGCTTGGTCAAAGTGGTTCTGAAGCGATTTCCGACCAGTGACACCTCCAGAGTAAGCAGAGGAACGTATGTCAAAGATCCGATCGATCCCAAGATAAAGGTTTATCGGGTGATTTCAGCAAAGGTGCGATACCCGGTCAATCTCCTGGGGTTCGATCTGTACGTGGACTCGCTGGCCTACCGGGAACAGGACAAAGCGACCGGTGCCTGTGCCACTTGCGCGCTATGGTCCACCTTCCAAAAGACAAGCGATCTGTTTGACCATAGGATTCCGTCTCCTTCCCAAATCACAGCCATGGCAACAGCCCATGAATCCGCTCGCCCCGATAACATCCCTTCCTCGGTCCAGAAGGGATTACACATCAACCAAATGGCCAGCGTGATTGCTCAAGTCCCGGAACTGCAACCTTTGAAATTTGACTTTGGAGAATATGAAGATGAAAGTAAGAGGAAGAGGGTCTGTCTTGAGCTTTTGTATGCTTATCTTCGAGATATGGGGATCCCCTCGATATTGGCCTGCAAAGTGTATGAGGTTGTAGGCAAGAAGGAAAACTTTACATTTACAGGGAAATGGCATGCAATTACCGTTACGGGGTATAATCTGCAACCAGTTATTTCAGACCCTCCAAACCCTCCTGTCGAATCTGGCCCATCTTTGTATGCTGCCCGTGAAAACCATAAATTCCCGGATTGGAGAGTGCTTGCTCATCGTATTTCCAGCCTGATCATCCACGATGATAATATCGGTCCTTATGTGCAGTACAATTTCCTGAAAAAGCACTCAGACCGGAAGAAACTCCCAGAAAAAGAAAATCTAAAAATTGAAACACCTGCCCTCGAAAATAGAAGACTTGAAATTAAATGCATACTGATTCCCATCTATTATTCAATTCGGACGACATATCAAAGTGTCGTCAATGTCATTGACGAATTCCAGAAGGAACTTTGCCGCATCAGAGCTGGAGAAAGATCCATACTATTTAAGTATCTGGATAATTTCTTTCTTGAATGGGACATCTACCTGACGATGAGCAAAGACTATAAAAATGATGTGTTGAAAGAAGAAGGAATTAAGAATGATGGAATCGAAAAAATCAATTTTCCGACGTATGTCTGGCGAGCGCGTGCTTATAGGCACGGAATCCAGAAAGATAGCAACATAGAAATTCCTTTCATGAAGAAAGAGGAATATCCCCTCTTGCTTGAAATTATCTTTGATTCTACAAGCATAGACCGTTGTCGACTGCTTTATGGACGCCTCTTCATAAAAGATGAAGACATGAAAGAAAGGCTGCGATACCTCAAGAAAGACAAGAACATAATGAATGTTGAAATTGCCGGTCAACTCTTGATGTCCTGCATAAAGCAGTCGCAAAAGAAAAAGGGATATCCGACTCTGCCGACTTTTTTGATCGGTAAAAAGTGGAAGCCCATCTGATTTTTCATTCTGGAGAAAGGCGCATGACACTCTCCCAACACTCATCAATCTCAAATTGCGTCCATTCTATTCGAAATTATAGAGGACAAGAAAAGAGGCTTGTCCTTCGGAACAACCTAGGCATCTAAATCGTTACTTGATCCGGGTGGATTTCCCCCCGTGGACACTAGGAGAGGCGCACCACTTCCGGCGTAACTGATCGAGTGGTTCGAGGATCGTCTTTTTCAGGCCAAGCAGATCGAGAAGTACCGCCGCATCCAATGCCTTCCGCACTTTATCTCGGTAGGCTTCGTTTGCAGGCAAGAAGCACCGCGTCTTGAATTGATCAAAGATATGGAGAGCGCATTTGTGTTGCTTCGCACTAAGCGTGTTGGCATTCAATACCCGGAGTGTAGGCAATTGACTGACAGTTAAACGAGCACGTCCGCTTTGCTGACGATTCCCCGCCCACCAGAACAGGAGCAAGCCCAAGGTAGTGTTGGCCCAGAGCAATAAGGGGATGATCGAGGTGTCTTGGTACGGCAAGAAGCTGGGCCAAGCCGTGCCTCCCATGCAAGGTTCCAAAGTATAGCAGGCAGCGAGACTCTGTGAGTTGAGCCGGAAATCCCTATTAAAGTGTAGTTGGGCGGCATTTTGCGCCCAGGCATCGCCGGCCTGCTCCTCCATCCCCACCCGGACTTCCCCCTGTCTGTCGGGCGCTACGATCAAGGAGTGCTCGGCTTTGGCATCATGTCCCCAAAGCAGCGGCCATTCGGGGACGCTGTCGGGCGGATCAATCGGATAGAGATCAAAGGGGCCTCTCGGGCTTTGATCGGCGTTGCACCCATTGATATCTCGATCAACCCAACCTCGTTGCCCTAACTCCCCTAGTGTGGTGATCGGGATCTCAATGGGTGCGGTGTTTCGAGGCAGGTGTAATTGCCCTTCCTCTAATCTAAGCGCAGCGGTGCTGAGCGCGAGATCAAGCACAGCGGCACAACCACCTTGCGCCAAACTCGCTTGCTGCAACGTACCGAGCACGCTCGTACCGATCCGAAGCGGGCCTGCTTCCTTTTGCGCTCGATCTACCTGATGAGCGATCTGGTGGGCTTCCATGGTTGAATGCGGGGCTTGCCGCAACGTCACGTAGCGCACCCGCACCTCTGAAGGAGTAGCGGTGCTATCCTTTGCCCGGCGCCTGGCAATCAACAGGATCTCCCCCATTCCCGTATCGGCAGAGAAGGACTTCTCCTCGCTACGCTCCCCGGCAATGGAGACTATCGAGATCTTTTCATAGCAACGAGCAATCAAGCCTCGGCTCGCAGCCCAGGAGCTTCCCTGACAAAACGATTGCGGGAGCACAAGGGAGAGTACCCCACCGGGGGCCAATTTCTGGTGGGCCAGATCCAGAAAATTAGAAGCCAGCCCGGCATTGCCATGGGAGGCCGGGTCCGATATGGGTCGAAGCAAGCTCTTGAGTCGTTTAGACATTGCCGCTTGCTCATCCTCGCTTTTAGCAAAACCGGCAAAGGAAGGCACCGGAACCCCGACTCGCTCCGCACCGGCATGGTTGGTGGGCCGCGTGAAAGGCGGTTTCATGATCACCCAATCGAGGGATTGTTTGGGCAAGTGACAATCCTTGGCTTTTGGGGCCTGTTCCCCTTGTTGACTCGTGGCTCCGCTTCCGAAGAGATCAGGCACGGCGGCGGCGTCTAGCAATTCGAGGGCACCAATCGATAGTTTCTGCCCGCTTCGGTCGCTTGCTTGCCCATAGGGCAGGGTATAGATCTGAGTGCCCTTAAAGATCTTGGTCGGATGCATGGAAGAGAGCATCGAGGTGGTCAGGTGCGTGGCTGCGGGCATGATGTCGCAGGCGATCAAACTCTGCTCCATCATCTTGCAGTGCAAGAGCGCATCATCTCCACCACAGCGCCGATAGCGAGTCACAAGCGCCTGGTAGGCGGCAACGAGCAAGGTACCGGTACCGCAGGCAAGATCGCCCACACGCAAGGAGGTCAGTGCCTCGGACTTAGCCCAGTTACGAGACTCTAGAAACGAGAGTGAGAGCACCGCAAGCAGCGCTGCTGAGGCCGGGCGCGTGTAGAAGGTCGCCAAGAACTTGCGATCACTGATCAAGGTCTGGAACATGCGCCCGGTCAGATCGTGCGAGGTGGTCACCCCCGAGGCAGCAAGCTCTTCGGCGGTCTCGGCCAAGCCGGTCAGTAGATCGGCGGCCAGGCGCTCTGGAAGCGGGCGGATCAGATCACAAGCAATGGAGAAGATCGGCCAGTAATTGACCTCTTCCAGGATCCGGTGCCATTCCTTGAGCACTCGGCTTTTGAGCAGTTTGCCGCCCCTTCCCCGCAATTCATCTGCGGTCTTGATTTGATAGCGCCCGGCAATCAGACTTTGAAAGGTTAGGGCGTTTAGCGCAATGGACATCGCCATGCGGGCGGTTTGCTCCCCTGGCCTCTGGTGCAAGGCTTGCCCGAGTTGGGGGAGAAGTGCAGGGGAGTCTTCGCTAAGCAGGCGCCTGGCGGCGATCGCAACACCCTCCTCCAAGGTGTCCATGCTTTGGGCCAGGATGCGCTCTGAGAGACTCGCTTGCTCGATCAGATCGGCGAGTTGATTCAGGTTGCCCGAGAGAAACCCCTTGGCAGGCCAGCGCTGCGGCTCAATTGCCCCGAGTGGCTGCAAACTATAGAGGCAGTAGTGGTAGGGCTCGGTCTGATCCAGCGCCTCAATGCGCTCGGTGAGATCGGAGCCGGCGCCTTCTTGCAGCGCCTGCGGGGCTTTCAGGGCGATCACCTGCTCAACGGTGCGCCCATCGGTGGTTTGGGTGCCAAGCCGGGCTAAGGCGTCTGTTTCACCGTGCGGGCCGGGGCAAACTCCATCTCCACGATGACAGGAGCCGCCTTCCCTTGCGCTGGGATCAGGAGATCGGGGGCGCGGTTTTTGTCAGTACCTCTCAGTATGCCAGTGGCTTCTACTTGGATCCCTTTTTTGGCCCAGCGGGGATTGCGCCTGGCCAAGGCGGCAGCCAAGGCACCATTGACCGTCTTCTCGTTGGTTCTTGGGCCGCTCGATCGGGTACGCTTGCTGATGTTGTCGGTAGAAGTCCCCATTTAGGAGAGGCGGTTTTTTAAGGCTTCTTGGACAGAACCAAGACTTCCTCTCTCCATGTACCGATCACCGGATATAGTACACATGGGAGCTATTATAGCCTTTTCATCTCCCTCACATGGCACGTCCATTGTTGAGACCCTGCCAAGGCGGGGTGGCAGTGGCCACCGACGTCGATCACGTAGTCGCACTGCACGATGCCTGTGCCTCCGGCGGCTTTGCCTAGAGCCCGCAGGAGAAGGCGCGGTTTGCCAATGATCCCCAGAATCACGTTCCTTCCTTGCCGCAGGTCAACCGGCAAGTGAAGAACAAGTACAACCCCGCGCGTCTTTATCAAGCGGATGCGGGCTAGCGGACGATATCGCTTTGCCCCCGGCAGGCAATGCGACTACCTGTCTACCTATATTGCGGTCAAGAAGAAGTATGCGCTCTCATTTGCCCACAACGACGTGCCTTTCCTCATCGAGGAGATGCTAAAGTGCAATCGGTGAATGTTGCCATCATGGATTGTCAAAACGGATCCCGGATGCCAGCTGCCACGATTAAAAGGGTTGAAAAAACGAATTAGAACCTTCTCAAATCAAAATTATACGGAGAATCCCTCAAGCTGCGTGGGGCGAATTACAGGGAAAGATCAACGATGCCGATGAGGTTGCCCTGCTGCCTACTTCCGACGTATGGCCCTACCTGATTGTATTTAATGAAGATTTCTTAGAAAGAGGGGGGGCAGAATTAGCGCCAGTTATATGGTGGTTGACTAAGTTCCTCTATGTTACTAAATTCCCCTATGTGATACTGACGTTTTCGGAGATTGGGTACAGAGTCTTGGGCGTGATCTGTTTTTGGATGGCCTTTGGGTTTTGGCTACCCGTTGCGTTGAGGACGGGGCGATTTCGCAGAGTCCCTCGCCTGTTTTATCTTGATAATAACTATTTGGTCCTGAAGGGCCCTGGCGCTTACGTGAGGGTGCTGTAAAAAATGTCTAATGCCTTTTCGAGTGAGGGTGCGAAGATTCCTTACCACGACGCAGTCAACGTCACTTATACTTATGTGGATCATTCTAAGGCTCCGGAGAAGGTGGGGCAAGATAAGGAGTCGCACTGGCGCTCCCTTGGGTACATTAAGAAATGCGGAGGCAATGTAGACGCGATATTTGAGCATGCCATGCTTCTTGATGAGGCACTTTCCTGAGTGGGACTCAACTACCATGCCGAGCGCCGAGCCTTCAGACCTAACCTAACTGGTGCAGCTTGAGAAAAAGGAAGGGATTTACTGGGGATTGTGGGAGGTAACGGAAAGTGGTCTTGCATTCCCCCTACCAACTGTTTATAGCCTACCCGATACTGGGGCATGTGAAGCAGCAGTATCAGAACTCAGGGGGAAGAAAGGGGTATGTATATGGCATCTTGAAGGATATCGAAGCCGATCCTTTAGGGGCGAGCACTCCCAGTCTTCGTCCCAGCACAGTCCCAATAAATCCAATTCATGTAAACGGGGAAGAGGGAGTTCTCTCGGTCTATATCTGTGTGGTGGTATGCATACACAGCAAGGGGGGGGGGCAGTTGGATGTGAATTGCGACTACATAGTGTTTAGCATGAGGGGTGTAATCCTTCTGACGGTCTTCCAGGTAGTGAATCCCTACAGTATGCCACTCCCATGAAAACGCTTGGCTTGCTCTGCTCGGACTCTTAAACTAGTTTCTCGCTTCCGGTGACTGTCGCGTGCGACTATCCCGGACAGACCGACTCGCTCGGTCGAGCCTGTGGGGGGCGCGCTGCCTCGGTGCGGTCGGGCGGGCGTTAATGACATCAGCCTCAGTGTGACCCCTACTTGCTAGGAGTGTCTTCAGGCTTGTCGCACACCAGTCACTACTGTCCACCTCACATTTCCGGTTCCATATCCGTCGCTGAGGAAGGAGAACCACTATCGTCTTCCGGTGGCCTGGGTTCCAGCTCCGTAAGCCCTTGCAGAAATTTCCTTGTGATCTCTGCCGGGTCCCGGTAAAGCCTACTCATGGATTCAGTGTGCAGGGCGTTTAGCCACTCCACCATACGCTTCTCGGAGATCAGGTTATCCTCACGGGTCAATTCGCTGAATACACTCAGGCAATTCTGCATGTCCTCAATGGAGAGGTGTATCAAGCATTTTCCCTCCTGCTCCCGCTCCTGTATGGATGCCTTCAATTCCTTGTGTTTTTCCAACTGCTCCCTGCGTACAGGGCTACTCTGATTTGTAACATGCAGGCAGAACGCGGGAGCTTTGAGTTTATTCAAATGTTTGACCGCAGATTCCAGATTTGCAATGTAGAGCTTTTCGCCTACATAAGGCTTCCCTTTTGAGTACCCGCTGATGGTAGAGCTCACCTCGCAAATGCAGTTCGGCTCCTTGAAATGCACTTCAATATCCGGGCTTCCCGCCGGAGCATAATCACTAGGGCGTCCTTCGTCATCAAAGGTACAGTTCGGCTTGGCGTGCACTTTGTCAATTGCGCTCAGGCCGGCAGCGATCATCAATTCCAAGGCCAGTGCCTTGTTATACTTACGCAACTGCGAGCGACTTATTGTCATGTCTCTCTTGTGTCGGGGAAGTTTCAGTAATTTGTAGAGGTCTCTTAAAGAGCGTGTGTCTCTAATAGCAAACGCAGGCAAGCGCATGACAATCTCCACCAATGCGAACTCCTCCTCGGCAGGATTTTTGCCCATCAGCCTGCTTTCCGCAGCCGTGTCTCACCAGCCTTCGTAAGCTCGGCTGTCTGTACCGCATCAAACAGGTGGCCATAAGCAAGCAGCCCCGTAGCGACAAAATAACGCAGCGCACGATTGGCACGGTTCAGGTGATCTTCAACCTGATCCTGCAACTGATCCTCCAGGGCATCCCCTGCAAGCAGCGATATAGTCATGTAAAGGATGTCATGGGGCGAGCCGGGAATCTCTAATGATCTGGTGTGTTCGCGAGCTTTTTCTCGATGATTGCGGATGCCTTCAAAGGCTCCCGGAATATCCCCCGGTTCCCGGAGCGTCAGTCCGGCAAACTCCGCCGGCAACAGGCCGGTCAGAGGCAGGGCTTGCCTCTCATCGGTCTCCCGCAATCGACGGATCAGGGCACAGGTCTCAAGGAGGGGCTGCGCCTCTTCTGGGATCTGTAATAGACTCTCCCTGAGAGTCCGCGACAGAGTAGGTCCATCTTCTACACTCGCGCCTCTTTCAGTCAACGTGCTCTGCTGATTGTTCCGGTCCAGCCAGCTCAGTTTTTCCAAGCAAGACAGAATCCCGGCACTGTTCAAAAGCCTGTCTTCCGGTATTTCCTCCTCCGGGTCATCAAGGGCGCGTTCGTATCCGAATGCCTCTAGCCGTCGGATCAACTCCTCCGCCTGCGCCTCTCCTTCTAGCGGGGTCTGTAGCACCTCAACGACTCTGATCAGATCACTCGGATGCTCAGGTTGGAAATGCTGTCCCCAACGCATCAAAAGGCGGGCCTCCTGGGGGCGTGCCTTACGCCTTTTTTACGAGGGATCAGATGATCCGGCATCTTGAATGAATAGAGGATCTCATGACATTTATGCTGCTTTTTGCTCACTTCCAAGTGCTGGGCACGGGTGATTTGTTTTTCTTTCAAGCGGTCGCGGTAGTTCCAGAGACATCGAAACATATCGAGCGCGGCCACGACACGGGCAGGCAGTTCTAACTGTGCCCGGTATCCATGAAGTCCGGTAGCTACCCGTACTGGGCGGGCAGTACCATAGCACTTTGCACGTATGGCGCTAATGCAGGAATCGATCGGGTTGGTCTTCGCCTTGAGATGCACGGCCAATTCCCGCTCTGGCGGCCTGTCTTCCAGACAGGTCGCCCAGAGGGATTTTTGCACATTGTAACTTTTATTTTTAGGAGCTCTTGGCAGTGTCTTGGGCGGTGTGACCCGAATCCACAGGCTATTGAGATTCTTTTTATCGGCAGCAATCGGATGGGTTCTGCCGTAAGACTGACGATGTATGATGGCTTCCGTCGGATCGAATCGGCTACCCAGCGAAAGACTAGGCTGCGTTCTTCGCCGTTTGAGTAATGCCTTCCAGGCTTCCCTGCGTTTCTGGATCCCATGCTTCACTTCTGCTTCGCGGTCTTTCCTCTGCACAGACTTTGAAGGTGGGCCCTTTTCGTAGGAGACGAAGGTCACATCAGCGCGTCCTTTTAGGACAAGACCGGAAAAGGATGTCAGCGCAGCGACGCGCAGATCCTTTCCATGGTCCATGTAATGGAACACCTGCGCAGCGGAGCGCAGCAGCACGCGCAGCATGTGGAAGTGACCCAGGGCCGTATAAGTCCGGTGAAGCAGCGAGCCTCCCATCCCATACTGTACAGGCTGTGAGGGGCTCTGCTTGGATTTCGAATCACGAAACATCTCCAGATGCACGTAGGGCTGCTGCTCTTCAAGCATCGGATATTTCAGCGAAAATACGGCTTTGCGTGCATGATCTATATCAGCCTTGGACATAGATTGAAAGCTTGGTGTTACGCCAAGAAGAAACAGATGCCTGTCATACTCAATCACGCTGATCGCCACAGACATTCTCAGGGAAGACGAGTCTAGTATCGGTATCGGACGTTTTAGCGCGATCTCCATGAAGTCCGTGTAGACGTGGAGTTCTCTATTCTTGAATGCCTCGTCAAAATTCAGCCCCCGAAAGGCACTGAAAAAGTTGCAGCGTTTCTGGTGGCGGCAAAGCGTGTTTTCATAGGCACCGGGATTACTGAGAATTTCGAGGTAGAGGAAGTCCTGTAAGCCCTGACCGATGACCGTGTTCAGCAGGAACTGCTCTTGCTTCCATAAATGCCTGTTCGTAACCGGTTTCTCCCCAATACTGAATACTTCCTTACAGAGGTTGCATTGGATCCGCGGGTGCCCGGTGCCGAGCACTTTCCCGTAGCGGCTGTAGGCTCGCTGTGGGGGGTGGTCAACCACGTTGACATGGTAATTCTCGCATCCCGAATCCGGGCAGGTATGCACGGGCCAGTGCCGAGCCAGACTGGCACGAGCTATGGTTGCTATCGCTTGGTCGCTGTAGACTTTGCTGTAACTCTTACAGGCTTTGCATCGTAACTTCGTCTGAAGGTGCGGGCGGTGCTTTGTTAACGCTGCGGAATGGCGTGTGACCGTGTACAGATTGCGGTCAGACTGGCCATAATGGATGCAGAGCGGATTGAGACAAAACCCGGTCTTCACGACACCGGGAAGCCCCGGCAGGGGGACTCCTTCCAGGGGGAGATTCGAGGTACACTGGGGCATGAGAGACTTATTCATCTTTCCTTGGCTTGTGCCAAGCCAGCCCCTTTTTATCATTTTCGCTGATTTTTTTCAACAATTAAAATAACCGGCTTATACCTGTTGGGCGAATACGATCATTTCGTCCGCCAGGTACTGACGGCGAACCACGTAGGCATCATTTCCCAGCTTGAAGCCCAGCAGTTTCTGAATGCCGGAGGTCGACAGGTACGCAGAGCCTACATGAGCGCCACGGGCTATCGTTCCCTGGCGGTTACCCGTAAGGACATGGTGGCAGGTAATGCCAGGGCCAGGCAGGCACAGACACAGATGGGCGAATTGCCAGAGGACGTGTTGAAGGGTGAGCGGGTCGCTGCGCACACGGTGCACCGCGTCCCTCCTGCCGAGAGCCAGGCCACGCAGATGTCGTCCGAGCCGGCCCGGATGCAACCGCAGGCGCAACCGCCAGCCAGTGCACCGTAAGTTCACCCGTTGAGAATCCGTCTTTGAGAACTGTGTCAGAACGGGAGAACGGGAGCAGGCACTGAATCCGTGCAGTCCGTTGTTGACTGCCCTCCCGCGGCTTGGAGGTCCTGGTTCGCCAGGGAATGCCGCGCTTTGCTGGCTCGTTGTGGCCGGCGCCCAGCGCGTCCTTCGGTCTCGCGGACGCGTACAGCGAAAGCTGTAAGACCTTATTTCACCCAGCGTGCCGTTTATCGGTCCGCTTTTCATTTACCCGCCAGGGGAAGCAGTCCCCTGGGGGATTAGCTTCCTTTGGCGACATAGTTAAAGGAGGAAGCATCATGAAAAAGCGTAAGGGCTCCAGCAAAATTGCTGGAACAGTCATCGCAAAGACCTTAGTGGTCGCCAGCGCGTGGCTTGCATTTTTGTTTACCGGTGAGTTTGTCTTGCTGGATTCACTGTAAGTCCCAAGCTGGAATATCCACGCACTAATCCCCTTGACTGGGGACCAGGCGCCGCTACTGCGGCGCCTTCTTTTATGAATTCACCGGTGTCGGAGCCGACAGAGAATATCCGAATAGTGCTCGGCAGTCCGGCGCTTCGCAGCGCTACGGGTGCCCGCCGGATGGAGCGGGAATAGCGCGGGATTGTGTACTGCCACGCGGCCCGTGGACGATGGCAGGGTTGGCAGACGTGCACAGCGCTGACCGTCGGCAGCGTACGGAGTCGATCGCCGGCGCCCGGCGCCGCCCGCGCCCGGTGTCCGGTAGCGGGCCAGTGGAGCGGGTGAAGGGAATCGAACCCTCGTTCTCAGCTTGGGAAGCTGATGTTCTGCCACTGAACTACACCCGCCTGTTTGCAGATAGTGATGATTCTATGGCGTTACGGATGAAAAATCGAGATGAAACACAAACGAGTGAGTCGTTGGCGAATACAGGGATGATCCGAAGACTACTAATGCCAGGCGGAAAAAGGATCGTCAGCATCTGGGTGCTGTGTTTTAAGACGTTGCTGATTAACGGCTGCGCTTTATTTGACCCGCGCCCGTTGCCGACGCAGCAGGAAGGACATCTGGCAGAGTCTGCTCCCGCCGCCCTGCCATCCCCGGTGCGTCACGCGCCCCCGCTGCCGGCACCGCCTCCGCTGCCGGAAAGTGAGCATTACACGGTCAGCGTACACGAGGTGCCGGTGCGTGAGTTGCTGTTTTCGCTGGCCCAGGAAGCCGGATTGAACCTGGACGTGCACGCCCAGGTGCAGGGAAACGTAACCCTGAATGCGCTCGATCAGCCGCTGTCCCGGATCTTGGACCGGATCGTCTCCCAACTTCCGATACGCTATGAATCCCGGCGCGACTACCTGGCGGTGTTGCCGGATACCCCTTTCTTCCGCACCTACCCGGTGGACTATCTCAACCTGGCTCGGAAAACCGGGAGCAGCATCCGCGTTACCACGCAGATCGAAAGTACCGGGACAGCGGCCGGTGGGGAAACTCAAGGCACTGACAATAACTCGACTACCTCGGTCTCAGGCACCATCGAACTCGATTTTTGGAATGAACTGAAGACCAGCGTCGAGGCTTTGCTGGCAGACGCCAGGGAATCCGGTACGGCAACCGCAGTAATCCCGCAGCCGATGGCCGGATTGATCGCGGTGCGTGCCACCGAGCGTCTGCATCGGGTTGTGCGCCGGTTTCTCGACGAAGTGCTAAAGAGAATACGGCGACAGGTGCTGATCCGCGTCACCATTGTGGAAGTAGCACTGAACGATCGTTATCAAGCCGGGATCGAATGGTCGTTGATATCCGAGGGTTTCGGCCTGGACGTGGAGCGGACCGCACTGGGCCCGCTGCCACCGAGCGCCATCAGTTCACTGGTGCTGGACTACGATGACCGCATTGCCGGTGGTACCTTTAACGCCACGCTTCGTCTGCTGGAGGAATTTGGGGAAACCCGTGTATTGTCCAGCCCGCAGCTGATGGCGCTTAACAATCAGACGGCACTGCTTAAGGTAGTGGACAACCTGGTCTATTTTACCGTGGAGCAGCAAAGCACTCTTAGCGTGCAGGGCAGCAGTGAAAACACGTCGCGCAGCGAGGTGCACACGGTGCCGGTAGGGGTTGTGATGAGCGTTACGCCGCAAATCGATGAATACGGCCAAGTGATGCTAAGCGTGCGGCCCAGTATTTCCAGGATCAATCGGTTTGTGAGTGACCCGAATCCAGCCTTGACCGGGCAGGGTAATCGTATCCCGGAAATCCAAGTGCGAGAGCTTGAGTCGATACTGAGCCTGAAAGATGGTCAGGTTGCGGTATTGGGCGGCCTGATCCAGGACGAGCGCGTGCAGGACCGCAATAGTCTGCCGTTTTTTTCCCGATTGCCCTGGATTGCTCCGTTGTTTAATGCGCGCACCCGTCAGGCCGCCCGCAGCGAGTTAGTGATTTTGCTGCGCCCTACCGTGGTTCACGCTGCCCCGCAGGTGAGCGCAGGCCGTTTCTGACCGGCGGAGTGACTCGAATGTGGGAGAGGGAAAGTCAACCTGCGCCGGCAGGAGCAACCGTGCGGGAAAAGCAGCGCCTCGGTGGGGCAAGTCCGCCTGCGCCGGCGGTCACCGAACAGCTCCGTCAGAACCTGCCGTTGTCCCCGGTGCATGCAAAAACTCAATTCCAGCCACGCGCGCCGCGTCGGCGACCGTTGCCCCCGATTCTTTGTGCCCTGCTGCTGGTACTCGCCTCCGTTCTGGGCCTGTTGCCGTTGTACCTGCGCTTTGCCCGTGCGGCTCCCCCCGTCCTGCTCGCTGAGTTGAGCACCGGGGAGACGGAGCCGGCCATGCCCAGGTTGCCCGAGGCAGCCGCAGAAACGCCGGTCGTTGAGCAAACTGCCGCGCCTCCCGCCGAGGAGCCGCCGCTCACCGGGGTGGGGCGCACGTCAGCGGCAGCGGTGGCTCCGGAGCCTGACATGGGCCAGCCCGGGGCACCGGTCGGGGTCTTGCGGCTGGAATCGGGCGCCGGGCACGCGCCTGTTCTGCAGCCCGGCGCGTCAGTGGGTTGGGTGCAAACCGCGTACCAGGATTATCGGCATGGAAAACTGGAGCAGGCGGAACGCGGCTACCGTCACGCGCTCGCAATCCGTGCCAGCCGGCGTCACGCCCTGCTGGGGTTGGCCGCAATTGCCCAGCGGCGCGGGAAAATCGCACAAGCGCGCAGTTTCTATCGGCGCGTTCTGGATCAGTGGCCCGCAGATGTCATCGCCAGGGCCGCCCTGTTGAACCTGCAGGAATCAGGCTCTGCGGAGCTCTGGGAGGAGTGGGAAGCGGGATCGCACGCTCACCATTTTCTGTATTTTGCGCAAGGCAATCTGTATGCGGCGCGGCAACGCTGGGAACAGGCGGCGAAGTCCTATCAGCGTGCGCTGCAAGGAGATCGGACGCATCCGGACTACCTGTTTAATTTGGCGCTCAGCCTGGAGCATACCGGTGCGTCGGATCGGGCCTTGGAGTTTTACCGGCAGGCCGTGACGCAATCTGCAAAGCGCTTGGCCGGTTTTGACGCGGCGGTTGCCGTCGCCCGCATCCGGGCCTTGGAGCAGAGCCAATGAGTGCGCTGCCTCTTTTAGGTGAGTTGCTTTTGGAGCAGGGCGTCATTACCTCCGATCAATTGGAAATCGCCCTTACCGAGCACAAGCGGCATCGAGAGCGTTTGGGCAGTTCTCTGGTGCGCTTGGGTTTTGTTTCCGAAGAAGTCATTACCGCCGTGCTCGGCGGTCTGCTGGGAGCGGAACCGCTGGACCTGAAACAGGTAGTGCCTGATCCCGAAGCAGTGGCCATGCTGCCCGCCCGCCTGGCACAGGATTTTCAGGTGCTGCCCATCTGCTACAAATCAGCCGAGCAGGTGCTGGTGCTGGCTACCGCGGACCCGCAAAACCTGATGATTATGGATGAGCTTGGCGCCCAACTCGGCGGACAGGTACAGATAGAGCCGATGCTGGTGGGAGAGAATGAACTCTCTCAAGCCCTGGACCGTCACTATGGTCATCCGCTGCTGGTCGATCAAATTCTGCAGGAAATGGAACAAAGCGGCGTTCAGACCGTGGATACCAGCGGGGATTACCGGCAGCCGGTGGTGCGCTTGGTCAACGCGTTGTTGATGGACGCGCTTAAGCAGGGTGCCTCCGACATACATTTGGAACCCAAGCGCGGCTTCGTGCGCCTGCGCTATCGGATCGATGGAGTGCTGCGTCAAATCCGCAGTCTGCACCAGGACCGTTGGTCAGCGATTTTGGTGCGGATAAAAATTATGGCGGGTTTGGACATCGCCGAACACCGCGTTCCGCAGGATGGCCGCATTTCCCTGCGCCTGGGCGGACACCTGCTTGATTTTCGTGTCTCCACCCTGCCTTCCGTGCACGGTGAAAGCCTGGTCTTGCGCGTGCTGGATCGGGACCGGGGGGTGCTGAGCCTGGATGCGTTAGAACTGGACGCGAAGACACTGGCTGCTTTGCAGCGCATGCTGCAGCGCCCGGAGGGGGTCTTGTTAATCAGCGGTCCCACCGGCAGCGGCAAGACCAGCACGCTGTATGCGATCCTCAATCACCTGAGCTCTGAGCAGGTAAACATCATTACCCTGGAAGACCCGGTAGAGTACGCACTGCCCGCCGCCCGGCAATGCTCGTTGAATGAGTTGGTTCAACTCGATTTCGCCGCCGGAGTGCGCACCCTGCTGCGCCAGGACCCCGATATCATCCTGATAGGCGAGATCAGGGACGAAGAAACCGCCCACATGACGTTGCGGGCAGCCATGACCGGTCATCGGGTATTTTCCACTTTGCACACCGGCTCTGCCGCTGCCGCGGTTCCGCGGCTGCTGGAAATGGGTGTTCCCGCCGACTTGTTGGCGGATCATCTGGTTGGCGTGCTCGCCCAGCGCCTGGTACGCCGCTTATGCACGGTGTGTCGCCGTGCCTGGACGCCAGGCAGACAAGCCAGGCAACTGCTGCGCATCGAGCAACAGAATTCGGAGCCTTCGCTCTACCAGGCGGTTGGCTGCACGGCCTGTGCTCACACCGGGTACCAGGGGCGGTTGGCGATCCTGGAGGCACTGCGCGTCGATGCGGAGCTAAGTGCGGCCATCGCCAGGCGCCAGAGTCTGCCGCATTTATTGGAGCAGGCTCGATCCTCCGGGTTCCAACCCCTTGCCGAGGCGGGAAGGCAGCGGGTGCTGGATGGCTCCACCGATTTGCGCGAACTGCGCCGCGTAGTAGACCTGGGCGCCGGTTAGCCCGCGGCCTGTCCGATGCGCGAAGTACAAGTGCGACAATTTCATTATCGGGCGCTGAATGCCCGGGGACAGATCTCCATAGGCTGGATGCGGGCACTGGACGTGGCGGACCTGGAGGCCAGGTTGCGTGCCAACGGCGGAGAATTGCTGTCTTGCCGAAAAGCGGCCTGGAGTTGGCGGCGCAGACTGAGCCGGCGCAACGCAATCGGGTTTTGTTTTCACTTGGAGCAGGGATTGCAGGCAGGGCTGCCGCTGCTCGAATGTCTGCAGGATCTGCGGGATGATCCGGAAGAACCGCGTCTGGCCGTTTTTGCGTCTGCACTGGTGGATTCGATCGAGGGCGGTTCTTCCCTCTCCGAGGCTTTGGCCGAAGCTTCCAGTGGCTTGGACGAAGTTTTGATCGGCTTGGTGCGAGCGGGCGAACATTCCGGCAGATTGCCCGAGATCCTGAAAAACCTGGGCGCCTACCTGCGCCAGCAGGATGAGTTTGTTGCCCGCATGTGGCACCTGCTTGCCTATCCGCTGCTGCTGTTTGTGGTCATTATCGCGGTGCTGTGTTTTTTGCTGATTTGGCTGGTACCGGAACTGAGCGAGTTTCTGCATGGACTGGGACGAGAGTTGCCCTGGTATACGCTGGTCCTGCTTGGTCTGTCCCGGTGGTTTGTTGATTTTTGGTACCTGGTCCTGGCTGGGTTCAGTGCTGTGCCGATACTGCTCTCTGTCGCGTACCGGCACCCGCGGCTGCGTTATAGTCTGGATGCCTGGTTGCTGCGTTTGCCGGCGCTGGGACCATTGCTGAAAAAGCTGATCCTGGCCAGGGTCGCTACCGCGCTGCACGTTATGTACGGCGCCGGCATGAATCTGTTGGAATGTCTGCAATTGGGCGCGCAGTCGGCCGGCAACCGCGTGGTGGCCTCCGCCCTGCACGCTGCCGGCGAGCACGTGCGCGCAGGGTCTGGTTTGGCTGAAAGCTTTCGAGCCACCAACGTGTTCCCCTCCCTGGTGCTGCGCATGATCCGCGTTGGTGAGAATACCGGTGCCCTGGAAAAGAGTCTGGCGCAAGTGTGTTATTTCTATGAGCGCGACGTGCGTGAAGCGGCTGAACAGTTTCAAACGCTGCTGGAACCGGCTCTAACCGTGTTTTTTGGCTGCCTGTTGGCCTGGATCGTCATTGCCATGATGGGCCCCGTTTACGACCTGGTGTTGTCGCTTCCTCTTTAACCGAATAGTACGCCAGCGTGTACCATCCAATGATCGGCTCCCAATCTTTCGTCGTGAAGATAGCGATTGTTCTTCTGTTACGAAATGCGCCTGGCAGGTTCCTCTTGATCCTCTCGCCGTTGTGCGCACAGTCTTGCCTGATCAGTCCGGCTGGTCGTCCTGTTTTTATCTGCCGGCTCTGCGAGGCAGGTGAAAATGCCGCAGATCCCCGTCCTGTGAAGTGAAAATGTGGCCTGAATTTCAGTGTCAGCGCGTCTTGTTGCTGGAGCGGCGCGGACTGATCGTGTATCACCGCTCGGACGGCCCCTTGCTGTTTGCCGCCGATGATGCCGGTCGGACCGAGTTTTGCCGTTACCTGCAGGTCCATCCCGGTGCCGGGCCGGCGCACTTGATCGTGGACGGCAGCGAAGAGCGTTTTCGTCTTGAAAAATTGCCTCGCGTGCGCAGTGCCGAGCGCCGGCAGCTGCTGCAGCGCTATCGGCAGCGGCTGTTCCCGGGCGCGGCCCACGTCCGCACTGAATTGCGTGGTTCCCGTGCGGGTCGCCCGGACGGTCAAACGGTTTTGTTTTCCTGCCTGGCTAATACTGAGGCGATTCAAAGTTATACCCGGTTGCTGCAGCGCTATCATGTCCCGCTGGCGGGCATCCATTCCGCGCCCTGGCTGCTCGGCAGGCTGCTGAAGCGGCTTGGACTGCGCTCGCGCTGCCTGCTGCTGCTCAGTGTGCATGCCTTCGGCGGCCTGCGGCAAAGCTGCTTCCTCCACGGCATAGTGCGCCTGAGCCGTCTTTCTTTGCTGCCATCGCCGGCCACGGAGGCTACAGCGGAGAGCGTGTTGCAGGAATTGGACAAGATGTTGCGATTCTTGCGCAAGGAATTGCCGGAACTTGACGGGGAGGCTGCGCCGCAGTTGGCCATCCTGGGCGCTGAACCCCTGCTCGATATGTTGCGCGGGGATCTGCCGGCTGACCTGCAACTGCAGTCCCTGTCCTTTACCGATGCCACCCGTCTGCTGCGTTTGCCGGGCACCGATACGCCGGCGGATTGTGACGCGCTGCTGGCGCAAGTGCTGTTTCTGGAAAACCCCGGCCCCGGTTACGCGGCGCCTGCCGAAGTCCGGCAACTGCGCCGCCTGCGGCGCGAGCATGGTGCCTGGATGCTGGGACTTTACTGCCTGTTGGCGGCTTTATTGTGTGCGCCCTTGCTCCTGCTGCAGGCAGAGCGGCTACGACGCGATACCGCCGAGCTTGTCCGGCAGCAAGCCGAAGTGAACGCACACCGGGTCGAACTGCGGCGGCAAAATGCCTACGCACTGCCGGAGGCGGTGCAACTGCGGCAAATCATCACCTACGCCGATGCGCTGCAGGACATTTCTCACAGCCCGTTTACGTTATGGGCGTTGATCGGCGCCGGCTTGCAGACCGAGACCGCGCTGGAGTTGAAGCGTCTCGAATGGTCCGCCCCGCTCACGGTAATGGGTCTCTCCTCGCCTGGCATGGATGACGCCCGCGAAAAACGCGCACAGGCCGTTTTGCAGTTAAGCTCGGGCGCTTCCGCCGATACAATGGATACGGCGTTGCACGCCGTCAGGCGTTTTGCTGCGTGGCTGCGCGAGCAAGACGCAACCGTGGAACTGCTGCATTCGCCGCTACAGCACGACACTGCGCAAATCTCGCCCTCCGGCTTTTCCCTGCGCGTCTGGGGTCCGCCCTCCGCGTCCGGCCCTGCCGCGCAGCAGTAAGCCGAAATCCCGCGACCCATGTATTCCTCCTGCTGATGATCCGTTTCGCGTGAACAGGGAGCACGGCTTGCTGCAACGGCGCGATTGGGCGGCCGTGATCTGCCTGGTGACCGGCTTGTGCATCATCGCCGTTGCCTCGCACGGCTTTCGCCAGGCCTGGCTGGCGCATCGTGAAGCTGAGCAAAGCCTGCACAGGCAGCGCTCTGATCTGAGCGGCCTGCAACAAGAGCAGTCTCTGCGCGCTGAATATGCGCCTCGTTACCGCTTACTGCAGCGGCAAGGCCTGATCGGCGGCAGACTGCTGACCTGGATCGAAGTACTGGAGCAATCGCGGCAAGAGATCCCGCTGCTGGGGCTGCGTTACAACCTGTCCCCCGCCGCCGTGGCCGATCCGCAGACGAAACCGGGCATCCTGCAAGCATACTTCAGCGATATTGAGTTAGAACTGAAGCTGCGCCATGAGGATGATCTGCAGCGGTTGTTTCAGCGCTTGCGCGACAGCAATGCCGGACATTTCCAGGTACGCTACTGCGAGTTAGAGCGTCTGCCTGCGCCCGCCACCCCCGATGCCCGCGCCGCCTTCGAGCATCCCGATCTTCCCGGTCACTCGGACGGCCCCGGCAGTTTCGGCTTGCGCTCCCGCTGTGAACTGCGCTGGCACACGCTGTCTGCCGAGCCCGCGGACTGGATGCATACATGATCCGCCTGCTTTATCTGCTGATCGGATTCACGTTCGTCCTGCCGCTCAAGGCACAGGACTTGGGCCGGCTCTTTACCGCCTTCGAGCATCCCGATCTTCCCGGTCACTCGGACGGCCTCGGCAGTTTCGGCTTGCGCTCCCGCTGTGAACTGCGTTGGCACACGCTGTCTGCCGAGCCCGCGGACTGGATGCATACATGATCCGCCTGCTTTATCTGCTGATCGGATTCACGTTCGTCCTGCCGCTCAAGGCACAGGACTTGGGCCGGCTCTTTACCATCTTCAAGCATCCCGATCTTCCCGGTCACTCGGACGGCCTCGGCAGTTTCGTCTTGCGCTCCCGCTGTGAACTGCGCTGGCACACGCTGTCTGCCGAGCCCGCGGACTGGATGCATATATGATCCGCCTGCTTTATCTGCTGATCGGATTCACGTTCGTCCTGCCGCTCAAGGCACAGGACTTGGGCCGGCTCTTTACCACTCCCGAGCAGCGCCACCGGATCGATCAAATGCCCGGGCGGGAGAGCGAACTCGCCACGCCCAGGCAGCCGATGTTGCGTTCCGTGTATTTACGCGGCCGGGTCTCTCGCGGCGAATCCACGCTAAGCGCCTGGATTAACGGGCACTGGTATCGGGATGCCCGCCGGCTGGAGCGGCACCTGCCTGCTGTACGAGAACTGGAGCCGGGACAATGCCTGCGTTTACACGGTGCGCCTGGCAGCGCCCAGGTGCAAAGACTGCACTGTGCCGCCCGCCGGCAGGCTCCGGCGCCGGAGGCCCCCGATGCCGCTGGCCGGTAGCGCCGGCAGGCTGCGTTGGATGCGCTGATGCCTGGTGCCAAGCCAGGCAACGGTGGCCGGGGTTTTTTCTTGAAACGCACATTTGACGCAGCCCGGCAGAAATGAAATGGCTGGCATGGCCCCGATGATTGACTGTCTCCGAACCGGTGCGGACTGACGGATGGGCTGCATGCGTCAACGATGGCCGAGGCAGGAGGGGGCAGTCTTGCTGATGTTGTGCCTGTTTTTGCTGTTGGCCGGCACCTGGTATGCGCTGTCCCATGAGCCGGACGTGGCGCGCATCGCACTGTTGCGCAGCGCGGCATCGGCGGACCTACTGAGTCGCGCCCGTCGCGCCTTAGTTGCCCATGCGCTGAACTACTACGAACGCAAGCCGGGCCGTTTCGGTGTGTTGCCTTGTCCCGATCTCACGGCAGGCGGCCTGCTGCCGGAGGGTACTGCGAGCGGCGTCTGCGGTGCCAGGCACGTCTCCAGCCTGGGGCGCCTGCCCTGGCGTACCCTGGGGATCGATCCACTGCGAGATGCTGCCGGGGAATGCCTGTGGTATGCGGTATCCGGCTCGTTCAAGGCGAATCCGGTAGCGCACATGCTGAATCAGGACACCGGCGGCAGTTTTCAGGTGTACGCCCTGGGTAATGAAACGGCATTGATCGGAGGACGTCCTGTGGACCGGGCCGCCGCCGTGATCATTGCGCCGGGTCCGGCTTTGCCGGGACAGGACCGCAGTTTGCAGGCAGGTGCGGAAATCTGCGGCGGCAACTATCGGGCGGCGGCCTACCTGGAAGGCTCGTCTGCGGGAATGGTGCCGCCCGGCATCCTCAATCATTCCTTGCGTTCCGTGCCTGACGCCGTGGAAGACTGGATTAGCGCGGAGTTGTATACGCCGGAACTGAATGATCGCGTTGCCTATTTGCCGGCCCGGGAAATATTCCGCGCGATTCGCCGCCGGGTGGATTTCGCCGCTAGGCTCTACGACCATGGCGCGCCCGGCAATCTGCTGCGTCAAGTAGCGGAATGCCTGGCCGAGTATGGACGCAGCCACGCCGCCGCCGACGTCTTCAGTCTGCCTTGGCCGGCACCTGTGCATCTGTCCGATCCGAGAAGGAATACCGAGTACAACGATCGTCCCCAGGCCGGGAACGCTTTGTTTGGCCGGGTACCGGACATCGTAGATGACAGCAACGCCAGGCTGGGACGACACGCTCCCGATAAGGCGATCACCGGTTGTGGCGGCTTCATCCAATCGAATTCAGAACTGCGCCGGCTGTGGAATCACTGGAAGGATCACCTGTTCTATGCCGTCGCCGATGCCTATCAGCCGCGTCCAGCTGGATGGCCCACGCCCTCCTGTTCCGGCGGGCGCCGTTGCATCACACTGAATCATGCCTACCCCGACAATGCCGGGCGCTCTTATGCCGCGGTGCTGTGGTTTGCCGGGGCGGCCCTGCCTGCCCAGGATCGCAGCAGCGGTCAGGTTCGCGCCTACCTGGAAAGCGATCAACCATACCGGTACCAGGACACTGCCGCAGATGACACCAGATCTTACCCGAGCCGTGCATTGGCGGCGGATTTTAACGACGTACTGTACTGTCTGTTGCCGGTTGAAGAGGGAGGGGGTTCCGCGCTGTCCGTGATCCCCTGTCCGACAAATTGATCCCGGGACCGGATAACAGCGATGGTTCGTTGACGGTAGCTCCTGCCGTGCCTCATCACCAGCGTGGTTTCTCTCTAGTGGAGCTGGCTATCGTGCTGCTGATTTTGGGACTCTTGCTGGGTGGCCTGCTGGCACCGCTCAACGCGCAGATTGAGCGCCGTCGCCTGGGCGAGGCACGTATCATGCTGGCGGAAATTCGGGGCGTCCTGTTGGCTTTCGCCGTTGTGCACGGACGGCTGCCCTGTCCCACCTGGGAGCCGGACCCTTACGCGGCAAACTACGGTTTGGAGGATTGCGGCGTTACCGCTCCCGGTGCCGAAGGCTACCTGCCCTGGCGTACCCTGGGCGTGTCCCCGACGGATCCCTGGAGTGCGCCGCGGCGCGCTGCGGGCGATCCCTGGCGTGGTTATTGGCGCTACCGCCCCGACCGCGGCTTCAGTCAATCCTTGATCAGCCTGCATAGCCAGACCCGTTCCGGGCCTGACCAACTGCGCGTCATAGACCGGAACGCCCGCTCTTTGAGCAGTGCCTCGGACCCGCCGGTGGCGGTGGTTTTTTCCACTGGTGCGGACGGTCTGCCCAGTGATGAAAACAGCCGCTACGAGCCTGGCCCGGGAGCCTATTACCAGGCCGGCGAGATCTCCGCTGATTTTGATGATCATACCCTTTGGCTCTCCCGCCTGGTTCTGTTCGACCGTCTGCTGCAGGCGGGCCGCCTGCCGTAAGAAAGCGCTCCTTGCGTGCTTGTGTGCGGCATACAGGCGCAGGGGTTTGCCTCATGCGTCGGAACCGTGCCGCCCCTTGCCCAGAGTTTGCCTGCGGTGCGGGGACAGCGGCCTGCGTTCCTGTCTGCCGGCTGCCCGGGACCGGCGCGGAGGCACTCATCGTCCGCAGATGAGTCGGCTCACCACCCTGGCCATCGCTCGGCTGTCGGGGCAGCACCGGCTGCCTGCTCACTGATCGGGATGATCCCGGTGGGCAGCCGCTCTCTACGTTATCGTCCTCGCGCTGGTGCTGTAACCAGTCCGCCAGCAAGAAACGCCCTTACCCGTCCGCACGGCAGTGACTGTGTGGCAGACGCTGGAACCTGGCGCTACGCAGTACGCGGGACAGGCTCCGGCGGGCCCTCCGAGGACACTAGCCCGAATCTAGCGAGCATGTGCATCCCATGTGGAACTAAGCCGTTGAGCGTTTCAATTGAGAAAAAAGGGGCGCCCTTGCCATGACGACCTTCTCCCTGCCTGCCTCCCTGCCTGCCGGTGCCGAGGCATTGCTGTATCCGCCCCATCAAGACAGCGAAAGCCTGTTTCTCGCAGAGATTGAGGGGCGCTGGTGGGGCGTCTACCGACTTTATGGGGGAGAGCCTGCCCGAGCTCTTGCGCTCTTGCATCAGGATTATCGGCGCCCTGAGCGCTTGTTCCTACAGGGCAATGCGGTGTTCTTGCTTCCTTGGCAGCAGGATCAATTGGATCCGATCTCCCTGGCTCCCTCGGCAGAGGAAGTCCATTCAGGGTTGGCGGATTTTCACGAGGCACGCGCCCTCTGGTATGCCTTCTATTGCATCCGCTATTGCTACCGCTTTGCACAGGATCGCTGGGTGCTGTGCACATGATGAGCCGCTCGGAGAATCTAACACTCACCCGTCCGCCGGTGCGGATCCCGCAAGCCTGTGAAGGATTGCAGGTCAACTGCTGTCGCAATCCGAGCTGCGCAAACTATGGGCAAGCCGATCCGGAAGGGATGGAGATGCTCAGCCGCAGTGAACGAGTCAAGCAGGCCAAAAATCTACGCTACGTCTTGCGAGAGACTCGCCCTCGGGTGCTCACCTCGGGCGGGGCGATTTTTGCCTGCAAGTCCTGCAAAGAAGGACTCCCGCTCAAATCCAATGTAGCCATTGTGGAGGAATACCAACGCCTGCGCGGCGAGCAGACCAATCCCGGTGATTGCTGCAAGAATGCAGATTGCCCCAATCACGCGCGCTCTGCGCATGAGCATCCCGATGCGTATCGAAAATTCGGTTATCAACCAGCTTATCAGGGCAAGCGGGGCAATCCCCGGCGCCAGTGCCTCGCCTGCAAACAAGTGATCACCTTGTCTGATCCCGCGAGCGATCAACGCAAGCAGATCGAGGTGGAGGCGCAGGACGTGCTCCTCTGCAAGTTACTCGTGGGCAAGATGCCGCTGCGCCGGATCTTGGCGACGCTCAACATTGATCCTCGGATCTTTTATGTGCGCCTGCGGCATTTCTCTGCGCGCTTTACTGCGCTCACTCGGGCCCACGAGGCCCGCCTAGCACAGGTGCTTTCTGCGCAACAGTCTCAGCGTTTGGTGATCGGGGTGGATCGCCAGGAATACACGCTGAACTGGGTAAACAAATACGACAAGCGCAATGTGCGCCTGCTCGGGGTTGCGAGCGCTGAAAATCGCTCAGGCTATGTGTTTGGCCCGCACCTGAATTTTGATCCAACGGTCGATCCCAGAAAGATCGAGGCAGCGGCGCAGGCGTGCGGAGATGGTGTCCTCGCAGAGCCCTACCGTCGTCACGCCCGGCTCTGGTTGCCCATCGACTATGAGCGAACTGCCCTTCGCTCGCTTGCTCGCAAAGTGCCGGGGAAGGTGGGTGCCGGAGCGAGAGCCGGGATCGAACAACGCTATCAGGAAACCCTCGCTCGCACCGATCTAGAAGAGGGCGAGGCGCCCGATACATCTGCCCCGCCGAAGGGAATGCAGGTGCATTCGAGTTATACGATGTATGCGCACTTTCTCTATCTGCGTGAGATTCTTGGGCAGGTCAATGAGATTGGCTTTGCGCTCGATCAAGATTCCGGCATGCGGGCTGCGTTTCTTGGGAGCTGGACCGAGGCGGTGCGCTCGGGTCAGGCGCATGCCTTCTATGTGCGCTACAACAAGAATTTGACCGTGGAGGAGAAAAAGGCCCGCGCCAGGGGGCGTCGGATCGATCTGCAGGCACTTGCCGATCAACATCCCGATCAGCCGCACTGGCGCTTGCTGCGAGAGCAAATGAAACAGGCCATCGCAGCAGGCACGCCCCACGGTCCCTGGCGGGATCGCTGGGTGCACCACCCCCACACAAGCATGTTTGAACCCGAAAAAGAACTCGCCCTGCTCACGCCTTTCCCCGATTCCCTGAGCGTCGATGCCATCGCTGATCGGCATCTAGCCGCCTCGCTGCACGGCGTGAGCCGGTTTTTTCTCCAAGTGCGCCGCATGCTAAGCCTCTTTGAGCGTCCGATCTTATCGGGAAACCGACGGGAATTGCGTTCCATTTACAGTGGCTATGCGCCCTACAACCCAGCCGTGGCGCAGCAGGCGTTAGATCTGTTCCGGGGCTATTACAACTATTGTAAGCCAGGGGAGGACGGGGTCACCCCGGCGATGCGACTTGGGCTTGCCGATCGGATCTACTCGATTGCGGAGGTGATCGGGGCAGAAGAGCCTTCCCTTTCGCCTGTGAAGACAGCCGCTGCCTCTTGCGAGATGGAGATATAGCAGCGGATGAAAGAGGCGATTCGAGGCAGCATATCGCGTGGGCCGTGGCGCGATCGCTGGGTGCGCCATCCCCACACGAGCATGTTCGAGCCGGAGAAGGAGATCGCGCTGCTCACTCCTTTGCCGGTCAGCCTCGATGAGGAGGATATGGAGCCCGGCATGTGAGCGAACGGACGGACATGGAGCGGGGCGTTCGCTACGGCTCGGGCATCGAGGGGCGTAGGAGCGTCGGATCCCGGCTCGAACGCGCCGCCTCGGTGCTCTGGCGGTGCCTTCCGCTCGCCCGGAAGCGGTATCCGCGTCTCGATCGGCTCCTTGACCGAGCGAGACCGCCCGTGCGCGCAGGCCGCCGCGTTTGTCCCCGCCGATTCCGCTGAGGGGAGTTTTCCGAAAAGGGGCGATTGCGGGATCGCGCGGAATACTGGCATATTCGAGACTCTCCGAAACCGCAGAACCGCCGTCCCAGCCGATGTGCCGCAACCGCGAGGATTCGGTCTCGGAGAAAATCCGCTTGCTTGCCATCGTCTACAATATCTAAAATAAGATAAACGAAGAAGATGGGGACTCGGCCTATCGTATCGGTTGGCGGTCGCCGCCACCCGCCGGTCGCCTGCGGACGGCGCGCCGGGGTCGAGAGCAATAACAATGTATCTTTCCGATTTCATCAGCGTTTTCGCGCTTGTCCTTTCCGTCGCGGCGGGCGGTTTAACCGTCTACTTCTGGCGGCAGCAAAACCGCGCTTCCACCCACCAGTATCTCTCGATGGTGTGGCACGAGCTGATGACGATTTGCCATCAATTCCCGGGATATTTGGATATTTCCATAACCGAATGTTACGAAGAGCACATGACCGGAGAAGAGATGTCCAGGTACGACGCATACTGCTACAAGGCGTGGGTGTACGTATACGAGATTGTCGACAGGGGATACGATCGGCATAACGAATTTTCCCTGATCATCGCCTTGGTCGCCGGATATCACCTGCATTGGCTGGAGCGCAACCCGACGTTTTTCCCCGCTCCCCGGTTTTGGAAGATCGTCGAAGAATACGCCGCCAGGCCAAACTTGATCTTCGGCTACCGAAACCTCCCGCAGAAGGACGACGACATCGACTGGGAGCGGATCGCGGGCGACTACCATGCACATATCCTCGGCCCGTTCGCTCCTGAAATGACCAAAGTCGGCGCGGACGGCGTGCGGCGGAACTTCTTGTTGGACGAGCTCTACCGCCGCCTTGATGACCTCGCCCCGAGTGCCTGCCTGATCGATTTTGGCTGCGGCCCGGGCAACCTGCTCGATTGCCTCAAGGGCCGACAAATCAAGAGGGTGACGGGCGTGGATACGAACACCGCCGCCTTGAGCATCGCCGCCCGGCGCGCCCAACGGCTCAAACTGCCTTTCCGCTCGGAACGAGCCGACATGAAGACGTACTCAGAACCGGGATCCTACGATATAGCCGTCATTGTGAACTCCCTGTTGCCTCGCCGGCGCGAGGACATTCCAGACATCCTGCGAAACGTTGCCCGCTCCTTAAAGCCCGACGGGCAACTGCTCGCGATCCTGCCCTCCTACGACACGACGGAGTACCTTTGCGGGCTATGGGAGGAGTATTACCGGAACCTCTACCGGGAGCACCCCGAGCACGCTCGGCGCATCGTAGAAGCGTTCCGTAAGACGAAAAAGATGCGCCCTGATGAGTGCTCTTACGCCGACGACGGGCGCGCCTCGCAGTTCTATCATACGCCCGATACACTCGCTGATGAGTTCAAGCGGGCGGGTATCAAGATCGAGGAGTCACAGAAAATCCGCTATCCCTGGGAGCTCACGGCCCGGTTTGACTACGGGTATTTCCCCGGTGCGAAAGAGGAGATCTGGGACTGGTTCATCCGCGCCCGACCTATTGATGGCATCCCGGGAACGGGTCAGGCGGTTAAACAGGGTGGACTTGCCGACGTTGGGTCGTCCAACCAGGGCGAGGACGGGGAGCATGGGTTGACCTTCCCCCTGTTGGGTAGCCATTCAAATGAACACCGATACTGTGTGCGTCGTCGACTGTCTGGCTTTTGGCAAAGCCAAGGCAGTCGGGGCACGGACCTCCAGGAAGATCGAACCAACGGCACACCGGGGTGGTAGGATTTCCGGCATGGAAAGCGAAGACTCCCGCCAGATGTGTTTCAGCCAGGGCAAACCCTGCGTATACCAACCCCCGGGCGAGCCTGACTGGATCGTGACGGAATGGCCAAACGGGGTGATCGAGCGCCTGTGCCTGAGTACCCGGCGCGTGACCAGGGCCTGGCCGGACGGGCGTACCGAGACGATCGACCGATCTGACCCCAGCATGCGCTCCGTGCCGCTCTTGCCGGGCCAGGGCAGCGGATGACGTGCCGAGGCTGCTGATCGTCATCGGGGCGAACGGCGCGGGCAAGACTACTTGGTGTCGGCGGCATGTTGAGGAGATGCTGCCGCATTTCTACGATGCCGACAGCATTGCCCAGGGGCTGGGCGGGTACAATGACCCCGGGCATCCCGAATAAAAGCCGATGAAGCAATATTTCGCCCTCCGGTGGCTTGGTCGGTAGTTCGTCGATAGCTTTTCTCTGAAATCCTCTTAGGATGTCCGCCCGATCTTTCTCTGATGCTTCTGGCCATTCCGAAGATTCGATTATCAGCATTTCGATTCTTGATCCGACTTTAGCGCTGAGGTCGCGTACAAAATCTTGCAGCTCCGTACACTTAATGTTGTTCGCAGCGATGAGATAAGAGATCTCATCGCTTATCTCATCGCTGCGACCGCCACTATCAAGCAGCTTCTTAATTTTAGTCGCCTGGTCCAGGGTACAATTACTAAAGGTCAACGGAAGAGGTGATTTTGGATTGATCTCAAACGAGCTTGCGCTAGTTTTCCGGATTTCCCCAGTATCGATATATCCAGAAAGCGTAATTGTCCGCTCAGAATCGTAGCGGCCCTCTCTAGCAAGGCGACTAGATTTTTGGGGCTTAACCCCCCCACCAGAGAACGTACAGAACTCCGGCGAGTATTAACCATTCCACTTTAATGTCTCCCTAAGCCAGAAGAGGAATCTAACTATAATTATACGGTTACGGGCTGATCGGTGTTAGACCTGGTCAAAGTAGGAACGGGGGAGTTGTCTGCGTACGCGGCGCTGGATGATGCGCTCCAAAAGGGCGGGATAGAGCGCATAGAGCAGGGGAAGAAAGCGGTAGCTGGCAGGGACCGTGATCCTGTGATGGCGTCGGTGCATGGAGTTCAGGATTCGATGGGCGCAGGCCTCCGCTGACACGGAGGCCTTGTCGTTTGACTGTACGTTGGGGGGCGGTTGTCCAATGGCATTAGAGCGCAGCTCAGTACCCTCCAGCCAGTAAGGATAAACAACGAGGATATGCACTCCAGGCTGTTCCAGGCGCAGGGAATTGAGGAAGCCTTCCAGGGCGTGCTTGGATGCCGCGTAGCCGCTGTGGTAAGGAATAGGCAGGAGTCCCTGCAGGGAAGAGATCGCACAGATCAGTCCCTGCCGGCGCTGCAACAGCGGCAGCAGGCCGTGGATGAGGCGCGCGACTCCCAGGTAATTGGTGTGCATCAATTGCTCCAGGGCATCCAGGTTCTGCATCTTGACGAAGCGCATCCACATGCTGATGCCGGCGCAGTTCAGCAGGTAGTCCAGGCCACCGCAGCGCTTTGCTTCCTGCACCAGGCGCTGGCAGTCTTCCGGTTGGGTAATATCGCCGACGATAACGCTGGGTTCCGGCACAACGCCTGATTGCGCGGGCGGTGTTTGTTCCAGGCAGGCGCGCGCGGTTTCATGCAATTTTTGCTGGCGGCGGGCAAACAGGATCAGTTTGGCTCCTTCCGCCGCCAGCTGCAGGCTCAGGCAGCGGCCCAGGCCGGAGGAGGCGCCGCTGACGACTACCGTCTTACCGGCGAAACGGGTGGACACTTCCGGCCTCCATCAGCCTTGGGTCTGCCAGCCAGGCTGGTAGCACCGTAGTACCGCGCATCTGTGCATTGCCTGCCCTGCATTGCCGGATGCTCGCCCGGACCCCGTCTTCTTTTGCGGCGCCGGCCCTGGGTGGCTGGGACGTCGGGGCCCGGTCCGACGGCTTACATCCCGTGCCATCACCGCGCCGCAGCCTTGGGTCTGCCAGCCAGGCTGGTAGCACCGTAGTAGCGCGCATCTGTGCACTGCCTGCCCTGCATTGCCGGATGCTCGCCCGGTTCCCGTCTTCCTTTGCGGCGCCGGCCCTGGGTGGCTGGGACGTCGGGGCCCGGTCCGACGGCTTACATCCCGTGCCATCACCGCGCCGCGGGCAGGGCATGCGACCAGTGTGCCCGGATGCTACCGAGCCGAAAGCGCAGCCGATCGGGAACACTGTTTCCGGCACTGCCGTTGTTCCCTGCCGGTCTGCCGGCATGAGTCGGTGCGGCGGGCAGGGCGCAACGCACTCCCGGCAGAAGGTTGCGCTCCCATATATTCTCGAAGCGGTTCGTCGGCAGGGCGACACAGCCGAAGAGACTTTCCTTCAGGGTCTTCAACTCGTCCGGGTAGTCCGGCGGGCATTCAAGCTAATGACAGCCCATCTGACGCTCCGTCCAGGGACGGCGGAGCTGTGGTTTGCGTGGGCGCTGCCTGATGGCTTTTGACCGGTGTCGGGTATTCATCGATTGCATGTTAAGTTTCTGTATTTGCTCGCGCAAACGACCCGGTGAACCGGCCTCCGACAGCCAATGGACGACTCTGGGAGCAGGTCCAGGGCGCAGAGCTCCCGTGCATCGTGGGCGGTGCCATCAGCTTACCATCAAAAAGCTGCTGGAAACCACCGATCCGGCCTTCGTTGCAGGGTCGCAAAGGGAAGAAACGGTAGGCTACCCGAACGCCGGGTCCGTTCCCTGGCGTCTGCACGGAGCGCTCCCTGGCGGCCCTTGTGTCTGCGCCTGACTTGGCCGCTTCACGCCGATGCTGATGCGCATGGACCCGGCGTCAGCGCTGTTAAGGAGAGTATGCCGGAATGGGCGTTCAGGCGGGGCGCCGGGCCGCAGCGCTCTGTCAGGGTGCGGGTACCGGGCGGGTGCCGGGTTGGAGGACGGTTCCATCGGGAGACGGCTACGCGGACTCGTTTAGTCTGGATCCTGCCAGTGCCATCCCTGCACGGGTTCGGCACTTTTGGTGCTTGACGGCGGGATCCCGTACCCTTCCCGATCGAACTTTGTCGCCGTTACCCGGTGCCAGGCAGGATGGGGCACCAGAGGATCAACGTAGACGGAATGAACCCACGCCCGGAGACTGATACATTCCCGAGTTTTGAGAACGCGCTGTCCTGGACTGCGGAGCGGTTTTTCTTCCGTTGAGATGGTTGTGGATGAATTTGACCTTAGTAAGATGAAGCCAAGCGGCCTGCCTCCCATCGTCGGCACCGACGCACGGGTATTGATCCTGGGCTCATTCCCCGGCGCCGTCTCGATCCGTCAACGGCAGTATTATGCGCACCCGCGAAACCAGTTCTGGACCATCATCGAGCACTTGTTCGGGATTGCCCGGACTGCCCCGTATCCGAAACGCTGCCGGCAGTTGGTGGAGCGTCATCTTGCGCTGTGGGACGTGATCAGACAGTGTCAGCGCCCAGGGAGCCTGGACAGTAAGATCCGCGAAGCTGAAGCGAACGACTTCGCGGAATTTTATAAGCGTTGCCCGCAGATTGTAGCGGTATTCTGGAATGGCTCCGCCGCTGAGCATCACTACCGCACCCTGGTCGGGATGACGCTCCGCACTGCCGGCTGTGACGCGCTCGGGCAGGACGGGCTCTACGGGGACAGGCTGCCCTCTACCAGTCCTGCCCACGCCACCGTTTCGCTTGCGGACAAGGTCGGACAATGGCGGGTGTTGCGCGACGCCCTGGCAGGCAGTTTGCCTGGGCAACGCACGGCGACACTGAGGCCAAAGAATAAGGGGATGAAGCCGGACTGACCGCGGTCGCTACGGATCTGGCGGCTCATCAGTCGTTCCCCGCCTACCGGCAGCAAGGGTAATGTGCCTGCCGGTACGCAGCACGGCAAGCGGCCCGCTCAACCATGGGTAGCGTCAGGATAAAAGAGGAGCGGGATCGTGGTACGGGAGATCTAAAGCCCTTGCCACGCTGTGGTTGGTGACTTTTCCCTGGTGAATGTTAAGCCCTGCGAGCAGAAGCGGATCTTCCTGCAGGCTGCGGTGCCAGTTTCCTCCCGCAAGGCGGATAACGTAGTCCAGCATGGCGTAACTCAGCATAAAGGTTGCCGTACGTGCGGCCAGGGCCGGTATGTTCGGCACACAGTAATGTACCACGCCCCCGTCAATGTAAGTTGGCTGCTCGTGCGAAGTGGCGCGGGAGGTCTCGAAACAGCCACCTTGATCGATGGAGACGTCGACGATGACCGAGCCCGGCTGCATCCTGCTGATCAGGTCGCGCCCGCCCATCAGCGGCGTGCGGTCGCCAGGCAGCAGTACGCTGCCGATCACCAGGTCGGTTTCCTCCAATTGGGTTTGCAGTGAGTCGACGTCTGCGTGCATGGTGAGCACATTCAGATTGGACTGCTCGGTGATTCGTCTCAATGCGTCCAGGTAGTGGTCGAAGACGATGACTTGAGCCCCCAATCCGGACGCGACGCGTGCCGCGTTGCGTCCCACGGTGCCGGCGCCCAGGATCACTACGCGGCCCGGCAGGGCACCGGAGACTCCGCCCAGCAGGATGCCGCGGCCACCGGAATGGGTTTCCAGGCAATGGGCGCCGATTTGTACCGATAAGCGACCCGCGATCTCGGACATCGGGATCAGCAACGGCAGGGTGTGGTTGGCGGCATTGATCGTCTCGCAGGCGATGCAACTGGCGCCGCTCTCGATCAAAGCGGCGCCCAGCTTCTTGTTCGCGGCGATATGCAGGTAGCCGAATAAAAGCTGGCCCTCGCGCAGCAGGCCGTATTCTGCTGCTTGCGGCTCCTTGACTTTCACAATCATATCCGCGTTTGCGTAGATTTCCTGTATGTTTTGCGCGAGGACTGCGCCGGCATCGAGAAATTGCTGATCGCTGAAGCCGGCGAGGGCGCCGGCGCCTTGCTCGATCAGCACGCGGTGCCCGAGGGCGGTCAACCGGCGGGCACAATAAGGACTGGTGCTGACGCGGGTCTCGCCATTAAGAAGTTCCTTGGGGACCCCAATCTTCATGACGTGGCCGGGCTCCAGAGGTGCCGTGGATTTCCGTTCCGTAAAATTGGGAGAGTGGCAATATGCACGATGTAACCTCCGGTGCAGGAATCTGGTGAGTGTTGATTATAGCAATTAAGACGGCATTCCTCAGTCTTATTCTGCCCGCCGCGGCTAGCAGTGCCCGGTCGCGTCTTCCCGCCGGACGCACTCAAGCGGCAGCGTGGCTGCATATTATTGGCAGGTCAAGGAGACGTTGTCTCAGGATTCCATGAAGCCGCAAGGCCCATGGGGAGACCGCTGGCTGCGCCATCCGTGCCCCATGGCATTTGAACCTCAAAAGGAGGGCTGCCGTCTGACACGGCAGAACCCGGCGGAGGATGAGGCCCAAAACCCTGCCCTCATGGAGGGCTATGCGTTTGCAAGCCTGGGGGCCGTGGATCGATTCTTTATGAAGGTGCGCTATGCCCTCAATCCCCTTGACCGTGCCCGCGCCACAGGGCAGCGGCACGGCAGGCGAGGCGGCCCGCAGCCGATGGGCGATGACAAGTGGGATGTGTACCATCCCTACAATCCTGCCCATGTGCAAACCCATTGTGTCGCCCCGGACGCGGTGGTGCCGCTTGTAGCCGTAATCGGCGCGGGCGGTACGGCGGTTTTACTGTACAATCACCCTGCATTTACCATCGTACCCGTAATCCTCTATGCCGCTGAGCTGGAACGAAATCCGCACCCGCGCCCTGGCGTTCTCCAATGAATGGAGCGCCGTATGCTCCGAAGACGCAGAAGCCAAGTCCTTCTGGGATGGCTTTTTCAACGTCTTTGGCATATCCCGCCGTCGCATGGCCTCCTTTGAATCCCGCGTCAAGAAAATTGACGGCAAGGACGGCTACATTGATCTGCTGTGGAAAGGCATCCTGCTCATTGAACACAAATCACGCGGCAAAAACCTTGACCACGCCTACGAGCAGGCACTGGGTTATTTCTCCGGATTGAAGGAACGCGACCTGCCGCGCTTCGTGCTGGTGTCCGACTTTGCACGGTTTCGCTTGTTTGACCTGGACGAAAACACACAATACGAATTCGCCCTGGAAAACCTGCATAAAAACGTCAACCGCTTTGCCTTTATCGCCGGTTATCAAACGCACAAAATCAAGGAACAGGATCCGGTCAATATCAAAGCCGCCGAGTTGATGGGCAAACTGCACGACCGCCTGCGCGACATCGGCTACACCGGCCACGACCTGGAAATGTATCTGGTGCGGCTGCTGTTCTGCATGTTTGCCGAAGACACCGGCATCTTTGAGCGGCAGCAGTTTCAGGATTACATCGAAGACCGCACCGGCGAGGACGGCGCCGACCTTGCCTCGTACCTGGATACCTTGTTTTATGTTCTGAATACGCCCGCCGCGCAACGCCTCGGCAACCGCGACGAGCAGCTCAACGCCTTTCCGTTTGTCAACGGCAAACTGTTTGAAGAGCGCCTGGATCCGGCGTCGTTTGACAGCGCCATGCGCGAATCACTGTTGAAATGCTGCTCGCTGGACTGGAGCCGCATCTCACCGGCGATTTTCGGTTCCTTGTTTCAATCCATCATGGACAAGGAAGCGCGGCGCAACCTGGGCGCACACTACACTTCGGAAAAGAACATCCTGAAACTGATCAACCCGTTGTTCATGGACGACTTGCGGGCGGAGTTTGAAAAAGTAAAAAAGAACAAGAACAAATTGTTTGAGTTCCACAAAAAACTGCGCACCCTGGCGTTCCTTGATCCGGCCTGCGGCTGCGGTAACTTCCTGGTCATCGCCTACCGCGAACTGCGCCTGCTGGAGCTGGAGGTGTTACGCGCGACCCACAAGCAGGGACGGCAGATGCTGGAAATTCAGACAATGATTCGACTGGACGTAGACCAGTTTTACGGCATAGAGATAGAAGAGTTTCCCGCGCAAATCGCGCAGGTGGCGATGTGGCTGATTGACCATCAGATGAATACGCTGGTGTCGGAGGAGTTCGGGATGTATTTTGCGCGTATTCCGCTGGTTTCGAGCGCGAATATCGTGCATGGCAATGCGTTGCAGATGGACTGGCGGGATGTGGTTACACCGGAAGGGTTGAATTATATTATGGGGAATCCGCCGTTTGTTGGCGCCAAGTTTATGGATACGAATCAGCGTCAGGATGTTGCTACAGTATTTAGTGGAATAAAAAATTACGGCTTACTGGATTTTGTAGCCGCGTGGTATGTGAAAGCCGCGCAATATAGTGAGAACAACAACCATATCGAATGTGCTTTTGTTTCTACGAACTCCATTTGTTCGGGAGAGCAAGTAGGTGTCTTGTGGGGATGGTTGCTATCCAAAGAATTTAGTATCAATTTTGCTCATCGAACGTTCTCATGGAGTAATGAAGCCAGAGGGAAAGCAGCTGTTCATTGTGTCATAGTTGGCTTTAGCCTCAAAAGTCACAAAAGTAAAAGATTGTTTGATTATGAAGATATAAAAGGAGAGCCGCATGAAGTCGCCGCCAAGAATATAAATCCTTACTTGGTTGATGCTTCGGATGTGATGATAGTCAAACAATCAAAGCCAATTTGTGATGTGCCTGAAATCGGGATTGGCAACAAACCTATTGATGGTGGGAATTATTTATTTACAGCGGAGGAAAAAGTCAAATTTTTGGAAAAAGAACCTGCCGCTGGGAAATGGTTTAGAAAATGGGTTGGTTCATATGAGTTTATTCATGGAGTTGAAAGATGGTGCTTATGGTTGGGGGAATGTCCTCCAAACGAATTGAAGAAAATGCCTCAAACACTTAAACGTGTGAAAGCTGTGAGAAAATTTAGACTTCAGAGCAAAAGTAAGCCAACACAAAAATTGGCAGAAACACCGACACGATTTCATGTTGAGAACATTCCTTTGACCAACTATTTAGTTGTGCCGAAAGTATCGTCAGAAAAACGTAGTTATATACCTATAGGATATGCATTTCCCGACTTATTGTGCGGGGATGCGGCTTTTATTGTTTCTGGCTCTAAATTGCTTCACTTCGGGATACTAACTTCAGCGATGCACAATTCGTGGATACGAACTGTATGCGGTAGATTGAAAAGTGACTATCGTTATTCAGCGAGTATCGTCTACAACAACTTCCCCTGGCCTAAAGACCCCACCGCAAAACAAACCACCGAAATTGAGACCAAAGCGCAAGCCGTCCTGGATGCCCGCGCCAAGTTTCCCGACGCCACCCTCGCCGATCTCTACGACCCGCTGACGATGCCGCCGGTTTTACAAAAAGCCCATCAAGCCCTGGACAAAGCCGTGGATCGCGCCTACCGCAAAGCCGCTTTCACCAACGAAGCCGCGCGCGTCGCTTTTCTCTTTGATCTTTATCAGCAGTACACCGCACCGCTCCTGCCGCAGAAAAAAACCCGGCGAAAGCGCAGACCCAAATCATGAGCGCAACCCTGGATTCCCGAACAATCGAAAATCTCCCCCGCCGTCATTCCCGAACGATAGAAAACCAGAGAGCGCCAGCGACCATATTTTTCATCGTATCGGGAATCCAGAAAGTCAGCGGCGAAGCATTGCCCGTTCGATCTATAGGATGGATGGGGATCAAGCCGAAATCGTTCGTATCCTGGGCCGGCGAAGACATCGGTGAGGTTTTTTCCGACCGTGAAGAGGATTGAAAGTTGGTGAACGAAAAGGGACAATAAATTCCGTATATGTTTTCTCTCACCCGACTTCCCTTGGTTCTCTACATAGTCTGGCACCCGAATTTTAAGGAGGGAAGCAGAATAGCGGAGGTTCTGCGCACGCATTTTCGCCGCGACTTGAATAAAAATATTGGAGGTGGCATAGGCTTGAGCACTATTTTCCGATCGAAGCCTATCCCAGGTTCGTCAACTCCAAAGCCAATTGATCTTTATGGGGCGGAAATGACTGCAGTGATCGTGTTGGCTGACTCGACTCTTGTCGCTGACTCTGCGTGGATCAGCTATATTAAAGAAATTGCCAAAGATACAAAATCGGTCGGACTCAGGACTCGCGTTTTTCCCATCACGTTTGGAACTTCTGTGCTTAAGAAGCTAGCTCTCACAGTGCAGGCTCTAAGGTGGGATCGCTGGCGTGGTACTCTGGGCCAGCGGGAGCAGAAGTTGGCTAGGGAACTAACATATGAATTCTGCCGAATGTTGCGTTACTCTCTTCGAGATTTCGGGAAATCTGTCGGGAAGCCGGGAAAGAATTTCGGGGCCTATCTCAGGAAAATACAAATTTTCCTCAGCCACTCGAAGTCTGACAAAGACGGAGAAAAAATAGCCCATCTGATCCGCGACCGAATCCATAAGCAGCATGGAAGCTTGGCAAGCTTCCTTGATGTGAAGGATATTCCGGTAGGCATGCGTTTTTCTAGAGTCTTGCTTGAGCAGATTCGGAGTAGCGCAATGGTGGCAATCCATACCGATACTTACTCGTCACGAGAGTGGTGCCGTAGAGAAATCATTGAAGCGAAAATCAATGACATGCCCCTAGTCGTCGTAACTGCAATCAATGATCTTGACACACGTGGATTCCCATATATGGGTAACGTGCCAATCATCCAGATTGAACCGCGTAATGCTGGACGCTTGGACTTTGTGATTGGCTGTTTACTCGACGAAATGCTAAAGGATTTTTTGTGGCGCTTGCGGATGAATCTCGTTTGTGGTGCCCCTGTTTCCGGCGTTTCTTTTATATCAAGGCCGCCAGAGCTTATCTCACTCACCAGATTTCCTTCAAATACACCAGCCCCTGTATCAAAACTTGTCTACCCTGATCCACCGATCAGCAGCCGGGAGAAGAAGCTGTTTGAAAAGATTTCTCCCCATATTCGGCTGTACAGCTTTAATGAATGGGTAGCTCTGGTCTGAAATAATTTGATGAGCCCTCAAAATGCTAGAAGGGAAAACAATCGCGATCTCTGTATCCGAAAGTCCTGACATGCCCGCGCTCGGTTTGAGCAACGAGCATCTGCGTGACGCCATGACCGAAATCGCACGTTATCTGTTGTCGCTTGGAGCGAGGCTCGTCTATGCTGGTGATCTGCGTAAACATGGCTTCAGCAGATTACTCTTCGAACTTGTCGCTCGCCATCATTATAATGAGGGCGTTAGAGTCAGAAATTATCTGGCATGGCCTGTGCATATCTCCAAATCAGCTGATGAGCTCAAGGAGATTTCCAATGATCTTTCTGAGGGAGTGCAGCTTATCTGCCTAGAGCCGAACGGCACACCTTTGTCAATGGTCGAGCGAATGCGGCTGGAGCCAAAACAACCCTCTAGCACAGAGTGGTCAGATGGTCTGATGGCCATGCGGTTGATTATCCAGAAGGAAACCGACGCCCGTATCGTCCTTGGTGGCCAAACTGACCAATACAAAGGCTTAATGCCTGGCGTTGTTGAAGAAGCGTTGTTTTCACTCATGACGCTACAGCCACTTTTTCTTATAGGCGGTTTCGGAGGCTGTGCACGTGCCGTTGCTGAACAACTTGGACTGATCGAGCCGTCAGAGAGAACGCGACTGGCAATGGCCTGCACTCATCTACGACGCGTTTGCAGGCTTAACAGTAGACAGCCTTAATAACGGCCTATCCCCTGAACAGAATGAAATATTGGCTCGAACACCCCATATTGACCAATCTGTCCATCTCATTCTGCGTGGACTTCTCCACAATACCAGCCCAGGGCATTTGTCATCTTGATTAAGATTGGCCAGCCAGTGATTTTAGGCTATGATGATTCATCTGTTGCCTCATGGGAAATCATAATCGGACAGGGACGCAAAGACTATGGCTGATAAAACGAGAAATGTATTCATAAGTCATGTCCATGAGGATGATGATGGTCTTGCCAAGCTCAAGAATCTGTTGAGAAATAATGGGGTGATAATTCGAGATTACTCAATCAATGCAGATAATCCTAATAATGCGTACTCAGAGGAGTATATCAAATCTAAAATTCTTGCGCCTCGCATCCAACAATCAGGAACGTTGATTGTTTATATTTCTCCTGAAACGAAAGACAGTAAATATGTTGCTTGGGAGATCGAATATGCTGAGAAACTTGGCAAGCGGATTATAGGCGTTTGGGCGCATGGAGAACAAGGTTGCGACATTATTGAAGCTTTGGAAAAATATGCTGATGCCATAGTTGGTTGGATAGGCAATATTATCATTAGCGCAATCGACGGTGAAATTGAAGGCTTTCAGAACCCAAACGGCGAAAAATTTGCCCCACGCAAGATTCCTCGGCACGATTGTGGCTCATAAATAGGCAATGCTGAATTTGTTATCGTATGCTTTTGTTTTCCTACGTTGTCGCTCGCGATTATGGTTTTGCTCCCAATCCATTTGGGGGAGTATGTACCTTAGCCACCTGCAAGCCCAATATTCGGAAGGCAGCTGCTATGGGAGATTGGATTATTGGTACAGGTAGCCGCCAAAAAAATAAAAGGAGGGGGGATTTTCTCGTTTATGTTATGCGCGTAACAGAGACGATGACATTTAACGAATACTGGGAGAATAAAAAGTTCCACTCCAAAAAGGCCAATCTGAGAGGAAGTAAAAAGCAAGCTTTTGGTGATAATATCTATTTCAAGAATGAGGAGAATGAATGGGAGCAGCTGAATTCCCATCACAGTCATGCGAACGGAAAACCGAATCGCAATAACATCCATAGAGACACGCAGATAGACAAAATCTTGGTCAGTGAAGACTATGCATATTGGGGAGATTGTGGTCCTAAGATTCCCTCCAAATTTAGGGAATGGCCAGGGTATGATCTTTGCAAGAAAGGACCCGGGTATAAAAATTATTTTCCTAAGGAATTTGTTGATGCTTTTGTTAATTGGTTTCGCTCTCTGAACAACAAAGGTCGCCTCGGTGAACCTTTGGATTGGAAGGATGCATAGAACTCCAATGCGCATTCAAGATTATGTGTGTAAGGTTGAACCTACTGACAAGCTTCCTCAAGAAGAGCTTTATCCGGTTCTCATGGGGCTTTTTGGTGAGGTCGGAAGTCTTATGTCCACTATTAAAAAGCGTAAGCGGGAACAGCACGTCTATATTGGTTATACGAATACAGTTGAAGAAGAGTTTGGGGATGTTTTATGGTATTTCACCGCATTGAGTCGGCGCCTCAATATCAAGATTGATACCATGTTCTCTGCCTGTACGGCACCTGCTGATGCAGGGCTCAAATTAGATCAAGATTTACTAGAGTTGGGGAAGGCCGCAGCAGAATTACTCAATGTCGACAAGTTGGAGAAGCGACCAGAAGATATGTTACACAAGTTCTCGCGGTGTTATTGCCAAGTACTGCAGGCTGCTGGGCTGAAACTTCCGAATATTTTGCACAGTAACTACGAAAAGGTGAGAGGACGTTTTCTTGAACCTAACGAGACACGGTTGCCAATTTTTGATATAAAATTTGCAGAGGAGGAAAGGTTTCCTAGGCATTTTAAAATCGAAATCATACAGAGAAAAAGTGGGGAAAGCCATATGCGATGGAACGGAGTTTTTATTGGTGATCCGCTGACAGACAATAGTTATACCCAAGATGGTTATCGATTTCATGATGTATTTCATCTCGCGTATGCAGCGATTCTTCATTGGTCTCCTACCTTTCGAGCATTGATAAAGCAGAAGCGTAAGAGCAATCCGAAAATGGATGAGGTCGAAGATGGAGGTAGAGCAATTGTTATCGAGGAAGGACTCACTGCATGGATATTTTCCCATGCTACGCAATCCAAATTCTTTAATGAGCAAGAGAGTCTTCCCTTTGATCTTCTCAAAACAGTGCAACAGTTTGTTAAGGGATATGAGGTAGAAAAATGCCCCCTTAAATTATGGGAACGGGCGATCTTGGATGGATATAAAGTCTTCAGACAAGTAAGGCATAACGGAGGTGGAATTGTGATTGGGAATCTCGAACATCGAACTATCAAGTACAAACCGCTTGAGGGCAAGCAAAAATGAATTCGCTGCAATTTGTCAGAGAGTTACAGCAACTGAAGTTTGAGAATGTATTCAACCCATACTCGGAGCATTGCGGTATCCATGATTTAGATGGAGCGCCACAGCGCCGATCTAATACGTTGCAATTGATACTGGATGTAGCCACAAAGAAGGAAATTGATTCAATATGGATCGGGCGCGACCTTGGTTATCGTGGTGGCAGGCGAACAGGGCTTGCTTTAACAGATGATATACATATTCATGTACATGCCAAGCGGTGGAATATGGTTGTTCAGCCTTTAACAAAGGGAGAGCAGATTGCGGAGAGAACTGCTGCTGCTATATGGAATATTCTTTCTCAAATCGAAGTATCTATTTTTCTATGGAATGTCTTCCCTTTACATCCTCACGAACCTAACGATCCATTTAGCAATCGTCCTCATAATGCTTATGAGCGTAAAATTGGGGAGAAGGTACTCAATGAGCTTGTTTTGCTTCTAAAACCACGTAGACTGCTTGCGATTGGCAATGACGCTGCAAGGTCAGCACATAGGTCGATTGGCTGGCATGAGATTGTCCAGGTGCGGCATCCTAGCTACGGCGGATATACGCAATTCATGGCGCAGATGCGCGAATTGTATGATTTATCAGAATAAGCCGTTTTAGGGCATCAACCATAACAGCCGAAGATACGTCAGTCTGCGGGATTCCATTAACTCCCCGTTCTTTCAGGAGAGTAATTGCGTAGCAAGCAGGGTGGTCTGCTTTTTTACTCCGTTGGCATGTCGGCCTTAAGCCTCATCGCCTCGGCAGCGAGGCGTCCGACGCGCTCGGCAGCCTCGACCAGGTGGTCGTCGGCAGGGTGGGCGTAGTGGGCGGTGGTGGTATGGCGCCGGTGCTCCAGCAGGCGGCCTACCAAGGGCAAGTTCTTGCCCGACATCACCGCCTGGCTGGCGAAGGTATGCCGCAGATCATGCAGGCGCAGTTTGCCAAGACCAGCATCCTCGCACACCACGCGCCAGCACACGGCAATATCGTGCGGACTGCGCGTCCGGGCATAGCGGGGGAACAGGAACCCGTCGTCGGCCCCCGGGTGCCTGTTTTTGGCAAGCTTGTTCAAGACCCGCCTTGTCGCCCCGCCCAGGGGAACGATGTGCGGGCCGGTCTTGCTGTCCGCCAGAGACAGGCCAGGCCTCGGGATTATGTCGTCCCAAGCGACGTGCCTCCTGGCGCGTGGCTGGGCGGTCTTGATGCGGCGGACGAGAGTGGAACGCGATTCGATGCCGGTCATGGCGAGGCTCCCGGTCACCGCCTATGCCTCCGATGGCATAGTTTCCATCGTAAAAGGTTTTGGTGCCTATCCCGTGGCGGGGAGGCGGAGATGAGGTTGAGGCAGGGTCTGGCGGGACGCCGAAACAGTCGCATTCCGGATTCCGGCAGGTGTTGACCTGTATGCCCTCTACCGCAGGGGGCAGCCGGGTGGCGGCCTCGGGAGTTATGCCAGAGGCCGGCCCCAAGGATCGGATAGGGACCAGCCAGCGCCAGGCTGGTATAGGCAGGCATAGGTCGCGGCTTTCCGCTGGGCGAAGTAATAACTGAATTCCCGCGCAATCCCATCTGCGCCGGTCAGTAAATGCTCCTCCTGAAACCACCAGCGCAACAAGCTGCGACTGGTTTCCGCCGCAGACGCATAGCCCTTGTCGCGCCAGACCTTGACCTGCTTGCGAAGTTTCTGTACCAATGGCGGCAACTTCTCCATGCACGAATCAGGCTCGTCCGGCACCCAGCGGGCACCGGGGCCTAGAATGTCGTAGAGGGATGTGGGGAAATCAGGAGGAAGATGCACAATTACAAATCCCTTTGCAAATCCTTTATTTCTGCCTGAGTTGACAAGCGTTCTTTGATTTTTTCGTAAACAGGTATTTGACTTTCCTCGGCAGCTTCCAGTGTCACGGCCAATCCATAAGGAATATTCTCTTTAAGGCTTTCCGTCGCCTCTCCCGTGCAACGAATCCGAAAGGCTATCTCCTCGTCTTGCTGAAATACTGCCAGCTCGTCATGGCCTTCCAATACCTCATGTTGAACTGTACCGCGTTTAATTTGATTGTGCTCACCATCAGTACGAGCAAGCTTTAGAGATGTTTTCTTCCATGTTTTATCAGGCACTATTGTGACTTTTGCTTCACGGAGATCCCGATGCTTGGGGTTAATCGGTGAAAACCAAGCTAAGGTAACGATCATCCGGCGAAAGGCTTTTTGACCGCCAAATTCTCTAGGAATAGGGAAGCGATACTCGTGAATCTTATTTGTGGTTATTTCTCCAAATCCTATCACTGTGGCACGTTGCCCAGTACAGCCTAATACCCGTTCTATATTGACCGAGCCATAACCTAGATAACGAGCTAAAACTGCTCTGAATTGTCTTGAATTATGGGTATCCAAGTGCTTTATGGTTTGCTGGGCTTCTCTGTTTTGCACACTGCCATGCACCAGCAGAGCTTTGATAAGCACTGCTACTACCGCATCGGGAATCTGATCATCTTCATTGTTTAGTTGACTCAATATCTCATAAATTTGTACACCTGCCCGTGTTGCCAGGGCAGTGGCATTGCTCGTTCCCCTACTAAACACTTCTGTAGATAATTCGCCCTCTTGGCTACTGTCCCTAGCAACTTTCTGACCAGGAGCTATAAGGCTCTCGTCAATCCTAAATTCTGATCCTGTTGATAAACTTGTGTAGAGTTGTCGCCCACCCGAAAAGTAAATTTCTGGTTTAATCGAACGCCTGAATCCATGCCCTAAACGAGATATTGGACTTAACAATTTATTATCTGGCAGCAAATCAATCCGTTGCCCCAAATAATAGGTATCGCCGCTTGAATCCTGATGTAATGCACCTATGGTCAGCGCATTGATGGATTCGGCTGGTGCAAGCAAGCGTCTTTTAGACAGAGTATTTTGCATCGCTTCAAGCAAAAGCCGTGTTTTCTCTTCATCACTTTTTGACTGATATTCTGAATATGGAATACCAAAGTCGTAACTATCGAGATAGTTACCTGCACTAATACAAAATAACACTCGATATTTCCACGAAAGCCAATCCAGCAACCTTGCCCACGGACTAGGTGTATGAATGAATGGGCGGGTTTCATCGCCCAATGATAAATTGATGATCTTGACGGTGGGGGCCAGTGCGCTCATTTCGCCATCCTTGTCTAATATGCGGCGTACGGCTTGTTCGATTCTGTCTTCATAAAAGCAGTCTTCAGGGAAATACTCTATTTTCCTTCCCAGTCGTCTGGCATCGAGATTGGGTTCCATAACAGCTACATGATGCACCTTGGAGTGAATAGGGGCCGTCATACTAGCAGCGCGATCACCATGAATCAGCAATGAGGTCACCGCCGTTCCGTGCAAGCGTTCGCCTGGTTGATACTTGCCCGACAAATCAAAGGGATCATCAAAATCAACTCTATTTTGCAACGCTTTGTGTTGTAAGTTTGGTACCCCGTCAAGAATGGCTGCAATGGGCGGATACGCTGTTTCTGTTTGTGGATATTCTGCTTCCTCTCCATCACCTTCTTCGTTAGAAACTATACTCTGTCCCGTGCGGCGAAAATACATTATCCCTGGGTAGAGAAACAGGTGGAGCGACTCTGGCTGCTGCTCTGCATTGGCTAGCAGTCTTTTAATTCTCTTAACAGACAGACGGGCCTTGACTGCATGGAATGCAATGTCTGGCATATAGATAAAATTACTTGTAGTTTCTCCGCCTTCTTGGTTTAGGAAATTTCGTATATCTGTCTCAACCTTTTCGCGTTTACCAGAATCTTTATGGCAAAAGCTTTCAATTTGGAAATTGGCAACTTCCTCATCATTCAAATTTTCAAAATATTCCTTCATTCCAGTTTCAACAAGAGTTTCTTGTACACTCCATCTGCGGATATTTTTCAGGCACTGAAAAATATCTCGCCATTTGGTTTTCCCTCTAGGCAAGGGGGTTTTACGGGACCACTTTTTCCAAAGTGATAATATTTCTCTCATGCCGCTCTGATTGACCATGGACACAAAGATACGACCATCTCGCACAACTTTTTGTCCTGGCGGAGGAAAATCATCATCCGGGTCCATATCAATATCCCATTCGCCCAACCACTCCAAACCAGCCGCATTGACAGCTCGCTCTAAATTATCAATCCTGTCTGCCAGCTCAAGAACTAGTACCAATTCTGGCTCTCCACCCATAATCGTTGAATCAACAGTAGCTCTAAATTTTGTGAATTCCAAATTAATGTCTTGTATTTTCTGACGCAGGCGCACAACTTGCCTGTTATGGTCAGGTAAGGTGTATTGGGACGGAGGAAAAGGTTTGCCCCTTGGCGGATTTGTTGACCTAGGTTGAGGAAAGATTAAAAGCGGAAGTCTATCTTCTGGCATTACTCGAACCCTTACTTGTTTTGGGTTTCAGCTCTAGCTTTCCACTGTTTCAATTTTCGCTCTGTGATTTTTTTTGCATCGCGGCTTTGATGGGATAGAACTGCACGGCGCACAATGTCCAAACAAAATTGCTCAGCTTCTGCAAAATTACTACTTTGTAGTGCACTCGCCAGCGTTGCAGTAGAATAACCAAAATTAGTTTCGCAACGCCTCGCCACAGAGTCAATCAGTACACACAACTGTTTGTGACTTGGTCGTGGCAAGTCAATCCTTACCTGAAACCGACGCCACACCGCTCTATCCAATAACTCCGGATGATTACTGGCAGCCACCAACACGACATAGTCTGGCAATGCATCCGTCTGCAACAACAGAGAACTGACAATGCGCTTGATTTCTCCCGTTTCACGGGTGTCACCACGCTCTTTACCCAGTGTTTCAAATTCATCAAAGAACAATACACAGCGTTGCGTTCTTGCGTATTCAAGAATACTTTTGATCCTGTTGGATGTTTCGCCTAAGTAGCTGCCAATTAATGTTTCATAACGAATCACAAAAAACGGATACATCAATTCATGTGCCAAGGCCTCGGCAAGAGTTGTTTTGCCATTTCCGGGTTCACCAACAAAGAGAACTCGGTGTCTCGCCTTGAGGCTATAAGAATGTAGCAAATCTGAGCGATGCTGCTCCTCAACAACTTCACGTATTTGCTCTACAACAACGGGAGACAAAAGCAAGCTATTAAGCTCGCGCTCTGGCACAAGCTCATAAATTAATTCGCCTTGTAGCTTTTGTGCATTTTTAGCGTTTTGATTATTGTTTCCATTGTAAGAAGGGCGTAAGGCTTTGTGCATTTTCTCTGCCAAAATACGGTGCCCTTTACGCCTTTCCTCTGCAATTAGATCTTCCGCCGTTCTCTGGAACGTAACCTGATCGGCATTGCTGCCACTCTTTAGTAGCTTGATGATTAAGTCTGCTTGTGCCATTAGATGGTTACCTCAATAATCTTCATCGTATCATTTGACCCCGAAGATCTGCCGATCAATGGACAGGCTCAGGAATCCGTCTTGGCGGCAGTGCATGGCAGAGGCATCACCATGGCCTTGGAATGTGCGAACTGCCCCATGAACGCGCCTTAGCAACTGGTACATGCGCCCGTAGTTCACGCCGGTATGCCCGAGTATGCGGCGGATCGGAATATGCTCCTGCAACATCTGCACCATCTGGTACTCTTCGTGCAGCCAAGGACTGCGCTTTGCGCCAGCGGGACGCGGCATTGGGGTGAACACCCCGTCGTAGGCGCGGCAGCGCAGCCGGATCGTTCCTGCACGGGTCTTGCCGTGGCGAGCGTAACCCTGCGGATGCATCTCCGCGGGTATCCCGTGCTGACGGCAGGACGGGAGCGGGCGGAATCGCCCGACGGCATCTCCCGTGCATCCAAGCGCCGATGCTCCGCCACAATGGCGGCATTAGATTTCAGCGGCGGTGACTCTTCGCAGGATAGGCATTCCAGGGAGAGCGTGTCGCCTATGCCTCCGATGGCATAGTTTCCATCGTAAAAGGCTTTGGCACCTATCCCGTGGCGGGGAGGCGGAGATGAGGTTGAGGCAGGGTCTGGCGGGACGCCGAAACAGTCGCATTCCGGATTGCGGCAGGTGTTGACCTGTATGCCCTCTACCGCAGGGGGCAGCCGGGCGGCGGCCTCGGGAGTCATGCCAGAGGCCGGCCCCAAGGATCGGCTAGGGACCAGCCAGCGCCAGGCAGGTATAGGCAGGCATAGGTCGCGGCTTTGAGTCTGTTCCAGATGACGCAGGCTTGATGGAGATCCGGCTCTGTCGCTGGCGGATATTCCGGATCCCGCGCCGGGGCATACTCTCCATCAGCCTCCATGGCCTCGCAGTGCTCCGGAGTGCCGCCCAGCGTGATGAGATCCCCCAAGGGTTGCAGCCGCGCCAGTCCATCGGGATAGTGGAGCGCTAGATGGGCTAGCGTCTCTTCTGCATTCTCGCGGCCCTGATAGCAGTACAGTCCTGCCCAGCCTTCCGGGGTCTGCTCCAGCAGCAGGCTCGGGGCATTGCCGTACAGAATCGGGGACAGCGGATCCAAGGTGCTTTGAGGCTCGGGATTCAGGATCATGAACGGGAAGGATACCATAATAGGATGTGTCTGCAGGCTCGTCCAACTGGCAAGGAATCCAGAATGGTTCATTTAGACCAACTCGATTCATTAACGCAAGCCGTTCACAAATCGTGGAGGTCTAAAAATACTACATTGCTCTACCAGGCGCGGCAGGCATCCTCCGGCGAGGCTGCGGGCGCAGGCGGGTAGTCCGACTCTTGCGCCGGGGTATGGGGGATACTCCCCATCCGAATTAAGCACCTCAAAGAACAGGGGGACGCTAATATCATCAAAGACGCACCCTCGGCTTCCAGTTGGCCACTATATAATCCCCGAAAAAACCGATAATAGCAGAATCAGATGCGGCAGGCTGGAGACGGCCTATGGAGTGGTTTTAGATCTCCACGATTTGTGAACGGCTTGTCATTAACGGCTAGTGGGGGGGTCTCTCGTGTTCTTGATTTTGCCCGGTCATTGGCTGGCGGTTGTGCGGAAAGGGGCCCAGGCGGGTTCGCGCAGGTTTTCGCCCTGGTTTCTGATCCGCAGTGGCGGGGTGCCGCTGATGGAGACGATCGACAATTCACCATTGCTGGCGGCGTGGATGATCATTTTGCCGTTGGGGGAAAAACTGGGTGACTCGGCCAGCCGGCCATCGGTAATGACTGTGAGTTCGGAGGATTTCAGGTCCTGGGTGGCAATGCGAAAACCGCCTCCCTCACGACCGTGCACTATGCCTAGCAGTTCCCCGTCGGGGGAAACGTCGGCGCCCGCGTTGTAATTGCCCTGGAAAGTCAGACGCCGGGTGGCGCCGCTTTGCAGTTGCACTTCGTAGATTTGAGGCTTGCCGCTGCGATCAGAGGTAAACAGCAGGTGCTCGCCGTCCGGCAGCCAGGCGGGTTCAGTATCCACCGCTGGATGATCGGTAATCCGCTGCAGCAGCCCGCTCGCCAAATGCAGCACGTAGATTTCCGAGTTGCCGTCTTTGGACAGGGCCAGGGCCAGGCGTTCCCCTTGAGGGGAAAAGTGTGGCGCTCCGTTCAGGCCCGGAAGGGCGGAAACCTTGGTGCGCTGGCCGCTGCGAAGTTCCTGTACATATACGGTGGTGTCACTTCCTTCAAAGGACACGTAAGCCAATCGTTCTCCATCCGCCGACCAGGCGGGAGACAGGATCGGATCCGGGCTCTCCAGTAAAACTTGCGGGCGTTGTCCGTCATAATCCGATAGGGTAAGCAGGTAGCGGTTGCGATCGTTCTGATCGGTCTGCTTGCTTACGTAAATAATGCGCGTGGAGAAAATGCCCCGTACTCCGGTCAATTTCTGATAGATGCTGTCGCTGATCCGGTGTGCGGCGCTGCGTAATTGTCCGGCGCTGGTAATCAGGCGCATACCGGCGATTTGTTCGCGCTTGTAGACGTCGAAAAGACGAAATTCAACCTGGTAATTTCCGTCCGCAGTCGGCACTACCCGTCCGATCACCAGGTTCTCCGCGCCAATGCGCTGCCAATCAGAAAATTGTACGTCTTGAGGTTCGGTCGGCCGGCCGGGCAAATCTTCCGGCGGCAGGGGACTGAAGGAGCCGCTGTAGCGCAAGTCATTGGAGATCACCTGCGCCGGGTCCGGCGTTCCCGGCGTCTCGATTCCCGCTTCTGCGCCGGGCCGATAAAATGGGACGACGGCAATCGGCAAGGCATCTCGAATGCCTTCCTCGATGACGATCTCCAACGCGCCGGCGGTGAGCGGCGCGAGCAGGCACGGTAGCAGAACGGATAGCGCGGCGCCGTGCAGCCTCCGGGCGGCACTCATGTCAGCGCCCATCGTACATTCCGGCTCCGGCGCCTGCTATCGTTCATCGGGCAGAGATTGTCGGGTTGAATGAAAGGATCCGCATCGTGCAGTGATGGCCTTCGGTTTCCGAAGAGGGCGGACTTTGCCGGGCGGTGCTTCGGGAGGGCCTGTTTTCTGAATTCAGTTCCAAGGATCGAAAATGAAGGTCAGATCGTTTAATCCGAGACGATTGAAGGTTTGCGCGTCTACCGTGTCCGGAAACGGCAAGGGCGAGGATTTTTGCACAGCAGTCAGGGCTCGTCGATCAAATATTTCACTGCCGCTGGATTGTATCACGGAAACTCCCTGCACGACGCCCTGGGGGGTCAGGCTTACCTTAAGTTTGCAGGTCAGTCCCTCGGGCAGACCGGCGATATTGAAGTATCGCTGAATGTGCCTGGAAATGGCCCCTTGCAAGCGGGTCAGCAGGGTGGCGTCTTGCTGGCGCTGCTGTTCTTTGCGCTGCGTTTCTTGCGCCGCCAGTTCAGCCTGGCGCTGCTGATTTTCCTTTTCTATCCGGACGCGTTCTGCTTCGAGCTGTTCTTTCTCTTGCTGCAGGCGCTTATGCTCGGCTTCCGCCCTGGCCTTTTCTTCCTGTTCCATCTGGCGCTGCTGCCGAATGCGCTCCAGTTCGGCGGCCTCCCGTTGTAATTTTTCTTCCTGCTCCTTGCGCTGCTTTTCGGCCAACTGGCGTTGCTGCTCCAGTTGAAGCCGTTTTGCCTCTTCTGTCTTGCGGGCTTTTTCCTGTTCGCTGCGGGCTTGTTCAGCCTGCTTGCGTTTTTGCTCGGCTTCGCGCAGCTTTTGTTCGGCTATTTTGCGTTTTTGCTCCGTCTCCTGGGCCTGTTTGGCCAGATTTTTCTGCCGGGTCTGCTCCGCTTGGCGCTTGTCCTGATCGATCTTTTCCAGTCGGCGCAGTTCTGCTTCAACGGATTCGGAATTCACCGCCACCGCCTGCAGGATCTCAGGTTCAGGCGCAGAAGAGTAGGCTGTTGATGGAGTTCGGGGCTCAATTCCAGTCAGCAGCAGCGTGATCGCGATCCCATGCAGGGCAGCCGCGTAACTTCCTGCCTTGAGCAGGGTGCTTCGCCTGATGCGATGCATTTACGTGTGCGTGGAACCACGCGTCTTGCCGGGCAACGTGCCGCTCACGCAACATGGGTTGCAGCGGGGGCCGGCAAGCGGGAAGCAGGCGTTGGCGGATGCGCAGTATCGCTGCCACCGGAAAGACTGGCGAGGGCTGCCGCACGCGGCCTGGCAGAACGGGACGGTTGGCATGAACACAATGGCGGACGGGCAGGGCCTATGCCGCTCAGGTTTCCGGCGATTCGGTCATCAGTCCCACGCCGGAAACACCGGCCCTTTGCAACAAAGACATCAGTTCCACAACCCGTGCGTAGGGCACTTCGGCGTCCCCTCGCACGTAGAAAGGCACGCCCGGTTGATGACGCAGCAGGGCTTGGACCCGGTTGAAGATAGTTTGTGGCGAGGCGGGCCGGGTCTGGTTCTCTCCATAGTTGATGTAGAAGTTTCCCTCGGCATCCACGGTCACAATAACCGGTTCTTGTCTGCTGGACTCGATCGGCGCAGAGGTGACCTTGGGTAAATCGACTTGGATGCCCTGGCTCAGCAGGGGGGCGGTAATGATGAAAATGACCAGCAATACCAACATCACGTCGATGTAGGGAACAACATTAATCTCGGACATGGGCCGCCGGGGAGTGCGCCTGGGCTGCATGGCTTTAACCGGTTTCGTTCATGCTGCCTGGGCGGCGCAGGAGTCTGTGTGCCAGACTCGTCGGCAGTGGCGGTGGGGCGGCATCAGGCGTGCGCACTACGTTGGAGGATCGAAGAGAATTCGTCCATGAATGCATCGTAGCGCCTCATCAGCCGATCCACGTCGTGGACGTAGCGGTTATAGGATATGACCGCGGGAATGGCGGCAAAAAGACCCATGGCGGTTGCGATCAATGCTTCGGCAATGCCAGGCGCCACCATGGAAATGGTCGCGTGCTGTACATTGCCCAGGGCAATGAAGCTGTTCATAATGCCCCAGACCGTGCCGAACAAACCGATGTAGGGACTGGTGGAACCGACAGTGGCCAGAAAGGAAAGGTGAATTTGCAGGTAATCATCCTCCCGGTTTAAGGCAACCCGCATGGCGCGCTGTGCCCCTTCCACCATGGCCATCGGTTGGACCCCGGTCTGCTCCCGCAGCCGCTTGAACTCTTGAAAGCCGGTCTCGAAGATATGCTCCAGCCCCGAGGAGGGACGGTGGGCGTCGTGAATGCGGTGAAACAGGGTCTCCAGCTTTTCCGTGGACCAAAAGGTTTGCTCGAAGCGATCAGCTTGTTGCCGGGCCCCGCGCAGGACGCTGCGCTTTATGAAAATCATTGTCCAGGAAGCCAGGGAGGCGCCCAACAACAGCAGCATGACCAGTTGGACGACCAGGCTGGCGTCCAGGATCAGATGCATTAAAGATAAATCAGCCTTCATCGTCTCTCTCCGCGGGTATCGTGTCCGGTACCGGGCGGGGACGCAGGGTATTGGCGTCCACCGCTACCACCTGCACTCGTCCTGTGCATAACAGCTCTTCTTTTTCCGGCGGTCCGCGCAGAACCTGTTGGGCGATCCACAGGCTGCTGCGGCGCCGCTCTTGCACGCGAGCACTGACTTGGACCAGGTCGTTGTAGCGGGCCGGGCGCAGGTACTCGAGTGTCAACGCCCGAACGGCAAAAACCAGTCCTCGCGTGCGCCGGTACTCTTCCAGGTCTACCCCGCGGGCACGCATGTATTCCGTACGTGCGCGCTCCATAAAGCGTAGATAACTGGCGTGGTAGACGACTCCGGCGGCATCGGTGTCCTCGTAGTAGATCCGAACGGAAATGACGAACGTATTCATGGAGCTCGATCCGGGACAACGCGGTTCAGTTGCCGTTGACCGTGAACAGGCTGTCGTGCTCCGCGGCCCGCCGCGGAGCCGGCAGGCCCATATGCAACCACGCATTACGCGTCACGATACGACCGCGCGGAGTTCGCATGATAAAGCCCTGTTGGATCAGATAGGGCTCGATAATTTCCTCGATGCTGTCCCGCTCCTCGTTCATTGCCGCTGCCAGGCTGTCCAGTCCCACCGGCCCGCCTTCGAATTTTTCGATAATGACGGACAACAGGCGGCGATCCATGGTGTCCAATCCATGCGTGTCCACTTTAAGCATATCCAGGGCTGCCTGCGCCGTTTCACCAGTGATGCGTCCGTCGGCTCGTACTTCGCTATAGTCCCTGGAGCGCCGCAGCAGCCGGTTTGCGATCCGCGGCGTCCCTCGCGCCCGGGCGGCAATTTCCCTGGCGCCGTCCTGATCCAGTGCCACGCCCAGGATGGCGGCTGAGCGCTGAACAATGCGGATCAAATCGGCGCAGTTGTAAAACTCCAGCCGCTGGACGATGCCGAAACGGTCGCGCAGCGGGGAGGTAAGCAAGCCTGCGCGAGTTGTTGCCCCAATGAGCGTGAAAGGGGACAGGTCCAGCTTCAGGGCCCGGGCGGCCGGACCTTCGCCGATCATGATATCGATCTGAAAATCCTCCATGGCTGGATACAGCACTTCTTCCACCTGGGGACTCAAGCGGTGCATTTCGTCGATGAACAGCACGTCCTGGGGCTTCAAATTCGTCAGCAGGGCCGCCAGGTCGCCAGCACGCTCTAGTATCGGACCCGAGGTCTGGCGCATATCGACCTTCATCTCGTGGCGCACGATATGTGCTAGAGTGGTTTTCCCCAGCCCTGGCGGACCGCATAATAGCAGGTGATCCAGCGGTTCGCCGCGTTGCTGCGCGGCACGGATGAAGACTTCCATTTGTTCGTGGACGGCGGGCTGGCCGATGTACTCTTCCAGGCTTCGCGGCCGCAAAGAGTAATCCATGTTCTCCTCATCAGGAGTACCGGCAGGGGAGAGAGTGGGGTTCGTTTCGCTCATGTTGGAGGATGCTATTTTCTCCCTGACCGGGGCTAGATATCAAACGGAATTCGAATCGACCCGAGGCAGATAGGTAAATTCAGTGAAGGAACCCAGCCCACCGCCCTGCTACATCGGCCTCATTTCAGGTACTAGCATGGACGCGGTGGATGCGGCGCTGGTTCGATTTGAGCAGGATCAAACGCAGGTTTTGGCGTGTCTGAGTCAGCCCATTGCAGAGCGATTGCGCCGTACGCTGCGCACGCTGACGGCTAACTCGCCGCTAGGCGAGGTAGTCCGCCTGGACCAGTGCCTGGGCAAAGTGTTTGCCGCTGCCGTGGAGCAATTGCTGGAACAGGGTGCGGTTTCGCGCCGCGAGGTGGCTGCCATCGGCTGTCACGGACAAACTGTGTTGCACCTGCCCCGAGGAGCGGTGGCCAGCTCCGTTCAAATCGCTGATCCCAATGTGCTGGCCTGGCGTACTCAGATCACTACGGTAGCCGATTTCCGGCGCATGGACATGGCCGCCGGAGGCGAGGGCGCGCCGCTGACGCCGGCTTTTCACGCATGGCAGTTTCAGCGGCCGGGCAGGGAGCGGGCCGTGCTGAACATCGGCGGAATGGCTAATCTCACGCTGTTGCCCGGTGCGGAAAATGGCACCGTGATCGGTTTTGATACCGGACCGGGGAATGTGCTGTTGGATGATTGGAGCATGAGATGGCGCAATCTGCCGATGGACCGGAACGGAGATTGGGCGGCCTCGGGACAATGTGATGAACGGTTGCTGGAAGTTTTGCTGCAGGACGCCTATTTCTCCCGGGCGCCGCCCAAAAGCACCGGCCGGGAATATTTCCACCTGGGTTGGTTGGAGCAAGCCCTGCAGTCCCTGCCGGCCCCTGCACGGGCACAGGACGTACAGGCGAGTCTGCTTCAGCTAAGCGTGCGCAGCGTCTGCCGTGCCCTGCGGCGTCATGCGCCCGACTGCCGGGAACTCCTGGTCTGCGGTGGCGGCGTGCATAACCGGGCGCTGATGCAGGCACTGATGGAGCACATGCCAGCGTACAAAATCGACTCTACCAGCGCGCAGGGGATCCACCCGGATTACGTGGAGGCTATTAGCTTTGCCTGGCTGGCCCGGCAGCGCCTTGCCTTGCGGACCCTCGATCTGCGGTCGGTTACGGGCGCCACCGGCAATACTGTTCTGGGCGGGATCTACGCCCCCCCGCCGGGTACGAGGTCTTCCTGAAGCGGTTCCAGGCGACGCTCCGCTGCCAGGGCAGCGTCATACGGGGGGAAAACCGCCTGCGGCGGACTTATACTGAAAAAGAGGAGCCGCAGCCGCAGGTAGTGGCAGCGTTTGGGTTGCGAATGATGAACTGGGCGCCTTCCAAATCATCCTTGTAGTCAATGCTGGCGCCCTCCAGGTACTGCAGGCTCGTCGGATCGATCAACAGCCTGACTCCGCCTTTTTCAAGTACGTGATCGCCGTCTTTGATCTCTTCATCAAAGGTAAAGCCGTACTGGAAGCCGGAACAACCGCCGCCGTAGATAAAAACCCGTAGCATCAACCCTTCATTATCCTCTTCCAAGATCAGATTGCGCACCTTCGCTGCTGCTGCTTCAGAGAACACTACACCATCCTCTCCTTGGGGGGCGGGGAGGTCCACTGGGACTGGTACCGGGGATTCTTGCATTTGTCAGTTTCCTGTCAGTATCGCTAATATGTCCATCCGCTCCGGTGCTGCGACAGTGCCGACACCGACGTGATCTTGACGTGATCTTAAGGATTATTGTACAGGTCCAGGGCTAAATGCAAGTACTGAATAGCCGATCCGGCCGCTATTTTCCTGCTATCTGCCGGGGTGCGGCCTCCCGGATGCAGGCGAGTCCGGTTGCGAGGGTTGCCGAAGGCTGCAGGTAGCGTCGGATCTGCAAGCCGGCAGGAGCAGCGGCCCGCAGGAGCGTTATAATACCTTGCTGGATAGTGCGGCTCCTTCCGCGCCCGCCGTGGGAGCACTGGATCCGTCCGCCATCAATGAATAAATGTTTAGTTTTCAATGAACTATCGCTCATATTTGTATTTTGCCCTAATCACGGTCCGGAGCCGCCTGACGGCTGGGCTCCGGTCCATCGGCGGTAAACGGGAAGCAGCGGGCAGGAATGCCCGTGCCCCAGGTGCCCGTTTGCCGGGGTGGTTGCTGGTTTTTTGGCCGGGGTGGGTGCTGGTTTTACTGCCGATAGCCGCCGGTGCTTTGTCCACGGACTCTGAGCAGCCCCTGGAATTGGCGGCGAATCAAGGGCAAGTCGATACCCTGCGCCGGGTTTCATACTACCGGGGGCAGGTCGAGTTGCGCCAGGGGAGTATGCACATTACAGGTAAGGAAATGGAGCTATACTATACAGAAGACAACAAATTGCGACTGGTGATTATGAGAGGAACCCCGGCCGTCTACAGGCAATTGCCTGACGGCAGCGACCAGTATGATGAAGCCTCGGCGTTGCAGATGGAATATTACGCCCAAGAAGGCCGTGTTGTGCTCAAAGAAGACGCAGTCATCCGGCGGGAGAACCTCCGCTTTCACGGGGCCAGGCTCGAATACGACGTGGTGAACAGCACGATCGCGGCTCAAGGGACGGAGAAGATAGAGGAATGTGCGCCGGAAGAAAAATGTGACCGCAGGATGCATCTGATCATTGATGATCCGCAGACCTTGCGGAAGACGAATGAATAACAATGGATAATGAATAATGACTGGCCTCCCATGTTCACGGCCACAATAATGCAGGGTGCCGGAAGCCGGGCCGCAGACTGGCACAGTCACGTAAGAGGGTTGGTTTGACGCAGCCGGGAGACAGATGCTTGCGCGTGCAGGGCTTGTCCAAGACATTGGCCCAGCGGGCTGTTGTTCAGGCACTGGACTTAGAGGTTTATAGTGCAGAGATCGTGGGTTTACTCGGCGCCAATGGCTCCGGCAAGACGACTACCTTCCGCCTCATTTGCGGTCTGCTGGCAGTAGACCAGGGATCAGTGTCCCTGAATGGACAGGATATTTCTCATCTTCCGCTGGACCAGCGCTCCCAGCTGGGACTGGGATATTTGCCGCAGGAGCCTTCGATATTCCGTGGCCTTAGCGTAGCGGACAATATCCGGGCAGTGCTGGAGTTGCGCGGCGGTTCAATAGACCGGCGTGAGAGCCGCCTGCAGCAGTTGCTGTCTGATTTCCAGTTGCTTCACCTTGCCCGACAGCGGGCAACCAGTCTTTCGGGAGGAGAGCGCCGCCGCCTGGAAATTGCGAGGCTTCTGGTCATGGAGCCGTATTTCCTCTTGTTGGATGAACCTTTTGCCGGGGTTGACCCCATTGCCATGCAAGATCTACAACAGCTTTTGCGCCGTCTGCTTGCGCGCCGGATTGGCATCCTGATTACCGACCACAACGTGCGCGAGATGCTGCAGCTTTGTCACCGCTCCTACATACTGAATGACGGTCGGATTGTTTGTCACGGGAGCGCTGAGCATATCCTGGCTGATGAGCAAAGCCGCCGCGATTACCTGGGTGAGCAATTCAGTATATATCCCCCTTTGAGCCCCGCCTCCGCGGACCGGGAAGCCTTTGCGGCTGACGAACAAACGGGCAAATGCTGACTTTCTTTCGTTCGCTGAACATAGTTGGCGTCTTCTCGCTGCTCGCTTCCGGCACAGGATGCCGTCCCTTTCGGTCTTGTCGCGGCGCGTTGACCACCGCCCGTGCCGGTGATGGACAAAATGTCGTGCGGTTTTTGCGGCAGGCGGCGGAAGAAGGCGAGGCAAGCCGTTTATCGGGACTGCGGATGATTGTCAGGCGTCCCGAGTTGCGCGGGTTGGCGGGAAATCGCCCAGGCAAAACGTTGCCGGACCCCGGTGCGCGGGCTCCCACGCTCCAGCGGTTTCTATTGTGTCGGCAGGACCGGATCTGCTGGGTTTGGCCGGGCGGTCTTGCATGAAACTTGGGTTAAAACTGCGCCTCAGCCAGCGCTTGGTGATGGGACCTCAATTGCAGCAGAGCATGCGGATGCTGCAGTTGTCCGGCTTGGATCTGCAGATGGAGATCCGTCAGGCGCTGGAGTCAAATATCATGCTGGAGTCCGGGGAAGAGGACAGCCCCCCCGAAGAACCCGGGGATGAAAAAAGCCTCGGTGGAGCAGAGGGTGCGTCGAACGCCGAGGAAACCGGGGATGACAAAAGCCCCGGTGGAGCAGAGGGTGCGTCGGACGCCGAGGAAACCTGGGATGAATCGGCGGAAACGGATTCGCAAGTCACCGCGGAGATACCGGAAGATCTGCCGATTGACACGGTTTGGGAAGATATCTACAGCGGTGCGGTATGGGAGGGATCCCGCGGCGGACAGGCCGCCATTGAGCAGCTGTGGGAGCAGCCACGCACGCTGCACACGTGCTTGCAGGAGCAGGTCAATCAATTGGGGCTGGATACCACGGATCAACTGATCGCCTTGATCATTCTCGACGCTATTGACGAGAACGGCTATCTGAACTTGGAGCTGGAGGAACTGCCAGGCCTGCTTGGAAACGGCGCGGAGATCGATCGGCAGCGCATCCAATGCGTACTGGATTTAATCCAGGGGCTGGAACCGACCGGGGTCGCTTGCCGGGATCTGCGCGAGTGCCTGCAGTTGCAGATGAAACAGATGCCATCCGATACGCCTGGATTACAACTCGCGCAGTGCCTGGTGGCGAAACACCTCGATCGCGTTGCTGCCAAGGATTATTCCGGCATACAAAGCCGCACCGAGTGCAGCCAGGCGGAGTTGGAGTGGGCGCTGGGGTTGATCCGATCACTGGATCCGCTTCCGGGGAGGAAGATCAGTACGACCGGGGTTCAATACGTGGTCCCGGACGTCTACGTGAAAAAGGTAAAGAGACGCTGGCAGGTTGAACTCAATCCGGAGAACATCCCTCAACTGCGCATCAATTCCCGGTACCTGGCAATGTTGAAGGGCAGGCGTGAGGCTCGCCTACGGGATTCGATCAGAACGCATCTTCAGGAGGCTCGTTGGTTTATGCGCAGTCTGCAGACGCGCGGGGAGATCCTGCTGCGCATCGTCGGATGCATAGTTCAGCGTCAGCAGGCGTTCCTGGAGCATGGAGAGGAGGCGATGCGACCGCTGGTGCTGGGTGACATTGCTGCAAAACTCCAAGTGCATGAATCCACTGTTTCCCGTGCCACTTCCGGCAAGTACGTCCACACCCCGAGGGGGGTCTATGAGCTCAAGTATTTCTTTTCCAGCCAGTTGGAAGGTGCAGATGGCAGGGAATATTCGTCGGTTGCCGTCAAGGCCATGATCAAAAGGTTTATCCATGCAGAGCCTGGTGCCAAGCCCCTGAGCGATGGCCGAATATCCACGCTTCTGACGGATAGGGGCATCCGGGTCGCGCGCCGAACCGTGGCCAAGTACCGGGAAAGCCTGGGGATTCCGCCGCGTCATCAAAGACGCCTGGTAGTAGCAAAAATACAAAAAGAAGGGGAAACGCATGCAAGTTGAAATCAGTGGGCATCACATGGGTCTTAGTGATCCGATCCGCTCTCACGTGGATGTGAGATGCCAGCGCCTGGAGAAGCACTTTAAACGGATCATTCACGCGCACGTCGTGCTGAGTATCGAAAAGGAGCGAATGTATGCTGAAGGGACAATCCGCCTAAGGGGGAAAGGGACGCAGATATTCGCCGAAACCAGTCATAAGGACATGTACGCTGCCATAGATGCCCTGTTCGATAAACTTGATGCTCAACTCATCCGGCACAAGGAAAAACATACGGGCCACCAGATTGCCCGCAGCCATGGCAACAGCATAAAGCGCGGATCCAATGTCAGTTTCCCTGAAGAAACGAGTGTGATGGCACGGGTTCTGAATCAGGAGCGCGTGGCAATCAGTCGGCGCCAGCACAGCAAGAAGTCCATCCTGGAGGAGTTATCCGTGCTGTTGACCAGCAGCAACGAGAGCCTCTGCCCGAGCAAAGCATTTGAATGCCTGCTGCAACGGGAGCGAATCGGCTGTACCAGCCTGGGGAACGGGGTAGCGTTGCCGCACGGCAGGATGGAGGATTGCCGGGAAGTCGTTGCCGCTTGTATCTGGCTTTCCAAGAAAATGAACTACGAAGCAGATCATGAACCGGTGCAATTGATTTTCGGTGTCCTTGCACCGCCGAGCCTGGAAAGCGAAGAACTGCATTCGCAACTGTTGGAGAAGTTGGCGCGAATGTTCCGTGAAGAGCGGGTGCTCCACAAACTGCGCCATGTGCATTCCCCCATCCAATTGTACAGCCTGCTGGTTGAAAATAGCCCTTAATGCCTGCCCGGAGAATGGTTGCTGGATAACGAGAGACTCGCGCATTTTCCGGTCTTGCGCGGGATAACCTGGGATCGGGGCGGGCATTGCCTGCTATGGCAGATCGGGTCGTGCTGATGATCAAGAGCGCCGTCGGATGAGCGTCGAGGAACCGATTTCCCTGGGATTGCAGGATCGTCTGGATTCGCTGCGCCAGTACCTGGTGGGCGAGGAGCCGGATCGGGCCAGGGAATTGCTCGGCGATATGGCTCCGGTGGAACACGCGGAGTTGCTGCAGAGCTTGCCGGCCAACGAGCGCGGTCAAGTCTGGAGGCTGTTGTCGCCGACGCTGCACAGTGAAATCCTGCCGCATCTTGAGGACGCGGTGCGCGCTGCCCTGCTGGAGGAAATGGATCCGCAGCAGGTCGCACAGTGGACGCAGGAGTTAGCCGCAGACGACGCGGCTGACGTCCTGCAGGATCTGCCTAAAGATCGGATCGACCGCGTATTGCGGTCGATGAGCGAGCAAAATCGGCGCCGGCTTACCTCCCTGCTTTCCTACCCGGAGGATCAAGCCGGCGGTTTGATGGACGCCGACGTGGTACTGGTTCGCGCCGATGTGACCCTGGACGTAGTCGTTCGTTACCTGCGCCGCCTGGGGAAGTTACCCAAAGGCACAGACAGCCTGATGGTGGTGGACCGCAACAACCGCTACCTGGGAGTGTTGCCGCTGGCCGGCATCCTGATGGCTTTGCCGACCCAGACGGTGGGCGAAATCATTTACACCGGGATAGAGCCTATCCGCGCGGACCTGCCTGCCGTGGAAGCCGCCAAGCGCTTTGCCGAGCGCGACCTGCTGTCCGCCCCGGTGCTGGACAGACATGGTTACCTGCTGGGCCGGATCACCGTGGATGACGCCCTCGACGTGCTGCAGGAACGAGCCGATCAGACCATGTTCAACATGGTCGGGGTGCGTGAGGGAGATGAGATGTTCGCCCCGGTTTGGCGCAGTGCGTGGCGCCGCGGATTTTGGCTGGGGATTAACCTGCTGACCGCCTTTTTGGCTTCCTGGGTGATCGGTCGCTTCGAGGAAAGCATCCGCCAGCTGGTGCCACTGGCGGTGCTGATGCCGATTGTCGCCAGCATGGGCGGGATCGCCGGCAACCAGACCTTGGCGGTTGCGATCCGCGGTTTGGCTCTGAAGCGGCTCGGGCGCGCCAACGCTCCGCTGCTGCTGCGCAAGGAATTGGCCGTTGGTGCACTGAATGGATTGGTCTGGGCGCTGGTTGTAGCCTTCATCGCCACGCAATGGTTCGACGACTTCGACCTGGGCATAGTGTTCGGCTTGGCCATCCTGTTTAACCTGCTGGTGGCTGCGTTGGCCGGTGCCCTGATCCCGCTTTTCCTGCACGCCTGCCGCGTCGATCCGGCACTGGCCGGCGGGGTCGTGCTGACAACGGTTACCGACGTGGTAGGCTTTCTGAGTTTTCTGGGCTTGGGAACTGTGCTGCTGCTGTGAGTTGCCCGTGGCCTCGGGCAGATGGGAATATCACGGAAACGGGTGCATTCAGGCGACCTGGTCAAACTGCCACATGTCCCGTGCCCGTTCGCCTTTGCAGATGTTTCTGTGCAGGCGATGGGCAAACGTTGCCGGGTCTTTGATATGAATAATGGTGCCGGAGCGGGGGAAGTGCTTGTCCTTCAGGCGGGACAGCCAGAAACGCAGCGCAGCTGCCCGGAGCACGACCGGCCATAACTCGATCTCGCCGGGCTGCACCTCGCGTATTTGCCGGTAGGCTTCCAGCAGGGCCTTGATGTTGACCTCGTCCCAGCCTGCGTTACCGTTGTTGCACCAATCGTTTACCGCAACGGCCAGGTCGTAAATAAAAGGCCAGTGGCAGGAGTAGTAAAAATCGATGATGCCGCTCAGCTTGTCACCGACGAAGAGCACGTTGTCCCGAAACAGGTCGGCATGGATCACCCCGCAGGGGCTTTGCAGAAAATCATGTTCTGCCTGGTAGGCGAGCTCGGCCCGAATCATTTCCTGTTCTTCCGTGGGAAGCAAGGGCAGCACTTTATGTGCCGTGCGCCGGCACCACGCGTAATCGCGCGAGCATTCTTTTTGCAGCGGAAAGTCAGCCCCCTGCTTGTGGATCATCGCCAGGTAGTGGCCCACGGCCGCACAATGCCGGGGGCTCGGCTTTTCCAGGCTCGCCCCTTGCAGGCGTTGTACGATGGCAGCGGGACGTTCGTTCAGTTGGTTCAGGTATTCGCCGTTGCGATCGGCAACCGGATGAGCGCTGGGGATGCCGCGTTTGGCCAAATGGGCCATCAACTGCAAAAAGTACGGTATTTCCGCAACGGTGTACTGCTCAAACAGGGTGAGCACGTATGCGCCCCGCTCGGTGTTCAGGAAATAGTTGGTGTTCTCGATCCCGTCAGGGACCCCCTGCAGGTTTGTTACCGGTCCAAGGTCATAACGCCGCAAGAACGCTGCGAGCTGACGGGCGGAGACCGGGGTATAGACGGACATCTAGGTACGGAAGCGCGGACTGGGGCGAAGCTGCGGTCTGACCTGCAAAAGCCGAGGGCGGTCTACCAGCTAAACAGCACCCATTGCGGCACCGCAAAGTCACTTTCGAGCGAATTCATTCGCGATTCCATGTTTCCATCGCCATCCGCGTCCAGCATGTAGTAAGGAGCTCCCACCGTCGGAATAATCTTGACCATGTACAGGTGGCCGTTCAGGCGATACTCTTCGTAGGTCGTGTCCTCCCTGCGGATGATGGTGATGTCCGGCTCGATCGTTGTTCCGCTTTCGAGCGGTGGTGGAATTTCCGGCGGTTCCGGCACCGGCTCGAAGTTTTCCTCCTCCTGCCCAAACGCCGGCAGCGCCAGCAGCATACAGGTGCAAATCGCAGTCTCTCGCCAAAATTTCATCTTTGTCCCCCTTGTTTCATAGAACGGACCCACGCTCAAAATACTCCTTATTCTAAGCCAAGTACAAGTGCAGACGGGCTTGACCGTTCACGAAACATGCAGGCGCAGAACCAGCACTGATCGTGCGCGGTTTCATTTCCCGGCAGATCCCCCGCCCCGGTGCCGGGCATCTGCGTGCACAGACGGCCCGGCGCCGGGTGAGTTCCGCTGCCTGTGCCGATAGCGCTGGATCGATCTCCCGCACTCGGTGGGGTGCCCCGGAAACCCTGCCGTGCCTGCGCCTGGATACTTGTGTCGCTCCAGGGCATTGAGCGCGTAGCGGGCGCGCAGGAAGCAGCGATCCACCGCGCTTGGGTGGGTCAAGGTATACCCTGCCTTCACCTCGGTGTTTTGCCTCTGCTCCTCGTTCGGGCTGCGTCGCGTCAGGCGACAAGGCCTCCTTGGCCGGTTCAAAGGCTGAGAGGCAGGGATGTCCCCGCCGGCGACCCCGCCCAGGGGCCGCACGGTCGCGGTGGTTGCGAGTGCCGCGTTTTTTAAGTCCATTCTTATTGACAATAACAAGAAAACTGGATATGTAGTCTTTTCCATGAACCGTTGCAATTCGCGGCGAAATTGAAGTACTTTGTTGATGGAAAAGGATTTTCGATGGTCCGGCCAACGAGGAAGTGATGGTGGCGCGAGCTGCCTGCGCTGTGTGCTACCATTGATAGTATACGGCAAGGGTCCGCTTCATCCGTTTTTCAAATCATGATCCGTTGAAGGAGCGTTGCAGGTGTTAGTCATTCCAGCCATTGATCTGAAGGGAGGGAATTGTGTGCGCTTGCGCCAGGGCGACATGAACCAGGAAGTCGTGTACTCGAAAGATCCGGTGGCCGTGGCGGCCCGCTGGATCGAAGCGGGAGCCCGGCGCCTGCACATCATCGATCTGGACGGTGCCGTGAAAGGCAGTCCTGCCAATACCGACATTATTTACGAGGTTACCAGGAGCTTTCCGGACGTGCCTGTGCAGGCAGGCGGCGGGATCCGCAGCGAAGAGGTGATTCAGAATTATTTGAACGCGGGCGTGAGCTTTGTCATCCTGGGTTCGCGCGCGATCAGTACGCCTCATTTCATTTCCGACGTTTGTATCGAGTTCCCCGGGCACATTATTGTCTCTTTGGACGTAAAGAACGGCAAGCTGGTGACCGAAGGCTGGTCCAAACTATCCCACCATTCCGTTTCCGACTTGGCGTCCTCCTTTGAGGCAGACGGAGTGTCCTCGCTGATTTTTACTGACGTTAGCCGGGATGGAATGCTGACCGGCCTCAATATTGAGGCGACCGTGGAGCTTTCCCGGGAGCTTAACGTGCCGGTGATCGCTGCCGGCGGTTTGACCGGGTTGGACGAAGTGCGGGCCCTGTGCGAAGTGGCAAGTGAGGGCATTGCCGGCGTAGTGGCAGGCAAAGCCCTGTACGAGGGCACCTTGGATTTCGCCCAGGCGCAAAAGCTGGCGGATGAGCTGTGTTCGCAAGACGGCATCGCCTCGTGAGCCCGGCGATTCGAGTCATTCCCTGCTTGGACGTAGCCGCTGGTCGCGTGGTAAAAGGAGTTCGATTTAACGATATCCGCGACGCAGGCGATCCGGTGCAGAACGCCCACAGCTACGATGAACAGGGGGCTGACGAGTTGATGTTTCTGGATATTACCGCAAGTAATGAGGGCCGCGGAACGATGGCCCGTGCAGTTGAGCGGGTAGCTTCCCAGATCTTCATTCCGCTGACGGTAGGCGGCGGTGTGCGCAGCAGCGATGACGTGCGGCAGTTGCTCAACGCGGGTGCGGACAAAGTCAGCGTCAATACCGCGGCCGTGCGCTCCCCCGGGCTGATTGGCAATTTGTCGCGTCGTTTTGGCGCCCAGTGCATCGTAATCGCCATCGATGCCCGGCGCGTGCCCGGCGCTTCGCCCGCGCGCTGGGAGGTATATACCCACGGTGGGCGGCGGGCAACCGGGATTAACGCGGTCGAATGGGCGCAGCGCATGACGACCGGGCAGGGAGCCGGCGAAATCCTGCTGACCAGCATGGATCGAGACGGAACCGGACTGGGTTTTGACCTGGAACTGACCCGCAGGATAAGCGAGAGCACAACCGTGCCCGTGATCGCTTCCGGCGGGGTCGGTCAGTTGGAGCATTTGATCGAAGGGGTCTTACAGGGACAGGCAGATGCCGTGCTGGCCGCCAGCATTTTCCATTTCAACCGGCACACGGTCGGTGAGGCCAAGCAGTTGATGGCTGCTCAAGGTATCGAAGTCCGGGAAGCCATATGAAGGAGGCATGGCTGGACCAGGTGCACTGGACCCCCGATGGGTTAGTGCCCGCTGTCGCGCAGGAACGGGACAGCGGTTCCGTGTTGACCCTGGCCTGGATGAACCGGGCTTCCCTGCGGCTTACTTTTGAGGAAGGCTATGCCACCTACTGGTCGCGCTCGCGCCGGCAGATCTGGCGTAAGGGGGAGACCTCGGGACATTGGCAGAAGGTCCATGAGATCTGGCTGGACTGCGACGACGATGCGTTATTGTTGCGCGTGGCGCAGCAGGGCGTGGCTTGTCATACCGGCCAAATGTCCTGTTTCCACCGGCGTCTCGATAAGCGGGGCTGGCAGCGTGTCGAGACCACTACGGACCGGCTTCCCCGGGCTGGAGCACCGGCACCGGCACCGGCGCCGGCTGAGACCGCGCCAGGGTTGGACACAGACGGCATCCTGGAGCGGTTGACGGCGGTTTTGCAACAACGCTTGAAGGCGGATCCGTCTTCTTCCTACGTGGCGTCACTGTACCGATCCGGCCTGGACTCGATTTTGCAGAAAGTGGGGGAAGAGGCGACCGAGACCATCATCGCCGCCAAAAGCGGTCCGCCCTCGGCGCTGATCCATGAAACCGCCGATCTATGGTTTCACAGCATGGTTTTGCTGGTACAGCAGGGCCTGACCCCGGCCCAGGTGCTGGAAGAACTTGAATCCCGCCTCAATCGCCGCCTTGACGCAGCCCAAATGCGGTGATTTACGCCCGCCTGCCGCGGAGATCCGCTATAATGAGCATTAGAGAAGTTTAAAGGGACTCTATACATGAATTTCGGTATGCCAGAGCTTATAGTCGTGCTGCTCATCGCGGCGTTGATTTTCGGCACCAGGAAATTGCGCAGCATGGGATCGGACCTGGGTGGCGCAGTGCGCGGATTCCGCAAGGCTGTGAGCGACGAGGAGAAGGCGGCGGCTGCCTCAGCCGATGCAACGCCGGTCGGAGAACAGTCCGGGGAGCCGTCCGGCGACACCAGCAAGACTTCCTGAGCCCTTCATCCACTTGCCGATGAGCGCTTTGCCGGACTGTCGGGTCTGGGTGCGGCACTGATCCCGCTTGAGTTCTCCTGAGAAGGATTCAGATCCGGTCGCCGCCGGGGAGCCGCCGCAGTCCTTTCTGTCGCATTTGGGCGAGCTGCGTGATCGCCTGTTGCGTGCGGTACTTAGCGTTTTGCTGGTATTTGCCTCGCTGTGTTGGTTTTCCAGCGACATTTACTCGGTATTTGCCGCTCCCCTGATGGAGCGCATGCCAGCCGGCACCACCATGATTGCTACCGAGGTGACCTCCCCGTTTGTTACGCCGCTTAAGCTGACGCTGCTGGTTTCCATTTTTATTTGCGTCCCTTACTTGCTTTACCAGGGTTGGGCTTTCATTGCCCCTGGCTTGTACCGGCGGGAGCAGCTCCTGGTTTTGCCACTGGTACTGAGCAGCACCATTCTTTTCTACGTTGGAGTAGCGTTCTCTTACTTCCTGGTGCTGCCGTTGTTGTTTGCTTTTCTTAGCTTGGCGGCGCCGCAGGGCATTACCATAATGACCGACATTAATCATTACTTAAGTTTTTGCAGCAAGATGTTCCTGGCGTTCGGGTTTTCCTTCGAAGTGCCGATCGCCGCTTTCCTGGTCGTGCGCATGGGGATAGTCAGCGCGGATACCTTGCGCCGTCAGCGGGCGTTACTGATCCTGGCTGCCTTCATCTGCGGTATGCTGCTCACGCCCCCGGACATCATCTCTCAACTGATGCTGGCGCTGCCGATTTGGCTGTTGTTTGAGATTGGCCTGCTGTTGGCGACACATTTTCCGGCCCGGTCCAGGGACACAGAGGGAACGAACCCGGATGAGCCGCGGATCCATCGGTCTCGTCCGGATTCGGAAGAAGACACGTAGCCTGCAAACGGCGCTGCTGCAGGGCAGGGCAGATGCACGGCGCTTCTGCTGGAGCGCTTTGGCCGTTACCTGTTCGGCTCAATGCGGCGCATATTCACCCAAGGCCGGGCCCCGGCCCTGGGAACGGATTTATCCCATTGGTACGGTCCATGCGGGAGGCGCGCCCCCGTGCATTATTCAGTCTTGCCACCTCGGCGCTCTGATGTATGCCGGCAAGCACATGGCATGTGCTTTCCAGGCAAGCCGGGGATCATTCCGTCGCGAACGGCAGGCAGGGACGGACCATGCAATCAAGCGGCATGGGCTGCGCAGGAGACACTAACGCGGCAAGCTGCCGCGGCCATGGAACGGTCCCGCCGGCTCCGCCTCTACTTTATTCTTCGTTGTCGGAGTCGGAGGTGTGTATCCGATCGAATATTTCTTGACGGTGCACGGACACGTCGCGCGGGGCAGTCACACCCAGACGCACTTGATTGCCGCGTAAGCCAAGCACGGTAACGCAGATTTCATTTCCGATCATCAGGGATTCCCCTACTCTTCTAGTCAGGATCAACATGCCAGATTTCCATCTCCTTAGATAAGCGAAAGCATGAGTGGATTCTACCGTCGCGTCAGGCTATGGCCTGCGCGTTTTCTTTCATCGGCTGGCGGTCCAGTGCAAAAGCACTGTGCAGCGCCCGTACGCCTTTCTCCAAGTGCGTTTCCTCCACCACTACCGAGATTTTAATCTCGGAAGTCGATATCATCATGATGTTGATTTGTTGCTTGCCCAGGATTTGGAACATCTTGCTGGCGATGCCGGCGTGTGATCGCATTCCAAGCCCAACGATCGATATCTTCGCGATGCGTTCGTTGCCGATTAGGTCGCTTGCGTTCAGCGAGTTGGCCACGTCTTTCAGGATACGCGTCGTCTCTTTGTAGTCGCGGCGATGTACCGTGAAAGTAAAATCGGTGGTCTTGTTTTCGCTGATGTTCTGAATGATCATGTCCACCTCAATGCCGGCTTTGGCCACCGGCCCCAGGATCTCATAGGCAATGCCAGGCTTGTCAGGCACTCCGAGCAGGGTCAGCTTGGCTTCGTCCCGGTTATGGGTGATTGCAGAGATATACGGCTGTTCCATGCACTTGTCTTCCGTTGTGATCAAGGTGCCGACGCCCTCCTCGAAAGAGGAAAGCACCCGCAGGGCTATATTATACTTGCTTGCAAACTCCACGGCCCGGTTCCGCAGCACTTTGGCTCCCAGGCTGGCCATCTCCAGCATCTCCTCGTGGGCGATTTGCCTGATGCGCTGCGCCCCAGGCACCAGGCGCGGGTCCGCATTATAGACGCCGTCCACGTCCGTGTAGATGCGGCATTCGCTGACATCCAGGGCCGCCGCCAGGGCCACCGCGGTGGTGTCTGATCCGCCGCGCCCCAGGGTGGTGATGTTGCCCTGCTCGTCAACGCCCTGGGATCCGGCGATAATCACGATCGGGCTCCGTTCCAGCTCGTTTCGCAGATGGCGGGTGTCAATGTCGCGGATGCGGGCCCGGTTATGCGCCTGGTCAGTGCGGATGCGCGCTTGCGTGCCGGTGTAGGAGCGGGCCTTGTGTCCCAGGTCCTGCAGCGCCATGCTGAGCAAGGCAATCGTGATCTGCTCACCGGTGGCCAGCAGTACGTCCAACTCGCGCGGGTGCGGGCGGGTCGATACCTGGCGGGACAAGCTGATTAGCTGGTCGGTGTCATCGGCCATGGCCGAGACAACCACGATGATTTGATCGCCCTGTTCGCAGGCGGTGGCAATTTTACCTGCAACGGCTCGAATGCAGTCTGCATTGGCAACCGAGGTGCCACCGTATTTATGCACTTGCAGGCTCATGCGTGCCGAACCGCGATCGCGGCCCTGATTCGCTTTCGGATAACGGAGACACGGCGCGCCGGATTTTTGCCCGCGACCCCAAGCCAATCCCTGCGTCCGGCAAGTCCGGTAACGGCAGAAAGATCAGCCGCGGCCTGATGCCGCACGACGGAATAAGGGAGCTTCAACGGAACCGCCAAGGCATAGGATCGGATGCGCTGCAATCGGTGCTTCTGAGGGACTGGTCGCTGGCCGGTCAGCTTGCCAGCCGATCTTGTATCCAGCCCGCGACGCTGGCCAGGGCGGCCGGCAGGGCGGTGGGATTGTTGCCGCCGGCCTGGGCCAGGTCTGCCTGTCCCCCGCCTCGCCCGCCGACTTGAGCGGCAACAAATTTCACCAGTTCGCTGGCCGGAATGCGCCCGGTTGTATCATGGCTTACACCGGCTACCAGGCTGATCTTGCCGTCTGTCACGCAGGCCAGCACCAGCACCGCGTTTTCCAGACTGTCCCTGAGCCGCTCTGCGGTTTGGCGCAGGATCTTGGGATCGGCTTCCTTCAGCTCGCTGGCGATGACCTTAAGGCCTCCGATCTGTTGCGCGGAACGGCTCAGCGCATCGCTGACGTTATGCGCCAGGCGTTGGCGCAACTCTTCAAGCTGGTTCTCCAGATCGCGGTTGCGCTTCAGCAGCCGCCGTGTCTGCGGTTCCAGTGCGCTGCGCTGAGCGCCCAACAGCCGTGACAGGGCCTGCAGGCTGCGCTCGACCGCCGCTGCCCAGGCTAAGGCGCCACGTCCGGTGATTGCTTCAAGACGGCGCACCCCGGCCGCGATGGCGCTCTGCGACGTGATCTTGAACAGGCCGATGTCTCCGCTGCGGCGCACGTGGGTGCCGCCGCACAGCTCCCGCGAAAAATCGCCGCCGATATCGAGTACCCGGACCGGATCCGTGTATTTTTCGCTGTCCAGCGACAGTGCTCCTGAATGGAGCGCCTGCTGCAGCGGCATGTGCCGGATTTGGGTCTCCACGTTGTCCAGGATCGCCGCGTTGACCCGCTCCTCGATCAACTCTATTTCAGCGGCGCTGAGCGGTCGGGAATGAGCGAAATCGAAGCGCAGTCGATCGGCGGAGACATGTGCTCCCTGCTGCGTCACTTGTGCACCGAGCAGCAGCCGCAGCGCGGCGTTCAGCAGATGCGTGGCGGAATGATTGCGCGTGACGTCGGCGCGATGCTCAGGATCTACCCGGGCGGTGATCGGCTGCCCGAGGCGCAGCCGGCCCTGCTCCAATACCCCAACGTGCAGGTAGGCGCTTTGGTGCGACAGGGTATCTGCAACCTGGAAGTGTATTCCCTGCGCCAGTAATTGCCCCCGATCACCGATCTGCCCGCCGGACTCGGCATAAAACGGGGTATGTTGCAGCACCACTATGCCGCGCTCGCCTTCCTGCAGTTCCGTTGCCTCCCGACCATCGTGGTATAAGGTGCCCACTTCGCTCTCGCCGACCAGGCTTTGGTAGCCTTGAAATTCAGTCTCCACGGCGCAGTCCGGCAATTGATCCTTCACCTCAAAGCGGCTGGCGCGGCGGCCCCGGCTGCGCTGCTGTTCCATCGCGTGATCAAAGCCCTGCATGTCCAACTTCAGGCCGCGCTCGCGGGCAATGTCGGCGGTTAAGTCTGCCGGGAACCCGTAGGTGTCATAGAGGCGAAACACCGTCTCGCCTGGAATCGATCCGGCCGTCGGCGCAGCCAGCGCCTGTTCCAGGTGGCGCAAGCCCTGCTCCAGGGTTTCGCGAAAGCGCTCCTCTTCCTGCAGCAATACCTCGTGTACCCGGGCGCCACTTTGCAGCAAGTGCGGATAAGCGCTTCCCATAAGCCGCGTCAACGGGTCCACTAGAAGATGAAAGAACGGTTCCTGCATGCCCAATTGGCTGCCGTGGCGCACGGCACGCCGTATGATCCGGCGCAGCACGTAGCCGCGTCCCTCGTTGGAGGGGATGACGCCGTCGGCAATGAGAAAAGCGGATGAACGGATATGATCGGCTATGGTGCGCACGCCGGTCCGGTTCGCGTCAGCGCCGCGCTCCAGCAGCGAGTGGATAGCCTTGATCAGCGGCTGGAACAGGTCCGTTTCGTAATTGTCGTGCACCCCCTGCATCACCGCGCAGATGCGTTCCAGCCCCATGCCAGTGTCTACCGAAGTTCGCGGGATCGTCTCGAGTTTGCCTTCCATGGTGCGGTTGAATTGGGTGAATACCAAGTTCCAAATTTCAACGTAGCGCTCCCCTTTATATGTTTCTCCCGGTGGGTTCCCCTTCAGATCCGCGCCGTGGTCATAGTATATCTCGGTGCATGGTCCGCACGGGCCGGTGTTTCCCATGGACCAGAAGTTTTCCTCCTCATTGCAGCGGCATAGACGCCGCGCGTCGATGCCGACGTCACGCAGCCAGAACTGCGCCGCCTGCTCGTCTTTATGATATACGCTCACCCATAAACGGTCTTCGGGAATGGATAAAACGTTGGTGAGAAATTCCCAGGCATAGCGGATTGCCTCTTCTTTAAAGTAGTCGCCAAAGCTGAAGTTGCCCAGCATTTCAAAGAAAGTGTGGTGTCGCGCCGTGTAGCCCACATTGTCCAAGTCGTTGTGCTTGCCACCGGCTCGCACGCAGCGCTGGCAACTGACGGCCCGGTTGTGGGCGCGCTGCTTAAGACCGAGGAAAACGTCCTTGAATTGCACCATGCCCGCATTGGTGAACAACAGGGTACTGTCGCCGCGAGGCACCAGGGAAGAAGAGGGTACCCGCTCGTGACTGCGTTCCTCAAAAAACGTCAGAAAGCGTTCTCGAATCTGTGCGCTGTGCATCTATCTGCGCTTCGGCGTAAAGCTGCTCATGGTGTCAACAATCTTCTTTATCGTAATCATGATCGTACCTGGTGTTAATTCCTGATCGGCACGGGCCTGTCCCGGCAACGGGGGCGGGCTCCGGTTCTCGCCTGCCGCCGGCGGCTCCGGGAACACTGTCATCGGCGCACTCATTGTTCCGCCGGGCACGGACCCTCGGTCAGCTCCCGGTGAATGTGCTCGGCACTGAACCCGCGTCGATGCAGGAAGGAAGACTGCCGGTCCCGCTCTCGGGGGTCTGTGGGCAAGATAGTACCAAAACGCTTGCTGCGTTGCTCGGCGGCATGCCGCTGCCAATCCTCTTTATGCGGGCGCAAGGCCCGTTCGATCCAGACTGGTTCCAATCCGCGCCGCTCCAACTCAAAGCGGATCCGCACCGGGCCGTAGCCGCGCCTCACCCGTTCATACACGTAGTTCTCAGCAAAGCGTTGATCAGACTGCAATCCCTCGCCGTGCAGGCTGCTCAAGGTTGACTGTACCTCATGCGCGGCGTAACCGCGTGCCTGCAATTTTTGCTCTAGTTCATGGACAGTATGCTCCCGCCGCGCCAATAAGGCGATGGCTGCGGTGCGCGCGCTGCGTTGCGGTGCAACCATGTTCAGCACCGCGGGCACGGAAAGCGCACGGGATGCACGGCCGGACTCAGCCCTGCTTTTTGTTCCGGCGCCCCCTGGATTTCACTGCTTTTTCGGTAGGCGCTGCGGCAGCCTCTCCGGCGTCCCGGGGTGCTCGGGGGGCGAACAAGCGCTCGCGCAATTCCTGCTCCAGGGCCGAGGCCAGTTCCGTATGCTGCTTCAGATACAGGCGGGCATTGTCTTTGCCCTGTCCGATGCGCTCGCCCCGGTAGCTGTACCAGGTGCCGGAACGAGTCACCAGTTCCAGTTCCATGCCCCGGTCGATCAATTCGCTCTCGCGGGAGATTCCCTCACCGTAAAGCAGGTCGAATTCCACCTGTTTGAACGGAGGAGCGACTTTGTTCTTGACCACCTTCACCCGCGTCAGGTTGCCGAGCACCTCGTCGCCTTTCTTGATGGCGCCGATGCGGCGGATGTCCAGGCGCACCGAAGCGTAGAACTTCAGCGCGTTCCCGCCGGAGGTTGTTTCCGGGTTGCCGTACATCACGCCGATCTTGATCCGGATCTGGTTGATGAAAATTACCAGGGTATTGGATTTCTGAATGTTGCTGGTGAGTTTGCGCAGTGCCTGGGACATGAGCCGGGCCTGCAGGCCGATAAAGTTATCCCCCATCGCGCCCTCGATCTCGGCCCGTGGAGCCAGGGCGGCCACTGAATCGATGATCACCAGGTCCACTGCGCCGGAGCGCACCAGCATATCGGTGATCTCCAGGGCCTGCTCTCCGGTGTCTACCTGGGAGACCAGCAGGTCGTCTATCTGCACTCCGAGTTGCCCGGCGTATTGAATGTCCAGGGCGTGTTCGGCGTCGACGAACGCTGCCGTGCCGCCCATGCGCTGCAGCTGTGCCGCCACGTGCAGCGCCAGGGTGGTTTTGCCGGAAGCTTCCGGACCATAGATCTCGGTGATGCGCCCGCGCGGCAGGCCACCAACGCCAAGCGCGATGTCCAATGACAGGGAACCGGTGGGTACGGTTTCTACCCGGCTGTCCACATTGACGTCCCCCATGCGCATAATAGCGCCTTGCCCAAACTGCTTTTCAATTTGGCTCAGTGCGGCACTTAAAGCTTGTCTTTTCCCCTCATCCATTGAAGTTTCCCCCTCTATACAGGGCGCTCATCCCTAGAATAGCGGATTATCCCATAAATTGAGCCGGTCTCAAGTCTTACTCCGCCGGTCTGCAATCCCTGAAACGCTCACGGTTCCGCGAAATTCCCGCGTCATCGGCAAACGATCGAAAATGCAGCCCTCTGGTGCGTCCGCCGCGCACGACCATGCGGCAGTAGAGGTATTCGCGGCGCACAAAGCCCGGCGCTGAGCGCTGTCGGTGCGCCAGTGCTGTCCCCGTTGCCACGGTTTGCCGCACCCTGTGGGGTCGTAACCTGTTCCCGGCTGGAGGGTGGCACCTGGCCACAGGTCTGGCCCGTTTTTCAGTCAGTGTAGCGTTCGGCAGGCACCTCTGAGCGCAGCCGCCATTGCTGCAACACCTGGTAGCGGGGGGCGGTGCGTGGAACGGATTCGACCAGGGCAAAACTGTGTACCCGCCAGCGCACTGCGGCGCTCTTGCGTTCGCTGCCATGCGCCGTCTGGCGGCTCAATGTGACGTGGGGCATATAGGGTCTGCGTTCAGTGCTCAGCCCGCAGTGTGCGGCGATACCACGCAGTGCGCGGGCCAATGCCAGCAGAGCCTGCGGCGGGTGGGAAGGGGCCAGCCAGCAGATGCCGGGCCTGGGCCAATGCCCGATCTGATCCAACCGCAGGGTAAAGGGGGCACAGGCGAGTTGCGCGGCTTCGCGCTGCAGGCAAGTCTGTATCTGTGCCGGCACTGATGCCAGAAACAGCAGCGTCAGGTGGATATCTTCAGGCGGCATGCGGCGCTTGCCGCCGCCCGGTAAGGCGCGCAACCCTAGTTCATGTAACTGGGTGCGCAGCGCCTGGTCTGGCCACAGCGCAAAAAACAGGCGCCGATGCAGCGCGTCCGCCGTTGCCGGAGACGTCATGAGCGGGACTGCAGTCTGTCCAATAAACCGGAAAGCGCACGGCGGCAGGACTCTAAGCGAATGCAGCCCCGATCGCCGTCAAAGTGTGCCCGCTCGGAACATACCGGCTTGCCGGGCAGGCACCAGGCCAGGCAGACGGTGCCCACTGGCTTGTCTGCGCTGCCACCGGCCGGGCCGGCGATCCCGGTGATGGCTACGGAGGCCCCGGCTGGACTGTTGTGCACGGCGCCGCGGGCCATCGCGCAGGCCACCTCCGGGCTGACTGCTCCGCAGCGCCGCAGCAGTGCCGGCGTCACTCCCAGCAGCTCCTGCTTGGAGGCGTTGGAATAACTGACAAACCCGCGCTCAAACCAGGCCGAACTGCCCGGCACCTCCGTCAGCAGTGCCGCCAGAGTGCCACCAGTACAGGATTCCGCCACCGCCAGCAGGCATTCCCGGGCGCACAGCTCCTGCCCCAAGCGCTCTGCGAGGACGATCAGGTCCCGGGCCCCCGGGTGCAGGTGCGTCAGTGACGTGCGGGGCAAAGGTGAATCCAAACCAGGTGCGGACTAGCGCCGCTGGCGGAAAAAATCGCGCAACAGCAGGGAGGCGGGTGCGCTTAATACACCAGCGCGCAGTTGCGGACAATGATTGAGCCGCTGCTCACCCGTTGCGCCCAGCACGCAAAACACGCTGCCGGCGGCACCGGCCCGGGGGTCGGTGGCGCCGTACACCACGCGCCGTACCCGGGCCTGCAGCAGCGCCCCGGCACACATCGCGCAAGGCTCCAGGGTGACGTACAAAGTGGTCTCCGGCAGACGGTAGTTATGCTGCCGGGCGGCACCGGCGCGCAACGCCACAATTTCAGCGTGGGCCGTGGGATCCTGCCTGCTGATGGGCTGATTCCAGCCTTCCGCCCAACATTCCCCGTCCCGTATCAGCACGGCGCCCACCGGCACTTCCCCTTGCTGCAGAGCGTATCGGGCAAGCTCCAGGGCACGCTGCATCCAACGCTCGTCCTGCTGCTGATCCACTGCGCGGCTCATTGGACTATCATGCCTGTCCCAGGTGGGTAATCCAATGCACTTTCTTCAGAAAAGCCGCAGCTTCGCCGACTGCGCCGGCGCCCGGGCCAGGGCGGGCAGCATTGTGCTGAGCGCATTGCCGAGTCGGCAAGCAACTGCTTTTGTGCCGCCGCTGCGACCGCCGCCGGCCCGAGTCCTGCGTTGATCCACAGTACTGCCATGGTAGTATTCCCATGAATCAGGAGTTCTCAAGCGGATTGAGATCGCTTGTGCTCGCCAGGGATTGCCGTCCTGGGTTCAGTCCCGATCAGAAAGAGATGCAGGGTGAGTTTGGCCGGACACGGAGGTTTATCGGGAAATGAACTTTAACGTGGGGACGGTGCTGTTTTCGCCGTTTAAGGCGCTGCGCGAGTTGGCGCGGGAAGCCCGCCCCTGGGGCAGGTTTTTTTGCACTGTGCTTTGCCATTGGGTCTGATTCCGTCGGTCTGCATCTATCTCGGCGTGACTTGGTTTGGATGGCGCTTGGGGGCGGGTGAGGAAATTGTGCTTCCGGCGGCGGCGCTCGCCGTCAGCGTTGCCTATTTTTTCGCGCTGCTTGGTGGCTACACCATGGCGACGTTGCTCCTGCACTATTTGTGCCGCACTTACGAGATGCAGGCGCCAATCGGCAAATGTTGCGCATTCATTGCCACGGTCGGTGCACCGCTGGCAGTCGGTGGGGTGATGCACCTGTTTCCCTCCGCGCCGCTCAACACGGATGAGCAGATCGCCCGAGCGGCGCAACAGCTTGCAGCTAAGACCGAGATGGACGCGCTGGTGGCCTACCTGCAATCGCTGCGGTACCGGGGAGAGACAGAGTGACTTGGTTTTTGCTGATCGGCGACTTGGTGGTGATGGCTTTTCTGACCGTGGTTGCGATATGGGTGTGTGCCCCGTCCAACCGCGACAAGCTGGAAGCGGCGGCTCGCGTTCCGTTGGACGAGGAAGAATCTGAGCCTGGACATGGCTGAATTCACTTCCAACTTTTGGAGCGGATGGATTATTGGCCTGAGCATACTCAGCATCGTCGCGTTGCTGGTATTGCTGTTTGCCACTTACTTTGGGTCGGAGCCTCAGCAGAAATCCCACGACCAGGTGTGGGACGGGAATTTGCGCAAGGGGAATGCCGCGCCGCCGTGGTGGTGGTTCTTTCTGCTGCTCGGGCTGATTATTTTTCCTGCCTCTACTTGGTGCTGTATCCGGGACTGGGGAAAGAACCCGGGGCGCTGGAGTGGATACAGGCCGGAGAATTGGCGGAAACCCAGGATCGCTGGCACAGAAAACACGCTTCGGTTCGGACTCGGTGGATGCAGGCGCCGCTTGAAGAATTGGCCGCCGACGAGGCCGCGATGCGCACGGCGTGGCGGATCTACCAGCACAACTGCGCCGCTTGTCACGGCACGGACGCACGCGGACAAGCCCACCTCTTTCCCGACCTGCTGGACGAGGAGTGGCTCTGGGGCGACTCGGAGGAGCCGATCCTGCACACGTTGCGGGCCGGACGGCAAGCGCTGATGCCGCCCTGGGCAGAGGTCTTGAAAGAAGAGGGAGTGGCACAGGTGAGTGATTACGTTTTGTCCCTGGCCCGGGGCGGTACCGAAGATACGCCCGGACAGGCAATCTATATGCAATACTGTGCCGTTTGTCACGGCGTCGAGGGGCAGGGCAACGTGTTGCTGGGCGCCCCCAGCCTGGCAGATATGACGTCTGGCTATACGGATCAAGCGTGCAGGTCATACAAACTTCCATCGCCGCAGGACGCGCAGGGATCATGCCGGCCCAGGCCGGTCGCTTGGATGAGGTGCAGATCCGGCTGCTTGCCGCCTGGCTTTCCGGCGGCGCAGCAAGCACAACAAATCCGTTCGGTGCCGCGGAATAAGTGGGCCATGCGCCTTTGTGGCACAATATAGCTGATAGGTTGGATGGCACGGAGACAAGGCTGGGTAAAAATGGTTAAGGAGTTTGAAGTGGTCGAAGAGGTGGATTCTGCCGACAGTGAGTCCGGCGCGAATTGGTCGTCGAGTGAAGTAGGCAGCGCAATTGATTCGTTGCAGAGGGTTGTCCATTTTTTGCTGGAAGCACAGCAAAATCCGTGGGTATGGAAATGGGTCATCCTCTCCATGCACGATGCGTTTTATGGCTTTGCCGTGTGTGCCGTTGCCGGCGGCGACTACAGCCGGGTTACCGGGAAGAAGAAAAAGGAGGCATCCGGCCTTTGGGATGACCTGCTCGCGATGGGGCTGAAAGGGGCGGACGCAGTCATCAGGAAGGTGGGGCCGAGCAGGAAAAAGGAGGCAGCGGCCCCGGAGGCAGTCAGGAAAGCGCGCCTGTTCGATTTTCCGTCGATCCTGCAGATGTGCCAACAGAAGCAGTACATGGAGCAAAACTACGGCAGTTCGGTGCTGCAGTTGTCCGAGCAGGATCAAAGGCTGATGGAAAGACTTGATGAGTTGCGCGATACATTCAGCCATTTCCTTCCTGCCGATTGGTCGGTGGAGGTCGGAGAAATAGTACAGGTCTGCACCGTGTGTCTTAATAACATCCGCTTTCTTGCCCTGGACTCGGGCAATGTGCTTCCTGGCGATGCACGGCAGCAGCGTGCCCGGGTAGAAGCCCTGTGTGCTTCCGGCATGAGCCTGGCGGAGACTTTGCAAAAGCAGCACGTCGCCGACTGACGCTGCCCCGGGCAGCGTCAAACAATGCGGGACGTCCAGGCTGAGCGGCGCTCGTGCCCGTCCGGGCGTCCTTTAGCCAGGGTCTGCGGTTGCCTGCGTGCCCAGCTGCTCCACTACCGCGTCTCCCATCGCCTGCGTAGAGATGGGTCGTTCTCCGGTGGTGCACAGGTCCGGTGTGCGCAGGCCCAGGCGCAGCACTGCGCCCACGGCTTGTTCCACGCGTGCGGCCAAGTCCTCCCGGTCCAGCGAGTAGCGCAGCATCAGCGCCACTGACAGCAGGCAGGCCAGCGGGTTGGCCAGTCCCTGGTTGGCAATATCCGGGGCCGAGCCATGTACCGGCTCGTACAGTCCGTTGCCGCGTCCGTCCAGCGAGGCAGAGGGCAGCATGCCGATGGAGCCACTCATCATCGCCGCCAGGTCGGAGAGGATGTCACCAAACATATTTTCAGTCAGCAGCACGTCAAACTGCAGCGGATCTTTGACTAACTGCATGGCGGCGTTGTCCACGTACAGGTGACTCAGCTCCACGTCCGGAAACTCCCGTGCCGTCTCGTTCACCACTTCGCGCCACAGGATCATGCTCTCGAGCACGTTGGCCTTGTCTACCGAGCAGACCCGGTGCCGACGGCGCTGCGCGACATGGAAAGCCAGGCGCGCAATGCGCCGAATCTCCGTCTCCTGGTAGAGCATCGTGTTGTAGCCCTGGCGTTCGCCGTTGTCCAGCGTGCGCACGCCGCGCGGTTCCCCGTAGTACAACCCGCCGGTTAATTCGCGCACGATGATCAGATCCAGATCGGTGATGACTTCGGGTTTCAGCGTCGAACTCGGCAGCAGATCGGCATACAGGGAAACGGGGCGCAGGTTGGCATACAGCCCCAATTCCGAGCGCAGCGCTAACAGGCCTCGCTCGGGGCGCCGTTCGCGCGGGAGCGTGTCCCATCGCTTTCCGCCCACGGCACCCAGCAAAACCGCGTTACTTTCCTGTGCCAGGGCCAGTGTTTCAGGCGGCAGCGGTTGGTCGGTCGCGTCCAGTGCACTGCCGCCGATCAGCCCCCGTGCGATCTCAAATTGCAGGTCGTGGTGCCTGCGCAGGGCCCGAAGCAGTTTTTCGGCTTCCGCCGTAATCTCAGGGCCTATGCCGTCCCCGGCCAACACTAGTATTTTTTGCATTTAGTGGACTCTTGCCTGGAAACAAAATGCTGAAGTGCGTCCTCAGCGTGGAGCGGGAATTATAGCGGGGAATCTTTTCCTTGAGGGTCTCTGCTGCCGTCAAATGTTCTGGTAGTGCCGGAAAGCCGCTATCGCGGTCCAGCGAGGGAACTCAGCCTGCTGCCTGGCTGCACCGGGGGTACTACCCGTCAGTCAACCGCGCCCGGGAGATGCGGCCTGCCGGTGAGAGCCGTATCAGGGTGGCAGCCTTGCGCCGGATTAACGCGGCGCACCAAAGGCATGCCGCATAAAAATTCTTTACAAGCCTGGGTGGCTGTGCTACTTTCAGAAATAGATAACATGTTAATTTTATGGTGCTGGAAGCAGCGTATTCAAACGTACTTCCCCCGGGATTGACTGGGATAAATCGGTCCGGCAGCTTCGTCGCGTGGCGGCTGCGGACCTGGCGACAGTATCAGCGGCACGGGATGATGGTGGTTTCTTTCCGTGCCCGGTCCAAAACAGGAGAGCAGTAATGGCGGCACGTACGGGTAAAGAATTCATCGACAGACTCAGGGAACAGCCTCCGGAGATTTGGCATCGCGGCAAGAAAATACGCGACGTCACCACGGAACCGGGATTTGCCAATGGAGTGAAAAGCCTGGCAGGTTTGTACGATATGCAATGCGAGGAGAAAAACGGCATGTTGTTCCAATCTCCGTCCAGTGGGGACCCGGTAGCCCGTTCCTTTCAGATCCCGAAAACCCGGGAAGAGCTGGTTGGCATCGGCGACGCCATGCAGCGGTCATCGAGCTACTCCATGGGCATGATGGGGCGTGAGCCGAGCTACTTGAATCGTGCCATATCCGCCTTTGCCAGTGGGTCTGAATACCTCAACGGCTTCGATCCCAGTTTCGGCAAGAACGTGCTTCGCTACCACGAGTACGTACGGGAGAATGACCTGGCCCTGACGCATACGCTGATTAACCCGCAGATCAATCGCGCAGTGAGTGCCGCAAAGCAGAAAGATCCCTTCCTGTCGGCTCGCATCAAGGAAGAACGCGATGATGGAATCATCATTAAAGGGGCCCGCCTGCTGGCGACGCTGCCGATCTCGGATGAGATCATGGCATTCCCTTCCACCTTGCTGCGCAGTCCGGAAGAGGACGCTCCCTATGCCTTTGCCTTCTCCATTCCGAATTCAACGCCGGGGATGAAATTTATCTGCCGCGAAACGATGGATTACGGTTGTAATCACTTTGATCATCCTTTAGGTTCGCGCTTCGAGGAATTCGACGCGGTGGTCATCTTTGATGACGTGCTGGTGCCCTGGGAGAATGTATTTCTGTTTCGCAACGTCCCGGCGTGTAACGAGGCCTACGCCAATACCGGCGCTATCATCCACATGAGTCACCAAGTCGTCTGCAAGAACATTGCCAAGACTGAATTTCTGCTCGGACTGGTGTCGTTGATGATCGACGCCATCGGGGTTGAGAAATTTCTGCACGTGCAGGAGAAGACCACCGAGATCTGGGTGAATCTGGAGACGATGAAGGCATTCCGCCTCGCGGCCGAAGCGAGTGCCAGGCTCAACCAGCACGGTACCATGACGCCCGCCTGGGAGCCGCTGGACGCGGCGCGCAATCTCTATCCCCGCCTGTATCCGCGCATGATCGAAATCGTGCAGCAGATCGGGGCCAGTGGCCTGGTGGCGATGCCGACCCAGGCGGACCTGGCAGGTCCCCTGGCCGAGGACATCAAAAAATACTACCAGTCGGCCCGGCTGGAGGCGCAGGATCGTATTCCGCTATTCCGCTTGGCGTGGGATACAGCCTTGTCGGCTTTCGGCAGCCGGCAGGTGCTCTACGAGCGTTTTTTCTTTGGTGATCCCGTGCGTATGGCAGGGGTCGCGTTTCAAAGTCATGACCGTAGCGACTACATGGAAAAAGTGCGCACCTTTCTCCGGCAAAATACCTGGACCTGAACTGCAGGGAGGGCCCTTGCCCCCTTGCCCCCTTGCCCCGGTCGGCATTCTTGTGCCGGCGGGCGGCGTCGCGGCAAGGTCGATCCACAACAATCAGTCAGGTAACAGCTGCTTCGGGGGAAAGGTCACATATAGTACTTGTTCACAGCGGCACCAGACAGTGTGGCGCTCCCTTCATCCGCGCCGCCCAACGACCAAGCTCACCCGACTAAAACCGCATCGCGGTTTTTGGTCGGGTGAAGCGCTTGGTTAGGTGTTTTAATTTACCCTCCTCATTTTATGCCGCAGTGAGGCAGGCACATCTTGGAGTAGAACTATAGATATGCTTCCGTCAGTTGCACTATTATTGTGTGCCCTCTTTTCGCCAAGAGTTGCCGATATTTGTTCAGGAGAAAGCGTGTACATTGCACCATTTAAGGGACTGTAAAAAAGTTTGTGTAAATGGCATTGTGAATTCTGGAGGACTAACCAATGCCAATATCAGACAAATTGATCGACCAGCTACTGGAAGGCAACACATCACCGGAAGATATTTTGGGTGAGGATGGCTTGCTCAGGCGGCTCACCAAAGCGTGGCGGAACGCGTCCTTGAAGCGGAGATGGAACAACATCTCGGCTATTCAAAACATGACGTGACGGGCAATAACACCGGCAACTCTCGCAACGGCAAAAGCGGCAAAACTGTACGCAGTGTCCACGGAGAGATCGATCTGCAAGTCCCCCGTGACCGCAATGGCCCGTTTGCCCCGCAACTGGTCAAGAAGGGCGAAAGGCAGCTCAACGGCTTCGATGAGCGTATTATCTCCCTGTATGCCAAGGGTATGACCACCCGGGATATCCAAGCCCATTTTATGGAGGTTTATGGTGTTGAGGTGTCAGCCAGTTTTATCTCCCAGGTCACCAATGGGGTGATGGAGGAGGTCAAGGCCTGGCAGAACCGCCCGCTGGAGAGCGTTGATCCCATTGTCTATCTGGATGCCCTGGTGGTTCGCAGCCGTTCTTCGGGTGGGGTAGAGAATAAATCGGTTTACCTGGCGCCGGGCATCAACCGGGAGGGTGAGAAAGAGCTGCCGGGCTTGTGGCTGGCACCGCCCGAGGGCACCCGGTTCCGGCTATCGGTCATGACCGAGCGGAAGAACCGCGGGGTACAGGATATCCTGCTTGCCTGTACCGATGGTTTGAAGGGCTTTGCGCAAGCCATAGAGGCCGTTTACCCGCAAACCCGGGTGCAGCTGTGTATCGTACATCAAGTTCGCCATTCTCTGCGCTATGTGAGCTGGAAACAGCGCAAAGCGGTTGCCGCTGACTTGAGGCGTATTTACAGTGCAACCACCCTCACGGAAGCGGAGCAAGCCCTGGCGGCTTTTGCCGAGCGCTGGGACCAGGAACATCCGGGCATCAGCCAATCCTGGCGTAACAACTGGGAGCGGCTGAGCGTGTTCTTCGATTATCCGCCACAGATCCGCAAGGTAATCTACACCACCAATGCCATAGAATCGCTGAATGCCTCGCTGCGCAAGGTGACCCGAACGAGGCGTTCATTCCCGAACGATGAAGCGGTGATGAAAGTATTATACTTGGCCTTGCATGAAATCACGCGGAAGTGGACCATGCCGATCCGGGATTGGAAACAGGCGATGAGCCAGTTTATGATCTTGTTCGGTGAGCGAGCTTCACTGTGATAACCCGCCATTTACACAGTAAATTTTACAGTCCCCCTAACGATCAAGATAGCGACCAAATGTAGCGCAACTAACAGATGAAATCAATAAAGACTCTGTTCCTTAACGCTTCGCATCAGCGGCTTGCAAAGCGCGTAGCGGTTTGCAAGTCCGGCTGCATGCGCTTGTTAGGTGGCATTTTTCTCAATCACACCCCCTGCACACACTGTATAATCTCTTTATTCCCTCGGGTGATTGTTGCCAAATTGTAATTCCTGTGTCCCATGTATAGGGATCGGTTGCCCAAAACTCCTTTATGCCGTCCTTATTAATATCCGATACCATAATCAGCCTTGCTCTGGAGCAAGAGATTTCCTCTGAAGGATGCGGATCGCCCTGGTATACGCAGGAGTCTCCATATTTGGTGAAGTAGTCTATCTCCATTTTGCTTGGTTGTTTGAATGTATCATAAAGAGGCTGACTGGAAAGTAATGTCCACAATGGCAAATCATCTGACAGTTCGGCGTGATATACGCAATGATTATTTCCAATGATGCTAAGGAATGAAGACACGTTTTTCAGCTTTATTGGTGGAGAATGGGGTGAAGCCAACTTCCACAACTCCATTCCTTCATTAATTGAAGCTCCGTCACTATCAACTAGTTGACCATTTCGTAAGATACCTAAAGATCGATATTTGCCAATATCGTTTGTTTCTTCTGGATTAGCGATGTATCCGATTAAAACTGATGAATCAGGTAGGGGGGACGAAAATGGGCACTGATTGTCAGAACTTGCAGCTAATGAGACCGGGATGGTAAGGATGCAGGTTAGCAGTAAGGCTGTCGTTTTTTTAAACTCCTGCATTTTGCGTCCCATGCCACCTAACGATCAAGATAGCGACCAAATGTAGCGCAACTAACAGATGAAATCAATAAAGACTCTGTTCCTTCTTAACTTTTACTACTTTTTCTTTTCTCTCTGATTTGGATTCTTTTGCGCGCCTCTATTACCCTGATTTTGATCATATTGACGGTTTGTTCCCTGGTTTCCTTTGTTGGGGTTTTTTTGATTAGAACGATTATTACTTGGCTCAATTTTATCAGCCATATGATTGCTCCTGAAATGCACAGTAAAGAAAAAAGACAAGCAGTCGCTGTGCATTCAGCTGTATAACGCCCGCATCAGCGGCTGAGGCAAGCGCAGCTTTCCGAAGTCCGGCTGCATGCGTTTGTTAGAAGACATCTGCATAGTTCCTAACTTTAGTTGTTCGTAGCATATATAAAATTGCTGACTGCAATCCAAGAAAGAAAACTGCTAGTGCCAGTAAGCTAAACGGCCAATCGGTAATTGAGAACGAAATATTTTCTACTTCAAAATAGTGCAATCCAGGGTAAAACAGATTTATCGCAGTAAACACAATCGAAATCCACGAAAACACCTCAAGCACTACTCTCGATGTACCGTTGCCTCGCAACAATCTCCATGCGTAGAATCCAGCTGAAAAATACATTATCGAAAAACCAAGATCTATCGAAGTTATTATTGGCATGGCATCGTACTCAACTCTGAATAAATCTATAGGAATCCGCCAAATGCCACCGATGGTAGCTGTTATTAACATAAGGAAAGCCATGAATATTACGGTTAATACCATTGGAATTATCCAATAGATAAAAATTATTCGTACTAACCAAGGCGCCGTCTTCCAATTTTTCTCCATTACCAGTGTCCTCTAACGCCTCGCATCAGCGGCTGAGGGCAAGCGCAGCTTTCCGAAGTCCGGCTGCATGCGTTTGTTAGGCATCACCTGTTACCGCCTGAGTTAATTTGGATTGGAAAGCCGCTTTGCAAGGCGTGCTAACAGATTGGTGGTGCACGAAGTAAGCGAGTGTTTTATCGTTTCGTATTTGGAAAAAATTTGACTGATTAGCACGGATTGTTGCTAAATACTTTTCTGCACTTTTAGCCAATTCAGCGGATTGGAAAGTTAAGACGATATTTACCAGAGCGTTTTCTGAGGTTGGGTTTGATAAGACATTAGAGAAGCCAACCTCTAGTTTTGATAGATCAACATCTGGACTATGATTGAACCAAAACTTACCAATGACAAAACCTAAAAAGTCATCTGGGTATTTTTCAGTTGGCTGAAATAGTTGGGGCTTTGATATCCAAATGAATTTGCAAGAACTCGGTAATATTTCCGGGTCGATGACGAGATTTCTGATTTTCGACGCTTCGCTACCAGATCCGCTGCAAGCGCTTAGTAACAAGAGACAAAATAGAGATGAGAGGCAACGAAGTTTAATTTTTGTGCAGATTTTCATAGTGATGCCTAACGTCTCGCATCAGCGGTCAAAATGTTCGCTGCGCGCTCATTTTGACCGCTGATGCGAGGCGTTAGGGTGATTTACCAATCCGGCTCTCCACTTGACCCATAAATAGAAACTAGAAACTTTACCGTTTGTAAATCTAACATCAATGCCATGGAGATACCGTACGCCAATATCTTCTTCATAACCACGCCAATCTTCGGCATCGGGCACTCTCGAACTTGGAGTAGCAGCCATCTCGCGCCTAACGACCAAGCTCAGCCGCGCCGCCCGGGAAGGGAGCCGCCGAAGGCGCCGGGACGCTTTCCGGCGTCGGCTGCAGCGCCTTGTTAGGCGACCGTCTAGTCACTTTCGGCGACTGCGTTGAATCTATGTTTGGATTCATCCCAATACCAGATTGACGCTCCGCCTCCGAAGCGAAAGTACAAGATACCTGGAGAGTTCAACATGAGTATTTCGGGGTCATCTGGGTCACATTCACAGCAGCCATCATTTCCACATGCTGTTTTGTGGTTCCCCGGTTCTACGAGGTCGATTCCCATTGCTAGGTCAACGTTGGGGTACTCTTCTCCCCAGTCGATCCGAGCAAGCACTTTCCAGACATACCCGCTGGGTGAAGAAAGGCTGACAAGCAAACCTTCCCCGCTATATTCAGTACTTTTGAATAAGTATGCGCGATCAATCTTGCCATCGTCATTTAGGTCGCCAACGACCTCGGCATTCTTCATCGGTGAGTTGTTCCTTAGTGGTTGGGAAGCCAATTCCGCTTCTGTTGGAACCCTCCAACCAACCGGAGGCTCGACGGCAGATGCCGAACACGACATCAGAACAAGGAGAAGTGATAAGACGCTTCGCATTTTCATGCCTTATAACGCCGCGCTCAGCGGCAAAGTGACCGCGTAGCGGGCACTTTGTCCGACTGCAGCGCCCTTGTTATGAGGATGGCTACTCATTCTCTAAAGTAGTGATTTCTAAGGGCTCCATCATACTTGCCTTTCTTGAGGCAACACGCCTTAAAATCTACGTATTGATCCGCAAGGACAGGGATCATTTCTGCCGAGCTTTTCGCTAAGCTCTTTATCTCCGTGAACAACTCGGACACCACGTTTGACTTGGGTTTCTGATGGGAATCCTTTTTTTCGTTTACTACTCGGTTCAAAAAAAGAAGCTGTTAGTTTGAGATGCGATTTTCATGACGCACCTCCAATGTGGTTTTTGTGATTCGCTATTTTAATTCATCAAGCAATTTATATCTAATGGCACATTCCATCCTCATAACGCCTCGCATCAGCGGTCAAAATGAGAGCGTAGCGAGCATTTTTATCCGGCTGCATGTGTTTGTTAGGGGGGCACCTAAACAACACGCAAAAATATTCTTACTGCCTTCTTAGTATTCTGGTCATAAACAAAAGAAGCCCAGGCTTCTCTTCCGACGTCATGGGTTATCATTGGAACTCCTTTACTCTTTAATTCATTGTACCTTTCAATTGTCAGATCACTATAATATGAGATCACGGCCGTTGGGAAAAAATCATATTCACAATCCAAACCAGCCTCACAGGAGAGTCTTACTGGTAAATCAGAAGTTGTCCCAATGGAATGTTTTAGTAAAAAATCGAAATACTCATCGACTTTCTCTGAATAATTTGATTCGCCATAGTCATACAGGTGTGGCGTATAAGGGATGATATTTTCGTAAATTAGTGAATCATCATCGGACAGGATTGCAATGCTTAGTGTAGCTCCTTTGCAATCAGAATTATCGCTTTGCCAACTAACGTGTAAGACGTCCTGAGAATTCGTCGATCTAAATGAAATCTCCTTTGTAGCACTATAATCGCAAGCCGCTGGCTCCTCGAAAACAAACAATCCAATAAGGAGTAGTAATCCAATTTGACTAAATTTCATGCCCCCTCCTAACTATAATTATAAAGACCAAAGATAACACACATAATATAGATGCATTCAATAAAAACTCTCTGATTTTCGTGCGGCGCCGCAACATACGTAGCGTGTGGAGGGAACCAAGCCTGCGAAGCGGGTTTGGCGTCCGACTGCAACGCGTTGTTATATGCCATGTCTGTACAACATGCGGTAGTACCCGCTACCATCAGCTCTAAGAATAATGATGGATGGTTCCGCCTCTGAAGGTGGGCAAAGGTATTTTTGTCCTCGTAGAGTCTGTGCGACTACTTCACAAACTGATTCGACGGACTGAATATCCCCAACCTGGTACCGAAACGACGCCCATGAATCGTTGGTGTCTATGTCATGTCCATGTTTGATATTCATTGAGGATTTAGGGAGGTAACTGGGTAGCCAACCAGTATCGATCATTCCGGCGGCTTCCATCTCGGCATAAGATGCGAAATTGTACCGGCGTTCGCCGTATCCCAAATACTGGAACGCAATCAACACCACGCCGAGAAGCGCAAGAAACAATACGAGAACGAACACCAGCGCTTTCACAGCATATAACGCAAAGCTAACCAGCGTGCGAATCATAGCGTAGCACGTCCGATGGAGGCCGCGCCTTTTGCGACCGGAATGGAGTTTAGCGCCTTGTTAATTTTCACGGCTTGCACTCACACCAGACTCTTTCTCCAGGGTGATGAAGTGCTATATCAGCCAGAGCATCACGAATCGCTTCATCGTCTGATGGTGAAATCGGGTGACTAAAATTAGTTAGCTCTACGCCATACTCACGTAAATCATTTATTTCTTCGTCATTCAATACATCTACTCCGATCCATACCGGATGCTTACCAGATTTTACCAAATCCTCTACTTCCCAAAATCCCTTTTTTGTAACTGCTAAAATAACTATAGTGAAATTTAACGTCTCGCATCAGCGGTGCGGCTCTGCCGCGTCCGGCTGCATGCGTTTGTTATGTGGAATTTTCAATTCGAATACGTTGCCCGTGTTGTCAATATACCCTAGATAATCTGTATCGGAAAAACCCTTAAAGCCTTCTGGAGTTTGGGTAATCAATAGCTCTTTTTCGATAAACCCGTCATTGCCAAATTTGTTGATTTTGTACAAATAAATTTCGCTGCCAACCCAGGCTGCTAGAAATTTTGTATTGCGGTGAACGCCAACTTGGATTTGATTTACCTCATGAAACTCAAACGGCTCACAATCTTTGGCATTAACATCCAAGTGGCTCATATCAATAAAAGTAGGTAGATTACTGTAAGTCCGATTGTCTGCATGAATAAATTCAGGATAAAGAACCAAACCACCAAAGCCTTTTGTGCTCATTGCAGATTTTATGACGTCGATAGAAACTACGTCCCCCTCTATCTTAAAATCTACTGCCAGTCCAAGTGTGTGACTATCAATGTAGTAATCTCCAGCATCTACAATTTTCCCCGGCGCGAGTCCCTCGATAACTCTCGAAATTTTTAGACCCGGCAAAATTCGATAAAAAACAATAGTAGGTGATTGCCTATAGTGCGGTTTAAACTGAACAATCGCTTCTAAAATTTTATCCCCATCTAAATCATCAAAAATGATGTTCTTGATTTCCACCCTATATGTTATGTCTTCAAATACCTCAGGATAGTCTTTTTCAATTATGTACTGCTTTAACGCCTCAACCATATCCGAACTATTCGCGGCACACATTTCACCAGAAAAAAGTGCCATTGAAATGATAACGATAAGTCTCATAGCCTTATTCCGCATAACGCCTCGCATCAGCGGGCGGCTCTGCCGCGTCCGACTGCATGCGATTGTTAACTTTCTAGTACGCACCCTGACCTTACCCCTGTTGGGTAGCCATTCAAAGAGAGACAAAAACATCCTATCATGCAGCCTCTGCCTCGAACAAGGTTGGTGCCCGGTAGCCTGGTGAGCTGTGCGGTCGTACATTGTTGTAGTGATGTCGCCAGTCGTGACGGATCTGCCTGGCATTATTGAGCGATCTGAACCCATGTTGATTCAGGCAGCCGTCGCGCAAACGCCCGTTGAAGCTCTCAACCTAAGAATTCTGGGTGGGTTTCCCAGGCTGGATGAAGCAGAGCTTTACTTTGGTGGAGTGTCTTGTTAGGCGTTAGAGTCATTAGTATTTAATATCAAATGGGCGAGAGTATCGTAGGTAAAATAAGCAAGGCTCTTTATCACCACATTTCAAACCGTGAGTAGGCGCATTACCAGGAAAGCTAATATATGCTGGACCTCTGAATTTTCTCTCGACCCCCTTATTTGAAATTAGCGTGAATTCCCCACTAATCCAAATATACAGCTCATCACTTGTGTGTGTATGCTGTTTGACGAAATAGCCAGGCGGAAGCCTCAAAACAGATTCACTGTGGTCTTTACTAAGGTCACCTCGAATGAGCGCAATTTCTGCACCCGGTGCAAGTCCTTCCACTTCTAGTGGTTGCCAGACAAGATTATCTAAATCGACAATAGTTTGATCATCACCAAAAGCTAATGGGTTCAAATTACTTGCTTCATGCGCTGATATTGAGATTGATATAGTTAATAAAATAAACACAAATAAAATTTTTATCTAATCATCTCCTTGCTTTTAACATTAAACTTTTCATGAGAATTAAGAGAGTCTCAGCTCTGTACTGACCTTCCCCCTGTTGGGTAGCCATTCAAAGAGAGACAAAAACATCATATCATGCAGCCTCTGCTTCGAACACGGTCGGTGCCCGGTAACCCAATGAGCTGTGTGGTCGTACATTGTTGTAGTGGTTTCGCCAGTCGTTGATGATCTGCCTGGCATCATTGATCGATCTAAACCAATGTTGATTCAGGCAGCCGTCACGGAAGCGTCCGTTGAAGCTCTCAACATAAGCATTCTGGGTGGGTTTCCCAGGCTGGATGAAGCAGAGTTTTACTTTGGTTTTGTGCGCCCAGAAAAACATGGCCTTGCTGGTCAGTTCCGGACCATTGTCCAGCACGATCGAGGTGGGCAATGAGCGCGTCATGGCGAGTTCATCCAGATAGCGCGCCAGACGAGCGCCGAAGAGGGACGTGTCAACCAGTTGGCCAACACATTTTTGAGAGAAGTCGGGACTGTACTCGTCTCGCCGCCTCCGCCTACATCAAACATCTGGCACGGATTTGCCTGCCCCCCCCACCGAGACTCTTATTTTCCGCGTAAAATCCACCTAAAAGGGGTACAATCATAGCACCCCATGCAAAAACTCATACTCAAACGGGTCGCCGACACTGAGCACGGCTGCTTCGGGGTATTGCTGCATCAGGGCGCGCCGTTCGCAGTCACGCTGGAGCCGCCCTGGCGTGACAACCAACCCAATGTAAGCTGCATCCCCAGCGGCGTGTACCAATGTCGCCGGGTGGACTACAGCGGGAGCAAATACCAGACCAAGAAGTGGGGGCGTCCTTTCGAGATCACCGGTGTGCAGGGTCGCAGCCGGGTGTTGTTGCACTGGGGCAATAAGCGTGAGCACACGGAAGGTTGCGTGCTGGTGGCGGAGTCCTACGGCTACCTCGCTGGCGTCCCCGCGGTGCTGACCAGCAAGAACTCGCCCGGCAAGGGCTTCCACGAATTCATGGGCCTGGTGGAAGACAAGCCCTCCTTCTCTCTGGACATTCAATGGCGGTGTGATGGAGAAGCTGGCTAAAGTTATCGGCTCTGTGGCTCCGCTCCTGGGATCGGTGCTGCCGATTCCAGGAGGAGAGAAGATTGGGCAAATGGTTGCCCAGGTCTTTGGTGGTAATGCCGCGCAGCCGGATGCGCTAGCCGAGCTGGTGCAAAAAGACCCGGAAGCGGCAGTCAAGCTCAAGCGGCTGGAAACTGAAAGCCAAGTGGAGCTGCGTCGGCTGGCCACCGATGCGAGCCGCTACCAGTTGCTCGCGCAAACTCAGCAGCTTGAATCGGTGAACCGCACCATGCGCATCGAGGCGCAATCGGATAACTGGTGGACTTCTGGCTGGCGGCCATACTGGGGCTTTATTAGCGGGACGGCCTTTGCCATGCAGGTCGGAGCGATTTGCCATGTGATGATCTATAATCCGGAGGTGTTCCTCGCTCGCGCGGGGATGAACCATCATCCAATGTCAAATGAAGCCACTACGTCACCGTACCAAAGTGAATAGATCCATGTGAAAGCGACGACTATAGCGGCAGTAATACTGAGCTGAAATGTGTTCCGTATCGACATTGTTTTAACTGAGATCGCCTTCTAACGCCAAAAGAACCCGCGCCTACGGCGTCGGGTTGCTTGCCTTGTTAGGGCTAAAATGCCCAATTTACTGCTTCGAGTAGCGCCTTGTTTTTAGCGAGAGTGCTTTCACCCTCGGCCAGAGGCGACGTGCTTCGCAGCTTAATAAATTTTTCTTTATGCTCCCATAACACTAGTTGAGAAAAGACATCCTGCTGCCTTCCCATAAAGTTACTTTCATATTGGAAAGTAACTTCAAGAGCTCTGTAGTCATTTCCGTTTTTGGATAGAGTCAATTCTCTAGTAGCCCCAACTACGGTGCCATTGTGAGCGTTTACGATATTCTGTTTTTCTGCTTCAAATATTTCATCAAGTGTTGTGGTGGCAGGATATAAGTATATTGTTGAAGCTATATGATTCTGGCTAGAATACATATTGTAACCGATAGAAATGTTGGTCATTCCTGGCGCGTAAGTCCATATTTTTCCTCTCTGGAAACCTGCTGCCATGATAGGGTAAGCTAAGCTATCGCCGATGCCAGTCATTTCAGCAGGATAATTGGTGCCTTGCTGTGGAGTCGCGCAACCTGCAATGAGAAGAACTAAACAAACTACAACTATTTTATACATACGATTTTCGATCCTCGTGGGCCCTAACGCTCAAATCAGCGGCAAAGTGCGCGCGTAGCGGGCAATTTGTCCGGCTGCATTTGTCTTGTTAGGATTTTTTATCACATTTAAATAGCACTATTGTATCTAATCTTCCTACATATTGAGTCAGCATTTTGTGATCGGTAGATAACATGAAATGAGCAAGGCCAATCCATGATCCCCCACCGAATTCATTGTGACCTTCCCCCTGTTGGGTAGCCATTCAAAGAGAGACAAAAACATCATATCATACAGCCTCTGCCTCGAACACGGTCGGTGCCCGATAGCCCAATGAGCTGTGTGGTCGTACATGGTTGTAGTGATGTCGCCAGTCGTTGATGATCTGCCTGGCATCATTGATCGATCTAAACCAATGTTGATTCAGGCAGCCGTCACGGAAGCGTCCGTTGAAGCTCTCAACATAAGCATTCTGGGTGAGTTTCCCAGGCTGGATGAAGCAGAGTTTTACTTTGGTTTTGTGTGCCCGGAAAAACATGGCCTTGCTGGTCAGTTCCGGACCATTGTCCAGCACGATCGAGGTGGGCAATGAGCGCGTCATGGCGAGTTCATCCAGATAGCGCGCCAGGCGAGCGCCGGAGAGGGACGTGTCAACCAGTTGGCCAACACATTGTCGAGAGAAGTCATCTATGATGTTTAGCACCCGGATCCGTCGGCCATTCGCCAATTGGTCGTGCACAAAGTCCAATGACCAACGTTCGTTCACCCGGGTAGGTAATGCCATCGGTATCCGAGGTTGGTGGAGCTTCTTACGCCGCCTGGTTCTTATTGGCATGCCGAGCGCTGTATACAGTCGATAGGTGCGTTTGCGGTTGACCACCAGGCCCTGGGCCTTGAGCAATGCTTGGCAACATCAGATACCCGTATCGCGGGTAGCGCTCGGCCAGTTCCTTGAGCCGCTCTTTTAGTGCGCCGTCATTGTGTGGAATGGCTTGGTAGGCAGCCGCTTTGCGGCTCAGTAGTGCCAGCCGGCACGCCCTGCGTTGACTCATGGGATAGGCCGACTGCATATACACGACGGCGCCGCGTCGCTGCGCCGGCCTCACCTTTTTTTCCGAGTACGTCCTCCAGTGCGGTCTTTTCCGGCAAGGTATCGGCCAACAATCGCTTCAACTTCGCATTCTCCGCCTCCAGCGCCCGCAATCGCTTTGCTTGCTAGACCTCCATGCCACCCTACTTCGCTTTCCATCGATACAGCGTGCCGTTGGCTATGCCGTGCTTACGGACCACGTTCTGCGCCGGCATGCCAGCTTCATGCTCCTTCAAAATACCAATGATCTGTTCTTCACTGTAACGCTTGCCTTTCATTCTGAGACCTCCATATGGTCGATTCTATGGGAAAAGTCTCTTTGAAACTGGCTACCTTTTCGGGGGAAAGGTCACTGGAACGGCCCGGTTTCGTTGACAGGAAGTTGACCCATATAGTATATTCCGACAGTGTTATATCTCAGATAATTGCTTTGAGATAGTTGCTTTGGAAGGGGGGACGCTATGTCTATAAACAAGGTATCGCTGCATAGAGAAACCATTGCTCTTGATGCCGGTCTCGGGGCGGGTTGGAGGATCGTGACCGCCACGCTGACCCTGGTTATGGGAGCCGGTTCGGTGCAGGCGCAAAACGCAATAGAGGAGGTATTGGTCACTGCGCAAAAGCGGGAGCAGAACGTGCAGGACATTGGTGTTTCCGTGTCCGCGTTCAGCGATGAACGGATCCGCCAATTCGGCTTTGACACCAGCACCAAGATCTCCGCGCAGACCCCGGGACTCAGCATCGGCACGCCGGTGGGAGAAGGGAACAATCCTTCCATCGTGTTGCGCGGGGTGGGATTAAACGATTTTAACGACAACAACGAAGGTCCTGTCGCCCTGTACCGGGATGAGGTCTACATGGGCGCCATTGCCGGGCAGACTTTCCAGTTATTTGACATGGAACGGATCGAGGTGCTGCGCGGGCCTCAAGGGACCCTGTACGGACGCAACGCCACCGGCGGGCTGGTCCACTATATCGCGAAGCGTCCTACCGATGAGTTGGAACTGTCTGGCGATTTTGGCTACGGCAGTTACGACCAGTTGCGCTTTGAAGGAGCGATCAGTGGTCCGTTGAATGAGTTTGCGCAAGTGCGCGTTGCCTTGGCCGGGAGCCGGCACGATGGCTACGTGGAAAACCGTATCGGGCCGGACGGCAACGAAGGAGAGAACGGGGCGGCCCGGGTCCTGGTGAACTTCGACCTCAATGATACGAGCAGCTTGCTGCTGAACCTGCATTACGGTTCGTCGGATACCAATGCTCCCAAGTATGAACACCAGGTAACCGACTCTTCGCTTGACCCGAATGATATGGGTGGCGACTTTTGGGGATACCAGGACAACGATGGCAACCCTTACGAGGGCGATTACAATCGCGACGGCGTCCTCGACATTGAGAACGCCGGGGTGAGCGCCATCTACAAAACAATCCTCGGCTCGGGGATTGCACTGACCTCCGTCAGCGCCTATGAAACTTTGGATAAGCGGCACGAAGAAGATACTGACGTCGGTCCCCTTCCGGGCATTGAGCCGATCTTTGCCTCGGACTACGATCAGTTCAGCCAGGAATTCCGCATTTCCGGAGAGTATGAGCGCGGGAACTGGGTTGCCGGGGTGTACTACTTCCAAAGTAACGTGGAAGGAGACTACGAGTTGGAGATTCAGTACTTTCCCACTACGCTCAATGCCCTCAACTCGGTACCGGCGGCCGAAGGTGGTTTCGAGGGCGGTCTGGGCCTGGTTGGGGCGCCGTTTACAGGTACGGACCTGATACAGTTTCTGCACTATGACGTGGATTTCGATCAGGATACCGACTCCTACGCCGTGTTTGGCCAAACCGAGTTTGAGTGGCACCCCCAATTCAATCTGACTTTGGGACTGCGCTATACCCGGGAGGAGCGTGATTATGAATATACCAACCGGGTTGGTGCCGATGAAGGAGTCTTGCTTGATTTTCTTACGGAAGTTGGCGTGATCGGGGCAAATGGCCTGATATTTGATTACCGTAACGGCGGCGCAGATGTAATAGCGGGGAATGTAAACGAGATCGACAATGATAACTTGTCCGGCAAGATAGGCTTGGGTTGGGATGTAAGCGAGGACGTGCTGCTGTTCGCCAGTTTCAGCCGGGGTTTCAAGAGCGGCGGATTCAATGCCGGCTTCATGGACACGGATATGCAGGCAGCGCGTGATGGTGAATTCAACGTCAACGTCCAGTATGATGAAGAAATCCTGAACAGCTACGAGGTCGGCATCAAAGCGGATCTGCTGGAAGGACGCGCCCGGGTCAATGCAACGGCCTTCTACTACGATTACGACGATTTTCAGGCGCTGAGCTTTTTCGGCGTTAGCCAGTTTATCGTGAACTCCGATGCCAGCGTGCTCGGGGGGGAGGTGGAATTTTTTGCCCGCCCGACGGAGTCGCTGGACCTGCAGTTCGGCGCCAGTTTCCTGGACACTGAAGTGGACCAGGTACTCGATCTGAATACCAATACGACCCTGACCGATCGGGAGATGGTGCTGGCGCCTGAGTTTTCTTTTAATGGACTGGGCCGCTACACCTGGGCGGGGGTAGCAGGTGGCAGCCTGACGGCACAGGTGGATTTCAACTACCAGGGTGAGCATTTCTTTGACATTACCAACACTTCCATATCCCGCGAGAACGGCTATTTCCTGCTCAACACCCGGCTCGCCTACGTGCCGGACAACGAAGACTGGGAGGTGGCGCTGTCTGTGGAAAACCTGGGTGACGTCGAATATCATGTCTATACCTTTAACTTTACCGGTCCGGGCGGATTCAACCAGATATTCCAGGGCCGGCCGCTCTGGGTTAATCTGGATTTCCTGGTGCGCTTTTGACTTGGCTAGTTCAGCAGACCCGGCACTAGCCTGGGCTCACGGGCATGCGGTCACTGGATAGCGGTTTGCCGGTAAGGCACAATAGCCGGTGTGCAATTGGGTCGCCGTTGCGTGCCTGCGGCCCGCGCAGTTGCGCGCTGTTTCTGTCGCTATGCTGGACGTTGCTCCTGCCCTGGAGCGGCCTGGCGGTCGCGGAGTTGCAGCCGGAAACGATCGGTAAGATCGAGAAACTGCCGGTACCGTATCCCCCCCATTGGATCATTGCCCACGACGCGGCCTTTTTCCACATGCTGGAAGGCAAAATGATCGTGCTCGATGCGCTGGCAAAGACACTGCCGGAGCAATACAAGGGCATGTTCAACAGTTCCAACATCGGCGCCTTTGCGCAAGCCACGGTGCGCCCGGAAATGTACGTGGCCGAGGTTTTCTATTCCAGGGGCAGCCGCGGCACGCGCACCGACGTGCTGACCATTTACGACAAGGAAACCCTGGGCCCGATCGGAGAAATTGAACTGCCGGATAAAAGGGCGCTCATCCTGCCGGAAAAATACGCCATGCAGTTGATCGACCAGGAGCGCCTTTTGCTGGTATTCAATTTTACCCCGGCCACGTCAGTCAGCGTGGTCGATATTGTCGCCCGCAAGCTGGTCGGCGAGATAGACATCTCGGGCTGTGCCCTGGTCTACCCGTCCGGCGGAGGCTTCAGTTCGTTGTGCAGTGATGGCAGCATGCTCTCAGTGCAGCTCGATTCTTCCGGACAGGAAACCGGTCGGCAGCGCAGTGAACCTTTTTTCGACGTCAATGATGCGCCGCTTTTTGAAAAGCCGGCGATCATCGGCGGCATCGCTTATTTTCCATCCTTTCAGGGCGAAATGCATCCGGTGGATCTGCGCGCCGCGAAGGTGAAGCCGCTCGCCTCCTGGTCTTTGGTGTCGGAAGAAGAGCGCGGGCAAGGTTGGAGACCGGGCGGTTGGCAGATCATCGGTGCCGACGTCAACAGACAGGTCTACATATTGATGCACCCGGAAGGATACGATGGCAGCCACAAGGACGGGGGGCCGGAGGTATGGGTGTACGACGTAGAGCAGAAGCGGCGCCTGCGCCGCATTCCGTTGAAACAGCACGGCATCTCTATCGCCTTGAACCGGCAGGAAGATCCTCTGTTGCTGGTGACTAACGCGGATATGAACATTGACGTGTATCGCGCATCGAGCGGGGAACATGTCAATTCTTTGACCGGCTTCGGCCAGGAAACTCCCTTTGTAGTGTATGCACCCCAGTGAGCCCATGCTGGTTGGCATCTCCTCGGCGGTGGCCGGCCTGTTTATCGGCTGGCTGTTTATCATGGCCGGTGTGCATAAACTAAATGCCGGAGACTATTACGCTCGCGTTCTTGGCGGCTACGGAATGGCGCGCTTCCCATCAGGTATGCGGCGCATGGCCGCCTGGCTCGTTGCTTTGGGCGAACTGGGAATTGGAATCGGGCTTTATATCGGACTGTTTTTAGAGCCGTTGGTTTTCTCCTGGCTTGGCCTGGAGCGGCATGGCCTGTACGCGGCGGCAGCTTGCTGCGCGGCGGCACTACTGCTGTTTTATGCGGCGCTGATGGCGCTCGCCTTGCTGCGAGGGCGCGCTGGCACCGACTGCGGGTGCAGCGGCCTGGAGCGCGCCGGCTCGCTACATGCCGGATTGATCGTGCGCAACCTGGTGCTGGTTGGCATAGCCGGCCTGGCAGCGGCAGGTGGCCCGGTATCGTCGCTGCCGCTGCCGGGCTGGCTGTTGGTACTGGGCGCGGTATTCTGCGCCGTTCTGCTCTACCGGAGCATGGAACTGCTGTCCCTTAATCGACGGTTGCTGGCGGAATCAGGCTGGTCATGAGCTTGTTGGAAATCTCTCTGCTGCTGCTCTGGATCCTGGTGGCGATCCTGTCCGTGGTGCTCTTTGTCCTGGTGCGGCAGGTAGGTGTACTCCATGAGCGAATTGCGCCGGCGGGAGCGCTGATGCTGAACCAGAAGCTGCGTCCGGGAGACGCCGCGCCACGGGTCGAGGTGCGCGACCTGAATGGCGAGCGGCAACGGTTGGGAGGGGATGCCGAAGCGCCGAAAAGCTGCCTGCTTTATTTCTTGTCTCCCGATTGTCCGATCTGCAAGTCACTGCTGTCGGTCGTGAAGTCCATTGCCTCCCGGGAATCGTCTTGGCTGGAGGTTGTTTTGGCGAGCGATGGGGCAGACCTGGATCACCGGGGGCTGGTGGGCCAACATCACTTGGAAACATTCCGCTATGTGTTGTCGGAAACGCTGGGCAGAAGTTACGGCATCGCCAAATTGCCCTACGCGGTACTGATCGATGAGTCGGGCCGCATCGTGTCTTTTGGCATCGTCAATTCCCGCGAGCATCTGGAAAGCCTTTTTGAATCAAAGGAGCGCAAAGTGGCATCGATCCAGGATTACCTTCATCTGCAACAGGATAAGTATGACAATGATCAAATGGCTGGATAGATGGGCGGAGCGCTGGGCGCGCAACGTCGCCCGGGGTAGTTCCCGGCGCGGTTTTTTGCGCAGTTTTGGCACCTTGCTGCTAGGTGCGCCGGTACTGCCCCTGCTGCCGATGGCGCGGGCGGCTGGTCCCGGCGCAAATGGCGGCAAGCAGGCGGACCCAGGTGATCCCAATAGCTGTGATTACTGGCGTTACTGCGCCATAGACGGTTTCCTGTGCAGTTGCTGTGGGGGCAGTCGCAGTTCCTGCCCGCCTGGCACCGAGATGTCTCCGGCTACCTGGATCGGCACCTGCCGAAATCCGGCTGACGGAAAAAATTACATTATCTCCTACAACGACTGCTGCGGGAAAACCGGCTGTGGCAATTGTTTATGTACCCGCAGTGAAGGCGACCGTCCCGTCTACCGTCCGCGTTTATCCAATGACATTAACTGGTGCCTGGGCACCAACAGCATGATTTACCATTGCACGACGGCTATCGTGCTGGGAACCGCTGAGGATCAATAGCGGGCTCTGTCCCACCCGTGTACCCTTACGGTCAAGCCGTGTGCGAACTGCGAACGTACCTTGGGCCTGCTCCGTTCGTGGCCAGCAGATGACGTTGCCCGGCAGTGGCCCGGCAAGTGTATTGATGACGGCAGGGGTTCAATTACCAATCGGGCGCTGCGGCGCAATCGGCAGATGGGTTCTGTGTTCGATTTTGCTGTGCTTGCCGGGTACGGCGGTGCGGGCAGATGCCGATGCGCAGCGCACCCGCGCCGACTATATTTTGCATTGTCAGGGCTGCCATCTGGCCGACGGCAGTGGAGTGCCGAACCAGGTACCGTCGCTGCGCGATCAGGTAGGAGCATTTCTGCGCGTTGAGGGGGGCCGCGCTTTCCTGGTACAAGTGCCCGGCGTCTCCAGTGCAGATTTGAGCGATGCCCGCCTTGCCGCGGTACTCAACTGGACGTTAACGGAGTTTGGCGGCGACTCGGTCCCGGCCGGTATGCCTCCGTACAGCGCCGATGAAATTGCCGCCTGGCGGAAACAACCCCTGTCCCAGGTCTATGCGGTGCGTTCCTCGCTGATCAAGCAGATCCGGGAGCAGGCTCGCTAGTCCTCGCAGGCGCGCAAGCGGTTGCCGCCCGGCGTGCTTTATGCCGGCCGGCCGGGGCATGGGAGCTGCGCTTGGTGCCGGGCCGGGGGCGCGAATGAATCTTTTCCAGCCAGGCGGATCAGCGAGGTGCGCTGATCCGGGTACCGTCCGCGGCGCATTCCTCCAGCAGGCGGGCTGCCTGCCAATGCTCTCCATGTCGCTCCCGCAGGCGGTGCAGTTCTTCCACGATCGCGGATAAGCCTATATGGTCTGCATGGTACATGGGTCCGCCGCGATAAACGGGGAAGCCGTAACCGTGCACCCATACGACGTCCACGTCGCCGCCGCAGGCGGCAATGCCTTCTTCTAAAACGCGGGCTCCCTGGTTGATCAGCGCGTACAGGCAGCGCCGCGTGATCTCTTCCGCCTCCAGTTTGCGCCGCGGCTGCTTCAACTCCGTGGCGACCTGTTCGATCAACGCTTCCGTTTCCGGATCATCGTTCGGAGTGCGGCTGCCCGGCTGGTAGCGGTAGTATCCACTACCGGTTTTTTGCCCTAGCCGACCCAACTCCACCAGCCGGTCGGGCACTGCGGCGGCGGCTGGATCGATGTATACGCCGCGCGCCCGGCGCTGCTTGCGGATGCTGTAGCCTACGTCGAGGCCGGCCAGGTCACCTACCTGGAACGGCCCCATCGGGAAGCCAAACTCGCGCATGGCGGCATCCACTTGCGCCGGCCTGGCGCCTTCAATGAGCAATCGGTTTGCCTCGTAAACGTAATGATGCAGCATGCGGTTGCCGATAAATCCATCGCAAACGCCGGCGACCACCGCCTGCTTGCCCAGGCGCCGCGCAAAATGCAGTGCCGTGGATAGCACTTCGGGTGCGGTATGGGCGCCACGCACTACTTCCAGCAGGCGCATGATATAGGCCGGGTTGAAAAAATGCAGGCCCACCAGGTCCTCTGGGCGGCTGGTTACGGCTGCCATCTCGTCCAGGTTCAGGGAAGAGGTATTGCTGGCCAAAATGGCTTTCGGCTTGCACACCTCGTCCAGGCGGGAGAAGATCTGTTTTTTGATCTCCATGTTCTCGAACACGGCTTCGATCACCAAGTCCGCCCCGGATAGTTCGGCATAATCCAGGCTGCCGTGCAGCAAAGCCATGCGCTGCCGGTAAGCCGGTTCCGTCAGCCGGTTTTTTTTCATCATCGCCTGGTAGTGGTCGCGTATGCGATCCATGCCGTGCTGCAGTGCTTCCTCGTTCTCTTCCAGCAGCGTTGCGCTAAGCCCCTGGTCCGCGATGGCAATCGCGATGCCCGTGCCCATGATGCCGGCGCCTATGATGCCGACCGATTGAATCGAGCGCGTCGGCACGGATCCGGACCGGTACGCGGGCCGTGCCGCCGCGCGCTCGGCAAAAAACACGTGACGCATCGCCCGGGATTGCCCGGATTCCCTGCACTGCAGAAAATACTCGCGCTCTTTCGCCATCCCTTCTGCCAGCGGCAGCTGCAAACTGAGCTCCAGTGCGTCCAACACTCTTTGCGGCGCGGTCTGACCGCGCGCTCGGCGAGCGCTTCGAGCGCGCGCATCGGCGAGCAGGCTTTCGATTTCCGCAGTCCTGATAAGCGGTGCGGCATCCAGCGGCTGGGCCTCACCTTGCTGTGCGAGCTCACGGGCAAAGACACGGGCCGCTTGCAGCAGTTCTTCGACTCCTCCCTCACACTGCCGGTCCGCCAGGCCATTGGCCAATGCCTCCGCGGCCGGTACGCGGCGTCCCGAACTGACCATGTCCAGGGCCATGGCAAAGCCTGCCAGGCGCGGCAGGCGCTGCGTGCCGCCGGCGCCCGGGATCAATCCCAGCTTGACCTCCGGGCATCCGACGTGCGCATCGGACTGGATCAGGCGGGCGTGGCAGGCTAGCGCAGTTTCCAGCCCGCCGCCCAGCGCGTTGCCGTGCAGGGCAGCAACGATCGGTTTTTTGCAGGCGTGTACGCGGGCCAGCACGTCAGGCAGGTGCGGCTCCCGGGGAGGGTGGTCAAACTCGGCGATATCGGCGCCGGCGATGAAGGTGCCCCCGGCGCCTGCCAGTATTGCAGCGGCAATGTCTGAGTCGGACTCGATGCTCTCTACCGCTGCCAGCAGTTCGTGGCGCACATTTTGCGAGAGCGCGTTGACCGGCGGATTGTTGATCAGCATCAGGGCGATCCCATCGCGTTTTTGCAGCGTGACGAGGCTGTTCCCGTCCTCTCTGCCGGCGGGATTTTTATTTGCTGTCAAAGTCTACCCGTACCCGATCGGTGAGCGGATGCGCCTGGCAACACAGGATGAATCCCCGCTCAAGGTCTGCTGAGCTGAGCGCGTAATTCAGGTCCATGTCCACCTCGCCTTCAATCAGGCGGGCCTTGCAGGTGGCGCAGACGCCGCCCTTGCAGGAAAACGGCAGGTCGGCGCCGTTGGCCAGAGCCGCATCCAGGATATTCTCGCCATCACACGCTAACTCGAAGTCAATTGAACGTCCGTCGGCCACCACCGTGATGGTGCTGCTTTTTCCGCCCAGCTTTAAGGCGCGTGCGTGGTGTTTTTCCACCACCGTGCGCGCGTCCTGTGCCGAGGCGAAAAACAGTTCGTAGTGAATGCGATCTTCCGTGATCCCTTCCTTGCGCAAGCCGCGGGAAACTTCCGAGATCATCGATTCCGGGCCACATAGGAAAAAATGCGCGTAATCGCGTATGCGGATCAGGTGTCTGCGCTGCAAATCCGCCCCCTTTTTGTTGTTGACCCGGCCATTCAATACCTCGGTGTCCTGCTCCTCCCGGCTGAGGATATTGATCCACTGAAAGCGGCGCATGAAACGGTTTTTTATAAAGCTGAGCTCTTCCCGAAACATTATCGAGCGCGTCGTGCGGTTGCCGTAGATCAGGGTCACTCGGCTCAGCGGCTCGGTCTGCAGTACGGTTTTGATAATAGACAGGACCGGCGTGATGCCGCTGCCCGCGGCGATACAGAGGTAGGAGCGGCCTTGTGCCGGATCAAGGGGCGCGTGGAACTCGCCTTGCGGTGGCATTACTTCGATCTGATCGCCCCGTTTCAGACTTTCGTTGGCAAAGGTGGAAAAGACCCCGCCCTCAATTTTCTTGACCGCAATCCGCAACGTGCCTTCGCCGATCGCGGAACAGATGGAATAGGAGCGCCGTATTTCCTGCCCTTCGATCTCACGGCGCAGCGTAAGGTACTGTCCCTGTATAAAGGTAAAGGTCTGCGCCATCGGAGCAGGAAGTTCGAAGGAGATACACACGGCGTCCGCGGTTTCCTGGCGAACGTCGGCGATGCGCAAGGGATAAAACATGCCGCTGTCGTCCGGCGGGCTCATATACACTTAAAGTATTCGAAAGGCTCCTGGCACGCCTGGCACCGGAATAAAGCCTTGCACGCGGTAGAGCTGAAGGGACTGATGCAGAAGGATTCCTGCGCGCCGCAGTGAGGGCAGGTGGGCTGTGCGTCGGATGCATTGGGATCGGCTTTGCCGCACAGCGGCAGTGGCGGGGCAATGCCGAATTCCAGCAGCTTGCGCCGACCGGAGGCGGAGAGCCAATCCGTGGTCCAGGCGGGCGCCAGGCGGGTCTCGATCCTAACTGGATCATAGCCCGCCGCCTCCAGCACCTGGCGGATGTCCGCGCTGATCTGCTCCATGGCCGGGCAGCCACTGTAGGTTGGGGTGATGATGATCCGTGCGCCTTTTCCATCCGGTCCGGACAGAGAAAAATCGCGCAGTATGCCAAGTTCCGCTATGGAGATGACCGGAATCTCCGGATCCTTGATCCCATCCAGCAGCAGCTCCAGCCTGTGTTGCCTGGCTGCCGCGGCGGGCGCTGCCGGTGTCTCGTGTGCGGTATCTACCACTGCAGTCCGGGGTGTTCGCGCTGCAAGCGCTGCAGGTCCTTCAGCATCGGGCCCAGGTGTTCCGTGTGCTGACCGCGCCGACCGCCGCACCGCGTTTGGCTGCCCTGCGGCAGCGGCAGCGAAAGTTTCTCCAACAACTCCTCGATCTGCTTTTGCCAACAGGGCTGCAGCGCAGCCCGGTCCACGGCCAGGCGGTCCGCTGCCAACTCCAGCTCCAGCGCTTCCATCGTAAATAACTCGCCCACGTATGCCCATAGTTGATCCAGCGCGTCTTGCAGGCGTTGCCGGCTTTGTTCCGTGCCGTCACCCAGCCGCAGCATCCATTCCCGGCTGCGACGCAGGTGATAGCGGCTCTCTTTGATTGCCTTGCCCGCGATCGCCGCCAGGCGCCGGTCTTCCAGAGTTTCCTGCCGGCTGAGAAATTCCATGCTGTAGACGTCCAGGAAAAACTGCCGTGCCATGGTGAAGGCAAAATCGCCACGGGGCAGTTCGCAGATCAGCAGGTTGCTGAATTCATCGCTGTCGCGGAAAAAGGCCAAGTCGTCTTCCGTGCGCCCCTTTCCCTCCAGTTCGGCGGCATAGCCGTAGAGCAGACGCGCCCGCCCGATATAGTCCAGCGCCACGTTGGCCAGCGCGATATCTTCTTCGAGAAAGGGCGCGCACCCGCACCACTCGGCCAGGCGCTGGCTCAATACCAGCGCGTCATCAGCCTGCTGTACGGCATAAGCGAACTGTTTTTGTGTCTTGGTCACACGCTCTACCCGCCCGGCCCGGCTTCACATATTTTTTATTTCGGCAGGGAGCTGATAGTAGGCCGCGTGCCGGTAGGGCTTGTCGTCCATCGGATCATAAAAGCTCTCCGCGTCTTCCTCCTGGGAAGCGACAATGTCGTCGCTTTTGACAACCCAGATGCTGACTCCTTCTCCGCGCCGCGTGTAGCAGTCGCGCGAGTACTCCAGCGCCTGTTCATGATCTTCGGCGTGCAGGCTGCCCACGTGCTTGTGGTCCATTCCGCGCCGGGAACGGAGGAACACCTCAAACAGCGGCAGGTTTTCAACCGTGCTCATCAGGCTGCCTGCCTGCTTTTGCGGGCGCGCTGCTTTGCCTCGAAGGCGTCCATCGCCTCGCGCACCCAGCGTCCCTCTTCGTGCGCTCCCCGGTGATGATCCAGGCGTTGGCGGTTGCACGGCCCTTCTCCCGAGATCACCCGGTAAAACTCATCCCAGTCGATTTCGCCGAAGTCATAGCTGCCTCGTTCCTCGTTCCACTGCAGCTCCGCATCCGGCATCTTCAGGCCGAGGAAGTCAGCCTGCGGCACGACCTGGTTGACGAACTTGCGGCGCAGTTCATCGTTTCCTTCGCGCTTGATCTTCCAGGTCATGGACTGCGCGGAATGCACCGACTCAGAATCATGCGGGCCGAACATCATCAACACCGGCCACCACCAGCGGTTCAGCGCGTCCTGCACCATGCTGCGCTGCTCTGTACTGCCCCGCGCCAACGTCATGACGATGTCGTAGCCTTGGCGCTGGTGGAAACTTTCTTCTTTGCAGATCCGCACCATGGCCCGGGCATACGGGCCGTAAGAGGCGCGCTGCAAGGAGAGCTGATTGACGATGGCGGCTCCGTCCACCAGCCAGCCGATGATGCCGACGTCTGCCCAGCTCAAAGAGGGATAATTGAAAATGGAAGCGTATTTTGCCGTGCCCTGGTGCAGCGCTTCGATCATTTTGCCGCGCGACCTGCCCAGCGTCTCGGCGGCGCTGTACAGGTACAGGCCGTGGCCGGCCTCGTCCTGCACTTTGGCCAGCAGGATTGCCTTGCGTCGCAGCGTGGGCGCAAACTTGATCCAATACCCTTCCGGCTGCATGCCGATCACCTCGGAGTGGGCGTGCTGGGACATCTGCCGCAGCAGGTTCTTCCGGTATTCCTTTGGAAACCAGTCCTTCGGCTCGATCTTCTGCTCCTGGTCGAGCCGTTTCTGAAAGTTTTGCTGAAACTCTTTTTCCTGGGTATCCATCGTTACCTCCTCCTCCTCTTATACCGATTCAATGATCATGGCAATCCCCTGGCCCACGCCGATGCACATCGCGCACAGGGCATAGCGGCCCTTGCTGCGCTCTAGTTGGTAGAGTGCCGCCGTAATTAACCGGGCTCCGCTCATGCCCAGCGGATGGCCGAGCGCAATGGCGCCGCCATTGGGATTGACGTGGGCGGCGTCTTCCTCCAGACCGAGTTCGTTCAGCACCGCAAGGCACTGCGCAGCAAATGCCTCGTTCAATTCAATCACGTCCATCTGCTGAAGCGTCAATCCAGTGTGCTCAAGCACTTTGCGCGTGGCCGGCAGCGGACCGATGCCCATGATGCGCGGCTCCACACCGGCGGTTGCCATCCCCCTTATGCGGGCGCGGGGGCGCAGGCCATGCTTGCGTACGCCCTGCTCCGAAGCCAGCAGCAGGGCACAGGCGCCATCGTTGATGCCCGAGGCATTGCCTGCAGTGATGCTGCCGTCGCGGCGAAACGGGGTCGGCAACGCGGACAAGCCTTCCATGGTGGTGCCTGGCCTGGGATGTTCGTCTTGCTCGACGAGAACGGTTTCACGGCGCCGCTGCACGGTGACCGGGATAATTTCCTCGGCCAGCAGGCCCTGTTGCTGCGCTCGTGCGGTGCGTTGCTGGCTGCGCAGCGCGAACGCGTCCTGCGCCACGCGCTCGATCTGAAATTTCTCCGCCACGTTCTCCGCCGTCTCCGGCATCGAGTCGATGCCGTACTGTGCCTGCAGGGCAGCATTGACAAAACGCCAGCCGATGGTCGTGTCGTAAATCTCTGCGTTGCGGCTGAACGCACTGCCGGACTTGGCCACCACGAAAGGTGCGCGCGACATCGATTCCACGCCCCCGGCGATGGCCAGTTCGGCCTCGCCACAGCGGATGGTGCGGGCCGCTATGCCGACGGCGTCCATGCCGGAGCCGCACAGCCGGTTGATGGAAGTTCCCGGCACTTTGTGCGGCAGGCCCGCCAGCAGGGTGCACATGCGCGCTACGTTGCGGTTGTCTTCTCCGGCCTGGTTGGCGCAGCCGTAGAAAACTTCGTCCAGCGCGCTCCAGTCGGTGGAAGGGTTGCGCTCCTGCAGCGCCTTAATCGGCACCGCGCCCAAATCATCGGCGCGTACCGCGGCCAATGCGCCACCGTAACGGCCGATCGGCGTGCGCACCGCGTCGCAGATGAATGCCTCGGCGCTCATTCCTGCTCTGCGCCCCCGTCGCCGGACGGCTCTATGACGGGCCGGTGCAGCAGGTGAAAGCGCCCGCGGAACTGGGACACCAATTTATTCTTTTGGTTTCGTACGGAGACGTCGCAGAGCCCGGCGTTTTTACCCCGGTGCGAAACTTCGGCCTGCGCAGTGAGCAGATCACCGCGCAGCGCAGGGCGCAAAAAATCAATGTTGCAATTGGAAGCAACCGCCGCCCGGTTGCGCGAGTTGCAGGCAAAGGCAAATCCTGAATCGGCCAGCGTGAAGATCATGCCGCCGTGACAAATATCATGGCCGTTGACCATGTCTGCGCGCACCGTCATGCAGACCGTGGCCTGGTCCTCGGCGACCCGGACTATCTTTATGCCGAGCGCACGCGAGGCCGTGTCATTGTCGTACATACAGCGGGCGCTTTCCTCTGCCAGTTTCTGCGCGCCGGGCGGGTCTTGTCGCACGCTGTATTTTGGATTGCTCATTTCTCTGTCTCTTGAATGGAAGTCGCCGCCGGTTCAGTTACGGTCCGGGCGGAAAATCTGGGCGCCCGCTTTTCCAGGAAAGCGGCCACGCCTTCCTGGTAGTCGCGGGTCTTGCCCAGCCGGCGCATGATCTCCTTTTCTTGCTCCAGCCGCTCGTGCAGCGGTTGTGCGCTGGAAGTGTTCAGTAATTGTTTCGTCAGCGCCAGTCCCCGGGCGGGCAACTGGGCCAGGCGGCGAGCCAGCAGCAGGGCCCGGTCAAACAACTGATCATCCTCCGTGCATTCCCAGATCAGCCCCCAGGCAGCCGCCTGTTCAGCGGGCAGCTTATCGCCCAGCAGCGCCAGTCCCTTGGCTCTTGGCAGGCCGACCGCGCGCGGCAGGTGCCAACTGCCGCCCGAGTCCGGTACCAGCCCCAGCTTGATGAAAGCCTGTATGAAGCTCGCGGACCGGGCGGCCAGCACGATATCGCAGGCCAGTGCGATGCTGGAGCCGACTCCGGCGGCCACGCCGTTGACCGCGCAAACTACCGGCTGTTCCAGTGCAACAATGGCGCGGATCAGCGGGATATAGTAACGGTCCAGGGAGTCGCCCAAGTCCGGCGGGCCTTGTTTCGGGTCCACGCTGCGCTCGTTGAGGTCTTGCCCGGCGCAAAAGCCGCGGCCTTTGCCGGTCAGGAGCAGGCAGCGTGCCGCGGGATCCTCGCGCACGCGCACCATCGCCTCCTTGACTTCATGGTGCATCTGCAGGTTAAAGCTATTCAGCGTGTCCGGACGATTGAAGACAAGCAGTGCCACGCCGTCTTCCTGTACGCGGTATTCAATGGTCTGGTAGGGCGCGTTGGTGCTCATCGGCGTTCAGCTGTTGCCGGGGTGGAAAGCTGCGCATCGCCTTTCTTGCGCGCCACTAAGGTGAGCACGTCGTAGAGTGCCACGGTTTTATTGTTCTGGTTGGTAATTTCCACGTCCCAGACGACGATCCCGTTAGGGCGTTCCTCGGCGTTGCGCTGGCGCTTGGCGATCTTTCGCTTCGCCGTCAGGCGCACGCGGATGGTGTCGCCAATCAGGACCGGCTCCAGGAAACGCAGGTTGTCCAGGCCGTAATTCGCCAGCACCGGGTTAGGGCCGGGATCGACAAACATGCCAGCGGCGGCGGCGATCACAAAGTAGCCGTGCGCGACGCGCTGACCGAATAAAGAATCCCGTGCGCCCAACTCGTCGCAATGGGCATAAAAGCGGTCGCCGGAAATGCCGGCGAAACTGATGATATCGGCTTCGGTGACGGTGCGTCGGTGGGTGATCAGCGTCTCCCCAATCTGCAGTTCCTCGAAATATTTTCGGAAAGGATGGACCGCATTGCCGAGCGGCTTGCCGCCGGGATGATACTCCCGGGTCACCGTGCTCAGCGTGGAAGGCGAGCCCTGCAAGGCAACGCGCCGCATGTAGTGCTTGACGGCGCGCGCCCCCCCCAACTCCTCGCCGCCGCCGGCGCGGCCCGGACCGCCGTGTACCAGCGTGGGCAGCGGCGAGCCGTGTCCGGTGGACTCGGCGGCGCAGTCGCGGTTAATGATGAGCAGGCGACCGTGGTAGGCGGAACTTCCCAGGCACAACTCGGCCGCTTCCTGATCCTCGGCGCTGAACAGCGAGCCGACCAGGCTGCCGCGTCCGCGCCGGGCCAGTTCAATGGCCTCGCCCTTGTCCCGGTAAGGCAGCAGTGTGCTGACCGGACCAAAGGCTTCTATCTCGTGTGGCTCTTTGACCTGCAGGGGCTGATCGCAATGCAGCAGCGTGGGCGGAAAGAAAGCGCCCCGCTGCGCGTCTGCGCCGCGGACCTCGAAATCACGGCTACCGCCGTGCAGCACAGTGCAGTGGCGCTGCAAAGACTCCAGGTTTCGCCACACCTCCTCCCGCTGCTCCGTGCCCACCAGGGGGCCCATATTCACCTCTTTTTGTTCCGGGTCTCCAAGCACAATCGAAGATAGCCGCCGGCGCAGCGCCTCAATGACTGCCTCCTCATGCTGGCGGGGCACGATTGCGCGGCGGATGGCAGTGCATTTCTGTCCCGCCTTGACGCACATCTCCCGACCGACCTCGCGCACGAACAGATCAAATTCCGGCGTGCCCGGCGTCGCGCTCTCCCCCAGAATGGAGCAATTCAGCGAATCCGTCTCCAGGTTAAAAGGAATCGAATGCTCAATAATATTGGAGTGGGTGCGCAGCTTGCGCCCGGTGGAGGCAGAGCCGGTGAAAGTGACCGCATCTTGTGCGTCCAGGTGCTCCAGCAGGTCGCCGACGCCGCCGCAGATCAATTGAATGCTGCCCTCCGGGAAAATTTCCGAGGCGATGATCGCGCGCACCATGGCCTCGGTCAGGTAGGCGGAGACCGTGGCTGGCTTGACTAGCACCGGCATGCCGGCCACCAAGCTGGGGGCGATCTTCTCCAGCATGCCCCAGCAGGGGAAATTGAAGGCGTTGATATGCACCGACACCCCTTCCCTGGGGACCAGGACGTGGCGCCCCACGAAGCTGCCGTTGGCAGAAAGGCGCTCCGGCGGCCCTTCCACAGAAAAAGGCTGATTATCGAATTCTCGGCGGGCGATGCCCGAATAGCTGAACAGCGTGGCAATCCCGCCCTCAATATCGATCCAACTGTCGCTGCGGGTGGCACCGGTCCAATCCGAAACCCGGTAGAACTCCTCCTTGCGTTCCAGCAGGTAAGTCGCCAGCGCCTTCAGGCGCAGCCCGCGCTCATGGATCGTCAGGGCGCGTAGCGCAGGGCCACCCGCCGTGCGCCCGTGGTGCAATACCGCCGCAAAATCAATGCCCGAACTGTCCACCCGGCAGACCGGCTCCGACGTCACTGCGTCACGGACTTCGACGCCGTCGGCACTCCCTGCCGTCCACGCTCCGCAAACATAACTTTCTAATTTCACTGACAAATCCTCGGAAAGACCGGACGGACCCGCAATATAATGCCGGTGCCTCTGATCACTGGGCCTTGTTTCTTAAGTAATACAAAAAAATCGAATTGTCAAATATTTTGTATCATTTTACCGTGCCCGTGGTGACCGCCGGATGCCGGTTCAGGTGCACAGGTATAGCCCATTCTGTTTGCCGGGAGGTCATGGCATGGATTAGGTTTCCGATAGGGGATGACTGAATCAATTGAAATCCAGCCGCTCCTTTGACCTTCCCCCTGTTGGGTAGCCATTCAAAGAGAGACAAAATATCTTATCCTGCCACCTCTGCCTTGAACACAGCGCCAGATAATGGAGTGAACTGTGTGGTCGTATATGGTTGTAGTGGTTTCGCCAGTCGTTAATGATCTGCCTGGCATCATTAAGCGAGCGGAACCAATGTTGGTTCAGACAGCTATCCCGGAAGCGTCCGTTGAAGCTCTCAACCAACACATTCTGGGTCGGTTTTCCAGGCGATGAAGCACAGTTTTACCGCGGTTTTCCGTGCCCGGAAAAAAAGGCCTTTTGAGACCTCCTTAGGGTCGATCCTATCGGAAAAGTCTCTTTGAAACTGGCTACCTTTTCGGGGGAAAGGTCAAATATATAGCAGTGGCACCTCAATTTCTTTTAAATCTTCAATCACATCTACGTCATTTACTAGCCCTATTCTATTTTGAAATTGACTTGGGCTTACCTTATTAAGTAGTTCGTAAACCTTTTAATCTCTCGTCGCGCCTAACGACTTGAGCTCACCGGCGTGAAACTCGCGCAGCGAGTTTGCCGTCCGGTGCAGCGATTTGTTAGGCACATACGTATATACTTGTACCCAAAAGTTCTATAAGAACAATTGTTCATATAATGAACTGTTCTCGATAAATCATTACGCTAGATCATCTTTTCCTTCAATAAGAAGGTGATGACCATTTGAACCAGCAGTCCTGGCTTTTAAATGAGGAGCATACTCTGGATCGCTCATGAAGTTCAAAGCGGCTTCCTTTGATGGCCATTCTATAATAATTCTTAATGCAGCCCCCTCTCCTTCACCTTCTATACGTTCATGGCTACTAGTACGTGCCAAATACTTGCCTCCATGCTTAGCTACGATCTTGTTAACAGGACCAATATAGGCCGGTATCCACTCCTCTGAAGTTGGGGTAACAGCTAAAACGGAATAATATGACATTGACGATTTCTCCTACGTTATTTGATTTACTGTAAACTACACTTTAATAAGTGCATAACTATAATTGCAAAGACTAAATCTAACACAACGAATATATAAATCCAATTAAAACTCTGTGATTTTCGTATTGTCTTTTGACAAATATAACGGCTTTATTCAGATAAAAATCAGACAGACGAAGATTCCACAAATAAGGAACATCTTCATATGCGCCTAACGCAATGTTCAGCTGCGTTTGACGGCGACTGACTGTAGCGGCAGCGCAAGGAAGGAGCGGTCAAACGTCAGCTGCAACATCTTGTTAGGCACCACCTATACCACCCTTACTCTTTGGCTTTGTTGCTTTCGTGCTAAGCAATGATAAGAGATGACAGTTTTTCAGGCCGCTATCGGCCGGATAAGAAATCGTCAAGACGATTGTCATTAAATAGCTGCGCCAATACTTCATTCATCACGAGGCTCAGTTGCTCGTCGATACCCTCACCAAAAGAAATTGCTAACTGCCGATCTTCGTCAGAAGCTCGGTACTGATTGCGGTAGTCTTCGTCTCCCCTTTCAGCCTGCGCAAGTATCGTCGCGTCCGCTTCTGCACCGACCGTAAAGAATCCTGTCGACTCTTCGAATTTCAAAGTTCGTAGCACCACTAAGAGTTCGGCGTCTGCGTCCGCTTTATCGTTTGTTAACTCGTAGCCCTTTGCACGGAACCCTTCTTCTACGGCATTTACAAATTTCGGCATTAGCCCTTCAGATTTCACTTTGGCTACTGCGATTCCCGCTCCGCGCCGACCAAGATCGGGTTCGTCTCTTTCATCCACGACCGTTAGATGAATGGCTGTGCCCTGAGTGCTAGTGGTCGATACAGATTTCGGTGGGTTTATCGTCACGTTCGCATTGTGCGTTGTAAACGCACACCCAGTTAGCAGGGCAACTAAAGCAGCTAGGGTAATGACTTTCTTCATTCCAATCTCCTTGGTCAGTTTTATTAAAAACTGTGCGTCATAAAACGCGCCGATTGTTAAAGACCAAATATAACACAACGAATATATAAATCCAATTAAAACTCTGTGATTTTCGTATTGTCTTTTGACAAATATAACGGCTTTATTCAGATAAAAATTAGACAGACGAAGATTCCACAAATAAGGAACATCTGATTAATCCGTAGAAACGTTATGCTCAATGCAAAACGCTCTTTTACTATTCAGCTATGCGGCATAGGTGCCGATGCACTCGACTCAAAAAGCTCTTTCCTCACCGTATCCGGGGCTTTTCCTCCCCCTGCTAACGTTTTTCAGGCGCAACACCCCTGCAATTCCAGCTGCTTTCGCCTCGGCAGCCGGTTCCTGGCCATCACCAGATTACTCAAAGCGCAGGTCACAAACATGCTTATCCAGCCCCCGGTAGCGCACCTTGGAAAACCCAGACCGCCGCTTGATAATGCCAAACTGTGATGTTCCACCTTGGTCCGGACTCGGGATTCGTTCCGGTTGCGGCAACGCGCCTCGTCCGTCAGATGCGCCTAACGCTTGCATCAGGTGCGCTTTCGGCGTCACTTGGATGCACTTGGTAAGTGTAAGTTGTATGACACTTTGGGAATTGCTTGCAACCCCAGAACTTTGTGCCAGCATTTGCACCTTTTTTGGATCTTCTTAAGACCATTGAGCTGCCACATTCGGGGCAAATTTTATCTGTCTTTTTCTTGGCTTGGATTTCTTTGACATGCTGAATATGTTGGTGATGAGTCTTTATCGATGGTTTGAGACGACCTGACTCAATTTTTTCAATGGATAATTTTCCTTCATCTGAAGATAAAACTACTTCTTGCTTGGATTTTATAAATCGAATAAGCCCCCCTGCATAAGTTACATTGTCAGGCATGCTTATTTTAAATTCGCTATCTCCGGTAAAAACAATTACTGAGAAAATCTTAGACTCTCGAATATCTAAACATGAAGCTAGTGCTTTCGTGTGTTTGTAGTTTTGATGCAGTGGATTCTGAAATTTACCCGTGTACTTGAAGATTTTCTGAGTCCATTGTTTCTGGTTTTGTGATCCAAAAATCCAACCTTTCATGTTCTTAGTTCCAATTACAAAAATCCCGTACTGTGAAACTAAAATATGATCGATTTGGGTTGTTCCATCTTCAGTCGGGAGGGTGACGTTTTTAAATAGATGATATTTATCTTTCTCTAATCTGAGTCTGATGGCACAGTTTACAATTACCTCGCCAATAAAACCTTTAAACCAAGGTGTTTTAAAAATTCCAATTAAGATTAACAGTGGTATGAAGTACCAGAATGTTTTGATGATGTTTATTATTACTGGACTTAAATCCACGATATTATCTCGGATTTGGTTGCGCACTTAACGCCGCAAATAACCGGCGGTTAAAAGTGGTGTGGCTGTAGCGTAGCGGAAGCCGCGCCGCTTTTAGCCGTTCGAGTGCATTTGCCTTGTTAGATGCCATTGGTTAAGACACCATCTTTGCAATCAACCAATAGCTACCAATCTGCAAACCTGCTGCCGTTCCCATTCCAAGGATAAGAATTCCAAAGTTTGCTATGCCTCGAATAAAACTGTTTTTCTCTGACAATATTTCTCCCGTTAATACACGATGCACTAATAGAAGTGGATAAACCCAAGCTAAAATTGTCAGAAATGAAAGCCACGAAATGATGATTATGATAATACTGGTTTCGTCCCATTTGACAAATTGAAAAGCGATGAATTTTGAAATGACAAATACAATACCAAGTGCATACCAGTAAATTGGAAATATTGCCCATATCCAGTGATAAGGGTTTACGCCTAATACAGTATTTTCCTCAAAATTTTCTTTCTGAATTTCTTCACCGAAACCACCTGCGATAAATGCGATATAAGTAGTTAACGGTATTGCTATGATAGAAATAATGATAAAAGCAGTCTTTTCTTCCAACTGCACATCGGAGAAACCAAATAAATAGACAAACCATGCCCAGTACAAAACGCTGGGAATATTTGAGACTGCTGCTGTTAAGGCACCCTTTGATTTTGCAATTGAACCAGCCAAGAAACCAACAATTGCTGTAACCACAACACCTGCAAAGAGACGCCATATATAATGACTTCCCCAGCCCCATTCTCCGGGATCAATGGACATTCCATCTAGTCTCATTTCTTTTATGAGCGAAAAATCGAAAATATATGCCGTGTTTTCTTGGAATGCTGAGATCAGACATGCGGCGTAAAGATTAAAAGCAATGAATGCCCATATTTTTCTCACCATGTTTAATTTTCCTCCTTTTGGCATCTAACGCCTCGCATCAGCGGCAAATTGCAAGCGCCAGCGCAGCAATTTGTCCGACTGCATGCGATTGTTATGTGACATCTTTCTTTGGCTTGTTCATCTCACCTCGCCGAAAACTCAGCCACCTCTGGCTAAGTTCATCCCACGTGCGACGAATGCGCGCGTGATACTCATCAAGCTGCACGTCATCAACATCAGCTATTTCCTTACCAGAGAGATAAAATTCTATATCATCTTGCACCGCATAGAATCTCCATGCGGCTTCCTCATGTTCAACCCACAGCGCACGATAGTTGAAGAATGGTTCAAGTGCACTCAGCAGTGTAACGGTTGCAGCACCCGCAAGTGCGATGTTGTTTAGCCAAATCTCAAGTCCAGCTGAGTTCCAACCGATCAGGACTGTAACAAGCGCGGAAATAACCAAAGAGGCTAACTTAATAAAAGTCGCACGTCTCTTGTTAAAGCGTGCTTTTCCCTGGGTATTCTCGATGCTGGATTGTACATGCTTACGTAAACGATCGATTTTTTTCTTCCGCTCATTTGTTAATTCTCTGTCTGTACTTTCAGAAATGCGCTTTTCTTTTTCAGTTTCCATAACCTCTCACCTCTTAGGCCAGTCTTGGACTAGGGTACAAACTTGCTGGTAGTTTGTCGCATAACGCCGCGCATTAGCGGCTTTTTTGCGCGCGTGGCGGGCAAAAAGTCCGGCTGCATGCGTTTGTTAGGTGAATTGTATTTAAGTATCACGGGTTACGGGCTTAATTTTTCTTGCGTAAAACGAGTGTCCCCGCCAGTTTGTCGTGCAACCCTTGTTTCCGTTTATCAAACGCAACCCAAATAATACCGAGACCTAACGGAATTTAAGTTAACCTTTCGATGCTTTTCCTCCTGTTTTCGCATCAACAATTTTCGCAGATATCGCCATCTTCCCTGGGGTAGCTGATTTATAAATCCAAAAAACTATGGCGGCAATTTCTGGAAATATCCATGAAATAATGAAATCAGCGATACCAGCTATGAAGGTCTAAATTTCTGGGTCGAAATAGTCTGTTCCATAAATCGATATTAGCAAGGGAAATGTGATAAGCATTAGCAAAATTGAGTCGATAATGGCTGCCCATACTCTGATCCAGAAACCGGCATATCCCAGATTATGTTCATTGCCAATCATCTGCGGAAAAAAGTAGAGCGAGGAACGAGCGGCGCTTTTTGTTGTCCGAGTGCATGCACTTGTTGTGCAATATTGTCAACTAAACAAATACAGATCAACATTTTCGCTATCCTTTTTATCTCCCATGATATTGTTAGAGAAATACACACCAATGGCTTTCTTTCTGTTATCAGAAAGATTTTTGTAGAAGCCAGGAGATATAACGAAGTTTTCGCAATACATTAAAATTAATTTTGAAATAAGGTATAGTTTATAATGCCGTTCTGCTTGAAGAACTCGCGTAATATGTGGTAACACAATATTCTTATGCTCCTTTCTATAAGAGAATATAATGTACACTCCGTTATCATCAGGAAAGACATTAAGCGATATGCACTTTGGATCTTGACGATCATCCAAAGTCTTAATGTTGTCAATATGGCTGTATGTAGCGCTCACTGCGATAGATGGAGTAAGATTATTAAAGAATTCTACATTGTGCGCTATTTCACTGTAGGCGCTATTTCCATAAATGGAGTCAAATGAAAATTTGTACCTATAGAAAGAATAAGCCTCAACCATCGTAACTATGGATATCATCATAGGTGCGTCATAAACATTTGGATCAAATCGACCGAGCTCTACCCCCCTTGAATATTGTTTTTGTATATCTGCAGCCGATTTCATTTTTGCATGCAATTCTCGTAACACAGAGCGATAAGCAATCAAGAACAATTGTTCATTATTAGTTGGGTCAAATTTGGAATTGTCGATAGGGTCAAATAGTTTGCCATCATGCTCGTCACACAACCCCGTAAACGTCGTTGCTTTGTTTCTACCTACTTCCTTAAATTTCACCGAAGGACCAGCGTCAATATCGATTTCCATTTGAGGCATAATTACGTGATTGTTGCTACAGATAAGATCAAGCACGCCTGCGTTCTGTACCGAATGAGCCCTAATTGCTTTATTTGTACATTGGCTTTTAGGCCAAAAGCATCGCTCAAAGACCGAATTTATTTGATTGAACATTTCTCCATATGATTTCTTATCTTCCTGATCTGTGCTCATTGTTGAAGCTCTTATTTATGTTGCACAACGACCAAGTTCACCGACGGCAATGAGCGCAGCGGAATTGCCGTCCGGTGCAGCGCCTTGTTAGGTTGCTTTTTTGGTGATGCCACTTTCTGCTTTCTCAAAAGCTAGAACATCTTGTTCTTCGGCTTCTACATTAGATTCTACGCGGCTTTTTTTTCAACCTAACGTTATAGCTCAGCCGCGCCGCTTTTTGGCGTCGACTGGAGCGCCGTGTTAGGCGCCTTTTTACGCACATGCACATAAACAGCCACTGCACCTGGCACAACGAAAAGCAAGATTATTGCAAGCGGCCAATAAAGCGTCCACTGTATGGGAAGCCCTGATGGGTCTGGCGGGGAAAACCAAACACTTGCAATTAAAACTAGTGCCAACGTTGATGCGATGAAACCTGAATGTGCGACTATGTTTGATGGTTTGCTAACAGCAATAATAACGGTCCACAACAAATATGGGGCTGCATAAAACAAGAAACCACCTATTAATTGATATGACAATATTTCGAGGCTAAATGGCTCCCTACGGAGCGCATGGAGAAATGCACCTCCTGTAGCAAATATCGCTGGAATTCCTAGATATGAAATGATGATTCTCAGTTTCATATGCGCCTAACGCTCCGCATCAGCGGCTGAGGCAAGCGCTAGCTTGCCGAAGTCCGTCTGCATGCGTTTGTTAGTGTTCAATGTAGAAATCTCGACGCCCATCTTCCTTCTACCAACATTTCGGTATCAGCACCTTCAGCAGAAAACGAGACCAAGAAGAGGAACAGCAGCCAAGACTTCGCCGGATTCACGTATCGCCCTCCCTGTGATACATAACCCCCGCGCTCAGCCGCCGGCCGTAGGCCGGTCGGACTGCAGCGCCTTGTTATGAGGATGGTTATTCATTCTCTGAAATAATCATTTCTGAGGATGCCATCATATTTACCTGATTTCAGGCAACACGATTTGAAACCTACGGCTTGATCCGCAAGGGCAGGGATCATTTCTGCCGAGCTTTTCGACAAGCTCTTTATTACCGTGAACAAATCTCTTGCCACGTTTAACTTTGGTTTCAGATGGGAAACCTCTTCTCCGTTTGCTACTCGGCTCAAAAGAAGAAGTTGTTGGATTGGATTGGAGTTTTCATGACGCACCTCCTGTATATCTTTGCTCGGAGCGTATTTTAGTCTAACCAATAAATTTTATCAACGACTCCCATCCTCATAACGGTTGAGCTCAACGGCTGAGCAAAGTGTCATCCTTTTTTCATTCGCAAAAAGGATGACACTTTGTCGAGTCCGCTGGAGCGATGGGTTAGGCGTCAGATGGAAAACGTCGCAGAGTATTGCTTGCGGCGTTGGCAGCGGCTCGAGATTTGATCTATGGCTCATCGGATGCTCCCTCAAACTGCTCGGCAAAACCGTCGCGCGCTTCTCCGGTAAAGATGAGAAGCTCGTTTTCTGAGACTTGCACCACGTCGATGTTGAGTTCATTTGCCCTACGAGTGATCAAATCAGCCATCTCCTCACTTGGGATGAAGAGCGTCCTTGGCAGCTGCGTTGTATGATGTTCTGCGTGTTTCAATAAGCTGTGGAATATCTCTTGAGGGATCTCCACGGAATCCACGGGAGTGAGTTCGGAACCGAGAATGAAACAACTCGCCGCATCCATCAGCGCGATGCAGTTAAAGTCTCCATCACGCTCTGTCCGGATGGGTTTGTTGTTGAGACGAAATACCAGCCAGGCTTCGTTGACCTCAAATTGCTTAGGGTGAAGCATCTGAACGCGCTCCCGTGACGCCTAACGACCAAGCTCAGCTGCGGACAAGCCGCGTAGCGGGTTGGCCGTCAGCTGCAGCGCCTTGTTAGGCCGCTTATGCACCCAGCGTCTTCCTGAGAGCACCCGCAGCGCCCCCTTGCGCCTTCCTGTCACTGTTGATCAGGCCTTCAACTTTGAGTTCTCTCAACATTCGAGTTCCCTTGGTATTTAGGAGTCTAGAATTTCGGGCGACCGCCATGCCTATTAAGAGCGACTCCAGCTCAGGGATGGCCTTTCTCACAGAGGTTGTTGGCTTCAGAAATTTACCTGTCTGCGCGACTTTCGGTAGTAGAAACAAAACCGGTTTGCCTCTTCTCCCAACTGTGGCGCTATTGAAATGGTTTATCTTATGGGCAGAAAAGCACTCTTTCGAGAACGATTGTTTCTCAGCCTTTCCGACGTACCACGGCAAGGTGCCTCGAGACGCTTGGATTCCGAAGACATAGCATCCACAAGCACCGGACAAGCCAGGGATCTCACCATCTATCCGTTCCCAGTACTGACGTCGGGCATCTGCAGTCGATGCGATTAAGCCGCCTCGCATTCTCTCAAGCTCGTATGGTCCGTAGATGTCAAATCTCACTACCGTAGTTCTCCTAGCCGCCTAACGCTCCGCATCAGCGGCGCAGCTTTGCTTCGTCCGACTGCATGCGTTTGTTAGGCAACCGTTGCGATGATGTAAAGTACAAATGATATCCCACTTACAACCGATCGAATCCAATGCTTTGGTCCCCACCTCAATAACAATTGCTGAGTGTTTTCCGATTCAGGATCATTTTCGGGTTCAAGCAATACATAGTTAATTGGTTTTATTAGGACAAGTGTTATCGGAACAACCGAAATAAGAAATATGGCACCAAGTACCCAAATAATATTGCCGGTGACGTACCAGGCAATCAGTCCTGATACACAACCAACGAGGGCAAGGGTAATCTGCATTGGCGCGGCCCGCTTATACATCGGTGGAAAAAATCGTCCACCAACAGAAACACCAGCTTCAATTGCCGCTGGATGTTGGGCTAGTGAAATATAGATGGCCGCTCCGAAAAACGTACCGCATGAGAACAAAGCAATTATCGTAAATATCATGTGATTTTTCCCGGTTGCCTAACGTTATAGCTCATCCGCGCCTCTTTTTGGCGTCGACTGGAGCGCCGTGTTAGGCGCCTTTTTACGCACATGCACATAAACAGCCACTGCACCTGGCACAACGAAAAGCAAGATTATTGCAAGCGGCCAATAAAGCCTCCACTGTAGCCCTGATGTGTCTCCCGGGATAAACCAAACACTTGCAATTAAAACTAGTGCCAACGTTGATGCGATGAAACCTGAATGTGCGACTATGTTTGATGGTTTGCTAACAGCAATAATAACGGTCCACAACAAATATGGGACTGCATAAAACAAGAAACTAACTATTAATACTGACAACATTTCGAGGCTAAATGGCTCCCGGAGCGCATAGAGAAATACGCCTCCTGTAGCCAATATCGCTGGAATTCCTAGATATGAAATGATGATTCTCAGTTTCATATGCGCCTAACGCTCCGCATCAGCGGCTGAGGCAAGCGCTAGCTTGCCGAAGTTCGTCTGCATGCGTTTGTTAGTGTTCAATGTAGAAATCTCGACGCCCATCTTCCTTCTACCAACATTTCGGTATCAGCACCTTCGGCAGAAAACGCGACCAAGAAGAGGAACAGCAGCCAAGACTTCGCCGGATTCACGTATCGCCCTCTCTGTGATACATAACGCCTGAGCTAAAAGGAGCGCAAGCCATGCTTTTTACGTCCGTCTTGAGCGATTTGTTATGAGTACACAAAACTTGACCTTCCCCCTGTTGGGTAGCCATTCAAAGAGAGACAAAAACATCATATCATGCAGCCTGTGCTTCGAACACGGTCGGTGCCCGATAGCCCAATGAGCTGTGTGGTCGTACATGGTTGTAGTGATGTCGCCAGTCGTTGATGATCTGCCTGGCATCATTGAGCGACCTAAACCAATGTTGATTCAGGCAGCCGTCACGGAAGCGTCCGTTGAAGCTCTCAACAAACGCATTTTGTGTTGGTTTCCCAGGCTGGATGAAGCAGAGTTTTACTTTGGTTTTGTGTGCCCAGAAAAACATGGCCTTGCTGGTCAGTTCCGGACCATTGTCCAGTACGATCGAGGTGGGCAATGAGCGCGTCATGGCGAGTTCATCCAGATAGCGCGCCAGACGAGCGCCGGAGATGGACGTGTCAACCAGTTGACCAACACATTTTCGAGAGAAGTCATCTATGATGCTTAGGATCCGGAACCGTCGGCCATTCGCCAATTGGTCGTGCACAAAGTCCAATGACCAACGTTCGTTCACCCGGGTAGGTAATGCCATCGGTATCCGAGGTTGGTGGAGCTTCTTACGCCGCCTGGTTCTTATTGGCATGCCGAGCGCTGTATACAGTCGATAGGTGCGTTTGCGGTTGACCACCAGGCCCTGGGCCTTGAGCAATGCTTGGCAACATCAGATACCCGTATCGCGGGTAGCGCTCGGCCAGTTCCTTGAGCCGCTCTTTTAGTGCGCCGTCATTGTGTGGAATGGCTTGGTAGGCAGCCGCTTTGCGGCTCAGTAGTGCCAGCCGGCACGCCCTGCGTTGACTCATGGGATAGGCCGACTGCCTATACACGACGGCGCCGCGTCGCTGCGCCGGCCTCACCATTTTTTTCCGAGTACGTCCTCCAGTGCGGTCTTTTCCAGCAACGTATCGGCCAACAATCGCTTCAACTTCGCATTCTCCGCCTCAAGCGCCCGCAATCGCTTTGCTTGCTAGACCTCCATGCCACCATACTTCGCTTTCCATCGATACAGCGTGCCGTTGGCTATGCCGTGCTTACGGACCACGTTCTGCGCCGGCATGCCAGCTTCATGCTCCTTCAAAATACCAATGATCTGTTCTTCACTGTAACGCTTGCCTTTCATTTTGAGACCTCCATAGGGTCGATTCTATGGGAAAAGTCTCTTTGAAACTGGCTACCTTTTCGGGGGAAAGGTCAGCGACCCTAACGTCAAGTTCAGGGGGCGAGGTACGAACTCCCCTGGAATGACTTGTTATGTATCTGTAATACCTTCTTCAACGTCGCTACTCTCAAGTTTACTTTCATCTTTATCAGAGTTTCGACGAACTCCAAATGTAATTGTTGGTGGAATTCCCATTTGCAACTCGATATCATTCACTCTATAATTCGATCCTTTTTCTTTAAGAAGGGCATTTACCTTTTCCTGTTTCTCTACAGCTTTCATTACTACAGTAGCGATAACCTCATCGCTACTGAATTCAGTCACTGAATTAGAAACTTTATCAGTTAGTTCTTTGGCTTTATCCAAAATACCCATTTAATTCTCCTGAATAGTGTTTATCCATGACTACATAACGCCTAAATCAGGTGCGCCGTAGGCGTCACCTGGATTTTCTTGTTAGGTACGGTTAACGCTTATCTTAAATATTTTCGAATCATATCAGCGTACTGAGTCATACCACGTTTTTCTAGTTCTTTAATAAATACAGGCCATGGTGGAATATTACTTCTGTATGGATTTGCACAGGCGGTTGTAGACATACCACCTCCAGCTGCGGTTGAAAGCCCCCCACCACTAGCAGTAGATAGTCCACCACCCGAAGCCGTAGATAAACCTCCGCCAGATGCTGTTGATAATCCACCGCCTGATGCCGTAGATAACCCACCACCTGATGCTGTGGACATGCCGCCACCTGAAGCAGTAGACATGCCACCGCCTGAAGCAGTGGATGCTCCACCACCAGAAGCAGTAGACATACCACCACCTGAAGCAGTTGATAATCCACCGCCAGAAGCAGTACTTTGATTACGAGGCCATGTATTTCTAGTCATGATTTCACCTGAAGTTTATAAAGCGATTAGCTTTATCTTGCTCACCTTCAGACCATGCCCCAGCTATTGCAGAAAATATTCCTCCTGCAAATAGAACAGCGCCACCAACGGCTTGTAAAGCCCCTCTGGATATTTTTGCTGCTTTACCACCTTCAGGTAGTTTCTTGTCTTCTGATTCTTCTGACATGTTGCAATCCTTACAACGACGCTTAATTTTCCTAATATTATGCTACAGCGATCTTAAATGTTATAGAGATGCTGGGGATATGGAGTTGAGCCCTAACTATAATTATAAAGACTAAATATAACACAACAAATATATAAATCCAATAAAAACTCTCTGATTTTCGTATTGTCTTTGGACAAATATAATGGCTTTATATAGTAGTTAGAATATACATTTAAACATTAGGCAGACAAAGATTCAACAAATAATTTATGCAAAACACACCAAAGCTGTTAGACCAGGTGCGTCAGTGAATTAGTGCGTTACACTATCCAATCCGTACGGAAGAGAGTTACGTCAGCTGGATTAGACAGTACATTTTATTCCACAGCAAAAAACACCCGAACCTTATGGGCAAGGCGGAACTGGAACAGTTGGGCTGTGGAGCGCAACGTGTCTTCGGCGACGCAGAATCAGGCGTTATCAGCATTGGTCTTTTTGTATAAGCGGGTGCTGGATATGAAACCGCCCTGGGTGGAAAATGTGGTGCGTGCGAAGAAACCCAGGCATATTCCGACGGTTTTGACACGAAACAAGGTACAGGCGCTTTGCGTGTGTTGACCCGCGACATCTCTTGCCGGTACGTTTGTTATACGGTTGTGGTTTGCGCCTGATGGAACTGGTGCGGATGCGCGTTCAGGACGTGGATTTTGATTATCAGGCTGTTACGGTGCGTCGTGGCAAGGGGGAGAAGGATCGTGTGGTGATGTTGCCGCATTCGGTGACGCTGGATTTGCAGACGCACCTTGAGCGTGTGAAACGAAGCCATGAACAGGATTTGGCAGTTTGTTTTCCCGGCGTTCAAGTGGTCCGTTGGTCCACGGTCGCCTTAAGCCGGCGAATAAAGAGCGGATTATGTAGGCTTTTAAGTCAGCGGATATTGATCTGCCGGTGGCAACATCAAGTGTTGTAGTTCCGATTACAACGCTTGATAAAATTAAGTGGTCTTCATCAATAGTTTTTTTTCGCTTGAACCCCACCCCTGGTCAGAAAGCAGGAATGAGATGGCGCCGCCGGGCAGGGCGGCCAACTCCTGGCCATGCGCCTCGGGACCGCCACAGCACCCCATACCCTCATCGAAGCCCCGGAGGGCGCAAGGGAAGACCTGTCCCCGGTGCGCGCATCCAAGGTGCAGGATCAGGTGCACTGCGAGGCTCGTACCCGGCGGCGGGAAACCTCGCTCACCCTGGAACCGGGCATGTAGCCCGGCCGGTTCACCAGGCAGGCAATATCAAGCGTGTCGCTTTTGGGCTGGCAGCATTTGATAACGGCTGGGAACGGCGCGCCCTGCGTTGCTTTTGCCGGCCGGGGGGCTTAGGATGATCTGCTTCCTGCCGGGTATCGGGGGAGATGGTCATGCAAGCAGAGATCGTCCCGTCCGAGGCAGAGCTTGCAAGCAGGTTGCTCATTCTCGATGGCACTTAAGAATACCGCAGAAAATTACGGCTCCGTTGCCAAGTGGCTGCATTGGGGGATGGCGTTGCTTTTTCTGGGATCCTATTGCACGGTCTATTATCGGCGCTGGTTTACTGAAAAGGATACGCCGGAAAACTGGATAGCCCTGCAATTGCATTTCTCGGTGGGCCTTACCATCGCGGCGCTGGTTGTGCTCAGGATTTTCTGGAAGATTATGAACCGTGCGCCGGCTCAGGAACCAGGCCCGCGTCTTGGGCAGTTGGCGGCGCACTGGGGGCATTACCTGTTGTACGTGGTGATGATCGGGATGCCGCTGACCGGGTATATGGGCACCGGCGTGAATACCGAATATTTCCTCAGCTTCGATATTACCAGGTTCCCGGATACCCAGGCGTTTGCCACGTTGGTATCGGACGGGTTGGGCATGAGCTTCAAGGAGTTTGAGAGGCCCATAGATTTTATACATAAGGACATAGGCGGTGCGCTTCTGGTGTGGATGCTGATAATCGGTCACATGCTGGCTGCCTTGTATCATCATTTTGTGAGAAAGGATCGGACTTTGCGCAAGATGACTTTCGACCGCCCTGCGGCGCACTGATCGTTAGCCATGCCACGGGCAGGTGGGATGTTCGCCCGTATGCCTGCCGTCGTAGAGCAGACGGAGCCGGAAAGCGGGGGATAAAAGGCTCTGCCCGGTAGCGCATACATTGTGACAGGGCCAGGCGGTGCAGGCTGGTGTCTCCGGGGGAGGCCGCGCAACGAGGCCGGTCGTCTTGCTCTGTCAGTCGAACGGGCAGGTGCCCGTACTCCCGTCAGGAGCCAGTCTGCAAGTTCAGTTGCCGGTCAAACTCGTTTACGTCCGCCGCTTCCAGGCCCCACTGCTGCAGGGTCTGGCCGGTGGGGATGAGCTTGCCTGGGTTCATCACTCCCGCTGGGTCCAGGCCGTTCTTGAGTGCCTGCAAGGCGCGCACGCCGGTGGCAGAGACGTCCTCCTTCATCCAGGGCAGATGCTCGGTGCCGACCGCGTGATGATGGGAAAGGGAGGCCCCGCCGGCCAGAAAAGCGTCCTCGGCGGCTTTCTTGACGTACAGGTACTGGGCCAGCTCCCGGCCCGGTTTCTGCAGGCAGGCGAAGGTGAAATACAGGCTGGCTCCAGTGTGGTAATTGTGGCTGATGTGACAACCGGTCCAGGGCTGGGAGCCGGTGGCGGTAATGGCAGCATCGATGGCGTCCCGCGTGTTCCGGTACAGTTTCAGCAGGTTGCTCCAGGTGGTGGCGGTCTCGCTGACGTCGGCCATGATATTGCGATCCATGATGTAGTCGCGCAGGTGAGGGAAATCGAACTTGGCCCGCTCAAAGCCTCGTCCCGGCGCCGTGCCAAGGCCGATGCCGCCGCGGGATCGGTAAATGCGCTCCACCGCTCGCCGCCGTTGGCGCACTTGTGCGCTACTGCCTTCGTATGCCGAGATCATTAAACAGCAGGAAGTCAAATCCACGCGCCGCAGACGCTTCAGGTAGGCTTTGAAAGCGAGCGCGATGTATTCCTGCAGGGGGCTGCCGCGCTCCTTGAAGGCAAAGGAAAGCGCCGTTTTATTGACGTCATTCAGGCGGCAGATGACCGGCATTGCTTCCTGGCGAACGCATTCCTGCACGGCGTCCGCCCCGCTTTCAAAGCAGGGAAACAGGTAGCCATAATAGCGCTTGTGCTCCGGCACCGGATGCACCTGCATCGTTGCCTCGGTGATAACGCCCAGGGTCCCCTCGCTGCCGGCACACAAACCGCGCATGTCAATGCCGTTGGATGCCTTGGGTACGGTGCGCGTTTGCATGTTGCCGACCGGTGTGATCATCCGCATGCTAATGAGCATGTCTTCGATCTTCCCGTACCAGTCGCTTTGCATCCCTGCCGAGCGGGTGGCAAGCCAGCCTCCCAGGGTGGAGTGCAGGAAGGAGTCGGGGAAATGTCCGAGGGACATGCCGTGCTCCGCCAGTTGCTGCTCCAGGTGGGGACCGTATACGCCAGCCTGTATGCGCGCCGTCAGCGAGGTGCTATCCACTTCCAGTACGCGGTTCATTCTCCCCAGGTCCAGCGAGATGACCGTTCGCTGCGGAGGATCTTGCGGGCTCAGGCAACCGGCGATATTAGACCCGCCCCCGAAGGGGATAAGCGTCACCTCGTGCTCGTTGCAGGCGTTCACGATGGCGCACACTTCCTGTTCGTTTTGCGGGTAGAGCACGTAGTCCGGCATGGCCTTGATGATCCCGTGGCGCAACAGCCACAGGTCACGAAAGCTCTTGCCTGCGCTGTGAATGATCCGCTCCTTCTTGCTATCTCGAATGTACTCAGCGGGCAGGGTGCGGCGCACTTCCGTCAGAAAGGCGCGGTGCTCGCGTTGGGCGGGCAGTTGAATGCTGTTGAGCGCTACCGGGGCAGTGTGCGGCAACTCTCCCTCAATGCCCATCACGTGCCGGATATAGGGGAGCAGCGCGGGGCGCATGGAAGCATCAAAGGCGTCTCCCTCGTATCCCCATCCCCACCATTTCATGTGACGGGGCATTCCGTTTGCCTTCACGTCGACCGACTGTTCAATCTCTGGCATGATCCCGAAGTTCCTGGATGCACTGTGTTAACTTGGCGCCTAACCGGGTATAGGCGGAGCCATTCGGACTGTGTCGCCGTGGCGGCTCCGGCTGTAGCGGCGCTGCAAAGCGAATCTGAATACGATGCGGGCGTGGCAGGCGTGCGCCCACCGGCAAGGCCTCAAAGGTGCCGCGTATGTAAGCGGGCACGATGGGTACGCCAAGCTCCGTGGAAAGCAGGGACGCCCCCCTTTTTAATTTCTGCATCTCGCCGCAGCGCGAGCGGGTGCCCTCCGGGTACAGGATCAGGCAACGCTCCCCGGCGCGGATGAATTCGCGGCAATCCAGTAGCAGGCGGGCGATCTCCTGGCGATTGGCCCTGCGCCGCGTGGGGATGAGGTTCATCAACAAGGGCAGCAGGCTTTTGCGGGGGCCGTGCTCGAAAAAATAATCCTGGGCGGCAATCATGCCAAAGCGCTGGAAACCGAGTCCGGAGGCGTACATCAGCGCCGGGCTGTCCATGTGACTGCAGTGGTTGCTGCAAAAAATGAAGGGCGGCTCCGGCAAGTGCTCGCGGCCTTGTGTACTCAGCGGGCAATAGCTGCGAAACACCAGCGTGCAAAACAACTCAAAGCAACGGTGGGAGAGCCGTATACTGAAGGGGACCGGTGTGGGATGCTTTTGTGACTGCTCTCGCTCCAACTGTTCCTGAAAAGATGACACGCTATCTCCCGAAATTGGTATGTGCCTGGGCGAACTCGTGGCTGACCACGGCCCCTCCCAGGGAGATCTCCAGGGCCAGGCAGGCGGCACAGATGATCTCGGCCAGCTTGGCGGCCGAGCTCGGTCCCTGACATCCCAACAATTGCAAGTTGGCTTTTTGCTGGCGCAGGCGCGTTGCGCCACCGACGGTGCCCACGGTCAGTGAAGGCATGCTCAGGGTGGCATACAACCGGCCTTTTTTCTTTTCTATGGACAGGATCGCGATCGCATTTTCTCCCACGCTGGCCACGTCCTGCCCGGTAGACAGGTACATGGCGGAGATCACATTGGAGACGTTGAGGTTAAATCCCAGCACGCCCGCAAGCTGCGAGCCAATGTACATATCGGCGAAAGAATCTATCATCTCGTCTACCGACACGTGCAAAATCCGGCGCAACAAGCGTTCCTCGATCTCGGTCGAAGCGATGACGTAGTGGCCGCGCCCTTGCAGCAAACTGCGATAGGCAGGGTTCTTATCGCTGCAAAAATTGCTCTCCAGGCGGTAATGAGTCTTCATCTCCCCGGGCAGCTCCTGGCAGATGAATTTGCAGGCGTGATCGGTAGCGAAGGTTACCATGTTTTGCCCGGCAGCTTCTGCAGTGTTATAGACAAAATTGAGGATGACGCGGTTTTGCACCGGGTATTTCTCAATCCGCAGCAGGCGACCGTAACGGGTATTGGCTTGCGACCGTTCCCGGAGCACGTCAAAGTGATCATCCACCCAGCTGAGAAATGCCGCCGCTTGTTTGATGCCTTCGAAGGTGAAGATCGGGGCACGGGAAAGTTCCTGGCGTATATGCTGGGTCTGGATACCCCCCGCTACCCGGGTCAGAAAACAACCGCGGGTAACGGACAGGGACAGGGCGCCCTCCACCGCGCATAAGGGCACGTAGAACTCCCCCCGGGCGTAACTGCCGCTAATCTGCAGGGGGCCTGCGATGCTCATCGGCAGACCCATGTAGCCGATATGATTTTCTACCAGGCCCTGCAGCGAAGCCGGGGGATCCAACTCAAATGCGGGCGGATGCCAACCCGTGCGCCGTTCCAGCCAGTTTCGGCGTACCTGCATTCGCTCCTTATTATAACCTCTGGGTGGCGTTAGTTTTTCCATACAATTTCCTGTTGGGACTTTGGCACTGGTCACACGAACTGCCCGGCAGGCCCACGGCAAGCCACAACTGGGTGGCGCGCAGGCAATTCCGGGTGGGATTCTGTATGCGTGTGGCGATCATCTAGTCTAGCATTAAATGTTGCGGAAACCGCAAGTTACAAGCCCCCCGAGCGTGTCCACGACCCCATGCAGTGATCCAGTGCCCCTGTATGGGGGTGAATGTTGGAGCGGAGCATCCGTCCTGTTCAGGGGGTGACTATTCCTCTCGTCGACCGCGGCTTCCATAGCGTCTTCGCCGGACTTTTGGACCACACAGATGACGATAAAAGGTTCCTGCCAGGATTCCAGTCCGCGTGGACATACCGGTAAATCCACTCGTGGTTGATCTCATGCCTTGCTCCCACTGGAGCCTGTGGGTGACTCCGCCGGCCTCCGCTCTTTGCGCCGCAGAGACTTCCACCCTGCTGCTCCGCTTCATTCATCCGGGCTGGGCCTGGCCAGGGCGACATGTCAACGCCGGCGCATGGGCCTGCCGGGCCGAGTCTTCCTGCAGACCCTGGTTCCGATCTAGCTCCCGGCCTGTAGTTGATTGATGGCGCTTCAGTATCCCGGCGATTGGACTGGGTCTCCATCTCGCTTTTGTCAGACCCAATCCGGCATTGTTCCCAATTGTTCCCAGTGGTTCAATGGTTCCTGGTACAGATGGGTTGGATGGCGAGAAAATTCTGCTTTCGGCTCCTGTTATTTTTCGGGTGGAGTATCCTCCCATGATATGGCTTTTCCTTCAGTACTCGCCGGTGGGGAAATCTTATGCGGTCATCGTATGGCCGGATCAGAATGGGAGACTGCTGCCTGGAGGTGGGTGGGCAGCATCTTTTGCAGGCAGGCGTGGGCGCTGACTCCAAACACCAGGGCGGCCGCGGCTAACTCCATGCACTCCTCTAAGGCCAGCGACGTCAGCGACTGATTTTGGCCGATGGCTATGCCGAGCCGCTGTAGTCCCGCCGTGCCTCCATCTATCCATTGGGAGACTGCCAGCAGGGCCAGCGCTGCCAGGACGGCCTGGGCACCAGCGTCTGATATTCTCAAGGCGCGGAAGAACGGGCGTGAGTCTGCGTACAGCAGTTTCACCAGAACCACGATCAGGACGGTCAGTGTCAGCGCGACCAACGCCTTTTCTGTCCAGGGCACCGCTTCGCTGACCCAGAACGGTATCTTCATGACGTTCAGGTCGCTGCCCAGGAGTTGCTTGCGCAGACCCAGTTCGCGGAAGCCGAAGGCCGCTAACAGGAAGGCAGCGCTCCATCCCCAGCCGCCGCGGGCCGCAGTAATCACCAGTGCCAGTGCGCCGGCAAACCACAGCGCGGCGGAGGTCGATTCCACTATGCCGCCTTCGGCGATGAGCCGGGCTGCTATCGGCGCGGGCAGCCACCAAGCGAGTGAGGCGATCAGCAGCGTGCTGGAGATCAGCACGGAGGCGGAGAAAAAACGCAGGTATTTTCCCGATCTCACGGCAAGAGGGCTCTCAGACTTGGGTTTGCATTTACTGTTAGATCATTCATTTATATTATTTTATGAGGAAAGTCCTGCGATAGGGTTATGCAAGATAAAATAGTACAGAATTATTTCATTTGTTCTATATTCTGTATTATGTTACGGATAAAGGTCATTATATTCCGCATCTGCCGCCGTGACGAAATGTCAGCGTGCCGCCAGCATGCCGGGGTATCGATAACGAGTTAGGGAGATGAGCGAAAGGAAAACGACGGCGGGACTGGATCCGATTGAGACCGCCTCGGTAGATGAACTGCGCAATCTGCAGAAAAAACGCCTGCGTGAGACGCTGACCCGGGTATACCGCGACCAGCCGATTTACCGGAAGGCGTTTGATGAGCATGGCGTGCACCCGGAAGACTTCCGGGAATTAGCAGACCTGGCTAAGTTTCCCTTCACGACGAAGAAGTATTTCCGGGATCATTATCCTTTCGGTCTCTTTGCCGTTCCGTTGGACAAAGTAGCGCGCATACACGCCTCCAGCGGCACCACCGGCCAACCCACTGTGGTGGGATACACGAAGAAAGACCTGGATACCTGGAGTTCACTCGTTGCCCGTTCGATCTACGCCGCTGGCGGACGGCCCGGAGACCTTGTGCACGTCGCTTACGGTTACGGGCTGTTCACGGGGGGCCTGGGCGCGCACTATGGGGCTGAGCGCCTGGGATGCACGGTGATCCCGATGTCCGGCGGCCAAACGCAAAGGCAGGCGCTGCTGATCCGAGACTTTAATCCCGACATCATTATGTGCACGCCTTCCTACATGCTCAACATCGCCGATGAAATCGACCGGCAGAAGATCGACTTGAAAAAGCTCAAACTGCGCTGTGGCATCTTTGGTGCGGAGCCTTGGACCAACAACATGCGCCAGGAGTTGGAGCGGCGCCTGCTTATTGACGCGGTTGATATTTACGGGCTTTCCGAGGTGCTGGGACCGGGAGTGGGGCAGGAGTGCGTTGAAACCAAGGATGGACCGACTATCTGGGAGGATCACTTTTATCCCGAGATTGTCTCTCCTGAAACCGGAGAGGTACTGCCGGAAGGCGAGAGAGGAGAACTGGTGTTTACCACGATCACCAAGGAGGCCATGCCTGTCGTGCGTTACCAGACCCGGGATCTGACCCGGTTGCTGCCGGGTAGTGTCCGCACGATGCGCCGAATGGAGAAAATTACCGGGCGCAGCGATGACATGTTGATCGTTCGGGGAGTGAATATGTTCCCTACCCAGATTGAAGAGCAGATTTTGTCGATTCCCGCACTGTCGCCGCATTATTTGATCGAAGTGGAGCGCAAGGGCTCCATGGATCAACTCTATGTCCGCGTGGAGGCGCAACCGGATTGTGAACGCGCCGGGTACACGGCGGCGGCAGGCGAGCTGTGTCAGCAGATCAAAGGATTTATAGGCGTGTCCTGCACCGTGGAAGTGGTTGCTCCCGGCAGCATCCCCCGCTCCGAAGGAAAGGCTATGCGGGTGACTGATCGGCGGCGTGCATAAGTAACGCATCAGAAAGGAGATTATTCAGACTTGCTGGCGCCGTCCTGTGCCCTTGGGGGTATGGGCGTTTGTGCGCCATGGTAATGGAATGGCGACTGGAACGGCGTTTCCATTTGCCGGAAGTTCAACCTTTATCCCCGGGTTGACCCAGGCGGCAAGGGCTGGACCGGCGCTTGGAGTGTGACCGATGGGCTGGGCGGGTCCGTTTAGCAGGGAGTCCTGTTTCGCAGCGATTTGCGGTCTGTTCGCGCAGCGCACGGGGCAGGGTAGCCGCGGGCGGATGGATTATACTTGGATGTATTCCTGGGCGAAGGGCTGCCAGCGCTCCAATATGGGCGCCACTCGCTCCGGGTATTGTTCATTCAACAGGCGCCCGGCGTCGTGTACGCCGGGCAGCAGCGATCGGTCGCGCGCCAGATCGGCGATGCGGAATTGCGGCAGACCCTTCTGGCGAGCCCCAAGCATTTCGCCCGGACCGCGCAGCCTTAAATCGCTCTCGGCAATTTTGAAGCCGTCCTGGGTGCTGCGGATGACCTCCAGGCGATCACGCGCCAGTGATTCCAGCGGCGGCGTGTAGAGTAGCACGCAGTCGCTCCCAGCATCGCCTCGGCCTATGCGTCCGCGCAATTGATGTAGTTGGGAAAGGCCCAACTGATCGGCGTCCTCGATCACCATCAAACTGGCGGCAGGGACGTCTATGCCCACTTCGATAATGGTCGTGGCCACCAGGAGATGCAGCTTCCCGTCGAGAAATGCCTGCATCATCTGCTCTTTTTCCGCCTGTTTCATCTTGCCGTGGATCAAGCCGATTTGCAGTTGCGGCAAATCCTTTTTCAAAGACGCGGAGGTAGTGGAGGCGGACTGTTTCTGCAAGTTCTCGGAGTCTTCGATCAAATTGCACACCCAGTACACTTGGCGTCCCTGTTCGCAGGCGGCGCCGATCCGTTCCACCAGGAGGGGACGCTGCGTGCCGGGGAGCACGACGGTGTTGACTGCCTTGCGTCCGGGCGGCAGTTCGTCAATGACGGACAGATCCAGGTCGGCATAGAGCGTCATGGACAGGGTGCGCGGGATGGGTGTTGCGGTCATGATCATCTGGTGAGGCGCGCGCGTGTCCCGGGCTCTTCTGTTCAACAGGCTCAGGCGTTGATCGACGCCAAAACGGTGCTGTTCATCGATAATGGCCAAGGCGAGGCGCTGAAAAATCAAGTCTTCCTGGATCAGGGCATGCGTGCCAATCACGATGGCAGCCTCCGTACCGCGGATTGTATCCAGGTTTGACTCACGCTGGGTGCGGCTGATGCGCCCGGTGTGCGACAGGATCGGAATCTTCAGCGGTTCCAGCCATGCCTGGAAACACTTGTAGTGCTGCGTTGCGAGCAGTTCGGTGGGGGCCATCACCGCTGCCTGGTGGCCGCTGCCGACGGCACATAGCGCGGCGGCGGCGGCCACCACGGTTTTGCCGGAACCCACGTCGCCCTGCAGCAGGCGCATCATCGGTGTTTCCTGGCGCAGATCCTGTGTGATTTCGGCGATCACGCGGCGCTGTGCCTTGGTGAGGGCAAATGGCAACAGGGTCAGCAGTTGCTCCACCAGGTGCTGCCCGCCCTGCAGGGCGAAAGCCTGGGATTGACGGCTCTGCGCGCGCATGCGCAGCAGCCCCAGGCGATGGGACAGCAGCTCTTCAAACGCCAGCCGCTGCACGGCGGCGTGGGTGCCGTTGCACAGCGTTTCCGGGTCAATGCCTGGCGGGGGGTAGTGGACCAATTCGAGTGCCTCGGCCAAACGAGGCAATTCCTCCTTTTGCAGAATCTCCCTGGGCAGATAATCCTGCAGTGCCCGGGCATTGGAGCGCAGGCGTCGGATCGCCTCGGCGACCAGCCGCCGCAGCACGAACTGCGATAAGCCGCTGGTGCTCGGATAAACCGGATGCAGGTGATCAGCCAGGGGGGCGGGTTGATTGGCCCGCAATACCCGGCATTCCGGATGCACCATCTCCAGTGCCGATGAGGCCTGCCGTACCTGCCCATAGCAGCGCATCCGGACGCCGGGGCGAAAGCGTTGCTGATTGCTTGAGTAGAAGTGGAAGAAGCGCAGCACCAGGATGCCGGTTTCATCTTCGACCCAGACTCGCAACGTTCTCCTGCGGCCCTGGAGAACCTGGCAGTCTGCCACGGTTCCCTCGATCAGCGCGTCCTGGCCTGGCTGGAGTTGGTGGATCGGAGCCAGGCGGGTCTGGTCAATATACCGAAGCGGCAGATGGAACAGCAAATCCCGTACCCGGCCAATGCCCAGGCTCTGCAGCCGAGCTTCAGTGGCGGAAGCTACTCCCTTCAGATCGGTGATCGGTGCATCCAGCCCGCCCTGGCACTGGGCCCCGGGAGACGGATGATCAACGCCGCGGCTGCTTTGAACCATCTGCGGTCGAACCGGGTTTACCTGTCTCCATCACGGGACCTCCAGTGGAGCACGCGGAAACACCAGCAGGGAGCTGCCGGTGGACGCAGGGGTTACGGGATAATAGGCGTTGTCCTGATGGCTGGTTGACGGTGCCGGCCGGTGGTGGGCCGATGGTGCGTGCCGCGCCCGGGTGCCGTCCGCGTCGCCAAGGCGATCGAACGGTAACCCGGTTGGAAACAGCGCTTGCGGTGGACCTGCGCGCACTCAACGCGGAGCGTCGCCTAATACCATGATGGCATCGATTTCCATGTCGGCGTCTTTCGGCAGAGCGGCAACGGCAACCGTAGAGCGCGCCGGATAGGGCGGCTGAAAATACGTTTTCATGACTTCGTTGACAACGGGGAAATGCGCCAGATCTTTCAGGTAAATGTTTAGTTTGACGACTTCAGTCAAGTTGCCACCGGCAGCCTGTGCCACTTCTTTTAAGTTCTCGAAAATCCGTTGAGCCTGCTTTTCCGGCCCTGCCTTGATGAGTTCTGTGCCCTGCGGCGGCAGTGGGATCTGCCCGGACAGATAAACGGTGCGCCCGGCCCGGATGGCTTGCGAGTAGGGTCCGATCGCCGCGGGCGCCCGTTCCGTATAGACGGCTTTTTTACTCATTTTGCCCGGCTTACAGGAGCTATGCTCTTTTTATGGCCGACATCTGGCTGATCCTCCGCAGCCTGTGGATCACATGCGCCAAGTGCTGCCGGTCGTGAACCTCGATCTTAAAGTCGAGGATGATGTTCCGATCCCAGTCGTCGATAATCTGCACGTCCAGAATATTGGCTTTCTGATCAGCAATAGCCGTTGCAGCCAATGCCAGGTTGCCTCGTTTGTTGGCGCTGTACATGCGCAGACCAGCGGTAAATTCACGATCCAGGTTAGTGGCCCATTCGGCGTAATTCCATTTTTCCGGGGATCGGCGATGAGCCGTTACGTTGGAGCAGTGCTCCCGGTGGATGACAATGCCGCGTCCCGCGCTGATGTAGGCGATGATGTGGTCTCCGGGGATGGGATGACAGCATTTTGCGTAATCCACGACCATTTCCTCGGAACCGGTGATTACCAGGGGGGTCGTTTGGGGGCTTCTGGCATGGGACGGGAGCTCTTCCGCGTTTTGCATCAATAGCTGCTTGGCGATCGGCAGTGCCAGTAAATTGCCCAGGCCGATTTCTTCCAGCAGGTGGCTTTCGCTTTTCAAGCCGCGTTGTTCCAGCACCGACTGGATTTGTCTATGGGACAGCCGTTGGTAGGGAACGCCTTGTGCCTTCAATTCGGTGCCCAGCAGTTTTTCTCCCAACTGCCTTGCCTCGCTGAGCTGCAGATTGCCCAGGTAGTGACGGATATTGGTGCGTGCGCGAGCAGTTGCCACGAAGTTCAGCCATTGCGGATTCGGCTGACTCAGCGGGGAAGTGATGATTTCCACCGTTTGTCCGGATCCCAGCTTGGTACTCAGCGGTACCGGGGAAAGATCGATTCTTGCCTCCACGCAGCGGTTGCCCACGTCAGTGTGAATTGCATACGCCATGTCCACAACTGTGGCGCCCCGGGGCAGTTTCATGATGTCTCCCTTGGGTGTGAACACGTACACTTCTTCCGGAAACAGGTCGATCTTCACGTGTTCCAGGAATTCTTCCGGCTCCACGGTCTTTTGCTGCAATTCCAGGATCTCCCGAAACCAGCGGTTCGTGCTGCGGTGCGCCTGCACGTTGGCCTTTGCTCCTCCCGATTTATACAGCCAGTGGGCGGCAATTCCGGCCTCGGCCACCCGCTCCATCTCACGGGTCCGGATCTGTATCTCGACCCGGATCCCTGCGGGGCCAAACAGGGTGGTATGCAGGGACTGGTAGCCGTTCGTCTTGGGTATGGCGATGTAGTCCTTGAATGTTCCGGGCACCGGCTTGTGTACCCCATGCACGCCGCCCAGGGTCAGGTAGCAGTCGCTGACGGAGTTGACGATGATGCGGAAAGCATATATGTCGGATATTTTCTGGAAAGAAATGCGCTTGCGCTTCATCTTGCGGTAAATACTGTATAGGTTTTTTTCGCGTCCGTAGACGTGTGCCTCAAGCCCATCCTGTTCGAGTTGAGACTCGATGCTTTTGCACAGACGGTTGATCAATGCCCGGCGATTCCCCTGCAGCTTTTCCCTGTTTTTCTGCAGGACGTTGTGACGTGTCGGATACAGGCAGAGGAACCCCAGGGATTCCAACTCCAGGCGCATGTTGTCCATGCCCAGGCGCTCTGCGATGGGGGCGTAGATTTCCAGGGTTTCTTTGGCGATGCGGCGGCGTTTGGCCGCAGGCAGCGCACCCAGAGTGCGCATGTTATGCAAGCGATCGGCGAGCTTCACGATGATGACGCGGATGTCGTGCGTCATGGAGAGAAACATCTTGCGCAGGTTGCTGGCCTGTGCCTCTTCGTGATTATCAAACGTCAGCTGATCCAGCTTGGTGACGCCGTCTACTAATTCTGCGATCTCCCGACCGAACTTGCGCTGGATCTGCTCTTTGGTGATATCCGTGTCTTCGATGACGTCGTGCAGGATTGCGGCACTGATAGTCTGGTGATCCATGCGCATCCCGCCGAGGATTCTGCTGACCTCCAGCGGATGCTGGATGAATGGATTGCCGTCCAGGCGCCGTTGCCCGGCGTGAGCCTTTTCACTGAAGAGATAGGCGGCTCGCACGCGCCGCAACTGGTAGCTGCCCAGGTAAGGAGTGACAAGCTCCTCTAGCTTCGCATAATTCCAAGCTGGTTCACTCATTCCACGGCTCCGATTGAGCGCCTTTTCAAGGAAGCAGGTTAGGTGGACTTGCCTGGTGCATCCTCTGGCGGCGGGGTGTCTTGAATAACAGCTACTGCAACCTTGGTCTTTGGCTGCGCGACGGCTTTCTCTTCAGTAGATTCCACAGCAGGGGCGGCCATTTCCGATTTCTTTTCAGTAGGTTCCACAGCAGGGGCGGCCATTTCCGATTTCTCTTCAGTAGATTCCACAGCAGGGGCGGCCATTTCCGATTTCTCTTCAGTAGATTCCACAGCAGGGGCGGCCATTTTCGATTTCTCTTCAGTAGGTTCCGCAGCAGGGGCGGCCATTTTCGATTTCTCTTCAGTAGGTTCCACAGCAGGGGCGGCCATTTCCGCTTTCTCTTCAGTAGGTTCCACAGCAGGGGCGGCCATTTCCGCTTTCTTTTCAGTAGGTTCCACAGCAGGGGCGGCCATTTTCGATTTCTTTTCAGTAGGTTCCACAGCAGGGGCGGCCATTTTCGATTTCTTTTCAGTAGGTTCCACAGCAGGGGCGGCCATTTTCGATTTCTTTTCAGTAGGTTCCACAGCAGGGGCGGCCATTTTCGAGATCGGCTCAGGTTCGATCGGAGTAGCCACTGCCGCCAGCGCCAGGCGGCGAGCCGGAGTGGGGCCAAGAGCGACGGGGCTGGAAGTTGCCCCGGGTGCGGTCGGGTTGTAAGCCGCTGGGGTGGGAGCAGTGCCGGCTGGAGCGGAAATCGCCTCTTCAATCTCGGAGCGAAAGACGGCTGCGTCGGACAGGCGGGCGGTTTCCGCTGCAGTAATCTCTTCGATGTTTTCCATGCTAATCTTGCCTTCGGCAATCTCGCGCAGAGCAGTGACCGTTGGTTTTTCTCTGCCCCGGTCCAGCAGGGCCTTGCTGCCCATGCTGAGTTGTCTGGCACGCCGGCTCGCCAGCAGCACTAAGTCATAGCGATTGCTGATCTTGTCCAAGCAATCCTCCACAGTCAATCGGGCCATCAAGTGTTCCTCATTTGGTTGTTGCAGTCATAGTTTCGCATATCGGGCTGTTTTCATTTCTGCTCCGGGCCTGCCGTCTGCACAGAGCTCGCGTTACAGCCGGAAGGATGCGGTAAATTCGGTGTGTGGGAAAACCGCGATGCCTTTTCAGCAGGAGCAGGGCCACACGCCCCTACAATAGGGTATTCTAGCGCAACCGGCGGGCTTCTTCCATCAATTTATCGACCAGCCGATCAAGGCTGTCCGGCCTTGGGCGGTCCCCGCGGCGCGTGCTGCGGATGATTTCCCGCAGTTTGGCAACGGCTTGATCAAAATCGTCGTTGATTACCCAGCCGTCATATTCGCTGTAATGCGAAAGCTCCTCCAGCGCCTCTTGAATGCGTTCCTGTATCGCCTCCTCTGAATCTTGTCCCCGCGCTTGCAGTCTGGAGCGCAGCACGTCTATGCGAGGCGGCAGGACAAAAATCCCGACCGCTGCCATCTGTTGATGCACCAGGCGTGCCCCCTGCCAATCGATCTCTAACAGCACGTCCCGCCCCCGGTCCAGCGTCCGGTTGACCCAGGATCGATCCGTCCCGTAGTAATGACCGAAGATCTCGGCGTGCTCCAACAATTCCCCCGACTCGATCATGCGGCGAAAGGTGGCACGGTCCACAAAGCAGTAATCCACCTGGGCCTGCTCCCCCGGACGGCAGTTCCGGGTGGTGTAGGAAATGGAAACATGCAGGTTCGGGAGCGTTTTGGTCAATACCCGGATCAGCGAGGTTTTTCCGGAGCCGGATGGGCCGGAAATAATGAACAGCCGGCCTTGCCGATGCGGACCACCAGGCATACTGCTCATTCGATATTCTGCACTTGTTCGCGCATTTGCTCGGTCAGAACTTTAAGCTGGATCAATGATCCTTCGCCACCGGCAAAGGTCAGCTTTGAACTGATGGTGTTGATTTCCCGATGCAGTTCCTGCATCAGGAAATTCAAATGCTTGCCCACTGGCCGGTCTTCCAGCAATAGCCTGCGCACTTCATCCAGGTAGAATTCCAGCCGGTCCAACTCCTCTTCGATATCGGATTTCTGCATCAGGATCACTAGTTCCTGCTCCAGGCGTTCGGGCGCCAGTTTTTCCTGGAGTTGTAGTGCCTGCTCTTGCAGTTTGCGTTTCGCCTGCCGGGCCAAGGTCGGCGCTTCCCGGCGCAGCAGGGAGAGGAGCTTGGCGATGGCGTCGCAACGCTCTCCGAGCCCCCGGGCCAGCGTTTCTCCCTCGCGGCGCCGATCAGCACTTAAATCGTCCAGACACTGCTCCAGCAGGCGCAGCAGGGGATCGGACCATTGCTCTAGAGCCGGTGCGGTTGGTTCATAAACGTCGGGCCAGCGCAGTACTGCCAGCGGATCGATCGGTGCCGGGTTCTTAAGCAGCCGCCGCACCTGCTCGGTCGCTTCCAGCACGGAGCCCAGCAGTTTCTGGTTCAGCGTGAACGATGCGGAGGGAGCTTCGGGCACCTCTAAATATAACTGGAAAGAGAGTTTGCCGCGCTGTATGCGGCTTCCGATTAGCTTCCGGCAGCGATGTTCCAGTCCGGTCAATTCCTTGGGCAGGTGGACTGAAATCTCCAAAAACCGGTGATTAAGGGAACGCCCCTCCCACGCCGCGTATCCTAAGGCATCGCGCTGCTCGCGTCGGGCGAATCCGGTCATGCTGGAAGCCATATATCATCCTCTTTCATGGACGGGCCAATTCAACTCACATTCTGCAATTACGCTTGCACCCTCTGTCGTCCATCCGTCCGAAGCAGGAAGTATTATAATAGTCCCATCAATCATCAAGGGAGAAACTGCCGTGCGAGCACATCAAAGAGCCGTGGACGAACTACGCCCGGTCCGGCTGAACCGCAATTATATACAACACGCCGAGGGTTCCGTATTGGTCGAGTTTGGCAACACCAGGGTGTTGTGCACTGCCAGCATCGAGGAGGGGGTTCCTTCCTTCTTGCGTGGCCGTGGGAGAGGCTGGTTGACCGCCGAGTACGGGATGTTACCGCGCTCTACTCAGCAGCGCATGCGCCGCGAAGCCACGCTGTCCCGGCAGAGTGGGCGCACGATGGAGATCCAGCGCCTGATCGGGCGTTCGTTGCGGGCGGTGCTGGACCTGGACGCATTGCCCGAACTCACTATCCAGGTGGATTGCGACGTCATCCAGGCGGATGGCGGCACTCGTACCGCGGCCATTACCGGTGCTTGCGTGGCGCTGGCGGACGCCCTGCGCTCGCAGCGCATAGGCAAAGTCTGCAAGGGGCCGCTTTCGCCCTGTATGATCGCCTCGGTGTCGGTCGGGATCGTCAGTGGACAGGTTCTGCTCGATATGGACTATTCGGAGGACAGCCAGGCCCAGACCGATATGAACGTGGTGATGAACGAGCGTGGAGAATTCATTGAGATTCAAGGATCCGCCGAAGGAAATCCTTTCAGCAGTACGGAGCTGCATGATATGCTGACCCAGGCCCAAAAGGGGATCGAACAGCTGCTGGAATGGCAGCGCCAAGCCTTGCGCGATTAAGCCGTTCTTCCACTTTGCGCGGCTTTGCGCCCGCTGTAGCTGCCAATTTCCGGGGTGCCTGTTACTGGCCATACCGGCCTGATGCTGGAAACGAGCCGGATTTTGACGAAACAACGGCTGCGCGGTTGCGGGCGCAGCCGCTAGATCGACCGGTACTGGCAAGGCCGCGATGCTCCTCGACGGAAATAAGCTTGGATTTTGGAGTTATCTTTTCGGTGAAAAAGGATCTTGGGTTTACTGAAGCACGGGAAAACGAGGTCCGCAGCCGGGAGGCCGCGGGCCAGACGATCCTGCTTGCCAGCCACAATGGCGGCAAGCTCAGGGAACTGAAGGCCATGTGCGCGTCACTGGACCTGCGCCTGCGGTCACAGGCTGAACTGGGGGTGCCGGAAGCAGCAGAGACCGGTGACAGCTTCCTGGAAAATGCTCTCATCAAGGCGCGTAATGCTTGCCGCCACGGCGGTCTGCCCGCCATCGCTGACGATTCCGGGCTGGAAGTGGCTGCCTTGGGAGGGGCGCCGGGCGTCTACTCGGCGCGCTATGCCGGGGAGGGTGCCGGCGACGACGAAAACCTGCATTACCTGCTGGGCAAGCTCAAGGGCGTTCCGCCCTCGCAGCGCAATGCCTGTTTTCGCTGCCTGTTGGTTTATTTGCGCGATGCAGACGATGAACAGCCTATCGTCTGCGAGGGAGCCTGGCAGGGATTCATCACCGAAGAACCGTGCGGTAGCGGCGGGTTTGGCTATGATCCGGTGTTCTACCTGCCGCAGCTGGGCTGTACCTCGGCGCAACTTGATGCGGCGCATAAGAATCGCCTGAGTCACCGCGGGCAGGCTTTACGTAAGCTCGTCAAAGCGCTCGGCTGCTGAACTCGGCAAGCTGGGACATGACTGCCGATGTGCTCCAGGCTGCTGGGGATCGATCCAAGATATGCCTAATCTCGCGGGCAGAGGCAATTTCCGTTACCGGACCCCAGGCCCGGTTCATGTTTCCGCCGTTTCCCTGCCGTCTGGCTGAATCGTCGCTGAGGCAATCCGTTCCATGAACGCGCCCATCCTGAAGTTTAATCCGATGGAAGGGGAGCGCTGTTTGCGGGGCCGGTGATTTTATCATGGTCCACTGCCCGGGCGTGGTGCGAGCAGGGCCGGGATGTTGATGCATGTTCCAAAGAATGGTAGGCCCCCGGGGACTCGAACCCCGAACCAATGGATTCAGCTACCTCGCCGTTTCCGGCCAGACTGGACTATCTCATCACCCCGAGGGGTGCCGGGCACTCAGGCGGTTTATGCTCCCTGCTCCGCTAGTCTCTGAACCTTCCCCGTCCCTGGGGCTTGGCTGCGGGTCGCCGTAGGTCAAGACCCTTAGGTTTCCCGCAATTCACCCGGTGCTCATCGACGGCTCGCGCCGTCGAGGCTCACTTGCCGTAAGAGTCCACTGCTCTACCAAATTGAGCTAGAGGCCCATTTGCATCGTAATTACCGTCTTGCTTTTATTTTCGCCTGCCTTCTTCCTTTTCATTTCACTCCTTTCCCAGCTTGCCGTTTCCACATTGTCCCTGCAGTAACGCTCCGCTGTTGCCATCGGCAACGGATGCGCGCTTTTTTGCTGGCATATGGGGTGAACGATGGGATTCGAACCCACGACCTCCGGAGCCACAATCCGATGCTCTACCACCTGAGCTACGCTCACCATGCGGGCAGTGTATGGCGCGCCCGGCAGGACTCGAACCTGCAACCCCCGGCTTAGAAGGCCGATGCTCTGTTCCCGTTGAGCTACGGGCGCGAGGAATGGTATGGCCTTCCGCAGTTACGTGACAGGTACGTGGTCGGGGCAGAGGGATTTGAACCCCCGACCCCCTGCTCCCAAAGCAGGTGCGCTACCAGACTGCGCTATGCCCCGCGCGTCTTTTGACGATCTGTATTGCTGCAATACCGGGAACGCATAGCATAAGGTGGCCTCGGGCAGTCCGTCAATGCGGTGCCCGGAAAAATGCGGCGGCTGGCCCGGCAGGGCGCAATCCCCGCTTCGGAATCCGGAGGGCGGCGGGAGTCTCGGGCGTTAATCTGCGTATTTCCATCATTTCCGTACGGATCCGGAGCAGCTGCCGGGGCACCGGTATGGTCGAATACATGCGCCCGCACCCGGCACGACCAGCGCTGTCCGCTCCCGTTTCCCTGTACGCGCGGACGGGGATCGGCGGTAGTCAGACGCAGTGGATCAGGCCGCCGGCACCTGTCCGGTGCGCGCCGGCCTGTTACCCTCTGCGCGCCCTGGGGCGGGCACCGCGGGCTAACTTGGCATGACGAAAGCAGCTCGTGACGTGATCATTCACCATCCCCGCGGACTGCATATAGGCGTAGATAATGATCGTGCCCACAAAAGACATGCCGCGCTTTTTCAAGTCGGCGGAGAGTGCGTCGCTCTCTGCCGTGGAAGTGGGAACTTGTTTCATGAAGCGCCATCGATTCTGCATCGTCCTGCCGCCGACAAAGGCCCATACATAGGCGTCAAAGCTGCCGAATTCACGCTGGATGCGTAGAAATACTTGTGCATTGGTGATGGCAGAACGGATCTTGAGGCGATTGCGAACGATCCCGGCATTGGCCAGCAGGGAGTGTATTTCAGGCTCTCCGTAATGGGCAATCTTGCGCGGATCAAAGCCGCTGAAGGCGGCACGATAATTTTCCCGTTTGTGCAAAATGGTTTTCCAACTCAATCCGGCCTGGGCGCCGTCCAGCAGCAGAAACTCGAAATGGGTACGATCATCGTGCACAGGCAGGCCCCATTCGCGGTCGTGGTAGGCAGTTAGCATCGGATGCTGAACGGCCCACCCACAGCGCTTTTTGCCGTCTTCAGTCTTCATGCCTTGACGTATATTGCGCCGCGTACACGGGATTTTTGTGCGCCGGACGCCGGGGTTTCATCATTCTTGCCGCCCATGGCAGCCGGAGCCAGGTCCCGGCGTAGTGGGGGGCACTGGCGCCGGTTTCCCGTTTATCCCTGCTTTCTAAAGGCCCTCCGGCCCGGCCTGGTCCGTTTCGCCTGGGCATCGGTCGCCGGGGATTGCCTGGGCAGGAGCAGTCTCCCGCTGCTGAATTTGCGAAATGCGGCGTAAACGAGGCTGGACGCGTTGCCACGATTTGAGGAACGGCATCCGATCCGCATCGGCGCGGAAGCCGTGTGCCGGGAAAAGGATGAGCAGTTTTACGTTCAATCATCGGGGATCTGAAAGCGGGTGGGAGCAGCACGATGGGCGGGCTGTTGACGGCGGCAACCGCTGCGGCTCAGCTTTTTGTTTGGGGTTTGGAGGAGGGTACCAGGGTAATGCGCAGATCGAGGCCGAATTGGCGTATCTCGATGATACGTAGCGCAAACCGATCGGAAATGGTGGTTACATTCGGCATTTGGAACAGGGGCGCGCCCCGATGCCCGAGCAGGGAGGGGGATACGTAGAGTAGTAACTCGTCTACCAGGCCTGCGCTCAGCAGGGAGCCGCCCAGCGCAGGCCCCGATTCCACCAGTAATTCATTGACCTGCTCTTTCTGTGCCAAGTGACACAGCGCCTGCTTCAGCCTGTGGGTGGCGTCTCCTTTGAACTGGATGATCTGGTTTTGCGGTTGGTTGTTTTCCAACAATCGCTGTTTTTCAGGATTCGGCTTATTAGTGAATAGCAGAGCCCTGCCTTCCCCGGTCAGCACGTTGGCTGTCGCGGGTATGCGCAGGGTAGAATCAGCAACCACTCTCAACGGCTGTCGGGAATGGGTGACAAAGCGGGAATGACGCACAGTGAGCTTGGGATTGTCGGCGATCACGGTGGATACGCCGGTCAGGATGGCGGAACTGCGGGCCCGCCACTGCTGCACGTCGGCCCGTGATGCTTCGGAGCTGATCCAGCGGCTGCTGCCGTCGGCAGCAGCGGTGCGTCCGTCCAGGCTCATCGCCAACTTGCTGCGCACGTATGGATAGCCTTCCCGGATCCGTTTCAAGTAGCCTTGATTCAAGCGTTCGGCGGCGTCCTCCATCAGTCCGAGTTCGACGCGAACGCCGGCTTCGGCTAACCGGCTGGCTCCCTGACCGGCAACCCGGGGGTCTGGATCCTGCATCGCGATCACAACCCGGGCCACGCCTGCCGTGATTAAGGCCCGATCGCAAGGGGGTGTGCGTCCATAGTGGTGACAGGGTTCCAGGGTCACATAGCAGCTTGCGCCGTGTGCACGCTTGGCTGCCTTTTCCAGGGCCATGGCCTCGGCGTGCATTTCTCCTGCCCGGCTGTGCCATCCCTCCCCGATCCGAGTGCCGTCGCGCACCAGCAGGCAGCCTACGCAGGGATTGGGATGGGCGCTGTAGCGACCGCGCTCTGCCAGGTGCAGGGCGCGGGCCATAAAGACGTGATCCTCCGGGTTCCAGCTCAAGCACTGCCCTCCCGGCCTCCGGAGAATAAGTCGATCTGGGCCTGCTTGGTTTTGGCGGACGGCATGCTTTTCAGATCGCTGATTTCTTCCAGGAAGGCTTCCACGTCATTGAAAGCCTGGTACACGGAGGCATAGCGCACGTAGGCAACCTGGTCCAGTGCCAGCAGGGCCTGCATCACCTGCTTCCCCAGCCACTTGGCGTCGACTTCTTCCTTTTTGTATTGAAACAGGCTGTGTTCGATGCTAGTGATCAGCTTATTGCGTTCGGCAGTGATGATTGGCCTTTTGCGCAAAGCGAGATCGATGCTGCGACCCAGTTTATCCTGTTGGTATTCTTCCCGGCGGTTGTTCGATTTGACTATGCGCGGATATCTGCATTCCATGCTCTCGTAGGTGGTAAAACGTGCCTTACATTCCTCGCACTTGCGACGCCGCCGGGTGCGGTCGCCGTTCCGGCGGCTGTCTACAACAATGGTCTTTTCCTTGGATCTGCAAAAAGGACACTGCATGGTCTTGGATAGTCTAACTCAATCCGGAAAATTGCAGGACGCCTCATGCAGCGAGACGTGCGACCCGGCACTCAGTTCGTGTAAATCGGGAATCGCCGGCACAAGTCCTGTACTTCGCCTCGAATATCCGCGATCAGCGAATCGTCCTGAACGTTGTCGATGATGTCGCAGATCCAAGTGGCAACCTGAACGGATTCCTGTTCGCCGAATCCGCGCGTGGTAATCGCGGGAGTGCCGATGCGAATACCGCTGGTAACAAAAGGAGATTTCGGATCATCGGGTACCGCGTTTTTGTTGACGGTAATGTTGGCCCGCCCCAGCGCCGCGTCCACTTCCTTCCCGGTCAGCTTCTTGTCGATCAAGCTGAGCAGAAAAAGGTGGTTGTCGGTGCCGCCGGAAACCACCGTTAATTTGTGCTGTATGCAAGTATTGGCCATGGCACGTGCATTTTGCACGACCTGGTGCTGGTATTCCTTGAATTCCGGCTGCATGGCCTCTTTGAGGGAAACTGCCTTGGCGGCAATGACGTGCATGAGCGGCCCTCCCTGGTAGCCCGGAAAAATCATGGAGTTGATCTTCTTCTCTATTTCCGGATTTTTCCTGGCCAGGATCAGACCCGAGCGCGGACCGCGCAGGGTCTTATGGGTAGTCGTGGTGGTGACGTCTGCGATCTGTACCGGGCTTGGATAAAATCCAGTTGCGACCAGCCCTGCAACATGGGCAATGTCCGCTACCATCAGGGCGCCTACCTTGTCGGCTATGGCACGAAAGCGTTCCCAGTCCAGTATACGGGAGTAGGCGGAAAACCCGGTCATCAGAAGCTTGGGCTTGTGCTTCAGCGCCAGGCGTTCCACCTCATCGTAGTCGACCCTGCCGGTATCGGCCCTAAGTCCGTATTGAATGCTGTTGTAGAATTTGCCGGAGAAGTTGACTTTCGCGCCATGGGTCAGATGTCCGCCGTGTGCCAGGCTCATGCCGAGGATCGTGTCCCCCGGCTGCAAAAGCGCCAGGTACACGGCTCCATTGGCTTGCGAACCGGAATGCGGCTGCACGTTGGCATAGTCCGCACCGAACAGTTTCTTGGCCCGATCAATGGCGAGCTGCTCGACAATGTCCACGTGCTCGCAGCCTCCATAGTAACGTTTCCCCGGATAACCTTCGGCATACTTGTTGGTTAGAACCGATCCTTGTGCCTGCAGTACCCGCGGACTGGCATGGTTTTCAGAGGCAATCAACTCAACGTGCTCTTCCTGGCGCCTGTTTTCCTGCTTCATCGCTTGCCAGAGTTCATCATCAAAGTCTTGAATCGTCATTGTTGTTTTGTACATGGTTGGTTCTCCTTGTTTGGATTAGCGGAGTGGCCAGCCAAAGCATCCTCCGCTTATAGTCAAGTTTATCCTAACGGCTTGTATGATACCGATCCATTTTCCATCGTCGAGTCCATCCTCGTCAGCTCCCGGTGTCAGCCCGGAAAGTCAAATGGTCCCGATGAGAAACCACTTGCCCGTCGTTCGTGCCGGTCCAGGGCTGCCGTGTCGAAAGCGGCTCCGGGAACGGAGACTGGTTGCGGAACGAAAGACCAGCATCGTGTCCAGCGTATATTATAAGCGGGCCGGGCAGGGGTGCATTGCCTACCTTGCGGATGCGGAGGGAGGCTCCATTTGCGCACTTGCAGTCCGGCGCGGGCCGCGCTCCGGTTCATTCACAGCGTCCTTGATGCGCGGAATCGCGTGCTTTTCTAAAAACCCGGATTCGGCATCTATGCCGATAAACTTCCGGCGCCGGCTCAACGCGGCAACGCCGGTAGTGGCGCTGCCGCAGAAGGGATCCAGCACCAGGTCCCCTTCGTTGGTACAGGCACGGATGATCCGATCCAAAAGGGCCAGCGGTTTTTGGGTGGGATGCTTGCCGTGCATTTTCTCGCTGGCGGCCGGCGTGTTGATGGCCCACACGCTGCGCATCTGGCGCTGCTCTTTTTTCATAAAATCCGCATTTCCCGGCATGGCGCGCATTTCATCGTAGTGAAAAACGTGTTTTGCCTGTTTGCTCTTGCGCGCCCATATCAGTGTTTCATGGCAAGCGGCAAACATGCGGCGAGCCAGGTGCGGCGGGGCATTGGGTTTGCACCAGGAGATCTCATTCAGGATATGCCAGCCGCCTTTTTGTAGCGCGTAACCGCAGGCGTAAATGGAATGGTAGGTGCCGGACACCCATAGGGTTCCGTTGGGTTTGAGTACGCGTCTGCAGGCGGCAATCCAGCCTTCGTGAAAGGCAAAGTCCGATTCGGCGCCACGGCTCCGGTCCCAGGCACCCTTATCTACCGGGACGCGCCGCCCGGCGTGACAACTGAAACCGCCGTTGGAAAGCCTGTAGGGCGGATCAGCAAAGATCAGGTCCACAGACTCCTTGCGCAGCTTGGACATCTCAGTGATGGCGTCGCCCCGGTACAGCCGTACCCGGCGGGGGATGCAGAAAAACGCCCTATTTTTTGCCATCGTACTGCCGGGTTCCTGCCGCGGGCCGGTATGGGTTAATCATTGCGTGTCTTCGGTGGCGGGGTCTGCCTCGTCCACCGCAAGCCCTGCCGGGGCTGTCAACTGCGGGTCCCTGGGCACGGTATCCAGCGACGCGGGTGTTGTCAGTTCCTGTCTTGCCGAGGTCGCTCCCATCTGCTGAAACCGCCGTGCGCTGACCAGTACCCGCCTTTCCAGGGAGGCGACGGAGCGGTTGTAGCTCTGTACCGCGCGATCCAGGTGCTTGCCGGTATCGCTCCAGTGTTCATTGAGCTTGAGGATCCGATCATACAACTCCGCTCCCAGGCGGCTGATCTCCTGTGCGTTCTGCTGCACTCTCCACTCTCTCCAGGCCAGGGCCACTGCACTCAATACCGCAAGCAGGGCGGTGGGGCCGGTCAGCAGCACCCGCTGCTCCACACCGCTCTGCAACAGGCCGGCGTCCTGCTGCAGGGCGGCCTGATAGAAGGACTCGCCCGGCAGGTACAACAATACCAGCGAGGGGGCCGGCTGGATCTGTTCCCAGTATGCCTTGCGTGAGAGTTCGCGCACGGTTTCACGGACGCGCTGTGCGTGCTCATCCAAGTACTGGAGTCGGCGGGCCTCGTCGGTTTCTTTGCTGGCGCAAAGGTAGGCGTCGAGCGGCGTCTTGGCGTCCACCGCAATGCGCCCCCCGTCCGGCAACAACACCAGCACGTCTGGACGGCGCTGACTGCCGTCGGTAGCGGTTACGCTTTTCTGCACCGTGAAATCGCAGTGTTCCAGCATGCCGGACAGCTCCAGGATGCGCTTCAATTGTGCCTCGCCCCACTTGCCACGCGCAACGGGGCTGCGCAGCGCACCTGACAACTGCGCGGTTTCCGCCTGCAGGCGGTTGCTGTGCTCGGTGAGCCCCCTGATGCGCTCGCTTAGCTCACGGTAGGCTCCTTCACGCGCTTTTTCCAGGTCGTTGACCCGGACGTTGAATTTTTCCAAAGACTCCTGCACGGGCTGCACTAACTTGTTGATCGCTTCCTGGCGGGACTGCAGTTCCTGCTGGGCGCCGGACTGGTAGCGCTCCAGGCTGCTCCGGGCCAGCTTGAGGAATTGCTCATTGTTGGAGTGCAGCGCATCGGCGCTCATCGCCTTGAAGGCGTCGCCGAGCTGCCGACGGGCCTGCTCCCACACTTTCTGATTTTGCTCCGCAGCCTCCAGCAGCGCCTGCAGCCTGGCACAGTCTGCCCGCAACGCTTCCAGGCGGGCCTGCTGTTCCTGCAGGCGCTGTTCCAACTCGGGAACGCGCAGGCCCTGTTGCTCGGCCTTGATACGATCGGCAGTCTCCCTGCGCAGATGCCGTCCCCGCTGCCAGTAGCAGTAACCCAAGCCGCACCAGGCGGCGATGGCAAACAGAAACAGCAGCAGGAACAGGGAATCTACAGGCATTGTCATTCAAAGTTTTGGCGCGCCCGGGAGGATTCGAACCCCCGGCCTCCAGGTTCGTAGCCTGGCACTCTAATCCAACTGAGCTACGGGCGCTTCCGTGCGGATCTTAGCTCAAAGCGGGTCAAGCTCAAGGATTACCAGCGCAAGCCGGGCACAAGTGTTGGCAGGGACGGTCATTACAAGTGGTCTATATGGTTTATATATAACGTATAATCAATTGAAAGGAAAGGATTTAGCTTGAAACGTGCCACCGCAGCCGGGTTGCGGGAGATTGGTAGCGTTACAGGGGCCAGAAAATCCCACAAAATAGGCCTATAAGAGGGTATCATTTAGCATAAATCACTGAATAATGTAAATTGAGGTAAGAATATGGCAGATAAAATCAAAATATCCCAAACGGAAGAAGAGTGGCGGCAACAGCTGAGTCCGGAGCAATACCAGGTATGCAGAGCCAAGGGGACCGAGAAGCCGTTCAGCGGCAAGCACTATACCTGCGCAGATGACGGCATCTACAGCTGCGTGTGCTGCGGTACTGAGCTGTTTAGCTCAGAAGCTAAATTTGACTCGGGCACTGGCTGGCCTAGCTTCACTATGCCTCTGGAGAAGGGGTATATCCGTACTGAGAACGATGATCGGCTGGGTTTGCGCCGCACCGAAGTGCTGTGCCGAAACTGTGATGCCCACCTGGGCCATGTTTTTGCTGACGGTCCGCAGCCGACCGGACAGCGCTACTGCATCAACTCCATTGCGATGGATTTCGAGCCCAGCAAGGCGGCACAGGGCAAGGTAGCGCAGAAAGGCTGATTCGCAGTTTCGGCGAGCCGCTCGTGGGCCGCCGAAAATTTTTATTCGGTCGTCGACGGATTGGTAAGGTACATGGACTCTCCTGTTTCCGGCAGCATATATCCGGCACCTGCTCACGGTTGCCGCGGTCGTTAGCGTTCTTGCGTTCCTGAACCGCGGCAGGGGAGCTGTTTTCGGTCCGTTGCGGCACCCAGCGGCAAATATGCCGCCCGGGGGATGCAGGCCGGTTGGTCCATAGATGTCGATTGCCCAGGTGGTAGAAACGGACACCGCGCCAGCCGCGCAGGGCGGAGCGGTATTCGACTTTGCCGCGGGCCTGGCCCCCCTGGCGTTGGTGGCCATTGATCCGTTGCAAGGTAGCGTGTTGGGGTTGGCGGCCTGTATCACGCTCTGCGTCGGGGCGGCAGGCTTGTCGGCGTTGCGCTCCCTGCTCTTGCCCTGGCTACTGATGCCCTTGCTGTTTTTGCTGACTGGCAGCGTCGCGTTCCTGATCGGCTTGGCACTGCAGGTGGGTTGGCCGGTAATGGGAGCTGCTTTACACCTCCACTTGCCGTTGATGGCTGCCTGCAGCACAGTGCTGCTCGGAGCGCGTGAGCTTGCGCTGCAAAAGGCTCCGCTTCCGGCGCTGCGGGAGGCAGTGGAGGCTGCGCCTTGGATCTGGTTCTGCCTGTTTCTGTGCGGAGCGTTCTGCGCCCTGCTGAATCCGGCCTACTCGTTGTCTGACGCACAGTATTGGCTAACTGCGTCCGCAACAGCATCGGGACCGACATCGGACCGGTTTTCAGTCGTGTCTTTGCTGGCCCTGGGTTTGGCTTTGGGCTTGTGCCGGAAGTGGAAGCTTCAGCGCGGCGAAGAGCGTCGGGTTCGACCGTCTGCCGCATAGATGCGAGCCTGCCGGCGCCGGTCTAACGATGATTGCTTATGAGTGAGCAAACGGTTTCACTCCGATAAACAAGCGAGCAAGGGCCTGGTGTCGCACAGTGCGTTGGGCGTTTCCTCGTGGGTCCGGTTTGATCGGTCCTGCGTTGGGTGAGACGCCGGTCGGGCCGCGACTCCGGTCAAACGGTCTGTGACTCCCAGCAAATGTAAAAAGATCTTCGATCGGCTGGCGCGGCAGAATCCGCATCCGACGACCGAACTGCGCTATTCCAGCACTTTTGAGTTATTAATCGCCGTGATGCTCTCGGCGCAGGCGACCGACATCAGCGTAAACAAAGCCACGGCTCAACTGTTTAAAAAGGCCAATACTCCGCGAGCACTGTTGGACTTGGGAGCGCGGGGGCTGCGTCGGCAAATACGGACGATTGGCCTTTATAACACTAAGGCGGATCATATTCTGGAAACCTGCCGCCTGCTGCTGGAATATCATGGAGGGGAGGTGCCGGAGGATCGGAGTGCCTTGGAGAAACTACCCGGGGTGGGCCGAAAAACCGCCAACGTGATTCTAAATACCGCTTTTGGACGTTCTACCGTTGCCGTGGATACGCATATTTTCCGCGTCGCTAATCGGACGGGGCTGGCCCTGGGGGACACGGTGCGCCAGGTGGAAGAAGGCTTGTTGAAAATGATCCCGGGAAAATTTCTACGGCATGCACACCACTGGCTGATCCTGCATGGACGCTATACCTGCCGGGCACGAATGCCGGGCTGTAGTTCCTGCCTGATCCAGGACCTGTGTGAATGGGAGCACAAGGGAACCAGTAAGGGAGGCTGAGCGCATCGGACGTAGTGTCTGCCCCGTAATCGGTTACCGTGACCCTGCGCTTGTTTCACGGCTTCCTATGCTGGGAAGAGGGGTTCGGCTAGCTGTTGGGGAAGCTGAATTCCAGCTGGATGCCGGCCAGCTCGATTTTGTCCTGGTTTTTCAACTGGTGGGCTTTGGAGCCGATAGGAGATCCATTTACAACTGGATATCGCTTACCGTCACCATCGCTTTCGATGTGTGTCAGGTAGTACCCCTGGGGGCGGCGGGAAATCGCGGCTACCTGCTTGCCGGGTTTGCCCAAAGTGATCAGCGATTTGGTCAAATTCATGTGCTTGCCCGCACTGGGGCCATTCAGCACTTTTAGACGACCGAGGGGAGCGTTGAAGTCGGCCTTGGTTTTTCCTTCCGCGCCACCTGCCATCTCGACCAGCTTTGCGGTCGAGGAAGCGGAAACGGCGGAAGACGGTTTTAGGATGACCGTTTTTTCAAATTCATCGTCAACCGGTTCGGATATCGCCTCATTCAAATATTTCAAATCGTGCTGGCCAATGCGGATCACGTCGCCGTGCTCCAAGTGTTGCTTGCGCACCAGTTTACCGTTCAGGTAGGTACCATTGGTGCTCCCCAAATCCTCAAGGAAGGAATCGTCCCGCACCGTCAACACCATGGCATGGCGCCCGCTTACCTCCAAGCTGTCGATTTGGATCTCGTTCTCCTGTCGGCGGCCGATCACCACGCGCTCCTTCTCGAGCGCATGCTCACTCTGTGTAGCACCATTTAACTCGACAACTAACTTCGCTATCATCTTAAACTTCCACTTGTCCTAAAACGGAGAAACTGCTTGGTACTTAAACTGGGCTTTAATGGCAATCATTGACTATACTCAGCTGCTACAACGCTACTGGTCGCGCCAGGACGACGGATATGTTGTCTCTGCCCCCCCGTGCGTTCGCTGAACGGATCAATTCCATCGCTGCCGTTTCAAGGTTATCATCAAATTTCCTGATAGTTAAGTGTATCTGTCGATCTACCAACATATCGTTGAGGCCGTCTGAACACAGCAGGTAAATATCTCCTGATTGAAGCTGTTCTTCCTGTACCTCCACTTCCACATCTCGTTTTATGCCCAGCGCCCGGGTGACCACAGACTTATTAGCATATTTTAGCGCTTCTTCAGGAGAACATAAACCTCTATCTATAAGTTCTTGATATAACGAATGATCTCTGGTAATTTGCTTGAATTCTCCGCCCCGCAGGCGGTACAAACGGGAATCCCCGACATGGGCAATGCTCAGGGTGTTGCCGTGGAAAATGGCCACGACTATGGTGGTTCCCATGCCCTGGCATTCCTTCTCTTTTTGTGCCTGCGTAGAAATATCGGCATGGGCGTTTTCCACCGCATGACGCAGTAAATGGCAATAATCGCGCTCCGTTGGAGTGTCGTTGTCCGCTGCTTGCGATGCCTTTGTCTCCCAGGCATCCATTTTCTCGTAGAGGGAGCGCAGGATTGAACTGACTGCTATGGAACTGGCCACCTCGCCGGCCCGGTATCCGCCCATACCGTCAGCCACCATGACAATGCCGCATTCATGGTCGCTGGCAGTGCTGTCCTCGTTGTTTTTGCGTCTCCGGCCGCTGTCGGAGTTGTTGGCGATCTCCAGCTTGAGCACGTATCAGCCCAATCCTGAAAACACGGGCGTACCGGGGCGCAGTGGGCGCTGCGCAGGACAGCGTCTATTCGGCGCGCCCGCAGTTGCTGCCAGAGAATGCAGTGGCAATTCGCATCCGCCACGCAGGAACGATGCCGTTCCCGGATGGGTGCCTGTTACTGTTGCCTGCATTAGGGAATTTCTTCTCATAGGGGCATTTTTCCCTGCCCGGGGTCTGCTGTCAAACTGGCGCCGCCCCGTAAATGGTTCCTGCCCGGGGTCAGCGCCTGTGCTGCCCGGTATACAGCAGAACCGGTTGCCCCAGTGGTGCGGCTTCCTGTTGGGCCTGTGTCCGTTGCCGGGTGGCTCCGATCGATAGGCCGGAGAGGTAGCGGACGGGAACATGGAAACGTACTCAGCACGCCGGATGAGTACGCCGGCGTTCCCTTCGGGAAGGGGGCCGCAGACCGGTGCGACGTCCGTGGAGACGGTTGGCCCTGAAGGCAGGTCTTTAAACCGTTGTTGCTGGTCAGCGGATGAATTTCGATGTGCCGGAAAGCAAATCGGTCACGCAGAGGCCGACGGCCCGGCACGCCGCAAGGCATGGCATGCTGGTGATTCGGTTGCCTGCGGGTGCGGCAGGCAGGAAAAGAAAGAAGCCTGCTGGTTCTGTACAGATCACAGCGGAAAGGAAAGCGAAAAAACCGCCTGCATCGCGTTAGCCAGGGGGGCCGGGCACGCAGGGATGAAAGTACTCGGTTTTACTGGGCAGGCGGGAAAGGGCGGGATAGCGATCAGTATTCCAGCAGATCGAATTTGTCCGGCTTGTCTTTCCATTCATCCGCATCCTCGGGTGGATCCTTGCGTTGCGCCAGCACCGGCCATTGCCGGGACAGGTCGGCATTTAAGGCAATGAATTTCTGCTGCTTTTCGGCAACATCTTCCTCCGCCATGATTGCCTCTACCGGGCATTCCGGCTCACACAGGGTGCAGTCAATGCACTCCTCGGGGTCGATAACCAGCATATTGGGGCCCTCATGGAAACAGTCCACCGGACAAACCTCTACGCAATCCGTGTATTTGCACTTGATGCAGCTTTCAGTAACCACAAATGTCATCGCTATTGATCCTGTTCTAAAATTTCAGTCAATGGTTCCGGTCCACCTGCCCTGCGGGCCACAGATAGTACCCTTGATCCTTGAGTTCCGGCGGCGCCTCCCGCTTCAGGCATTTTTCAAGGATGTGCCTTAGTTTAATCGATCAGCTTGCGCAACTGATAGAGGGCTTCCAGCGCTTGCCGAGGACTGAGCTGGTCCGGATCGATGTCGCGCAGGCGTTCCTGCACCGGGTTGGCGGACGGGAACAGACCGCGTTGCGGGGCGGGGGACTGATGCGGCGTTCCAGTACCGCGCTCCTCCAGTTGCCGCAGTTCGTGCCGGGCACAGGCGATGACTGCCCGCGGGATTCCGGCCAGCTGGGCTACCTGCAGTCCATAGCTCCGGTCTGCCGGCCCGGCCCGGACTTGGTGCAGGAAAACGATGCGGTCTCCGTATTCCACTGCTTCCAGGTGCACGTTACGTACCGACTCCAGTTCCCGGCAAAGCTGGGTCAGTTCGAAATAGTGGGTGGAAAACAGCGTGTAGGCACCCATTCGGGAAGCCAGGTGCTCGGCACAGGCCCAGGCCAGTGACAGGCCGTCCCAAGTGCCCGTGCCCCGACCGATCTCATCCATCAGCACCAGGCTTTGGGCGCTGGCATTGTTCAGAATATCGGCGGTCTCAGTCATTTCCACCATGAAGGTGGAGCGCCCTCCGGCCAGGTCGTCGGAGGCTCCGATACGGGTAAAGATGCGGTCCACCGGGCCGATCAAGGCCGATTCGGCGGGCACATAGGCACCCATGTGCGCCATGATGACGATTAGCGCCGTTTGCCGCATATAGGTCGATTTTCCTCCCATGTTGGGACCGGTGATGATCAGCATGCGCACGGTGTGATCCAGTTGCAGGTCGTTGGCGGTAAACGGTTCCTCGCTGAGTTGCTCTACGACCAAGTGCCGGCCGCCCTTGATCTCCAATACGGCTTCCTCGCTGAATTGCGGCGGGTTTAGCTTCAGGGTTTCGGCCCGCTCTGCCAGGCAGCCCAGCAGGTCCAGATCGGCTGCCGCGTTGCTGTAGGTCTGCAAGCTATCGAGCTCTTCGGTACAGGACTCCAGCAGTTGCTGGTAGAGGTGCCGCTCCAGATCCAGCGCCCTTTCTCTGGCGCTCAGCATTTTCTGCTCCAGAGTCTTCAGTTCCGGAGTGATAAAACGCGCGGTGGTCTTCAGGGTCTGCCGGCAATGGTAGTCTTCGGGCACTTCGTGTTGCCGCGCACGGCTGACTTCCAGGTAGTAACCGGTGATTCGGTTGTAACCGATCTTCAAACCGGAGATGCCGCTGCGTTTTTGCTCCCGGGTTTCCACCTCCGCCAGGTAATTGCTGCTGTCTATGCCCAGGCGCCGTAACTCGTCCAATCGGGCGTGATAGCCGGAGCGGATGACGCCTCCCTCGCGCAGGGTAGCCGCCGGTTCCTCCTCTAATGCCTGCTGCAAGCGCTGAAGCAGGGACGGAAACGGTCGCAACAGGGAGGCATACTCCTTCAGCAGGGCTGATCGGCACGGCTGGATCGGCTCCAGCAGTGCCGACCGCGCCTCCAGGGCATTGCGTAATTGGACCAAGTCCCGGGGCTTGGCCGTTTGCAGTGCGATTCGGGTCAAAACGCGCTCCAAATCACCGATCCTTCGCAGCGGCTCGCGCAATCCGGTATAACGGCCTTCCTCCAGCAGATCGCCCAGGGCCTGCTGGCGCTGCAGCAGGCGTAGCCGGTCTCGTATGGGGCGCTGCAACCAGCGGCGCAGCAAGCGTCCTCCCATCGCGGTGGCCGTGGAGTCAAGCACATGGAACAGGCTGTGTCGACGTACGCCGTCCAGACTGCTGTCAAGCTCCAGGTTGCGGCGGCTGGTGGCATCCAACACGACGGCATCCTCCCGCTGCTCAAGGCGTGGCAGCTGCAGGTGAGGCAACACGCCGCCCTGCGTTTCGCGTGCGTACTGCAACAGGGCTCCGGCCGCCGCCTGTATCTCCGGCAGATGTGCGCAGCCGAAACCGGTCAGGGACTGCACTTGGAATTGATCTCGCAAAAGTGCCTCTCCGCTGTGCGCTTCGAAGTGCCAGGTCGGTCGCGGACAGTGGTGAAACTTGTCCAGTAACTTCCTCAGCGTTGAGTTTTCGCTCAGCAGCAACTCGGCCGGCGCCAGCCGGTCCAACTCATCGCGTAGTTGCTCTGTCCCCTGCAGCAACATAAACAGCAAACGTCCGCTGCTGAGATCCAGTACAGCGAGACCATAGCGTCCGCTGTCGTCGTGCACGGCTGCAAGCAGGCTATCCGTGCGTTCCTCCAGCAAATTATCTTCCGTCAGCGTGCCCGGAGTGATCACCCGCGCCACTTTGCGCTTGACCGGGCCTTTGACCTGCTTCGCTTGTTCGACCTGCTCGCAGATCGCCACCGACTCCCCGGCCCGCACCAGGCGCTGTAAATAGCCGTCTATGGCGTGCACAGGTACTCCGGCCATCGGGATGGGTGCGTTGGCAGACTGGCCGCGGGTCGTCAATGCCAATCCCAGCAGGCGCGCCGCCCTGCGGGCGTCCTCGTAGAATAATTCATAGAAATCCCCCACCCGAAACAGCAACAGCATGTTCGGGTATTCTGCCTTGAAACCCAGGTACTGGCGCATAATCGGCGTGTGCCGCGAAAGCTGACCGGCGTCGGGCGCGTCAGTGGCGGATCCGGGTTGTGGTCCAGATTGTGGGGATTCGGCCATGAATATAGTATGCGGTGCTCGTACCAGTCTGTGCGTTCCGGTAACCCGTATTATAGCCGTCTCCTTTCCTCATGCGCCCCCCTGGAAGGATGGGGGGCGGACCTGTATTTATTTTTCATCACTGGAAGCAGAAAGATTACAACCTGAGTCTGGTCTTCCTGATCTGCTCCCTGCTTGCTGGATGGCTTACCCGTCATCAGGCATAGTGTTTCCTTCTCCATTGCGCTCCTGGCTCCAGTCGGTATTTGTCCACGGAACGGCATCCACTGATGATAAAGGACTCGAAGCAGATCCGGCTGCCGGAAAGAATCCGGTTATTGCCGCCGTTGGGGAGCGTGGCTCGCAGCGCCACGTTGACGGCTGACAGGCTCCCCGCCGTTCGTCGGTGAGGTGCCGGCCCCCGGTAATCCAGTCGGGGGTCGTTTTGGATTTAATGCAGGGCAAAGAATTCGGCGCGCCCGGCGCAGACCCTATAGTGGGCGTTCTGTGTCCCCTCGCGCGGCGACTCCCGTCAAGGGGAAGTAAGGCAAGGTATTGGCGGCTGGCGGGTCTCCTGCGACCCGTGGTGAAGTGCTGATTCCTGGCAGTCTGGGCGGGGATGGCCTGGCCTTTATGGAAGGCAAGGGGCCTGGGCGCCTGGGCCTGGATTGGAATAGGGTGATCCGCGAGGAGCCGGGTATTTTCTTTCTATATTGTTGATATGTAACTGTTTTCATCTTTTTGAATGGGCGATTTTAGGGGAGTTTTGAAGGGTTTTTCGTTTGCCGGGCCACCGCAGCAGGCCTTTTCCGCTTGTGAAAGTGTTTTAGGTACACTAAATTGACTGCATGGCATCCAATACAGTCCATGCCCGCGGCGGCTCCTACCATTACCGCCACCCTCACCCGGCGGTCTGCACCGACGTAGTCGTGTTCACTATCCATGACGGCAGCCTGGACGTGCTGCTGGTTCGCAGGAGGAAGGAGCCCTTCCGGGGTTGCTGGGCGTTGCCCGGCGGCTTCATAGAAATCAACGGGGACCTGGAAGACAGTGCCCTGCGCGAACTAAAGGAGGAAACCGGCGTGAGCGGGGTGTACCTGGAGCAGCTGTATACCTTCGGGTGCCCCACCCGGGATCCGCGCGAGCGCGTTATCTCCGTTGTCTACTATGCGCTGACTCCTTCCGATCACCTGCGGTTGCGGGCGGGCAGCGACGCCGCCGCGGTTGACTGGTTTCGTTATGTCCAGCTGCCTGATTTGGCATTTGACCATCTGGAGATGATACGGATGGCAAAGCAACGGTTGGCAGCCAAGCTGGGTTACTCTACCATCGCCTTTCAGGTTATGCCGAGAAAGTTCACGCTCAGTGCGTTGCAGCACGTCTATGAGCGCATCCTCGATAAGCCGCTGGACAAGCGCAATTTTCGCAAACGAGTGCTGTCCTACGGTTGCCTGAGCGACACCGGGGAAGCACTGAACAATGGCAAACACCGGCCTGCCCGGTTATACGAATTGAAATCTCCTGGTACCGTGGAATTTTTCAAATGAACCAGCAACAGGACAATGCCTTGGCCATGCATGGCCTGGAACCTCAGCGAGTACCGCCAGTGGTGCACGAGGAACTGGAAACGCAGGAGCGCGAGGCGCTGCAGCAGCGCATCAAGCGCCTGCTGAAGATACAGGACGCCGTTTTGATCGCCCACTACTACACTCACCCGGACTTGCAACGTTTGGCGGAACAGTCCGGGGGCTATGTCTCGGACTCGCTGGACATGGCTCGTTTCGGGCATGAGTCTTCCGCCCGCACCCTGGTGGTCGGCGGCGTGCGTTTCATGGGGGAGACGGCCAAGCTGCTGAACCCGGAAAAACGCGTCCTGATGCCAGATCTGCGTGCGGAATGCTCTTTGGACACGGGCTGCCCGCCGGACGCGTTTGAGGCGTTTCGCAGGCAGCATCCTGATCGTACCGTGGTGGTTTACGCCAACACCAGTGCGGCAGTAAAGGCGCAGGCCGATTGGATGGTAACTTCCGGCACTGCCCTGGACGTGGTCCGTTACCTGCACGAGCGTGGAGAGCCGATCCTGTGGGCGCCGGATCGGTTTCTGGGCAGCTACGTGCAACAGCATACCGGGGCCGATATGCTGTTGTGGAACAGCGCCTGCATTGTGCATGAAGAGTTCAAGGGACACGAATTGGTACAGATGCGGCGTGAATATCCGCAGGCGGTGGTACTGGTACATCCGGAGTCCCCGGCCTCGGTCATCGAACAGGCCGACCACGTGGGTTCTACCACCGAACTGATCCAGGCAGTCCACAAAACGTCCGCAGATACTTATATTGTCGCCACCGACCAGGGCATCCTGTACAAAATGCGCCAGGCAGCGCCAGGCAAAAAGTTCCTCGCCGCGCCGACTAGCGGCAAGGGAGCGACCTGCCGCAGTTGCGCCTATTGCCCGTGGATGGCGATGAATTATCTCAGCCGATTGGCGCACGTTTTAGAGACGGGAGAGAATGAGACCCACGTGGACGCCGCACTGTGCGAGCGGGCGATGCGGCCTATTCAGCGCTTGCTTGATTTTTGCGCCCAGCGCAAGCAGTGCATCTATGGTCTGAACGACGCCTGACCACGCCGCGACGGCGGCAGCCTCCGCGCCTGCTGCTCAAACTACGTGAAACGCGGACTGTTCGCGGCTGGAAGGTACCGTGCGTGGTGCCTTCAACCCCTTCCTGTTGTATTTAGAACGGGATATCGTCGTTAAAATCGTGGTCCGTGGCGGTGACTGGCTCTCCCTCTCCCTGTTTGGCAGGCGCCTTTGCCGCGCTCGGCACTTGTGTCTTCTGCTCCGTTCTCGCCTCATCGACAGGTGTGCTGTCGGTGCCGGCCCGTCCGCCCAGCATCTGCATTTCGTTGGCTACGATCTCGGTGGTGTACCGGTTGGTACCCTGCTGGTCTTGCCATTTCCGCGTCTGCAGGCGGCCTTCGATGTACACTTGGGAGCCTTTATGCAGGTACTCGCCGACGATTTCGGCCAACCGGCTAAACATCACTACCCGGTGCCATTCGGTTCGTTCCTGCCTCTCTCCGGAATCCCGATCACGCCAGCTTGCGGTGGTCGCAACGCTCAGATTGGCAACGGGTTTTCCGTCGCCAGTGTAGCGAATATCGGGCTCAGCGCCCAAGTTTCCAATGAGAATTACCTTGTTAATGCCTCTGTTAGCCATGTTTCCCCTCTAACATTAAATGGCAAATGCGATTTTTCCTAAGCTCTCGCTTCGTTCCGGCACGATAGCCTAAATAGAGTCCTGATGGAATACGCCGATCCGGGTATTTTATTCCCCCCAGCATCGGGCACCACCGTGCACAGTGCCGCGCACGGCGGGTACCGGGTGGGATCTGTTCCCGCGGGGGCTGCCTGGGCCTGTGCGCAGGGAATATACGGACACTGGAAGCATGCTAGAATTACCGTTTTGCCCCGGAAACGGGAGCATCTGTCTGACCGAAGAGCCAAGCCAAAGACCCATGAGTATGATCAGTATGATCCGCGTGCGCGGGGCACGCACGCACAATCTGCAAAACATCAGCCTGGACATTCCGCGGGATCAGCTGGTCGTCGTTACCGGGGTCTCCGGCTCCGGCAAGTCCTCGTTGGCGTTTGACACTATCTATGCCGATGGACAGCGCCGCTATGTTGAGTCGCTTTCCGCTTATGCGCGGCAATTTCTTTCGGTTATGGAAAAACCCGACGTTGATCACATCGAAGGACTTTCTCCCGCGATCAGCATTGAGCAGAAATCCACCTCGCACAATCCGCGCTCCACCATCGGTACTATCACCGAGATCTATGATTACCTGCGGCTGTTGTATGCCCGGGTAGGCGAGCCGCACTGCCCCCGCCATAAGACGGTGTTGGCCGCCCAGACGGTGAGCCAGATGGTGGATGCCGTGCTGGAGCTGCCTCCTGATAAGCGCTACATGCTGTTGGCCCCGATCATATGCGGGCGCAAGGGCGAACACGAGCAGGTTTTAGAGCGGTTGCGCGGCCAGGGCTTTGTGCGTGCCCGCGTCAACGGCGAAGTGCTGGAACTGGATCAGCCGATTCAACTTAAGCGCAATTGCAAGCACGATATTGAGGCCGTGGTGGATCGTTTCCGGGTACGCCCGGAGGCGCGCCTGCGGATCGCGGAATCGTTGGAAACCGCGCTGCGCCTGGCTGATGGGCGGGCGCAGATCATCGGCATGGACGAACAGGCCGCGGCACCGATGGAATTTTCCGCCAAGTTCTCCTGTGCGAAGTGCGGCTACGGCATCCCCGAACTGGAACCGCGCCTTTTTTCGTTCAATAACCCCGCCGGTGCCTGTGCGGATTGTTCCGGGCTCGGCGTCACCCAGTTTTTCAATCCTGCCAGAGTGGTGAACAGTCCTTCTCTCAGTTTGCCGGGCGGTGCAATCCGCGGCTGGGACCGGCGCAACGCCTTTTACTACCAGACAATGAAAGGGCTTGCTGATCACTACCATTTTGATTTGGACACGCCCTTCAACAAGTTGCCCGCCACTGTGCGCCGGATCATCCTCTACGGCAGTGGAGATGAGAAAATTCGCTTTGAATTGCCCAGTTATCGGCGCAACCGCATCAACGTCAGGAAGCGCCCCTTTGAGGGAGTCATTCCAAGCATGGAGCGGCGCTACCGGGAAACTGACTCAAACATCACCCGCGAATCTCTGGCCCGTTGCCAATCCAGCAAGGCCTGTCCGGCGTGCAAAGGCTCGCGCCTCAACGAGGCGGCGCGCAATACCTTCATCGGCCGGCATACCCTGCCCATGGTCACCGCCATGTCGATCGGGGAATCACTGGATTTTTTCAATGGCCTGGGCCTGCAGGGACAGCGCAGCCGAATCGCTGACAAGATCCTCAAGGAAGTACGCACCCGCCTGCATTTCCTGGTCAACGTGGGGCTCGACTACCTTGCCCTGAACCGCAGCGCCGAGACGCTCTCGGGCGGCGAGACGCAGCGCATTCGGCTCGCCAGCCAGATTGGCGCCGGCCTGGTAGGCGTGATGTACGTGCTGGATGAGCCTTCCATCGGCCTGCATCAGCGCGATAATCGGCGTCTGTTGGATAGCCTGTGCCGGCTGCGCGATTTGGGCAACACCGTGATCGTCGTTGAGCACGATCGGGAAGCGATCGAAAGCGCCGATCACATTATCGACCTGGGCCCCGGCGCAGGAGCGAACGGCGGGCACGTTGTTGCCGAAGGCCGAGCCGAACAGGTTGCCGGCAGCGCTGCATCTCTGACCGGCCAATATCTGAGCGGACGCCGATGCATCCCGCCGCCGGAGATTCGCAATGCGCCGAATAAAAAGCGCATGCTGCATCTGAAAGGAGCCTCCGGCAATAATCTCAAGCAGATTGACCTGCAACTGCCGTTGGGCCTGATGACTTGTGTGACCGGCGTTTCCGGTTCCGGCAAGTCCACCCTGATCAATGACACGCTCTACCGCCTGGTTGCCCGCGAATTGAACGGCGCGTCCCTGGAGCCTGCGCCGCACCGTTCCATCAGCGGGCTCAGGTTGCTGGACAAGGTGGTGGACATTGACCAGAGTCCCATCGGTCGTACGCCGCGCTCCAATCCCTCCACCTACACTGGCTTGTTTACCCCGGTGCGCGAGTTATTTGCCGCCACGCAGGAGGCTCGCTCGCGCGGTTACCAGCCGGGGCGATTTAGCTTTAACGTGCGTGGTGGCCGTTGCGAGGCTTGCGAGGGCGGCGGCGTGGTCCGCGTTGAGATGCACTTTCTGCCGGATATACACGTGTGCTGCGACGTGTGCCGGGGATTTCGTTATAACCGGGAAACGCTGGATATCCTCTACAAGAGGAAAAACATCTATGAGGTTCTGGAGCTAAGCGTAGATGAGGCCAGCGTTTTTTTTGCCGCCATTCCGGTCATTGCCCGCAAGCTTAAAACTCTGCGCCAGGTGGGGCTTGGCTATATTCGCCTGGGGCAGAGGGCCACTACCCTTTCCGGCGGAGAGGCGCAGCGCATCAAGCTGGCTCGCGAGTTATCGCGGCGCGAAACCGGCAACACGCTCTACATTCTTGATGAACCGACTACCGGCCTGCACTTTCACGATGTCTTGCACCTGCTTAAGGTGCTGAGGGAGCTGCGTGACCGAGGCAATTCCATCGTCGTCATCGAGCACAACCTGGACGTTATCAAAACCGCCGACTGGATCATCGATTTGGGACCGGAGGGGGGAGACGGTGGCGGACGCATCCTGGTGACCGGCACGCCCGAGCAGATCGCCGCTGATACCGCCTCTCATACCGGTCGTTTTCTGCGTCCGCTGCTGGAGGCGGAAAGTGCCCGCCCGGGTCGCTCCCGGAAAGCGGCGCGGAGCGCCGTATGAGCCGGGTCAATCGGAACGACGGGCGGCCCGCCGCTCTTATCTGCGGATCCTTCGCCTACGATCACATCATGGTCTTCCCGGATCGCTTCGCCAACCATATCCTGCCTGAGAAAACCCATATGCTGAACGTCTCTTTCCTGGTTCCCGAGATGCGCCGGGAATTTGGCGGCTGCGCGGGCAATATCGCCCACATGCTGAACTTGCTCTCGCCCGGCAGTGCCTTGCCGATGGCGACCGTTGGCCGAGACTTTGCCCCTTATGCGGATTGGCTGCTGCAGAATCAGATTGATGCCAGTTACGTGCTCGCGCTGGAGGAACACTATACGGCACAGGCATTTATCACTACGGACCTGGACGACAACCAGATCACTGCTTTCCATCCCGGCGCCATGAACTATGCCCACCGCAACCAGGTGAGTGATTGTCCGCAGGCCACTATCGGCATTCTCTCTCCCGACGGACGCGACGGGATGCTGGAACATGCCCGGCAATTCGCCGAGGCAGGGATCCCTTTTATCTTCGACCCAGGCCAGGGCACGCCCATGTTCAGCGGAGAGGAACTGCGCACGTTCATCTCCCAAGCTGACTGGATCAGCGCCAACGACTATGAATGGCAACTCATCACGCACCGCACCGGCCTTAGCATTGAGCAGGCGGCAGAGCAGGTGCAGGCCGTCATTATCACCCATGGCGGCAAAGGCTCCGTTATCCATACACGCGATGCGCACTACCAGGTCCCGCCGGCGGATACCTCCAAGCTGTTGGACCCTACCGGCTGCGGGGACGCTTACCGTGCCGGGCTTTTGCACGGCCTGATGCGGGGCATGGAATGGCCGGAAATTGGTCGCCTCGCTTCTCTACTCGGTGCCATCCAGATGGAGCACAACGGCACCCAGAATTACCGCGTTCACGCAAAAAAGCTCGCGACTCGCTTCGAGCAAAACTACGGGTATCGTTTGTCCCTTTAACCTGCAGCCTTGTGCCAGGCCATCCTCTGCGCGGCGCGGGCGGCCAGGAGGAGTCAGGGTGCCGGCGGGTTGATGGAGCGGCGACGACAGGTATTCGGCGTACGGATCAACGGTCCGGCGGGATGGGCCTTACTGCTGGTGGATCGTGACGGAAAGGCGGCACAATCTCCGGCCCCGGTGCCGTGGCAGCGCACGGGCGTTGCTTCAGGTCAGCAAGTTGTCCACGGCATAGAGTTCCGCGATGGAGCGAAGCTGTGCGGGAATATTGATAAAGCGGGGCGCCTGCTGACCGTTGGCCTGCAGGTCGCGAATCCAGCCGATTAAAAGCGCCAGGCCGGCGCTGTCCATTTGCGTAATTTCCTGCAGGTCGATAATCTCGGGCGGCTCCTGGCCTAATAGCCGTGCACTGTGACGCTGAAGTTCGCCTGCGCTTGGGAAGTTCCAGGCGCCGATCAGCACCCAGCGCCCCTGGCCATCGCTTTGCAGGCTGGTTTCGCTCACGTACCCTCCAGCTTCTTCGCCCCGGCGGTGTTGCGGTCTTTCATCTGTGTTATTAATCCATCCAGTCCGACTTCGCGTATGGTTGCATTGAAGCTATTGCGGTAAGTCTGGACCATGCTGACTCCGCCCACCATAAAGTCAACGATTTTCCAACTCTCGTCCTGGTATTGCATCCGGTAAAAGATCGGAATCGCTTCGCCGTCAGGCTGGCTGACCTCGGTTTTTACCAGGACTCGGTCCGGCCGGTCTTTATTGTAGACAGAAGGCAGGTACTGAAATTCCTGGTCGGAATACTCGAGCAAGAGCTGTGCGTAAGTGCGTATCAGCAAGGTATGGAATTCCTCGGTAAACGAGCTGCGTTGCGCGGCATTGGCATTTTTCCAGTTTTTGCCCAGCACCCACTTGGCAATCGTTCCAAAGTCGAAATGTTGAACAATCAAGTCTTCGACAAAACTATAGAGTTTCTGGACGTCCTTGCTTAACTCCTCGCGCTCAACTTCCAAACGCTCTACCATTTCCCTGGCCGTGTTTTGGATCAGCAGTTCCGCGTCTGCTGGATTCTGCGCCTGCGCTGGGGCTACTGCCGTTACTGACCAAGCCAGCCCGACGGCGGTTGCCCATGGGCGCCAGCCTGCATATCGCGATCGTGCGGTACTGAAATCCTTACTCATAAACGGTAATCCTTCCTTCGGTTCATTAGTGAAATTGACAACCCTGTTTCCTCAGGTGTCTTAACCCGGAGAAACGGTCCGTTTCTCCGTTGGGGTGTTCGCACCCCAAGTGCTCAGTATAAAAGAAAGCACTGGGGAATGCACGTTGCCGATGATCCAACCGTGCAGGAAATACTTAAAAGGATGTACGCAAGCCAGCCGTCCGATCTCCGGTGCAAGGCACGGCGCCCGGATCAGGATTGCACCAACGGAGGGCTGCGACTCTTGTTGCTAAAGATGAACCGGGTGTAGATGTAACTCAAGGCCAGCAGGCTGAAGCCCAGGCCGAAGAAAGAGAGCACACGGTATAGTCCTTCCAGTGCCGCCGCGTCGTAAAGGAACACTTTGCCTATTACCAGAAGAATGATGACCAGCGAGCTATAGCGCAAAGCCTTGTTTTTCTTTAGTGCCCCGGCGATCAGCAAGCCTGCGCCGAGCAGCAGCCAGACGGCCGAATAAGTATATACCTCCGCATTGGTAGCTCCCTGCCCGTCCAGGTATTCACCGTGAAAGACGTGGCGCACATTCAAGCTCAGCAGCGCGAACAGCAGCACCAGCATGGCGCCCTGCAGGCAGGGGAGCCAGGATGCCCGGCCCATGTGTTTCAGTTCCCTGCCTGCCAACCAGAGCCATACCAGCGGCAGCCCGTAAGACGGCAACAGGCTGTTCAGAAGATACCAGCCTTTGATCTGCTCGTGCGACCAGAGAGGGTTCTGCACGATGAGATCGAAATAGCAGACGCGCAGCATGATGAATGCGCCCAGGACTATTGCGCTCCAGGAAAAAGCGGCCCGCTTGCCGAGGCGGCCTGCATGGAAGCACGCGAGCACGTAGATGAATAACAGGTTGTTGATCAGGCCGCCCTGGGAGAAATCAGCGAGCGTCTTGAATAACTCCGTTTCGTCGTGGAAGGCGTGACGGGTGAGCCAGTAAATCATGACTGCTCCCAGCCCGGTGGCGGCGGCTTCCAGTGCAAAGACCGAGGCTCCGTCCCGCTGCCGGCGCAGAAGGCGGGCGGCCAGCAGGAACAGTCCCGCCGGTACGCCGAGTTGGAAGACGGGCCACCGTACCAGTGGAACGGGATCCTGCTGCGGCAGCGCGGAAGTGAGCAGGCTGTGCGTTGCGTAGTTGAGTAATACCACGAGCTGCGGGAGCAGCAGGAAGCCGAAGACCGCAGCCAGTGCCAGGCTGACGGCGCGCAGGGAGCGAATGGACGTGCGCTGGTTGATCCAGCTAAGTACCAGGACCTCAATGGCGATCGCCACGGACAGGAACTCGTATTCCAGTTCGATGGTAAGGGCCAGGGAGCTGAAGGCAGTGGCGGTCACGACGAAGATCGTCAATATGTGTTCTTTATGAGGGTGCTCCCCGTGGCGCTTGAGGATCTTGCGCAATACGTGGATCGACAGAGCGCAGAGGATGAGCGCGGCGCTTCCCCAAAACAGTGGAATTCCGGCAAATAAGCCGGCGTTGTGCAGCCTGTAGTAGGCGAGCAGGTAAAATCCAAGGCCGGCGGCGGCGGTCAATCCCGCCCACAGCAGCGGGACGTGTGCGCGCCACATCAGGAAATATCCGCTGCCGGCGTATAAAATCGCAAATGCGGTGAGCGTTAGAGCGAAGCTGCCCGCCTGGGCCTGTTCCCAGGCAAACAACATGATCAAGTTCACCACCATGGATGCGCACGGCACGAACCCATAAAGCTTGTCGTTGAAAACAGCAAGGCCGATGCCGCCGGCAGTCAACAGGCCGAACAGGGTCCATTCCGTTGCGCCGAAGTCCGCCTGTACCGCGATGATGCTCATCAAGACGAGGCCGCCACCCAAGCCGGTACAGTTGAGTATGGAATTCAGTCCGAGCTTCCAGCCGCCGGTTTTGACGTCTTCTGCATAACGTTCCCGGGAGTAATAGACGATGGTGCCGCTCACTCCCGCCAGGAACAGCGCCAGCCAAATCGTGTCCTCCATTGCCGAGACGCTGAAGATCCAAAAGATGACCCACAGGAATGATCCCAGCAGGGCGGGAATGGACAATATCCACCAGTTCCGGCGCTTGATGACGTGCATCAGGCCGCCGTAGACCATGAGCAGGTAGATGAACAGGAGCGGTGCGGAAGGCTGGCTGGTGCTGATCAAGGCCGGAGTGAGAAATCCACCCACCAGTCCCAGCATGGCGATAGGCAGGCCATGGCGCAGGGCCAGCACGACGGCCAGCGCTGTCACCGCTGCCATGGCGATAAACCCGATGGAGCTGGGGATCAGTTCATAAAGACTGACGGCGGCAAACAGGCACACGTACAAAACGGCGATGCCGGCTCCGGACAACGCCTGGGCGATGCGAACCCCGTTGGGGAAGTCTGGACGGTTGCGCACCCGGTGGGAGGCATAGAGCAGTCCTGCTCCCAGCAGACCGCTGAGCGCGACGCGAACCGCCGGATTCAGCAGATCATTTTCGATGGAGTACCGGATCAGGAAAAATCCGGCAAAGGAAAGCGCGATGCCACCTACCCAAACCGGCAGCAGGGCACCGAATTTTCGTTCCAGCCCGATAGCCGGTTCCGGCACGGGTTCTGCCATCAATGGGGCGGGCATTCCGGGCGGTTCTGCATCGGAACCCGGAGCATGTCCCGCCGGCTCCCATGGCTCGTCCAGGGACGGGGGGAAGCCGTTTTCTTCATCGGGCCAGACTTCGTTGGGGCTTTTGATGCCCTTGTTCTCCAGTACGGTGATCAGGGCCTGAACCGTATTACGCAGGGTGCGCGTTTCTTTTTTCAACCGTTCGATACGAAAATGGTTGAGCAGCGGAAGTATGATGGCTGACAGAATCAATCCAATGACGGCGACGCCTATTAGAGATGCCAGTATCTGTAAAACCATGCTTCCTCATCCTGTTCCGGCGGAGTTCCTGTTCCCCGGCGTTGCCCGCCGGGGAACAGGGCACGGCCCATTATAGTCTGCCGATACCCGTCAGTTGCGCCGGAGTGATGCAGTTTATGCGGGCAGAATTGTGATTGGACCGGGCGCTGGCCGAGAACGAAAAGATTTCCGGCAAGTTCTGAAAATGCAGTAGAATGTTTTGGGGAATGTTTTGGCAGCGACGTCCGGCCCGCCCATGATACCGGCGGTGGTTCGCCTCATATTGAGACGGCGCGCCGGGCTGGGTCCCGGAACAAAATCAGAGTGACTCCCCTGCATCCCGGCATCTTGATTTTTGCTCACGGCGGCAGTATTGAGCGCCTGCCGGCCTGTTGCGCCCATAAACGTTATGGGGCATACCCTGAAACGGGAGACGACGGCCTGCGGGGTCCTTTGTTTGATGTTATCGCGGGCTCGTTGGGAGCCAACACCGGCCCTGCTTGCGCCGACTTTGTCTTGCCTGCTTTTTCGCAGGAATTCAGGGGGCAAGCTGACTACGCCGGATGGTACTGGGTCGCCATCGGTAGCGGGAGGGTGCGGCAAACTTCTGGCACCGCATAGGGGTGGAGCCTCCGGGCGCGATCCAGCACCCTGCCACGCATCCGGCCACGCCGGAACGTTGGGCAGCGATCGAGCGCGCCGTTCAGGAGAGGGAAACCGGGCATACGCAGGGACCACCATTGCGCCCTGATCGCGAACAAGGGAAATAAAGCGTTGTCACGCCGTCAATGCTCTTTTTCACAGTGCGCGGGCAATGTAGTAGAAAACCAGGCAGGCACTTAGAGCGCACAGCGCCCAAAACACCGCCGCGCTGCAACTGGTTTCGTAACGCAGTACGCGCGTCAGCGGTCCCAGCGCGGCGCGCCAATTAGCCAGGCTCCAGGCCAGCCGATCGGCAAGTCGATTCGATAACGCTGTGCAGCGCCGCCAGGTGGAAGGCAGCAGGCGGCGGTATAGCCACTCCGCATCAAGGTTGACCGAAGGCAACTCGGGCGGATACAAACCGCTCAGGCGCAGCCAGAGAAACGCCAGGGCGGAGAAAAACAGCAGCTGAAGCTGGGAGAGCACGTGAGTGAAGTCATACGGAATGTAATCCGTGGAAAAGGGCAGCAGCGCGTAAAGCCAGCCGGGAAAACAGCCGATCAGAACGCAAAGCAGCGCTGCCACTCCCATTGCGCACAGCATGTTCAGCGGTGGCTCAGTAGCGCGAAGCCCGGAATCATGCGCGAAGAAAGCGAAATAGGGGATCTTAATGCCGGCGTGGTGAAATACGCCGGCAGAGGCAAATAACAGTGCCGGCCAGATCCAGACGTGGCCTTCCTTCAGCACTGCCGATATGATCATGGCCTTGCTGACAAACCCGCAAAATAAGGGGAAGGCAGAAATGGACGCGGCACCAACCAGGCAAAAGCCCGTGGTGATCGGCATGGTCTTATACAACCCGCCCAACTCCGATCCCCTGATGCGCCCGGTCACGTGCAGCACCGCTCCCATGGACATGAACAGCAGGCCCTTGAACAGTACGTCGTTGAACGCATGGGCTACGGCGCCGTTGATCGCGAGTTCGGTGCCGACTCCGATGCCACAGACCATGAAGCCGAGCTGGTTGATCATGCTGTAGCCCAGTACCCGCCTCAAGTCATTCTCGATCACGGCATAGAAGATCGGAAAACAAGTCATCAGCGCGCCTATGTAGATCAGCAAGTCCACTCCGGGGAAGCCTCGCGCCAACGCATAGATCGCCACCTTGGTGGTGAAGGCGCATAAAAATACGGTGCCGGTTGGAGTGGCCTCGGCGTAGGCGTCGGTCAGCCAGTTATGCAGCAGGGGAAAGGCGCACTTGATGCCGAAGGCGAGGAATATCAGCCAGGAAGCGGCGCCTTGCAAACCGATGAAGCCGAACTCCAGGGAGCCGGTGTCCTGCTGATGCCAAAGCAGTCCGACCAGCAGCAAGGTGCCGGAAAGCACCTGGATTGCCAGGTAACGCAACCCGGAATGGAAGGAGCTGCGGTTGCGCCGCGCCCAGACCAGGAAGGTTGAGCTAAACGCCATCCCTTCCCAAAATAGAAACAGGGTCATCAGGTCGCCTGCGCAGACGGCGCCGATGGCACTGCCGACGTAAATCAGCGCGGCACTGTGCTGAACGGAGTCGCGCACGTGCAGCGAGTAAACAACGCCGATCAGGGCCGCCAAGTGAAACAATATAGCGAACAGCCGGCTCAGTTCGTCCAGCCGGTAGAGTTCAAGCTGCAGGCCAAACAGCTCCACGTTCAGGTGCGTGCCAAGCCCGGCCTGGTACAGCGACCAGGCACCCAGCGCGGGGGCGGCCAGCAACAGCAATTGTTGTCCCCGCGTGCGCAGCAGAGGCAGGATCGCCGCGAAGGCGAAAAACCAGACCCAGGGCGGACAGCTAATCACGATCGTAATAATCTTCATTGCGCATCAACCAGCGCCGCAATTGTTTGGCCACCAATACCAGGGCCACGCAGGCCACAAAACCGAACAGGCCGTAAAAACTCCACCAGCCATCGATGGGGTGCGTTCCGTGGCGAAGGTTGGTGAGATCAAGCAGCAACAGCAACAGGCACAGAAAATGGAAAGCCCATAAGCCGCGGCGCACACCGCGGTGGCGTCCAAACAACGGGGCAGGGGATGGTTTCGGACGAGTCATGGCTTACGAGAACAGGGACTGTAGCAGAATCCGGATCGGAGCCGGAAAGAAAAACAACAGCAGGCAGCCGGCCGCCGTGATGCAGATGCCGACCTGGCACAGCCACGGCACGCGGCCCGTTTCCGCCCGGGAATCGGCGGCAGGTATAAAAAAGGCCCGGATCGGAATGGACAGCAGGTAGTACACGCTGAGCAGAGAACTCAAAATCAAGGCCGCCAGCGGCACGTAGTGATGCGCCTGCACGGCGCCTAGTAACAGCAGCCATTTGCTCCACAGGCCGCCGGTTGGGGGCAGTCCGATGATGCTGAAACTGCCGATTAGAAAGGCCGCCATGACCAGGGGAAATTGCCTGCCCAGGCCGTTGAGTTCGCTGACCCGGGTGCGGTGGCTGGCCAGGGCGATGGCACCGGCACAAAAGAACAGGGTGATTTTGCCAAAGGCATGGGTGATAACGTGCATGCCGCCACCGAGGATGCCAGTCGCGCTGGCGAGCGCGGCTCCCAGCACGATATAGGCAAGTTGGGCAATGGTAGAGTAGGCCAGCCGCTCCTTCAGGTTATCGCGCCCGAGCGCGATCAGCGAAGCGGCCACCACGGTCAGCGCGGCCGCATACAGGACTATCTCCGCGCCCAGGTTGCCCATTAAGCGGTCCACCCCCACGATGTACACGCTGATCTTCAGGATGACGAAGCCCCCTGCCTTGACCACCGCCACCGCGTGCAGCAAAGCGCTAACCGGCGTAGGGGCCACCATTGCCTGGGGCAGCCAGCGGTGCAGCGGCATCAAGGCAACCTTGCCGGTGCCAAACACGAACAGCAGGAAAATGCCGGCGACCACCGCGTCTGCAACGCCCGCAGGCAGGATGCCGCCCGGCTGAAACTGCACGCTGCCCGTCAGCGACCAGACCCACAGGATCGCCAGTAGCTGCATGCCCATGGAAGTGCCGAGCAGGTAGCCCAGGTAATAACGGCCCGCGCGCCGCGCCTTGTCTCCTCCCTCATGGGTGACCAGCGGATAGGTGCAGAGCGTCAGCAGTTCATAGCAGACAAACAGCGTCAGCAGATTGGCGCTGAAGGCAATGCCCATTGAGCATCCCAGCGCCAGGGCGAAGCAGGCGTAAAAACGGGGCCGGCGCGACAGATCGTGGCCGCGGGCATAGCCGATGGAGTACAGCGCGGTTGGGATCCAAAGCAGACTGGAAGTAAGCGCGAACAGCAATCCCAGCGGTTCTACGCGGAACGCCAGCGGGATGCCTGCCAGGAAGCCGCCCAGGATCCATTCCGGACGGGCCCCGGACAACACTGCCGGGTACAGGGCGCAGACCAGGGCAAACAGCAGTGGCGGTGCGATCAGCACCGAGTATTCGCACAGCCGCGTATTCCGGGCACAGCACAGGATCAGCACCGCCCCGGCGGGTGCCGTTGCCAAAACGGCGGGGATGAGCCACGTGGTTTCCATTACCAGGCCAGCATCTGCTCGGCGGCGCGCGCGGCGAGCGCCGTCGGCAGCGTAGAGTCAATGCCGAACCAGATTACCGCCAGCGCCAGGGTCCATAGCGGCACCAACATCAGCCGGGGCGCTTCCCGGTACCCGGTTTCCCCGTCCGCAGGTTCCTGCCAGAGCACCTCCGCCACCCGCCACATATAGACTAGCGACAGCAGGGAGCCGATCAGGATCGGGAGCACCAGCCACCACTGCTGCTCCAGCACCGCCTGCACCAGGTACCATTTACTGACGAAGCCGGCACTCAGTGGCACGCCGACCAGTCCCGCGGCACCGATCATCAGTGCCGCGGCACTCCAGGGCATGCGCCGCCCGATCCCCTGCAACTGCCGCAGGCTGACCGCTCCCGTGTGCCAGGCAAAACAACCGGCGGCCAGGAACAGGGCTCCTTTGATCAGGGCGTGATTGAAAAGGTAGAGCAGGCCCGCGCTCAGGCCGCTGGAGGTGGCCAGCACCATGCCCAGCATCATGTAGCCGACCTGGGCGATGCTGGAATAAGCCAGCATGCGCCTGAAATTGTATTGAAATACCGCCGTCAGTGAGCCCGCCAGGATGCCGAGGGAGGCCAGAACGAGCAACACGGTATCTAACCGCAATTGTCCAAACAGGTAGTCGATACCGAAGACAAAGAAGGTCATACGCAGCCAGACGTACAAGAATACCTTGGTCGTGGTAGCGGCAAACAACGCCGCGATCACCGATGGAGCCCGGGTGTACACGGGAGGCAGCCAGGCATGGAGCGGGAACATGGCAAACTTCAAGGCCAGGCCAATGGTAATGAAGGCATAGGCCATGGCCGCGGTGCGCGTTTGCTGCACCTGCGGCAGCAACTTCGCCAGATCGGCCATGTTCAGGGTGCCGGTGAGCGCGTACAGGTAGCCGATGCCGATCAAAATGAACGTGGCCCCCAGGGTTCCCAGGATCAGGTAACGGAAGGCGGCCGGCAGTGCGAGGGGATCCCGGTTCAGGCTCACCAGGGTGCAGGAGGACAGCGAGGCAATCTCGATAAAGACAAACAGGTTAAAGACGTCCCCGGTGCAGATGACTCCCAGCAGGCCGACCAGGTTCAGCAGGTAAACGATGTAGAACAGGTATAGGCGGTCGGCGGCGATCTCGAGCGCCGCGCTGCGGCGGGCGTAGAGCGCCATCAGCGCGCCGAGACCGGAGACCAGCACCAACAGCGGTGTATTCAACGCATCCAGGCGGTACTCTATTCCCCAGGGAGCCGCCCAGCCTCCCAGGGCGTAGAGGATGGTTCCGTCCGACCAGACTTTCAGCAGCAGCGCACAGGAAATGAGGAAGGCACACGCGGTAGTGAGTTGGGTGACGACCCAGGCGCGCACCGGGCAATGTCCGATCATGCACAGCGGTGCCCCCAGCAGGGGCACCGCGACTTGCAGGACCGGCAGGTGGGAGTCGATCACGACTCCGAGCGCTCTTCTTGTTCCAGCTCGCTTTCCTCGATGCTGCCGAAGGCTCGATGGATGCGCACAATGAGCGCTAATCCCAGGGCTGTAGTCGAGATCCCGACCACGATCGCGGTCAGAATCAGCACGTGCGGCAACGCACTGGCATACAGATGATGATCCTCTGTCAGGATCGGAGCCGTACCGCCGCTGACGTGCCCCAGAGAAATGTACAGTACAAAAACCGAGACCTGCAAGACGTTCAATCCAATCAGCTTGCGAACCAGGTTATCGTGAGCAATCACGATATACAGGCCGATCATCATCAACAGGGCGACTGCCCAATAATGGTATAGTTCTAGCATGGCGGCATATTATTCCCGAACGGTGCGCTGGTGTTAACCTGCCGATTCCAATCCAATCCTCGGCAGTGCGCCGAAACTCGCCGCTGCCAGTAGCATAACCGGGAAAATGCTGATTTCCCCAGACCGCATGCCGCGGGCACATTGGCACCCGTGCGGTCGTTTCCCGCCGCTATTTTGATTGGCGGAGGCCGGCGAGTGCTATGATCCGGGCGATGTCCCGCCGTCTGCCGCGCAACCTGCTCATTCTGATTAGCCTGGGTGTTTTGGGCGGACTGGGAGCGTGGGTTTCCCACCTGTACCAACAGGCCGCCGAAAGCCGATCGGTGCGCCAGATGACGCTCGCTGCCCCGCTTCCGCTCGGTCCCTTCGAGTTGCGCGATCAGTACGGTGCTGCCTTTGGCCCGCAGCAGTTGCACGGGCGCTGGTCGCTGCTGTTTTTTGGCTATACCCATTGCCCGGACGTCTGCCCTTCCACGCTGCAGCGGCTCCAGCGGCTTTCTGAGCTTTCCCTGGAGGGTGGCGCTCATCCGATCCAGGCGCTGTTCGTCAGCGTGGATCCGGGCCGCGATGGGCCGCAGCGGACCCGCACTTACCTGGAATCTTTCGGCCCCGAGTTGCTGGGCTTAAGTGACGGCGCCGATCAGGCACAGGAGCTTCGCACGCAGCTTGGCATTTATTCCCAAACGCAAAGCCTGCAGGAAGACGGCAGCTACCTGGTCGATCATACCACCTCCCTGTTCCTCATTGATCCACAGGCACGGCTGGTCTCGGTACTGAATTCATCAGAGCCGATCGGGCAACTGCAGCAGCAGATCGACGCGATCCGTCGCCATTGGCGGCAGGCGTCCTGATTGTCCTTTTGGGTAGTCCCGGATATTGCGCGATCCAGCAAAATCTCATGCCGCCATCGGGCAACCGGGTTCGCCCCCTGCCTCTCGCCTTATCCGGGCCGTGCGGTTTTTCATTCACCGTTGAGTCCTGACGTGCAGGACGATGCTGGTAACGGACGGGCTTCCCCATTGGATTGGCTGCGGGTGCTGCCCCAGTACCTGCTTCCGCAACACGTACTAAGCCGCTTTATCGGTTGGCTGGCGAGGGCGCGCTGCAAACCCTGGAAGACGCTGCTGATTAAAGGCTTCAGCCGTGCCTTCTCAGTCGATCTGAACGAGGCCGAAGCCGCTGATCCGGCATACTATCCCAGCTTCGCGCAATTTTTTTGCCGCCACCTGCGGCCGGGAATACGCCCGCTCGACACCGATCCGTTGTCGGTGTTGTCACCGGTGGATGGCACCATCAGCGAACTGGGGACACTGCGCGCCGACCAGATGCTGCAAGCCAAAGGACGCTGGTTCAGCCTGGCAGATCTACTGGGCGAGGAGGAGGCGTCGGGCTTTCGCGACGGTAGCTTTGTCACACTGTACCTGGCTCCCTGCGATTATCACCGTATCCATATGCCCGTGGATGGCTGCCTGCGCCGGGCGCAGCATCTGCCCGGTCGCCTGTTCTCCGTCAATGCCTGTTCGGCCCGCGTGATCCCGCGCCTGTATGCACGGAACGAACGCCTGGCTTTGCGCTTTGATACGGACCAGGGGGCGATGGCGTTAATCTTGGTCGGAGCGCTGCTGGTGGGAGGATTGGAGACCATCTGGACCGGGCGCGTGCCGGCGGGCGCACGCCACGCCAGCCGGTCGGACTATGCGCCGGGAGAGCAGCCGCTGGGCCGGGGGGAGGACCTGGGATGCTTCCATTTTGGTTCCACGGTCATCCTGCTGTATCCGAAGGAGACGGTGCAGTGGCTGGAGCCGCGCCGGCCGCAAACTCCGATCCGCCAAGGTCAGGCGTTAGGGCGCATATCCTCCGGTACGCCACGGCAGCATAAACGCGCAGCGGTCGTCAACAACAGCAGGCAGGTTCTGCAATAGATCGGCCTTCAGGCCTTCAGTGCCCCCGTCGTGACGCAACCCGGCCAGCCAAGCCTTCAGTGGTCGACGTCGCACACCCTCGCCATGAAAATCGCCCTGGACCGCAATCCAGGCGCCTGCCGGATGACAATCATGCCGGGCTCCGTGGGTTGAGCCGGGGGATAAATAGCGGCGGGGATAGTTTGGCCGGCCGTACCGGTCATTCCGCGTCCTGGTACTCACGGAAACCGGCTACAAGGTCGGAAAATGATTTGAATTTGGGGCCGTACTGCACGAACCCCGCTTAAACTTCTCCATCCGCGAATCCGGCTCGTCCGGCACCCAGCGGGTGCCGGGGTCAAGAACGTCGAAGGGGGAGGTGGGGAAATCTGGGGGGAGTGGCATAAAGGGTTATTCCGACGAGGCGACCAGTATGCCCGCAAATTTTATCAAGTCGTCGGCATGGTTTTTGACGATTTCTTCCACTAGTTTGTGGCTAATTTTCTGGTACTCGTGAATAACGATGTTCCTGAAGCCCACCATGCCGATCAATTTCTTTTCCAGTTTGGAATCTATGATGCCCGCCTCCCTGAGCAAGGTGAAACTCGCGGCGCTATCTTTTGGCCACCCAAATTTTCTCGTGCGTATCGTGCGGTTTGCCATATTCAACACTTGCTCGCAGGCTCGTTGCAGGTTCAAAACGATAATATCCTGCTTGTCGTAATCCTTCTCAAACGGCAATTCCGATGGTTTCTCCCACGCGCTTCGAGCGCGCCGTACACAGAATTCAACACTCTGTTGTTTTGCTATTAGAATTTCGCTCATCAGGCGTACACCCGCCCGCTTCTGATAATTTCTTTGCGAATTTCGGCGCGTTCTTCGTTCAGTTTCTGGTGCATCGAAAGAACAAGGGCTTCAAAGCGAAGCCGGGCATTCTCGTTCGCGCAATGTATCAGCCTTCCGGTACTTAGAATTTCCGCCTGGAAACTCGTATCCACGCAACGCAGGTTAATCAAATCCGCACGCTCAACATGGCCTGTACGAGCCACATCAGACGCGAGCGAAAGCCATTGCCAGAAATTCACCGCTTTTGCCTCGCCGTGTGGCAACAGCACGGCGAGGTCCAGATCGCTATCCGGTCGTTGGTATTCGGTGCCCCAGGTGCCGTAGAGGTAGATTGCCTGAGTATTTGGGTGAGTGGTGAGAACAGCATTAATGATTTCCATGGTGAGGCACACACTAAAGAGACTTGGGGGTAGTTCTCATGGAAGTAAAATTCTTTCTGAATGGAAATACGTTACCTTAAATAAAATTTTTACATAAATTTCGCTGTAAGAGTTTTTTATTTCCAGCACCGGAATATATTTTACCTCTGGGGTTGTTGATGATTTCTTTATTTGTGAAGTCGGCCTTTAGAGCGTTATCCCCTGTGTAGATGAGGCGGGCACTACTTGCTTTTGCCAAGGCAAGAATGTGAACATCATCAGATTCACACATATTGGCATCTTCCAGTTGTCTTTCTTCCGCGCTGACTTTCTCTTCCTCAATAAGCATCATCCGTCCACCACGATAAAAATCACTCAGCTTGGTTTTGAATTTTTCTAGTTCTTTCCCATACTTTCCAACAGTACAATAAACTACCGTCCCTCCTTTCTTAATCCAGGTATGTATGGGGGCCGCGTCTTCTGCTAAAGGGTATCGAAAAAACTGATGTATTTTGTTGGTATCAATTATGATGCACATATGATCAATTTCTATTTTTTGAATCCAAGCAGATTATCGGTCTCTCTCATGAAAAATTCACGATAACTTGGGGGGGCATTTTCAAGATTTCCCTGCCCATCCACTTTTATATTATGAATGGTTACAGCACCTCCCCTCTTCTTAGGATCAAAGTACAGAATGGATACATCGTCCGGTTTTATAATTTTATCACGCACTGAAATCCTTACTCTATCGATAATGTAGTCACTATGTGTCTCAATTAAAAAAGAATGCTTCTTTTGAGACACAGATTCTGCCAGAAAGGTGGAGAACTCTGCTTGCCCACGCGGATGAAGATGAACTTCCGGTTGCTGCAACAGGAATGTTGTCGAGTCGGAGTGCATAATTTCAACTAGAATGGGCAATATCTGATTGATTCCATAACCGACATCCATAATGTTGGACTGGGGGCCCGCCCTGACTCTTACTTGCAACTGAAACGGATCATTAATTTGTTTGCCGTGACTCTTGATTTTAATTTCAGAAAACAGACCTGATTGACGACCGAATTTTACTAAAGCATCATGCAATACATCCCAGCCAATATCTTTAGTGCGTAGCAAACGCATCATCAGCATAGGAATATGTTCGCCCTCCGAAGTAGGTGATTCAGTGATCGGGTCGTAGGTACGTTTTGGCTTGGAACGTAAAGGAGCAATCGATTTTACTTGCCCCAATGGGGGAACCAGATCAATGAATCTCCCTTTATTTTTGTTCGATCCAGATTTTATCGTGAATTCTTTTTGTAGAAATTCACCAAGCATTTTGGCATCTTGTTTTGATATCTCTAATGCTACAGCCAAGTCTTTAAAATCGGGAACCTGAAATAAGTAATATAGTAGATGGAAAGCAAGCGAAGGATCAAAAGAATCATTTAATTTTATAGTGCAGTTGGGGATTTCTAAAGTGCCTTTTTCGGGTTTGATATTCATATAGGATTTGGATGAGAATCTAAAGCAGAATGATGAAATGGTTGGCTCCGACCCATTTTCAACGAAAGTAAGTAATATATCGTATTTTTTACTCTCGTTCTTAACACTACACCCTAGCACGAATTCATCTATCTCATTAGATTTGCCGCTTTTTGCCCGGACAATATCCCTGAACGCTCCCATCTGAAAAGGTTCCACATTGAAGTCGGGGGGGCCCAGCGTCGAAATTACAAATGGTGCCGAAATTCTAAATGGATTCTTGTGATCTATTGCCTGGCACAATACTCGGTAACTCCCAAGAAAAGAAGTTTTCCCAGTACTGTTCTCGCCGACGAGCAAGGTAATAGGTCGAATATCAGCCCGTTGCTCACCTTGGAAACAACGCACATTCTCTAAAATAAATTCACGCAAATCACTCATCGCCTTTCCTGGAATGAAAAAACAGGCCAGATGGTCTACCAACCCGACCATACAAGTTTAACATTATACAACACATTAACTTCACACCCCGACCTCCAAAATCTTCATCGTATCATTCCAAAATATATCCACCACCTTCACAGCAATCTTCCGCCGTCCCGGCGTGCATTCATGTTTCACGCTGGTCAGTTCCAGCGAGCGGTCTTTCTTGGGTGCGGAAGCTTTGCCATTCGTTTTCGAATACGTAGTCGCCAGTCCATCGTTCGTCGGTTTCGCCGATGTCCTGGTTTTTGACGCGGATGATTTCGCGTTTGCTTTCGAAGTCGAAGTCCACGGCCCAGTAGTCTATCCAGTCGGTCCAGTGTTTGGTGAGTTGTTCGCGGGTTATTCTACCATTTTTGTCTTTGCTGACGCGCACGATTTGCCCAAGGTATCGCCGCCGATTTCAATGTCCATGGAAAAGTCCGCGCCGACGTCAAACGGCGGATCAATGTAGATCAGTTTCAACCCACCCTGCGCTTCAATCTCCTCGCGCAACGGCCCGTTCTTGAGGCCGGACAGGATCAACTTGTTATCGCCCCAGATCAGTTTGTTGTTCCAGCCCTTGAGTTGCCGCCCGCGCACACGTCGGTGGTGAACAGGTCTGCCTGCGGCACCGCATCCTCCGGCTTCTACGCGCGCGGTTCGTCCACCTGCTCGATCACCTGAAATGGCAGCACCACGTTGCAGACCTCGTTGGTCTTGCCGTGCCAGACCAGTTCCACCTCCCGCTTGTCGTCAAACAGCAGGAAGCGGTACTTGTCGGGCAGCGGCTTGCCGGACTCGATGAGTTTGACGACGTCGCGCTTTTCGTTGTCGGACAGGTTCATGGGGAAAAATCCGGCCAGCAGTCAATATAAGAGAAGTTGACTTTCCTTATACTACTTTTTGCTTTATTTCTTTTATTAATCATAATGTTACATTGGAACGAAAGTGTTGGAATGGACTGTTTTGGGCCATTTCATACCTTACGGCTTGCAAGGCTGTTGGGTGGTTTGTGTCTCATGGATGAGCTGCTACGAGATTTGTAGCTCATATTTCCTGTTTCGTGAGCCACTACGAGATTTGTGGCTCACGGATGAGTCATTACCCTATTGTCCGTATCAGCGCTGGGAACATAAATACAGACGGCCTACGCCCCTTGCCGGGGAGAAATTTCTCTATGATTCCATCGTGCACGAGGCAGTCCAGCAACCGGGTGGCGCTGGGGCGGGGAACAGCGGCCTCGGCCCGGAAATAAGTGCCGGCGAAACACGGTTGGGAAAAGATGAAATTGGTAATCTGCGGGGCGTATTGGGAACGAGTTGTTTTTTGCACTCGCAACAAGGTTCCTTCTTTCAAGTTGATGATTGCCTGAGCTTTGTCGGCGTTAATGCGCGATTGTTCGGCGACGGCGCGCAAAAAGAACATGATCCATTGTTCCCAGTCACCGTTTTCCGTGATGCGATTCAAGCCGTCATAATACTGGTTGCGGTTTTTCTCCAGATACTCACTGATATAAAAATAAGGGGTGGAAATGGCTTTCTTATGGTAAAGAAACAGTGGCATCAGCAAGCGGCCTATTCGGCCATTGCCGTCCCAGAACGGGTGAATGATTTCAAACTGGGCATGCACAATCGCGAGTTGCACCAAGACATCCTTCTCTTCTTCGTGCATATACCGTTCCAGGTTGGAAAACAATTCCGGGATTTTCTGTGCTTCCGGCGGAACATATCTTGCGTTCTCCATAGAAGCCCCGGGTGGCCCGATAAACACCTGTCCCCTGCGGAAATTACCGGGATCTTTCTGCTTGCCCCGTGTGCCGGAAAGCAGGATTTCATGGGCCTCCTTGATCAATCGCTCCGACAGGGGGAGTTTCTGCATGCGCTCCAACGCGGCTTCCATTGCTTTGCGGTAATTTATCACCTCCCGAATATCGTCACTCTTTTCGCCGTCGGCTTTGCCCTCTGCCTGAAAGCGCAATACATCTTCCAGCGAAGCCTGGGTGCCTTCGATACGCGAAGACAGCACTGCTTCCTGGGTTGTCAGCGGTGACAACAGCAATCTTGCATCGGGAATATTCCCAACCAGCGCATCAAATCGCGCAACTCCCTCATGGGCATCGCCGAGAAAGGGCGCCAGCTGCTCCCAACTCAGAGACGGGAGCGGCAGAGACTGGGGAGTAAAGGGAGTCCGATTATTCATTGGGGAGCGTTCATTGGTTGAAAGCATGGCAGCAAAGAATCAGTTTGTTGTTCCAGCCCTTGAGTTGCCGCCCGTGCGCGTCGGTGGTGAACATATCCGTTTGCCGCGCCGCATCCTCCGGTTTCTCCGCGCGCGGCTCGTCCACCTGCTCGATCACCTGAAACGGCAGCACCACGTTGCAGACCTCGTTGGTCTTGCCGTTCCACACCAGTTCCATCTCTCGCTTGTCGTCAAACAGCAGGAAGCGGTACTTGTCGGGCAGCGGTTTGCCGGACTCGATGAGTTTGATGACGTCGCGCTTTTCGTTGTCGGTCAGGTTCATAGGGAAAAGTCCGGTGCAGAGACGAGGCCAACAAGATAACAATACATGCTGGCGGGAAGGTAGCGCACCTTCCGATTTTCTATGTCAAGGTACCCGGTTTGAGTTCTAGTTGTGAAGTAACAATGGTTCATCCCAGGGTGTTTTTTGAGAAATGTCCGAAAAGACCCACGTTTCGACCCTCTCCCCACATCTCTGTCAGACCATTTTACTTCCGTACACCAGTATGGATCTCCACGTTCATTAAGGATGACGATGTCCACTTCGCCGTTTTTCCAGCGTGCATAGTGCAATTCAGTGTTTTTTCGGTGAAATAACTGGGCGAATACCGCAGTTTCAACCAGTTCCCCGCTCGGCTCGCCATCTTCCAGCGGGCCGAAGAGGGCGCAGTGTATGGAAGGATTGGTCAGGTATACCTTGAAAGATGTGGCGCGTTTGAAGCGCCTGGCGTTTTGGTCTACGCGGTGCACGGTTTTAATGAGAAACGCAGCCTCAAGGTATTCCAGGTAGCGTTTGAGCGTGGGCTTGGTAACACCCGAGCGCTGCGAAAGCCCGTCCAGTGATACTTCCTGCGCAGTGTGCCAGGCGAGAGCCGTAAACAGGGAATTGAGTTCCTGGATGTCCTGGATACCGTAGAGACTCGGTAGGTCACGCAGCAGCACCTTATCAATGATGTCACTGCGGACATAACGACTCATATCCTGCTGGATGGCTTCAGAAAAAATGATTTCAGGGTAACCACCGATCTGGATATAACGAATGAAGTGTTCATTAAGTCCCTCTATGTCAGAATCGTCCCATTTCCATATATTTTCTTCCTTAACAACCGGCACATTGATTTCCTGTAAATCCAGATATTCGTAGAACGTCAATGGTGGCAGGAAAAAATCTGTGAAGCGACCGGCGCCGGATTCGTTGCTTTTGAGTCGCAACGCTGCTGCCGCCGAGCCGGACACCACGCATTGGATGTGCGGATGCGTGTCCACAAGTACTTTCAGGTGCCGCTCCCAATCCCGCAAGTACTGGACTTCGTCCAGGAAGAGAAAAGTGGGCTCTGTTTTTTTCACGCCACCAGCCTCGCGAACCCGGTCGGCGAGTTCCTCCATGGCAAGATGGGAATAAAGGGGCTGGTCCAATGACAGGTAGGCTATGTTTCTGGGTGGCACGCCCTTGTCCAGCAGTTTCTGGATGATGTGTTGCAACAACACGGTTTTGCCGACGCGGCGCGGCCCCATCAGCACAACGGCGCGGCGCACGTCTTTTTCCTCCACCAGTTTGGCAAAGGATTTGATGCAGGCGCGGGGGCGCATGTTCCGATACACTTCGTCGGTCTGATGCGATGCTTCGCTCCACCAGGGATTTTCAACGCGCATGCGCGCCAGGAGCTGCTTTTCGGGGATGCTGTCCATGACACGGGAGCGTAACGGCGGCGAAGCCGGAAATCAATATAAGGAAAGTTGACTTATCTTATGTGGTTTTTTGATGTATTCTCTTTAATAATCATAAAGTTATATGTGCACGAAAGTGCTGGGACGGGCTGGGAAAGTCACCGCACGTGGCTTCATTTCCCGCCCGTTATCCAAATCTTGTCTCATGGATAACACTTTCCAGGAAACTTGTCTCATATTTTTATATTTATGAGACAAGTTGGGGCGCTTGTGTTATCTATCAGCCATTATCACAGAATCCAAACTAATTCAGTGACATAGCACAGGGGCACCCTTCCTCCCAGCCCGGCACGATTTTCCTGATCATTCTGCCCTGCTCCAGGAGAGCCGGCAGCCGCGCCGCGCTGGGACGCGGAACATCGGCCCTGTTCCGAAAACTGACGCCGGTGAACCCCGGCTCGGAAAAATGAAGTGGGTCATCCGTGGGATGTGTTGGGAGCGGGTGACTGGTTGCACGCGCACCAAGATTGCCTCTTTCAGGCCAATGATGGCTTGGGCCTGGTCGGCGCTACTATGTGACTGCTAGGCTACGGCGCGCACAAAGAATACGACCCATTATTCCCAGTCATCATTTTTTGTGATTCGATTGAGACTATCGTAACTAGCCGTTCACGAAATGTGTGGCGCCCATCGGAACCCGCGCCGGCCTCGGCGTGCGGGGCCGGGCACGGGCTCCTTCCGGGGAATGACGAACGCCGCGCCCCGCGTACCTCCCCGACAAACTGGCCCGCCGCAAGTCCCCCTGACAAGGGGGATGCAGGGGGTTGACTGCCCCGGGCTTGAACCGGGCGGGCCTGTACATCGCCGACGTATTCGCAACATTCGTCGGGGACGGCACCACAGCCGGGACACCAACCTCCGTGTTGATTCGTCAGGAACTGCTATCGACTCTTGTCCGCGACACCCGCCTCCGATGATGATGCGGGGTGCTGGCTGGTGCCGGGACGGCCCAATACGTTGCGTTGCACTGAGCGTGTGCGTGACGTTGGTCGGTGACTGCCACGGGGATTTGCCGCACGCCGACCTTGGCGCATTCCATCGAAAATGTGCCGACTGACCGGTGCTCGATAACACCGAACGCCTTCACCATGCCTGCGCGATGCAATCTCCTGTATAATCTCTGCTTGTCAACCAGACGGAGTGCGGTAGGTTATGGATCGATACGGGTTGAACATGAATTTCCGAGATATGCCCAAATTCTGTGCATGCCATTCAGTGTAGTGTTTGTCTGTACCCGGATTTATAATCTATGCGGCCACCATCTACACCGCGAATGTGCCTGTGACGCAGTGTTTTTCTGCATTTAGATTTGCAAACAGGAGGAGGTTAAAGAAAAGAATTTATCTATATCAGTATGTCTATATCAGATTGGATAAAAAATAATTCTCCTACCGGGCATTGTGTCGCCGCCCGGAAGGCAGCCAACCATCACTGGGCCGGGCCTCTGTTCGCCATATCCGCCATGCTGCTTCTCGCGCTGGCTCCGCTATCGGCGCAAACGCAGACGCCCGATACTGCCCCGCGCATCACCATGACCACCTCGGACTTGACGTACGTGGAAAATTCACCAACGGTATTCTCTGGCAGCAGGATTTTCGGTAGTGGTGTGTTGCTGGGGAGAGTGTCCGGTGGCAATGGCATGCTCACCCACGATATTACTCCGGACCTGCCGCCTGGCCTGTCATTCGACTCTTTCAGTGGCTTATCACTTCTGGAAGGATCGCCAACGGTGGTGCAGGCGGAAACGGAATACGTCTACACGGTCGGGGACAGTGACACCAACACCGGGAGTGACGATACCGTAACCTTGACCTTTACCATCACGGTGCAAGCCAATGTCGCGCCGAGTTTCGGGGGCGCTATGATTCCGGCTCAGAGTTACATGGTGAACCAGCCGATCACTCCCGTTACGTTGCCGTCTGCGACCGGCGGCAACGGCCGCTTTCTCATTTATGACGTGACGCAATTGCCACAGGGGTTGATGTTTCGCTCCAACACCCGTGTATTGAGCGGTACACCGACCATGTTCCAGATCGAAACGGAATACACCTATACGGCCGCGGACCGGGATGGCCACGAAGGAGATAGTGACAGCGCGACCCTGATGTTCACCATTGAGGTAACATCGGATCCGGAGCCGAGCAGTCTTGTTGGCGACACCGTCGGGATGGTTGCTGAAGACGGGGGCCTGACGGATAGCGGCACACTCCGAGTGGAAAACAGCCTCGGTGATGTCATAACAGGTGCTACCTTTTCTGCACCTGACGGGTTGGATGGCGCTTACGGGACGTTCACCCTCTCCGATGTGGGCGGCACTGCCACTTGGGGGTATGAGTTGAACAACGCTGCCACTGACGTGCAGGAGTTGGGTGAAGGCGATACGCTTGAAGACACCCTCCTTGTTCGGGCGGTGGCGGGAACCGGATTCTTCAACCCTCCTGATGTCACGGTGACCGTGACGGTGACCGGCGCCAATGACAATCCGATGGTGACGATTGATGCTCCGGCTGCGAACATGATGGTAATGTCGGGGTCAGTGGTGGCGGTGGCGGGCAGCGGTGTTGATGTGGACGCAGGAGAAACGGCCACGCTGAGCTATATGTGGAGCGCGGTTCCGGACGTGGGGCGTTTCACAAACGCCACTGCCGCTAATACTGCCTGGATGGCGCCGACGGTACTCAGCAGCACGTCCGTTACGCTGAGTCTTTCGGTGAGTGACTCCATCGCCATGACCACCGACATGGTCACGGTCACGGTGATGGCGCCGCCCGATACTGCTCCGCGCATCACCATGACCACCTCGGACTTGACGTACGTGGAAAATTCACCAACGGTATTCACTGGCAGCATGATTCACGGTAGTGGTGTGCTGCTGGGGATAGTGTCCGGTGGCAATGGCATGCTCACCCACGATATTACTCCGGACCTGCCGCCTGGCCTGTCATTCGACGCTACAGGTGGTCTCGCATCTCTGGTAGGATCGCCAACGGTGGTGCAGGCGGAAAGGGAATACGTCTACACGCTCGGGGACAGTGACGCCAACACCGAGAGTGGCGATACCGCAACCTTGACCTTTACCATCACGGTGGAAGCCAATGTCGCGCCGAGTTTCGGGGGCGCTATGATTCCGGCTCAGAGTTACATGGTGAACCAGCCGATCACTCCCGTTACGTTGCCGCCTGCGACCGGCGGCAACGGCCGCTTTCTCATTTACGACGTGACGCAATTGCCACAGGGGTTGATGTTTAACTCCAACACCCGTGTATTGAGTGGCACGCCGACCATGGTCCAGCTCGCAACGGAATACACCTATACGACTGCGGACCGGGATGGCCACGTCGGAGATAGTGACAGTGAGACCCTGATGTTTACCATTGCAGTGTCGCCGTCACTGTCAGGCACAACAATGTTTACAGTAGTCGAGAATACCGGTATGAATGCCATTGTTGGCACGCCGCTTATGCCCGAGGGCTTCCCGTCCGGCCCCCGGACCTGGGCTATCGAATCAGGCAATACGGGCAACGCCTTTGACATTGACTCTGTGACCGGTCAGTTGTTAGTCGAAACCTCGCCTGATTTTGAGACCCTTGCAAGCTATACGCTGACCATCTCGCTGACCGTCGGCACGACCAGTGCCACCACACAGGTAACAATCACCGTGACCGACGCGGAAGAGCGACCGGGCCGGCCGGCCGTTCCGACCGTAACACCCGGGCCGACGTCACTGACCGTCGATTGGCTGCCACCGACCAACACCGGCCCGCCAATCACCGCCTATGGGGTGCGCTACCGGATAGGCTCAAGCGGTGCTTACACCACAGCAGACCCCGTCCCCGCAACCAATACCCGCCTGGTAATCAGCGGGCTGAACGCCGGCTCAAACTATGAAGTGCAGGTGCGGGCAAACAATGCGGAAGGCAATGGCCTGTATTCCAACCCCGGCACCGGCACGCCGCTGGAGGCTAGTGAGGTGGTCCCGACCACCATCGGCCCGGCGGCGGCCCTGGCGGGCGCGGTGACCGAGGCGGGGGCCACGGACACCACAGGAATGCCCACGGCCTCCGGTGCGCTGATGCTCCTTGATGCCGGCAGCACCGAGGTGCCCGGCGGCAGCTACGCGTTCGCGAGCGGGGCAAGCGGCACCGGCCTCTACGGCGACCTCACCCTCAACGCCAACGGCACCTGGTCGTACATGCTGAACAACGGGGCGCCGGCCACCGAGGCGCTGGCGGGCGGTGCCAGCATGAGGGACACCTTCGATATTGAGGGCAGCCTCGGCGCCACGACGCTGGCGGGCACCATCACCCTCACCGTCACCGGTGCCAACGACGCGCCGAGCGCCGCGATCACGGCCCCGGCCACCGCCGAGGTCGGCACGTCCGTTAATCTCGTGGGCAGCGCCAGCGCCGATCCGGACAGCGGTGACAGCATCGCCTCCCACGCGTGGATGTTCACGAGCAGCGACGGCGGCGACGGCACTTTAGGCAACGCGGCCCTGGCCGACACCTCCTTCACGCCCAGCGCCGCCGGCACGGTGGTGCTGACGCTGACGGTGACCGACAGCGCCACCCCGCCCGCCACCGGGACTGCCCTGCACACCCTCACGGTGAGTGATCCGGTCCCGACCACCATCGGCCCGGCGGCGGCCCTGGCGGGCGCGGTGACCGAGGCGGGGGCCACGGACCCCACGGGCCTGCCCACGGCCTCCGGTGCGCTGATGCTCCTTGATGCCAGCAGCACCGAGGTGCCCGGCGGCAGCTACGCGTTCGCGAGCGGGGCAAGCGGCACCGGCCTCTACGGCGACCTCACCCTCAACGCCAACGGCACCTGGTCGTACATGCTGAACAACGGGGCACCGGCCACCGAGGCGCTGGCGGGCGGCGCCGAGGAGAGGGACACCTTCAACATTGAGGGCAGTCTCGGCGCCACGACCCTGCCCGGGACCATCACCCTCACCGTCACCGGTGCCAACGACGCGCCGAGCGCCGCGATCACGGCCCCGGCCACCGCCGAGGTCGGCACGTCCGTTAATCTCGTGGGCAGCGCCAGCGCCGATCCGGACAGCGGCGACAGCATCGCCTCCCACGCGTGGACGTTCACGGGCAGCGACGGCGGCGACGGCACATTGGGCAATGCGGCCCTGGCCGACACCTCCTTCACGCCCAGCGCCGCCGGCACGGTGGTGCTGACGCTGACGGTGACCGACAGCGCCACCCCGCCCGCCACCGGCACCGCCATGCACACCCTCACGGTGAGTGAGGTGGTCCCGACCACCATCGGCCCGGCGGCGGCCCTGGCGGGCGCGGTGACCGAGGCGGGGGCCACGGACACCACAGGAATGCCCACGGCCTCCGGTGCGCTGATGCTCCTTGATGCCGGCAGCACCGAGGTGCCCGGCGGCAGCTACGCGTTCGCGAGCGGGGCAAGCGGCACCGGCCTCTACGGCGACCTCACCCTCAACGCCAACGGCACCTGGTCGTACATGCTAGACAACGGGGCGCCGGCCACCGAGGCGCTGGCGGGCGGCGCCGAGGAGAGGGACACCTTCGATATTGAGGGCAGCCTCGGCGTCACGACCCTGTCGGGCACCATCACCCTCACCGTCACCGGTGCCAACGACGCGCCGAGTGCCGCGATCACGGCCCCGGCCAGCGCCGAGGTCGGCACGTCCGTTAATCTCGTGGGCAGCGCCAGCGCCGATCCGGACAGCGGCGACAGCATCGCCTCCCACGCATGGACGTTCACGAGCAGCGACGGCGGCGACGGCACGTTGGGTAACGCGGCCCTGGCCGACACCTCCTTCACGCCCAGCGCCGCCGGCACGGTGGTACTGACGCTGACGGTGACCGACAGCGCCACCCCGCCCGCCACCGGGACCGCCATGCACACCCTCACGGTGAGTGATCCGGTCCCGACCACCATCGGCCCGGCGGCGGCCCTGGCGGGCGCGGTGACCGAGGCGGGGGCCACGGACACCACAGGAATGCCCACGGCCTCCGGTGCGCTGATGCTCCTTGATGCCGGCAGCACCGAGGTGCCCGGCGGCAGCTACGCGTTCGCGAGCGGGGCAAGCGGCACCGGCCTCTACGGCGACCTCACCCTCAACGCCAACGGCACCTGGTCGTACATGCTAGACAACGGGGCGCCGGCCACCGAGGCGCTGGCGGGCGGCGCCGAGGAGAGGGACACCTTCGATATTGAGGGCAGCCTCGGCGTCACGACCCTGTCGGGCACCATCACCCTCACCGTCACCGGTGCCAACGACGCGCCGAGTGCCGCGATCACGGCCCCGGCCACCGCCGAGGTCGGCACGTCCGTTAATCTCGTGGGCAGCGCCAGCGCCGATCCGGACAGCGGCGACAGCATCGCCTCCCACGCATGGACGTTCACGAGCAGCGACGGCGGCGACGGCACGTTGGGTAACGCGGCCCTGGCCGACACCTCCTTCACGCCCAGCGCCGCCGGCACGGTGGTGCTGACGCTGACGGTGACCGACAGCGCCACCCCGCCCGCCACCGGGACCGCCATGCACACCCTCACGGTGAGTGATCCGGTCCCGACCACCATCGGCCCGGCGGCGGCCCTGGCGGGCGCGGTGACCGAGGCGGGCGCCACGGACACCACAGGAATGCCCACGGCCTCCGGTGCGCTGATGCGAGCGGGGCCAGCGGCACCGGCCTCCTTGATGCCGACAGCACCGAGGTGCCCGGCGGCAGCTACGCGTTCGCGAGCGGGGCCAGCGGCACCGGCCTCTACGGCGACCTCACCCTCAACGCCAACGGCACCTGGTCGTACATGCTGACGACAACGGGGCGCCTGCCACCGAGGCGCTGGCGGGCGGCGCCGAGAGGCTTCGATATTGAGGGCAGCCTCGGCGCCACGACCCTGGCGGGCACCATCACCCTCACCGTCACCGGTGCCAACGACGCGCCGAGCGCCGCGATCACGGCCCCGGCCACCGCCGAGGTCGGCACGTCCGTTAATCTCGTGGGCAGCGCCAGCGCCGATCCGGACAGCGGCGACAGCATCGCCTCCCACGCGTGGACGTTCACGGGCAGCGACGGCGGCGACGGCACGTTGGGTAACGCGGCCCTGGCCGACACCTCCTTCACGCCCAGCGCCGCCGGCACGGTGGTGCTGACGCTGACGGTGACCGACAGCGCCACCCCGCCCGCCACCGGGACTGCCCTGCACACCCTCACGGTGAGTGAGGTGGTCCCGACCACCATCGGCCCGGCGGCGGCCCTGGCGGGCGCGGTGACCGAGGCGGGGGCCACGGACACCACGGGCCTGCCCACGGCCTCCGGTGCGCTGATGCTCCTTGATGCCGACAGCACCGAGGTGCCCGGCGGCAGCTACGCGTTCGCGACCCAGCGGCACCGGGCTCTACGGCGACCTCACCCTCAACGCCAACGGCACCTGGTCGTACATGCTAGACAACGGGGCGCCGGCCACCGAGGCGCTGGCGGGCGGCGCCGAGGAGAGGGACACCTTCGATATTGAGGGCAGCCTCGGCGTCACGACCCTGTCGGGCACCATCACCCTCACCGTCACCGGTGCCAACGACGCGCCGAGCGCCGCGATCACGGCCCCGGCCACCGCCGAGGTCGGCATCGGACAGCGGCGACAGCATCGCCTCCCACGCGTGGACGTTCACGGGCAGCGACGGCGGCGACGGCACGTTGCGCGCTACGCGTTCGCGAGCGGGGCCAGCGGCACTACGGCGACCTCACCCTCAACGCCAACGGCACCTGGTCGTACATGCTAGACAACGGGGCGCCGGCCACCGAGGCGCTGGCGGGCGGCGCCGAGAAGAGGGACACCTTCGATATTGAGGGCAGCCTCGGCGCCACGACCCTGGCGGGCATCATCACCCTCGCCGTCACCGGCCAACGACGCGCCGAGTGCCGCGATCACGGCCCCGGCCACCGCTGAGGTCGGCACGTCCGTTAATCTCGTGGGCAGCGCCAGCGCCGATCCGGACAGCGGCGACAGCATCGCCTCCCACGCGTGGACGTTCACGGGCAGCGACGGCGGCGACGGCACGTTGGGTAACGCGGCCCTGGCCGACACCTCCTTCACGCCCAGCGCCGCCGGCACGGTGGTGCTGACGCTGACGGTGACCGACAGCGCCACCCCGCCCGCCACCGGGACTGCCCTGCACACCCTCACGGTGAGTGAGGTGGTCGACCACCATCGGCCCGGCGGCGGCCCTGGCGGGCGCGGTGACCGAGGCGGGCGCCACGGACACCACAGGAATGCCCACGGCCTCCGGTGCGCTGATGCTCCTTGATGCCGACAGCACCGAGGTGCCCGGCGGCAGCTACGCGTTCGCGAGCGGGGCCAGCGGCACCGGCCTCTACGGCGACCTCACCCTCAACGCCAACGGCACCTGGTCGTACATGCTGGACAACGGGGCGCCGGCCACCGAGGCGCTGGCGGGCGGCGCCGAGGAGAGGGACACCTTCGATATTGAGGGCAGCCTCGGGCATCATCACCCTCGCCGTCACCGGTGCCAACGACGCGCCGAGTGCCGCGATCACGGCCCCGGCCACCGCCGAGGTCGGCACGTCCGTTAATCTCGTGGGCAGCGCCACGGTGACAGCATCGCCTCCCACGCATGGATGTTCACGAGCAGCGACGGCGGCGACGGCACGTTGGGCAACGCGGCCCTGCCCGACACCTCCTTCACGCCCAGCGCCGCCGGCACGGTGGTACTGACGCTGACGGTGACCGACAGCTCCACCCCGCCCGCCACCGGGACTGCCCTGCACACCCTCACGGTGAGTGAGGTGGTCCCGACCACCATCGGCCCGGCGGCGGCCCTGGCGGGCGCGGTGACCGAGGCGGGGGCCACGGACACCACGGGCCTGCCCACGGCCTCCGGTGCGCTGATGCTCCTTGATGCCGACAGCACCGAGGTGCCCGGCGGCAGCTACGCGTTCGCGAGCGGGGCCAGCGGCACCGGGCTCTACGGCGACCTCACCCTCAACGCCAACGGCACCTGGTCGTACATGCTAGACAACGGGGCGCCGGCCACCGAGGCGCTGGCGGGCGGCGCCGAGAAGAGGGACACCTTCGATATTGAGGGCAGCCTCGGCGCCACGACCCTGGCGGGCATCATCACCCTCGCCGTCACCGGTGCCAACGACGCGCCGAGTGCCGCGATCACGGCCCCGGCCACCGCTGAGGTCGGCACGTCCGTTAATCTCGTGGGCAGCGCCAGCGCCGATCCGGACAGCGGCGACAGCATCGCCTCCCACGCGTGGACGTTCACGGGCAGCGACGGCGGCGACGGCACGTTGGGTAACGCGGCCCTGGCCGACACCTCCTTCACGCCCAGCGCCGCCGGCACGGTGGTGCTGACGCTGACGGTGACCGACAGCGCCACCCCGCCCGCCACCGGGACTGCCCTGCACACCCTCACGGTGAGTGAGGTGGTCCCGACCACCATCGGCCCGGCGGCGGCCCTGGCGGGCGCGGTGACCGAGGCGGGGGCCACGGACACCACGGGCCTGCCCACGGCCTCCGGTGCGCTGATGCTCCTTGATGCCGACAGCACCGAGGTGCCCGGCGGCAGCTACGCGTTCGCGAGCGGGGCCAGCGGCACCGGCCTCTACGGCGACCTCACCCTCAACGCCAACGGCACCTGGTCGTACATGCTGGACAACGGGGCGCCGGCCACCGAGGCGCTGGCGGGCGGCGCCGAGGAGAGGGACACCTTCGATATTGAGGGCAGCCTCGGCGCCACGACCCTGGCGGGCATCATCACCCTCGCCGTCACCGGTGCCAACGACGCGCCGAGTGCCGCGATCACGGCCCCGGCCACCGCCGAGGTCGGCACGTCCGTTAATCTCGTGGGCAGCGCCAGCGCCGATCCGGACAGCGGTGACAGCATCGCCTCCCACGCATGGATGTTCACGAGCAGCGACGGCGGCGACGGCACGTTGGGCAACGCGGCCCTGCCCGACACCTCCTTCACGCCCAGCGCCGCCGGCACGGTGGTACTGACGCTGACGGTGACCGACAGCTCCACCCCGCCCGCCACCGGGACTGCCCTGCACACCCTCACGGTGAGTGAGGTGGTCCCGACCACCATCGGCCCGGCGGCGGCCCTGGCGGGCGCGGTGACCGAGGCGGGGGCCACGGACACCACGGGCCTGCCCACGGCCTCCGGTGCGCTGATGCTCCTTGATGCCGACAGCACCGAGGTGCCCGGCGGCAGCTACGCGTTCGCGAGCGGGGCCAGCGGCACCGGGCTCTACGGCGACCTCACCCTCAACGCCAACGGCACCTGGTCGTACATGCTGGACAACGGGGCGCCGGCCACCGAGGCGCTGGCGGGCGGCGCCGAGGAGAGGGACACCTTCGATATTGAGGGCAGCCTCGGCGTCACGACCCTGTCGGGCACCATCACCCTCACCGTCACCGGTGCCAACGACGCGCCGAGCGCCGCGATCACGGCCCCGGCCACCGCTGAGGTCGGCACGTCCGTTAATCTCGTGGGCAGCGCCAGCGCCGATCCGGACAGCGGCGACAGCATCGCCTCCCACGCATGGATGTTCACGAGCAGCGACGGCGGCGCCGGCACGTTGGGCAACGCGGCCCTGGCCGACACCTCCTTCACGCCCAGCGCCGCCGGCACGGTGGTACTGACACTGACGGTGACCGACAGCGCCACCCCGCCCGCCACCGGCACTGCCCTGCACACCCTCACGGTCGCGGCCGCCCCGGACACCGCCCCGACCTCCCTCACCGGCAACCTCACGGCGAGCGTGACAGTCGGCGGTGCCAACCCCGCCGGAACGGTCTCGGTGCTCCCGGCTGACGCCACCAACACGAGCATCACGCCACTGAACGAGGCAGGCACTCACGGCACCTTTGACATCGCCGCCAATGGCGCATGGACTTATACTCTCGGCGCCACCGCCACCCAGCGGGACAACTTGCAGACACTGTCGCAAGGCCGCACCATCGACGATCCCTTCACCATCACAGCGGCGGGGGACAACAGCGTTACGGCAAACGTGGTGATCACCCTCACCGGCGTCAACGACAATCCGACGGCGACCATCGCCGTCCCGGCGGGCAATATGACGGTGAACTTCGGCGCGGTCGTGGACCTCGAAGGTAGCGCTCGGGATGCGGACGAAGTGGACGCGTCGGGCACCCCGGAAGCGGTGACCCTCCAGTGGAGTGCGAACCCCGACCGCGGCACTTTCGGCGATGCGAACGCGGCCACGACCACCTGGACCGCGCCGAACGAGGCGGGGGCTGTCGTGTTGACCCTGACCGCGACCGACACGAACAGTGCCACCGGCACCGCCACCGTCACCATTACGGTGCAGGCGTCGACGGATACCGTCCCGGCGTTTGCCGCCGGCACCACCCTGGCCAACCAGACCTACACCGTCAACATGTCCATCTCCACACTGACGCTGCCGACTGCCACCGGCGGCAATTCGCCGCTGACATACCGCCTGGCCGACGCCTCCGGCAACCTGCCGGACGGATTGTCGTTTGACTCCAGCACCCGCGTGTTGTCCGGTATGCCCACTATGGTGCAGGACGCGACCGACTACACCTACACCGTCGCCGACGGGGACGCCAACACCGCTCCCAGCGACGAAGACACGCTGACTTTCACCATCACCGTGAGGGCGTCCACGCAGGAAGGCGAACGTGAGCGGGCGCAGCGCGAACAGGCGACGGAGGACACGATTGCCGCGTTTGGGCGCACGGTGGCAGTGGACCTGGTCAGGATGATGGATGCCCGTGCCAGGGCAGCAAAATCGCCGTCCGGTGGATCTTCCCAGGCGACCATCGCCGGGCGGACGCTGTCGCTGGACCAACGCAATGCCTCGGCAGGCGACAAGCCCGCGACCCATAGTCCGAGTCCGGCTCTGCCGGCAGCGGGTGGCCTGTCTGGGCGCAGTGGTGAGACCGGCCAACCTGTCGGTGACGGTGCCGGCTTCCATGCGGTTGACCTGCGCCGGCTGCTGACCGGCAGCTCCTTTCAGATGGCACTGGACGGCGCCGGATGGGCGAGCAGCTCCCCCACCCTGTGGGGGCGGGGCAGCGTGTCCAATTTCAACGGGAAGCGGCAAAACAATTTCTCCACCGACGGTGACGTATATTCGGGACAAATAGGGGTGGACTTCCAGGTGATCCCGAATATGCTGGCCGGCCTGGCGGTGAACTACAGTGAGAGCGACAGTGACTATGCATTCAGCGGCGGAACAACGGGGGAGATAGACACCGATTTGACCAGCATACACCCGTATGTCCACTGGTCGGGCGAACGGGGGCTCGGTCTGTGGTTGATGCTCGGCTACGGCGAGGGAGAGGCCACGCTGGAGGACGACGACGGCAAAGTGGACACCGATCTGGACATGGAGATGGTCGCGGTCGGCCTGCACCGGGATATGTATAGTGGCTGGGCGCTAAAGGCGGATGCCTTCTTCATGCAGGTGGATGCCGAGGAAGAAACCGGGTTGCTGAACGAGGTGGAGACCGATGTGTGGCAGTTGCGCCTGGGGCTGGAGAAGAACAGGAATTTGTTGCTGTCCGATGGTGCCACCATGCAGGCGAGCGGCGAGTTGGCGGCACGCCTGGACGGTGGGGACGCGGAGACCGGCTTGGGAGTAGATGTCAATGGCGATCTTGTGTATACCCACCCGCGCCTGGGGTTGAGTCTGGCGGCGCAAGGGCACTACCTGCTGGTGCATGCGGGATCAAACTTTGACGAGTGGGGTGTAAGTCTGTCTGCGATGTTTGACCCGGGCGCACCTGACCGGGGGCTGCGCTTGTCGCTGACGCCCAGCCTGGGCACGGTGTCGGAAGGGGGCCAGCTGTGGGAGGACGGTCGTTTCATTGCATCGGCAGTGGAGGGCGAGACGGACCCCTCCATGCCGGTGAATATGAGCGCCGAGGCGGCGTATGGACTGAGCATGATGGATGAGCGCGGGTTGCTGACTCCGTTCAGCGCATTCAGTTGGTCGGGGCAAGAGCGATACGCCCACCTGGGCACACGCATGAAGATGGCGGGGGCGCAGCATCTGGAGATGGAGTTTGCGTTATACGGCGAGCAGAAGTATGAGACCGATGCGGTCGGCGGCTTGAGCGGTGTGCTGGACAGCCGCGTGCGCCGCGTCCTGGTGCGCGACCTGGCCGTGATTGAGTGGTTTGGTACGCTGCGGGCCGGCGGTACGGATGACTACCAGTTTGGGGTGGAGGCTACGCTGGGTTTCTGAGGGGGGCGCTTCCGGTGTAAGTCCGGGCACATAGGTAACACACTAAACCGGGCACATGGGTAACACTTTTATCATACCGGGCGTTGTATTTTAGGCAAGCGTTGGTCTATCACCCCCAGCGGCAGACGTCCGAAGTACAGCAGCCAGCGGCCCGGGCCCCCCTTGTCAGGGGGCTCTTTTGTCCCCTTGTCGGGGGGGGTGTGCGGTTTGACTTTGATGTGGGGTATGTTGTGGGCCACGACTTGATTTTTCTCCACCGCGCTTGTCAAAGACTTCCGCGTTGATGCCCTTGTCCTTCGCCTCGTCCATGATTTGCGGGAGCAGCCCCATTTCAAACTCGAAGGTTCGGCGGTTTTTACTGACTGTTGTTTTGCAATGGGCGCGTGCGCTGCCCGACCGGCGCTACGTTGTCGGCAATACCAGGGGGACCAGGAACAACGCAATCAGCGACAGGAAGCAGATGCCGATTGCGTTCAGAGCCAATCCGGCCTTTGCCATCTGCGGGACGGTGAGTTTCCCGGAAGCGTAGACGATCGCGTTAGGCGGCGTTGCAACCGGCAGCATAAACGCGCAGCTTGCCGCCAATGCCAGCGGCACGGATAAGACCAGCGGACTTTGACCGAGTTCAGCGGCCAGCGCCGCCACCACCGGCAGCAGAGTGGCGGTAGTGGCTAAATTGCTGGTCAACTCGGTCATAAAGATGACCAGAGCGGCGGTTCCGATGACGACTGCGGCGATGCTGAAAGCGCCCAACGGCGATAGGCTGTAGCCCAGCCACAGGGCCAAGCCGGACTCCGATACCGCAGAGGCCAGACTCAACCCGCCGCCGAACAGCACCAGGATGCTCCAAGGCAAATCCCGCGTCATGGACCAGTTCATCAGCTTCTCCCCTTTATTGGCTCCGCTTGGCACCAGGAACAGCAGTAATGCGGCCGTCATGACGATGCCCGTGTCAGTGATGCCCTCAATGCCCAGGGTTTTTATCAGCCAGGGACGGCACATCCAGCCCAGCACCACCGTCAGGAAGATGGCGCCGATTCTAAATTCGGCTGCCGTCACGGATCCCAGTTCATCCCGGATCTGGTTCAGATGCTGGCGCGTTTCCTCCGAGGTCTGAAAAGTGATCGGGTAGATCAGACGGGTCAATATCAACCATGCCAAGGGCAGCATGATCAGCGTGAATGGCAGACCGATCAGCATCCAGCGGGCAAAGCTGATTTCAATGCCGTAATTTTCCTGCAAAAAGCCAGCCAGCAGCGTATTGGGGGGAGTCCCGATCAAAGTGGCCATGCCGCCGATGGTGGCGGCGAAGGCGGTGCCCAGCAGCAGGCAAATGCTGAAATTGCGCTGCTGTTGTTTTTCCAGTCCCTCTACCGTGTCGGAAACCACTGCGATCACCGATATAACAATGGGCAGCAGCAGCATGGTGGTGGAAGTATTCGTCATCCACATGGAAAAGGAGGCTGCAACCAGCATGAAGCCTCCTACCAGCGAACGTCCGTTGGTGCCGCAGGAAGCCAGAATGATCAAAGCAATGCGGCGGTGCAGTTGCCACTTCTGCATCGTTATGGCAATCATGAATCCACCCAGGTAGAGATAGATAATGGGATTGGCGTAAGGCGCCGCCGCGCTTTTGGGCTCGGCGATGCCCAGAGGCGTAAAGCACACAAGCGGCAAAAAAGCGGTAACCGCCACCGGGACTGCCTCCGTTGCCCACCAGATTGCCATCCACACGCCCATGGCGGCCGTCTTCCAGGCAACGTCTGCCATCACGTCGCCGGGACCGATCAACAACATCAAAGCAGCGACCGCGGGCCCCAAGATCAGGCTGACGTCTTGGTATCTGCTTCGCGCCCGGGATTCGGGCGGGGCCGCGACCGGGTTTGCCAGCGCCGGTCTAACCTGCATATTGCACCAAAGCGAGCATCAGTATTATCGAATTTCCTGCGCCGTCAACGGGCTGCTTTGCAAAATTGCCGACCTCTGCCGTAGTAAAGGCGCGCGTTCCCCGACATTCTGGGAACCGGGGTTAAGAACCTTGGCCGGGTGCCAGCAGGTGCTGGACCGCTGTCGGTGCCATGCGCCTGTTGCTGTGCCCGACGCCGGGAACCGTTTTCAGCGACCAGCCCAGCTTGATTCCCGTGCGCTCGGCCTGTACCCGTCCTGCCTCGTAGAATGCCTTGCCGCGGGCCAGGCGGTGAGGTCCCTGCGCCTGCGCCCCGGGACTTTTGTTTAAGAATTTGTGCTTAGGATCATTATCCTTCTCTCCCAGCAAGATCTGCAGCGGGCGTTGCAGCGCCTGGGTAAGCATCGAACGGTTCAGGCTGCTGCCGACCATGCCGAACGGATATTCAGTGGAGACGTCCGGCATCGTGTACCATCCGGCATTGGCTGCCACCACGCTGAAAATGCGCGCGTCTGGCACGTAGTACAGGTAGCGGCTGACGAACTGCGCTCCGGCGGAATGACCGTACATCGCGTAGGAAGCCGTCTGCAGATCCAGGTTTGCGCGCAGAAAGTCGAAAATCGGCTCAATCGCCGAGAAAGCCCATTTTTCCCTGGGCCGCAGTTTACCGTCTTCACCGAATACATGACCCAGGTTGTAACCCAGCATGCGCGGAAAATCCGCCTGTGAGAACTCGGGAACAGCAACGACAAGACCGTGCTCCTTTGCCAACGGCGCCCATTGGTCCCTGTAGACGTCCGCATTTCTCTTTAGACCGTGCGATACGAAGACTACTCGGGTATCCGGCTGCACCGATGCGGGCACGAAATAAAACACCCTGAGCGCCGAGCCGGCCCACTGGTCGAAGTGGAAAGATCCGCTGCCTGGCTGAATTACGGGCTCGTCTGCAGCGGCAGCGGAACCCGCGCACAGTGCGCCTGCACAGAGCAGCGCGCAGAGTGCCGCCCGGCGCGTCATGGCGCCTGTTTCTCCCGCCCTGGGGCGAGCTTCAGATCCGCCGAATCGAATAGAAAGCGCACCGCGTGGGGGGCTATTTTCGCGCTGTTGTGGCCGACTTCCGGTATGATCTCCAGTCGCCAGGCCAAATCCACCCCGAGCCGGTCTGCCATGCGCCGGGCCTGAAAGTAATACGAATGTGCCCGGGCGTACACGTGCGCTCCCTGTATATTGGCTTCCTCGCTGCGCCCGAGGCGTTGTTTACGCTGCGCTAAATCCTTCTCCCCGGCCAGCACGCTCAGTCTGCGTTGCGTCAGCATTTTGGCCAGATCAGCCCGCAGAACACCGGAGCCGGCAAGGCCGAAAGGAAAGTCCTTGTCATAAAGAGGCATCGTGAACCAAGCAGGATTGGCCGCGACCGCGTACTCCAGCCGTGCCCGGGGCTTAAAATAAACGTAGCGATGCACGAAACCGCCGCCGGAAGAATGGCCATACATGGAATATCCCTCACGCTTAGAGCCGAACGCGCCCCGAAACCAGTCGAACATCGGTTCAACGGCGGAAAATACCCATTCCGGCTCCGGGCGCAGCGAACCGTTTTCCACGCGGATGTTTCCCGTGTCGTAACCGTATTCGCCGGGAAAGTGATCAGCCGGATATTCCGGGGCCAGAACGATAAAACCGTATTTCAGCGCCAGATCATGCCAGTGGTCCCGGTATTCATCGGCGTTGCGCTTGCGCCCATGATGTACGAACAAAATCGGGGTTTGCGCGCCTGCATCGGTGGGCACGGAGTAGAAAACCCGTAACGGTCCCTGCTCCCAGCTGTCAAAAACAGCCCAGCCTTTACCAGCCCGAAACTCGGTACCGGCGGCTTGTGCGAAGCTGCAGGACAGACACAGCAGGGCCGTCCCAAGGCGCGCTGCGCTTGTCGGAGTCGGTTCGTTAAGCGGCATTATGCAACGCCGGCCCGCGCATTACAGCGCGGATCAGTAAAAGCTTGTCCTGAGTTCAATGTAGCCGAATCGGCCACGGTTGCTGTGGAAAGAGGAATAATAGCCAATGTTCTGATCGGCCAGAGGCGGCTCCTCGTCCATGATGTTATTCATGCCGAACCGTGCCCGGGTCTGCCTCTCCCCCACCAGGCGGAAGCGGTAATCAATGTAGCCGTTGAAAACAAGCCAGTCATCCACTTCCCAGAAGTCGCCGGTGTCGTTGTTGCTGGCACTGGTGTCGTAGAAGCTTGATGTGTACTTCAGTGACAGGCCGGCCCCCACTTTTCTGTACCTCCAGGAAGCAGAGCCGGCTACGCGCCACCGGGGATGGCCTTCGATCTTGATTCGATCCGGCCTCAGTGCTTGTATGTCTGCTTCGTCGGCAAACAGCGGATCATTTAACAGCGGCAGCAGCTGATCCCGGCGCTGATCGAATTTCAACAGATAGCTGCCCTCGAATGAAAAACGGAAGATTCCCAGAGCGGTGTCATTGAATACCCCGGCGAGTCCGAGATCAATTCCCTGGACGTCGCGCGGATCCAGATTGAGATACGGGTCCTGCACAAAAAGGACTTCTCCCACGGCCTGTCTTTGATCATTTTCGTTGTTCGGATCCGCGTTCCATGCGTCAAAGGCCATTTGATCTTCAGTGCTTATGACGTCGGCCCGAACCACGGAGGGATTTAAGCTGCCTTGCCGGCGCAGCAGGAAGTCCAGTGCCAATTGCTGCTCCGCGCCGAAATTGTCGATCACGTTTTCCTGCTTGAAGTTCCAGTAGTCCGCGCTGAAGGTGACGTTGCGGAAGAAGGGCAGCCTCATCACTGTCCCCACCACTATCGTTTCCGTCTCCTCGGATTTCAGGTCTGGATTGGATTGGCGGATTGAGCGGCGGTACGTGTCTCCGGTGTCTTCCTCCGAATCCGTGACGTCGGCCCGGTAGAAATCACGCTGCCCCCGGTTGAGTCTGCTGATGGCGCCGCGATGCAGTTGGATCAGGTTGGGGGCGCGAAATCCTTCGGAGTATCCCGTCCGAAAAATCCACCAGGAAACAGGGGACCAGGAGAGGGACACCTTGGGTTTGAGGATGTTCTCATCCGTATCGGAAAATGACTCGATCCGGGCCGCCAACTGTAAGTCGATGCTTTCAACCAGGGGGATGTTCATGGCCTCCGAAACCAGCGGGGTCAGCACTTCGACGAAGCTTGAATAGACGAAGCGATTGGCGGAGGAATCGTTGGTTGGACTGACGCCTACGACGTCGCTGCCGTCGGTGCCTTGTCCGTCACGAAAAACAATGGTGCCGTCCAGGCGCGGATCCCGATCATCCTCGTAATCCTCACGGCGCACTTCCAGTCCGAGGGCGGTGCCAAGCCCGCCCGCGGGCAACTCGAACATATCCGGCCTGGAGATTCGAAAGTCCCAGCTGGCCAGGCTGGTTTCGGACTGATTGACCGTTACGGAACGGATCCGATCCATCACCTCCGTCGGGTTCGCATAGGGGCCGCCAAAGGGATTCAGCGCCTCCTCCGTCTGCAGGGCGAGTTGCTCGGACATTGCGGTCTTACTGATCCGATTACGCGCCGTGTCTTTGGTTTCGGCCAAGTTGTAAAGCAGCGCCGTCTCCCAATCCCAGCCGCGGAAATCGCCGCGCACGCCGCCCAGCAGGCGGTACGTGTCTGATTTCACTTCAATGATCCGCGGGCCATGCTCAATGGGGCGCCAGCGGCGGATCAGGACCTGTAAGCCCTCGTCCGGTACTGAGGCGGGGAGGCCATCCAAACGGTTCGGATTGGATGTACCATCAGCAAACGCTACCGGCCCGAAAGGATTCCAGTAATTTCCCCTGGGAACGGCAATACGGAAAAGTCCGTCATCAATCGGTTGCGCCGCCCGCTGGGAGCGCGAGGCAGAGCGATAGTAAAACACGTCGGAAAAGAACTGTATGCCGTTGTCGAAATCATGCGTCAGCGTGGTGAACAGATTATTGCGTTCTACCATCGGAGTGATCTGCCGTCCCAGCTCGTCGGCGCCCTGCAGATTGAGGGTGCGCCCGTTTCCCGACGCATCCTCCGTCTGGAAAGAGTTAAAATCGAAACGCAGGGAAGTATTGAGACTGCCGTCGTCGAGTCCCGCGCATCCTTCCGGTCCCTCCTCAGAGAGTTCGGCACGGGTGCCCGGGAAATCGCAGGGCTGGACGTGAAAGCGGCCTCCCCTGTTAGTAAAGCTGCGCACTCGCACCAAATCAATAAGAACGTCTTGGGCGTCTCCTTCAAACGCCTCAAACTCCCCCCATGGAGAACGGGTAGACGTGTTTCGAAACTCGGAATCTCCGGCCCAGTCATCCGGCAGGAACCGCCGGGTATCGACGCTGCGTGAGTATTCGCGCTCCGCCGCGTAAAGCCCGTCCCGCTTGTAATTATTCAGCGAAAAAATCAGGTTGCTCTTGCCCTCATTGAAAGGAATTCCGCCGACAATGGTAGGTACGTCCTGCGACAGATCAGTATTCAGTGATCCGCCGTGACGAAACTCGGCACGAAAACCTTCGTAGTCCGTGCGTAAAATGGTGTTGACCACGCCCGCGGTTGCATCGGCGCCGTAGAGAGCGGAAGCGCCGTCGCGCAAAACCTCGACGCGGTCCAGGGCGGCCAGCGGCAGTGAATTGACGTTCACCACTTGGCGCGGCGTCTGCCCAATGTCCTGGCTGACCGGATGCGGCACCAGGCGGCGCCCGTTCAGCAGCACCAGCGTGTTACCTGCGCCCAAGCCGCGCAGATTCACCGAGGCCACGTCGCCGCGGGCGGAGTTGGGGCCGTCCGAAGTCTCATTGAAGTCGATTGAACCGGCTTGGGCAATGTTGCTCAGCAGCCGGCCTGCATCAACGGTGCCGAATCCCTCCAGATCTTCCGAGGAGTGAACCGTAACGGCAATTGCGCCGGTGTCACTGGCGCCTTTGATGCGGCTGCCGGTAACAATGACTTCTTCCGCTTGCCTGGCGGGCGCCTGCGCCGGCTCGGTGGCGCCTTCCGGTCCGGCCTGCGCCACCGTGTCAGCGACCGGCCTCTCCGGATCGGCTGCCCGTACCGGCTCCGGCTGCAGGATTAGGGAGAAGGCCACCAGCACCAAGCAGGCTGCAGCGGTTATTGGCCGGAGACATGCTGCACGGCATTGTTCAACACTTGTTGTTTTTAATATCATCAGATTGTCCTCTGGGTATTTCAATTACAAAGTGTGCCCCGTAAGCCACCGTAAGCGTAAAAGCGGCGCAGGGAGCCCTCCCGCTCCCTTTCATTGCGCCGAATAAAGGTGTCAGGCGTGCTTTTTACCTTATACCTGTGGCGGGTCTATGCGCACACACCTTAAACCCGACCCTGCGGCTGTATGTTTTGTGGCAATGTATGCTCTGCCACCTACAGCAGCAATAAATGCGCCATCAGGCGGAACGGATCAATGGTGCACTGCGTGTAGTTTTCAGAATGTAGCGTTGCCGCGCTGCCGGGCAAGAAACACGCAACCTCCAGGAACCGTGCTTTTCTTTTTTTGTCAAATACTTGACGTTATCTGCGGCCTGATCCGGCGTCTTCTCAGGAACCTGATGCGTATCTCAAGTTCCTTTGCATACTCAGAGGCTCCGGCGTAGAGAATGCCGCGGGAGAGGCGAAAAGGGCAGAGAACTTCCCGTTTTGTCGGATAAAAGGGCGGATTTACGCCGCCTTCCGAGCGCAGGTGGACGTTCTGGTTCCAGGCGGCGGAAACTCCGGATCAGTCAGGACTTTCTGTAATGGAACTTGTTCAAGCCGTGTTTTTTCATTTTTTCGTAGAGCGTCCTGCGGGACAGCCCTAAATCTTCCTGCACGTCTTTTAACCTCCCGGAGTGCCGGTCGAGCGCATCCTGCAGCAGCGCGTGTTCGAAACAGGATATCTGCTCGGCAAGAGTGGAGTCGGCGTGAGCGCGGTCGCTGGCGTTCATTGACAGAGGCTCTCCTTCCTCGTTTATCAAAACAAAACGCTCCGCGAAATTGCGCAACTCGCGCAAGTTCCCCGGCCAATCATACTGCTGCATCCGCATTAGCTGCTCGCTGCCCAAAATCGGAGATTCCTTTTGATAGCGGTTGACGGCAGCGTGGACGAAATGCTCAAACAACAAAGGAATATCCTTTTTGCGTTCGCGCAGCGGCGGGATCGTTACGCCTACCACGTTGAGGCGGTAATAGAGATCAGCGCGGAATTTCCCTTGTTCACTGAGCGCCTTCAAATCTCTTTTGGTCGCCGCCAAGACACGGATGTCGACTTCCAGGGTTTTGTTGCATCCCAAGGGCTCGACCTTTCGATCTTCCAACACCCGCAACAGCTTGACCTGCAGAAACTCGGGCATGCTGTCGATTTCATCAAAGAACAGGGTGCCTCCGTTTGCATGTGAAATTTTGCCAATCCGCCTCTTCGTGGCTCCGGTAAAAGCTCCCTGCTCGTATCCGAACAATTCGCCCTCCATGATGTGTTCCGGTATTGCGCCACAATTGATGGGGACAAAGGGCTTATCGCAGCGATAGCTGCGATCATGCAGGAAGCGGGCGACCAGTTCTTTGCCGGTTCCGGTTTCACCGCAGATAAGCACGCTGGCCGCCGTGTCTTTAATTTGAGCGAGGATGCGGCGCAGGCGTTTGATCTCGGGACTGTGGCCCAGGATCTGCGGGCTGGGGCTATCCTGCAGGTCCAGATCGCGGCGCAGCCCCCGATTTTCCAGCACCAGTTTGCGTTTTTCACAGGCGCGGCTCAATACGCCCAGCAGGCGGTCACAAAAAGGCTTCTCCAGAAAATCATAGGCTCCGATGTGCATGGCGTCTACCGCTATCGATACGTTGCCATAGCCGGTCAGCAGCACCACCGGGAGATCCGGATCGATCTCCAGCGACTTGCGTAGAAACTCAAGGCCGCTCATCTCCGGCAGGTTAATGTCGCAGATGACCGCACCCTGCCATTCCGGGCTTAGGTCGGCAAGTGCCTGCCGGGCAGAAGAGAAACTGCGGACTTGGTAGGATTCCAATTCCAGCATCTGCGTTAGAGACCTGCGCACGTGCAGTTCGTCATCGATGATCATGATCGGAATCAGAGTGGGATGATTCACGCGCTTCCTCCTGGCGATGACTGGGTAAAATGACTGTGAATACCGATCCGCCTTCGGCCCGGTTGCACGCCTGCAGCTCTCCGTGGAACAGATCGATGATCCGCTTGGAGATCGTCAGCCCCAAGCCGAGCCCCTGTTTTCTGGTGGTATAGAAAGGATCGAACAGGTGCTTGAACTGATCTTTGTCAAAGCCAATGCCATTGTCCCATACTGCTATATGAGCCTTGGCGTTGTTTACCCTGAGGTTGATTCCTATCCGGGGAGAGGAGACGTCCGCCACGGCGTGCAGGGCGTTACTCAGCAAATTGACCAGGACTTGTTTGAACTTGACTGGATCAACATCAATAAAACACAGTTCATCGAGAGCTCCAAATTCGATCTGAACGTTTCGTTTAGTGATCTGGTTTTGCAGTATCTCCACTGCGGATCTCAATTGTGCAGTCAGGCACACCGCTTCTGTTTTGTTGACGGCCTTGCGGGAGAAGATTTTCAATTGATCAACAATCTCGGCCATCATCTGATTCAATGAGATAATTTCCCGCAAATTTTCCTCCGCCGCGGCATAGCTCCTCTTTTCCAGAAATTTGCAGGCATTTTCCGCGTAAATCCGCGCCGCGCAGAGCGGTTGATTCAGTTCATGGGTGATGCCGGCCGACATTTCTCCCAACGTGGCCAGCTTGGCTGCCTGCACCAGTTCGGCTTGAGTTCGTTCCAGGGCAGCCTCCGCTTTCCTGTACATGCTGATGGTTTCCAGAAGTTCGTCGTTTGAGCGCGTCAACTCCAGGGTGCGCTGCTTGACCCGGTGCTCCAGTTCGCTGTTGATTGCCGCAAGCGCCTGCTTCGCTGCCACGGTGCGGTGCCAATACAGCCAGATCAGGAATAGCAATAGGCCGATAAAGCAGGCGATCAACGTGGTACGAAACAGGGTGGGATAGATGGTTGATAGGGGCGCGAGCACAAACACTTTCCATCCTGCCTCAGGCATTGCGCGATGCTCCTGAAGGTAAGCAACGGAGCTGCCTTGTTCCGGAAAATGGACTTCACTTTTCTTCTCCAGTTCCGGCAGCTCCAATCCTGCGAACAGGGGAATGAATCCTTCAGAGCCGAATTGGCGCTGAAAAATCAGGCGCTCTTTGACACTGTCCGGTAATGGAACCAGCGCATGGTAATGCCACGAATCATTGGAACTGTAGAAGATGACTCCATTATTATCCGTGATCAGATAGTGGAAATGTGGAGTTTTCCAACTGTGTTCTATCACGGACAATGAAACCTTGATGGTAAGCACGCCCAGAATCTTTCCCTCCGCCTGTACCGGGGCAGAAAAATAATAGCCGCGCTTTTGGGAGCGGGTGCCAAGGGCAAAATAACTGCCGAGTTCCCCGTTCGCTGCCTGCTGAAAGTACGGACGGAAACTGTAGTCGGCGCCGACGAAACTGCGCGGGGACCGCCAGTTGCTTGATGCCACGGCTATGCCCTGCCCGTTGATGAGGTAAAGCGCGTCACTGCCCAAGTCCCGATTAAACCGTTCCAACAGCAAGTTCGCCCCTCGGGTTGCGGACGGGTCCGGAAGCTGTAGAGTTTCCGCCAACAGCGGGTGCGTTGCCAGCAGCTTGGGCGTACTGCGGTACTTGTCCAGTTCAATGGAAAGTTTCAGAATCAGTCCTTCCAGCTCGATCCGCGCCTGGCGTGAAAGATCCTGGACTGCCATATAACGGCTGCCTCCGTGCAAGACGGCCAGCACCAGGAAAAACACAAGGACGTACACGCCAAGGGACCGCCACTCGGCTCGCTTAATCATGCGCCGTCCAGTAAAAAATACGGGTCAGCGCACCAGTGATTCCAGGCAGAGCCTAGGGGTCCTGGCAGCAGTCCGATCAGGATCAGGAGCATGCCGTTTGCACTGATTGCGCTCAGGGTGAGCGGAGGCGACTTGGGTTGAGCGGTGAGCGAGAGCAATGGATAGGTGCCGCTGCATTTTGGGTGAGTGGAGGCAACTTGGGTTGAGTGGTGAGCCCGGACTTGTCGAAGGATATGATTTTGAAAGTAAGGCATTGACCTTTCCCCTGTTGGGTAGCCATTCAAAGAGAGACAAAAACATCATATCATGCAGCCTCTGCTTCGAACACGGTCGGTGCCCGATAGCCCAATGAGCTGTGTGGTCGTACATTGTTGTAGTGATGTCGCCAGTCGTTAATGATCTGCCTGGCATCATTGATCGATCTAAACCAATGTTGATTCAGGCAGCCGTCACGGAAGCGTCCGTTGAAGCTCTCAACATAAGCATTCTGGGTGGGTTTCCCAGGCTGGATGAAGCAGAGTTTTACTTTGGTTTTGTGTGCCCAGAAAAACAGGGCCTTGCTGGTCAGTTCCGGACCATTGTCCAGTACGATCGAGGTGGGCAATGAGCGCGTCATGGCGAGTTCATCCAGATAGCGCGCCAGACGAGCGCCGGAGATGGACGTGTCAACCAGTTGGCCTACACATTTTCGAGAGAAGTCATCTATGATGCTTAGGATCCGGATCCGTCGGCCATTCGCCAATGGGTCATGCACAAAGTCCAATGACCAACGTTCGTTCACCCGGGTAGGTAATGCCATCGGTATCCGAGGTTGGTGGAGCTTCTTACGCCGCCTGGTTCTTATTTGCATGCCAAGCGCTGTATACAGTCTATAGGTGCGTTTGCGATTAACCACCCGGCCCTCGACCTTGAGCAATGCTTGGCAACATCAGATACCCGTATCGCGGGTAGCGCTCAGCCCGTTCCTTGAGCCGCTCTTTTAGTGCGCCGTCATTGTGTGGAATGGCTTGGTAGGCAGCCGCTTTGCGGCTCAGTAGCGCCCGCCGGCACGCCCTGCGTTGACGCATGCGATAGGCCGACTGCCTATACACAACGGCGCCGCGTCGCTGCGCTGGCCGCACCATTTTTTTCCGAGTACGTCCTCCAGTGCGGTCTTTTCCGGCAACGTATCGGCCAACAATCGCTTCCACTTCGCATTTTCCGCCTCCAGCGCCCGCAATCGCTTTGCTTGCTAGACCTCCATGCCACCCTACTTCGCTTTCCATTGATACAGCGTGCCGTTGGCTATGCCGTGCTTACGGATCACGTTCTGTGCCGGCATGCCAGCTTCATGTTCCTTCAAAATACCAATGATCGATTCTTCACTGTAACGCTTGCCTTTCATTCTGAGACCTCCATGCGGTCGATTCTATGGAAAAAGTCTCTTTGAAACTGGCTACCTTTTCGGGGGAAAGGTCAATCGGAACCCGCGCCAGCCTCGGCGTGCGGGGCCGGGCACGGCCCCTTCCCGGGAGGACTTCGTTTGCCTCTACCAGGAGGGCGCCTGGGTGTTATGGGACTCCTGGGGAAGCCCCCAACAATGAAAATAGTAAGTGGCTTCGTCTTGTTCTACCATGGAGTGGTTACAGGGCTGCAGAATCTACGGTTCATGTTCAGACAGACTATTCCAATGGTTTCAGCACATCGCTATCCGAACGACAACGTATAGTGCGCAGTCTTTTGACGCGGAATTTTTTAAGGAATTTAACCCGGCAGTCTCGTAACCAAACAAGGAATTTTGTACACTAATGCTCTCTCGTCGGTAATTATGCGACCTATCGCAATAAAAGACAATCATGCGAATCAGTGAAAAAATCGTAATAGAGGGGGAGTTCTGGCTGCCATCAGACACCAAAAATAAGATTCCCGGGAAATTGATAATTTCTGACGGTGGTGAGATTGAACTGGAAATAACTGGTTTCTTCGGTCAAGGGATAGACGGATTGAACGATACTGTTGATATTTCAAGAATACAAGGAGAAACCGAGAAAGGTCTCGTAACACTTGATAATTGTTTCTATTTCAATAGGAAAATTTCTTTCCCTTCGTATGGTAGCAAATCTCGTGTTTGCGCAAACATGGCAATATTCGGCGTGGCCTATAAGGCTAGCGAAACTATCGCCTTTAATACGTTCAGTTTCTCGGTTGAAGGGTTGGAGGAATGGCTATGTATGCGCCCAATAACAGTTGATGTAAATAACCTTCGTACAAAGGCATTGATAAAGTATTCCAAGCCAAAAGATATGCTTTTTTGTTCGTTTAATCGGATGAAAATTCAGCTGACATTTGCGGCAAATCTTCCAGTATTTCCAATTGATAAAGCAGAAATAAAGCATAACGCATACATTAAACTTGTATCAAAAGAAGAAAGGCCATTATCTGATTTTATGAAAGTAGCTGGCCAACTTAATTCGTTCTTTTGTTTTGCCATTGATAAGATCGTATGCATAAAAAATGTAACCGCCACATCCAGAAATGTGCTAATAGAAATTGGTAAAAAAAGAAAAAAAATACCCTTTAGTATGGAGATATTTTATCAGAGCCAGATTTTCTCACCGACAGAACCAAAAATTAACATGCATAATATGCTGTTTCAATTTAAAAATGTTGAAAATAATTCATCAAACATAATCAAGAATTGGCTGGAGATGTATAAAGTAGCCGGACCAGCTTTAGATTTATACTTTAGTCAGAAAACAGGCGCATACAGGTACCTGCAAGCCAAGTTTTTGGTATTAGCCCAAGGGTTGGAAGTTTACCATCGAAAAATTTACGCAAATAGGTTACAGTTGAGGGAAAGATTGCGTGAGTTATTCGCCCAATTTGAGAGTTTCTATAATAAAAGCGATGAGATTGATGACATCGCTACAGATATTCTTGGAGTTAGAAATTATTTAACCCACTACGATAAGGATGAATTTAAAGGTAAGACTCAAGACGCGAGTACTCTATATTTTCTTTACACAAAAATGGAATCTACCTTGCAACTTCATATCCTAAAGTACATTGGTTTCACTGACGAAGAAATAAAAGTAATTACACAAAATAATCACCAGCTTAAGCAGAAACTCGATATGAAGAATACATCCTGATACCCGCTAAACCTCAAATGCCTCATCTATCTCCCCCATCAACCGCTCCGTTTCAGTCAAAGCAACGATGATTTTCTGGTAGTGCGTAACGTCGTCGTGTGTCAAGGCCCGGCCTTTGCGGTCTTTTAGCCATTTTTGGGCGGGTTGGTAGCCGCCGATGTGGAAGTTCCAGGCGACTTCGGGGACGTTATCAAAGTATTGCTTATCGTTGATGCTTACTTTGCCCAGGCGGTTTACGTGGTCGGTGATTTGGTACGCAGGTTTGGTGACCACGTTGTCGCCGGCTTCGGGGTAGCGGGTGATTAGGGTGTTCAGGGTTGGGCTTTCCAGCAGGTGCAGGGAGCGCAGTTCGCCGCCGAGTGCTGCCAGTTGGTGAAAGCGGTCTTTGTCGGTCGGATAGGGTACACGGGGGAAGTCTGTTTTCAGGAACTCGTTGTAACGTTCACGGTATGAGGGTGAATGTAGCACAGCGTAGATATAGTCAAGCAGGTCAATGGGCGCAAAAGTTTCAGCGTTTTCTTCTCTTTCAGGGGTGAAGCGCAGGCCGAGGTCGTCGGCTATGGTTTGTACAACGTCCGGGGCGAGGTTTGGTACGCGGTTTTGTTTGCCTCCCAGAGCTTGCTGTTCGGTGTCAGGGTAAAGGTAGAGGGGGAATCCATATCCTATTTCGCTTGTTTTGTTAGAGACTAAAGATGATTCAAATATTGCTCTTGATATGAACGCATGGTAATATCTTTGAGTTCCTTTGAACTGTCTACAAATCGTCAACCCCACATTCTCACCATTGAGGAAATGCTGCATGATCTTTCCACGAGGCCTACAGTGGAACCCTTTTGATTTTCCCGTGTAATAAGTATACCTGTTATCAAACGGGCGATAAGATATCAGTGTCGGCTTGTCGTCGTTATTTTTAAATACGTTTTTCTCCAGATCACGTCTTGCCAGATTGACTTCCCAGTCTTTGACGTCCCGCCCAAGTGAAAACTCTGCACGGGCTGTTTCATCACCCATTGTGCGAAACCTATCGATGGCTATTTTTAGCTCCTGCGGTGTGTGGTAAATAGTGAAACTGTCTCGTGCCGTAACAATACCTACCGAGCTTACAGGAAGCAGATCGTTAACAGCAAACCCTTTGTCGTACTCAGTTTGCAACTCGTAATCTTTCTGCACAAAGAAGTATTGAGGTGACTGCAGCTTCAATTCCTCAAACCCAACCTGTTCAAGATCGTTGTTCCATAGAAACTGATATTTGCTTTCTCGCTCTCCGTACAGGTCGTAGTGAAACACGCGAGCTAATGCGTTTTTATTCTTCCCCGTCTTGACGAACAGGTTAATAGAGACGCCTTGCTGAATATCAAATACGTTCTTATCCGCTGATCCGTCTGGTGCAGTTTCTTTTTTCTTGGCATTGCCGTGCAGGTCAAGGACGTAGATCTTGTCGAAATTCTGCAACAGACTCCAGCGCATCCCGCGGAAGGTCGGGTTGTCCAGAAAGCTGTGATTGTTGACGTAGGCGAGCACCCCTTCGCCGGTGCGGTCGACATAGTGCTGACCATAACGGATGAACTTCACGTAATCATCGTTTATCCATTTGGAATTTTTCTCCTGTAATTTTCCGCCGCCCGGTTCCTGCTTGTAGTCCTGCAACAGATTGGCAATCCACGCCCCCTTGTTCGCAGACTCGCCACTGTACGGCGGATTACCAATCACCACCATAACCGGCGTATCTCGCTTGATAAAATTCGCTTCATTCGCTTCGGCGGAAAGCCACTGAGCAAACAAGGTTCCGGTGTCGGGATGATGTTCCTCCAATGAGTTAGTCAGGAAAATCCGCAACCGCTCATCGCCGAGTTCACAACCGCTATCCCGCAACACCATTTTCAGTTTGGTGTGCGCCATCGCGTAGGACGCCATCAGCACTTCAAAGCCGTTCAATCGCGGTATCAATTCCTTGCATACATAGGCCGGCCAGATGCCTCCCTGATTGGAAAACTGATTTTCATAAATCTGTTGCACGATGGCGGCGAGGAAGGTTCCGGTGCCGGTGGCCGGGTCGAGGATTTGTACTTTGTGCACTTCTTTTTTGACTTTTACCGCCTTGCCCTTTGCATCCAGCCGCTTCACTTTGATGGTGGTTTTGCCGGTGTCGGCGAGACCGTCGGGCAGTCCAAATTCGGCGCGCAAAATCTCATCCACCGCCCGCACGATGAAGTTCACCACCGGTTCGGGGGTGTAGTACACGCCCCTGCTCTTGCGTAATTTTGGGTCGTATTCGCCGAGGAAGGTTTCGTAAAAATGCAGGAACGGGTCGTTGCGCTGGGTGGCCTTGCCGTAGCCTTTCATCAACTCGCCGACGTCGGTGGCGCAGAACACGTCGGCGAGGTCGTCCACAATCCAGCGGATGCGTGGGTCGAGATCGTAGCCGGCGATGTGCTGGAAAAACCTGCGCAGGAACGGGTTGTTGGCGGGGATCAGTTCGGCGGCTTCCTTGCGCGAGAAGGTTGCGGGGGTCGGGTCGTGGAGGCGTGCCGCGAACATTCCGTAGGCCACGGTCTGGGCGTAGATGTCGGCGAAGTTCGCCGGCTTAATGTCGTGTATTAAATGTTTGCGGAATGCTTCCAATTGGCCGAGCAATGCGTTTTGCATTTCGCTGACGCCGGGCTTGGCGGGGTCATATTGATCCTGATCAAGTGCCTTTGTAATTACCCCGGCCAGCATCCGCGCTTTCACCGCCATGCGCCGCGCCAGGTCTGCGGCGCTGATGATGTTCTGGCCCTGGTAATCGGCAAAGGTTTTAAGTATATCGGTGAAGGCGCCGAAGTTACCGGGCTTCGGCTTGATGTGATCGCCGCTTTTTTCGGCGATGTTCACCGCCACCACCAGCTCGCCATCGCGAAACAGGCGGAACTCGGTGTAGTTGGTAAAGATCAGATTGTCCAGGGATTTAATGTAGCGGTGCAGTTGTTCTTCGTTAGCCGAGTCGTTCAGATTCTTGCCGATGTCTTTGGCTTCGATGTAGCCGATGGGGTTTCCGTTGCGAGTCAGGACAAAATCGGGTGCGCCGCACTCTATCTGCTTCGGCTCGTTGGTAGCCAGTACGCCGGGAAGCGCGTCCTCCAACAATGCCTTCAACGCCGGGCGGTGGGTATGCTCGGTGGCGTTGCCGGTGCTGAATTCCTGCTCCAGTTTCTGGATGTAGGCGCGTATATCCATAATCGCTTACTCCGTCAGCAAGCTGATTAAACCGGTATGAACATAGTAAGATTCACGACTTCGTTTGATGTGATCGAGGAGGTCAGGATTGGTCATTTCATTCAGATGGCGAGTCGCCGTTATTCTGGAACAGTTCAGTTCCCTCTGCACAATGCTGATTTACAATGATGAGCGTCCTCGAACCTATCGCTGCGCCGACAGTCCGGCGCGCCGTAAGAAAACCAGGGTGGGATCCCTCGCACTCAATTCAGCTCCAGCGCATCCACGAGCGCCGGGTCCCGGCGCACCAGGCCTGCATCGGCATCCAGGATCATGGTTTTCAGGATCCGCACGAACTCATGGGGCGAGGCACGGTGCGTGCCGCAACTTTCATCTTCCAGTAACAATTTTTGCTGGAGGCGACAGACGCCTCGGCTGGCGTGATAGGCCGCCTCCAGTTCCCCTAGATGTTGGGCAATCTCTTTTTCCAGCGCCGCGTTTGATTTCTGGCCGGCTGCCACCCGAATGTAAAGGGCGCTGAGACAATCAATCACCTCGCGGTAGGCTTGTGCTTTTTCATAACCTGCCTTGTCCGCCCATTCTTTCTGTGCGCAGGTGCGAGCGGCGGATAGGGTCTCCTGGTCTGCGGCGTGAGCGGATGCGGCGAAGAGTATCGCTCCGCAGCACGCGGTCATGCTCAGGAAACGGCGGGTCGGCGAGGGGTGAATGGATCGGAGCATCTTCAGGTTCCATACAATTTGAATTTTATTGCAGAAATCATCTCTATTTTCTACGGAAGTGGGGGCACGTTATCCCGGTATTCGTGAGTGCCCATTTTTCTAAAGCCTCCCGGCCTGTTCATTTCTGCTCTCACTTGGGAGCCATGGTATCAGTTTGCCGGGTCAACGTGAAATTCTCGCCGCCGTCTTTGGGTTGACCTTCCGGTCCGGTGAAAAATGCGGGTTAGCGCGCCAATGCTTCCAGGCAGAGCCTCATCAGGGATCCTGGCAGCAGTCCAATCAAGATCAGGAGCATGCCGTTTGCACTGATTGCGCCCAGAGTGAGTGGAGGCAACTTGGGTTGAGTGGTGAGCTCGGACTTGTCAAAGTATATAATCTTGATGATGCGCAGGTAGTAATAGGCCCCTATGATGGAGCAGATTACCGCCAGTACCGCCAGCCAGACGTATCCGGCGTTGATGGTCTGCTGAATGACGAACCATTTGGCCCAGAAGCCGGCGAAGGGAGGTACGCCGGCCATGGAAAACATGATCGCCAGCATCAGGAACGCGATCCACGGGCTCCGCTGGAACAGGCCGCTAAAGTCGTCGATGTGTTCAATTTCCTCTCCGTTCCTGGACAGCAGTGCGATCAGCCCGAAGGCACCCAGGCTCATCACGGCGTAAACGACTACGTAGAACATGGCTCCGGCGAACCCTTCCGCGGTGCCGGAAAGAAATCCCAATATGAGAAAGCCCATATGGGCAATCGTGGAATAAGCCAGCATGCGCTTGACGTTGCGTTGCGCAATCGCCACCAGGTTGCCAAGCAGCATGGAAAGGACTGCAAGCAGGATCAGCATCTGGCTCCAGTCGCCTTCCAGGGATGGTAAGCCGTCGAACAGCAGGCGCGTTGCCATGGCGAAACCGGCCAGTTTGGGCACGCTGCCAACAAATAGCGCGACCGGCGTGGGGGCGCCCTGGTATACGTCCGGCACCCAGGTATGGAAGGGAGCTGCCCCCAGCTTGAAGGCGATGCCGACGAGGATGAACGCCAGGCTAAGCACCTGCAGCGCGTACCATTTGCCATCACCAGAGGCAATGGCGGCGGCAGTTCGATCCAGCCGAAGTTCGCCGGTAGTGCCGTAGAGGATGGAAATACCGTACAACAGCATGCCGGAAGCCAACGCGCCGAGCACGAAATACTTGATCGCCGCTTCCGGGCCCGTCTTCGATCCACGATGCACGGCCACCATCGCGTAGAGCGAGAGGGAGAGCAGTTCCAGTCCCAGGAATACGGTTAAAAAGCTGTGGGCGCTGATCAGGATCAGAGACCCGAGGACGGCCAGCAAGCCTAATACGTAGTGCTCACGCTGATTGAGTCCGTGGTCTACAAGATATTCCCGCGAATAAGTGAATGCGAAAATCGCCGTGACACACACGACAAACTTGATCAGCTTGCTCATGCCGTCCACTACCAGGGCGCCGTGGAAGGCGTACCGGGTCTCCCCGGGATAGAGCATGAGCGTTAGCAGCATGGTCAGAAACAAGGCGAGTTGTGAGAGCCTGTAGCTGAGTTCCGGGGCGCGGTCGCCGTACAGGGTATCGACCAGCAGCACCACGCAAACCATGCCCAGGAGGAACCATTCGGGCAGAACCAGAAGCAGGTCGGCGCCCAGGTTCACAAGCTCTCTCCCGCACCCGCTCGCAGTATTTCCAGCAGGTGCTCCATGGAGGGGCCCATCACTTCAAACAACGGTGCCGGCCAAATGCCGAACAGCAGCACCGCCAGCACCAGCGCCGCCAGGATCATTCCTTCGCGCAGGTTGACGTCCTGCAACTGGCGCACGCGCTCGTTGGCAATCTCGCCAAACATGACTCGCTTGTACATCCAAAGTGTGTAGGCGGCGCCCAATACCAGTGTGGTGGCGGCCAGGAAGGCGATCCAGAAGTTCAAGTGGAAGCTGCCCAGGATCACCAGGAATTCACCGACAAAGCCGGAGGTGCCGGGCAAGCCTGCATTGGCCATCGCAAACAGCATGAGAAAGGCGGCAAACCGCGGCATGGTGTTGGCTACTCCGCCGTAATCGGCAATCGCGCGGCTATGCATGCGCTCGTACATCACGCCCACGCACAAAAACAGGGCGCCGGAGATGAATCCGTGGGAAATGATTTGCATCATGCCGCCCTCCAGGCCGAGCATGGCCGCGTTGGACGAGGTGCCCAGCGCCGCAGGGGAAAAGCACAGAAAAAATCCCAGGGTGACAAAGCCCATATGGGCAATCGAGGAATAGGCGATCAGCTTTTTCATGTCTTGCTGGGCCAGGGCTACCAGGCCGACGTAGACGATGGCAATCAGGGACAACGCGATCATCAGCCAGTACAAGGTGACGCCGGCAGCCGGCGTAATCGGCAGGCTGAAGCGTAGAAAGCCGTAGCCTCCCATCTTCAACAGGATCGCCGCCAGGATAACCGATCCGCCGGTGGGGGCCTCGACGTGTGCGTCCGGCAGCCAGGTGTGTACCGGCCACATTGGAATTTTTACTGCAAAGGCGAACAGGAAGGCAAGGAAGATCAGAATCTGCTCGTTCAGGCTGAGCCCGAGCCCGTAGAAGTCCAATATATGAAAGCTGCCTGATTGGCTGCGCAGGTACAGCAGGGCCACCAGCATGAACACCGACCCTAAAAAGGTATAGAGAAAAAACTTTATGGTGGCGTACACTCGGCGCTCGCCGCCCCAGATGCCGATGATGAGAAACATCGGGATCAGCATCGCTTCCCAGAAAATGTAGAACAGCAGCGCGTCCAGCGCGCAAAAGACACCGATCATCAGTCCTTCCAGAATGAGGAAGGATGCCAGGTAAAAGGCGATCCGATCGTGCACCGTGTTCCAGGCTGCCGCCACCACCAGCAGCGTGATGAAAGTCGTGAGCAAGATCAGTGGTACGGAAATGCCGTCCACCCCCAAGTGGTAATAGACGTCGAAAACGTCGATCCAGGCATGACGCTCGATGAACTGCATTTCGTGGACGCCAACGGTAAACTGTGCGTAGAGTTGGATGGACAATAAAAAGGTGAGCGCGGCAATGCCCAGCGCTGCCGGAAGGACCAGCCGCGGACGCAGCCGGTCCAGGGGAAAAAGAAGCACGCCGGCGACTATGGGCAAGCCAATCAACCCGCTCAGGATGGGCCACTGCACCATTACTCCCTTACTCCCCGGACCCCGTCCGTCTCCCTAGGTTGGGAGCCATCGCAGGCCAATTGCACCCAGCAGCAACAGGCCGATGATCATCATGAAAGCATAGTGATACAGGTAACCGCTCTGTATCCTGCGCACTATTAGCGCCAGGCGGCGCACGCCGTGCGCGGTTCCGTTTACCATGTACCCGTCGATTAGCAAAACGTCTCCTATTTTCCACAGGCGGACCGCCAGGGCCCGTACTCCATCAACAAATAAAACACGGTAGAGCTGGTCAAAGCCGTACTTGTTCAACAGCAGGCGATGCAGCCAGAGCATGCGGGCAACGATCATGGCAGGGACGCGCGGCCGGAAGAGATAGGCGTACCAGGCCAGAAATACGCCGGCAAGCATGAGGTAGAACGGTGGCGTTTTCACGCTGTGCAGAATAAAGTTCCACACGCCGTGAAATTCCGCTCCGAAGCGGGACAGGACGTCGTGCGCGGGTGCCACTTGGATGGCACTGCCGAAATAATCTCCGAACAGCATAGGCTGGATCAGGGGCAGGCCGATCACCAGGGAGGGGATCATCAGCACCAGCAACGGCATGGTGATCACGCGAGGGCTTTCTCTCAGGGTGCGCCGGACGTGCTCGGGCATGCGCTCAATGCCGTGGAAGGTGAGGAAGATCATGCGAAAAGTATACAGGGCAGTGATCAGCACCCCGACCGTGATTGCCAGGTGTGCAAATCCGGCACCGGGCAGCGTGGAGTAATGCACCGCTTCAATGATGGATTCCTTGGAGTAGAAACCGGCGGTCAAAGGTACTCCGATCAGGGAGGCCGAGCCGGCCAGCATGGTGGCCCAGGTAATAGGCATGTACCGATAGAGGCCACCCATTTTTCGCATGTCCTGTTCATGGTGCAGGGCAACGATGATCGAGCCGGCGCCCAGGAACAGCAGTGCCTTGAAAAAGGCGTGCGTCACCAGGTGGAAAATGGCCGCTGCGTAGGCGGATGCGCCCAGGGCAACCGTCATGTAACCCAGCTGTGAGAGCGTGGAGTAGGCGATGACTCGCTTAATGTCGTGCTGTACCAGGCCCAGGATACCCATGGACAGCGCGGTGATCGCGCCGATTAGCAGGATCGCGTTCAAAACCGGCTCGGCAAATTCGTAAAGTGGCGACATGCGTGCCACCATGAAGATGCCGGCCGTAACCATCGTGGCGGCGTGGATTAGCGCCGAGATTGGCGTCGGCCCTTCCATGGAATCAGGCAGCCAGACGTGCAGCGGCACTTGCGCTGATTTTCCCATGGCGCCGATGAACAGCAGCGTGCAGATCACGGTCAGTACCGGCCAGTCGTAGGGAGGTACTTCAAGCCGGATATGCTGCAGGGACGGCGCGGAGGAGAAGACCTGCGCGTAATCGAGGCTGCCGCAATACACCAGCACCGCCGCGATCCCGAGCAGGAAGCCAAAGTCGCCCACGCGGTTGACGAGGAATGCCTTTATGTTGGCAAGCACGGCGGACTCGCGCTTGAACCAGAAGCCGATCAACAGGTAGGAAACCAGCCCCACTGCTTCCCAACCAAAGAAAAGCTGCAGAAAGTTGTTGGACATCACCAGCATCAGCATGGAAAAAGTGAACAGGGAAATGTAACTGAAGAAGCGCTGGTAGCCGGGATCATCGTGCATGTAGCCGATGGTGTAGATGTGAATGAGCCAGGACACGAAGCTGACCACCAGCATCATGGTGGCACTCAACTCGTCGATCAGAAAGCCCACCTCCAGCCGCAGTCCGCCGCTTTGCAGCCAAGTGTAAACGGTCTCGTTCAGGGCCGGTTCACCGTTGATGACAATGCGTTGGTAGACGATGACGGACAGCAGTGAAGCCAGTCCCACGCCGACAATGGTTACCCAGTGTGCGCCGCGCCGGCCTATGTACTGGCCAAACAGGCCGGCAATCAGTGATCCGGCTAACGGAAACAGTACGATGGCAAGGCAAAGCGTCTTCATGAGCTTGTCATCCCTGCATGGAGTCGATCTCTTCGACGTTGATCGTGTCCCTGCTGCGAAACAGTGCCACCAGGATGGCAAGGCCAATGGCAGTTTCGGCGGCGGCGACCGTCAGGATGAAGAGCACGAAGATCTGTCCGTGCAGATCGCCCAGAAAGTATGAGAAAGCGATGAAGTTCAGGTTAACGGAAAGCAGCATCAGTTCGATGCACATCAACAGCACGATGACGTTTTTCCGGTTTATGAAAATACCGGCCACGCTGATGCAGAACAACATCGCGGCCAGCGCCAGGTAATGCGGCAGGCCCGGCATCGGACTAAGACTCCGAGTCCATGGACACCAGGCGAATCCGATCTTCGGGACGGGCTTGTACCTGCCAGGCTGGATCCTGCGACTTTTTCGATCCCAGGCCGCGCTCGGTCATGGAAATGACCGCCAGGATCGCAAGCAGCAGCAGCGCTCCGGCAATCTCGAAAGGGTACAGGTATTCGGTGAAGAGCAATTCGCCGATCTGCTGCACGTTGCTGGCCTCGTCGGCAACTCCAGGCACCGGCGGCACTTCGCTGGCCCCGCTTTGCAGCAACAGGAAAATCATGCCGGTAGCCATCAGTACGGCAACCGTGGCGCCGACCGGCAGGTAGCGGATAAAACCTTCGCGCAGCACTGCCAGGTTTATGTCCAGCATCATCACTACGAACAAAAACAGCACCATGACCGCTCCCACGTAGATCAGTACCAGTAAAATGGCCAGGAACTCGGCGTGCAGCATCATCCACAGCCCGGCACTGGAGAAAAACGCCAGGACTAAAGACAAGACCGCGTGCACCGGATTGCGCAGCAGAATCACCATCAAACCGGAAATCAACAGGGCGGAGGCAAACAGGTAGAAGGCAAAGGGCTCCAGCGTCATGTAGCGTCCCTCCTGTCTCCCACCAGGCGGTGCGTCGCGGATGTGTGACCCGGCACGCGCGACTCAGCGGTAGACGGCGTCTTCGGCCCGGTCCGCGGCGATCTGGGATTCCGCTTGGTCGCCTACTTTCAGCAGGCGTTCCTTGGTCATCAGGAGATCCCCACGCTGCTCGCCGTGATATTCAAATATGCGCGTCTCTACAATGGAATCCACTGGGCAGGACTCCTCGCAGAGGCCGCAGAAAATACACTTGGTCAGATCGATGTCGTAGCGGGTGGTGCGCCGGCTGCCGTCGGCGCGCCGCTCGGATTCAATGGTAATCGCCACCGCCGGGCACACTGCCTCACACAGTTTGCAGGCAATGCAGCGCTCTTCTCCGTTCGGGTAGCGGCGCAAGGCGTGCAGGCCGCGAAAGCGGGGTGACTGCGGGGTCTGTTCCTCCGGGTAGCGAACGGTGACCTTGCGGCTGAACAGGCGCCGGCCCGTCAACCGAAGGCCCTTGATCAGCTCAATCAGCAGCAGGCTGCCCAGGTAACTCTGTATTTTCTTCAGCATTCGCTTCAATCAAACCAGGGAGGCACTCGCAAAGTCGCCATCAGCCCCGCCAGCACCAGCCAGGCGATGGTAATGGGGATAAATACTTTCCAGCCCAGCCGCATGATCTGATCATAGCGGTAGCGGGGGAAAGTCGCCCTCAGCCACAGGAAACAGAACAGGAACACGGCGCTCTTGGCAAACAGCCAGACCAGGCCGGGCACCCAGGCAAACAGTCCTTGCAGCAGCGGTATGCCGGCGAACGGAGACAGCCAGCCGCCGAAGAACAGCAATGCGCATAACATGGCGATCAGGATCATGTTGGCATATTCCGCTAGAAAAAAGATGGAAAAGCCCATGCCGCTGTATTCCACGTGAAAGCCGGCAACGATCTCCGATTCACCCTCGGCCACGTCGAAAGGCGCTCGGTTGGTCTCCGCTACGCCGGATATGAAATAGATCAGGAACAGTGGCAGCAGTGGCAGCCAGAACCAGTGCAGAATGCTGCCTTGCTGGGCGCGTACAATGTCTCCCAGGTTCAAGCTGCCGGCAGCGATCAGCACGCTGACCAATGCAAAACCCATGGCGATCTCGTAGGAAACGATCTGCGCTGCCGAGCGCATTGCTCCCAGGAAAGCGTACTTGGAGTTGGAAGCCCAGCCGGCGATGATGATTCCGTAGACCGTCAGCGAGGTCAGTGCCAACACGTAGAGCAGCCCCGCGTTTATATCGGCCAGCACCATTTCGTCCCCGAACGGAATTACCGCCCAGGCGGCCAGTGCCGGGGCCAGGGAAAGTACCGGCGCCATGACAAACAAGGTCTTACTGGCGCCTCGCGGGATCACGATCTCCTTCAGGAGCAGCTTGAGTCCGTCGGCGATCGGCTGTAGCAGTCCCGCCGGCCCTACCCGGTTAGGCCCCAGCCGGCACTGCATGTAACCGATGATCTTGCGCTCCGCGTAAGTCAGGTAGGCCACGCACAGCATCAACGGCACCATGATCAGCGTGATCTGAAGCAGAATCGAGACCGTCAGCAGCGCGTGGCTTTGCCAGGGCTGCGGGAATAGCCAGGCGATCATGGGTTCCAGGAAAGCGTCCAAAACGGCACGCGCCTCAGGGCAGCTCCAATTCCACCGGGCCGTGGCACGGGCCCAGGGCGAGGGTTGTGCGCTGTGCGATCTGCACGTGCGCACAGCTTGGCGGAATCCGCGCATCGGCAGTCACTGACAATACCAACTCTGCCGTTCCCTGGCGGATGCGTACCCGATCCTTCAACTGCAGGCGGGCGATTAAATCCGGGGACAAGCGCACGCTTCCATCACCGGCGTCGGGCTGCCGTTGCAGCGCGTCGGCATGCCTGACCAGTGCGTCCACCGCGTACATGGCTGCTTCTCCGCAGCGCTCGAAACCATTGGCGCGGGGGGGCTGGATCTTTTTTCCCAGGCCCCAGTCTGCCTTGTTATCAGCATTGGCTGCGCTCAACGTCGGCTCCAGCAGTTTGGTAATTTCCGAGTGGTGCTGAAAATCGAATCCCTCCAGCCCCAGGCGGTCACCCAATGCGCGCAGTATCTTCCAGGCGGGCCGGGCTTCGCCGGGCGGTGGTACTGCGGCCTTGAAGTGTTGCACCGTGCCCTCCAAGTTGACAAGGGTGCCGCCGGTCTCGGCAAATTGTGCGATGGGCAACAGGATCCGTGCGTGCTCCTGTGCCAGGGGACTGCGCCAGGCACTCAGAAAAACTGCCAACTCAGAGTTTTGCACGGCGTGCTGGGCTGCGCCGCCATCCAGGCAATCGAGTTCCGGATCGATCCCTAAAAACAAGTACCCGGGCAGGGGTTGTTTGAGCATCTCCCGGACGTCCAGCCCCACCGGGTCTGCAGCGCTTCCCAACGGGCCACGATGCGGCAGGGCACCTGCCAGGCAGGCACCGGCACTGTTTGCCCCCATGGGCAAATAACCCAGGAAACTCTGGCTGACCCGAGATGCCAGGCCGGCCAGTTGCCGCAGCAGGGAAAAGGAAGGGTGCGCCGAGGCACTTGCGCCCAGCAGAATGCCGGCCTGCTTGCCCTCATGCAGCCGTTGGGCGATGCGGCGCTGGGCCTCGTCCACCGACAGTTCTTTGAGCATGGCCAGGCTTTTCGGGGAGGCTGAGGGAGCCAACTCCAACAAGGCCCGCAGCACACCGCCCAGGGCGCAGGGCAGCGCGCTGGGCGGTACGATGATCTTATCGTGCAGATCATAGTTAAACTCGTAGTCTGTCGCGTTGATAGCCATGATCGCGCCGCCACTCCGGGCGGCCTTGCGCAAACGGTGATTCAATAATGGCTGCTCCTTGCGTGGATCACTGCCCACCAGTAATACAGCGTCAGCGCATTCCAGCCCGGCGATTGTGCAGCCCAGCCAGGGGAACAGCGGGTCTTGTTCCGGAGCGGAGAAGTCCGCTTGGCGCAGCCGGTGATCCACGTTGGCCGAGCCCAGGCCGCGGACCAGGCGTTGTAGCAGGAAGTGTTCCTCCAAGGTGGCCGAAGGGGATGACAGCGCGCCCAATGCCGCCGGACCATGCTGTTGGCACAGTCGCTGCAGCAGCGCCGCCAGGTGATCCAGCGCGACGGCCCAATCGACCTCAACCAAGCGGTCATTTTGGCGGATCATGGGACTCATCAGGCGATCCTCACTGTAGAGTCCCTGGTAGCTGAACCGATCCCGATCCGCCAGCCAAACTTCGTTAATTGCCTCGTTTTGTGCCGGTACCACCCGCTTCACGCGGTTGCCGTGCACGTGCAGGCAGAGATTGGATCCGACTGCGTCGTGCGGGGAAACGGCGTTGTGCGACTGCATCTCCCAGGTACGGGCGGAGTAGCGGAAGGGCTTGGAGGTTAATGCGCCCACCGGGCACAGATCGATGATGTTGCCGGAGAGTTCAGAGACCATGCTGTGCTCAACGTAGGTGCCGATCTCCATGTGCTCACCGCGGCCCAACGCCCCCAACTCGCGCAGGCCGGCGACCTCCTCACCGAAGCGCACGCATCGGGTACAGTGAATGCAGCGGGTCATATCGGTCTGTACCAGGGGACCGACGTCCCGGTCGCGAACCACGCGCTTGCGCTCCTGGTAGCGGGAGATACTACGGCCAAAGCCCATCGCCAGGTCCTGCAGCTCGCATTCGCCCCCCTGGTCGCAAATCGGGCAGTCCAAAGGGTGATTGATCAACAGGAATTCCATGACCGCGCGCTGTGCCTCCAGTGCCAGCTTGGAGCGGGTCTGTACGCGCATGCCCTCGTTTACCGGGGTGGCGCAGGCGGGCAGGGGTTTAGGGGCTTTCTCTACTTCCACCAGGCACATGCGGCAATTCGCCGCCACCGAAAGATGCGTGTGGTAGCAAAAACGCGGCACGTAAATACCGTGCCGATCGGTAACCTCGATCAGCATGACTCCCTTGGGAACCTGCAACGAGTGACCGTCCACCTCGATCTGTACCGTCTCGGCCGTGCTGTCTTTCCTGCCGCTCATCTCTGCATCCTTCCTGCTGCGCCTTGGTCCGGCAGGCAGCCTTCAGGCTGCGGCCCCGTCTGCTGCCTGCACCATGCTGTGTCCATTGTGTTCAATATAGTGTACAAATTCTTCCCGAAACTCGCGGATAAAACTGCGCACCGGCCAGGCAGCCGCCTCTCCCAGGGCGCAGATGGTGTGTCCCTCGATCTTGGAGGCGATGCTGTCCAGTTTTTCCAGGTCTCCGGCCTGTCCCTCGCCGTTCAGGATGCGCCCGAGCATGCGGTACAGCCAGCCGGTGCCTTCCCGGCACGGCGTACATTGCCCGCAGGACTCGGCGTAGTAGAAACGGGAGATCCGGTGCAGCACCTGTACCATGCAGGTGCCTTCGTCCATCACAATCACCGCTCCTGACCCAAGCATGGAGCCGGCCTTGGTCAGGGAGTCATAATCCATCGTCACTTCCATCATAGTCTCTGCGCGCACCACCGGGACTGAAGAGCCTCCCGGGATCACGGCCTTGAGTTTTCTGCCGTTGCGCATTCCTCCGGCCAATTCCAGCAAATCGCGGAAAGGGATGCCCAGGGACACCTCGAAATTGCCCGGATTGTTTACATGTCCGCTGACCGAGAAACACTTGGTGCCGCCGCTGTTCGTGGTGCCCAGGTCGGCAAACCACTGGGCGCCTTCCAGCATGATGCTCGGTACCGAGGCATAGGTCTCAGTGTTGTTGATGGTGGTAGGTCGCCCGTAGAGTCCGTAATGGGCCGGAAACGGGGGTTTGAAGCGCGGCAGGCCTTTTTTACCTTCCAGCGATTCCAACAGGGCGGTCTCTTCTCCGCAAATATAGGCTCCGGCGCCTAAAGTGGCGTGGATGTTTACGTCGACCTTCGTTCCCAGGACGTTCTTGCCCAGGTACCCGGCCGCGTAAGCTTCGCGCAATGCTTCCTCAAAGCGCGTATATGGCTCGTCCATGAATTCGCCGCGGACGTAGTTGTAGCCCGTTTCCGTGCCCATGGCATAGCAGGCGATCGCCATGCCTTCTACCAGGGCATGCGGGTTGTAACGCAGAATGTCCCGATCCTTGCAGGTGCCAGGCTCGCTCTCATCGGAGTTGCAGACTACGTATTTAGGAGAGGGTTGCGGGACCATGAAACTCCACTTGATCCCGGTTGGAAACCCGGCTCCGCCGCGCCCGCGCAGGCCGGACTGTTTTACCTCCTCGATCACTTTGGCCGGTTCTACCTGCTCACGCAGGATACGTGACCAAGCCTGGTATCCTCCCTCTTTAAGATAGCTGTCCATTGACCAGGGCTGGTCCGAGCTCAAGGTTCGGTAGCAAACGCGGTTGAGTGAGTCGGGCATGAGTTTTAATCCAGTTGATTCAGGATCTCATCCATCCGATCAGGGGTGAGATTCTCGTAGTACTTGTGATCCACCATCATCATCGGTGCCCCGCAGCAGGCGGCCAGGCATTCTTCTTCGCGCTTGAGGTGGATGCGTCCGTCCGCGGTTGACTCGCCGGTTTTGATCCCCAGGCGTTTCTCAACGTGCGCCACCAGTTCATCAGCGCCGCGCAGCATGCAGGAGATATTGGTACACACTGAAACGCTATGGCGTCCGACTCGCTTGGTCTCGAACATGGAGTAGAAACTGGCCACCTCGTAGACTTCGATCGGAGAAAGTTTCAGGTATTCGCCCACCGCGTCCATCAGGCCGCGGCTCAGGTAGCCGCCGTTTTGATGCTGCACCTCACGCAGCGCGGCGAGCACGGCGGAGCGTTGGCAGCCCGGCGGATAACGGCTTATCCAGCCGTCGATCACCGCGCGGGCATGGGCGGACAGGGTTTCGGGCGGAGCGGACTGCATCAGCGGTCGATCTCCCCGAACACGACGTCCTGAGTGCCGATCATGGCAACCACGTCCGCCAGCATATGTCCGCGCACCATCTCGTCAAGCGCTGCCAAATGCGCAAAACCGGCGGCACGGATCTTCACCCGGTACGGCTTGTTGGCACCGTCGGAGATCAGGTAGATGCCGAATTCTCCTTTAGGATGTTCGACTGCCGCGTATACTTCGCCTTCGGGCACGCAATAGCCTTCGGTGAACAGCTTGAAGTGATGTATCAACGCTTCCATGTCTTCCTTCATTTCTTCCCGTTGCGGCGCCGTCAGTTTATGATCCTCCAGGGTTACCGGACCTGGATTCCTGCGCAGCCAATCCACGCACTGTTTAACGATGCGGTTGGATTGGCGCATCTCGTGCATGCGCACCAGGTAGCGATCATAACAATCCCCTTCCTTGCCTACGGGAACGTCGAATTTCATCCGGGAATACACTTCGTAAGGCTGCTTCCTGCGCAGGTCCCATTCCACTCCCGACCCGCGCAGCATCGGTCCGGTGAACCCGAGTTGCAGGGCGCGTTCCGGTGAAACTACGCCGATGCCCACAGTGCGCTGCTTCCAGATGCGGTTGTCGGTGAGCAGCGTCTCGTATTCGTCCACGCAGGCCGGGAAGCGCGCCGTAAACGCGTCGATGAAGTCGAGCAGGGAGCCCTCGCGCCCCTGGTTGCGTTGGGCGGCTTCCTGCGCGTTCAGCCAGGGCGAAGGCTGATATTGCGGCATCTTCCCGGGCAGATCCCGGTATACGCCTCCGGGGCGGTAGTAGGTCGCATGCATACGGGTGCCGGATACTGCCTCGTAGCAGTCCATCAGGTCCTCGCGTTCGCGGAAACAATACAAAAAAACGGTCATCGCGCCTATGTCCAGGCCGTGCGCTCCCAGCCACATCAGGTGGTTGAGGACGCGCGTGATCTCATCGAACATCACCCGTATGTACTGGGCGCGCAATGGAGGTTCAATGCCAAGCAGCCGCTCGATGGCGAGCACGTAGGCGTGTTCGTTGCACATCATCGAGACGTAATCAAGGCGGTCCATGTAACCGATGCTTTGATTGTACGGCTTGCTCTCGGCCAGCTTCTCCGTGCCCCGGTGGAGCAGGCCAATATGCGGATCTGCGCGCACGATGACCTCTCCGTCAAGCTCCAGGACCAGGCGCAGCACGCCGTGCGCGGCGGGGTGCTGCGGCCCGAAATTCATTGTCATGCTGCACAGTTCCGGCATGGCTTTACTGGTTGTTTTCTTCGTCGGAGGCCAGGTAGCGGTTGTCGTTGCGGATCACTCGCGGCACGAGTACCCGGTTCTCAATGGTGACCGGCTGGTATATGACCCGGCCCTGGTTCGGGTCATAGCGCACTTCCACCTTGCCATGCAGCGGGAAGTCTTTGCGGAACGGGTGACCGATAAAGCCGTAGTCGGTCAGGATGCGGCGCAGGTCCGGATGCCCGTCGAACAAGATCCCGAACAGGTCAAAGGCTTCGCGCTCATACCAGTTGGCGGAATTCCAGATCGACACTACCGAGGGAACTTGCGGTGGATCCGCCGGCAGGCGGCAGCGCAGGCGCAGCCGCCGATTGTAGCGTAGCGAAAGCAGGTGATAGAGCACCGCGTAGTTCGGACTGGGTTCTGCCGCGTCCGTCTTCGGTGCGGTTTCCTGATATTCGCCCCAGCGTACGCCGCGGCTGAAGCCGGTGTTCGTGGCATCGTTGGTTTCCCAGTCGCTCTGCGCGTAGGTGGAGTAGTCCACCCCGCAAAGGTCCGAGAGTTGCTCGAACGAAAACTCCGGTTCCCGGAAAAGTGCCTCGCATACCTCCAGCAGGCAGGAAGGCGGACACTCAAGCAGTGTCATGTCCAAGCCCGGGCTGCACTGTACCGGTAAGGGGGCGAAACGTTTTTGCAGCTGCTCCAACAACTCGCCGGGTGCCGTGTGGGCGCTGCTCATAGTACTCGGGGCAAGTGCATGGCTGCGGATTTTTGTTTTTCTCCAGAGCGCACCTGGCATTATCTCCTTAACGGGTAATGGTGTTGGTGCGGCGGATCTTCTTTTGCAGTTGGATGATGCCGAACAACAGCGCTTCCGCCGTTGGCGGACAGCCGGGCACGTAGATGTCCACTGGCACGATCCGGTCGCAGCCGCGTACCACCGAGTAGGAATAATGGTAGTAGCCGCCTCCATTGGCGCAGGATCCCATTGAGATCACCCAGCGCGGTTCGGACATCTGGTCATACACTTTGCGCAGTGCGGGTGCCATCTTGTTTACCAGGGTTCCTGCAACAATCATCACGTCAGACTGGCGCGGGCTCGGGCGAAAGATCACGCCAAAGCGGTCCAGGTCATAGCGTGCCGCGCCCGCATGCATCATCTCCACTGCACAGCAGGCGAGCCCGAAGGTCATCGGCCAGAGCGATCCGGTGCGGGCCCAGTTCACCAGGTCGTCCACTGTCGCCGTCAGGTAGCCCCGGGAGTGCAGCGGTCCGTCCAGTCCCGGTATGACGCGCGCTCCTGCGCCCCTGCCGATGGGCATCGGTGCTCCGGGTATGCCTTGTCGTTGCGGTGCCGTCATGTTATTGCCGACCTAGTCCCACTCCAGTGCGCCCTTCTTCCACTCGTAGATGAAGCCTGTCACTAACACGAACAGGAAGATCATCATCGCCACGTACGCGCTTAGCCCAAGTTGTTTGAGGGTTACCGCCCAGGGAAAGAAGAAAGCGAATTCCAGATCGAAAATAATAAAGACGATGGCCACCAGGTAGTAGCGTACGTCGAAGCGCCCCCGGGCATCTTCAAATGCCTCGAAGCCGCACTCGTATGGGGAGTCCTTTTCGTTATCCGGGTTGCGCGGCCCCACCAGGCGGCCCGCTGCCAGCATGCCCACTCCTGCAATGAGTCCCACCGCCATAAATAATAGTACGGGAAAATATTCTGCCAGCATGCTGTTCTCTGTGTATGGGCACTTGGCCCGTTTGCCAAGTGCGTACCTTTACGGTTCGGACGTATAAGTCAGGCTTCCCGGAACGACCCACCGATAGATCCAGTATACAGAAGCACCTGCCTTTCTGCTACCCCTGCCGGATGGCATCCGCGGGCCGAACCGGAACGGACTGGCCTGGGTTTTCGCCCCGCCCGGGCAGAGGATGAGCCGAAAATCCCCGTCCCGCCAACAGGGATGACGTTTCAGTACCGGTTTCTCGCCGGGCGGGGGTGCGCCGGCCTTGCGCGGGCTGGACCCGTCCGGTGCGTCATGCGTATCGGGAAGCGCCGCAAGAGCCTGACGAGAGACGGGAGAGGGTGTGCGGATCATGGTGCCGATGGCCGGACTCGAACCGGCACGGCTTGCGCCACTGCCCCCTCAAGACAGCGTGTCTACCAAGTTCCACCACATCGGCAATTGCGCCTGAGCATGCCAGATTTGTCTTCGTCTGTCGAGCAAAATGGCGCCGGGCCGCCGTTTGCGTCCATGAATGGATTTACCAGCAGCACGGTTACCTGCGCTAAAACGGTTCCGCCGCATAGGCCGGACCCAACCAGTTTGGGGGTTCCCGTGGAATGGACCGGGGGCCGTGCGAGATGACGGGTTGGCACCGTTTCTTAATTATAGTTGTAAGGGCGGCGACCCCTGCCATTACTTCACTTGCCTGGCAGAGGGTGCGCGGCTGGAACTAAAACTCCTTTGTCGTGATACCAGCGAAGCACTTTGACGCGGTTCCATGACGCGTGAAAACTCGCCAATGCCGTACAGGGTGGTTAATGGCCGCCGCCCAGCGCCCAGTGGGATGGCAAAGATACAGTCTACCCCGGGGCAAGAGTCCATCATTGATCCATGCCCCAGGTTGCAGCGAAAACTGGAATGGACGGCGCCGAAAATAAATGCTTCTACGCGCTGGAAGCCGCCATTCAGTACAGGTCCATTATTCTCAATGATAGAGAAAATCTACGGGCGGGGCCGCCTGTGACGGCAACGAGCGGGAAGGGGAAGCGAGTTTTGTTCCCCGAGTGATTATTGCATGATCCAGGCCTTTATCGGTCTGTATTTTGCCGGTAAGCGGGGCCATGGTGCGGTTTGATGCAGCGGACCAGGCGGCGTATCATGCCGGGGTTGATTGAAACGGGGATACTGCAAGCTTGGCATGGTGGGGGAAAGTTATCGGCGGGACACTTGGCTTCATGCTGAGTGGTCCCCTGGGCGCGTTGTTTGGCGCTGCGCTCGGGCACCGGTATGACCAGGCACGAAGAAGCGGTCCCGGCGCTACTGCCACGGAGACAATCCAGGCTGCGTTTTTCACTGCGGTTTTCTCCGTTATGGGGCACATTGCCAAGGCTGATGGCCGGGTGTCGAGGGAGGAGATCTCGATGGTCCAGGAGATCATGCGGCAGATGCAGTTGGATGAGCGACAAAAAGCGGCGGCTATCAATCTTTTCCAGCAAGGCAAGGAGCCGGACTTCCCTCTTGAGGCGGTGCTGGGACAGTTGCGCGCTGAATGCCGCTACAGCAGCAGCCTGCTGCGCATCTTCCTGGAGATCCAGATACAGGCGGCCGCGGCAGACGGCAGGATAGACCCCGCCGAGCGGCGCATCCTGGAACGCATCGTCCAGCTCCTTGGGTTTTCGCCCTCGGTGCTGGAGGAATTGCTGCAACTGGATCCGCATGCTCCGCACGAGGCGCTGGCAGACGATTACCAGGTGCTGGGCATCTCCGAAAATGCCTCCGAGGCGCAGATCAAAAAAGCTTACCGGCGGTTGATGAACCAGCATCATCCGGACAAGTTGATCGCAAAGGGCATGCCGGAGGAGATGATCCGGGTCGCGACGGACAGGACTCAGAAGATCCGCAGTGCCTACGACCGCATCCGTGAGTCCCGGAAACAATCCTCCCTGCACTGACGTCTCTGCTCCGTGCCGTCGGCGGCCCGGATTTTCGGCAGTGTTCGCCCGGTACGGCCGGTTTTACCTGCCGGCGGCATTCCGCTGGTGACCGGCAGCATCTGCCGGTCATAAAAATCCGACTGAATTCTTACATCCGTTTGCCAGGACCCGGTGAGCACGGAAGCTAGCGGAGCGGATGAGAAGACCCGGTTGCGGCGCCGGCTGCAGGCCCGCCGCGAAAGTCTGCCGCCGTCTTTACGCCGGCGCCACGGGCGCCGGATCAAGCGGCGTTTGCTGGAGCTGCCGGAGTTACAGGCGGCACGGTCGGTGTTTGTTTATGTCTCGCGAGGCAGCGAGGCGGACACGCAGGGCTTGATCCGGCTTTGGTTGAAACAGGGACGCATCGTGTGTGTACCGCGCCTGCGCGGCAAAACACGGATGGAGGCGGTCCGGTTGCATCGGTGGGAACAGTTAGCACCCGGCGCCCACGGCATCCTCACCGTTGCGGAGCCGGCCGCCTGTGCGGAGGTCATAGAGGCGGCGATCGTGCCGGGGTTGGGTTTCACCGAGCAAGGATACCGCATAGGGCTGGGAGCCGGATATTATGACCGCTGGATTGCGGCTCATCCGCGGGCGCTGCTGTTCAGTCCGGTCTACGAGTGTCAACTGATCGAGCAGTTACCGGTTATGTCCTGGGATCTGCCGGTGCATTGGATTGCAACGGAGCGTCGTCTGATCCGCGTCGCCTGAAGTGCCGGCCGCGACAAGTTGGACCGATCGGCTACTCGCTGATGGCTTTCATGCTCAGTCGTACCCTGCCTTGGCGATCGATCTCGAGCACCTTGACTTTCACCATGTCTCCCTCGCCCAAATAGTCGCTGACCCGGGAGACCCGCTCGTGAGAGATTTGAGAGATATGCACCAAGCCGTCCCGACCCGGCAGGATGTTAACGAAGGCGCCGAAGTCCATCAGCTTGGAGACGCGACCCTCGTAGATGCGTCCTACCTCGATGTCGGCGGTTAGCTGCTCAATTTGGCGACGGGCTGCATCGCTGGCGGATCGATTCGACGAGTAGATCTTGACGATCCCGCTATCTTCGATGTCTATTTGCGCCCCGGTCTTCTCAATGATGGAACGGATCGTCACGCCTCCTTTCCCGATCACGTCGCGGATCCGATCCGGGTTGATCTTCATCGAAATCACCCGCGGCGCATATTCAGACAACTCCTCTCGGGGCTTGGACAAGCCGCTATTCATCTCTTGCAGGATGTGCAGTCGCCCGGCCTGCGCCTGCTGCAGGGCGGTGCGCATAATCTCCTCGGTGATGCCGCTGATCTTAATATCCATCTGCAGCGCAGTGATTCCCTCGGTCGTGCCGGCCACCTTAAAGTCCATGTCGCCCAGGTGATCCTCGTCTCCCAGGATGTCCGACAGCACCGAGAAGCGCTCATCTTCTTTCACCAGGCCCATGGCAATGCCGGCCACCGGCGCCTGAATCGGGACTCCCGCGTCCATCAGTGAGAGACTGGTGCCACACACCGTCGCCATGGAACTGGAGCCGTTGGAACCGGTGATCTCAGAGACCACGCGCAGGGAATAGGGGAAGCGTTCCGAGTCCGGCATGACCGCAAGTATGGCACGCTTCGCCAGGCGCCCGTGTCCGATTTCACGGCGCTTGGGAGAACCAACCCGGCCAATCTCGCCCACGCAATAGGGCGGAAAATTATAATGCAGCATGAAGGGGTCACGAAATTCCCCTTCAATGGCGTCGACCACCTGGGCATCCCGATCGGTGCCCAGGGCACTAACTACCAGGGCCTGCGTGTCGCCCCGGGTAAACAGGGCGGAACCGTGGGTGCGGGGCAGCAGCCCTACCTGTACCTGGATCGGACGCACCTCGTCATGGCGCCGACCGTCAATGCGTTGTTCTCCAGACAGGATCCCGCCGCGCACGATGCCACGCTCCAGGGCATCAAAGGCCAACTTTACCTGTACGGTGTCAGGAGCGCCTTCCTCCTCGCTCGCCAGTTCCTGTAGCGTTTCATGACGCAGCGCCGATAACCGCTGGAGCCGCTCCAGCTTGTCCGTGATGGCATAGACGTCCCGCAGCGCTCCGCTGCAGCGCTGCTCGACTCGCTCAGTCACGGAGGCGTCTACTGGCACCGGCTGCCAGTCCCGGGGCTGTACGCCTGCGTCCTGTGCCAATGCGCTGATGTTCTGAATTGTGGTCTGCATCTCTCGGTGTCCGTACATCACGGCACCCAGCATGATCTCCTCTGATAACTGCTTGGCATCGGACTCGACCATCAGCACTGATTCAGCAGTCCCGGCCACCACCAGGTCCAGCTTCGAATTTTTGAGTGCGTCAAAGGACGGGTTCAGCAGGTACTCGCCGTTGCGGTAACCGACCCGTACCGCGCCCACTGGTCCGCTAAAGGGGGCACCACTCAAGGTGACGGCAGCGGAAGAGCCGATCAGGGCCGGGATGTCAGGATCTACTTCCGGGTCTAGCGATAATACCGTGACGATGACCTGCGTTTCATAGAAAAATCCCTTGGGAAACAAGGGTCGCAATGGACGGTCAATCAAGCGGCAGGTCAGGGTCTCCTTCTCGCTGGGACGCCCCTCGCGCTTAAAAAAGCCGCCGGGAATCTTGCCCGCGGCGTAAGTACGTTCCTGGTAGTCGATCGTCATGGGAAAAAAGCCGCGATCCGGGCTTGCTTCCTGGCTGACCATGCAGGTGGCGAGCACAACCGTGTCTCCCATATGGACCATAACGGCACCGTCTGCCTGCCTGGCAATCTCGCCGGTTTTCAATGTTACTGTGTGCTTGCCGCACGTAAACTCCCTACTGATAGGATTCATCCGCTTACACCTGATACTGAAGGCCTCCGCAAGAAGGCCATATTACGAAAGGAAAAGATTATACAATGACAAAGGAACCGCAGTGGATGCGGAAGATCGACATTTAACTTACTTGCGCAACCCCAATTTGCCGATCAAATCGAGATAACGGTTGTAGTCTTTGCGCTTCAGATAATCTAAAAGCCGCCGCCGTCGGTTTACCAGCCGAAGCAGTCCTTGACGGGAGTGGTGATCTTTCTTGTGAGTCTTGAAGTGCCCGGACAGATCGGAAATGCGAGCGCTCAACAGTGCGACTTGCACGTCGGGAGAGCCGGTATCGCCGGTGGAGCATCGATGCTCCTCGATAATACCGCTCTTTTGCTGGGAGGAAATCGACATAAGCGATCCGCCATTGAGGATTGTCATCAAACATGTTCTCGTCCCGAATCCGGGACAGGGAGCGTAAGGTAGCACAATGATGGCGGCGAGACAAGCGGCATCCGGTCCAGGTTATAGCGCCCGCCCCGCCGTCCCGTTTCCGGCTCAAGCGGGCACCGCCTCCAAGCGCACGTTGCCGCGCGAACCGTTCACGGGCCCAGCGAAAATCCTTGACCATCAACAATATATTGAAACAGCCGGCAAGGGCCGGTGTCCCTGGAGCCGCACCGGGCACGGCGGGGGCGCTTTTTCCGTCCCGGGTGACTCCGGAAGTGGGACAACGGCAATACCCGGCATGACGAGCATGGGCTTACAGGCTGTAGTACATATCGAACTCGACTGGGTGTGAGCTCATCTGCAAGCGGCTGACTTCTGCGTTTTTCAGCTCAATGTAGCCGTCGATCAGATCGTCGTTGAAGACGTCTCCCATAGTCAGAAAATCCCGGTCTGCGTCCAGTGCGGCCAGCGCCTGGTCCAGCGAGCTCGCCACCGTGGGTATGTTTTTCTCTTCCTCGGGGGGCAAATCATACAGGTTCTTTTCCAGCGATTTGCCGGGGTCAATCTGGTTTTGAATGCCGTCCAGTCCCGCCATCATCATGGCAGCGAAGATGAAGTACGGGTTGCCACAGGGGTCCGGAAAGCGCACTTCCACCCGCCGTCCCTGCGGATCGGAGACCCAGGGAATACGGCAGGCGGCTGAGCGGTTGCGGACCGAATAAGCCAGCAGCACCGGCGCCTCGAAACCAGGCACCAGCCGCTTGTAGCTGTTGGTGCTGGCATTGGTGAAGGCGTTCAAAGCTCGTGCGTGCTTGAAGATGCCGCCGATGTAATGCAGCGCCAACTCCGACAGGCCGCCGTACAGATCACCGTGAAACAGGTTCTTTCCGCCCTTCGCCAGGGACTGATGGACGTGCATGCCGTTGCCATTGTCTCCCACCAGGGGCTTGGGCATGAACGTGGCGGTCTTGCCAAAACCATGGGCAACGTTGTGCACCACGTATTTCAGGATGATCAGCTCGTCCGCCTTGCGCACCAGGCTGTTATAGCGGGTGTCGATCTCCGCCTGGCCGGCGGTGGCTACTTCGTGATGATGCACTTCTACCGGCACTCCCATCTCTTCCAGCGTCGAGCACATGGCGGAACGGATATCCTGCATGGAGTCCACCGGCGGTACCGGGAAGTAGCCGCCCTTGACTGCCGGACGATGCCCAAGGTTGCTGACTTCCATGTCCGTGCTGCTGTTCCAGCTCCCTTCCTCGGAATCGATGGCGTAGAAGGCTCGGTTGATCGCATTGTCCCATCGCACGTCGTCGAAGACGAAGAACTCGGGCTCCGGGCCAAAATAGGCCACGTCGGCAATCCCCGTGGATTGCAGGTAGGCTTCGGCGCGCTTTGCCAGTGAGCGCGGGTCCCGCTTATAGCCCTGCATGGTTAACGGCTCGAACACGTCGCAGCGCAGCTGCAGCGTGGGCTCCTCGTAGAAGGGGTCCAGTACCGCCGTTTCGGTGTCCGGTACCAGCAGCATGTCAGACTCGTCGATCTCTTTCCAGCCTGCAATCGAGGAGCCGTCAAAGGCGATGTTGTGCTTAAAGAAGTCTTCGTTAATCTGGGATACCGGCACCGTGAAATGCTGCTCTTTGCCGTAGGTATCGCAAAAACGCAGATCGACGTATCCGATTTTATGTTTGGTAATAAGGTCCTGAATTTTCTGCTGTGACACTCTGGTGTCCTCCTGTCAGTTTAACTGTTATTGCTAACGGCGCCGTCCCCGGGATACCGGCGGATATTAAGCTGCCACTGTGCTTGTCGCCACGCCTCGGCAGTAAAACCCTGCCCATCATCGCGCCATTCAGTGAACATTCCAAGTGGGGGCATTTTACATGCCAGCCATCCCTGGCACCCGTTTCGCCTTGCTCTGCACCCGAGCTTACCGTTCGATCAGCCAATGGCGGGAACCCTGTTCCGCCGCGCGGCACAGAACGCGGGGCCCGCCATCGCTGGCCGCGAGTGCCAGCAGACACTGGCCTTTTATCATGCCAGGGCTGCATTGGGAAGGATCTGCCGGTTGATGGCATCCGCTGACCGTGCCGGCGTTCGCACTGCGGCAGTGCAAGATCAGAGGCCTCTGCACCGTTATGGGGCCTTATCCCGGTCCGTACCGGAGGGCAGTAAGCTTTCTCCTCTCACCAGGTCTTCCCAGGTTTCACGGCGGCGCACTTCGAAGATCTGCCCGGCGTCCACGATCAACTCGCAGCAGCGGGGACGGGAGTTATAGTTTGAACTCATCGCGGCTCCATAGGCTCCTGCTTCCCGGATGGCCAGAAGGTCCCCCGCCTCCAGTGCCAAACTCCGGTCACGACCTAACTGATCGGCAGATTCACAGACCGGCCCGACGACGTTCCAGCGCTCTGGTGGTACCTGTTTGTGTTGCCGCACCGGCACAATCTCGTGCCGGGCATCGTATAACGCGGGACGCAGCAAGTCATTCATGGCCGCGTCGACCACGGCAAAATTGTTTCCCGCGCCGCGCTTTAAGTATTCGACGCGGGTCAGCAACACGCCGGCCCCGGCGGCGATGGCACGCCCCGGTTCCAGCACCAATTCCAGCGGCAAAGCCCCCAGTTCCGAGCATACAGCCTCGGTGTACTGCGCCGCAGAAGGCACCGGTTCGCCGGCATAGGGCACCCCGAGGCCGCCGCCCAGGTTCAGGTGTCGTAGCTGGATGCCGACGCGCTCCAGTACCTGCAGCCATTCAGACAGCTTGCGCGCCGCCTGCAAAAAGGGTGTCAGGCTGGTGATCTGCGAACCAATGTGGCAAGCGATCCCAACCGGCTGCAGGTAAGGCAAGTCGGCGGCGCGCTGGAAAAGCTTCAGTGCCTGCGGCCAAGGTAGTCCAAACTTGCTGCCGTGCCGGCCGGTGGCGACGTGCGGATGCGTGTCCGGATCCACGTCCGGGTTGATGCGCAGCGCGACCGGTGCCGTCAGGCCCAACTCCCCGGCGATGCCGTTCAGGCGCATCAACTCCGGCTCAGACTCGACGTTGCAGCACTTGATTCCGGTCTCCAGCGCCAGGCGCAACTCCTGCGTATTCTTGCCTACCCCGGAGAAGACGATACGATCCGCACGCGCACCGGCGCGCAATACCCGCTGCAGTTCTCCTGCGGAAACAATGTCAAATCCCGAGCCCAGGGAGGCCAGCAATTGCAGCACCGCCAAGTTGGAGTTGGCCTTGACGGCAAAACAGACCAGGTGCGCACGCCCCTGCAGGGCTTGGTCGAAGGAGCGCCAGCCAGCCTCCAGCGCGGCGCGGGAATAGACGTAGCAAGGGGTGCTGAAGCGGGCGGCGACCTGCTCCAGGGAGACCTGTTCGGCGTGCAGGCAGCCTCTTAAAGGGATGAAGGCATCCATGCCGATGCCGCGGGCAGCGCGACTTCCTCCGCTTCCGGCGGCAGGTAAAGCGGTCCTTTTTGTCCGCAGCCCGCCAGCATGACGCCGACCAGCAGAGTCAGCATCTGCATACCCGCGGCGCCCGCCCGGGTCACGCGCTGATGCCGCGCCTCAAGAGGCTGGGCGCAGGTTTTCAAGGCCGGCAGGACCGCATTTGCCAGATGGTTTGCCAATAGCGTAGTGTTTCCCGATGGTGCCGTGAGGGAGAGAGCCTGAAAGGTGGCCACGCGATTTTCAGCCCGCGAGCATACCACACACGCATCCGATCGGAGCCTGTTTTTCTGCCATTTCATTTACGATTGGATGATAAGCGGCATAACGAGTGAGACGACGGAACTAGATTATGAAAAAACAGACCATCCTGTTGGAACCCGGTTCCGGACATCGCGCCAGCGTGATCTGGCTGCACGGGCTGGGTGCCGACGGCAGCGATTTTGTATCCCTGGCCCAGGAGCTGCGCCTTCCGGTGCGCCTAGGCGTGCGCTTTGTTTTTCCACATGCCCCGGTACGCCCGGTCACGATAAACGGCGGTATGGAGATGCACGCCTGGTACGACGTGCGCGGCATGGACATCAGCGACGAGGAAGACGAGGAAGGATTTCGTGCCTCGGCGGCGCAGATCAACGCACTTATCGAGCGGGAGTTGCAGGACGGGCTGCCTGCCTCCCGCATTGTGCTGGCCGGCTTCTCCCAGGGCGGTGCTCTAAGTCTGTACGCGGGACTGCGCTGTGTCCATCAGCTGGCGGGGCTGCTGGTGCTGTCGGCCTATCTGCCGCTGCGTGAGCGCTTGACCGCGGAAGCGCGGCGGGAGAATCGGCAAACCCCGATCCTGATGCTGCACGGCACTTGGGACCCGGTCATTCCTCATTTCCTGGCGAAGCGCTCCTGTGCCCGGCTGCAGGAACTAGGCTACTCCGTGCAGTGGCGCGACTACCCGATGGCCCACATGCTCTGCCCTCAGCAAGTCATGGATATCCGTGACTGGTTAGTGGAAGTGCTTTCCGCTGCGGTGACCGGCGCGGAGCAATAGCCGCACGCCCCGGTGCCTTCCGCCGGCAATGCCCTGAGATGGGCGGAGGGTGCTTGCGCGTTACCGGCTTGCTGCCGGGGGCGTGGGAGCGGATTCGTGCGCTCTTTGGCGGGGCCGTCTTCCCTGGCCTGTGCGCCGACCGCCCTGGGAGGACCGGGCGGCCTTCGCGCCCGCCCGCCGGTGCGGCGGTTGCGGCTTGACCAGCCACTCGTGTTGCACGGAATCTACCGGCAGCTTATGCCCCAGGTATTTCTCGATTTCCGGCAGGGAATAGACATAGCTCTCGCAAGCCAGTGAAATTGCGGTGCCGCTGGCGCCGGCGCGGGCGGTACGACCGATTCGATGCACGTAATCCTCTGCTTGCTGTGGCAGGTCATAGTTGAAGATGTGGCTGATCTCGGGAATATGCAGTCCGCGGGCTGCCAGATCGGTAGCAACCAGGATAGGCATTTCCCCCTCGGAAAAGGAGTGCAGCAGCCGCATCCGCTTTTGCTGGGGAATGTCGCCGGTGAGTATCGCCGCGCTCAAGCCGTTCCCTTGCAGGTACGCCTGTACCCGGTCCGCTCCCCGGCGGGTATTGACGAAAATGATGGCGCGTGACGGGTTGATGGAGCGCAGTAAGCCGATCAGCAGCGAGATTTTCTCTTCGTTACTGGTGTGGTAGAGCTTTTGATCAATTCCATCCACGGCAATCCGACCCGGGTTGATGCGTATAATCTCGGGCTCGTTCATGTGCTCGTGAGCCAGTTCGATGACCTTCCAGGGCAAGGTAGCGGTGAACAGCATGTTCAGGCGTTTTGTTGGTTCCGGCATGCGCCGCAGCAGGAAGCGCACGTCGCGGATGAAACCCAGGTCAAACATCCGATCCGCTTCATCCAGCACCATCGTACGTACCGCCCGAAAATCCAGCACTCCCTGGCGCAGGTAATCGATCAGGCGGCCCGGGGTGCCGATGAGAATATCGATATTTTGGCGCAGGGAATCGCGCTGCTTTTCATAGTCCACGCCGCCGAAAACCAGGACCGAGCGCAGATTAGTATGGCGACCGACCGCCTCGGCGTCGCGGTGGATCTGAATGGCGAGTTCCCGTGTGGGAGCTATCACCACGGCACCCGGACGGCCGGCGGACCTGGGCTGGGACGGGCGCGAAAGCAGCACGGTCATGACGGACAGCAGAAAAGCGGCCGTCTTTCCGGTGCCGGTCTGGGCTTGGCCGGCAACGTCCTTTCCCTGTAAGAGCAGGGGCAAGGCCTGCTCCTGGATCGAAGTGCAATGTTGGAATTTCAGGTCCCGGAGCCCTTGCAGTAATTCCTCCTGCAGCGGCAATTCGTTAAAGTTCATAGGCATACGGATCCCCGTATTTGGTCTGGATACCGGTCTGCGTTCGTGCCGGTGGGCGTTGTGCAAAGCAGCGTAGGAAATACCTCGCCTGCTGGGAGAAAAAAGCTTATATATGTGTCAATCGGAAAAGGCTTGCATTGTGTATTGGGCTTCATTGAAAATGCTGTAGCTATGTATAGAAATTGCGAGGAAGACTCACCATGAGCCAGAACATCGATCATGTGACCGACGAGGATTTTGAGGAAAAAGTCTTAAATGCACCGCTGCCCGTGATGGTGGATTACTGGGCTGAGTGGTGTGGTCCCTGTAAAATGATAGCTCCGCTCCTGGATGAGATTGCGCAAGAATACGCGGATCGAGTGTCCATAGTCAAGATGAATATAGAAGAAAATCAAAAAACTCCGCAGAAATACGCCGTACGAGGCATCCCCACGCTGATGCTTTTCAAACAGGGAAACGTTCATGCCACCAAGGTAGGAGCTCTGTCCAAATCGCAATTGAGCGCGTTTATCGACAGCAATCTTTGAGCTGCGGTTGGACCGCAATGGCGGGTGCGCAGCGGTTGGCGGGCCGCTTCGCTGCCCGGGCCTGGTTTCCGCCGAAGCGCGCAGTCCATCGCCTGGTCCATTGGATTAAAACTTTTTATATCAAGTAGATATAGAGCGAAAGCTGAGTTTCCTGCAGCTGCCGCAGGCACCGGTCGCCTCCGTGCCGACTCTTGCACTGAGGGGCTGCGTCCCGTTGTCGATGCAGTGGCTTGGGTATGCCGGGCTGATGCCGTGTCCGTCCGGGCAAAATGCGTGCAGCAACGGGGAAAGTGGTTTTTGCTGGACGCAGGCCCCGGAACATGCTATGCTTGCACTCGGTCTGCTTGGTGTAGTGCCAAACACTCCTGGCTTTTCACACAGAATTTACTTACCAAACCTCTTACCATAATGGTCGTTCCCGTACGGGGAGCCGATCGCCACCACTTATAGGATCTCCACGCTAAGTCCGAGATGAGTTTTATGAACCTATCTGAGTTAAAACTTCAGCCGCCACAGGAACTGGTCAAGCTTTCTCAATCCCTGGGATTGGATGGTTTGGCCCGGTCCCGCAAACAGGACGTCATTTTTGAGATCCTCAAAGCCAAGGCGCAAAAGGGAGAGGATATTTACGGCGATGGAGTGCTGGAGATCTTGCAGGATGGTTTTGGTTTTCTGCGCTCCGTTGGCAGTTCCTACCTGGCGGGACCGGATGATATCTACGTGTCTCCCAGCCAGATTCGGCGCTTTAATCTGCACACCGGGGACAATATCTCCGGAAAGATACGGCCTCCCAAGAACGGTGAGCGTTATTTTGCGCTGCTGAAAGTCGGAGAGATCAATTACGAAACGCAGGAGAGAGCCAAGTACAAGATCCTGTTTGAAAACCTGACGCCGCTGTTTGCTCAAGATCGGCTCACGCTGGAACGCGGCAACGGTAGCACCGAAGACCTGACGCCGCGCATTATCGACCTGGTGTCGCCGATCGGCAAGGGGCAGCGCGGATTGATTGTATCTCCGCCCAAGGCGGGCAAGACCATGATGCTGCAGAGTATCGCCCAGTCCCTGGCCTCTAACCATCCGGAATGCCACCTTATTGTGCTGCTCATTGACGAGCGACCGGAGGAAGTGACCGAGATGCAGCGCTCCGTGCGTGGCGAGGTCATCTCCAGTACTTTTGATGAGCCGGCCGGCCGTCACGTACAAGTGGCGGAGATGGTCATTGAGCACGCCAAACGCCTGGTGGAACACAAGAAGGACGTAGTGATCCTGCTCGATTCCATCACCCGCCTGGCGCGCGCCTACAATGCCGTGGTGCCGTCCTCGGGCAAGGTGCTGACCGGCGGTGTGGACGCTAACGCCTTGCAGCGGCCCAAGCGCTTCTTCGGCGGCGCCCGCAACATTGAGGAAGGGGGTAGCCTGACCATTCTGGCTACCGCCTTGGTCGAGACTGGTTCGCGCATGGACGAAGTGATCTACGAGGAATTCAAGGGCACCGGGAACATGGAGATACACCTTTCACGGGAGATCGGCGAAAAGCGCATCTATCCCGCAATCAATCTGAATCGTTCGGGAACCCGCCGCGAAGAGCTGTTGATTCCGGCGCCCCAGCTGCAGAAGATATGGATCTTGCGCAAACTGCTGCATCCGATGGCAGAGACCGCGGCCATGGAATTTATCCTTGATCGCCTGAAAGTCACCAAGGTGAACGCCGAATTTTTCGAATCGATGAAACGCTGAGCGGCGTTTCCCCAATTCAGTTACGCGGGCCGTCTGCGGCGGGACGGCATATTTCCCCAGTGAGCCCGGCAGGCGGGCCGTAGCGCCGTCGGTTACTTGTCAGGACAAGGACGCATCGGTGATGATAGGTGTCCCTGCGCGCTCGCGGTGAGGCGCTGTGCTGGTGTCATTCGGCTTGCGTTGCCGCGGCACGGATCCAGCACTCGGTCCCGGCGGCGCGGGAAAGCAGCCGCCCGGGTTCCTGGTGACCCGCTATAACCCTGTGTGCTGCGCGCGTTGTCATTTGGGGGATCGTCTAACGGCAGGACAGCGGACTCTGACTCCGCCAGTGCAGGTTCGAATCCTGCTCCCCCAGCCAGCCTGCTCCGTCGCCCGGCCTCCGCGGTGCCGGACCTGGGCGGGCTCCGATCGGGCAGATTACGTATGCCGCCGGGCGCAACGCGGCGGACCATTCGGGCTGGTCTGCGTGGCTGGGCAGGCCGGCGCGGTGGAAAACTTTGACCAGCTGGTTTGAACCCTTGTACTGATGTCCGCCTGTGCCAGTGTGCCCGGTGTGATCGGATGGCCGCCGCGCGGTTACGACTGGTAGTGCTGCATCAGTATTTCCGCGACTTCCGACCGGGCGAATTCTTCCGGCAGGCGCTGTCCGTTCGAGAGTAGTTCCCGAACCTTGGTGCCGGATAACAGCACGAAATCCTCGGGACCATGATCGGGCGCCTCTCGCATCATTACCACGCGACCGAGCTTGGTGGAATACGCTGTGTGGTCGGCCTTGAAGATTTCGATTTGTAATGTTTCTTCCGGTACTTGACTGAAGATCTGCTGTGCCTCGAAGGGGGCGTAGAAATCTCCCACCCCGGCGTGGTCGCGTCCCACGATCAGGTGGCTGCAGCCGGCATTTTGCCGAAAGATCGCGTGCAGCAGCGCTTCTTTGGGACCCGCATAGAGCATATCGAACCCGTAGCCGCTGATCAGCACGGTGTTGGGCGGAAAATACAGTTCAACCATCTTACGAATGGCGGCATCGCGCACCGTCGCCGGAATGTCGCCGGGCTTGAGTTTACCGAGCAGCATGTGAATCAGGATGCCGTCCGCGTCCATCCGCTCCAGGGCCATCTTGCATAACTCCTCGTGGGCACGGTGCATCGGGTTTCGGGTCTGAAAAGCCACTACTCGTTGCCAGCCGCAGGCGTTGATCTCAGCGCGGATTTGGGCCGCGGAGCGGAAAGTCTGCGCGAATTCGCGCTCGAAATAACTGTAGTTCAGCACCTCGATCGGGCCGGAGACGACGTGCCGCCCCAGGGACAGGAAGGTCTGGACGCCTGGATGCGCCGGCTCCAGGGTACCGAAGATACCCCGCGTGACACGGGTGAGTTGATCCTCGTTGAGCGTTTCCACCCCCTCAACCTGCTGGATCGCCAATACCGGTTGTCCCGGAACGTTCGGGTCGCGCAAGGCGATCCGTTCGCTGCGCAGCGAACGTTGGCACAGATTCAGGCAAGGGATGGGCCAATATAAGCCCGACCGGGTGTGCATATGTTCGGCGATGCACAGTGCATCCGCCGCGTTCATATAGCCTCGCAGCGGGTTAAAATATCCCGCTCCCAACATGACGGCATTGGCGGCGGCGGCCGAGTTCAACTCCAGCGAAGGTAATGCCTCGGCCTCTGCGATCAGGCTTTGGCGCCGGTCGGGATCCTGAACCATGCACATATGCAAGGTCTCGCTTGCATAGGGTTTAATAATGATTGCACTCCTGGATTTTGCAGGTCAGGCGCGGATTCCTGTGGCACGGGGCCCCTGCTCAAGCGTTGGTGCGTGCGCCCGAATCCCTGTTTCATCGACAGGCTGCCGGGCGCGGGCCGCGCCTTCTGCGACGGTAAAATATGCACTGTACGGGAAACAGCGGGCGAATGCCAATCTCAGGCCCTGCCATCCCGCCACGCCTGCTGGATCAACAGTCGGGCGCGGATGCCTGATCTGCGCCCGTTCGTGGGCGGCGAAACATTGGCTACTGGCCCAAGGCGTGAATGGGCAGGAGCCCTGGTGTCGGTCGGTGAGGCACGGTTGCCATTGAAAGGAGGGGCAGCGCATACAGGTGCGTTGCCTTATCGTTTGAGGAAGAGGCTGACTGCTGTACGCGGCCTTGTCCGGATGCGCGAGTTTGCATGTGTTCGCACGTTTGTTTAGCAAGCAAGGCCCGTGCAGACACACCTGCGAAGATTGGCGGGCGAAGATGGGAGGGCATGATAGAATGCCCTCCCGTGGTTCGATGCCGCGATATAAAGCGCAGATAAAAACTCTATGGATTCCATCACACAAGCGGCTTTGGGAGCCCTGGTAGGAAGGGCCACGGTGGCGCGCCATGGCCGCCGGGTGCTGCTGGCCGGAGCGATCATCGGTACGTTGCCCGACTTGGACTTGATCACCTACCCGCTGATGGGCGACGTGGGGCGTTTTGTCTCGCATCGCGGACCGACGCATTCCTTAATCCTGATCCCGCTCGCGGCACCGCTGCTGGCGGCGTTGCTGGTCCGGTTCCGCAACGGCTTCGGCTTATCGCGGTCTGAATGGCAGCGGCTTCTGTTCTGGTGTCTGGGTACGCATGTTCTGCTCGATTTATGTACTACCTATGGAACCAAGATCTTCTGGCCACTCTCCGCTCATCCCGTGGCACTGTCTATCGTGTTTATCATTGATCCGTTCTACAGCGTTATTCTGCTGGCGGCGTTGGGGTGGATCCTGTGGCGGCTGCGCCGCGGGCACCAGGACAGCCGCCGCATTGCGGCACTGGCGCTGGTGCTCTCGAGTTCCTACCTGCTGCTGGCGGGTGGCCTTAAGCTGTATGCATTGGATGTTTTCCGTGACGCGCTGCATGCGCATGATCGCCGCCCCCTGCGCGTGATGGTACAGAACTCTCCGTTCAATATCTTGCTGTGGCGGGGCATCGCCGTTGATGAAGGCGGCGGGGTGGCTACCGGCTGGTTCTCCGTGCTGCGGGATCGAGATCAGGTCAAACTCTCCTGGCTTCCTGCCTCCCCGGCCTGGTCCCTGCAGCAAGAGCCCGAGCTGGCCGGAAATCTCGGACTCGCCCGGTTGATCGCCTTCTCCAAGGGCTTTTACCGTATCGAACAATCGGGAACGGGTTTGTTCTTTACTGATCTGCGCTTTGGAGTGCCCGGCTTGCGTCCGATGCGTTTCCACTTCGCCGACTACCGGGATGGTGCCATCATTCCGCGCCATCCGATCCGGCGCGTCCCCTTGTGGGATTGGGAAGCCCAGCCGCATCGGTGGCGCGATCTGCTGCAGCGCCTGTAGCGGTGCCGTGATCGGAGATGCGACGGACTGGCAGGTCAGCAGGCATAATAGCAGCATGTATTTCGTGGAACCTGTTTGCCAGCCGTATCCGCGCTGCGGCAGCTTGAATCCGGAACCGGGCCGCGGGCAGGTCCCGCTCTTTGCGCTCCGCAGCCTGGCCGAAGACGCCGTGCAGGGCATAAAGACGCCATGAAAGTTTTAGGTATCGAGACTTCCTGTGATGAGACGGGCCTGGCTCTTTATGACGGTGAGCAAGGGCTGTTGGGGCACCTGGTACGAAGCCAGGCAGCGCTGCACGCCGGTTACGGTGGCGTGGTGCCGGAACTTGCCTCCCGCGACCACATACGTCATGTGCTGCCGCTGCTGGACGCGCTGCTTGAGCAGACTGGCTGCGCCCGTGGCGACATCGACGGCGTGGCATACACGGAGGGACCCGGCCTGGCAGGCGCCCTGTTGGTAGGTGCCGCGCTCGGACGCAGCCTGGCTTACGCGCTGGGGGTCCCAGCCCTGGGGGTGCACCACATGGAGGGACACCTGCTTGCTGGAATGCTGGAAGAGCCAGTTCCGGCCTTCCCGTACCTCGCGCTGCTGGTTTCCGGTGGACACACGCAATTGGTGCAGGTGGATGCGGCAGGAGCGTACTGCCTGTTAGGTGAAACCCTGGATGACGCTGCCGGCGAAGCCTTGGACAAGGTTGCCAAACTGCTGGGCCTGGGTTACCCGGGAGGACCGGCTTTGTCCCGGCTGGCGGAACAAGGGCGGCCCGGACGCTGCAAATTTCCCCGTCCGATGAGCCGTCATCCGGGTATGGATTTCAGCTTCAGCGGGCTCAAGACCAGTGTGCTCCAGCACGTGCGCACGATGGAGGATTCCTCGCAGGCAAGGGCCGACGTCGCCCATGGGGTTTTACAAGCCGTCATTGATATACTGGTACTGAAGTGCCGACGGGCGCTGCGCCACAGCGGATTGAAGCGGCTGGTGGCAGGAGGCGGAGTCTGCGCGAATGCGCAGTTGAGAAGGCGCTTGGCGGCACTGGCCGCCGAGGAGGGCATTCAGCTTTACTATCCCCGGGCGGAATTTTGTACCGACAACGGAGCAATGATTGCCTGTGCCGGCTTTTTGCGGCTGAAGTCCGGTGAGCAGAATCAGAGTTTGACGTTTCAGGCGCGCCCGCGCTGGCCTCTGCAGAGTCTGTGCCGGCCGCCCCATTGATGAATGAGCCGTCCTTTACCGTCCGCTAAGGGTGGAACGAATGCTGACTTGCCGGTCGATCCGCAGTGTGCCCAGACGATCTCGTCCGGTCTTTTGCGTGCTTGACGCCATTGGCCCGAAGGTGAGTGCCGGGCAGGCCGCGGCGCGGAATTGAAGACGGATGCCGGTACCGGAAGGAATGGACCGGATTTGCCTGCACGGCCTGCAGGTGAAGGCAGTCATTGGCGTCTTCGGCTGGGAGCGTGAGGCGCAGCAGACGCTGATCCTGGACCTCGACCTGGGCGTGGATATAAGCGCGGCGGCGCGCAGCGACGACATAAAGGACGCGGTAGACTACAAGGCAGTATCCAGGGAAGTCGTGCACTTTACGCGCCAAAGCCGCTATCGGCTGGTGGAATCCCTGGCCGAAGCGATTGCCCAATTGATCCTGGATCAATTCAAAGTGTCCTGGCTGCGCGTAAAGATCAACAAGCGCTGGGCGCTGCGCAACGTGCATGACGTGGGGATCATCATCGAACGCCGCCGGACGTCCTGAATGGCATCGATGAACAGGGCCTATATCGGAATCGGCAGCAACGTTAATCGTGTCGCACACCTGCGCATGGGCATTTTAGCCCTGCGCACACGCTTCGGTGAACTGGTTTTATCCACAGTGTACGAAAGTCCGGCCTGGGGGTTTACCGGTGACCCTTTCTACAATATGGTCGCGGGATTAGAGACCAGTCTGTCCGCTCCCGGATTGGTACGGGAACTGCGGCAGATTGAGGATCGTTGCGGCCGGCGCCGCCAGGTAGCGCGTTTTTCTTCCCGCACGTTGGACTTGGACCTGCTTTTGTACGATGATCTGATCTGCATGGAGCCAGAGTTGGTATTGCCGCATCCGGACGTCTTGAGCCGCGCTTTTGTGCTCGGTCCCCTGGCGGAGGTAGCCGGTGCCAGCAGGCATCCGCAAGATGGCCGTACCTTTGCGGAGTTATGGTGTCTTTGCAGCGAGCAGCAAACGATTCGGCAGGTACCACGCCTGTATGATGAGGATCAGGCATGATGAAGTGCGAGCGGCAGGCAAGCCAGTGATGCGCCAGCTACTGGTCATACTGACCGTGTTGATACTGTCCCTGGGAGCCGGCCCCTGTCAAAAGAAAGACACGCCCAGGAGCCGGGTGGAAAGCCTGCAGGACGCCAGCAGACGATTGGGCAGCGCTTTGCGCTGGGGGCATTATGAAAATGCCGAAGCCTATATTGTGTCAAGGGCCCAGATGGGGGTGGAGGACGTCGACATCGACCCGGAAGGAGACGAGCCCGCAGCGCCGGTCAGCCTGTCCGAGAACGTCCGCATCAGCTTATACAAGATCAAGGAAGTGCTGTTCAACGACGACTCTACCCGGGCCTGGGTGACCGCCGACATCGAATACTACCGCACTGACAACGTCGTTGTGCGCAAAACAAGTTACGAGCAATTCTGGTGGTACCACGAAGAGGGCCAGCGCTGGTTCCTGGAAGGCAGCCTGCCCGAGTTTTAGTTTTCCGATTCTGGGCGGAGAAGAAGGGTGGATCCATCGGCGACCCAACGGCAGGACAGAGCCTGCCGCAGCAGTGGCAGAGCCGTGCCTGAAGGACAATCAGCGAACGGTAACGTGCGCCTGGGGGACGGAAACGCCCAATGTCCTGGTCCTTTCTGCCCGTGTCAGCGACCCGTGCCACACCTGTCAATGCGCACATAATCCCCGGCAGTCGGCCCGCAGTCCAAGGTCTGCCAGCCTGGTAAGATGGCGACGGCGCTTTCCCGGGGCTTGTCCCGGATTATTCCGCCGCTTTTTCGCCCTGTTGTTCCAGCCGCTTGGCGCTCAGGATGATGATGTCTTCCTTGGGAACGTTTTTATGCGGTCCTGCCTGACCGGTTGGTGTTGCCACAATGGCGTCCGCCACTTCCATGCCGGCGCTGACCTGGCCAAAGACCGCGTAACCCCAGCCTCGCGGGGTCTTGGCGGAATGATTGAGTAATTCGTTGTCTGCCACATTGATGAAGAACTGCGCCGACGCCGAATGCGGATCCGCGGTGCGTGCCATCGCCAGCGAGCCGCGCTTATTGAGCAATCCGTTGTCCGCTTCGTTCAGGATCGAATCACGTTCCGGCGAGCGCTCCTGCATGCCCGGCTGGAAGCCGCCCCCCTGGATCATAAATCCCGGCATAACCCGGTGAAAGATCAGGCCGTCATAATGTCCGGAGTCCACGTAGTGTAGAAAATTCTCCACTGACTTCGGGGCTTTATCGGAAAATAACTCGATAATGATGTTTCCTTTGCTCGTTTCAAACTGTACTTTCACGGTCTCTCCCGCAATGGCAGGTCCCATTGCAAAAAACATCGGCAAAACAACTAGCGCGTACCAGAAATGGCTGATTTTTCGTCTCATCCGTCTTTCTCCCAATTCAACTGAAATCTCTGCCGGCGACCAGCCAGGTAAAAACACGCGTATCTGCTGAACCAGGGAACGATCCAAGCAGAGGCGCTTATAGTAAGATAACACAACGTACCCGGGAAAGCGGCTTGGTGCAACCGTCCTTTCACATTCTGCTATTTGCTGATGATAGTATAATTCGTGCCGCAATGGCCGATGTTCCTGAAACACGCACCGTCGTTTGCCTGAAATGGGGCCGGCGCTATCCTGCAGAATACGTTAACCGATTGTACCGTGGCGTCTCCCGCCACTTGCGCGCCGGGTTTTGCTTTATTTGCTTTACGGAAGACGCCTCGGGCATTCTTCCCGAAGTTCAGATCCGTAACATTGACGCGCTCGCCGCGGCGGAACACATGCGCCGCAGTGTCTGGCTGAAACTGGCGCTGCTGCATCCGCGTGCCGAGCTGCAGGGACGCTGTTTATACCTGGACCTGGACCTCATTATCCTGGATTCGCTGGAGGCCTTCTTTTCTCGTCCGGGAGAATTCTACATTATTCACAACTGGATCGAGCGGCGTAAGCTGTTCCTGCGCGCACGTCCCGATATTGGCAATTCCTCGGTGTTTCGTTTCGAAGCGGGGAAGCTGCCTGAACCGTTGGAAAGATATCTGGCCGATCCCGAACATGCACAGCGCAGCTTCCCCACCGAGCAGGCGTTTTTGACTCACGTAGTCGGTGCGCGAAAACAATACTGGCCGGAGGAATGGGTGCGCAGCTTCAAATACCACTGCCGCCCGATTTTCCCGCTCAATTGGATCATGTGCCCGCGATTACCGGGGAAGGTAAGGATCTTGGGCTTCCATGGCCGGCCCGACCCCGACCAGGCCATTGCCGGTTACGTGGGCCGCAAATGGCACCATCGCACGCTGCCTTGCCCGCAGCTTGCCGAGCATTGGCGCTAAACGCGCGGATGGATTTTCTTTTCCCGCCTGCCGAAAAGGTTCTTCGGCGGGGAAGCTCCGCGGAGCGGAAGCGCTGCTGAAATATGCGCCGCAGTGTCCTTCATGGGTGCAGGGTGCGGTGTCTGCCGGAAGAGCCTGGCGTTACGCGGAGAATGACCGTGCCCGCGCCAGCGTATCGATCCAAAGCCGGTTCCCTGCTACCAGTTTGAGCAGGCTCTGCCGGTAATCCGGCGGCAAATTCGCCTCTTTCACTCGCTCCTCCAGGTAATCCGCCAATTCGGCGGAGCAATCCGCCCAGCCGTTCCCTTTTAGCGCTGCGTGGGCCAGCCAGCCGACAAAAATATCGGTGAGTTCGGTACCCATGCGCTCCAGTGACGCGTCGAGCCAGAGATCGTGCGGATTTCGATTCTGGTGCACCAGCGGCCTGCCAAAGGCTACTCTCACGTTCAACTGGTCCGCGATCCTCTTGTACAGGTAGGAGGCCCAGATGTCATCGTATCTGCCTACGTAGGGACTCAAGAAGTAGGCCGGTAGTGATTGCCGCGTCAGTGCGGTATTCTGCGAATTGAACGGGCACCAGGCGCTTTTGGCTAACGTGAAATTGTCCTTTCGATCATAGGCAACCGCCTCAATTGGCGTGCTGAGCCGGGTCATCGCGTCAACGTCCGGGTCACCGGTCCATAACCCGGCATTGACCGATATCGTGCTTTTCTCGCGATGGAAAACGGGAGGCTTGTGCGGCGATACCCGCTCCTTCTGTGAATAACCGCGCGGAAAAAATTTACGGCCATCGGCTTCGCGCAAGAACTGGCAGACGTTCACCCACTCGCCGGGTTCACCGATGCAATCGATTTCCGTTGTCTGCCCAACTATGGAATGCTTGGCAAAATAATCGGCATCGGAGAGATAATTATCGTCGTCTATGCAGATCACAGTATCGATGCCGTCCTGCCATGCCCGCAAAAGGGCGATATTGCGTCGCTGTAGCGAATTCCACGGCAGGTGCGCATGTAATTCGGGATTCAATCCAACAAGCAGCTTGTTTTGCTCCTCCGGCCCCAGGTACTCCGACTCCACCCCGACTTTGCAGGAGATTTGCGCACATATCTCGGCGGCTCCTGGCGGAGTTTTCAAGTCGCCGGCGACGATAATCTTCACGTCGCGGTTATATTTCCTGGCGTCGCGTGCGTAGTCCCACAGCAAGTCGGGACGGTGAATTGTGGTGGTGGTTAACGCGTAAGTCGTCACGCATCCATCTTAACACGGCGCCCGATCCGCTTGACAAGGGAACCAAATCAATTATAATCGCGCTTCTGTTTTTTTGATAGACAGGATGCCCAATGAAAAAGATTCTGGTCACTGGCGGCAGTGGCTGCATAGGCTCCCTGCTTTTGCCGAAGTTGCTGGAAGCCGGAAACAGGATCGTACTGTTCGACAATTTCACGTACGGCGTTAAGCCGGTTCTTCATTTTGCCGCGCACCCAAAGCTGGAAATTATCGAGGGTGACGTGCGTGACGCAAGCGCAGTCAGGAAAGCGATGAAGAACGCGGACTGTGTGATACACATGGCGGCCGTGGTCGGTCACCCTGCCTGCGTCGCCGATCCGGTGAGGGCGGAAGCGGTAAACCTGGGAGGTTCAAAGAACGTCGTCAGCGCGCTTTCCAGGGATCAATTGGCGATTTTTGCCTCTACCGGCTCAACCTACGGAAAAGTGGACGGAATGTGCAGCGAACTTACCCCCATCGCACCGCTCACGCTTTATGGCAGGACCAAGGGGGAAGCGGAAAAAATGTTTTTAGAGGCAGATGGAATTGCGCTGCGATTTGCCACCGTGTTCGGCGTGTCAGCGCGCTTGCGGCTGGATCTGCTGGTGAATGACTTTGTCTACCAGGCGCTGCACAACCGTCAGCTCATCTTGTACGAGGGACATTTCCGCCGCACCTTCCTGCACGTTCGTGACGCGGCTCAGTCTTTTTTGTTCGCGCTCGACAACGCCGACAGGATGCGTGGCGAAGCTTTCAACGTGGGGGACGAATCAATGAATTACACCAAGCGGGACATTGCACTGGCGGTGAAAGCGAAAAATCCTTACTATTTTCACGAAGCGGCTGTAGGCGAGGATCCGGATGCCCGCGACTATGCCGTCTGTTACGACAAAATCCGCGGCCTTGGCTACCGGGCCGAAATGACCCTGGATGCGGGGTTGGATGAACTGATAAAAGTGCTCAAGCCGTTACAAATCGATAATGAATGGTGCAATGCCTGAGTTTCGAACCGTTTTGGTTACCGGCGGATCGGGATTCCTGGGACGGCGCATTGTCAGTGGACTGAAAGAATTGGGTCACGAAGTTTTTGCGCCGAGATCGGCAGAGTTTAACCTGGAAAACGGACAGGGCGTAGCCGATTATTTTTCCGCTCGCAAGCACGAGGGAAACACGGTGGACGCGGTGGTGCACTCGGCGGCTTACTATGGCGGCCTTGGCATCTGTTTGGCGGAGCCGTTTTCACTGGCAACGCGCAACCTCAAAATGGCGACGACGCTGTTTGAGGAATCAGTGGCGGCTGGAGTCCGTAAAATTGTTTCAGTAGGTAGCGGTTGTTCGTATCCGGATGATAGCAGCAGTGAAATGAGTGAATCGGAAATTTTTAACGGGCGCTGTCATGAATCGGTGGAGGGATACGGTTTCTCCAAGCGCGCCCAATTGGTGTTGATGGCGACGGCCCATCGGCAATACGGCGTCAGCGGCAACCAGGTAGTTCCCGCTAATTTATACGGTGAAGGCGATGCATTTGACAATTATCGAAGTCACTGCGTGGCCGCTCTCATGCGAAAAATCACCGATGCCAAGTTAAACGGCGGACGAGCTCTGGTATGGGGCAGCGGCCGGGCGCAGCGGCAATTTTTATACGTTGATGACGCTGCCAGGGTCATCGCGCATGCAGTCGAGTTCTCTCATGACCTGGAGCCAGTCAATATACCGGGCGAGGAAAGTTCCATACGTCAACTGGTCGAGATCATCGCTGCGGTGGCCGATCTGCCGCGGACGCAGATCGACTGGGACGCCTCTCTTCCTGAAGGCGTCCTGCGGAAAGCGTTGACCGGTGAAAAATTGCGCCGGCTGCTGCCTTCTTTTTCTCCCGTGTCCCTCGAAGACGGAATCGCCTGCACCATGCAGTGGTATTTGCTGAACAAGAAAGCGGTCGACCGGGGGGATGCAAGCGTGGCAATGCTTGAAAAAAATGAGGGCAGGAGCACCGGGGCCGTCCTGAACGAGTGAACGGTGGCGCACCTGGAGTTTCCGGCGGTTCCCGGTGAATTGGCTCCGGATTCTCTTGCTTCCCTCTCCCGCGCAAGCGCACCGATGCTAGTACCGATCGTTCTCTGCGGCGGTGACGGTTCACGCTTGTGGCCGCTGTCTCGAGCGTTGCGCCCCAAGCCTTTTTTGGCCGTGCCCGCCGTGCGGGAACACGCGCCGGAGCAGCCAGCTGGCGCGCAACCTTCCGCACGGCAAGACTCCGCGGTGCAGGAGAAGCATTCCGATCCGTCCGCCTGTTCGTTATCCTCCACGCTGCTGGGCCAGACCTATGCGCGACTTGCTGCCGCGGACGTCGAGCTGGCGGGGGTCATCAGCGTAGGCAACGCTGAATATGCTTTTCTCTGCGGGGAGATCTTCAAGATGTGCGGTCCGCAATGCGAGCACGTCGTATTGGCCGAGCCGATGGGACGAAACACCGCGCCTGCCGTGGCCGTTGCCGCCGGGTTTGCGCAGGCCCGTTTCGGACCGGAAACGATCCTGCTCGTGTTGCCCTCCGATCACAGGATCACCGGTACAGCCGCGTTCTGGAAATATGCCAGGCAGGCGGCGGACGCCGCCCGCGCCGGCTCGATCGTGCTGTTTGGCGTCAAGCCCAGGCATCCTGCCGCCGGCTATGGATACATCGAATGCGGCGGTGCGTCCGCGGAAGGAGAGACGGCATCCCGCCGTGCCCTTGCTCCCGTCCACCGATTCGTTGAAAAGCCTGATTACGCTCGCGCCGTGGAATATATTCAGCGGGGGTTTTACTGGAATAGCGGAATGTTCTGCTTCGCCGCGAGCACAATGAAGCGCGAGCTCGCCGAGCACGCTGCCGATGTGGCGGCCCGGAGCGAGGCTGTAGTGCAAAAAATCAAGCTACCCGCGGCGGAGCCGGCGGGATTGGCACCGCCTGTCATGCTGGATAGCGGGATATATGCGGGGTTTCCTTCGATCTCGCTGGATCGGGCCGTGATAGAAAAGACCCGTCGGGCGATGGCAGTGATCGCGCAAGACCTATGCTGGAGCGACGTCGGTTCCTGGAATTCATTTGCCGAGCCGGTTCCGGCGGATAAAAAGGGGAACCAGGTTTGCGCCGAGGCCGAGTTGCTGGACACCGAAGGCTGCCTGGTCATCGGCGGACAGCGGCTCGTCTCTTTGGTCGGAATGCGCGACACTTGTGTGGTGGACAGCGCCGATGCATTGTTGATTTGCGCGAAAGACTCGGCTGAACGCACCAGGGAAATCTTTGCCAGGCTGCGTGAGAAGGGTCATCCGGCGGCACAAACGCCGCGGCGGGTGATTCGTCCCTGGGGCAGCTATACCGTGCTGGCAACGGGCAAGGGCTGGCAACTCAAGTTGATCGAGGTGACGGCGGGAGCCTGCCTGAGTCTGCAATCCCATCGGTATCGCAGCGAGCATTGGACCACCGTAAGCGGCGTGATGACCGTCGTGCTCGGTGATCGATCCTTCGACATGAATGAGGATCGTTCCTGTTACGTCCCGGTGGGAGTCAAACACCGGATGATGAATCATACCTCCGCCAACGCAGCGGTAATTGAACTGCAGATCGGCTCCTACCTGGGAGAAGACGATATCGTCCGGTACGAAGACGTCTACGGAAGAGTTTGAAAGACAAAACCAGTTCATGGGAATCAGCCGTGCCCCGATCTCCGCCCGCTGTTATTCTTGTGCCTGCCGGATGGGGGAGAGATGGTTCGCGGGATGACGCACAACCCGGTGCACCGCGCCTGGACTGAAATTGTGCCTGGGGTGGAAGTGGGGGATGCTCTGCGAAAGCATTCCCGTGCGGAAGCGATCCTTTCAGGATGAAAAGTTTTATTTACCTGGTACAGGGCAATGCGGTTCGAATCGACAGGTACTTGCCTCTGCGGGAGCGGCCGGACGCCGATGCCGTTTTCCTTACCTATGACCAGGAGCGGGAAGGATGTATTTACTTTCCCGGTTCCACCTGGGCTTCCGGGCGCAACCGGCTGTTGGCGGAAGCGAAAAAGCGCGGCTCCTATCTCTACTTTATTTTCATGGACGACGACGTGGAATTCATGCGCGGCGGCTACGATGAATTTGAATCACTGCTGATGCAATTGCGTCCGGCGGCGGCGACGCCGGTTTTCCCCTGCACCCGGGCCTACTGCATCGGGTTTTTCAATTCCTTTTTTTTCAAGTGGTCCTTTTTTTTCAAGCGGTTTTATCCTGTACTGAAATACCAGGTTTTTCATTTCAGCGATCCACAGTTGATTGCTTTTCACAATGACGTTATGCAGGATGGAATCGTGTCACCGTTGATGGAATCTTTTGATTCTAAAAGCTGGCATATTCCCAGTGCTATCCAGCTTATCATGCTGCGTAGTTTCTATGGGAAAGCACTGCTGTCCTTTAATACCATTACCGTATCCAATGATTGTCACCGCATTTATCCCAGGCCTGGTCGCAACGAACGTACTGATGATTTCACTAATCGTTGGACGCGAGCTCAATTCATCAAGGGACATAAACCCTATGGTGGCACCAGGTTTCTACCGTTGCGGTTTTTTCTGCGCCTGGTGCTGCCTGTCAAGCGACGGTATTTCAAGCACGGCATTATCGGCGGAGTGGTCGGGCCGGTCGCGGACTTATGGGAGATTGTCAGGCAGACCCGCGCCTATCGTTCGTGCGCCAATTACCGGGTGGCGCCGCCATCCGTTGCCCGGCAGTTGCTGCACGATTCGCCATTATATGCCCAATACTTGCGGCACCTGGAAGACGATGGGGACGCCGCCGGATGAAAAAATGACGCCGGTCTGCGCCGATTCACGTTGTGCGCATCAAAAATTCTTCCAGCAAGTCTTCCAAGGTCTCAATTTCATCGTCTGTTATCAGATGGTTGTTTCCGATGTAAAAACTGTGAAAGTGCAAATAGTCAGCATTGGGAAAGTCGTCCGGGTTGCCGAATCTACCCGAGAGAAACGGTTGACGCAACAGGTTTCCCCCGCACAACGGCCGGGTTTCCACTCCTTTGTTGCTCAGAAATTGCCGAAGTCCCCGGTACATTTCGCGTTTTTTGCAGATAAACGGCAAACAAAAACTAGAGTTCCCTTCGGTGTCAAAGGATGCAAACAAATCGGGATGTTTTTCCCACGTCATATTTACGAACTTGCCAAGAATTTCCCTGCGTCGAGCTACCCTGGCGTCAAGTCGTTTGATTTGGCTCAACCCAAGCACGGCTCCCATCTCGGTGTTGCGGAAGTTAAAACCCTCGGTGGTGAAAAGAAACTCGCCATCCACGTCCGGGTATTGCGATTTCAAGTGTTCATGCCTCGCTTTTCCGTGCTCTCTTGCCAGGCCGTGGGATCTTTTTGTGCGCAAAATTTCATACAGATTTTCTTCCTCAATGCACACCATTCCGCCTTCAATCGTTGACATGTGGTGGCCAAAATAAAAACTGAAAGTGCCACCAGACGAAAGGCTACCGACCTTCCCGGTGGGCGCTCGTGCGCCGTGAGATTCGCATGTATCCTCAAGAATAACGGCATCGGGCAGGATTTCCCGGTATTTTTCAATCGGAGCCGGAATGCCGAGCAGGTGAGTGGCGAAAATGACTTTTATATCCGGGTTTTCTTCCGATATTTTTTGCAGATGCCGGGTGTCAATGGCAAAATTTCTCGGATTTACATCGCAGAAAACCGGAGTAAGCCCCGATTGAATAACCGGGGCAATGCTCGTTGACCATGTGACTGCGGGGACGGCCACCTTTGCGCCGGGCTTTATCCCGTAATGTTCAATGGCACCGGCAAACAGCAGCAGGTTGGCCGTGCTCCCGGAAGAAACGAAAAGGGAATGTGCGCATCCCTGCCATTCGCTCCAGACTTTTTCAAACTCCCTGACTTTGGGTCCGTTCGTCAGCAGTTCCGCCGAGAGTACGAATTCCGAAAGATTTTTTCTGTCTTCGGCGGTTACCGTATCTTTCATAAGCGGCCAGAAAATCCCGCCTTGTTTATTGTTTTTCGATGCCGTCACCGTCTGATTTCCCGCAAGACTCAGGAGACCACCCGGCGCGACAAATCCAGTTCGGCGGCTTTTCGTGATGGCGCCAGTTCGTAACCGGGGGCGGACGGGTTCAAAAAAGTAATGGCGTCGTAGAAATCGTCGAGCGCGATGAATTTGCCGTTTTGCTCAGCCCATCGGCGCATTCGCTGGTTGCATGAATGCGCCCACGAGAGGATTTCGATACGCCAACCTTTTTTGTGCATCCGTTCCAACGTGCTGTGAAACCCTGCGCCCTCCAGATAACCCGCGCCGTCGCCGGTCAACAGGACGGCGATTCCGGGGTCGCCGTTGTAGTCCAATGCATCTTCCAACATGCGTTTCTGTAAGTAATGATCGGGCATTTCCTGTTCACCCAAACTTGATGCGCCACGGCTAAACAGCTTGACATCAACGCCTTTCGATTCCATCCGATTCCATAACTGCCGCATCTCCGGCGGAACGGAACCGGCTGCCTGGGCGTTTTGGAGTGGCCGGTCGGCATGCGCCAAACGCAATAGGTTTTCAAAGTCAATGCGTACGCGGTAACGAGCATCGGGGCTATCCTCGCGCTGCTCCGAAAAACGCTGGGCTTCGTGGAAGATGTTTGAGTTATCCCAGTAAATAAAAACATTGTCCATAATGATTTCCCCTCTGTTTGGTGGTTTGAAAACGCGCCGGATTGTAACCTTTCTATTTTTTACATAACAACCGGGTGTAGATTGTCCGCATCCACTATGGCAGCGATGACTCCAGCAAAGCACGATCAGCCGCCACCATATCACGCACCAGTTGCTTGAAAGATATTTTGTGCGTCCACCCCAAAACTTTTTTTGCCTTGCTCGCGTCGCCCAGCAGCATATCCACTTCGGTGGGGCGAAAGTAACGCGAGTCAACGCGCACCAGACATTCTTTGGTATCGGCGTCAATCCCCTGTTCGTCCACGCCTTTGCCACGCCACGCGATCTTGCGCCCGGTCTCGGCAAAAGCGAGTTCGACAAATTCGCGCACAGAATGAGATTCGCCGGTGGCAAGCACATAGTCATCGGGAGTTTTTTGTTGCAGCGTCCGCCACATCCCTTCCACATAATCCCTGGCGTGTCCCCAGTCGCGCTTCGCCTCAAGGTTGCCAAGCCACAGGCAGGATTGTTGTCCGGCTTCAATGGCCGCCACCGCGCGGGTAATTTTTCGGGTCACAAAAGTCTCGCCGCGAATCGGGCTTTCGTGATTGAACAAAATGCCGTTGGAAGCGTGTATGCCGTAGGCTTGTCGGTAGTTCACCACGATCCAGTACGCATAAAGTTTTGCCACGGCGTACGGGCTGCGGGGATAAAAGGGCGTGGTTTCGGTTTGCGGAGTTTCCTGCGCCATGCCGTAAAGTTCGGAGGTTGACGCCTGATAAAATCGCACATTGGAAACCATGTCCAAAATGCGGATCGCTTCCAACATTCGCAACGCGCCCACAGCATCGGCCTGGGCGGTGTATTCGGGCGTTTCAAAACTGACCTGGACGTGGCTTTGTGCGGCGAGGTTATAGACTTCGTCGGGGCACGTTTTTTGCATCAGGCGAATCAGGTTGGTGGCGTCGGTCATATCGCCGTAGTGTAGATGAAACGATCCGCCATGCGCCTGTTTCAGTTGTTGTTCGTGGGAGTCGTAGAACAGATGGTCAACCCGGTCGGTGTTAAACGACGACGACCGGCGCTTTACGCCATGCACGTGGTAGCCCTTGTGCAACAGCAACTCGGCGAGATAGGCGCCGTCCTGTCCGGTAACGCCGGTGATGAGTGCGGTCTTGGCGGTCTTAGGCGGCATGATCGTGGTGGCGAAGGCGTTATTGGTTGTCAAGAAACCACTGGTAGTAGTCGCGTAATCCTTGCTCCAGAGGAATTGTGGCACGCCAGCCCGATTGATGCAAGGCCGAAACATCCAATACCTTGCGCGGGGTGCCGTCCGGGTAGGAAGCATCGTACACGATGCGCCCTTGGAAGCCGGTAACACCGGCGATGAGGCGGGCAAAATCGGCGATGGGCACGTCTTCACCGCTGCCGACGTTGATGATTTTTTCATCGCTGTAATTTTTCAGCAAAAATAAACAGGCATCGGCGGCGTCATCCACGTGCAGAAACTCCCGCCGGGCCTTGCCCGTGCCCCACACCGTAACCGTATCGTGATTGTTCACGGCCGCATCGTGGCATCGTTGCAACAACGCCGCCGGTACGTGGCTGCGCTGGGGATGAAAATTATCTTCGGGGCCGTAAAGGTTGGTGGGTATAGCGGTAATGTAATCGCATTTATATTGGCGGCGGTAGGTTTGGCATAATTTAATCCCGGCGATTTTTGCAATCGCGTAAGCCTCGTTAGTCGGATCAAGTTCGCCGGAGAGAAAAGCCTCTTCAACAATCGGATGTTTGGCAAGGCGTGGATAAATACAGGAAGAGCCTATAAAAAGTAATTTCTCCATCCCCGCGCGATACGCGGCGTGGATAATGTTCGCTTCAATCATCAAATTATCATAAAGAAACTCCGCCGGATAATTGCTTTTGGCGTGAATACCACCGACCCGGGCGGCGGCAATAATCACGGCTTGCGGTTGCTCCCGCTGCATCCATTCTTCCACCGCTTGCTGGCGGCATAAATCCAGTGTCTTGCGGTCGGCGGTGAGGATTGTGCATTGGTCAAACGCCTTGTCCTGTTGCAGGCGGCGCAGCAAAGCCTGCCCGACCATGCCGCCATGACCGGCTATCCATAAACGTTTGCCCGCGAGGGAATAGGGAATAGAAGAATTCACTGGGAGTAACTTACTAGATTTCCAGCGTAATATCCAGAGTATCGTTGCGATATTAAGTTGAATCGAGTTTCACGAAAAATCCGGCCCAAGAAACGTACAATGTTTCAATGGGTGGCGCCAAAATGGGAGGTGGAAAAATTCACCGTCGGATAAGCAAGTCGGTGACGTAAGAAAAAGTACTAATTGCGGACACGAGCATTTTTGCCCGCACCATGCCATGAAACGCATCGATGATGGGGCCGTCAAGACTGAAGGAAACCCCCGGCAACTGCAATTCTGAGAAATCCTGAAGTTCGCCCTGGGAATAAATACAAATTGAGCGACCGGGATACTCTTTTTGGAAAAATTTGATGAGGGTGAGGTATTTGTCGTTCGTGGTATAATGTCCGCTATATCTTCCGACTGGCGGAATGTCGCCTCGCCGGATGTGAATAGCGATGTCGTACTCTTGGACTTTCGGCTTGGGAGTGGAATCGTAATAGTACTTGATTATTGTTACAATATGTCTTGATAAAAAAGGTGTCAGGTTCGGGGTGGTAAATGATCGGGGGCAATTTTGGGACAATGTCGACTTTAAGATCAGTTTCCATGGAAGGGATGCCGACAAATTGATTTAACTCTTGTATATTTTGACTAAACTGTATCGTTTGAAAAGGCGTGCCGACATATTCATAACCAATTGTAATTGCACCATGCAATTCCGAATAGCTTGGCAAAATATTGGGCGCCAAAGCCGTCCGTTTTTCCGGTGATGGTGTAACGCTTTTTTCTTCCATGCATAGCCGGGAAAAGATATTTAGCATTCGGGTGAGCCATAGATTGTTATCGGCCTGGCCGGTCGATGAACCGCGCCTGGACTGAAATTGTGCCTGGGGTGGAAGTAGGGGATACTCTGCGAAAGCATTCCCGTGCGGAAGCGGTCCTTTCAGGATGAAAAGTTTCATCTACCTGGTACAGGGCAGTGCGGTTCGAATCGACAGGTACTTACCCCTGCGGGAGCGGCCGGACGCTGATGCCGTTTTCCTTACCTATGACCAGGAGCGGGAAGGATGTATTTACTTTCCCGGTTCCACTTGGGCTTCCGGGCGCAACCGGCTGTTGGCGGAAGCGCAAAAGCGCGGCTCCTATCTCTACTTTATTTTCATGGACGACGACGTGGAATTCATGCGCGGCGGCTACGATGAATTTGAATCACTGCTGATGCAATTGCGTCCGGCGGCGGCGACGCCGGTTTTCCCCTGCACCCGGGCCTACCGCATCGGGCTTTTTAATTCCTTTTTTGTCCAGTGGTTTTACCCTTTGCTGAAATACCAGATTTTTCATTCCAGCGACACGCAGTTGATTGCTTTTCACAATGACGTTGTGCAGGATGGAATCGTGTTACCGTGGATCGAATCGTTTGATTCTGAAAACTGGCATCTTCCTGGTGCTATCCAGTTCGTGATGCTGCGTATTTTCTATGGAAAAGCACTGCTGTCATTCAATACCATTACCGTATCCAATGATTGTCACCGCATTTATCCCAGGCCTGGTGGCACCGAACGTATTGATGATTTCATTAATCGTTGGACGCGAGCTCAATTCATCAAGGGACATAAACCCTGTGGCGGCACCAGGTTTCAACTGCTGCGATTTTTTCGGCGCCTGCTACTGCCCGTCAAGCGACGGTATTTCAAGCGTGGCGTTATCGGTGGAATTGTCGGGCCGATCGCGGATTTATGGGAGATTGTCAGGCAGACCCGCGCCTATCGTCCCTGCACCAGCCACCGGGTGGAAGCGCAATTCGTTGCCCGGCAGTTGCTGCCTGATTCGCCGTTATATGCCAGGTACCTGCGGCACCTGGAAGGCGACGGGGCGGCGTCCGGATGAAAAAATGACGTCGGGCTGCGTCCCGGTAGCCGGGAAGCAATTCATTCCCTGCATTTTCCTCTTTGCCGGGAATGCGGCCTGTAACGCAGGGGCAGAATACAATGCAGCGGTGTTCCCGCTTCGCTGCCTGTTTCCGTCGGGTCATCGCTGTCGAGGCCGCAGGAGTGACCGTGCGGCGGAAACAAACAGGTTTCTATCACTGCTCCTGTTTCCACTCGTAGTCTTCGGTGTATTCTTCGCCGAAGATTGACTCAACCATAAAACCGGCAATGCGCCGCTCGTTAAAACTTTTATGCGCCCGCCGCCATCCTGCGCGGGCAATTTGAATCCGGGAATGGTCATCGTGCAGGTACTGGCGCAACAAGCGCGGCAGTTCGGGTAACGAATCAAAATACACTACCTCACCTTCCGCAAACAGCCGGTCAAATCCGGGAATGCGCGGAGTCATCACCATGCAGCCGTTGCCGGCCAATTGCACGATGCGATCGGAAGAATAACAAGGCAAATCGTTTACGGAACTGTAATTGATCCCTATTTTGCTGGCGCCGATTTCGCGGATGAATTCCCATCCCCCCAGCAGGGTATCGCGCGTTGTGCCGAAGATTCCAATGCTCGCCTCTCCTTTCATTTCATTGAGCACGTTTACGAGTTCTTTCCGCGCCGGATCGGGCCGTCCGGCGAAAAAAACGTCACGGACCGGGTTCGGATTATCAAAGGCGCGCCCGGTTTCTACTGCCGAGTCACAAACGTTGGGCATAAAATAAAAAACCGGCGCCCGGTCTGCGTCCGTGGCAATAAGACGCCGAGCCACTTGCGGATGCGTCGTCGAAAAAAATGCGTCCAGTTGTGGCTGCTTTTCACGCAGGCGGCCCATCTTGTGATCCGGGAACAGGTCCACCCACCATTGTGCGATTTTAGTTCGCGGGAGCAGGCCGCGGATTTCCTTCAGCGTGTCGGCGCGCACCAGTTCGCAGTGGCCGAGCAGCAATAACTCCGGCTGTAGTTTTGCTGCCGTTTCCGCGAGCATTCGGTTCATTTTCTTCGCGCCTGTGCTCTTTCCCCAAATACTGCTGAAGCGCGCGGCGTCCCGGTAGCTGAAGTCAAAAACCGAGTGGCCATTGCGCGTCAGGCCTGCGCTTAGTTTTCGATCCGTCGCGTAAATGCGTGCGTGGTCGGCGGCGCCTTTACGCGCGTGCGGAAAAAGCGAAAAGTTGGCACAATGCAGAATTCTCACCGTTTGCCTTCATTGAGCAGGGCAAGGTGCCGCAATGCGATTTTGTTCCAGGAAAATTCCGCCGTGCGTTTTTGTGCCGCGTGGCCCATGCGGGTCAGTCGCGGCAGATCGGAGAGCGCGCCGGCCAGTGCGTCCTCCACTGCCTGGGCGTTGCCGCCGTCGCATAAAAAGCCGGTCTCCCCGATGGCGTCTCTGGCGCCACCGACTTTCCCGCCAAGGGAGGGAATTGCGCAAGCTGCTGCTTCCAGGTAGACGATGCCAAATCCTTCCACCGATCTGCCGATGCGGCGAGTAGGCATCACAAACAGGTTGGAGGCGCGCAGTAACGCAGCCCTGTCCCTGACCAGTGCACCGGCAAAATGCACGCGTGCGCTGACGCCTAATTGCATGGCCAGCCGCTGCAGCCGCTTTTGATCTTTCCCATCGCCCCCCACCAGGTAGAGAATGTCCGGATGGATCCGGGCCAGACGCGGCAGGGCTTGAATCACCATGTCCACTCCCTTGCGTGGTTCCAGGCGCGCTAACGTGGTCAGGATCGGCCCGCGTGCGCTGACAATTTTTTCAAATTCCGCCGTCTTTGCCGGATCGGGTACCGGCAATGCTGCCAGGCCGGGCGGAATGATCCGTACCGATTCCGGCTGGTCCGCGTGTCCGCGCGCCAGGTCCGCGACGTAAGCGGAATTGGCCACGATCCAATTGGCCTTGTTCAAGGCACGGGCAATGCGCGTACTGCGCGTAGTCGAATCACTTAACATGTCTTTGCCATGCGCCAGGCAGGCGATCGGCGGCCGGCGGACCGGGTTCAATTGCTCCAGGCTTTTCCATGAGTCGGCGACAATCGCCTGCGTGTTTTGCATTTCGCGGGCGATTGCGCGCGCCTTCCGGAACCGCCGCCAGGGTCGCGGTCCGCCAAAGCGCCGCACGCAGAAAGCATAGCCGGAGTCAGTGACGCTCTCGGCAGGGTCTCCCTTGCCGTCAGCAAAGACGGTGACGGGACGGCCCTGGTCGGCCAATGCGCCGGCCAGTCCTCCCATCAGGTTTTCCATGCCGCCGATAACGGGAGGGAAGGTCTGAGTCGTAATCAGGATCACGTCAATACGGTGCTCTTCAATACTGCGCCTTACAGCTCACGGAGTGCGTGGAAGGAGGTGGGTATTTACCGGATCGGCTGAGACCGGAAGATCGCCAACCGTTGCGCAGTTTAGCAGAAATGCGGGCACCGGCGCGGCTTTTGAACAAAAAGCGGCTGGGAATACTCTTTGACGAGTGCCCGGATTCCCTGTCCCGCGCCTCGGAGGCGCGGTTTCCAGCCCGGTAACGGAGCACAAAGCGTGGCGCGGAGAGTCCGCAACTGCCTATGCGGATGAATCGTGAACCGCCCGCGCTGACTGTAGTCCTGTATCTGCGCCGCAAAAACGCCCCTGGCCGGGTTTACGGTTATACTGACGCGATGGCTGCTTCGCGGGTGAGGAAAATCGTCATTCCGATTGCCGGGCTTGGCTCTCGTATGCTGCCTGCGACCAAATGTGTATCCAAGGAGCTGCTTACCGTAGTGGACCGGCCCGTGATTCACTATATCGCACTGGAAGCTGCCGCCTCCGGCGTCCGTGAACTCATCTTCGTTGCCAGGGAAAAAAATCCTTCCGTGCTTCGTTACCTGCGCCGGCACCGCGCATTGGAAACGCGGCTCGCTGCCGCCGGCGACGCGGCTGCCGTGCGTCGCCTGGTATTGCCGCTGCCTTCCGGGGTGCGCCTGCGCGTCACCGTGCAGCCGCGCCCGCGCGGTCTGGGCGATGCGGTGCTTTGGGCCCGGGAGGCAGTGGGCAGGTCTCCTTTCGGGGTGATGCTGCCGGACGTTATCTTGTATCCCGCCGCACAGGGCATGCCCCGCCTGGTGGATTGTTTTGACCGTCTGGGTGAGAGCGCAATCCTCGTTCATCCGGTCCCCGGCTCCGAGGTGCAGCGCTACGGTATCGCCGATTTTGTTCCGGGCCGTGGCAAAAGCGGGGCACGGCAATTGCGCGGCGTGGTGGAAAAGCCCCCGCCGGCGCGTGCTCCTTCGCGTTTTGCCGTGACCGGACGTTACCTGTTTACGCCGGACGTGTTCGACTTCTTGCAACAGACGGTGCCGGGCAGAAACGGCGAAGTGCAATTAACCGATGCCATTGCCGCTCTCGCGCAGAGAAAATCCGTGTGGGCGCTGACGATGAAGCGCGGCACCTCCTGCTACGATTGCGGCACGCCGTTCGGACTGACGGCTGCGTCAATGGAGTTTGCGCTGCGGGATCCGAAAACGGTACAACCGGCCCGCGAACTCATTCGCCGGCTCAGTTGAGGACTGGCCGCAGCTCCACTGAAGCCGGTAGGGACGTTACCGTGCCTATAGAGCGCAGTGCGGCCTGGAAGGCTCTCTCTGCGTGTGCCCGGAGCGTGGGAAGGACGCGCAGCGGTGTCGGAAAATCTGCCACCCATGCAGACCTGGACGGCCTGATCACGCTGGATTTTTCCAACCAGTACGTGAACCCTGTTGTGCTGCGCGGCCTCCTTGGGTTGGCCCGCGCCCGTGGATTGAAGGGCCAAATTGCGGCGATGATGGCAGGGGCGGCCGTCAATTTCACTGAGCAACTCCCGGCGTTACATCCTGCCCTGCGCGGCACCCGCATGGCGCGCCTGCCGTTCAGCCTGCACAAAAAAATTCGCGCCGATCGCGACCGCTTCCTGAATTTTGCCGGTCAAGTGCGCACCGGAAGTATCACCGGTGCCGGCAAGCGCCGTTTCACTGATGTGATCAACGTCGGTATGGGCGGCTCCGAGTCCGGGGCTTGCCTGCTGGCAAGAGCATTGGAAGAGGCAAGCGATACTCCGGTCCGTGTTCACTTTGTCGGCGACGCAGACGGCGGAGGATTGTGTTCCCTGCTCCCTGGCTTGAACGCTGAAACGGCCCTTTTCATCATCGCTTCGAAGTCCTTCGCCACAACAGAGACCCTTGCCGACGCCGCCGTTGCCCGCGCCTGGATTGAAAGTCGTCTCGGGCGAGCGGCGTTCCCGAAGCATTTCGCAGCGGTGTCGGCACAGCCGCGGCGCATGCGCGAGTGGGGCATCGCTGCCGCGCGCCAGTTTCGCATCCGGGAAGGGACCGGCGGGAGGTTCTCGTTATGGTCGGCGATGGGTCTTGCGGCCGCGGTCCGCATAGGCTCGTGCGCTTTCCAGGCATTGCTGGACGGTGCGCATCGTGCCGACGTGCATTTCAAGTCAGCGCCGTACGCACGCAATCTGCCCGTGCTATTGGCCCTGTTGGATCTTTGGAATTTTAATTTCAACGGCATACAAAGCAAGGCCATTCTGCCCTACGACTTCAGGCTGCGAAATCTGGTTCCCTACCTGATGCAATTGGAGATGGAAAGCCTGGGTAAAACCATCGGCAGCGATGGCAGGAAAATCGGGGTGCGTGCCTGCGTGCCGGTATGGGGTGACCTGGGCTGGCGTGCGCGGCACTCGTTTTTTCAGATGCTGCTGCAAGGAGGAGAGCGGGCCGCCGTCGATTTGGTTTTGGTAAAGAGCGCGGGCAATGCCCGCGGGGGTGGGGCCGCGGCGCGCGCGCATTCACGTTTGTTTGCGTGCGGCCGGCGCGGCGATCATCCGCACGAGCGGATCCCCGGCGCCGTTCCGCACGGTATTTTAACGGCTGAGCAATTGACCCCGGTGCATTTAGGTGCGCTGATCGCCGTATTCGAACACAAAATTTTTGCGCAGGCTGCGCTGTGCGACGTCAATCCCTTCGACCAGCCCGGCGTAGAGAGCCTGAAGTGATCCTTCCTGTTTCCGTCTCCGTCCGTTTCGGCGCTGGTCAGCGCCGGTCGCGTTCATGGTCAGACAAAGGGGGTCTCTCTTGTTGCGCCTGGAATCGAGTCCAGACCGCCCGTGCCGCCGAAGCGGTTTCCTGCAAGCCGGGGACTTCCCAGTGCTCCAGCACTCCGCGCCATGGCCGTGCCAGTCCAAGCGCAACCAGGGACTGGTGGAAGGAGAGGAATTTTTTTCTATGATGTCGTGCAGACAGACTGCGGCGCGGCGGTGGAGTCCAGATGAAAACCGGCTTGGCCGCTGCGCACGCCTCGCTCAGCATATTCACTGAATCACCGCTGACGAGTAAAAAATCTGCCGCCGCCAGAATGTCCGGGTACGGATTTTCATCTCCGCCGTACCAACAAAAAGCAGCCTCTCCGTTCAGTTGACGCGCGAGCGTTTCTGCCTGCGCCTTGCCGGTGCGGCGCGAAATGGTGGCCAGGATGCCGCCGCCGCTCTCGTGTGCCGTCGATTTCAGTTCTTGCGCCAATTGCAGGCAGTCCTCGGAAGTGAGGGAAAATGCGCGGTTGCTCCCGCCGATCAGCACGCCGATGCGCGGCGCCGGGATATGCGAAAAACGGCGTTGCGCCGCCTGCTGGCGGCGGACCAGACTTTGCGCCGTCACCTCGCTTACCGCCCCGATGGTTTCAATGACGTTTGCCCCCTTCACCTGGTCGTGCGCGGGAGCCACCACGAGGTCGAAATGCCGACTGGAAAAAGGCGGATTTTGTATGAAGACGGAAAATGCGCCGTGGCGGCGCAGTATGATGGCAGCCGCTGCCGAGCGCGACCCGCAGGCAATGGCGATGGTCGGGACGGCTGCGGTTGCAATGGGATACCGGTGCCAGCCGCGGGCGAACGCGAAAGCCGGCAATAAGTGCAGCGGCCATCGGCAGTCGATGGTCTGCTCGACGCTTATGGCGCCGCTGAGCGCGGCGACCGCCTGCGACAAACCGCGCGCCTGCGCGGCGAAGCCGGCCCGGCCGTCGCTGATCGCCCAAATCTCCATTTGCCTGTTCATTTAATAGTATTATAGAAGGTTCCATGCCGGGTGCCCTTTGCCCGGATCAACCGAAATCGGAGGTTCATCATGGATTCGATCAACTTGGACGCACTGCGCGTGGCAACGGCTGGTTTCGCCCCGTTTCCGCACGTCATCGTCCCAGGTTTCATACGGGAAGCGAGGCGGGAGTCCATACAGCGTGATTTTCCTGACGTTCGCGGTGCCGGCAGCTTCCCTTGTAACTCGCTTTCGTTCGGCCCCGCCTTTGACGCATTGATACGCGAGATCCAAAGCGAAGAAATGACCACGATGGTGGCAGAGAAGCTCAAAATCGATCTGCGGGGGCGCCCGACGATGGTGACCGTGCGCGGCTGGTGTCGTCCCGGCGACGGCAGGATCCATCGTGACTCGCATGGCAAACTGGTCACTGCGCTGCTTTACATGAATGGCAAGTGGGAGGCGAACGGCGGGCAATTGCGGCTCTTGAACGGTGCCGGCAACCTGGATGATTATTTTGCCGAGGTGCCGCCGGACCAGGGGACGCTGTTGCTCTTTCGCTGTGTGGATAACGCCTGGCATGGACACGAGAGTTTCAAGGGACTGCGGCGCACGATCCAGTTGAACTGGGTGAGGGACGCAGCCTACGCGCGGCGCGAGTCGCGCCGTCACGCCTGGAGCGCGGCGTTAAAGAAAATTGGCCACGTGTTCCGGGCCGGGAGTGAGCAGCGCGATGGCGCTGGCAATTGATACTTTCGATAACCGCCACGGTGGCTTCTGTTACTTCAAGGCACTCGGTCATCCGCTAGCCGCCGACGCAGCGCACACGCTCGCCGCCAGGCTGCGCCGGGCCCGGGCGGCAGTTTTTGATCCCGGCGCAGGCCTGGAATCATTTGCTGCCATGTACGAGTTGGGCGGCCCCGATATAAGCGGCGTTTTCATACAAGACGTTGCGAAACTGGGCAGCCGCATTCTCGGTCACGTGAGCAAGCCGATCAGCGCGCTCGGACAAAGTGACGTAAAAATGCTTTTTATTCCCGCCTTTGACGCCGAAAAAATTATCAGGCAGATCGCTCACCTGCTTCCTGAAGATTGCGAAGTCGCAACGCTGGATGAGATGCGGATCCCCGACCGGTTACTCAAGGATCGGCATCACTACCTCAACAAATTGAACTTTGCCACCAACTTCCTTTTTTTTCGCGAACAGGACGGGCATCACACGCGCTTAGTGACCGCCAACTACTGGGGGAGTTACGGCGCGCGGGACGCTTTTTCCTGGTGCCGGCTCTTCGACGGCGACGGCGGCGTGCTCTGTGATTTCGAGCTCCCGCTGGGCGGAGCCAATCACACCATTATCCTGGACAGTCAAGAGCTTAAGAAAAAATACCGTCTGCCGGATTTTTGCGGACAGGTTTTTTTATCCGTGATCAACGGTGCCGGGCACGACGTCGTTAAATATGTATTGGATACCTACGGCGAGAGTGCGGACGTTCTTTCCTGTACGCACGATGCGAACGCCTGGCCGGCCGATCGTTACGCCGGGCTGCCGGCACCGGCACCGGGAGAGCGCGTAGTGTTATGGATTCAGAATTCGCACCCGCGGCCGATTCCAGCCGGCGCGATCGAACTGAACCGCATGGGTGCCGGGAACAGCCAGGCGCTGAACGAGGAAATTGCCCCGTTTGCCAGTTATGAACTGGATATTGCCGAGTTGCTGCCTGGCGTGCGTTGGCCGGAACAATTAGAGGTGCACGCCGGAAAATACTTTGTTCGCCCCCGCTACGAAGTGAGAACCGCAAGCCGGCGGCTGCGCATTAACCACCTTAACGTGGAACGCACTGACCTGGTTCCGGACTCGGTGCTGCCCACCCTGTCTGCCCACGCCGGCAAAGGTTACCTGCTGCCGGCGCCGATTTTGCCGACGGCGGAATATCGCAGCGAATGTCTGCCGGTGCCGATGTCCAGTGTCCAGCGCACGCTGCCGGTCGCCGCGAAGATTTTCAATATTGCAGGAGAGCAGGTTGCCGAGCATGCGTTTGGCAACCTGCCGCGCGATCATTCCGCGTTACTGGACCTGGGTGCGCTGGCTGCGGATCTGCCTGGCGGAATTGGCCACGCCGAAATTGTCTATGATTTTTCCGTGGGCGGCGAGGTGGATGGTTGGCTGCATGCGCTTTTTCGCTACACCCTCACCGCCTCCGGGCACGTCGCCGAAACCAGTTTTGGGGCCCACTGGTTTAATCATGTCCTGACTTACAAGGGCGAGCCGCAGTCCTACAAGGGCGCTCCGCCCGGACTTAGCACGCGGCTTTTTATCCGCTGCGCCCCGGTGCCCGCGGAAACCTTTTTTCACCTGATTTACCCGGTGTGCCTAAGCTGGCACAAGCAGAGCGAAACGGTGCTTGAACTGAGAAACGATCACGGCGAAACGGTCGCGGAGCATACCGTGCATATTCCGATGAGCGGCTCACGGGCTTTCCGCTATACGCAGTTGTTTGACGCGCCCGCGCGCGCGGACGCCGGCCCCGGCGGTTACATCATCGTGCGCGATGCCACCTGCAGGCTGTTCGGTTACCAGGGCGTGCGTCAAGGTGATGCTTTCGCTTTCGATCATACTTTCGGCTTTTAGCCCGAGTCTCCCGCCACGCAGTCGCTGGTAATGGGCGGGAGTCCGTGCGGTTCGTGCGGCGGTAGAAATGAAAATTGTGTGCGCCACGCGTAACCGCGGACGGCGGGGAACCGAAAAGATGGTGTTCGCTTACATGCGGGCGATGCTTGCCGGGGGGATGCAGGCATCGCTGCTGTTGCCGGAAGACGGCTTGCTTGCCGATGATATGCGTGTCTCGGATTTGCACGAGCGATGCTTTTACCTGCCAACGGGATGGCGATGGATGCTCTGGTGCTTCCCGTTTTTTCGCTCCCGCGTCAAGAATTATTTGCGCGCCGCTGATCTCATTATAGTCCACAATGCCTTGTTGGCCACGCCCTTGCGACGGCTGACTCGGGCGCCGATTGCCGCCGTCAATCATCTGAATAAAACCCGGCGCATGCAGCACTGTGACGCGGTGATCAACCTGAATGGGGCGATGCAAAGAAAGATGCGGTCGAACGGGGGCGTCTTTGAGCACGCCCCGGAGCGTTCCCTGCTCCTGGTCAACGGCCTGCTCGAGATCCCGCCCATGCCGGAGCGCGGCGGACGCGAGGGGTGCGTTCCGGTCGTCGGTTACGCCGGTGCGCTGGAATCGTTCAAAGGGTGTTTCGATTTGCTGGACGCGGCGGTCAGAATTGAGGAGCCATTGCGGCTGATTTTCTGTGGCGAAGGAAGCGCTCGCGGCGCCCTGGAGGCCCGCGCCCGCGGTTTGCGGCACCCAGTTGAATTTCGCGGCCATCTGCCCGACCTGTCGGATTTTTACGCGGAATGCGATATTTTTTGTTTTCCTTCGCACAACGAACCGTTTGGCTTAACCTTGACGGAGGCGATGTCGTTTTGCCTGCCGCCGGTCGTGGGGGCGGTTGGCGGTGCCGCGGATATCATTCGCGACGGCGAGGAGGGTTTGTTATTTACGCCCGGTGATGCCGATATGCTGGCGAAGCAATTGCGCGTCCTCATCAGGGACGCCGGGCGGCGGCACGTCATGGGTGGTAACGCCAGGCGCGCGGTATTGGCGCACTGCGCTCCCAGGGTTTTTTCACGCCAACTCTGCGCAACGATACGAACCATCGTTGCCCTGGGCAGAAAATAACGTATAGCTTGGTCTTTATGCGTTGGCGGATTTCCGGAAACAGAATGCCGGTTCGCGTCAAACCGGTGCCGCCCTGGTAGGGGGCGAGGGGTGGGTCGGTGCCGTGGCCATGATGCCGATCTTCGCGCCTTCCGCTCCCGATGGGCAGCAGGAGCCATCGCGTATTTTCGGCAGCGAACCGGCATCGTGCATATCGCGGGCCGGACGTTCCCCCCGGCACCGTGGCCCGCGTTTTATTTTTCCTCCGCGTCTTTTTCCGCCGTCTCCCGCGCTTCGCTAATCTTGCGCCGGGCCTGGGCGGCTGGCTGGGCTGCCGTCCGTACTCCGCTGTCGCCGGGCGGCTGCAGGCTGTTGGCAATCGCCCGCTCCCCCAACGGAGTGTACTGGCCCTGTTCCCGCTGATCCTCCAGGGTGCCGCGAGTCACCAGGGTGCCGCTGCCGATCGCGGCGGCGGCACTGCCGACGCGCTCCTGCTGTTGCTCGTGCGCGGCGCCCAGATCTGCCCGGCCCTGCTGCAACTCCTGCTCCGCCCCGCCGGGGTCGGCTCCGTGTTGCTCCCGTAAGGACTGGATCTCCTCCAATCCCTCCCGGTAAAAGCCGTGCAGTCCCGGTCCCAGCGCCTGCAGGCTTTGTTGCGCCTGCTCTCCCGCGGCATGGACTTGCGCCGGGTTGGGCGCAGAGGCGAGTTGGCTCTGCACCAACTCGTCTCCCAGGCTGCCGGCGGCTTGATCGATCACCTGTTGCGCCTGTGTACGCTCTGCTGCCGACGCATCCGGGACGTTGCCGTGCTGCACCGAAATCAGACGCGCCGCCTGTTGATTGCCGCCCGCCAGAGAGGAGATTTCACGGAAGAAGCGGCCACTCAGATCGACTTGCGACTGAAAATCCTGGCTCTGAATGCGGGCTGACAGCTGTTCGTAGCTTTGTTGCTGATCCAGCGAGGTTTGCAGCGTGTGACCGATTTCGCGCAACTCACCGATACTGGCTGCCTGCTGTAAGGTGCCGCTTTGAGTCTGGGCGGTCTGCTCTTGAAACTGCCTGCTGTTGCCGGTGGAGACGAGTGTATCCAGTGCCTGGCGCAGCTCTATGCTGTCTTGCGCTTGCACCAACTGGCCGAGGTTGCGGCTGATCGTCGCCTGCCCGCTGGAACCCAGCGAGCCTCCCAGGGAGAGCAGTTTCCCGGTGTTGGCACCACCGCTTAACAGCGCGCTGCGCGAGGTATTTTCATCCAGTCCGCTTTGTTGCGAGAGCCGATCGGTGGCCCCGTTGACCAGGGTTGCCGCCTGCTGAATCCGGTCTTGCTCCTGCTCGTTGAATCCGACGCTGTGCAATTGCCCGGACTGCACCGTTGACAGCACGGAGTCCACGGTGTCGCGAGTGCTGCTGAGCCGCTCCTGCCAGCGCTCCTCCTGGCGCTGTACAACGGAGCTGGAGTCACTAATCTTCTGCTGCAAGCTCTCGCTGACTCGGGATTGCGCGTCAAAGGAAATCGGTTGCCGGGTGCCAGCCTCGTAATTGACGCCGTGCACGCCGCCCGCAGTCTCGGTGTGCAGATTGCCGTAACCGTCAGTGTGTTGCACGCGCCCGGTGCGCAAGCTCGGGGCCTCGTTGCGCTGCCACCAGGACGCGTTGCCGACGTGACTGTTGCCCAAACTGATGTTGCCGCTGGAACTTTCCTCCGCGGCGCGGCTTACAGGCCCCTCGTAGCCGTGCAGAATACCGGAAGCCAAACTGGCAGCCACCGCTCCGGCCGTGTTCAACAGCAGGTAGGAGATCAGCGGAATGGACAGTGCGAGATAACCCGCCAGCGCGGAGCTTTCGGCCATTGCCTCGCCGATGGCGCTATGATTGGCTAATGTCAGTGCCACGGCTCCTCCCGGAGAGGTCAGCACGGAATGGCCCGGTCCCTGGGAAAACACGGTTACGGCCAGGTTCAGGATCGCGTATAGGGGTGCCCATAGCTGCAGCCACAGCAGGGTCTTCAGGTAACTCAGGCCGACCCGGGCTGCGGTCGGCATCATCAATAACATGCAGATCACCGGGAAGATGCCGAAGATAATCCCCTCCAGCACGTTGCGCAGCAGCGGCAGCGTGCGCGCTGCCAGCTCGCCCAGGGCGATAAAAGTGGTGCGCCGCTCGCGCTGGGCGCGGGCCAGGGCAAAGGAATGGGCGGCCGCAGGCGTATTGGAGGCAACGGCAAAATCAACCACGCCCTGTTCCAGCGAATTGGACAGCGCCTGCTGGGTGATAATCTGCTCGGCATTGCGGCTGATCCCGGTGATAAAGGTATAGGCGGCGGGCAACGCGGTGGAAAACCGGGCCACCGCCTGCGCCGGTGTCTGCGCGTGTACCAGGCGTCGACCGTAGTAATTGCGCGCCTGCGCGATCTCGGCATTCAAATCGGCCCTCAGGGGCCCGGTAAAGCCCGGGCGGCAAACCAGCAATTGGCGGTCGCCACTGGCATCATTGTAGGTAAAGTGCCGCGCCCTGGACGTGTGGGAGGCAAGGAAGCCAAGCAGATCATCGGCGTCGCGCAGCTGATCCAGAGAGTAGAGCCCGAGCAGCATGTCATAGAATACGCACTGGCGCCAGAACTGGCTCAGGTTCTCGCTGAGACGGCTGTCCGTGACTTCGAAACGGCTGGAGGCGCGGATCAGGTGATGCGCAAACAGCGCGCCGTTTTGCTGGTAGCGCAGGTCGCCCGGCAGTGTGAAGACGGCTTCGAAGCTGCGCGTCAGCCAATCGCCGATACTGCTGGAGCCCCCGGCGAACATGGCCAGTCCCAGCGGCACGCCCGCCACCACGCCGCTGTGCGTCGGATCCACCCGATCCGTGACGATCACGTCAGCGCGCGGCACCATAAAGCACAGGTAAACCATGATCATCCCCAGCATCCACTGGAAATTGATCTGGCGCAGATTGAACGCGGCCTCAATCATCACCCAGAGCAGCGCCATGAGCCCCGCTACCTTCAGCAATCCGAGAAAATCATTGGTGGACATAAGCGCAGCCACGCCGTTCAGGATCAGCCGTAAAAACTCCCCGCCCCCGTAGCTGATGATCTCCCAGTTCATCGTTCAGAGCTGATTTGCCATTGAGCGCTGCGTACCAGGGCAGGAGCCACGCGCGCCGCCAGCAATTGCTCGTACAACTGGATGCGCTCGGTAAAAGCCAGTGCCTCGTTGAACTGGCGGTGTATGCCGCCGGAAATCCGGTGCAGTTCCTGCCGGGCGCGAAACACCTGTTCCCGGTAGAGCTGCAGTGTCTCCTTGCCTCCTTCCTGGCTCAGTGCGTATGCGGAGCCTTCCAGCTTTCCCATCAAATCCTGCAGATACCCCAGCACCAGGTCCTTGGCGATCAGTGTCGCGTAACCTTGTAGATCAAAGTCAGTGGAGGAAAACAGGAAGGCGGCGCGCACCGTCAGGTACTTGTATACCGGCAAGCTCAGGTTCTCCAGAAATGCCTGGTGCGCGGCGCTGGGCGGCTGGTCGGAAAGTATGCGGTTGTGAATCTCCTGTAACAGGGTCTGCACCCGTGTCCGCAGCGCATTAGCCGGCAGGATCTGCATGTTGCCGGAGACCAGTTGTGTGCAGGTATCGGGATGACTCGTCAGATCATTGCTGGCCGGCGTTGCCGGCGCACACAGCTGCAGTTCGATCTGTTCCGTGCTGCTGCCTTCGATGAGTTGGCTGATCACCCGCTGGGCGGTTCGATCCTGCAGAATAGAAGGTTCCAGCACAAAGGAGACAGTAGAGTCTTCGCTGCCCGGATTGTCCCGGCGCACGATAAAAATCCCAGACAGGTTCATAACAAATTGTGCCAATTCCAGGTCGGAGCGGAAAAAACTGTTTCGCATCAGCGCGCGCCAGCTAAGGTTGCCCTCCACTAAGACTGGCGCCAGGTTCGGATCGGCACGCGCACGGTTTAGCGACTCCGCACGCCGGCCGCCGGTCGAGCAGGCTCGACGCGCTTCTGCCCAACTTTCACCCTGGGTCTCGACGCGCTCCAGTACGCAGGCGGCGTTTTGCACTCCGTAATGTTCCATGCCGGCGCCAATCAGGCCGCGCGCCGTCTCGCAGCTGTTGACGTTGCCCAGGTTGAAGCGCTGTGCCCAATCCTGCAATTGTTCCACGGTGGACGCGATCTGCGGGCTGATGGTGCGCAGGGCCAGCATGAAAGCGTAGGAGATTGCCGCGGATCCAATGTTACGCAACAGGTTCACCAACTCATCGGAGTTAATGAAGGAAAAGCCGCCGGCAAACAGATCGATTCCTCCGCAGCCAGCTCGAAAGCGCGGCCATTGGATCTCAAGTATGCTGTAATTGCGCTGGGGAATGCGTACGAACAAACCACCTGCCGTGTAGTAGCCTGCTGATTGCCCCTGGTATACGCCCGGTCTAGTCACGTTGCTCAGGTTCATGCTGTTGAAAAAATCTCCCAGGTCCGAATTGAGATCCGCCTGCGCCGGCAAGACGATCAGCAGGCCAAGCAACAGCCCGGTCGGACGCACTGGCAGGCGCATGCTCATCAGGGCTCCGCTCGCACCCATTGCGCCGTTGCCGGTTCCCGACCCATGAATGCAACGGGCGGGTTGGGCGGCGGCGCGATGCTGGAAAGCAAACGGCGGGCTAACTCGGTGGCGCTCAGGTAGCCGTAGGCCACCGGACGGATCTGTTTGCGCCTGGGCTCAACCAGGAAAACTGCCGGCACCGTGCTGACCGGGAGGCGATCGGTCAGATGGCGGTTGCGGACCGCGTGAGGAAATTCTGCCAGCATGCCGCCGTCCAGGCTGATGGCAAGCACGGAAAAGCCATAGCGTTCGGCAAAGCCGTGCAGCACCGGGGCAAAACGATGACACAACGGACAGTCGCCGCGGAACAGAAACCATAAACCATGGGTTTGGGCTAACTCGGTAAGCATTTGATCGTCACGCTGTACCCGGGCCCGGTGTATGGCCTGGATGGCGTTGTCACTGGCAGGCGCCAACAGGCGATGATCCAATGTCGGGCTGCGCCACAGCAGCTGCTGCCAACTGCGGGAGAAATGATCCGCCCGAGCCAGCATGAAAGCGTTCCATTCCATGTAATTGCGCAGATGTTCTTCGGTGGGGGTGAGCACTGCGCGGGCCAGCAACTCTTCCGTTTTTTGCTGCAGCTGCGCCAGTTCATCGCGCGCGCTGTCGGGCGTGGCTTCCGGTGCCGGGTGGGGCTGAATCTCGACCGGCGGCAACTCGTACCAGAACCAGCCTCGTTCCTGATCGTGGAAATAGCCGGGAGGCGAAACTGCCTGCGCGTCGTCGGCGGTACCGGCGGTGGGCAGGGCGACCGGACAGAGGCCCGATAAAGCGCAGGCGGTAGTCCAGCCTAGCGCGCTGCCCCAGGCACGTCTCAACGAGGGGCACAGGGCCATGGACAGTACCGCCTCGCGCCTCACCGGGTGCCGCCCGTAGCGTGCTGGATTTTCGTTTGCCGCCCGTGCCCGTGGGCGACAGCGCGGCCGCAATCACGGTGGCAGCTATCCGTTACCGGGCCGGGCGCAGAGGAGACCTGGCCCGGCCGCGCCGGCCAGCCAATCTGCGGCAATGGGGCCGTTTGCCGATCAGGAAAGGATTTTAGCGGATGCATGAGCGTGGGGATCAGAGTTGGCGGTCCGGGCACGGGCAACGTTACGGCTGTAAATTCTGCAGGCGTTCCGCTACCCGGCGCCTTAGTTCCGCGTCGTCCGGGCGCTGCGCGGCGTCGGCTTGCTCCAGGGAGCTGGCGTAAAACTCACTGAGATCGATACGCTCAAAGTCAAGGTCGGCAAGCTCTTCCGGCAACAGGCCGCGGCAATCGGGAGCGGAAGCAGCCCCCCAGTCCAGGTCGAGCTGGGGCCGTCCCTGTTGCTGTACGATGCGCCCCAGGCTGGAGCGAAAACAGCAGAAGGACTTGACCCGCTTGCGCGTCAGCAGGCTGCCGCTGGAATAAGAGCCCACGTAATGACAGCGACCCGCACGGCGCTGTTCGGCCAGCAGGCGCTCTGGCTCGGAGCACTGAAACAAGCCTATGTCCAGGCCCCAGCCACTGTCGGAGCAACAGTTGGCAAGACCCAGTACGCGCTTCTTGCAGCGCAGGTCTGCACCCTGAAAGATCTCGAAAGTGTCCGCGTCCAGGTCGGTTGCCGCCTGTTCGATCATGCTCAGGTAACTGGCTGCCTGGGGGAAATCATCCGATGCCTGCCAGCCGGACTCGAAACAATCACCGTTCAGGCAATGGCTCTGCTCTCCGCAATTCATCCGGGTGAAGCTGGCATGGGGCTGTTGTGGGCAGCGGTAGCCCTGCTCATATTCCAGGCAAGCGCCCTGCGCACTGTGCTGAACGCAGACCGAGCCAGTCTGTTCGCAGCCGCGCCGGCGCAGTTCAGCACAGTAACCTTCCTCGACGAATTCCTCGTCGGACAAGCATTGATACGTGCGCCGCTCGCGCCAGCAGGGGCGCTGCAGCGAATCGCCCAGGCTGTGCCGGGGAGCAGAGTCGGTACATTCGGTCTGCGCCAGGGCGCAGTGCCCGGACTGGACCGGCTGCGCCGCGCAAGAATCGCTCCATTGATCGGTACCTTCGGCACAGCCGCAATACTGCGTGGCGGAGAAACGCATAAAGCTCTCGCCGCTGCCCTGCACGGCAAGCCGCATACGCAATCTGTTAGTGCCTGGCCGCAGGTAGGGGCGCAGGTCGATGTTCGTCTGCCGGTGCCAGTCGGTGCCCAGCTCACACCGCTGTTGCCCACCGCCGAAATATTCGATCCGGTTTCTCAGTGCTCCGCATCCCCTGCCTATGCAATGCCGGGTATTTAAGCGGAACCCGGAACCTGCGCCGGGTCCAATGAATACCTGTCGGCCATTCAAACTCAGCTGTATATGATCGTCCCAGAATATCTCTAGCAGGCGAAAGTCAGCGATGCGCTCCAGGTCCTCGATTTCGAAGCTGGCCCTGCGGGTGTAGATTGCACAGTCGTTGCTGACCCAGCTTTCCAACTCTGCACGTCCCCAGGTCAGTACCGGATACCGGTAGGAGAAGGCCGTGTCCGTTTGCAAAGTGCTCAGGTCCAGACCTTGCGCGCCGTTCCCGTCAGCAGCGCACAGGGCAGGGCGCGTGCAGTGGACTTCGAGTTCGCGCTCGCAAGAGCGCTGGGTGGTGCCCCATTCCGTGCAGCTTTGCTCGGAGAAAGGTGCCTGCGTGTAATGCCGGGTCTCGGCAGTGCAGGCGCCGTAGGAGTTACTGAGTGTCCCGATCCAATCGTCCGCTTCCGTCTGTATGCGCTGTCCTTCCAGCAGCAGTGGATCCGTGTCCGGCTGCAAGGTAAACTGCGGACGGGTGACAGAGCTGTCGTGTACAAAGTCTCCCGCTTCCGAGGCGGGAAGCTGTTCCCGGGCGGTATCTTCAATGCCCAGCCCTTGCTGGTACAGATCGATTTGCGGCGGGTCTGAACCCCGGTAGGCTGGCACGATCTGATCGGAGGGCGGCTGCCGGGCCGCGTTTTCAATCTGCCCTATACCGGCCTGACCGAAGGCCTTGCCCTGCTCCAGGGTCTGTGTGCGGTCCAAGGCATTCTCCGCACCGGCCGGCGCGCTGGACGTGAGCAGTACGAGCAGGCAGGAGAAACAGGTAGTGCGCATAGAGCGGCTCATGGTGGTGCCTCCAGCCGTGCCAGGAATGGCTCTGCTGTCGCGCCGCCGCCCGGATGCTGCTGAAAATACTGCAATGCGCGGAGCAGGGAAAGGTCTCCTGCCAGCCGCAGATATTCAGGCGTTTCACAGGCGTGCGCGCGGCGGCAGGGTGCCGGTGTCTGCCGTGTCAGCACAAAAGCAGGCACGGCCTGAACGGCAAAGCGCTGAAACCAGGTCGGGTCAATAGCAACCGCCTGGGTACGGGTGCCGGAGGGCTGTGCCGAGTCCGGTTCCAGCAGTTGCCGCAGCCGTTCTGCCAGGTCGGGCATAGAATTGCCGGGCAGGCCACGCAGCACCAAAGTGGCGCCGGCTCGCTCGGCTTCCCGGGCCAGCAGGCGCAACGAAGTCTCCGGCATGGAAAAGCTGATAAAGACCAGCAATTCGCCCGCCCGTGCCGCGGGGCTCGCCAGGCACAGGCAAGCTCCGAGGCAGCAGTGTAAGCGAAGCCGATTTTTCATTAGAACGCGCAGCACAGGCGGCGGCGGAAAACCAGGTAGCTCCAGTCCTCGCCCCGCACCGGGTACTCGCGGCCCGATGCCCAGGGCAGGCTGAGTCGTCCGAAAGGCTGGGCCGCGGCAGTATAGGGGCGTGGGTAGAGCATCTGGGTTTTGTATTGTCCTTTGCGCAGGATGGGTTGCAGTTGAGCCTGGCACAATGCGTCGCGACTGGAAGTGTCGCGGGCGATCAGTTGCCGGTGCAGTTTGCCGGCCATACGCTGCGTCAGCAGCAGCGAGGTATCCACGCCGCCGCTGTGATGTATGGTGTTGCCGGTCAGCGGGTATAGAGAGCCCTGGCAACCGGCGCACCAGAACAGCCGATCCAGCGGAAAGCCGAAAGCGGCGGCAGCGCAATCCGCGGCGCAGGCGGCCTGTGCCGGTGGACTGCCAAACAGGGCTGCCTCCGGATTCAGCAGAAAGGTCAACTCGTCGTCCTGCCAAAGTGGATCGAGCTCGGTGAGGTAGGCCAAGTCGAAAGGCTCTGCCTGTTGGCAGGAGGTGCCGCTGAGCAGTCCCACCCAGGCAAGCAAGGGATATACGTACCAGTGCACGTGGTAGAAACCGTCCTCGGAGCCGGCGTGTGACTGATGGGTGCCCGCCGGCGCGCGGTGCGATGCCAGTTGTATGCCGCCGAGCAGCGTAGAGCAGAACGGCGTACGCACCACCTCGGAAACCCGGGCCGGCTCCCAGTAGGAGATGCCGATGCCAATGCGCAAAAACAGCGGCGGCGGGGCGGGACAGGAGCAGATCAGCGGCGCTGAGTCCCCGGCATCCTCCTGGCCGAAACCGATCTCCACCGGGCCGATGCGGATCGGGAAAATGCAGGCCCAGCAAACGTCGGTGAGCGGATTCAGCCAGCGCCCGTGACAAGGCTGTGCGGCAGATGCCGGAATGCAGGCAAGTACCAGGCACAGGAGCACGGCGGCTGGTATCAGCGACTGCCTGCCGCTTGCGGCGCACGCCCTGGCGCAGCGCTGGCTCCGTGTCTGCGAACAAGCCGCTTTAGCGCGCATCCAATACGACCTCCTCAATGCGCAGGCGCAGGCCCTGCTGGCGCACCACGCTGGGCAGGGCTTCAATACCAAGTCGGTGGATCAATACCTGGCGCTGATCGAAGTAAACGGGTCTTTCCCAATCGGTGCTTAAGGCGACCGGCTCGCCGGCACTGAGGATTAGCTTGGGGAGCGGCTCGCCGGGTGGGGGCAGAAACTGTTCCCGCACCCAGCGCCGCTGCAGCGGATCAGTGCCGTCAAAAAATACCAATGGCCGATTAAGCGCGCGTTGCTGCAGCGGATTGACGACCGTTCCGGCGAAGAACAGTATGCGCCCTTTGGCATCGTATAAATCACGCGACAGGCGCAGCGCGGGATCCAAATAACGGACTCGCGCCTGCTGCGCCCGCGGCAGCGTGATGCCCGGGGGTCGGCTGGCGTAGGCCCGTGCCCGCCGCTGGCTCCGAAGCTGAAATTGCTGCCACTCGCCGGAGTCGTGCAGGTGCAGTAACCGATCCCGGATGTATTGCAGCAGGTCTGGCTCGGTGATCGGATAGAGCCGTCCTGCCACGCCCAGGTCAATGCCCGTTCCGCCGTCCGTGGCAGTTCCCGGATGCGCGGGGGAGTCCGTCAACGGTGCCGCGCCCGCGTTACAGCACAGGGCGAGCATGACCCAGGATACGGTGCCGCGGGACCCAGCCCACGTCGGCGTAACGGCTGTCGTAGCTGTTCGGTGCCGGTGTCCAGACGGCATAGTGTCCGGGGGGCACGTTTCCGTCCGGGCCGGGATGCAGCGCGCGGCCATTGCGCGTGTGCCGCTGGATCCGTCCCAGTTCGTGCCCGTTGACATACCAGCGTCGGTTGTGCTCATCGACCCGTATCCGATCACCGGGCACGGCAACCACGTATTTGAGAAACAAGGCCTGAGACGGATATTCCGGCAGCGGAGGCGGATAAAATGCCACCAGTTGCCCGCGTCGTGGGCTCTGCTTTCCAAGGCGCACCAGGTAGAGCCGATTTGGCAGGCTATCCGAGACATTAATATAAAAACGCCAGTCAGGAGCGATCCAATGCGCCCAGGCCCAGAGGCAGGCACCGCCCAGCGCCAGCAGGCACAGCAGGCGCACTTGCCACCGGGGACGGGTGCCTGGCATGGCCGTTGCGGTGGCTCGTCGGCGGGCGGACAAGCCGGCTCCATCAGCACCGCTCCGGGCCGTGCTCGACCGGCCGGGAAGCGTGGCGTCGCCTGCACTCCCGGGCGAACCTGGTGTGAGCCAATCGAACCATCTTCGTCATCGGCCAAGCAGGGTTTGCCCGGTCCTTGCAAGCGGTGCCCGGCGCCCGGTCATGCCGCCAGTCCCTGTCATTGTGACGGTGTCTGCATGGGGTTGAACACCGGCTCGGAGAATGACGCCCCGGACGCATTCAGCCCTACAGGCGGTGCCAGGGCGGAGCCGTGCAGCAGCCTGTCCAACAGTAGATCGGTGATGTCTTCGGCGCCATGCAGCACGGCGGCGGAATTCAGGATCAATACCTCCGGCGAGGCAGATAAAGTGCGTAAAGCCTGGTCCAACTGCAGCGACGGCAATTCCACGCGCCGCCCCCCGCCGTCGTCAGCGGCGGTATGCCGGGCGGCATGACGCGAAAGCTGATGCAGCAGCCGGGCCGCGTCCAGCGCATAGATCGTGCGCGCTGACTCACGCTCCGACGCCCTCCATGTCTCTATCGCGTATACCGCCAGCGCCCCCACGGCACCGGAACTGATTCCGAACAGCCCCAGGGCAGCGGTGACTGCCAGGCCTCGGTTCATCTGGACTGCCTCTGGATCAACTCCTCAATTGCCTCGGTGAGTGGCCTGCCCTGGTCCAGCAGGCGCTTCAGGGCGGTGTACTCCTGCGCCCGGGTCGAATAGAGCTTTTCACTGAAGGGGTCTACGATCAGACGGCCGATCGCCAGGCCTCCTCCCGGCGCCAGCACGGCAAGCTCGGAGTATTGGCCTTGGCGGGTTTGCAGGCTGGATAGGATCTGCAGCATGTGATCATCCAGGTGCAGCCGCTCCTCTCGCTGCACCTTGCGCAGCGATTCGGGTTTTTGCCGCAGCAAAAAGGTCCAGTCGCTGTTCTGCAGGGCGGCCTGTGCTCCCGGAGACTGGTAGTAATCATCGATCCCCTGGGTGATGGTCATGTAGGCGCCGCCAAACTTGCGGGCGGTACGGTAACCGGCCTCAATAAAGCTGCTGGCGTTGTTGTGGGAAAGCAGGCGCCAGGCCTCATCGATCAGGCACAGCTTGCGCCGCTCCCGGTCTCCCAGGTACATTTGATGATTGATGCGCAGCATCAGCAGCAGCAAAACCGCCTGCTGCAGATCGGGCTTGTCGTCCAGCCCGCCCAGTTCCAGCACGACCAAGTCGTGATCCAGATCTACGTTGGCTTCGCCCTCGAAATAGCCGCCATAGATTCCTTCGCCCGTGTAGGGATAGAGCATGCGTCCCACCCGTTCGGCAGACAGGTCGCCGGAGTTCAGCAGTTCCCTGGCGACACAGCTTACCGTGGCGGTATTGCCGTGCTTGTGCCAGGCATCTTTAATGGCTTGTTCCAAGTGAGCCAGTTGCAGTTCGTTCAGGGGATGACGCGGCGCTGCCATCTGTGCCAGCAGCGCTTTGAGCATGGACCAGGCGCTGTGCGTGTCTTCCAAGCCGCTGAAAGGATTGAGTACAATGTGCGCTTGTGCATCGAAGTCCAGGTAACAGCCTCCCACCAGCCGGCACAGGTGCTCATAGCTGCGCCCGGAGTCGATTACCCAGGCTTTGCCGCCGCTTCCCAGTAGGCTGATGAGAAACTCCTGGGCGAAAAAAGACTTGCCCGCGCCGGACATGGCCGCCACGGCCATGTTGAAGTTGCCCTGGTCGTTGTCGAAGGGGTCCAGGCGGATAATCTGCCCGCGCCGGCCTGTCAGCAGCAGCAGCGGGCTGCGGGTTCCTTTCCATTCTCCTGACCAGGGAGCCGTGTTGACCGCTGACCAACTCAGCATGGTGCGGCGGCGTGCGAGCATGGTGGACTCGCGCCGGAAGGTTCCGTCGGTCATCAAGGGCAGCGCGGATAAAAAAGCGTGCAGGGCAATGAAGCGATCCTTGCGCAACAGCCAGCCGCGGCTTTGAAACAGTGCCTTCAGCCGCTGCTCGCTGTACCCGATCTCATCCTGCGGCGCGAACAACACAAGTTGACTGTGGACGTGCAGCAGCTGATGTCCGGAATGCACCATCTTTTCCACGAAGCGCCAATCTGCCTGCCGGTCCTTCCAGATCGGCAGGAAACGGCCCAATGGGGAGTCAGCCATCTGCGTGGCCCGAGCCGCTTTGAACTGCGCCTGGTTATGGGCCGTGCTTTGCTCCGGCACCTGGATATTCAGGGTATGCAGGAAAGGGCATGGCAGGCGCAGGTTCTCCGCGAGCATGTCGCCGATCAGATCGATCATTTGCCAGGCAGCCCAGTTTTCCGGGTACTGCTGTACGGAAAAAGAAGCGACTGCCAAATGAAGTTCGGCGCACGAAAGTCCCAGGCTTTCCCGGCCCACGAACAGCACGGTATCGGGCTGCACTGCCTGCTCGCGCAGCAGTTCCCGGGGATTCCAGCGCAGCAACTCGTGGTGCGGAGCCGGATTCAGGATGACGTTGAGCAGGTTCAGCAGCCCGTCCGCGTCCAGCATCAGCGTTGCTATGCCGGCAGATTCCATAATGCCCCGGCACGCGGTGCGCTGCCGGGCCAATGCCTGCAGGGTGGCAGGCAGTTCCGGTTCAGAGGCGCAGGGCAATGAGAAAGTCAGAAACAGGCGCAGATCACGCAACAGAAACGGCGAACCGGAAAACAGGGGTTTCCAGTTGCCCCTTTCCAGGTAGGCCACGCGCCGGTCCGCCAGCTCTGAGAAAGGGGAGCCACTGCGCCGGGTGCGCCAGCCTTCCAGCAGGTGCTGGATCTCCGGTGAGGCATACAGCACCAGTTGCAGCTGTGACCGGGCGGGCAGGCTCTGGCTAAACAGGCCGCCGAGTATTTCCAACATGCCGGGATCTATGCCGGTGGCCGGCATCAGTTCCAATATGAACCCGGCGCTCATATCCTGGTTGATAAAAAGCTGGTACTGCTCGTCCCAGCGCTCATACGGCAGCAGGTGCGGGATCCGATATTGCTCCGCCAGGCGCGCCTGTTCCTGCACGCTCAGCGGCAAGGCGCCGGACGCATAAGGCAGCCCGGGTTGTTCCGCCACCAGCCAGCGCCGCAACTCGGCACCGACGCTGCCGCGGAGATTTTTCCAGAGTTCGCTCATGGCCCCGTCATCGGCGGCGGATGCAGCCGCCAGGCGCCCTGGTCCAGGCGCAAATACAGCAGGCTTTCATCGTGCAGATCGCCATCGCTGTCAATCCAGCGGTTGAGCCAAAGCCGCAAATGCCGGGGGCGGCTCAACAAAGGCACACCTGCCCCGGTGCCAGGTACCGGACCCGGCGCTGCACCGGAGCCCTGCACCGGCGCTTCCAGGGCAGCGGATGAGGCCGGTATACGTGGGCTCCGTTGGTCCGTCCCCTTCGCCTTGACGCCAAGTAAGCTACGGTAAACATCACCCAGCGATCGGCAGTCGCTGCTTTCCGGTCCCGGACAGGCGTATTGGGCGGCGCAGCCGGCCTGCAGCAGACAGACGAACAGCAACAGTCTGCGTTTCACCAGGGCTGCTCCGGCCCGTCTTCGGCGGACTCAAATAAATTTGCGTGCAGGCGCACTCCCTGTGTGAGCACGGCCTCCACGATCCGCCCGGCACTGATTTCGACAATCGGATAGATTTCGTCGGCGCGCGCCAAGTACCACTGGGCGACCTGCTCCAGAGCGTTACCGGCGCCCCGGGCAAGACCGTGTTGCAGCAGTTGATTGCCGTCGATGGTTTGCACCGAGCCCAGGGCATTGGTGCTTAAGGAGGTAAATGACTGCGACAATCCCTCGCCGATGCCGCCGGCCAGTCCTGCCAGCAGCGAACGACCGATCAGGCTGCCCTGTTTGCTGACCACCTTGCCGCGCAGCCCCGCTTTGCCGTCCTCGCCGGCCACGTATCCCTGCAGGTCCAGGTCCAGCGTCTGCCCGCTGCGCAATACGCAGGAAAGCCGCTCCAGGCGCAGGTAGACCCGCTCCGAGGCGAGGTCACCGTAGCCGGCGGCGGTGATAAAGCATTCTCGGATGCGATGCTGAAAACGATTCGGCAACCGGCCCTGGCTGGACAGGGAAAGCAATACCGGCACCGGGTTGGTCTGTGCCAGCCCGCCGGTCGGGGCGTCGAGCCCGGTCAGCAGAACGCCCTGCGCGAAAGCGCCGGAAGGAATGTACTCTTCCAGGTGCAGGCCGGTGGAACTCGGACCCGGCGCGGTTGTCGGTGCGGGCGGCCTCACCTCTACTGCCAGCGTGTCCGTTGCTGCCGCCGGGCCAGGTCCGATGTTGGATCCCGTGTCCGGCCCCGCGGCGGTCAAAGCAGCAGGGGGCGAGAACTCCACCGCAGGGAGCAGGGCCGATGGGGGCGGCTCCGCACGGGGATACGGCAGCGGCGGTGGTTCAAGGATCAGATCGGCCTCCGCAACTGCCGCAGGTGTTTCAGGGAATGGCGTTGGAACCGGATTCCGCTGCGCGTGGCGCTGCTCGAATTGCTCGATACGCGTTGTAAGTCGTTCCAGTTCTGACATCAGCGCTTTGTCGTTGCGTTGCAGCGTTTCAAATTGTGCCTCAGAGCGCTCGATCCAGATCGCGGCCGGATCGATATCCTGCCCCAGCGAACGGAAGTCGCGCTTCACCTCTGTGCGCGGCGCTGTCCCGCTGCGCTGTGCCTTGCGTTCAGAGACAAACAGTCCCACGCTGACCACCAGTAGCAGAGTCAGCATAATGGCGGCGGCGATCAGGATCTGTCTCAGCCTGATCTTATTCATCTTCATTCTCGCGCAGCAGGTAGATTACCGCCGATTCCCCAGGCTCCAATACATGCAGATCGACGGCTACTGCGCGGACCTTTGTCGACAGGTCGGCAAACTCGCGCTCATGCAGGCGCACCTGGGCGGAGGAGACATTGCGCAGCAGGTAGCGCTCGGCAATCAGACCTGGTCCGTAAACGCGTTGCACCAGGCGCAACTCGGTCTCTTGCCACAGCGGAACGGGCAGGTCCACAGACTCCGCGCGCGTTCCAGGTGGCAAGCCGTCCAGAGCCAGGGCGCGGATCCACTGCTTGATCAGGACGACGTGTGTATCGGGCCGGCGCAGCGCCGTAGAGGCGCGCGCCCCGGAAGCGATCCGCTCCCGGATAAAAATCGTGTCCGCCGGAATATCCGCCGGAACCGCCAGCAGCGTATAGGTCGCTCCGCGCTCGCTGCGCACGTGCAGCGCAAAAGCAGTGCCATCGCCCTGTAGCGGGCGCACGAAGACTTGCCCGGCTTCGGGATCAGTCTCCACGGACACCTGTGAATTCCTTCCCCAGAGGCGCGCTATCTTTCCCCCGTCCGCTATAGCGATGCGGGTCAAGTCCCGGCGCGAGACGCGCACCGGCGCACTCTCGCCGTCCGCCAGTTCCAGCAGCTGTGCGGCGCCGGCGTCTTTACTCAGCAACAGGATCAGGATCAGCCAGCAAAAACGGATCAGCCGCATCAACTTCCACCTCTGTAATTTTGTTTACCTGCAACCGATCGGAGCCGCCGAAGGCAACTACCAGCGCAAGCTGCCTACTGTCGGAAATCTTTCCGCCGATCATGCGCGTTTGCAGTCCGTACACCGCCGTCTTGCGTTCAGCGTTTCGTATCCGCACCTGTTGGGGATGAAATACAGCGGAGATGCGGTTGCGGATGATCCGATCGGCATCAGCCTGCAGGCTCTTCGATAATTCGGCGTACGCACGCGGATCAGTGTGCGTCAGCAACTGCTGGATCCGGTACCGCACGTTGTCCGGGCTGTAACTCAGCGCGAGCTCGGACACGTACACACCCAGTTGTTCCAGGTAGGAATCGCTTACCTCCCGTCCCTGGATCCAGAACGCTTTTTCGAAACGCGGCGGCACTATTACGATCCGTTCGCGAGATTCCCGGGACAGCACAAACCAGGCTAAAGCCAGGTTGGCCAGTGCCAGCAGCACAGCGATCAGCATCCACAGGTTGCGCCGATGCAAGGTTTGCGCCAGCGCCGAGGCGTAATGCGTGCTGCGCATCGCAAAATACTCAGCCCACGTACTCGCGTACGCAACTCGGCGGTCGCTGCGGCAGCCAACAGGGGCTGTACCAGTACAGCAGCGCCGGCAAAATGCCGCGCGCCCCCGACGCGCGCAAGCGCGACCACCCCCGCGCCACGAATATGCCCGCCAAGCTCAGAATCACTGCCAACTGCAATAAGGAGCCGATAATAAAAAAACCCACCACGATCAGAACCGTGTCGAATTGCCAGAAAAAGAAGGTCGGCGGATCATCCAATCGTCTCGGGATACAAAAGCGTTCGCTCATGTTAGATAACCGCACCGAAGATGGCGTTTACCACTTGGGGACCCAGGCTGCCGAACACGGCGAGAATGATGCCGCCGATCGCAAGCACGTAACGTCCGCTGGCGGCGGCCACCCCCAGGGCGATGATGCCGCCGGTGATCGCGATCGCGCGTCCCAGGAACCCGGTCGCGGCGGCGTTGATAAAGTTATAGAAGGCCTGAAATTCCGTTCCGGTCGTGGCGCCTGCGGCGTGTACGCACACGGGCAGCAGCAGACAGCACAACGACAGTATTGCCGCGGCGACTCGGCAGGTGATGGTTTGCATGGGAGCATCCTCCATTACTTCAGTGGGATTTTTCAGCGCCCGCCGCAGCGGTCCCTGTTGGTGCACGGCGGCGCGGGAGAGAAACCGTCCGCTCATCTCTGCGGTGCAGAAAGGGTGGCATCTGCGGGCAGATGCGTTGAGGGTTCATTCACCTCGGCCAGGGAGACGGTCTTCTGCAAAGCCCGGGGCTGACGGCGGCCCGCGTTGCAACGGGAGCTGAACCGGAATCCTCTGCCTGCCGTGACCGAACAGCGCATCGTCCAACGGGTCTGCTCCGCTCGATCGGCCCGCTGCCTGGCAGAGCAGGTTGCGGGCTGGAGGCGGTAGGGGCCGTCTCCTGGTACATCGGAGCCGGCGCGCAGGGAGTTGGCACGAGGGAAATAGGCCCGGGAGGGACCGGCCCGGGGTGGGCGCATGATCGTCCGGGCTGCGTGCGGCAGGGAGCCCGGAGCGTAACGAGGCTCGGGCGCTGCGATAGACAGCGCTGCCGTTTGAGGCTCGGAACGGGCTCCAGGTGGTGGCTCGGAACGGGTTGAGGACGGAGGCGCCGTCTCCTGTACGGTTGGCGCTGCAGGCTTGACAGCTGCGCTGCCGGGATTCTGCGCCGCCCGTCGCTTGGGATGAGGTTCCCGGACCGGGCTCTTTGGCGTGGGCATCGGGCAGCCCGGCGGCTGACAAAAAATAAAGTACGCGGCCGGGTCGGGACCGGTGGCATAAGTGCGTCGCTGTGTGACCCCGGCGCTTTCCCCTCTCGTTTTGCGACCCGCGTCCGCCGGCGCCTGGTTCCGTCGGGTCGGGACCGGTTCCGCCGCCTCAGCCGCGAGCGTAAAAAGCGCCCATGTCCCGCTCCCGTCTGCCGCCACCGCAGGCAGGGGCCCCGGCACCGACAGGATCAGCAGCCAGCACCATTTTCGGCGGCAGATATGCGTTCCTTGCATGATTTCATCTCCTTGTGTTGCCTGTATCGTCAACTTTCAGCTCCTGCCGCAATACAGGCTGTTGCGGCATACGGATTCCAGGCACTGGACAATGCACCGGAGCGGTGAAAGGTTTTCAGGCGGGACGGGGCATATGCCTGCCGGAAAGCTGAGAATCATGTCCGTACGGATCGAGAGGACGGGTCCTGCGCATCAGGAGCGGATCGATGTCCGATCCAACCGGACTGTCTTTGGATCCCAGAGGATCAAAGAGGATCAAAGAGGATCAAAGACTGGCCCGTAGCCAGTTATAGGTATCCGGCTATAGATATATAGACAGGAACCGGCTCGCGGGAAGACACAATTGCCCGTTTCCGCAGCCGTAGAGGATGGATGTCAGAACCGGGCAATGCCGCCCGCGGAGCCGCATCCTATCAGGATAAAGATGGCAGGGAGGGGGGGTGGTGGTGGAGCCCCTCCCTGCCTTAAGTAAAGGCAAAACCCTGCAGGCGAAACCTGCAAAGGTGTTCATCGATGGGTACTGGAATTCCAGTGATTGCGTAGTTCGGAAACCGCTACGCTTAATACCATTGGATGCTACCCCCACTGGCAGAGGGATGTCAACACCTCCGATAGCGCCCGAATAATCGTTATAAACGACATTTTAATAATTCCTTATCGGATTGATATAAATGAATTATATGGCTTCCTGCCACCACCGTCACCCGGCCGGGCTCTATTTTAGCGCGGGAAATTTTTCGTTTCCCCGGCGCTGGCGTGGGTCTGCCCCGGCGCCGGGAGCAACTGTTTGCCAGAGCGGCTGGAGATGAAATCCATCAGCGCCAGTAGCAGTCCGGAAATCACGAAAGTCAGGTGCACCAACAACATCCAGTGCAACTCGAACTCCGACATCTGCTCAATATTCAGAAATGCCTTGAGTAGTTGAATGCTGGAGATCGCCACCAGCGATGAAACCAACTTCAGCTTCAGCGAACTGAAGTCCAGTTTGCCCATCCATTCCGGTCGCTCTACATTTTCCGCGATGTCGATGCGGGAGACAAAATTCTCATACCCGGCCAACATGACCATCAGCATCAGGCTGCCTATCAGGGTGAGATCGATGGCCTCCAAAATAAAAATGGTGGTGGTCTTGTAGCTGAAGGCTTCCAGATGTGAGAAAAAGTGGAAGAACTCATTAATAAAAGCAGCCAGCAGCACGATCAGCGCCAGCCCCAGCCCGAGGTAAAAGGGCACCAGCAACCAGCGGCAACTGAAAATGAGCCATTCAATCAATAATTCCAGCCGCTTGGCAGTACTAATCTGCTTATCCACGTTGTGTCTCCGGTCTCCGGCGAATCCTCAATGAAGCGGTGCCAGTAATAACATAACTGCAATACCCGGAACAAACGAATGCCACCAGGGGATTCGGCTGAGCCGAACCCGCGCCGGCGAGAGCAGAAAGAAGGCGCATGTCTATGGAGCGCCCGCCCGCCAGGCTCGAAGCGCTACCGTTGGTGGCGGTCAGGACCACTGTAATCAGGGGAAAGGCAGAGTTTCTCAGGATAATGACGGGCGTCGTAGCCGAAGTTTCTGTCGGACGAACTTTTACACTACCCGGTCATCATAATGAGTAACGAAGACAGGAAGCAGGCGGTATTCCTGATTTTCTGCAAAGGGATCGGGAAGGATGGCGGGCGGTGGCTCCAACCGCACCCTGCGCCGCCGCCGCGGAATGATCGCCGGCCGGGCGCACTCATGGCCACCACGTCAGGAAGCAGGCGGTATTCCTGATTTTCTGCAAAGGGATCGGGAAGGATGGCGGGCAGTGGCTCCAACCGCACCCTGCGCCGCTGCCGCGAAATGATCGCCGGCCGGGCACACTCATGGCCACCACGTCAGTGCGGAGGCCGGGCGGGTGAGCGGCGTCAACCGCAGACCTGGATGATCGTATAATTACTTGGCGGGTGTGCCCAGGATTGTGCATGGGCCGTCCCATGTGGAACAAGAGGAACCGCTCCCCCGGTGATTTGGAGACCCAACGTGACAGCAGCGGCCGTGATCGAGCGGCAGGGACGCTTTTTGTTTGTGGAGGAACGCGAACGGCAGCGCATTGTGATCAATCAGCCGGCCGGGCATCTTGAGCATGGGGAGAGCCTGCCGGAAGCAGTGCGGCGCGAGGTACGGGAAGAAACCGGCTTTGGTTTCGAGCCGCAGGCGCTAGTCGGCGTCTACCTTTATCCCAAGCCTGGTGAAGCGGACTGCAGCTACCTGCGCTTTTGTTTTCACGGCGTAATCACCGGGGAGCGCAGGCAAGGCTCGTTGGACGAGGACATCCTGCGCACCTGCTGGTTGTCGCGGCAGGAGTTATTCCTGCAGCGTGGGCGGTTGCGCAGTCCGATGGTGCTGCGCTGCGTGGACGATTACCTGGCCGGGCGGCGTTATCCGTTGCACTTGTTGGAATATATCCATAACCGTACCGCTGCCGGGAGCGGTGACAGGAGCCCGTCGGCGGAAACGGGCCGGCACGAACAACCGCCTTCCGGTGAGGAGCCCGGCAACTGATGGCTGCCGTTGAGCCAGGGGCGAGCGCGGACCAGGTCGCAGCACCGCCGTGCCGTTGGTAGCGTGCCGGGACGGTGCTGATCTCCCTGCGTCACAGAATGCTCCGGACATATCCCGGCCAGCGTTTGCGGGCGGAAAAAATCCGGCCCGGCGCACATCTGGTTCGCCGGGACCCTGGAGCTCACCAGGGGCATCAGTGCAAGTAACGGCCGCCTTATCCGGGGGCGTGGATTCCTCCGTGGCTGCGCACCTGCTGCTGCAGGCGGGCCACCGCGTGGAAGGGGTGTTCATGCACAACTGGCACGAAGAAGATGCACGCGGCTGCGAGAGTGCTGCGCTGGACGCACAGGACGCCTACAGCGTATGCGCCACGCTGCAGATCCCGGTGCGCACCCTGGACCTGTCGGTCGATTACTGGCAGCGCGTATTCGAGCCCTTCCTGGAAGGATACCGCAGCGGCGATACTCCCAACCCCGACGTGCTGTGCAATCGGGAGATCAAGTTCCGCGCCCTGCTGGAGCAGGTACTGAAATCCGGTGCGGACCGGCTGGCAACCGGTCACTATGCGCGCATCGGCTGCGCCAACGAGCGTTTCCAACTGCTCAAAGGAGCCGATCAGAACAAGGATCAGAGCTATTTTTTACATTTGCTCACGCAGGATCAGTTAGCGCGGCTGCTGTTCCCGCTGGGAGAGTTGTGCAAGCCGCAGGTGCGGTCGCTGGCGGCAAAGGCCGGGTTGGTCACCTGTGACAAGCGCGACAGCACCGGACTGTGTTACATCGGCGAGCGGAATTTCCAGGATTTCCTGGGCCGCTATCTGCCGGCCCATGCCGGGGAGATTCAAACCATGCAGGGCCGCCTGCTGGGCGCACACCGCGGCGCCTGGTTTTATACCGTCGGACAGCGCCACAATCTGGGCATCGGTGGCATAAAGGGGGGCAATGGCGCGCCCTGGTACGTGGCTGCCAAGGACGTAGCGCACAACCGCCTGTACGTGGTGCAGGGGTGGGACCATCCGCTGCTGTACTGCCGCACGGTGCGCACCGGCCCCCTGCATTGGATCAGCGGAGAGCCGCCCCGTCTGCCGTTGCGTTGCCGTGCCCAGCTGCGCTACCGCCAGCGGGACCAGGATTGTTGGGTGAGCGAGGTGGAGCATGGAGCCTGCGAGGTTGCCTTCGACAGCGCTCAGCGGGCGGCGGCGCCCGGGCAGTCGATCGTGTTCTATACGGGCAAAATTTGCCTGGGGGGAGGGTGCATTGAGCGCGTGATCTCCACTGGGGGCGATTCGGTAGTACAATAGACCGCAGGCTCAATGCCGGAACGGCGCTTTTAGGAACAGAACTATGAAAAACAGCTTCGGTTCCCGCAGTACAATGGACATGGCGGGACAGACTTATGAAATCTATCGGCTGGACGCATTGCAAGAGATCGGGGAAGTGTCCAGTTTGCCCTATGCGCTGAAGATCCTATTGGAAAATCTGCTCCGCTGCGAAGATCAGGACAGCGTCAAACAGAAGGATATTGAGGCGCTGGCGCGTTGGGACGCCGGGGACGCAGCGCAATCGGAGATCGCTTTCACCCCGGCTCGCGTGCTGATGCAGGATTTTACCGGCGTGCCGGCCGTGGTGGACCTGGCCGCGATGCGCGACGCCATGGAGCAGCTGGGCGGCGACCCGGACCGGATCAACCCGATCGCCCCGGCCGAGTTGGTGATAGACCACTCCGTGCAGGTGGACGTGTATGCCCGCCCGGATGCCCCGCAACGCAACGCTGCGATCGAGTTTGACCGCAACCAGGAGCGCTACAGTTTTCTGCGCTGGGGCCAGCAGGCGTTTTCCAACCTGAAGGTAGTGCCTCCGGACACCGGCATTGTCCACCAGGTGAACCTGGAATACCTGGCGCGGGCCGTATTTACCCGTAAACACAACGGTGTCATACAGGCTTATCCGGATACGCTGGTAGGTACGGATTCGCACACCACGATGATCAATGGCCTGGGGGTACTGGGCTGGGGCGTGGGCGGCATTGAGGCCGAGGCGGCCATGCTCGGTCAGCCGATCAGCATGCTGATTCCGCAGGTGGTGGGGTTTGAATTGCGCGGCCGGTTGAGCGAGGGGGTCACGGCAACCGACTTGGTGCTCACTGTTACGCAAATGCTGCGGGAGAAAGGCGTGGTGGGCAAGTTTGTCGAGTTCTACGGTGCCGGGCTGGCTCATTTGCCTTTGGCAGACCGCGCCACCATCGCCAATATGGCGCCGGAGTACGGTGCCACCTGCGGCATCTTCCCTATCGATCAGGAAACCCTGCACTACCTGGAGCTTTCCGGCCGCTCCAGCGGGCACTTGGCGTTGGTCGAGCACTATGCCAGGCAGCAGGGACTCTGGCGCCAGGACAGTGGCCCCCCGGCCCGCTACAGTGATGCGATGAGTTTGGATATGGGTTCCGTGGAACCGAGCCTGGCCGGCCCGCGGCGACCACAGGACCGCATTAGTCTGAAAAAGGCGCAGCAGATTTACCGCAAGGAGCTACAGGTGATGTGCCGCGAGCGCAAAGGCAGCGGCAGTGCACCGATGAAGCTGGGCGCGGGCGAATCATGCGAACTGCGCGACGGGGCCGTCGTGATCGCTGCGATCACTTCCTGCACCAATACCTCCAATCCTTCCGTTATGGTGGGGGCCGGCCTGCTGGCGCAAAAAGCCGCCGCCCGCGGGATGCAGGTCAAACCGTGGGTTAAGACCAGCCTGGCACCGGGCTCGTTGGTGGTGCGCAATTACCTGGACAAGGCGGGCTTGCTCTCCGCGCTGGAGACGCTGGGCTTTCACATTGTAGGCTTCGGCTGCACGACCTGCATCGGAAATTCCGGCCCCCTGCCTGAGCCGGTCAGCCAGGCCATCGCCGCAGGAGACGTGGTGGCGGCCTCGGTGCTCTCCGGCAATCGCAACTTCGAGGGCCGGGTGCATCCCGAGGTGCGCATGAACTTCCTCGCCTCGCCGCCACTGGTGGTTGCCTATGCACTGACTGGAACCATGGACGTCGATCTGTACCAGGAGCCGTTGGGGCAGGACCAGGACGGGCGTCCGGTCTACCTGCGCGAACTCTGGCCGGAGCAGAAAGAAATCGCCGCCGTGATGCAGAGCAGCTTGAATTCCTCCATGTTCCGCAACAGCTACCAGGATGTCTTTGCCGGCGACAAACATTGGAATGCCCTGCAGATCCCGAAGGGCAATCGCTACCTCTGGCAGCAGGAATCCACTTATGTTCGGCTGCCTCCGTTTTTCCAGGACATCCAGAGTAAACCGGAGGCGTTGGTGCCGGTGCGCGGTGCCCGGCTGTTGGCGCTGCTCGGCGACAGCATCACCACCGATCACATTTCACCCGCTGGCTCAATCGCCAAATCGAGTCCAGCCGGGCGCTACCTGATCGAGCACCAGGTAGATCCGGCAGACTTCAATTCCTACGGTTCCCGGCGCGGCAACCACGAAGTGATGATGCGCGGGACTTTCGCCAACGTTCGGCTGCGCAACCAGCTGGCACCGGGTACGGAAGGAGGCTGGACCCGGCACTTTCCGTCGGCGGAGCAGATGAGCATTTATGACGCCGCGATGCGCTACCAGCAGGAAAAGGTGCCGCTGCTGGTGATTGCCGGCAAGGAATACGGCACTGGTTCTTCGCGCGATTGGGCCGCCAAGGGTACCCGTCTGCTCGGCGTGCGCGCCGTGCTGGCACAGAGTTTTGAGCGCATTCACCGTTCCAACCTGGTCGGGATGGGCGTGTTGCCCCTGCTTTTGCCGCCGGGCGAGAGTGCCGAGTCGCTGGGGATCCGCGGCCAGGAACAGTTCGACCTGGAAGATATCCAGCCCGGCGCCCGCGAACTGAAGGTCACTGTGCGCCCGGAAGACGGTACCCGCGTTGAATTTCAGACCAAGGTATGCATTGACACGCCGAAGGAGTGGGACTATTTCCTGAACGGCGGGATCTTGCCCTACGTGCTGCGGCAGTTGGCCGCCTGAGTATGACCGATGCCCGAGCAGCGCATCCGGTCGCTGAGGCCGATTCGCTGACCGGTTACCGTGTACGCTCCTGGCTCGCCGTCGCGGTGCTGTTGTTTGCTGCCGGCCTGCTGCCGGGCTGTCAAGGTAATGCGCCCCGGCGCACGGCGGCGGTAGTGCCCGATCTCCCGGTGCGCTATACGCTGTCTACACTGCCCTTCTCTGAATACTGGTACGGGATCCGCCTTAGCGGGAAGCCCGCCGGCTATGGCCATTACCGAATCCAACGCGATGCACCGTATTACCTGATCCAATCCCAATCCGTTTTGCAGTTGCGACTGATGGGCAAGGACAAGAGGATTACGCTGCGCTCGCAGGATCGTGTTTCTGAAGATCTGCAACTGCGGGAATTTGATTACAGTTACAACATGGATGACAGCCAGCAGCAGGTGTACGGTCATATAAAGAGCTCCCGCCTGTATTCCAAGGTCATCAATGCTGCCGGGGTCCATGAACAGGTGACCGATCTCTCCGCGCCACTCTATCCTTCCAGCGGCTCTTTGCTCTACCCGCTGTTGCGCGGGCTTGAGCCGGGTGCGATGTATCGCTACTGGATCTATGATGGCGAATCCCAACGGCTGGAGTCGATCGAGCAGCAGGTCGTATTCGCCGGGTCTCGCCCACCCCTGGCCGAAGCCGTCTACCGGGTGGAATCCCAGATACAGGGGAATTCGATCGTTGCCTGGATGGGAGCCGACGGAACCCCGCTGCTGGAGGAAGCAAGCAACGGTGCGCTGGAAGCCTTTTTGCTCGATAACGAGCAACAGGCGCTGGAATACCTGGCCCTGGCCAGGCAAAACACAGAAGAGACGCTGCTCAGCTTCAGCCGGGTGCGCACGGCTCCGGCCATCGTGCAACCGCGCCAAGTCATTGCGCTGGAAGTGGAGTTTAGCGGCATGGGCGACTTCCGGCTGCCGGCGCCGAGTCAGCGCCAGCAATGCCGAAGGGAGGCGCAGACCGGACGCGTGCATTGTGCCCTTGCCTTGCAGGAGGGCGCCGGCCCTTCCGGCTTATCGCCGTTTCCTCCGGACGGGGCACAACCGTTCCTGGAACACTCGCCGATCATCCCTTCCCGGCACCCCGAGCTGGCGGCGTTGTCGTCCCGGCTCACCGATGGACTGAGTTCGCCGCAAGATCGCATGCAGGCGCTGGTGAACTGGATCGACGCGAATATTCAGGATGAGGCGAGTGATGTATATACCGCCATGGACGTGTTGAAAAACCGCAGGGCGGAATGTCAGGGGCAAAGTTTCCTGTACGCCGCATTGGCGCGGGCGGCGGGGATCCCGACCCGGGTCGTCAACGGCTTGGTTTATTCGGCAGCGGCGCCGCTGGACGGCTTTCTGTACCATACCTGGGCCCAGAGTTGGGACGGTCGGCGCTGGTACAGCATCGATCCTACTTTCGGTCAACTGCCGGCAGACGCCACGCACATCCGTTTGGTTGACGGCGAGAGCAGCTCTGACGTTGCGCCACTGGCTCAGATCATGGGGCAAATTGAGGCTCGCGTCGTCAGTCAACGCATACCGTAACTCCGCCGTTCGCGGGCGGGGAGCCGCCGGCGGGCGGGACCGGGAAGCAGGGCCGCGGCTCTGCGCTACCTTGCCAGGGAGCTCGGTTTCCGCGTTTCGTTAACGACTTCGGGACGCTGCCCTACTTTTGAATGCCGCCACGGGTCAGTGCCAGCGGATCCAGCAGTCGCTCCAGGTCGGCGGCGTCAAGACCGCTGATTTCCCGTGCCACTTCCAGGACCGGCCTGCCCTCCGCATAGGCAGTCTTGGCGATCTGTGCGCCTTTCTCATAGCCGATCACCGCGTTCAGTGCAGTGACCAGAATCGGATTGCGGCGCAGCGCCTCGTTCAGCCGATCATGATTCACCTGGAATCCGCTAATGGCCTGATCGGCCAGAACGCGGCAGGCATTGCTGAGGACCTGCAGGCTTTGGCATAGATTGTAGCCGATCAGTGGCAGCATCACGTTTAACTGGAAGCTTCCGGATTGGCCGGCCACAGTGATGGTGGCATCGTTTCCGATGACCTGGGCACAGACCATGCACACTGCCTCCGGAATGACCGGGTTGACCTTGCCTGGCATGATGCTGCTGCCGGGCTGCAGCGAGGGTAGGCTAATCTCGGCCAGTCCTGCCAGCGGCCCGCTGTTCATCCAGCGCAGATCGTTGGCGATCTTCATCAGGCTGACGGCCACTGTCTTTAGTTGCCCGCTGAGTTCTACCGCCGCGTCCTGGCTGCTGAGCGCTTCGAAATAGTTCTCTTTAGGGCGAAAGGCGACGCCGGTTTGCCTGGCCAACTGCGCGCTGAAGCGCTCGGCAAACTCGGGATGCGCGTTGATCCCGGTGCCAACCGCCGTGCCGCCCTGCGGCAATGCCTGCATCCGCTGCAAGGCATCGCGGATGCGCTCCGTGCCCTGCTTGACCTGCATTTTCCAGCCACCCAGTTCCTGTCCCAGGGTCACCGGCATGGCATCCATCAAATGCGTGCGGCCGGTAGTAACCGTATCCTGCAGCTCAGCGGCGCGCTGATCGATCGTCGCGGCAAGGTGTTCCAGCGCAGGCAGCAACTCCTCGCTGACCAGCAGGCTGGCGCTCACGTGAATCGCGGTGGGAATCACGTCGTTGCTGCTTTGTCCCATGTTGACGTGATCATTGGGATGGACCTTGCTTCCCAGCTGATCCGAGGCGATCCGTGCGATCACCTCGTTGCTGTTCATATTGGAACTGGTCCCTGACCCGGTTTGAAATACGTCAATCGGGAAATGGGCATCGTGGCGTCCCTCGGCCACCTCTGCTGCCGCTTCCTGGATCGCACCGGCCACCCTGGCGTCCAGCAGCCCAAGTGCTTGATGAGCCGCGGCGGCGGCTCCCTTGATCAGGCCCAGGGCGCGAATAAAGGAACGCGGCATACGCAAACCGCTGATCGGGAAATTATCCACCGCGCGCTGCGTCTGGGCGCCGTAGAGAGCAGCGGTCGGCACGCGCACCTCCCCCATAGTATCGTGCTCAACGCGATATTCCTTATGATTGCTCATGACTATTCCTCCCTATCAGAACGGTGTAACCAGGCGGGCACCGCAAAGTCTGTCAAGGTTATTGTAAACCGCCTGCCGGTGCCGGACACGCCGGGACCGCGGACAGCGCCAGGGCGCTCAGCGTCCCGGCGAAAACGCGGCACCGTCCATGAAACGGCGCCCCGAGGCACCCATAGCGCCTACAGGCGAAAATCTCAACGTTCTCATGCACGACACAATACGGCCATGCCCAAAGTCGCTGATAGGCCCCGAAACTCTCTTGGTACTCTGGATCGCGGGGGCATAGGCAAGCGCCTGAAAAGGATGGCTCTATGTCTGTAAAGCTGCCTGAAAATGGTGAGCGACCTGGCGGAGAGAGAGGGATTCGAACCCTCGATGGGTCTATAAAACCCATACTCCCTTAGCAGGGGAGCGCCTTCAGCCACTCGGCCATCTCTCCGGGAACATACGATAGCAACTTTACCCCGGGAGGTGAAGCGGGGAGGGCGGTTGGATCCGGGATCGCGGAATTTCCCGGGTGGGCGGGATTTATCTTTAGTTCGGTCCCAGGGCGACAAACGCACCCCGATTGCGGCGGGTGACTTCCCGCATCAGCGTGGAGAAACGGTTGCCGGCGTCATCCGCTGGCTGGAAGAAGCCGATGGCGTGAATTTGGGCAATGGACCGCCCCGTTTTACGATCAAGGTTTAACTCTGAAATGGTGTTCAGCACCGGGTCATAGGATGATCCGCTGTAGTCATCGCCGAATATGTAAATGGCAAGATTGTCAGTGCGTTTGGCATAGGTTCTGAGTGCCTGTTGCAGTCCTTCGACCGGACTGCTGTTTGAAAAACTTGTCCAGTTTTGCATCAGGGACAATACTGATTTTCTTCTGCCGGGGGTATCGGGTATCCACTTGCCGGCGTAACCCTGCAACAAGTAATCTCCATTATCATTCATGATTTGGAAACCTTTTACTTTGGGATGAATGTTAATAACGTTTTTTATTTCATCAATGACGCGCGGCCACAAGGCTTGCATGCTTCCGGAAGTGTCCACAATAAAAATAATGTGGTTGCTGTCCACTGGAATGCCGCCCACCTCGGCCACTTTGTCCGTCTTTGCTCTTTGAGGCATTTTCTTTTTTTCCAGTGCACCGACTTGCGTTTGTAATATCTTCGCTTTTGCCCGCTGTTCGGCAAGCTGTTGCTTTAATCCAGCCAGGCCGGAGCCCGGTGCTTCCATTTGTTCGATTTGGGTTTCGAGGCTGCGTCTCTGCTCAACCAGGAGCTCACGTTCTCTTTCAGTGGCGGTTTTTATTTCCTTTTCGGAAATGATATCTTCCAATAAATTTATTATTTTGCTTGTGTCCGGGGTGCCTCCCGCCACGTCTGTTTTTGATAAAAGCACGATCAACACCATGGCGCCAAAACTGCAGCAAATCACGTCCAGGAATGACACGCCGAATATTTGGTTGTCTTTTCTGTTTTGTTTCACGGCCATGATCCTGCCGGACTGATCATAATGCCCGCCGTGGCAGCAGACCAAAACCAGTAGGCCCGCGCCGCCTCCGGGTCACCCTCAATAGGAAGCAGTACGGCATTGACTTTGGCCGCAACACTTTTGGAAAAAGACAGGACAGCCGAGTAAAACAGCTCTCGTCGGCATTCACCGGATACGGTTGTTGCCTGGCCGACTAGAACGCCGCACCCCTTAAGCCTTCTCCATGCGGAGAGAGTGCCGATTCCTTTAGTGGGCAGACTGTCGGTAATCACGTAGATGTCCGTGGGATTAACGGCCTTGCTTTTGATTAACTCCAGGGCTGCATGAAGGTTGGTTGCTTCTTGCGGATACAGCTTCCCCAGGGCCTGAGATACCGTTAAACGGGCACTCGCGTCGTTGCCTTTCAACCATCTTTGACCCGTCAGAAAATCCGCCTTGTCGTTGTAGTTTATAACCATGTACTCGCTGCCGTCAGGAATCCGGTCAAGAATCCAATTCACTACCGCAATCGTCCGCTGCCATTTCGGAGCGGATTTTTTGGCAGCCGTATTTGAGGCCTTGATTTTTACAATATCCACCAGGCGCTCGTCTGCCATGGATGCGCTGTTATCCAGCAAAATCAATACGCGTTGTCCCGTCACGCGCAATCCGATCAAATGTTCCTGGTGCGTCTTTTGGACCGGGTCGGGTATTTTGTTCTCAGCTTCCCTCTGCCGTTCCTGCTTTGTTTTTTCCTGCTCAAGGCGCGCGATTTCTTTTGCAAGCTGTATGATTTCCTTCGCCACCGCGCTGCTTTCCTGATCCTGCTGCATTGATTGTTGCGCCTGCCGTTGCAGCCTTTGTTTCAGCTTTTCCAGCTGCGCCGACAGCATATTGTTTCCTGACTCAATGGCTTTGATTTCATTCTGTATGCCGGCCAGGTCCGCTTGCAAGGCACTCGATTCCATGTACCCCACGTCGGTCTTTTCAGTTTTATATTTTACCAGCATGAAGACCAGAATAATGGCGCCCAGCCCGCAGGCCATGATGTCTAAAAATGAAAGATTAAAACCCTCCGGCTTGCGTTGTGACCACCGGCGCATTAATTTCTCTTGATTCGATTCAACAGGAACTCTTCGCAATAAATCTGGGTGTCTATCACAAGCCTGTCTTGCAGGCGTTGCAGCTCATGCAAAAAAAACATCAGTACAATGCTGATAATCAAAGCGACCAAGGTTGAGTTGAAAGCCACGCCCAGGCTGTTTGTCATTCCCGCAATGTCCCCGGCCAGGGCCTGGTCTGCCTGTGAAAGCGCTTGCCCGATGCCGCGCACGGTGCCGATGAAACCGATGGACGGAATCGCCCAGATCAGATACCTGATCATTGAATTGCCGGATTCTATCTGGGCGGCGAGCGCTTCAACGCCAGTGACAATGGCATCAGAAGTGTTCTGCACGTTCTCAGTGGCGATATAGCGACGGGCGGCGGCGCTCAACGTCTTTATCAGCGGGGCATTGCGCGTTTCCTGGTCCTCTATTTTTTCAAATTCCCGCAATGCCGACTGCATTTCCCGCATGGTGAAGTTCTTATCCGGGGCCTGCTCTGTTTCATTGGCGATGAGCTCCAGCTTGAACAGGTAGCGATGCTTGACGACCCTGTAGTACCTTTCCAAAATGAGGTAGATGCCCCAAAGCATCAGGATGATGCAGATTTCCTGTTCATAGTCTTTCAAAATAACGGAAAGCACTCTTGTCGCCGTCTGCCCCTGCTGTTGCGCCGCAATCAAAGCCTGTTCAGCGTGCGGCCTGATCAAAACAACGTATGTCGTGTGCACACTGACGATGCTAATCACCAGGGCCATCATAGTTTTCAGAAAACTGGGCATAGTTGTTATGCTAGATGTCGACCGGAAAAGTAACCGGGCTGTTGAGGCTGACGGAATAAGGCTTGCCATCAGCGGCAGCGTCCAATACCACGGCCTGGACCAGCAGCGCTGCGCCGCCCAGCACTGCCAATGCCAGCCAGAAAATGCGTTTTTTCAATATCATGGTTGTACTCCAGCCAGCGGTTCTACCGGCCCGTACAGGTAGCGCGCTACACGGAAGCCGACGTCGTCACGCCCCTGCAGTGCACTTGCCCGGAAACTCGAGCGCAAACTTGTCATCGCCGCCGAACGAAAGCTTGAGCCCTTGATTACCCGGCGGTCTCCATATTGTCCGCCGAAAGGATTGGTTTCAACCTGCCCGGGCTTGGGCGGTTGCAAATCGTAAATGTCATGCACCCACTCGCTTACGTTGCCAGCCATATCATACAACCCGGCCGCATCGGCCACAAACGAGCCCACCGGCGCGACTCCGGCGAAGCCATCGTCGTACCGGGGAATATATTGCGGTATGTTTCCCCTGGCGCTTTTATCGGCAAAATTGCCGCTGCTTTTGGGGATCGTGGTCTCGTTGCCCCAGACAAACCGGACGGTTCCCAAACGGCCCGCAACTCGTGCCAGCCACTCCCATTCGGCTTCCGAAAGCAGGCGGTAGCCGTCGGCGGCGGCATTAAAGCTGTGCACTCGCCCCTTGATAATCCGGTACGTCGGCTGCAAGTTATCCTGTGCGCTCATCCAATTGGAAAACCCCGCCGCATCCAGCCAGGACACGTTGCGTACCGGGTGCTTCTTTCCTGACGCCTGAATCGATTTATACTTTGCAAATTGCTCTTCGGTGATCTCGGTCGTACTAACGTAAAACGGCTTGGTTAGTTTAACTTCACGTTCAAATTCATCCGCACGCCGGTCCTTGTCATTGCGCGGAGTGCCCATGGTGAAACGATTCCTGGATTGAACGCCGGGATCAAAAAATTTCATGGTAATGCCGGTAGCGGTTGTCAGGGTTGGCGTTGCTTCCGACAATCGTTCCGTTAGTTCGCTCTTGAGTGTTTCTTCAATCAGCAGCGGGGAAGCTGAAGTGGGCGTTACCATTAGCTCCCTGGTGCGGTACCCGGAACGCACCAGGGTAATTTTTTGCTGTACCGCTTGCAGGCGAAACGTCTGCGGAGTGACTCCCGCCGGCTTGTCGTTTATAAGCACGTCGGCTGTCGGGGTACTGCGGATGATCACTGCACCGGTCTCCTCCTGCAACTGAAACGAAACGTCCGCCTGCTGGTTTAATTGCAGCAGTACTTCCCGGGACCGGGGAATATAGCCCGGCTTTTCATATTGGAGGATATGTCTTTTGCCCGCCGCCAGCGACAGTGGCTTCGTCGTCCTGGTTTCCACTCCGTTGACGCGCAAAGTGCCTCCGGTGGGTAACGCCTGAACGCGCACGGTTGTCTGTCTCAATTTGAGCCGGTAGTTCCGCCTGACGTCCATCAGGCGGTTAGTGAGGGTGATCTCTTCTTCGATGTCTTCATACCCGTCCAAAATGACTTGCAGATGATGCAGGCCGCCCGGTGCAGCCGGTATTTCAGCTGGCGTTATACCCTGCTTTTGTCCATTGATTACGACCGTTGCGCCACGTGGCTCGGAGTTTACGCTGATACTGCCGGTGACCGGCTCCAGGTTCAGGTGGTGCGTGAAATCCTTCCCTGTCTGCACTTCGATGGGCAGCACTTCGGGACGGTAAAAGTCGTTATCGATTCCAATGCTGGCCGCGCCCGGCTGCAATTGTTGTTCAAATCGATCGGCGGTGAAGACGTAACTATCATTGATGCTCCACCGGGTTTGCAACAGCGACGGCTCCGTAGTAATGACCACGTTCACCGGTGCTTCCTGCATTTCGACGATCAGGTGTTTTGTACCTTTTGAAAGATCAACACTCACCGTACGACTGATAAATCCATGAGCTTCAAAGCGCATGGTTACTTGCCTGCCGAGTACGTATACCGTATCAACAAGCACCAGTCCGGCCCCGCCGGATACGAGTACGGAGGAATTTTCCGCGGCCAGCCCCGGTTGGACCTGGAAAGAGACGGCGTGCGTAAAGTAGGCCAGGGGAAGGATGACTGCAAACAGTAAAATTCCCCCGAGCCCGCCGAATATCAGCCTTGCGTGGAATTTTTTCCTTGCAGTTGCCAGCTTTTGCTCAAGCTCGTTCAAATTTTTTCATCACATATAACGGTAACCGGCTTCGTTGGCACTCCCGGAATGAGGTCAACCGTAACCAGTTTTGATTTGTAACCAGGGCAGGTGCCTTCAAAAACGCGCCTGCCGGGGCGCAGCTGAATGGTGCGGCGTGATATTTTCCCGACGTGCCCTTCGCCACGCACAATGATGTAAGTTTCATTATCGGACACGACAACCACGTCGACTTCATTTTTGTATAAATCCGCCTTGCGCGCCAACTCGCCGTGAATTTTCCGCAGTCCGGGGCTGATCCCGGTAACCGGTTCCACTTCCTGCAAATACGCGGAAACCGAATCGAGTATCTTTTTGTCCCCAAGCCGGTGTTCCTCGGCCAGCGTACGGTTGATTCGCCGGGTAACGCCAATAACCTGCTGTGCTACATTGTGATTCTCAACGGCGGTTTTGTTATTGGGTTTCAATTGCCTGGCCCGCTGGAAGTTTTTTTCCGCTGCCGGCCAGTCATCCCGCCGCCGGGCTTGTTCACCAAGCGACGTTTCCTTTTCAAACTCCCTTTCCAGCAGTGCCTGCTGCAACTGTTTTTGTAACGAATCGGGTTCCTTGCTGGAAGGGAAAAGAGTTTTCGCCCGGGCAATCTGTTTTTGGGCGTCGGCTAAATCGCCCGCATGCAAGGCATTGTGTGCTTTTTGTATTGTGTCAGAAAATCGTTGTTGCTTGATTTGTGCCTGTAATTTTTGTAAACGGGACTTGACCATACCGCGGGACGGGTCGATCGCCAGGACTTGTTGCAGCGCCTCGGCTTCTTTGGCAGCGCGGTTTTCACTGCGGGCAACGTCGGCCTGCCTCAATAAATCCAGCACCCGGGGCAGGACGCCAATCCGCTGTTGCAGCGCGAGCATTTCCGTTGCCGCCGGGTCCAGCTGCAGCGCCTGTCGCATGGCTTTTTCCGCCTCCGGTGCCTGATTATTCTCAAAGGCTGTCCGGGCCTCGCGTTTTGCCGCCTCCAGCCGGTCAGCGTATTCTGCCGTCGCTGCTGCAATCATTGCGCGCGCCCGTTGCAGTGCATCCCGCGCCAGCAAGTATTCGCCCTGGGCAAAGTATTCGAGGGATTGCTCTTGCAGACGATTCAGTTCAGCGTATCGTTCATCGGCCCAGCTATTCAATCGTATTTCATCGATTTTGGGCTCTGCTTCCTGCTTATACTGCGCTAACTGCTGCATGAACTGCCGGCGAAACGACTGGGTGTCTGCACCGGCGCTAGCGTCGTCCGTCGGTGGCAGTGTTCGGGTGGTTGGGTCTTGCAGCGGTGCAGCTGGGTTGCCGGTTTGGCCGCCTGACCACTGCGGGGCCGATCCTTCCACTTCCTGCAATTTCGCCCTTGTGCGGTCAAGCTGAACGGCCAAATAGGTAAATGCGACTGCGAGTAGCGTCGCACAGGCTAGCAGCACACCGTAACCCCAAATCCTTTTTCTTTTTTTGGTTTGGTTGTCTCGTGCCTCCGCAAGTTTTTTTTCCAGCATGTCCGGGAGGAGTACTGGCGGCTATAGTTGCGTCGTTGGCGTGGCTTCCAGGGCGTAAATCTTTTTCAAAAATGCCCCCCACTGCCCATACTGTTCCGCCGCGTCACCGACCAGCTTGGTCGTTTCATTCTCATATTCGATAACCCGCGGCGCAAGTTCTATATCGATTGACTCGCCCAGCTCCGCCAGGGCCTCTCTGTGTACTTTCATTTCTGCACTGGTTTGAAAACCCTTGATAGCTAACGCGCCGCCGGCACCGAGGGCGCCAACTGAAACCACTTCACTGGCGGTATTGTCAGCCTTCACTGCTCCGACGACTCCGGCAATAATCAATGCGCCGCCCAGAATTTTCTGCACCATGGCCTTTTTTTTCGCTTTCCTGGCGGCCTTTCCCTCCACCAGGCTTTGTTGCTGCCAGACCAGGTAACTTTCGTCCATTTTCCGGTCGAAATCGGCGTAATGGGCCTGCAGGTTGTCAATAAAAAGCTGGTCGCGCACATAGATCGACTGTATCCGCCGCAGCATGGGGTCATCATCGGCAGGCGCCGATATCAATTCCACGCGCCTGCCGTCTGATTTCAGGTACTGGGTGAAGGTCTCCTCTGACAGGCTGCTGCCGAAACGAAGTTGAGACAGAAGCTGCAGCTTCTCCAATTCTTCGGATGAGTACGCTTTCAACTTTTCAATCACGTGCGCGGCGGCGGCTTGAAACACCGGATCATAGGCGTCTTTCCCCTTGTTGCGCAGGTTGCTGTGAAATCCCTCTTTTACTTGGTGGTTGAAATTCTCTGCAAACCACTGGCGGCCGGATATATCAACGGCGGCAATATTGATTTCCACGTCTTCCCCGGTGGATTGAATAATTTTCCCGATGATGTACAAATCAGCCGTTGCAGTTGCGTTTGGAACGACCTTTACCGTGCCAAAGGCGTTGGTGTTATGAAGGGCTGATTTCATTTTCAATGCGAAGCGGTTGGCCTCGGCGCGGCGTAATTCCGGAAATATGCCCAGTTTTTCCCATGTATCGGAATCTTCCGGTATATTGGGATCAAACACCGGCACCACCACGTTAATCTTCGGCAAATGGAGGCCGCTCGCCTTCCTGCCGGAAGGGTCGCGCTGTGCAGACGAGGAAAGCTGCGGCCCGACCTCGGGAACCTTGATTCGGTGACCGGAGGTTGAACTGCTTCCGCCGGTGACGCAGCCGCTTGCGCTTACTGCGATTGCCGCCAGCAGCAGCCAACTGTGATACAGGCAATTGTTTTTTCCATCCCGTGGAGCCAGGTGGAAATGTTTCATGTTCCGCTTTTCCTGGTTAAAGTTCGGTTCCATTTTCAGGAACCTCCTGAACAGGGAGGTTTTTGTAACGTCGATATTCATCCCACAACTCTTGTTTGACTACCGGGTCCGTTGCCGCCATAGCCGCTTCCCGAAACTGCTTGGCAATAATATCATCGTTTGCTGCCGGGGGAATATCCTCCGGCAGTTTCCCGCTGGCATTGGTAGAATTGCGACGTCGGTCAGGCTGGATTGCGGCAGTTGTTTCATCTTCCCTTTTATTTTCAGCGCTCTCCCGGGGGAGGGCAGAGGCGGGAATGTCACCCTGGACGTCGCTGACAGGGACTGATTCCACGGCAGTTTCCAGGCCCGCTGCCTCGCCGCTGCCGCCGCCCCCGCCCCCGCCGGCGGACTCACCAGCCGTGGCAGCTGCGTTCGCGGTGTTCCGGCATGCCTCGGCGTTATTAAGAGACTCCAAAAGGGCCTGGTCATGCCGGGCAATGTTCTCTTCCCGCGTGAGCAGCCGGCCATCCGGTGCCAGCCGGGGAATTTGTAAGCAGCTCTGCGGGGGCGAAGCATCGGGTGTCGTGCTCTGCGCGGCGCATTCCGCCGCAACGAATGCCGTGGCGCCGAATAAAATTGCACCCTGAAACACCCGGAGGCCTGTTAGCATTCTGGCGTTACTCATCGGGAGGGCAGTATCCATCGCAAAGATATGCTTTAGGAAACTCGCTTTTGCCGGACCTGAAGCCTGGTCCGCGCAGGTTGATTTTCCCTGCCGTTCACTCGCACTATGTCCCGCTGGATCATACGCCAGGTCCCGGGAATGGATGTTACTGAGTTCTGCACTGGCTTTGCCTGTTTTAACAAGTGGGCGCTCGGCGCCGCCCGGCCTGGGCCTGCCGGAGGGCAGGCGGCGGGTCACACGCGGGTCGGAGTGGCGGAACGGAGGCAGGTGGTGGTCAGCTTTGCTCCCAGGGCAGGTTATGAAAGCGCCAGCCGTTGATGTTGCCCCGATGTTTCCGACCGTCCAGTACCCCTTCAAATCCCTCGGTGACGTTGTAGACTTCGTGAAAGCCGTGGCGCAGCAGCAACTCGGCGGCAGCGTGGGAACGGGCGCCGCTGCGGCAGATCATCAGCAGCGGCGTCTGCTCGATTTGCTCCGGCTTATAACCACGCTCGCCCAGGAGGGTCCGCAGCCGGTCAGAAAAGTCCGCCTGCACGGTCCATTCCGGCGGCTCCTGCCAGGGAAGATGTATCGCATTGGCCGGGTGACCAACGTACAGGTACTCGATCGTTGAGCGTACGTCCACCAGAATGGCTTCCGGTCGTTGCTGCATGAATTCCCATGCCTGTGGTGGGTCCAGTAGCCCCGGGGTGTCCACTATCTACTGTCCTCCGGTCTGTCGGGCTAATCGTGTACGGTCAAGTATAGCATCTGCCCAACGCTATGTCTCGTCCGGCGGCCCGCGAGGATCGCGTGAATAATGGACTTTTTGCTCGCGGCTCGCGGTCCAGCCGGCGCTAGCCTCTGCCTTTTCCCCGGGCCTGGCTTGCGCGATTTCCCGGATGATTCGCCGTGCGCTTTCCCGTGGGTCCGGTGCCGTGCAGATCGGCCTGCCTACCACCAGGTAGTCCGCGCCGTTCTCGATGGCCTCGCCGGGAGTCAGCGTGCGTTTGTGATCGTCTGCGCTGTCATTTGAAACGCGAACGCCCGGACTCACCAGTACCGCGGCGGCCCCGAACCGGGCGCGCAGCGTCGCTACCTGCGCGCCGGATGCGATGAAGCCATCGCAACCGGCTTCCAGGCAGCTGTGGGCATAACGCAACAGGTAGTGATCCAGGCTTTCTTGCAGGCTTCCCGGCAGGCTTTCCGGCGCGTAGAGTTGCTGAAAATCGGCGGCATTCATATTAGATAACCACGGCACGCCCAGGATCAGCGGAGGATGCCGGGGACAAGCCAGCCGTGCGGCGCGCACGGCTGGCGCTGCGCCGCGCAGCGTAATCATGCTGATCTCTGCCGGCAACTCTTCCAGGGCCGCCTGAATGGTGCGCCCGATGTCATCCATTTTCAGATCGAGGAAGATCTGCCGCGGCTTCCCGGCAGGACTGCGGGCAAACTCGACCAGCCAATCCAGATCAGCGTGCATGAAAAGCTGATAGCCGATTTTGTAGAAGCTGACTTCCTCGCCCAGTGTGTCCGCAAGCTGCTCGGCCTCGGTGCGGGATGGGAAGTCCAGGGCGACGATCAGGCGGTCTTTTGCTTCCATCGCCGCTATCTCAGGAACAGGTGGTAGGCAGGATTTTCCGTCTCCTCCCAGTGCTGTATTGCCAATTCATCCAGAAACGCCCGGAAGGAGCGACGCTCGCCCGGCGGTACTTGCAGTCCCGCGATGACGCGGCCATAGGCGGCGCCGTGGTTGCGGTAATGAAACAGGCTGATGTTCCAGCGACTTCCGATGCAGCGCAGAAAGTCGAGCAGGGCCCCGGCACGCTCCGGAAATTCGAAGCGGTACAGCCGCTCGTTTTCCACCTGCGGCGCCCGTCCACCGATGGCATAACGAACGTGCATTGTGGCCAATTCGTTGTCACTTAGATCCACTACCGGGTAACCCTGCCGCTCCAGGTTTTCCAGGAGCTCGTTTTTTTCCTTGATCCCGTGGCGCAGGCGCACGCCGGCGAATATCTGTGCCTTGTGCCGGTCCGCGTAGCGGTAATTGAATTCGGTCAGTTGCCGGTCGCCGATTGCCTGGCAGAACTGTTGGAAACTGCCGGGCCGCTCCGGGACCGTGGCGGCGAACAGTGCTTCTTGTTGTTCCCCCAGGCTTGCCAGTTCGGCAATGTGGCGCAGTCGGTCGAAGTTGACATTGGCACCGCTGAAGATCGCCACCAACTCTTTATTTTGCAGGCGCTCGCGGGCCACGTATTTCTTCAGTCCGGCCAGGGCCAGCGCGCCCGCCGGTTCCGGCACGGAGCGAGTGTCCTCAAAAATATCGCGCACGGCGGCACAGATCTCATCGACGTTAACCAGCACAATCTCCTCCACCAGCGTATGCACGATGCGGAACGGCTCGGCGCCTGCCCGTGAGACGGCGGCCCCGTCGGCGAAGATGCCTATCTGCTCCAGTTGTACCGGCTCGCCGGCCTGCAAGGCCCGGTGCATGCAAGGAGCCTCGTCCGGCTCTACTCCGATGATGCGCACCCTCGGCTGCCGGGCTTTTAGCCAGGAGGCGATGCCGGCGATCAATCCTCCTCCTCCGACCGGCACGAACACCAGGTCCGGGTGGTCATGCTGTTCCAGCAGTTCCACCCCCACTGTGCCCTGTCCGGCGATCACCAGCGGATGATCGTAAGGAGGAATGAGCAGGCATCCCCGCTCTCGGGCGAGTTCCCGGGCCCTGGCGGCCGCTTCATCGTAAGTATCCCCATGCAGTATGACCTCCGCCTGCAGTTGCCGCACGGCGGTGATTTTTATCTCCGGAGTAGTGCAGGGCATCACGATCAATGCCTGTATATCCAAGTGGTGCGCCGACAGGGCAACGCCCTGCGCGTGGTTTCCGGCTGAGGCGGCAATGACGCCGCGGGCGCGCTCCTCCGCGCTTAAGGAGGCGATCAAATTATAGGCCCCGCGCAGCTTGTACGAATACACTGGTTGCTGATCTTCGCGCTTGAGCCAGACCTTGTTTCCTTGGCGCTGAGACAAGGCACGGGCATAGTCCAGCGAGGTGCGTCGGGCCACCTGGTAGACGCGCTCGCTCGCCTGCTGGATCAGCTCTTTATAGTCGGGTTCGGCAGGGACAGGGTGCGCACGGTGCGTTGTTTGCATGGTAACGGGGGTGATCTAAATCAAGGGCCAGGGAATTTGTAAAAATGCTATCGCAAAAGCAGGGAAAGATAAATACGTGGTTAACGGCTGCTGCAGAATCAGTCTGCGGCTTTTCGCCTGTCGTTCCGCTGTCTATACCCTTGTCGTTCCGTCCGGCACGCCTGGATCAAGGCGCCGGCCTGGCTTGCCTGCAGGTAGCGTTGCCCGCGTCTTTGTCAGCGCGGCCCCCTTGCTTCCCGCTGCCGCCCGACTCTGCCGTCGGCAGCCAACTGCCGGGATCGAAGGACCGGGAGCCAGGCCGCCGACCTCGGATCGATGGCCAGGCTACGCCGCGGGGCGGCATCTTTGCAGTAGCTTCAGCATCTTTTCATGTATTTTAGGACTGCCTGCGAGCACGTGCCCGCTCTCCATGTGGCGCTGCTTTCCCTCCATATCGGAGACCAGCCCGCCCGCTTCCTCTATCAGCAAGACCCCCGCGGCGATGTCCCAGACGTGCAGATCGAACTCCCAAAAACCGTCCAGGCGACCGCAGGCCACGTAAGCCAGGTCCAGTGCCGCCGAGCCGAAACGACGCACTCCCGCCACCGAGTGACACATTTTTTCCAGGGTGTGCAGGTAAGATTGCGTGCGCTCGAGTTTGCGGAACGGAAAACCGGTGCCTACCAGGGCGTTGTCTATCCGGGTGAGCTTGCTGACCCGGATGCGGCGATTGTTCAGATGCGCCCCCCGTCCCCGGCTGGCAGTGTATAACTCCATGCGCAGCGGGTCGTAAATCACTGCGTGTATAATCTGCTTTTTGTGCCGGAATGCGATCGATACAGAGAACTGGGGGCAGCCGTGCAGAAAGTTCGTGGTGCCGTCCAGCGGGTCCACTATCCATTGCATATCGCCTTTCCCGCTGTTGCCGGATTCCTCTGCCAGCACTGCGTGATCAGGGTAAGCTTTGCGTATGACGGAGAGAATCAACGCCTCGGCGCGCCGGTCCACGTCCGTGACAAAGTCATTCCGCCCTTTGCTGGTTACCGCCAGATTCGGTGCCTGATCCATGCGCCGCACGATCATTTCACCAGCCGCCAGCGCGGCCTCAATTGCTATATTCAAGGTAGGATGCATGCGTTTTTTCTCCGGCGGTCAGAGTGGTATGACCGCCTGCCGTTGGCTATGGAACCGCACAGTAGTCTACTGAAAATCCTTTCCCTTCAACAGTACGCCATGCTGATGCCGGGATCCCTGCCTGCATTGGGTGCCGGTGACGGGGGATCCGGGTCGGCCCCGCTGCCTGTTGCCGGTGCCGGCGGTTCCAGGGCGGCGCAAGGGAAGGGCAACTCGGGGTACTGTGCCTGATGCCATCATTGTTGGAACAGGTGCGGATTGTCCTGGTCCAAAGCTCCCATCCCGGCAACATTGGCGCCGCCGCGCGGGCGATGAAGACGATGGGACTGCGCCGTCTGTACTTGGTGCAGCCGGCGGATTTTCCCTCCGCCGCCGCCACGGCGCGCGCAGCCGGTGCCGATGATTTGCTGGCGACGGCGTGGGTAGGTGACTGCTTGGAGGAAGCGGTGCGGGAGTGTCATTGCGTAATGGCGGTCAGCGCCAGGCGGCGCAGCATTCCCTGGCAGGAACTGACACCCGCGGACGCCGCCGGGCAGTTGTTGCGAGCCGCTTCGGCGGGGCCGGTTGCGCTGGTTTTCGGACCCGAGAGCAGCGGGCTGGGTAATCGCGAAATCGAGCGCTGCCAGGCGATGATCCGCATCCCCGCGCATCCGGATTTCTGCTCGCTGAATCTGGCCGCCGCGGTTCAGTTGGTCTGCTATGAGCTCTGGCAGGCCAGTGGCGGAGCCGCGGCCATCGCCGCCGACCAGGCCGGGTCCGGCGGCGGCACACCGCCGAGCTTTGAGGAAATGGAGCATTTCTACCGCCACTTGGAGCAGTGCATGGTCCAAGTGGAGTTTCTTGACCCGCAAAATCCGCGGCGGCTGATGAGCCGCCTGCGCAGGCTGTTTACCCGGGCTGGATTAGCCCGCAGCGAGTTGAATATTCTGCGCGGTTTTTTGACCTGTATCGATCACGGGACGAAACCGGGATCGGGCGAGCGGATCCTCCCGCCCACCGGCGAACCATCACCAGCGGACCAGGAGAAATGACGACCGGCACCGCCCGAGCCTGCATCTAAGCATCGCACCGGGCCGCTTTACTGGAACTGTATCCGGTCGGATGATGGGGCCGTGGCCGGCACAGGCTCCACCCGGCCCAGTATCCAGGCGCGTTCTCCGGCCTGCTCCAGGCACCGGATGGCGGCTTCGGCGTGCTGCCGAGCCAGGCACAGCACCATGCCGACTCCGCAGTTGAAGACCCGGTACATTTCCGTCTCGGCAATACGCCCTTGTTGCTGCAGCCAGCGGAAGATCTCCGGTTGCTTCCAGCTGTCCTCCTCAATGACGGCGCCCAGGCCGGACGGCAGGATGCGCGCGAGGTTTTCCGGCAACCCGCCGCCGGTAATGTGCGCGATGCCGTGTACCTCCTGCTGCCGCAGCAACTCCAGCACGGCCGGCACATAGATCCGGGTGGGGGTCAGCAGTGTTTGCAGCCGTTGCTCGGTGGCCGGGGGGCTGCACTGTTTGAGGATGCGGCGCACCAGGGAATAGCCGTTCGCGTGAACCCCGCTGGAAGCAATGCCGACTAACCGGTCCTGCGCACGGATCCGGCTGCCGTCGATGAGTTGGTCCCGTTCCACCACGCCTACGCAGAACCCGGCCAATTCATAGCCCGTCTGCGCACACAGTCCGGGCAGTTCGGCGGTCTCGCCTCCGATCAGGGCGGCGCCGGCCAGGCGGCAGCCGTCTGCGATCCCGGAAACCAGTTCAGCCACCTCGTCCACTCGCAGCTTGCCGCAGCCTATGTAATCGAGAAAAAACAGCGGCTGCGCCCCCTGGGCCAGTACGTCGTTGGCGCACATGGCCACCAGGTCGATGCCAATCCCCATGCGTGCATTGGCCTCCAGCGCCAGGGAAAGTTTGCTGCCGACGCCATCGGTAGCGGAGACCAGGACCGGGTGCCGATAATCCAGTGCGGCCAGATCGAACAGGCCGCCGAAGGAGCCAATTTCGCCCAGCACGCCGGGACGGTGCGTGCTCGCGGCAATGCCGCGTACCCGCTCTACCAGCCGCTGCCCGGCTTCGATATCGACGCCGACCGCCCGGTAGTTCAATTTTTGCGAGGCATCATCTGGGGACACGGGCGTTATAGTACGGGCTGGGCGGTTGGCGGGACAATAGTGTTCCCGGCGCGGTCTTTACTCTTGATTTAGAGGTCGTTTGGGTGGTAGCTTCAAACACCGAAGTATACAGCGATCTTGCCCGCCACGCGGAGCAAGAACACATTGGGACGCCCAATTCCTCTATAATAGTAAGGATGAATGCCTGAGAAATAACGCATTTCAATGTCTGAACCTACCGTATTGATCACTGGAGCCTCTGCCGGGATTGGGCGCAGCCTGGCGGAATTATTCGCCGCGGACGGATACCGGCTGATACTGGTGGCGCGTTCCGCCGAGCGTCTGCGCCAGGCCGCCGAGCAATTGGAGCAGCGCCATCGCGTTTCGACCCTGGTGATTCCCGAGGATCTCAGCGATCCCGGCGCGCCCGATCGGCTGTGTGCCCTGTTGCAGCAAAAAGAGCAGCGGGTCGATGCCCTGGTGAACAACGCCGGTTTTGGCGATGCCGGCTTTTTTATCCATCAGGATCCGGATGAATGCGTCCGTATGCTGCAATTAAACATAGTCAGCCTGACCCGGCTGACCCGCCTGCTGTTGCCTGCCATGATAGAGCGCGGTCGCGGCCAGGTTTTACAAGTGGGATCACTGGCAGGGTTTCTGCCGGGTCCTTACCTGTCCGTCTATTATGCGAGTAAGGCCTACGTGAACTCCTTCACCGAAGCGCTGTCGGTGGAATGCCGGGACTATCCCGGCATTTCTATTTGCTGCGTCTGCCCCGGGCCGGTACGCACCGGTTTTGCCAAGCGTGCCGGGGCCGAGCAGACGCTGTTGTTCCGGGCATTGCCGATGGACGTGGAAACCGTCGCCCGCAAAGCCTATGCTGCGCTGAAGCGCCGCCGCCCGTTGGCGGTGATCGGCCTGCGCAACCAACTGATCGCAGCTTCGCTGCGTTTCAGCCCTCGCCTGCTGATCTACAAAATTTCCGCATTGCTGAATCGCCCGTCTCCGGGATCACCGTGATGCGCAGGGCAGGCCGGTGAACGCGGCAGACAAGGAGGCCAGGTCCGGCATGTTGTCCGCCAAGGAGATGACGCAGATCACTCTCCCGGGGACACTGAAAGAATTCCCTCCCGGCTCGCCGTGTGTTTCCAAGCAGCAGGTGCGGGTGCTGCACGCGCTGTGGCCTTACCTGAAGCCGTATTCCAGGACCCTGGGGCTGACGCTGTTGGCGCTGCTCGGTGCCGCCACGGCGACCTTGGCGATTCCGTATGCCGTGCGCCACTTGATTGACTCCGGTATCCTTGCTTCGGGCTCGGACTGGGGCGCGGACAACATCTATTTTGTCGCATTGCTGTTGCTGGCCTCGATACTGGCATTTTGCTCAGCGATGCGCTACTACCTGGTTACCCGCCTGGGAGAGCGGGTAGTCGCGGATTTGCGCAAGAAGCTTTACCGGCACCTGATCCGCATGGGGCCCAGTTTCTTTGAGCGGTACAGCGTAGGGGATATCCTGCTGCGTTTGAATGCCGATACCACCCTGGTCCAGATCGTAGTGGGTGGCAGCCTGTCGGTAGCCATGCGCAGTGCGATCATTCTGGCAGGGTCGTTTGTGATGCTGCTGGTGACCAACTGGTACCTGGGTGGCATGGTCTTGTTGCTGGTTCCCTTGGTCGTATTTCCGATTGTAATACTCGGCCGCCAGGTGCGCCGCCTGTCCCGAATCAGCCAGGATCAGCTGGCAGAAGGTGGGGGCCTGGCTACGGAAACGCTACACTCGGTGCAGACCGTGCAGATTTTGAACATGGAAGTGCACATTGCGGAGCGCTTCTCCGCGTTAACCGAGCGGGCGTTTTACGCGGCGTGCGCCCGCACGCGGGTGCGCGCCGTGCTGACCGCCGTGGCGATCTTCATTGTGACGGGGGCGGTGGTCATGGTGCTGTGGCGGGGTTCTCACGAAGTGTTCCAGGGCCACATGGCCAGCGGCGAATTAGGGCAGTTTTTGCTGTATGCCGTGCTCCTGGCCGGTTCGGCAGGAGGGCTCAGCGAGATTTGGGGCGACGTGCAGCGTGCGGCGGGCGCCATGGAGCGCTTGCTGGAACTGCTGGAGATACCGGCTGATACGCTCACTTTGACGCGTCCTTGTTCACTGCCCGTCTCCGGTGCAGGAGAGATCGACTTCCAGGGCCTGTGTTTCCACTACCCTTCCCGCCCGCAGGTCATGGTGCTGCGGGATTTCTCCCTTCATATTGAGCCAGGAGAGAATGTAGCCCTGGTGGGCGCAAACGGAACCGGTAAGACCACGGTGTTTCGCCTGCTGCTGCGCATGTACGATCCGTACACCGGCCAGATCCGGGTGGATGGCATGGATATAGCCAAAGTGCCTCCCTCCGAAGTGCGTTCCCGGATTGCCCTGGTGCCCCAGGAGACCGTGCTCTTTACCGGTTCGGTCCTGGACAATATCCGCTACGGCAGGCCGGAGGCCACGGACCGGGAGGTCATGCGCGCTGCCCAGGCGGCCCTGGTCAGTGAGTTTGCGGAAGATTTGCCGGAAGGCTATGACACGCCGCTCGGGGAGCACGGCAAGCGTCTGTCCGGTGGGCAGCAGCAGCGCATCGTCATCGCCCGCGCTATTTTGAAGAATCCTTTGGTCATGCTGCTCGATGAGGCGATCAGTGCTCTTGACACCGAGAGCGGTCTGTTAGTGCAGCAGGCCCTGCAACAGATGATGCGCAAACACACAACGTTGGTGATCGCCCACCAGTTGACTACCGTGAAGCGCGCCGATCGGATTGTTGTGCTTGATAAGGGGCGCATCGTGGCCGAAGGCCACCATGCCGAGTTGATGCGCCAGGGAGGTTTATATCGCCGCCTGGTCGAATTGGAACTGGCGGCCGAATACGGGGAAGCGCCGCGGCGGCAAGTACAGGCGGGCGAGCGCGCCGCGGAGCCGGTTCGTGAGAGTTGAGAGATGGCAGGCTTTTGCGCTGGAATGCACCCACGAATGCCGGCCCGTTGGCGCTAAAAGTAACAGGCAATGTTTACCGGTATCGTTCAGGCCATGGGGCAGATCGTCAAGGTGGATCGGAAGCAGCCGGTGCACTGTAGCCTGCAGGTCCAGGCGGATGCTCCCGGCATCGGGAAACTGCGGGCAGGGGACAGCGTCGCCGTACAGGGAGTCTGCCTGACGGTTACGTCCCTGGCACCCGGTGCCGACGGCAGGGTTTTCATGGTGGACGCCTCAAGCAAAACCTGTGCCTGCACCACGTTTGCCGATGTGTGCGTGGGTGACCGGGTAAACCTGGAACCCTCACTGACGCTCGCTGCGCCGCTTGGAGGACATATAGTGTACGGTCACGCGGACGGCGTGGGCGAGGTCGTTGCCCATGACGCGCAGCGAGACGGCTGCATACGCCTGGGCGTTCAGGTGCCCGGCGCGTTGATCCGTTACCTGTGCCCGCGCGGCGCCATCTGCGTGGACGGCGTCAGCCTGACGGTCAACGCCGTGCGGGATACTTTTTTCGAAGTCAACCTGGTTCCGCTTACGTTGCAAAAAACCACCCTGCGGCAGCTTCAACCCGGCATGCAGGTGAACCTGGAGGTGGACCCGATGGCCCGCTACGCAGAGCGCCTGCTGGATTTTATGCAGGGTACGGCGACGGCACGCAAGGAAGGCGAACGAAGCAGTTGAAGACACTTTCCCCGCTCCATGCGGGAGCCGGCGTCCGACCGGGCCTGTTCCGGCTGACGCTTGATGTAATGCCTTATGCCCATCAATAGCACAGAAGAAATCATTCGGGAGATCAGCCAGGGTCGGATGGTCGTCCTGATGGACGACCAGGAGCGGGAAAACGAGGGCGACCTGGTATTGGCCGGCAGCTTCGTCAACGCCGAGCACGTTAATTTTATGTCCCGCCATGGGCGCGGGCTCATTTGCTTGACTCTGCTGCGCGAGGATTGCGAGCGCCTGGGACTGCCGTTGATGTCTCAGCATGGCTTCTCCCATCACGGCACGAACTTTACCGTTTCCATCGACGCGGCCAGAGAAATTGCCACGGGTATCTCGGCCGCGGACCGGGCTTGCACCATCCGCACCGCCGTGGACCCACAATCGAGTCCGGCAGACTTGAAACAGCCTGGCCATGTTTTTCCATTGATGGCCCACGCCGGCGGCGTGCTGGTGCGCGCCGGACATACCGAGGCCGGCTGCGATCTGGCGCGTCTTGCCGGCCTGCTGCCCGCCGCGGCCATTGTTGAGATCCTGAACGAGGACGGCTCCATGGCCCGGCGCCCGCAATTGGAGCGTTTTGCCCAACGGCATCAACTCAAGATTGGCACCATTGCCGATTTGATCCATTTTCGCATGCAGAACGAGACCTCCGTAAAACGGGTCGGTGAAACCCGGCTCCAAACCCGGCACGGGGAATTCCAGTTGTTCGTATACCAGGACAGCATCTCTGATAAGCTGCACCTGGCACTGGTGCACGGCGAGATACGAGCGGAGCAGCCCACGCTGGTGCGCGTTCACCTGCATCATCCGGTGCATGATCTGCCCGGTTGGAACGGAAGCGGAAGCCGCACGCTGGAGCAGGTTATGCGCCGCATCGCCCGGGAGGATGGCGTTGTCGTTATCCTGTGCAACCAGGTCAGTAACGCGGACCTGCTCGCGCACGTGGATTTACTGCACCGGCAGGAGGGCAAGGAAGCGGAACAGGACGAAGTGCAGGAACTGCGCATGATAGGCCTGGGGGCACAGATATTGTCCAATTTAGGGGTGCACAAAATGCGGGTGATGAGTGCTCCGAAAAAGATGCACGCATTGGCGGGCTTCGACCTGGAAGTCGTCGAGTACGTGGGCTGACGGGAAACAAGGGCAGGAGATCGGTATGCCGCGTCGTGCGGCGGAATAAGAGATGTCAATGGAAGAATACCTTTCGGTAGCGGATGCGCGGGCCGATCCATTTCGCTTTGCCGTGGTGGCAAGCCGCTTTAACAACAAGTGGGTGGAGGGCTTACTGGACGCCGGGCTGGATGCCCTGCGCGAGCGCGGTGCGGACGAGCGGCGGATCCAGGTCGTGCGCGTGCCGGGAGCCTTTGAGTTGCCGCTGGCCGCGCACTGGCTGGCGCAGCGCAAGCAGCCCGCCGTGGATGCGATTATCGCGTTGGGCGTGTTGGTACAGGGAGAGACGGCCCACTTTGAGCATATTGCCCGTGAGTGCCTGCATGGGTTGGCCCGGGTTTCCCGGTGCCATTGCCTGCCATTGAGCGTCGGCGTGGTGACGCTGCGGGACCGGACGCAGGCGGAGCAGCGCTGCCTGCGCGGCTCTGCGCACAACCGAGGCCGCCAGGCCGCCCTGGCGGCACTGGAGATGGCCGCGTTGCGCATCAGCCTGCGGGCATGAAGCAGGGAGGCCGTCGTACCCGTGCCCGCCAGGCCGTCCTGCAGGCGCTCTACCAGTTGCGCCTCGGCGGTCAGCGGGCAGAGGACGTGCAGGCGGATTTTTACCAAAGCGACTTCATGAAAGGAGTGGATCAAGAGCATTTCCAGCAGTTGTTCTCGGGCGTGGTGAAGCATCGCGTGACGCTGAATCAGCGCTTGGCGCCGTTGCTGGACCGTTGTTTGGATGAACTGGATCCGATTGAGCGTGAAGTGCTGTCCATCGGTCTTTACGAGTTGCTGCATTGCCCGCAAATCCCGTGGCGGGTCGTCATTGATGAATCGGTGGAATTGGCCAAGCAGTTTGCCGGCGAGCAGTCATACAAATACATCAACGGCGTGCTGGACCGGGCGGCACAGGAATTGTAGCCGGCGGCGTGCATCACAGCGTCCGTCCGCCACAACTCCCGCCCCAGCAGTGAATGATCCGGAACGTGCTGCTTTGCCAGTCTGCGTTGCTTGCCCTCCCGTGTATGTGTGCTGATCGTTCCCGCGCCGTTTTCGCGGCCTTTGACGGGGCGGCAAGCAAGGCTCGGTGGCCTGGCATTCAGACCCTCGGCAACCGGCAGGGGTGGTTCCCGCGGCGTGCGCCTCCATCACGGCTTCAGTCCGGTGGATAAAGAGCTGGAATTGATCCAGCGCTACTTCACGCGCCGGGTTCGGGGCGGGGACGGTCTGCACGTCGGGATTGGGGATGATGCCGCCCTGTTGGAACCTCCGGCAGGCTGGGAGATGGCGATCTGCGTGGATACGCTGGTCAGTGGTCGGCATTTTCCGGAGCAGGAGAGTCCGGAGCATATCGCCTATAAGGCGCTGGCGGTCAACCTGAGCGATTTGGCCGCCATGGGAGCAGAGCCGCGCTGGCTGCTGTTGGCGCTGTGCCTGCCCAGTGCGGATGAGCCCTGGCTGGCTGCTTTCGTCCAAGGGCTGTTCAGGCTTGCGGATCGTTACCGTATGTCATTGGTGGGAGGCGATCTGTGCCGGGGTCCCTTAACCGTCAGCGTCACCGCCTGCGGCATAGTGCCCAAAGGACAGGCGCTGCGCCGGGACGGAGCCCGTGCCGGGGACGGCATCTATGTCACCGGCACCCTGGGAGACGCCGGCCTGGCCCTGCAACTACTGTCCGCTGATCCTGACTCGGCAGAGCGGCAGCATGCCGGGTTAATGCAGCGACTGAGGTGTCCCCAGCCCAGGGTGGAGCAGGGCCTGGCCTTGCGTGATATCGCCAGCGCCTGTATTGATCTCTCCGATGGACTGGGCATCGATCTGCCCCGCCTGCTGGAGGCCAGTGCCCTGGGTGCCGTAGTGGATCCAGCTCGACTGCCGTTATCCCCGGCGTTGCGGTCCGCTGTGCGGGAGGAAGAGGAAGCCTGGCAATTGGCCGTCAGTTCCGGGGACGACTATGAGTTGTGCTTTACCGTTGCTGCCAAGCGTGAGGTGGAATTGCAATCCGTGCTAGCGGGAACCGGGGTTCCTTGCAGCCGGATCGGTACCATCCAGCGCCGGCCCGGCCTGTACTGGCACAGCGCCGGCAGCGCTCGGAAATTTCACCCCCGCAAGCCCGGGTACACGCACTTTGCATGCACTGCCCCTGCCAAACAGTGAGACCGCGGCCTTGCCATTGCGATGGACCGGTACCGGGCACCTGCGGCAGGGGCGGGTAAATGGCGCGCGGGCAGCCGTTTGCGGACGATGCTGAGTGGGGCAGGTGGCAGCAGTGCGTCATCGGATGTCTGAAGATTCCATTGCCGTATGCACTGGGGGTCGTTTTTTGCCTGGGAGGAACAGCGCAGACCGCGGTCGCGCAGGGTCTGTGTCCGGCCCCTGCTGCGGCTCCGCCGTTTAGCGGTGAATCACTGCAATTGTGGGCGGACCAGTTGGAGTTTCACCGCCAGGGACGCTCGGTGTTGCGCGGGCAAGTCGAACTGAGCCACGGTTGGCAGCGGTTGCGTACTTCGGAACTGTACTACGAGTCTGGCTTAAAGCGCTTTGAGACCCCGGGCAGCGTGGAGTACCAGGATCAGCACTTGTCGGTACGCGGTGCCCGCGGTTTTCTGGATTGGGAGGAGCAGAAGACGATCCTTGAAGAAGTGGAATATAGCCTGGTGGGCCGGCAGGGACATGGTAGTGCGGCGCGGCTGGAACATGCGGACGTCACCCGGCTACAGCGCATGAAATACACTACTTGCCCCCAGGGGGCAGAGTTCTGGCGTTTGTCGGCAGATAAAATGAAGCTGAACCACGAGGCTGGTCTGGGTACCGCATGGGACGCAACGCTACGCGTTGGCGGCGTTCCGCTGTTGTTCTGGCCGGTTTTTTCTTTCCCGATTGACGATCGGCGACGCAGCGGTTTGCTGTTTCCTGAAGCCGGTTTCTCCAGCCGGAACGGGGCAGAGCTGGAGCTGCCGTATTACTGGAACTTGGCTCCGAACCGCGATGCCACCCTGACGCTGCGCACGTTGAGCAGGCGCGGTGGCATGTTGCTTGGAGAATACCGGCACCTGTCACGCCGGGGCATGGGTCGCCTGCATTGGGAGGTACTGCCGGTCGATCGGGCCAAGCAGGACCGCTTTCGTGCCCTGATCGATCTGCGCCTGCGCCGGCAATGGAGTCCCTTCACCTCTTTACGGGCCGATTACCGTCGCGTCTCCGAGCGCAGCTATTTGACGGATCTGGGCAATCGGCTGGAGTCGGGCACTGATGAGCGCTTCCTGGAGCAGCGCGTGGAACTGCGCTATCAACGCGGTCCGTGGCAGGCGCTGCTGCGGGCACAGGGCCATCAGGCGCTGGACGCGGATACGGATCAGCGCCAGGTCTTATACCGGCGTTTGCCGCAGTTGTCCGTGCGTGTTGCTGCCTCGCCGCGCAATCGGACCCTGGGTTACGAACTCGATACCGAACTGGTCCAATTCGATCATGGTTCCGAGGTGGACGGCCTGCGCTTGGATCTGCAGCCCGCTCTGAGCTGGCCCTGGCATATCCCGGCCGGCTTTTTCGAGCCGCGCGTCGGATTTCGCTACACTACCTACCGGCTGCGGGGAAGGGACGCCGGCACCGATTCCAGTCCGCACCGCCTGCTGCCTTTCCTGCACCTGGACGGTGGACTGTTTTTCGACCGCGGCCTGCGTTTGCGCGGACGTCCTTACCTGCAGACCCTGGAGCCTCGTCTGCATTACCGCTACGTCCCCTACCGGGACCAGTCCGATCTGCCGCTGTTTGACAGTCACGTGGTGGATCTGACCGCCGCATCTCTGTTTTACACGGATCGCTTCACCGGCGCGGACCGAATGGGCGATGCGAACCAGCTTGCCGCAGGCATTCACTCGCGGCTGTTCGGTTCCGATGGCAGAGAAAGGGGGTCGGTGCAGGTCGGACAGATATATTTTTTCCGCGACCGGCGGGTGCAGTTGCCCGCAACGGCGGTTCAGGATCGATCCAGTTCTCCTTTGCTGCAGTCTGTTTCCCTCCAGTTGCCGCGCAATTGGTACTTGGAGCAGGCCCTGCACTGGAACGTGCAGCGTGGCACGAGCGAGAAGCTCGGCTTGTATCTCCAGTATCGCCCGGAGGCGGATCGCCTGCTGAATGTGGGTTATCGGCGACGCACCGCGGTGGACGTGGAGCAGAGCGATCTATCTGGACGTTGGCGCCTGGGGCCGCGCTGGGCGCTACTGGGCCGCTGGAACCAGGCGTTTGCCCAGGGAAATGCCCGCGGGGTGCTTTTGGAACTGCTGGGCGGGGTAGAATACCGATCCTGCTGTTGGTCTTTGCGTTTGCTGGGCCGCCGTTTTCTCAGCGGGGAGGATCGGCAACACACCAGCGGCGTGTTTTTGCAATTGGAGTTACTGGGCCTGACGGGAGTTGGACGACAGGCCGAATCAGTACTGACAAGGAGTATTAGAGGTTATGAAGAGCGCTAATGGAGGTATGGTAATCCGGCGCTTCACCTGGCTGCTGGTCTTTTTGCTTTATGCCACCAAGGCCGTGGCAGAGCCGGTGATCCTGGATCGCATCGTGGCGGTGGTCAACGATGACGTCATTTTGGAGAGCGAGTTGGAGGAACGCAAGACCCTGTACGTCAATCGAATCCGCCAGGAAGGGCAACAGCCGCCTAATCCGATCCTGCTGGAGAAAGAAGTGCTGAACTTGCTGATTTACAACACGCTGCAGATCCAGTTAGCCCGGATCAACGATCTTTTGATACCGGAGGAGGAGTTGGACCAGATGCTTGTTAACGTGGCCCGGCGCAATAATCTCAACATGGATGAGTTCCGCCAGGCACTGATCAGGGATGGGTTCAGCTTCGAACGTTTTCGCCAGGACATGCGCGATGAAATGCTGATCAGCCGTCTGCGCCAGCAGCACGTGGACTCCAGGGTATCGGTCAGCGATCCGGAAATCGATCATTATTTAATGACCTTGGAGCACCAGGGGGAGGTCGGCAGCGAATACCGGATCGGCCATATCCTGGTGGCCTATCCCTCTGCCTCGGCGCTTACCGAGGAAGAGCAGGTGCAGACCCGGGAGCGCGCCGAACAGGTCTTGGGGCGGTTGCGCGCCGGGGAGGATTTTTTGCAGTTGGCCGTTGAGTTTTCAGACGCGAGCAGTGCTCCCAAGGGCGGCGATCTGGGCTGGCGCAAGCAAACAGAGATCCCGGGGTTGTTCGTGGAGCCGATGAGCTTGATGGAGGAAGGGCAGTTCAGTGAATTGATCGAGGATGACAGCGGTTACCACGTTATCAAGCTGCTGGAAGTCCGCACCCAGGGGCAGGTGATGGTCAAGCAGATGCAGGTGCGTCACATCATGATGCGAGCGAGTGATCCGTCCGGTGACGCTGAGGTGCCCATCCGTCTGCAAGAGTTGCGCACTCGGATCTTGGCGGGAGAAGATTTTGCGGCCCTGGCCGGCGAGTATTCCCAGGACCTGACTTCTTCCTTGGACGGCGGCAATTTGGGCTGGGTAGGTGAAGGCCGGTTGCCTCCGGAATTGGAGCGCCGGCTTGCCGCGTTGCCGGTGGGTGAGCTGAGTGAGCCTTTTAAGAGCCGGACCGGCTGGCACATCGCCGAAGTCCTGGGCCGCCGCGATTTTGACAACACTGATGAACTGATGAGAGCGCAGGCGCGCGAAGCCATCTTCAATCGAAAGATCGAAGATGCCCGCCAGGGCTGGCTGGATCGCCTGCGTGACGAGGCATACGTGGAGTACCGGTTGAGCCTGGCGGAGCAGGGGGAGGGCTGATCCTGCCTCCACGCCTGATCCTGTGTCCCGGTGAACCGGCCGGGATCGGTCCCGACCTGGCGCTGTTGCTGGCCTGCCGGCCTCCTGCGGCGGAGTTGGTGGTGGTGGCCAGTATGGAATTGCTTGCCGAGCGTGCCCGGCGCCTTGGGCTTTCCGTACAGCTGCACCCTTTCCATCCCGGACAGCCTTCCGTTTTGGCTCGGGCAAATGAGTTGCGCATTTGGGATACTGCGCTGGCGGCGCCGGCGGTCTGCGGTCGTCCCTGCCTGGAAAACGCCGGCTGCGTTTTGAACGCGCTCAAACGGGCCTGCCAGGCCTGCCTGGAAGGACGTTTTTCCGCCTTGGTTACGGGTCCGGTGCAAAAGTCCGTGATCCAGCAGGCGGGATTTGCCTTCAGCGGGCACACGGAATACCTGGCACAATTGTGCGGCGTGCCGGTGCCGGTCATGCTGCTGGCGGGAACCGAGTTGCGGGTAGCACTGGCCACCACGCACATCCCCCTGGCCGAGGTGCCGCGGCGCTTGAACGCCGGGCTTCTGGAAGCGGTGCTGAAGGTTCTGCACGTGGACTTGGCGCGTTATTATGATTTGACTGCTCCGCGCATTCGGGTGCTGGGACTCAATCCGCATGCCGGGGAAGAGGGTGGCCTGGGCAGCGAGGAGCGTGACTGGATCGCGCCGCTGCTGCATCGGCTCCGCGCCCAGGGCATGAACCTGGAAGGGCCGGTGCCGGCAGATACCGCCTTCATTCCGGCGCGCCGCCACGGTGCTGACGTACTGCTTGCCATGTACCACGATCAGGGCTTGGCGGCGTTGAAGGCGCTGGAGTTTGGACAGGTGGTGAATCTCACGTTGGGATTGCCGATCCTGCGCACTTCGGTGGATCACGGTACGGCTTTGCCACTGGCCGGCACGGGTCAGGCACAGGCAGACAGCCTGTACGCGGCGGTACGTTGCGCCTGTGAGCTTTCTGCGCAGATGGAACGCGCATCCGGACAGTGCGCGGCGCAGGTGCCAGGCTGATGGTGCGCCCGCGCCTGGGCCAGCACTTTTTGCTCGATTCAGCAGTGGCCGGGCGCATCGTCGATGCCCTGGCGAGTGAGCCGATTGATGGCGTGCCGGTGGAAATCGGCCCTGGCAAAGGCGCACTGACGCGCCCGTTGCTGAAACGCTTCGGGAAGCTGTACGCATTGGAGAAAGATCCGGACCTGGTCCGGTTTCTGAATGCACGCTTGCCTGCGGACAACGGTTTGCGGCTGTACCGGGCGGACGCATTGCATTTCGATTTCCGCACTTTGGCCGGGCCGGGGGAGCGGCTGTGGCTGGTGGGTAATTTGCCTTACGCGATCTCCACCGCGCTGCTGTTTCACCTGCTGCTGCAGCGCGACCATCTGGCCGGGATGATCTTTATGTTGCAGCGGGAAGTGGCGCGACGGGTCGCCGCGCCGCCGGGCGGGGCTGATTACGGTCGGCTTTCGGTGATGGTGCAGTACTGGTGCGAGGCTGAAACGCTGTTCGAGGTTCCCGCGCACGCCTTTGTGCCACCGCCCCGGGTAACTTCCGCAGTGCTGCGCCTGCGTCTGCGCCCGGCGCCGCGATGTCCGGCCCGCGACGCGAATCTATATGCCAACCTGGTGTTTCGAGCCTTCAGCCAGCGGCGCAAGACCCTGCGTAATGCACTGTGCGGTCTGGCCGAAGAGCATCATTTTATCAAGGCGAAACTTTCCCCTGCGGTTCGGGCACAGACCCTGTCCCCGGAAGACTTTGCCCACTTGTCCAACGTGCTCAGCGAATCCGGCCGGCATCCCCCGGCGCGGCCTGCAGAACCCCGTCCGTCCGTAGCGTCCGGCCGAAGTGTGCGTTACTCCGGCTAACTCCCTGCGCTGCCCGTAAACCGTCGTCGGAAATGCGGCTCCCTTGAAACTCGTGCCTCATTCCTGCCTCGCGCAGCGAACCTTGGGTCAGTAGCGGAGGATTGCACCCATGCCGCAATGGAACGGGAAGCTGCGTTTCCTGTCTCGCCTGGCAGATTTTGCTGATGCGATCTCCGATTGGAGCGGCCGCGCCGTTGCCTGGCTGGTGCCCGGCCTGGCGCTGATCACGGTCTACGATATATTCATGCGTTATTTTCTGCACCGGGGCTCGGTGTTTCTACAGGAATTGGAATGGCATTTTTTCGCACTGATTTTTCTTCTGGGGGCTGCCCACACCTTGCGCTGCGGGGAGCACGTCCGCATGGACCTGGTGTACCGCAGGTTGGGAGAGAAGGCACGCGCTTGGATCAACCTGTTGGGCGGTACATTGTTCCTGGTTCCTTTTTGTCTCCTGGTGATCAGCAGTTCCTGGGAATTTGTGGTCAATTCCTTCCAGCATGGGGAGCATTCGCCCGATCCCGGCGGTCTGCCGTACCGCTGGCTGTTGAAGGCAGCGATCCCGGTCGGCTTTGCCCTGCTGTTGCTGCAGGGATTGGCGGATATGCTGCGCAGTTTGCGCTGCCTGCTGCAGCCCGAGCAGAAATGAACTGCCCCGCATCTGTTGCTAAAGCGCGCCTGCATGCACTGCTCGATCCTTTGCTGTAAGCAGGTGCCGGAGCATCGCTGTTTCTCCTTGCCGGCACGGCGGGCGCCGGGTCTGGGCGCAGACCTTTCGCGCGCGCCACGGTTGATTGCCAGGATGCGCCGGACTCGGGACGCAGATTACGGGATCCTGTGCGCCGGTCGCCGCTCGGCGCCGTTGCGGCCCGCCTTTTGCCATTGAGTGCCGAGGGAGCGCTGCATGGAATTTCAGGCCTTGCTCATGTTCCCTGTTCTGGGATTGCTGCTGCTGCTCGGTTACCCGGTGGCTTTTACCCTGGCCGCGGTGGCCCTGGGTTTTGGATTTGTTTTTCTGGGCGTGGATTTTTTCGACCTGCTGCCGCTGCGCATTTGGGGCGTGATGACCAACTTCACGCTGTTGACGGTGCCACTGTTTATCTTCATGGGCATGCTGCTCAAACGTTCAGGCATGGCGGAGGAGCTGTTGGAGACAGCGGGGCTCCTGTTTGGCAATCTGCGGGGCGGATTGGCGATTGCAGGGATTTTCGTCGGGTCTCTGCTGGCGGCGACTACCGGGGTGGTGGGTGCCACCGTGGTGACAATGGGAATTATCTCGCTGCCCGCCATGCTCAGGCATCGTTACTCGGTGCCGCTGGCAACCGGGACCATCGCCGCGGTCGGCACGCTGGGGCAGATTATTCCTCCCAGCATTATTCTGATCCTGCTCGGGGACGTCATGGGAGTTCCGGTAGGCCGCTTGTTTCTCGCTGCCCTGGTGCCGGGACTGGTGCTGGTGGGGTTATACACCGCTTATGTGCTGGTACTGGGCTGGCGGCATCCGGAACTGGCACCGAAAGTATCCGTCGCGCGCCCGGGTCATCTTTTATCTTCCGTCCTGGGCAGCCTGTTGCCACCCTTGTTGTTGATATTGGGCGTGCTGGGTTCCATTTTCCTGGGACTGGCTTCCCCCACCGAATCGGCTGCGGTGGGTGCGGTGGGCACCATGCTGCTGGCAGCTTGCAAGCGCCGCCTGGGTATTGCCGTTTTACAGGAGGCCATGGTGCAGACGCTGCGCCTGACCAGCATGGTTTTTCTCATCCTGGTGGGAGCGACCGCTTTCGGTTTGGTATTTCGCGGCATGGGCGGTGAACACGCCGTGCTGGACCTGGTGAGCAGAATACCGGGGGGCGCCTGGGGCTTTTTGCTGATCAGCATGATGCTAATCTTCTTCCTGGGAATGTTTCTGGACTTTATCGAGATCTGCTTTATCGTGGTGCCGATCCTGGCTCCGATCGGCGCTCACTTCGGCTTGGATCCGCTCTGGTTTGCGGTGCTGATCGCACTTAACCTGCAGACTTCCTTTGTGACACCCCCGTTTGGGTTTTCCCTGTTCTACCTGAAGTCGGTAGCGCCGGCCAGCGTCAGCCTGGGCCAGATCTACCGGGGAGTACTGCCTTTCATCGCGCTGCAGCTGGTGACTCTTGCGTGGATGCTGGCCTGCCCGCGCTGCGTCACCTGGCTGCCGGACTGGTCGGATCGGCTACAGGGACTTTAAGCTGGCGCGTTCCTGCTCCAGCAGCTTCAGCACGTCCTGCGTTTGCGGGCGCAGCCCCCGCCACAGGAGAAACGATTCGGCTGCCTGCTCAACCAGCATGCCCAGGCCGTCGGCAACCCGGGCGGCTTCTTGTCGGCGCGCCCAATGCTCGAAGGGTGTTGCCTCCTTTGCATAGAACAGATCATAGCAAAGCCCCCCGGGTTTCAGCAGTCCCTCCGGCAGCGGAGGAAGCTTGCCGTACAAACCCAGAGACGTGGCGTGCAGCACCAGGTCGAAGCGGTTGCCCCGCAGTTCCGGGTACGAGCACGCCTGCACGGGGCCACAGTCGGCGAAAGTGGTAACCAGTTCGTGGGCGCGTTCCATGGTGCGGTTGGCAATGGTGACCCTGCTGGGGTGTGCGTCCAGCAGAGGCCCCAATATTCCCCACGCCGCTCCGCCCGCGCCGAGGATCAGCACGCGGGAGGATGCGACGCGAGCGCCCTGGTTGCAGCGCAGGTCGCGCAGCAGTCCAATGCCGTCCACGTTGTCTCCATGCCAGCTGCCGCCGGTCTCAAACCAGAGTACGTTGACCGCCCGCGCCCGCTGCGCCCGTGCTCCCAGGTGTGGTGCAGTTTCCCAGGCTTTGCGCTTGAACGGCACAGTCACGTTGAGTCCTTTGCCTCCGGCGCGCTGAAATGCCCGCACGGTTTCCGCAAAGCATCCGGGCTCGGCTTGGATCGCCTGGTAGTGAATGGATTGGCCGGTTTGCTCGGCAAACAGCGCGTGGATGCGCGGAGATTGACTATGTTGGACCGGGTTGCCCAGAATGGCGTAATTGTCCGCGTGCGGGACCGGCGCCGAGGTCATACATCCGGCTCTTCTAGCAGTCCGCCGCGCAGGCAGTAAGCCTCTATTCCTTGCTCGGTCAGCAGGTACGCCCCCACCGAACTGCGACGACTCGAGTCACAGTAAAGAATGTACTTTTGATCCGGGTCCGGGGTATCAGCTTTCAGGCGCAGCATAAACAGGGGAGTATTGATGCTTCCTTTAATACCGATGTCTTCGTGTTCGCTCTCCAGCCTGACGTCCAGCCAAACGGCCACGTCCTCCTTCATCATTTTGTGGGCTTCTTTATTCGATACCCACTTCAGCAGCGGAGCGCGAAGCAAAGCATTGAAATTCTTCTTGGCGAGTCTCATCAGACTGCCATTAGAGGTCATGGTGACGTTGACGTTGTGGCCTCCTTCGGAAAGTAAAGCCTCCTCTCCGAAAGTATCTCCCGGATGAAGATCGGCCATTTTCAGGCTCTTTTTATTGTCTATGGTACAGGTCACGCGGCAGGTCCCATTCTTGATCAGGTAGAAATAATCGCCCTTGTCTCCCTGTTTGATAATGGTGTCACCCTTCTTATACCCGACTTCCTCAAGGCGAGTGAACATTGCCTGTATATTGGTGGGCGGCACCTGCATGAAAGCTTCAGACAGCAGGATGATCCTCATCCAGTTGTCCATCGTGTCTTCGGAATCAGATGAGCCATTCGGCTCTGCCTTGGGCCTGGCAGGGGAGGTCTCCGTTGGCTCTTCTTTTATTTTGGACGTTTGATCCCAGGTCATAATCAAATCCAATACTTTGTTGTCCAGCTGTAAAAGGACCGCTTTCTCACTGACGATGCATGAGTGTTTCCGCGGCTGAAAATTGTGTATCGGTCGCTTGCTGATAGGCATGCTTGCCTTGAGCACTGTGTCGGGTCCGCCCGTGGCTTTGAGCAAAACGGTGCCCTGGATCAGGAAGAAGGTTTTACGATCAGAAGCTCCTTCTTTGAAAATCATCTGGCCCGAGGGTATGGAAAGCATGACCGCTTTCTCGCTCAGTTCCGACAAGGTCTGTGGGTCAAGCCGCTTTACTGGAGATAGCGTTTTGAGGATGGAGACTATTTTCTCTTTTTCCATAATGTGTTCAACGATCTTTCAGCTCTGAAACAGCCTGAGCTGTTCTGTGTTTCCTCGCAGGTTCTGCAAGGAGCTGATACCATTATAATGGATCTGCGCAGGAGGTTACCTGCCCTTTTACTGTGGTTGTGGCCCGTGGGGTTGGAATCCGGGGAATGGCCCAGCGCCGCTTCCCGGGGCGAAAGACGCAGGCCAGAGCCAGGCCATCCCTGCCTTGTTTGTTGCGGCGCAAGGCAGGGTTTCGCATCGCGGGCAGGCTAAAGGGGTGCCCAGGGGCGGCGTCTACGGGCTGCCTTCCCGGGGGGAGGGCAGCCCGTGAAAATCAGAGGTTGTAGGCTCTTTCGTCGTGCAGGACAATGTCCAGCCCCTCCGTAAGTCGGTAGCGTCGGCCAGCGTCAGCCTGGGTCAGATCTACCGGGGAGTACTGCCTTTCATCGCGCTGCAGCTGGTGACTCTTGCGTGGATGCTGGCCTGCCCGCGCTGCGTCACCTGGCTGCCGGGCTCGGCTTGGATCGCCTGGTAGTGAATGGATTGGCCGGTTTGCTCGGCAAACAGCGCGTGGATGCGCGGAGATTGACTATGTTGGACCGGGTTGCCCAGAATGGCGTAATTGTCCGCGTGCGGGACAGGTGCCGAGGTCATACATCCGGATCTGCTTGCAGTCCGCCGCGCAGGCAGTAAGCTTCTATTCCTCGCTCGGTCAGCAGGTATGCCCCCACCGAACTGCGACGACCCGAGTCACAGTAAAGAATGTACTTTTTCTTCGGGTCCAGGGTATCAGCTTTCAGGCGCAGCATAAACAGGGGAATATTGATGCTTCCTTCAATACCGGTGTCTTCGTGTTCGCTCTCCAGCCTGACGTCCAGCCAAACGGCCATGTCCTCCTTCACCATTTTGTGGGCTTCTTTATTCGATACCCACTTCAGTAGCGGAGCGCGAAGCAAAGCATTGAAATCCTTCTTGGCGAGTCTCATCAGCCTGCCATTAGAGGTCATGGTGACGTTGGCGTTGCGGCTTCCTTCGGAAAGTAAAGCCTCCTCTCCGAAAGTATCTCCCGGATGAAGATCGGCCAGTGTCAGGCTCTTTTTATTGTCTATGGTCCGGGTCACGCGGCAGGTCCCATTCTTGATCAGGTAGAAATAATCGCCCTTGTCTCCCTGTTTGATAATGGCGTCACCCTTCTTATGCCCGACTTCCTCAAGGCGAGTGAACATTGCCTGTATATTGGTGGGCGGCACCTGCATGAAAGCTTCAGACTGCAGGATGATCCTCATCCAGTTGTTCGTCGTGTCTTCGGAATCAGATGAGCCATTCGGCTCTGCCTTGGGCCTGGCAGGGGAGGTCTCCGTTGGCTCTTCTTTTATTTTGGACGTTTGCTCCCAGGTCATAATCAAATCCAATACTTTGTTGTCCAGCTGTAAAAGGACCGCTTTCTCACTGATGATGCCTGAACATTTCCGCGGCTGAAAATTGTGTATCGGTCGCTTGCTGATAGGCATGCTTGCCTTGAGCACTGTGTCGGGTCCGCCCGTGGCTTTGAGCAAAACGGTGCCCTGGATCAGGAAGAAGGTTTTACGATCAGAAGCTCCTTCTTTGAAAATCACCTGGCCCGAGGGTATGGAAAGCATGGCCGCTTTCTGGCTCAGTTGCGCCAAGGTCTGTGGGTCGAGCCGCTTTACTGGAAATAGCGTTTTGAGGATGGAGACTATTTTCTCTTTTTCCATAATGTATTCAACGATCTTTCAGCTCTGAAACAGCTTGAGTTGTTCCGTGTTCCCTCCCAGGTTCTGCGCGGCGAGGATACCATTATAATGGATCTGCGCAGGAGGTTACCTGCCCTTTTACTGTGGTTGTGGCCTGCGGGGTTGGAATCCGGGGAATGGCCCAGCGCCGTTTCCCGGGGCGAAAGACGCAGGCCGGAGCCAGGCCATCCCTGCCTTGTTGTTGCGGCGCAAGGCAGGGTTTCGCATCGCGGGCAGGCTAAAGGGGTGCCCAGGGGCGGCGTCTACGGGCTGCCTTCCCGGGGAGGGCAGCCCGTGAAAATCAGAGGTTGTAGGCTCTTTCGTCGTGCAGGACGATGTCCAGCCCCTCCGTTTCCTGTTCGTCGTCTACCCGCAGGCCCCCGCACAAGAACCGCGTCAGCCAGAGAAACAGCACGCTGAGGCCACCAGAATACAGCAGGGTGACGCCTACCCCCAGCGCCTGTATGCTAAATTGTGAACCGATGCTCGTTATGTCCCCGCCAAAGCCCCTGCCTCCCAGAAGCGGTGCCGCGAAAATGCCGGTCAGCAGCGCACCGATGATCCCGCCGACCGCGTGTACGCCAAATACGTCCAGGGCATCGTCGTAGCCCAGCGCGGACTTGAGCGAAACGGAACAGAAATAGCAGCCGACTCCGGCACAGGCGCCGATGACCAGGGATCCGGTCGGTCCCACGCTGCCTGCCGCCGGAGTAATCGCCACCAGTCCGGCGATCGCCCCGGAGGCAATGCCGAGCACGGTGGGCTTGCCGTAGCGCAGCCATTCGCAGAGCATCCAGCTCAGTGCCGCCGCCCCGGTGGCCAATTGCGTAACCGCCATCGCCATGCCGGCGGAACCGTCTGCCGCCAGGCTGCTGCCCGCGTTGAAGCCGAACCAGCCCACCCACAGCATGGAGGCGCCAATCACCGTGTAGCCCAGGTTATTGGGCGGCATGGCTGTGTTCGGATAACCCCTGCGCTTGCCGACCACGATGGCAGCAGCCAGCCCGGCAATGCCCGCGTTGATATGCACCACGGTGCCGCCGGCGAAGTCCAGTATGCCCAGGTTCCCCAACCATCCGCCGCTGCCCCAGACCCAGTGGCAAATCGGTACATACACGAAGCTGAACCAAAGTATGGTGAAGACCAGCACGGCCGAGAAGCGCATCCGTTCGGCATAGGCACCCACGATCAGCGCCGGCGTGATGATGGCGAAAGTCATCTGAAAGCACATGAATACCGCTTCCGGAATGCTCCCGCTCATGCTGCTCTCCGTCATGCCGCTCAGCAGCAGCCGATCGAAGCCACCCAGAAACGCGCCTTCCCCGCTAAAGCTCAGGCTGTAGCCGTATAATGCCCACAGCACCGTGATCAGTGCGCAAATGGAGAAACACTGCATCAGCACGGAAAGGACGTTTCTGCTGCGAACCATGCCCCCGTAAAACAAGGCCAGTCCGGGGATCGTCATCAGCAGCACCAGGCAGGTGGCGGCCAGCATCCAGGCGGTGTTTCCGGTATCGAGCATGCCGTTTTGTGCCTCTGCGCTGATCGGCACCAGCGCCAGCAGCGCCGCGGCCGCGAACGCTTTGCGTACCGCGCTGCCTGAGGGCCTACAGAGCGTCATTACCAGTCTCTCTGGTGCGGATGCGGATCGCCTGTTCCAACGGAGTGACGAAAATCTTGCCGTCGCCAATTTTTCCGGTTCCGGCAGCCTTGATGATCGTTTCGATGGCCGCCTCGACCATGCCGTCATCTATGGCCAGCTCAACCTTGGTCTTGGGCAGAAAATCGACCACGTACTCGGCCCCGCGGTACAGTTCGGTATGTCCTTTTTGCCGCCCGAATCCCTTGATCTCAGTAACACTCAGTCCTTGCACTCCGAGTTCAGACAGAGCCTCTCGCACGTCATCTAATTTGAAGGGCTTGATAATCGCCGTCAGCAGTTTCATCGTGGTCTTCTCCGTTTCATGTCTGTCTCCTCAAATAGGTTACGGGAGCATCGCTCATAACGGCTGCCTGCGTCCGGCAGCGAGTTGGCAGTATGCCATGCAAGTATGCCATGCAAGTGTACGCAAGGATCAGGCCAAATGTCGCCCAGGAAGCGCGGGCGGGCACGCGCATTGTGGTTCTGATGGTCCAGCAGCCCCCGGAAGAGGCAATCAGCGCCCCGCATCGTTCGCTCCGGATGCACCAAAATGGAGCATCCGCGGCGCGTCTGCACCCGGGCGGACCTGGGCCAGTCCTGCTCCGCCGGCCTGATGAGGTACAATATCCGGCCTGAGGTCAGGAAAGCATCATTGAAATCAAACGGCAAACTGCACGAGCTGCTGAGTGGACTGCGGGACGTCCTGCCTGAAGATCTGCGCCAGTTCCGCGCGGATGCAGGCAAGAACTTCAAAGCCGCCCTGGGCGGATCGCTGGAGCAGCTGGACCTGGTGGTGAGCCGCCGTGAGTACGATATACAGCTTCGGGTGCTGGAGCGCCTGCGCTTGCGCGTTGAGGAGCTGGAGCAGCGGGTAGCGGAGCTGGAGCAACAAAACGACCGCGGTCCATAGCCCGCCGTGTGCCCGATAACCGCCGTTGCGCGGGGGCCGGGTTTCAGGCAGGTGCCGGCGCAGCCGGGAGTGCCGGGCAGGTCACTTCACACCCGCAGCCCCTGGCCGGATATCGGGCATCACTGTCCGGGGCATGAGCGGTGGTGGCACCGGCGGCAGCCAAAATAAGCGGCCCGCACTACAGCGTGCCAGGCGCTCGTTGTGTGCCTTCCTGCCCCGTTCCCTCCGCCAGGCCGTGCCCAGGCAGACGCGCCGGCTTCCGATCCAGGCAGGCGGCGCACGCGCATGGAACCCCAGGACTTTTCCAGGCATTGTAGTGATGCCCAAGCGGGAAGACGGCTATATCAGCAGGCTGTTGGATCTGCGGTGGCTTGCCTGCTTTGTGCCTGGCAAGGGATAATGCGCAGCGATTGATTCGATTCCCGGAAGGTATCAAGCAGACGCCCGGACAATAATGAAAAAGAGCCCCGATATCCCTATTTTGAACAAGCTGCGCACGCCCGCAGACCTGCGCAAGTTGCCGGAGTTCCAGCTTGAGCAATGCGCTCGCGAACTGCGGGAATTCCTGCTGCACTCGGTCAGCGGCAGCGGCGGGCACTTTGCCGCCGGTCTCGGAGCGGTGGAACTCACCATCGCGCTGCATTACCTGTACGATACCCCATATGATCGTTTGGTCTGGGACGTCGGGCACCAGGCCTATCCGCACAAGGTACTGACGGGCCGGCGCGAGCGCCTGCACACCATCCGCCAGCACGGCGGGCTGGCCCCGTTTCCGAAGCGGGACGAGAGTGAATATGACTGTTTCGACGTTGGGCATTCCAGCACCTCGATCGGTGCCGCCCTGGGCATGAGCATCGCGGCGCGCCAAAAGGGCGAGGATCGCAAGTGCGTCGCCGTGATCGGTGACGGCGGCCTGACTGCCGGTATGGCCTTTGAAGCGTTGAATCACGCCGGTGAGCTGCATGCCGACCTGCTGGTCATCCTGAACGACAATGACATGTCCATCTCGCCTAACGTAGGCGCCTTGTCCGGGCGCTTTGCCCAGATCCTGTCCGGCAAACTCTATACAGCGATGCGCGAAGGCAGCAAGAAGGTTTTATCCAATATGCCTCCGGTCTGGGAATTGGCCCGGCGCACGGAAGAGCACGTCAAGGGGTTGATTGTGCCCGGCACGTTGTTTGAGGAATTCGGTTTTAACTACATCGGCCCCATTGACGGACATGATTTGCCGGTACTGCTCAGTACGATCAGCAATATCAAGAAGTTGCAGGGACCGCAGTTGCTGCACGTCATTACCCGCAAGGGAAAGGGTTATGCCCCCGCCGAGGCGGACCCGGTGCGCTATCACGGGGTCAGTCCGTTCAATTTGCAAACCGGCATTCAGTCGGCGCAGACCCCGCCGCCCCCGACCTACAGTCAAGTCTTCGGCCAGTGGCTTTGTGACATGGCAGAGCGCACCCCGGAACTGATAGCGATTACCCCCGCCATGCGCGAAGGTTCCGGATTAGTCGAATTTTCAGAACGCTTCCCGGATCGCTACTTCGACGTCGCCATCGCCGAACAGCACAGCGTTACGGTGGCGGCAGGGGCTGCCTGCGGAGGATTGAGGCCGGTCGTGGCTGTTTATTCCACCTTTCTGCAAAGAGCCTACGACCAGGTGATCCACGACGTTTGCCATCAGAACCTGCCGGTGTTGTTTGCCATCGACCGTGCCGGCCTGGTTGGGGCGGACGGTCCCACGCATAATGGATCCTACGATCTCAGTTACTTGCGTTGCCTGCCGAACCTGGTGCTGATGAGCCCGGCCGATGAGAATGAGTGCCGGCAACTGCTCTACACCGGCTTTCAGCTCGAACGGCCCGCAGCAGTACGCTATCCGCGCGGCAGCGGGCCCGGGGTTGCCATTTCCTGGCCGATGCAGGTTTTGCCTCTGGGCAAGGCGGAAATTCGCCGGCGCGGCAAGCAGATCGCCTTACTTGCCTTCGGCTCCATGGTGGCCATTGCCGCCGAGCTGGGTGAGCAATGGGACGCCACCGTGGTGAACATGCGTTTTATCAAGCCCATTGACGAGGAGTTGATACTGGATCTATCTGCCACGCACGCACACCTGGTCACCATAGAGGAAAACGCGCTGGCAGGCGGCGCCGGCAGCGCGGTCAATGAAGTATTGGCCCGGCACGAGCGCAGCGCCGTACTGAATTGCGGGCTGCCGGATCGTTTTATTGCCCACGGCAGTCGGGAAGATATGCTGCAGGAGGCGGGATTGACCGTCGCCGGGGTCGGTGAGTTTATCCGATCACGGTTACCGGCTTTTGTCGCCGCCCGGGTCCAGCGCAACGCTTCCTGAGCCCCGGCGTACGGCTCATCGCCTGGCCTACCCGGCGCCGGGCAGGCATTTCTGATCGGCAGGCGAGCCGATTCCGTGGAGCCGGTTGGGCCCGGCGCCCTGCCGGTGCCGGGCGCTGGGCCGGCACCGGCGCGGCCGGACGTGCGGCGCCGCAGTCACCCGCCGCCTCCCGCGCTGGCGGGTGCGCTGCTGCTGGGCATGCTCTCCCTGGTGGTGTTGAGCGCGTTCTGGCCGGCCCTGCCATCCTGGTCCGCCGCCCCTTGTGCCTGGGCCGCCCTGCTGTTGTTGCTGCCCACGTTGCCGCCGCACCAGCTCCGGCTGAGCCTGTGCATGCTGGCACTGGGCGGCAGCGCGCTGTTATGGGCTGCACTACGCGGCCAGGTGCCGCCGCCGGGCCGTATTTTTGCGATCAACCTGGAACTCCTGGCACTGTTGAGCGGGGTCACTTTTCTGCGCCGGATTACCAGCCCGCGGGGAGCACGGGACGCCGGGCCACCGCAAGGTGCCGTATCCTTTCGCAGGAGTCTGCTGGGAGTGCATCTGTTCAGCGTCGCGATCAACATTTCCGCGCTCGCCATTATGGGCCGGCAGATGCAGCGCGACGGCGGCCTGAGCCGCCTGCAATTGCTGATGCTGTCGCGCTGTTTTTCCGCCGCCGCATTCTGGTCTCCCTTTTTCGCCGCCATGGCGGTGGCCCTGAGTTATGCGCCGGGTGCGGAGTTGGAATTATTGGTGTTGTTCGGTCTGCCTCTGGCCTGCGTATCCCTGGTGGTGACGATGCTCGAACGGGCGGGGGATCCCGGCATGCGGAGTTTCACCGGCTGTTCGATGCGCCTGAGCTCCTTATGGCTCCCGCTGGCCCTGGGCGGCATGGTGCTGATCGCGCATCGCCTGCTGCCCGCCGTCAGCGTGCTGGCCCTGATTACGGTGGCCGCATTGCTGGTGACGGCGGCGGCTTTATTGTGGCAGCAGGGCCGACGCACCGGCACGATCCTGCTGCGGCACGTGCGCTGCGCTTTGCCCGGTAGCGGCGCGGAGTTATCTTTGTTTCTGAGCGCCGGCATATTTGCCTCGGGCATCGGGAGCCTGGTTGAATCCGGGTTGTTTGCGCTGCGGATCGAGCATTTCGGCCTCGTTCAGGCGGCCGGATTGCTGCTGCTTTTGATCCTGGCCGCGCTAATCGGTGTCCATCCGGTCATCGGCATCGCCACGGCCGCCGCGCTGCTGGCCTCCTTGCCGATCGATCCCAATCTGCTGGGTATCCTGTTCCTGGCGAGTTGGGCGCTGGGGGTCTGCCTGTCGCCCTTCTCCGGTATGCACCTGTTTTTGCACAGTGCCTTCGGTGCCCGCATCCTTGTGTTTCCGCGCTGGAATTGGCGCTATGTGTTTTTCATGTACTGGGTCGTCGTGGCCTGGGTGGGACTGCTGTGGGACTAAGCCCATGTCCCTGGCAGGATACGGTGCGCCATCACGCCTGCCATGCAGGCACTGCCAGCCGAAGTTAACCGGGCGGCCAGTGCATCTTCCTGCCCCCGAGCAAGTGCAGATGCAGGTGGAATACCGTTTGACCGGCCTCGGCACCGTTGTTAATCACCAGGCGAAACGCTTCCCCGAAACCCTGTTCGTGCGCCACCCGTTTGGCAATGAGCAGCAGGTGTCCTAAAAGCTCACGATCGGTATCTTGCGCTTCGCAGAGCTGGGCAATGGGTTTTTTCGGGATGAGCAGCAAGTGTTGCGGGGCTTGCGGGTTGACGTCCCGGACAGCCAGGCATAAATCATCCTCATAGAGGATCTCGGCCGGGATCTCGCGCCGGATGATTTTGCCAAAGAGGGTGTCTGCCATAAGAAGGTTCCAGTTGCAGGCGCCCTGCGTACACGTCAGCCCGCAAACGCCGCCGGCGCACGGAATCAGTCTACCCTTATTCCTTTGCAGACGGCAAGTGAGCGGGAGTATTCCGTTTGTGCTGCGTTGTGCGTGGGCGGCAGGGCGCGGGAAAAGCGCAGCGCAGCGGGCCTGCCCGACTCTTTCCGACCGGGGCGCCGGATGGACTATAATGGAGCAGGTAGGCGGGGATGAAGACAGTTGTGCCGGCGTCCCGTCCCGCTGATCGGAGGCAGTTTATCTGCCCGTTTTAACTGCCGCAATCTGCGGAGCCTCGGTTACAGAGGCAAAGAGGAGAATAGTAAAATGACAATACGCAATTCAACGACCATAACATGGGTTGCGGCGATGCTGGTCGCCGCCACCCCGGCCATGCCCGTCCTGGGGGGCGATGACGGTAAACATGGCTCCCGCCACGAACGTTTTTCCAGCCTGGACCTGGATGCGGACGAGCGCATCGTACAGTCAGAGTTGGACGAATTTCGTGCCAAACGTTTCCAGCAGTGGGACAGCAACGGCGATAACCAGTTGGAAAAGGGCGAACTGCCATTTTTGCGCCGGCTGCAAAAGCGCCTGGCCGAATTCGATCAGGACGGCGACGGCACCGTTTCCCTGACAGAGCACCAGGCCGCCAGCGAACGCAGATTTCAGCGTTGGGACAAAAATGGTGACGGTTCAGTGAGCAAGGACGAGATAGGTCGGGGACGCAGGGCGCGCCACGTCTTCAAGGCACTCGACACCAATAAGGACGGCAGCGTCAGCCGTGCAGAAGCAGCCCAGCACGGGGAAGATCGTTTTTCCAGGATGGATGCCAATGCAGACAGCCAGTTGGAAGGAGAGGAACTGCCATTCTTCCGGAAGAGCGCAAAAATGTTTAGCAAATCCGATCTGGATAACAGCGGCATGATTTCCGTGGAGGAATTCCAAAAAATGGGAGCGAGCTGGTTCCTCTGCATGGACCAGGACAAAGACGGTGCGGTGACCCGGAAGGAATTCCGCTCCTCCCGGTGCCACCACCGGCGCCATCATCGGAAACAGCATCCTGCCAAAGGATAGCCCGCGGCAGCGCTAAACCGTTCATCAGCGGGGGGCTGGGCACGCTGCATAGCCGGACGGTTCATCCTTGCGCGAGCGGGGAACACCACGGCAAGAAAGAAAACAGTGGCAGATGTGTCGGTTCATCCCCGCACGGGCGGGGAACACATGCGGGTAGCACGTATCAGCGCCCGGCTGCCGGTTCATCCCCGCGCGCGCGGGGAACACGAAGGGGCCACTGTAGGCGCGGATATGATGATCGGTTCATCCCCGCGCGCGCGGGGAACACGACGGGAGGCCCTCTGCGTCATAGTAAGGGTGCGGTTCATCCCCGCGCGCGCGGGGAACACTAACGTTTACCAACGGCGCCACTCTGGAGTTTCGGTTCATCCCCGCGCGGGCGGGGAACACTGCCATAGCGGGCAAGAGCTTTAAGTAATTTCGGTTCATCCCCGCGCGGGCGGGGAACACAACGGATTGTAGGTATAACCATATCATTACTCCGGTTCATCCCCGCGCGGGCGGGGAACACGAAACCAAGCCGAGACTGGATAGTACCGGTTTCGGTTCATCCCCGCGCGGGCGGGGAACACATAAATGACCTGCGCGCCTCTGTCCGCGGCCACGGTTCATCCCCGCGCGGGCGGGGAACACGCTGCACAGAAGCAAGCAGCCCCCCGGTTGTCCGGTTCATCCCCGCGCGGGCGGGGAACACCGATTTGCTTTCTCAAAGTGCATAAGGATGGACGGTTCATCCCCGCGCGGGCGGGGAACACACTATCCATTCCTTTGCCCCTCAATCCTCAAACGGTTCATCCCCGCGCGGGCGGGGAACACGCCGGGGGACAGTGTGTAGAAAATCAGATCTTCGGTTCATCCCCGCGCGGGCGGGGAACACCGAGAACGCGGCACAGGCGATCAATGCGCAGGCGGTTCATCCCCGCGCGGGCGGGGAACACCCCAACTCGTTGCAGCTGAGGGGTGTACAGTCCGGTTCATCCCCGCGCGGGCGGGGAACACTCATTACTGGGCCGATACGGTCTGGTAAATCTCGGTTCATCCCCGCGCGGGCGGGGAACACTGATTAGCCCGCCAGGAGATATGGCGTAGAACCGGTTCATCCCCGCGCGGGCGGGGAACACGCGGCGGGGAAGTCTCAAAACAGTGGACCGCCGGGTTCATCCCCGCGCGGGCGGGGAACACTTAACCTCCCCCGCGCGCAGCTCGATTAGGACCGGTTCATCCCCGCGCGGGCGGGGAACACACTGGGGGTTTATCAGCGGCACGGCGTTTGCACGGTTCATCCCCGCGCGGGCGGGGAACACACGATCCAATCGGCGATAAGGTATCCGTCGGACGGTTCATCCCCGCGCGGGCGGGGAACACAATCCACAGTTTGATGCACTCCCAGGCTCACACGGTTCATCCCCGCGCGGGCGGGGAACACGTGCCGGCGATGAGGTGTCTTTCAGCGATTTACGGTTCATCCCCGCGCGGGCGGGGAACACCGGCGCCTGCGACAGGCGCTGTTTGTCTATTGCGGTTCATCCCCGCGCGGGCGGGGAACACACCGGCGAGTTTCGGGTGGTCGATGGCCATGACGGTTCATCCCCGCGCGGGCGGGGAACACCTATCGGATTTAACTGGTTTTCGTCTGACGGTCGGTTCATCCCCGCGCGGGCGGGGAACACTGATCGATGCCACCGACAGCTTCGCCAGCCGTTTGGTTCATCCCCGCGCGGGCGGGGAACACCCTTCATCAATTTGATGATAGCTTGGGTAGTACGGTTCATCCCCGCGCGGGCGGGGAACACTTTTTTCATGGTTGGGTTCCTCAAATCAATACCGGTTCATCCCCGCGCGGGCGGGGAACACCATGAAGAGGCCGTCGACGTGGATGCGGGGCTCGGTTCATCCCCGCGCGGGCGGGGAACACGTCGCCCGGATCGGTCAATAAATGTCGTTGTGCGGTTCATCCCCGCGCGGGCGGGGAACACACGCATTAACAGCGCCGCAGTATTTTCTAATCCGGTTCATCCCCGCGCGGGCGGGGAACACATAACCTTGATAATAGGTTCGCTGATTGCTCGCGGTTCATCCCCGCGCGGGCGGGGAACACTCCAGGGTGGCGATTGAGTAGGCTGCTATCACCGGTTCATCCCCGCGCGGGCGGGGAACACGATATTAAAACCTTCGCTGACATGTTCTGCGGCGGTTCATCCCCGCGCGGGCGGGGAACACTACGCCTGCAAGGCTTTCCGGACGATTTTAACCGGTTCATCCCCGCGCGGGCGGGGAACACACCCTCTATTCCCGCACTGAATTGGCGCGTGCCGGTTCATCCCCGCGCGGGCGGGGAACACGCCCTGGAAGTATCCACTCCAGAGACAAGCATCGGTTCATCCCCGCGCGGGCGGGGAACACCTCCCTCTGAACCGAAAAGCATTCTCAAACTACGGTTCATCCCCGCGCGGGCGGGGAACACGCGTCGGTGACGGTGTATGGGTTCCGCACGTCCGGTTCATCCCCGCGCGGGCGGGGAACACTCTTGCTATAAGTCAATGATAAAGAATGCTTTTTATAATATCAGAGGATATACCACGAATCTCTTTGTTCTGGAATGATGAGGTCATTTTGACTTCTAGCTCAGATTTTCTGTTGGTCATCATGAGATGACGCCAACGTAAAACTCACCAGTTTAAGACCGTCGACGTCCACTGGAATACGGCGATTGGCGCCGCAAGTATCAAAATCATATCCTGCGTCATTGGGTGACGCCCAGGCAATGATGGCATCGCCTTCCTCAATATACGCTCTGACCTGCTCCCAGATCATCTCCCGCGTCCGCCGTGAATAATTGCCAATATAAACGCCGGCCCTGATCTCCAAAAGCCAGACGGCGAGCCGTCCACGCAGCCGCGCAGGCGCATTATTAACCGCGATGACCAACATCACCGCTTGGTTTCGCTGGGATGGCAATGGGTTGAATCCCATCCAGCGGCAGCGGCGATTCGAGTCCACCTGCCGTGAGCATCTCCTCAATCGCCGGAATGAGCCGAGTTAGCAACTTGGCTTTGCGAAAACTATCACGGCAGCCGCGCCTGACTTCGCCCGCTGGATCCTCGGCGTACGGCTGCCGTCCCCGTTGTGCTTCCCCCGCGACCCGGAACGCAATCGGCACAACAGTTTCAAACTTGAATATGTCCGCCACGTCATAGACAAAGGATTGAGGTTTGCCGGTATGCAAGAAACCGATTGCCGGCGCATACCCCGCTGCCAGAATGGCCGCTTCGGCCAGCCCGTAGAGACATGCAGTCGCTTGGCTGAGACAAAGATTGGGCAAGTCCGAGGAATCCCAATTACTGGGGTCGTACCGTCGCCCTCTCCATTTCACCCCATGCTTCCGGGCCAAAAGTTCGTAGAGACGCTTGACACGCGCACCCTCGATCCCGCGCAGCTGATCAACCGAGCGCCGCCGGGGAGCAGGCTCTCCAAAGCGCATGTCGTACATCTTGCGAACAACATTGAGGCGCGCATCCGCATTAAGCGCCAGGCGTGCCTGGTGAAGAAGTCGATCAGCGCGCGCGCCCCCTGGCTGCCCAGCAGAATAAAGGCGAACCCCGGCCTCACCAACCCAAATCAGAAGACAGCCAACGCGCGCGGCAAGCGCGACAGCTGCGTGGGAAACGCGCGCGCCGGGTTCGAGCATCAGGCACGCAAGCCCGCCCACGGGAATATGTGTGCGCATGCCTTCCTGATCCAGCACAACGAAAGCGCCGTCGAGAACGTCCAGTTGACCCTTCTCGATAAACAGGATCGAGGCGCGATCTTTTATTGCAATGGGGCGCGGCGGCGGAAGGCCCGGAAGCACGGCCATGACAATCAGGTTCGACGAATAAGCATCAGTCCGCAGCCGTAGGCTTTCGCTGCTCCAAATCCGCACGCAATTGAGGACAGAAAAAGAGCGGGGTCACGCACGCGCAGCAGGCCGTCAAAATCCAGCGTGGTGAACGTCATGCCCTTTTTGCCCTTTCCCCTGCGTGCAATGTAGAGCTGCCGATGTCCGTCGATTCCAACCTCCTTTTTCTGAACCTCAAAACCCGATTTTGCCGCCTGTCGCTCCAGCCAGGAAAATCCCTGCTCCTGTACAACTGAAAAGCGCACTTCAGCGCGCTGTCCGGCGGGGACATCGCGCAGCGCATCCATGACGACATCATGCTTGGCGGAACGGCGATTTCGTGAGCGGCGGCGGACCACCGGGTTTGCCCGCAGTGAAAAACACAGCCGGTCTCCATTCGCCAGTTTCGGGGCAAATGGCTTCGGCGGATCAATCTCAAACAATTCGTGGTTGGCCTTGGGCTGCCGGGGAGATAGAAGCAGAAAATGACCGGGCTCCATCTCGCGCCAAAGAAAATCGCGGCAGCGATCCTTCTGGTCAGCAAACAAAGACCAAATAAGATGATGCCCTGGATGCCGTCCACCCTCTCTTCCGCCTCCATTCAGCAGCAAGGGAGCTAATGCCTTCACGGAAGCGTTGCGGCTAAGCCGGACGCGGGAGAAATAGAGTGACGGTGTCATTCTCGAGGGCTGCCTGGTACAAAGACGGCCTCCGACCGGTCGGAGAATTGCCAGCGGGTGCGACTCATGATCGAATCGCGCCGCCGTTCGATGCGCACGCTGTCAGGAGCTCCCGGTGCATCATGGTCAAAAGCATACTCAGGCTGCGCTGTCGCGTCGGCATCGAGAAAGATGAGGTCTTTCTCTATGTCATTTAGCCGCCGGGCCTTGAATGCATCCATGAACGTATCTGCCTCAATAATGTCGGGCCGGAGCGGCAGACCGAGCGGCGCTGATTTGCGGCCCAGGTAAAGAGTGAAATGGGGACGCCGCAAGGATTCAGCCAGCCCGGCGAGATCGACAGCTTCGGCTCGGCGCGGCCACAAGGCAATAGTAAAGCAAACATCGGATCGCCATTCGCGCATGGAAAGTACAGTGTTAAGAATGCCGCATTCCACTTCCTGACGCCGGGTGGCGAAGCGCTGGCTTTTTTTCGCTTTCGGTGCCTGGGCCGTCTGATAGTCCATGAACGGGCTTCCCGGCGCATCCGTCCTGACGGCGTAATACAGTCCCTCCTCCAGGTCGCGGTGGGCTTTTTCGTCACTGCGCTCAATTCCTTGGGCAGCCGCGGCAAGGCCAAGAATGGCGGAGCGTCCGGGGCGTGCCCAGCTCATGCGTCGTCCGCCGACGGCGATCTCGCCACAAGACCCCATCGGGGCGTAAAGCGTGAACAGTAGATAGCGCATGGGAATCAGCTCACAGCGAACTTGCACAGGTCGGCAAGCGTGCCTTTGCTTGTAAGGCAATTCATAACGCAACGCTCTTCGGCACATTTTCCATAGACCTTGTCTTGTTGATCACGGAAGCACTCAAGCGCTTTAATGGAATTCTCGCCATGGTCTTTACCGGACACCGGCTTCAGAAACGAGGCGGCGAGGCTGCGCGGCTGACTCTGTCCTTTCTCGCCGAGCACATAGATAGCGCGGGAGCGGCTTGCAAAACTGGCTTGCTTGCCCCGTGGCGCAACAGTCGCTGCAGCCTCCACCAGAGCTTTCAGCCCGGCACCCCGCACTTTCTTATCGTCGCCAAGATTTTTTAGCAAGAGATCACGGTCGATGCAAACATAAAGATAGAACACGCCGGCGCCGAATTCCTGCACGCCGATAAAACCTGCCCCGGCGTCTTCGGCTTCGTCAGAAGATTTTAAATCGTCCACTGCGGTATAGTAGTCATCCTCCGCGATCGCACGATGCGTGGTAATGGCATGCGCAACTTGAACGGCGGCTTCACGATTGAATTCCGGGGCATCGGCGAACATGCGTCCGAACATGGCAATATCGGCAGCTGTATCTTGCCGACTCAATACTTCCAGCTTTCCGAGCCTGCCTTTCTTCAGCGCTTCGTCGGCGAAGGAAAATGCCTTTTTCCGCTCTTCCGGTGAGACAAAAGCAAGTTGTTCAATGAAGGTTTGCTTGATGGAAGCAGGATCTTTTTCATTTTCCGGGAGATTTTTGCCAAAAACACCAGCGATTTCACGCGCTATCTTCATGGCCTTTTTCTCGCTCATCTTTTTATTAAGCAAATGATCATAAATGTCTTTCCCAAGACGTTGTGTCCGCTTCCCAAGATGGTCGCCGAGCTTCGATTCGAATGCCTCGGATGTTCGCCAGGCCCGCTTCAAACTCTGCGAAGATATTCGCAGGCGCCGGACGCCGCCGAAGTCAACGCTTTTCGGGCGACCAGTGTCATCCCGGTTCAGGTTGGAGGGGCCATAGGCCGTAAGAAGATGTAATTGCAGAAAATCAGCCATGGTAGAGAATCCTCTCTCAGTTGCTTGAAGGAACAGGCGAAGCGTTTGATGCGCCGCCTTGCCGTGGACTACTTTCGGAAACGCCATAGTACCGAAAAATCCAGCGCTTCTTTATGCTGCCGCCCCACCGCAGGATGGCAAAGGATAAATCAGTGACATTGGCCTTCCCTTTGTTCAGGAGAACAAGGCGGCGCATCGCATCCAGGAGTTCTTCATCTCGGCTTTGCAGGAGGCGGCGAAAACGAGGTTCGGACATGACCGCTTCTTTGTCATCAATTTTCTTGCGGCCGATGGCCCGAGCTAGTTTCGTCTTATCATCCTCACGGACAACCGCCAAAATCCCGGCAAGGATGGCGACTTGATCCCAGTTCTCGCTCGGAAGCCTTTCAATCAGGCGAAGCGCCGTTGGCTCCTGAATGACCTCAAGCGGTGTTGCGGCGCGGCGAAGGCGGGCCCGGGCTGCACGCCGGCCGGGTTTTTCCGATATCAGGTCGCTCCACCATTGGCGGGCGATGGTGGCGATATCAGGCTTCGCAGGCTTCCTTGTTGATTTCGATGCGGGTATGTCAGGCTCCTGCCAGTGTGTCATGTTGCTTACCTCTTTCTTGTCTGCCGATGCGTCTCGGGCAGTTGAATCTCAAGTGCGCTGAACAGACCTTGGCCATCCTTGCCGTACCCGTCCAAGGCAAGTCTCAAAGAGAAAGAAGCCTTGGCGTGGCGGTGCATGTTTCTGTCTTCCAGACCATCCGCCGGCGCGTATGTATCGAAGAGGCGCAGGGCGGCTTTCTTCATAACCTGCAACCAGTTTTTACGCGCCTGTGCCGTGGGGTCATTAGAGTCTGACTCCTTCTCGACCAGGCGGATCGCCTCATTGAGTGCAGTGTAAAACTCCTTTTCGGTTTCGCGGTAGAAACGCTCTTTGATAAAGCCATAATCTCCAGGTGCATCTTTAGGCCTTTCATAAAGTGCCTGCTTGACTCTATTCTCAAGCAACCTGGTGACTCTGTCAGCGCCTTTCGGCGCGTGGCAAATAAAAAACTCAACGTGCTCGTGCAAAGACTTATCGCGCGCAGCCCAGAGCGGCATTTCGCCCTCGATCCACGCACGCGCCTTCATATTATCCATATCATAGCCGAAAGCAGCGAAGCGCAGGTTATCCCGGCGTGGTTCATGCCATTTCCGATCATTGTTCCAGTGTCGAATAGCCTGTGCAGGATCATGCAATTGGTCATCACTTTTAACGACAAGGCCCGGCCAGAGACGATAACTGAGGCCGCCCGGATTAGGATGGACGGGCATTTTCGTCGTGTCTTTTTGTTTCTTATAATAATACGGCGTCAGCGGGTGTTCGAACCCTTCCGAATAATCGACTCCATGCGGTTTGGTGCGATAGTTCGCTGTAACGATAGCGTCTCTCGCACCGATGAGTCCGCAGGGCTGGTCGTTCGCAGCATCTTTGAATTCAAGCCAGATGCGCCGTGGCATGCCCCAATAGACCTGAAGGGGATGGACATCATCCGGCGTCGTCTCCTTGCCGTTGTTTTTTCGATCGGATACGCGGACGGGAGCAAGCCACGGAAAGATTGAACTGGGATGATCATCACGAGACTGGTTGCCAGTTTGGCGGTTTTCTATCTGCTCTTCGCTCTCGACATTCGGCCACAGACGGCCCCACAGAGTGTCTCCTGCCGCATGACGCGCAATGACCAGCGTGGTCATCGGCCCGCCACCACGCAATGATGTGCGATGACCGCTTCCGCCCGATGGAGCATATGTGTTCAGAGTATAAAGCGCTATTGCAGCAGCGGCGCGGCACAAAACCGGCACACCGCCGCGCTTTACGAAAAGATCGGCGTTGTGATCCAGGGTTTGCTTTCCAGGCGCATCGATCAACAGGCGCTCGGTCGCGAAATCTGCTTTTTCTTTGCAAATGCTGGGGTCTTGCAGAAAACGGGGGGCAGGCCCGTCCAGGTTGAAGGCGTCGGCGACTTCAGCAAATCGTTGCTTGAGCACTTTCGGCTTCGGCGGCTTCGACCACCATTTGCCCCATTCATCCTCGTCGCTCGGAGCGGAGGCCGTGGACAGCAGCCCGATCAGAAACTCGTGGGTGGCGCCATTGAAATCAGGTCGCGGCCACGCAAAAGCGACAAACGGGTCCTGGGCAATCCGGTCGTTGATTTGAAAGGGAGCAATATGCTCGATTTTGCCGCTGCGCCGCCGAACGGGCAGCCACGACTGTTCAATCAAGTTAAAGGCTGGCGTGGTCATGCTGGCGTTACTTCTGCCTCAAAGGCTCCCAAACTCTAATCAGGCTTACACAGGAAAAGAGAGAAATCAAGCGGATTGGAAGGGATCCTCGCCCTGTAGAGGGATGCCAGGAGAGGCCTCCTGCCGATCAAAAAGCAGGCCCTTTTGTGGGTGATAGCGCATCCGGGACTCCGCCGAAATCGCACATAGGGCCGTATCGCCCGCGCCGCTCTCCTCAAGCAGAAGCAATTTTTTGTCGGAATCGAAGCGCGTCCAATCCACCTCCAGCAGGCGCTTCGCGGCTTCGGCGTATTCCGGCGGCACAAGCTCAGGTTCGCTCCCGAGCCGCCATTCTGGAACACTGACCTCACTGAGCCGCCAGGCTCGCCATGGCTCGTCCGGCGCGGCATCATCCTGGGCATAAGGTTCGATGCGCCCGTCATGGAGCCGCGCAAGGCGCAGAATAACCTGCGGCACGTCGTCAAGCCGGGTCGGCGTTCGCTCCTCACGGCTCCAACTCCCGCCATCGCGCATATAACCTGTGGAGAAGTCGAGCAAATTGGCAGTCGCAATTCCACGCTCCGCGCCTGCCTTGCCTTGCGCATCCGCTAAGCTTCTCTTCAGGGTCTCCGGAACCCGCTCCTCCGCGTCATCTCCATAGACCGCCTCAATGAGCGATCTCAAGCCGCCGGGGCTTTCAATTTTGCCCGCCTCTTCCAAAACCTTGGCCGTCAGCCAGAGGAGGGCGTGGTTTTTATAGACGTGAGCCCCGCGTGGAAAGAGATCTGAGACCCAAGTCTTGCGTGCATCGGTCTCGGGCGGCGGACTGACGACCAGCAGCTCGGGACGCCCCTGCCGTTCCGGTCGATCGTGCCGCCAGAGCCGTCCTGCGCGCTGAATCAAAAGATCAACCGGGGCAAGATCGGTAATCAGTGCATCGAAATCCAGGTCGAGTGATTGCTCGGCGACCTGTGTCGCGATCAACACCTTGCCGATGCGCTCATCGGGCCTACTGTCCTTGCCAAATATGTGCGCAACCTTCTTTTCGATCGCCAGGCGATCAGAAAGGGCAAAACGGGCATGAAAGAGAAGGGCAGGAAGCCCTCGCGCCTCCAATTCTGTATGAGCCTCAAGCACATCATAGACCGTATTGCGGATATACAGCACTGCCTTGCCGGCGCGGGCTGCCTGTTCGACTTCGTCCCAGGCCTCCTCGGGACAACGCAGAAAACGGACCGGCAACGTCCGCGCTCGCCCGGGGCGGCCTGCCACAGGCTTGGAGACTCGCCCGTTCGATGCGCCAAGCGTGGCCAAAGGATACTCCATGCAGAGGTCCTCTTCTTCTCCTTTCAACCCCAAACCCTTGGCAAAAGCGTCCATCAGTCTTCTGCGAATATTCTCAGGCAGAGTCGCCGACAGAAGGATCGCAGAGCCGCCCAGTCCCGACTGGAATTCGAGCAGTCTTTCTATCTCACGTTGCATGTAAGCATCATAGGCATGCACCTCGTCAAGGATCAGAACCCGTCGCATGAGACCCAGAAGGCGCAGGGACTGGTGCCGGGTCGGCAGAACCGACAAAAGGGCCTGGTCCAGCGTGCCAGCGCCGACATCGGCCAGGAAGGCTCGCCGCCTGTCATCGGCAATCCAGTCTGCACAAGCCGTCGACGCCGTTATATCTGATGGCTCGATATTGAGGGCAGACGTTTCAGCCGGGCCGCCTTGCAGCTTCACGGGCTGGAAGCCCGGATGCATGTCCCGCGCGCCATGAACCAGGGAGAGGGAAGGGACAGCCTCCTCTGCAAAGAGGCTCCGGTGGACAAAATTAAGCCTGTCGAACATGGCGTTGGCCGTGGTCTGCGTGGGCAGCGCAATATAAAGACCATCCGCCCGGTTCTCTTTTCTGTCTGGTGCCATCAGCCGCTGGGCAAGCATCAACGCCGCCTCTGTTTTGCCGCTGCCCGTCTCATCCTCGATCATGAACAGCGCAGGGCCATGCGGCAGCTTGACAGACCGGGTCCAATCCTGCATCGGGCTCGGCACCGCGTTTGAGGTAATTAGCGCGTCATAGTCCAACCGATTGCGGGCGGCAGCCGGCAGGATGCCTGCTTCCCTGATGGCGTGGACTGCCTGTGCTTGCGCCTGCTTCCAGTACGCCTCAAGACTCACATCCGGTCTGCGGTAAGAAAACCACCGTTCATTAGATCCGATCCAGTCGGTCAGGACGGCGACCCCGGCCAGGACATGGGATGCATGGCATGCTCGTTTGCGGTCGGGCGGCGACAACGTGGCCGGCACCGCCAAAAGTTCATGTGCCTGCTGGATAAACTCGCCTGCGGCTTCGATGCCCGCTGTTCCGTAATCTATTTTCAGAGCGGTGCAGGATTTTCCCTCCGGATTCGGGGGCGACCCATGATGGCCTGTGGTCGCTGAAATCAAAGGCCGCCAATTCCTATATGGCTTGCCCAACCTAAAGAGATCAGGTTGGGCACCGAAAAGGTCCAGCCCGCCGGCACCATGGTCATAGGCCTGTTTGACGGGATTGTCCTCGAAACAGTTCTTCGGATAAAACTCCGGAGCCTTTGCCTGGAATTTTTTGGCAAACTTGCCGATATCATGTAGACAAAGGAGAAAGCAAGCCAGCCGTACAGATACTTCTCGATCCATGCCCAGCAGGCGGCAAAATCTTTCAGCCAAGCCGTGGTGTTTCGTCAGCAGTTCTTTCCCGACTGCCGCTACGTCAAGACAATGGAACGCTAACGGATGCCATCTCGATTCAGAGTCGGCATCACGTGAGCGTGCTTTTCCCCAGAAGCATAAAATATCCATACCAGTACGATAGCACTCTTAAAGACTTGGCGTAACGTTGCAATATGCGAGGATAGCAGTGACCAGCGCTCGTTCATCCGGGTAGGTAATACCATCGGTATCCGAGGTTGAGCCTGCTTCTTATTTTCATGCCGAGCGCTGTATACCAGTCTATTAGGTGCGTTTGCGATTGACCACATGGTGGGTCTGGGAAGACTTGCACTTCCGACCTCACCTTTATCAGGGGTGCGCTCTAACCCACTGAGCTACAGACCCGTTCAGGCTGCGGTTTTTCCTGGCGACAAAGCAACATGCGGACTGCAGCTATTTGCTTTGCGCAGTAACCAGCAAGTCTGCCTTAGTCACAAAATCCAGTGTGTCATCAAGCGCTTTCCCAAACTTCTCGATTAGCTCGTCAATCTGTTCGGTAGTGATTACCAGAGGCGGACAGAAAGCAATACTGGAGCCAGCTACCGTTCTGACAATTAGGCCATGTTTTTGGCAAGCCTGCTGGGCAAACATGCCAACCTCGGGGCCGGTAAATGCTTGCCCGGTAGTTTTATTTGCTACTAACTCAACAGCGGCGATCATGCCCTTACCACGTACTTCTCCGACCAGTGGATGGTCTATAAAACCAGACAGGCATCGTTGCATGTATTTACCGGTTTCGGCGGCATGTTTAAAGATATTATCCCGCCGGTAGATGTCCAGTGTTTTTAATGCTACCGCACAAGCAACGGGGTGGCCGGAGTAAGTGTACCCATGACCAAATACTCCAACTTCCGCACTTGGCTTAATCATTGCTTCATACATATTGCCAGCAATCAACGAGGCGCTGATCGGTATATAGGCTGAGGAAAATTGCTTGGCCAGGGTCATCATCGTCGGCCGATCAATGCCCATGGTAGTACAACCAAAATCGTTACCGGTTCGACCAAAGCCACAGACCACTTCATCAGCCCAGAACAGGATGTCATGCTTATTAAGGATCGTCTGAATTTTGCCATAGTATCTGTCTGGTGGCACGATCACGCCGCTGGCACCGGTAATCGGTTCGGCGATAAAAGCAGCGATGGTCTCCGGTCCTTGTTGCACAATCAGCTGTTCCAGATTGGCAACGATGCGATCTACGAACTCAGCTTCGCTCTCACCTTGCTCGGCGCCACGGTAATAATGTGGTGCGTCAGTACGCAGAATACCCAATGCTTCAAACGGCAGGTCAAAATAGGTGTGGTTCACGGGCATACCAGTCAGTGCGGCCGAGGCTACAGTGACACCATGGTAGGATCGCTCGCGGGCAATAATTTTGTATTTTTCCGGTTTGCCAATCGCATTAAAATAATAGCGTAGCAATTTTATTTGAGTATCATTGGCATCACTGCCCGAACTGCCGAAAAATACTTTGGCATTATCTATCGGTACCATTTCTGAAAGCCTGTCCGCGAGATCTATACCTGTCTGGTGGGACTTGCCGCCAAACATCGGGCAGTACGCCAGCTTGCTCATTTGTTCTCGTGCGGTTTCAATGAGCTCCTTATTGCCATAGCCAAGCGAGGTACACCAAAGCCCCGCCATTCCTTCCAGATATTGTTTGTCGTTGTTATCGTAAATGTAAACGCCGTTGCCATACGCGATCATGAATTGCTCAATCGCTGTCAAGTTAGTCGTCGGGTAAATAACTGCGCTCATAACATATCCTCACGCCAGCAGTTCAACACTTGCCAAAACCATCTATTTGCCTTGCCCGGCTAATGCCTCTTCAGCGGCAACGTAGGGATAACCCAGCGCATTACTAACGGCCTGGTTAGTTACTTTACCCTGGTGCACATTAAGTCCATTCAGGAAATTTTTATCATCACGCAGAATCTGGCAACCTTTGTCGGCAAGTGCCCGCGCGAAAGGCAGGATGGCATTGTTGAGTGCCAGTGTCGCGGTACGTGCCACTGCGCCAGGCATATTGGTGACGCAGTAATGGATAACGTCATCAACGATATAAATCGGGTCTTTGTGGGTGGTGGCTTTGGATGTTTCAAAACAGCCGCCCTGGTCTATCGCAACGTCCACAACAACGCTGCCAAATTGCATATGGCTGATCATGTCCCGCGTTAGCACTTTGGGTGCCGTGGCACCCGGAATCAGAACCGCACCTATCACCAAATCAGACTGTAAAATATATTCCTCAATAGTGTTTGCGGTCGAATAGACACAACGGGCACGCCCCAGATATTCGATATCCAGTTGGTTCAAGCGTGGCAATGAATTGTCTAAAATCGTTACATCTGCACCCATACCCACCGCCATGTAAGCGGCATTATTGCCTACTACTCCACCACCGATGATGGTCACTTTGGCGGGTGCAACCCCCGGTACGCCGGGCAATAATACACCACGCTCACCATGCGTTTTTTCCAAATAATGGGCACCGGCCTGAATAGACAACCTTCCGGCAACCACGCTCATAGGCGCTAATAGCGGCAAAGTACCTGCATCATCAGTGATGGTTTCGTAGGCAATACAGGTGGCACCGGAGGCCAGCGATAGTTCTGTTTGAATGGGATCTGCCGCCAAATGCAAATAGGCGAATAGTAATTGCCCTTCCCTGAGCATTTTGCATTCACCAGTTTGCGGTTCCTTCACCTTTACGATCATCTCAGCTTCAGCAAATATATGTTCGGCTTGATCAGTAATTACTGCGCCCGCATTTATATAATCGTCATTCGAAAAACCAATCGCTGCGCCCGCATTATGTTCCAATATTACCTTGTGTCCGTGACTGATTAATTCCCGGACGGAAGCGGGTGTCAGGCCGACCCGATATTCATGATCCTTGATCTCTTTAGGCACACCAATCAACATGCTTTATTTATTCCTAAAAAATTTTCCATTGGTTACAGATAGGCGTCTTTTTTCAGATCCACCAAAGTCTGTTTAATACCTTCGCGCAAAATTTCAAACAATTGGTCGGCTTGCAATTTGCTCATGATCAGAGGAGGAGACAGGATTATTTGTTCGCCTACCGGTCGCACAATTAAACCCCGTTCAAGGCAACGCTTGAATATGCGATCAGCAATCATCACCTCCGCCGGAAAAGACTGTTTCGAAGCCTTATCGCTGACAAGTTCAATACCCACCATGAAGTGACTACCGCGCACGTCGCCGACGATAGACAGATCACATAAAGACTGCGCCTGATTATAAAAGTAAGGCCCCACCGCTTGAACATGTCCGCAGATGTCTTCCCGCTCAATGATTTCTATATTTTGTAGTGCCGCCGCACAGGCAACCGGATGACCGGAATAGGTGAAGCCCATTGATAACACGCCACCTTCACATTGTGGTTGACTGATAACCGCGTAAATCTCTTTTGAGATAATCGCGGCCCCAAGCGGGACATAACCCGAGTTTATACCTTTTGCGGTTACCATGATATCAGGTATGTAGTCGTAAACATCCTCCGAAGCAAACCAGTGGCCCAGTCGCCCAAAAGCGGTGACCACTTCGTCGGCAATATAGATAATATCGTGTTTCTTACAGACTTTACAGACCTTTTTGTGATAGCCGCTGGGCGCAACCAACACGCCACCCGCACCCATAATGGGTTCGGCGATAAAAGCTGCAACATTGTCTGCGCCCAGTTGATTGATACGGTTTTCCAATTCGGCGGCCAGAAAATCAGCGTATTCCGCTTCATTTAAGTGATCGGCACCCACCGGACGGCGATACATGTTGGCCGCCGAAACATGATCGATCCAGTCATCGGCAATTCGATCAAGACAGCGCTTACCTTCATGTATGCCAGTCAGGTTGGCTGTCAGATAAGTTGAACCGTGGTAGGCATTAAGTCTTGAAATAATCTTTTTCTTTTGCGGCTTGCCGCGCAGGTTATTATAGTAATGAACTAGGCGAATAGCGGTATCATTAGCAGCTGAACCGCTGGAAGTATAGAACACGTGATTCAATCCGCCGGGAGCAAGCTCAGCCAGCTTGCCGGCCAACATTGCTCCCGGCACGTTACTGCTGGAGCCAAACGGGTTGTAATATTGCATATTGAGCACCTGTTCAGAAATACAGTCGGCCATTTCCTTACGCCCATGCCCGATATTTACACACCACAAACCGGCGATACCGTCAAGGAATTGCTTGCCATCGGCGTCAATTATATGCACGCCTTTGGCGCCGGTAATGATCTGGCTGCCTTCTTCCTTGAAGATTGAAAAATTGCTATACGGGTGGATGAAATGATCTTTATCCATTTGCCAGATTTTTTTTGCATCAGTCTTGTTCATTTTTGAACTCTTGTTTTTGGGAAATTTTCCCATGTGGCAAACATGCTCGTCACGTCAAATACACGTGCTAGAATGCCGCAACGGCTATAAAAGCAAACGAAGCGATGACGGCCGACAACAAAGCATAGGGCAATTGTGTAAGTGCATGCTCCATGACACCACACCCGCTGCCATGTGCCGAAAGAACCGTTGAATCACCATAGAAACAGGTATGACTGCCAAAAGCACTGGCTGAAATCAACGCGCCTATCACTAAGGGAATGTTGGCATCCATGCTGACGGCAAGGGGTATAATGATAGGTATGGCTATCGCGAAGATTCCCCAAAATGATCCAGTCGCAAAAGCAATCAATCCCATGGTGGCAAAAGTCACAAACGGTAATAACAAGGGCGTCATAACAGGTTTAACCGAATCTATTACATAGCTCGTCAAACCAAGCTGATCGTTGACCTCTTTTAACATAAAACCTGCTACTACGGTTGCCAGAGGTAGTAGCATGGATTTGAAACCTTCAAGCAAGGTGTCAAAAATTTCATTGAGTTTCAGCAGTTTCTGGTAAAAAACCAGAGTAATGGTGATCCCCAATGCGATGATCACGCCTTTCAGGATATCGATTTCCAGATACCAGGTAAAAAAGATGAGAGAGAGAAGGGGAATGAAAAAATTTAGAATAGCGCTACTGCGTTCAGGGAAAATATCTTGACCCTCCGTGTCCTGGTCGGGCTTCACTTGATTGTGAAGCACTGAATTTTTTTGTTCTGCCGTTTTCATTGCGCCAAGCAAAGGAATTTTTTTCAGCGCCACCAATGGGACTATAATAGCTGCAATCCAGGCATAAAACATGTATGGAATTGCTTCGATATACAGATCAAGTCCCCGCCCGGTCTCAATACCCATGCTTTCTTCCAGTACAGCAGCAAAATATACCGCCCAAGTGGACAAGGGGACAATGACACAAACAGGGGCCGCCGTTGAATCCACAATATAAGCCAGCATTGCACGCGAAACGCCGAACCTGTCAGTTACTCTTTTCATTGATGAACTAATAGTCAGGGCATTCAAATAATCGTCAATAAATATGGTCAGACCCAGTAACCAGGTCATCAAAAGTGCACCCGCCTTGCTTTTGATCCGATTGGCCACCACGCCTCCAAAAGCCTCTGCTCCCCCTATTTTTACCAATAATGCAATCAGGCTTCCCATCAGCCCGCACACCATGATGATCCAACCTATTGTTTCATTCGCCATTACTTTCAGAATAGTGACGGTCAAATTATCCATCACATCCCCGGGCGCCAACATCAGGAGACCAATAAGCGTGCCTCCAATTAACGGCTCAATCGTGCGTCTTGAAATGACCGCCAGAATTAACACAGTGAAGGTGGGGAGCAGGCATTCAATTCCAGTGCTCATTTAGACTGCTTTTCGGTGTTCCTGCCCCTGAGTAAACAATTTAGAGGGGGTACCAAACACTAACTAACTATGTGTCCCCCACCGGCTGTTGTTGGGTTGAACAGTGTATCCCTCCACCTGCGTAGTTAAGCGGAGAGGGATCTATTTGAACCACATCGCGTCCGGGAAAAGCGATTTCCAAAGCATGTAAGGCCATGTCGTCCTTGGTCTTATTACCATACTTGGGCGCGATGATCAGTCCATTGCTTGCAAGATAATTCGCATAGCTTGACGATTTGACAATATAAACAGGCTCTCCTTCGGGAAAGGGTGGAACATCACCGGGATAGTCCAGATTCGCCAAAAAATTAGAATACATCGGTTCATCAGGCTGGATAAGCCTATACTCAATATCCGGGGTTGGGATGCGTACAATCTCAAATGGATTGCCATCCGGGTCAGTCTCTTTAGATAATATACGATACGCCTCTTCAAGTCGTGCATAGTTCACGGCAGCAATGGGGTCGTTGGCGGCTTCCTTTCCGGTGACTTGGGCTAGAATGATCCGAGTGGCGCTGGCAAACCGGCAAAATTCATCCATGTGACCGCCTGTGGTCTGAGGGCCATAAAGATAGATTGTTGTGCCGTCTGCATCGGTATAGGGAATAGGGCCCCAATCTGCATGTAAGTCTTCGCGCACACCGGCGTTCAGCCAAATGGATTTGGTTGCGCCCAGCATGGCCTTATAGACGCCATCCAATTCTTTCTGGGTCGCATTCGGATTACGCTGAAACTCAACGGCACGATCGATCAAAAGGACGCCTTGACCGTTTTGAATCCTGTCTCCCCCTTCACTGACAATGGCCGTGCTGAAAACCGTATCTATACCAAGAAATTTGGCAACCAGACCCGGCAATGCGGTCATTTGCATCGAAATCGGGTTGGTGGTGGTAGAGTATCCCCACTGATTCTGTGTATAGGATGCGATTGCCAGCTTATTTGTCGAGCGGTCTTTCAGGAAAATCGGGCCATAGTCACGCACCCAGATATCAACCTGCGGAATCGGCAGGAAATTCATATACGAGGTGATCGGATAATCATTCTGACGCATCCAGTTCTGGGCGTCGGATATACCTTGTTCGTTTGTGCACATAATACATGATTTTACCTGGTGATCAGACAAGATCACCGCGATTTGAGCGATCATTTGCCGGGTATCAAGTTGCGAATCCGTAAACCACTGGAAAGTGGGCCAACCCAGCCAAACTGCCGACTGCGGCTCGAATTCACCGGGCATGATGTAGCTGGCCTGAGACATGATCATTTTTCAGGATGCCGTGATGTATGTGTTTAACCTGGCTGAGTCAATCAAAAATTCAGGGACAGATCCAAACCATAGGTGCGAGGATATCCGGGTGTCTTCAGAATTGCCCCCAATCCTGCAAGATCGTTTATATATTGAGTATAGTCTTCATCTGTCAGATTTTTGCACCACAAGGACACCCCCCATTTGCTGTTCTGCGAGCCTATGCCAATCCTGGCATTGAGCAGCGTATAGCCTTCGATTCTGCTGACAGGCACATTGGTTGCTTCAGCCCAGTGCTTGGTACGGGTGGTAAAGTCAAACTGCCCGAAGCCCAACCATTCGCCGACAATAGGCGCTTCATATCGTACCAGTCCGTTGGCGCTGAATTTGGGCGCATACACCAACTCGTTATCGTCCAGCCTCTCGTTAACGGGGAACGGACTGGTCTCAATTTCGGTGGTCTCCGTATCCATCACGATGAATCCGAATTTAATATCCAGCCCCTCTGTTGGAAGCAGCCAGAGCTCCGACTCCAGACCGTAGATATCCGCATCAGCACCGTTTTCATTGATCAAAAGGTCAATCTCTGACTCTGGAATAGAATCAGCCGGAATATTCAGTGCAAGTATAACGTCCTCATAATCGTAGTAGAAAAAAGATGTATTCCAACGTAAGCGACCACCAAGCCAGTCAGACTTTAAGCCGATCTCATAGGCAGTCAGTGTTTCCTCGTCGTAAGGCTCCTCTAATATAGATTGCACGGTGATGTCGCCGACGAAGCCACCGCTTTTGAAGCCATTGGCAATCTTGGCATACACCATTGCCTGATCCGACACATCAAAACTGGCACCTATGGTCCAGGATACCTCGTCAAAATCGATCTCCCGGTCCAGAAATGCGGTATCGCCGGGCCTGGCAGGGCCCGGAACCGCGGGCACAAAATCACCGCTGCCAGATGGGCCTGGCGTAGCAGATAAATCGGTAATGCCACGATCGCTGGCATCAATAGTACCGCCCCTGAAGTCTCGCTCCTCATGGGTATAACGGAGACCGCCAAACAGCGCGAGGGGATCGGTCAGGCGGAATTCGTTATGCAGGAATACCGCGAGCGAATCGGTTTCCAGGGTATAAGCATGGTTCTGGCGGTAATCAAGATCGGAGCCATCCGTTTCCGTCAAGGGTGCATCCAACTCATCGGAAGAAAGATACACGCCGGCCGTCCAATCCCAGCGGTCCCCGGCATAAGCCAAGCGCAATTCTTCGGAGAATTGGTCAAAGTCGGTCTCGTACCCGACGTCGACATTCCTTGCCGGTGAACCGTCGGCGTCTTCCTGAGACTCACGCTCAACATTATTATAGCCGGTGACTGAGGTCAGCGTGAGCCCGTCTCGCAACTCATAGTCTATTTTAAGAACGCTACCAAGCGCCTCAATCTCATCGCGGTTGATAACGGCGCTCTGCAAGCTGAACGGATCATTGTCATCAATACCCGTATCGGCAGTATCAAAAGAACAATTGGGATTTGTTGCTGAAATCGGGTCACAGTTATTAAAACTACCGTCATTTTCGTAAGCAGGAATACCTTGATATTGATTGCCTTCAGATTCATCCTCGCCACCGAATACGGTCAGATGTGCGGTTAATTTTTCCGAAACATCCCACAATAGTTGTCCGCGCAACGCGTATTTTTCCTGCTCACCGATTTCACCGTGAACCGGATGATCAAAAGCCCCGCCACTTTGCTGGACGGTCATCATGGACAAACGACCAAACATTGTTTCACTCAACGGCACATTAACATAGCCTTCAGCAGTAAAGTTCTCATAATTTGCGGCGCCCAAATCTATATTGGCGTCAAATTCATCAGTCGGTTTGGCAGAAAAAAAGTTGACAGCACCACCTGTCGAGTTGCGTCCGAACAAGGTGCCCTGCGGGCCTTTTAACACCTCAACGCGTTCTATATCAAACAACCCGAAATTCAGCAGCGTGGAATTGCCGTAGTAAATTTCATCAACATGGATAGCAACGGGAGAATTTTGAATGGCAGTAAAATCATTCAAACCAACACCGCGCAGAACAAAGTTGGGAATCGCATTGGTAGATGAATAGGAGACTATCAGGCCCGGCGTCTGATATTGGATATCGGCTGCGCTGTTAAAGCCCAAACCTCTTATTTCATCACCACTCAGTGTAGTTATGCTAATGGGCACATCCTGGATATTTTGTTCTCGCTTTTGCGCCGTGACGGTGATCTCCTCAAGTTGTTGGGCGGACAACTCGCCGGCGCCAAAAACGAATACCATCATCACCATCAACTCACCCAGCTTGACGTTGACTCGTTTGCCCTCAGTTTGTAAATCTATCATTATCCTCCCTCCTTGACTATTTGGTAGCTGAAAACCCATTATAAGATATCTATAGCCCAATTTTTAGAATCCATAAAGCCCTCAAATGAGGGGGTTTACAGGAAAAACTCTGACGGCCCGGAACTTTATCTTGACACCGCGTGTCAAAGCTACTTTTATAAAATTATCTCTTAACAACCTCAATATGGAGGAATTAATTATGGCAGATCCAATCCAAGGCGTACGTTACCCCACATTGGGATTCTGGACTTCAGGTGCAGCAGCCACCAGCGAAGGTTCTGGCCCTCATCCTTACGAGACATACTCTTTTGATTCGGCTTTGCTGGCGGCTGGAATCCAGGATTTGAATATTTCAACGTATTCTTCAGTTTTGCCAGTCGGTGTGACTTTACTTGACCTTAATCAGGTCAGATCTTTTTTTTTCCACGGTGCGGTGCTTGAGGTCATCCTGGCGGGAATTGGTATTACCTACAGCACGGGTGCTGCTCAACGCAATATCGGCATCCGTACCCATGGGCGCAATTATGTGCTGGATTCTAATGACGCGGTTATGGCGGCGGCAAGTTGCGTCGCCCGGGTAACTGACATAAAAGATTCACAGCAAAGGGAACTTGGTGGATACGTTGTGGAATACGTCGATACTTTCAATACTTACGTAGGCCGCGACTTCGCCCAGGGCGATGCTGACAAGCAACTGACCGCGTCGCTTGACCATTTGCTTAGCATTCGCGGTATTCCGCTAGACAGCGGTACCCGAAAGATAGAGGAGGTAAGCTATATTGAGGTGTCTGATGATAAAAAGTATGCCTACACTCTAAACGGATACGGCTTCCTTAATTTTGGGATTCGCCCGGCTTTTTAGCTATTTAGTCGCTCATCCTGTGCCATTTTCAGCACTGCATGCAGCAAAACATTGGTGCCGGCTTCGAGATCCTCCGGTTTGGCATTCTCCGCTTCGTTATGAGAAATGCCTCTCTCACAGGGCACAAAAATCATAGCCGCAGGTGCTACTGTAGCAATATGGACCGAATCATGTCCGGCACCACTGATTATTTCCATATGGCTATAACCTAAATGATCGGTAGCCTGCCCGATAGCCTTAACACATTGTGCCGAAAAAATCGTGGCCGGCATATGCCACAATTCGTCAATCAACCCTTTTAGCCCTCGCGATTTGCATTCTTTTATAACGCTGGCTCTGAGCGTTTCATCCATTCGATCAAGGACGGTTGCATCAGGGTGCCGCAGATCGATATTAACAAACAGCCTTTCAGGTACTGTATTGCGGGAGCCGGGTTCCGCCCGGATATCGCCAAAGGTTGCTCTTCCCCAGGGAGCATATTGAGCCGCAAGGTCATAGCACTGCTGCAAGATCGGTAGTAATCCGGTAAATGGGTCGCGTCGCGATTCCATCGGCGACGGTCCGGCATGACAAGGTTCACCTTCTATCACCAAATCATACCAACGAAGTCCTTGTCCCCCAGTCACTATACCGATTTGCTTTCCCTCGGCCTCCAGAATCGGGCCCTGCTCAATATGGACCTCAAAAGCCGCTTTGATTGAGTCTGATTCAGCGGGAACATTGCCCTTGTAGCCCAGGCGTTTCAGCTCACTTCCGAGCGATACACCCTTTTTATCTGTGACTTTATACATTTTTTCAAGATCAAATACCCCGCTCCAGACACCGGATCCCATCATGGCCGGGGCAAACCTGGCGCCTTCTTCATTAGTCCACACAACAACTTCAAGGGGGTGATCTGTTTCAATAGCGTTTTCTTCAAGTGTTCTCAATATCTCCACTCCGGCCAAAACACCATAGACCCCGTCAAATTTACCGCCGGTAGGCTGAGTATCAAGGTGACTGCCTATCATAACGGGAGGCAACTCAGATGATTTACCCTTGCGTCTGGCAAATATATTGCCTATTTGATCGATTCTAACACTGCAGTTTGTGTCTTTACACCAACGCATAAATAGTTCTCGCCCAGCCTTGTCTTCATCGGTCATCGCCTGTCGATTACAACCGCCTTTGGGGGTTGCGCCAATTGTGCCCATCGTCATCAAATTTTCCCACAGACGCTCGCCATTTATACGTAAATCAAGCAGATTTGAACTCATCACAATATATAATAGTATTAATTATCTGGCAATCTATAACTACCCATAAATGAGGGGGGTATATCATTGCTAACATAAAATCAGAAAAAAAGCTTGATGCTTGCCCATCTGCTACAATTATGGTTATAAATCCGCTTGGCAAAGGGGCACTTTCTTGCTCCTGATTCAGGAGCATTAACTGACAGAGCAATCCATATAGGCTAGCCTATTATGACTGGTAACCACATAAAGGAACAAGATTGGTTGATGAAGCTTGCTTATTTGATCGAGGCACTTCACCAGCCTGAGTTTCCGAAACTAATGTTAGAGTTGGTAAGATCAATTGCCGACTTTGATAGCTCGGTGATTATGGCTTACGGAATCGGCGCGCGCCCAAAAATATTATATGACGAAATTGCAGAGGAATACCGTAACGTATTTTACAATAGATACGTACAACAGGATGCTTTTTTACTTAGTCCTATTTACCAAAAATTCCAGGCGGGGAAACAGGGGTTTTTTCACTTCAAGGAGATAGTGCCGGCCGATTTTTTCGACAGCGAATATTATCATAAATACTATGGCCATAGTGGACTGATTGACCAGATTTTCTATTTAAACCCCCTCCGTAACGGCGTTGCCATTGTAGGATCATTAGCGCGCACAAAAAAATTCAATGCTTACACTAAACCGGAAACCCATACCCTTAAATTTTTTGAGCCAACATTCATCTCACTGATCGCAAAAAATTGGGAATATATGGAAAATGAAACATTCTCTTTTCCGGATTATCTCCACAGAGCGTTAAAAAATTTTGGCAGCTCGGTACTGACCAGGCAGGAGAAAAGAGTAGTAAACTATATATTAGCGGGGGGATCCTCAAAATCGATAGCCAGAGCAATGAATATCTCTCCGGAAACGGAAAGATCCTACCGAAAAATTATCTACCGAAAGCTGAATGTCAGTTCTCATTCCCAGTTGCATCATCTCTTTTTCCTGGCACTTGATTTTGCCAAGCGTGCCGAAGAACGAGATCCACTGGAACTGCTAAAACAATCGGCAAATCAGAGGATTCCTGCCAAAGAAAGCCCGACAACATGATCGTTTATTTCTTAGTGTGCAGGTCTTAATAAATTGAACTCCCCATAGGTCGCAGGTACCGTGCATTTCTTTATAATGCTATCGGCACAGCTGATTGAGATGACCGGCAAAGATGTAACAGAATGTTTGGGTGGATGGTATCAAGTAAAGCTGATCGATCTGAAAGCCCGGTGTCATACCCATTATGTGATCCAGGATTATTTGCTTTTATGGTAGCTGACTTATTACGCTAAAATACCGATCTATTGCCCAGAAGAACCAGAAAAAAGTCTTTTTTAGATTTTATGTCTGGTCAGCTGTGCAAATTCAACCCAACCCACACGGATACATATTGGTGGAACCAGGCGGGATCAAACCGCCGACCTCCTGCGCACAAGTTCGCGCTCTCCCGACAAAACCATGGCCCCGCCATTGGACAGGATCCGTCCGCCCGATTGCTTGCACGATGGTGGGTCTGGGAAGACTTGAACTTCCGACCTCACCCTTATCAGGGGTGCGCTTAGATTATGCCATTATCCCATTTTCTCTTCCCGCCGAAATGGTACAATGGGCGCTATAGCCGGTTTCTGCCTGCATGCAGGATACTTAGAAAGTTTTGATCCCGCGGGGCTGCATAGGGCCAGAAACATATTGGACTCATGGGCTGCTGAAAAAAGGAAGCCGACAAGCTGATCCAGCACATCGGCTTCCGCGTACGCGGCTTTTGCAATGTTGCTTCTTCAGGCATAAAGGAGAGCAACATGAGCCTTTAGGCAAAGCAAAAGCGCGACGCTTTAGTATTCTGGGAAAAACACGGTCTGGCGGCAACCATGGATCACACCAGCCGCTCCTCGCTCTACGCCTGGTGCCGCGGCTGGCGCGAAATCGGGCGTCGTGCGCTGCAGGACCGCAGCCGAGCGCCGAAGCAAAGGCGCCGGCGGCAATGGCCGGCGGAGATCATCACGCATATCCGCGAGCTGCGCCGGCGCTTCCCTAACTGCGGCAAAGAGAAACTGCAGGGGCTGCTAGTGCCGTTGACCTTTCCCCCGAAAAGGTAGCCAGTTTCAAAGAGACTTTTCCCATAGAATCGACCATATGGAGGTCTCAAAATGAAAAGCAAGCGTTACAGTGAAGAACAGATCATTGGTATTTTGAAGGAGCATGAAGCTGGCATGCCGGCGCAGAACGTGGTCCGTAAGCACGGCATAGCCAACGGCACGCTGTATCGATGGAAAGCGAAGTATGGTGGCATGGAGGTCTCGGAAGCAAAGCGATTGCGGGCGCTGGAGGCGGAAAATGCGAAGTTGAAACGATTGTTGGCCGATACGTTGTTGGAAAAGACCGCACTGGAGGACGTACTCGGAAAAAAATGGTGAGGCCGGCGCAGCGACGCGGCGCCGTCGTGTATATGCAGTCGGCCTATCCCATGAGTCAACGTAGGGCGTGCCGGCTGGCACTACTCAGCCGCAAAGCGGCTGCCTACCAGGCCATTCCACACAATGACGGCGCACTAAAAGAGCGGCTCAAGGAACTGGCTGAGCGCTACCCGCGATACGGGTATCTGATGTTGCATGCATTGCTCAAGGCCCAGGGCCTGGTGGTCAACCGCAAACGCACCTATAGACTGTATACAGCGCTCGGCATGCAAATAAGAACCAGGCGGCGTAAGAAGCTCCACCAACCTCGGATACCGATGGCATTACCTACCCGGGTGAACGAACGTTGGTCATTGGACTTTGTGCACGACCAATTGGCGAATGGCCGACGGTTCCGGATCCTAAGCATCATAGATGACTTCTCTCGAAAATGTGTTGGTCAACTGGTTGACACGTCCATCTCCGGCGCTCGTCTGGCGCGCTATCTGGATGAACTCGCCATGACGCGCTCATTGCCCACCTCGATCGTGCTGGACAATGGTCCGGAACTGACCAGCAAGGCCATGTTTTTCTGGGCACACAAAACCAAAGTAAAACTCTGCTTCATCCAGCCTGGGAAACCCACCCAGAATGCTTATGTTGAGAGCTTCAACGGACGCTTCCGTGACGGCTGCCTGAATCAACATTGGTTTAGATCGATCAATGATGCCAGGCAGATCATCAACGACTGGCGACATCACTACAACAATGTACGACCACACAGCTCATTGGGCTATCGGGCACCGACCGTGTTTGAGGCAGAGGCTGCATGATATGATGTTTTTGTCTCTCTTTGAATGGCTACCCAACAGGGGGAAGGTCACCGTGGTGCGCCGGGCACCGCCTGCCGTGCCCCGGCGCCCGCACCATCGGGCGGCTGGTTGCCGCCGCCCCCGACAAGATGCGCGGCACGCCGCTGCGCCTCGACCCCAAGGGTCGCTCCAGGTCCTTGAAACGCAAGTTCCGCCCGCGCCTCGGCTGCAACCTGCGCACTGCCATCCCCGGCCACTGCGTGGCCTTTGATACGGTGCTGCATTTCATCAATGGCTGCCGCCAATCTATCTTCACCTCCACCGATCACGCCAGCCGCTTCCGCTTCGCCCTCGCCACCAATGGCATCACGACCCCCTGGCGTTGCGGTCTCCTGTACAATCCCTGCTGATCAACCACCCGGCATGCCATAATGTTATGGAGCTATACACTGTCTGTCCGTGATAAACTGAGCCGTGCCTGGATTTTCCGGAGGTGCGCTTGATATCCCCTTGGATATCCCGGTTTCAATATATAAACAGGCCTGAATAAAGAACATGTGGGCTGAGATATCGCAGCCTTGGAGAAACTCGTTTGAAGCCAGCCCCTACAACCCGAGTGTGCTTTGTCATCCCCACCTACAACGAAGCGCTCAACGTGACGCCGTTGTTGCGGTGCCTGTGTGCGTTGTACCGGGACGACGCCACCGCGTTCCTGATCGTTGACGATGAAAGTCCCGACGGCACGGCGCGCCTGGTGCGGGAGTTCGCCGAGAACGAGAACGAACGCCGCGTGCACATTCTGGAAGGGCGGCACCGCGGGCTGGGCGACGCCTACGTGCGGGGGATTAGCCACGCGCTCACGGTGCTGGGCGCGGACGTGATCGTGCAGATGGACGCCGACTTCTCCCACGACCCCGCGGACGCACGCAAACTGCTGGCGCACCTCAAAGCCGGCGCCGACGTCGCCATCGGCAGCCGCTACGTCGCCGGTGGCGCCGTTGATGCGCGCTGGTCGGCGCGCCGCCGGCTGCTGTCGCGGTGGGGCAACCGCATGGCGCGATGGGTCGCCGGGCTGGCCGCCGTGCGCGACTGCACCGCGGGGTTCAGGGCGATCAAGGCCGAAGTGTTGCGGGCCGCGAAGGTCGAGAACATTCGCGTGCAGGGCTATGCCTTCCAGATCGTGCTGCTGCACCGCCTGATTCACGCCGGCGCGCGCATCATTGAAGAGCCGGTGTACTTCCGCGAGCGCGAGCGCGGGTATACCAAGCTGGGCGTGCGCGACCTGATCGGGTTTTTCTATCACGCCTGGTGGTTGCGGCTCGTCAACCACCGCACCTTCATCAAGTTCGCCATCACCGGCCTCAGCGGGGTGCTCATCAACCTCGGCTCTTTCCAGGTGCTGCTCGAACTCGGTGTGCACAAACTGCTGGCGTCGCCGCTCGCCATTGAGTTGTCCATCATTTCCAACTTCCTGCTCAACAACTACTGGACCTTCGCCGAGCGCGCCTTGACCGGCCGCAAGCGCATACGGGGGCTGAAGTTCAACTTCGTCTCGCTGATGATGCTGGTGTTGAGTTACACCACCTTTATCGTGCTGTCCACGTTGTTCCCGGAAGCCCGCCCGGTGCTGCTGCAGGGCTGCGCCATCCTGCCGGCGGCGTTCCTCAACTATTTTCTGAACTCCTACTGGACCTTTCGCTAGGTGCGGGCGGACGCCGCGGGAGACGAATGAAATGACCCGATTTTTCGCCAACACATGGTTCGGCCGCCAGCCGTGGTTGCGGCCGGGCAACCCCGCCGAAACGCTCGCCGTCATGGTGGTCGCCGTCCTGTCAGCCTACCTGATGCTGGTCAACCTGGACTACACGGCGTTGTGGCACGACGAAGGCACCAACGCGATCATGGCGCACAATCTGGTGACCAACGGCACCCTGAGCGGCTGGGACGGGCGCAACCTGTTTTTTGGCAGCACCTTTGTCAACCAGCACAAATACGCCATAGACAACGACCTGTACCTGGCCTCCTACCCGCCGTGGCCGGCCTTTCCCAGCGCGCTCGGCATTGTCCTGTTTGGCGACGGGGAGACCGGTGTGCGCTTTTTCCATGCCTTGCTCGGCGTGCTTTGCCTGCCGGTGTTGTACCTGCTGCTGCGGCAAAACTTTCCGGCGCGTCCGCGCTTGCGCGTGTTCGCGTTTGCGTTCTTTGCGCTGTCGCCGATTGTCATTTTGTACGCGCGGCAGGGGCGCTACTACCCCGACGCGATTTTCTTCACGCTGCTGAGTTTTTACTGCTATCAGCGATTTTGGCACTCCGCCAGTCGCCACGGTCGCGGCGGCGGCGCGTGGCTTGGCGGGCTGGTTGTTTTGACGACGCTCAATTTTCTCAATCATTTCGCCATCGGCTTCACCGTCGCCGCATCGCTGGCGCTGTGGCATTTGCTCCTGCACCTGCGCGCCACGTCGCGCCGGCAATGGCGGCAACTGGCGGCGGCCGGTGCGGCGGCGATGGCGGCCTGCGGGGGTTACCTGCTCATGGTCGGCATTATCGGCGGCGACTCGGCGCTGGAATACGGCGAAGGATTTTATAAAACCGCATGGCTGGAGCGGCACGTCACGCTCATGGGCTATTACTTCCGCGACCTGGCGCGCAGCGACTGGCTGCCGGTGTGGGTGGCGTTGTGGTGGGCGTATTACCTGGCCGTGCCGTTCCTCTCCTCCCGCGCCTCGCGCGCCGGAAAAAAGCACAACAAAGCGGCGCGCGGCGAAAGTGAAGGCAAAGGCGAGGACGGGGGCGAGCGCGATGACCGGACGGTGCGGCACTGGGCATTGTTCGCCGTGCTGCTGGTGGTGACCGGCTCCCTGGTTTCGGTGCAGCCCCTCGCCCATCCGGTCGCCGACCTGCGCTACCTGGTCATGGCGCTGCCGTTTGTCTTGTTTCTATCCGCGGTGTGCGCCGACTGGACGTGGCGCAAAAATAAAATCGCCGGCGGCGTGGTCGTGGCGGTGCTGATGACCACCAACTTTGCCGCCTGGCCGTTCTTGCTGACAGGCGTTCACAAACACTTCGGCTGCCCGAGCGAGCGCTTTGTGCTGCCCGCCGTGGTGCGCGAGATTCACCGCCCCTATCCATCCGCCGTTGCCGAAGCGGTGACCTGGCTGCGCGCCAACGCCGCCCACGACGACACGGTGTTTGTTAATCCGTGGGCGGACTATGCGGTGTTGTTGTATTACCTGGGCGACAAACTGATTTTCTGCTGCGGCTTGCCGGACGACGCCAAACTGCCGAAGGAAAAAATCCGCGCGCTTAACGTGCCGGTGTACGCCAGCGACGCGGCCCCGCAATGGGTGGTGACCATGAGCGGCACCGCCACCGCGCCCGCCGGCTACCGCACCGTCTATTCCGGTCAGGCGTTCACCTATCCGACCCAGCGTCCGGAACTGGAATACCGCTGCTTCACGCCCCCGGCGGGGCGCACGGTGGTGCAGATCTACCGGCGCAAGGGGGAATAACGCGCGGAGCCGAGTAGCAGTCATGGGCAGAAAGAACAAAAGAAAGAACCGTTGGCAGATGGGTAAAGCGCCGCCGCCGGTTGCACAAGCGGCGGGCGCAACGGGTGCGGGCGCGGACGCGGTCACAATGGCAGCGCACGCGACCGCCGCGCCGCTTTCCCTCCGCGCGCTCATCAACGGGCACGGCCGCCACGCGCTGGCCGTGTTTGCCGGGCTGGTTGTCGTGTACCTGGCGACCATGCCCCGCGTCGTCACCTACGAAGACGAGGCAATCTTCAACCTCATCTGCCACTACGGCCAGCCGGCGCATCCGCCGGGTTATCCCTTGTACAGCCTCCTGTGCTTCCCGTTCGCGCACCTGCCGTTTCTTTCGGTTCCCGTCGCCGGGAATATGCTGAGCGCCCTGTTTGGCGCCGCCGCCTGCGCGGTGTTGTACTTGATTGCGGTCGGCCTGGGGTGTGGCCGCAGCGGCGGTTATCTGGCGGGCTTTGGCTACGGGCTGTCCAAACTGTTCTGGTCGCAGTCCATCATCCAGGAGGTGTATTCCCTGCACGCATTGTTGTTGCTGGCGGCGTTGCTGCTGGCGCTGCTCTATATGCGGGGCAGAAACCCCGCCCACCTCAAATGTCTGGCGGTGGTTTGCGGTCTGGGATTATCCAACCACTGGGTGCTGACGATCTTGTCCTGGCCGGCGTTGCTGGTGCTGCTGCTGCCGGCCCGCACAGACCTGCTGCGGCACGCGCGCGGCGTTAAAAACTTCGCGACGCTGGCGGCCCTGTTCACCGTGCCGGCGGTGCTGCCTTATACCTATTTGCTGGCCACCAACCTTCCTTCGCCGGTTAATTTTTACGGCCCGCTCAACAGTCTTGACGCGCTGCTTCACTATGTGACGCGGGAAGGCTACGCCACCACCGACAATCAACAGGTCTCGTGGTTTGACAAGGCGCTCTATATGAAGTTGGCGCTGACCGAAAGCGCGGCCCAGTATGGAGCGGCCTTCCTTGTTTTTGCCGCGGGCGGCTTTGTGCTGCAATGGAAACGCTGGCCGTGGCCGCTGTGCTGCGCCCTGATCGTCCTCTACTTGAGCACGACCTTGCTGCTGGTGTGGCTCGTGGATTTCAAGTTTGAAGAGTTGTGGGCGGGCGTGTTCAGCATCTATCCCGTTACCGCCTACTGCGCGCTTGCATTGTGGGCGGCGCTGGCGTTTGAAGGCCTTGCCGGTTATTGCCGCGACAGGATACGGGTTCATTCCCATAGCACCCGTGGCGCGCGCGTGTTCGGAGCGGCGCTGAGTACGTTGCTCGCGCTGCTGGTCGCCAGCGTGGCGCTTTCCAACTTCGGGTTTAACAACCGCGCGGGCGACCGTTTCGCTTTCAACCAGGCGCGGACCGTTCTTGAATCGTTTGATGAAGACGCGGTGGTGCTGCTGGCCAGTGATTTTCAACTGCCGATCATGGAACTCAACCTCGTGGAGGGAGTGCGCGAGGACGTTGTCCTGTTCAACGTCAGCGGCTTGTTCCTGGCCAACCGCTATGTGACGGCCAATCAGGACCGCGCGCGGCAGGACCGGGCGGCCGCCGATTTTGTCGCGCACACCTTCGAGCAAACCCGGCGGCCCATCTACTACTTCAGGGACTTTGAACACGGCTATGGCGTCGAAGATTTTTGCGTCTATAAGAAAATCAGGAAAGACTGGCCGGCGGGCAAAAGACGGCTCAGCGTTCTGCCCGAGTTCCTCGCGTTGTGGGATGAATCCGAACTCAAGGGCGACGACCTGCATTTTGACGCCGCGGCAAAACGCTTGTTCAGGCGCTGCGTGGTCGGGATGATCCTGGAGGCGGAAGATATGGACCCGCATCTCAAACGCACCTGGCAGGCGCGACTGACCAACGGCGGTTATTACGATTTACTGAGTTTGATCCGCTTCGTTTCGGTGTACCACAAAAACCCGCCGGGGTCCGCCACCCTGGAGGCGTTGATCGAAAAAGCGCAACGCCTGCCCGCCGCCGCCACGGCATTGCCCAAAGACCGCGCCGCGCTTTTGTACGCCAAAGCCTTTGGCCGAATTAAGCGCACGCCGCCGGCGCAATGGAAAGACCGCGAAGCCATGGGCGGCATCGTGGAGGTTTTGCAACGCTCGCTGGCCGTCTATCCGTCATCCGAAAACCCGGCCGCCGAGTCGCTGCTCAAGGTGCTGGGCGGGTTGCGTCCGAAAGATGAAAAGGAACTGGAGAAATTGCGCAGTCGTTATCCGTTGGGGGGCTGAGGCCTAAGCCGTTCATACCGGAGCGTAACCGGAATCCGCTCAACTTAGTCATCCGCCATTTCTATCTGCGGCGGCAATTTTTCCCAGTACAAATCAGCCACGAAAAACCCGAACAGGGGCGAGGCGCGCAGGCGTTTGAGGGTTTTGGCGACCAGGGCGTTGAGTTGCGGGTGGGTTCCTTTCATTACGTGTTCGCGCCACACGGCGACCGGTTTGTCGTTGTTCAGGCGGCGCCAGATGGCGAGGTTGCCGTGTTGCCGCAGGAGTTCAAAACCGGCAAGGCTCTGCCCGGCTTCGGTGATGACGTGGGAGAACAATGATTCCCGCGATGCGCCGGGGCGTTGGCGTTGGGCTTCCTCCAGAATGTAGCGGGTGTAGAAAGGGACGTCGTGGTGCAGGTAGTAATAGCCGCCGGTGCGGAAGTACGAGTTGTTTTCTTGCGTGCGGTAGAACACTCCGCGCACGTCGTCCTGTTTGGCCAGGAAAGACAGCGTCTCATAGATGGGTTCCCGGTCGCGCAGGAAGGACAGCGGATGCTCCTGCGAGAAGCTTTTGTAGATCCAGACTTGCCAGGGGAATACGTTCAGCAGGGCCGGTATGCCGAAGGCCAGCACCGCAACGGCGCCGTAGCGCCGCACCAGCGCGGACGCTTTGCGGCCGCCGCCGCATCTCGGGAGCCACGCCGCCAGCAGAATCAGCCAGCACGGAATCAGCAGGTGGATGAAGCGGTACTCGCGGTGTTCGGGAAGCAGGTGCAGGATGAGCGTGACGGCGCTCAGCAGCAGGATGAGCCGACACCCCCCGTCCCTGCGCCAGTTGCGCGCGCCGGCCACGAATGCGAGTACCACACAGCCGCCGCTGGCCGCCGCCAGTTGTCCGAGGAGCATCCAGCGGCTTGATTCGCCGGTGCGGCCGGCGTCCAGGGCGAGGTTCATGAAGAAGTTGGTCACGTAGGAATGGAACGGCGCGCCCCAGGTTTGCCATTCCAGGATGCCGACCAGCGCCGTGAGCAGCAACGCGCCTCCCCATAACGCCACCAGCCCGCCGCCGCGCAGGTACACGGAGCGCAGCAACAACAACAGCAGCGCCAGCGGCGCGTATTGCATGCGCAGCGCGCCGCTGAGCGCCGCCAGCAGGCCGACGGCGAACAGGTTGCCACGGCGCTGCGCTTCGCCGCCGACCGACAGGGCGAGCACGACCATGAAGATGGTGGTGCTGATAAACTCGGTGAAGGGCTTGTGCGCCATCGCCGCCAACTCGTACCAGAAACAGCCGAAGATCAACGCCAGCCGGGCGGCCTGCTCGTTGACCGTGGCCTGCGTGAAGCGGTACATGGCCCACGGCACCAGCAGCGACAGCAGGCAGAACAGCAGTTTCACCACCGGGATATAAACGGCCGGCTGCCCCAGCCCCGCCGCGTCCAGCGTCATCAGCACGCCGGTGACCACGCCCGGAATCAGCCAACTGCGCGCGCCGTGCATGTATTCCCAGTACAGGACGCCGTTGCCAAACGCCGCGTAGTGCGCCGGTTCCAGATACTGCATGATCTCGTCGGGATGCAGCACGAAGTCGCCCCACAAGGCGATCACGGCGCGCACCAGGAAAGCCGCGAGCAGCAGCGGCCGCAGATACGCCCAGCGTTCGGTGGGCCGCGGGTGGGCGGTGGCGAACAAGGATTCGCACAGGCGCTGCCGCCAGGACTTCGGCGTGGTTGCTGCGGTGGCGGTGGCCGCCGTGGTTGCCCCGATCGCCGCAGTTTTTGCCGGACGCCGCCGGGGGGCGGTTTGGCGGTGCTTTCTTTTCCTGGCCATTACTTGCTCCCGCTTTGCAGGTTTTTGCGTACGTGTTCGCGATTGGTGCGCGCCTCTTCCATGTTCGGGTCCAGTTCGAGCGCCCGGTCAAAACTGCGCAGCGCCTCGGCGTGCCGGTTAAGCCCGGCCAGGGCGACGCCTATGCCGGAATAGACCTTGGCGTATTCGGGTTCCAGTTTGATCAGGTTCTGAAAGAGCTCAAGCGCCTCGTGGTAGCGTTTCTGCCGCAGCCGCAGCGCGCCCATGTTGTTGAGGGCTTCCGGGAAGTCCGGTTCGGCGGCGAGCGCGCGCTGGAAGTGGGTTTCCGCCTCCGCGAACCGCTCCAGGTCGGTGGCCGCCATCCCCGCGCCGATGTGCGCCCAGGTGTGGCCGGGGCGCTGCTCCCCGGCGGTGCGATAGGCGGCGAGCGCTTCCTCCAGGCGGTCTTCCGCGAAGTGCTCCCTGCCGAGGTTGTACCAGGCGTTTCTGGCCTGCGGGTTGAGCGAGATGATGTGGCTGTAGAACGTGAAGTTGTCGCGGTAGATGCCCGTTTGGTTCCAGGTGATGGTTCCCAGCACCGCCAGCAGCAGCGCCGCCATCACCTGCATGGCCCTCTGCGGCGCGCCCCGCCGGCGGCCTGCAATCCGGGCGGCGGAGACGGCCAGGGCCGCGACTACTCCGGTGGTTACCCCGGCCCCGGCCAGGTATTGATAGCGGTCGGCGACCAGCGAGAACTGCATGAAGCCGTATTCCACGAAACCGAGGGTCGGCGACAGCGTGATGACAAAGAACAATACCCCGGCCAGCGGCCCCCGGCCGATGCGGGCACGGCAGCACCACAGCGCCACCACCACCGTGACCGCGGCAACCAGATACGCCCAGTCCAGCGGCTCCCCAACGCTGACGCTCCAGCGCGGGTAGATGACCGCGAGGTCCGCCGGCCACAGCAGTTTGCCTGCGTAGAACCACAATGCGTGCGCTGCGGAAAGCGCTTGCTCGACCAGCGAGTAGTCCTCCAGGACGATGACTTCGCGGTCCTTGTAGTGCCACCAGTCGGTCACCGTGATGGCAAGCCCCGCCAGCAGCAGGGGCAGCGTCCTCATCAGGTCGGCCACGACCACGCGCCCCTGTTTCCACCAGTGCCAGAGCAGCAGCGACACGGGCAGGGTGATGACGATGGATTTGCACAGCAGGCCCGCCACGAACGCGGCCAGCGCGCGGATGTAATGCGTGCGGCGTCCTTCCTCCACGAAACGCAGGTAGCTGAGTACGCAGGCCACGGAGAACAAACCCGCCAGCACGTCCTTGCGCCCGATCACCCACGCCACGGATTCCACGTGCAACGGATGCACGGCGAACACCGCCGCCGCGAACCACGCGCCCGGAACCGCAAGCCGCCGCAGCAGGCGCCACAACAACAGCACGGTCGTCGTGTGCAGCAGCAGGTTGACGAAGTGGTAGCCGGCCGGGGCAAGCCCCCACAACTTGTGCTCCAGCCAGAAAGTCGTATAGAGCAGCGGCCAGTAATGTCCCTCGTGTAGCAGTGAGTGGGGCGCAAACCAGATCTGCCAGATGCCGGACGGACTCAACACCTGCGCGGCCTCGTTCCAGGCGAAGTCGTCCCACACGAAACCCATTCCGAGCGCGGGGAAATAACTGGACGCCACCAGCAGGCACAACGCCACGGCCGCGTGCGCACGGCTTGGTGCGTTTGCCAGTCCCGACGGGGAGAAAAGCGCGCGCAACCCGGCGGCAACCGTGACCGATGACGGCTTGCGTTTTGCGGATGCGCCCGCCCGCGTTTCGGTTTTCAAGGGTTTTGAGGAAACGGGCTGCGGCCTTGCTTGCCTGCGTCGTGCCTTGTTCCTGTTTTTTCGGGTTGCCATGTCCTGTTACCTGTTCGCCTTTTACATCCTCAAGAGTAGAGGGCGGATCAACGGCGAACTCACCGCCGCCATTGTATTGAAGATGGTGTGAATCGGATAGTCCCGCAGCGGCTCAATCACCGTCGTCGCCACACTCGCCGAGGGAGCCGATATGCCAGAATCAACACCATCTGGCGGGCCGGAGATCCGGTATGTCGAATTTCGTTTACCAAGTCAGCGGCAAATACGCTATGCTCAGGGTGGCCACGGAAAACCGCCGGCTCGATGAACGGAAAGCGGTGCCGGGCATAATGAGTTCCTTCAAACGCGCTAATTGTGCTGGCATCCTGACCTATTACGCCGAGCAGATCGTCGTTTGGCTGCGAGGAAGACTTTTGGCTTGTGAACGTGCGGTTGATACCAAAGCTGATAAGAGAATCTTCATAGATGAATAATTCGGAAAAATTTTCCGATAGCGAGCTTTCCAAGTCAACAGCGGAGGCTTTTCTTAACGCCGTGTCAACCGAAGTAAATGGTCAATGAATTGGACTCGTGAGCAGACGATAGTAGCCTTCAATGTCTATTGCAAAATCCCATTCAGGAGCAGTAGTTCACGGCATCCTGAGGTTATAAGATATGCAAAAATCATTGGTCGATCCCCCTCTGCTTTGAACATGAAAATTGGGAATTTTGGCAGGCTGGACCCGCAGTTAAAACAAAGAGGTATTACAGGGCTTTCCCACGGTAGCAAATTAGAAAAGGAAGTTTGGGATGAGTTTCATGGAAATTGGGAAAAGTTGGTTTACGAGAGTGAATCGCTAATCGCACAATTTCAATCTAAAAACATTAAGAGTTTTTCGGATATCGATTTGAACAGTTTTCCTCAAGGTAAAGATCGAGCAGGCATCGTAAAAACCAGGATCAATCAGAGTTTTTTCAGAAGCACAATACTTTCTTCCTATAACCAGGCGTGTTGTATTACTGGTCTGTCATTACCCGAACTATTAATTGCCAGTCACATTATTCCGTGGCATGAAAACGAAAAGGAGAGACTAAACCCCAGGAACGGACTATGTTTGAATGCGCTACATGATAAAGCGTTTGACAAAGGACTAATCACGGTATCAACCGATTATAAAGTAGTTGTGTCGAACTATATTATGGATTCTGATGTAACCGATGTTACAAGGCATTATTTTGATGAGTTTCACAATAAAGAAATCGCTATGCCTGACAAATTCCATCCTCAAAAAGAATTTCTTGAATTTCATAACGAAAAAATATTCAGAAACAAGTAACTTAATGAGCCGTCCCCACTCCGACGAGATCAATCGCAAGTCCCGGTATTTTTCTATGGTGGTGATTCTTACTGTGGTATGAACCAACAGCGCTCAGGCCGCCGCCGCCTTTCCTGCGACATTATTCGCCGCCGCTCTCCCTGAACTTCAGCAGGTTCTCACGATTAACCCGCGCCTGTTCCAAAGACGGGTCCATCCGCAGCGCCCGCTCGTAGCTTTGCAGCGCCTCGTCAATGCGCCGCAGGCCGGCCAGCGCGACCCCCACGCCGACATGGAATCTTGCGTCGCCGGGCGTGAGCACAGTCAGGGCTTGAAAAATCTCAAGCGCCTCCCGGTAACGCTTCTGCTGGAGCAGGAACGCGCCCAGGTTCTCAAGCGCCCCCGGAAAGCGCGGGGTGATCTCGACCGCGCGCCGGTAGTGCTCCTCCGCTTCCGTAAGCCGCCCGAGCGCCTCGGTTGCGGTTCCCATGGCGGTATGCGCCTTGCTGAGGCGGATTTCGGCGGACGGCCCGCCCCGGGCGTATGCATAGTCGGTGCGGAAGGCGGCCAGCGCTTCCTCGTGGCGCCCCTGCTTTTGATACTCCAGGCCGATGCTGTGGTGGACGAAGCGCGCCTGCGGATTGAGCGCGATGACGTGCGTGTAGAAGGTCACGTTGTCGCGGTAGATGCCCGCCTGGTTCCAGGTGATGGTTGCCAACACCGCCAGCAGCAGCGCCGCCCCGACCGGCGCGATCTTGTGCGCCGCGCCCGGCAGTTTGCCGAGGCCCCACACCGCGCCGCCGCTCAACGTGGCGATGACCCCAATCCCGGCCAGGTATTGATAGCGGTCGGCGACGAAGGAATACAGCATGTAGCCATAGTCCACGAAGCCCAGCGTCGGCGACAGCGCAACCACGAAGAACAACGCCCCCGCCAGCGGCCCGCGGCCAATGCGGTGGCGCGCGAACCACAATGCCGCCGCCGTGGCGCCCGCGGCGAGCAAGCAAGCCCAGCCCAGCAGGTCGGCGCGCACCTCCCAGCGCGGGTAGATGACCGCCAGCTCCGCCGGCCACAGCAGTTTGCCCGCGTAGAACCACAACGCGCGCGCCGCGAGCAGCGTCCGCTCAACCAGCGAGTAATCAAAAGCGGTGGTATCCCGACCCTTGTAGAACGACACGTCGGCTGCGGTGATGGCGAGGCCCAGCAGCAGGAACGGCAACACCCGCCGCAGGTCGGCCAGGGTCACAAACCCCTGCTTCCACCAGTGCCAGATCAACAAGGCCACGGGCAGGGTGACGAGGGTGGATTTGCACAACAGGCCGGTCACGAACAACGCCAGCGCGCCGATGTAGAAGCCGCGCCGCCGGTCGGCCATGAAACGCAGGTAGCAGAGCGCGCAAGCCAGGTAAAACAATGCCGCCAGCACGTCCTTGCGCCCGATCACCCACGCCACGGACTCCACGTGCAACGGATGCACGGCAAACAATGCCGCCGCGAACCACGCGCCCGGCACGTTCAGCCGCAGCAGCAGGCGCCACAGCAACAACACGGCCAACCCGTGCAGCAGCAGGTTGACGGCGTGATAGCCGGCCGGGGCGAAGCCCCACAACTGGTGCTCCAGCCAGAAGGTCGTATAGAGCAGCGGCCAGTAGTGCCCTTCAAATCGCGACAGCGTGCGGGGCGCGAACCAGATATCCCACAGGCCCGACCAACTCCGCAACGCCCTGGCCTCGGTCAGCACCACGTCGTCCCACACGAAACCGGCCCCGAGGGCGGGGAAATAACTGAACGCCACCAGCAGGCACAAAGCCAGGGCGTAGAGCGTGCCCTGAAGTGCGAACGCCGGGCGCTGACCGACCGCCAACGCTCCGATGCCAGCGGATGTAATCTCCTGCCTGGAAGAGGCGGATTTTTGCCGCCGCCGCTGCGCCTGCCTGCGCCGGCTCCTGTTGCTGGTTTTTTTGGTGGTCATGTCCAGCTGCTTATTCGTCCTGATTGCTCGGGCAAGGTTCCCGCTTTCGCGGGAGCGACAGTAAAGTTTATTTGTTTTTGCGGAGCTTAGCTATCTGGTCCCCGGTTTTACCTTTGTGCTCCAGGGTTTGCAATACGCAGTCGCAATGATCCCGTGCCTGTTCCGCTGCGAGCGCCTGGCTCAACGCTCCTTTCGGTATGGCTCAGGCCGGAAAACGCGACGTCATAGTAGACTGGCAAGTACCGCCAGAGCCATCAGCGCGGGAGGCGAGGCGCTGCCCGTCAGGGATGACTCCGGACGTTGATCGGTCGCCATCGCCATGTGTAACTTTCGATAACGCAGGCTGTTGCCGCTTCCGCTGCCTGTCTGCTCCTTTTTGCGTTTTTTCGGAGTTGTCTTTTTTATTTCAAAGTCAAATCCGTTATTTCTCTTTGCCTTTCAAGTTTTGCAGCACGTGCTCGCGGTTGGTGCGCGCCTCTTTCAGGGACGGGTCCAGCGCGAGCGCCCGGTCAAAGCTCCGCAACGCCTCCTCGGGCCGGTGCAGCTGGAAGAGCGCGACGCCCATGCCTGTATGGGCGTCGGCATATTCGGGATCGATCTTGATCACGGTTCCATACAGTTCGAGCCCCTCTTCATATCGATTCTGCCTGGTCAGGAGCAGAGCCAGGTTGTTCATCGCAAGCGTATAATGCGGGTTTAATTGCAGCGCATGACGGTAGTTTTGCTCCGCCTTTTGGCGTTGGCCAAGCTCTTCAAAGGCCGTCCCAATCTTGTTGGGAATGTCGGCGAAGTCCGGACGCAGCGCCCGGGCAATCCGGTAGGCGGCGAGCGCTTCCTCAACGCGCCCCTGTTTCTGATACCACAAGCCAAGATTGTGGTGGGCGTCTCTTGCCCGCGGGTTGAGAGAGATGATGTGCTCAAAGAACGTGCCGTTGTCCCGGTAAATCGCCGCCTGGCGCCAAGAGGCAGTTCCCAGGGTGGCCAGCAGCGCCACCGTTACGGTTGCCGCCATCGTCCGTACGCTGATCCCGCGTGCGCCCGACAGCTTACTGACGCCGCAGGTCGCGGTTCCGACCAGCATCGCGATCATCCCGATCCCGGCCAGGTACTGATAGCGGTCGGCGACAAAGGAAAACTGCATGTGGCCGTAGTCCACGAAGCCGAGCGTCGGCGACAGCGTAACGACGAAGAACAGCGCAGCGGCCAGCGGCCCCCGACCGGTGCGGCGCCGTGCAAACCACAGCGCTGCCGCCGCAGCCAGCGCGGCGATCAAACATACCCAGCCCGCAAGGTCGGCGGTGCCCACCTCCCAGCGCGGATAGATGGCCGCCAGTTCCGCCGGCCAAACCAGTTGGCCGACATAAAACCACAACGCGCGCGCCGCGATCAGTACTCGCTCGATCAGAGAATAGTCGAAGGAGATTATCTCCCGGGCCTTATAGAACCACCAGTCGGTGATCGTGATGAGCAGCCCCAGCAGCAGCAATGGCAGTATTCTGCGCACGTCGGCGGCAAGCACGCGGCCCTGTTTCCACCAGTGCCAGATCAGCAGTGACACGGGCAGGGTGACCGCGACGGATTTGCACAACAAGGCTGCCGGGTATAACAGCAACGCCCGGATGTAGTTTCCACGGCGCCCGTCTTCAATGAAGCGCAGGTAATAGAGTACGCAGGCCACGGAAAACAGCGCCGCCAGAATGTCTTTGCGCCCGATCACCCACGCCACGGACTCGGTGTGCAGAGGATGCACGGCAAACACAGCCGCCGCGACCCAGGCACCCGCAACCTCGAGCCGCAGCAACAGGCGCCACAACAACGTAGTGACCGCCATGTGCAGCAGCAGGTTGACGATGTGATAGCCGAGCGGGGCGAGCCCCCACAGCCGATGCTCCAGCCAGAAGGTCGTGTACAGAAGCGGCCAGTAGTGCCCTTCATATTGTTCCAGGGAGGCGGGATTAAGCCATATCTGCCAGAGACCGGACAAGCTCCGCAGCGGCCTGGCCTCGGTCAGCACGGCGTCGTCCCAGACGAAACCGGCCCCGATGGCGGGGAAATAACTGATGGCCACCAGCAGGCACAGCCCCAGGGCGGATAGCGCGCCCTGAAGTGCGAACGCCGGGTGCTGACCGGCCGCCGACGCTCCGATGCCAGCGGATGTCATCTCCTGCCTGGAAGAGGCGGATTTTTGCCGCTGCCGCTGCGCCTGCCTGCGCAGGGCTCTATTCCTGGTTTTTCTGGCGGTCACGTTGATTGTCTGTGTCTTTGCTTTTCAAGGCTTGCAAAACGTGATCGCGGTTGGTGCGCGCTGTTTCCAGGGACGGATCCAGTTCGAGCGCCCGTTCAAAGTTCTGCAACGCCTCCTCGTGTCGGTTCAGATTGGCTAAGGCGACACCAAGGTCGGAATAAAACGTCGCAACCCCGGGGCTCTCCTTTACCAGGGTTTGAAAGAGCTCAAGCGCCTCCGGGTAACGCTGCTGCTTAATCCGTACCGCACCCAACCTGTAAAGCGCCTCCGGCAGGTCAGGATGCAGTCGCAGGACGTGGCGGAGATGAGTCTCCGACTCTTCAAGCCGGCCCATATCATCGGTGAGAAAGCCGATGTGCAGATGCGGCCAGACATGGTCCGGACGCTGATCCAGCGCCGTGCGGTAGGCGCTGAGCGCTTCTTCGTAGCGGTGTAGAGCTTCCAGCGCGGCGCCCATGCCGGTATAGGCGCCGGTATATTTGGAGTCAATCTTGAGTATGTCTTGGTATTGTTCCAGCCCTTCTTCGTAACGCTGCTGTTTGGTTAGTAGCAAGGCCAGGTTGAGCATCGCGCCTTTGTCACGCGGATTGATTTGCAGGGCGCGGCGGTACTGTTTTTCCGCTTCTTGGCCGCGCCCCTGCTCCTGCGACCACAAGCCAAGATTGAAGTAGGCGCCTTTTGCCCGCGGATTGGCGGCAACAACGTGCCTGAAGAACGTGCCATCATCCCGATAAATGCCCGCTTGATTCCAGGTGAGCGTCCCCAGTACAACCAGCACCAGCAATGCCACGCCCGACACGCCCACTCCTGATGCACCCGTCAAGCTGCGTACACCGTGGGCCGCGGCTCCGGTCAGCACCGCGATCAACCCGATCCCCGCGAGATACTGATAGCGGTCGGCGACAAAGGAGAACTGCATGTGACCGTAGTCCACGAAGCCGAGCACCGGCAGCAGTGAAGCAGTGAAGAACAGCGCGCCGGCAAGCGGTCCCCGGCCGATAAGGCTCCGGTAGAACCACAACAGCGCCGCAAGTGCGACCGCGGCAACAAGGCAAGCCCAGTCCAGCGGGTCGGCGACGCTTATATCCCACAGTGGGTAAATGCCCGCCAATCCGGCCGGCCAAACCAATTTGCTCGCATAGAACCACAACGCCTGCGCCGCAATCAGCGCCCGCTCTATCAGCGAATAATCTAAAGAGATAGACTCATTGCCCGTGTAGAACAACCAGTCGGCAATGGTAACGAAAATTCCCAGCAGGAAGAACGGCAACACCCTCGTGATATCGGCGACGGTTACGCGGTTCTGCTTCCACCAGTGCCAGATTAGCAGCGACACCGGCAGGGTGACTATGATGGATTTGCACAGTAAACCGGCCGCGAACAGTGCCAGTGCGCCGAAGTAGTGCCCGTGGCGCCCGCCATGCACGAAGCGCATGTAGTGCAGCGCCGCGGCCAGGAAAAACAACGTCGCCATCAAGTCCTTGCGCCCGATAATCCAGGCGACGGGTTCCACGTGCAGAGGATGCACGGCGAACACGGCCGCCGCGAACCACGCGCCCGCAACCTCAATGCGCAGCAACAGACGCCACAGCAGCAGTGTCACGGTGGTGTGCAGCAACAGGTTAACGATGTGATAGCCGGCCGGGGCGACCCCCCATAATTTGTGTTCCAGCCAGAAAGTTGTGTACAGCAGCGGCCAGTAATGCCCTTCATGTTGTTTGAGAGAGGCGGGGTCAAACCATATCTGCCAGATGCCGGACAGGTTTTGCAGCGGTAGCAGTTTCTGGATCGCGACGTCGTCCCAGACGAAGCCCGCAAGAGTCACGGGAAAGTAACTGACGGCTATCAGCAGGCACAGCGCCAAGGCCGGCAGCGCGGACAAAAACGCGGTGTCCTGTGCCGATGAAGATAGCTGCGGATGGCGAGTGGTCGTCGCCTCGTTATTTCCGGATGCTATCTCCCGCTTCGAGAGGGCGGTTTTTGACTCTTGCCGCCGCTCCGCTCGTCTGCGCTGGGTCCTGTTTCTGGGTTTTTTGGCGGTCATGCCCGGGGTGTCTGTTTGTTTGTCATGTGATTCCGGGTGCAGACGCCATGAGGCTGAGTTATTTGGGGATTAATTTTCGTGGTTTAGGAAAGGCTAATGTTGTAATGCTTCCCGTATTGGATGTTAATAGGCGCGAATTATATGTTTAAACTCCGCGCAATGGTAGTACGAGAGCGTCGGCATACCGTTTCGGCGGCCCCCGCTTTTGCCGGGGCGAGGCTGGTGGCTGGCCTGATCCATGCGTTTTCAGTGCAAAGGCCGGGTGACAAGGCTGTCAGCGGATTGCGCAGCATTTTCAGGGGCTTAAAACCAAGGTGACCGTCACGGCTGGATCAAGGTGGTGTTTACGGCAAAAGCCATGGCAGGTTTGCCATGCTATGGTCTGCGCCATGACCGATAAACTGCCAGATAGTACGGGAGTTGAATATCCAAGACCTGACTGCATGGTTCGCGGGAGAGCTTCCGCGCTGCGCGGGATGGTATGGTGCCTGGCATGGGCGACCGCGGCTTGTTACGGGTCTGCGCCGGCCGCGCGTGTGCCCGGGTGTGCCGATGGTAAACCTGCGCTGGACGTGATCTACTTCAGTAAGTATCTTGGCGGGCGGGGATATTCCCTGGGGGTGTATCCGGAGACGTCGGTGGTGACTCGTCCGGGGCGTATGCCTGTGGTGTTGAGCCCGCCGTTGTGCCAGTCTGATATTAACCGCCCGATCCCGTCATTGCTTCTCGCGTGCGTGGCCCCCGGGGGGAGCGAGGCGGATCAGGGGGAGGCGGTCTACGGGTCTGTGCGCATCCGGCCTTGGCCGGAAGACCCGCGTGCGCTGAACGTGGTGGACCCGGCTGACTGGTTCTCAATCGCGGTTCGCGGTCTGTCCGGGTGGCCGCCGTATTTCCTGGCGGACGGGATGCTCACAATTGCCCGGGGGGAAGCGGTGCATACGGTCGCGGCCCGGGTCAGGCGCGAATCGTTGTCATGGTCGGTTCAGACGAAGTATGAAATACTGCTGCCGGGGGCTGATATTACGAAGGCAGCCTTATCGGCTCAGGGAAAATTCTTGGTGCTGATCTTCGATGCGGCGAACGCGTTCCGGATGGAGGCCCGGTATCGGGTGGACGGCCAGCTTGGAAAAATTATCGCCGAGATGGCGTCGCAGTGCCCATCCTGATACCTTGGGCTGATGCGCGGCTGCATTATTGTCGCCGGATTAATCATTAAAGGTGAGATTAAGCCTTTATCTTCACGGTAAAATCCGTACAATGCGCCGGTTCGTCGGATACAGGTTTATCCGTGCGCCGATTTTCGCTTAAGCAGGAGTTAAAGAGTATAACAATGGTTGTGATTCGCTTGGCCCGTGGTGGGGTAAAAAAGGCCTTTTTATCATGTGGTGGCCGCCGACAGCCGTAACAAGCGTGACGGCCGTTATATTGAGCGTCTGGGCTACTTCAACCCGGTGGCCGGCGGTGACCGGAATAACCGCCTGGAACTGAAGGTTGACCGTATCAACTACTTGCGTGCGTTGACGGGCAAGGCGGCTACAAGCCTATGAAGGCGTTGTTATCGCGAAGAGAAGCCGTGGCCTTAACTCTTCTTTTACCGTGCGTAAAATGTCACAGCGTATTAAGGAAAAGCTGACGCACAAAAAGTAAGCTGCGATGAAAGCCGCTTATCGCCGCCCGGAATCTGCCATTTTTTACTATGACTCAACCAGTTGCCGCCGACATAACCGTAATTGATGCGCCACTGGGCCGGCTGGCGGTCCGCACGACTGACAGCGCCCTTATCCGCATTGACCACGTTGATAACCGTGCTTCGCTGATAAAGCCGAAAACACCGCTGGCAAGGGAAGTTGTGCGGCAGTTGCAAAGCTACTTCAGTGACCCCGCCTTTGCCTTTGATCTGCCGTTGCAGTTTGCCGGGAGCGCGCATCAGCAAAAGGTCTTGAAAACACTATGCGGGATTCGTTCCGGCGACACCATGACCTATGGGGGCGTGGCGGCGCGGATCATGAGTGGTGCGCGGGCGGTTGGCAACGGCTGCCGCCGTAACCCGATCAGCATCGTGATTCCCTGCCATCGTGTGGTGGCCGCCAATGGTATCGGCGGCTATGGCGGCCATGTTAACGGCGGGGTGCTGAATAAAAAACATTGGTTGTTGCGGCATGAAGGCTTGAAAATTTCCTCTTAAATCACATGTTCGCCCATTCTCCGGATTTTCATTAAGCAGAGGTTGATTGATGACGCATCCGGCAAAAAGCAAACGCATGAATTCCAGACTGAGGTGACGCAGCTTCTTAAGCTGATGGTCCACTCCTTGTATTCCAATCAGGAGATCTTTCTTCGCGAGTTGATCTCCAACGCCTCCGATGCCCGTGACAAATTGCGCTTTATGGCATTGTCCGATGAATCGGTATTGGAGAACGATCCCGAACTGAAGGTCAGGATATCCTTAGCCGCTTCCGCTTCCGCTTCACCTTTGCCACCAATGGCATCAACCGCCGCACCGCTATGCGCTTCGCGATCCTGGTCAAAACGGTCTTGCCGGGCGCCATCCGGCAGGGGCTGAGAGACCACGGCAGCGAGTTCGCCGGCGCCTGGGACGAGTATGCCAAACAGCAAGGCCGGCGCCACTGCTACACTTACCCGCATTGCCCGAAGCGGAACGCCTGCAGCGAGCGCTTCAAGCGCACCGTGCAAGAGGAATGCGTGGACTACCAGGAAGACTTGCCGTCGGATGATCGGCGCGGTTTCAACAACCTCTTGCTGGCGTATTGGCAACGCTACAACGGCGACCGCCCGCACCGGGGATTGAGCTGCCTGCCCCCTGCCGGGCCAGCGCCCGGAAAATCCCGGATTTGTCCAGTATGTGGTGGCCCCATACAACCCATTGACGTACCCAAAATACCCTATATACTATAAATGGTATGTGGCTAATATACGAACATCGCCACGTTGCCCGGCAGTTAAACTCACTGCCAATCAATATTCTAAAACGATATGAAAAATGGAAGGATATCGTAACTGCTTCAGGCCCGGAAGGTTTGAGGCTAATCAAAGGATTTCATGATGAATCCCTTCGTGGCGAGTGGAAAGGTTGTCGGTCATCCCGATTGGGATCGAAGTACCGGATTATTTACACGAGTGTGCGGGAACAAATACTTGTTCAGGTCATCAATATAACCGCGCATGATTATCGGAGAAAATGACATGAAAGATTATCGAGCCGCAAAAAAGCAGATTGACGTTTCGGTCGGAGAGTCGGTCCGCATCATCCGTGAGTTGCAGGAGATGAGTCAGAACGACTTGGCAGGTGAGACGGGGATTCCGCAATCCACTATTTCTGCCATCGAGAACGACCGGGTGAATCTGGGGGTTGAGCGCGCCAAACAGCTGGCCCGTGCATTAAAATGCCATCCCGCGGTGCTGGTATTTCCGGGGTGGGATGTCAGGAAAGAAAACGCCGCCTGACACGGGAAACTTTAGTAAACCAGGCCGGCCATAGCCCATATCATGCAAATCCAGGATCTGCCGCCGGCGCCGAAGCGGGTTCGGCATCCATCAACCTCATTCACAGACAGAAACAAACAGACCCGCGATGACCCGGGCACAATGCTTGAAACGGGTTTTCAATATTGAAATTACGACTTGCGAAGAATGCGTCGGCACTGTCAAGGTAATCGCCAGTATCGAAGCCCCTGCGCTGATCAAGCAGATCCTTGCACACCTTCAGAGAAAAGCGGAAGCAAAAGAATTCAACCCATTACCCGAGAGCAGGGCAGCGCCCCAAACAGGTTTGTTCGGGTAGTCGATGAGATCAGTTTGACTCAGTCAACTCAGCAAATTGCCGCCGGCAAAAGGAGCGGCAGGTAGTCGGCATGCCTGGTGGCCGGAATTTGACAGGAATGACCGGCGGGAAGGAGCAATATTGGGCGTGTCGGCTGAAACCAGTCAGATTTCCGGTGTTCCGGACTGGACGGCTTCGCGAAGCTCTTTCTTTTCTTGGTAAGATTATGGGAAACAGGGTGTTAATTCTTCTTATACTTAGGCTTCGGCAACAGTGAAACGCAGGTGCGGACGGCGCCGGGCGGCGATGGCGTTGCGGTGCTGGTGATGGATATTTTTTCGCTCATCGAGTTCTGGGGAATCGAGAAAATTGATTTGCTGAAAATGGACGTCGAAGGCGCCGAGTTCGATCTTGTGCCTTCGCTGCTCGCGCTTCTGCCAACCATCAAACCCGCCATTCATCTGTCCCTGCACGCGCCGTTTTTTCCATCATACGAACGCCGGGACAAACTGGCCGCCGTCGTAGAGTTGGCCGGGCGCTATGCTTTTTGTTACGACAAGCGCCTCAACCCGATTTCGCCGAAGGAAATTCTGGAGGAGCGGTTCACGGACAAGTTCAGCACGGTGTTGCTGGCTGACGCGGCGTTGTTTTAGGAACTGCGGAATTGCGATTAGTTATGCAACTTGTCGGGGTAGTAAGTAATTCCTCAGGGCCTGGATATTTGCTGAAACCTCCCCGGTTTTTGGGTCCTTGACCAATAACTCCGCTGCTGTCAAATCTCGAATATCTCTTTTCACGGTGGAAATATTGACCGTGGCGTATTTCCGGGTGATTTTGGGCGATACCAACTGAATGGAGTCAAGATTGTATGATTCCCCAGGCGTCATATCCAGTAACAACCTCCGCCGCCTCGTGAACACCGGTTTGCTCCATTTCAAGCTGGCGAGTTTGTCATAAACGTAGCCTCGCCAGGCCTTTTGAAGCAACTCATTGGCGACGATGTTCCAAACTTCATTCAGGCCGTCCAGAAACCCGGTAACCGCGTAGGCGATGAATGAAGTCAGTTGCCGCTCGTCTTGGGCTTTGTGTATATGGGCGTAGTATTCAGGCCGGGTGTCGTTGTAGTGGTTGGATAAAATGTGCGCGCAAATATCCGGCACTCCCGCCCTGAGCAGCAGATAAAACTCAACCAGCCTGCCGGTGCGTCCATTGCCGTCGTCAAATGGATGTATCCATTCAATATACACGTGGGTAACGATCGCCTGAACGATTCCGTCTCTGAACGATTGTTTGCCGGATACAAACTCGAACTCTTTTTGTAACCAGTCGCAAAGGCGTTTTACCAGCCCTTCAACCTGGCTCTTTGCGCGGCCGGGCGGAGGGCAGCGGTATCTCCCGACCGTGCGTTGTGATTGGGCAAATTCGCCCGGCGTTGCGTTGAAGGGCGCGGATAAACCGTCACCGACCAATCGATGATATTGTTTCAGGAGTTCCGGGGTGATAATGGCGGGCGTCGGTTGGGTGATCAGGTCGTCCATGATTTCATTCATCGCCCGCAGAATATTTTCCACCTCCTTCGCTTGATAGGTTTTGCTTTCGGCAAGGCGTTGGCCTTCCAGGACTTTTCCAACCTCGTCCTCGGTGAGCGTATTGCCTTCAATGGCGGTGGTCGCCTGGGCGCCTTTGATCAAAGAAACCCGCTTGAGTTCGCTTTTGCTTTCGGGCCTGAGCGGCACCATTGCCAGACTGTTGGTCAAGGCCCGGCACTGGCCCAACTTATAGATTGTCTCGGTGGACAGTTCCCAGTGGCGGGCAAATTTCAGGTGTTCAAATGACATTTTTCACTTCCCAAAAACAGGGAAGCGGGATTTTATCCTGTTTCAGGGCAATTTTCTGTGCATTTTTCAAGGAAAAATACTGAAAAATTACGGATATTTTTGATGGCACATATATTTTTATTTTATAATATAACGGATTAGATTGGTTTCTCTATCCTTATTTCGTCTAATAATTTATGCAAATTTTTCTGAATTTCTTATTATTTCCCCCTCATTTATACGGATCCGCCGCGTCCCGCAGCCCGTCGCCGAAGAAATTGAAGGCGAGGATGACGATGATTACCGGTGCCACCGGCAGGATCAGCCACGGGTACAGGGCCACCACGTTCATGTTCTGGGCTTCGTTGAGCAGCACGCCCCAGCTGGTGATGGGCGGGCGCAGGCCGAGGCCGAGGAAGGACAGCGCGGTTTCGCCGAGGATCATGCCGGGGATGGAGAGCGTGGCCGAGGCGATGATGTGGCCGGCGAAGCCGGGTAGCAGGTGGCGGTAGATGATGCGCTCGGGTTTGGCGCCCATCAGGCGCGCGGTGGCGCAGTAGAGTAATGCTATACTGTCACGAAAGAGAGTGGTATGGATACTTTATTCACTAACGCACCTAACAAGCGCATGCAGTCGGACGCGGCTACGCCGCGCCGCTGATGTGAGGCGTTAGACAGGCAACGCGCAAACATGCGTATTCCCGAGGAAATCGAAAAGGCGTTCTATGCCGGGGTCCGGCACCCTCAAGCGTCTCTGTGCCTCAACGACTCGGTCGAAGTCATCTCCGGAACCTACAAGGGGCGAGGCGGCGCCGTCATCAGCATTGTTCAGCTGGAGCCGAGCCCAGTGTTCCTGGTTATGACCTTTCACGCCGCCGGGAAGGTCAGTTGAGATTGTCAATCGAGGTTTTCAGGCGGTTGCGTAAAAACACCTCCGAAAGACTTTCCCGCTCAAGCGCCTGTTCGCCCGGCGACAGATAAACATAGCCCTGCTTTATCAGCAGTTCCATGGCAAATTTTTCAACATCGGATTCGTAGAGGGCGGGCATAACTTTTTTATATTGCCTCCCAAAGTTTGCGTAACGGCAGAGCATACAGGTCTTTCCCAAAGCTCAGTGTGGTGTCGCCGTTGTAGAGCAACACACCGCCCGCGAAACGCTTGCCGGTAGCCTCTTGTAGTTTACGCAGCCCCTTGAAGTCGGAGGGGGTGACCGTGGCCGATGCTTTTACTTCCACTCCCGCCAACGCGGTTACTCCCCGTTGTATAACGATGTCCACTTCCACGCCGTGCTTGTCCCGGAAGTGATGGAAAGTATGCGGTCGAATATGCCCGCTTGCCTGCCGCTTTAGTTCCTGAAAAACAAATGTCTCAAGAATATGACCATGCAGGGCGTGGTTTTTTGCAAGTTCCGAACTGTTGAGGTTCAGCAAAGCACAGACAATTCCAGTATCGCCGATATGAAGTTTGGGGGTTTTTACCAATCGCTTGGTGTAATTGCCGTGCCATGCCGGCAGGATTTCCAGCAAAAACAATTTTTCAAGCAGTGTCAGATAACTCTGAATGGTCAGCCTGTTAAGTTGGAAAGAAGACGCCAAACCATTCACACTCAAAAGCCGAGAGGTGTGCGCCGCTGCTAATTTAATTAGTTGAGATAGCGCTTTGAGCGAGTGAATGTTCGCAATGTCCGGCACATCGCGTTCAATGATGGTCTCAATGTAGGATTTATACCACCTGGCTTGTCCTGGCTCCGTGGGGCGTTTAAGCGCTTCCGGGTAACCGCCGGTAACAATGCGGTTTATGATCTGGTTCTTTGAAGGCTGTTCTTGTCGTGCCGTGAAGTTCGGCGAAAACAAGCGATCCAAAAAGTCCGGTTTGATCTGTTCAATTTCACTTTGCGCTAAAGGGTGCAATCCGATGATGCCCATTCGACCGGCAAGGGAATCGTTAATTTTGGAAAGGTGCAAAACTCGCATTGAACCCGTCAAAATAAAACGCCCGGGCTCACGGTTACGATCCACCGACAATTTAATGGATGAAAAAAGTTTGGGAACCCTTTGTACTTCGTCCAATATGACCCGTTCCGGCAAAGAATTCACAAAACCTGCGGGGTCATCCTCGGCAAAAAATTTCGTGGCCTCATCATCAAAAGTGAAGTAAGCATACCCGTCCGTTTCCCCCACCACCTGGGCAAGCGTGGTCTTGCCACACTGCCGCGGCCCCTGTAGCAGAACAACAGGAGTATCCGCCAGCGCCTCTCGCAGGCGTGGCTCAATGTGGCGCTTGTAAATGGGCATATTCATCGCGGCTAATGGTTAGTCCAGACGCTGGCAGATTGTTAGTTTAGCCATTGGCTGATTGTTAGTCCAGACGCTGGAAGATTGTTAGTTTAGCCGTTGGCTGATTGTTAGTCCAGACGCTGGAAGATTGTTAGTTTAGCCGTTGGCTGATTGTTAGTCCAGACGCTGGAAGATTGTTAGTTCAGCCGTTGGCTGATTGTTAGTCCAGACGCTGGAAGATTGTTGGTTTAGCCGTTGGCTGATTGTTAGTCCAGACGCTGGAAGATTGTTAGTTTAGCCGTTGGCTGATTGTTAGTCCAGACGCTGGAAGATTGTTAGTTTAGCCGTTGGCTGATTGTTAGTCCAGACGCTGGAAGATTGTTAGTTTAGCTGTTGGCTGATTGTTAGTCCAGACGCTGGAAGATTGTTAGTTTAGCCGTTGGCTGATTGTTAGTCCAGACGCTGGCTGATTGTTATTTTGGGGCGCGTCTAATTGTCAGCCTACGGCTAAGAATGGCTGGATACCGCGGGGTTATTGCCGAGCGGGCGTTCGAGGCTTTTGGTAGTCCTCAAAGCAAACGCACCAGCACGGCGTACAATTGCAGGGTTTTTTCAGCCCGGTGCGGGTAAATGGCTTGTTTCATATCCGACTAATTGCAAGTTTAGGGGGTGGCTGATTGCAAGGTTTGGGGGTGCTGATTGTTAGTTTGGACCCTGGCTGATTGTTAGGCTGGGGTGTGGCTGATTGTTATTCAACCTGCCACCACTTGTTAGTTTACCCCTGATTGATGGTTAGTCTGTGAGAGGGCAATAGCGATTTTGCGATCCATACAGGACAAGAACAGATAATCCGGCCTTTCCTGCTCCTGTCATTTGAAGGAAGGAGAAGCGTAGTCCGGGCCGAGGCGAGACTGGTCTCGGTCCTTCAAGGACGGATTCGCAGAGGTGGTCATGGGTGTTATTTCTTTGCAAGTGCAGAATTAAGCTCAATCGCTTTGTTGCAGTCTTCTATGCTTTCCTCACGTTTTCCTAACTTAAGTTTTGTAATGCCTCGGTTATAGTATGCATTACCATATTGTGGGTCAATTTCAATTGCTTTGTTGTAGTCATCTAAGGCTTCCTTATACTTTTCTAATGCTTGTTTAGCATTGCCCCGGTTGTTGTGTGCTACAGCATCTTGTGGGTCAATTTCAATTGCTTTGTTGTAGTCATCTAAGGCTTCCTTATACTTTCCTAATGCTTGTTTAGCATTGCCCCGGTTGTTGTGTGCTTCAGGACTTTGTGGGTCAATTTCAATTGCTTTGTTGTAGTCATCTAAGGCTTCCTTATACTTTTCTAATGCTTGTTTAGCATTGCCCCGGTTGTTGTGTGCTTCAGCATATTGTGGATTAATTTCAATTGCTTTGTTGTAGTCATCTATGGCTTCCTTATACTTTTCTAATTCTTGTTTAGCATGGCCCCGGTTGTTGTGTGCTTTAGCATTTTGTGGATTAATTTCAATTGCTTTGTTGTAGTCATCTATGGCTTCCTTATACTTTTCTAATTCTTGTTTAGCATTGCCCCGGTTGTTGTGTGCTTCAGCATATTGTGGATTAATTTCAATTGCTTTGTTGTAGTCATCTATGGCTTCCTTATACTTTTCTAATTCTTGTTTAGCATTGCCCCGGTTGTTGTGTGCTTTAGCATTTTGTGGATTAATTTCAATTGCTTTGTTGTAGTCATCTATGGCTTCCTTATACTTTTCTAATTCTTGTTTAGCATTGCCCCGGTTGTTGTGTGCTTTAGCATTTTGTGGATTAATTTCAATTGCTTTGTTGTAGTCATCTATGGCTTCCTTATACTTTTCTAATTCTTGTTTAGCATTGCCCCGGTTGTTGTGTGCTTCAGGACTTTGTGGGTTAATTTCAATTGCTTTGTTGTAGTCATCTAAGGCTTCCTTATACTTTTCTAATGCTTGTTTAGCATTGCCCCGGTTATTGTATGCTTCAGCACGTTGTGGGCTAATTTCAATTGATTTGTTGTAGTCTTCTATAGCTTCCTCATATTTTCCTGACGCATATTTTGCAAGGCCTCTATAAAAATGCACTGCTCCAGTCTCGTAATTTTTTTCGTTGGTGATAAAACCGATTATGTCGTTATAAATGGTATCAATGGATATATTGTGAAACTGCTTTAAGAACTCCAAAATTCCCTGTTTAAGCTCTTTTTTAATTTCCCAGGTAAAGATGTCGTGATGGTCTTTTTGAATATAGCCGTCTTGAGTAAACAGGAAAACACTGCTTTGAGAAATTGTCCGCCTCTGGCTGGTTTGGGTATTGGCGGGGCGTACTATGCTTACCTCCACCTCTCTGTTGTTGTAGTCAATATCTTCTTTTATTGGCTGATGGTTAGCTGTATTGAAGAATACTAATTCACCGTTTTTGTTGAAATGGCCATTGCAAGCAAAAAACAGGGCAACATACAGATTGTGGCTAAAGTCAATCAGATTTACCTTGCCATCATAATGGCGCAAGTCGGTCAATATCTCTATGTTGCTGGCATTAGGTGAAAAGAATCTTTGTGCTTTTTCCACAATTTCTTTCTCTATGTCTACGGGTTTGTAGTTTTTATGGAACATGACGTTTTCATCCTTTGCCCAGCGGTACAGTGATGAATTGATGCCATCCTTTGTATTGCTATAAACTTGTGTTGTGCCTCGGAATAGGTGATCTCCGTCGGCACATTTCTCCAGTATGCAGTCCATTAATTCTTTTACGGTTTCCATGGGTAGATTGTCTTTTTTATACCCTAACTTTGCCGATCATCAGCTTTGGCAACAAAGTATCGCGCAGGTTTGATAGTGTTTGAATTTGTTTCGCATTCACTTGGATTTTTTGGATTGTTATTTCAAAAGTTTTATTCAATTCTTGTAACCTGTTTTTAGTTGGACTTCCAAGAATATAACTAAACAAACTTTCAGTTTGAACCCTCTGTCTGCCAGAACTGCCAGTCATGCTTCCGATAGCAAAAGACTTGAAGTCTTCATTTTTTGCTAATAAATATGAGCAAAAAGGATGGAATCTTTGCTTGGCTCTCAGAACAAGAAATTCAGTAGATCCCCAGCCGACCTGATCATTATTCTCCAGAAATTGGACAAAGGCTGATTTGCCATTCTCTAAACAAGGGGTTATGCGAGCTAACAGAGAGTCTCCATTTTTGAATTTGCTACCCGAGACAAACTTTCTATCTTGCCAGCAAGACGGGGAAGAACTATCATTTTGAACATTTTTCATTTCAAGGTATGGAGCAGTAGTCCCCTTGCTCAGATTTTCTTTAGGGTTAATTTCAACAAATTCAGATAATTCTAAATCCTCATCCGCCTCATCAACAAACCACTGCCGAAATAATGTTTGTGCCATGTCTTCAAGTGTTTTGTTCTGGCGGTGTAGCAGGTCTATTTTGTCGTCAAGGGATGATAGCACTTCGGCGATGGCTTTTTGTTCGGGGGGTGGGGGGAATAGAAACGACAAAGACTTTAAGGTTGATCCGGCCAGTTCTCCAAAAGTTGTTCCTGATGATTGTGATTTCAAGTATTCAACATTGTGCTTTAACAAATAAAACAAGAACAAGTTATTGGTTTTTTTATTAGGGATTAAACTTCTAAATCTTTGATTGGTAGAAACTTCATTTTCTGCAATTGCCAAATATCCCACAGGGGCTCTTGTGGTTAACAAAACCGCCCCTTTTGGTGCTAATTTTGAGCTTGACTTTGACAGACCTAGTTTAGATATATTTCTTTCACCTTTTGAAATGTAGCGGCCATAAAAATTTGACAAATCTCTCGGTGTTAGCCAAGGAATTTTTCCACCCCAATATTCTGGCTTTTTTGTACTAGGGGTGCCTCCACCCACTACATTAGCAACGTCTCCTATCTTTACCGTCTGCCAATTTTTCAATTCCAACTGCTCCTGCAGCACCAAATATTTTTTCTTTATATTTTCTTTAAAGTTGTCAGGAATTATCTCCCAATCCATCACATCAACCGAAATCAATAGATCACTTTCTTCAAACGCATCTTTAAGATCAAAAATCTGTGTTGAAGCGCAATCAAAGACAACCAGATCCAAATCGGATGTTTGGCTGGCTTTCCACGTTACGCGAGAACCATATGCCCAAACTGCTTTGTTCGGAACATGACGATCGATGATTTTCTCAAGCAATTTGAGCTGTTTCCGATCTAGATCTATGGACTGCTCTTTACTCATGTTTCTTCTGACAGTATTTGAAATATTTCCTCGGCATCTTCAACGAAATTACTAATTTTTCTCAAGGCATTTTCCGCTTTTTCCTCGCTATAATCGTGGGTGGTATCTCGCCTTGCTTGGTAGTAACTATCTGCATCATTAATCCACTCTTCCAGATTTTTTATTACATTATTTTCATGTGCGGCCCGGAAAATCCCTCTTGGTGAGCTGGGTATGTTTGGCAATCCTTGATCTTCCAAATATATTTTCAAGGATTTCCAAAGTGTGTCATAACAGGTTTCAAAACGTTGAATAAGAGACTCCTTGATGGATTCCTTGTCTGATTCTCTGAGTTCAGGCCGCATGCCCATATCCGTATAATCGGCATACCTTTCTTGTAAGCGCGCTAGCGCTTTCTCTAGTTTTTTATAATCGACTCTAGTCATTTTGATTTCTCCAATTTCACTTTCGCCAAATTCCTCAAAATCCGCTTATTCAATTTCGCTTCTTCCTTCAACTGCCCTTCAAACTCTTTTCTCAACGCCGTAAACCGCTCCTCAAAATCAAAATCATCACTTCCCGACAGCCGTTTTTTTGAAAAGATCCCTTACTCATTATAAAGCTGCTGTTTTGTAAACAATATCTGGCCTTGTTGATCGATATGGCGTTTCAAAGGCGGATAGTTGACATGTTGATATATCGAAACATCCACCTTGTAAGGTAGAAGGCTCTCAAAAAAACATGTCCACAAACGATCAGCCTTGGCCTTGTCAATATCGCCATAAAGAACCAGGTCAATATCTGAATTGTCTTTGTACTTCCCCGTGGCTCTTGAACCATACAAAGAAACTTTGTCAATGTTGGAAACATTCCGGGCAAGAATATCCATAATCATACCGAGTTGATTTTTGCTCAGGCCGTGATCAAGCATCGTGGATCACGTCATTTTCAACTGCCAGTACTTCATAGAGTTGCCCAACGCATTGGAGATACCTTTCAACTATTTGCTCAAGCACAATTTCAAACTCCTTGAAATCGTAGGTGTGACTCATCTTGTTGCGGGCATCCAAGGCCATCATCCACCCTTCGCCATCGTCAATAAGTTTGGCCGCGACAGCCTCTTTTATCACTGCAGTGGGCGTGACCTGGCCGAATACAACATTTCGGTGCTCCAGGTAGTCCTTCATGGTTTTCCATGCCAATTCCATACATACTTCAAAGCGCTGTATCGTTCCTTCCTTTCCCAGTTGATCCAGGGATTTTTCATAATATCTGTCGGCGGCTTCTTGCAACAGAAAATAAGATCTTTTGAAGTTGTCAAAGCGGTATTGCCAGCGTAGTTTTTCTTGAGTCATCGTGTATTCTCCAGTTTCACTTTCGCCAAATTCCTCAAAATCCGCTTATTCAATTTCGCCTCTTCCTCAACTTGCCCTTCAAACTCTTTCCTCAACGCCGTAAACCGCTCCTCAAAATCAAAATCATCATCTACTTCCGCCAACCCCACATAACGCCCCGGGCTCAGCACATAATCCAACTCCTTTATCCTGGCAACCGCCACCGAAGCGCAAAAGCCGGGTATATCCTCATACTTCCCGCCTTCCCTGCGCCATTGGTGATAAGTGTCAGTGATTTTACCGATGTCTTCATCGGAAAATTCTTTTGTGCGCCGGTTAATCAGATGCCCACATTCGTTTGCGTTCATAAAAAGGATTTCATCGGCGCGTTTGCGGTCGCCGTTAAATCCGTGGCGTTTGTTGGAGACGAACCACAGGCAGGCGGGAATTTGTGTATTCAGGAAAAGTTTTGCGGGCAGGTTGACGATGCAATCCACGATGCCGGCGTCAATGATGTTTTTCCGTATCACGTCTTCGTTTGATGATTTGGAGGTGAGCGAGCCTTTGGATAACACAAAACCGGCTACGCCTTTGGGGGCGAGGTGGTGTATGAAGTGTTGAACCCATGCGAAATTTGCATTGCCCATGGGTGGAACGCCGTATTTCCATCTGCCGTCACCTGCCAGTTGTTTGCCGCTCCAGTCGCTGTCGTTGAACGGCGGGTTGGCGAGAATGAAGTCTGCTTTCAAATCCGGGTGCGCGTTATTCAGAAAGGAACCGTCGTTGTTCCATTTGACCTGCGAGCCGTCTATGTTGCGGATGGCGAGGTTCATCCGGCACAGGCGGTAGGTGGTTTGATTGCTTTCCTGGCCGTGGATGGAAATATCGTTAATTTTCCCCTGATGTTCCTTGATGAATTTTTCGCTCGTTACGAACATCCCGCCGCTGCCGCAGCACGGGTCAAATACCCTTCCTTTGTATGGCTCGATCATTTCCACGAGCAGTTTGACGATGGAAGACGGAGTATAGAACTGCCCGCCTTTCTTGCCTTCGGCGATGGCGAACTGGCCGAGAAAATATTCGTACACCTGGCCGAGTATGTCTTTTGATTTGGCGGCTTCATCGCCGAGGGCGATATTGCTGACAAGATCGATCAGTTCGCCGAGCGTAGCGGACGCGACATTCTGCCTTGCGAACACTTTCGGTAAAATGCCTTTCAGGGTTTGGTTCCCCCGCTCTATGTCTTCCAGGGCCTCGTCCAGAGTTTTGCCGATGGCCGGTTGTTTTGCCTGTGATTGAATGGTTGCCCATCTTGCGTTTGGCGGAACCCAGAAGACATTTTCGCTTCTGTATTCGTCGGGGTCTTCCGGGTCGGCGTATTCGTATTCGCCTTTGCCTTCGAGCAGTTTGGCGTGCAGGGCCTCAAAAGAGTCCGATATGTATTTGAGGAATACCAGGCCCAGCACGACGTGCTTGTATTCCGCGGCGTCAATGTTTTTTCTCAGCTTGTCCGCTGATTCCCACAGTTGCTTTTCGATGGGTTCCTGTTTTTCTTTTGCCGTCGATTTCATGGGAACTTATTTGGCATATTGTTAAAGCGTTGCTCGCTATTTATCTATTCAGTCGCGGTGATTGAGTATCCCGGCACCACCAGCCAAGCGCCGGCCATTGCTTGTCAATTATGCCACACCAGGCGCTGTCCCGTGGCTCGATGTGCAAGGATGAGACCATCGCAATGAATAGCAATGAATATCAGGCCAAGTCGCCGCTGGCCGGGGTCGGCGTCCGCTCCGGAGCTGACCGGGATATCTCGGGCAACCGCCGGATCATGGGCGTGGATTTCTCGGGTACACTCAGCCCCCGCGGAAGAAAAAACACGGCCTGAACCCAGAGCTGTGTGGCGAGCGGGCCGGGGAACCGGATCGTGGACCTGGCCCGGCGCAGCCGGTTGGTGACGCCACCCGCGCTGTCAGTTATCCGGCCCGCCACGTCTGGCCCTCCTTAAGGCCGCGACCGGGTCCGCGTCGGGTGGTAAATATTCAACGTTGCCGACTAAAGCGAGCTGCCCTTCCAGGCTGACCGTGAAGGCATGGGCGGAGAGATATGCCCCTGACCCCGCCGAGCGCACTGTTACCACAATCTCGGCTTGCCCGACCCCGTCAATATCGTCGAGTAAAACGTCTTCAACGGAGCCGTCGCGGGCCTGAACAAGTCCGCCGATAAAATAGGCTGTTTCATTAACCGCCGACACCGCCGCCTCATACACGCGAATACTGAAGCTGCCGATAGACCGGGCCTCAAAGTCACCCTCGGAAATGACCGCCGTTTTCCCGGAAGGCAGTTTTATTTTGGTGACAAATCGATCAGAAGTGCAATCACCAACCATTAAGTGGGCTCCCGAAGGCAGTTCCATTCTTGTGACGAATCGTTCATATGCAACGACCGGCAGCGTATAAAACAGGAAGGCGGATGCGAGACAGACTAAGCCTTTCATATTATCTCCTGATGGTGGTGGCGGATGTAATGCCTGATGTTAAGGTAATACCCCCGAGATTCAAAGGCATGTGAAAGTAGAATTTTCTCATATTTAATTTTGAGGAGATTTTACATGCAGACGTCCCGTTATTCGGATGGCCGGATTATCAGCATACTGAAGCAGGCCGAGGCCGGCACTGCGGTGCCTGGGTTGTGCCGTGTGCCGCAAGCACGGCATGAGCAGCGCCAGTTTTGACCAATGGCGAGCAAAGTATGGCGGCATGGACGCGCCGTTGATGGCGCAGATGAAACAGCTTCGGGCGGAGAATGCCCGTTTGCAGAAGATGTATGCAGATGTTCAGCTTCAGAACGACGTCATCAAGGAAGCGCCATGGCAAAAAAGTGCTAAGGCCGTCCCGACGTTGTGAGATGGCAAAGATTGCCGTCTACACGGGGCGGCTGAGGATCCGGGCAGCCTGCTGGTGTCTTTATGATCAGTGAGACCTGCGACCGCTACCAGCCCCTGCCGAGGAGACTGAAAAAAAGTTTGTGTAAATGGCATTGTTAATTCCGGAGGACTAAGCAATGGCCAATATCAGACAAATTGATCGACCAGCTACTGGAAGGCAACACATCACCGGAAGACATTTTGGGTGAGGATGGCTTGCTCAAGCAGCTCACCAAAGCGTGGCGGAACGCGTCCTTGAAGCCGAGATGGAACAACATCTCGGCTATTCAAAACATGACGTGGCGGGCAATAACACCGGCAATAACACCGGCAACTCTCGCAACGCTAAAAGCGACAAAACTGTACGCAGTGTTCACGCAGAGATCGATCTGCCAGTCCCCCGTGACCGCAATGGCCAGTTTGCCCCGCAACGGGTCAAGAAGGGCGAAAGGCAGCTCAACGGCTTCGATGAGCGTATTATCTCCCTGTATGCCAAGGGTATGACCACCCGGGATATCCAAGCCCATTTTATGGAGGTTTATGGTGTTGAGGTGTAGCCAGTTTTATCTCCCAGGTCACCCACACTGGCGTGGTAGGATTTCCGGCATGGAAAGCGAAGACTCCCGCCGGATGTGTTTCAGTCAGGGCAAGCCCTGCGTATACCAACCCCCGGGCGAGCCCAACTGGATCGTGACGGAATAGCCAAACGGGGTGATCGAGCGCCTGTGCCTGAGTACCCGGCGCGTGACGCGGACCTGGCCGGACGGGCGTACCGAGACGCTCGACCGATCTGACCCCAGCATGCGCTCCGTGCCTCTCTTGCCGGGCTAGGGCTGTGGATAACGTGCCGAGGCTGCTGATCATCATCGGGGCGAACGGCGCGGGCAAGACTACGATGGAGCCTGGCCGCAGGTTATTGAGGGAAGAAGATACGAAGATAAGTTTTTGTTTTTTTTTTTACATTTTTCTATAGGAGGAGGGGAAGGGAGGAGATTGAATTCCTTTTCAAATAACAATAAAATCTAATTACTATTATGCTATAATCAATACAATATAATTGTATCTGGACTGTCCAACCCAGTCTCGTATAGGCATGTCTTCAAGCACAGTTCCAGCCTTGCCCATCAACCCGAGTTTCAAACCGAACACACAAAATGCGCACGCTACTCTGCGTAAACATGCCAAGCATCATCGCAATCTAACTGGAGGAGAGCAGCATGGCTAACAGCTTACCGAAAAGGGAACAGAAAAAGAGAAAGCAAACCAACCGCATCATTCGGAAGTACGCCATTTCGAAGGAAGAGTATGAGAGGCTCACCAAGCAGACTTTCGATCCAGAGATTGATGAGATTGCTCAGGACACGCCGGACATGAATACCCCGATGAACGTCTGAAAACAGCACAAGGAATACAGGGACAGGGAAGTCCTCTTCCCAAAATAATAAATGAATACCAATAACCGCACCATCGGGGTATGGGGCTATGCCGTGAGAGACGGAGGCGCGAAGCTCCTCGACAAGCTCTTCCACAAGGACTTTGTTCCCTCCGACCCATCCCCCTATCAGTTCTTGTTTGACCACTACTTGGGTAAACTGGATCTACCAATCAAGTTTCTGATTGCAGAATATCCCTACCTTTCTCCCGAGTTCATCCATGATCACAGCGTGGTTTTCAACATCTGCCACGACAAGCTGGATCGATCCTGTATCCGGCTTCATTTCTTCTCGGAAAACCTTCTGCCGAAGGAGAAGGAGGGGGAATTTGATCAAGTGCTCAGAGAAGCAGTTAGCAACCCGAAGAATCGAGTTCAGAAATGCTACCTGGGCTTTGCGGTCCTCAGAAATTTCGGTAGCCGACGCTTTGTCAAAGTGGTTCTGAAGCGATTTCCGACCAGTGAAACCTCCCACGTAGAGGTCGAAGATCCGATCGATGCCAATATAAAGGTTTATCGGATGATTCCAGCAAAGGTGCTATACCCGGTCAATCTCCTGGGGTTCGATCTGGCCGTAGACTCGCTGGCCTACCGGGGTCAGGACAAAGCGACCGGCGCCTGTGCCACTTGCGCACTATGGTTTGCCTTCCAAAGGACAAGCGATCTGTTTGGCCATCCGATTCCGTCTCCTTCACAAATCACAGCCATGGCAACAGCCAAGGAAGCCGCTCGCCCCGATAACATTTTCCCTTCCTCGATCACGAGTGGGTTACACATCAACCAAATGGCCAGCGTGATTGCTCAAATCCCGGAACTGCAACCTTTGAAATTTGACTTGGGAGAATATGAGAAATGCGAGAGGAGGAGGTGACCTTCCCCCTGTTGGGTAGCCATTCAAAGAGAGACAAAAACATCATATCATGCAGCCTCTGCCTCGAACACGGTCGGTGCCCGATAGCCCAATGAGCTGTGTGGTCGTACATTGTTGTAGTGATGTCGCCAGTCGTTGATGATCTGCCTGGCATCATTGATCGATCTAAACCAATGTTGATTCAGGCAGCCGTCACGGAAGCGTCCGTTGAAGCTCTCAACAAACGCATTTTGTGTTGGTTTCCCAGGCTGGATGAAGCAGAGTTTTACTTTGGTTTTTTGTGCCCAGAAAAACATGGCCTTGCTGGTCAGTTCCGGACCATTGTCCAGCACGATCGAGGTGGGCAATGAGCGCGTCATGGCGAGTTCATCCAGATAGCGCGCCAGACGAGCGCCGGAGATGGACGTGTCAACCAGTTGACCAACACATTTTCGAGAGAAGTCATCTATGATGCTTAGGATCCGGAACCGTCGGCCATTCGCCAATTGGTCGTGCACAAAGTCCAATGACCAACGTTCGTTCACCCGGGTAGGTAATGCCATCGGTATCCGAGGTTGGTGGAGCTTCTTACGCCGCCTGGTTCTTATTTGCATGCCGAGCGCTGTATACAGTCTATAGGTGCGTTTGCGGTTGACCACCAGGCCCTCGGCCTTGAGCAATGCTTGGCAACATCAGATACCCGTATCGCGGGTAGCGCTCGGCCAGTTCCTTGAGCCGCTCTTTTAGTGCGCCGTCATTGTGTGGAATGGCTTGGTAGGCAGCCGCTTTGCGGCTCAGTAGCGCCAGCCGGCACGCCCTACGTTGACTCATGGGATAGGCCGACTGCCTATACACGACGGCGCCGCGTCGCTGCGCCGGCCTCACCATTTTTTTCCGAGTACGTCCTCCAGTGCGGTCTTTTCCAACAACGTATCGGCCAACAATCGCTTCAACTTCGCATTTTCCGCCTCCAGCGCCCGCAATCGCTTTGCTTGCTAGACCTCCATGCCACCCTACTTCGCTTTCCATCGATACAGCGTGCCGTTGGCTATGCCGTGCTTACGGACCACGTTCTGCGCCGGCATGCCAGCTTCATGCTCCTTCAAAATACCAATGATCTGTTCTTCACTGTAACGCTTGCCTTTCATTTTGAGACCTCCATATGGTCGATTCTATGGGAAAAGTCTCTTTGAAACTGGCTACCTTTTCGGGGGAAAGGTCAGTCAGTCATGAATGGATCTACCGGCACATTCGCAACGACAAGTACCACGGCGGTTGTCTGTATAAGCAGTTACGCTGCCGGAAAAAGTGGAAGCAACGCTACGGTAGCAAGGTGCGGCGGGGCTCGATACCCAATCGGGTGTCCATTGAGCAGCGCCCGGCGTTGGTGGAGCAAAGAGCCCGCATCGGCGATTGGGAGCTGGACACGGTGTATGGGAAAAACAATACCGCCGTTATGCTGACCATGGTCGAGCGCGCCACGCGCTTTGTGTACATTGATATCCTGCCCAACCGGAAGTCGCCGGCGGTGAGCGAGGCGCTGATTAGAAACCTGACCGCGGTCAAAGACCGGGTGCACACCTTGACCTCGGATAACGGCACCGAATTCGCTGCCCATGAAGCGGTCAGCGACGCACTGCAGGCCGACTTCTATTTCGCCCATCCCTGCGCGTCCTGGGAGCGAGGAACCAATGAGAATACCAACGGGCTGATACGGCAGTATTTCCCCAAAAGCTATGATCTTTCGACCATCAGAATCTTGCAACTGGCGCATGGGGTCAACCAGATCAATAACCGGCCGCGCAAATGCCTTGGCATGAAAACACCGAATCAGGCACTATTCGGCATACCCCCCCTGTTGCACTTCGAGGTTGAATCCAAGGCCTATAACAAAGGTTTGACAACGGCCGCCGCATCTGTTATAAAGCTGCGGCTATTGTTAAAACTGTCACGGGCACCGGGATAATGATGATGTTGTGCACAATGTTTTTGCCGTATGCTGTATATGGCGCGGCCATAACATGAAAACGGAGACAAAAATGCAAGCAAGAATGACAAACCGGATAACCCGGATCTTCGTCCTGCTGCTGACCTTGCTTCCCGCCCAGCATGCGGCGGCGCAGGTTGATTTGGCCATCGGCGCGCTGACCTCTTCGGAGGACAGCGTGCGTACCGGCGGCCCTGATTACACCCTCACCGCCACCGTAACCAATAGCGGGGATGCGGCGCCGGTGGGCAGCGTGTTCGTGGATTATTATGTTGACATCGTCAATCGTCGAGACTTCAGTCGAGCCGACCGTGTGGACGTAGTGGAGATTACGACGCTCACCGCAAGCGGCGGGGCGGTCCCCTCCTTTGTTGCGGGCGCTTCTTCCGTCACCCCGCTCACCACAAGCGCGCGACCCCTGTATCATTTCGCTTGTATCCGCACGGATGACAATGACCTCAACTCCTGTACGCCGACTATTGAAGTCGAGCTGACAGCGGCGGCGGGGATATACCTGCTTATTAACCAGATTTCTGGTCTGCCGAATAGTAACCGGATCATAGGGACTCACGCCACGTTCACCGCGCGCGTCAACGTGCTCAACCGGGGAGATGCGGGCTCCCCGCCCGTGGACATGGACGTTTATCAAGTGCGGCAGACCGCCGCGCAGGCGGCTGCGAATGAAGTACCCCCGCTGGGCGCTATCAGCGCGCTGACGCCTGTGGCAAGCGGTCAGGCAAGAGGGGTCGGAGGGGTTGGAAATATTCGAGCGACCAACAACGGCGAGGTGATAATCACCATCGCCGTGCCGGCGACGCCGGGCGTCTATTATTATTACTCCTGTGTCCGCACCCCGCCGGCGCCGCCGCACCCAACCGCTCAAGAAACCTGCTTCAGGGCGTCTGCTTCAGTGACCGTGGTGGGGCCGCCCGCGCCGGATATACGATTTGTTCTGGTGAATACCCCCGGTAGCCGTACCCTGGCACAAAACCCCGGCGATACCACCTTTTCGGGAAATGTTTCGGTCGTCAATGATGGGCCGGCAGTTGCAGCCGCCAATTCCATCATTCTAAGATTTTACCGCTCCGCCGATAACACGCTCACGCGAGACACCACCACTTTCGCGGGCACCAACGGCGACACGCTGACAGCGACCACCGTGACGGTTACAAACAGTTACAACGTAGACCAGCAACTGGCACATGGCGGGTCTTTCCCCTTGCCCCCGCTCCGGTCGGGCGAAACCTTCAATTACATCGTGTGTGCGGACCATCCCTTTGATTTCAATTTCGCAAACAACTGCGCCGACTTAGTCTCGCACGAGATTGTCGTAACCGTCAGCGGGATGTTTGACGACTTCGCAGGAGACACCAGCACCACGGGGAGGTTCCGCCTGGCACAGGTCATCGGCGAGATTGAACTGGCCGGCGATACCGACTGGTTCGCCGTTCCGGGTTTGACCGTCGGCAACACCTATAGAATGACGCTGACCGAGCACTTTGATGGCAATGGCATTTTGAGTCCGGTGCTCACGCTGCGTAATGCCGCCGGAGACGCGCTTGCCACAGCAGATGAGAGCGGAGAAAATTCTGACGGACGCGCATTTCAGACTATCACCGCGTACGTACTGCCGGACGCCGATGTGTATGTTGAAGTGAGCGGCGGGGGCAACGCAGTCGGAACGTACCGCCTGTCCGGATCGTTTTTGGGCGTGGGTGACCTGACCGTTGCGGTCACGCGTGCCGATACCGACCCGGTGCCGGCCGGCGGCGACTTTGACCTCACCTACCTGGTATCCAGTGCGTCTGAGCCGGGCTTGCGCGGCAGCACGCTGGCCACCGTGATGCACTATTACCACTCCACGGATGCGGAGATCACCACCGCCGACACCATCGTGCAAACCGGCAGCCCGCCGGCCAATGTTGAAACCGCTATTCCCGCGCTTGGCACGGCAGAAACCTTCAACGGGGATGGCGGTCAGGAGACCATCACCCTGACCCTCCCGGCCGGCGCCTCGGGAACCATCTATTATGGCGCCTGCGTCGTGCCGGCTCTCGGAGAGTTCGATGATGACAACAACTGCTCCCCCGGCGTTGCCGTAGCCATCACGGCGCCCGCCTCCATCACCGCCACCAACCCCGACCCGCTGGTTGAAAACACCCTGAACGGGGCCACGCTGGAAGTAACGCTGGCGGTCGGCACGTACGCCGCCTCCCTGACTACCGCCAATTTCACCGTGTCCACCCTTCTTTCCGGCCTGACCCTAGGCTCGGTGGTCCGCGACAGCGACACCCAGGCCACGCTGACCCTGGCCTACGACGGCACCGACTTTGACACCGACGAGACCATTCAAGTGTTCGTGCTGGCCGCGGCCCACACCGGCTCCGGCGTCCTGGACGCCGGCTCGGTAACGGTGACCGCCATCGCTGAAAACAACGTCGCCACGCTGTCCGCCCTCGCCTTGTCCGGCGGCGTCTCGCTCACCCCGCCCTTCGACTCCGGCACGTTCATGTACACCGCCGCCGCCGCCAACAGCGTAACCGACCTCGTGGTAACGCCGACCGCCAGCGACGACTTCGCGACCATCGCCGTCAACGGCAATGCCGTGGACAGCGGCGCCGCCGCCGCCGCGATTGCGCTGACCGCGGGCATGGCCACCGATATTGATGTGCTGGTTACCGCCTCGGACGGCGTCGCCACGCGAACCTATAACCTCGCCGTCACCCGCTCGACGGTGCCCGACGTCACCTGCGCGCTCGGCGGCCCGGCGATGCCCGCCACCCTGGCCCTGACCTTTGGCGACCGCATAACCCTGGTCGGCCACCCGAACGACCCCACCCTGCTCGGGGCGTTGCTGTGGCGTTCCAGTCCGACCGGGATCGGCACGTTTATAGATGATGCGGCCACCAACAGCGCCATCTGGACGGCGCCGGCTACCGACCAGGACGCGTTCACCCTGGAGTATGGCGTCGGCGGCATGTCTACTACCTGTGTCGTCGCCGTAACCTTGACCGGCCCGCTCACCTTCGCCGGCGCCACCATTGACGCGCAAATCTACCCGGTCGCCACCGACGTCGGCGCCGTAACCCTGCCGGTCATCTCCGGCGGCGCCGGCGGCACCATCACCTACACCCTCGCCCCGGCCCTGCCCGCCGGCCTGACCTTTGACGGAGACGCCACCCCCCCGGCCATCACCGGCGCCCCGGAGGCCATCACCGCCGAAGCGGACTACACCTACACCGCCGCCGAAACCGGCGGCGACACCCTTGAACTGGACTTCACCCTGGAGGTAACCACCGCGCCGGTCACCATCGCCGGCGGCAACACCGGCAGCGTCGTTGAGGCCGGCACATCCGCCGGCACCGCCACCGCCACCGGCACCCTGACCATCACCAACCCCAACCCCGGCGGCAGCGATGAATTCGTCGCCATCACCGCCTCCGACCCCGAGGGCATGGGCACCTACGGCGACTTCACCATCGCCGCCGACACCGGCGTCTGGACCTACACCCTGGACAACGCCGACGACGACACCAACGCCCTGGCTGCGAGCTCAAGGGTTAGTTCGACCTTCACCGTGGCCGCCGCCGCCGATAACACCGTCACCCAGGTCATCACCATCTCCATCACCGGCGCGAATGACGCGCCCACCGCCACCATTACCGCGCCTGCGGAGGGTATGCAGGTGGACTTCAACTCAACGGTCACGCTGACCGCCACCGGCAGCGACCCGGACACCGGCACCACCTTGAGTTACCAATGGAGCGCGGCCCCCGACACCGGCAGTTTTGCCAATGCCGCCGCCGCGAGTACCACCTGGACCGCCCCCGCCAGCGGCACCGACCCGGTCATCCTGACCCTGACCGTTATGGATGACGCCACCACGCCCCTCTCCGGCACGGCAACGGTCACCGTCATCCCGGTCGCCGTAACGGTTACGTTCGGCGCCGGCGGCACCACCGGCGCCGTTACCGAGGGCGACACCACCGCCATCACCGGCGCCCTGGACGTGACCAGCAGCGACGGCAACACCAACGTTGTGCCCCAGACCGGCGTGGACGGCCTGTATGGCGCGTTCTCCATTGACACCGCCGGCGCCTGGACCTACACCCTGGACAACACCAACGCCGCCATCAACGCCCTGGCGGCGGGCGCCACCCTTGACGACCCCTTCACCGTCGCCGCCGAAGCCAACACCGCCGCCACCGTGGTCATCACCATCACCATCACCGGCGCCAACGACCCGCCCACCGTCGCCATCAGCGCGCCCACGGAGGGTATGCAGGTGAACTTCAACTCGGCGGTCACGCTGACCGCCACCGGCGCCGATCCCGATACCGGCACCACCCTGACCTACCAATGGAGCGCGACCCCCAACATCGGCAGTTTCGCCGATCCCACCGCCGAGGACACCACCTGGACCGTCCCCGCAAGCGGCACCACCCCGGTAACCCTGACCCTGACCGTTATGGATGACGCCACCCCGTCCCTCACCGGCACCGCACAAGTCATGGTCAACCCGCGCGCCGCGCCGCCGGCCGACGTCACTTGCGCGGAAGGCGGCCCGGCGATGCCCGCCACTCTGAGCGTGGGTTTTGGCGACCAGGTAACCCTGCAAGGCTTCACGCCCCCTTTTGGCGCGCCGTTGCTCTGGCGCACGATGCCGGCCGGGATAGGCGCGTTCGCCGGCCCCCGCTCCCGCACCATCTGGACGGCGCCGACTCACGACCCGGGCGCGTTCAACGTGGTGTATAGCACCGGCGGTCCGTCTGCTACCTGCACCGTCGCCGTAACCTTGAGCGGCCCATTATCCTTCGCCGCCGCCTTCGCACCCCAAACCTACCAACTCGGCATTGACGTCGGCACCGTAACCCTGCCCGTGGTCTCCGCCGGCGCCGGCGCAGCAACCTACGCCCTCACCCCGGCCCTGCCCGCCGGCCTGACCTTTGACGCCGCCGCCACCCCCCCGACCATCACCGGCACCCCGGAGGCCATCGCCGCCGAAGCGAACTACGCCTACACCGCCACCACTGCCGGCGGCGCCCTTGACCTGCCCTTCACCCTGGAAGTAACCCTGCAGACCATCACCATTAACGCCGCCACCGCCGCCGACACCGCCGGCGCCGTCACCGAAGACGCCGCCACCGACACCGTCACCGGCACCCTGACCATCACCAACCCCAACCCGGCCCCCGACGACAGCGTTGAATTCGTCGCCATCACCGCCTCCGAGGGCATGGACACCTTCGGCACCTTCACCATCACCGCCGCCGGCGCCTGGACCTACACCCTGGACAACGCCGCCGCCGACACCAACTCCCTGGCCGCGAGCGAAGGGATTAGTTCGACCTTCACCGTGGCCGCCGCCGCCGATAACACCGTCACCCAGAACATCATCATCTCCATCACCGGCGCCAACGACGCGCCCACCGCCCGCATCACCGCCCCGGCGATGGGCGCCGAAGTGTTCTTCAACGGCGTCCTCACCCTCACCGGCAGCACCAGCAGCGACCCGGATATCAGCGACACCCCGGACACCCTGACGTTTGCGTGGGACGACGGCTCCGAGACCACCGGCACATTTGGCGACACCAGCGCCGCCGACACCACCTGGACCGCGCCGTCCACCGGCACGCTTGGGGGCGTAACCTTGAGATTGACGGTCACCGACAGCACCGGCGCAACGAGCAACACCACGGTCATCGTCCAACTGGTGGCGCTCACCATCACCTTTGCCGACGACCTCACCGGCGCAGTCACCGAAGACGGCGACCTCACCGACACCGGCGCCCTGACCGTTACCAGTTCCGACCCCACCGGCAGCACAGACGTGGTGGTGCAGACCAATACAGACGGCGACTACGGCCTGTTCAGCATCGCCGCCGGCGGCGCTTGGACCTACACCCTCGGCGGCAACCCCGACAACGAGACCGCCGTCAACGCCCTGCCCGGCCCCGGCGCCGGCGGCATCGCCGACAACGTCGCCTCCGGCGCCGAAGTAACCGACACCTTCACCGTAACCGCCGCCGCCGGCGGCACACCCCAGGACGTCGTCATCACCATCACCGGCGCCAACGACCCGCCCACCGCCGTCATCAGCGCGCCCCTGCCCAACGCGCAAGTGGACTTCGGCGCGACCGTAACGCTGACCGGCAGCGCCACCGACCCGGACACCGATCTTGCTGGCGACCTGGCCTACGTTTGGAGCGCTAGCCCGCCGGGTCGCGGCAGCTTTACCGACAACAGCGGCCGTGACGGCATTTGGATCGCCCCCGCCACCGTCGGCGCCGTAACCTTGCGGCTGACCGTTGACGAGATTTGGTTCTTCGGCACCCGGGACATCACCGAAGTCACCGTCAATCCGGTCGCGCCGGCGGTTGACTTCGCCGGCAGCGAAATCACCGGCGCCGTGACCGAAGACGCCGCCACCGACACCGCCACCGGCGCCCTGACCCTCACCACCACCAGCACCAACAAAAACGTCGTTGCCCAAACAGACACGCCCGGCACCTACGGCAGTTTCACCATTGACGCCGCCGGCGCCTGGACCTACACCCTCAACAACGCCAACGCCGCCACCAACAGCTTGCCGGTTGGCCAAATCCTGGAGGACACCTTCACCGTCGTCGCCTCCGTCAACCCCGCCGCCACCGTGGACATCACCATCAGGATCACCGGCGCCAATGACGCGCCCACCGTGATGATCACCGCCCCGGAGGCGGGCAACACATTGTCCGGCCGCACGGTCACCCTGGAGGCCATCGGCGAGGACGTGGACCTCAGCGCCGTTCTGGCCTACGCATGGACCACAAACCCCGCCAACCAAGGCACTTTCGCCAACGCCGCCAGCCCCAACACCACCTGGACGCCGCCCACCGTCAACGCCGGCGACAGCAATATAGACGTCACCCTGACCCTGACCGTCAACGATAACGCCCCATCCGGCGCCGCTACCGCCACCGCCACGCTCGACCTCACCGTCACCGGCCCTGGCGCTCCGACCGCGGCCATCAGCGCCACCGCCCCGGGCACGCTGACCGAGGCCGACCTGAGCGGCGCCACGCTGATGGTGATGCTGACCGACACCACTTATGAACCCACACCGACGGCCGCCCAGTTCAGGCTGGCGGGGGTCACCGGAGTGACGGTCAGCGACGTCGCCCGCGACAGCAACACCGAGGCGACACTGACGCTGGCCTTTGACCGCTTCCTCAACGACTTTGACACGAACGCCAGCCTCACCGTCACCGTGCTGGACGCGGCGCACACCGGCACCGGCGACCTGAACACGGGCACGGAGACGGTCACAGCCATCGACGAGAGCGACGTTGCCACCCTGGCCGGCCTGACTCTGTCCGGCAGCGTCCCGCTTAACGAGACCTTTGCGCCCGCCACCTTGACCTACACCGCGGACGTCGCCAACGACGTCACCGACATCATGGTAACGCCGACCGCGACCGATGCCACCGGTGCCACCATCACCGTCAACGGCGATGCCGTGAACAGCGGCGCGGCCAGCACCGCGATTGTGCTGACCGCGGGCGGTGCTACCTCCATCACCGTGGTGGTAACCGCCGAGGACGGCAGCACGACGCAGACCTATACCCTCACCGTGACCCGGGCGGCGCTCGCACTGAGCTTTGGCGGGGAGACCATTGACGCACAGACTTACACGGCGAACACCGCCATCGCCGACCTCACCCTGCCGACGGCCAGCGGCGGCACCGGCACGCTGAGCTATGCACTGTCGGACGTGCCGTCCGGCCTGACCTTTGCCGCCGCTACCCGGGTGCTTTCCGGCACACCGGACGCGGCGCAGGCGGCAACGACCTACACCTACACGGCGACCGATGCGGCAGTCTCACCCGCCAGCGTCATGCTGGATCTGGTGATTACGGTCAATGCGGTGGTCGTGCCGTCCGCCACCATCAGCGCCACCACCCCGGTCACGCTGACCGAGGCCAACCTGGACGGCGCCACGCTGACGGTAACGCTGACCAGCACCACCTATGCGGATCCACTGCCCGCCGACCCGATCACGCTCGACACCGCCGCCACCACCGCCGGAGTGACGGCCACGGCGGTCCGCGACAGTGCCACCGAAGCCACCCTGACGCTGGCCTTTGACCGCGCCGCCAGCGACTTTGACACCGACCTTGACATCACCGTCACCGTGGCGGCCGCGGCCCACGCCAACGCCGGCGACCTTGACGCGGGCACGGTGACGGCCACCGCCATCGACGAGAGCGACGTCGCCACCTTGTCCGCCCTGACCCTGTCCGGCGGCGCCACGCTCACCCCGGTCTTCGACGCCGGCACCTTTACCTACACCGCGGACGTCGACAACAGCGTTGCCAACATCATGGTCACGCCGACCGCGACCGATGCCGGCGCCACCATCGAGGTCCAAGGCACTGCCGTGACCAGCGGCTCGGCCAGCACCGCGATTACGCTGACCGCAGGCGTCGCTACCGACATTGCCGTGCTGGTAACCGCCGAGGACGGCACGACACAGACCTATAACCTCGCCGTGACCCGGGCGGCGGCCACCACGCCGACCGCGGCCATTGCCACCCCGTCCTCGCTGACCGAAGCCACCCTTGATGGCGCGACAGTGACGGTAATGCTTACCAACACCGAGTATGTCCCGGGCGTGCTGGCTACAAACCTGTTCACCGTGACGCTGCTGAGCGGCAGTGGCGTAACGGTGAGCGCGGCCGTGCGCACCAGCGCCGTGCTGGCGACGCTGACGCTGGCCTACGGCGGCACCGGCATAGATGCCAATACCACGCTCGGCATCACTGTGCTGGACGCGGCACACAGCGGCACGGGTAACCTTGACACCGCCACCATCCCGGTCACGGCCACCGCGCCGTCGCTGCCGGGCGCAACATTCAGCGTGGCCGAGAATGCCGCCGCGAATACCCCGGTCGGCACCCCGCTGGTGCCCGCTGAGTTCCCGTCCGGCGCACAAACCTGGGCCATTGAGTCGGGCAACGACGACGGCGATTTCAACATTGCTGAGGCCACCGGCCAGTTAACGGTGGCGGCCAACGATTCCATCAATTTCGAGGACATCGACTCCTACACGCTGGTGGTGTCGCTGACGATTGGCACGACCACGGCGCAGGCGACGGTAACGGTAACGGTGAGCGATGAGAATGAGCCGCCATTGGCGCCGGCGGCCCCGACCGTAACGGCGGCTGCGGTGTCTCTGAACGTCAATTGGACGGCGCCGGACAACAACGGCCCGGCGATTACGAGCTACGACGTGCAATTTCGTACGGGAGGGGGCGCATTCACAGTTGCCAGCCCGGGGCCGGGAGCGGCAACCAGCCTGACGATCACCGGCCTGACGGCAAGCACGCTGTATGAAGTTCAGGTGCGCGCCGTCAATGCCGAAGGCAACGGTGCATACTCGGCCTCCGGCAGCGGCACGCCGCTGTCGGCTAGCGCGCCGACTGCGGCCATCACCACCACCGCCCCGACCACGCTGACCGAGGCCAACCTGAACGGCGCCATGCTAACGGTAACGCTCACCAACGCCACCTACACGGGCCCGCTGACGATGTCGCAGTTCACGCTGACCGGCACCCCCGGCGCTGCGATGATCAGTGTCGCATCGGTGACTGGCTCCGGTGCTCAGGCAGTCCTTGTGCTGTCATACACGGGCGCTGACCTCGACAGTGACCTGAACCTGAGCGTCGTGGTGGATGCCGCGGCGCACACCGGCACTAATCCTTTGACTACGGGCGCGGTCGCGGTGGACGACAACGTCGCGCCGGTGATCGTCAACCCCGGCCCGCAGAGCTACGTGCAAAACGCGCCGATCACGGCGCTGACGATCACGGTGAACGATGCCGATGGCGACGGTGCCGGCACCTCGCCGACAGTGACGCTCACGAGCCTGCCAACCGGCCTGGTGTTTGATGGAACCGATCAGGTTACCGGTACGCCCACGGAGTTGGGAGATACAGTGGTGACCATCACCGCCGACGATGGCGTCAATGACATGGTAACGGAGACCTTTACCATCACGGTCACATCGTCAGGCGCGCTGAGCTTTGGCGGGGCAACCATTGACGCACAGACTTACACGGTGAACACCGCCATCACCGACCTCACCCTGCCGGTGGTGACCGGCGGCACCGGGCCGTACGGCTACGCCCTGCCGGACAGGCCGTCCGGCCTGAGCTTTAACGCCATGACCCGGGTGCTTTCCGGCACGCCGGACACGGAGCAAATGGCAACGACCTACACCTACACGGCCACGGATTCGGCCCTGTCGCCCGCCGCCGTGACGCTGGCGCTGGTGGTCACAGTGGAGCCTGGGTCTGAGGTCATAGGCGGGCCGCTCGAAGGCGCCCGCAGCGAGGCGATGGAGATGACGCTGGGCGCCTTTGGCCGGTCGTTTGCATCGGGCGCGGTGGAGGTGCTGGGTGAACGCTTTAGCAGCGGCGTCGGCGGCAGCCAGTTGACGTTTGGCGGTCGCACGCTGAGCCTTGAGTCCCTGACGAACGACCAGGCCGTGGCCAATGCCGGTGCCGGGCCGGACAACCAGCCCGTGTCGGCTGCAGCCGGCGGCCAGCAGACCTCCGTTGGCGCGCTGTTTGCCGGCAGTGCTTTTCAGCTCAGCCTGAATGAGGGCGACGCCGCCGGCGTGGGCGCCACCACCTTATGGGCGCGCGGCGCGGTGGGCAACTATGAGGGCGAGCCTGAAGATGGCTTTCAGCTGGACGGCGATATTGTCTCGGGCTACCTGGGCCTGGACTACCGGGCGAGTCGGCGCACATTGGTGGGTGTTGCGGTCTCGCACAGCAGGGGGGATGCGGACTTTAGCAGCGCCGCGATTGCCGATGGCGAGGTGGAGACTGAGCTGACCAGTATCTTGCCTTACGTGCAGTGGCAGCCGCACGCCGGATTGAGTTTATGGGGCCTGGTGGGCTACGGCCTGGGTGAGTCTGAAATCACCGATAGCGGGGAGAGCAGGAAAACAGACGTGGAAATGCAAACGGCGGCGCTGGGCGCACGTGGCAAGCTGTGGTCCGGGGGCCGCGTGGACGTGGCGTTAAAGGCCAGCGCGTTGACGGTTGAGATAGAGTCAGATAGCGAGCAGAACCTGTCGTCGGTGACCACCCGCGCGCATCGCCTGCGCATGGCGCTGGCAGGCAATCGCCACGGGGCGGCGTCGGCGCGCGGTGGGCGCTTTGGCCAGCGCTTTGAGCTGGGTCTGCGCTGGGACCTGGGCGACGTCGAGACCGGCGCGGGCGCGGATCTGGGGGCGGGAGTTGAATACGCCAATCCGCGCAGCGGCACCCGCTTGCGCCTGGACGGGCATTACTTGCTGGTGCACGAGGAATCGGACTTTGAGGCATGGGAGGTAAGCGCGGAGGTCGGCATAGCCCCGAGTCTGTGGGGTCGTGGTGTGAGGTTCGCGCTGCAGCCGGGCTGGGACAGCGCCGGCGCCCGCCAGCGCATGGTGATGGACTTTACGGACGTACTGGGCCCGGCCTGGCGAGGCGATGGCCTGAAGCTGGAGCTGTACGGCGAGCATGCCGAGGATCATGAATTCGGCCTGGAGGGCTCTGTCCGCTACTGAGGCCGGCGCGCCGGCACGGTAACCCCCCCTGCCCCCCTTATCAGGGGGGTTGCCGGATTTGCCCGTGACACTCGGGTGATGGACTTTACGGACGTTCTGGGCCCGGCCTGGCGAGGCGATGGCCTGAAGCTGTACGGCGAGCATGCCGAGGATCATGAATTTGGCCTGGAGGGCTCTGTCCGCTACTGAGGCCGGCGCGCCGGCACGGTACCCCCCCTGCCCCCCTTATCAGGGGGGTTGCCGGATTTGCCCGTGACACTCGGGTGATGGACTTTACGGACGTTCTGGGCCCGGCCTGGCGGGGCGATGGCCTGAAGCTGGAGTTGTACGGCGAGCATGCCGAGGATCATGAATTCGGCCTGGAGGGCTCTGTCCGCTACTGAGGCCGGCGCGCCGACGTACCGCCACCCCCTGACAAGAGGAGCAGGGGGGTGCGTGCCAACGTGTAAGTCCGGGCACATGGGTAACACTTTTATCATACCGGGCGTTGTATTTTAGGCAAGCGTTGGTCTTATCCCCCCAGCGGCAGACGTCCGAAGTACAGCAGCCAGCGGCCCGGGCCGATCTCTTCCAGTCCCACCGGTTCCCCTTTCAGCCACCGGTTGAGGTAGATTTCCCGGCCCCCTGACAAGGGGGGCAGGGGGGGGTGCGTGCCGACGTACCGGCCCCCCTGACAAGGGAGGCAAGGGGGGGTTGGCGTGCCGACGTACCCCCCCCTGGCAAGGGGGAGCCGGACTTACATACATGTCCGTGACCCCCGGCGGCCCCCGGCCCGCGAAACACGCCGCCCCGGGGACTTCACCACCGCCCCGATGGCACGCTTTGCCTGGCAGATAGCGCCGGGCGTACGCGACGGCATGGCGCCGTCGGCTTGTTCACTCATTGACGCTCGCGTCGCGGCCTCCCGTACCATCCTTGCCGGTCAACCACCCGGCGTGCCGGTTATGAGCCTGCCAGTATGTTATGGACCTATACGGCCCCTTGCAATCCCCCGGCGGTTTGGGGTATGTTTGGCTTTTCAGCGCACCCATAACGCCACCCATAACAAAGGGCAACCCATGGCCATGAAAGCCCCCCATAATCCCGCCGTTGTCGGCGCCGGCCTCGCTTGTCAGAGGGGTGCTGCCGCTTTCGCCGCCTCCCGCTTTTGCCGGACAGTGGTCGCCTGTGCCCCTCTCGGGCGGGCAATGAGTTTTCTCCCTCCCGCGTAAACCGGGGGCACGGCCATGAGTGCCGGGCGCGCCGTTGCGCGTAGCCCAAAGGGCGCTTGTCCGGCACCATCCGACCTGGTCCCCCAATGACTGAAGCAATCGCATTCGATACGCACAAGTTCATTAAGCACTTGACTGAACACGGCTTTACCGAAGAACAGGCCGAAGTGCTGGCCGATGAACAGGTCAACCTACTCAATAGCAATCTGGCCACCAAGATTGATATCGAGGCACTGCGTCTGGTCACCAAGACTGACATTGAAGGCATTAAGGCTGACATTGAGGCACTGCGTCTGGCCACCAAGGCTGACATTGAGGCACTGCGTCTGGCCACCAAGGTTGACATTGAAGGCATTAAGGCTGACATCGAGGCACTGCGCCGGGCCACCAAGGTTGACATTGCAAACCTGAAGGTTGATTTGTTGAAATGGATGATAGGCGCACTGATTGCCCAGGGTGCTGTAGTCGTTGCATTGCTAAGCCTGATTGTGAACTGACTGGAGCGAAGCGGGCCTGTCATCGGTGACAACAGACGCGCCGCGGCAGCACCTGTAAGTCCGGGCACATAGGTAACACACTAAACCGGGCACATGGGTAACACTTTTATCATACCGGGCGTTGTATTTTAGGCAAGCGTTTGTCTATCACCCCAGCGACAGACGTTCGAAGTACAGCAGCCAGTGGCCCCCTGGCAAGGGGGAGCCGTATTGGCCCATGACCCCCCGGCGACCCCCGGCCCGCGCAACACGCCGCGCCGGGAGCTTCACCACCGCAGTCTTTCAGCTACTATTGAGGCTGGCGCATCGGCACGTCGGCACGGCACCCCTGACAAGGGGGGCAGGGGGTTTGGCCGTATTGGCCCGTGACCCCCGGCGACCCCCGGCCCGCGCAACACGCCGCGCCGGGAGCTTCACCACCGCAGTCTTTCAGCTACTACTGAGGCTGGCGCATCGGCACGTCGGCACGGCACCCCTGACAAGGGGTGGCAGGGGGTTTTGGCCGTATTGGCCCATGACCCCCCGGCGACCCCCGGCCCGCGCAACACGCCGCGCCGGGAGCTTCACCACCGCAGTCTTTCAGCTACTACTGAGGCTGGCGCATCGGCACGTCGGCACGGCACCCCTGACAAGAGGGGGCAGGGGGGTGCCGGATTTGCCCGTGACACTCGGGTGATGGACTTTACGAACGTGCTGGACCCGGCCTGGCGAGGCGATGGCCTGAAGCTGTACGGCGAGCATGCCGAGGATCATGAATTTGGCCTGGAGGGGTCTGTACGCTACTGAGGCCGGAGCGGCGCCACCGGTTTTGGGGTGGGCGGCGGTGACAGGCGAGGTGCATCCGCATGCGCTGCTACTGTTCCTGATAATTTTTGTATGGACGCCACCGCATTTCTGGGCTTTGGCGGTGGCGAAAAAAGACGAATACGCCAAGGCGAAAATACCCATGCTGCCGGTGACCCACGGCATCGCTTATACCCGGTTGCATATCCTGCTGTACACGACCCTGTTGTTCGCGATTACGCTGTTGCCGTTTGCGGTACGCATGAGTGGCTGGTTATATCTGGCCGGTGCGGTGGTGTTGGACGTGGTTTTTCTGCGCTACGCCATCCTGCTCACGCGGCCCGAGGCAGACGACAAGCTGGCGATGCAGACGTTCGGCTACTCCATTGTGTATCTGGTGGCACTGTTCGCGCTGTTGCTGATAGACCACTACGTACCATTAATCAGTGCGTTTTTAGGTTAACAACCCGTCTGCCGCATATCCTGTAACTCAACAAAAGGCTTCTCCCATGCGCCGCAACGCCTTGCCCAGGTGCGGCGCGATGGCCCGGTGGCTGGTGTTCTACAACACCGAACGACCCCGCCAGGCCCTGCCCCACGCTCCCCTGGACATCCCCGCCATTTTCGTTTATAGTTCGCCTCTTACTCGCCCCAACCTAAGGTTGCAGCCATGCCATTTTCCCATTTGACGCCGGCAATCAAAAATGCCCAGAAAACGCCTCGGAGCGCGCCTTTGGGCGTCTCAGCGGCCATTCCTGCCCCCCTTTCACGGATCAGAGGCCGGCCCTGATGGCCGGGCGCGGGATTATGTGCAGGGTCGGCAGGGCGGCGGCCCTCGGCGTGGCGCTCCTTGCGCTGGCCTTTATTCCCGCTCAGCAGGCTGCGGCGCAGGCGCCTGATTTGGCCATACCTGCCGCACCAGTTTTTGAAAATCTGACCGCGGAGTCCTCCGGCGAGTACATCTTAACGGATGCGGACCTCCGTCTGGATGCCACGGTGACTAATACGGGGGGTCGCGCCGACAACGTGTCATTATCGGCTTACCGCATGCGGGGTGATACTGCCCTGGCCGGGAGCGCGCCGCCGTCGGGGATTAGCGCGTGCGCCGCTGACACGGCCGCGCTTTGCCGGGAATTCACAGAAACATCAGTAGGAGGAATTTTTGGTGACGGGAGCTCCACGATTAGCGTAAACCGCAGCTTTCCAGAGCCCACCTCGTCAACCTCGCGGTTCCCCCCGCCGAGTGAGCCTGGCCTGTATCAATATTACGTCTGTATCACCGACACGGCCGAGAGCGCCTCCACTCTCAACGATAATTGCTCTCCCTCGGTGGCCGCACGGGTGGTACCGCCGTCGCCGCCGGACCTGGCCGCGACTTCCGCGACCTTTGCCGGCAGCCTGCCCACCACCGAGGAAAGCGGCGTCACCGTGACCCTGTTGACTTTGGGTCAGGCGGGTCTGACGCTGAATGTTGAAGTGGCGAATGCGGCGAATGATGCAACAGCCGCGATGATTCAGGTGTATCGCTCTCCGATCGCTGTGGTTGCCGGCAGTCCGCCGACGGCCTCCACGTGCGGCACCGACAACGTGCTGTGCGCGGCGGGCTCGCCGCGAACCGTCGGCGCGTTTGCGTCCGGCGGCACCACGCCCCAGGCCTCCGCCACCTTCGTCGCGTCCGCAACGGCGGGCCTGTATCATTATTTCGCCTGTTTCACCGATGTCGCCGAGACCGCCACCCTTGACGATAACTGCGCCCCTTCAATAGCCGCGCGAATACCCGAGCCGGTGGCGTTGGCGTTCCCCGGCCCGGCGCCGGTTGTTGCCGACCAGTTGTACCTCACCACCGAGACCATCTCCGTAACCCTGCCCGAGGCCACCGGCGGTAACGGCACCTACGTCTACACCCTGGTGGACGGCGCCGGCGGCCTGCCGAGCGGGCTGACGTTTGACGCCAGCAGCCGCGTCCTCTCGGGCATGCCCGACACCATCAATACCGGCGTGGAGCACACCTACACGGTCACCGACACCGCCACCCCGCCCCAGGTGGCCACCGTGAACTTTGACATCGCCGTGGCCCGGGTGCGCCTCGCCATCGCCGGCGACCTTGAGGGCCGCATCACGACCTCAGACGTCAACCTGCTGAACGCGGGCGGCACCGGAACCCGCAGGCTGACCGGCACCCTGACCCTCAACGCCAACGTCACCTCCTTCAGTGCGCTCGGCGGCGGCTTCGGCAACTACGGACTCTTCACCATCGACCGCACCACCGGCGTCTGGGCCTACAACGCCGGCCTGTTCGGCGGCCAACTCCGCCGTATCCGCGCCTTGCTGCCCGGCCAGGTCGCATATGAAACGCGCAGGGTGCGCGCCACGGACGAAGACGGCTTCACCGTTGACAGCGAAGTAACCATCATCCTCACCGGCGCCAACAACCGGCCGAACGTCCGCATCACCAGCCCGGTATCCCCGGCCACCACGGTCGCCGCCGGTGCCGTGGTGGCGGTGGAAGGCTCTGTGGTTGACACCGACGACATGTCTGCCGACTTGCCGCCCGCCCCGACCGTCTTGTGGAGCACCAACCCGCCCATGGGCACCTTCGCCGACCCCGCCGCCCTCGCCACCACCTGGAGCGTCACGCCGCCGGCCACGGCAACCGATATTGAACTGATCCTGATGGTCACCGACGCCGGCGGCCTCAGCAACACCGCCACCACCACCCTGACCCTGCACCCCACCAACGCCTTCAGCGGCGTCACCACCGGCGCCGTTACCGAAGACGACAACCCGGTCGCCTCCGGCGCCCTCATGGTGCTGCAAGCCGGCGGCACCCTGACCGTGGCCGGCGGCGTAACCGCGCGAACAGACGCTGCCTGCACCAACGGCGGCGTCTTTGACATTGACGCCGCCGGCGTCTGGACCTACGAGGTGGACAACGCCCTGGACGCCGTGCAAGGGCTGGGCGCCGGCGAAACCCTGGTGGATGTCTGCCCGGTCGCCGCCACGGACACCAGCCTCATCCCCGCCACCGTGAACGTGGCCATCACCATCACCGGCGTCAACGACGCGCCCACGGTCACGGTGGTCGCCAGTTCGCCGTTCGGGATAGGCACAACAGCCACGGTTGGCGACGAAGTGAACCTGGGCGGCGTCCTCACGCTGACCGCCACCGCCATGGACCCGGACGCCAACGACGCCCTGACATTTGCGTGGACGGCGGCGTCCTCCTCCCCGCTTGTCGCCCTGGGCAGTTTTTCCGATACCGCCGCCGCCGTCACCACCTGGACCGCGCCCAGCTCCACCTCCGCCGGCTTCGATATTGTTTTGACGGTGACGGTGCGAGACGAGACCAGCAATGTTTCACAGGCCGTCAGTATCGTCGTGTTTGAGAATGCGCTGGTTTTCACCGCTCCCATCCCCGACCAGTTTTACCCGCAAGGCGTCGCCATCGCCGACCTGACCCTGCCGACGGCCACCGGCGAAGGCCTCTCCGGCACCGGCACTCCCACGACCTACGCCCTTGACCCGGTGCCGGCGGGCCTGACCTTTGACGCCGACACCCGCATCTTGAGCGGCACCCCCACAGACGCCCCCACCGGCACCACCCACACCTACACCGCCACAGACGGCGAAACCAGCGTCAGCATCACCTTCGTCATCAATGAAGAGGACCTCATCCCGACCTTCGCCGTGTCCTCCCTCCCCGACCGGGGTTACACCGTCAGCGTACCCATTGAGCCGATCACGCTGCCCGAAGCCACCGGCGGCAACGCCGAGCTCACCTACGGTATCGCCGGCATCCGCCCCTGCGACTGCCTGCCGCTCCTGGTGTTGCCCACCGGCCTCGCCTTTAACGCCGTCACCCGCGTCTTGAGCGGCACCCCGACCGTCACCCAGCCCGCCACCACCTATCGCTACTTCGTCGTGGACAACGACATAGACGGAAACCTGGACATCGTGCGCCTGGATTTCCTCATCACTGTCGGCGGCGCCGAACTGGAGATCACCGGTGACCTCACCGGCGCCGTTACCGAAGACGACCCGGCACAAAACACCGCCACCGGCACCGTCGTCATTAGCAGCACCGACCCCGCCACCGCCACGACCTTCGTGGCGCAAACCGACGCGGCCAGCACCCTCGGCACCTTCAGCATCACCGAAAACGGCGTCTGGACGTACACGCTGGACAACACCAACGGACTGACCCAGGCCCTGTCAATGGGCGTGATGACCGGGGACGTCCTGACCATCATGGGCACCGCCGGTATCACACGCGACATCAACATCGTCGTTACCGGCGCAAACGACCAACCCACCGCCGCCATCAGCGCGCCCGCAGCCGGCACAACGGTGGGCTTCGGCGGCGAGATTACGGTAACCGGCAGCGGCAGCGACCCGGATAGCAGCGACGTCCTGAGCTACACGTGGAGTACCGAGCCGCCGGGCCGCGGCAGTTTTGCCGATGCCGCCGCCTCCACCACCTGGACCGCCCCCAACAGCGGAACCGAAGCCGTAACCCTGGTGCTGACCGTTACCGACAGCGCCAACCCACCCGGCAGCGCCACCGCACAGGTCAGCGGCTTCATGCCGCAAGCCGAGGCTGCGACCATTGATACCGGCGGTGATAGAGCCGGCAGCGTGGTCGAGGACGACCCCGCTATGAACACCGCCACCGGCACCCTGACCGTCACCAACACCGACGGCGGCAGCACCGACGTCGTCGTCCAAACCCCCGGCACTGGCACCGGCACCTACGGCGGTTTGTCCTTTATCGGCTCCGTCTGGACTTACGCCCTGGACAACGACGATGATGACACCAACGCCCTGGCCGCCGGCGACACCGTGACGGAAACCTTCACCGTGACCGCCGCCGCCAACCCCGGCTCCACCGCGATGATCACCATCACCATCACCGGTGCCAATGACGCGCCGGTCGCCGATGCCGGCCCTGACCAGCCGGCGGTTGCGCGGAGCGCGACCGTGACGCTGGACGGCAGCGCCTCCGCCGACCCGGACACCGGCGCCGACCCGGCCAACGCCGATGCCATTGAAAGCTATGCCTGGACGCAGAGCAGCGGCACCGACGTCACCCTGAGCGACGCCGCCGCGGTCAGTCCCACCTTCACCGCGCCCAACAGCGCGGGCGACCTGGTGTTCTCGCTGCTGGTCAACGACGGCACTGCGGACTCCGCGCCGGCCACCGTCACCATCACCGTCATCGACGCGCCGTCCGCCACCATCAGCGCCACCACCCCGACCACGCTGACCGAGGCCAACCTGGACGGCGCCACGCTGACGGTAACGCTGACCAACACCACCTATGCGGACCCACTGCCCGCCAACCCGGTCACGCTCAACACCGAGGCCACCAATAACGGGCTTACGGTCATGGCCGCCCGCGGCAGCGACACCGAGGCCACACTGACGCTGACCTACGACGGCACCGACTTTGACACCGATTTCGACATCATCGTCACCGTGACGGACGCGGCCCACACCGGCACCGGCGACATCGACACTGCCACCGTGCCGGTCACCGCCGTCGATGAAAGCGACGTCGCCACCTTGTCCGCCCTGACCCTGTCCGGCGGCGCCACGCTCACCCCGGTCTTCGACGCCGGCACCTTTACCTACACCGCGGACGTCGATAACAGCGTTGCCAACATCATGGTCACGCCGACCGCGACCGATGGCGGCGCCACCATCGAGGTCCAAGGCACTGCCGTGACCAGCGGCTCGGCCAGCACCGCGATTACGCTGACCGCGGGCATGGCCACCGACATTGATGTGCTGGTGACCGCCGAGGACGGCTCGACAACGCGAACCTATAACCTCGCCGTAACCCGGGCGGCGGCGCTCGCACTGAGCTTTGGCGGGGAGACCATTGACGCACAGACTTACACGGTGAACACCGCCATCGCCGGCCTCACCCTGCCGGTGGCCGGCGGCGGCACCGCGCCGTACAGCTATGCCCTGTCGGACGTGCCGTCCGGCCTGACCTTTGCTGCCGCCACCCGGGTGCTTTCCGGCACACCGAACGCGGTGCAGGCGACCTAGTGCAACGACCTACACCTACACGGCGACCGATGCGGCAGTCTCACCCGCCAGCGTCATGCTGGATCTGGTGATTACGGTCAATGCGGTGGTCGTGCCGTCCGCCACCATCAGCGCCAGCACGCCGTCCCCGCTGAGCGAGAGGGAGCTGGACGCGGCGACACTGACGGTCACGCTGACCAGCACGGCGTATGCAGGCTCGCTGAACGCCGCCCAGTTCACGCTGAGCACCAGCGTGCCGGGCGTAGCGGTGAATGCCGTCAGCCGCACGGACGCGAACAACGCCGAGCTGACGCTGGCCTACGACGGCAGCGACTTTGACACCAACACGACGCTGGCCGTAACGGTAGCCGACGCGGCGCACACCGGCACCGGCGACCTGGATAGCGACCCAGTGCCGGTACTGGCGGCGGTGGGGAGCAGCGATGCGCAGTTGAGCGCACTGGTGCTGTCGGAAAGCGCGGTGTTGGCACCGACCTTTGACAGTGCCACGACGTTCTACGAGGCGGACGTGGCCAACAGCGTGAGCAGTCTGACGGTAACGCCGACGGCGTCCGATGCCGGCGCGAGCATCACCGTTGACGGCACGGCGGTAGCCACCGACGTGGCGAGCGGCCCGATTACGCTGAACGCGGGGGCCAATCTCATCCTCGTGGAAGTGACGGCGGCGGACGGCAGCACGATGACCTACACGGTGGTGGTGACACGGACGGTAGCGGGGGTCGGGGTGGAGATCACCAGCAGCACTCCGAGCCCGCTGACCGAGGGGAACCTGAACGATGCGGTACTGAGTATCGGGCTGGGGGGCTCGGCCTTTATGGCAGCCAGCTCGCTGAACACCGGGCAGTTCTCGCTGCTTGGCACCGTGCCGGGCGTAACGGTGAGCATGGTCAACCGCGTGGGCAGTTTCGCCGTCGATCTGACGCTGGCCTACGACGGGACTGATTTCGACATTGACGGCATCATCTTCGTGACCGTAGCCAACGCGGCGCACGCCGGCACCGGGAACCTGAGTACCAACGCCGTGCCGGTGACGGCGGTGGTGGAGGGCAGCGACGCGCAGTTGAGCGCACTGGCGCTGTCGGAAAGCACCACGCTGTCGCCGACCTTTGACAGTGCCGTGACGTCCTACACGGCGTCGGTGGCCGATACCGTGAGCAGCCTGACGGTAACGCCGACGGCGTCCGATGCCACCGGCGCGCGCATCACCGTTGACGGCACGGCGGTAGTCACCGACGTGGCGAGCGGCCCGATTACGCTGAACGTGGGGGCCAATCTCATCCTCGTGGAAGTGACGGCGGCGGACGGCAGCACCATGACCTACACGGTGAGCGTGACACGGGCGTCAGCAACGGGAGCGGCCGTGGCGAGCATCGCCTTGAGCACTCCGAGCTCGCTGACCGAGGGCAACCTGGACGAGGCGACACTTCAGATCGATCTGACGAGAACGGAATATGAGGCAGCCAGCGCGCTGAACACCGGGCAGTTCTCGCTGCTTGGCACCGTGCCGGGCGTAACGGTGAGTATGGTCAGCCGCACGAGCGCGTTCGTGGTCGTGCTGACGCTGGCCTACGACGGCAGTGATTTCGACAGTGACGGCGTCATCTTCGTGACCGTAGCCGACGCGGCGCACACCGGCACCGGGGACCTGAATACCGGCACCGTGTCAGTGACGGCGGTGGATGAGAGCAGCGACGCGCAGTTGAGCGCACTGGCGCTGTCGGCGGGCATGCTGACGCCGACCTTTGCCAGTACCACGACGATCTACATGGCGTCGGTGGACAACAGCGTGAGCGAGCTGACGGTAACGCCGACGGCGTCCGATGCCACCGGCGCAAGCATCGCCGTCGCCGGCACGGCGGTAGACAGCGGCATGGCGAGTGGCCCGATTGCACTGCGCGTGGGACCCAACCCCATCGCCGTGGAAGTGACGGCGGCGGACGGCACCTCCACCGTGACCTACGCGGTGACGGTGACGCGGGTGGCACCGCCGGCGAGCAGCGACGCGGATTTGAGTGCACTGACGCTGTCGGCGGGCACGCTGACGCCGGACTTTGACGCTGCCACGACCAGCTACACGGCGATGGTGGAAAACAGCGTGAGCAGCCTGACGCTGACGCCGACGGTGGCCAATGCCGGCGCCACCATCACCGTCGCCGGCACGGCGGTAGCCAGCGGTATGGCGAGCGGCTCGGTTGATCTGGACGAGGGACCCAACGCCATCGTCGTGGAAGTGACGGCGACCGACGGCAGCACGATGCTGACCTACACGGTGACCGTGACCCGGGCGGCGGCGCTCGCACTGAGCTTTGGCGGGGAGACCATTGCCGCACAGACTTACACGGCGAACACCGCCATCCCCAACCTCACCCTGCCGGTGGCCACCGGCGGCACCGCGCCGTACAGCTACGCCCTGTCGGACGTGCCGTCCGCCCTGACCTTTGACGCCGACACCCGGGTGCTTTCCGGCACACCGGATGCGGAGCAAGCGGCAACGACCTACACCTACACGGCCATGCGGCAGTCTCACATGCGACTCGGCAGTCCCACCCGCCGCCGTGACCCTGGACCTGGTGATTACGGTGGCGGCTGAGGCCGCCAGCAGCGACGCCACCCTGGCCGGCCTGACCCTGTCCGGCGGCGCCACGCTTAACCCGGTCTTTGCGCCCGCCACCTTGACCTACGCCGCGGACGTCGCCAACGACGTTGCCACCCTCACCGTAACGCCGACCGCGACCGATGCCGGCGCCACCATCGCCGTCAACGGCACCGCCGTGACCAGCGGCTCGGCCAGCACCGCGATTACGCTGACCGCAGGCGTCGCTACCGACATTGCCGTGCTGGTAACCGCCGAGGACGGCACGACACAGACCTATAACCTCGCCGTGACCCGGGCGGCGGCCACCACGCCGACCGCGGCCATTGCCACCCCGTCCTCGCTGACCGAAGCCACCCTTGATGGCGCGACAGTGACGGTAATGCTTACCAACACCGAGTATGTCCCGGGCGTGCTGGCTACAAACCTGTTCACCGTGACGCTGCTGAGCGGCAGTGGCGTAACGGTGAGCGCGGCCGTGCGCACCAGCGCCGTGCTGGCGACGCTGACGCTGGCCTACGGCGGCACCGGCATAGATGCCAATACCACGCTCGGCATCACTGTGCTGGACGCGGCACACAGCGGCACGGGTAACCTTGACACCGCCACCATCCCGGTCACGGCCACCGCGCCGTCACTGCCAAACGCAACCTTTAGCGTGGCCGAGAATGCGCCCGTGGCTACCACGGTCGGCACACCGCTGGTGCCCGCTGAGTTCCCGTCCGGCACACAAACCTGGGCCATTGAGTCGGGCAATACCGGCGGCGATTTCAACATTGCTGAGGCCACCGGCCAGTTAACGGTGGCGGCCAACGATTCCATCAATTTCGAGGACATCGACTCCTACACGCTGGTGGTGTCGCTGACGATTGGCACGACCACGGCGCAGGCGACGGTAACGGTAACGGTGAGCGATGAGAATGAGCCGCCATTGGCGCCGGCGGCCCCGACCGTGACGGCGGCTGCGGTGTCTCTGAACGTCAATTGGACGGCACCGGACAACAACGGCCCGGCGATTACGAGCTACGACGTGCAATTTCGTACGGGAGGGGGCGCATTCACAGTTGCCAGCCCGGGGCCGGGAGCGGCAACCAGCCTGACGATCACCGGCCTGACGGCAAGCACGCTGTATGAAGTTCAGGTGCGCGCCGTCAATGCCGAAGGCAACGGTGCATACTCGGCCTCCGGCAGCGGCACGCCGCTGTCGGCTAGCGCGCCGACTGCGGCCATCACCACCACCGCCCCGACCACGCTGACCGAGGCCAACCTGGACGGTGCGATGCTAACGGTAACGCTCACCAACGCCACCTACACGGGCCCGCTGACGATGTCGCAGTTCACGCTGACCGGCACCCCCGGCGCTGCGATGATCAGTGTCGCATCGGTGACTGGCTCCGGTGCTCAGGCAGTCCTTGTGCTGTCATACACGGGCGCTGACCTCGACAGTGACCTGAACCTGAGCGTCGTGGTGGATGCCGCGGCGCACACCGGCACTAATCCTTTGACCACGGGCGCGGTCGCGGTGGACGACAACGTCGCGCCGGTGATCGTCAACCCCGGCCCGCAGAGCTACGTGCAAAACGCGCCGATCACGGCGCTGACGATCACGGTGAACGATGCCGATGGCGACGGTGCCGGCACCTCGCCGACAGTGACGCTCACGACCCTGCCAACCGGCCTGGTGTTTGATGGAACCGATCAGGTTACCGGTACGCCCACGGAGTTGGGAGATACAGTGGTGACCATCACCGCCGACGATGGCGTCAATGACATGGTAACGGCGACCTTTACCATCACGGTCACATCGTCAGGCGCGCTGAGCTTTGGCGGGGCAACCATTGACGCACAGACTTACACGGTGAACACCGCCATCACCGACCTCACCCTGCCGGTGGTGACCGGCGGCACCGGGCCGTACGGCTACGCCCTGCCGGACAGGCCGTCCGGCCTGAGCTTTAACGCCATGACCCGGGTACTTTCCGGCACGCCGGACACGGAGCAAGGGGCAACGACCTACACCTACACGGCCACGGATTCGGCCCTGTCGCCCGCCGCCGTGACGCTGGCGCTGGTGGTCACAGTGGAGCCTGGGTCTGAGGTCATAGGCGGGCCGCTTGAAGGCGCCCGCCGCGAGGCGATGGAGATGACGCTGGGCGCCTTTGGCCGGTCGTTTACATCGAGCGCGGTGGAGGTGCTGGATGAACGCTTTAGCAGCGGCGCCGGCGGCAGCCAGTTGACGTTTGGCGGTCGCACGCTGAGCCTTGAGTCCCTGACGAACGGGCAGGCCGCGGCCAATGCCGGGGCCGAGCCGGACAACCAGCCCGTGTCGGCTACCGCCGGCGGCCAGCAGACCTCCGTTGGCGCGCTGTTTGCCGGCAGTGCTTTTCAGCTCAGCCTGAATGAGGGCAACGCCGCCGGCGTGGGCGCCACCACCTTGTGGGCGCGCGGTTCGGTGGGCAACTATGAGGGCGAGCCTGAAGATGGCTTCCAGTTGGACGGCGATATTGTCTCGGGCTACCTGGGCCTGGACTACCGGGCGAGCCGGCGCACATTGGTGGGTGTTGCGGTCTCGCACAGCAGGGGCGATGCGGACTTTAGCAGCGCCGCGATTGCCGATGGCGAGGTGGAGACCGATCTGACCAGTATCTTGCCTTACGTGCAGTGGCAGCCGCGCGCCGGCTTGAGTGTATGGGGCCTGGTGGGCTACGGCCTGGGCGAGTCTGAAATCACCGATGGCGGGGAGAGCAGGAAAACAGACGTGGAAATGCAAACGGCGGCGCTGGGCGCACGCGGCAAGCTGTGGTCCGGGGGCCGCGCGGACGTGGCGTTAAAGGCCAGCGCGTTGACGGTTGAGATAGAGTCAGACAGCGAGCAGAACTTGTCGTCGGTGACCACCCGCGCGCATCGCCTGCGCATGGCGCTGGCAGGCAATCGCCACGGGGCGGCGTCGGCGCGCGGTGGGCGCTTTGGCCAGCGCTTTGAGCTGGGTCTGCGCTGGGATCTCGGCGACGTGGAGACCGGCGCGGGCGCGGATCTGGGGGCGGGAGTTGAATACGCCAATCCGCGCAGCGGCACCCGCTTGCGCCTGGACGGTCATTACTTGCTGGTGCACGAGGAATCGGACTTTGAGGCCTGGGAGGTAAGCGCGGAGGTCGGCATAGCCCCGAGTCTGTGGGGTCGTGGTGTGAGGTTCGCGCTGGAGCCGGGCTGGGACAGCGCCGGCGCCCGCCAGCGCATGGTGATGGACTTTACGGACGTACTGGGCCCGGCCTGGCGAGGCGATGGCCTGAAGCTGGAGTTGTACGGCGAGCATGCCGAGGATCATGAATTTGGCCTGGAGGGCTCTGTCCGCTACTGAGGCCGGCGCGCCGGCCCGTCGGCACGCCCCCCCTGACAAGAGGGTTGGCCGGATTGGCCCGTGACCCCCGGCGGCCCCGCCTCGCGAAACACGCCGCCCCGGGGGCTTCACCACCGCGGTCTTTCCACTACTGAGGCCGGCGCGTTGGTACGTCGGCACGGCACCCCCTGACAAGAGGGTTGACCGGATTGGCCCGTGACCCCCGGCGGCCCCCTCCTCGCGAAACACGCCGCCCCGGAGTCTTCACCACCGCGGTCTTTCCACTACTGAGGCCGGCGCGTCGGTACGTCGGCACGGCACCCCCTGACAAGGGGGGGCGGGGGTTTTGGCCGTATTGGCCCATGACACCCGACGGCCCCGGCCCGCGAAACACGCCGCCCCGGGGGCTTCACCACCGCAGTCGTTCAGCTACTGAGGCCGGCACGTCGGCACGGCACCCCCCTGGCAAGGGGGGCAGGGGTTTTTGGCCGTATTGGCCCGTGACATCCGGCGGCCCCCGGCCCGCGAAACACGCCGCTCCGGAGGCTTCCCACCGCCCCCATGGCACGCTTTGCCTGGCAGATGGCGCCGGGCGTACGCGATGGCATGCGCCGCGGACTGTTCACTCATTGACGCTCGCGCCGCGGCCTCCCGTACCATCCTTGCCGGTCAACCACCCGGCGTGCCGGTTATGGGCCTGCCATCTGTTATGGACCTATACAAAGGCTTGGCAACGGTAGCCGCGTCTGTTATAAAGTATCGCTATTGTAAAACTGTCATGGGTACTATCAGGGATAATGATGATGCTGTGCAAAATGTTTTTTCCGTATGGATGCCAACCGTCCGCGAAGGTTGGTCGGGTGTCGATGCTTGCCCTGCTGTCCGGATGGGTGGCTGCCGCTCTCGCCGCCTCCCGCTTTTGCCGGACAGTGGCCGCCTGTGCCCCTCTCGGGCGGGCAATGGGTTTCTTCCCCCGCCGCACAAACCGGGGGCACGGCCATGAGTGCCGGGAGTGCCATTGGGTTACGCCCGCAGGCCGCTGCGCGTAGCCCAAAGAGCGCCTGTCCGGCACCATCCACACCATCCGGCCTGGTCCCCCAATGACTGAAGCAATCGCATTCGATACGCACAAGTTCATTAAGCACTTGACTGAACACGGCTTTACCGAAGAACAGGCCGAAGTGCTGGCCGATGCACAGGTCAATCTACTCAATAGCAATCTGGCCACCAAGATTGATATCGAGGCACTGCGTCTGGCCACCAAGGCTGACATTGAAGGCATTAAAGCTGACATTGAGGCACTGCGTCTGGCCACCAAGGCTGACATTGAGGCACTGTGCCAGGCCACCAAGGCTGAGATTGAAGGCATTAAGGCTGACATTGAGGCACTGCGCCAGGCCACCAAGGCCGACATTGAGGCACTGCGCCAAGCCACCAAGGCTGACATTGAGGCACTGCGCCAGGCCACCAAGGCTGACATTGAGGCACTGCGTTTGGCCACTCAGGCTGACATTGCAAACCTGAAGGCTGATTTGTTGAAATGGATGATAGGCGCACTGATTGCCCAGGGTGGTGTAATCGTTACATTGATAAGCCTGATTGTGAACTGACTGGAGCGAAGCGGGCCTGTCTCATCGGTGACAACAGACGCGCCGTGGCAGCACCCGCCACCACCCCCCTGACAAGGGGGGCAAGGGGGGGTTGCCCAAACCCCACACCACCCCAGCCCAACTTACCTTGCGATAAAAATTCTCCACGCGGAGGCGTGGGGTTTTGCCCGGACCCACCACCCCAGCCAATTGTAAGTCCGGGCACATGGGTAACACTTTTATCATGCCGGGCGTTGTATTTTAGGCAAGCGTTGGTCTATCACCCCCAGCGGCAGACGTCCGAAGTACAGCAGCCAGCGGCCCGGGCCGATCTCTTCCAGTCCCACCGGTTCCCTGACAAGGGGGCAGGGGGGGTTGCGTGCCGACGTACCGGCACCCCCCTTGGCAAGGGGAAGATTGGCCGGATTTGTCCGTGACCCCCGGCGGCCCCCGGCCCGCGAAACACGCCGCCCCGGGGACTTCACCACCGCCCCCATGGCACGCTTTGCCTGGCAGATAGTGCCGGGCGTACGCGACGGCATGCGCCGTCGGCTTGTTCACTCATTGACGCTCGCGCCGCGGTCTCCCGTACCATCCTTGCCGGTCAACCACCCGGCGTGCCAGTTATGGGCCTGCCATCTGTTATGGACCTATACGGCCCCTTGCAATCCCCCGGCGGTTTTGGGTATGTTTGGCTTTTCACCGCACCCATAACAAAGGGCAACCCATGACCATGAAAGCTCCCCACCTGCCGCGCGTTTCCATAATCCCGCCGTTGTCGGCGCCGGCCTCGCTTGTCAGAGGGGGGCTGCCGCTTTCGCCGCTTCCCGCTTTCGCCGGACAGTGGCCTATACAAAGGCTTGGCAACGGCAGCCGCGTCTGTTATATAGTATCGCTATGGTAAAATTGTCACGGTACTACCAGGGATAATGATGATGCTGTGCAAAATGTTTTTGCCGTATGGATGCCAACCGTCCGCGAAGGCCGGTCGGGTGCCGATGCTTGCCCTGCTGTTGGGATGGGTGGCCGCCGCCTCCCACTTTTGCCGGACAGTGGCCGCCTGTACCCCTCTCGGGCGGGCAATGGGTTTTTCTACCCCCCTCAGAAAATAGCATAACGCCACGGCCGCAGGCTCTGCGCCTGACCCAAAGAGCGCCTATCCGGGACAACTCGCACCATCCGGCGGACCACCCCACCGCCGCCGGCAGCTGACCTCGCTACCCTTACGGAACAAGGTCTCCGCCTGCGCCCTCACCCTGCTCGCCCTCAGCTTCCTCCCGGCGCAGCACGCCTCGGCGCAGGTCTTTGATGCTGGTGTACCCGACCGCATCTACACCATTACCGAGGCTGCCGGCATTCCCGGTAGTCCCACATAGACGGTCCTCTATGCTGAAGCTCGGCGAGAGTGCGAGAAACTTCAGAAAGGTGTTTTTAATTTGCAGAACACCGCGGGCACGTACGGAACCCTCGTCGTTACTCGTGTTGTATCCAATGGTATACCGCTTACCAGAGCAGTAGTCATCGCCTGCACGCTGGACGACACCAACCCAACCGTGAATGATTTGGATGTTAGCGAGACGCTCACCGATACTTTTACCGTAACCGCGACTCAGACCACCGGACCAGGCGCCGGCCCCCCAAGCGCCGCCGTCATGTTCACCATCCAGGGTGCCAATGACCCGCTGCAAGCCATCATCGTCGGCAGCCCGCACATAAACGCGGACCAGGGCGCGGTCGTCACCCTCGACGGCAGCGGCAGCTGCGACCCGGAAGGCGCTACGATTACCACCTGCGCATGGGAGCAGACCAGCGGCACACCGACGGTCACGCTCCTCAACCCAGGCATCCAAACCACCACCTTAAGGGGCGCCCCAGGCCCTTGAAACGCAAGTTCCGCCCGCGCCTTGGCCGCAAGGGGCGCACTGCCATCCCCGGCCACTGCGTGGCCTTTGATACGGTGCTGCATTTCATCAACGGCTGCCGCCAATCTATCTTCACCGCCCCCGCTCACGCCAGCCGCTTCCGCTTCGCCCTTGCCACCAATGGCATCAACCGCCGCACCGCCATGCGCTTCGCGAACCTGGTCAAAACGGTCTTGCCGGGCTCCATCACGCCAGCCGCTTCCGCTTCGCCCTTGCCACCAATGGTATCAACAGCCGCACCGCCATGCGCTTCGCGAGCCTGGTCAAAACGGTCTTGCCGGGCTCCATCACGTCAGCCGCTTCCGCTTCGCCCTTGCCACCAATGGCATCAACCGCCGCACCGCCATGCGCTTCGCGAACCTGGTCAAAACGGTCTTGCCGGGCTCCATCCGGCAGGGGCTGAGCGACAACGGCAGCGAGTTCGCCGGCGCCTGGGACGAGTATGCCAAACAGCAAGGCTGGCGCCACTGCTACACTTGCCCGCGCTGCCCGAAGAGGAACGCCTGCAGCGAGCGCTTCAAGCGCACCGGGCAAGAGGAGTTCGTGGACTACCAGGAAGACTTGCCGTCGGATGATCAGCGCGGTTTCAACGATTGCCTGCTGGAGGATTGGCAACGCTACAACGGCGCACGCCCGCACCGGGGATTGGGCTGCCGGACCCCCTGCCAGGCCAGCGCCCGGCAAATCCTGGATTGGGCCGGTATGTGGTGGCCCGTGAATTCAACGCTTAAGTGCAACTTCACCGATGAAGGAAAGGTGAGATGCGGTAGCATCTTGATTGTCCAGAATCAATATAAGGAGTTGCCTTATGAAACACTACACGCACCTCACCCGTGTTCAACGATAGCAGATTTCCACTGGGTTGAAGCAAGGGTATTCGCAACAAACTATGGCCAATATTATCGGCGTCAACAAAAGCACCATCAGCCGGGAGATACGCCGCAATGGGGCCAGTCGGGGGCGTGTGTGGGGGCGCACCGCCGGAGCGGGCGCTTATCGTCCAGCCGGGGCGCACAAGCAGGCCATGGCGCGCCGCGCAGCTAAGTCCGGGGCGCGTATTGGCCGGCCAGATTGGCAACTCATCGAAGGGCTGCTGCATGAGAAGTGGAGCCCGGAGCAGATCAGCCTGTGGCTGGGGAAAACCGGCGGGGTGGCGGTCAGTCATGAATGGATCTACCGGCACATTCGCAACGACAAGTACCACGGCGGTTGTCTGTATAAGCAGTTACGCTGCCGGAAAAAGTGGAAGCAACGCTACGGTAGCAAGGTGCGGCGGGGCTCGATCCCCAATCGGGTGTCCATTGAGCAGCGCCCGGCGTTGGTGGAGCAAAGAGCCCGCATCGGCGATTGGGAGCTGGACACGGTGTATGGGAAAAACAATACCGCCGTTATGCTGACCATGGTCGAGCGCGCCACGCGCTTTGTGTACATTGATATCCTGCCCAACCGGAAGTCGCCGGCGGTGAGCGAGGCGCTGATTAGAAACCTGACCGCGATCAAAGACCGGGTGCATACCTTGACCTCGGATAACGGCACCGAATTCGCCGCCCATGAAGCGGTCAGCGACGCACTGCAGGCCGACTTCTATTTCGCCCATCCCTACGCGTCCTGGGAGCGAGGAACCAATGAGAATACCAACGGGCTGATACGGCAGTATTTCCCCCAAAGCTATGATCTTTAGACCATCAGAATCTTGCAACTGGCGCATGGGGTCAACCAGATCAATAACCGGCCGCGCAAATGCCTTGGCATGAAAACACCAAATCAGGCACTATTCGGCATACCCCCCTGTTGCACTTCGAGGTTGAATCCAAGCACCATACAGCCTCTTGCAGTCCCCCTGCGGTTTGGGTATGCTCAGCCTTTCGCCGCACCCAAATAAAACAAAGGACAACCATGAAAGCCCGGATGACCATGAAAGCCCCCCGCCTGCCGCACGTTTCCATAATCCCGCCGTTGGCCTCGTTTGTCAGGGGGGTGGCTGCCGCTTTCGCCGCTTCCCGCTTTCGCCGGACAGTGGCCGCCTGTGCCTCCTCGGATCGGCAATCCCGCCCCCTCCCCGGAGGTTACTCAATGCCCCACCCCCATTTGCGGCGGGTTTTCGCTGTTCTTGCGTTGGGCTTGTTGCCGGTGTTGGCGGGGCAGGCGCAGGCGCAGGACATCACGGCTACGGTGGAGGTGGTTGCCAACGATGAGATCAGGGTTGATTTCTCCGCGCCGGTCAACGTCGCTGCGTCAGGCGAGACGGGCCATGATACGAGTGCCCTCAACCATGAGCCTTGGCGCTTCAGAGGCGCAAGGTTATTTCCCGAGGTCACGATCACGCCGAACAGCGACGGCACGGCGGTAACCTTTCAGCTCTTAAGACAGGCCGGTATCCCTATCATTGCCGACCCCATTCTTAGTCGAACCGACTTTGTCCTCCTGCCCGGCCCCAGTGGGCTTAGTGTTGTCAGGGGCACCGACACGACCAGAAGAGTTCGTGGCTTCTCAGTCAGAGTGTCGCCTCTTGGCCCCGAGGCCGAACTCACCGCCGCGCTGGACGAAACCAACCTTGACGGCGCGGCCGTGACCGTGGAGCTCACGCGCACCACGTTTGAGTCGTTCACAGGCGCCGGGGCGCCCGTCCCCGCCGACTTCACGGTCACCGTGACCGGCGGCGGCAGCGGCGTGGTTGACGTTACGGCCATCACCCGTGTCGACGGCGACACCGCCACCCTGACCCTGGGATATGACGGCGCCGGCCTCGCCGTCAGACCCACCTTGAGTATCGTGGTGCCGGACAGCGCGCACACTGAAGGCGGTAACTTGACCACGAACACGGTGCCGATCAATACCGCGCCGACCATCACCAACCCGGGCCGGCAGCGTTATGTGCTAAATGAGGCGATCACCCCGCTGGGAATCGCGGTGGGCGACGATGACCGGGCCAGCGTAACGATCACGGTGGCGGGTTTGCCCTCCGGCCTGACGTTTAGCAGCATTTCTTCCAACATAACCGGCACGCCCGATACGGAGGGCGAGTCAGAGGTGACCATCACCGCTGACGACACCGTCAATGACCCGGTCACGGCAATCTTCCCGATCACCGTGGATGAGTTCCCCGCTATGGTGACCGTCGCCTCCCCGACCGGGACGGTGGCTGAAGCCGCCCTGAACGGGACGCTGGTGACGCTGACGTTGAGCGAAGCGGTATTTACGGACCCGCTGCCGACCACCCCCCCGTCGTTCACGCTGGACGAGGACAGCGTGGCGGCCGGCATCACGGTGGCGGCCACGCCGGCGCCGGCGCGCTTGAGCGACACGCAGGCCACCTTTACCCTGGCCTACACCGCGGTCAGCGGCGGCCTGGCCGGGAACATCGCGATCACCGTGACCGTGGACGAAGGTGCGCACGACAGCGTGGGTTTTCTCTCCACCGAAGACCCCATCGCGGTCATCGCCACCGACCAACCGCCGATGTTCGCCGCGGGCGCGACCATTCCCGACCAGTTTCCTGATCTCTTCCGCGCCTACAACCTGACCCTGCCGGTGGCCACGGGCGGCAACGGGGCCCTTGCGTACACGCTCGTCGGCCTGCCGAACGGCCTGACCTTCAACCCCGGCAGCCGCACCATCAGCGGCGCAGGGGAGGAGGCGGACGCTGGGCGTACCTACACATACCGCGTGCACGACTCCGACTCCAACCGCGCCAACAGCGACAGCGACACGCTGGATATCCTACTGCGTGTCATTGAACCGGCGTCCTTCGTGAGCCCGGCCATCCCGCGGTTGATTTATCTGGTGAACGAGGCGATCAACATCACCCTGCCGGCGGCCAGCGCCGGCCTCGATCCGCTGGTGCACTCATCAATCGCCGACGATGCGTTCCCGGGCTTGAGCTTTGACCCGGCCACGCGCGTGATCTCCGGCTCCCGTCCCACTGCCGGCGCCGTTCCCCTCGACTATCGCGTAACGGACGCGCGCGGGGTGTCCCTGGACTTCTCGCCGGCCCTCACCCTCACCATTGAAGCGGACACCGTCCCGGCCTTCACCCAGGGACAGGCCATCGCCGACCTGACCTTCCTGGTCGGCACGGCGGTTTCGGTAACCCTGCCGGAAGCCGACCCCGACAGCGTTACGGTTGGCAACCGCCCGTTCATCTACCGCATTCCCCCCTCCTCGGGGCCCCTGCCGAGCGGGCTGATGTTTAACGAAGCAACCCGTGTGCTTTCCGGCACACCGGATACGGTGGCCGCCGCCGCCGACTACCTCTACCGGGCGCGCGACCGGGACGGCGATTTCAGCATCAGCGCCCAGGACTTGGCCTTCACCATCACCATTGAAGAGGACCTCGTACCGGACTTCACCGGCGTAACCATTGATGACGTGTTCATCACGAGATTGAAACCCATCACCCCCATCACCCTGCCCGAGGCCAACGGCGGCAACGGCGATCTGACGTATAGCGTGGTTGAAATTGACTTCTTTCGGTTCGTTGGCCTGGCCTTTGACGCGGCCTCGCGCGTCATTTCCGGCACTGCGACCAACGACGTCGGCACGCGCACCTCTGCCTACCGGGCCACGGATGCCGATGGAGACGTGGGCATGGTGGACATCGACTTCACCTTTGAGGCCGACCTAGTCCCGACGTACCCCGCCGTTCCCGCGCAGGAATATGTCCTAAACCGGGCCATCACGCCCCTGTCCCTCCCCGCCACCGGCGGCAACCGAGGGCTGACCTACGTCCTCACCGCGACCCCGGCCCTGCCCGCCGGCCTGACGTTTAACGACCCGGCCAGCGCCGGCGACCCGCCGACCATCACCGGCACGCCGACCACGGCCGCCGACGCGGAAACCTACACCATCACCGCCACAGACGACGACGGCAGCCAAGTCAGCACGAGTTTCACCATCGCCGTCGCCGGGCCGTCGGCGCGCATCACCAGCCCGACCCCGCTGACGGCGACTGAAGCCACCCTGGACGGTACGTTTATAGTCGTAACGCTCACCAACACCATATATGAGACATTGGTCATCGGCCCGCATTTCACCCTGGACGGTGCAAGCGGCTTTGTAAGAGTCGGGGGCACAACCCGCTTGAGCGACACCGAGGTGCAGGTGCGTCTGGCTCACAACCCCAGCGAAGACGGCGAACTCACCAGGGACCTTGTGGTCACCGTCATAGTGGCAGACGCCGCGCACACCGGCAGCGGTGATCTGACCACCACCAACTCCATCGCCATCTCCCGCAGACCGGATCTCGCGCCATCCTTCGGCACCGACACCATTGACCCGCAAACCTACACCCGGAACACCGCCATCAGCGTAACCCTGCCGGCGGCCACCGGCGGCGATCCCCCGCTCTCCTACACCATAGAAAACCAGGAGCCACAAATCCTGACCCCCCTGAACCTGCCCGCCGGCCTGACGTTCACCTCCGCCACCCGCGTCCTGGACGGCACCCCGGTCAACCTGCAAACAACCCCGCTGAACTACGTCTACCGCGTAAACGACGGCGACGAGACCACTGACCCCGAAACCGCGACCCTGGCCTTCACCATCACCATCGTGGAGGGCGACATCCAGCCGACTTTCGGCAGCCGCGAGGTTGGCGATCTCAACTACACCGTTAACACCGCCGTCAGCGTAACCCTGCCGGAAGCCACCGGCGGCAATCCCCCGCTCACCCACATGATCAGCACCGGCACCCTGCCCGCCGGCCTGACGTTTGATGCCACCTCGTTCGTCGTGGCCGGCACCCCGACCGCCGTGCAAGCCCAGACGGCCTTCACCTGGACCGTCACCGACAGCGACACCACCAACCCCGACTCCGTGGACCTGGACTTCACCATCACCATTGCGGCGGACACCACCCCAACCTTCGGCGCCGCCACCATCGCCGACCAGACCTACACCGCCACCGTTGACGTCGGCACCGTAACCCTGCCCACCGCCACCGGCGGCAACCGCACCCTTGCCTACACCCTGGCCCCGGCCCTGCCCGCCAACCTGGTCTTTGACGGCGCCGCCGTCCCGCCGACCATCACCGGCGCCCCGGTGGCCGAGGCCGCCTCGGCGGAGTACACCTACACGGCGACCGATGACGACGGCAGCGCCGTCAACCTGACCTTCAACCTGCTAATCCACCCGCAGCCGGTCGTCATCGGCGGCGCTCTCACCGGCACCATCGCCGAGGGCACCACCGCCACCGGCGGCACCTTGACGATTACCAACCCCAACTCCGGCGGCAGCATCCTATTCACTCCCCTGAGCCAGGCCGGCACCTACGGCCTCTTCACCCTCATCGCCGGCGGCCAATGGAGCTATAACCTGAACAGCGCGCTCCCCGAGATCGACGCCCTGAACATCGGCGACTCCTTGATGGACACCTTCACCGTCACCGCCGCCGCCGCCCCGCCCACCGTAACCCGCGACGTCGTCGTTACCATCAACGGCATCAACGACTCGCCCACCGGCGGGATCACCGCCCCGGCGGGGGATATGACGGTGGCGCACGGCACGGTGATTAACCTGATCGGCGCCGGCACCGACGTGGACAACGACGACTCCAGCCTGACCTTCACCTGGAGCACCGGCCTGGTGGCGATCATCGGCAGTTTCGGCGACGCCTCCGCCGCCGAAACCACCTGGACCGCGCCGACTACGGACACGACCGTAGTCTTGACGTTGACGATCGGCGACGGCAGCCTCGGCATCAGCGATTCGGTCACCATTACGGTGGTGGCGACCGTTGTCACCTTTGGCGGCGATATCACCGGCGACGTTACCGAAGACGCCGGCACCACCACCGCCACCGGCACCCTGACCCTCAGCAACTCCGACCCCGCCGGCAGCACCGACGTCGTGGCGCAAACCGATGCCGATGGCATGTACGGCGCCTTCACCATCACCGCCCCCGGCGTCTGGACCTACACTCTGAACAACGCCGACACCGATACCAACGCCCTGGCGGCGGGTGCCACCGCTGACGACGTCTTCACCGTAGCCGCCGTCGACGGCGGCACCCAGGCCGTCACCATCACCGTAACCGGCGCCAATGACGCGCCCACCGCTCTCATCGCCACCACGCCCGCGCAGGTGGGCTTCGGCGCCGGCACGGTGATCACCGGCAGCGGCACCGACCCGGATACCGGCACCACCCTGACCTACGCCTGGAGCACCCGCCCCCCGAACACCGGCAGTTTCTCCGAGACCACCACCGCGAGTACCACCTGGACCGCCCCCACCACCACCCCCGGCCCGGTCACCCTCATCCTGACCGTAACCGATGACGCCACCCCGTCCCTCAGCGACACCGCCGAAGCCACCGTCAATCTGATCGCGCCGGTCGCCGCCATCAGCGCCACCGTCCCGGACTCGCTGACCGAGGCCAACCTGGACGGCGCCATGCTGACGGTAACGCTGACCGGCGCCACCTATGAGGACCCACTGCCCGCCAACCCGGTCACGCTCAACACCGCGGCCACTGATGCCGGGGTGACAGTCACGGCCGTCCGCGTCAGCGCCACCGAGGCCACCCTGACGCTGGCCCACGACGGCACCGACTTTGACACCGACCTTGACATCATCGTCACCGTGGCGGACGCGGCCCACGCCGGCGCCGGCGACCTGGATACCGGCACCGTGACGGTGACGGCGGTGGCAGAGAACAACAACGCGGATTTGAGCGCACTGACGCTGTCGGCGGGCACGCTGACGCCGGACTTTGACGCTGCCACGACCACCTACGCGGCGATGGTGGACAACAGCGTGAGCAGCCTGACGCTGACGCCGACGGTGGCCAATGCCTTCGCCACCATCACCGTCGATAGCACCGCTGTAACCAGCGGCATGGCGAGCGGCCGGGTTGATCTGGTCGAGGGAGCCAACGCCATCGACGTGGTGGTAACGGCGACCGACGGCAGCACCACCCAGACCTACACGGTGACGGTGACCCGCGCGGCGGCGTCCGGAGAGGACTTTGCCAGGATCCTGGCGACCAATCCATCCCCGCTGACCGAGGCCAATCTGAACGGGGCGACGGTGACCGTCACGCTGTTCAACACAGAATATGTGGCAGCCGGTTCGCTGGAGGTCGCCCAGTTCTTGGTGGCCGACACCTTGTCGGGCACCGTAACGGTGAGCATGGTCAGCCGCACGGACGCGACCAATGCCGTGCTGACGCTGGCCTACGACGGGACTGATTTCGACACTGACGGCGTTCTCAACTTTACCGTACTCGCCGCGGCGCACACCGGCAGTGCTGTCCTGATAGTCCGCGTCGGTGCTGGCCCCGCCACCTTGTTGCCGGTGACGGCGGTGATAGAGAACAACAACGCCAATTTGAGCGCACTGACGCTGTCGGCGGGTATGCTGACGCCGGACTTTGACGCTGCCACGACCACCTACACGGCGATGGTGGACAACAGCGTGAGCAGCCTGACGCTGACGCCGACGGCGGCCGAGGCCGGTGCGAGCATCACCGTAGCCGGCACGGCGGTAGCCAGCGGCGTGGCAAGCGGCTCGGTTGATCTGGACGTGGGACCCAACCCCATCGCCGTGGAAGTGACGGCGACCGACGGCAGCACGATGCTGACCTACACGGTGACGGTGACCCGCGCGGCGGCTGTGCCGTCGCCGGCGGCAAGAATCGGGGCCGTCAATCCGTCCAGGCCTGGGCTGTCGTCCGAGGAAAACCTGGATGGGACGATTCTGCTCGTTGTTCTGTCCAATACCAATTTTGTTGCAAGCACGAGTGTGATCGAGAATGCCGCCAATTACCGCGTGAACGGCCTGACAGGGCTGACTATCAGAGCCGTCAGCTTTTTCCCCATTAGCCCGATCGGCGTTCAAGCGCGGGTCGAAATCGAACTCGCCTACGACGGCACCGACTTTGACACCGACACCGCATACACCGTCACCGTGCTGGACGCGGTCCACACCGGCACCGGCGACCTGACCATCGGCCCGGGCATAGATACGACGGTCACGGCCACCGTAGAGACCAGCAGACTGAGCGCCCTGAGCCTGTCCGAAGGCATGCTCACCCCGACCTTCGGTGCCGGCACCTTCGTCTACGCCGCATCGGTGGCCAACAGCATCGACGACCTCACCGTGACGCCGACAGCCGCGGCCGGCACAACCATCACCGTCGGCAGCAGCACCGTCAGCAGCAGCACCGTCAACAGCGGTGAAGCCAGCGCGGAGCTCGCGCTAACCGTGGGCGCCAACACCATCACCGTAGCGGTGACCACCCCGAAGGCCACGGCGCAGGGCTATACGCTCACCGTGACCCGGGAAATGGCGCTCAGCTTCGGTGGTGCCAGCACCGGCGGCGTCACCGAGGATGCCTCCACCGATACGGCGACCGGCACGCTGACCGTCACCAACCCGAACCCAAGCGGCGGCACCGAGGTAGTGGCGCAGACCGATACCGACGGCACCTACGGCATGTTCTCCATCGTTGCCGCCAGCGGCGCGTGGACCTACACGCTGAACAATAGCGCCCCCGCCACCAACGCGCTGGCGGCGGGTGAAACGGTAACCGACGTCTTCACCGTAGTAGCCGCCGCCGACCCGGGCGCGATCACGGACGTCACCATCACCATCACCGGTGCCAATGACGCGCCCACCGCCGATGCCGGCGATGACCAGGCGGTGGCGCTGAGCGCGACCGTGACGCTGGACGGCAGCGCCTCCGCCGACCCGGACACCGGTGCCGACCCGGCCAACGCCGACGCCATTGCCAGCTATGCCTGGACGCAGGACAGCGGCACCAACGTCACCCTGGACGACGCCACCGCGGTCAGTCCCACCTTCACCGCGCCCAACAGCGCGGGCGACCTGGTGTTCTCGCTGCTGGTCAACGACGGCACTGCGGGCTCCGCGCCGGCCACCGTCACCATCACCGTCACCGACGCGCTGGCCGCCACCATCAGCGCCACCACCCCGGACCCGCTGACCGAGGATACGCTGGACGGCGCCACGCTGACGGTAACGCTGGTCAACACCACCTATGAACCCACACCGACGGCCAACCAGTTCACGCTGGCAGGGGTCACCGGAGTGACGGTCAGCGGCGTCACCCGCGCCGGCAACACCGAGGCGACGCTGACGCTGGCCTTTGACCGCGCCGCCAACGACTTTGACACGAACGCCAGCCTCACCGTCACCGTGCTGGAGGCGGCCCACACCGGCACCGGCGACCTGCTCACCGCCGCCCCGGTCGCGGTTGAAGCCGTCGACGAGAGCGATGTCGCCACCTTGTCCGACCTGACCCTGTCCGACGGCGTCTCGCTTAACGAGACCTTCGCGCCCGGCACCTTGACCTACACCGCGGACGTCGCCAACGACGTCGCCACACTCACCGTAACGCCGACCGCGACCGATGCCGGCGCCACCATCACCGTCGATAGCACCGCTGTAACCAGCGGCATGGCCAGCGGCGCAATTGACCTGAACGCAGGCCCCAACACCATCACCGTGGTGGTGACCGCCGAAGACGGCGCAGCAACGCAGACCTATACCCTCACCGTGACCCGGGCGGCGGCGCTCGCACTAAGCTTTGGCGGGGAGACCATTGACGCACAGACTTACACGGCGAACACCGCCATCCCCAACCTCACCCTGCCGGTGGCCACCGGCGGCACCGCGCCGTACAGCTACGCCCTGTCGGACGTGCCGTCCGCCCTGGCCTTTGCCGCCGCCACCCGGGTGCTTTCCGGCACACCGGATGCGGAGCTGGCGGCAACGACCTACACCTACACGGCCACCGACTCGGCAGTCCCACCCGCCGCCGTGACCCTGGATCTGGTGATTACGGTGGCGGCTGAGGCCGCCAGCAGCGACGCCACCCTGGCCGGCCTGACCCTGTCCGGCGGCGCCACGCTTAACCCGGTCTTTGCGCCCGCCACCTTGACCTACACCGCGGACGTCGCCAACGACGTTGCCACCCTCACCGTAACGCCGACCGCGACCGATGCCGGCGCCACCATCGCCGTCAACGGCACCGCCGTGACCAGCGGCTCGGCCAGCACCGCGATTACGCTGACCGCAGGCGTCGCTACCGACATTGCCGTGCTGGTAACCGCCGAGGACGGCACGACACAGACCTATAACCTCGCCGTGACCCGGGCGGCGGCCACCACGCCGACCGCGGCCATTGCCACCCCGTCCTCGCTGACCGAAGCCACCCTTGATGGCGCGACAGTGACGGTAATGCTTACCAACACCGAGTATGTCCCGGGCGTGCTGGCTACAAACCTGTTCACCGTGACGCTGCTGAGCGGCAGTGGCGTAACGGTGAGCGCGGCCGCACGCACCAGCGCCGTGCTGGCGACGCTGACGCTGGCCTACGGCGGCACCGGCATAGATGCCAATACCACGCTCGGCATCACTGTGCTGGACGCGGCACACAGCGGCACGGGTAACCTTGACACCGCCACCATCCCGGTCACGGCCACCCCGCCGTCACTGCCGGGCGCAACATTTAGCGTGGCCGAGAATGCGCCCGTGGCTACCACGGTCGGCACCCCGCTGGTGCCCGATAACTTCCCGGGCGGCAGCCAAACCTGGGCCATCGTATCGGGCAATACCGGCAACGATTTCGCCATTAATCCGTCCACCGGCCAGTTATCGGTGGCGGCCAACGATTCCATCAATTTCGAGGTCACCGCGTCCTACACGCTGATGGTGTCGCTGACGATTGGCGCGGCCACGGCGCAAGCCACGGTAGCGGTAACGGTGACCGATGTCGATGAGCCGCCGGCGGCGCCGGCGGCGCCGACCGTGACGGCGGCCGCGGAGTCTCTGAGCGTCAATTGGACGGCGCCGGACAACAACGGCCCGGCGATTACGAGCTACGACGTGCAATTTCGTACGGGAGTGGCCGCATTCACAGTTGCCAGCCCGGGGCCGGGAGCGGCAACCAGCCTGACGATCACCGGCCTGACGGCAAGCACGCTGTATGAAGTTCAGGTGCGCGCCGTCAATGCCGAAGGCAACGGTGCATACTCGGCCTCCGGCAGCGGCACGCCGCTGTCGGCTGGCGCGCCGACTGCGGCCATCACCACCACCGCCCCGACCACGCTGACCGAGGCCAACCTGAACGGCGCCATGCTAACGGTAACGCTCACTAACGCCACCTACGTGGGTACGCTGACGGCGTCGCAGTTCACGCTGACCGGCGCCCCCGGCACCGCCATGATCAGTGTCGAATCGGTGACCGGCTCCGGTACTCAGGCAGTGCTTGTGCTGGCATACACGGGCGCCGACCTCGACAGTGACCTGAACCTGAGAGTCGTGGTGGCAGCCGCGGCGCACACCGGTACTAATCCTTTGACCACGGCCCCGGTCACGGTGGCCGACAACGCCGCGCCGGTGATCGTCAACCCCGGTTCGCAGACCTACGTGCAAGGTATGCTGATCACGCCGCTGATGATCACGGTGACCGATACCGACACGCCGACGATAACGGTGCGGGGCTTGCCCACCGGCCTGCTGTTTAATCTGAGTCAAAATCAGATTACCGGCACGCCCGATGCGACGGTGGTCGCAATGATGGTGACCATCACCGCCGACGATGGCGTCAATGACATGGTAACGGAGACCTTTACCATCACGGTCACATCGTCAGGCGCGCTGAGCTTTGGCGGGGCAACCATTGACGCACAGACTTACACGGTGAACACCGCCATCACCGACCTCACCCTGCCGGTGGTGACCGGCGGCACCGGGCCGTACGGCTACGCCCTGTTGGGCATGCCGTCCGGCCTGAGCTTTAACGCCATGACCCGGGTACTTTCCGGCACGCCGGACACGGAGCAAGGGGCAACGAGCTACACCTACACGGCCACGGATTCGGCCCTGTCGCCCGCCGCCGTGACGTTGTCGCTGATGATCACAGTGGAGCCTGGGTCTGGGGTCACAGGCGGCCCGCTCGAAGTCGCCCGCAGCGAGGCAATGGAGATGACGCTGGGCGCCTTTGGCCGGTCGTTTACATCGGGCGCGGTGGAGGTGCTGGGTGAGCGCTTTAGCAGCGGCGCCGGCGGCAGCCAGTTGACGTTTGGCGGTCGCACGCTGAGCCTTGAGTCCCTGAGGAACGGGCAGGCCGCGGCCAATGCCGGGGACGAGTCAGACAACCAGCAGCCCGTGCCGGCTGCCGCCGGCGGCCATCAGACCTCCGTTGGCGCGCTGTTTGCCGGCAGTGCTTTTCAGCTCAGCCTGAATGAGGGTAACGCCGCCGGCGTGGGCGCCACCACCTTGTGGGCGCGCGGTTCGGTGGGCAACTATGAGGGCGAGCCTGAAGATGGCTTCCAGTTGGACGGCGATATTGTCTCGGGCTACCTGGGCCTGGACTACCGGGCGAGCCGGCGCACATTGGTGGGTGTTGCGGTCTCGCACAGCAGGGGCGATGCGGACTTTAGCAGCGCCGCGATTGCCGATGGCGAGGTGGAGACTGAGCTGACCAGTATCTTGCCTTACGTGCAGTGGCAGCCGCACGCCGGATTGAGTTTATGGGGCCTGGTGGGCTACGGCCTGGGCGAGTCTGAAATCACCGATAGCGGGGAGAGCAGGAAAACAGACGTGGAAATGCAAACGGCGGCGCTGGGCGCGCGCGGCAAGCTGTGGTCCGGGGGCCGCGCGGACGTGGCGTTAAAGGCCAGCGCGTTGACGGTTGAGCTCGAGTCAGATAGCGAGCAGAACCTGTCATCGGTGACCACCCGCGCGCATCGCCTGCGCATGGCGCTGGCAGGCAATCGCCACGGGGCGGCGTCGGCGCGCGGTGGGCGCTTTGGCCAGCGCTTTGAGCTGGGTCTGCGCTGGGATCTGGGCGACGTCGAGACCGGCGCGGGCGCGGATCTGGGGGCGGGGGTTGAATACGCCAATCCGCGCAGCGGCACCCGCTTGCGGCTGGACGGTCATTACTTGCTGGTGCACGAGGAATCGGACTTTGAGGCCTGGGAGGTAAGCGCGGAGGTCGGCATAGCCCCGAGTCTGTGGGGTCGTGGTGTGAGGTTCGCGCTGCAGCCGGGCTGGGACAGCGCCGGCGCCCGCCAGCGCATGGTGATGGACTTTACGGACGTTCTGGGCCCGGCCTGGCGAGGCGATGGCCTGAAGCTGGAGCTGTACGGCGAGCATGCCGAGGATCATGAATTTGGCCTGGAGGGCTCTGTCCGCTACTGAGGCCGGCGCGTCGGCACGTCGGCACGCCACCACGCGACCTGTGCCCGGTTGTACAAACCCCCCCTGCCCCCCCTTGTCAGGGGGGGTGGCCGGATGAGCCCGAGCCCCCCGGCGGCCCGGCCCGCGAAGCACGCCGCCCCGTAGGCTCCGCCCCGCAGTCTTTCCACTACTGAGGCCGGCGCGTTGGCACGTCGGCACGCACCCCCCTGACAAGGGGGGCAGGGGGTTTTGGCCGGATTGGCTCGTGCCCCCCGACGGCCCGGCCCGCAAAACACGCCACCCCGTAGGCTCCGCCCCGCAGTCTTTCCACTACTGAGCCCGGCGCGCAGGCACGTCGGCACGCCACCCCCCCTGACAAGGGGGGCAGGGGGGTTTGGCCGGATTGGCTCGTGCCCCCCGACGGCCCGGCCCGCAAAACACGCCACCCCGTAGAATTCGCCCCGCAGTCTTTCCACTACTGAGGCCGGCGCGTCGGCGCGTCGGCACGCCACTCCCCTGACAAGGGAGGCAGGGGGGTTTGGCCGGATTGGCCCGTGCCTCCCGACGGCCCGGCCCGCAAAACACGCCACCCCGTAGAATTCGCCCCGCAGTCTTTCCACTACTGAGGCCGGCACGCAGGCACGTCGGCACGCCACCCCCCTGACAAGGGGGGCAGGGGGGGGTTGGCCGGATTGGCCCGTGCCCCCCGGCGGCCCGGCCAGCAAAACACGCCGCCCCGAATGGCTGCCGCCAATCTATCTTCACCGCCACCGCTCACGCCAGTCGCTTCCGCTTCGCCCTTGCCACCAATGGCATCAACTGCCGCACCGCCATGTGTTGCGCGAGCCTGGTCAAAACGGTCTTGCCGGACTCCATCCGGCAGGTGCTGAGCGATAACGGCAGCGAGTTCGCCGGCGCCGCGGGGGCCGGCGTGGCAAACGGAACGGCCCTGGTAAGCGAGATGTTCCTCTTGCGCTTATTTTGCCTGGCTTATTATTACATCTATCTGTCAATCAGGTAGAAACCCCTGTTTTTACCCGCCCCAGGCTGACCGGTGCGCGGGCTATGGGTTACTATGGTGTTGTACTATCGTTTCATGGACATGACAGCATGACAGAAATTACTTACAGGCAATTTATCCGCCGCGTTGCCAAAGATAATCTGACTTGCCGATTTTGTTTTATCCTCGGCGCCGGCGCATCCAAAAGCTCCGGCATCCCCACCGGCGCAGAGTTGGCGGAAAAATGGATTGCAGAGCTCAAGGCAGACCTGGGAGATAAAAAGTTTCAGAATTGGCGGAAAGAAGAACAAATAGATAAGCGTGATTATGCGCGTTATTATCCACGGATTTTTGCCAAACGTTTTGAAGCGGATCATCAAGCAAGCTACGATTATTTGGAGCGCACGATGCAAGACGCGGAACCAAGTTGTGGTTATTCATTTCTGGCGCGAATTTTAGAAGGAGGACAACATAATTTAGTTATCACAACAAATTTTACAGTCTCGACAACGCCGATTTCAACGGCAATTACGCCAATTTCTTAAGCGACATAAGGAAAGATTACGACCAAGCCGAAAGGTATTACAGGAAGGCATTGCACTTGAAAGCGGACAATGCCGGTTTCAACGGTAATTACGCGTTCTCGTTGTTGGGAAAAAGACAGTTTAAGCAAGCAAAAATATTTATAGATAAGGCATTTGAACATCTCCAGTTACCTGAACACAGGGTGTCTGGAATTGGAACTATGGTTTTATCGCTACGCTTGTTTCTACAAAGACTATCCGGAGAGCAAGGAGCAGGTTGAACGCTTGTTGCAAGAGGGCGCATGTTCACCGGGGTGGCCTCTTGATGATTTGCTTAAGGTGGTAACAGACGATGGCAAACATCCAGAGTATGAAAATGTGGTGAGATTTGCCAGGAAAATTTCAGAAATATAGGTTGGCAATGCCCAAATAGCAGTACTCATTTTATGAAGTCGCTAAAGCCGTAACGCCGTTTGTACTGGCTGCCACCGCATATGTCAGGCTGTTCCTGTCGACCGCATGGCGAGAGCACTTTTTCTACTTTTTGACCCGCTGCATAGGGCCGGAAACATACTGGACTCATGGCCTGCTGAAAAAAGGAAGCCGACAGGCTGATCCAGCACGTCGGCTTCCGCGTACGTGTACTGTCCCGTATGATTAAGGAGAACTTGGGTAGGGGAAAGTTGTTTCAAGCATTGCCGCCGGGTTTTGTTGTAGTTTGAGGCAAAGCGGTACATAAATTTATTGCGTTGCTCATGCGTCGAGAAGCAGCTGCGCTCCGAGTCCTCCTTGATCTTCTCCTGCTGCGCCAGGGCCTCGCTGATCCTGCGGTTGAAACGCTCCACCATGCCATTGGTCTGCGCGCGACGTACCCGCGTCAGGCGATGCTCTATCGACCACTTGGCGCACAAGCGACCCACCGCATGCTTGCCGCTGCCTTTCGCTTTTCGCTTGCCGGCACAGCGGTCGGTCCACTCAAACCCATTGTCGCTCAACACCACCCGCAAGCGCACGTGCAAGTCCTCAAGATGCCGCCGGAGCTGCTCCACAAAGGCCGCCGCTGTGGCCGGCTTGAGGTCATCGTGCACCTCGACATACACATAGCGCGTGGCCCGGTCTATGCCCACATAGACGTAGGAACGCTTGCCCTTGAGCTTCGTCAGGTACTTCACATCCAGGTGCACAAACCCCGGCTCGGCCTCCACATCAAAGTGTTGATGGCTGCGCTGCGGCGTCTGCTTGGGAAGCTTCGAGACCCCGTTACGCTGAAGGCAGCGATGCGCCGCAGAGCTCGAATAGGAGGTTTTGCAGCAGCGATTGACGACCTCAGTGATGTCGCTGATGCCCAAGCGCAGGCGCGTGCGCAGCTCAACGATCACTTCCTCGTGCAGCGTGCTGATGGACGACAACAGGTTATGGCGGGCATGGGAACGGTCGTATACGTCCTCCCGGTGGCGCCATTTCTGCACGGTGGTCGGGGACACACCGTACTTCTTGGCCAGCTTGGCGACCGACAGCTTGCTAGTTTGGAATTCGCGGCGAATGGCCGGGGTGGTAGTGGCCAGTTTATGCAGACGGGTGAGAGCCATTAGAAACCTCTTTGTTGTAGATAGGAAATGCCCAGGGACACGGTGGGAGAGTCTGTAACACAATCATCCGCGGGTATATACGGGCTTTTACAATGTTGCTTCTTCAGGCATAAAGGAGAGCAACATGAGCCTTTCGGCCAAGCAAAAGCGCGACGCCCTGGTATTCCGGGAAAAATACGGTCTGGCTGCAACCATGGATCACCCCGGCCACAGCCGCTTCTCGCGCTACGCCTGGCGCCGCGGCTGGCGCGCAATCGACCGGCGTGCGCTGCAGGACCGCAGCCGCGCACCGAAGCAAAGGCGCGGTGGCAATGACCGGCGGAGATCATCACGCATATCCGCGAGTTGCGCCGGCGCTTGCCCAACTGCGGCAAAGAGAAACTGCAGGTGCTGCTCGTGTCGTGGTGCGCCTGGCGCCGCCTGCCGTGCCCCGGCGCCCGCACCATCGGGCGGCTGGTTGCCAACGCCCCCGACAAGATGCGCTGCACTCCGCTGCGCCTCGGCTGCAACTTGCGCACTGCCATCCCCGGCCACCGCGTGGCCTTTGATACGGTGCTGCGCTTCATCAACGGCTGCCGCCAATCTATCTTCACCGCCACCGATAACGCCGGCCGCTTCCGCTTCGCCCTCGCCACCAATGGCATCCACAGCCGCACCGCCATGCGCTGCGCGAGCCTGGTCAAAACGCTCTTGCCGGGCTCCATCCGGCAGGGGCTGAGCGACAACGGCAGCGAGTTCGCCGGCGCCTGGGACGAGTATGCCAAACAGCAAGGCCGGCACCACTGCTACACTTGCCCGCGCTGCCCGAAGAGGAGTGCCTGCAGCGAGCGCTTCAAGCGCACCGTGCAAGAGGAATTCGTGGACTACCAGGAAGACTTGCCGTCGGATGATCGGTGCGGTTTCAACGATTGCCTGCCGGAGGATTGGCAACGCTACAACGGCGACCGCCCGCACCGGGGATGGGGCTGCCTGACCCCCTGACAAGCCATCGCCCGGCAACTCCCGGATTTGTCCAGTATGTGGTGCCCCCATACAATAATTATGGTACTGCCCGCCATTTTCGCTTATAATTCGCCCTTCACTCGCCCCAACCAAGGTTGCAACCATGCCATTTTGTCATTTGATGCTGGTAATAAAAAATGCCCTGAAAACGCCTCGGATATCGTCTGTGGGCGTACCGATGGCTGGTGCTTGCCACCCGACCGAGCCAGGCCATGATGGCCGGGCGCGAAATGACGCGTATGCCGGTGGGCGCAGCCGGCGGCGCGGGTCGCCGGGATTATTCGGCAAGGCGTCCGCCTTCGCCGTGGCGCTCCTTGCGCTGACTTTCATTCCCGCCCAGTACGCGGCGGCGCAGACTAATCTGACCATTGTGTTAGAAGGCCCGGTCGCCCCGAGTAGAAATGCTGAAGTCGGGGACCTCCTCACGCTGGACAGCACCGTGACAAATAGCGGGCCAGACGCCATAACGACATCAACGACAACGACAGTGACCTATTATCGCGGCCAGATGTCGGGCCTCAGGCGTCAACCCGGCACCGTGCCGCCGCCCGAGACGCCCTTATGCTCTGACACAGCCGACCTGACCCTCCTTTGCAGAGAGGGAACGGCCGACGCGACTGCTGCATCCGGGCTGGCAAATGGTGTCGCACATACGGATGACCTGGCGCTTACCCCTGCTGCCACCGCGCCAACCGTAGCGGCAGGTACAGTCTTTCATTATTTCGCTTGCCTCAGCAATACTGACGACACCGACGCCAGCGACAACTGCTCGCCGTCACTATTTGTGAGGGTGTTCGCCGTGCGCCCCGACCTGAGAATCTCGGCGGCAAGCGCGCCGGCCACTGCGATGGCGGGCACGGCCTTCAACTTCATAACCGAAGTGACCAATGGCGGGACTTTGGCATCCGGGACGGAGGATTTGACCTTTTATCAAGCGCTGGCTTCGCGTGCACCGACAGAGGCGCAAAGAAGGGAAGTCGGCAACTTCGTGCTCAGCGGCATCATTCCAAGTGGCGTGATAGAAGTGACACCCTCAACGACCCCCACCGTTGGCGGGCTTGCCGCTGGCGCGACCACCGCTCCGGTCGTAACCTCCCTGACCCCGCCAGATGATACGGTAACGGGAAATTATATTTATTTCGTCTGTGTTGATGGTCCGACCGCAGAAACCCTTACCGACAATAATTGCTCTCTTGGTCTGACGGGCGTGACGGCGCCGGGTGGTACGGAGGCGGTTGATGCGCCGGCCGTGTCCGTGACGGCGCTGCCCACCGCGGCCATCACCGCGAGCAACCCGGATACACTGACCGAGGCCAACCTGAACGGCGCCACGCTGACGGTGACGCTGGCGGACACGGCGTATGCAAACTCGCTGGACGCCGCCCAGTTCATGCTGGTCACCACCGTGTCGGGCGTAACGGTGGCATCGGTCAGCGGCATGGACACGACCAACGCCGTGCTGACGCTGGACTACGACGGCAGCAATTTTGACACCGACGCCATGCTGGGCGTAACCGTCACTGACGCGGCGCACACCGGCACCGGCGACCTGACCACCGCCTCGGTCACGGTTGAAGTCGACGAGAGCCGCGACGCCACCTTGTCCGGCCTGACCCTGTCCGGCGGCGCCATGCTTAACCCGGCCTTCGCCGCCGGCACGCTCACGTACACCGCGGACGTGGCCAACGACGTTGCCGACATCATGGTCACGCCGACCGCGACCGATGGCAACGCGACCATCGCCGTCAACGGCACTGCCGTGACCAGCGGCTCGGCCAGCACCGCGATTACGCTGACCGCGGGCGCGGCCACCGACATTGCCGTGGTGGTCACCGCCGAGGACGGCACGACAACGCAAACCTATGACCTCGCCGTAACCCGCGCGGCGGCCGCACCGCCCGCGCCGGATCTGAGCATTGATGCGGCGCTCGTGCCGAGCGGGACGACCCCGCAAGAGGGAAAAATTATTGCCACGACTGGGACTCCATTTAGTTTGACCGCCACCATTATCAATCGGGGGACTGCTGCAACGCCAACGGAATCGGATACGAGCAACCCCCCGGCTCGGTTCTTCCTTTATCGCTCCAGTGGGGCTATTCCGGCAACGCTCCCGGAGAATGATTGCGACCCAGGGCCCCTCGCGTCTGGAGCGTGTGTGGAGGCGCAGGCAGCAGGCGACAACCCAAGGGAAATTGATTCAATTGATCCGAATGGAGCGAGCAGAACAGAACTCTTCTCCGGTCTCACGCTAGGCGTGGAGGGCGATTATCATTATTTCGCTTGCGCCTTTGTTGCGAACGAGGCCACTCCCACCAACGCAGATAACTGCTCTCCCGTTCTGACAGTGGTTGCGGATATCTCCGACACCGGCGAAGGCCCGATCCCAGATGATGGAGGCCGTATTGACTTTGCCAGTGATATAGACCAGTTCCGCCTCGTCTCTAATAGTTTCACAGCAGGAAACACCTACACCATTACTCTGACCGGCGGCGCGGCGGCGCGGCTCCGTTTGGTGTATAATGATGGCACCAATTCTGGCGATCCTGTCGCTAGCCCGCTGGTCGTAGAGAATGTTCCAACCGGGATTCATGACATTCAAATTAGCGTCGTAGCCGGCACTACATCATTCCCCGTCGCTTACACCGGCCTGACAGTTGTAGACACGACTCCGGCGAGCATTGATCTGTCCATTGTGTTAGACACAGCCGCTTTGCCTACTAATGTTGATGTCGGGGACGCGCTCATCTTGAGAAGCACCGTAACAAATGATGGAGAGGCTATAACTGGGTCAACGACAACGACAGTGACCTATTATCGCTCTTCGACAGGCAGGTCCTCACCTCCTTCTAGCAACCTCCTCGTGCCGACTCCCACGCCGCCCTTATGCTCTACCACAACCGCCAACCTGGACACCCTTTGCATAGAGGGAACGGCCAGCGCGACTGCTGCATCCGGGCTTGCAGTGAATGCCGAACAGGCTAACATAACTCTTACTCCTGCTGCCAACGCGCCAGCCGTAGCGGCAAATAGAACCTTTCATTATTTTGCTTGCCTCAGCAATCCTGCCGAAACCGTCATCCCCGAAGTTGTCGACGCTATCACCATTAACAATCCTAACTGCACGGCTTCAGAACAAGTGGCTGTGAGAACCCTGCGCCCCGATCTGAGAATTTCGGCAGTAACCGCGCCATCCAATGCGACGGCGGGCACGGCCTTCACCTTCACAACCGAAGTGACCAATGGCGGGACTGCGGCATCTGGGCAGGAGGCGTTGACCTTTTATCAAGTTCCGGCTTCGCCTGCATTGTCAGCGGCTGACAGAAGGGAAATCATCAGCGACGTGTTCGCTAGCCTCGGCACCATTCGACATAGCGTGATAGCAGTGACACCCTCGCCGACTCCCACCGTTGGCGGGCTTGGCATTGGCGCGGTCACCGATCCGGTGATCACAACCTCCCTGACCCCGCCAGCCAATACGGCAGCGGGGGATTACCTGTATTTCGTCTGTGTTGATGATCCGACCTTAGAAACCAATACCGACAATAATTGCTCTCTTGGTCTGACGGGCGTGACGGCACCGGATGGTACGGAGGCGGTTGATGCGCCGACCGTGTCCGTGACGGCGCTGCCGCCCGTCCTGACTGTGACCGCACCAGTGGTGAATGATACTGGCACCACTCTGAGCTACACGGTGAGCAATACGGGCGGGACAGTGGCAAACGGTGGCGCGACATTTAGCGTTTATCGCAGGGGGACTGAATCCACAGACCCCGTGGCGTCGCCGGTTTCAGGTGAATTAGTAGGTACGGCAGATCAGGCCATTAGTGGAGAAATTAGCACGGCCACCAGCCCATTTGATGTCCCTGACATCACCATCGACACGCCAGTCGATGCGACCAATTATTATTATTACGTCTGTGTCACGGCTGCCACCACGCCCCCCGTGACCGCCTGCTCGCGCACCAGCAACGTCGTGAACCTTACGGGAGACTTGACCATTACTGCTGCGCCGGCAAATATCCCCGCCTCCCTGATGGCGGGGGCTAACTTCCCTAATGATATCAGCGTCACGGTAGACAATATTGGGAACGGGCAGGCACCCCAGGGTTGGTTCCTGAACTTCTTCCGCACGGCGACTCGCGCTGATGCCGGAAGTGTGCCGAGTCCATTTCCCGACGACTGCACCGCGACTGAGACCTCGCTTTGCTGGCTTGGTAGATTTCCTGCCACCGGCGGCCAAGCAGCGATTCCTGGACTCGAATCGGCTCCTCCAGTGACCGGCGTTCAATTCACTAACCCCGGGCACACCGCGCCCACCGCGCCGGGCACTTATCATTATTTCGCTTGCGTCGTCGCGCCGGGCGGTGCTACCGGAGATAGCAATCGCACCAATCAATGCGGCACCGTAGACGAATCGGTGGCAGTGACCGTGACGGCGGTCGGCGTGGTCACCGCGGCCATCACCGCCACCGTCCCGACCTCGCTGACCGAGGCCAACCTGGACGGCGCCACGCTGACGGTGACGCTAACCGGCACCACCTATGAGACCTCACTGCCCGCCAACTCGGTCACGCTCAACACCGCGGCCACCACCGCCGGGGTGACAGTCACGGCGGTCCGCGTCAGCGCCACCGAAGCCACCCTGACGCTGGCCTTTGACCGCGCCGTCAGCGACTTTGACACCGACCTTGACATCATCGTCACCGTGGCGGCCGTGGCCCACGCTGGCACCGGCGACCTGGATACCGGCACCGTGACGGTGACGGCGGTGATGGAGAGCAGCAACGCGGATTTGAGCGCACTGGAGCTGTCGGAAGGCATGCTCGATCCGGGCTTTGCCGCTGCCACGCTGACCTACACGGCGATGGTGGACAACAGCGTGCGCAGCCTGACGCTGACGCCGACGGCGGCCGATGCCGGTGCCAGCATCGCCGTTGCCGGCACGGCGGTAGACAGCGGCATGGCGAGCGAGCGGATTTCGCTGGCCGTGGGAGCCAACTTCATCTTCGTGGTGGTGACGGCGGCGGACGGCAGCACGATGCTGACCTACACGGTGACAGTGATGCGGGCGTCAATGCCCGGAAGGGTCACTGCGACCATCTCCGCGACCAATCCAAGCCCGCTGACCGAGAGGAACTTGAACGGGGCGATGCTGACCATCACGCTGACGAACTCGGAATTTGTAGACCCGCTGCCCGCGACCGGCGGCTTTTCCGTGAGCCAGTCCCCCATTTTTGGTGGCATAGAAGATACTAGCTTTAGTAGTATCGTCCGCGTAGACGCGACGACCGTCATACTAACGCTGATACAGGATGGGACGGATTTCGACTCTGATCTAACCTTAGCCATTAATATAGGTTCCAGGGTGCACACCGCCGCCACGTCCTTGGATGCCTCCCCACCAGTGCCGGTGATGGCGGTGATGGAGAGCAGCAACGCGGATTTGCGCGCACTGGAGCTGTCGGAAGGCATGCTCACGCCGGGCTTTGCCGCTGCCACGCTGACCTACACGGCGATGGTGGACAACAGCGTGAGCAGCCTGACGCTGACGCCGACGGCGGCCGATGACGGTGCCGGCATCACCGTTGACGGCGCGGTGGTAGCCAGCGGCGCGGCGAGCGACCCGGTTGAGCTGGACGTGGGACCCAACCTCATCGACGTGGTGGTGACGGCGGAAGACGGCCCCCCCGCCACCGTGACCTACATGGTGACGGTGACGCGGATGGCGGCGGCGATTACCCTCAGCGGCGACACCGCCGGCGCCGTCACCGAAGACGACAATACCGCCAACACCGCCACCGGCACCCTGACCGTCGCCAACCCCGGCGGCAGCACCGACGTCGTTGCCCCGACCGAGTCCGGCACCTACGGCGCTTTCGTCATCGCTGCCGATACCGGCGCCTGGACCTACACCCTGGACAACGCCGACGATGACACCAACGCCCTGGCGGCGGGCGACATCGATCGCGAAACCTTCACCATCGCCGCCGCCGCCGACCCCATCGTCACCCAGGTAGTCACCATCACCATCACCGGCGCCAATGACGCGCCGGATGCCGATGCCGGCCCTGACCAGCCGGCGGTTGCGCCGAGTGCGACTGTGATGCTGGACGGCAGCGCCTCCGCCGACCCGGACACCGGCGACGCCATTGTTAGCTATGCCTGGACGCAGGACAGCGGCACCGACGTCACCCTGAGCGCCACCACCGTGGTCAGTCCCACCTTCACCGCTCCCGACGACGCGGCCACCCTGGTGTTCTCGCTGGTGGTCAACGACGGTGATGTGGACTCCGTGGCGGACACCGTCACCATCACCGTCACCGGCGCGCCGGCCGCGTCTATCAGCGCCACCAACCCGCCCTCGCTGACCGAGGCCAACCTGGAGGGTGCCACGCTGTCGGTAACGCTGGCCAACACCGTCTATGCGAGCCCACTGGGCGCCGGTTCGTTCGCGCTCAACACCGAGGCCACCGACGCCGGTGTTGTTGTGGCCGATAGCGTCGTCCGCGACAGCGACACCCAGGCCACCCTGACGCTGAACTACGCCGACCTCGACTTTGACGACGACATCGACATTATCGTCACCGTGCCGGCCGCGTCCCACACCGGCGCCGGCGACCTGACCACCGGCGCGGTGACAGTCACGGCCGTCGTAGAGACCAGCAGACTGAGCGCCCTGACCTTGTCCGCGGGCACGCTCGACCCGGTCTTCGATGCCGAAATCTTCGACTACATCGCATCGGTGGTCAACAGCGTCGACCGCATCGCCGTGACGCCGACTGTCGCCGCCGGCGTAGAGATCTTGGTCAACGGCAACCGCGTGAACAGCGGCGAAGCCAGCCAGGGGATTATGCTGAACGTAGGCAGCACCAACGTCATCACTGTGATAGTAACCGGCGCGATCGCCCCGGCGCAGACTTATACCCTCACCATAACCCGGGCGGCGGCGCCGACCGCGACCATCAGCGCCACCGTTCCGCCTTCGCTGACCGAGGCCACCCTGAACGGCGCCACGCTGACGGTAACGCTGGCCAACACCACCTATGAGAACCTACTGCCCGCCAGCCTGATCACGCTCAACACCGCGGCCATCACCGCCGGGGTGACGGCCACGGCGGTCCGCGACAGCGACATCCAAGCCACCCTGACGCTGGCCTTTGACCGCGCCACCAGCGACTTTGACGACAACCTTGACATCAGAGTCACCGTGCCGGACGCGGCCCACCGCGTCGCCGGCAACCTGAGCACCGGCGCGGTGACGGTCACGGCTATCGTTGAGAGCAGCGACGCCACCTTGTCCGGCCTGAGCTTGTCCGGCGGCGCCGTACTCGCCCCGGTCTTCGCGCCCACCACCTTGACCTACACCGCGGACGTTGCCAACGACGTTGCCGAAATCATGGTAACGCCGACCGCGACCGATGCCGCCGGCGCCACCATCGCCGTCGACGGCACCGCTGTGAACAGCGGCGCGGCCAGCACCGCGATTGCACTGACCGCGGGCGTCGTTACCCCCATCACCGTGCTGGTGACCGCCGAGGACGGCACGACACAGACCTATACTCTCGCCGTGACCCGGGCGGCGGCGCCGACCGCCGCCATTGCCACCCCGGCCTCGCTGACCGAAGCCGCCCTTAATAGCGCGACCGTCACGGTAATGCTTACCAACACCGAGTATGTCCCGGGCGTGCTGGCTGCAAACCTGTTCACCGTGACGCTGCTGAGCGGCAGTGGCGTAACGGTGAGCACGGCCACACGCACCAGCGAGGTGCTGGCGACGCTGACGCTGGCCTACGGCGGCACCGGCATAGACGCCAATACCACGCTTGGCGTCAGGGTAGGCGCTGCGGCCCACAGCGGCGCGGGTGACCTTGACACCGCCACCATCCCGGTCACGGCCACCCCGCCGTCACTGGCGGGCGACACATTTACCGTGGCCGAGAACACGGCCGCGGCTACCCCGGTCGGCACCCCGCTGGTGCCCGATAACTTCCCGGCCGGCAGCCAAACCTGGGCCATCGTATCGGGCAATACCGGCAACGATTTCGCCATTAATCCGTCCACCGGCCAGTTAACGGTGGCGGCCAACGATTCCATCAATTTCGAGGACACCCCGTCCTACACGCTGATGGTGTCGCTGACGATTGGCGCGGCCACGGCGCAAGCCACGGTAGCGGTCACGGTGACCGACGTCGATGAGCCGCCGGCAGCGCCGGCGGCACCGACCGTTGCGGCGGCCGCGGAGTCTCTGATCGTCAATTGGACGGCACCGGTCAACAGCGGCCCGGCGATTACGGGCTACGACGTGCGTTATCGCGTGGGCTCAACGGGAGCGTACACGGATGCCGCGGATCCGGGAACGGCAACCAGCCTGACGATCACCGGCCTGACGGCAGCCACGTTGTATGAGGTTCAGGTGCGCGCCGTCAATGCCGAAGGCATGAGTGCGTACTCGGCCCCCGGCACCGGCACGCCGCTGTCGTCTGCCGCGCCGACCGCGTCCATCACCACCACCGTCCCGGGCACGCTGACCGAGGCCAACCTGAACGGCGCCATGCTAACGGTAACGCTCAGCAACGCCACCTACGTGGGCCCGCTGACGGCGTCGCAATTCACGCTGGCCGGCGCCCCCGGCGGCGCCATGATCAGTGTCGAATCGGTGACCGGCTCCGGTACTCAGGCAGCCCTTGTGCTGGCATACCCGGAGGCGGGCGCCGACCTTGACAGTGACTTGAACCTGAGCGTCGTGGTGGCAGCCGCGGCGCACAGCGGCGATGATCCTTTGACCACGGCCCCGGTCACGGTCGCCGACAACGCCGCGCCGGTGATCAGCAACCCCGGCTCGCAAAGCTACGTGCAAGACGCGCCGATCACGGTGCTGACGATCACGGTGACCGATGACGATGGCGACGCCGACGGCAACCCGCCGGTGGTGACGCTTATGAACCTGCCAAACGGCCTGATGTTTGATGGAACCGATCAGGTTAGCGGTACGCCGACGGCGTTGGGCGACACAGAGGTGACCATCACCGCCGTCGACGGCGTCAATGACATGGTAACGGATACCTTTAGCATCACGGTCAATGCAGCCGCGCTAAGCTTTGGTGGGGCGACCATCACCGCCCAGACTTACACCATGGACACCGCCATCACCGACCTCACCCTGCCGGTGGCCAGCGGCGGCACCGGCACGCTGAGCTACGCCATCATCGAAACCCTGCCGTCCGGCCTGAGCTTTGACACCGACACCCGGGTACTTTCCGGCACGCCGAACGCGGTGCAAGCGCTAACGACCTACACCTACACGGCCACCGATGCGGCCACCTCGCCCGCCATGGTAACGCTGGTGTTCACCATCACCATCACCGCGCCGCCGATACCGGATACCAACGGCCCGCCGACCTTCGCCCCAGCCGGTAATCCGACGATTGTGTACGTGGTGGGTGCGCCTGCCCCCAACCTTCAGTTGGTGTCCGCCAGCGGCGGCGACGGCATGCTGGTGTACTCCATTGACCCGACCCCGGCCCTGCCGCCGACCTTGAGTTTTAACCCCGCCACGCGAATCTTGAGCGGCGTCCCGGCCACCGCCGTGTTCCCGGCCACCGACTTCACCTACCGCGTGGCCGACTCCGACGTGAACAATACCGACGCCGACACCGATACCATCATCCTCAACATTTCGGTGGAAGCCGACGTGCCCCCCGCGTTCGCTCTGGGAACCGCAATTCCCGCTCAGAGATATACGGTCAATACGGCGATTACGCCCCCCGTAACACTGCCTGTGGCCACCGGCGGCAACGAACGCGGCATCTTCGGCGCCCCCAGCGACATCACCTACACCATCACCCCGGACCTGCCCGCCGGGCTGACCTTCAACGCCGCCGCCACCCCGCCGACCATCACCGGCACGCCGCAGACGGTGCAGACCACCGCCTCCACCCACACCTACCGTGCCGCGGACGAGGATGCCAACACCGCCGACAGCGACGCCGCAACCCTGAATTTCACCGTCACCATCCCCTCGGCGCCGATCGTCATCAGCGGTGAAACCGCCGGCGCCGTCACCGAAGACGCCGCTACCGCCACCGCCACCGGCACCCTGACCGTCACCAACTCCGGCGGCGGCGGCACCGAGGTCGTGGCGCAGACCGATGACGGCACCTACGGCACGTTCTCCATCGTTGCCGATACCCGCGTGTGGACCTACACGCTGAACAACGCCGCCGGCTCCGCCACCGACGTGCTGGCGGCGAATGCAATGGAAACCGACGTCTTCACCGTGGTCGCCGCGGCCGACCCGCGCGCGACCACGGACGTCACCATCACCATCACCGGCGCCAATGACGCCCCCACCGTCACCATCAGCGCGCCCGCCGATGGCACCGATGTTGAGTTCGGCACGGCGCTAACGCTGACCGCCACCGGCGAAGACCCGGACACCGGCACCACCCTGAGCTACGCCTGGAGCGCGAACCCCAACGTTGGCAGTTTCACCGATGCCGCCGTTGCCAGTACCACCTGGACCGCCCCCGCCGGCGGCACCGCCCCCGTCACCCTGACCCTGACCGTCACCGATGACGCCACCCCGCCCCTCAGCGGCACCGCCGAGGTCACCGTCAACCCGGTGGCAATGGCCCCGCCGTCCGCGGCCATTGCCACCCCGTCCTCGCTGACCGAAGCCACCCTTGAAGGCGCGACAGTCACGGTAATGCTTACCAGCACCGAGTATGTCGGCACGCTGGCTGCCAACCTGTTCGGCGTGACGCTGAGCGGCGGCGCAACTGGCGTATCGGTGAGCGCGGTCACACGCACCAGCGCCGTGCTGGCAACGCTGACGCTGGCCTACGGCGGCACCGGCATAGACGCCAATACCACGCTTGGCGTCAGGGTAGGCGCTGCGGCCCACACCGGCGCGGGTGACCTTGACACCGCCACCATCCCGGTCACCGCCACCGCGCCGTCGCTGCCAAACGCAACCTTTAGCGTGGCCGAGAATGCCGCCGCGAATACCCCGGTCGGCACCCCGCTGGTGCCCGATAACTTCCCGGCCGGCAGCCAAACCTGGGCCATCGTATCGGGCAATACCGGCAACGATTTCGCCATTAATCCGTCCACCGGCCAGTTAACGGTGGCGGCCGACGATTCAATCAATTTCGAGGACACCCCGTCCTACACGCTGGAGGTGTCGCTGACGATTGGCGCGGCCACGGCGCAGGCGACGGTAACGGTAACGGTGACCGACGTGGAGGAGGTGCCATCAGCGCCGGCGGCCCCGACCGTGACGCCGGGGGTGGAGTCGCTGGCCGTCACCTGGACGGCGCCGGACAACAACGGCCCGGCGATTACGGGCTACAACGTGGAATATCGCCTGAGCTCATCGGCCCCGGCGGGCGCATACACCGATGCCGGACATTCGGGAACGACCCCTGATATCACCATCCCCGGCCTGATGGCGAGCGTGGAGTATCAGGTTCGGGTGCGCGCCACCAATGCCGAAGGTGACGGCCCGTACTCGGCCTTGGGTATGGGCACGCCGATGGCGCCTACCACGCCGACCGCGACCATCAGCACCCCGACCACCGCCATCGCCGAGGCGGACCTGAGCGGGACGGAGTTGGCGGTGACCCTCAGCAACACCGAGTACGTGGGTACGCTGGCGGCGGTGCAGTTCACCATCAACCACGGTACCGGAGCGAGCGGGGTCACGGTGAGCGGCGTCGTGCGCACCAGCCCCACGGTGGCCACCCTGACGCTGGCCTACACCAGCGGCATAGACGCGGACACCACCCTAGGCGTCACGGTGGCGGCGGCGGCACACACCGGCGATGATGCCCTGACCACGGACAACACGGTTATGGTCACCGCCACTCCGCCGTCACTGGCGGGCGCAACCTTTACCGTGGCCGAGAACACGGCCGCGGATATGAACGTCGGCACCCCGCTGGCGGCCGCCGAGTTCCCGGCCGGCAGCCAAACCTGGGCCATCGTATCGGGCAATACCGGCAACGATTTCGCCATTAATCCGTCCACCGGCCAGTTAACGGTGGCGGCCGACGATTCCATCAATTTCGAGGACACCCCGTCCTACACGCTGGAGGTGTCGCTGACGATTGGCGCGGCCACGGCGCAGGCGACGGTAACGGTAACGGTGACCGACGTGGAGGAGGTGCCATCAGCGCCGGCGGCCCCGACCGTGACGCCGGGGGTGGAGTCGCTGGCCGTCACTTGGACGGCGCCGGACAACAACGGCCCGGCGATTACGGGCTACAACGTGGAATATCGCCTGAGCTCATCGGCCCCGGCGGGCGTATACACCGATGCCGGACATTCGGGAACGACCCCTGATATCACCATCCCCGGCCTGATGGCGAGCGTGGAGTATCAGGTTCGGGTGCGCGCCACCAATGCCGAAGGTGACGGCCCGTACTCGGCCTTGGGTACCGGCACGCCGATGGCGCCTACCACGCCGACCGCGACCATCAGCACTCCGACCACCGCCATCGCCGAGGCGGACCTGAGCGGGACGGAGTTGGCGGTGACCCTCAGCAACACCGAGTACGTGGGTACGCTGGCGGCGGTGCAGTTCACCATCAACCACGGTACCGGAGCGAGCGGGGTCACGGTGAGCAACGTCGTGCGCACCGGCAACACGGTGGCCACCCTGACGCTGGCCTACACCAGCGGCATAGACGCGGACACCACCCTAGGCGTCACGGTGGTGGCGGCGGCACACACCGGCGATGATGCCCTGACCACGGACAACACGGTTATGGTCACCGCCACTCCGCCGTCACTGGCGGGCGCAACCTTTACCGTGGCCGAGAACACGGCCGCGGATATGAACGTCGGCACCCCGCTGGCGGCCGCCGAGTTCCCGTCCGGCACACAAACCTGGGCCATCGTGTCGGGCAATACCGGCGGCGATTTCAACATTGCTGAGGCCACCGGCCAGTTAACGGTGGCGGCCAACGATTCCATCAATTTCGAGGACACCCCGTCCTACACGCTGGAGGTGTCGCTGACGATTGGCGCGGCCACGGCGCAGGCGACGGTAGCGGTAACGGTGGACGACGTGGATGAGCCGCCATCAGCGCCGGCGGCCCCGACCGTGACGGCGGGTGCGGTGTCTCTGAACGTCGATTGGACGGCGCCGGACAACAACGGCCCGGCGATTACGGGCTACAACGTGCAATTTCGTACGGGATCGGACCCATTCACAGTTGCCAGCCCGGGTCCGGGAGCGGCAACCAGCCTGACGATCACCGGCCTGACGGCAAGCATGCTGTATGAAGTTCAGGTGCGCGCCGTCAATGCCGAAGGCAACGGTGCCTACTCGGCCTCCGGCAGCGGCACGCCGCTGGCGGCTACCGCGCCGACCGCGTCCATCCCCACCACCGTCCCGAGCACGCTGACCGAGGCCAACCTGGACGGCGCGATGCTAACGGTAACGCTCACCAACGCCACCTACATGGGCACGCTGATGGCGTCGCAGTTCACGCTGACCGGCACCCCCGGCGCCGCCATGATCAGTGTCGCATCGGTGATGGCGGTCTCCACTACTCAGGCAGTCCTTGAGCTGTCATACACGGGCACCGACCTCGACAGTGACCTGAACCTGAGAGTCGTGGTGGATGCCGCGGCGCACAGCGGCACTAATCCTTTGACCACGGCCGCGGTCGCGGTGGACGACAACGTCGCGCCGGTGATCGTCAACCCCGGCCCGCAGAGCTACGTGCAAAACGCGCCGATCACGGCGCTGACGATCACGGTGAACGATGCCGATGGCGACGGTGCCGGCACCTCGCCGACAGTGACGCTCACGAGCCTGCCAACCGGCCTGGTGTTTGATGGAACCGATCAGGTTACCGGTACGCCCACGGAGTTGGGAGATACAGTGGTGAGCATCACCGCCGACGACGGCGTCAATGACAGGGTAACGGCGACCTTTACCATCACGGTCACATCGTCAGGCGGCGCGCTGAGCTTTGGCGGGGCAACCATTGACGCACAGACTTACACGGTGAACACCGCCATCACCGACCTCACCCTGCCGGTGGTGACCGGCGGCACCGGGCCGTACGGCTACGCCCTGTTGGGCATGCCGTCCGGCCTGAGCTTTAACGCCATGACCCGGGTACTTTCCGGCACGCCGGACACGGAGCAAGGGGCAACGACCTACACCTACACGGCCACGGATTCGGCCCTGTCGCCCGCCGCCGTGACGTTGTCGCTGATGATCACAGTGGAGCCTGGGTCTGGGGTCACAGGCGGCCCGCTCGAAGTCGCCCGCAGCGAGGCAATGGAGATGACGCTGGGCGCCTTTGGCCGGTCGTTTACATCGGGCGCGGTGGAGGTGCTGGGTGAGCGCTTTAGCAGCGGCGCCGGCGGCAGCCAGTTGACGTTTGGCGGTCGCACGCTGAGCCTTGAGTCCCTGAGGAACGGGCAGGCCGCGGCCAATGCCGGGGACGAGTCAGACAACCAGCAGCCCGTGCCGGCTGCCGCCGGCGGCCAGCAGACCTCCGTTGGCGCGCTGTTTGCCGGCAGTGCTTTTCAGCTCAGCCTGAATGAGGGCGACGCCGCCGGCGTGGGCGCCACCACCTTGTGGGCGCGCGGTTCGGTGGGCAACTATGAGGGCGAGCCTGAAGATGGCTTCCAGTTGGACGGCGATATTGTCTCGGGCTACCTGGGCCTGGACTACCGGGCGAGCCGGCGCACATTGGTGGGTGTTGCGGTCTCGCACAGCAGGGGCGATGCGGACTTTAGCAGCGCCGCGATTGCCGATGGCGAGGTGGAGACCGAGCTGACCAGTATCTTGCCTTATGTGCAGTGGCAGCCGCGCGCCGGCTTGAGTGTATGGGGCCTGGTGGGCTACGGCCTGGGCGAGTCTGAAATCACCGATAGCGGGCAGAGCAGGAAAACAGACGTGGAAATGCAAACGGCGGCGCTGGGCGCGCGCGGCAAGCTGTGGTCCGGGGGCCGCGCGGACGTGGCGTTAAAGGCCAGCGCGTTGACGGTTGAGATAGAGTCAGACAGCGAGCAGAACCTGTCGTCGGTGACCACCCGCGCGCATCGCCTGCGCATGGCGCTGGCAGGCAATCGCCACGGGGCGGCGTCGGCGCGCGGTGGGCGCTTTGGCCAGCGCTTTGAGCTGGGTCTGCGCTGGGACCTGGGCGACGTTGAGACCGGCGCGGGCGCGGATCTGGGGGCGGGGGTTGAATACGCCAATCCGCGCAGCGGCACCCGCTTGCGCCTGGACGGTCATTACTTGCTGGTGCACGAGGAATCGGACTTTGAGGCCTGGGAGGTAAGCGCGGAGGTCGGCATAACCCCGAGTCTGTGGGGTCGTGGTGTGAGGTTCGCGCTGCAGCCGGGCTGGGACAGCGCCGGCGCCCGCCAGCGCATGGTGATGGACTTTACGGACGTTCTGGGCCCGGCCTGGCGAGGCGATGGCCTGAAGCTGGAGCTGTACGGCGAGCATGCCGAGGATCATGAATTTGGCCTGGAGGGCTCTGTCCGCTACTGAGGCCGGCGCGCCGGGTCCGTCGGCACGCCACCACGCGACCTGTGCCCGGTTGTACAACCCCCCCCTGCCCCCCTTGTCAGGGGGGAGTGTTACCCATGTGTCCGGTTAGTACACGTCGGCAAGGCTCCCCCTGACAAGGGGGGCAGGGGGGGTGGCCAGATGAGCCCGTGCCCCCCGACGGCCCGGCCAGCAAAACACGCCCCCCCCGTAGGCTCCGCCCCGCAGTCTTTCCACTACTGAGCCCGGCACGCAGGCACGTCGGCACGCCACCCCCTGACAAGGGGGGCAGGGGGGTTTGGCCGGATTGGCTCGTGCCCCCCGACGGCCCGGCCAGCAAAACACGCCCCCCGTAGAATTCCCCCGCAGTCTTTCCACTACTGAGCCCGGCACGCAGGCACGTCGGCACGCCACCCCCTGACAAGGGGGGCAGGGGGGTTTGGCCGGATTGGCTCGTGCCCCCCGACGGCCCGGCCAGCAAAACACGCCCCCCGTAGAATTCCCCCGCAGTCTTTCCACTACTGAGCCCGGCACGCAGGCACGTCGGCAAGGCTCCCCCCTGACAAGGGGGCAGGGGGTTTTTGGCCGGATTGGCCCGTGCCCCCCGACGGCCCGGCCAGCAAAACACGCCCCCCGTAGAATTCCCCCGCAGTCTTTCCACTACTGAGCCCGGCACGCAGGCACGTCGGCAAGGCTCCCCCCTGACAAGGGGGCAGGGGGTTTTTGGCCGGATTGGCCCGTGCCCCCCGGCGGCCCGGCCAGCAAAACACGCCCCCCGTAGAATTCCCCCGCAGTCTTTCCACTACTGAGCCCGGCACGCAGGCACGTCGGCAAGGCTCCCCCCTGACAAGGGGGCAGGGGGTTTTTGGCCGGATTGGCCCGTGCCCCCCGGCGGCCCGGCCAGCAAAACACGCCCCCCCGTAGGCTCCGCCCCGCAGCCTTTCCACTACTGAGCCCGGCACGCAGGCACGTCGGCACGCCACCCCCCTGACAAGGGGGGCAGGGGGGGTGGCCGGATTGGCCCGTGCCCCCCGGCGGCCCGGGCCGCGAAACACGCCGCCCCGAATGGCTGCCGCCAATCTATCTTCACCGCCACCGCTCACGCCAGCCGCTTCCACTTCGCCCTGGCGCCGCCGGCTGTACACTCATTGATGCTCGCGCCGCGGCCTCCCGTACCATCCTTGTCGGTCAACCACCCGGAGTGCCGGTTATGGGCCTGCCATCTGTTATGGATCTGTACAAAGGCTGCATAGGGCCGGAAACATACTGGACTCATGGCCTGCTGAAAGAAGGAAGCCGACAGGCTGAGCCAGCACGTCGGCTTCCGCGGGTATACACGTACGCGGCTTTTACAATGTTGCTTCTTCAGGCATAAAGGAGAGCAACAGGAGCCTTGCAGCCAGGCAAAAGCGCGCCGCCCTGGTTTCTGGGAAAAACACGGTCTGGCTGCAAACATGGATCACACCAGCCGCTTCTCGCGCTACGCCTGGTGCCGCGGCTGGCGCGCAATCGGCTGGCGTGCGCTGCAGGACCGCAGCCGTGCACCGAAGCAAAGGCGCCGGCGGCAATGGCCGACGGAGATCATCACGCATATCCGCGAGCTGCCCCGGCGCTTGCCCAACTGCGGCAAAGAGAAACTGCAGGAGCTGCTCGTGCCGTGGTGCACCGGGCGCCGCCTGCCATGCCCCAGCGCCCGCACCATCGGGCGGCGGGTTGCCGACGCCCCCGACAAGATGCGCTGCACTCCGCTGCGCCTGGACCCCAAGGGGCGCCCCAGGCCCTTGAAACGCAAGACCCGCCCGCGCCTTGGCCGCAAGGGGCGCACTGCCATCCCCGGCCACTGCGTGGCCTTTGATACGGTGCTGCATTTCATCAACGGCTGCCGCAACGGCTGCCGCCAATCTATCTTCACCGCCACCGCTCACGCCAGCCGCTTCCGCTTTGCCCTTGCCACCAATGGCATCAACAGCCGCACCGCCATGCGCTTTGCGAGCCTGGTCAAAACGCTCTTCCCGGGCTCCATCCGGCAGGTGCTGAGCGACAACGGCAGCGAGTTCGCCGGCACCTGGGACGAGTATGCCAAACAGCAAGGCTGGCGCCACTGCTACACTTGCCCGCGCTGCCCGAAGAGGAACGCCTGCAGCGAGCGCTTCAAGCGCATCGTGCAAGAGGAGTTCGTGGACTACCAGGAAGACTTGCCGTCGGATGATCAGCGCGGTTTCAACGATTGCCTGCTGGAGGATTGGCAACGTGAATTCAACTCTTAAGTGTAACTTCACCGATGAAGGAAAGGTGAGATGCGGTAGCATCTTGATTGTCCAGAATCAATATAAGGAGTTGCCTTATGAAACACTACACGCACCTCACCCGTGTTCAACGATAGCAGATTTCCAATGGGTTGAAGCAAGGGTATTCGCAACAAACTATGGCCAATATTATCGGTGTCAACAAAAGCACCATCAGCCGGGAGATACGCCGCAATGGGGCCAGTCGGGGGCGTGTGTGGGGGCGCACCGCCGGAGCGGGCGCTTATCGTCCAGCCGGGGCGCACAAGCAGGCCATGGCGCGCCGCGCAGCTAAGTCCGGGGCGCGTATTGGCCGGCCAGATTGGCAACTCATCGAAGGGCTGCTGCATGAGAAGTGGAGCCCGGAGCAGATCAGCCTGTGGCTGGGGAAAACCGGCGGGGTGGCGGTCAGCCATGAATGGGTCTACCGGCACATTCGCAACGACAAGTACCACGGCGGTTGTCTGTCTAAGCAGTTACGCTGCCGGAAAAAGTGGAAGCAACGCTACGCTAGCAAGGTGCGGCGGGGCTCGATACCCAATCGGGTGTCCATTGAGCAGCGCCCGGCGTTGGTGGAGCAAAGCGCCCGCATCGGCGATTGGGAGCTGGACACGGTGTATGGGAAAAACAATACCGCCGTTATGCTGACCATGGTCGAGCGCGCCACGCGCTTTGTGTACATTGATATCCTGCCCAACCGGAAGTCGCCGGCGGTGAGCGAGGCGCTGATTAGAAACCTGACCGCGATCAAAGACCGGGTGCACACCTTGACCTCGGATAACGGCACCGAATTCGCTGCCCATGAAGCGGTCAGCGACGCACTGCAGGCCGACTTCTATTTCGCCCATCCCTACGCGTCCTGGGAGCGAGGAACCAATGAGAATACCAACGGGCTGATACGGCAGTATTTCCCCCAAAGCTATGATCTTTCGACCATCAGAATCTTGCAACTGGCGCATGTGGTCAACCAGATCAATAACCGACCGCGCAAATGCCTTGGCATGAAAACACCGATCAGGCACTATTCGGCATAAACCCCCCTGTTGCACTTCGAGGTTGAATCCAAGAACCTGTACAGCAGTTTGTAGCGGCGGGGCATTGAGAGTACCATGGCCGAAGCAACCATGAAAATTAAGTTGAATCTCAATCATGATTCTTTCTGACCGGGACATTCGCGCTGCCTGTAAGATGGAGCAGGGCGGAATAAGTATCGAGCCTTTCTCTGAAAGGTTGATACAACCAGCGTCCTATGATCTGCGCGTCGGGCGCCAAGCGGCCAGCTCCTCACACAAGAAAATAACAGACCTGGAAAAAACCGGATTTGTGGAAATCAGGCCCGGCGACTTCGTACTTGTCACCACCTGCGAGAAGCTTACTATGAGTGCGCGGCATGTCGGTCGTTTCGGGCTGACCAGCACCTACGCACGCAAAGGGATAATCGCCACCGTCGGGGCGCAGGTTGATCCGGGGTTTCGCGGGCGGCTCATAGTTGGTCTGACCAACCTTTCGACAAAGTCCATTGTTCTACCTTACAAAGATACTTTTCTGACTATTGAGTTTCACAGTCTTGAGAAAGAGGTGGAAGTTAAATATGCCGGTCCCTACCAGGACCGGGATGCATTGTCGCCGGACGATATCAAAGCTGTGATGGAGCGTGAATATATGTCGCAGACAGAGATGATGCGCACGCTGGAGGCGCTGGTGACGACCGTGGATGGCCTGAAAGAGAGCATCGCCTGGCGGCTCCCCCTGATTCTTGGTTCGATAGTAATGGTCAGCTTTTTGTTGGTCAAATTCTTGTAGCATCCGATGCTGGACCAACGTACTTGGGATGCATTGAAGTCAAACGATTAAGGCTGATGCATAGGGCCGGAAACATTCCGGACTCATGGCCTGCTGAAAAAAGGAAGCCGACGTGCTGATCCGGCACAAACGACCGCCTGCCGGCGTATTTGCAACGCTACAACGGCGACCGCCCGCACCGGGGATTGGGCTGCCGGACCCCCTGCCAGGCCAGCGCCCGGCAACTCCCGGATTTGTCCAGTATGTGGTGGCCCATACATAAAATTGTCAACGGTGACCGTATCTGTTACGATCCCATGAAGCTGTTGCAGGTACTTGCGGGGACTGGTAGGGTGACAATAATGTTTTGGAAAATATTCTTGGCGGTTAGATGCCATCTGTTCGCAAAGGCCGGTCGGGTGCCGACGCTTGCCTTACTGTCCGGGTGGGTGGCTGCCTTCTCCCACCGTTTCCCGCTTTTGCCGGGCAATCCTGCCCCCTCCCCCAAATAGCAAAGCACCACGGCACAGCGACCATAGCAATGGAAATGAAAACGAAGACAATAAAGACAATAATGCAAGCAAGCAAGCAAGAATGACAAATCGGATAACTCGGGTCTTCGTACTGCTGCTGCTGGGCTTGTTGCCGGCCCACTACGCGCAGGCGCAGGACATCCCCGGCGACGGTAGCACCACAGCAAGACTCATGGTGCCCGGCACGTTCGACAGCGATATTGATAGTGCCAGTGACCAGGACGGCTTTCTGGTCGGGCTTATATCCGGCAGCACCTACCAGATTGATGCCGAGGCAACAAGCGGGACTTTGGATACTCGCATCGGTTTATTTCCGCCCGGACAGCTTAACTTTCAGGGCTGCACCTTCTCCTCCGCCGGCGTACTTGTGGCTAATGACGATATCAACTTCCCAGGAAATATCAATTCCCGAATTACCCATACGGCGACACAAACCGGAGATCACTTGCTTTGTGTTAGGCCAGTTACCGCAGCCACCGGCAATTACCGGCTGACGGCGGCTGTCACAACCGAGCCACTGGCGGCGCAGGTGCCTGATATCCCCGGCGACGGCACCACCACGGGAAGACTCTTTGCGCCTGGCATATTCTCCAGCGATATTGCTTCTGCCACTGACCAGGACGTCCTTCGGGTCAGGCTCATATCCGGCGGTGCCTACCAGATTGATGCCGCGGCAACAAGCGATACTTTGGACCCTCGCATCGCTTTATATCCGCCCGGACAGAGTGCCTTTGGTGACTGCACGGGCTCCGCCGGCGTGCTTGTAGCTAATGACGACATCGAAGCCGGGGTTAATACCAATTCCCGAATTATCCATACGGCGACACAAACCGGAGACCACTTGCTTTGTGCTGACGGAGCTGGTGCCACCACCGGCAATTACCGGCTGACGGCGACTGTCACAAGCGCGCCGCCCACGCAGCCCCGCGCCACCATCAGCGCCCCGGACACCTTCATTACGATCGCCGAGACCGCGCTCAACGGCACAACCCTGACGGTCACCCTCGAAAACACCGAGTACGAGACTTCGCCGACGGCGGGGCAGTTCACCCTGAACCTGAGCGCAGGGACCGGCGTCACCGTCAGCAACGTCGCTCGCGACAGTGCCACGGCGGCCACCCTGACGCTGGCCTACGGCGGCAGCGGCATTGACGCCAACACCAGAATCGGCGTCACCGTAGCCGGCGCGGCGCACACTAGTGCCGGTGACTTGACCACGGACAACATGCTCAGGGTTGTCGCCACTGCCCCGAGCTTCGCGGGCATGCAGCCCATCGCCAACCAGACCTACCTTGCCAATAGCGCCATCACCGATCTCACCCTGCCGGCGGCCAGCGGCGGTGAGGGTACGTTGAGCTACACCCTGGCCCCGACCGGCGGTGGCGGCCTGCCGAACGGGCTGACGTTTGACGCCGACACCCGCGTCCTTTCCGGCACGCCGGACACGGAGCAAGCCGCCACCGGCTACACTTACACCGTCACCGCCGGCGACGGCAATACCGCCACCCTCGGCTTCACCATTGAAGTTCTCAGCCCTGCCACCGGGCTGACCGCGGTGCGCGATCTTGTGGCTACGGAGCGGCGAGGGCGGGTGGTCAGAATCGCCCTGACCTGGTTGCCGCCCGCCACGGTGCCCGCCGGGACTTCGGTCAGCAGCTATGAAATCCAGGGTTGTAGTGCTGCCGACACCGATTGCGTCGTGCTCACCACCGTCAATCATCATGTTGATGTTGACGCCGAGGACGACAGCCAGAGTGCGACGCTGTTTCGCGTCACGTTCAACTTCTACCGGGTGCGGGCGCGCACCGCCGCCGGCGTCTCGCCGTGGGCCAACGTGGCGCTGACAGTGGACCCGGGGGTGGTGGTCGACCCCGGGAACCTGCCGAGCATGGTTCAGAACCTGGTGTCCTCGGCCCTCGCCGACAACAGTGTCACGCTGACCTGGGAGGCGCCCACCGACGCCGTCAGCACGGCGGTGAACAGGTACGTCGTGGTTCGCGGTTTTCCTGCTGAGACGGCAACGCTGGGCGCGTTCGCCCCGCCGGGCGCCGAGGCTGTGGTCACGCTTGCGGACGACGTTTTCACCTACGCCGACAGCGGGCTGCTCCCCGGCACCGAGTATCTGTATGAAGTGTTCGCCTCCAGCAACGCCGGCGACGGCGAGGTCGCGCAGCTGCTGGTCACCACCACCGGCACCCTGACCACCAGCATCGCCGGTGTAGCCACCGGCGCCATCACCGAGGGCGCGACCGACTCGATCACCGGCACCCTGACCATCACCACCACCAGCGGCAACAGCGAATTTGTAGCGCCGGTCAACAGCGATGGTGAAGAACAGCTCCAGTTCAGCACCTACGGCATGTTCACCATCAGCGCCGCCGGCGACTGGACCTATTCGTTGAATTACAACCTTCCGAGAGTCCGGGCGCTGACCGCGGGCCAGATGGAGCAGGATATGTTCACCGTTACCGCCGCCGCGCCCACCGCCGATGGTGTGGCGGTGACGCAGGTGGTCACCATCACCATCACCGGCGTCAACACCCGGCCCTTTGCGGCCATCCGGCTGGTAGAAGGGAGCACCGTGGCGGCGGGTGAAACCCTGCGGCTGGAGAGCGACATCACTGACCCGGATAACGAGCTGGACGACCTGACGATCGCGTGGACGGCGGCAGGCGGCATCGGCACGTTTTCCGCCGCCGCGAGCGCCGACACTGACTGGATGGTGCCCGCTGCCACCCCTCCCGCCGAGTATCTGCTGACCCTGACCGTCACCGACCCCGGCAGCGCCTCCGACACCGAACAGGTGAGCATCACGGTCACGCCGCCCCTCCCGCTGGAATTTGGCGGGGAGACCATTGACGATCAGACCTACACCATGGGCGCCGCCATCACCGATCTCACCCTGCCGGTGGCGACCGGTGGCACCGGGCCGTACAGCTACGCTCTGTCGGGCATGCCGTCCGGCCTGGCCTTTGACAGCGGCACCCGGGTGCTTTCCGGCGCGCCGAACGCGGTGCAGGCGGCAACGACCTACACCTACACGGCCACCGATGCGGCCTCCCCGCCCGGCACGGGCACGTTGGCGTTCACCATTGAGGTGGCGGCACCGGCTCCCATTCCCATCCTGACCATTGCCGCGCCAACGGGTGAGGATACCGACACGCTGGCATTCACGGTGAGCAATACGGGCGAAGCAGCCGCTGCGAATACTGTAACATTTAGCGTTTATCGCACTGAGCAGCCAGTGAATGCCGCTCAAGCGGATACCGCCGCTAACACAGCGCCGCTCTGTTCAGTGACTGAATCGACCAATACCCAGCCTTGCGCGGTTGAACAAGACACAGCCATCACCGCGGAGATTGTCGCAACCACTGGCACCTATGATGGCACGGCCGCCATCAACCCCCCGGCCGATGCGACCGATTATTTTTATTTCGTCTGTGTCACGACATCAGCCGGTGTTCGCACCTGCTCGCCATCCGGCGACGTCGTGAACGTGTTGCCAGCCGCCACCGCAACCATCAGCGCCACCAACCCGAGCCCACTGACCGAGGCCAATCTGAGTGGTGCCACGCTGACGGTAACGCTGGCCGGCACCGCCACCTATCTGGACCCACTGCCCGCCGATTCGATCACGCTCAACAGCGCGGCCACCGATGCCGGGGTGACGGTCATGACGGCCGTCCGCGACAGTGCCACCGAGGCCACGCTGACGCTGGCCTTTGACCGCGCCGTCAGCGACTTTGACACCGACCTTGACATCATCGTCACCGTGGCGGACGCGGCCCACGCCGGCACCGGCGACCTGGATACCGGCACCGTGACGGTGACCGCCATCGACGAGGACGACATCCCCGGCGACGGCAGCACCACCACAAGACTCGCGGTGCCCGGCACGTTCGACAGCATTATTGATCCTGACAGTGACCAGGACGGATTTTTGGTCGCGCTCGTATCCGGCGGCGCCTACCAGTTTGATGCCGAGAGAACAGGAGGCTCTACCCTGGATACTTCCCTCGGTTTATATCCGCCCGGACAGGCTGACTTTGGTGGGCTGGACTGCCATAACGGCTCCGACGTACTTGCGGGTAATGACGACTTCGGAGGAGATACCAATTCCCGAATTACCCATACGGCGACCCAAACCGGAGACCACTTGCTTTGTGTTGACGCATTTGGCACCAACCGTGGCTCCGGCGATTACCGGGTGACGGCGGCTGTCACAAGCGAGCCGCCGGCTGCTGACGACGCCACGCTGTCGGCCCTGACCCTGTCCGGCGGCGCCACGCTGACGCCGGTCTTCGACGCCGGCACGCTCACGTACACTGCGGACGTGGCCAACAGCGTTGCCAACATCATGGTCACGCCGACGGCGGCCGATGCCGGCGCCACCATCACCGTTAACGGCACGGCGGTAACCAGCAGCATGGCGAGCGGTTCGATTACGCTGAACGTGGGGAGCAACCTTATCCTCGTGGAAGTGACGGCGGCGGACGGCAGCACGATGACCTACGCGGTGACGGTGGCGCGGATGGTAATGCCGGGCGGTAACGGCGCGGAGGTCTTTAGCGCTTCGGTGCTGACCGAGGCCAACCTGAACGGGGCGATACTGCGCGTCGGGCTGGGGGGAGTGTCGTTTGTGGCAGCCGGCTCGCTGAACGCCGCCCAGTTCACGCTGAGCACCACCGTGCCGGGCGTAACGGTGAATGCAGTCAGCCGCGGGGGCGGCTTATCCGCTGATCTGACGCTGGCCTACGACGGGACTGACTTTGATGTCGATGCCCCGCTGATCGTGACCATAACTGCCGCGGCGCTAACCGGCACCGAGGACCTGAATACCAACGCCTTAACGGTGACGGCGGTGGTAGAGAACAACAACGCCAATTTGAGCGCACTGACGCTGTCGGCGGGCACGCTGACGCCGGACTTTGACGCTGCCACGACCACCTACGCGGCGATGGTGGACAACAGCGTGAGCAGCCTGACGCTGACGCCGACGGTGGCCAATGCCTTCGCCACCATCACCGTCGCCGGCACGGCGGTAGCCAGCGGTATGGCGAGCGGCTCGGTTGATCTGGACGAGGGACCCAACGCCATCGTCGTGGAAGTGACGGCGACCGACGGCAGCACGATGCTGACCTACACGGTGACCGTGACCCGGGCGGCGGCGCCCACCACCACCGCCGCCATCAGCGCCACCGTCCCGGACCCGCTGACCGAGGCCAACCTGGACGGCGCCACGCTGACGGTGACGCTGACCGACACCACCTATATGGACCCACTGCCCGCCAACCCGGTCACGCTCAACACCGATGCCACCGATGCCGGGGTTACGGTCATGACGGCCGTCCGCGACACCGCCACCGTAGCCACCGTGACGCTGGACTACGACGACACCGACTTTGACACCGACCTTGATATCATCGTCACCGTGGCGGCCGCGGCGCACGTCGGCAGCGGCGACCTGCTCACCGCGGCGCGGACGGTCACGGCCATCGACGAGACCAGCAGACTGAGTGCCCTGAGCCTGTCCGAAGGCGCGCTCGACCCGGTCTTCAATGCCGGCACCTTCGTCTACGCCGCATCGGTGGCCAACAGCATCGACGGCCTCACCGTGACGCCGGCTGCCGCGGCCGGCACAACCATCACCGTCGATGGCGCCCCAGTCAACAGCGGTGAAGCCAGCGCGGAGCTCGCGCTAACCGTGGGCGCCAACACCATCACCGTGGCGGTGACCACCCCGAAGGCCACGGCGCAGGACTATACGCTCACCGTGACCCGGGAAATGGCGCTCAGCTTCGGCGGCGCTGACACTGGCGGCGTCACCGAGGACACCGCCACCACCACGGCGACCGGCACGCTGACCGTCACCAACCCGAACCCAAGCGGCGGCACCGAGGTAGTGGCGCAGACCGATGCCGACGGCACCTACGGCACCTTCACCATCGTTGCCGCCAGCGGCGCGTGGACCTACACGCTGAACAATAGCGCCCCCGCCACCAACGCGCTGGCGGCGAGTGAAACGGTAACCGACGTCTTCACCGTAGTAGCCGCGGCCGACCCGGGCGCGATCACGGACGTCACCATCACCATCACCGGCGCCAATGACGCGCCCACCGCCGATGCCGGCCCTCCCCAGGCGGTGGCGCTGAGCGCGACCGTGACGCTGGACGGCAGCGCCTCCGCCGACCCGGACACCGGTGCCGACCCGGGCAACGCCGACGCCATTGACAGCTATGCCTGGACGCAGACCGACAGCAGCGGCAACACCGTAACCCTGGACGACGCCACCGCGGTCAGCCCCACCTTCACCGCGCCCAGCGTCCCGACCACCCTAGAGTTCTCGCTGGTGGTCAACGACGGCGATGCGGACTCCGCGCCGGCCACCGTCACCATCACCGTCACCGGCGCGCCGGCCGCCACCATCAGCGCCACCACCCCGGACCCGCTGACCGAGGCCAACCTGGACGGCGCCACGCTGACGGTAACGCTGACCAACACCACCTATGGGAATCCACTGCCCGCCGACCCGATCACGCTCGACACCGCCGCCACCACCGCCGGAGTGACGGCCACGGCGGTCCGCGACAGTGCCACCGAAGCCACCCTGACGCTGGCCTTTGACCGCGCCGCCAGCGACTTTGACACCGACCTTGACATCACCGTCACCGTGGCGGCCGCGGCCCACGCCAACGCCGGCGACCTTGACGCGGGCACGGTGACGGCCACCGCCATCGACGAGAGCGACGTCGCCACCTTGTCCGCCCTGACCCTGTCCGGCGGCGTCTCGCTTAACGAGACCTTCGACGCCGGCACCTTTACCTACACCGCGGACGTCGACAACAGCGTTGCCAACATCATGGTCACGCCGACCGCGACCGATGACGGCGCCACCATCGAGGTCCAAGGCACTGCCGTGACCAGCGGCTCGGCCAGCACCGCGATTACGCTGACCGCGGGCATGGCCACCGACATTGATGTGCTGGTGACCGCCGAGGACGGCTCGACAACGCGAACCTATAACCTCGCCGTAACCCGGGCGGCGGCGCTCGCACTAAGCTTTGGCGGGGAGACCATTGACGCACAGACTTACACGGTGAACACCGCCATCGCCGGCCTCACCCTGCCGGTGGCCGGCGGCGGCACCGCGCCGTACAGCTATGCCCTGTCGGACGTGCCGTCCGGCCTGACCTTTGCTGCCGCCACCCGGGTGCTTTCCGGCACACCGAACGCGGTGCAGGCGGCAACGACCTACACCTACACGGCGACCGATGCGGCAGTCTCACCCGCCAGCGTCATGCTGGATCTGGTGATTACGGTCAATGCGGTGGTCGTGCCAACCGCCACCATCAGCGCCACCACCCCGGCCACGCTGACCGAGGCCAACCTGGATGGCGCCACGCTGACGGTAACGCTGACCAACACCACCTATGGGAATCCACTGCCCGCCGACCCGATCACGCTCGACACCGCCGCCACCACCGCCGGAGTGACGGCCACGGCGGTCCGCGACAGTGCCACCGAAGCCACCCTGACGCTGGCCTTTGACCGCGCCGCCAGCGACTTTGACACCGACCTTGACATCACCGTCACCGTGGCGGCCGCGGCCCACGCCAACGCCGGCGACCTTGACGCGGGCACGGTGACGGCCACCGCCATCGACGAGAGCGACGTCGCCACCTTGTCCGCCCTGACCCTGTCCGGCGGCGCCACGCTCACCCCGGTCTTCGACGCCGGCACCTTTACCTACACCGCGGACGTCGACAACAGCGTTGCCAACATCATGGTCACGCCGACCGCGACCGATGCCGGCGCCACCATCGAGGTCCAAGGCACTGCCGTGACCAGCGGCGCGGCCAGCACCGCGATTACGCTGACCGCAGGCGTCGCTACCGACATTGCCGTGCTGGTAACCGCCGAGGACGGCACGACACAGACCTATAACCTCGCCGTGACCCGGGCGGCGGCCACCACGCCGACCGCGGCCATTGCCACCCCGTCCTCGCTGACCGAAGCCACCCTTGATGGCGCGACAGTGACGGTAATGCTTACCAACACCGAGTATGTCCCGGGCGTGCTGGCTACAAACCTGTTCACCGTGACGCTGAGCGGCAGTGGCGTAACGGTGAGCACGGCCGCACGCACCAGCGCCGTGCTGGCGACGCTGACGCTGGCCTACGGCGGCACCGGCATAGATGCCAATACCACGCTCGGCATCACTGTGCTGGACGCGGCACACAGCGGCACGGGTAACCTTGACACCGCCACCATCCCGGTCACGGCCACCCCGCCGTCACTGCCGGGCGCAACATTCAGCGTGGCCGAGAATGCCGCCGCGAATACCCCGGTCGGCACCCCGCTGGTGCCCGATAACTTCCCGGGCGGCAGCCAAACCTGGGCCATCGTATCGGGCAATACCGGCAACGATTTCGCCATTAATCCGTCCACCGGCCAGTTAACGGTGGCGGCCAACGATTCCATCAATTTTGAGGACACCCCGTCCTACACGCTGATGGTGTCGCTGACGGTTGGCACGACGGCCATGGCGCAGGCGGCGGTAACGGTAACGGTGAGCGACGTCGATGAGCCGCCGGCGGCGCCGGCGGCGCCGACCGTGGCGCCGGCTGCGGAGTCTCTGAACGTCAGTTGGACGGCGCCGGCCAACAACGGCCCGGCGATCACGCGCTACGACGTGCAATTTCGTACGGGATCGGACCCATTCGCACTTGCCAGCCCGGGTCCGGGAGCGGCAACCAGCCTGACGATCACCGGCCTGACGGCAAACACGGCGTATGAGGTTCAGGTGCGCGCCGCCAATGCCGAAGGCGACGGTGCCTACTCGGCCTCCGGCAGCGGCACGCCGCTGGCGGCCGGCGCACCGACTGCGACTATTACCACCACCGCCCCGACCACGCTGACCGAGGCCAACCTGAACGGCGCCATGCTAACGGTAACGCTCACTAACGCCACCTACGTGGGCACGCTGACGGACTCGCAGTTCACGCTGACCGGCGCCCCCGGCACCGCCATGATCAGTGTCGCATCGGTGACCGGCTCCGGTACTCAGGCAGTGCTTGTGCTGGCATACCCGGATGCGGGCGCCGACCTCGACAGTGACTTGAACCTGAGCGTCGTGGTGGATGCCGCGGCGCACACCGGTACGAATCCTTTGACCACGGGCGCAGTCGCGGTGGCCGACAACGCCGCGCCGGTGATCAGCGACCCCGGCCTGCAGAGCTACGTGCAAAACGTACTGATCACGCCGCTGATGATCACGGTGGACGATGCCGATGGCGACGCCGCCGGCAACCCGCCGACAGTGACGCTCACGAACCTGCCAAACGGCCTGGTGTTTGATGGAACCAATCAGGTTACCGGTACGCCCACGGAGTTGGGAGATACAGTGGTGACCATCACCGCCGCCGACGGCGTCAATGACATGGTAACGGAAACCTTTACCATCACGGTCACACCGTCAACCGGCGCGCTGAGATTTGGCGTGGCGCTCATTCCCGCCCAGAGTTACACGGTGAACACCGCCATCACCGACCTCACCCTGCCGGCGGCGACCGGCGGCACCGGGCCGTACGGCTACAGCCTGTCGGGCATGCCGTCCGGCCTGAGCTTTAACGCCATGACCCGGGTGCTTTCCGGCACGCCGGACACGGAAGAAGGAGCAAGGGCCTACACCTACACGGCGGTCGATTCGGCCATCTCGCCCGCCGCCGTGACGCTGAGTCTGGTGATTACGGTCAATGCACCGTCAACCACGCTGAGATTTGACGTGACGACCATCCCCGCCCAGAGTTACACGGTGAACGCCGCCATCACCGACCTGACCCTGCCGGCGGCCACCGGCGGCACCGGCACGCTGAGCTACACCCTGTCGGGCATGCCGTCCGGCCTGATCTTTGACGCCGGCACCCGGGTGCTTTCCGGCACGCCGGACACGGAGCAAATGGCAACGACCTACACCTACACGGCGACCGATGTGACCTCGCCGCCCGCCGCCGTGATGCTGTCGCTGGTGATTACAGTGAGGCTTGAGGCCACCGGCGGCCCGCTCGAAGTCGCCCGCAGCGAGGCAATGGAGATGACGCTGGGCGCCTTTGGCCGGTCGTTTACATCGAGCGCGGTGGATGTGCTGGGTGAGCGCTTTAGCAGCGGCGTCGGCGGCAGCCAGTTGACGTTTGGCGGTCGCACGCTGAGCCTTGAGTCCCTGACGAACGACCAGGCCGCGGCCGGTGCCGAGCCGGACAACCAGCCCGTGCCGGCTGCCGCCGGCGGCCAGCAGACCTCCGTTGGCGCGCTGTTTGCCGGCAGTGCTTTTCAGCTCAGCCTGAATGAGGGCGACGCCGCCGGCGTGGGCGCCACCACCTTGTGGGCGCGCGGCGCGGTGGGCAACTACGAGGGCGAGCCTGAAGATGGCTTCCAGTTGGACGGCGATATTGTCTCGGGCTACCTGGGCCTGGACTACCGGGCGAGCCGGCGCACATTGGTGGGTGTTGCGGTCTCGCACAGCAGGGGGGATGCGGACTTTAGCAGCGCCGCGATTGCCGATGGCGAGGTGGAGACTGAGCTGACCAGTATCTTGCCTTACGTGCAGTGGCAGCCGCACGCCGGATTGAGTTTATGGGGCCTGGTGGGCTACGGCCTGGGCGAGTCTGAAATCACCGATAGCGGGGCGAGCAGGAAAACAGACGTGGAAATGCAAACGGCGGCGCTGGGCGCGCGCGGCAAGCTGTGGTCCGGGGGCCGCGCGGACGTGGCGTTAAAGGCCAGCGCGTTGACGGTTGAGATAGAGTCAGACAGCGAGCAGAACTTGTCGTCGGTGACCACCCGCGCGCATCGCCTGCGCATGGCGCTGGCAGGCAATCGCCACGGGGCGGCGTCGGCGCGCGGTGGGCGCTTTGGCCAGCGCTTTGAGCTGGGTCTGCGCTGGGATCTCGGCGACGTCGAGACCGGCGCGGGCGCGGATCTGGGGGCGGGGGTTGAATACGCCAATCCGCGCAGCGGCACCCGCTTGCGCCTGGACGGTCATTATTTGCTGGTGCACGAGGAATCGGACTTTGAGGCCTGGGAGGTAAGCGCGGAGGTCGGCATAACCCCGAGTCTGTGGGGTCGTGGTGTGAGGTTCGCGCTGGAGCCGGGCTGGGACAGCGCCGGCGCCCGCCAGCGCATGGTGATGGACTTTACGGACGTTCTGGGCCCGGCCTGGCGAGGCGATGGCCTGAAGCTGGAGCTGTACGGCGAGCATGCCGAGGATCATGAATTTGGCCTGGAGGGCTCTTTCCACTACTGAGGCCGGCGCGTCGGTACGTCGGCACGGCCCCCCTGACAAGAGGGTTGGCCGGATTGGCCCGTGACCCCCGGCGGCCCCGCCTCGCGAAACACGCCGCCCCGGAGGCTACACCACCGCAGTCTTTCCGCCACTACTGAGGCCGGCGCGTCGGTACGTCGGCACGGCCCCCTGACAAGAGGGTTGGCCGGATTGGCCCGTGACCCCCGGCGGCCCCCGGCCCGCGAAACACGCCACCCCGGGGGCTACACCACCGCAGTCTTTCCACTACTGAGGCCGGCGCGTCGGTACGTCGGCACGGCCCCCCTGACAAGAGGGTTGGCCGGATTGGCCCGTGACACCCGGCGGCCCCGGCCCGCGAAACACGCCGCTCCGGGGGCTTCACCGCTGCAGTCTTTCCGCCACTACTGAGGCCGGCGCGTTGGTACGTCGGCACGGCCCCCCCTGACAAGGGAGGGTTGGCCGGATTGGCCCGTGACACCCGGCGGCCCCGGCCCGCGAAACACGCCGCTCCGGGGGCTACACCACCGCAGTCTTTCCACTACTGAGGCCGGCGCGTCGGTACGTCGGCACGGCCCCCCTGACAAGGGAGGGTTGGCCGGATTGGCCCGTGACACCCGGCGGCCCCGGCCCGCGAAACACGCCGCTCCGGGGGCTACACCACCGCAGTCTTTCCACTACTGAGGCCGGCGCGTCGGCACGTCGGCACGGCCCCCCCCTGACAAGGGAGGGTTGGCCGGATTGGCCCGTGACCCCCGGCGGCCCCCGGCCCGCGAAACACGCCGCTCCGGGGGCTACACCACCGCAGTCTTTCCACTACTGAGGCCGGCGCGTTGGCACGTCGGCACGGCCCCCCCTGACAAGGGAGGGTTGGCCGGATTGGCCCGTGACCCCCGGCGGTCCCGGCCCGCCGAAACACGCCACCCCGGGGGCTACACCACCGCAGTCTTTCCACTACTGAGGCCGGCGTGTCGGCACGTCGGCCCGCCCCCTCCTGGTAGCGGCACCAAAAAAGGCACTAGCCCCAAGACCTGTGGTACCTGTCACGGACATGGCCAGGTTCGGATGCAGCAGGGATTTTTTTCAGTACAGCAAACCTGCCCGGCCTGTCATGGGCAGGGCAAGGTTACTACTGATCCCTGTGGTTCCTGCCGGGGCAGCGGTAAAGTGAGTCAGACCAAAACGCTCTCAGTCAAGGTGCCGGCCGGTGTCGATACCGGCGATCGCATTCGTTTGTCGGGCGAAGGTGAAGCCGGTGAGCAGGGCGGCCCGCCGGGTGATTTGTATGTTGAAATATCGGTTAAAAAGCACGCTATTTTCACTCGTGAGGACAATAATCTGTTTTGCAGAGTGCCTATTAGCTTTCCCAGTGCGGCGCTGGGCGGCGAACTGGAAGTACCAACGCTTGCCGGAAAGGTTTCATTGAAAATTCCCGAGGAAACCCAGAGTGGCAAGAGATTCAGGTTGCGCGGAAAAGGCGTCAAGCCGGTGCGCGGCGGGCCGGTTGGCGATCTGTATTGCGAAGTGGTTGTGGAAACGCCGGTTAAGCGGACGCCCGGGCAAAAAAATCTGTTGCGCGAGTTTGCGCAAAGTGTGCGCGATGGTGGTAAAGGCCATAGCCCTCAGGCACATTCATGGCTGGATGGGGTAAAGGACTTTTTTGAAAGTCTTAAAGCCTGAAACAATTAACGGGCAATAAGGATTATCCATGACGACCAGAGCCGCAGTGGTGGGTGCCGCCGGCCGTATGGGGCGAAACCTGATCGTCGCATGCGATGAAGCCGATAAAATCGAGTTATCCGTCGCACTGGAGCGGCGGGGCAATGCATTTATCAATGCCGATTCCGGCGAGTTGGCCGGGCTGGAGAAGAACGGCGTCAAAATCATTGACGATCTTGATCAGGCCATTGATGATTTTGACGTCCTGATTGATTTTAGCGTGCCTGAAGCGAGTATGCAGATGCTTGAGCTGTGCCGCTGGCATAATAAGCGGCTGGTCATCGGTACCACCGGTTTCACCGAGCGGCAACGCGGTGAAATTCAATCCGCCGCGGATGTGACCGCGATTATGATGGCACCGAACATGAGTGCCGGTGTGAATCTTTGTTTCAAGCTGCTCGATACCGCGGCCCGGGTTCTGGGCGACGAGGTCGATATAGAAATAATTGAGGCGCATCACCGCGACAAGGTTGATGCCCCGTCAGGCACGGCACTGGTTATGGGTGAGGTTATCGCCGACGCGCTGGGCCGTGATCTGAAAACATGCGCGGTTTATGGGCGAGAGGGCAGAACAGGCGCCCGGGAGCGGGGAGAGATCGGTTTTGAAACCATTCGCGCCGGCGGTATTATTGGCGAGCATACCGCCATGTTTGCTGATGTTGGCGAACGGCTTGAGATTACCCATAAGGTTTCCAGTCGTATGACTTTTGCCAGGGGTGCCGTGCGTGCCGCGCAGTGGATAATGCGGCATGAAACCGGCTTATTTGACATGCGGGACGTGCTCGGCTTGCGCGAGCCGTTATCAGTTCCCGGCTAGCCAGGGCCGCATCCGTATTTTACCGCTGCTTGCCCGGGCCATTAATAGCGCTGCATAAGTTCAGAAACATAATGGCACGCCTCAACCAAAGAGAAGAAGCCATGCAAACCCACCATATCGGCTACCGGACAAGCGGGTTTTACCAGTCGCCCGGACCGGGCAGCGCGGGGAGATGAACGACCAGGCCCGGCACCGGCTCAACGCGCTGCGCTTTTGACCGTCTCACCCCGTGCGGACGCCCCAAAACCCTGCGCCGGGCCCGCAAAACGCGCCGCCCCGGGGGCTACACCAACGCCCCCATGGGCCATGGGAGCCGTATATAAAACTTGGCAGCGGTAACCGTATCTGCTATAAATGCGGTGGGGCTGTTACGGGGTACTATCGGGAGTAATAATCATGCTAAATGCCGTGGAAAATATTCTTGGCTGTTAGATCCCAACTGTCCGCAAAGGCCGGCCGGGTGCCGGCGTTTGCCCCGCTGTCCGGATGGATGGCTGGCCGCGCTCCCGCCGTCTCCCGCTTTCGCCGGATAGTAGCCGCCTGTGCCCCCCTCGGGGCAATCCTGCCCTTCCCTGGAAAAATGTACGCTGACAGCGGCGTCCTCGCGCCCCCGCGCGGGGGCAACGGGGGTTCCGTCATGGACGGCCCCTTCGGCCGCCGGGGGAAAAAGAGCAAACATGCCCTTGCCGCCCTCGTCCTGCTCGCCCTTGCCCTCGGCTTGTCGGCGGCCACGCCCGCATCGGCGCAGCAGTCCGCTGTGTTCAATAGCGGTGCCACCGTGCCCCCCAGCTTGGACGTGGATTTGGGGGAGACGATCAACCTCGATGCCTCCTTCTTTAGAGCATCATTTCGTGTCCTCAGGTGGTGTTCGTTTCCCTTCGGGACGGACGTGGGCACTTTTGGCGATAACAGGGACGCCACTACCACGTGGACCGCGCCGGATACGATACCAGCCGAGTTCACCGGTATAGGATTGGGTGACTGCGGACCCTTCCCTGGTTCCCCTGCATTGTCCATCACTCTCATCGCACCCGAGCTCACCGAGCTCACCGGCACATTCGGTGGCGCGGTCACAGAGGACGGGGCCGCGTCGGCGACCGGCATGGTACAGGGCACGGAAGCGGATGGCACGGCCATTCCCGGCGTCCGGTTCAGTGTGCCCGGTTCTTCCACGAGCGGCTACGGAAGTTTCGCCATCACCCCGACCGGCGTCTGGACCTACACCCCCGACTACGCCCTGGCGGCCTGGGACGCGCTGGATGACGGCGACGCGGCAAGCGATATGTTCACCATCGCGGGAGCCTTCAGCGGAGTAATGTTCGAGCAGGTCATCACCCTCGCGCTCACGGGCGCGAACGAGCCACTGGCTTTCACCGTGGGTGACCTTGACGACCAGCAATACGCCGAAGGCGTGACGATTACCAGCCTGACCCTGCCGCCGGCCACCGGCGGCGACGGGGACTACACCTACCGAGCGACGGCGAACGATAGTTTGTTTGCCGGCGCCTCCGGTGGGGGGCTGCGTTTCAACGGCAACACCCGCGTTATCTCCGGCACGCCGACCACTCCCAATTCGTATACCGTGACCTACCGGGTGACCGACGGCGGCGGCGCGACCACCTTTCTCCGGTTTGGCATCACCGTCACGGGGGACACCGCCCCGGCCTTTGCCGATGGCGTAACCATTCCCGGCCAGGAGTACGTCGCCGGCTTCGCCATCACCACCCTGACCCTGCCGCAAGCCGGCGGCGGCAACGGTGCGCTGAGCTACACGCTGGGGGCGACAGTCGGCGGCACCCTGCCCGCCGGACTGACGTTTGACGCCGACAGCCGCGAACTCTCCGGCATCCCGACCACACCGCAGGCCGCCACCGGCTACACTTACACCGTCACCGACAGTGACGTGACCGACCCCGACAGCGCCACCCTGGCGTTCACTATTGAAGTAACGTCGCCGCCGGTGCTGAGTGCCATTGCCGGCGAACTCGCCGGCACGGTCACCGAGGACGTGGAGCCCTCCGTGGGCGGCACGGTACAGGGCACGGAAGCGGATGGCACGGCCATTCCCGGCGTCCAGTTCAGTGTGTCCGGTTCCCTCGCGAGCGGCTACGGAAGTTTCGCCATCACCGCCGCCGGCGTCTGGACCTACACCCCCGACTACGCCCTGGCGGCCTGGGTCGCGCTGGATGACGGCGACATGGCAAGCGATATGTTCACCATCGCGGCAACCTTCAACGGAGTAACGGTCGAGCAGGCCATCAGCCTCGCGCTCACGGGCGCGAACGAGCCACTGGCTTTCACCGTGGGTGACCTTGACGACCAGCAATACATCGTAGGCGTGGTGATCACCAACCTGATCCTGCCGCAGGCCACCGGTGGCGACGGGGACTACACCTACCGAGCGTCGGCGAACGATAGTTTGTTCGCCGGCGCCTCCGGTGGGGGGCTGCGTTTCAACGTCAACACCCGCGTTATCTCCGGCACGCCGACCACCCCCAATTCGTACACCGTGACCTACCGGGTGACCGACAGCGGCAGCGAGACCACCTTTCTCCGGTTTGACATCATCGTCATGGCGGACACCGCCCCGGCCTTTGCCGAGGGCGTAACCATTCCCGACCAGCAGTACATCGCCGGCTTCGACGTCTTCGTCCCCACGCCGCAAGCCACCGGCGGCAACGGTGCCTTGAGCTACACCCTTGTGGACAGCAGCGGCAACCTGCTGCGTGACGGCCCAACCGGGCTGCGCTTTATTAGCAACCCGAGCAATCCTCGCATACAGGGCACGCCGACCGTGGCGCAAGACCCGACCGACTACACCTACACCGTCACCGACGCCAACGGTGACACCGCCACCCTGACGTTCAGCATTGAAGTAATGCCCATGGTGCTGACCACCATCCGCGGCACCACCAGCGCCACGCTCACCGAGCCGGGCGGCGCCGTCTCCGGCACGCTGCGGGGTCATTCACAGGACGCCGGCTCCGTTCCCGGTGCCACGCTGGGCGACGTTACTTTCGAGCTGGCCGCTTCCAGTACCGGCACCACCGACTACGGCACGTTCGTCATCTTCACCAATGGTGACTGGCGGTTCACGCCCGACTACAACCGGCCGGCCTGGGATGCGCTGGCTGCGGGCAGCACCACCGAGGCGTACACCGTCGAAGGCACCCTGGACGGTGTAACGCTCCCGGCCACGATCACCATCACGCTGGTGGGCATGGTTGAGCCCACCGTCATCCCCGGGAGCGAAGTGCGCGACCTCCAGGTCGCGGTGCGCCGGCGAGGGAGCAGGCTCTTGACGTTCGTGAGTTGGTTGCCGCCCGCCACGGTTTCCGGCACCAACCCGGTCACCGGTTATGCAGTGCAGGGCTGCCGCATGGCGAGTCTCGCCGATTGCGCAACGCTGGTCACCGAGACGCATAACCCGACGCCACCCGCGGGGCGGCAGGAAGCGGTGTTCAACAGCTCGACGCACTCCCACTTCCGGGTGCGGGCGATCTTCTCCGACGGCAGGGTATCGCCGTGGGTGAGCGCGATGCGACCTGAGGGCGATCCGCCGTCCCTGGGGCTGCCGGCTGTAATCCGCAACTTGGCGGCCAGCGGAATCACCGACACCGGCGTCACCCTGAGCTGGGATGCGCCCGCCACCGGCACCCTCGGGTTGCAGAGCTACTCCGTGCGGCGCGGGTTCCCGTCGGCGCCGGGCTCGCGCCTCCCGTTTGAAAGGGAAGGACTGATAGACCTCGCCGATCAATCCGCCCGGACCTACACCGACAGCGGGTTGCTCCCCGGCACTGAGTATCTGTACGGGGTGGTCGCGGCCAACGCCGAGGGAATCGGCCCGGAGCTGCTGCTGTCGGTGACCACCACCGGCACCGCGCCGCCGCCCGTTGTTATCAGCGGCACCAGCAACGGCGACGTCTCCGAAGTCGGCACGACCACCGGCACCCTGGACATCACCGTCACCGGCACCGAAAGCACCGACTTTGTGCCGATCTCCGGGCGCACCGGCACCTACGGCACCTTCAGCATCGATAGCGACGGCGTGTGGGTTTATTCCCCGAACAACAGCCCCGCCACCCTCGCGTTGATGCCGGACGAGGTTGTCATGGACATATTCACCGTGGCCGCCGCCGCCGACCCGGAGGTGACGCAGGACGTCACCATCACCATCACCGGCGTCAACACCCGGCCCCGCGCGACCATCTTTCTGCTGGAGACCACCGTGGAGGCGGGCCAGACGCTGTCAATCGCCGGCGTCCGCTCCGACCCGGACAACGAGCTCGACGAGCTCATCGTGGTGTGGAGTGCGCAGGACAGCGTCGGGAACGACGTCGACGACAGCACTTTCAGCAACCCGGCAGGCGTCGGCATTGAATGGACGCCGCCCCTGGACGCCATCCCCGGCGAGTACGTGCTGACGCTGATTGTCGCAGATCCCGGCAGCCTCTTCGTCAGTCGGGTCCTGCGCATCACCGTCACGGCGTCCCCGCTGAGCTTCGGTACGGCGAGCATTGCAGACCAGAATTACCATCTGAACATAGTCATCACTGACCTGACTCTGCCGGCGGCCATCGGCGGTGCGGGGCCGTACAGCTACGCCCTGCCGGACCTGCCGTCCGGCCTGAGCTTTGACGGCGGCACCCGGGTACTGTCCGGCACGCCGGATACGGTGCAAGCGGCAACGACCTACACCTACACGGCCACGGATTCGGCCTCCCCGCCCGCCATGGAAACGCTGGAGTTCACCATCGAGGTGGCGGCGGCGACCGCAACCATCAGCGCCACCAGTTCGGAGCCGCTGACCGAGGCCAACCTGAATGGCGCCACGCTGACGGTAACGCTGGCCGGCACCGCCTATGAGGACTCACTGCCCGCCAACTCGATCACGCTCAACACCGAGGCCACCAATGCCGGGGTTACGGTCACGGCCGACCGCGACAGCGACACCCAGGCCACGCTGATGCTGGCCTTTAACCGTGCCACCAGCGACTTTGACGACAACCTTGACATCACCGTCACCGTGCTGGACGCGGCCCACACCGGCACCGGCAACCTGGTCACCGGCGCGGAGACGGTTACCGCCGTCGTTGAGAGCAGCGATGCCACGTTGTCCGGCCTGAGCTTGTCCGGCACCACGCTCAACGAGGTCTTTGCGCCCGGCACCACAGTCTACACCGCGGACGTGGCCAGCGACGTTGCCACCCTCGCCGTAACGCCGACCGCGAACGATGACGGCGCGACCATCACCGTCAACGACGACCCCGTGTCCAGCGGCACGGCCAGCAGCGCGATTGACCTGATCGCGGGCGCCAACATCATCACCGTGGAGGTGACCGCCGAGGACGGCAGCACACAGACCTATACCCTCACCGTGACCCGGGAGCAGCCGCCAGCCGCGCTGAGCTTTGGCGGGGCGACCATTCTCGCACAGACTTACACCATGGACACCGACATCCCCGACCTCACCCTGCCGGTGGCCACCGGCGGCACGGCGCCGTACAGCTACGGCCTGTCGGACGTGCCGTCCGGGTTGAGCTTTAACGACGGCAGCCGGGTACTGTCCGGCACGCCGGATACGGTGCAGGTGGCAACGCCCTACACCTACACGGCGACCGACGCGGCTCTCCCGCCCGCCATGGTAACGCTGGAGTTCACCATCGAAGTAACGGCGGTGCCGGTCGTCATCGGCGGCGCCACCACCGGCACGGTCACCGAGGACAGATCCCCCCTCACCATCATCGGCACCCTGACCGTCACCACCGCAAGCAGCAACAAAGACTTCGTCGAACAGAGCAGCGTGGTCGGCATCTATGGCATTTTCGACCTTAACTCCAACGGCGACTGGTTCTACACCCTGAACAACGCCGACCCCAACACCAACGCACTGACGGCAGGCGCCACTGCTGAAGACGTCTTCACCGTCGCCGCCGCCGCCAATCCCGCCGCCACCGCGGGCGTGACCATCACCGTCAACGGCGCCAACGACCGGCCGACCGCGACCATCAGCGCACCGGCGGCCCCGACTTCGGCAATGTTCGGCGCGGCTGTCACGGTGACCGGCAGCGGCACCGACCCGGACGCCGGCGAGACCGCCTCCCTGAGCCATGCGTGGACCACGGCGCCGCCGGGGCAGGGCAGTTTCGCCGCACCGAATGCCGCGAGCACCACCTGGACCGCCGGCGCACCGGCCATCGACGACGTCGTGACGCTGACCCTGACGGTCACCGATACCAGCAGTGCCGCCAATGCCTCGCATAGCGCCACGGTCGCCGTCACGGTAACGGCGGCGCCGGTCACCATCAGCGGCCCTGACACCGGCGCGGTCACCGAGGACGACCCTGCCACGGCAACCAACACCCTGGCCATCGCCAACCCGAACCCCGGCGGCGTGACGACTTTCGTGGAGCAGACCGGTACGGATGGCAGCTACGGTCTGTTCGAGATCAGCAGCGTCGGCGTCTGGACTTACACGCTGGGTGGCAACACGCCCAACGAGCAAGCCGTCAACGCGCTGGCGGCGGGCGCCACCCCGACCGACGTCTTCACCGTCGTGGCGAGCGCCGACCGCGGCGTCACGCAGGTCGTGACGATCACCGTCAACGGCGCCAACGACCGGCCGACTGCGACCATCAGCGCGCCGGCGGCCCCGACTTCGGCAATGTTCGGCACCGCCGTCACGGTGACCGGCAGCGGCACCGACCCGGACGCCGGCGAGACCGCCTCCCTGAGCCATGCGTGGACCACGGCGCCGCCGGGGCAGGGCAGTTTCGCCGCACCGAATGCCGCGAGCACCACCTGGACCGCCGGCGCACCGGCCATCGACGACGTCGTGACGCTGACCCTGACGGTCACCGATACCAGCAGTGCCGCCAATGCCTCGCATAGCGCCACGGTCGCCGTCACGGTAACGGCGGCGCCGGTCACCATCAGCGGCCCTGACACCGGCGCGGTCACCGAGGACGACCCTGCCACGGCAACCAACACCCTGGCCATCGCCAACCCGAACCCCGGCGGCGTGACGACTTTCGTGGCGCAAACCGGTACGGATGGCAGCTACGGCCTGTTCTCGATCACCAGCGCCGGCGTCTGGACTTATACGCTGGGTGGCAACGTGCCCAACCAGCAAGCCGTCAACGCGCTGCCGGCGGGCGCCACCCCGACCGACGTCTTCACCGTCGTGGCGAGCGCCGACAGCAGCGTCACGCAGGTCGTGACCATCACCGTCAACGGCGCCAACGACCAGCCGACCGCGACCATCAGCGCGCCGGCGGCCCCGACTTCGGCAATATTCGGCGCGGCTGTCACGGTGACCGGCAGCGGCACCGACCCGGACGCCGGCGAGACCGCCTCCCTGAGCCATGCGTGGACCACGGCGCCGCCGGGGCAGGGCAGTTTCGCCGCACCGAATGCCGCGAGCACCACCTGGACCGCCGGCGCACCGGCCATCGACGACGTCGTGACGCTGACCCTGACGGTCACCGATACCAGCAGTGCCGCCAATGCCTCGCATAGCGCCACGGTCGCCGTCACGGTAACGGCGGCGCCGATCACCATCAGCGGCCCTGACACCGGCGCGGTCACCGAGGACGACCCTGCCACGGCAACCAACACCCTGGCCATCGCCAACCCGAACCCCGGCGGCGTGACGACTTTCGTGGAGCAGACCGGTACGGATGGCAGCTACGGCCTGTTCTCGATCACCAGCGCCGGCGTCTGGACTTATACGCTGGGTGGCAACGTGCCCAACCAGCAAGCCGTCAACGCGCTGGCGGCGGGCGCCACCCCGACCGACGTCTTCACCGTCGTGGCGAGCGCCGACAGCAGCGTCACGCAGGTCGTGACCATCACCGTCAACGGCGCCAACGACCAGCCGACCGCGACCATCAGCGCGCCGGCGGCCCCGACTTCGGCAATATTCGGCGCGGCTGTCACGGTGACCGGCAGCGGCACCGACCCGGACGCCGGCGAGACCGCCTCCCTGAGCCATGCGTGGACCACGGCGCCGCCGGGGCAGGGCAGTTTCGCCGCACCGAATGCCGCGAGCACCACCTGGACCGCCGGCGCACCGGCCATCGACGACGTCGTGACGCTGACCCTGACGGTCACCGATACCAGCAGTGCCGCCAATGCCTCGCATAGCGCCACGGTCGCCGTCACGGTAACGGCGGCGCCGATCACCATCAGCGGCCCTGACACCGGCGCGGTCACCGAGGACGACCCTGCCACGGCAACCAACACCCTGGCCATCGCCAACCCGAACCCCGGCGGCGTGACGACTTTCGTGGAGCAGACCGGTACGGATGGCAGCTACGGCCTGTTCTCGATCACCAGCGCCGGTGTCTGGACTTACACGCTGGGTGGCAACGTGCCCAACGAGCAAGCCGTCAACGCGCTGGCGGCGGGCGCCACCCCGACCGACACCTTCACCGTCGTGGCGAGCGCCGACGGCAGCGTCACGCAGGACGTGAGCATCACCGTCAACGGCGCCAACGACGCGCCCACCGCGACCATCACCGCACCCACCGCCGGGAACGTTGAGTTCGGCGTTGCCATCCCGGCAACCGGCACCGGCACCGACCCGGATACCACCGACGTCCTGAGCTACGCATGGACGACAAATCCGGTGAACCGGGGCACTTTCGCCAATGCGAATGCCGCAAGCACGATGTGGACCGCCCCTGCCAGCGACACCACGGCCGTCACCTTGATGCTGACCGTCACCGATGACGCCACCCCGCCCCTCAGCGACACGGCGGCAGTCACCGTCAACCCGGTCGCGCCGCCGCCTGACTTGAGCATTACCGCCGCACCGATGGTGGATACGAATACAGAAACGCTGGCCTACACGGTAACCAATGCGGGCACCCAAGCGGCTGTGGCCGATGTGGCAGTGAACGTTGTGCGCGCGACTTCCAATACCGCGCTCAACCCGACAGACCTGAACGCCGCCCTCGCCGCCACGACCTGCACCCCCGCAAGCGGCGCGGCACCGGATCCTTGCCGGGCGGTCATAGACGGCGAGCTGAGCGCGCTGGTTCCTGCCAACGACGGCGCCAACGACGGCTCATTGCCGCAAACGATTGCCTCTTTCACCACGCCAGCCGATGGGGTGAATTATTATTACCTCGTCTGCGTCACGGTTGATGCAGATACCGACTGCTCGCCCTACAGCACCGCCGTGAACGTTGCCGCCCCGCTTCATTTCTCCACGGACTTCGTCGCGGACCAGGTCTGGCGGGTGAACGAACCCGTGGAAGAGCAACCATTCATGGCCAACTCCCTGAGCGGTGGTTCCGGCGGCGGTTACACCTACGCCCTGTCTCCGATTCCGCCCGGGGTAACCTTTGACAGTATGACCCGCCGCTTGTCCGGCACCCCAACCGGGATAAGAGGCCCCAGGCTGACCACCTTGACCGGAATGGACAGTGACGGCACGGAGGTGGAGCTGATGTTCATGGTCTCCATCGTCGAGAATCGGGTGCGTGTGACGGTGACGGCAAATGGCATGAGCGGCACGGCATTCACGTTCCCCGAAGACGTCGGGACCATTCGACTGGCGGTAACGGCGGAGCTGCTGCCGGCAGGGTCAACAAGAAGAGGGACGGTTTCCCCCGTGATGATCATGGCTGCCGATGGATTTGGATTGTCCGCACCGGCATTGCAGCCCGATGACTACCTGAGAGAAACACCGGTTGCGGGCAATCCCGCACTTGAAATTCCGGAAGGGGTTATGAGCAGAACATGGATGTACGACCTGGAGATTGTGGCCGACAGTGTGGTGGAGTTTGATGAAATGCTTCTCTTCAACGTCAGTGTAGGCGGCCTGCGTGAAAGCCAATCGATATGGGTTATTACCATTACCGACCCCCGCACAGCGAGCATTGAGCTGACACTGAGCCCGTCCATCATCTACGAAGACAGCGGCTCCACGTTTGGCGGAGTTACCCCTGTCGTGGCGACGGTGCGGAGTTTAACGACACTGGCAAGAGCCGTTGACATAAGTTTGTCGGCGGCGGGCGGTACGGCGGAGGATACGGAGTTCAGCGTGGCGCGCACCGACAGCCGCCCGCTGGACGAATTCGGTGAACTGGATCAGCGCGTCTTGAGCATTACCCGGGAGCTCACGATAACCCCGGTGATGGACACTGTCAGCGAGGGTGACGAAACGGTGATACTGACCGCTTCCGGCACCGGCGATGACGCGGGCATTACAGCCATGGCCACCTTGACTATTCGGGACGGTATGCAGCCGGACAGTGCGCCGGTACTCAGCGGCGGCATAAACGACCAGAGGTACTCAACGGTTGCGGCGATTGAACCCGTGACCCTGCCGATAGCGACCGGCGGCAACGGCCCGTTGCGTTACAGCATTGCCCCGGAGTTGCCGGCCGGCCTGAGCTTTGACGATGCCACCCGCGTCCTAAGCGGTACCGCGACGTCCGCCGGCACTGACACATTTACCTACACCGCGCACGATACCGACTCCAACACCGCCGACAGCGATGCAGCCGCACTGAGTTTCATGATCCAGGTCATTGCCCCGCTGACTTTCGGTAGCGACCCCGTCCTGCCTTCGGCTTTGACTTTTCTGGTTGACGAGGCGGTCAACATCACCCTGCCGGACGCCACCGGCACCGGCACTGGCGCAATCACCTACGCCATTACCGAAACCTTGCCCAACGGCCTGAGCTTCACCGCCGCCAGCCGCGTCTTGAGCGGCACCCCGACCCTCGTCCAACCCACCACGACCTACACCTACACCGCCACCGACACCTCCCCCACCACCGTGGAACTGACTTTCAGCATCACCATCAATGTCGCCGACGTCCCCGGCGACGGTTCCACCACGACGAGACTCATGGTGCCCGGTACGCTCGACAGCGATATTGAAAGTGTTACGGATGAGGACGGCTTTTTGGTCGCGCTCGTACTCGGTGGCACCTACCAGATTGATGCCATGAGAACCAGCGGGAATCTGGATACCGGCATCGCGTTATTTCCGCCCGGACAGGCGTCCTTTGGTTCAAACTGCGCCGGCCCCCCCGGCTCAGGCCCACTTGCGGAGAATGATGATTTTGCAGGTGGTAACGATTCCCGAATTACCTATACGGCGACACAAACCGCAGACCACTTGCTTTGTGTTCAGGGATCGACGATCACCCAGGGCAATTACCGGCTGACGGCGGCTATCACAGCCGCGCCGCCGCCGATGCCGACCGCCGCCATTGCCTCCCCGGCATCGCTGACCGAAGCCACCCTTGAAGGCGCGACAGTCACGGTAATGCTTGCCAACACCGAGTACGTCGGTACGCTGGCTGCAAACCTGTTCAGCGTGACGCTGAGCGGTGGCGCAGCTGGCGTATCGGTGAGCGCGGCCACACGCACCAGCGAGGTGCTGGCGACGCTGACGCTGGCCTACGGCGGCACCGGCATAGACGCGGATACCACGCTCGGCATCACCGTGCTGACCGCGGCACACAGCGGCGCGGGTGACCTTGGCACCGCCACCATCCCGGTCACCGCCACCCCGCCGTCGCTGACGGGCGCAACCTTTAGCGTGGCCGAGAACACGGCCGCGGCTACCACGGTCGGCACCCCGCTGGTGCCCGATAACTTCCCGACCGGCACCCAAGCCTGGGCAATCGTATCGGGCAATACCGGCGGCGATTTCGCCATTGATGCGGTGACCGGCCAGTTAGCGGTGGCGGCCGGCGATTCCATCAATTTCGAGGACACCGCGTCCTACACGCTGGTGGTGTCGCTGACGGTTGGCGCGGCCACGGAGCAGGCGACGGTAACGCTAACGGTGGACGACGTGGAGGAGCCGCCATCAGCGCCGGCGGCACCGACCGTGGCGGCGGCCACGGAGTCTCTGATCGTCAGTTGGACGGCACCTGCCAACAGCGGCCCGGCGATCACGGGCTACGACGTGCGTTATCGCGTGGGCTCAACGGGAGCGTACACGGATGCCGCGGATCCGGGAACGGCAACCAGCCTGACGATCACCGGCCTGACGGCAGCCACGTTGTATGAGGTTCAGGTGCGCGCCGTCAATGCCGAAGGCATGAGTGCTTACTCGGCCCCCGGCACCGGCACGCCGCTGGCGGTCGGCGCGCCGACCGCGGCCATCAGCGCCACTGACCCGGTGTCGCTGACCGAGGCCAACCTGGACGGTGCCATGCTAACGGTAACGCTCAGCAACGCCACCTACACAGGCACGCTGACGGCGTCGCAATTCACGCTGACCGGCGCCCCCGGCGCCGCCACGATCAGCGTCGCATCGGTGATGGCGGTGGCCGGCTCAGATACTCAGGCAGTCCTTGAGCTGGCATACACGGGCGCCGACCTCGACAGTGACCTGAACCTGGGCGTCGTGGTGGCAGCCGCGGCGCACACCGGTACTAATCCTTTGACCACGGCCCCGGTCACGGTCGCCGACAACGCCGCGCCGGAGATCATCAACCCCGGCCGGCAGAGCTACGTGCAAAACGCGCCGATCACGGCGCTGACGATCACGGTGAACGATGCCGATGGCGATGCCGACGGCAACCCGCCGACAGTGACGCTCACGAACCTGCCAAACGGCCTGATGTTTGATGGAACCAATCAGGTTACCGGTACGCCCACGGCGTTGGGCGACACAGTGGTGACCATCACCGCCGACGACGGCGTCAATGACATAGTAACGGCGACCTTTACCATCACGGTCACACCGTCAACCGGCGCGCTGAGCTTTGGCGGGGAGACCATTGACGCACAGACTTACACGGTGAACACCGCCATCGCCGACCTCACTCTGCCGGTGGCCGGCGGCGGCACCGCGCCGTACAGCTATGCCCTGTCGGACATGCCGTCCGGCCTGAGCTTTGACGACGGCACCCGGGTACTGTCCGGCACACCGGACGCGGCGCAAGCGGCAACGACCTACACCTACACGGCGACCGACTCGGCCATCTCGCCCGCCGCCGTGACGCTGGATCTGGTGATTACGGTCAATGCACCGCCGGCTTTCGAGGCGCAGGTTGAAAACCAGGTTTACACTCTCAATCTCGCCATCACCGATCTGACCCTGCCGGCGGCCACCGGCGGCACCGGCACGCTGAGCTACAGTCTCGCCCGGGCAGGTGGCGGCCCGTTTCCCGGGCTGGCATTTGATACCGATACCCGCATATGGAGCGGTGCACCTACAGAGCAAACTATTGAAACCATGCTCTACACCGTGACCGATGCCTTTGGTAGTACCGACACCCAGACCTTCCTTATCACGGTGAATGCCCCGTTCGGTCTTGACGGGACGATTGCAGACCAGACTTATACCGTCGGCGTCCCCGTCAGCCTGACCCTGCCGATGGTCACCGATGGCGCTGTTCCCCCTGTGGCGTACTCGCTCATCCAAGGCGTCGGGGCGCTGCGGGAATTTCCGCCCGGCTTGACGTTCACCGCCAACACCCGCGTGCTCGCAGGCGAACCGACCATGCCGCATCAAAGGCTGTACATCTACGGCGCGCAGGACTCCGTCGGCGCAGTTGCGACACAGACTTTCATCATCACCGTCCTTACGCCGTCACTGCCGGACACAATGTTTACCGTGGTTGAGAGTGTCGCCGCGGGTACCGCGGTCGGCGCCCCGCTGGTGCCCGCCAACTTCCCGCCCGGCACACAAGCCTGGGTAATCGTGTCGGGCAATACCGGCGACGACTTTGCCATTGATGAGGTGACCGGCCAGTTATCGGTGGCGGCCGACGATTCCATCAATTTCGAGGACACCGCGTCCTACACGCTGATGGTGTCGCTGATGGTTGGCGCGGCCACGGCGCAGGCAACGGTAACGGTAACGGTGACCGACGTGGAAGAGCCGCCATTGGCACCGGCGGCGCCGACCGTGACGGCGGCCGCGGAGTCTCTGAACGTCAATTGGACGGCACCGGACAACAACGGCCCGGCGATTACGGGCTACGACGTGGAATATCGCCTGAGCTCATTGGCCCCGTCGGGCGCATACACCGATGCCGGACATTCGGGAACGACCCCTGATATCACCATCACCGGCCTGACGGCGAGCGTGGAGTATCAGGTTCGGGTGCGCGCCACCAATGCCGAAGGTGACGGCCCGTACTCGGCCTTGGGCAGCGGCACGCCGCTGCCGGCTGGCGCGCCGACTGCGGCCATCACCACCACCGATCCGCTGTCGCTGACCGAGGCCAACCTGGACGGCGCGATGCTAACGGTAACGCTCACCAACGCCACCTACACAGGCACGCTGATGACGTCGCAGTTCAGACTGACCGTCTTCTCCGATGTCGTCATGCGCCCAGTACTGGCCTTCACCCGCGGCATCCTTGTCGAATCGGTGATGGCGGTGCCCAGCTCAAATACTCAGGCAGTCCTTGAGCTGTCATACACGGGTGCCGACCTCGACAGTGACCTGGACCTGAGCGTCGTGGTGGTAGACACGGCGCACACCGGTACTAATCGTTTGGGCACGGCCCCGGTCACGGTGGCCGACAACGTCGCGCCGGAGATCATCAACCCCGGCCGGCAGAGCTACGTGCAAAACGCGCCGATCACGGCGCTGACGATCACGGTGAACGATGCCGATGGCGACGGCGCCGGCACCTCGCCGACAGTGACGCTCACGAACCTGCCAAACGGCCTGCTGTTTGATGGAACCGATCAGGTTACCGGTACGCCCACGGAGTTGGGAGACACAGTGGTGACCATCACCGCCGACGACGGCGTCAATGACAGGGTAACGGAGACCTTTACCATCACGGTCACATCGTCAGGCGGCGCGCTGAGCTTTAGCGTGGCAACCATTGCCGCACAGACTTACACCATGGACACCGTCATCACCGACCTCACCCTGCCGGTGGCGACCGGCGGCACCGGCACGCTGAGCTACACCCTGTCGGACGTGCCGTCCGGCCTGAGCTTTAGCGCCACCACCCGGGTGCTTTCCGGCACACCGGACGCGGCGCAAGCGCTAACGACCTACACCTACACGGCGACCGACGCGGCACCCGCCACGGTAATGCTGGAGTTCACCATCGAGGTGGTACCGGCGCTGAGCTTTAGCGTGGCAACCATTGCCGCACAGACTTACACCATGGACACCGTCATCACCGACCTCACCCTGCCGGTGGCGACCGGCGGCACCGGCACGCTGAGCTACACCCTGTCGGACGTGCCGTCCGGCCTGAGCTTTAGCGCCACGACCCGGGTGCTTTCCGGCACACCGGACGCGGCGCAAGCGACAACGACCTACACCTACACGGCGACCGACGCGGCCACGCCGCCCGCCGCCGTGACGCTGAATCTGGTTATCACGGTGGTAGCACCGGCGACGCCGACAATCAGCGGCGCCCTCACCGGCACGCTGGTCGAGGATGCGCCAACGCCCACGGCGACCGGCATGCTCACCATCACCAACCCCGGCAGCGGTAGCACCGAATTCACGCCGCAAACCGATATCCTCGGCACCTATGGCGACTTCTCGATCGTGGCGGGCGGCGGCTGGAGCTACACGCTGAATAACGGCGCCACCGCCACCGATGCGCTGGCCGCCGGTGCGACGGTGACGGACACTTTCGATGTAAGCGCGGTCAACGCCGCCATTGCGCCCGTTACCGTCACCATCAGCATAACGGGTGCCAATGACGCGCCGACGGCAACCGCCAGCGCGACACCGCTCAGCGTCGCGTCCGGCGGCACGGTGGCGCTGACCGGCGGCGGCGTTGACCCGGATACGGGTGCTGCGCTTGTCTTCCAGTGGAGCGCGGCGGGTAATGTGGGCACTTTTACCAATGCCGATATGGCAAACGCCGGCTGGGATGCGCCCCGGCTTGACAGCACCGCGAGCATCGTCATCACGCTAACGGTAAGCGACGGCACTGCCAGCGCCAGCGCCACGGTTGACATCGAAGTGATGGGCAACCGGCCCTCGGTCATCGGTGGTGGCCTGACCGGCACCGCCAGCGTATCCGTGCAGACGGCGACCGGCACACTGACCAGCACCGACCCGGACGGCCCGGACAATATGTTCAGGGCAGAAAGTCTCACCGGCACCTACGGCACGCTGGTGATCATGGCGGATGGCACGTGGAGCTATACGCTGGGTACCGCGAACCCCGCCACCATTGCGCTGGCGGCGGCGCAAATGGTGGATGATGTGCTCACCATCAGCGCCGCGGATGGCACGACGGCGACGCTGACCATTACGGTGACCGGCGCCAACGACGCGCCGGTGGCTGCTGCCGGCGGCGACCAGCGGCAGGGCCAGGGTGCCACGGTGACGCTGGATGGCACCGCCAGCAGCGACCCGGACAGCGGCGCATCCCTGAGCTACGCCTGGGCGCAAAGTAGCGGTACGCCGGTGGTCACACTCAGCGGGCAAGCGACCGCCACCGCCACTTTCACGGCACCGGAGCTGTCGCCGGGAACGGACAGCCTTGAACTTGGGTTTACCCTGACAGTGACGGACGGCACGGCCACCGTCACCGACACGGTCAGCATCACCATAACCAATGAGCCTTCGGTCATCGGCGGCGACCTGAGCGGCAGGGTCAGCGAGAACGCGCCGACGGCGATGGGCACACTGACCAGCAGCGACCCGGACGGCCCGGATAATATGTTCATGGCAGCCGATGACCTGGCCGGCACCTACGGCACGCTGGATATCACGGAGACTGGCGCATGGAGCTATACGCTGGATCTGACGGATGATGACACCGTGGAATTGCTGGCCGCCGGACAGACCGGCGAAGACGCCATCATGATCAGCGCCGCGGACGGCACGGCAGCGACCATCACCATCCGGGTGGGCCAGCGTGAGGAAGCGCGCCGCGAGGCGATGGAGATGACGCTGGGCGCCTTTGGTCGGTCGTTTGCATCGGGCGCGGTGGATGTGCTGGGTGAACGCTTTAGCAGCGGCGCCGGCGGCAGCCAGTTGACGTTTGGCGGTCGCACGCTGAGCCTTGAGTCCCTGACGAACGACCAGGCCGCGGCCGGTGCCGAGCCGGACAACCAGCCCGTGCCGGCTTCAGCCGGCGGCCAGCAGACCTCCGTCGGCGCGCTGTTTGCCGGCAGTGCTTTTCAGCTCAGCCTGAATGAGGGCGACGCCGCCGGCGTGGGCGCCACCACCTTGTGGGCGCGCGGCGCGGTGGGGAACTATGAGGGCGAGCCTGAAGATGGCTTCCAGCTGGATGGCGATATCGTCTCGGGCTACCTGGGCCTGGACTACCGGGCAAGTCGGCGCATGCTGGTGGGTGTTGCGGTCTCCCACAGCAGGGGCGATGCGGACTTTAGCAGCGCCGATATTGCCGATGGCGAGGTGGAGACTGAGCTGACCAGTATCTTGCCTTACGTGCAGTGGAAACCGCACGCCGGCTTGAGTTTATGGGGCCTGGTGGGCTACGGTCTGGGCGAGTCTGAAATCACCGATAGCGGGGAGAGCACGAAAACAGACGTGGAAATGCAAACGGCGGCGCTGGGCGCACGCGGCAGGCTGTGGTCCGGAGGCCGCGCGGACGTGGCGTTAAAGGTCAGCGCGTTGACGGTTGAGATCGAGTCAGACAGCGAGCAGAACTTGTCGTCGGTGACCACCCGCGCGCATCGCCTGCGCATGGCGCTGGAAGGCAATCGCCACGGGGTGGCGTCGGCGCGCGGTGGGCGCTTTGGCCAGCGCTTTGAGCTGGGTCTGCGCTGGGACCTGGGCGACGTCGAGACCGGCGCGGGCGCGGATCTGGGGGCGGGGGTTGAATACGCCAATCCGCGCAGCGGCACCCGCTTGCGCCTGGACGGTCATTACTTGCTGGTGCACGAGGAAACAGACTTTGAGGCCTGGGAGGTAAGCGCGGAGGTCGGCATAGCCCCGAGTCTGTGGGGTCGTGGTGTGAGGTTCGCGCTGCAGCCGGGCTGGGACAGCGCCGGCGCCCGCCAGCGCATGGTGATGGACTTTACGGACGTGCTGGGCCCGGCCTGGCGGGGCGATGGCCTGAAGCTGGAGCTGTACGGCGAGCATGCCGAGGATCATGAATTTGGCCTGGAGGGCTCTGTCCGCTACTGAGGCCGGCGCGCCGGCATGTCGGCACGCCCCCCCTGACAAGAGGGTTGGCCGGATTGGCCCGTGACCCCCGGCGGCACCGCCTCGCGAAACACGCCGCCCCGGAGGCTTCACCACCGCGGTCTTTCCACTACTGAGGCCGGCGCGTCGGTACGTCGGCACGGCACCCCCTGACAAGGGGGGGCGGGGGTTTTGGCCGGATTGGCCCATGACATCCGGCGGCCCCGGCCCGCGAAACACGCCGCTCCGGAGGCTTCCCACCGCCCCCATGGCACGCTTTGCCTGGCAGATGGCGCCGGGCGTACGCGATGGCATGCGCCGCGGACTGTTCACTCATTGACGCTCGCGCCGCGGCCTCCGGTACCATCCTTGCCGGTCAACCATCCGGCGTGCCAGTTATGGGCCTGCCATCTGTTATGGACCTATACAAAGGCTTGGCAACGGTAGTCGCGTCTGTTATAAAGTATCGCTATTGTAAAACTGTCATGGGTACTATCAGGGATAATGATGATGCTGTGCAAAATGTTTTTGCCGTATGGATGCCAACCGTCCGCGAAGGCCGGTCGGGTGTCGATGCTTGTCCTGCTGTCCGGATGGGTGGCTGCCGCTCTCGCCGCCTCCCGCTTTTGCCGAACAGTGGCCGCCTGTGCCCCTCTCGGGCGGGCAATGGGTTTCTTCCCCCGCCGCACAAACCGGGGGCACGGCCATGAGTGCCGGGAGTGCCATTGGGTTACGCCCGCAGGCCGCTGCGCGTAGCCCAAAGAGCGCCTGTCCGGCACCATCCACACCATCCGGCCTGGTCCCCCAATGACTGAAGCAATCGCATTCGATACGCACAAGTTCATTAAGCACTTGACTGAACACGGCTTTACCGAAGAACAGGCCGAAGTGCTGGCCGATGAACAGGTCAATCTACTCAATAGCAATCTGGCCACCAAGATTGATATCGAGGCACTGCGTCTGGCCACCAAGGCTGACATTGAAGGCATTAAAGCTGACATTGAGGCACTGCGTCTGGCCACCAAGGCTGACATTGAGGCACTGCGTCTGGCCACCAAGGCTGACATTGAGGCACTGTGCCAGGCCACCAAGGCTGAGATTGAAGGCATTAAGGCTGACATTGAGGCACTGCGCCAGGCCACCAAGGCTGAGATTGAAGGCATTAAGGCTGACATTGAGGCACTGCGCCAGGCCACCAAGGCTGACATTGAGGCACTGCGCCAGGCCACCAAGGCTGACATTGAGGCACTGCGCCAGGCCACCAAGGCTGACATTGAGGCACTGCGTTTGGCCACTCAGGCTGACATTGCAAACCTGAAGGCTGATTTGCTGAAATGGATGATAGGCGCACTGATTGCCCAGGGTGGTGTAATCGTTACATTGATAAGCCTGATTGTGAACTGACTGGAGCGAAGCGGGCCTGTCATCGGTGACAACAGACGCGCCGCGGCAGCACCCGCCACCCCCCCCTGACAAGGGGGGCAAGGGGGGGTTGCCCAAACCCCACACCACCCCAGCCCAACTTACCTTGCGATAAAAATTCTCCACGCGGAGGCGTGGGGGTTTGCCCGGCCCACCCCCCCCTGCCCCCCTTGTCAGGGGGGGGTCTGTCGCGACCGCCTACAGTTGGCGTGCCGACGTACCGGCCCCCTGACAAGGGGGGCAGGGGGGTGCGTGCCGACGTGCCGGCCCCCCTGACAAGGGGGGCAAGGGGGGTGCGTGCCGACGTACCGGCACCCCCCCTGGCAAGGAGATTGGCCGGATTTGTCCGTGACCCCCGGCGGCCCCCGGCCCGCGAAACACGCCGCCCCGGGGACTTCACCACCGCCCCCATGGCACGCTTTGCCTGGCAGATAGTGCCGGGCGTACGCGACGGCATGCGCCGTCGGCTTGTTCACTCATTGACGCTCGCGCCGCGGTCTCCCGTACCATCCTTGCCGGTCAACCACCCGGCGTGCCAGTTATGGGCCTGCCATCTGTTATGGACCTATACGGCCCCTTGCAATCCCCCGGCGGTTTTGGGTATGTTTGGCTTTTCACCGCACCCATAACAAAGGGCAACCCATGACCATGAAAGCTCCCCACCTGCCGCGCGTTTCCATAATCCCGCCGTTGTCGGCGCCGGCCTCGCTTGTCAGAGGGGGGCTGCCGCTTTCGCCGCTTCCCGCTTTCGCCGGACAGTGGCCTATACAAAGGCTTGGCAACGGCAGCCGCGTCTGTTATAAAGTATCGCTATGGTAAAACTGTCACGGTACTACCAGGGATAATGATGATGCTGTGCAAAATGTTTTTGCCGTATGGATGCCAACCGTCCGCGAAGGCCGGTCGGGTGCCGATGCTTGCCCTGCTGTTGGGATGGGTGGCCGCCGCCTCCCACTTTTGCCGGACAGTGGCCGCCTGTACCCCTCTCGGGCGGGCAATGGGTTTTTCTACCCCCCTCAGAAAATAGCATAACGCCACGGCCGCAGGCCCTGCGCCTGACCCAAAGAGCGCCTATCCGGGACAACTCGCACCATCCGGCGGACCACCTCACCGCCGCCGGCAGCTGACCTCGCTACCCTTACGGAACAAGGTCTCCGCCTGCGCCCTCACCCTGCTCGCCCTCAGCTTCCTCCCGGCGCAGCACGTCTCGGCGCAGGTCTTTGATGCTGGTGTACCCGACCGCATCTACACCATTACCGAGGCTGCCGGCATTCCCGGTAGTCCCACATAGACGGTCCTCTATGCTGAAGCTCGGCGAGAGTGCGAGAAACTTCAGACAAGGTGTTTTTAATTTGCAGAACACCGCGGGCACGTACGGAACCCTCGTCGTTACTCGTTTTGTATCCAATGGTATACCGCTTACCAGAACAGTAGTCATCGCCTGCACGCTGGACGATACCAACCCAACCGTGAATGATTTGGACGTCAGCGAGACGCTCACCGATACTTTTACCGTAACCGCGACTCAGACCACCGGACCAGGCGCCGGCCCCCAAAGCGCCGCCGTCATGTTCACCATCCAGGGCACCAATGACCCGCCGCCAGCCATCATCGTCGGCAGTCCGCACATAAACGCGGACCAGGGCGCGGTCGTCACCCTCGACGGCAGCGGCAGCTGCGACCCGGAAGGCGCTACGATTACCACCTGCGCATGGGAGCAGCCCAGCGGCACACCGACGGTCACGCTCCTCAACCCAGGCATCCAACCCGCCACCTTAAGGGGCCTCCAGGCCCTTGAAACGCAAGTTCCGCCCGCGCCTTGGCCGCAAGGGGCGCACTGCCATCCCGGCCACTGCGTGGCCTTTGATACGGTGCTGCATTTCATCAACGGCTGCCGCCAATCTATCTTCACCGCCCCCGGTCACGCCAGCTGCTTCCGCTTCGCCCTTGCCACCAATGGCATCAACCGCCGCACCGCCATGCGCTTCGCGAACCTGGTCAAAACGGTCTTGCCGGGCTCCATCACGCCAGCCGCTTCCGCTTCGCCCTTGCCACCAATGGTATCAACCGCCGCACCGCCATGCGCTTCGCGAGCCTGGTCAAAACGGTCTTGCCGGGCTCCATCACGTCAGCCGCTTCCGCTTCGCCCTTGCCACCAATGGCATCAACCGCCGCACCGCCATGCGCTTTGCGAACCTGGTCAAAACGGTCTTGCCGGGCTCCATCACGTCAGCCGCTGAGCGACAACGGCAGCGAGTTCGCCGGCGCCTGGGACGAGTATGCCAAACAGCAAGGCTGGCGCCACTGCTACACTTGCCCGCGCTGCCCGAAGAGGAACGCCTGCAGCGAGCGCTTCAACCGCACCGGGCAAGAGGAGTTCGTGGACTACCAGGAAGACTTGCCGTCGGATGATCAGCGCGGTTTCAACGATTGCCTGCTGGAGGATTGGCAACGCTACAACGGCGCACGCCCGCACCGGGGATTGGGCTGCCGGACCCCCTGCCAGGCCAGCGCCCGGCAAATCCTGGATTGGGCCGGTATGTGGTGGCCCGTGAATTCAACGCTTAAGTGCAACTTCACCGATGAAGGAAAGGTGAGATGCGGTAGCATCTTGATTGTCCAGAATCAATATAAGGAGTTGCCTTATGAAACACTACACGCACCTCACCCGTGTTCAACGATAGCAGATTTCCACTGGGTTGAAGCAAGGGTATTCGCAACAAACTATCGCCAATATTATCGGTGTCAACAAAAGCACCATCAGCCGGGAGATACGCCGCAATGGGGCCAGTCGGGGGCGTGTGTGGCGGCGCACCGCCAGAGCGGGCGCTTATCGTCCAGCCGGGGCGCACAAGCAGGCCATGGCGCGCCGCGCAGCTAAGTCCGGGGCGCGTATTGGCCGGCCAGATTGGCAACTCATCGAAGGGCTGCTGCATGAGAAGTGGAGCCCGGAGCAGATCAGCCTGTGGCTGGGGAAAACCGGCGGGGTGGCGGTCAGTCATGAATGGATCTACCGGCACATTCGCAACGACAAGTACCACGGCGGTTGTCTGTATAAGCAGTTACGCTGCCGGAAAAAGTGGAAGCAACGCTACGCTAGCAAGGTGCGCGGGGCTCGATACCCAATCGGGTGTCCATTGAGCAGCGCCCGGCGTTGGTGGAGCAAAGAGCCCGCATCGGCGATTGGGAGCTGGACACGGTGTATGGGAAAAACAATACCGCCGTTATGCTGACCATGGTCGAGCGCGCCACGCGCTTTGTGTACATTGATATCCTGCCCAACCGGAAGTCGCCGGCGGTGAGCGAGGCGCTGATTAGAAACCTGACCGCGATCAAAGACCGGGTGCATACCTTGACCTCGGATAACGGCACCGAATTCGCTGCCCATGAAGCGGTCAACGACGCACTGCAGGCCGACTTCTATTTCGCCCATCCCTACGCGTCCTGGGAGCGAGGAACCAATGAGAATACCAACGGGCTGATACGGCAGTATTTCCCCCAAAGCTATGATCTTTAGACCATCAGAATCTTGCAACTGGCGCATGGGGTCAACCAGATCAATAACCGGCCGCGCAAATGCCTTGGCATGAAAACACCGATCAGGCACTATTCGGCATAAACCCCCCTGTTGCACTTCGAGGTTGAATCCAAGAACCTGTACAGCAGTTTGTAGCGGCGGGGCATTGAGAGTACCATGGCCGAAGCAACCATGAAAATTAAGTTGAATCTCAATCATGATTCTTTCTGACCGGGACATTCGCGCTGCCTGTAAGATGGAGCAGGGCGGAATCAGTATCGAGCCTTTCTCTGAAAGGTTGATACAACCAGCGTCCTATGATCTGCGCGTCGGGCGCCAAGCGGCCAGCTCCTCACACAAGAAAATAACAGACCTGGAAAAAACCGGATTTGTGGAAATCAGGCCCGGCGACTTCGTACTTGTCACCACCTGCGAGAAGCTTACTATGAGTGCGCGGCATGTCGGTCGTTTCGGGCTGACCAGCACCTACGCACGCAAAGGGATAATCGCCACCGTCGGGGCGCAGGTTGATCCGGGGTTTTGCGGGCGGCTCATAGTTGGTCTGACCAACCTTTCGACAAAGTCCATTGCTCTACCTTACAAAGATACTTTTCTGACTATTGAGTTTCACCGTCTTGAGAAAGAGGTGGAAGTTAAATATGCCGGTCCCTACCAGGACCGGGATGCATTGTCGCCGGACGATATCAAAGCTGTGATGGAGCGTGAATATATGTCGCAGACAGAGATGATGCGCACGCTGGAGGCGCTGGTGACGACCGTGGATAGCCTGAAAGAGAGCATCGCCTGGCGGCTCCCCCTGATTCTTGGTTCGATAGTAATGGTCAGCTTTTTGTTGGTCAAATTCTTGTAGCATCCGATGCTGGACCAACGTACTTGGGATGCATTGAAGTCAAACGATTAAGGCTGATGCATAGGGCCGGAAACATTCCGGACTCATGGCCTGCTGAAAAAAGGAAGCCGACGTGCTGATCCGGCACAAACGACTGCCTGCCGGCGTATTTGCAACGCTACAACGGCGACCGCCCGCACCGGGGATTGGGCTGCCGGACCCCCTGCCAGGCCAGTGCCCGGCAAATCCCGGATTGGTCCAGTATGTGGTGGCCCATACATAAAATTGTCAACGGTGACCGTATCTGTTACAGTCCCATGAAGCTGTTGCGGGTACTGGTAGGGTGACAATAATGTTTTGGAAAATATTCTTGGCGGTTAGATACCATCTGTTCGCAAGGGACTGTAAAAAAGTTTGTGTAAATGGCATTGTGAATTCTGGAGGACTAACCAATGCCAATATCAGACAAATTGATCGACCAGCTACTGGAAGGAAACACATCACCGGAAGATATTTTGGGTGAGGATGGCTTGCTCAGGCGGCTCACCAAACGCGTGGCGGAACGCGTCCTTGAAGCGGAGATGGAACAACATCTCGGCTATTCAAAACATGACGTCACGGGCAATAACACCGGCAACTCTCGCAACGGCAAAAGCGGCAAAACTGTACGCAGTGTCCACGGAGAGATCGATCTGCAAGTCCCCCGTGACCGCAATGGCCAGTTTGCCCCGCAACTGGTCAAAAAGGGCGAAAGGCAGCTCAACGGCTTCGATGAGCGTATTATCTCCCTGTATGCCAAGGGTATGACCACCCGGGATATCCAAGCCCATTTTATGGAGGTTTATGGTGTTGAGGTGTCAGCCAGTTTTATCTCCCAGGTCACCAATGGGGTGATGGAGGAGGTCAAGGCCTGGCAGAACCGCCCGCTGGAGAGCGTTTATCCCATTGTCTATCTGGATGCCCTGGTGGTTCGCAGCCGTGCTTCGGGTGGGGTAGAGAATAAATCGGTTTACCTGGCGCTGGGCATCAACCGGGAGGGGGAGAAAGAGCTGCTGGGCTTGTGGCTGGCGCAGACCGAGGGCGCCCGGTTCTGGCTATCGGTCATGACCGAGCTGAAGAACCGCGGGGTACAGGATATCCTGCTCGCCTGCACCGATGGTTTGAAGGGCTTTGCGCAAGCCATAGAGGCCGTTTACCCGCAAACCCGGGTGCAACTGTGTATCGTACATCAGGTTCGCCATTCTCTGCGCTATGTGAGCTGGAAACAGCGCAAAGCGGTTGCCGCTGACTTGAGGCGTATTTACAGTGCATCCACCCTCACGGAAGCGGAGCAAGCCCTGGCGGCTTTTGCCGAGCGCTGGGACCAGGAACATCCGGGCATCAGCCAATCCTGGCGTAACAACTGGGAGCGCCTGAGCGTGTTCTTCGATTATCCGCCACAGATCCGCAAGGTAATCTACACCACCAATGCCATAGAATCGCTGAATGCCTCGCTGCGCAAGGTAACCCGAACGAGGCGCTCATTCCCGAACGATGAATCGGTGATGAAAGTATTATACTTGGCCTTGCATGAAATCACGCGGAAGTGGACCATGCCGATCCGGGATTGGAAACAGGCGATGAGCCAGTTTATGATCTTGTTCGGTGAGCGAGCTTCACTGTGATAACCCGCCATTTACACAGTAAATTTTACAGTCCCGTTCGCAAAGGCCGGTCGGGTGCCGATGCTTGCCTTACTGTCCGGGTGGGTGGCTATCCTCTCCCGCCGTTTCCCGCTTTTGCCGGGCAATCCTGCCCCTCCCCCAAATAGCAAAGCACCACGGCACAGCGGCCATACAATAATGCAAGCAAGAATGACAAACCGGATAAACCAGGTCTTCGTACTGCTGCTGCTGGGCTTGCTGCCGGCCCACTACGCCTCGGCGCAGGACATCCCCGGCGACGGCACCACCACGGTAAGACTCTTTGCGCCTGGCATATTCTCCAGCGATATTGCTTCTGCCACTGACCAGGACGTCCTTCGGGTCAGGCTCATATCCGGCGGTGCCTACCAGATTGATGCCGCGGCAACAAGCGATACTTTGGACCCTCGCATCGCTTTATATCCGCCCGGACAGAGTGCCTTTGGTGACTGCACGGGCTCCGCCGGCGTGCTTGTAGCTAATGACGACATCGACTTCTCAGCAGGAGATTTAAATGCCCGAATTACCCATACGGCGACACAAACCGGAGACCACTTGCTTTGTGCTGACGGAGCTGGTGCCACCACCGGCAATTACCGGCTGACGGCGACTGTCACAAGCGCGCCGCCCACGCAGCCCCGCGCCACCATCAGCGCCCCGGACACCTTCATTACGATCGCCGAGACCGCGCTCAACGGCACAACCCTGACGGTCACCCTCGAAAACACCGAGTACGAGACTTCGCCGACGGCGGGGCAGTTCACCCTGAACCTGAGCGCAGGGACCGGCGTCACCGTCAGCAACGTCGCTCGCGACAGTGCCACGGCGGCCACCCTGACGTTGGCCTACACCGACAGCACCGGCATTGACGCCAACACCAGAATCGGCGTCACCGTAGCCGGCGCGGCGCACACTAGTGCCGGTGACTTGACCACGGACAACATGCTCAGGGTTGTCGCCACTGCCCCGACCTTCGCGGGCATGCAGCCCATCGCCAACCAGACCTACCTTGCCAATAGCGCCATCACCGATCTCACCCTGCCGGCGGCCAGCGGCGGTGAGGGTACGTTGAGCTACAGCCTGGCCCCGACCGGCGGTGGCGGCCTGCCGAACGGGCTGACGTTTGACGCCGACACCCGCGTCCTTTCCGGCACGCCGGACACGGAGCAAGCCGCCACCGGCTACACTTACACCGTCACCGCCGGCGACGGCAATACCGCCACCCTCGGCTTCACCATTGAAGTTCTCAGCCTTGCCACCGGGCTGACCGCGGTGCGCGATCTTGTGGCTACGGAGCGGCGAGGGCGGGTGGTCAGAATCGCCCTGACCTGGTTGCCGCCCGCCACGGTGCCCGCCGGGACTTCGGTCAGCAGCTATGAAATTCAGGGCTGTAGCGCTGCCGACACCGATTGCGTCGTGCTCACCACCAGCAATCATGTTGGCGCCGCGGGCGACAGCCAGAGTTCGACGCTGTTTCGCGTCACGTTCAACTTCTACCGGGTGCGGGCGCGCACCACCGCCGGCGTCTCGCCGTGGGCCAACGTGGCGCTGACAGTGGCCCCGGGGGTGGTGGTCGACCCCGAGAACCTGCCGAGCATGGTTCAGAACCTGGTGTCCTCGGCCCTCGCCGACAACAGTGTCACGCTGACCTGGGAGGCGCCCACCGACGCCACCGACACGGCGGTGAACAGGTACGTCGTGGCTCGCGGTTTTCCTGCTGAGACGGCAACGCTGGGTGCGTTCGCCCCGCCGGGCGCCGAGGCTGTGGTCACGATTGCGGACGACGTTTTCACCTACGCCGACAGCGGGCTGCTCCCCGGCACCGAGTATCTGTATGGAGTGTTCGCCTCCAGCAACGCCGGCGACGGCGAGGTCGCGCAGCTGCTGGTCACCACCACCGGCACCCTGACCACCAGCATCGCCGGTGTAGCCACCGGCGCCATCACCGAGGGCGCGACCGCCCCGATCACCGGCCGCCTGACCATCACCACCACCAGCGGCAACAGCGAATTTGTACCGGCCTTTGTACCGGTGGATCCGACCCTTCTCGGCGGCTTCGACGGCGCCTACGGCGTGTTCGCCATCGGCACCGACGGCGTCTGGACCTATTCGTTGAATTACAACCTTCCGAGAGTCCGGGCGCTGACCGAGGGCGCGAGCGTGGAGGATATGTTCACCGTTACCGCCGCCGCGCCCACCGCCGATGGTGTGGCGGTGACGCAGGTGGTCACCATCACCATCACCGGCGTCAACACCCGGCCCAATGCGGCCATCCGGCTGGTAGAAGGGAGCACCGTGTCGGCGGGTGAAACCCTGCGGCTGGAGAGCGACATCACTGACCCGGATAACGAGCTGGACGACCTGACGATCGCGTGGACGGCGGCAGGCGGCATCGGCACGTTTTCCGCCGCCGCGAGCGCCGACACTGACTGGATGGTGCCCGCTGCCACCCCTCCCGCCGAGTATCTGCTGACCCTGACCGTCACCGACGACCCCGGCGGCGCCTCCGACACCGAACAGGTGAGCATCACGGTGAACGCGCTGGGCTTTGGCGGGGAGACCATTGACGATCAGACCTACACCATGGGCGCCGCCATCACCGATCTCACCCTGCCGGCGGCGACCGGTGGCACCGGGCCGTACAGCTACGCTCTGTCGGGCATGCCGTCCGGCCTGGCCTTTGACAGCGGCACCCGGGTGCTTTCCGGCACGCCGAACGCGGAGCAGGCGGCAACGAGCTACACCTACACGGCCACCGATGCGGCCTCCCCGCCCGGCACGGGCACGCTGGCGTTCACCATTGAGGTGGCGGCACCGGCACCGGTGCCGACTGTCGGCGGTGACCTTACCGGCACCGCCACCCCCCTCGTCATAGACGCCGCCGGCGACACCGTTAGCGGCGGCACCGCCAGCGGCACGCTGGTGGTCTCCAATGTCCCGCCCGGCGTAACCCCCAGCCATCGCATTGAAACCGATACCTTCTTTGGCGCGCTGACCGTTGACTCCGTGACCGGCGCCTGGAGCTACCAGATAGACAACAGCCGTCCGTTCACCAGATCCCTCAGCCCCAGCCAAGGGGTCCCCGACTCCGGCGTCATCATCACGACCCTCGGTGCCCTTGAAATCACGAGCACCGTCCGCATCACCCTCCCTGCTGGCTCCTTCCCCGACGACCCGCCCACCGCCACCGCCATGGTCAACGGCATTGACGGCGGCGGAACTGCGGAAGCGAGCACCACGGTCACTCTCAGCGGCGCCGGCAGCGACCCGGAAGACGACCCGATTACGGGTTACGCCTGGGCGCAGACCGGCGGCACCACGGTGACCCTCGCGCCCGATGCCACCACCGCAGAAGTTACGTTCACGGCGCCCGCATCGCCCGAAACCCTGGCCTTTACCCTGACGGTCATGACCGCGACCCAGACCAGCCCGGCGTTGTCCGTGGCCGTTGAAGTAACGGCGGCGCCGCTGGGCTTTGGCGGGGCGACCATCACCAATCAGACTTACATCATGGGTACGCCGATAACCGATCTGACCCTGCCGGTGGCCACCGGCGGCACCGGGCCGTACAGCTACGCCCTGTCGGACATGCCGTCCGGCCTGGCCTTTGACAGCGACGCCCGGGTACTGTCCGGCACGCCGGACACGGCGCAGGCGGCAACGACCTACACCTACACGGCGACCGACATGGCAAGTCCGCCCGCCACGGTCATGCAGTCCTTCACCATTGAGGTGGCGGCCGCCGCCACGGCCGCCATCACCGCGAGCAATCCGGCCTCGCTGACCGAGGCCAACCTGGACGGCGCCACGCTGACGGTGACGCTAACCGGCACCACCTATGCGGACCCACTGCCCGCCAACCCGGTCACGCTCAACACCGAGGCCACCAATAACGGGCTTACGGTCATGGCCGCCCGCGGCAGCGACACCGAGGCCACACTGACGCTGACCTACGACGGCACCGACTTTGACACCGACCTTGACATCATCGTCACCGTGGCGGACGCGGCCCACGCCGGCACCGGCGACCTGGATACCGGCACCGTGACGGTTGCCGCCATCGACGAGGACATCCCCGGCGACGGCACCACCACCACAAGACTCGCGGTGCCCGGCACGTTCGACAGCATTATTAATCCTGACAGTGACCAGGACGGATTTTTGGTCGCGCTCGTATCCGGCGGCGCCTACCAGTTTGATGCCGAGAGAACAGGAAGCAGCTTGGACCTGGATACTACCATCGGTTTATATCCGCCCGGACAGGCTGACTTTAGCGGGAGTCCTAACTTTTCCTGCCATAATGCCAGCGGCGTACTTGCGGGTAATGACGACTTCCCCGGAGGTAGAAATTCCCGAATTACCTGGACGGCGACACAAACCGGCGACCACTTGCTTTGTGTTGACGCATTTGGCAACAGCCGTGGCTCCGGCCCTTACCGGGTGACGGCGGCTGTCACAAGCGAGCCGCCGGCTGCTGACGACGCCACGCTGTCCGCCCTGACCCTGTCCGGCGGCGCCACGCTCACCCCGGACTTCGCCGCCGGCACGCTCACGTACACTGCGGACGTGGCCAACAACGTTGCCGACATCATGGTGACGCCGACCGCGACCGTTGCCGGTGCCACCATCACCGTCAACGGCGATGCCGTGACCAGCGGCTCGGCCAGCACCGCGATTACGCTGACCGCGGGCATGGCCACCGACATTGATGTGCTGGTGACCGCCACGGACGGCTCGACAACGCAAACCTATAACCTCGCCGTAACCCGCGCGGCGGCGCCCACCGCCGCCATCAGCGACACCGTCCCGGACTCGCTGACCGAGGCCAACCTGGACGGCGCCACGCTGACGGTGACGCTGACCGGCACCACCTATGTGAACACACTGCCCGCCAACCCGGTCACGCTCAACGCCGCGGCCACCGCTGCCGGGGTGACGGTCATGACGGCCGTCCGCGACAGTGTCACCGAGGCCACCCTGACGCTGGCCCACGACGGCACCGACTTTGACACCGACCTTGACATCATCGTCACCGTGGCGGACGCGGCCCACGCCGGCACCGGCGACCTGGATACCGGCACCGTGACGGTGACGGCGGTGGCAGAGAACAACAACGCCAATTTGAGCGCACTGACGCTGTCGGCGGGCACGCTGACGCCGGACTTTGACGCTGCCACGACCACCTACGCGGCGATGGTGGACAACAGCGTGAGCAGCCTGACGCTGACGCCGACGGTGGCCAATGCCTTTGCCACCATCATCGTCGCCGGCACGGCGGTAACCAGCGGCACGGCAAGCGGTTCGGTTGAGCTGGCAGAGGGACCCAACGCCATCGCCGTGGAAGTGACGGCGACCGACGGCAGCACCACCCAGACCTACACGGTGACCGTGACGCGGGCGGCGGCGCCCACCGCCGCCATCAGCGACACCGTCCCGGACTCGCTGACCGAGGCCAACCTGGACGGCGCCACGCTGACGGTAACGCTGACCGGCACCACCTATGAGGACCCACTGCCCGCCAACCCGGTCACGCTCAACACCGCGGCCACCACCGCCGGGGTGACGGTCACGGCGGTCCGCGACAGTGCCACCGAAGCCACCCTGACGCTGGCCTTTGACCGCGCCGCCAGCGACTTTGACACCGACCTTGACATCATCGTCACCGTGGCGGACGTGGCCCACGCCGGCACCGGCGACCTGGATACCGGCACCGTGACGGTGACGGCGGTGGCGGAGAACAACAACGCGGATTTGAGCGCACTGACGCTGTCGGCGGGCACGCTGACGCCGGACTTTGACGCTGCCACGACCACCTACGCGGCGATGGTGGACAACAGCGTGAGCAGCCTGATAGTGACGCCGACGGTGGCCAATGCCTTCGCCACCATCACCGTCGCCGACACGGCGGTAGCCAGCGGCATGGCGAGCGGCCGGGTTGATCTGGTCGAGGGAGCCAACGCCATCGCCGTGGAAGTGACGGCGACCGACGGCAGCACGACCCAGACCTACACGGTGACGGTGACCCGCGCGGCGGCGTCCGGAGGGGCGGGCAGCGCCAGGATCCTGGCGACCAATCCAACCACACTGACCGAGGCCAATCTGAACGGGGCGACGGTGACCGTCACGCTGTTCAACACGGAATATGTGCCAGCCGGCTCGCTGCAGGCCGCCCAGTTCACGCCGACCGGCACCGTGCCGGGCGTAACGGTGATGTCGGTCAGCCGCACGGACGCGACCAACGCCGTGCTGACGCTGGCCTACGACGGGACTGATTTCGACACTGACAGCTTTATCTCCCTTTCCATACTCGCCGCGGCGCACACCGGCATCGGGGGGAACCTGGCAGTCCGTATCGGTGCTACCGGCAACGTCGTCTCGTTGCCGGTGACGGCGGTGGTGGAGAACAACAACGCCAATTTGAGCGCACTGACGCTGTCGGCGGGCATGCTGACGCCGACCTTTGTCAGTGCCACGACCAGCTACACGGCGATAGTGGACAACAGCGTGAGCAGCCTGACGCTGACGCCGACGGTGGCCAATGCCTTCGCCACCATCACCGTCGCCGGCACGGCGGTAGCCAGCGGCACGGCCAGCGGCTCGGTTGATCTGGACGAGGGACCCAACGCCATCGACGTGGTGGTAACGGCGACCGACGGCAGCACCACCCAGACCTACACGGTGACCGTGACCCGGGCGGCGCCCGGGGCCGCCAGCAGCGTCGCCACCTTGTCCGGCCTGACCCTGTCCGGCGGCGCCACGCTTAACCCGGTCTTTGCGCCCGCCACCTTGAGCTACGCCGCGGACGTCGCCGCCAGCGTTGTCGACATCATGGTAACGCCGACCGCGACCGATGCCGCCGCCACCATCGCCGTCAACGGCACCGCCGTGAACAGCGGCGCGGCCAGCACCGCGATTGCCCTGACCGCGGGCGGTGCTACCCCCATCACCGTGCTGGTGACCGCCGAGGACGGCAGCACGACCCAGACCTATAATCTCGCCGTAACCCGGCGGGACCCGGACATCATTTCAAGCGTGGTGGCAACCGGCCCCAGCGAGGTCACGGTGACCTTCTCCGCGCCGGTCAGCATCGTTCCGAGCGGCGATCCGAACTTTGCCGGGAGCGCCCTCAATCTGGCTCACTATTCACTCAATGGTGCCTTCCTGGAAGGGGCCTCACACGCACCAGACACCACGGTCTCGGCAAACGCCGCCGGCACGGCGCTGGTCTTTACGTTACTTCAAGGTACGACCCCCGTTAACCTTGCTCCTGCTCCTGGAGACATCCTTAGAACCTTACTCAACCTGGGTGGCGTCACGAATATCGACCCCGCCAGCGGCAACGCCAGGGTTCTTGGCTTCGGCGGCCCCAGCCAGCGGGTGCCCTGGCCGCTGCCGGATGCCGGCAACGCCAAGCTGTCCGCCCTGACCTTGTCCGGCGGCGCCACGCTCACCCCGACCTTCGACACCGGCACGTTCGCGTACACCGCGGACGTGGCCAACGGCGTTGCCGACATCATGGTCACGCCGACCGTCACCATCAGCGGCGCCACCATCACCGTCCAGGGCAATGCCGTGACCAGCGGCGCGGCCAGCACCGCGATTGCCCTGACCGCGGGCGCGGCCACCGACGTTGCCGTGGTAATAACCGCCACGGACGGCTCGACAACGCAAACCTATCGCATCGCCGTAACCCGCGCGGCGGGCGCGTCGCCGGCGGCACTCATCCAGGTCGTCACTCCGTCCGGGCCTGGGGTGCTGTCCGAGGCAAACCTGGATGGGACGACGGTGCTCGTTACGCTGTCCAATACCGGCTTTGTTGCAAGCACGGGTGTGATCGAGAATGCCACCAATTACCGCGTGAACGGCCTGGCGGGGCTGACTATCAGCGCCGCCAGCTTTGCCCCTGCCTCAAGCGGCGTTCTCGCGCGGGTCACAATCGAATTCGCCTACGACGACACCGACTTTGACGCCGACACCGAAATCACCGTCACCGTGCTGGACGCGGTCCACACCGGCACCGGCGACCTGACCACCGGCACGGAGACGGTCACGGCCATCGACGAGACCAGCAGACTGAGCGCCCTGAGCCTGTCCGAAGGCGCGCTCGACCCGGTCTTCAATGCCGGCACCTTCGCCTACGCCGCATCGGTGGCCAACAGCATCGACGGCCTCACCGTGACGCCGACAGCCGCGGCCGGCACAACCATCACCGTCGATGGCACCCCGGTCAACAGCGGTGCAGCCAGCGCGGAGCTCGCGCTGACCGTGGGCGCCAACACCATCACCGTGGCGGTGACCGCCCCGAGGGCCGATGCGCAGGACTATACGCTCACCGTGACCCGGGAAATGGCGCTCAGCTTCGGCGGCGCTGACACTGGCGGCGTCACCGAGGACACCGCCACCACCACGGCGACCGGCACGCTGACCGTCACCAACCCGAACACCGGCGGCAGCACCGAGGTCGTGGCGCAGACCGATGCCGACGGCATCTACGGCACCTTCACCATCGTTGCCGCCAGCGGCGCGTGGACCTACACGCTGAACAACGCCAACGCCGCCACCAACGCGCTGGCGGCGAGTGAAACGGTAACCGACGTCTTCACCGTGGTCGCCGCGGCCGACCCGGGCGCGATCACGGACGTCACCATCACCATCACCGGCGCCAATGACGCGCCCACCGCCGATGCCGGCGATGACCAGACGGTGGCGCTGAGCGCGACCGTGACGCTGGACGGCAGCGCCTCCGCCGACCCGGACACCGGTGCCGACCCGGGCAACGCCGACGCCATTGACAGCTATGCCTGGACGCAGGACAGCGGCACCAACGTCACCCTGGACGACGCCACCGCGGTCAGTCCCACCTTCACCGCGCCCAACAGCGCGGGCGACCTGGTGTTCTCGCTGGTGGTCAACGACGGCGATGCGGACTCCGCGCCGGCCACCGTCACCATCACCGTCACCGACGCGCCGGCCGCCACCATCAGCGCCACCACCCCGGACCCGCTGACCGAGGCCAACCTGAACGCCGCCACGCTGACGGTAACGCTGATCAACACCACCTATCAGGACCCACTGCCCGCCGACCCGATCATGCTCAACACCGCCGCCACCACCGCCGGAGTGACGGCCACGGCGGCCCGCGTCAGTGCCACCGAAGCCACCCTGACGCTGGCCTTTGACCGCGCCGCCAGCGACTTTGACACCGACCTTGACATCACCGTCACCGTGGCGGCCGCGGCCCACGCCAACGCCGGCGACCTTGACGCGGGCACGGTGACGGCCACCGCCATCGACGAGAGCGACGTCGCCACCTTGTCCGCCCTGACCCTGTCCGGCGGCGCCACGCTCACCCCGGTCTTCGACGCCGGCACCTTTACCTACACCGCGGACGTCGACAACAGCGTTGCCAACATCATGGTCACGCCGACCGCGACCGATGACGGCGCCACCATCGAGGTCCAAGGCACTGCCGTGACCAGCGGCTCGGCCAGCACCGCGATTACGCTGACCGCAGGCGTCGCTACCGACATTGCCGTGCTGGTAACCGCCGAGGACGGCACGACACAGACCTATAACCTCGCCGTGACCCGGGCGGCGGCGCTCGCACTAAGCTTTGGCGGGGAGACCATTGACGCACAGACTTACACGGTGAACACCGCCATCGCCGGCCTCACCCTGCCGACGGCCAGCGGCGGCACCGGCACGCTGAGCTACAGCCTGTCGGGCATGCCGTCCGGCCTGGCCTTTGACGCCGACACCCGGGTGCTTTCCGGCACACCGGATGCGGTGCAGGCGGCAACGACCTACACCTACACGGCGACCGATGCGGCAGTCTCACCCGCCAGCGTCATGCTGGATCTGGTGATTACGGTCAATGCGGTGGTCGTGCCGTCCGCCACCATCAGCGCCACCACCCCGGACCCGCTGACCGAGGCCAACCTGGACGGCGCCACGCTGACGGTAACGCTGACCAACACCACCTATGGGAATCCACTGCCCGCCGACCCGATCACGCTCGACACCGCCGCCACCACCGCCGGAGTGACGGCCACGGCGGTCCGCGACAGTGCCACCGAAGCCACCCTGACGCTGGCCTTTGACCGCGCCGCCAGCGACTTTGACACCGACCTTGACATCACCGTCACCGTGGCGGCCGCGGCCCACGCCAACGCCGGCGACCTTGACGCGGGCACGGTGACGGCCACCGCCATCGACGAGAGCGACGTCGCCACCTTGTCCGCCCTGACCCTGTCCGGCGGCGCCACGCTTAACCCGGTCTTTGCGCCCGCCACCTTGACCTACACCGCGGACGTCGACAACAGCGTTGCCAACATCATGGTCACGCCGACCGCGACCGATGGCGGCGCCACCATCGAGGTCCAAGGCACTGCCGTGACCAGCGGCTCGGCCAGCACCGCGATTACGCTGACCGCAGGCGTCGCTACCGACATTGCCGTGCTGGTAACCGCCGAGGACGGCACGACACAGACCTATAACCTCGCCGTGACCCGGGCGGCGGCCACCACGCCGACCGCGGCCATTGCCACCCCGTCCTCGCTGACCGAAGCCACCCTTGATGGCGCGACAGTGACGGTAATGCTTACCAACACCGAGTATGTCCCGGGCGTGCTGGCTACAAACCTGTTCACCGTGACGCTGCTGAGCGGCAGTGGCGTAACGGTGAGCGCGGCCGCACGCACCAGCGCCGTGCTGGCGACGCTGACGCTGGCCTACGGCGGCACCGGCATAGATGCCAATACCACGCTCGGCATCACTGTGCTGGACGCGGCACACAGCGGCACGGGTAACCTTGACACCGCCACCATCCCGCTCACGGCCACCCCGCCGTCGCTGCCGGGCGCAACATTTAGCGTGGCCGAGAATGCCGCCGCGAATACCCCGGTCGGCACCCCGCTGGCGCCCGATAACTTCCCGGCCGGCAGCCAAACCTGGGCCATCGTATCGGGCAATACCGGCAACGATTTCGCCATTAATCCGTCCACCGGCCAGTTATCGGTGGCGGCCAACGATTCCATCAATTTTGAGGACACCCCGTCCTACACGCTGATGGTGTCGCTGACGGTTGGCACGACGGCCATGGCGCAGGCGGCGGTAACGGTAACGGTGAGCGACGTCGATGAGCCGCCGGCGGCGCCGGCGGCGCCGACCGTGGCGCCGGCTGCGGAGTCTCTGAACGTCAGTTGGACGGCACCGGCCAACAGCGGCCCGGCGATCACGCGCTACGACGTGCAATTTCGTACCGGAGTGGACGTATTCGCACTTGCCAGCCCGGGTCCGGGAACGGCAACCAGCCTGACGATCACCGGCCTGACGGCAAACACGGCGTATGAGGTTCAGGTGCGCGCCGCCAATGCCGAAGGCGACGGTGCCTACTCGGCCTCCGGCAGCGGCACGCCGCTGGCGGCTGGCGCGCCGACTGCGACTATTACCACCACCGCCCCGACCACGCTGACCGAGGCCAACCTGAACGGCGCCATGCTAACGGTAACGCTCACTAACGCCACCTACGTGGGTACGCTGACGGCGTCGCAGTTCACGCTGACCGGCGCCCCCGGCGCCGCCATGATCAGTGTCGAATCGGTGACCGGCTCCGGTACTCAGGCAGTGCTTGTGCTGGCATACCCGGATGCGGGCGCCGACCTCGACAGTGACCTGAACCTGAGCGTCGTGGTGGATGCCGCGGCGCACACCGGTACTAATCCTTTGACCACGGGCGCAGTCACGGTCACCGACAACGCCGCGCCGGTGATCGTCAACCCCGGTTCGCAGACCTACGTGCAAGGTATGCTGATCACGCCGCTGATGATCACGGTGACCGATACCGACACGCCGACGATAACGGTGCGGGGCTTGCCCACCGGCCTGCTGTTTAATCTGAGTCAAAATCAGATTACCGGCACGCCCGATGCGACGGTGGTCGCAATGATGGTGACCATCACCGCCGACGATGGCGTCAATGACATGGTAACGGAGACCTTTACCATCACGGTCACATCGTCAGGCGCGCTGAGCTTTGGCGGGGCAACCATTGACGCACAGACTTACACGGTGAACACCGCCATCACCGACCTCACCCTGCCGGTGGTGACCGGCGGCACCGGGCCGTACGGCTACGCCCTGCCGGACAGGCCGTCCGGCCTGAGCTTTAACGCCATGACCCGGGTGCTTTCCGGCACGCCGGACACGGAGCAAATGGCAACGACCTACACCTACACGGCCACGGATTCGGCCCTGTCGCCCGCCGCCGTGACGCTGGCGCTGGTGGTCACAGTGGAGCCTGGGTCTGAGGTCACAGGCGGGCCGCTCGAAGGCGCCCGCAGCGAGGCGATGGAGATGACGCTGGGCGCCTTTGGCCGGTCGTTTGCATCGGGCGCGGTGGAGGTGCTGGATGAACGCTTTAGCAGCGGCGCCGGCGGCAGCCAGTTGACGTTTGGCGGTCGCACGCTGAGCCTTGAGTCCCTGACGAACGGGCAGGCCGCGGCCAATGCCGGGGCCGAGCCGGACAACCAGCCCGTGTCGGCTACCGCCGGCGGCCAGCAGACCTCCGTTGGCGCGCTGTTTGCCGGCAGTGCTTTTCAGCTCAGCCTGAATGAGGGCAACGCCGCCGGCGTGGGCGCCACCACCTTGTGGGCGCGCGGTTCGGTGGGCAACTATGAGGGCGAGCCTGAAGATGGCTTCCAGTTGGACGGCGATATTGTCTCGGGCTACCTGGGCCTGGACTACCGGGCGAGCCGGCGCACATTGGTGGGTGTTGCGGTCTCGCACAGCAGGGGCGATGCGGACTTTAGCAGCGCCGCGATTGCCGATGGCGAGGTGGAGACTGAGCTGACCAGTATCTTGCCTTACGTGCAGTGGCAGCCGCACGCCGGCTTGAGTTTATGGGGCCTGGTGGGCTACGGCTTGGGCGAGTCTGAAATCACCGATAGCGGGGAGAGCAGGAAAACAGACGTGGAAATGCAAACGGCGGCGCTGGGCGCGCGCGGCAAGCTGTGGTCCGGGGGCCGCGCGGACGTGGCGTTAAAGGCCAGCGCGTTGACGGTTGAGATAGAGTCAGACAGCGAGCAGAACCTGTCGTCGGTGACCACCCGCGCGCATCGCCTGCGCATGGCGCTGGCAGGCAATCGCCACGGGGCGGCGTCGGCGCGCGGTGGGCGCTTTGGCCAGCGCTTTGAGCTGGGTCTGCGCTGGGATCTGGGCGACGTTGAGACCGGCGCGGGCGCGGATCTGGGGGCGGGTGTTGAATACGCCAATCCGCGCAGCGGCACCCGCTTGCGCCTGGACGGTCATTACTTGCTGGTGCACGAGGAATCGGACTTTGAGGCCTGGGAGGTAAGCGCGGAGGTCGGCATAGCCCCGAGTCTGTGGGGTCGTGGTGTGAGGTTCGCGCTGCAGCCGGGCTGGGACAGCGCCGGCGCCCGCCAGCGCATGGTGATGGACTTTACGGACGTTCTGGGCCCGGCCTGGCGGGGCGATGGCCTGAAGCTGGAGCTGTACGGCGAGCATGCCGAGGATCATGAATTTGGCCTGGAGGGCTCTGTCCGCTACTGAGGCCGGCACCCCGGTCCGTCGGCACGCCACCACGCGACCTGTGCCCGGTTGTACCACCCCCCCCTGCCCCCCTTGTCAGGGGGGAGTGTTACCCATGTGTCCGGTTAGTACACGTCGGCAAGGCTCCCCCTGACAAGGGGGGCAGGGGGGGGCCAGATGAGCCCGTGCCCCCCGACGGCCCGGCCAGCAAAACACGCCCCCCCGTAGGCTCCGCCCCGCAGTCTTTCCACTACTGAGCCCGGCGCGTCGGCACGTCGGCACGCCACCCCCTGACAAGGGGGGCAGGGGGGTTTGGCCGGATTGGCTCGTGCCCCCCGACGGCCCGGCCAGCAAAACACGCCCCCCCGTAGAATTCCCCCCGCAGTCTTTCCACTACTGAGCCCGGCACATCGGCACGTCGGCACGCCACCCCCCTGACAAGGGGGGCAGGGGGGTTTGGCCGGATTGGCCCGTGCCCCCCGGCGGCCCGGCCAGCAAAACACGCCCCCCCGTAGGCTCCGCCCCGCAGCCTTTCCACTACTGAGCCCGGCACGCAGGCACGTCGGCACGCCACCCCCCTGACAAGGGGGGCAGGGGGGGTGGCCGGATTGGCCCGTGCCCCCCGGCGGCCCGGGCCGCGAAACACGCCGCCCCGAATGGCTGCCGCCAATCTATCTTCACCGCCACCGCTCACGCCAGTCGCTTCCACTTCGCCCTGGCGCCGCCGGCTGTACACTCATTGATGCTCGCGCCGCGGCCTCCCGTACCATCCTTGTCGGTCAACCACCCGGAGTGCCGGTTATGGGCCTGCCATCTGTTATGGATCTGTACAAAGGCTGCATAGGGCCGGAAACATACTGGACTCATGGCCTGCTGAAAGAAGGAAGCCGACAGGCTGAGCCAGCACGTCGGCTTCCGCGGGTATACACGTACGCGGCTTTTACAATGTTGCTTCTTCAGGCATAAAGGAGAGCAACAGGAGCCTTGCAGCCAGGCAAAAGCGCGCCGCCCTGGTTTCTGGGAAAAACACGGTCTGGCTGCAAACATGGATCACACCAGCCGCTTCTCGCGCTACGCCTGGTGCCGCGGCTGGCGCGCAATCGGCTGGCGTGCGCTGCAGGACCGCAGCCGTGCACCGAAGCAAAGGCGCCGGCGGCAATGGCCGACGGAGATCATCACGCATATCCGCGAGCTGCCCCGGCGCTTGCCCAACTGCGGCAAAGAGAAACTGCAGGAGCTGCTCGTGCCGTGGTGCACCGGGCGCCGCCTGCCATGCCCCGGCGCCCGCACCATCGGGCGGCGGGTTGCCGACGCCCCCGACAAGATGCGCTGCACTCCGCTGCGCCTGGACCCCAAGGGGCGCCCCAGGCCCTTGAAACGCAAGATCCGCCCGCGCCTTGGCCGCAAGGGGCGCCCTGCCGTCCCCGGCCACTGCGTGGCCTTTGATACGGTGCTGCATTTCATCAATGGCTGCCGCAACGGCTGCCGCCAATCTGTCTTCACCGCCACCGCTCACGCCAGCCGCTTCCGCTTTGCCCTTGCCACCAATGGCATCAACAGCCGCACCGCCATGCGCTTTGCGAGCCTGGTCAAAACGGTCTTGCCGGGCTCCATCACGCCAGCCGCTTCAGTTTCGCCCTCGCCACCAATGGCAGCCGCACCGCCATGCGCTTCGCGAGCCTGGTCAAAACGCTCTTCCCGGGCTCCATCCGGCAGGTGCTGAGCGACAACGGCAGCGAGTTCGCCGGCACCTGGGACGAGTATGCCAAACAGCAAGGCTGGCGCCACTGCTACACTTGCCCGCGCTGCCCGAAGAGGAACGCCTGCAGCGAGCGCTTCAAGCGCATCGTGCAAGAGGAGTTCGTGGACTACCAGGAAGACTTGCCGTCGGATGATCAGCGCGGTTTCAACGATTGCCTGCTGGAGGATTGGCAACGCTACAACGGCGACCGCCCGCACCGGGGATTGGGCTGCCTGACCCCCTGCCAGGCCAGCGCCCGGCAAATCCCGGATTTGTCCAGTATGTGGTGGCCCCATTAAACTTGTCAACGGTGACCGTATCTGTTATAATCCCATGAAGCTGTTGCGGGTACTTGCGGGGACTGCTAGGGTGACAATAATGTTTTGGAAAATATTCTTGGCGGTTAGATACCATCTGTTCGCAAAGGCCGGTCGGGTGCCGGCGCTTGCCTTACTGTCCGGGTGGGTGTCTTTTGCTGCCGCCGTTTTCCGCTTTCGCCGGACAGTGGTCGCCCGTGTCCCCTCGGGCGGGCAATCCTGCCCTCTCCCCGAAGGCTGCTCAATGACACATTCCCATTTGCGCCGCGTTTTGCTGGTTCTTGCGCTGGGCTTTGTGCCGTTATTGTCGGGGTGGGGGCAGGCGCAGGCGCAGGACATCACGGCAACGCCGGTCGCAACTGGCCCCAACACGGCCGTGGTTGCTTTCTCTGCGCCGGTCAACGTTGCTGCGGAAGGCGAGCCGGGCTTTCGTACGAGCGCCATCAACCCGACACTCTGGCGCTACGACGGCAATGTTTTGCTTCAGACCACGCTCGTGCCAAACGCAGCCGGCACGAAGGTGACCTTTACGTTCCTCAATAACGCCGGTGAGCCCAACAACATTAGAGCCCTCGGAACGACCTTGCGCCTCCTTAGCTCTGGGGCGGTGCCGCGGATTACGGCCGCCACCGGCACGCGCACAGTTCTTCCCTTCGTGTCCAATCTATTCTGGCCGGCTACTGCGGATACTACTCCCGTGGCCACCATCGCCGCCGCCGCCGCGCTGACCGAAGCCACCCTTGACGGCGCGACCGTGACCGTGACCCTCCAAAACTCCGTGTATGATGAGGACATCGCCGCCGACGACTTCACCCTGGCCCTGACCGCCGGCGCCACCGGTGTTAGCGTCTCGGACGTCAGCCGCGACAGCCCCACCGCCGCCACCCTGACCCTGGCTTATGACGGCACTGACATCACCACCGCCGCCGACCTGTCCGTCACCGTGCTGGCTGCGGCCCACGTCCTCATCGGCGACCTGCTCACTGACAACGTCGTTACCATCACCCCCTCGGACACCGCCACCATCAGCGCCCCCCCGGACACCTCCATTCCGATCGCCGAGACCGCGCTGGGCGGCACAACCCTGACGGTCACCCTCGAAAACACCGAGTACGAGACTTCGCCGACGGCGGGGCAGTTCACCCTGAACCTGAGCGCAGGGACCGGCGTCACCGTCAGCAACGTCGCTCGCGACAGTGCCACGGCGGCCACCCTGACGCTGGCCTACGGCGGCACCGGCATTGACGCCAACACCAGAATCGGCGTCACCGTAGCCGGCGCGGCGCACACCGGCGCCGGTGACTTGACCACGGACAACATGCTCAGGGTTGCCGCCACTGCCCCGAGCTTCGCGGGCATGCAGCCCATCGCCAACCAGACCTACCTTGCCAATAGCGCCATCACCGATCTCACCCTGCCGGCGGCCAGCGGCGGTGAGGGTGCGTTGAGCTACACCCTGGCCCCGACCGGCGGCGGCAGCCTGCCGAACGGGCTGGTGTTTGACGCCGACACCCGCATCCTTTCCGGCACGCCGGACACGGAGCAAGCCGCCACCGGCTACACTTACACCGTCACCGCCGGCGACGGCAATACCGCCACCCTCGGCTTCACCATTGAAGTTCTCAACCTTGCCACCGGGCTGACCGCGGTGCGCGAGCTTGCGGCTCCGGAGCGGCGAGGGCGGGTGGTCAGAATCGCCCTGACCTGGTTGCCGCCCGCCACGGTGCCCGCCGGGACTTCGGTCAGCAGCTATGAAATCCAGGGTTGTAGTGCTGCCAACACCGATTGCGTCGCGTTCATCACCAGCAATCATATTGGCGCCGCAGGCGCCAGCCAGAGTGCGACGCTGTTTCGCGCCACGTTCAACTTCTACCGGGTGCGGGCGCGCACCGCCGCCGGCGTCTCGCCGTGGGCCAACGTGGCGCGGACAGTGGACCCGGGGGTGGTGGTCGACCCCGGGACCCTGCCGAGCATGGTTCAGAACCTGGCGTCCTCGGCCCGCGCCGACAACAGTGTCACGCTGACCTGGGAGGCGCCCACCGACGCCGTCAGCACGGCGGTGAACAGGTACGTCGTGGTTCGCGGTTTTCCTGCTGAGACGGCAACGCTGGGCGCGTTCGCCCCGCCGGGCGCCGAGGCTGTGGTCACGCTTGCGGACGACGTTTTCACCTACGCCGACAGCGGGCTGCTCCCCGGCACCGAGTATCTGTATGAAGTGTTCGCCTCCAGCAACGCCGGCGACGGCGAGGTCGCGCAGCTGCTGGTCACCACCACCGGCACCCTGACCACCAGCATCGCCGGTGTAGCCACCGGCGCCATCACCGAGGGCGCGACCGACTCGATCACCGGCACCCTGACCATCACCACCACCAGCGGCAACAGCGAATTTGTAGCGCCGGTCAACAGCGATGGTGAAGAACAGCTCCAGTTCAGCACCTACGGCATGTTCACCATCAGCGCCGCCGGCGTCTGGACCTATTCGTTGAATTACAACCTTCCGAGAGTCCGGGCGCTGACCGAGGGCCAGATGGAGCAGGATATGTTCACCGTTACCGCCGCCGCGCCCACCGCCGATGGTGTGGCGGTGACGCAGGTGGTCACCATCACCATCACCGGCGTCAACACCCGGCCCTTTGCGGCCATCCGGCTGGTAGAAGGGAGCACCGTGGCGGCGGGTGAAACCCTGCGGCTGGAGAGCGACATCACTGACCCGGATAACGAGCTGGACGACCTGACGATCGCGTGGACGGCGGCAGGCGGCATCGGCACGTTTTCCGCCGCCGCGAGCGCCGACACTGACTGGATGGTGCCCGCTGCCACCCCTCCCGCCGAGTATCTGCTGACCCTGACCGTCACCGACCCCGGCAGCGCCTCCGACACCGAACAGGTGAGCATCACGGTCACGCCGCCCCTCCCGCTGGAATTTGGCGGGGAGACCATTGACGATCAGACCTACACCATGGGCGCCGCCATCACCGATCTCACCCTGCCGGTGGCGACCGGTGGCACCGGGCCGTACAGCTACGCCCTGTCGGGCATGCCGTCCGGCCTGGCCTTTGACAGCGACGCCCGGGTACTGTCCGGCACGCCGGACACGGTGCAGGCGGCAACGAGCTACACCTACACGGCCACCGATGCGGCCACCCCGCCCGGCACGGGCACGTTGGCGTTCACCATCGAGGTGGCGGCACCGGTGCCGACCGTCGGCGGTGACCTCACCGGCACCGCCACCCCCCTCATCATAGACGTCGTCGGCAACACCGTTAGCGGCGGCACCGCCAGCGGTACGCTAGTGGTCTCCAATGTCCCGGCCGGCGAAACCCCCAGCCATCGCATTGAAACCGATGCCGTCTTTGGCGAGCTGACCGTTGACTCCGTGACCGGCGCCTGGAGCTACCAGCTAGACAACAGCCGTACGCTCACCAGATCCTTCGGCCCCACCATCTCGACCGCCGACCCCGGCGGCACCATCATCACGACCGTCGGTGCCCTTGAAATCCCGAGCATGATCCGCGTCAACATCGGGCTTGGCTCCTTCCCCGACGACCCGCCCACCGCCACCGCCATGGTCAACGGCATTGACGGCGGCGGAACTGCGGAAGCGAGCACCACGGTCACTCTCAGCGGTGCCGGCAGCGACCCGGAAGGCAGCGCGATTACGGGTTACGCCTGGGCGCAGACCGGCGGCACCACGGTTGTTCTCGCGCCCAATGCCAACACCGCGGAAGTAACGTTCACGGCGCCCGCATCGCCCGAAACCCTGGCCTTTACCCTGACGGTCATGACCGCGACCCAGACCAGCCCGGCGTTGTCCGTGGCCGTTGAAGTAACGGCGGCGGCGGATCTTATGCCGACCTTCGGCAGCGCCACCATTGCCCCCCAGACCTACACCGTCGGCACCGACGTCTCCGCCATCCTGCCGGCAGCCACCGACGGCGATGGCGCACTCATGTACGCCATCACCGAAGCCCTGCCCGACGGCCTCACCTTTGACGGCACCAGCCGCGCCCTTGAGGGCACCCCGACCACGGCCCAGGACGTAACGACCTACACCTACACCGCCACCGACAGCGATACCACCGACCCCGATACCGCGGCTCTGTCCTTCACCATCGAGATAGCCGCCGCCGCGCTGGACTTTGGCGGGGCGACCATTGACGATCAGACTTACACCATGGACGTCGGCATCACCGACCTCACCCTGCCGGTGGTGACCGGCGGCACCGGGCCGTACAGCTACGCCCTGTCGGACATGCCGTCCGGCCTGGTCTTTGACAGCGACGCCCGGGTACTGTCCGGCACGCCGGACACGGCGCAGGTGGCAACGACCTACACCTACACGGCCACCGACATGGCAAGTCCGCCCGCCACGGTCATGCAGTCCTTCACCATTGAGGTGGCGGCGGCGCTGGGCTTTGGCGGGGTGACCATTGACGATCAGACCTACACCATGGACACCGGCATCACCGATCTCACCCTGCCGGTGGCGACCGGCGGCACCGGGCCGTACAGCTACGCCCTGTCGGACATGCCGTCCGGCCTGGTCTTTGACAGCGACGCCCGGGTACTGTCCGGCACGCCGGACACGGCGCAGGTGGCAACGACCTACACCTACACGGCCACCGACATGGCAAGTCCGCCCGCCACGGTCATGCAGTCCTTCACCATTGAGGTGGCGTCGGCGGCCACGGCCGCCACCGCCGCCATCAGCGCCAGCACGCCGACCACGCTGACCGAGGCCAACCTGAACAGCGCCACGCTGACGGTGACGCTGACCAACACCACCTATATGGACCCGCTGCCCGCCAACCCGGTCACGCTCAACACCGATGCCACCGATGCCGGGGTTACGGTCATGACGGTCGTCCGCGACACCGCCACCGCAGCCACCGTGACGCTGGACTACGACGACACCGACTTTGACGCCGACCTTGATATCATCGTCACCGTGGCGGCCGCGGCGCACGCCGGCAGCGGCGACCTGCTCACCGCGGCGCGGACGGTCACGGCCATCGACGAGACCAGCAGACTGAGCGCCCTGAGCCTGTCCGAAGGCGCGCTCACCCCGGTCTTCGATGTCGGCATCTTCGTCTACGCCGCATCGGTGGTCAACAGCATTGACGGCCTCACCGTGACGCCGACTGCCGCAGCCGGCACAACCATCACCGTCAACAGCAACACCGTCAACAGCGGTGAAGCCAGCGCGGAGCTCGCGCTGAGCGTGGGTACCAACCCCATCACCGTGACGGTGACCACCCCGAGGGCCGATGCGCAGGACTATACCCTCACCGTGACCCGGGAAATGGCGCCCACCTTCGGTGGCACCGGCACCACCGGCGACGTCACCGAGGATAACGCCACCGAGACGGCGACCGGCACGCTGACCGTCACCAACCCGAACACGGGCGGCAGCACCGAGGTAGTGGTGCAGACCGATACCGACGGCACCTACGGCACGTTCTCCATCGTTGCCGCTACCGGCGTGTGGACCTACACGCTGAACAATAGCGCCCCCGCCACCAACGCGCTGGCGGCGGGTGAAACGGTAACCGACGTCTTCCTAGTGGTCGCCGCGGCCGACCCGGGCGCGACCACGGAGGTCACCGTCACCATCACCGGCGCCAATGACGCGCCGCTCGCCGATGCCGGCCCTGACCAGCCGGCGGTTGAGCTGAGCGCGACCGTGACGCTGGACGGCAGCGGCTCCGCCGACCCGGACACCGGCGCCAACGTGGCCAACGCCGACGCCATTGACACCTATGCCTGGACGCAGAGCAGCGGCACCAGCGTAAGCCTGTCCGACACCGCCGTGGTCAGACCCACCTTCACCGCGCCCAACAGCGCGGCCACCCTGGTGTTCTCGCTGGTGGTCAACGACGGCGCTGCGAACTCCGCGGCGGACACCGTCACCATCACCGTCACCGACGCACCGGCCGCCACCATCAGCGCCACCAACCCGGCCTCGCTGACCGAGGCCAACCTGAACGACGCCATGCTGACGGTAACGCTGGCTAACACCACCTATCAGGACCCACTGCCCGCCAATTCGATCATGCTCAACGCCGAGGCCACCACCGCCGGGGTGACGGCCACGGCGGCCCGCGTCAGCACCACCGAAGCCACCCTGACGCTGGCCTTTGACCGCGCCAGCAGCGACTTTGACACCAACCTTGACATCACCGTCACCGTGCTGGCCGCGGCCCACGCCAACGCCGGCGACCTGGACGCGGGCACGGTGACAGCCACCGCCATCAACGAGAGCGATGTCGCCACCTTGTCCGGCCTGGCCCTGTCCGGCAGCGTCCCGCTCAACGAGCTCTTTGCGCCCGCCACCTTGACCTACACCGCGGACGTCGCCAACGACGTTGCCGAAATCATGGTAACGCCGACCGCGACCGATGCCACCGGCGCCACCATCACCGTCAACAGCGATGCCGTGAACAGCGGCGCGGCCAGCGTCGCGATTGCGCTGACCGCGGGCGGCGCTACCCCCATCACCGTGGTGGTGACCGCCGAGGACCGCAGCACGACGCAGACCTATACCCTCACCGTGACCCGGGCGGCGGCCACCACGCCGAGCGCGGCCATTGCCTCCCCGGACTCGCTGACCGAAGCCGCCCTTGATGGCGCGACAGTGACGGTAATGCTTACCAACACCGAGTATGTCGACACGCTGGCTGCAAACCTGTTCACCGTGACGCTGAGCGGCGGCGCAACTGGTGTATCGGTGAACACGGCCGTGCGCACCAGCGCCGTGCTGGCGACGCTGACGCTGGCCTACGGTGGCACCGGCATAGACACGAATACCAACCTTGGCATCAGGGTAGGCGCCGCGGGACACAGCGGCGCGGGGAACCTGGACACCGCCACCACCATCCCGGTCACGGCCACCCCGCCGCCAGGCGGCGCGCTGAGCTTTGGCGGGGTAACCATTGACGCACAGACTTACACTGCGAACACCGCCATCACCGACCTCACCCTGCCGGCAGCCACCGGCGGCACTGGCACGCTGAGCTACGCCCTGTCGGACGTGCCGTCCGGCCTGAGCTTTGACGGCGACACCCGAGTGCTTTCCGGCACGCCGGACACGGAGCAAATGGCAACGACCTACACCTACACGGCCACGGATTCGGCCCCGTCGCCCGGGCCCGCCGCCGTGACGCTGGAGCTGGTGGTCACAGTGGGGCCTGCGGTCACAGGCGGGCCGCTCGAAGGCGCCCGCAGCGAGGCGATGGAGATGACGCTGGGCGCCTTTGGCCGGTCGTTTACATCGAGCGCGGTGGAGGTGCTGGGTGAACGCTTTAGCAGCGGCGCCGGCGGCAGCCAGTTGACGTTTGGCGGTCGCACGCTGAGCCTTGAGTCCCTGACGAACGACCAGGCCGCGGCCGGTGCCGAGCCGGACAACCAGCCCGTGTCGGCTGCAACCGGCGGTCAGCAGACCTCCGTTGGCGCGCTGTTTGCCGGCAGTGCTTTTCAGCTCAGCCTGAATGAGGGCGACGCCGCCGGCGTGGGTGCCACCACCTTATGGGCGCGCGGTTCGGTGGGCAACTATGAGGGCGAGCCTGAAGATGGCTTCCAGCTGGATGGCGATATTGTCTCGGGCTACCTGGGCCTGGACTACCGGGCGAACAGGCGCACGCTGGTGGGTGTTGCGGTCTCGCACAGCAGGGGCGATGCGGACTTTAGCAGCGCCGAGATTGCCGATGGCGAGGTGGAGACCGAGCTGACCAGTATCTTGCCTTACGTGCAGTGGCAAGCGCGCCCCGGCTTGAGTGTATGGGGCCTGGTGGGCTACGGCCTGGGCGAGTCTGAAATAACCGATAGCGGGGAGAGCAGGAAAACAGACGTGGAAATGCAAACGGCGGCGCTGGGCGCACGCGGCAAGCTGTGGTCCAAGGAGCGCATGGACGTGGCGTTAAAGGCCAGCGCGTTGACGGTTGAGATCGAGTCAGACAGCGAGCAGAACCTGTCGTCGGTGAGCACCCGCGCGCATCGCCTGCGCATGGCGCTGGAAGGCAAGCGCCACGGGGCGGTATCGGCGTACGGTGATCACTTTAACCAGCGCTTTGAGCTGGGCCTGCGCTGGGACGGCGGCGACGTCGAGACCGGCGCGGGCGCGGATCTGGGGGCGGGTGTTGAATACGCCGCACCGCGCAGCGGCACCCGCTTGCGCCTGGACGGTCATTACTTGCTGGTGCACGAGGAATCAGACTTTGAGGAATGGGAGGTAAGCGCGGCGATCAGCATAGACCCGGGCGTGCGGGGTCGTGGTGTGACGTTCGCGCTGGAGCCGAACTGGGAAAGCACCGGCGCCCGCCAGCGCATGGTGATGGACTTTACGAACGTGCTGGGCCCGGCATGGCGGGACGATGGCCTGAAGCTGGAGTTGTACGGCGAGCGTGCCGAGGAGCATGAATTTGGCCTGGAGGGGTCTTTCAGCTACTGAGGCCGGCGCGCCGACACGTCGGCACGGTACCCCCTGACAAGGGGGGCAGGGGGGTTTGGCCGGATTGACCCGTGACCCCCAGCGGCCCGGCCCGCGAAACACGCCACCCCGGAGATTTCACCACCGCAGTCTTTCAGCTACTACTGAGGCTGGCGCGTTGGCGCGTCGGCACGGTACTCCCTGACAAGGGGGGGGCAAGGGAAGATTGGCCGGATTGGCCCGTGACCCTTTGGCGTCCCCCGGCCCGCGCAACACGCCGCCCCGGAGATTTCACCCCCGCAGTCTTTCCACCACTGAGACCAACGCATCGGCACGCCGGCACGCCCCCCTGACAAGAGGGGCAGGGGTTGGCCGGATTGGCCCGTGACCCCCGGCGTCCCCCGGCCCGCGCAACACGCCGCCCCGGGAGCTTCACCACCGCCCCCATGGCAAGGGGAAGATTGACCGGATTGGCCCGTGACCCCCGGCGGCTCCCGGCCCGCGAAACACGCCGCCCCGGGAGCTTCACCCCCGCCCCTATGGCAAGGGGAAGATTGGCCGGATTGGCCCGTGACCCTTTGGCATCCCCCGGCCCGCGCAACACGCCACCCCGTAGGCTTCACCCCCGCCCCCATGGCAAGGGGAAGATTGACCGGATTGGCCCGTGACCCTCTGGCATCCCCCGGCCCGCGCAACACGCCGCCCCGGAGATTTCACTCCCGCAGTCTTTCCACCACTGAGACCAACGCATCGGCCCGCCGGCACGCCCCCCTGACAAGAGGGGCAGGGGTTGGCCGGATTGGCCCGTGCCCCCCGGCGGCCCGGCCCGCGAAACACGCCACCCCGTAGGCTTCACCCCCGCCCCCATGGCAAGGGGAAGATTGGCCGGGTTGGCCCGTGACCCTCTGGCGTCCCCCGGCCCGCGCAACACGCCGCCCCGTAGGCTTCACCCCCGCAGTCTTTCCACCACTGAGACCAACGCATCGGCACGTCGGCACGCCCCCCCTGACAAGAGGGGCAGGGGTTGGCCGGATTGGCCCGTGCCCCCCGGCGTCCCCCGGCCCGCGCAACACGCCGCCCCGGGAGCTTCACCACCGCCCCCATGGCAAGGGGAAGATTGACCGGATTGGCCCGTGACCCCCGGCGTCCCCCGGCCCGCGCAACACGCCGCCCCGGGAGCTTCACCACCGCCCCCATGGCAAGGGGAAGATTGACCGGATTGGCCCGTGACCCCCGGCGGCTCCCGGCCCGTGCAACACGCCGCCCCGGGGGCTTCACCACCGCCCCCATGGCACGCTTTGCCTGGCAGATAGCGCCGGGCGTACGCGACGGCATGCACCGCCGGCTTGTTCACTCATTGACGCGCGCGCCGCGGCCTCCCGTAAACCGTCGCACCGCCATGCGCTTCGCGAGCCTGGTCAAAACGGTCTTGCCGGGCTCCATCCGGCAGGTGCTGAGCGATAACGGCAGCGAGTTCGCCGGCGCCTGGGACGAGTATGCCAAACAGCAAGGCTGGTGCCACTGCTACACTTGCCCGCGCTGCCCGAAGAGGAACGCCTGCAGCGAGCGCTTCAAGCGCACCGTGCAAGAGGAATGCGTGGACTACCAGGAAGACTTGCCATCGGATGATCAGCGCGGTTTCAACGATTGCCTGCTGGCGTATTGGCAACGCTACAACGGCGCACGCCCGCACCGGGGATTGGGCTGTCTGCCCCCTGCCAGGCCAGTGCCCGGCAAATCCCGGATTTGTCCAGTATGTGGTGGCCCATACATAAAATTGTCAACGGTGACCGTATCTGTTACAGTCCCATGAAGCTGTTGCGGGTACTGGTAGGGTGACAATAATGTTTTGGAAAATATTCTTGGCGGTTAGATGCCATCTGGTCGCAAAGGCCGGTCGGGTGCCGATGCTTGCCTTACTGTCCGGGTGGGTGGCTGCCCTCTCCCACCGTTTCCCGCTTTTGCCGGGCAATCCTGCCCCCTCCCCCAAATAGCAAAGCACCACGGCACAGCGACCATAGCAATGGAAATGAAAACGAAGACAAAAATGCAAGCAAGCAAGCAAGAATGACAAACCGGATAACCCAGGTCTTCATCCTGCTGCTGCTGGGCTTGCTGCCGGCCCACTACGCCTCGGCGCAGGATGCGGACATCACGGCAACGCCGGTCGCAACTGGCCCCAACACGGCCGTGGTTGCTTTCTCTGCGCCGGTCAACGTTGCTGCGGAAGGCGAGATGGGCTTTGATACGAGCGCCCTCAACCCGGTACACTGGCGCTACAACGGCGCTGATCTGTTTGGGACCACCCTCGTGCCAAACGCAGCCGGCACGAGGGTGACCTTTACGTTCCTCTTTGACGGGGGCGCCGCCAACAACATTGCTGCAGTCAGAGGATCGCTCTTTAACCCCGCCGCCAGTGGCGGACGGACTCCGATTACGGCCGCCACCGGCACGGGCATAGTTCTTAACTTCCGATCCACTATATTCTGGCCGGCTACTGCTCCCGTGGCCACCATCGCCGCCGCCGCGCTGACCGAAGCCACCCTTGACGGCGCGACCGTGACCGTGACCCTCCAAAACTCCGTGTATGATGAGGACATCGCCGCCGACGACTTCACCCTGGCCCTGACCGCCGGCGCCACCGGTGTTAGCGTCTCGGACGTCAGCCGCGACAGCCCCACCGCCGCCACCCTGACCCTGGCTTATGACGACACCGACATCACCGCCACCACCAACCTGAGCGTCACCGTGCTGGCTGCGGCCCACATCGGCGCCGACAACCTGGCCACCGGCAACGTCGTTACCATCACCCCCTCGGACACCGCCACCATCAGCGCCCCCCCGGACACCTCCATTCCGATCGCCGAGACCGCGCTCAACGGCACAACCCTGACGGTCACCCTCGAAAACACCGAGTACGAGACTTCGCCGACGGCGGGGCAGTTCACCCTGAACCTGAGCGCAGGGACCGGCGTCACCGTCAGCAACGTCGCTCGCGACAGTGCCACGGCGGCCACCCTGACGCTGGCCTACGGCGGCAGCGGCATTGACGCCAACACCAGAATCGGCGTCACCGTAGCCGGCGCGGCGCACACCGGCGCCGGTGACTTGACCACGGACAACATGCTCAGGGTTGCCGCCACTGCCCCGAGCTTCGCGGGCATGCAGCCCATCGCCAACCAGACCTACCTTGCCAATAGCGCCATCACCGATCTCACCCTGCCGGCGGCCAGCGGCGGTGAGGGTGCGTTGAGCTACACCCTGGCCCCGACCGGCGGCGGCAGCCTGCCGAACGGGCTGGTGTTTGACGCCGACACCCGCGTCCTTTCCGGCACGCCGGACACGGAGCAAGCCGCCACCGGCTACACTTACACCGTCACCGCCGGCGACGGCAATACCGCCACCATCGGCTTCACCATTGAAGTTCTCAACCTTGCTACCGGGCTGACCGCGGTGCGCGATCTTGTGGCTACGGAGCGGCGAGGGCGGGTGGTCAGAATCGCCCTGACCTGGTTGCCGCCCGCCACGGTACCCGCCGGGACTTCGGTCAGCAGCTATGAAATCCAGGGTTGTAGTGCTGCCGACACCGATTGCGTCGCGTTCATCACCAGCAATCATGTTGGCGCCGCGGGCGACAGCCAGAGTGCGACGCTGTTTCGCGCCACGTTCAACTTCTACCGGGTGCGGGCGCGCACCACCGCCGGCGTCTCGCCGTGGGCCAACGTGGCGCGGACAGTGGACCCGGGGGTGGTGGTCGACCCCGGGACCCTGCCGAGCATGGTTCAGAACCTGGCGTCCTCGGCCCGCGCCGACAACAGTGTCACGCTGACCTGGGAGGCGCCCACCGACGCCACCAGCACGGCGGTGAACAGGTACGTCGTGGTTCGCGGTTTTCCTGCTGAGACGGCAACGCTGGGCGCGTTCGCCCCGCCGGGCGCCGAGGCTGTGGTCACGCTTGCGGACGACGTTTTCACCTACGCCGACAGCGGGCTGCTCCCCGGCACCGAGTATCTGTATGAAGTGTTCGCCTCCAGCAACGCCGGCGACGGCGAGGTCGCGCAGCTGCTGGTCACCACCACCGGCACCCTGACCACCAGCATCGCCGGTGTAGCCACCGGCACCATCACCGAGGGCGCGACCGCCCCGATCACCGGCCGCCTGACCATCACCACCACCAGCGGCAACAGCGAATTTGTACCGGCCTTTGTACCGGTGGATCCGACCCTTCTCGGCGGCTTCGACGGCGCCTACGGCGTGTTCGCCATCGGCACCGACGGCGTCTGGACCTATTCGTTGAATTACAACCTTCCGAGAGTCCGGGCGCTGACCGAGGGCGCGAGCGTGGAGGATATGTTCACCGTTACCGCCGCCGCGCCCACCGCCGATGGTGTGGCGGTGACGCAGGTGGTCACCATCACCATCACCGGCGTCAACACCCGGCCCAATGCGGCCATCCGGCTGGTAGAAGGGAGCACCGTGGCGGCGGGTGAAACCCTGCGGCTGGAGAGCGACATCACTGACCCGGATAACGAGCTGGACGACCTGACGATCGCGTGGACGGCGGCAGGCGGCATCGGCACGTTTTCCGCCGCCGCGAGCGCCGACACTGACTGGATGGTGCCCGCTGCCACCCCTCCCGGCGAGTATCTGCTGACCCTGACCGTCACCGACCCCGGCGGCGCCTTCGACACCGAACAGGTGAGCATCACGGTCACGGAGCCCGTTACGGTTAATTTGCAGGTTACCGCGCTAACTTTTCCCGGTGGCATGACCAGCTTAACGACGGGGGCAACTGCTGCCCTGACTGCTACCACGCAGAATCTGTCCACAACAGAAACCGCAGCCAGCGGTGACTGGCGCGTGAACGTTTATCGCACGACGACTCCCGCAACAGACGCCGCTGACAGAATCCCGCCGACAGCGGACACGGATGGCGATTCGGGCAACGATACGCCCGACTGCGCGGTGGATACGGCCACGCTTTGCCTGGCAGCCACCCGCAGTGACATAAATCTCAACCCTGAAACTTCAGATGATATTGGAAACTTCATGGTCACCATCCCCAACTTGCCCGACCCGGTGGATGCTTACCATTATTTCGCCTGCGCTATCCACCCGGATGACCTCACTCGCGACAATGATTGCACTCCCTCAACCACTCAAGTGACCGTGACAGCGGGAGACTTGACCATTCTTTCTGCGCCATCTCTCCCCACCTCCTTGAATCCGGGGCAAACCATCAATGATGTTAGCGTCACTGTAACGAATCAGGGGAACGGGGCGGCAGGAGCCGCCTGGTTCGTCAACTTTTTCCGCACGATGACGCTCGCTGATGCCGGAAGTGTGCCAGGAAGGTCAATTGCCGACTGCACCCCGGAGCAGACCACGCTTTGCCGAGTGCATAGCTTTAATGGCACTGCAGAGGGAGCGATTGCGGCAGGCGATGTGTTTGACGTGACCGGTGTTACTTTCGATGCTCCCGCGCCCAGCACGCTGGGTACGTATTATTATTTCGCTTGTGTCGCCGTCTCGTCGGGCCCTGGCGGAGATTTCGACCGCACTAATCAATGCGGCACCCAATCCGAAGCGCTGCAAGTGACCGTGGCTGGTCCCATCCTGACCATTGCCGCGCCAACGGGTGAGGATACCGGCACTTTGCGCTTCACGGTGAGCAATGCGGGCACAGCAGCCGCTGCGAATACTGTAACATTTAGCGTTTATCGCACTGAGCAGCCAGTGGATGCCGCTCAAGCGAATACCGCCGCTAACACAGCGCCGCTCTGTTCAGTGACTGCATCGACCCCGGCCCAGCCTTGCGCCGTTGAACAAGACACAGACATCACCGCGGAGATTGTCGCAACCACTGGCACCTATGATGGCACGGCCGGTATCGCCCCCCCGGCCGATTCGACCGATTATTCTTATTTCGTCTGTGTCACGACATCAGCCAATACTCGCACCTGCTCGCCATCCGGCGCCGTCGTGAACGTGCCCGGTCCCAACCTGAGCATTGCCGCGCCAACGGGTGAGAATACCGACACTTTGCGCTTCACGGTGAGCAATGCGGGCACAGCAGTCGCTGCGGATACTGCAACATTTAGCGTTTATCGCGCTGAGCAGCCAGTGGATGCTGCTGAAGCGAATGCTGCCGCCGGCACCGCGCCGCTCTGTTCAGCGACTGAATCGACCAATGCCCAACCTTGCGCCGCTGTCACAGGCGTAACAATCGCCTCGGAGATTACGTCGAGTAGCCCATATAATGGAACGGCTGCCACCAACACCCCAGCCGATGTCGTTTCGGAGGATTATTATTATTTCGTCTGTGTCACGATCACAGCGGACAGTGTTCGCAGCTGCTCGCCCGCCAGCGCTCTCGTGGAGGTAACCGATCTGAGATTTTCGGCAACGCCCGCGCCTGCGGCGAATCCGACCACTGTGCCGGATGGCGATACCTTCACGATCACCGCCACAGTGGAGAATGGGGGAAATGTGCAGTTGCCACGAAGGGCGAATTTTATAGCGTATGAAGCGCCGACGACCCTGGCCACGCCAAGTCCGCTCACCGCCGCCAGTCTTGTTGCGGCCAGTGCGGTCGACGTGACCCCCACCCTTGCCCAACCCCCCATTTTACGGCTTAGTGCTGATACGTCAGCAGAACGAACGATCGACGTCGACCCAACCGAACAGGCGGTGGAGGCAACCCTCAATTATTTTCTCTGTATTGAGATACTTGACAGCGACATCAACGTAGAGAACAACTGCACCGGCCCGCTTGCGGTGGTCGTGCAAGCGCCGCCGACGATTCCTGATGTGAGCGCCACGTCAACTCTTTCCGGCACCACGCTAACCGCCCTGGTGAGTAATACAGGCGTGGATGCCACCGGCGCGAGCGTTGAATATTATCGCTCCTTGACAGAAAGGGTCGCCGCCGCATCGCCAAGCCCTGAGCCGCCTCTATGCAGCGCCGGCGGAGATGACGCCGCTATTTGCCGCCTCACCGCCGCCGCCGCCAGTGAAGATATTGCGCGCGGCGACAGCGACCGGGCGGTAACCCCCGCCGTTACCATCACGCCGCCCACCACGCCGGGCGATTATTATTATTTCGTCTGTGTGACCCACGTGGACGACATCATCAAAGACAATGATTGTGGCCCGTCGCAAACGCTGAACGTGGCCCGTCTGACCATCGCCGCGCCAACGGGTGAGGATACCGGCACGCTGGCATTCACGGTGAACAATGCGGGCGTAGCAGTCGCTGCAAATACTGCAACATTTAGCGTTTATCGCACTGAGCAGCCAGTGAATGCCGCTCAAGCGGATACCGCCGCTAACACAGCGCCGCTCTGTTCAGTGACTGAATCGACCAATACCCAGCCTTGCGCGGTTGAACAAGACACAGCCATCACCGCGGAGATTGTCGCAACCACTGGCACCTATGATGGCACGGCCGCCATCAACCCCCCGGCCGATTCGACCGATTATTCTTATTTTGTCTGTGTCACGACATCAGACAGTGTTCGCAGCTGCTCGCCATCCGGCGCCGTCGTGAACGTGCCCGCTCCCATCCTGACCATTGCCGCGCCAACGGGTGAGGATACCGACACGCTGGCATTCACGGTGAGCAATACGGGCGGAGCAGCCGCTGCGAATACTGTAACATTTAGCGTTTATCGCACTGAGCAGCCAGTGAATGCCGCTCAAGCGGATACCGCCGCTAACACAGCGCCGCTCTGTTCAGTGACTGAATCGACCAATACCCAGCCTTGCGCGGTTGAACAAGACACAGCCATCACCGCGGAGATTGTCGCAACCACTGGCACCTATGATGGCACGGCCGCCATCAACCCCCCGGCCGATTCGACCGATTATTCTTATTTCGTCTGTGTCACGACATCAGCCGGTGTTCGCACCTGCTCGCCATCCGGCGCCGTCGTGAACGTGCCCGCTCCCATCCTGACCATTGCCGCGCCAACGGGTGAGGATACCGACACGTTGCGCTTCACGGTGAGCAATACGGGCGGAGCAGCCGCTGCGAATACTGTAACATTTAGCGTTTATCGCACTGAGCAGCCAGTGAATGCCGCTCAAGCGGATACCGCCGCTAACACAGCGCCGCTCTGTTCAGTGACTGAATCGACCAATACCCAGCCTTGCGCGGTTGAACAAGACACAGCCATCACCGCGGAGATTGTCGCAACCACTGGCACCTATGATGGCACGGCCGCCATCAACCCCCCGGCCGATTCGACCGATTATTCTTATTTCGTCTGTGTCACGACATCAGCCGGTGTTCGCACCTGCTCGCCATCCGGCGCCGTCGTGAACGTGCCCGGTCCCATCCTGACCATTGCCGCGCCAACGGGTGAGGATACCGACACGCTGGCATTCACGGTGAGCAATACGGGCGCAGCAGCCGCTGCGAATACTGTAACATTTAGCGTTTATCGCGCTGAGCAGCCAGTGAATGCCGCTCAAGCGGATACCGCCGCTAACACAGCGCCGCTCTGTTCAGTGACTGCATCGACCAATACCCAGCCTTGCGCGGTTGAACAAGACACAGCCATCACCGCGGAGATTGTCGCAACCACTGGCACCTATGATGGCACGGCCGCCATCAACCCCCCGGCCGATTCGACCGATTATTCTTATTTCGTCTGTGTCACGACATCAGCCGGTGTTCGCACCTGCTCGCCATCCGGCGCCGTCGTGAACGTGCCCGGTCCCAACCTGAGCATTGCCGCGCCAACGGGTGAGAATACCGACACTTTGCGCTTCACGGTGAGCAATGCGGGCACAGCAGTCGCTGCGGATACTGCAACATTTAGCGTTTATCGCGCTGAGCAGCCAGTGGATGCTGCTGAAGCGAATGCTGCCGCCGGCACCGCGCCGCTCTGTTCAGCGACTGAATCGACCAATGCCCAACCTTGCGCCGCTGTCACAGGCGTAACAATCGCCTCGGAGATTACGTCGAGTAGCCCATATAATGGAACGGCTGCCACCAACACCCCAGCCGATGTCGTTTCGGAGGATTATTATTATTTCGTCTGTGTCACGATCACAGCGGACAGTGTTCGCAGCTGCTCGCCCGCCAGCGCTCTCGTGGAGGTAACCGATCTGAGATTTTCGGCAACGCCCGCGCCTGCGGCGAATCCGACCACTGTGCCGGATGGCGCAACCTTCAGGATATCCTCCGCAGTGGAGAATGGGGGAAATGTGCAGCTATCAGGAAGGGCGACTTTTATCGTTTATGAAGCGCCGACGACCCTGGCCACGCCAAGTCCGCTCACCGCCGCCAGTCTCGATGCGGCCAATGCGGTCGACGTGACCCCCGACTTTGCCCAACCCCCCATTGGCCGGGTTGGTACTACAGGGCAATCATTACAAATGGTCGACGTCGACCCAACCCTCCAGGCGGCGGATACAACCCTCAATTATTTTCTCTGTATTGAGATACTTGACAGCGACATCAACGTAGAGAACAACTGCACCGGCCCGCTTGCGGTGCTCGTGCAAGCGCCGCCGACGATTCCTGATGTGAGCGCCACGTCAACTCTTTCCGGCACCACGCTAACCGCCCTGGTGAGTAATACAGGCGTGGATGCCACCGGCGCGAGCGTTGAATATTATCGCTCCTTGACAGAAAGGGCCGCCGCCGCATCGCCAAGCCCTGAGCCGCCTCTATGCAGCGCCGGCGGAGATGACGCCGCTATTTGCCGCCTCACCGCCGCCGCCGCCAGTGAAGATATTGCGCGCGGCGACAGCGACCGGGCGGTAACCCCCGCCGTTACCATCACGCCGCCCACCACGCCGGGCGATTATTATTATTTCGTCTGTGTGACCCACGCGGACGACATCATCAAAGACAATGATTGTGGCCCGTCGCAAACGCTGAACGTGGCCTTGCAGCCCATCACCATTAACGCCGCCACCGCCGCCGACACCGCAGGCGCCGTCACCGAAGACGACGTCGCCGCCAACACCGCCACCGGCACCTTGACCATTGACAACCCCAACCCCAGCGGCAACACCGCCTTCGTCGCCATTGCCGCCGATGACCCCGGGGGCACGGGCACCTACGGCACTTTCACCATCGCCGCCGACACCGGCGTCTGGACCTACACCCTGGACAACGCCGCCGACGACACCAACGCCCTGGCCGCCAACGAAATGGAGGATGACGTCTTCACCGTCGTCGCCGCCGCCGATGACACCGTCACCCAGGAAATCACCATCACCATCACCGGTGCCAATGACGCGCCGGACGCCAATGCCGGTACTGACCAGACGGTTGCGCTGAGCGCGACCGTGACGCTGGACGGCAGCGCCTCCGCCGACCCGGACACCGCCGACGCCATTGACACCTATACTTGGACGCAGAGCAGCGGCACCAGCGTAAGCCTGTCCGACACCGCCGTGGCCAGACCCACCTTCACCGCGCCCAACAGCGCGGCCGACCTGGAGTTCTCGCTGATGGTCAGCGATGGCGATTTGGACTCCGCGGCGGACACCGTCACCATCACCGTCACCGCCGCACCGACCGCCACCATCAGCGCCACCAATCCGGCCTCGCTGACCGAGGCCAACCTGAACGCCGCCACGCTGACGGTAACGCTGATCAACACCACCTATCAGGACCCACTGCCCGCCAATTCGATCATGCTCAACGCCGGGGCCACCACCGCCGGGGTGACGGCCACGGCGGCCCGCGTCAGCGACACCGAAGCCACCCTGACGCTGGCCTTTGACCGCGCCAGCAGCGACTTTGACACCAACCTTGACATCACCGTCACCGTGCTGGACGCGGCGCACACCGGTGTGGGCGACCTGCTCACCGCCTCGGTCACGGTTGAAGCCATTGACGAGAGCGACGTCGCCACCTTGGCCGGCCTGACCCTGTCCGGCAGCGTCCCGCTTAACGAGACCTTTGCGCCCGCCACCTTGACCTACACCGCGGACGTCGCCAACGACGTTACCGACATCATGGTAACGCCGACCGCGACCGATGACGTCGGCGCCACCATCACCGTCGACGGCACCGCTGTGAACAGCGGCGCGGCCAGCGTCGCGATTGCGCTGACCGCGGGCGGCGCTACCCCCATCACCGTGGTGGTGACCGCCGAGGACCGCAGCACGACGCAGACCTATACCCTCACCGTGACCCGGGCGGCGGCCACCACGCCGAGCGCGGCCATTGCCTCCCCGGACTCGCTGACCGAAGCCGCCCTTGATGGCGCGACAGTGACGGTAATGCTTACCAACACCGAGTATGTCGGCACGCTGGTTGCAAACCTGTTCACCGTGACGCTGAGCGGCGGCGCAACTGGCGTATCGGTGAACACGGCCGTGCGCACCAGCGCCGTGCTGGCGACGCTGACGCTGGCCTACGGTGGCACCGGCATAGACACGAATACCAACCTTGGCATCAGGGTAGGCGCCGCGGGACACAGCGGCGCGGGGAACCTGGACACCGCCACCACCATCCCGGTCACGGCCACCCCGCCGCCAGGCGGCGCGCTGAGCTTTGGCGGGGTAACCATTGACGCACAGACTTACACTGCGAACACCGCCATCACCGACCTCACCCTGCCGGCAGCCACCGGCGGCACTGGCACGCTGAGCTACGCCCTGTCGGACGTGCCGTCCGGCCTGAGCTTTAACGCCATGACCCGGGTGCTTTCCGGTACGCCGGACATGGAGCAAATGGCAACGACCTACACCTACACGGCCACGGATTCGGCCCCGTCGCCCGGGCCCGCCGCCGTGACGCTGGAGCTGGTGGTCACAGTGGGGCCTGCGGTCACAGGCGGCCCGATCGAAGGTGCCCGCAGCGAGGCGATGGAGATGACGCTGGGCGCCTTTGGCCGGTCGTTTGCATCGGGCGCGGTGGATGTGCTGGGTGAACGCTTTAGCAGCGGCGCCGGCGGCAGCCAGTTGACGTTTGGCGGTCGCACGCTGAGCCTTGAGTCCCTGAGGAACGGCCAGGCCGCGGCCGGGGACGTGCCAGACAACCAGCCCGTGCCGGCTTCAGCCGGCGGCCAGCAGACCTCCGTCGGCGCGCTGTTTGTCGGCAGTGCTTTTCAGCTCAGCCTGAATGAGGGCGACGCCGCCGGCGTGGGCGCCACCACCTTGTGGGCGCGTGGCGCGGTGGGTAATTACGAGGGCGAGCCTGAAGATGGCTTTCAGTTGGACGGCGATATCGTCTCGGGCTACCTGGGCCTGGACTACCGGGCGAACAGGCGCACGCTGGTGGGTGTTGCGGTCTCGCACAGCAGGGGCGAGGCGGACTTTAGCAGCGCCGATATTGCCGATGGCGAGGTGGAGACTGAGCTGACCAGTATCTTGCCTTACGTGCAGTGGCAAGCGCGCCCCGGCTTGAGTGTATGGGGCCTGGTGGGCTACGGCCTGGGCGAGTCTGAAATAACCGATAGCGGGGAGAGCAGGAAAACAGACGTGGAAATGCAAACGGCGGCGCTGGGCGCACGCGGCAAGCTGTGGTCCGGGGGCCGCGCGGACGTGGCGTTAAAGGCCAGCGCATTGACGGTTGAGCTCGAGTCAGACAGCGAGCAGAACTTGTCGTCGGTGACCACCCGCGCGCATCGCCTGCGCATGGCGCTGGCAGGCAAGCGCCACGGGGCGGCGTCGGCGCGCGGTGGGCGCTTTGGCCAGCGCTTTGAGCTGGGTCTGCGCTGGGATCTCGGCGACGTCGAGACCGGCGCGGGCGCGGATCTGGGGGCGGGTGTTGAATACGCCAATCCGCGCAGCGGCACCCGCTTGCGGCTGGACGGGCATTACTTGCTGGTGCACGAGGAATCGGACTTTGAGGCCTGGGAGGTAAGCGCGGAGGTCGGCATAGCCCCGAGTCTGTGGGGTCGTGGTGTGAGGTTCGCGCTGGAGCCGGGCTGGGACAGCGCCGGCGCCCGCCAGCGCATGGTGATGGACTTTACGGACGTTCTGGGCCCGGCCTGGCGAGGCGATGGCCTGAAGCTGGAGCTGTACGGCGAGCATGCCGAGGATCATGAATTCGGCCTGGAGGGCTCTGTCCGCTACTAAAGGCCGACGTACCGCCACCCCCTGACAAGAGGAGCAGGGGGGGTGGCGGATTTGCCCGTGACACTCGGGTGTTGGCCTGGAGGGGTCTGTCCGCTACTGAGGCCGGCGCGTCGACGTACCGCCCCCCCTGGCAAGGGGGAGCCGGATTTGCCCGTGACCCCCGGCGGCCCCCGGCCCGCGAAACACGCCGCTCCGGGGCTTCCCACCGCCCCCATGGCACGCTTTGCCTGGCAGATGGCGCCGGGCGGCGTACGTGATGGCATGCGCCGCGGACTGTTCACTCATTGACGCGCGCGCCGCGGCCTCCCGTACCATCCTTGCCGGTCAACCATCCGGCGTGCCGGTTATGGGCCTGCCATATGTTATGGACCCATACAAAGGCTTGGCAACGGCAGCCGCGTCTGTTATAAAGTATCGCTATTGTAAAACCGTCACGGTACTACCGGGGTAATGATGATGCTGTGCAAAATGTTTTTTCCGTATGGATGCCAACCGTCCGCGAAGGCCGGTCGGGTGTCGATGCTTGCCCTGCTGTCCGGATGGGTGGCTGCCGCCGTCTCCCGCTTTTGCCGAACAGTGGCCGCCTGTGCCCCTCTCGGGCGGGCAATGGTTTTCTCCCTCCCGCACAAATCAGGGGCACGGCCATGAGTGCCGGGCGCGCCGTTGCGCGTAGCCCAAAGGGCACCTGTCCGGCACCATCCGCACCATCCGGCCTTGTCCCCCAATGACTGAAGCAATCGCATTCGATACGCACAAGTTCATTAAGCACTTGACTGAACACGGCTTTACCGAAGAACAGGCCGAAGTGCTGGCCGATGAACAGGTCAATCTACTCAATAGCAATCTGGCCACCAAGGCTGAGATTGAAGGCATTAAGGCTGACATTGAAGGCATTAAGGCTGACATTGAAGGCATTAAGGCTGATATTGAGGCACTGCGTCTGGCCACCAAGGCTGACATTGAGGCACTGCGTCTGGCCACCAAGGCTGACATTGAGGCACTGCGCCAGGCCACCAAGGCTGAGATTGAGGCACTGCGTCTGGCCACTCAGGCTGACATTGCAAACCTGAAGGCTGATTTGTTGAAATGGATGATAGGCGCACTGATTGCCCAGGGTGGTGTAATCGTTACATTGATAAGCCTGATTGTGAACTGACTGGAGCGAAGCGGGCCTGTTTCATCGGTGACAACAGACGCGCCGCGGCAGCACCCGCCACCACCCCCCTGACAAGGGGGGCAAGGGGGTTTTGACCAAACCCCAAGCCCAACTTACCTTGCGATAAAAATTCTCCACGCGGAGGCGTGGAGGTTTGCCCGGACCCACCACCCCAGCCCAACCTGTAAGTCCGGGCACATGGGTAACACTTTTATCATACCGGGCGTTGTATTTTAGGCAAGCGTTGGTCTATCACCCCCAGCGGCAGACGTCCGAAGTACAGCAGCCAGCGGCCCGGGCCGATCTCTTCCAGTCCCACCGGTTCCCCTTTCAGCCACCGGTTGAGGTAGATTTCCCGGCCCCGTCATTTGATGCTGCCGCAGTGCCGCACCTGGCGCACTTGCAGATGCGCCGGGTATTGAATGCCCCGGCGGAACTGCTCACGGTAACGCCTCGGCGAGGGCTGGTATACATCGCCCGGGCATTGTCCCAACTTGAGGCTGTGATGCGGGCGCTGCTCATTGTATTCCCGCCGGAAGCGGTTGAACGCCCGCTGTTGAGCACGGGCGTTGCCCGCCGGCGGCGTTGCTGTTGCTTCCTTGAGCGTGCGGTGCATGCGCTCATGGCGTCCGTTCTGCTGCGGACAACCCGGCTTTATCCGCTCCGGCATCACATCCAGCTTCACCAGCCACACCCCCAATGGCCCCAGCCCGCCCAAACTACTCGCCGCAAACGGCCAGCCATTGTCCGTGCGGACCGCATCCGGCACCCCGTATTCCTCAAACCCACGCCGATATATCCGTTGTACCGCATCACTCCCAATCCCCCAACAGCACTGACACACCAGCAAATAGCGGCTGTAGTTGTCGCTCACCGTCAGCGGATAGCACTTGCGCCCGTCACCAGTCTTGAATGGACCCTTGAAATCCGCACTCCACAACACATTAGCGCCCGTCGCGTGCAGCAACGGCTGGCTGTGGGGCGGGGTCTTGGGGCGCTTCCTGCGCGGCTTCACCAGCCCGCTTGTTCAGTATCTCGCCTATCGTGCTCACCGCCGGCGCCTCAAGGTCCGGGTGCGTGCGATACAACCACGAGTGAATGGTCTTCGGCCCCCACCGCGGATAACTGTACTTGCATTGCAGGATGATGCCGGACATCTCCGGTGAAACCCGATGCGCCTGAGTGTGCCGCGCACGGCTGTGATCGACCAGCCCGGCTACCCCCTTTGCCCGGAAGCGCAAAACCCACTTGTAGCCGGTTTTCGGGGATATATCATAGCGCCCACACAGGTGACGCATGGAAAATGCCCGGCTGAGCCAGTCGTTGATGAATAATTGTCTTTGGGTCATGGTATCCACTTGTTTCCAGGGCATGGCAGGCATCCTATCGGTAGTTTGGCCTCCATAATGTTACCTATGTGCCCGGTTAGTACCCCGGCGTACCGGCCCCCCCTGATAAGGGGAGCAAGGGGGGTTGGCGTGCCGACGTACTGGCCCCCCCTCTGACAAGGGAGGCAGGGGAGGTTGCCGTGCCGATGTACCGCCCCCCCTGGCAAGGAGGGGCCGGATTGGCCCGTGACCCCCGGCGTCCCCCGGGCCCGCGAAACACGCCGCGCCGGGGGCTTCACCACCGCCCCTATGGCACGCTTTGCCTGGCGATAGCGCCGGGCGTACGCGACGGCATGGCGCCGCCAGCTGTTCACTCATTGACGCTCGCGCCGCGCCGGTCAACCACCCGGCGTGCCAGTTATGGGCCTGCCATCTGTTATGGACCTATACAAAGGCTGCATAGGGCCGGAAACATTCTGGACTCATGGCCTGCTGAACAAAGGAGGCCGACAGGCTGATCCAGCACGTCGGCTTCCGCGGGTATACACGTACGCGGTTTTTACAATGTTGCTTCTTCAGGCATAAAGGAGAGCAACATGAGCCTTTCGGCCAGGCAAAAGCGCGCCGCCCTGGTATTCTGGGAAAAACACGGTCTGGCGGCAACCATGGATCACACCAGCCGCTCCTCGCGCTACGCCTGGTGCCGCGGCTGGCGCGCAATCGGCTGGCGTGCGCTGCAGGACCGCAGCTGCGCACTGAAGCAAAGGCGCCGGCGGCAATGGCCGGCGGAGATCATCACGCATATCCGCGAGCTGCGCCGGCGCTTGCCCAAAAGAGAAACTGCAGGTGCTGCTCGTGCCGTGGTGCGCCGGGCGCCGCCTGCTGCCGTGCCCCGGCGCCCCCGACAAGATGCGCAGCACTCCGTTGCGCCTCGGCCGCAAGGGGCGCACTGACATCCCCGGCCACTGCGTGGCCTTTGATACGGTGCTGCATTTCATCAACGGTTGCCGCCAATCTATCTTCACCGCCACCGATCACGCCAGCCGCTTCCGCTTCGCCTTTGCCACCAATGGCATCAACAGCCGCCACGCCACGCGCTTCGCGAGCCTGTCAAAACGGTCTTCCCGGGCTCCATCCGGCAGGTGCTGAGCGATAACGGCAGCGAGTTCGCCGGCGTCTTGGACGAATATGCCAAACAGCAAGGCTGGTGCCACTGCTACACTTGCCCGCGCTGCCCGAAGAGGAACGCCTGCAGCGAGCGCTTCAAGCGCACCGTGCAAGAGGAATTCGTGGACTACCAGGAAGACTTGCCGTCGGATGATCAGCGCGGTTTCAACGGTTGCCTGCTGGCGTATTTGCAACTCCCGGATTTGTCCAGAATGTGGTGGCCCCATATAACATATGGTACTCTCCTCCATTCTCGCTTATATTTAGTCTCAAATCTTTTGATTAATAAGGTGTATTAGTTGTTTTCCATCCCGGGGAAGTATCTACGAGGGAGTATCTATATGGAGGTGCACTTGATTCCTGTGCCGTGCCGTCCGGGTGCGCTGGCGATGCTATCGTTTGGCCAAGCTCCGGCGGGTAAACGCTAATGCCGCACGATTTGCAGTATGCCGGCTTGCGCGGCATCGCCTGTCTCGGCCTGTTTGCCCTGGTACTTGCTTTTACTCCGGCACGGCATGCCTCGGCGCAGATATTCGGATTTACAAGTCCCGTGGGCCTGGTTACCGAGGATGACGGTACGGCGCCTAGCATAGAATTCACCATAAGCCTTACTCAAGATGGTATCCCCGTGCCTTCTGAATTTGTGGCGCAGGACGAGACAGTTGGCATGTATGGGATATTCAGCCTTAAGTCAACGGAGACGACAACAGGCACGATATGGTCCTGGTCCTACACCCTGGACAACAGTAATCCGGCTGTGGACATGTTGAACAATGGTGAGTTTCTCGAAGATATATTTTCGGTGACTACAGTGACTGCTGCTATCATCCGCACCACTGAGGTAACAGTCAGAATCCTGGGAACAGACGAACTGGCTTTCCCCGAGGGCGGCACAATCATGGACTTGCAACTCCGGGTCGGTGTGCCTGTCGATATCGCCAGTTTTGGCCTGGCGGCGACAGGTGGCGTCGGGACGATTTTATACAAAATAAGCCCGGAAGTGCCCGGCGTGGAACTTGATGAGATCACCCGCAGACTCAGCGGTCTCCCGAGGATAACGGCGAGTCCCATGCCGGTGTCGTTCACGGCCAGGGGCAGGGATGGCTCTGAAGTGTCGTTGACTTTTATGCTCACGATACGTGCGCCGCCGGCTATCGCGCTGAGCTTCGGCGGGGCAACCATCATGGACCAGAATTACGTTGCCGGTATGGAGATCACCTCTTTGACCCTGCCGGAAGCCATCGGCGGCAGTGGTGCGTTCACCTATAGCTTGTCGGAAATTCCGGACGGGCTGATTTTTGACGCCGACAGCCGGGTGCTTTCCGGTACGCCGGCGAGCTCCCTGGACGAAGTGACATACACTTATTTGGTGACGGACGCCGACTCCGACATCGCAACCCTGATCTTTACCATTACGGTGGCAGCCGCTGCCATGCCTAGTTTCGGTGCGGACATTATCGATGATCAGAGGTACACCGTAGGCCGGGGTATTACCCCCCTGACTTTGCCGGTGGCCATCGGTGGCGAAGGCATGCTCAGCTACACCCTTTCCCCGGATCCGCCTCCCGGGCTGACCTTTGACTCCGAGGCCAGGCCTCCGACCATCACTGGTACGCCGATGGAACCGCGAAGTTCCACTATCTATACCTACCGGGCGGTCAGCCGCACCGCCGACACTTCCCTGACCTTCGCTATCGCGGTGGTATCGGTGGACAACCAGCCGGCGACGTTCCCCGACGACGCTAACGATGACGGCGAGATTGTTTACTTTGAGTCTGTTGTGGAAGACCAGGAGGAATCCCGCACGTCGGGCAGCGTGATCCGGATTATGGACCCGGATGGCCCGGACCAGGAGATGTTTGTGCCGCGGGAGACAGACGGTCTTTATGGAACCTTCTCCGTTATGACCGATGGCATCTGGGTTTATGATATAAACAACAGTTTGCCGGCCACCCAGGCGCTACGGGGCGCGGTCGCTGTGTTGGACTCGTTCACCGTTACGACGGCAGATGGCACAACGGTGAAGGTTTCGGTCACGGTTATTGGTACCCGTGATGACCCGACGGCGATGATCATCGAGCCGGCAGATGGTGTAATCGTGCGGGTGGGCAGTACAATCAGGGTGGTGGGTGTTGGTATGGGCATCGAACAGCCGCCTGAAGAGTTGACTTATCGGTGGGAAGGGGTACGTCAGACTCCTCTCGCGGTGTCGAAATTTGCCGATGAATCTGCGCTGGAAACATTCTGGACGGCGCCGCTGATCGGTGTAACCGGTGAGGTTACCGTTGAGCTGATGCTGGGAGTGAAAGGCGTTGATAATATTACGTTCTTATTCTCTCCCACGGTCGCCGTCACGGTGGTGCCCCTGTCTGAGGAGCCGAATACGGCCCCGGTGGCGGTGAATGATGCCATCACCGTGGTCGAAGGCGGCACCGCAACGACGCTGGCGGACGGCACAACCAGCGTACTGATGAACGACAGTGACGCCGAGCCATTGGTCATCCCCCTGATGGCGGTGCTGGTGGCGTCCCCGATCCATGGAGAGCTGGCTCTGAACGAAGACGGCACCTTTACCTATATGCACGTCGGCAGTGAGACCACCAGCGATAGTTTTACCTACCGTGCCAGGGATGAAGAGGGGGCGCAGAGTAACGTGGCCACCGTGACCATTACAGTGACGCCGCAGAACGACCCGGCCGTCGTTGGCGGCGATGTGGGTGGCGAAGTGGCCGAGGATGACCCGAGCCGCACCGAAGCCACGGGCCGGCTGACCATCAGCGATCCGGACGACCCGGAGACCGTAACGGCACTGGACGTTGTCGGTATTTACGGCCGGTTCACCCTGACCGAAGACGGTGCCTGGACCTACAGGTTGGACAATGGAGACCCCGAGACCAACGCGCTGGCCGCGGGCGCCCGCGAGACTGACGCCTTCGCCGTGGAGGGAGATGATGTGGTGATAGTGGTCGTGATCACGGTGTTCGGCGCGAACGACGCGCCGGTGGCGGTGGATGATGACGTTGAAACCAACGAGGATACGGCGCTGGTGTTTGACGTGCATACCAACGACGTGGACGTGGACGGGGACATCTTGTTCGTCGCCGCCATCAACGGCACGAATGTGATTGTCGGTGACGGTCAAGCGATTGCCGTAACGGGCGGCGGCACGCTCACCCTCAACGCCGATGGCTTCCTCAGCTTCAATCCGAACGGAGAATTTGAAGACCTCGCGCCGGATGATATCCGCGAAGTGACGGCCACCTACCAAATCACGGATGGTCGGGGCGGCACGGACGAGGGCACGGTGACCATTATGGTCACAGGGGAGAACGACGCGCCGATGGCGGTGGCTGATGCGATCACGGTGGCCGAAGGCGGTACGGCAACGACCCTGACCGGTGGCGCATTGAGTGTGTTGGACAACGATAGTGACGTGGATACGGCCGCCGGGTCGTTGAGAGTTACGCTGATGGCGACCTCGGCGAACGGCCTGTTGACACTGAACGAGGACGGCACCTTCAGTTACGCCCACAACGGCAGCGAGACGAGTAGCGACAGCTTCACCTATACCGTGAACGACGGTGCTCTGGACAGCGCCCCGGCGACGGTGACGATCACGGTAACGCCGGAGAACGACGCGCCGGTGGCGGAGGATGATGCGATCACGGTGGCCGAAGGCGGCACGGCGACGGCGCTGACGGATGGCACAACCACGAGCGTACGGGACAACGACAGTGATGCGGAAACGGAAACCGATTCGCTGACGGTCAGGGTGGATACCGATCCGACCAACGGCGCACTAACCCTGAACCCGGACGGCACCTTCAGCTATACCCACGACGGTAGCGAAACCGTCAGCGACCGCTTCACCTATATCGCAAACGACGGCGCGCTGGACAGCGTCCCGGCGACGGTAACGATTATGGTGACGCCGGAGAACGACGCACCGGTGGCGGTGGATGATACGGTCACGGTGGCCGAAGGCGGCACGGCAACGACCCTGACGGATGGCACAACCACGAGCGTACGGGATAACGATAGTGATGCGGAAACGGCGACCAACGCATTGACGGTCAGAGTAAATACCGGCCCGGCCCACGGCGCATTGGATTTGGATGAGGACGGCACTTTCACGTACACCCACAACGGCGATGAGGATGATAGCGACAGTTTCACCTATATCGTGAACGACACCGAACGAGACAGCGCCCCGGCGACGGTGACGATTACTGTAACGCCGGAGAACGACGCGCCGGTGGCGGTGGATGATGACGTTGAAACCAACGAGGATACGGTGGTGGTGTTTGACGTGCATACCAACGACGTGGACGTGGACGGGGACAGCTTGTTCGTCGCCGCCATCAACGGCACGGATGTGATGGCCGATGACGGTCAAGCGATTGCCGTAACGGGCGGCGGCACGCTCACCCTCAACGCCGATGGCTTCCTCAGCTTCAATCCGAACGGCGAATTTGAAGACCTCGTGCCGGATGAGAGCCGCGAAGTGACGGCCACCTACCAAATCACGGATGGCCGGGGCGGCACGGACGAGGGCACGGTGACTATTACGGTCACAGGGGAGAACGAGGCACCGGTGGCGGTGGCTGACGCAATCACGGTGGCCGAAGGCGGCACGGCAACGACCCTGACCGGTGGCGCATTGAGTGTGCGCGACAACGACAGTGACGTGGAGACGCCCACCGCCGAGTTGACGGTTCGGATGGCTACCGCCCCGGACAACGGCGCACTGACGCTGAACCTGGACGGCACCTTCAGCTATACCCACGACGGTAGCGAAACCAGCAGCGACAGCTTCACCTATATCGCAAACGACGGCGCCGACGACAGCGCCCCGGCGACGGTAACGATTACGGTGACGCCGGTGAACGACGCACCGGTGGCGGTGGCTGACGAAATCACGGTGGCCGAGGGCGGCACGGCGACGACGCTGATGGATGGCGCGTTGAACGTGCTGGCCAACGACAGTGATGCGGATACGGCTACCAACGCATTGACGGTCATGGTGGATAGCGTCCCGGCCAACGGCGCACTGACGCTGAACGCAGACGGCACCTTCAGCTATGTCCACGACGGTAGCGAAACCAGCAGTGACAGCTTCACCTATATCGTGAACGACGGCGATTTGGACAGCGCCCCGGCGACGGTGACGATCACGGTAACGCCGGAGAACGACGCGCCGGTGGCGGTGGATGATGCCGTTGAAACCAACGAGGATACGGCGGTGGTGTTTGACGTGCATACCAACGACGTGGATGTGGACGGGGGCCCCTTGTTGGTCGCCGCCATCAACGGCACGGCTGTGATGGCCGATGACGGTCAAGCGATTGCCGTAACGGACGGCGGCACGCTCACCCTCAACGCCGATGGCTTCCTCAGCTTCAATCCGAACGGCGAATTTGAAGACCTCGCGCCGGATGAGCGCCGCGAAGTGACTGCCACCTACCAAATCACGGATGGCCGGGGTGGCACGGACGATGGCACGGTGACCATTACGGTCACAGGGGAGAACGACGCGCCGGTGGCGGTGGATGATGCCGTTGAAACCAACGAGGATACGGCGGTGGTGTTTGACGTGCATACCAACGACGTGGACGTGGACGGGGGCCCCTTGTTGGTCGCCGCCATCAACGGCACGGCTGTGATGGCCGATGACGGTCAAGCGATTGCCGTAACGGGCGGCGGCACGCTCACCCTCAACGCCGATGGCTTCCTCAGCTTCAATCCGAACGGCGAATTTGAAGACCTCGCGCCGGATGATATCCGCGAAGTGACGGCCACCTACCAAATCACGGATGGCCGGGGCGGCACGGACGATGGCACGGTGACCATTACGGTCACAGGGGAGAACGACGCGCCGGTGGCGGTGGCTGATGCCGTTGAAACCAACGAGGATACGGCGGTGGTGTTTGACGTGCATACCAACGACGTGGACGTGGACGGGGACAGCTTGTCCGTCGCCGCCATCAACGGCACGGATGTGATGGCCGGTGGCGGTCAAGCGATTGCCGTAACGGACGGCGGCACGCTCACCCTCAACGCCGATGGCAGACTCAGCTTCAATCCGAACGGCGAATTTGAAGACCTCGCGCCGGATGATATCCGCGAAGGACGGCCACCTACCAAATCACGGATGGCCGGGGCGGCACGGACGATGGCACGGTGACCATTATGGTAACAGGGGAGAACGACGCGCCGGTGGCGGTGGCTGATGCCGTTGAAACCAACGAGGATACGGCGGTGGTGTTTGACGTGCATACCAACGACGTGGACGTGGACGGGGACAGCTTGTCCGTCGCCGCCATCAACGGCACGGATGTGATGGCCGGTGGCGGTCAAGCGATTGCCGTAACGGACGGCGGCACGCTCACCCTCAACGCCGATGGCAGACTCAGCTTCAATCCGAACGGCGAATTTGAAGACCTCGCGCCGGGTGAGCGCCGCGAAGTGACTGCCACCTACCAAATCACGGATGGCCGGGGCGGCACGGACGATGGTACGGTGACCATTATGGTCACAGGGGAGAACGACGCGCCGGTGGCGGAGGATGACGCCGTTGAAACCAACGAGGATACGGAGGTGGTGTTTGACGTGCATACCAACGACACGGACGTGGACGGGGGCATCTTGTTCGTCGCCGCCATCAACGGCACGGATGTGATGGCCGGTGATGGTCAAGCGATTGCCGTAACGGACGGTGGCACGCTCACCCTCAACGCCGATGGCTTCCTCAGCTTCAATCCGAACGGAGAATTTGAAGACCTCGCGCCGGATGATATCCGCGAAGTGACGGCCACCTACCAAATCACGGATGGCCGGGGCGGCACGGACGATGGCACGGTGACCATTATGGTAACAGGGGAGAACGACGCGCCGGTGGCGGTGGATGATGCCGTTGAAACCAACGAGGATACGGCGGTGGTGTTTGACGTGCATACCAACGACGTGGACGTGGACGGGGACAGCTTGTTCGTCGCCGCCATCAACGGCACGGATGTGATTGCCGGTGACGGTCAAGCGATTGCCGTAACGGACGGCGGCACGCTCACCCTCAACGCCGATGGCTTCCTCAGCTTCAATCCGAACGGCGAATTTGAAGACCTCGCGCCGGATGATATCCGCGAAGTGACGGCCACCTACCAAATCACGGATGGCCGGGACGGCACGGACGAGGGCACGGTGACCATTACGGTCACAGGGGAGAACGACGCGCCGGTGGCGGTGGCGGATGCCGTTGAAACCAACGAGGATACGGAGGTGGTGTTTGCCGTGCATACCAACGACACGGACGTGGACGGGGACAGCTTGTTCGTCGCCGCCATCAACGGCACGGATGTGATGGCCGGTGACGGTCAAGCGATTGCCGTAGCGGGCGGCGGCACGCTCACCCTCAACGCCGATGGCTTCCTCAGCTTCAATCCGAACGGAGAATTTGAAGACCTCGCGCCGGATGATAGCCGCGAAGTGACGGCCACCTACCAAATCACGGATGGCCGGGGCGGCACGGACGATGGCACGGTGACCATTATGGTAACAGGGGAGAACGACGCGCCGGTGGCGGTGGCTGATGCCGTTGAAACCAACGAGGATATGGAGGTGGTGTTTGCCGTGCATACCAACGACACGGACGTGGACGGGGGCATCTTGTTCGTCGCCGCCATCAACGGCACGGCTGTGATGGCCGGTGGCGGTCAAGCGATTGCCGTAGCGGGCGGCGGCACGCTCACCCTCAACGCCGATGGCAGACTCAGCTTCAATCCGAACGGCGAATTTGAAGACCTCGCGCCGGATGATATCCGCGAAGTGACGGCCACCTACCAAATCACGGATGGCCGGGGCGGCACGGACGATGGCACGGTGACCATTACGGTCACAGGGGAGAACGACGCGCCGGTGGCGGTGGATGATGCCGTTGAAACCAACGAGGATACGGCGGTGGTGTTTGACGTGCATACCAACGACACGGACGTGGACGGGGACAGCTTGTTCGTCGCCGCCATCAACGGCACGGCTGTGATTGTCGGTGATGGTCAAGCGATTGCCGTAACGGACGGCGGCACGCTCACCCTCAACGCCGATGGCTTCCTCAGCTTCAATCCGAACGGCGAATTTGAAGACCTCGCGCCGGGTGAGCGCCGCGAAGTGACGGCCACCTACCAAATCACGGATGGCCGGGGCGGCACGGACGATGGCACGGTGACCATTATGGTAACAGGGGAGAACGACGCGCCGGTGGCGGTGGCTGACGAAATCACGGTGGCTGAGGGCGGCACAGCGACGACGCTGGCAGATGGCGAGACGAGTGTGCGTGCCAACGACAGTGATGCGGAAACGGCGACCGATGATCTAACGGTTAGCGTGCGCGATGCCCCGGCCAACGGCGCACTGACGCTGAACGCGGACGGCACCTTCAGCTATACCCACAACGGTAGCGAAACCAGCAGAGACAGCTTCACCTACACGGTCACGGACGAGGACAGCACAACCAGCGCCCCGGCAACGGTGACGATCACGGTAACGCCGGAGAACGACGCGCCGGTGGCGGTGGGTGACGAAATCACGGTGGCTGAGGGCGGCACAGCGACGACGCTGGCAGATGGCGAGACGAGTGTGCGTGCCAACGATAGTGATGCGGAAACGGCGACCGATGATCTAACGGTTAGCGTGCGCGATGCCCCGGCCAACGGCGCACTGACGCTGAACGCGGACGGCACCTTCAGCTATACCCACAACGGTAGCGAAACCAGCAGAGACAGCTTCACCTACACGGTCACGGACGAGGACAGCACAACCAGCGCCCCGGCAACGGTGATGATCACGGTAACGCCGGAGAACGACGCGCCGGTGGCGGTGGCTGACGAAATCACGGTGGCTGAGGGCGGCACAGCGACGACGCTGGCAGATGGCGAGACGAGTGTGCGTGCCAACGACAGTGATGCGGAAACGGCGACCGATGATCTAACGGTTAGCGTGCGCGATGTCCCGGCCAACGGCGCACTGACGCTGAACGCGGACGGCACCTTCAGCTATACCCACAACGGTAGCGAAACCAGCAGCGACAGCTTCACCTACACGGTCACGGACGAGGACAGTACAACCAGCGCCCCGGCGACGGTGACGATAACGGTAACGCCGGAGAACGACGCACCGGTGGCGGTGGCGGATGCGATCACGGTGGCTGAGGGCGGCACAGCGACGACGCTGGCAGATGGCGAGACGAGTGTGCGTGCCAACGACAGTGATGCGGAAACGGCGACCGATGATCTAACGGTTAGCGTGCGCGATGCCCCGGCCAACGGCACACTGACGCTGAACGCGGACGGCACCTTCAGCTATACCCACAACGGTAGCGAAACCAGCAGCGACAGCTTCACCTACACGGTCACGGACGAGGACAGCACAACCAGCGCCCCGGCGACGGTAACGATTATGGTGACGCCGGAGAACGACGCGCCGGTGGCGGTGGATGATGCCGTTGAAACCAACGAGGATACGGCGGTGGTGTTTGACGTGCATACCAACGACGTGGATGTGGACGGGGACAGCTTGTTCGTCTCCGCCATCAACGGCACGGCTGTGATGGTCGGTGACGGTCAAGCGATTGCCGTAACGGGCGGCGGCACGCTCACCCTCAACGCCGATGGCTTCCTCAGCTTCAATCCGAACGGCGAATTTGAAGACCTCGCGCCGGATGATATCCGCGAAGTGACGGCCACCTACCAAATCACGGATGGCCGGGGCGGCACGGACGATGGCACGGTGACCATTACGGTCACAGGGGAGAACGAAGCACCGGTGGCGGTGGATGATGCGTTCACGGTGGCCGAAGGCGGCACGGCGACCACTTTGATGGGCGGTATCATCACCAGCGTAACGGCCAACGACAGCGATGTAGAGACGCCCACCGATGAGTTGACGGCCAGGGTCGCAATCGAACCGGCCCACGGCACGCTGACGCTGAACCCGAACGGCACCTTCATCTATGCCCACGACGGCAGCGAGACGACCGAAGACAGTTTCACCTACATCGCCAACGACGGCGATTTGGACAGCGCCCCAGCGACGGTGCGCATCACGATCACGCCGGAGAACGACGCGCCGGTGGCGGACGCGGGCTTTCCGCAAACCGTGGACGAGGGCGTAACCGTAACCCTGGACGGCACTGGTTCCTCGGACCCGGAAGAAGGGCCGCTGACGTATCAATGGGAACTCACCGGCGGTTCGGGCATCACCCTCAACGACGCCACCGCCGCGCGACCCACCTTCACCGCCCCCACCGGGCTGAGCGCGGACGAGTCGTTTGTGTTTCAGTTGACCGTTACCGATGATGAGGGTGAATCCTCGCCGCCGGACACGGTGACCATCACGGTGCGGGGAGTGGACGACCCGCCGGTGTTTGATTTGCCTGGCTACGTATTTCTACTGGAAGAAAACCAGGTTGGCGATCCGCCGTTTGCGGTGGGCACGGTAACCGCCACCGACCCGGATGTACTCGATACGCCGGTCTATACGATCCTCAACAACACGGAGGGCCTGTTCAGCGTTGACGCGGCAAGCGGCGTGTTCAGTTACATCGGCCCCGGCGAGAACTTCGAAGCCTTTTTTCAAGAAACCAGGGGGCTGCCGTCGTACATCCTCGGCGTAACCGCCACGTCGGGCGGTCAATCGGTCCCGGTTGCGGTGAACGTGAGAGTAATCAACGTGAACGAGCCGCCGATGTTTATCAATCTGCCCTACGAATATATGCTGGCGGAACAGACATCCGGCAACCCGCCGATGGTGCTGGGCACGGTCGCCGCCACTGACCCGGACGCCGCCGTTGACCCGGACAACGAGGTTATGCTGACCTATTCCATCGCCACCCCCACAACCCGGTACACGATTGACGCGAACAGCGGCGAGATTACGTTCACGGGTCCCAGCGAAGACCACGAAACCCAGCCCGTCCGTACCTTGATGGTGCGGGTAACGGACAATGAGGGTGCGACCGCCACCGCCACGGTGACCGTCGACATCACCAACGTTGACGAAGGGCCGGTGTTCGATCAATTTTTCTACCCGTTTAATCTGGCGGAAAACCAGGTTGGTTCGCCGCCGTTTGGGTTGGGCACGGTAACCGCCACAGACCCGGATGTTGGTGACGTAATCATCTACGCCATCGACATCGGCGACATGGAGCGCTTCAGCATTGACGAGGCAAGCGGTGCGTTCAGTTACATCGGCCCCGGTGAGGATCATGAAGCGCAGGGCGGGCCGCCGGTGTACACCATCGTCGTATCCGCCACGTCGGGCGCGCGGATCATCACGGCTGCGGTGGTCGTGACCGTAACCAATGTGAACGATCCGCCGGTGGCGGTGGCGGATGTGTTCACGGTGGCCGAAGGCGGCACGGCGACGACTTTGACAGACGGCGCGTTGAGCGTGCTGGACAACGACAGTGATGCGGAAACGGCGGCCAACGCATTGACGGTCAGAGTAGATACCGTCCCGGCCAACGGCGCACTGACGCTGAACCCGGATGGCACCTTCAGCTATACCCACAACGATAGCGAAACCAGCAGCGACAGCTTCACCTATATCGCAAACGACGGCGATTTGGACAGCGCTCCGGCGACGGTGACGATTACTGTAACGCCGGAGAACGACGCACCGGTGGCGGTGGATGATGCCGTTGAAACCAACGAGGATACGGCGGTGGTGTTTGACGTGCATACCAACGACGTGGACGTGGACGGGGACAGCTTGCTCGTCGCCGCCATCAACGGCACGGCTGTGATGGCCGATGACGGTCAAGCGATTGCCGTAACGGGCGGCGGCACGCTCACCCTCAACGCCGATGGCTTCCTCAGCTTCAATCCGAACGGAGAATTTGAAGACCTCGCGCCGGGTGAGAGAAGCGAAGTGACGGCCACCTACCAAATCACGGATGGCCGGGGCGGCACGGACGATGGCACGGTGACCATTACGGTCACAGGGGAGAACGACGCGCCGGTGGCGGTGGCTGATGCGATCACGGTAGCCGAAGGCGGCACGGCAACGACCCTGACCGGCGGCGCATTGAGTGTGCTGGAGAACGATAGTGACGTGGATACGGCCGCCGGGTCGCTGAGGGTTCGGGTGGATAACGTCCCGGCCCACGGCACGCTGACCCTGAACCCGGACGGTACCTTCAGTTATAACCACAACGGCGACGAGGAGGATAGCGACAGCTTCACCTATATCGCAAACGACGGCGCCGACGACAGCGCCCCGGCGACGGTAACGATTATGGTGACGCCGGAGAACGACGCGCCGGTGGCGGTGGATGATGCCGTTGAAACCAACGAGGATACGGAGGTGGTGTTTGCCGTGCATACCAACGACACGGATGTGGACGGGGACAGCTTGTTCGTCGCCGCCATCAACGGCACGGCTGTGATGGCCGGTGACGGTCAAGCGATTGCCGTAACGGGCGGCGGCACGCTCACCCTCAACGCCGATGGCTTCCTCAGCTTCAATCCGAACGGCGAATTTGAAGACCTCGCGCCGGATGATAGCCGCGAAGTGACGGTTACCTACCAAATCACGGATGGCCGGGGCGGCACGGACGATGGCACGGTGACCATTACGGTCACAGGGGAGAACGACGCGCCGGTGGCGGAGGATGATGCGATCACGGTAGCCGAGGGCGGCACGGCAACGACCCTGACCGGTGGCGCATTGAGCGTGCTGGACAACGACAGTGACGTGGATACGGCCGCCGGGTCGTTGAGAGTTACGCTGATGGCGACCCCGACGAACGGCACGCTGACACTGAACGAGAACGGCACCTTCAGTTACGCCCACAACGGCAGCGAGACGAGTAGCGACAGCTTCACCTATACCGTGAATGACGGTGCTTTGGACAGCGCCCCGGCGACGGTGACGATCACGGTAACGGCGGAGAACGACGCGCCGGTGGCGGTGGATGATACGATCACGGTGGCTGAGGGCGGCACGGCGACGACGCTGGCAGATGGCGAGACGAGTGTGCGTGCCAACGACAGTGATGCGGAAACGGCGACCGGGTCGCTGATGGTCAGGATGGATAGCGTCCCGTCCAACGGCGCACTGACGTTGAACGCGGACGGCACCTTCAGCTATACCCACAACGGTAGCGAAACCGACAGCGACAGCTTCACCTATATCGTGAACGACGGCGCTTTGGACAGCGCCCCGGCAACGGTGACGATCACGGTAACGCCGGAGAACGACGCGCCTGTGGCAGTGGCGGATACGATCACGGTGGCCGAAGGCGGCACGGCAACGACTCTGACCGGTGGCGCGACGAGTGTGCGTGCCAACGATAGTGATGCGGAAACGGCGACCAACGCATTGACGGTCATGGTGGATACCGGCCCGGCCAACGGCGCACTGACGCTGAACACGGACGGCACCTTCAGCTATACCCACGACGGTAGCGAAGCCAGCAGCGACAGCTTCACCTATACCGTGAACGACGGCGCTTTGGACAGCGCCCCGGCGACGGTGACGATTACTGTAACGCCGGAGAATGACGCGCCGGTGGCGGTGGATGATGCCGTTGAAACCAACGAGGATACGGCGGTGGTGTTTGACGTGCATACCAACGACGTGGACGTGGACGGGGACAGCTTGTTCGTCGCCGCCATCAACGGCACGGCTGTGATGGCCGGTGACGGTCAAGCGATTGCCGTAACGGACGGCGGCACGCTCACCCTCAACGCCGATGGCTTCCTCAGCTTCAATCCGAACGGCGAATTTGAAGACCTCGCGCCGGATGATATCCGCGAAGTGACGGCCACCTACCAAATCACGGATGGCCGGGGCGGCACGGACGATGGCACGGTGACCATTACGGTCACAGGGGAGAACGATGCGCCGGTGGCGGTGGCTGATGCGATCACGGTAGCCGAAGGCGGCACGGCAACAACCCTGACCGGTGGCGCATTGAGCGTGCGTGCCAACGACAGTGACGTGGATACGGCCACCGCCGAGTTGACGGTTCGGATGGCTACCGGCCCGACGAACGGCACGCTGACACTGAACGAGAACGGCACCTTCAGTTACGCCCACAACGGCAGCGAGACGAGTAGCGACAGCTTCACCTATATCGTGAACGACGGCGCCGACGACAGCGCTCCGGCGACGGTAACGATCACGGTGACGCCGGAGAACGACGCGCCGGTGGCGGTGGATGATACGATCACGGTGGCTGAGGGTGGCACGGCGACGATGCTGACGGGTGGCGAATTGAGTGTACGTGCCAACGACAGTGATGCGGAAACGGCGACCAACGCATTGACGGTCAGGGTGGATACCGATCCGACCAACGGCGCACTGACGCTGAACGCGGACGGCACCTTCAGCTATACCCACAACGGTAGCGAAACCAGCAGCGACAGCTTCACCTATATCGTGAACGACGGCGCTTTGGACAGCGCCCCGGCGATGGTGACGATCACGGTAACGCCGGAGAACGACGCGCCGGTGGCAGTGGCGGATACGATCACGGTGGCCGAAGGCGGCACGGCAACGACTCTGACCGGTGGCGCGACGAGTGTGCGTGCCAACGATAGTGATGCGGAAACGGCGACCAACGCATTGACGGTCATGGTGGATACCGGCCCGGCCAACGGCGCACTGACGCTGAACACGGACGGCACCTTCAGCTATACCCACGACGGTAGCGAAGCCAGCAGCGACAGCTTCACCTATACCGTGAACGACGGCGATTTGGACAGCGCTCCGGCAACGGTGGCCATCACGGTGACGCCGGAGAACGACGCACCGGTGGCGGTGGATGATGCCGTTGAAACCAACGAGGATACGGCGGTGGTGTTTGACGTGCATACCAACGACGTGGACGTGGACGGGGACAGCTTGTTCGTCGCCGCCATCAACGGCACGGCTGTGATGGCCGGTGACGGTCAAGCGATTGCCGTAACGGGCGGCGGCACGCTCACCCTCAACGCCGATGGCTTCCTCAGCTTCAATCCGAACGGCGAATTTGAAGACCTCGCGCCGGATGATAGCCGCGAAGTGACGGTTACCTACCAAATCACGGATGGCCGGGGCGGCACGGACGATGGCACGGTGACCATTACGGTCACAGGGGAGAACGACGCGCCGGTGGCGGAGGATGATGCGATCACGGTAGCCGAGGGCGGCACGGCAACGACCCTGACCGGTGGCGCATTGAGCGTGCTGGACAACGACAGTGACGTGGATACGGCCGCCGGGTCGTTGAGAGTTACGCTGATGGCGACCCCGACGAACGGCACGCTGACACTGAACGAGAACGGCACCTTCAGTTACGCCCACAACGGCAGCGAGACGAGTAGCGACAGCTTCACCTATACCGTGAATGACGGTGCTTTGGACAGCGCCCCGGCGACGGTGACGATCACGGTAACGGCGGAGAACGACGCGCCGGTGGCGGTGGATGATACGATCACGGTGGCTGAGGGCGGCACGGCGACGACGCTGGCAGATGGCGAGACGAGTGTGCGTGCCAACGACAGTGATGCGGAAACGGCGACCGGGTCGCTGATGGTCAGGATGGATAGCGTCCCGTCCAACGGCGCACTGACGTTGAACGCGGACGGCACCTTCAGCTATACCCACAACGGTAGCGAAACCGACAGCGACAGCTTCACCTATATCGTGAACGACGGCGCTTTGGACAGCGCCCCGGCAACGGTGACGATCACGGTAACGCCGGAGAACGACGCGCCTGTGGCAGTGGCGGATACGATCACGGTGGCCGAAGGCGGCACGGCAACGACTCTGACCGGTGGCGCGACGAGTGTGCGTGCCAACGATAGTGATGCGGAAACGGCGACCAACGCATTGACGGTCATGGTGGATACCGGCCCGGCCAACGGCGCACTGACGCTGAACACGGACGGCACCTTCAGCTATACCCACGACGGTAGCGAAGCCAGCAGCGACAGCTTCACCTATACCGTGAACGACGGCGCTTTGGACAGCGCCCCGGCGACGGTGGCCATCACGGTGACGCCGGAGAACGACGCGCCGGTGGCGGTGGATGATGCCGTTGAAACCAACGAGGATACGGCGGTGGTGTTTGACGTGCATACCAACGACGTGGACGTGGACGGGGACAGCTTGTTCGTCGCCGCCATCAACGGCACGGCTGTGATGGTCGGTGACGGTCAAGCGATTGCCGTAACGGGCGGCGGCACGCTCACCCTCAACGTCGATGGCTTCCTCAGCTTCAATCCGAACGGCGAATTTGAAGACCTCGCGCCGGATGATATCCGCGAAGTGACGGCCACCTACCAAATCACGGATGGCCGGGGCGGCACGGACGATGGCACGGTGACCATTACGGTCACAGGGGAGAACGACGCGCCGGTGGCGGTGGCTGATGCGATCACGGTGGCCGAAGGCGGCACGGCAACAACCCTGACCGGTGGCGCATTGAGCGTGCGTGCCAACGACAGTGACGTGGATACGGCCGCCGGGTCGTTGAGAGTTACGCTGATGGCGACCCCGACGAACGGCACGCTGACACTGAACGAGAACGGCACCTTCAGTTACGCCCACAACGGCAGCGAGACGAGTAGCGACAGCTTCACCTATACCGTGAATGACGGTGCTTTGGACAGCGCCCCGGCGACGGTGACGATCACGGTAACGGCGGAGAACGACGCGCCGGTGGCGGTGGATGATACGATCACGGTGGCTGAGGGCGGCACGGCGACGACGCTGGCAGATGGCGAGACGAGTGTGCGTGCCAACGACAGTGATGCGGAAACGGCGACCGGGTCGCTGATGGTCAGGATGGATAGCGTCCCGTCCAACGGCGCACTGACGTTGAACGCGGACGGCACCTTCAGCTATACCCACAACGGTAGCGAAACCGACAGCGACAGCTTCACCTATATCGTGAACGACGGCGCTTTGGACAGCGCCCCGGCAACGGTGACGATCACGGTAACGCCGGAGAACGACGCGCCTGTGGCAGTGGCGGATACGATCACGGTGGCCGAAGGCGGCACGGCAACGACTCTGACCGGTGGCGCGACGAGTGTGCGTGCCAACGATAGTGATGCGGAAACGGCGACCAACGCATTGACGGTCATGGTGGATACCGGCCCGGCCAACGGCACACTGACGCTGAACGCGGACGGCACCTTCAGCTATACCCACGACGGTAGCGAAGCCAGCAGCGACAGCTTCACCTATACCGTGAACGACGGCGCTTTGGACAGCGCCCCGGCGACGGTGACGATTACTGTAACGCCGGAGAATGACGCGCCGGTGGCGGTGGATGATGCCGTTGAAACCAACGAGGATACGGCGGTGGTGTTTGACGTGCATACCAACGACGTGGACGTGGACGGGGACAGCTTGCTCGTCGCCGCCATCAACGGCACGGCTGTGATGGTCGGTGACGGTCAAGCGATTGCCGTAACGGGCGGCGGCACGCTCACCCTCAACGCCGATGGCAGACTCAGCTTCAATCCGAACGGCGAATTTGAAGACCTCGCGCCGGATGATATCCGCGAAGTGACGGCCACCTACCAAATCACGGATGGTCGGGGCGGCACGGACGATGGCACGGTGACCATTACGGTCACAGGGGAGAACGACGCGCCGGTGGCGGTGGATGATGCGATCACGGTGGCCGAAGGCGGCACGGCAACGACCCTGACCGGTGGCGCATTGAGCGTGCGCGACAACGACAGTGATGTAGATACGCCCACCGCCGAGTTGACGGTTCGGATGGCTACCGCCCCGACGAACGGCATGCTGACATTGAACGAGAACGGCACCTTCAGTTACGCCCACAACGGCAGCGAGACGAGTAGCGACAGCTTCACCTATATCGTGAACGACGGCGCCGACGACAGCGCTCCGGCGACGGTAACGATTACGGTGACGCCGGAGAACGACGCACCGGTGGCGGTGGATGATACGATCACGGTGGCTGAGGGTGGCACGGCAACGACGCTGGCAGATGGCGAGACGAGTGTGCGTGCCAACGACAGTGATGCGGAAACGGCGACCAACGCATTGACGGTCATGGTGGATACCGGCCCGGCCCACGGCACATTGGATTTGAATGAGGACGGCACCTTCAGCTATACCCACGACGGTAGCGAAACCAGCAGCGACAGCTTCACCTACACGGTCACGGACGAGGACAGCACAACCAGCGCCCCGGCGACGGTAACGATTACGGTAACGCCGGAGAACGACGCGCCGGTGGCGGTGGATGATGACGTTGAAACCAACGAGGATACGGCGGTGGTGTTTGACGTGCATAGCAACGACGTGGACGTGGACGGGGACAGCTTGCTCGTCGCCGCCATCAACGGCACGGCTGTGATGGCCGGTGACGGTCAAGCGATTGCCGTAACGGGCGGCGGCACGCTCAGCCTCAACGCCGATGGCTTCCTCAGCTTCAATCCGAACGGAGAATTTGAAGACCTCGCGCCGGGTGAGCGCCGCGAAGTGACGGCCACCTACCAAATCACGGATGGCCGGGGCGGCACGGACGATGGCACGGTGACCATTACGGTCACAGGGGAGAACGACGCACCGGTGGCGGTGGCTGACGCCGTTGAAACCAACGAGGATACGGCGGTGGTGTTTGACGTGCATAGCAACGACGTGGACGTAGACGGAGGCAGCTTGTCCGTCGCCGCCATCAACGGCACGGCTGTGATGGCCGGTGACGGTCAAGCGATTGCCGTAACGGACGGCGGCACGCTCACCCTCAACGCCGATGGCAGACTCAGCTTCAATCCGAACGGAGAATTTGAAGACCTCGCGCCGGGTGAGCGCCGCGAAGTGACGGCCACCTACCAAATCACGGATGGTCGGGGCGGCACGGACGATGGCACGGTGACCATTACGGTCACAGGGGAGAACGACGCGCCGGTGGCGGTGGATGATGCGATCACGGTGGCCGAAGGCGGCACGGCAACGACCCTGACCGGTGGCGCATTGAGCGTGCGCGACAACGACAGTGATGTAGATACGCCCACCGCCGAGTTGACGGTTCGGATGGCTACCGCCCCGACGAACGGCATGCTGACATTGAACGAGAACGGCACCTTCAGTTACGCCCACAACGGCAGCGAGACGAGTAGCGACAGCTTCACCTATATCGTGAACGACGGCGCCGACGACAGCGCTCCGGCGACGGTAACGATTACGGTGACGCCGGAGAACGACGCACCGGTGGCGGTGGATGATACGATCACGGTGGCTGAGGGTGGCACGGCAACGACGCTGGCAGATGGCGAGACGAGTGTGCGTGCCAACGACAGTGATGCGGAAACGGCGACCAACGCATTGACGGTCATGGTGGATACCGGCCCGGCCCACGGCACATTGGATTTGAATGAGGACGGCACCTTCAGCTATACCCACGACGGTAGCGAAACCAGCAGCGACAGCTTCACCTACACGGTCACGGACGAGGACAGCACAACCAGCGCCCCGGCGACGGTAACGATTACGGTAACGCCGGAGAACGACGCGCCGGTGGCGGTGGATGATGACGTTGAAACCAACGAGGATACGGCGGTGGTGTTTGACGTGCATAGCAACGACGTGGACGTGGACGGGGACAGCTTGCTCGTCGCCGCCATCAACGGCACGGCTGTGATGGCCGGTGACGGTCAAGCGATTGCCGTAACGGGCGGCGGCACGCTCAGCCTCAACGCCGATGGCTTCCTCAGCTTCAATCCGAACGGAGAATTTGAAGACCTCGCGCCGGGTGAGCGCCGCGAAGTGACGGCCACCTACCAAATCACGGATGGCCGGGGCGGCACGGACGATGGCACGGTGACCATTACGGTCACAGGGGAGAACGACGCACCGGTGGCGGTGGCTGACGCCGTTGAAACCAACGAGGATACGGCGGTGGTGTTTGACGTGCATAGCAACGACGTGGACGTAGACGGAGGCAGCTTGTCCGTCGCCGCCATCAACGGCACGGCTGTGATGGCCGGTGACGGTCAAGCGATTGCCGTAACGGACGGCGGCACGCTCACCCTCAACGCCGATGGCAGACTCAGCTTCAATCCGAACGGAGAATTTGAAGACCTCGCGCCGGGTGAGCGCCGCGAAGTGACGGCCACCTACCAAATCACGGATGGTCGGGGCGGCACGGACGATGGCACGGTGACCATTACGGTCACAGGGGAGAACGACGCGCCGGTGGCGGTGGATGATGCGATCACGGTGGCCGAAGGCGGCACGGCAACGACCCTGACCGGTGGCGCATTGAGCGTGCGCGACAACGACAGTGATGTAGATACGCCCACCGCCGAGTTGACGGTTCGGATGGCTACCGCCCCGACGAACGGCATGCTGACATTGAACGAGAACGGCACCTTCAGTTACGCCCACAACGGCAGCGAGACGAGTAGCGACAGCTTCACCTATATCGTGAACGACGGCGCCGACGACAGCGCTCCGGCGACGGTAACGATTACGGTGACGCCGGAGAACGACGCACCGGTGGCGGTGGATGATACGATCACGGTGGCTGAGGGTGGCACGGCAACGACGCTGGCAGATGGCGAGACGAGTGTGCGTGCCAACGACAGTGATGCGGAAACGGCGACCAACGCATTGACGGTCATGGTGGATACCGGCCCGGCCCACGGCACATTGGATTTGAATGAGGACGGCACCTTCAGCTATACCCACGACGGTAGCGAAACCAGCAGCGACAGCTTCACCTACACGGTCACGGACGAGGACAGCACAACCAGCGCCCCGGCGACGGTAACGATTACGGTAACGCCGGAGAACGACGCGCCGGTGGCGGTGGATGATGACGTTGAAACCAACGAGGATACGGCGGTGGTGTTTGACGTGCATAGCAACGACGTGGACGTGGACGGGGACAGCTTGCTCGTCGCCGCCATCAACGGCACGGCTGTGATGGCCGGTGACGGTCAAGCGATTGCCGTAACGGGCGGTGGCACGCTCAGCCTCAACGCCGATGGCTTCCTCAGCTTCAATCCGAACGGAGAATTTGAAGACCTCGCGCCGGGTGAGCGCCGCGAAGTGACGGCCACCTACCAAATCACGGATGGCCGGGGCGGCACGGACGATGGCACGGTGACCATTACGGTCACAGGGGAGAACGACGCACCGGTGGCGGTGGCTGACGCCGTTGAAACCAACGAGGATACGGCGGTGGTGTTTGACGTGCATAGCAACGACGTGGACGTAGACGGAGGCAGCTTGTCCGTCGCCGCCATCAACGGCACGGCTGTGATGGCCGGTGACGGTCAAGCGATTGCCGTAACGGACGGCGGCACGCTCACCCTCAACGCCGATGGCAGACTCAGCTTCAATCCGAACGGAGAATTTGAAGACCTCGCGCCGGGTGAGCGCCGCGAAGTGACGGCCACCTACCAAATCACGGATGGTCGGGGCGGCACGGACGATGGCACGGTGACCATTACGGTCACAGGGGAGAACGACGCGCCGGTGGCGGTGGATGATGCGATCACGGTGGCCGAAGGCGGCACGGCAACGACCCTGACCGGTGGCGCATTGAGCGTGCGCGACAACGACAGTGATGTAGATACGCCCACCGCCGAGTTGACGGTTCGGATGGCTACCGCCCCGACGAACGGCATGCTGACATTGAACGAGAACGGCACCTTCAGTTACGCCCACAACGGCAGCGAGACGAGTAGCGACAGCTTCACCTATATCGTGAACGACGGCGCCGACGACAGCGCTCCGGCGACGGTAACGATTACGGTGACGCCGGAGAACGACGCACCGGTGGCGGTGGATGATACGATCACGGTGGCTGAGGGTGGCACGGCAACGACGCTGGCAGATGGCGAGACGAGTGTGCGTGCCAACGACAGTGATGCGGAAACGGCGACCAACGCATTGACGGTCATGGTGGATACCGGCCCGGCCCACGGCACATTGGATTTGAATGAGGACGGCACCTTCAGCTATACCCACGACGGTAGCGAAACCAGCAGCGACAGCTTCACCTATATCGCAAACGACGGCGCCGACGACAGCGCCCCGGCGACGGTAACGATTACGGTAACGCCGGAGAACGACGCGCCGGTGGCGGTGGATGATGACGTTGAAACCAACGAGGATACGGCGGTGGTGTTTGACGTGCATAGCAACGACGTGGACGTGGACGGGGACAGCTTGTTCGTCGCCGCCATCAACGGCACGGCTGTGATGGTCGGTGACGGTCAAGCGATTGCCGTAACGGACGGCGGCACGCTCACCCTCAACGCCGATGGCTTCCTCAGCTTCAATCCGAACGGCGAATTTGAAGACCTCGCGCCGGATGATAGCCGCGAAGTGACGGCCACCTACCAAATCACGGATGGTCGGGGCGGCACGGACGAGGGCACGGTGACTATTATGGTCACAGGGGAGAACGACGCGCCGGTGGCGGAGGATGACGCAATCACGGTGGCCGAAGGCGGCACGGCAACGATGCTGACCGGTGGCGCATTGAGTGTGCTGGAGAACGATAGTGACGTGGATACGGCCGCCGGGTCGTTGAGGGTTCGGGTGGATAGCGTCCCGGCCCACGGCACGCTGACCCTGAACCCGGACGGCAGCTTCAGTTATAACCACAACGGCGACGAGGAGGATAGCGACAGCTTCACCTATATCGCAAACGACGGCGTCGACGACAGCGTCCCGGCGACGGTAACGATTATGGTGACGCCGGAGAATGACGCACCGGTGGCGGTGGATGATGCCGTTGAAACCAACGAGGATACGGAGGTGGTGTTTGCCGTGCATACCAACGACACGGATGTGGACGGGGACAGCTTGCTCGTCGCCGCCATCAACGGCACGGCTGTGATGGCCGGTGACGGTCAAGCGATTGCCGTAACGGGCGGCGGCACACTCAGCCTCAACGCCGACGGCAGGCTCAGCTTCAATCCGAACGGCGCGTTTGAAGACCTTGCAACGGGCGATAGCCGCGAAGTGACGGCCACCTACCAAATCACGGATGGCCGGGGCGGCACGGACGATGGCACGGTGACCATTACGGTCACAGGGGAGAATGACGCGCCGGTGGCGGAGGATGACGCAATCACGGTGGCCGAAGGCGGCACGGCAACGATGCTGACCGGTGGCGCATTGAGTGTGCTGGAGAACGATAGTGACGTGGATACGGCCGCCGGGTCGTTGAGGGTTCGGGTGGATAGCGTCCCGGCCCACGGCACGCTGACCCTGAACCCGGACGGCAGCTTCAGTTATAACCACAACGGCGACGAGGAGGATAGCGACAGCTTCAGCTATATCGCAAACGACGGCGCCGACGACAGCGTCCCGGCGACGGTAACGATTATGGTGACGCCGGAGAATGACGCACCGGTGGCGGTGGATGATGCCGTTGAAACCAACGAGGATACGGAGGTGGTGTTTGCCGTGCATACCAACGACACGGATGTGGACGGGGACAGCTTGCTCGTCGCCGCCATCAACGGCACGGCTGTGATTGCCGGTGACGGTCAAGCGATTGCCGTAACGGGCGGCGGCACACTCAGCCTCAACGCCGACGGCAGGCTCAGCTTCAATCCGAACGGCGCGTTTGAAGACCTTGCAACGGGCGATAGCCGCGAAGTGACGGCCACCTACCAAATCACGGATAGCCGGGGCGGCACGGACGATGGCACGGTGACCATTACGGTCACAGGGGAGAACGACGCGCCGGTGGCGGAGGATGATGCGATCACGGTGGCCGAAGGCGGCACGGCGACGACGCTGACGGGTGGCGCGACGAGTGTGCTGGACAACGACAGTGACGTGGATACGGCTGCCGGGTCGCTGACGGTCAGGATGGATAGCGTCCCGGCCCACGGCACGCTGACCCTGAACCCGGACGGCAGCTTCAGTTATAACCACAACGGCGACGAGGAGGATAGCGACAGCTTCAGCTATATCGCAAACGACGGCGCCGACGACAGCGTCCCGGCGACGGTAACGATTATGGTGACGCCGGAGAATGACGCACCGGTGGCGGTGGATGATGCCGTTGAAACCAACGAGGATACGGAGGTGGTGTTTGCCGTGCATACCAACGACACGGATGTGGACGGGGACAGCTTGCTCGTCGCCGCCATCAACGGCACGGCTGTGATGGCCGGTGACGGTCAAGCGATTGCCGTAGCGGGCGGCGGCACACTCAGCCTCAACGCCGACGGCAGGCTCAGCTTCAATCCGAACGGCGCGTTTGAAGACCTTGCAACGGGCGATAGCCGCGAAGTGACGGCCACCTACCAAATCACGGATAGCCGGGGCGGCACGGACGATGGCACGGTGACCATTATGGTCACAGGGGAGAACGACGCGCCGGTGGCGGAGGATGACGCAATCACGGTGGCCGAAGGCGGCACGGCGACGACGCTGACGGGTGGCGCGACGAGTGTGCTGGACAACGACAGTGACGTGGATACGGCTGCCGGGTCGCTGACGGTCAGGATGGATAGCGTCCCGGCCCACGGCACGCTGACCCTGAACCCGGACGGCAGCTTCAGTTATAACCACAACGGCGACGAGGAGGATAGCGACAGCTTCACTTATATCGCAAACGACGGCGCCGACGACAGCGCCCCGGCGACGGTAACGATTATGGTGACGCCGGAGAACGACGCGCCGGTGGCGGTGGATGATGCCGTTGAAACCAACGAGGATACGGAGGTGGTGTTTGCCGTGCATACCAACGACACGGATGTGGACGGGGACAGCTTGTCCGTCGCCGCCATCAACGGCACGGATGTGATGGCCGGTGACGGTCAAGCGATTGCCGTAGCGGGCGGCGGCACGCTCACCCTCAACGCCGATGGCAGACTCAGCTTCAATCCGAACGGCGAATTTGAAGACCTCGCGCCGGGTGATAGCCGCGAAGTGACGGCCACCTACCAAATCACGGATGGTCGGGGCGGCACGGACGATGGCACGGTGACTATTATGGTCACAGGGGAGAACGACGCGCCGGTGGCGGAGGATGATGCGATCACGGTAGCCGAAGGCGGCACGGCAACGACCCTGACCGGTGGCGCGACGAGTGTGCTGGACAACGACAGTGATGCGGAGACGGCGACCGGGTCGCTGACGGTTAGCGTGCGCGATACCCCGGCCAACGGCACACTGACGCTGAATGCGGACGGCACCTTCAGCTATACCCACGACGGTAGCGAAGCCAGCAGCGACAGCTTCACCTATATCGCAAACGACGGCGCGCTGGACAGCGCCCCGGCGACGGTGGCGATCACGGTAACGCCGGAGAACGACGCGCCGGTGGCGGTGGATGATGACGTTGAAACCAACGAGGATACGGCGGTGGTGTTTGACGTGCATACCAACGACGTGGACGTGGACGGGGACAGCTTGTTCGTCGCCGCCATCAACGGCACGGCTGTGATTGCCGGTGACGGTCAAGCGATTGCCGTAACGGGCGGCGGCACGCTCACCCTCAACGCCGATGGCAGCCTCAGCTTCAATCCGAACGGCGAATTTGAAGACCTCGCGCCGGGTGAGCGCCGCGAAGTGACGGCCACCTACCAAATCACGGATGACCGGGGCGGCACGGACGAGGGCACGGTGACCATTACGGTCACAGGGGAGAACGACGCGCCGGTGGCGGTGGCTGACGCAATCACGGTAGCCGAAGGCGGCACGGCAACGACCCTGACCGGTGGCGCATTGAGCGTGCGCGACAACGACAGTGACGTGGAGACGCCTACCGCCGAGTTGACGGTTCGGATGGCTACCGCCCCGACGAACGGCACGCTGACACTGAACGAGAACGGCACCTTCAGTTACGCCCACAACGGCAGCGAGACGAGTAGCGACAGCTTCACCTATATCGCAAACGACGGCGCCGACGACAGCGCCCCGGCGACGGTGACGATTACTGTAACGCCGGAGAACGACGCGCCGATGGCGGTGGCGGATGCGATCACGGTGGCTGAGGGCGGCACGGCGACGACGCTGGCAGATGGCGAGACGAGTGTGCGTGCCAACGACAGTGATGCGGAAACGGCGACCGGGTCGCTGACGGTCAGGATGGATAGCGTCCCGGCCAACGGCGCACTGACGCTGAACGCGGACGGCACCTTCAGCTATACCCACGACGGTAGCGAAACCGACAGCGACAGCTTCACCTATATCGTGAACGACGGCGCTTTGGACAGCGCCCCGGCGACGGTGACGATCACGGTAACGGCGGAGAACGACGCGCCGGTGGCGGTGGCGGATACGATCACGGTGGCCGAAGGCGGCACGGCGACGACGCTGACGGATGGCACAACCACGAGCGTACGGGATAACGACAGTGATGCGGAAACGGCGACCGATGATCTAACGGTTAGTGTGCGCGATACCCCGACCAACGGCGCACTGACGCTGAACGCGGACGGCACCTTCAGCTATGTCCACGACGGTAGCGAAACCAGCAGCGACAGCTTCACCTACACGGTCACGGACGAGGGCAGCACAACCAGCGCCCCGGCAACGGTGACGATCACGGTAACAGCGGAGAACGACGCGCCGGTGGCGGTGGCAGATACGATCACGGTGATCGAAGGCGGCACGGCAACGACGCTGACGGATGGCACAACCACGAGCGTACGGGATAACGATAGTGATGCGGAAACGGCGACCGATGCTCTAACGGTTAGCATGCGCGATGCCCCGACCAACGGCACACTGACGCTGAACGCGGACGGCACCTTCAGCTATACCCACGACGGTAGCGAAACCGACAGCGACAGCTTCACCTATATCGTGAACGATGGCGCTTTGGACAGCGCCCCGGCAACGGTGACCATCACGGTAACGCCGGACAACGACGCGCCGGTGGCGGTGGCGGATGCGATCACGGTAACCGAAGGCGGCACGGCAACGGCGCTGGCGGATGGCACAACCACGAGCGTACGGGATAACGACAGTGATGCGGAAACGGCGACCGATGATCTAGCGGTTAGCGTGCGCGATGCCCCGGCCAACGGCGCACTGACGCTGAACGCGGACGGCACCTTCAGCTATGTCCACGACGGTAGCGAAACCAGCAGCGACAGCTTCACCTACACGGTCACGGACGAGGGCAGCACAACCAGCGCCCCGGCGACGGTGACGATCACGGTAACGGCGGAGAACGACGCGCCGGTGGCGGTGGCGGATACGATCACGGTGGCTGAGGGCGGTACGGCGACGACGCTGACGGATGGCACAACCACGAGCGTACGGGATAACGACAGTGATGCGGAAACGGCGACCGGGTCGCTGACGGTTAGCGTGCGCGATGTCCCGGCCAACGGCACACTGACGCTGAACGCGGACGGCACCTTCAGCTATACCCACGACGGTAGCGAAACCGACAGCGACAGCTTCACCTATATCGTGAACGACGGCGCTTTGGACAGCGTCCCGGCAACGGTGACCATCACGGTAACAGCGGAGAACGACGCGCCGGTGGCGGTGGCAGATACGATCACGGTGATCGAAGGCGGCACGGCAACGACGCTGACGGATGGCACAACCACGAGCGTACGGGATAACGATAGTGATGCGGAAACGGCGACCGATGATCTGACGGTTAGCGTGCTCGACGCGCCGGCCAACGGCACACTGACGCTGAACGCGGACGGCACCTTCAGCTATGCCCACGACGGCAGCGAAACCGACAGCGACAGCTTCACCTACACGGTCACGGACGAGGGCGGCACGACCAGCGCCCCGGCGACGGTGACCATCACGGTAACGGCGGACAACGATGCGCCGGTGGCGGTGGATGATGCGATCACGGTGGCTGAGGGCGGTACGGCGACGACGCTGACGGATGGCACAACCACGAGCGTACGGGATAACGACAGTGATGCGGAAACGGCGACCGATGATCTAACGGTTAGCGTGCGCGATGCCCCGGCCAACGGCACACTGACGCTGAACGCGGACGGCACCTTCAGCTATACCCACGACGGTAGCGAAACCAGCAGCGACAGCTTCACCTACACGGTCACGGACGAGGGCAGCACGACCAGTGCCCCGGCGACGGTGACGATCACGGTAACGCCGGAGAACGACGCGCCGGTGGTCATCAACCCCGGCCCGCAGAGCTACGTGCAAAACGTGCCGATCACGCCGCTGACGATCACGGTGAACGATGACGATGGCGATGCCGCCGGCAACCCGCCGACAGTGACGCTCATGAACCTGCCAGACGGCCTGCTGTTTGATGGTACCGAGGTTACCGGTACGCCCACGGGGTTGGGCGATACGGTGGTGACCATCACCGCCGCCGATGGCGTCAATGACAGGGTAACGGCGACCTTTACCATCACGGTCACAGAGTCAGTCGCGCTGAGCTTTGGCGGGGCAACCATTCCCGCACAGACTTACACTGCGAACATCGCCATCACCGACCTCACCCTGCCGGTGGTGACCGGCGGCACCGGGCCGTACGGCTACGCCCTGTTGGGCATGCCGTCCGGCCTGAGCTTTGACGCCGTCACCCGGGTGCTTTCCGGCACGCCGGACAGGGAGCAAGGGGCAACGAGCTACACCTACACGGCGACGGATTCGGCCCTGGCGCCCGCCGCTGTGACGTTGTCGCTGGTGGTCACAGTGGAGCCTGGGCTTGAGGTCACAGGCGGCCCGCTCGAAGGTGCCCGCAGCGAGGCGATGGAGATGGCGCTGGGCGCCTTTGGCCGGTCGTTTGCATCGGGCGCGGTGGACGTGCTGGATGAACGCTTTACCAGCGGCGCTGGCGGCAGCCAGTTGACGCTGGGCGGTCGCACGGTGAGCCTTGAATCCCTGACGAACGGGCAGGCCGCGGCCAATGCCGGGGCCGGGGCAGACAACCAGCCCGTGTCGGCTGCAGCCGGCGGCCATCAGACCTCCGTCGGCGCGCTGTTTGCCGACAGTGCTTTTCAGCTCAGCCTGAATGACGGTGACGACGCCGGTGTGGGTGCCACCACCTTGTGGGCGCGCGGCGCGGTGGGCAACTATGAGGGCGAACCTGAAGATGACTTCCAGTTGGACGGCGATATCGTCTCGGGCTACCTGGGCCTGGACTACCGGCCGAGCAGGCGCACGTTGGTGGGTGTTGCGGTCTCGCACAGCAGGGGCGCTGCGGACTTTAGCAGCGCTGAGATTGCCGATGGCGAGGTGGAGACCGAGCTGACCAGTATCTTGCCTTACGTGCAGTGGAAGCCGCATGCCGGCTTGAGTTTATGGGGCCTGGCGGGCTACGGCCTGGGTGAGTCTGAAATCACCGATAGCGGGGAGAGCACGAAAACAGACGTGGAAATGCAAATGGCGGCGCTGGGCACGCGCGGCAAGCTGTGGTCCGGGGGCCGCGCGGACGTGGCGTTAAAGGCCAGCGCGTTGACGGTTGAGATCAAGTCAGACGGCGGGCAGAACCTGTCGTCGGTGACCAGCAGTGTGCAGCGCCTGCGCATGGCGCTGGAAGGCAAGCGCCACGGGGTGGCGTCGGCGCGCGGTGGGCGCTTTGGCCAGCGCTTTGAGCTGGGTCTGCGCTGGGACCTGGGCGACGTCGAGACCGGCGCGGGCGCGGATCTGGGGGCGGGTTTTGAATACGCCAATCCGCGTAGCGGCACCCGCTTGCGGCTGGACGGGAATTACTTGCTGGTGCACGAGGAAACAGACTTTGAGGAATGGAAGGTAAGCGCGGAGATCGGCATAGCCCCGAGTCTGTGGGGTCGTGGTGTGACGTTCGCGCTGCAGCCGGGCTGGGACAGCGCCGGCGCCCGCCAGCGCATGGTGATCGACTTTACGGATGTGTTTGGCCCGGCCTTGCGGGGCGATGGCCTGAAACTGGAGCTGTACGGCGAGCATGCCGAGGAGCATGAATTTGGCCTGGAGGGGTCTTTCAGCTACTGAGGCCGGCGCGTCGGCACGTCACCCCCTGACAAGGGGGGGGTCGTCTTGGCCCGTGACCCCCGGCGTCCCCCGCCCCGCGAAACACGCCGCCCCGGAGGCTTCACTACCGCCCCCATGGCACGCTTTGCCTGGCAGATAGCGCCGGGCGTACGCGACGGCATGGCGCCGCCGGCTGTTCACTCATTGACGCTCGCGCCGCAGCCTCCCGTACCATCCTTGTCGGTCAACCACCCGGCGTGCCAGTTATGGGCCTGCCATCGGTGATGGACCTATACAAAGGCTGCATAGGGCCGGAAACATTCTGGACTCATGGTCTGCTGAAAAAAGGAAGCCGACAGGCTGATCCAGCACGTCGGCTTCCGCGTACGTGTATACCCGCGGATGATTGGCGCGGTTTAAACGATTGCCTGCTGGCGTATTGGCAACGCTACAACGGCGACTGCCCGTACCGGGGATTGGGCAGCCTGTCCCCCTGACAAGCCATCGCCCGGCAACTCCCGGATTTGTCCAGTATATGGTGGCTCCATACAGTCACGGGAAACCCAGTTACGCTTCCGCTGGAATGGATGAACCCCATTCCTGAAGAAGTGAACAATGCACACTCTCCGTATTTGGTTCCGTATCCGGCCCGCCCTCGTCGCCTCGGCGGTACTGGTCACCGGATGGTATTCCCACGGCGTTTCGGCAGATGAAAAAAGCGCCGCACCGTGAGTTCCATTCAGGCGTCCTGCTTAAATTTCGGAGTTATTGAGCTGCCTGTTAATCCAGACTTTAAGGTCTGACACGGTATCCATGATATGGTCGGCGCCCCAACTGTCCGGGTTTTGCCCCCGGCGGATATAGCCGCAGCGCATGGCAATGCAGGGCATGCCGGCGTTGTGCGCGGATTCGACGTCGCGCTGATCATCGCCTATATATACGGCGTCCCGTGGTTCGACGCCCGCCTGTGTGCAGGCATCGAACATGGGCTTGGGATCAGGCTTGGAAACGCCGGCGGTGTCCGCGCATACAATGGCGGCGGCACGGCCCCTGAGTTGCAGAGACTCCAGCAAAGGCAGGGTAAACCGGGAAGGTTTATTGGTGACAATGCCCCAGGGAACGTTGTGCGCCTCAAGTATTGTCAGGATTTTATCCATATCCGGAAACAGTGTGGTCTCCACGTGCAGGTTGTTTTGATAAATGTCCAGAAAACGCTGCTGCAGCCGTGCAAAGCGATCGCTGTTTTCGGCTTCATCAAAGGCGAGGGCAAGCAAGGCGCGTGCGCCGTGAGAAGCCTCGCTCCGAATTAAATCGTAATGGAGCGCCGGTCGGCTTTCTTCAGCGAGTAGCTGGTTGAAGGCGCGCGCCATATCTTTGGCGGTATCGATCAGTGTGCCGTCGAGATCAAAGAAAATGGCTTTAATCATCAAGCGGGCGCTCAAAACACATCAGGTAATTGACATCCACCGAGCGGGTCAATGAGGCGCCTCTTATGATTGGATTATAACGCATGCCTGCTTGAGCGATAAGGGTAAGCTGTACCCGCCTCGCCCAGCGAGCCAGCTCAGACGGCTTGATAAATTTATTATAGTCATGCGTGCCTTTGGGTAACAGATGCATAATGTATTCCGCGCCGATAACCGCCAGTGCATAGGCTTTGGGATTCCGGTTAATGGTTGAGAAAAATATACGTCCGCCGGGTTTGACCAGTAACGCGCAGGTTTTGACCATGCGGGCCGGGTCGGGCACGTGCTCCAGCAGTTCCAGGCAGGTAATGAAATCGTATTGATCGATATGCTCAACGGCGTGGTCTTCGGCCGTTTGTTGTTGATAATCAACTTTAATCCCCGCTTCCATGGCGTGCCGCCTGGCAACCGTCAAGGCTTCTTGTGCGGCGTCAATGCCGGTTACTTTGGCGCCGGCGTATGCCATGGACTCACTGAGAATGCCGCCACCGCAGCCGATATCCAGCACCTGTTTGCCGGCAATGTCCGCATGTTGCTGAATAAATCTCAAGCGTACCGGGTTCAGGTCATGTAGCGGGCGAAATTCACCGTTGATATCCCACCAGCGGGCGGCCATGCCGTCGAATTTTTGCACCTCGGCGCTGTCCACGTTGGGTGTTATTGTTTCACTCATAGTGTTCCCGGAGCTTTGCCTGCCAGCTATCGGCATTGTTTAGTAACTTATCCATATCCAGTGTTTGCAGTTGTCGGTCACGCAGTCATCATTTGCCATTACGCCAAACATGCCTGACCCGCCGACGGTCAGCCGCATAAACCACCTGTGATAGCGGATTATACAGTGGCCGGGTTTCGAGTTGGCTTAAGTCCGGCGCCGCGACGTCGGCGGCTTGGCCGACGGCTGATGAGCCGGTGATGGCATCAATGCCCAGTGCCTTTGCGCCGTTGATGGTTGCCATGGCAAGCACGGTTTCCGCCGATATGGCCGCGGCGTTATTGGCCACGGCCTTGCCCGGCAAGGCGGCCGATTGCATCTCCGCCGGCAGATCCAGGTCATTATTGCTGACCGCGCCATCCGTGCCCAGTGCCACGTTCACGCCGTTATCCAGCAGCCGCTGCAGCGAAAAAAAGCCGCTGGCGAGTTTCATATTGGATTGCGGGCAGTGCACGACGTGCGCCGGTACTGCCGAAGTGTACAACTTCATCGTGATTGAGGTGAGTCATATGCATTGCTATCAGGTTTGGCCTCAGCAGGCCGAGTGTTGCCAGCCGGTGTAATGGCCGGTAATTATGCTGGGCCATGCCGTGGTCAATTTCGTCTTGTGTTTCATGCACGTGGATATGGATGGGGATTTCCGGCTCATCTGAGTAAGGCAGAATTTTTTGCAGCGCTTCGTCGCTGACCGTATGGGGCGCATGCGGGGCAAATGCCGTATTGATAAGATCATCGCCGCGAAACGGCTCATGTACGGCCAGGACCTGGTCCCGATATTCCCACCGGTTGGCGGCCCAGGCGGACGAAAAATCAATGGCGATTGAACCAATGCAGGCACAGATACCGGCAGCCAGTGAGACCGCGGCGACGGTGTCGGGGAAGAAGCACATGCCGTTAAAACAAGTCGTGCCGGAGCGGATCATCTCGGTGATGGCGTGTTCCGTCCCTGGTCTGACGGTATCTTTAGCCGACTCATTTTCTCTCGGCGGGCCAGATGCGTGCGTTCAGCCAGGTCATCAAGGGCAGGGCATCCGCCAAACCGCGCATGAGTGATATGGCGGCATGCGTGTGGGCATTGATTAAGCCGGGAATCAAGGCATGATCGCCCAGCCGGGTGACATTTTCGGACTGAAAGTCGGTGCTGATTTGATCAGCCGTTGCTGTCGCGACAATCCTGTCGTCCTGAATCGCGATAGCGTGCTTTTCCGGCACCATACCCGGGGCTCTACCGGGATAATCCAGCGGGCCTGAATCATTATATCAACCTGTCGCAGGTTCCGTAATGATATGGCTTATATAGCCGGTTTCGCATGAAGCTATGGCGCTGCATTTTGCTCAAAGTGGCGCGCTACTCCGTAGTAAGACAGTGCCTGGCATTTGTGCTCGTAAAGCACCATTCAGGGGCGGCGGGATTAGGTCGGAAATCGGCCCTGTTCGCCGCAACAGCTGGTGGAATTGCCTGATGGAGGGTCGCGTGGAGACCGCAGTCCGGGCTGCATGGCGTATCAGCAATTATTAATTACCGGAGAAGGGTGTGATAGGATTGTCTGACAAGGTAAAGCAGCCGCGCATATGCGCCAGGGAGAGCAAGATGGAGATAAGTGTCATAATCAGCTGGGCAATCGTCATCGGCATCGTATTATTTGTCATTACTGTGTATAACCGCCTGGTTCGGTTTCGCAACCGCTACAAAAATGCCTTTTCTCAAATCGACGTACAGCTCAAGCGTCGTCATGACCTGATTCCGAACCTGGTGGAAACCGCCAAAGGCTATATGGCGCACGAAAGAGAGACTCTGGAAGCCGTTATCTCCGCGCGCAGCGGCGCGGTGAGTGCGTCCAAGCGCGCCTCGAACGATCCTACGGACGGCGCCGCCATGGCACAGCTATTGGCTGCGGAAGCGGGTTTGTCAGGTGCCCTGGGCAAGCTGTTCGCGCTGCAGGAAAATTATCCCGACCTGAAAGCCAATGAAAACATGATGCAGCTTTCAGAAGAACTGTCCTCGACTGAAAACAAGATTTCCTTTGCGCGTCAGGCCTATAACGATTCGGTGATGGTCTATAATACGCAGATCGAATCGGTACCGGATAACTTTATTGCCAGACCGTTTAATTTCGGCCCTGCCACGTTGTGGGAAATTGAAGAAGCGGCGGAACGCCGGAATATCAAAGTCGATTTCAAGGGCTGAAATTTCCCGGCCCCCGCACGTCGGTCACTTGAGTTGTAAATACGTTTCTTATGGATTTCTTTCAACATCAGGATGATGCCCGCAGGAAAACCGGGCGCATGGTGGTGTTGCTGGTACTGGCGGTCATCATTATTGTCACCGCCCTCAATATTGTGGCTGTCGGGATTTATGTTTATGGCATTGGCGGGATTTTGTACAACGCAGGCACGGGGTCGCCGGCGGCACAAATGGATTCAATCCCGCCTGAATTAATGTTTGCCGTGACCGGCATTGCCCTGCTGGTGATTGCAGGCGGTTCGATATTCCGGATTAGGCAGCTCAGCGACGGCGGTGAAGCGGTTGCGAGAATGGTCGGTGCGCGTAAAGTTTCCAGAGACAGTAAAAACTTTAAAGAAAAACAATACATCAATATAGTGGATGAATTATCGATTGCCTCGGGAGTGGTCGTGCCTCAGGCGTATGTAATGGATGATGAAGCGGCGATCAATGCTTTTGCGGCCGGTTATAAACCCAACGCAGCCGTTATTGCCGTGACGCACGGCGCGCTTGAGCAGTTGAACCGGGATGAATTACAGGGTGTTATCGCGCATGAGTTCAGCCATATCCTTAATGGCGATATGCGCATTAATATTCGCCTGATAGGTATATTATACGGCATTCTTGTGATCGGCATGTTCGGTGGCTACATGCTGCGCAACGTGGCTTACACAAGGTATCGTTTTCGCACCTCTAAGCAAGGGGGCGGCGCGTATTTGGTGCTTGGTCTTGCGCTGCTGCTGATCGGTTATGCCGGGTCTTTTTTTGGGCGTATCATTAAAGCCAGTATCTCGCGGCAACGTGAATTTCTTGCAGATGCCTCGGCGGTACAATTTACCCGCAATAATGAAGGCATAACCAACGCGTTGAGAAAAATTGGCAAGCTGGGTGATGGTGCCATGATTGACAATTTACACGCCGAAGAATTGAGTCATATGTTTTTTGGAGAGAGCTTTAAAAGCTCATTGGCCGGTTGGATGGCCACGCACCCGCCCCTGATGGATCGCATCAAGAAGCTGAATAAAGGCCGCGTGCCATTATCGTCGCCTTCCAGGCGTGAAAAAATACAGACGGCATCCGCCACTGGTCAGGCCGGTTCAACACCGTCCGGCGGGCCCGGCATAATCAGCACCATCGGCAATCCCGGCGAATTGCACATGCATTACGCCGCCGTGCTGCTGGCCTCTATTCCCACACCGGTTTCACAGGCCCTGGCCCTGCGGCAGGGCGCAAATGCCTTAATGTTTGCCCTGGTGCTGGACGCAGACCCAAAGGTGCGTGCGCTGGAATTGGCGGCGTTGCGGCGTTCGCCTCACCAGGAACTTGAATCAGAAGTGCTGCGGCTGTCGGGTCATCTGGATAAGTTACATGACCGCTATCGCCTGCCGCTGTTTGATATGGCGATACCGGTGCTAAAAGATTTGTCCGCGGAAGAAAGGGAATTATTGATTAAAACCGTTAAGGACGTGATTGACGCGGACAAAAAGATCAAGCTCGGTGAGTTAACAATCTATGTATTGATTAAAGCGCACTTGTCGGCATCTTCAGGCAAGGCCGATAAGGTGAAGTACAAGGCACTGTATACGCTGGTGGATGAGGTTTCATTGCTATTATCACTGCTGGCTTTCCTGGGAAAGACTGACATGCATTCACCGGCGGACGTTTTCAAAGCGGCGACGGATGAAATCGGACAACAGTTGCCGGGCTTGAAGTTAAAAGACCCCAGGACGTTCAAGCCGGAGGAAATAGTCACCGCACTGGAAAAATTTGCGAATCTGTCACCGGTATTAAAAACCAAACTGGTTGCAGCCTGTATCGAAGCCGTTTTGTTTGATGACAAAGCCACCACCCGGGAGCTGGAAATGATGCGCAGTGTTTGCGCCGCCATGGAAGTACCCGTGCCGCCCGTACTAAGCGGCGGAGAAGGAGAAGCCGGACAAGACTAACGATAATCTGCTTTTCCGAGCCGCTGTTTTCGGGTGCCATATCGCTGACTTTGGGTGGCGTCAGAATTTTTTTATTGGTCCCGGAACTTCATTATATCTTTGACCGGAAGGTCTTCTACGATGGGAACTTATACGGTAATTACATCAATGAGAGAAGCAGAAGAAAATGCGAAAGAATTTGCTAAAGTAGGCGACGAAAAAATTCGTATACATACGAACGTTCAAGTTATTTTTCAAGCGTTGTGCCAAGTCATCGCGGCGTGACGTTTTGCGGGTGTGCAGTCATCTGGTTTACGGGTTTCCTGGCGCTTGTTGCCCTTGTCGCGTTTTGCCGATGTTATCAGGAGTGCGGTCCCGATTGACAAAGTAATCCTTGTTGTGAATTGCAGATAGGCCTTGGTCGGTTATACTTAAATAGTACCGCTCGCTATGTCCCGTAGAGTTGTGAATTGCAGATAGGCCTTGGTCGGTTATACTTCTTTTCCTCCAAAACCTATATTGTCCAAAGTTGTGAATTGCAGGTAGGCCTTGGTCGGTTATACTTCGGATCCATAGAACCTTCTAGGCGGAAGGGTTGTGAATTGCAGGTAGGCCTTGGTCGGTTATACTAAAGCTGCGGCAGGGCAGTCAGAATTGGCCGTTGTGAATTGCAGGTAGGCCTTGGTCGGTTATACTCTTTCTATGTTCTTTCAAAAGTAAACTTACGTTGTGAATTGCAGGTAGGCCTTGGTCGGTTATACTTCCCTCCGCTGGACGGTTGCCCATCTCAATGTTGTGAATTGCAGGTAGGCCTTGGTCGGTTATACTTAATCTACAGACCGGCATTAACATCAGTGAGTTGTGAATTGCAGGTAGGCCTTGGTCGGTTATACTTAATCTACAGACTGGCATTAACGTCAGAAAGTTGTGAATTGCAGGTAGGCCTTGGTCGGTTATACTAGAAGCGATAAAGTCCGCGTAGTGCTGACGGTTGTGAATTGCAGGTAGGCCTTGGTCGGTTATACTTTTTCCAACGCAAGCCATTTAGTTGCCACCGTTGTGAATTGCAGGTAGGCCTTGGTCGGTTATACTGAAGTGCAGATGACGCAATCTGGCCCCATTGTTGTGAATTGCAGGTAGGCCTTGGTCGGTTATACTAAGTTTACAAAGCTGCATTAACGTCAGACAGTTGTGAATTGCAGGTAGGCCTTGGTCGGTTATACTGTTCTCATGTCGTTGCCGCGCTTCCTCTGCGTTGTGAATTGCAGGTAGGCCTTGGTCGGTTATACTTACAGGATTGACATCAACCAGCGATACGCAGTTGTGAATTGCAGGTAGGCCTTGGTCGGTTATACTCGGGGGTGGAGACGCAGTCCGCGACGGCTAGTTGTGAATTGCAGGTAGGCCTTGGTCGGTTATACTCAATGAGATCGAAGCCACCAGTTTCTTTAGTTGTGAATTGCAGGTAGGCCTTGGTCGGTTATACTCAATGAGATCGAAGCCACCAGTTTCTTTAGTTGTGAATTGCAGGTAGGCCTTGGTCGGTTATACTTGCCGTCAATGCAGCATGCACACGCGAAGGGTTGTGAATTGCAGGTAGGCCTTGGTCGGTTATACTATCACGCCGTAGCGCCAGCCCTTTGCTCCGGTTGTGAATTGCAGGTAGGCCTTGGTCGGTTATACTCGTTTTGCCTTCATAGCGCAAATAGTCCACGTTGTGAATTGCAGGTAGGCCTTGGTCGGTTATACTAATCATTGGAAGAGGAGTCCGTCAGCGGCAGTTGTGAATTGCAGGTAGGCCTTGGTCGGTTATACTATCCGTCTAGTGAGTACAGTAAATTATCGCAGTTGTGAATTGCAGGTAGGCCTTGGTCGGTTATACTATCCGTCTAGTGAGTACAGTAAATTATCGCAGTTGTGAATTGCAGGTAGGCCTTGGTCGGTTATACTTAATAACGATGGATGTATTCAGGCATTATAGTTGTGAATTGCAGGTAGGCCTTGGTCGGTTATACTTATTGCCTGGAGCGGGAAGGTTCGACGTACGTTGTGAATTGCAGGTAGGCCTTGGTCGGTTATACTTTCGCAGCAGTTCGAACCAACCTATCACTGGTTGTGAATTGCAGGTAGGCCTTGGTCGGTTATACTCGCGGCTTCAAGCGCGCGAAGCACTTGTGGGTTGTGAATTGCAGGTAGGCCTTGGTCGGTTATACTATCTATAATGTAACTATATGAATTATTTGGATATGTCGGTAATTTTCTTTAGAAAAAATCGAGTTGAGTCGGGGGTTTCTCGATTGGTTTTCGCTTTCTTCCATAGTAAACCTCGATTTTGCCAAACTGTTTATCGGTTATTTTAACGATCCGTATCTCACCTTCTGGTGGCAAAGCTGATTTTACTCGTTTTGAGTGGACGCCGGCATTCTCATCGCTGGCACAGTGGCGATAGTACACCGAGTACTGCATCATTCCAAAACCATTATTTAGAAGTTTTTTCCTAAAGAGAGCGTGCTGCTGGCGGGCTTTCTTAGTATCCGTAGGCAAATCAAACAAAACAATTACCCACATACTTTTTAATCCCCCAAAAATCATGGTCACATTCTGTTCACCAACGCGGGATATTCGATACTTTTTAAAGATCCGTCCAAGCATCGCTTGAAATCAGCGACGAGATAGTGGCAGGCCACCATCAGTGGCATCGTTTTCTTCTTGATGTGTACTGTTTCATCTAAAAGCCTCAATATATTTTTCTTTGTATCTCTGCCAACTTCCACTTTTTTGTTCTCCATCCAGATTTGATAAGCCAACCAATCTACCCACGGGCGGAATGGCTCCATTAAATCGTCCGCAAGGCATAGCGCATTATATTGATTGTGATGATTAACGCCGATTGCAGGGTGTAGCCCGCCTGCGACAATAGAACGGGAAATGAGTGCACGCACAACGGCATATCCATAGTTAAGCAGTGCATTCACCCCTGCCGCTTCGTGATCCCTCCTAAACGACCTCCCAAACAAACGACGCCAGTAATATTGTGCGGCCTGCGCTTCATGATTTTCCGTATCCCCGGATTTAACTTTTGAGGCCAGTCGTTCAAGTACGGTAGCATTCTCACCCGCCAGAGATAGTGTCCTTTGTTGCTCTATAATTTTTTTTTGAACAATTTGTTTCCAAAGCCGTTTCGTTACAGGTTTCTTTGTCTTTATCTGCAGCCGCATTATTTTTTGGTGCAAGGTATGTCCATCGACAACTGGAAGTATTACCGAATAAGGCAAATGTCTTTCATCGCAAAAAACTATTCCCACCTTGTTTTTCTGACACGCAATAATAACTTGTTGAGTGATGACAATAGCAGGATGCTGTAGAATTAATATTCCCAAATCCTCAATGGGAATTTGCCCTGCTGTTTTCCCTTCTTTGTCAATCAATAACTGCTGGTGCTTTACGTGGATATAGGCCGGATCAGATATATCTACAATGCGCTTAATCATCGGTCAAATGTCCGATAGCGTTCACGTGATGTAATTGAACTTTATATTTTTGAAAATTTTCCTGGTTAATTGTAAAGTAAATTTCTTCATCTTTCTTGTCTTTAGTTGCTGCACTGGCAAGCCTCAACATAATTCGGTTTGTATTCAAATCTAATTTTTGTACACGATAAAATATCCGTTCACCGGCTTCGTTCTCAACACTCACGGTATCGTTAATATGCAAAGCCATCAGAAGCTCACTTTTCTTTCCGTGATCGCTTGAAATAATGCTTTCGCGTACAACACCACGATTTTTTGCTGATCTTGTTCCAGTCATGGCGCGTCTATGAGCTTCCATCATGGTTACAAATTCACCCTTGATTTTCCCCGTTTCTTTATCGCGGATAACCTCCACGTGGTGAGTATTTCCATAAGTCATCCATTTAAATGCTTCGCCTGATTTATCTTTGACACCAAACTTGCTTTGTGCAAGCTTTTTCTTGGTGACCTTGGATTGCAAAATTCGCACACGCTTGATGGGGGTCTTGCGATCTTTGTGGTAAACAGTTATACTATCAGCAAACGCTTCTTTGGGTGTGTTGTTGTAGTTTGAAATATGCTCTGACACAATCTTTCGAATAGTGTCGTCCACAATACTTCCGGCGTTTTTAAATTCCGGGTTAAGAGTTTTACGATAAACTAGTCCCCCATGTTTCTCGATATATCTTGCTCCTGTCTCCTCATGCAAAGCGCCGGATAATTTTCGGTGTGGCGCATGAGACACAATAATATGTTTTAGCTTTTCATCTAATTCATTCCTGATATTCTTGTAAGGTGGGGCGATATTAAGTTTATCTTGACTAATTTGTTTAACCGCATTGGTATATAAACCGCGCGAAGTGGCAGCAATTACTACTGCATCAATAGCGTGGTGCCGGTGATCGGTTCGCTCTTTTTTATTTGTCTCACCAATCAAATCGTCGAACCCCCATTGATGACGAATTTCAGAAACAATAAACCCCTTGGTAACCGAAACATCACAGCCCAATTGGCGTACATAATCTTTTGCCAAGCGAGAGATATACCGAGTATCATTTAATTGAGTTTCTATAAAGTCACGTTTTTTCAAATCGCTTTCCGTCTGATAGAATCGCGCTACTTTAGATTTTAGTTCCTTATCCCAGCGACTGACGGCTTGTGTTATTTGATTCCATTTTTGTGTATTACCTTCCCAGGCATCAATTGGTGTGCGGTTCAATTTTTGACTATTCTCGGCGGCAAAACAAATTACTTTATTCATATAAGAATCATCCAACGACTTTTTGTAAGGTAATACGTGATCTATTTCAGTGTCAGCAGAAAATACCTGGGTCAAAGAAATAGTCTTTCCACTGTAAGCACAACACTCATTTTGATCCCTCCACAGACGATACTTGATTTTATCATCTCTTGAAGCATATTTTTTTCCAAGGTTCAATTCTGCAAATTTCTCTTGCGCTTCTTCATTGGCTTTTTGGTTTTTCCTCTGTCGCTTCTGATGTTCTTTATAACGCTTGGTATTCATTTCCAAATCCCGCGCCATTTCAATACGGATAACATCAGGCTTTCCATATTGCTTGATAATGGCATTTACAACACGCCTTAATTCGTGCAAGCCTTTGTTTACGATTGGGTTTGAAGTTTCAGGTGGCGCAGGAAGTTTTTCCAGGCCATCAATTTTTTCGATTTCATAATCATAGCCCGCCTCTTTTCGCGCATCACTATAAATCATGCCTTTTTGAAAATAAGGCAATAGTTTGTGAATGGCCTTGAGTGAATGGTTGGAATGACCCGGCTCGAATTCCAGCAAGCACAGTTTAACCGCGGTTTGTCTGTCAAATCCCCAATGGGTGATAAGCCGTGTTTTAAGAGCGGATTTTTTCTTGATGGTGAATAAATCCTCAAACAAGGCCTTTTGCTCGCCGTCACTTATTTCGTCCCATCGCCTGCCAATAACCGAACGGATTTCACAGGCAGTGATGTTGCCCTTCAAGTTTTTAGTCTCCAGGTTGATTTCCGTGGACTTATCCAAGGCCAATTCTTTTATGAGTTTTTTTGATGTAATTTTTTGGTTGTTTTCAAAATAGGCGATTAGTTTGTTTTTCTGTTCATCGGTTAGCGGCACCGGCTTATCAGAATATCGATCGGAATATGTCAAATTATTAACATCCTGTAAATAACGAAAGCGCTGTACTTCCAAGCGCGCCATATTTGCGCGATAGTTTTTTGGTTCCAGAGAACATTTCCCCACACGCTCTTTTCTGAGTTTCAGTGGGCGTTGGTAAAAAATAATTTTTATGACTCCTTTGTTATCTGCCATGAAATCATCGGGCAGGTAAGTGAAATAAGGAGCTTGTTTTGCCCAGATTTGTTGTAATTCCTTTTGATACATTGCGCGGTCCGTGCGTAGATGTCCACCTTCATGGGCGCGATTGCGCTTGCACTCGCCTTTTTCCAGCTTGTATAAATATTCACCCAAAGTTCTTGCACCGGCTTCCGTGATGCTCTGATAAACTTCGGCAATGTCAGCCTTGAATGTGCTTTCTTCCGTGTTTGCATCCGGCCTGTTGTCCAACTCACGTAAATAATCGATGGTGTCCGGGTCATCCACTAAATCACCTGCCGCTTGTTTTTTGCTACTCAAGAATCCACGCCTTGCGACGAAATGCAATAAAATTCGGCCCAGTTGATGTGGCGACAACTGCTCGTCCAAGCCTTTGGCGCGCAACTCATACGGATCGCCAATTTCGTTCAGCAGTTTTTCCGGTTGGTTATTACCTTGTAATTCTTTGGGGAACAAATTAAGCGACACCAAATAATTGAGCATTTTTTGCCTGCGCCTTGCACGCCTCTGGATTACGCGCCTGCCTAAACGCATTTGACGGCGTTTTTGGTTTTTCGGGGTTGGGGTCTTTTCGTCCACCGCTTTATTAAAAATGCGGCTTCCTATACTTATGATTTCTCTTATATTTCCGTTTTTTTCTTCAAGCAACGCCCAGCCCACGGAATTACTGCCCAAGTCCAGCCCTATTATTTTCTTGCTCATTTCTCTTGCCCATTTCTTGATTTTGGTGTATTATATACGGACTAGTATAACCGACTAAGGCCTATTTGATTTGCTTTTCATACCAATGAAATGAATATTTCGTAGGCTCCGCTTTCAAGCGACCAAGCCCTCCCAGCGGGGGCTTTCCTTTTTTGATCTCATGGTGCGTCCCCCCATTTAGACAGGAGGTGCACAACGACAATCCCCGCTCAGATCTTCCGCTGACCGTCGTCGGCACCCATCCGCATCCGGTCCGCTCAATGCTCCCCCCCGCCTTAAAGTTGAACACCGCCCCTGAACGAATCCCCTATGGCCAGCGTGAAGTGATGGTTTTCAGGCGGGTGTAGAAGCGTACGCCTTCGGGGCCGTGGATGGCGTGGTCGCCGAATAGGGAGAGTTTCCAGCCGCCGAAGCTGTGGAACGCGAGGGGCACCGCCGATCTGGATGCGGTTGGCGAAGTCGCGGAAGTATAGGAAGAATTAACACCCTATTTTTCTTATTCCACCAAAAAAAGAAAAAGATTCGCGAAGCCGTCCAGTCCTGGAACACCCGCAATCTGACTGACTTCAGCCGACACGCCCAATATTGCTCCTTCCCGCCGGTCATTCCTGCCAAATGCCAGCCACCAGGCATGCCGACTACCTGCCGCTACTTTTGCCGGCAGCAATTGGCTGAGTTAACTGAGTCAAACTGCTCTCGTCGGCTACCCCAACAAACCTGCTTGGGGCGCTGCTCAGCTCTCGGGTAATAGGTTGAATGTTTTTGCTTCCGCTTTGCTCTGAAAGTGTGCAAGGATATGCTTGTCAGCGCAGGATTCAATACTGGCGATTACCTTGACAGTGCCAGCGCATTCTTCGCAAGCAAAGCTCGCCGACATCAGTGCGCTGCGCGCCGAAGCCCTCGCCTGGAAAGGTCGTCCCATCCCCAAGGACGAGCGCGCCGGTTTTCTTTGCTGGTTCCATGAATGAAAATTGTATAATATATACCTGATTCACGGCCTGCTGGATTATAATCTTTTTAAGATATAATTGATTTTATGACTATGAAAGGTTTTCGCGAACAGGATTTAGCCGATCAGTCGGGCAAGAGCTTTGTGATCACAGGCGCCAATGCCGGATTAGGGTTTGAGGCGGCACGCGCATTGGCGCTCAAAGGGGCGCACGTCGTGATGGCCTGCCGCGCGGCGGATAGAGCGCACGCGGCGATGGATAAGATCAAAGCGCTCAAGCCGGATGCCGATCTAGCCTTCGTAGAAATCGATCTGGGCGATCTCGAATCGGTCAAGGCCGCCGCCGCGCAGATAGAGCAGCAGCCCCAGCTCGACGTGCTGATCAATAATGCCGGATTGCGGCTGCCGCCTCTGCAGCACACGAAGCAGGGGTTTGAGAGCCAGATGGGTGTCAATCATTTGGGGCATTTCGCTTTGGTCGGCCATTTGATTGAAAAGATCAAAAAAGACAATACGCGCATTGTCGTGGTGAGCAGCCTGGCCCATCGCATGGGCAGGATTGACTTTGACGACATCCATGCCCGGCGCAGCTACAAGACGATGAAAAGGTATAATGACAGCAAGCTGGCGAATATATTGTTCGCGTTTGAGCTGGAGCGCCGCCTGCGCCAGAGCGCGAGCGCCGCGCTCTGTGTGGCCTGCCATCCGGGGATGGCGAAAACCGAAATGCCGAGCGGCACGCCTCTTTGGATCAAATGGCTGCTTCCTTTGATGTGGCCATTTTTGAACGATGCGGCGCAGGGCGCGTGGCCTTTTCTTTTGGCAGCGACGGGTCAGGAGATCAAAGGCGGCGATTATTTCGGGCCGAGTCGGCTGGGCGAGATGGCCGGTCCGGCGTCTTATGCGCGCCCATCGGCCAACGCGCATGATGTTGCTTTAGCCGAGCGTCTGTGGGATTTATCGGTTAAATTGACCGGCGTTGAGCCGGGGATTTAGCAGCGCCAGTTCAGGTTGAGGCGGGCCGCAGGAGAAGACTCGCCGCCGTCAAGGGCGGAGCGCCATCCGGCATGAGCCTTGAGCCTCAAACCTTCAGCCAGCTCGAAGATGACGTGGGTAGTGCCATCTCGATAAGGCGTCTTTAGCGGATAGCGGAGGTTGCCGTTTGACGTTAACGAAAGCCGCTTTTCCGAAACCGCCGGACGGCTGATGTATCGGCCGAAACGCCCTGGTTTCTTGCGTTCATCAGCCTGGACTGCTACCCCTGCATGCAGGCAGAAACCGGCTATCTTGCCTGCCGTATCACTGTATGGTTCCTCTGGGTCACAGGCCGGCACTGTCTGCAATGTACACACCTTGCGTCCTGCCTGCGGGCTCACCGCGATGCGATAGGTGATCGAGTGTCCCAACAGATGATCCATCGATCCCGCGGGTACCGCATCCGTAACCAGGAGCTGTTCTCGGCATCTCGCTCCAGCAGACCCTGCCGTTCCAAACGGCTAACGCGGTGGGCAATCGTTTGGGCTAGTTGCGCAAGTTCCTGGCTGGTCGGCGATCTGAGTAATAACTGTGCGGATCGTCCGGCTCCACCGCGGTCGGCGTAACCACCACCCACGCGCCGAAAGAGCGCAGGTTTTTGATTTTCTCCTGGGACATTTTATCCGGCAAAATGAAAACGCACTTGTAACCCTTGATGGCCGCCGCCATCGCCAGCCCCACGCCGGTGTTGCCGCTGGTGCCCTCGATAATCGTGCCGCCGGGTTTCAGCGTACCCTTTTTTCCGCGTCCTCGATCATCCAGAACCCGATGGGATCCTTGATGGAACCACCGGGGTTGGTGAACTCAAGTTTGGCGTAAAGATTCGCCTCAATATTCTTAGCGACCTGGTTGAGCCGCACGATGGGCGTGTTGCCGATGGCTTCTATGATGGAGTTGTGGATCGAAGTGACGAAATCGTTATTTTCGTTGTTTGTTGCCCTGCTTCCGCTCCACCATAATACATCCGGCCAGCCATGCGTGACAACCATCGCCGGAAACGTAGCGATACGGGGTCGCCTTGAAGTTGTTTTCGGCTGCACGATCAACGGCTTTCTCCTCAAGATTCCCGGCGTGCTCTGTGACTTTTACCCTGGCTAATTTGCACTTGTCGTCCGATGCGCTCCAAAAATAGCCGACCGCACCGAAACGCAGTTCGGAATATCTGAGCGCAGCCACAATACGATCCACATCGCTTAAAACAGCATTTTTTGGTGGCTGAGCCTTGATCTCGATCACCGCGCGTGCTTTCTGTTTGTTGCTCGTAAAATACAATACGATGTCGTAGCGTTTGTTACCTACGGTGAAAGGTGGGCGTCCGCGTTTTCGCCCGGCACCATCCAGCGTCTTTTTCGATCCACCTTCCACAACGACACTATCATCGCCGCATAGTTTCCATAGCGCCTTCGCTACATAAGTAGTAATCCAATATTCAGGGCCTTCATCCATCCAAGCGCCGGCCATTTTGTCGTAATCACGCTGGGCTTTTTTGATGCCGCCGAGGATTGCGGGGGGCACTTTCTTTATTGGTGCCGGGCCTTTCGTGGCGGCGGTTTTGCTTTGGTCTGACATTGTTATTCTCCCGGTTGCATTGAATTAAAACAAATCGAGTTTTCGCAAACAGTATACCACATTGCCCGAAAATCAGATCCCCCGCAAACCCCCCGCCGCCCGCTCCAGCGTCTGGTCTTGCTTGGCAAAGCAAAAACGAACAATTCGGGTGTCCGGGGGTGTTTGATAAAACGGTGACAGGGGAATCATCGCAACGCCGTGGTCAATGGTGAAGGCGGCGCGCGAAGGTCATGTCGTCGAGGGCGGCGAGGTGGGGGGACAGGGCAGTGTAATCCGCCAGTTGGAAGTAGGTGCCCCGGCACGGTAGCAAGTTGAAACGGGATTCCGCCATCAGCGAGGCGAAGATGAAAGTATTATACTTGGCTTTGCATGAAATCACGCGGAAAAGGACCATGCCGATCCGGGATTGGAAACAGGCGCTGAGCCAGTTTATGATCTTGTTCGGTGAGCGAGCTTCACTGTGATAACCTGCCATTTACACAGTAAAATTTACAGTCTCATGAAAACCGCTGAGATCCTTGGACTCGCCAAGTTTCGGGCAGGTCGCCGTAGTTCAGGGATTGAGAGATAGATTCAAGAAATGGAGTCATTTATTCGAAAGCCGTGCTTCCAGATATTTAGATGACATAACATCCACATCATCCAACAAATTCTTACCCAAAACTTGCGTTAATTTCTCTCGCAAAGAGTCTTTTATATTATCAAAGTATCTTTTTTCTTCTTCTGAACTTATGCTACTGGCAACAAGCCAAAAGTGATATTTTTTATTCTGAATAAGGGGTTTTGCACTGGAGAATTTCGCCACCAACCGACACAAAACCAGCATTGCACCATATGCCTTTAATTGCATTCTTTCTTGAATACGATTGTTAACAGCTTTGTCCTTATCTTTGCTACCCAGGCAATCATATTTTTTTCTGATTCCTTCCACTTTTTTTAATAAACGTGTTTCTTCAATAAGAAGAATCAAGTCATTTTTGGGTAAAAAATAATCGCAACAATGGCAAGTGCCCAAATCAACCAGTTTTCTCATATCACTACTTTTAGCAGTGCTATCCATTATGTACGCCTTATGTCCACCGCTTATAGGGTGCCCGGCGATTTTTATTGGTTTTATGAATCGGTCAAGAGAAGTCATAAGCCGGCCGTGTATAAGTCAGCAAAAGGCTTGGTTAACTCTTGCTTAATCGCCGCAATCTTATCGCGAAAATCTTGTTCATCGGTTGCACGTCCATTCACAGGAAATTTATTCAAGGCGATTCTGCCTTCGTCCTCAGGATGCTTTTTTACATGCACTTCCAGCCATTTCAAAATATCTGCGCTATGAGTAGCGATAACGACATTCACCCCACCTTTCGCTAATTCAAACAAAGTTTCAGCCATAACCACTTGCCATGCTGGATGCAGATGTGCCTCCGGCTCGTCGATAAAAAGGAAAGTATCTTCGTCCAGAACTTTACGCTCAATCAGTAACGCCAAAATCCCAAGATTAGCAACTCCCATGGCAGTGACCGGCAAAGAAAAGCTACGGTCATCTTCTTGAAATGATAATTTTCCATTTTCAGAAATTGCAATCTTTCCACCGATGACACCCTGACCAGTCAATCTTTCATATAATTTCGGGAAAGCAATTTCACCAGTGTATTCATATTTTAGTGTACTTGCCAAATCATAGAAATATCCTGGAACCCCACTTATCTGTTGCCTTCCACTCCGCCAATATCTCGGACTAATGCGGAGATTTTCTAAAGCATTTTTTAATTTCCAATAAACAGGTGATTCCAAATAAATCACGTTGGAGTGCTGTTGCAGTTGGCGCAACCATTCACGATCTATATTGAAAACTACATTGCCATTCTCAAATTTAAATTTTCCAAAATTCTCGATGTCAACTTCTGACGATGTGTCTTCTCTACCTCGCAAGTCAGAAAGATTTGGAACTTGGAAATTCTGAATCAGATTTTCCCTGATTTTATATTCTATTCCAGAAGCAATAAATTCTACCGCATCTATATTCATGAGATATTTATGTAATTTATCGGAAGATTGATCTATATTCTGTAAAGTCTCTATCACCAAAGAAGGCGGGGAGTGGCGAGTATTCCGCTCGACAGGAGGATTTAATGATCGACGAATTCTGGTGAATAACTTCCGTATGTCGGTTGCCCTGTCAACGAGATCAGGAATGATCTTGTCTAACTCTTCAAAGTTACCAATCGGGACTTCCTTAACAATGGTTTCCATTTTTTCTACTTTTTCCATCAGCGGATATAATGGTGAATCCCCAGGATCTTCGCTCAATCGTATCATTCTGTTCAAACTGCGCATAAGGGGTCGTGTAAGGTTATTGATGTACACCTCAGCATGATTGGCATTCATCGCACTAAAAAGGGAATACAGAACCTTAGAAACAAAACTTTTGCCCGTATTGTTCGGCCCCGCAAACACGGTGAACTGCCCGATACGAATCTTCGCATCTTCAAGTTTTCCAACATTCTTGATGTTTAGTTCAAAATACACGGTGTGTCCCCAATGTGCAGAAGCATTATAACTCCTTTCGCCCCCACCACAAATAAGGTTTGATTAACGACACAAAATGCCGCTTCTCTTCTTCCGTCATTTTTGACGGGTCTGTTTTTTCCATGCTGCCATCCTCAAAGGTTACCATATCGGCGGTGCGTTTTCGGATTTGTTTTCCGAGGATGTTGGAAAGTGATTCGGCGATGTCTATGTCGGGATAGAGGTCTTCAAGGTTTATTTCCAGTTTGCCGTCTTTTTTGGGTTTGACGGCGTGGACGAGTTTATCATCTCCGAAGAAAACATATTGTTCAAACGGGGATTTTGCACTGTCCAATTCTAATTGTTCGCCGTCCGCGTAGCGAGCATTTTTGAGGGTTTTTTCGTATTGTTCCAGCGTGTAGTACTTGAGGAAATGGCTACTGCCTTCACGGGACAACGGCTTGCCGTTTCTCCAATCTTTAGAATAGGCAATCTTTTTGATGCGTGGCAACAGAACAGTGTGGAAATATTTCCCCATTTCAATAAGCAGATATTTTCGATTGCCGGCATCTTCCCTATTCAGATTGATAACTGCGTGGGCGGTGGTGCCGGAGCCGGCGAAGTAGTCAAGAACAAAACCCGATTCAGTCTCTGATGTTCAGTCTCCCAGTGTTGGCGGAATCAGAGAATCCGTCGAGTATTGTACCCTGTTATTATCCGGCCCGGCACCTAAAACTCCGCCCCCGGCGTACCGCCTCTCTGCATCCGCTTCATCATCTTTTGCCTTGGCATAAACTGTTTGAGCAAGCGATTGACGTCCTGCACCTGCACGCCGGAGCCTTGGGCGATGCGTTTTTTGCGGGAGCCGCGCAGTACGGCGAAGTAGCGTCTTTCGTGGGGGGCATGGAGTTGATGATGAAGTACGGGAAGAATTAACACCCTATTTTCCTTATTTCACCAAAAAAAGAAAGAGATTCGCGAAGCCGTCGTCCGGTCCTGGAACACCCGAAATCTGACTGACTTCAGCCGACACGCTCAATATTGCTCCTTCCCGCTGGTCCTTCCTGCCAAATGCCGGCCACCAGGCATGCCGACTACCTGCCGCTACTTTTGCCGACGGCAATTTGGTGAGTTGATTGCGTCAAACTGCTCTCGTCGGCTGCCCGAACAAACCTGTTTGGGGCGCTGCCTTGCTCTCGGGTAATGGATTGAATTCTTTTGCTGAGGATGTTCCTGATCCGGTCTGAGGCGTGCGCTCATCCACTCTTTGGATTTCTTCAAGAGAGAAGAGCGAGAGCGTGTCTGACATCAACTAACCCTGGGGCAGGGGGCTTCCCGGCCCGTGCGGCGGGGGAGGTGCGATGGCGGCTTTCCGGGTGTTCTCAATGGCCGAAATGATACTGCAATATTTTGGGAACGGCAGCCAGGGAACCACGCCCGTCCCCGCCCTGACACCGCCCGGGAGCAGTGCTCCGACTTCATTCACCGCATCCAGCCGGGGACACCGGGCGGAACACCACGCCAGGGGCGGGCCGCGCATCCATCAAGGGAGTCTCTTTTCCGCTACCGGCATTTAATCACGGCTCCATGCGGTGGCGCCTTGCTTGCAGTCGCCGGTGGCGGTCGGGTACAATGCCCGGCTCTGTAGAATGCCGTTTGCCGGCCGCAGGTGAGCCTGTTATCTGTCCGGCGTTCCCGTGAGTTGTCCGTTGTGACGGTGGCAACAGATGCCTCCGGTGTTCCTGTTGCGCTGCAGTCCCTGTTATCAACTTGAGTAGAGCGATATTTATGACCTCAGTGCGGATTAGAGAAAATGAGCCCTTTGATGTGGCTATGAAGCGCTTCAAGCGCCTGTGTGAGAAGGCAGGTGTGCTGGCGGAGATGCATCGCCGCGAGTACTACGAGAAACCGGCCCAGGTACGCAAGCGCAAGGCGGCCGCCGCGGTGAAGCGTCATCTCAAGAAGATCTCGAAGAGTGCGATCCGGCCAGTGGACCCGCACTGGCGGCGCCGTATCTGATCATCCCGCCGCGTCACTCGCCGGGTCACCCACCGGGTCACCCGGGTCACTAAGAGCCGCTGTGTCGGTAGCGCTCAGGCAGCAGGTCACCGAGGATCTGCAATCCGCAATGCGCGCCCGTGATTCGGTGCGGGTCACGGCGCTGCGTATGTGGGTCGCGGCAATCCGGCAGAAGGAAACCGAACGCCGGCGCACTGAACTGGATGAGGGTGGGGTGCATATGGTGTTGAACCGGCTGGTGCGTCAGTACCAGGGAGCGATCGAGCAATACCGACAGGCGGGGCGTTTTGATCTGGTGGAAAAGGAGCAAGCGGAACTGGCGGTGTTGCAGGGCTATCTGCCGCCCGCTTTGTCAGAAGAGGAGCTGGACCGGCAGGTACGCGAGGTGATCGGGCAAACCGGGGCTTCCACGTTGAAGGATATGGGCCGGGTGATGGAGCAGTTGGGCGCCTCCCTGCAAGGGCGCGCCGATATGAAGCAGGTCAGTTCCAAGGTCAGGGAATTACTGGCCTGAAGCGCATTTCCCGCCGGAGCGTTGGGCGCTGGGCCGGGGATCCTTATTATTGCCGTAGCGTTGCCTGCCGGATGCCCGCGCCGGTGTTTGCCGGTGTTTGCCGGTGTTTGAGAGGGTTCGCCGGCAGGTGTTTTCTCAACGGCTGCGCCGTTACGCCTGGGTCCATCGCGTCCGCCCACGGCCACAATCGTATAGCAGTACCGGGTCCGGGGGCTAGCCACAGATTAAGAGTGTCTTGAAGATAATCTCTTAAGTATCTGTTTACTTGGCGTGCGTCCATAGGGCTGCTGGAGGAAACGGGCTGCCCGATTATACTGAGGGGTGGAGGTGCTCCATGGCAGACCGAATCCCTCGGGAATTTATCGATCAAGTTTTAGCCCAGACCGACGTTGTCGATCTGATCGGGGTTTCTGTCGCATTGCGCAAGGCGGGGCGCAATTACATCGGCCTGTGCCCGTTTCATGCGGAGAAGACGCCTTCCTTTAGCGTCAGCCGGGAAAAGCAGTTCTATTATTGTTTCGGCTGCGGCGCCTCCGGCAACGTGCTCAGCTTTTTGATGAACCACCTTGGCATGGAATTTCTCCCGGCGCTGGAGGAGTTGGCGGGCCGGCTCGGCCTGGCATTGCCTCGCAGCGCCAAGGGAGAGCCGCAGCGGCAATTGGAACCGCTGTACCAGTCAACGAGACAGGCCAGTGCGTTCTATCGCCAGAAATTGCAGCACGAGCAGGTTGGCAAGGTGGCCCGGGATTATTTGCGCGAGCGCGGGATTGGCCAGCAGATTATTGAGGAATACGGGCTCGGTTATGCGCCGCCGGGCTGGGAGCATCTGCGCACCGCTTTGGGTCGTGACACCGCATCCCTGCGTGCGCTGGAGCAGGCCGGCTTGATCCGGCACTCCGAGCAGAGCGGCTATCACGATCGCTTTCGCAGCCGTCTGATGTTCCCGATTCTATCGCACCGTCAGGAGGTGCTGGGATTTGGTGCCCGCACGCTGACGGATGATGAGCCGAAATATCTGAATTCGCCGCAAACGCCGATTTTCAACAAGAGCGGCATATTGTACGGCCTGCACTCGATCACGTCGCGCCGCTCGTTGCAGCAGCTTTACGTCGTGGAAGGTTACATGGACGTGTTGATGTTGGCGCAGCACGGCATCCGCAACGCGGTGGCGACTTTGGGCACCGCCGTGACCTCGGCGCACCTGCAGCAGTTGTTTCGCTTCTGTTCACGCCTGACGTTGTGTTTTGACGGCGACGCGGCGGGCCGCAAGGCGGCGCGGCAGGTGATGGAGACCGCCTTGCCGCTGCTGTTGCCTGGGCGCGAACTGGAGTTCATGTTTTTGCCGGAGGGACAGGACCCGGACAGCTTTGTGCGCCATCAGGGGCCGGACCGCTTCCAGGCGGCCGAGTTGCGCACGTCCTTTTCCAACTTTTTGCTGAGCCAGCTGCGCGAAGGAGCGGACCTGAACAGCCTGGAAGGCCGCTCGAAACTGCAACAGCGCGCCGCGGGCTATTTGCAGCCCCTGGCGGATCGCCTGCTGCGCCGCCTGATTTTACAGGAACTCGCCAAATGGATTGAAGTGGAACCGGATTACCTGGAGCGCATGCTGGAAGAGTCCCGGCAGGGCCGGCCCGGTCCGGCGCCCGCCCAGGTACAGCCCCGCCGACAGCGGCGACCGGGTAGTCTGCCGCAGCCCTCGCTGCTCGGCAGCGCCATTGCCCTGTTGCTGCAGCGTCCGCAGTTGGCTCTGACGGTATCCAAGCCGGCCTCGCTGCGAGAGTGGCAGGTGGAGGGCATCGATTTTCTGGTGGAGTTGCTGCAATTGATCCACACGAAAAAGCAGATCGGTTGTGCGGCGATATTGGAGCGCTGGCGCGATACCCCCTATGAGCGGCGCTTGCAGGAATTGGCGGCCGGCTCCCTGCTGCTGGAGGAGACGGAGCATTTAGAGCAGGAGTTTGAGGATGCTCTGGCGCGGCTGCGCCAGCGTCACTTCCGGCAGCGCTTCCGTCAGTTGGCGCGGCAGTCAAAGGGGGCTCCGGACCCGGCCCAGCGCAAAGAACTGCGCTCGCTGCAGGAATCCCTCGCTGCCGCCGATGCGGTCAAGCTTTCCCCCTGATTGCCGGAGCTGCTGTCCCGGGCGGGCTCATTCCGGTACGCCCCGGTCGCTCCCTGCGGCTTGCGCGCTCCCGGTGCCGGCCGCGCCGCAGCGCCCCCCGGTACAGGCATTCCGGCCGAGTTCTATCGCGGTGACGCAGTGGCGATCAACGGGGTGCCGCAGTGCCCCCCGGTACAGGCATTCCGGCCGAGTTCTATCGCGGTGACGCAGTGGTGATCAACGGGGCGCCGCAGCTCCCCCTGGTACAGGCATTCCGGTCGAGTTCTATCGCGGTGACGCAGTGGCGATCAACGGGGCGCCGCAGCGCCCGGTACAGGCATTCCGGCCGCATTTCGTGTAGTATGTTTCACGCTTGTCCAGGCGGACGGTTTTCGCCGGATGGGCCACGTCCCCGGCATCGGGCATCAGCCTGCCAAGGTCCTTCCTTCGGCACCCGCTGCCCGTCCCAACCCGACGATTGACGATTCAACTCTGCAGTTTTAAGGAGTAAGGATATGTATGGAACGACCCTTTTGACTATTCCCTTTGCGGCTTCCGGTGCCGCCCGCCACCGCCCGCGCCGGTTATCGGCGGTCCTCTCGGTGGTAACGCTGGCCGTGGTTTGGGTCATGATCGGACTGGCGGCCCCTGCCTGGGGAGCTCCGACCGACCGCATCTTCGTCAGCAATGAGCGCTCTCACACGATCAGCGTGATTGATGCCAACTCCTTGCAGATCATCGATACCGTGCAGGTCGGGCAGCGCCCCCGCGGGCTTGGATTTTCTCCCGACCGCAGCGAGTTGTATATAGCGATCAGCGAAGAGAATAAAATTGCGGTTATCGATCCGGTTTCGCTGCAGTTGAAGCGCAGCTTTCCCGCCGGTTCCGATCCGGAAACTTTCGCCGTGCATCCGAATGGCCATATCTATATCTCTAATGAAGACAACGCCAAGGCATCGGTTTATGATCCGGCGGATGGTCGGCTGCTCGGGGAAATCCCGGTCGGCCTGGAACCGGAAGGGGTTGCCGTTTCGCCGGATGGCTCCCGGGTGATTGTCACCAGCGAGTCTTCCAATCTGCTGCACGTGATCAGTGTTCCCGGCCACGAGATCATCGCCAACATTCTGGTGGGAACGCGCCCGCGGGCGGTCAGTTTCCGCGCCGACGGTCAGTTGGTCTATGCCAGCTCTGAAATTGGCGGCGAGATACAGAAGATCAGCATGAGCAGTTTCGAGGTGTTGCAAAGCGAGCGGATCGGGGTGGCGGAAGCCAAGCCCAAGGACGTCTTGCCGAGCCGGGATGGGAAGGAACTGTACGTGGCGGGGGGGCGTGCCAACGCGGTTTTTTTCCTGGCTGAGAACGATCTGCAGGTGTTGGAGCGCGTGCCCACCGGCAAACGGGTCTGGGGGCTGGCGCTGTCCGCCGATGGGCGCCGCCTGTTCAGCACGGATGGAGTGAGTGGCACCGTTACCGTCATCGACACCGCGCAGCGCCGCGTCCTGGAGACCATCAAGGTGGGCTCATTCCCCTGGGGGGTCGTGATCGACGATTAGCCGCCGGTCGTTTTTGCTCGCCGGTCGCAGTGGTGTCCGCAGATTACAGCGTCGCGTGGAGGCTGCCTGCGGTGCATGGCGAGCACTGGCCGGCAAACGGGGCCTGGCGCTTTGCCGGCGAAGCATGAATTCGCTTCCTGGTTGTATTCATTGTCCGAGCCAGCGCCGGGCATTGTAAAACAGATGCATCCAGGGGCTTTCCGTCTCTTTGCGCTCGCCCGGGTACCAGGAGTATTGGCGGCTTAGAAAAGAGCGTTCGGGATGGGGCATCATGATGGTGGCGCGTCCGTCCTGGCTGGTAAATCCGGTGCAGCCGTTGCTGGAGCCGTTCGGGTTGAGCGGGTAGGTTTCGGTCGGTCGGCCGCGGTGGTCGACGTAGCGCAGGCAGACCGGAGTGGCCGCATCCGGGTGGTCCGGGGGCAGCGCAGCGCGTCCTTCACCATGCGCCACTACGATGGGCAGGCGCCAGCCCTGCATGCCGTTGAGCAGGATGGAAGGGGAAGACTGGATCTCCACCATGACCAGCCGGGCCTCGAATTGTTCGCAATAATTGCGCGTGAAGCGGGGCCAGTGCTCCGCCCCTGGAATCAGTTCGCACAGCCGGGCCAGCATTTGACAACCGTTGCAGACGCCCAGGCTGAAGGTGTCCGGGCGCTGGAAAAATTCGCTGAATTCCGCCCTCAGATGCGGGTTGTGCAGGATGGTGCCGGCCCAGCCGCCGCCGGCGCCGAGCACGTCGCCGTAGGAGAAGCCGCCGCAGGCGGCCAGGCCCTGGAAATCGCGCAGGCTAACGCGTTTTTCCAGCACGTCGCTGGTATGCACGTCGATGCATTGAAAGCCGGCGCGGTCGAAAGCGGCGGCCATCTCACTTTGTCCGTTGACTCCCTGCTCGCGCAGCACGGCCAGGCGGGGGCGGCGCCGGAAGCGGAGCGCGGCGGCAGGCACGGTCTGTTCGGGCTTTTGCAGTTGCAGGCCCGGATCATCCCAGTCCTGCAGCCGCTCGTATTCTTGCTGCGCACATTGTGGATGATCGCGCAGGGCGCGCATGTGGTAGCTGGTTTCCGCCCAGCAGCGCTGCAGCGTGAGCAGGTCTTCCTCCAGCAGGCAGTCTCCGTCCAGCAGCACGCGCAGCGTGCGCTGTTGCCGGGGGGTGCCGATGACGCGCCCGGCGGGCAGCCGTTCCAGTACTGCCTCTACGCCGGCCCGCGGCACCTGTAACACCACTCCGGGCTCTTCGCTGAACAGTTGTCCGAGCAGGTCACCGTCACCTCCGTTCAGCTCCAGGTCGATCCCGATCCGGCTGGCAAAAGCCATCTCACACAGGGTGGCCCACAGGCCGCCGTCGGAGCGGTCGTGATAGGCCCACAGGTATCCGGTTTCGTTCAGCAGTTGCACGGTGCGGAACAGTTCGAGCAGATCGCTGGCATTGTCCAGGTCCGGCGCGGCCCCGCCGTCGCGCCCGTAGACCTGTGCCAGGGCCGAGCCGCCGAGCCGGTTACGACCGGCTCCAAGATCGGCCAGCACCAGCACGCTGTCGCCGCCGCGCAGTTGCGGCGTTAATGAACGGGCTACGTCGGCTACCGGCGCAAAGGCTGAGATCACCAGTGACACGGGCGCACTGACGCGGCGGGTGTGTGCGCCCTCCTGCCATTCGCTGTGCATCGACAGGGAATCTTTGCCGACTGGAATGGTGACCCCCAGTGTCCGACACAATTTGCTCACGGCCGCTACCGTGTCATACAGATCGGCGTCCATGCCCGGCTCGGCACAGGCGGCCATCCAGTTGGCGGACAGGCAGACGTCGCGCAGGTCCAGGATGCGCGCCGCGCACAGATTCAACAGTGCTTCCGCGACGGCTAAGCGTCCCGAGGCGGGCGCGTCCAGCGCGGCGACCGCCGGGCGCTCGCCCAGCGCCAGCGCCGACCCGGTGTTATCCTGGAAAGAAGAAGCTATCACCGCGCAGTCCGCCACCGGCACCTGCCAGGGACCGACCATTTGATCGCGCACGGTCAGGCCGCGGACGCTGCGATCCCCAATGGTGATGAGGAAGCTTTTATCGGCCACCGCCGGCAATTGCAGGACCCTGCGAGTGGCCTCCTGCAGATCGATCTGGGCGCGTTCGAAGTTGTCCCGGGCGGCCGATCCCGGTCGCCGCCGCTGTACCTGCCGGACGGTGGCCGGTATTTTGCCGAACAGTTCGGGCAGCGGCAGATCGACCGGCGGCTGCGCTTCGCGTCCGTCTTGCAGGCGCAGCCGGTCACCCGTTTCGATTCGACCGATGACGGCGCAAGGAGCTCGCTCCCGGGCACAGAGCTGGGTAAAAGCCTCCAGTGCCACCGGAGCCAGGATCAGCACGTAGCGTTCCTGGGCCTCGTTGCACCAGTATTCCAGTGGACTCATGCCCATATCGGCGCTCGGGATGGCCTGCAGGTCGAGCACCGCGCCGTGCCCTTGCAGCAGTTCCGGTACGGCGTTGGCCAGCCCCCCGGCGCCGACGTCGTGTAGCGAGAGGATGGGATTGTCCTGCTCCAATGCCCGGCAAGCCTCGATGACTTCCTGGCAGCGTCGCTGCATCTCGGCGTTACCACGTTGTACCGAGGCGTAATCGAGTTCCCGGGTGGCGCTGCCCGCCTTCATGGAAGAGGCGGAGGCGCCGCCCAGGCCGATCCGCATCGCCGGTCCGCCCAACACCAGCAGCAGGTCGCCGACCGATAAGCTGCATTTGCCGACGTGTTGTTCGAGGATGGTGCCGATCCCTCCCGCCAGCAGGATCGGTTTGTCGTAGCCCAGCAGCCGCTCGCCATCGGCACTAGGCTGCTCGTAGGTACGGAAAAATCCGCACAGGGTAGGGCGCCCGAACTCATTATTGTAGGCGGCGGCGCCCACCGGCCCTTCCAGCATGATCTGCAGCGGCGTTGCCAGCCAGGGCGAGTGGCTGCGGCTTTGTTCCCAGGGCCGGGTCCAGCCGGGAATATGCAGATTGGAGACGCTGAAGCCGATCAATCCCGCCAGCGGCCGGCCGCCCCGGCCAGTGGCGGCTTCATCGCGGATCTCGCCGCCTGAGCCGGTGGCCGCTCCCATGAAGGGGCAGATCGCAGTGGGGTGGTTATGCGTTTCTGCTTTGATCACCAGGTGCGCCGGTGCGCTGCAGCCTGCGTATTCCCCATCCCGCCGGACCTGCCAGGCGCGGGCCGGATAAGCGCGAAAGACGGCAGCGTTGTCCTGGTAGGCGGAAAGCAGCTTGGCGCCGCTCCCGGCAGAGGTCTGCCGAATCAGCTCAAAGGGGGAGTGCTCTTGAGTCTGCCCGTCGATGGTCCAGGCCGCATTGAAGATCTTGTGTCGGCAGTGCTCGGAGTGAAACTGGGCGAACATCATCAGTTCGGCGTCGCTGGGATTGCGCTCCAGGTTCTGGAAACATTGCAGCAGCAGCTCAAGTTCCTGCTCGGACAGGCCCAGGTGCAGCTCATCATTTACTTGTGCCAGGGCTGCCTTGCCTTGCGTGCAAACGTCGATGCGGCGCAGTTTGGCGGACTCGACCGGAGCGAATACTATCGATTCCGCCTGGGCGCTATCGAACACCAATTGCTCGGTCATGCGGTCATGCAGCAGCGCCGCCGGCAGCGCGCGGCCCGCTTCCCACGGCCAGGCAGTGCCGCGCTCGATGCGCAGCACGGCAGGCAGACCGCAGTTGCGGGCGATCTCACCGGCCTTGCTGGACCAGGCTGAGATTGTGCCTGTGCGCGGCAGCACCAGCAGTTCGTCACGCTGCATTTCGGCGCCGGCGGCTCCGTTGTCTGTGCGTGCGTCTCCCAGCAGCGTGCAGAGCCGCTCCAACTCCCCGGATTTGGGCGGGCTTTGCCAAAGAACGTAATAGCGGAATTCCGGCATGCCCAGTGGTGGCTGCGAGTCGGCTGCATGCAGCCGTTGCCGCAGGTGCTCCAGCCGGAACGCGGAAAGCGCAGTTCCGCCATAAAGGCGCGAATAACAACGCGGCTCCGATGCGCCTGCAGCGCCGGCGCAGGCGTTGTTTTGCCGCCCATCCCGGGCCGTCAATGGATCATCTCAGCGCACACTCAATTGCTTATCTGCCGGGCTGGTCCGGCGGCGGCACGCCGTGCCGTTGGCCGGCGCTCGAATAGCCGGCGGCGCGGGTTCGTGCGGCCTGTTTCGATGGCCCGGTGGGAGTTGCCTCGGTCCGGCATCCTTTGGATTGCGCTGCCCATTGCGCCTTCCGCTCGGCAGTGGGCAGGCTGCCGTGCGCCCGGCCTCGCTTCCCCGAAGCATCCGGCGCTGACCGTTACAGACGGAAATGGGGGCGGCTCGGCGGATGCTTACAGTGTCAAGCGGTGCAGGTTGGAGTCCGGCACCGCGAACTCCCACATTTTGTTGAATTCCGTCGCGAGCTGTCTGGCCTGCGAGGGATCATGGAAATTGACGATGCCGTTCCAGCGCGAGGCCAACGGACGGTACAACACACCGGATTGATCGACCAGGATGAATGCCTGCTCAAATTGCTCGTGTCGCGAGTCGGGTTTGCGGCATTGGATGAAACTGGCGAATTGCTGCGCCAGGTTCACCAGCCGGTGGCCGCGGTGCGCCAGCACGCCGGGTTCCAGCACCAACAGGAGCACCTGGCAGCGCATATTGTCCCGGATCAGCTTGCGTATCGCGTCGCTGATCTCTGCCTGGTTCAGTACCGGCGGGTCCAGGCAGCGAGACACGATCTGAATCTGCCGCGTTGCCTGCCGCACCAGTGCGCAGGCGGCGGCGCGGTTTTCCTCGATACCGTCAAGCGGCAATTGCTGGTTATCGGTTCCCAGCTTCAGTGCATCGAAGTCTTCCATGCAACATCCCCAATCGTAAAAATACCGATCATCCGCCCGGATTATGCCGGATCCCACGCGTCATCAAAAGCAGCGCCGCAGCGCACCGCAGTCACTTGCCATGGAGCTTTCGCAGTATCGTCCGGAGGGTGCGCGGGGCGTAGCGGGAGCCTGTGTCGGGGAGGCCGGCTCCCGGCCTGCCGAAACACTGGGACTGGGCGGGCTGGAGCGGGGCCGGAGCGCGTTTTATACTGCGGGCATGGCAGAGTTGACGCATACCGGCCCGGATGGAGCGGCGCGCATGGTGGACGTGGGCGGCAAACCTGTCAGCCATCGGATCGCGGTCGCCGCCGGCTCCATCCGGATGCAGGCGCAGACTCTGCGCCTGATCGAGCAGGGCGGGCACCGCAAGGGCGACGTGCTTGGGACGGCTCGCATCGCCGGGATCATGGCAGCCAAGCGCACCGCCGAACTGATCCCGCTGTGTCATCCGCTGTCCATCACGCGCATAGACCTGGAGCTCGAACTCTGTACGCGGGAATCTGCCGTGCGCTGCCGCGCCCGAGTCGAAGCGCACGATCAGACCGGAGTGGAGATGGAAGCGTTGATGGCGGTGCAGGTCGCGCTGCTCACCCTCTATGATATGTGCAAGTCGGCGGACCGCGGGATGGTGATCGAAAAAGTCTGCCTGCTGGAGAAATCCGGGGGGCGCTCCGGTCTTTGGCAGCGCGCCGCTACCGGGGAAAGCTGACCGGCGCCGCTCCGGGCTCAATCGTATTTCAGGTATTTGAAGCGTGGATCGTCCGGCGTCCCTGCCAGGTCGTTGTCCGTCTCGGTGCCGGGCTGCCACTGGATCATTGCTTCGATTTTCGCCGCCAGCGCAAAGTCTTTGTCGGTTACGCCCTTGGCGGCATGGTTCATCAGCTTGACAATGACGAAGGCGTAAGAGACGGTCAGATCGGGATGATGGAAGGCGGCTTCCGCCAAGTGCCCGATCGCATTGACCACCATTAAGGTTCCTTTCCAGCCGGAAGTCTTGTATTTGCGCCGGATCCAGCCTTTCTCGTAGTACCATTTCGGCAACTCGGCTTGCAGCCGATCCTGTATTTCTTCCTCCGTATAGACCTGGTCTTTAGTTTTCTTGCGCCACTGGCTCATCGCGATTTCCTCTTTGGTTCAGTCGGTCCGCAAACTCCGGCAAGGCAACGTTCTGCCGCGGAATGGATGCCCGGATGCGGCGGGTACGATCAAAGTCTAGCACGCCGCCGCGCCCATGCCGACACAGGGCGGAGCGAAAGCCCAGGTAATCCGGCCCCAGGGCGAGCAGCGGCGCGACGTCCTGTTCCGCCAACGAGCCCGCCAGGCCGGCTCGCAGTCCGGCCTTGCGGGCGCTGAGCAGGAAGGAACGCAGCGTTTCGGCGGGCAGGCGCTGGCGCAAGCTGCCCGCCTCCTTGTCCCAGGTGTCCAGCATGATGCCATAGACTTTGCCGCTGCACAGCGCGCCGGGAACCGGTGCCCATGGCAGCCGGCGTCCCAGCAGCCAGACCACTACCAGCCGCGGTGTGCGCCATTCCCAATGCTCCAGCAGTGCGCGCATCGGCTCCGGCAGCGCCTGTCCGGCATAGAGTCCCAGTTTGACGATGTCGACCCCCGCTGCCTGCAGTTGGGCGACGGCCCGCTGTGCTTGGGCGCAGTCTAGCGGCGGGTCGCCCAGGGTTGCGCTGAGCACGGCCTGCCTTTTGCAGGTGTCCGCAATCACTCGCACGGTTTCCAACGGCAGGGCGCCTAACGCGCCTCGGTTCGGCTCTTTCAGGTCCAGAATATCGGCCCCTGCCCGGCAGGCCAGCCTGGCTTCGGCGAGGGTGCGAACGCTGGCCAGCATGACGGTCATGAAGTGGCCCCGTTGGCTCCCTGGTAGAATTGTTCTATGCGCTGCTCAAGCCATTCCCACGCCTGCCGCTCGCGCTCGCCGGCGGTTTTCTCCACCGCGTTGCGCAGGTAGTCCAGTTCGTGCCGGATCCGTTCCGGCTCCAGCAGGTGCAGGCGGCTGCATAGGATTGCCGCTTCGATCACGGCTGCCTGCGCCCGGTTGAAGCCACGGAAAGAAGCGTGTTGGGCGCGGCACAGTTCGGTACAGAAAAAGCGCGGTCGTTGGGGGTCTGCTTCGACCCGTTGCACCTGGACTTCAATGTGTCCCAGGGCGTCCCGCAGCCGCTGCGCTGGAACGTGCCGGGCGGCTTGCATCGGCCAGGTCTTCCGACCGCTCAGGCAGCCGGCAAATATGCGCACGTCGTCACACAGGTTGAGCACCGCCTGCCCGTTTCGGCGCAGGTTTTCCAGCGTAGTGGACGGATGGTATGGAGCGAGGATGATTTCCGGCGGCTGGTACTGGATCCCCATCGGCGCCAGATGAGTCGAGCCGTCGGGATTGCAGGTACTGACGATGAGTTCGTGGATCATGGTGGTTTGCTGCGCCGTTTGCGCTGCAGCGTGGGGCCCGGCGCCGGGCGCCCGTGCTGATCCTTCGGCAACGGGCGCTCCTGCCGTTTCCGTGCCGAAGGCGGTCGGGCCGCGCCCCATTCCAGTTCTTCGTCCTGCCAGTAACGTTTACCGAGTTGCCAGGCGATCTGGGCGCGCGCCAATTCCACGCCCATATAGAAGGCGTGCGGCGCGTCGGATTGCAACGGGCTGAGCTGCGGATAGAGTTCGAACGGATCCCGTCCGCTGTGCAATCCGTCGCGGTTGAACACATGGATGCCGTGCTCGCTGATCTGTACCCGGTAGCCGGGATCGCGTATGTCCGCGGCCAGTTGCTGGATCTCTTCCATGCCGTAGGGGAAGGGATGGCGCGCGTGCAGGCTGAGCAGCGAGGCGTCGATCCCCTTGGGCAGGATGCCTTCCCGGTGCGCCGCATGGAGGATGCGCCGGGCCCGGTCCGCTTCATAGATGGCGGAGCAGGCGTGCGGGCTGACTTCGGTGGTGAGAATGGCGGAGATTTCCAACTCCGAGCCAATCCCGAGCAGCATGGCCTGGATGCCGACGGTGTCCGCCTCGGTCAGTTCGGTCAGGTTGCCGATCCCCATCATGATCTCCACTTGCGGATAACATTTGCGCAATTCATGATAGCGCACGATGGAGGCGCCCAGGCCGAAGTGGATCGGATCCAGGATACTGTCGGCAAGAAAACGCCGATCCTGCGCCGCCAGTCGCTCCACGGCGCGCAGCAGCGAGGGCAGATCGCCCGCCCGCTCCGGGATCAGTATCGGCACCGAGGCAAATTCCTGCGCCAGGTCCAGCGTGCTTTCCGTTAAGCTCAGCACGTAATCTGCGCCGGCCTTGCCGGCCCGCAGCAACTCCGCGCGCTCCAGTGTGTCCACACTGACCGCGTAGCCTGCCTCGTGCAGCGCACTGATGCAGTCTTCCAGGTGCGGGAAAGGCACACCCGGCAGGTAGCCCAGGTCGATGACGTCGGCCCCGTCGTCCCGGTAGCGTGCTGCCTGCCGCAGGATCTGCGGGAGCTCCAGCCGCGGCGCTTCCACGATCTCGGCAAAGATGCGAATGCAATACCGGTCCAACTCCAGCTTGCGTCGCTGTCCGCCTAAAAAGATCGGCAGATCCTTTAATTCATCAGGGCCGCGCTGTACCGGTACGCCCAGTTGTCGTTCCACCCTGGCAAGGTCGCCGCCGCACTTGCCGGGCACGATGATCCGATCCACTCCCGGCACTTCGCGGATGCGGCGGCAGATCAAATCAGCAGTCATCAGTGCCGCCACGCTAATACCAGGATTGCGCACCTCCCAGGTAAATGCGTTTCCCTTGAGTGCCTCCAGTTCGTGCCGCAGACTGGGTTCGGCCAGCTTGCCGGTCAGAAACAATATATGTTCCGCCATGGCAACGGTTTAACGCAAAGCCGACCGGCAATCAAGTAAAGCGCCGCCCCGGCCCGGGACTGTACTTTGCCTGGTTATGCAACGGGACCGGCTGCCGTGCGGCAGCCGGCGGCTGGTTGTCTCTGCATCGGGGTGGCGGCCGGGAGTCCCGGGCCGGGGCGTGCTCTGTGCCGGCACCGGGTTTGTTGCTCGCAAGACCAGCGCCGACTCTGCGCCGGACTCGACAGGATGGCCGGCTTCTGGCAATCTTAATGGTTCTATGTGGGGTTGGGGCGCAATGTTTGGGGATGGAGTGACCGGGCGCGAATGATCCAAGCGGGAGTATAAATGTCCGTCTTTCGGGTGTTTCGGGGCCGGCGAGCTGGTTGCTGCGCCGTGTTGGCGTTTGCTTGCAGCCTGTCGGCGGCGCCTGCCGTCGGGTTGAGCGAGCCCGAACTTGAGCAGCAGCGTCAGCAATTCCTGCAGGCCCGCGAAGCCTGGCGCCAGGGTCAGCGAAAAACATACCAACGCCTGCTGGCCGATCTGCAGGAGTACCCGCTGTACCCTTACTTGCGCTACCAGGAGCTGAAGGGCGCCGCGCTGCGTGCCTCGAACGCGGACTTGGTCCGTGACTTTCTGGCGCGCTATCCCGATTTTATCGATGCCGACACACTGCGGCGGCGCTGGTTGGAATACCTGGCAGCCCGCGGGGACTGGCAGGCGTTCCTGCAGGATTACAGCGCCGGACTCTCGGTGCGCCTGGATTGCCTGTGGCTGCAGGCACGCATCGAGCAAGATCAAACTGAATCGCTGGCGCAGGCGGTGATCCCGCTGTTTTTATCCGGTCGATCGCAGCCCGCTGCCTGCGACCCCGCTTTCGACTGGCTCTATCGCAGCGAGCAGATGAGCAGCGACTTGCTTTGGCAGCGCTTGTACCTGGCGCTGGAACAAGATCAACTCGGGTTGGTCCACCATTTGGGGGGCAAGCTGGATCCGGCCGGGCAGCAGTTGCTGCAGCAATGGATCCAGGTCCACCTGCATCCGGAGCGCCATACGCGCGCCCCGGACTGGGAGGATACTCCCGAACGTCGCCGGCTGTTGCTGCACGGCTTGCAGCGCCTGGGCAAGCAGCACCCGGCCCGGGCGCTGCAGCGCTGGGATCAGCTGCGTGCGCGCTATCGGTTTACCGAACAGGAACGCCACCCGTTCCTGCGCGAGTGGTCCATCTCCGCAGTGCGCCGACGGGAGCCACAGGCTGCTGCTGCGCTGCTGGATCAAATCCGGCTGGATGACCAGGAGCTGTTCGACTGGGCGCTGCGCGCCGCTTTACGTACGGTGGACTGGACGCGCCTGGAGCGCTGGACCCGGGCCGAGCCTCCCGAGCAGATGGATACATTGAAGTGGCGCTATTGGCACGGACGGGCGCAACAAAAGCTGGGCCGTCCCGAGCAGGCGCTGGCAGTGTTTCAGACCATCGCCGACCAGCGTGATTATTACGGTTTTCTGGCCGCCGACCATTTGGGGCGGGGGTATGCGTTCAATCATCAGCCGGTACCGGCTGATATGCACGTCAAGCAGGCCCTGCTCGCTTTGCCGGTGATTCAGCGGGCCCGCGAATGGCTCCTGCTGGAGATGAAGAGCAACGCGCGCCGGGAGTGGTTCCATGCCTTGAACGTGTTGGAACGCTCGAGTCCGGAATGGTTGCCGGGTGCCGCCCGGCTGGTGGCTTCATGGGATTGGCTGGATCGGGCGATCTTCACGCTCGGCCGCGCTCGTTTTTATGATGACTTGGAGTTGCGTTTCCCCGTGTTGTTTGAGCACGAGTTGCGCGAATATGCCGACCTGCGCGGCCTGGACCCGGGCTGGATCTTCGGGCTGGTGCGCGCCGAGAGCGCCTTCATCGAGGATGCCCGTTCTCCTGCCGGCGCCCTCGGCCTGATGCAGGTCATGCCGCAGACCGGGCAGCTGGTAGCCCGGAAGATCCAGTGGCGCAACTTTGACGTCCGTCACCTGCTGCAGGCCGAGGTCAACATTCCTATTGGCAGCGCCTACCTGCAGCAGATGATGGAGTATTTCGGTGGCGACAAGGTACTGAGCACCGCCGCCTATAATGCCGGCCCCGGCCGGGTCCGGAATTGGCTGCGCCGGCAGGCGTGCGTAGAGCCGGATATCTGGATCGAGACCATTCCGTTCAATGAAACGCGCAAGTACGTAAAGCGCGTCCTGTTCTATGCCAGTATCTATAATTGGCGCTTGAACGATGAGATCACCCCGATCCGCGAGCGCATGGCCGGGCCTGACTGCTTCATGTCGGTGGCCGGTCCGGGTTCAGGGCAGCAGAGAGTGTCGCAGGATGAAAATTGACCGGATCTGCCTGCTGGGCGGCACGGGCTTTGTAGGCCGCACGCTGGCGAATTATTTAGTGCAGGCGGGGTATCGGTTGCGCGTGCTGACTCGCCACCGGGAATCCCATCGGCACCGCTTGATCTTGCTGCCGGAGCTGGATCTGATCGAAACCAACGTGGATGACCACGCCGCGTTGAAACAGCAGTTTGACGGTTGTGACGCCGTAATCAACCTGGTTGGCATCCTGAACGAACGTGGCGACAACGGCCATGGCTTTCGCCGTGCGCACGTGGAACTGACGCGCCGTGTATTGGAGGCCATCAGGGAGGTCGGGGTCCGGCGCTATATTCACATGAGCGCGTTGAACGCGGATGCAGCGCACGCCCCCAGTTATTACCTGCGCAGCAAGGGAGAAGCGGAGGTGCTGGTCAAGACCACGGAGAGCTACCTGAAGCATACAATCCTGCAGCCGTCGGTGATCTTTGGTCCCGAAGACCGTTTTCTCAACCGCTTTGTCGAATTGATGCGCATGGTGCCGCTTTTTTTTCCGCTGGCCTGCGCTTCATCGCGCTTTGCCCCGGTGTACGTGGAGGACGTGGCCAAACTGATCGTGCGTATTTTGCCGCGTCCGGATTCATACGGGCGCCGCTACCGGGTCTGCGGCCCGCAGGTCTACACGCTGTTGGAACTAGTGCGCTACGCGGCCCGCTGCGCCGGCTTGAAGCGGATCGTGATCCCGTTAGGGAAGTCGCTCTCGCTGATGCAGGCCGTGGTCTGCGATTACGTCCCGGGCAAGCCGTTCTCCACCGATAATTTTCGCTCGGCCCAGTTGTCCTGCGTGTGTCAGCCGGGAGACTGCGAGGCTTTGGGGATTCCCTTGCAGCCGCTGGAAGCGATTGCTCCTGAGTACCTGAATCCCCAGCGGCCGTCGCGGCTGGATTTTTTTCGGCAGAAGGCGGGGCGCCCGTCCGATCGGACTTAGCCCGCGGCTCTGATCAAAGCCTGTATCCGCCAGCTGGGCCTGCTCCCGCAGCGGGCGCCCGGTGGCCGGCGGCCCGGCCCTGACCGACGATGAAATTCTACCGGGTAGGTGGCGCGGTTCGTGACCGGCTGCTGGGCAAGCCGAGCAAGGACCAGGACTGGGTAGTGGTGGGGGGCTCCCCGGAGCAGATGCTCGCCGCAGGGTACCGGCCGGTGGGCCGGGATTTTCCGGTCTTCCTGCATCCGGACAGCGGCGAGGAGTATGCGCTGGCCCGCACCGAGCGCAAGTCCGGCCGTGGCTACCGCGGATTCCATTTTTATACTTGCCCCGAAGTTCGGCTGGAAGATGATCTGCGGCGGCGAGACCTGACGATCAATGCCATCGCGGAAAGCCTGGAAGGGGAGCTGATCGATCCGTTCGGCGGCCAGGAAGATATCAGACGGGGCCTGCTGAGGCATATTTCTCCCGCCTTCGTCGAAGACCCGCTGCGGGTGCTGCGGGTGGCGCGGTTCGCGGCCCAGCTGGACTTTCAGGTGGCGCCGGAGACGCTGCAGTGCATGCGTCAGATCAGCGCTTCCGGCGAGTTGGAGACTTTAACGCCCGAGCGGGTGTGGCGGGAATGGGAACGAGCCCTGGACGGACCGCGCCCGGTTCATTTCTTCCAGGTACTCAATGCTTGCGGCGCACTCGGACGTCTGCTGCCGCCGGCGCTGGGAGAGCTTCCGGCGCTGCGCCTGCTGGAGCGGGCGGCAGCGCGCACGAGCAGCGCCCGGGCGCGCTTGGCCGCGCATGCGGCGATCCTGGGCGAGGAAGCGCAACTGCGGGCTTTGGCCGAGCGCTACCGCCTGCCATTTGCCTTTCGCCGGGCGGCCCAGCGCACGTTACGCTGCCTGCCGCTGATCCGGGGTGGGCCATGGAATGCCGAACTCGTATTCACTGTGCTGGAATCGGCAGACCTGTTGCGCCAGCCGGAACATCTGGCAGAGCTGTGCGATGCGTTGAGCGCCTGCACCGTGGAAGATGCCGCACCGAACCCGCCGGGCAGTCAGACTGCCGCGGCCGTCTGCCCGGTACCGGAGATGGAGCGTCGGGTCGCTTTCCTGCCTGCGGCGTATGAGGCTGCGCGCTCCGTTGACGCGCGCGCGTTGCTGGCACAAAAGCTTTCCGGAGCGGCCCTGGGCCAGGCGCTGCGCGCCCGGCGCGTACAGGCCATCCAGCGCTGCCTGGAAGCGCAGTAAGCCGCCCACTATCGTGCCTGCGATCATCCTTCGATTCATTCGGGAAAGTCACCTTTGTCATCCTGCACCGGCTGCCGTGCCAGGCATCACATGGGCAGTGGCGAGCCGTCTGGCATTAGCAGGGGCCGGCTCCCAGGCTCGCCGCGGCCTGGGTGCGAGAGCCTGGGAGCCGTGGAAATGGCAACCGTCCTTCGGGAAAGTCAGGTTTGTCATCCTGCACCGGCTGCAGTGCCAGGCGTCAGATGGGCAGTGGCGAGCCGTCTGGCATTAGCAGGGGCCGGCTCCCAGGCTCGCCGCGGCCTGGGTGCGAGAGCCTGGGAGCCGTGGAAATGGCAACCGTCCTTCGGGAAAGTCAGGTTTGTCATCCTGCACCGGCTGCAGTGCCATATGTCAGATGGGCAGTGGCGAGCCGCCTGGCATTAGCAGGGGCCGGCTCCCAGGCTCGCCGCGGCCTGGGTGCCGTGGGAACGGCAACCGCCGGAGGCCATGCCGGCCAAAACTGCGTTTATCTTCGCTAATATGAATTGAAATGATGCTATTTGCATCGATATTTCTCTGTTGCCCTGCCTGCCCCGCTAACAGTGCGCCTGCGCCCAGTTGCTGCCGGTGCCGGCCTTGACCTCCAGTGGCACGCTGAGTTCGGGGCCAACGCTGCTCATCCGTGCGATGATCTCGCGGCTTGCGTGCTCGATTTCTTCCGTGGGGATTTCAAACACCAGTTCATCGTGCACCTGCATGATCATGCGTACCGACGGTGCCTCCCGGCGGATCCAGTTGTGTACCTCGATCATCGCCCTTTTGATCAGATCGGCTGCGGTGCCCTGCATCGGGGCGTTGATCGCGGCCCGCTCGGCATATTGCCGGCGGCTGTGGCTGGGGGCTTTAATTTCCGGCAGGTAGAGGCGGCGTCCGAACACGGTTTCCACGTAGCCTTGCTGGCGCGCTTTTTGGCGCGTGCTCTCCATGTACGCTTTGACCCCGGGATAGCGCGAGAAGTATTGTTGTATGTATAGCCGCGCCTGGTCCTGCCCGATATGCAGTTGACGGGCGAGGCCGAACGCCGACATACCGTAGATCAAGCCGAAGTTGATAGCCTTTGCGTGGCGCCGCTGATCGTCAATGACTGCTTCCGGTGCCAGTCCAAAGACCTCGGCGGCGGTGCAGCGATGGATGTCCTCGCCGCGCCGAAACGCCGCGAGCAGGCCGTCGTCCGCCGACAAATGGGCCATGATGCGCAGTTCGATCTGCGAATAATCGGCCGATAGCAGCAGGTGACCCGGGTCCGGCACGAATGCCTCGCGTATGCGGCGGCCGTCGGCGCTGCGCACCGGAATGTTCTGCAGGTTGGGGTCCGACGACGACAGCCGTCCGGTAGCCGCCACTGCCTGGTGATAGCAAGTGTGAATGCGCCCGGTGCGCGGATTGATCCGTTTCGGCAGTTTGTCCGTGTAGGTGGATTGCAGTTTACTGAGGCTGCGGTATTTCAGGATCAGGCGCGGCAACTCATACTCCGCGGCCAACTCTTCCAGCACGGCCTCGGCGGTTGAGCGCTGACCGCCGGGCGTCTTGCGCAGCACGCGCAATTGCAGTTTGTCGTACAGCACTGTCTGGACCTCCCTGGGGGAGGCGATGTTGAATGGGCCGCCGGCGGCTTCATGGGCGCGCTGCTCGACCTCCCTGGCGCGCCGGCCCAGGTCTTCGTCCTGGCGCCGCAGCATTTCGCCGTCTATGCCGACGCAGTTGGCCTCCATCTGCGCCAGCACCGGTACCAGCGGCATCTCGAGCTGTTCAAATATCCGCCGCTGCGGCTCGGACTGTTGCAGTCGCGGCCACAGCGCCTGGTGTAGCCGTAAACAGCGTTCGGCTGCCGCCGCCGCCTGCGGCGCGGCCGTTTCCAGCGGCAGCTGGTGAAACGGCGGCTTGCCACGCTGCCGGGTCGGCGGTGTCTGCGCTTGTCCCAGGTACTTAACCCAAAGCCTCTCGCGATCGTGGCGCGAGCCGGTGCTGTCGAGCACGTAGGATTCGAGCATCGTGTCAAAGCGGATGCCTTGCAGAGCCACGCCGCAGCGCTCCAGCAGAATGGCGTCATCCTTGATGTTGTGTCCGGCCTTGCAGGCTTTTGGGTCTGACAGCAGCGGCTTGAGCAGGTCCAGCGCCCGGTCGCGCGGCACTTGCCGCGGTGCGCCCGGGTAGTCGTGCGCGAGCGGCAGGTAGGCGCCTTTCCCTTCTTTGCCGCTGAACGCAATCCCGACCAACTCTCCCTCGTGCGGACTGTCGGTGGCCGAAGCGGTGCAGGAGTGCAAGGCAAACAGCGGCGATTGCCGCAGCTGTGTGATCCAACGCTGCAATGCTTCCTCGCTGGTGATCGTTTCATAGTCGGCGCCGGGTGCATTCTCCGGCGCCGCCGCCGAGGCCGCTGTCTCCGGCTCGGCGGCGTCCAGTTCGGCGAGCCAGGACTTGAACTCCAGGCGCGTAAAGCAGATGCGCAGCGCCCCGGCGTCCGGCGGGCGCACGTTCAGCGCCGCCTCGCCCCGTGTCCCCAGGTCCACGTCGGTCTTGATCGTGACCAGTTGCCGGGCCCGCGGCAGCCAGTCCAGACTGTCGCGCAGATTCTCTCCGATCTTGCCGGAAAGGTCGGCGGCGTGCTCGATGAGATTGTCCAGTGTGCCGTACTGGGTCAGCCACTTGATCGCGGTCTTGGGCCCGACCTTGGGCACGCCCGGCACGTTATCGCTGGAGTCGCCGATCAGCGCAAGGTAGTCCACGATACGCTCCGGCGGCACGCCAAACTTGCGGATCACGCCTTCGCGGTCATACATCATGTCCCTCATCCCGTCCATCATGCCGATGCGCTCGTTGACCAGTTGCGTTAAATCCTTGTCGCCGCTCAAAATCAGAACCGGGTTGCCGGCAGCGGCTTCCCTGAGCGCCAGCGTGCCGATCACGTCGTCGGCCTCCACCTTGTCCACTGTCAGCAGGGGCAGTCCCATCGCTTCCAGCACCGTGTGTGTTTCCGCCACCTGCGAGCGCAGCTCGGGCGGCATCGGCGGTCGGGTGGCCTTGTACTCGGCGTACAACTCATTGCGGAAAGTCCTGCCCGGCGCATCGAACACGACCGCCATGCGTTCGGGTTGGTACTCTTTCAGCAAACGCCGCAGCATATTGACGATGCCGTATATTGCTCCGGTCGGCTGGCCGTTGTGGGTGCCGAGCGAGGGCATGGCATGAAAGGCCCGGTACAGGTACGATGAGCCGTCCACTAGGATCAGTTGCTTGGTGTCATTCATGAGGATTATTTGCCGTCTGCGGTGCGGCTCGGCACGCAAAGGGTATCATACTGCATCCCTGGTCGGCGCCGGATCATCCAGCGCCGGCCCATCTTACTTAAGTGGAATCGGAATATGCGCTGGAACAAAACAGTAACCATGGTTGAAGCTCACGGCGAAGGGGAGGCAGGGCGGGTCATCGTTGGCGGCGTACTCGACGTCCCGGGTCAAACCATGATCGACAAAATGAACCACATCAACCGCGTGGACGATACGCTGCGCCGCTTCTGCGTGATGGAACCGCGCGGCTGCGCCCAGATGAGCACTAACCTGTTGCTGCCGGCAACGCGGGCAGACGCAGACGCAGGACTCATCATCCTGCAGGGCGACAAGGCGCACGGCATGTCGGGCTCCAACTGCATCTGCGTTGTGACGGTGATGTTGGAAACCGGCATGATCGAGATGAAAGAGCCGCAAACCGTGATACGCCTGGACACGCCGGTCGGGCTGGTCACGGCCACTGCCAGCTGCGCGGACGGCAAGTGCGAGCGGGTGACGCTGGACATGGTGCCCAGCTTCGTTGAAGAGCTGGACCGGGAGGTGGAGGTGGATGGTATCGGCAGAGTGCGTTGCGATATCGCTTTCGGCGGCGTCTATTATGCGCTGCTGGACCCGGCCCAGATCGGCCTTTCCATTGTGCCTGCAGCCGCGCGCGCCCTGGTCAATGCCGGGTGCAGCATCCAGCGTGCGTTGAAGCGCACGGTCAAAGTTCAGCATCCCGAAATCCCCTCCCTCAATAGCATCAGCTACACGATGTTCATAGAACACAACTCTGCGGGAGAGCAGATCGGAGCTGCGGTGCTGCCGCCTGGACGTATCGACCGTTCACCCTGCGGCACCGGTAGCAGTGCGCGCCTGGCGGTGCGCTACGCGCGCGGCGAAGTGCAGCCGGGCGCCCGGTGCGTTGCGCGCTCCATTATCAACAGCGAGGTCGAGATGGAGTTTATCGGCGAGACCACGGTGGGCGGGCGGCAGGCGGTGCTGCCGCGGGTGTCCGGGCGTGGCTGGATTTACGGTTTCCACCGCATCGGTCGGGATCCCTCTGACCCCTATCCGCTGGGCTATATGCTGTCCGACACCTGGGGCGAAGGGTTTGACCTGATGTCTTGAGCGCAGGATCTGGGCCGGCAAAAGCCCGGAGCGATGCCCGGCATCGGGCGACCGACCCTGTCAGCAGTCCTGCCCGATGCTCCACTTGATGGGCCTGCGAAGCATAACGCAGATGCCATGCGGCTGACTTGACCAGCAGTGGCTGCAACCAGTGCAAGCCGTACCCCAGGGAGAAAAAGAACGAGGGCCAGGCTGACTCCGAGCGGCGTGCCCCGGGACCTGAAAGGCAATGGCATTTCCTCCTGCCGTCCGGATAATTTCCGTTCGATGGATAGTCAGTGATTTTCTTCACTGTTGGTTTGGGAAAACACCCGCTCCCCGTTCCTCGCTTGCACCATCTTTCTGCGCGGGAGACGAAAGCCAAGTCGGATGCCTGGCGGGCGGTTTCTCTTGTGGTAGCGCCGGGCCCGGCGAAAGCCGCCCGCTCGGCTACAGGGTGCGGTTGGGGCCCGGTTAGGGGAGGTGTGCCAGACCGTGCTATGCTGCCGGGGCAATCTTGCGATCGGTCGTGTTCGGCCTGAGGACCGCACCGATGATCCTGGCCCGGGCGAGCTCAGCACGAGCCGGGCCCGCATCGGCACTGCGTGCGGAGGCAAGCCCGAGCTTCGGTTCGGCCTGCGCCGGGCAGTATGGAGCGCCCGGTTTTATGGCATACTTTTCACCGTGTTGCAGCCATCTCTGTTCGGCAAAAAGACGGCATAGGCGAGGAAGGATCGTGCTGAATGAGACCGGCGGCGCAGCAGAGAAGCTCAAAGAAAGTGCAGCGTAAACAGACAGATCGTTCCTTCAGCAGGCTCAGTGCAGCAGGCTCAGTGGATACTCTTACATTCTATCAGTCGGTGGGCGCAGCGATCATCGGCGCCGTATGCGCCCCGGCAGATCGCTTAAGCAGGGAACGCTCGCCTGCCGTTACCCGATCGCTCGACCAGCAGGTTCCCAAGCTGCCGGTGCTGCCGCGCGCTGCCGGCCACTGTCGCGCACCCGGTCGGCGTTTCGCCGGTCAGAGAGCAGTTCTGGTCAGCGGCGGGGGCACCCGTGTGCCGCGCTGCCGGACGAGGCGATGAACGTGAATGGCCCTGCGCCCGCCACCACGGCGCCGCTGACGGCGTACCTGCACTTGCCGTGGTGCGTGCGTAAATGTCCGTATTGTGATTTCAACTCACATGTCGCTCATGGCGAGTTACCGTTCAATGACTATGCCGATGCGCTGATCCGGGATATGGATTTTGAATTGGAACAACTCGCGCGCCGTTCGCTGCACGCGGTGTTCTTTGGCGGCGGCACGCCCAGCCTGTTTCCGGCGGCGGTGACGGAACGGGTGTTGAATGCGCTGGCCGCCCGGTTGTCTGCGCAGCCCGACATTGAAATCACGCTGGAGGCCAATCCCGGCGCCGCCGACTGCGGGAATTTCCGCATGCTGCGCGCCGCCGGGGTAAATCGCTTGTCCATCGGGGTGCAGAGTTTCAATGATGCGATGCTGCGGGCGATCGGCCGCATTCATACCGCCGCCGATGCCTGCCGCGCACTGGAGGCGGCTGGCGCCGCCGGCTTCGCCAACGTCAATTTGGATCTGATGTACGGGCTGCCCGGGCAGGACGTGGCCGGCGTCCTGGCCGACGTGGAGCAGGCCATCGGCTGGGAAGTTCCGCATATCTCGGCCTATCAGTTGACGCTGGAACCGCGCACCTGGTTTTACCGTCATCCGCCGTTGCTGCCGGACGGCGACGTCATCTGGGAGATGCAGCAGCTCATTGAGCAACGGCTTACTGCCGCCGGTTATGCCCGCTACGAGGTGTCGGCCTGGGCGCGCCCTGGTCATCAATGCCGCCACAATCTTAACTATTGGCGCTTTGGCGATTACCTGGGACTCGGCGCGGGTGCGCACGGCAAGATTTTCGCGCAAGGCGTGACGCGGCGCCGCGTCCGCCGCCGTCACCCGCTGCGCTATATGGAGAGCGCGGGCAGTGCGCGGGCGCTCGATCACGACAGCATCGTCGCGACCCGGCAACTGCCGCTGGAATTTCTGATCAATGCGCTGCGCCTGTGTGAAGGCTTTGCTCCGGCCTTGTTCACGGCTCGCACCGGCTTGTCTCTGGACTGCATCGAGGGGCCGCTGGAGCAGGCCGTGGCGGCCGGACTGTTGGCACGCAACGGGGAACGCATCGCCGCTACCGAGCGCGGCTTGCGTTTTCTGAACGATTTGCTCGAGTTGTTTCTGCCTGCGGCCGGCGAGGAGCGCAGTCCGCCTCCCGCGCCCGTGCTGCCGGCGCCGGCCGTCGCGTTATTCTGATGGATTGGGCACAGCTCCGAAATGCATTTGCTGAGCGCAAGCTGCGAGCCTCGCCTGGTATCGGCCATAGCCATGCGGCGGTGGCGGTGATTTTGTGCGGCCCGGCCGATCGGCCCGAAGTGCTGCTGATTGAGCGGGCCCGGCACGCGGATGATCCGTGGTCAGGGCAGATGGCATTTCCTGGCGGCCATTATAAAGCGCAGGATTCCAGTATCCGGTATACCGCAGAGCGTGAAACTCGCGAGGAGATCGCCGTTGACCTGGGCGCAGCCGAGTACCTGGGGCAACTTGATGATGAGCAGGGACGGAGCACTGAAATCATCGTGCATGGCTTCGTCTACTACCACCCGCGGCTGGCACGTTGGCAACCCAACCAGGAAGTGCAGGCAGTACACCGCGTATCTTTAGCGGAGCTTGCCGCGCAGCGCCAATGGATCTCCCGCTCGCGGCCGGGTCAGCCGCGGGATTGTCCTGGTATTCGCCTGGGCAGTACCGGCGAGCGCGTGATCTGGGGGCTGACCTATCGCTTCCTTGACAGGCTCTTCACGCTGATCGCAGGCTCGCGCTCGAGCACGGCGGCATAGCGGCTTGTTGAGGTTGAGGTAAACTTGAGATCCGAAGACTCGACCGGCCTGCCCCGGTAACGGCGCTACCAATACAATGAACACCGACAGGAACACTGCTCCCCTCCATTTCACCGGAGCGCGCCCGCCCGCCGCCTTGCTGGACCGGCGGCAGCGACCGCTGCGTGACTTGCGGCTGTCGGTCACCGACCGCTGCAACTTCCGCTGCCGCTACTGCATGCCGCGCGAAGTATTCGGTGCCGACTACCCGTTCCTGAAGCGCGCCGAGCTACTGGACTTTGAAGAGATCGAACGCCTGGTGCGGGCGTTTGTGCCCCTGGGCATTGAGAAGCTGCGTATTACCGGCGGCGAACCGATGGTGCGCAAGGCGCTGCCTGCATTGATTGAGCGTCTGGCCGCGATCGAAGGGATCCATGACGTCACGCTGACTACCAATGGCTCTTTGTTGACCCCGGCGCGTGCCGCCGAACTCGCCAGTGCCGGACTCCAGCGCGTCACGGTCAGCCTGGACGCGCTGGATGATGCGGTGTTCGCCAAAATCAACGACGCCGGATACACAGTGAAACAGGTGCTGCAAGGCATCGAAGCGGCGCAGTCCGCAGGGTTGTCGCCGCTCAAAGTCAACGCCGTCATCATGCGTGGCACCAACCACGAGCAAGTGCTGCCGCTGGCCGAGCACTTTCGCAACAGCGGCGTAATCCTGCGCTTTATCGAATACATGGACGTCGGCAATAGCAACGGCTGGCGCATGGAGCAGGTGTACGAGGCGCACCGCATCATCGAGGACATCAACCGCGTGTACCCGCTGGAGCCGCTGACCCCGACCTACCGAGGCGAGGTCGCACGCCGTTGGAAATACCGCGACGGCGGCGGCGAGATCGGCGTGATTGCGTCGGTGACTCAGCCGTTCTGCGGCTCTTGCACACGCGCCCGGCTGTCCGCCGACGGCTCTCTCTACACCTGCTTGTTTGCCAGCCGCGGCCACGACTTGCGGACGCTGCTGCGAAGCGGCGCCGACGACGCCGAATTACGCGCCAAGCTGATCAACATTTGGCAACAACGTGACGACCGCTACTCAGAAATACGCTCCAGCTTTACCGACACCGAGCGCGCGCCGCCGCACGTCGAAATGTCCTACATCGGCGGCTAAGCGCTGTTACCAAAGCGCCTCTATATAAATACGGCCTTTATATGCAGGCAAATTTTGGCCATATTACATCCAGCGTTGACTATGGACTTCCTTCAAGACCGCACTACGCTCCGACTCGGGAAGGTAAACTTACAGGCCAGCGACACATCTCAGTCATAGCGCCGGTCCGTGTGGGTATACTGATAAATCCGCGCATGGCTGATACTCATGCTTTGCTTCCATGCATGTGCCTGGGTTTTGTCAAATTGTCAGTCCGGGCGGGGTGGCTTTTCGACCTGACAAACGCGCAGGAGGCAGGCGGTTCGACTGCGTTTCCGCGCGGGCCGTGAGCTATGGGAAAATGGCTGATGCTCCCGTTGCCCCGTCAAGTGTAGCGGCACTTGTGTACTGCGGCAAAACACGGGGCAGCTCGCCCCCGCACTACTTGGTGGGGTATGCGGCCGACCGGTTTTCTGCGCGATATTCCCTGGGCGCAACGCCATAGCGCTCTTTGAATCTTCGGCTGAAATGCGCAGCGTCATTGAAACCACAATCGAAAGCAAGTTGCGCTAAGTTATGATGGGACATGGAGTCGTTTTTCAATGCCTCCCTGCATAACTCGAGACGTTTCTCCAGAATGTATCTGGAAACCGTGGTACTGTTGGATGCAAACAGCATGCGCAGGTAACGCTCACTGATGCCATGATGTGCCGCAATCAGCGGGGCGGATAGCTGCGGTTTGCGGATGTTGACTTCAATGTAGCGCCGGATCCTCTCAAATCTTGTCGTCCGTGCAATGGATTGCCTGTCAAGCGTCTTGAGAGACGATGCGGAACCGATGGAAAGAGCTACCAGATCGATTATATGCTCAGTGACTGTCTTACGATCCTGCTGCGGCAGCATATCGGATCGGGAAGCGACCGATTGAATAAATAGTGAAGTTAGTCCACCAATGCCCGTCTGTGTGGAGATACGACGAGCAGTAATGCCTTCATGCTTTAGAAACCGCTTTGCCAGCGATTCATAGGGGATTTGCAAAACAATTTGCCGGAACGGCTTGAAAAATCGCAACTGGTAGGGGCGGGTGCTGTCATAAAGCACAAAGTCTCCGGGATGTAGTTCGGCGATTCGGCCCTCCTGACTTACAATGCCGGCCTCTTCCAGTTGCAGGCTCAACAAAAACTCCCTCTCACCGCACTTTGCTATTTGTCGCTTCGAACGAAACACGTTTTGCGGATCGGCTTTTACTTCAGAAAACTGAACGTCCTCTATCTTGCAACTGCGGATCTTCCCCTCAAACCCGTATGCCTTATTACAGGTGCAGTCCAACTGCACGAATTCCGCACAAACCATGTCATTCCAGTACTCGATCCGATCTCTTTTGCTAACGTCCTCTGTCGAATAGGTATGTCCTTTCGGGATTAGGAATTCTGACATATTCAATTCAATAAGGTTACACTATCAATTGTCTGGCTGGTCATCGGTAAAGAATGGCAACAGCCCGGTAAAAGGATGACAATTTACGTATTCAAATATATGTTGTCCCGGTGGCAGAACAATGACCTCGTGCCACAGTTTCAGATCTGGTGGGGACTCCAGCTTTTGCACCATCCTGTGGAAACCCTGAAAAATTGCCAGATGAGTGGGATGCGATTTTGACCAGGCTTCCAAGTGTCCCATAGTCAGAAAATAAGCTTGGCCAAACGTTTTCGACTGAGGCTCGCCTTCAATTGTTAATTCGTCCATGAATCTACAACTGACGCACCCCGTCTCAATAGGGTTATCCCTGATGAAATTCATGCCCTCAACAAGCACCGGTTGCAGCTCATCCTGATAAATATTCAATTCCTCTCCTTTACAATTCGTCCAGTCTTGAGCGGAGCGGATCAAGCATAAATTTTCCGGCGGCAGGATACGAAGCCTTTTGCCAGGATTGTCTGTTCCCGGCAAGAATTCCAGCGAGTCAATGGCAGGATTGATGAAGTCATTTGTTTCCGACTCCGGGATACGATCTCGCATCCCACCCCAGTAGCCGTGCTCTGTTATCGGGCCGGTAAAATTCGAAGAGATGGCCGCTATTCCGGCGGCATTTTCGGATGAAAACAGCGTCTCCAATCGATCCCTGGGGGCAAAAATGACCTCATGCCAGTATCCGGCATCTTCCTGTAACCGGGTCTCGTTCTCCCACCATTCGGCAAACTTGGGGGCGTCGCTCCAGGCGGTGTAACTCTCTTTCTTTTTCCAGTAGCACACGTAAACGTCGTTCCTGTAGGCCGAGGCATCTGTGTACGTCGCCCGCTCAACGTGATCGGGTGCATTTTCGATGGATAACAAACTCCGAAACCAGTCATGAAAGGGGCTGATATCTCCTGTTTTTGTTTGCGCCGCAAAATAGGCGAGCACTACTTTTTCGACGTCGGGTCCGAAAACCGCCGACCATGAAGGGTAGGGCGGTTCCCAAGCTTTAGGCATATTTTTTTGTGGCATATCTTCAGCCCGTGTGTCTCACCAATGGGGGGCGCAAAGCCGGCGCAGGATTTTTGTATGCGGCGGGCGCCTGCACCTGAAAGTATAGCAGCAGCCGGTTGAGAGAGTATGCGCCCGTTGTGGACCAAAAGACCAGCAGGGAAGCCGGCTCCTTCCCGGTACCCCGTTGATGACAAAAGTATTTTTGCCAAATTTATGCGCTTTTTGGTGAGGTAACGGGCTAACAACCTGATTACGTACGCGTTGCCCCGGAAACATTCTCCGCCTCCGTATCGTCTTCCTGCCTGCCGGATCCCTCGTCAATCGCCCCCGGACTGCAGACTATCTCCATGGGAGCTATCGGCGACGTGTTCAGGATCAGTCTGGTGACGTCAGGCCGAGAGTAATGTCCGCTGGGATCAGCAAAAGATTTGGCAACAGATATCACACCTAAATCAATATCAGCGTAGAGCAATCCCTCTTCCGTGTTATCCAGGTATTCACACATGCGGGAACCGTCCGGGGCGAATATCATGGCGTGACCGCCGCCTGTCTTCAGCAAATCCCGTTTCTGTGGTGTATTGGCCATCAATTCCACCATTGCCTCTGATATCACGCCACAGGGGGCCAGGAAGTAACATTGCCCTTCCGCCGCGTATACCGACGAAACGGCCATATTCAATTCCGCCCCAAGGCTATAAGCCTTTCCTGGATACAAATTGAATGATGGCCATGCCCCAATATGCACCTGTTCATTCTGTGAATACATGGCATATTTGCTGAGTGGCTGTAAGTGTTCCCAGCAGCACAAACCTCCCACTCGGCCCAGATCAGTCTCATACACTTTCAGATTATGACCATAGCCGTCACCGTACAGGGTTCTTTCCACGTGAGTTGGCTTCAGCTTGCGTCTGCAGTCCAATAGGGTGCCGTCCTGATTGATAAAGAACTGAGAGATATACAGAGAGCCTTGTGCCCGCTCACTCGCCCCTATTACAACAAAGATGTTATTGTCTCTTGCGGCATCGCAAATGTCTTGTAGTTGTTGATCATCCCGCGAAAGGCTGTTCTGGTGATAGTCTTGGACAAAATGCAGGCCATCCATGGGACAATCGAGCCAAATCCACCACGGGTAGCCTGGTATCCAGCATTCGGGGAAGCCTATCAGGCTTGCCTTATTTGCTGCTGCTTCCTCAATGAAGTGAATACTTTTTTCCACTGTAGCATCGAGGTTCATAAATACCGGTGCCGCCTGCACTGCTGCTATTTTGTATTTTCTCAACATTAGCGAACCATGGCCTGTGTCAGAAATGCCACCGGACGGTCACACCGAACTCTCGCGGCCTATTGTAATTGGCCTCGTGAAAGCCCAGGCCAAAATTGGAATCGCCACTGACGATAACGCGCTCGTCCGTCAGGTTCGTGCTGAACGCGACAATATCCCAAGCATCGTCGGATGAGGAAAAAGTTATTGAAGCATTGATGATATGGTAAGCGTCCTGAAACAGGAACTGGGAGTTTTGTGCGTCATTAAACAGATCATCGGTATACCGGTAGTTTCCTCGTACCGTGAATTCACCCCAATGCACGGGGAGGGTATATGCTCCCGAGACACTGACTGTCGTCTCCGGGGTATTTGGAAGCTTCGTATCTAGCGTGATCCCCTGGGCTATATTGGTAGTCGGAAAATTCAGTTCATCATACTTGGCATCGATATAGCCCAATCCAACATTAAGTAACAGGTAATCAACAGGGATCATTGTAACTTCTATCTCTAATCCGTTGATATCGGCTACACCGGCATTCTGAGTCAGGGGGCCGCCTCCGGTTTCAAACAACTGGATCTGCACGTCATCGTATTCGCTGATAAAGCCTGCCACATTAACGCGCAGCCGGTCTTCCCAGCCTTGCCATTTCACGCCTATCTCAAAAGACTCAAGCGTTTCCGGATCGAATTCCAGAGGTTCTGCACGTGGAACAACGTAGCGTGTATTGAACCCGCCGCTCTTAAATCCATCAGCATAGGTGAGGTAGAACAGGGTATTGTCATTGAACTGATACTCAACGCCGACACGTACGTTCAATTCGCTGAAACTATCTGATGCGCTTCCTGGCTCACCTGTCCCTACCAATGGCACCATTGCATTCGCCCCCTCCGGGTCAACGGTGATAAATTGCCTGAAATCGAACGCTTTTTTGTCTTTTGTATGACGCAAACCAAAGGTCAATGCGATTTGCTCCGTCAGATTGTACGTGCCCTGTCCGAAAAAAGCCCTGCTGCTGTTATCAACGGCGGCAAAGTTATTGATGAGAAAAGGCAGCGCCACCGGATCGCCGGTTGGTGTAGGCGCTGCGCCGAAGATTGGCACAAAGACGTCATCATTCCCCTCTTCCTCGAAAAAGTAGACTCCCAGTACGTACTGCAGTCGGTCATTGAATGTTGTTCCAGTAATTTGCAGTTCCTCACTGAATTGTTTGTGTTCGTAATTAGGGTTACTGGTTTCCGTTATGGCAAGGGGAGAGTTATCCGGATCGCGGAAAAATTCACCGTCTATGTCACGATAGGAGGTAAGTGATTTGAATTGAAACCAGGGCAACGACCAAGTGAAAATCAGGGCTGTACCGAAGCCGTTTAACCGGGTTCCTGTGGGACCCGTCGCAAGAGTACGATCATTTTTCCCTCCGAGTAAAAATCTCGAATCGTAGGGGATCGCGCCCGGATTTTGTGGGACAAAAATTTGGTTATAGACAAAGGTGCTGCTGGGAGCCAGACCTTGCGCCGGATCGCCGGGAGATTCCGTTATGCCTGCCAATACAGAGCCAGCACTTCGTTCATTGATACTGGCATAATCCACCGTCGCGTACAGCTCGATATCATCGGCAGGGCTGTACAAAAATGAGCCCCGCGCTGACTGTCTCTGCTCGTTGCCCAACTCGTCGCCCACTTGGATGCGATCGACAAATCCGTCGCGTTTCTTGGCGGAAAAGGCAAATTTCGTGCGAAAATTATCCGTAATGGGGATATTAAGAAAGCCCTTGAAATCCGTCCGGTCGAACCCGCCTGCCGTTGCCTCTGCAACGCCCTCAAACTCCTCGGAAGGGCGCTTTGTCGTGATGTTAATGGCGCCACCAATGGTATTACGTCCGAACAACGTGCCCTGTGAACCGCGCAGAATCTCTATTCTTTCGATGGCAGACACGTCCAATACACCGCCGATTGAGCGCGAAGAGTAAACGCCGTCTATATATATACCAACGCCGGGATCAGTTGTCAGGCTGAAATCCAACTGTCCAATTCCACGAATAAAAATTACTGCTCCGTTGGAGACACCGCTTATGGGTGCGGTAGTATCAAAAATAACGTTGGGAGTAAAATCGGCCAACTTTGATATGTCAGTGATCAGATTTCCCTCAAGATTCTCCTCGGTGAAAGTGGTAATGGCGATAGGCGTATCCTGCAAATTCTCTTCCCGCTTCTGCGCAGTCACAAAAATCTCTTCAATTTGTCGAGCATGTGTCAAGCCGTTTAAAAACAGACAGACCAGGGCCGTTCCGATCAGTGGTAATGTAGTACGAGTCTTCAAAACTATCTCAATTTTTGTCTGATATTAATGTGTCTTGCACGATACGGGCTGGAGCGGGGTCGGCCGATCGAAAATGATCTTCGATCGTAATTATAGTATAGAAACTAAAAAGAGACTTGGCTGAAGCGGAAATAAAACTTGTGCGATAAGGAAACGTGCATAACTATGCAAGAGCCGTTGTATCCGCAACGTATCGGGCGGAGGTGCGGCTTTTTTTACTTGTGTTCAAGCTCTTACGAGTCAATCCAGGCATGGATGATCCTCAAGCCTGGCTTCCTCTTGAGCCCGCCAGCGACTTCCCCGGGCTCTGCTTTTGGGCGCGGTGGGGCAACCATCGGCCGCAAAAATTCAGGGCCAAAGCGGGGTTGGGTCTTACTTGGGCGACGCGCTAACACCAGAAAATGGGTCTGCCGGGACCGATACTCCTTCAGATTGGGGTTCCCGGCCTGTAGCCGGTGCAGGGTCCCCCCGGTATCCCGGCGATCCGGCTTCGGTCCGGTCCCGCTTTCCACAAGGTGAAAATCTGGTATCGTTCCCGGTGGGCAAGCTGCGGGTGGCCGCTGACAGGCGTTCCTTCTGCTTTGCACGGTTGGAGGTAGCCGTGCCGCGGCCGCAACTTGCCCGCTCACGACACGATAGTGTTGCACTGACTGGTTAAATTTGCGTAATACGACATGACATCGCATGCGGAACAGAAGCGGCTTGTAGCGGCCGCGGCGCTTGAATATATAGCGGATTGCAAATACATCGGCGTGGGCAGCGGCACTACGGTGAATTGTTTCATCGACGCCCTGGCCGGGCAGCGCAATGAATTGCAGGGAGTCGTTGCCGCTTCGGTAGAGAGCGCTCGCCGGTTGCGCATGCACGGCATTGAGGTGTGTGAACTCAATGATACCGGAGCGCTTCCGCTGTACGTGGACGGCGCCGATGAGGCGACCCGGCATCGGCATTTGCTCAAGGGCGGTGGCGCTGCGCTGACCCGGGAAAAGATCATTGCTGCCGCCAGCCGCCGCTTTGTATGTATCATCGATGATTCCAAGCTGGTGGACGTGCTGGGTAAATCCCCGTTGCCGCTGGAGGTGATCCCGATGGCGCGCAGCTACGTGGCCCGGGAATTGGTCAGGCTGGGTGGAAGCCCGGAGTGGCGGGCGGGCGTGAAGACGGATAACGGCAATCAGATTTTGGACGTGCGCGGTTTGTCGATGCTGGATCCCGGTCGTCTGGAAGAGCAATTGAACGGCATCGCCGGCGTGCTGAGCAATGGCCTGTTTGTGCATCGTCCCGCCGATTTGCTGCTGCTTGGGCACCGGCGCGAGGTGGAGCGGATCTGATCTCTGCCGGTTGCTCCGGCGGGCGCGAACTTCATGCCGTCCAGTGAGCCGCGCCGGCGTATGACGGGGGTAGTGTCTGCTGGTCGTCGCCGGCGTCAAGCAGACCGGTCAGTCATGCTCATGCGGAGGAGGATTGCAGCCATTGCGCTGCCTGCTTGGCATGGTAGCTCAGGACCGCATCGGCGCCGGCGCGTATGCAGCACAGCAGCAGCTCCAGTACTGTACTGCGCCGATCCAGTGCCCCCTGCGCGACCGCCGCCTCGATCATCGCGTACTCTCCGCTGACGCAATACACCAGCGTGGGGACGGCAAAGCTTTCCTTGACCCGGCGCACGACGTCCAGGTAGGGCAAGCCGGGTTTAACCATTACCATGTCGGCTCCTTCCGCTATATCCAAAGCTACTTCGCGCAGCGCCTCGTCGGTATTGGCCGGGTCCATCTGGTAGCCGTGTTTCCCCGCCCCCTTTGCAGAGGCGAGGGCGGAGGCGGAGCCGCAGGCGTCACGAAACGGCCCGTAGAGTCCGGAGGCGTACTTGGCTGCGTAGGACAGGATGCAGGTATGGAGATAACCGCCCTGGTCCAGCGCCCGGCGGATCTCTCTGACGCGACCGTCCATCATGTCGGAAGGGGCGACTATGTCCGCCCCGGCTTCGGCATGACTTAATGCCTGCCGCACCAGGGCCGCCACCGTCTCGTCGTTCATCACGTAGCCATCGGCATCTGTCAGCCCGTCCTGCCCGTGGCTGGTATAACCGTCCAGGGCCACGTCGGTAATGACTCCGAGTTGCGGATACGATTGTTTCAGGGCGCGCACTGCCTGTGCCACCAGCCCCTGCGGGTTCCATGCTTGTTCCGCCCGCGGGCTTCTGCCGCTCTCGCCGATGCAGGGGAAAAGCGCAACCGCCGGGAGCCCGAGCTGTACCGCCTCGCCTGCCTCCTGCAGCAATTCCTGCATTCCAAGCCGCTCTATGCCGGGCATTGAAGGTACTGCCGAGCGCCCCGGCGTTTCCGTAATAAAGACGGGCCAAATCAAGTCTTCCGTCTGCAGTCGGTGTTCCCGCACGATGCGGCGTGAAAAGTCATCGCGGCGTAGCCGCCGCAGGCGCGTTTGCGGGTAGCGGGCAGGGGTATTCAGTTTCATGATTGCAGTCTCTCTATACGGCGGACCTGGCGTAGTACATTATAAGGGAGCGCAGCCTTGATCGGCCCTTGTATACATATCGTGGTGGTGTTGCCTGGGACTTATGCGCTGGCCCCATCGCTACCGGGCGCAGGGTTCATTACCTGGCCGGACCCGATTTCGGCGGCGCGACCGGCGTAGCGCCGGCCTCTCAGCCGGGTGCCGGGCACCGCGGAAAACACCCGCTCGGCGACCGCTTTATTACGATGCAGCGTTATTTTTTCCTCTGCCCTGCCATGCGGGGTTCGCGCAGGGATACGACACGGTTGAACACCAGCGATTTTCCCCCATCGCGGCGCTGATTGGACTTCGCATCCACGCAGAAATACCCGATGCGCTCGAACTGGTAGCGTTGCCCGGCGGTCGAGTCGGCCAGCGCCGGCTCAAGCAGCGCGTCGCCGCACAGCTGCAGTGATTCAGGGTTCAGCTCATCCTGCCAGTTCGCCGCCTCCAGCCCTGGCTCGGGGAGCAGAAACAACCGGTCGTACAGGCGGCATTCGGCGGGGATGGCGTGGCGACCCGATACCCAGTGCAGGGTGCTCCGCACTTTGCGTCCATCCGGCGCTTTGCCGCCCCGGCTGTCCGGGTCATAGCGGCAGCGCAGTTCGACGATGGCTCCGCTGACCGGGTCGCGTAGCGCTTCCCGGCAGCGGATCAGGTAGGCGTAGCGCAGCCGCACTTCGCTGCCGGGACTCAGCCGGCGGAAGCCCGGCTGCGGTTCTGACTGAAAATCTTCTTGTTCGATGAACAGCTCCCGGCAAAATGGCAGCGTGCGCTGTCCCATGGAGGGGTCGTCCGGGTGATTGGGGACGGCCAGTTGTTCCACTTGTCCTTCCGGATAGTTCTCGATCACTACCCGCAGTGGCCGCAGCACGCCCATTGCCCGGGGCGCACGGCGGTTCAATTCCTCGCGTATGCAGTTCTCCAGCAGGCGCAGGTCGATTAAGGCTTCCTTTTTGGTCAGGCCGATGCGCCGGCAAAAGTCACGGATGGCCGTGGGCGTGTAGCCTCGGCGGCGCAGTCCGCTCAGGGTAGGCATGCGCGGATCATCCCAGCCATCCACCAGGCCGCTCTCTACCAGTTGCGCCAGCAGCCGCTTTCTGGTCAGCGTGTGGCTCAGGTTCAGGCGGGAGAATTCGATTTGCCGCGGGCGATATGGCACCGGCAACTGGTCCAGGAACCAGTCGTACAATGCCCGATGATCCTCAAACTCCAGTGTACAAAGAGAATGCGTCACCCCTTCCAGGGCGTCGGAAATGCACTGGGTATAGTCATACATCGGGTAGATGTTCCAGTTTTGCCCGGTGCGGTAATGGGGGCATTTGCGGATCCGGTAGATCACCGGATCGCGCAGGTTCAGGTTGGGCGCGTTCATGTCGATACGGGCGCGCAATACGCAGGCACCTTCGTCAAAGTCTCCGTTGCGCATGCGCTCAAACAGAAGCCGGTTTTCCTGGCGGCTGCGTTCCCGGTACGGGCTGTTGCGCCCGGGCTGGGTCAGGGTGCCCCGCCCGGCGCGGACTTGTTCGGCTGATTGATCGTCCACGTACGCCTTGCCGTCGTTGATGAGCTGCAAAGCGTATTGGTAGAGTTGTTCGAAGTAATCCGAGGCATGGCAGACCTTGCCGTCCCAGTGGTTCCAGCCGTCACACAGCCAGCGCACGTCTTCCGTGATGGCGTGCGTGCATTCGGCACTCTCTTTCTCCGGGTTGGTATCGTCAAAGCGCAGGATGCAGTGTCCGCCGGGGAAGTGTCCGGCGGCGCCGAAGTTCAGGAAGATCGATTTCGCGTGTCCGATGTGCAGGTATCCGTTCGGCTCTGGTGGAAAGCGCGTGCAGACGCGCCCGTCGTTGGCGCCCTGCCGCAGATCCTGCTCGATGCTCTCAAAGATGAAATTTGCCGGCGGTTCCGGTGGCGCTGCGTTCATGGAGGACTCCGGTGAAGGCCGACCGGCGCCGTTGCCGCCGGCGTTGTCATCATGCACCGCTTACACCATCGCCGCTGCCGCAATGGATTGCGTGCACAGGCGCCGGCGCCAGGACTATTCGCCTTCCGGCACACAATGGTTCATTGAGCTGTCTGGTCTCTATATCCCTGACCCATGGCCTGATGCATGATCCAGTGCCTGCCCGGCGCAAACGTATCCAGTGCGCTCAAGCCCAGGCCGCGCAGTTGGGGCAGGGGGGGGCGCTGGGTTTCAAACAGCCATTTTAGCGCATCCAGAACCTGCCCGGTGACCCGGTTGGGGGCGCGGCGCCGGCGTTCGTAGCGGCGCAGGGCCGAGCGCCCGCCGGGATCCCGTTTTTTGTCCCGCGTGGCGCGCAATTCTCTGCTGAGCGCGGCGACGTCCTGCAAAGCCAGGTTGGCTCCCAGGCCGGCCATCGGATGGAGCAGATGTGCCGCCTCGCCCAGCAGCACCACACGTTCTGCCTGGTAGCGCAATGCTTGCTGTTGCCGCAGTGGAAAAGCATGCAGCGGGCCGCAGTGCGAAAACGGCCTGGCCAGCTTTGGGCAGGTGCGCCGTAGTTCTTCCAGGAAGTCGGAGGGAGCCAGTTTCAGCAGCCTGCGTGCCCGCGTGTGCCCGGTGGACCAGACCAGGCTGTACAACGTGGGTTCTGCGCCCGGCAGCAGGGCCAGCGGACCGTCCCGCAGGAAGACCTGGCGAGCGGTGTGCTGATGGGGCTGTTCCCCGCGCAACGAGCAGACCAGCGCCTGCTGCCGGTAATCCCGCACCTGGCAGGGAATGCGGCAATGCCGGCGCACGGCGGAGTTGGCGCCGTCCGCGGCAATGAGCAAAGTACCCTGGAACTGCTCCCCGCTGCTCAACTCGAGCCGGATCGAGCCCGGTCCGCGGCTGATCCGCTGCACGCTGCCGGTGACTTGCCGTATCGCAGGGCGACAGGAGCTCAATGCATTTTGCCAGCCTCGGCGCAGCACCTCCAGCTCCACGGTCCAGGCCAGTGCGGGGGCGCAGGTCTCGGTGCTGTCGAAACACAATGTGCTGCCGCGCTCATCCCAAATCTGGATTTTGTGGAAGGAGCCGATTTGCCCGGACGGCAGCAGCGGCCAGATCCCAGCCTGGTGCAGGATCTGGCGCGAGGCAGGGTTCAGGGCCAGCAGCAGCGGTGGCGGCGTCCAGGCCGGGTCAGTCTGGTCTATCAGCAGTACTTGAAAACCGTACCGGGTCAGCAGGCACGACAGCGCGGCGCCGGCAATGCCGCTGCCGACGATGATCAGGGTAGAGGCGGATTCCTGCCTGCGGGACATTGCTTATCCGTCCGCGCCGGGAGGGAACGGAGTCATTGCCGTTGCCTGTGGTCGGCGGCAGCCGGCACGGTGCCGCGCCGAAGTTGCCGCCCGGGCGGCGCACTACCGTTGGGCCGATAAAAACTCGTATAGATACGAAACGCAAATAACGCCGGTCGAAATTGCGCTACTGGAAACGGGCCATCGGTTGCTTCGCCGCCGATGGCAGCTTGAGTGTGGCAATAAGGCTGCCCGCGGGTGAGGCACCCGCTCTTTATGCTGCGGGCCTTTGGGGGCTTGGCGCCCGGCACGGGTAGTTGCGTTAAGTCACTGGGCGCGGGCAATGAGCCGGTTCGCCGCGGCGGGGCGATGATCAACTCCGACAGGCCTGACACGTCCGGCGCCAGCGCCGGCTGCGGTAGTGGGGACCGGTAGTGGCCCGGGATTATCGCGGGAGCGGGCGAACGGCGTCGCGGCGCCGATGCCATATCGCTGCGCGCCGCCGCCGGCAGCAGGCCGGCCGGGCCGTTCATGCGGCCCATCCGGCGGCGCCTTCCCGGACAATCCGGGGTTGCCGGCCCCACAGGCCCGAAGCGGATAGCAGCAGGCGCCGCTTGAGCGCGGGACACAGATCGATGAATGCCATGCCGGCGCTGCGGGTCCAGGCCACGGGCGGCAGCCGGCTGTATGTGCCCAGGGCGGCCAGTCCTTCGCTCAGTGCACGGGTCCGCAGGCGGTCGCCTTGCCGGAGCCGCTGATAGTTTTGCAGCAGCGCCGCCGCGCCCGGGTCAGCGGGCGGCTCAGCCAGCATTTCCGCCAGTAAGGCGGCATCGCGCAGTCCCAGGTTGAGTCCCTGCGCGGCATTGGGATGGATGCTGTGAGCCGCATCGCCCAGCGGCAGGATGCGCTGCTGCACGGAGTGGGTCGCGTGGTGCGCGTATAGCGGGTAACTTGTCCGCGGTCCGAGTTGGCGCAGAGTTCCCAGGCGCGACCCCAACTGCCGCTCCGCCCAGCCCAGGAAAGTGGGTTCCGGCAGCTGCAGCAACTCCTGCGCCTGCTCGCCGGGCACCATGCAGACGAGTTTGCAGCGCTCTGCGTTCAGCGGCAGCACTGCCAGCAGTCCGTGGGCGGTAAAGCGTTCATAGGCGGTGTCCGGCGGCAGCCGTTCCGGGCGGCAGCTGGTCAATAGCGCACTTTGCGTGTAATTCCGGCGCCGGACCGGCAGTCCGGCCTGCCGGCAGCTCGGTGAATCGCTGCCATCCGCCGCCACCAGCAAGCGGGTGCGCAGTTGCAATGTACGGCCCTGTTGCTGAACCTGTAGTTGTACCGAGTCTTCCTGGAGCTGCAATGCGCTGGCATAGGCCGGCTGCAGCAACGTCAGGCCGGAGTCCGCTGCCGCACGAACCTGCTGCCACAGCGCGGCGTGCAGGCGGGCGGCGCTGACGATGTAACCCAGCACGGGTTTGTCGATGTCCGTTGCCCGCAGGCGCAGGGTTCCCAGGCAGCCTTGCGCGGAGACGTGGATGCTGCGTAGCGGTCTGGCGCCGAGTTCGTCCCACGCGCCGCAGTCCCGCAGAATGTAACTGCTGGCCAGTGACAGCGCCAGCGCACGCTCGTCTTCCCGCTGCGGGAATTCGCTGGAGCGCTCCAGCAAGGCGGTGCGCAACGGAGTTGCGGCGACGGCACAGGCCAAAGAGGCGCCGACCGGTCCGCCGCCGATGATCACCAGGTCAAATGACTGCACTGTGCTCATACCGGGCGGGTGGCCTGCCGGCCGCGCCGGGCGCTGAGCGCCCGGCATTGCACTGTGAGGCATGGAAGAATTACGCCGCATCCTGCCGGTGTCCGTGCGCCGCCGGATCAGGGCCAGGCACGGCTGTCGGTGACCGCGAGTGCGGGGCCGGCCCGCGCGGGAACACGGGACGGGCGTTGCCAACTCCCGGTAAAGGCCGGAAGATTTGTGTCTGAACGAGCGGCATAGCGGGACCCGGGGGTTTCAGCAGACTGACGACGACCAGATGGACGTGGCACCGGGCAGTCAGGCTGCCATGAGCTCCTCGATCGCCTGGATCTCCCTGGGAGCCGCCGCGCTCAGCACCTCGGGTTCTTCCCGGGTGACCAGCACGTCGTCCTCAATGCGCACGCCGATGTTCCACCAGCGCTCGTCCAATCCCGGTATTCCTTTGCGCAGGTACAGCCCCGGCTCGATCGTCATCACCATGCCGGCCTCCAGTATGCGCCACTGGTCCCCGATCCGGTAATCCCCTACGTCGTGTACGTCCATGCCCAGCCAGTGACCGGTGCGGTGCATGTAGTAGGGACGGTAGCTCTGCTCTTCGATGAGCGCGTCCACGTCTCCCTGCAGGATGCCCAGCTCCACCAGCCCCTCGGTCAGGACGCGAATTGCCGTTTGATGCGAATCATTCCAGCCTCGCTGCGGGCGCACCTGTTCGATGGCTGCCTGCTGCGCTGCCAGCACCACCTGGTAGACGGCTCGCTGTTCCGCGCTGAAGCACCCGTTGACCGGGAAGGTGCGGCTTATGTCGCTGGCGTAGAAGTTGTGTTCCACGCCCGCGTCGATTAGCACCAGGTCGCCGTCATTCAGCGGCGCTGCGTTCCTCGTGTAGTGCAGCGTGCAGCCGTTGGCGCCGCCGCCGACGATGGGCGGATAGGCCGGGGTGCGGTCGCCGTGCTGCATGAAGGTATGCAGGATCTCCGCTTCCAGGTGGTATTCCATTAGCCCCGGTTTGCAGGTGCGCATGGCTTGGCGGTGCGCCTGCGCCGAAATATTCGCCGCCCGGCGCATCGTGCGGATTTCATGGCGGCTTTTGTAAAGGCGCATCTCGTGCAGCAAATGTCCCAGCGCGATGAATTCCACCGGCGCAGTGACCCCGGTGCGGACCCGGGCGCGCACGTCGTTGACCCATCTGAGCACGCGCTGGTCAAATTCCGAGTGTTCTCCCATGGTGTAGAACAGCCTTTCCCGGTTTTCCAGCAGTCCCGGCAGAATATCGTCCAGATCATCGATGGGAAAAGCATCGTCCGCGCCGTATTCCTCGCAGGCGTCGCGCAGCCCGCTGCGGTTGCCCTCCCACAGCTCCTGCTCCGGGTCGCGACCGCGGCAGAACAGGATGTATTCCCCTTGCGGACGTCCCGGGACCAGTACCGCGACTGCTTTCGGTTCGGTAAAGCCGGTCAAGTAGAAGAAATCGCTATGCGGGCGGTAGGGGAAGCAGATATCCCGGTTGCGCAGGCACTCCTCGCTCGTTGGCAGTACGGCGATGGAGCAATCGCCCATGGCGTCCAGCAGCTTACGGCGCCGGGTTGCGTATTCCTTGATGATCATGGTCGCAGTTCCATGTGCAGGTAAAGGGCTCCGGTGCGCACGTACTCGATCAATTCGGTCAGTGCCCGCTCATTTTCTTCCTCTTGCGCGTTCTCGTCCACTTCCTGCATCTGCGTGATGTGGCCCAGGTCTTGCAGGAATTCCTGTATCTTCCCCTGGCGCGGTTCGCGTCCCAGCCCGGTGAGGAAGCCGGTGCACCAATCGCGCAGGGCTTCGGTGCGCTGGCCCAGCGGCGCCTCTTCATCCGGCAGAAACGGCGAGAAAGTGCATTGCCCGTCGTCCAGCTGCTGTTGAATATCCTCCGCCCATGCCTGCAGTAATGCCTGACGGTCGTCTGTGGCGGCGCCCAGCGCGGGCCGGTAATCCTGCGCCGCCTGTGCCGCCGATCGGTACAGGCAGAGCCGCCCGGACAGGAATCCGTGGCACTCGGCGGCGCTGCCGCCATTGCTGCCGGCACCCAATCTGTGTGCTACCTCGTTGAAAGAGCGTGACTTATGCATTTCCTCTTCGGCTTCGGACCGTGCTATTTCCGGGGTTGTATGCGCTGTGGCGGAAACCATTATAATGGAGTCTTGGTTCTATATCTCCCGCCTCGTTCCCTGGTGGACGCGGTGGACATAATTGGAGGGATTGAGAGTTATGGATCTGTCCGCCCTGGAAACTCGCGTGGATGAACTGATTCAAACGGTAGAGGCACTGACGTCCGAGAATGCCACGCTGCGCGATCAGCACAAGCACTTGGCGCAGGAGCGCTCTGAACTGATGCGGAAAACCGAGCAGGCGCGCACGCGCATTGAGTCGATGATCTCCAGGTTGCGGGCGATGGAGTCGGGTCATGAGTGAGCGGCAGCAGGTGACCGTCCAGGTGATGGACCGGGAATACCTGCTGGCTTGTTCGGATGACGCGGAGCGGGAGGACCTGCACAAGGCCGTGGAACTGCTGAATCAGCAAGTCAGTCAATTGCGCCAACAGGGTAATGTGATCGGGTCCGAGCGCATCGCGGTGATGGCGGCCCTGCACCTGGCCCACCAGATTCTGCACTGTCGGCGGGAGCATGACGGTTATACCAGCCAGGTGGTCAGCAGCGTTGATCGGCTGACGGGAAAAATTGACCAGGCGTTGACGGTCGGTAACGGTGATCGTACCGTATAGTTTTTGAATTGGGGGGCATACTCTGCGGCGCGCGAAGAAGACCACATATACTTGAACCTATATGGCAATCGGGAGCTGATCGGGATGCCGTTGTGCACGCCTGCCCTAATGCAGGAAGCCTGAAGAATCGCGTGAAGTGCCCACCTGAATTTTTGGTTCAAGTTGCCGGTCCGACACGACGCAGGTGGATATGCTCCTCACCTTTTTTACGTTTCCCGTCGGGGCGTTGATGAGACGGCTGCCCGCGCCTGGCCTGCCACCAGGGGCGCGGGCGGATAGCCGGTTCCGGCGGCAGTGCCCGGCAGGTCCGCGGCGGCGGTGAAAGCCGGCGCCGCGTGCTGACAGTGGCGGGAGCAGCGGATGGAAAACAGCGGGTCAGGCAGATTGAAGGCAGCGCACGTGCCATTGCAATACTGGCTGATGAAGTCTGAACCGGCGGAATTCAGTTTCGATGATTTGCGGCGCCGGCCGCGCCGTACCGAACCCTGGGACGGAGTCCGCAATTACCAGGCGCGCAACATGATGCGCGATCAGATGCGCAAGGGAGACCTGGCCTTCTTTTACCACTCCAATTGCGCCGAGCCCGGGATCGTCGGCACGATGGAAATCGCAGGCGCAGGGAGGCCCGACCCGACCGCCTTCGATCCCGCGGATGCACACTACGATCCGAAGAGCCGCTCGGAAAGCCCGCGCTGGTACCTGGTGTCGGTCCGTTATCAGGCGCCGCTGCCGCGCCCCTTGCCTCTGTCCGAACTGCGTCGGCACCGTGCGTTGGACGGACTGGCTCTGCTGCGGCCCGGCAATCGCCTGTCAGTGATGCCGATCACTCGCCCGCAATGGGGCTACATATTGAAGCTGGCGCAAAAACCGCCCTGAACCGCTCAGGCAGCGGGGAGTTGAGCGCGGGTCTGCTCGATCCAGTGCTCGGCTTGCCGGGTGATTTGGCGGGCGTTCAAGCCGTGCGGGTCGATAGGAGGGGCGATGACTATGCGGATCGTGCCCGGGCGCTTCCAGAAGCAGTTTTTCGGCCAGAACCAGCCGGAATTGTGCGCCACCGCCAGGACGGCTCTGCCGGTTTTTTCCGCCAGCAGGCCGGCGGCGGGCAAATAGCGTCCCTTGTGCCCCGGCTCTACCCGCGTGCCTTCGGGGAAGATGACCACCCAGAGGCCGCGCTGCAGCCGATTGGCACCCTGTTCCAACAGGTAGCGCAGGGCTTTTCGATGGGCCCCGCGGTCAATGGCAATCGGGTCCGACAGTCTAAGCCCCCAGTTGAAGACCGGCAGCCGCAGCAGTTCGCGCTTGAGGACAAAGGATTGGCGGGGCAAGAGCACGTTCAGCGCCAGAATTTCCCAGGCGGACTGGTGATTGCAGACGACTATACGGGGCTCGTCGCCGTGGATATGCTCCAGTCCTTCCACCCGGTAGCGCAGTCCGCAGGTCAGGGCCAGCCACCACAGGTTGAAGCATGACCATTGCCGCATGAACGCATAGCCGATCGGGCGCGGCAGCAGGTGCAACGGCAGACAGCAGAAGCCGAAGAACAGGGTGGACAGGAACAGGCCGGTGTAGAAGCCGCTTGCGCGGACGAAGCAGACCGCTCTCAAGTCAGTCTTGCGGCCCGCGCACGGCCGGCGGCGAGCGTTTTGGCGGGAACGGGCTGCGCACGGCAATTACAGCCGGGACAGGTCCGCTATCTGGTTGAACATCTTGCCCAGATGATACAGCAGGGCAATGCGGTTGTTGCGCAGTTTCAGGTCTTTGCTCATGACCAGAACGTCCTCGAAGAAGCGGTCTATGGTTCCTTGCAGGCCGGCCAGCCGCTGCAGTGCCTGCGCATAGTCCCGGCGCTGCATGCTCTGCTCCTGCGCGGCCCGCAGTTGCGTGCAGTGCTCCGCCAGCGCCTGCTCGGCGGGCTCCTGCAACAGTTCCGGGCGGAGCGCCGGCAGCTCACCGGCGGATTCCGGACTGCCCTGGCGCAGGATGTTGCGGATGCGCTTGTTTGCCGTGATCAGGGCGCCGGCTTCCGGCAGCTCCTGAAATTTTCGGATCGCTTTGATGCGGGTGTTAAAGTCCGCCGGTTCGGTCACACCGGCGGCGCGCACGGCTTCAAATACGCTCGTCGGTATACCCTGTTCCAGGTACCAAAAGCGCATCCGCTCCAGCATGAAGTCGATTAGCTGTTGTGTGTCCTGCGGCGCCGTCTCGGCGTCTTGCCCGGGCACTGCGCGCGGGCGGCTTTCCGCCTGGTATGCCTGCCGTGCCGTAACGGTCAGGTCGCGCAGGTCCAGTGCCAGTCCGCCTTCCGTCAAGATGCGCACGCAGCCCAACGCGGCCCGGCGCAGGCCCAGCGGATCCTTCTCCGCGCTGGGGGCCTTGCCGATGCGGAAGATGCCCGCCAGGGTATCGATCTTGTCCGCCAGAGACAGGATGCGGCCCAGTGTGGTAGCGGGGATGGAATCGCCGGCAAAGCGCGGCCGGTAATGTTCGCCGATGGCTTCGGCAACCTCCCCGGACTCGCCCGAGTGGCGCGCATAGTATCCCCCGGCGCAGCCTTGCAGCACCGGGAATTCACCGACTAACTCGGTGAGCAGATCGCATTTGCAGAGTTCGGCGGCACGGCGGGCGGGCTTCTCCGGCAACTGCAGTTGCCCGGCGATCCAGGCGGCGAGCCCGGCCATCCGCTCGCTCTTGTCATATACCGATCCCAGGCCCTGGTAAAACAGCAAAGAGCGCAGCGGTTCGCGGTATTGTTCCAGCTTTTGGCGCCGATCCCGGTTCCAGAAAAACTCGGCGTCGGCCAGGCGCGGTACGATGACGCGCTCGTTGCCGCGCCGGATCGGATCCATCTGCGGACATTCCATGTTGGCAATGGAGATGAATGACGGCATCAGCCGTTTTTGATCCGGGCTTAGCACCGGGAAAAAGCGTTGCTGGGTCTGCAAGGCGGCGATCAGGAGCTCGCGCGGCAGTTTGAGGAAGCGCTCGGGGAATTGCCCGCACACCGGCACCGGCCATTCCACCAGGGCAGTGACTTCCTCCAGCAGTTCCTGTTCGATAAGGCACTGACCGCCGATTTGCCTGGCGGCCGCGTTGACCTGGGAGCGGATACATTCGCGGCGCTGGTCATAATCCGCTTGCACGTGCCAGCCGGTGGGCGGATAGCTGCTGGCTTGCTCCAATGGGAACGACTGCGCGTCCAGCAGGCGATGGCCCCGGCTGCAGCGGCCGGTTTTGCACCCCAGCAATTCGGTTTCGATCAGCTCGCTGCCCAGCAGCAATACCACCCAGTGCACGGGACGGATAAACATGATTTGTCCCTCTCCCCAGCGCATCGGCTGGGGGATCGGAAGCTGCTGCAGTACTTTGTTCAGCAGGGGCGGCAGCAATTGCGCCGTTTCCCGTCCGGGTTCGTGGTGGCGATGCAGCAGGCGGGCGTCATTGCCATCGCCGCTGTGCTCCAGTTGTTCCAGCGGGACGCCGCAGGAGGCGGCAAAGCCCAGCGCTGCAGCGGTTGGGCGTTGCTGGGCGTCGTAGCAGGCGTTGAGCGGCGGTCCGCGGCGGCGCTTTTCCATGGCTGCGCTTTTAAGTGCCAGCTCGCAGACACTCACGGCCAGACGGCGCGGGGTTGCATACCAGCGCAGCTTGCCGTGTGCCAACCGGTGCCGGTCCAGTGCCTGTTCGATGCCGCCGGCGAGCGCGACGGCGACCTGGCGCAGGGCGCCAGGCGGCAATTCCTCGGTGCCGATCTCAAGCAGCATCTGCCGGTGCGCGATCTGTGCCGTCATGGTTCGCTCGGCACGGCGCCTTTGAGCAAAGGCCAACCCAGTTCCCGGCGCGTTTCCAGGTAGCGCGCGGCCACTGCCTTGGCCAGTGCCCGCACGCGCAGGATATGACGCTGTCGTTCGGTAACGGACAACGCGCGGCGCGCATCCAGCAGATTGAACAGGTGCGATGCCTGCAGCACTTGCTCGTAGGCGGGCAGTGGCAGTCCGGTTTCCAGCAGCGCCTGACATTCGTGCTCGCAATCGTCGAACCCGCGGCTCAACTTGCCGACGTCAGCGTGTTCGAAGTTATAGGCTGACATTTCCTGCTCGCCCTGTTGGTGCAAATCACCGTAGCTGACAATGCTTTCCCCGCTGCGCGTCCAGTCCAGTTCGTAGACGCTGGCCACGTCCTGCAGTTGCAGCGCAATACGCTCCAGGCCATAGGTGATCTCTCCCGGTATGGGCCGGCAGTCCAAGCCGCCAACCTGCTGGAAGTAGGTGAACTGGCTGATCTCCATGCCGTCCAGCCATAGCTCCCAGCCCAGCCCCCAGGCACCCAGGGCAGGGGATTCCCAGTTGTCTTCCACAAAGCGGATATCGTGCTGCATCGGGTCGATTCCCAAAGCGTTCAGCGATTCCAGATACAGATCCTGGATCTGGGCGGGAGCAGGCTTCAGGAAGACCTGGAACTGATAGTAATGCTGCAGGCGATTGGGATTGCAGCCGTAGCGGCCATCACTGGGGCGGCGCACCGGCTGCACGTAAGCGGTGCTCCAGGGCTCCGGACCAATCGCGCGCAGAAAGGTGGCGGGATGGAACGTGCCCGCTCCCATGGCTGCCTCGTAGGGCTGTTCCAGCACGCAACCGTGCCGCGACCAGTAATGCTGCAGCGCGGCGATCAACTCCTGGAAACTGAAAGGCGGCGCCGTTGCCTCCGCTTCGGGGTCAACGGACATGGCTATCTCTGGGTGACTGGTGTTTGCCCGGTAGTCTGTCACCGGGCGCGTGGGCTGAACCGGAGCGCAACGGCGTGCCGGGACCGGGGCGGCGGCAAGGCGGGGGCAGTGACGCGGTGTTCAGGTGCTCCCTCTCTGCGGCGGTGTTGGCCGCGCAGGGACGGGCCCGGCAAGGTCATCCGCCGCTTTCCGAGTCGTCGGATGCGGAAATCTCTTCAACCAGGGGGCCAATCTGGCGCGCCAGGGTGTCGTACTTGAAGTAGGGAATGAAAAATACCCAGTCGGCCAGCCGTTCATTGAGCGCGGCGGCCTCCACTCGTGCCCGATCCTCGCTTTCTTCGTGGGTTTCCATGCTGAAGGTGGCACGCCCCTGGTTTTCCACGTACTCTGCCTGCGCTTTGACGATAAGCCCGTCAAAGGTTCGGATCTGCGTGTGTACGGCTGTTTCTGAAAATTCGTAGCTTTCAGACTTCCTGACGTCATCGATGCGGAAGTCTTCCAGGATCGTGCCCATTCGATCCAGGGTGGTCTGTGACTTGAGCCGCATGCCCACCGGAATCCCGGCAAGCTGATAATTCTCTTGTTCCGGTTCGGTGCGGAAGATACGCAGCGTCCGGTCCGGATGACGGATTTCGATCTCCTGGATGCGATCCGAGGAAATGTCGATAATTTGGCTCTTGATCCAGTTGCTGATCACCGAGGGCACGTCAAGATTGGCTTCTATCAGCATGCTGCGCGCGTCATCCGGTTTGCGCACAAAATAGGTGGGTGCCAGTTCGACGGCACCCACGCGCTGGGCATCGCCGATTAGCAGTTCGACCAGCAATTCATCGGACTCGCTGCGGATCGTCAGCAGCAGCGTGGCCGCGCTTTCATCCTCAATGCCCTCCAGGCCCAGCTTATAGTAGAGTTCCGGATTACTGGTTTTGTATTCCAGCAAACGTGCGTCGCTCAGCGCCAGGAGCGTGCTTTTCACGCGGCTGAAGAGCGCCGGATAGGAATCGCGGTTGCTGACGTTCCAATTATGTCCGTCCTTTTCGAGGATGATCTGATCCTCGTAGCTGCGCACGCTGATGTAGGCGGCTTCGTTGATTCTGGCAGCCAATTCGGGAAACAGCGGCTGCTGTATCACTGTTTCCCGGCTGTCGAACTTGTACACCGTGTATAGGGTAATGCCTGCCGTGATCACGGTGATTGCCATCAATCCCAGTAATTTCTTGGTGTTCACAACAAGCTAGCCCCACTGTAACTGACGGCGGCGTTTGCGAATAAAGTGCAGCGCGATGGATGCCAGGATCACGGTCAGGGGCAGCAGGGCGATATTGATGAAGCGCATGCGCGAGCCCAGCGCCTCTATATCCTTTTGCAGGCCGTGCTGCACTGCGCGCAGTTGTTTTCGGGTTTTCAGGCGTTCTTCCTTGAATTGGTTGATCTCACGCGCCTGTGCCGGGGTCAGGATCTGTCCTCCTGCGCCGGCCTCCCCATCTTCCTGCTGCAGTTCCTTGATGCGGGCTTCGGTTGTTTCCAGTTTTTCTTTCAGGCGCTGCTCCTCGTCTCGAAAACGGGTTTCCGCCTCGCGCCGGATCTCCTCGACGCGGGTAAACGGCCGCTCGTATTCGCCGCGGGTGCGCAAGCTGATCAGGTCAGTGCTGCCGGAGAGATTCTCCAACGAGTTCACTATAAAGTCGCCGTTGTTTGCGATGGTTTGCGGAATGCGTATATTGAGAATGCTGCGCACGCGGATCCAGAAGCGGTCCTGCAGCAGATCGGTGTCTGCGACCACGATGGCGTGGAGTTCTCCTTTGTCCGTGTGGTCGGGATCTTTAATCCGTTCCGGTTCCGTTTCCTCGCCGCTCTCTTCCTGCTCTGCGCTGTCGTCTCCGGCTTCTTCCCCGGGGGCGTCTACCGGATCAGGGACTGTGATGCCGTCAGGGAAAGCGGAGGAGATCGGACCGCTGAGGCGGGCTGCCAGGACAAATTCCTTGTCTTCGGCCTTGAATGCCTGTAGCAGTACCTGGGGGTCGCTGCGCTGAAAGATGACCAGGTCACGCTCGAGCAGCGTGGATTTCGTGGAACTGCTGATTAACGGCTGAAACTCGATTTCGCTGTCCTCGGTTTTCTCGATGGCGCCTCCTGACCCGATGTGGATCCGGTTCAATTCGCTGGTAGAGAAGTCGTCGGAATTGAAATTCGCCTGTTTCATATGCAGCCAGGGGAGGTACTCGATTTCCTGGATGCCGCGCGCACCCTGATGTTGAACCCGCATCGAGTTTTGCAGGTCGCCGACGACTTTGCCTTCGATGAGCTTAATGCCCCAGGCGTTAAACAGCGTCGCCAAATCCGAGTCCATGTCCGGCAGCACGTCGGTGGCGCCCTCCGGAGGATTGCTCAGGTCATAATCCGAGAGCGGGTCCACCAAAGCCATCAGCTTGCCGCCCTGGAGCGCGTACTGATCGATCGCGTACAGCGTGGCATCGTCCAGGTCCTTCGGATGGATCAGCAACAGCACGTCCAGCCCCTGGGTGATCGCGGTCGGATTCTGGCTCAGGTCGCGGATCTCAAAGAATTCCTGCATCACGGTAATGATGGACCACGGTTCCGGGCGTATGCCTTCGCCGAACAGGGGCAGGGAGCTCAACAAGCCGACCACTCGCCGCTCCGGGTTGGCCAGGTTGTAGATCATTTTGCTGATCTCGTATTCCAGCGACGCCTCCCGTCCGGGTGCCAGGAAAGGGATGATTTCGCGGTCATTGGTGGAGTTTACCCCGACCAGTCCGAAGTAGGCCTGGATGCGCGCCCCCCCCACCGGGATGTTCTGCAGTCCTTCGGCAACTGCCTGGTCTTCCTCCTCGGAGAAAGGCTCCGGGTCCAGGAAGGAAAGGTTGATACTGCCGCCCGCGCGCGATTCATATTCGAGCAGCATATCGCGCACGCGCTGCGCGTAGTTTGCCAGCAGCGGATATTCGGTCAGCGCCTTGCGCGAGACGTACAGCTTCAGGTGCATCGGTTCCTCCAATGCCTGCAGAATATTGATCGTTCCCTCGGAAAGCGTGAACAGCTTGCTGTCAGTCAAGTCCAGGCGCAGCGAGGTAAACCACAGGTTGAAGATGATGTTGATGCCGATAAATACGCACACGGCCATCGCCAGCCCGCTGCCGGACATCAGCAACTGTTTTTTGCCAAGCTGCATGCTAGCGGTTTCTTCTCGATTCCACGGCCAGTACGTTGGCGTACAGCCAGAGCGCAATCAGAGACAGGAAATAAATCAGATCGCGCAGATCGATCACGCCCTTCTTGATTGACTCGAAATGCAGGATGAAGCTGAAGGAGGAGATGGTCTCCACCAGGATTTGCGGCGCCCAGCCGCGGAAAAAGTCCAGCACCAGCGGGTAGCCGCTCATAATGAACAGGAAACAGAACACCACGCTGATGACAAAGGCGATCACCTGGTTCTGGGTGAGTGCTGAGACGCACGACCCGATTGCCAGAAAGCCTCCCGCCATCAGCATGCTGCCGATGTAGCCGGCAAAGATGACGGTATTGTCGGGATCGCCGAGGTAGTTGACGCTGATCCAGACCGGGAAGCTCAGTGCCAGCGCGATTGAGGTGAAGCACCAGGCGGCCAGGTACTTGCCGAGCACCGCTTCGGTGGTTGAGATGGGCAGGGTCATCAGAAGTTCGATGGTGCCGCTGCGCTGTTCTTCCGACCACAGGCGCATGGAGATGGCCGGGATCAGCGCCAGGTACAGCCAGACGTGGAAGTTGAAAAACGGCTCCAGGTCCGCCTGTCCGCGCTCGTATAGTCCGCCGAGGTAGAAGGTAAACACGCCCATCATGAACAGAAAGATCACGATAAAGACGTAGGCGATCGGGGTGGAGAAATACCCGTAGAGCTCGCGCCGGAAAATGCTCAACACGTTATTCACGTCTGTTTGCTGTCTCCATGCTCTGCGTAGTGTTTCATCGTTAGTTCGCGGAAGGCGTGGTCGATGTCGTTTTGCCCGGATCGAGCGCGCAACTCTTCCGGCGTGCCGTTGAACAGCAGTTCGCCGGAAGCGATGATAATCGCCCGGTTGCACACCGTGTCGACTTCTTCCAGGATATGGGTGGAGATGATGATCGCTTTTTCTGCCGCCATGTTCCTGATCAGCGCCCGTACCTCGTGCTTTTGATTGGGGTCCAGCCCGTCAGTCGGCTCGTCCATGATCAACACCGGGGGATCATGCAGGATCGCCTGGGCTAGTCCGACCCGGCGCTTGAATCCCTTGGATAGGGTTTCTATGCTTTGATGCAGCACGGAGTCCAGGTGAATGTCCTGCACCACCTGGTCAATGCGTTGCCGCCGCTGCTCCCTGGACAGCGCACGCACGTCAGCGATGAACTGCAGGAAGTCGATAACGGTCATTTCCCCGTAGGTCGGAGCTCCTTCCGGCAGGTAGCCGATGGAGCGTTTGATCGCGATCGGATCCTGGGTGATATCGTGCCCGCAAACCTGGATAGTACCGCTGCTGGCGTTCAGGTACCCGGTGATCATCTTCATCGTGGTGGACTTGCCGGCCCCGTTGGGTCCCAGAAAGCCCAGCACCTCCCCCCGGTTGACCGAGAAGGAGAGCCCCCGCACGGCGTGGATGTTTCCAAAGTACCGATGCAGGTTCTGCACTTTGATTTGATTGGCTTCATTTCCCATGGCGTAAGGGCGTGTTGTGCGGCTTGCTTTGTTTTGGATTTAGCTGTCTCAAGGAAGTGTGGGGTTTATGAACCGTTCGAAATGACCGGGAAAACTCACGGCCCCATTGTGCACAGGAACGGATATATGTCAATGCTGGATCGGCACACGGGCAGACCGGGGTGCCACTGTTTCCCCCGGCAGGTGCTTCCTGCGCCGGGCTCAGAGATCGCGCAGCAGGCGGTTGATGCCGATCCGGGAGCGGGTTTTTTCATCCACCTGTTTCACGATGACGGCGCAATACAGGCCGTGGCTGCCGTCTGCCGCCGGCAGCGTGCCGGGCACCACGACCGCTCCCGCCGGAACCCGCCCGTAGCGGGTGGTTCCGTCCCTGCGATCGTAGATGCGGGTGCTCTGGCCGATATATACGCCCATCGAGATAACCGCTCCGGCCTCCACGATCACTCCTTCCACGATCTCCGAGCGAGCCCCGATGAAGCAGTGATCTTCAATGATGGTCGGGGTTGCCTGCAGCGGCTCAAGCACGCCGCCGATCCCGACTCCTCCAGACAGGTGCACGTTTTTGCCGATCTGTGCGCAGGAGCCGACCGTGGCCCAGGTGTCGATCATCGTGCCGCTCCCAACGTAGGCACCTATGTTCACGTAACAAGGCATCATGACGACGCCGGGGGCGATGTAACTGCCGAAGCGGGCGCTGGCCGGAGGGACTACCCTCATGCCCAGGGCCGCGAAAGCGGTCGCGTCCGTGGCGGCGAATTTGGGCTCCACCTTATCGTAATAATTCGTGTAGGCGCCCGGCATCAGGCGGCTGTTATGCAGCAGGAACGACAGCAGGACCGCCTTTTTCAACCATTGATGCACGATCCACTCTTTCTTCTGCTGGATGGCCACGCGCAATTGTCCCCGATCCAGGTCTTCCAGAGTCTCCTGTACCGCGGCGCGCAGCTCCGGGCCGGCGCTGTCGGCGCTAAGCTCTGTGCGCTGCTCGAAGTGCTCTTCGATGATGGCGCGGCGCTGATCAATATCCATACAATACCTTCCGATTCAATGGCTTCTCAATGGCTTCCGGTTTCATTCAGGGCCGTTTCCAGGCAGCGGCGGATGCGCCGCGCCGCCTCCGCGCAGACGGACTGCGTGTCTGCCAGCGCGATACGAAGCCGGCCCTGACCCGGATCCACGGCACCGCTGCGTCGGGACAGGAAGCTGCCCGGCAATACCCGCACATTCTGCTCGCGGTACAGTCTGCGGGCAAACTCCAAATCGCTGAAAGGGATTTTAGCCCACAGGTAAAACCCACCCTCGGGACGTTGCAGATTATTGAGGACTGTGGACAGGATCTCCAGTGCTGAGTTGAATTTCTCCCGGTAGAGCCGGCGATTTTCGCACACGTGCCGGTCATCGTTCCAAGCCTCAATGCTGGCGGCTTGCGTGTGCGGCGGCATCGCGCAGCCGTGATAGACCCGGTAGCGCAGAAAGCTTTGGATCCAGTGTTCGTCCCCGGCCACGAACCCAGAGCGTAGTCCAGGCGCATTGGAGCGCTTGGACAGGCTGTGAAAGCAAAGTATGCGCCTGAAATCGGTGCGCCCCAGCGCATACGCCAGCTGCATCACGCTGGGCGGCGGGTGCTGCTCGTCCGGGTACAGGTCGATATAGCATTCGTCCGCTGCCAGGCAGAAGTCGTACCGATCCGCCAGTTCCAGCAGCCGCTCCAGGCTGCCGGGGTCGCATACCGCACCGGTGGGATTGCCCGGAGAGCACAAGTAGACAAGTTGGCAGCGGGCCCATTGCTCCGGTGTGGCCGCGTCCAAATCGGGGCGAAAGCCGTGCTCGGGCAGACAGGGCAGGTAATGGCAGGCCGCTCCGGCGAGCAGCGCGGCACCCTCATAAATCATATACAGCGGGTTGGGCATCATCAGCAGCGGGCCGGTGCGGCGTCGATCAATGACTGCCTGGGCAAAGGCAAACAGTGCCTCGCGGCTTCCGTTGACCGGGAGGATCTGCCGTTCCGGATCCAATGCGGTCTCAGGGAGTGCAAAACGCCGGCACAGCCAGCGTGCCTGCGCCTGGCGCAGCGCAGCGCTGCCGCGGGTGGTCGGGTAGCGGGCGCACTGGGGCAGCGCCTGGCGCAATGCTTCCAGCAGCAGTGGCGGAGTAGGGTGGCGGGGTTCTCCCATAGACAGATCAATGGCACGGAGCCCGGGTGCGGGTGCCGTGTCCCGCAGCAGTGCCGTCAGCCGGGCGAAGGGGTAGGCCGGCAGGGTCTGCAGTTCGGGGTTCAAAGTTCGCCGGCCCCCGCGCCGCGCCGGCGGCCCTTTCCCCGGGTCCCGGTGCCTGCGTGCGGGTGCCCGCGCCCGGTGCGCGGCGGACGGCGGATGCGGGTCAGCGCTCTGTATTGTCCGACTGCAGCCGTCGCTCGCCGTACTGGCGCCGGGCCTGTTCGAAACGCCGGAGCAGGAACTCCCGGGCTCTGGTGCGGTCGCGCTGACGCCATTGCCCGGCCCAGGAACCTCCGAAGCGGTACAGCAGCTGGGCACTCAGTCCCCAATCCCGTTCTCCCAGTTCAGAGCCATCGTATTCCAGTTCCAACGTTAGCAGCGGCAGCGGCGCCAGTCGCAGGAGATAGCTCTGTCCCTGCGTGTATCGGCGTCCCACGTCGGGACCGTCTTCGGTCCACCCGTAGTAATACTGTCCGGACAACTCCGCCCAGGGCAAGCGCGGCAATCGACCGACGACCTCCATGTCCCAGCCGTCCCCGTTGCGCGCCTGCCCCGAGTGCTCCGGATTGTCAGATCCGGTCAGTCCGTGGTACCAGTTCACGTAAAAGTCCAGCAGCCGGCTTTTGGCTTCTGCGCCGACCGAGACGCGCCCGGTGTTTGATTTCCCCAGGGCATCATAGAACAAGTTCCCTCCCAGCAGTACCCACTGCCGGGGCAGAAAGCGGTAGCCCAGCCCCAGGTTCAGATTTTTTCCAGTGTGTTCCTGGTGCCAACCGCCCTGACTGAATATGGAGTTGGTTCCAGGTTCCCAAAGCGGCAGCAACAGGGAGGAAGCGGATTGTGACTCGCCTGTGAACGGAGACAGTCGGTATTGCAATGTTGTATTGCCGATATCCTCCGTTTCTCCCCACCTCTCCGTACCCGGGGACAGCAACCATTCCAGGGCGCTGGATTCCTCGCCCTGGAACGGTTCGGGCCAGGGTTCGGCGTTTGCCGGGCTTTCGGTATTTCCCGCCATCGCCGGCCCCGCTGACAGGGCCAGCGCCAGGAATAGGCTGCTGCCGAATGATTGGCTGCACCGCGGATTATCTGGGCAAAGATTCACGATTGCATCTACCTCCTCGGTGCAATAACAGGCTACAGGGCCTGCGATACCTGGAAGTATAAGCCGCGCGGCAGGATTTCGCTGGCATTTTGATCGGCGCGCGGCGGCTTTCCGGACCAGCCGCCGCATCAGTACCGTTGCCGGCTGCGGCGCGATGGGTCACAGGGGGGATCTACCTTGAAGCATCGTGTCTGGTGCCAGCCGCGGTGCCGGTTTGCCCTGCAATCAGCCCGCAGGCAATCCCAGGCCGTCGCTTTCCATTGCAGGAACACGGCAAAATGGAACATAATAATGATCTTTTTGCGAGTGGCATCAGGGGCCGCCCGCGAACTGCCCGGCCCCTTTCTTCGGGACCGGAAATGATGCTATGGGGCGGAACAAGAGGGTTGGGGGGCCGCCTCGTTTTACAGAACAGGTGCTATTGATGATGAATCGAAAGCTAACTCCGCGTTGCTTGGGCAAAGTGCTCCCCGCGTGGCTGGTCCCATGCCTTTTGCTGTCCGCTTTGCCGGTGTCGGCAGCGGTCGCCGAACCGTCGTCTCGAATCTATGAGCGGCATGCGCAGGAACCTCTGCAACCGATCTATGACCGGATCCGCCGTGAGCTGGAGGAGTCCCGGTTCTACGTCATCTATGAACTCAATATAGGAAAGAACCTGGCTCGCAATGCGGAGCGTTGGGGGGATGAGTACAACCGCAACCGTTTCCAGGAAGTGCGCGCCATGGTGATTTGCAATCCCTGGTTTGCCAACCAGGTACTCAATTTGGCTCCGAACATGATGGCCCTGTGTCCGTTGACGCTGAGTTTTTTGCAGCGTGAGGGCCAGAGCACGATATTGTTTGATCGGCTGTCTTCAGCCGGGGTCGGTAGTGCGGTTGAGGACCTGCTGTGGGAAACCGAAAATCGAATGATCTACATTATCGAAGCCGCGACACCGAACGGGCGCACCGTCTCTGCGGATGTTGACTGATCCATTGCTCCCGGGATCATTGGTGCGGCCATGAACAGAACTTGGAACGTGGCGGTGGTGGGAGCCACTGGGGCGGTCGGAGAAGTTTTGCTGGACATATTGCAGCAGCGGGACTTCCCTGTCGCCGATCTGCACCTGCTGGCGAGTGCGCGTTCCCAGGGTCGCCGGTTGTCTTTTCGCGGTCAGCAGTTGAAGGTGGGGTTGCTGGAGGAATTTGACTTCAAGGGGGTGGATATCGCTTTTTTCTCCGCCGGCGCCTCGGTGTCGAAAATCGAAGTTCCGCGGGCGACTGCCGCCGGCTGCGTGGTGGTGGATAACACGTCCTGCTTCCGTTACGAGGCGGAGGTGCCGCTGGTGGTGCCGGAAGTAAACCCGGAGACGGTGGCCGGCTACCGCTCCCGCCGTATCGTAGCCAATCCCAATTGCTCGACGATTCAAATGGCAGTCGCGCTGAAGCCGATCTACGATGCCGTCGGCATTGAGCGGATCAACGTATGTACCTATCAGGCCGTTTCCGGCGCCGGGCGGCGTGCGATGCAGGAGTTGGAGGAACAAAGCCGGGCGCTGCTGGCAGGAATGGTGCCGCGCTGTGCGGTGTTTCCGCGCCCGATCGCGTTCAACGTGTTACCGCATATCGATCATTTTCAGCAAAATGGCTATACACGAGAAGAAATGAAAATGGTTTGGGAGATACGCAAAATTTTGCAGGACGACCAAATCCGGGTTGAGCCAACGGCGGTACGGGTGCCGGTATGGAACGGTCATGCCGAGGCGGTGCATATCGAGACCCGGGAGCCGATTCGGCCCGAACAGGCGCGCCAATTGCTGGAGCAGGCGCCGGGCGTGGTCGTGCTGGATCGGCAGGAGGCCGGCGGCTATCCCACCCCCCACACCGAGGCGGCAGGGCGGGATCCGGTATATGTAGGGCGGATCCGGCAGAATTCAGACTATCCGAGGGGATTAGCCCTCTGGGTGGTGGCAGACAACCTGCGTAAAGGAGCGGCCCTAAACAGTGTGCAAATCGCGGATATTCTGATAAAATACTTGTAGTCTTTCTCATAAAGGTTGATAATATAAGGATGAGTTTTAGAGATTCGGCCATCGGGTACTTCCGGGCTGTGGCTTTGCGTGGGCAGTACGGGGGCTGCGAAGGCGAGAGAATTTTGACGAATTTTGAAGTTTTATGATCACCGGTAAGGATCAATATCCGAAGGTGGCGCTGTCTGGGCGCATGTTGTTTTGTGGTGTCCTGCTGTTTCTGCTGACAGGGTTGCCCAGATTGGCTCCGGCACTGGGCCTGGGAAAGATCGAGGTTTTTTCCGGTTTGAATGAGCCCCTGGACGCACGCATTGAGTTATTGCGCAGCGAGCAGGATGACCTGAGTGCGCTGCAAGCGAGATTGGCAGACCTGGAGCTGTTTGAGAAGGCCGGGATCCAATTGTACCCCGTGCTCTACATGCTGCGTTTCGAGGTGGAGGATCGCCAACAGGGGGTAGATTATATTCTGCTCCGCAGCGCGGCTCCAATCCGCGAGCCGTTCTTGAATTTCCTGATCCTGGTGAACTGGACGGGCGGGCGCCTGGTGAAGGAATACACGATGCTGCTGGATCCACCGAATTACCCGCGCGAGCCTGCCGGACCAGGGATACAAGCCGCACCGCACCGTCCCAGCCTGCCTGCCGTTCCCGGCTCTACCCTGGAAAGGCCGCTCCAACCCATCCTGCCGTTAGTCCCTCCAGTGAGAGCGGTCGACAGTATTCCGAGCGGCGGGCGGACCAGGGCAGTGGGAGCAATCCCGGGCTCTGATTACTCGACCCGCTCCGGCGATACGCTTTGGGCGATCGCGATCGGCATGCGTCCGGATCGTTCCATCAGTATCCAGCAAATGATGCATGCCTTGCTGCGCAGAAATCCCCATGCTTTTTTCCTTGGTGGCAACATTAACGCGCTCAAAACAGGACAGGTTTTGCAGGTGCCGAGTGCGGAGGAACTGCGCTCGCTGGATCGGCGCCAGGCGATGGAACAGACGCGCATACACAATGATCTGTGGCAACAAAAGCGCAGCCTGCAGGTCGCGGGCCGCACGGCTGTTCCGCCGCCTGTTCCTGCCGCCGCACCGTCCGCTGCCCCGCAGGCGGGTACGGTAGCCAGGGTGCCCGTTGCCGAAGGGCAGCCGGACGCACCGGCAAGTGCTCCCGCACCTGTGGTGCCGGAGCCCACAGAGCAGGTGCGGGTGTTAATCCCCGATTCGGACGGCGCGGCAGCCGCAACGCCGGGTGTTGAATCGCCCGACCAATTGAAGCGGGAGTTGGCATTAGTCCAGGAAGAATTGCAGTCCAAGGAACAGCAGTTGGGCGAATTTAGTCAGCGTCTGCAGGAGACAGAGGCCATTGCCCAGGATCTGCAGCGGATGATCGAGTTGAAGGACGCGGAATTAAGTCGGTTGCAGCAGGATCTGATGCAGCAACAGCAGGGCCAGACGGAACAGGCACAGAGCCAGGCGGAAGAAGCGCAGGCGGAGGCACAGCGCCAGGCGGAAGAAGCGCAGGCGGAGGCACAGCGCCAGGCGGAAGAGGCGCAGGCGGAGGCACAGCGCCAGGCGGAAGAGGCGCAGGCGGAGGCACAGCGCCAGGCGGAAGAAGCGCAACTCCAGGCAGAGGCGCAGGGCCAGGCGGCAGAGGCGCAACGCCAGGCAGAGGCACAGCGCCAGGCGGAAGAGGCGCAACGCCAGACAGAGGCACAGCGCCAGGCGGCAGAGGCGCAAGGCCAGGCAGAGGCACAGCGCCAGGCGGAAGAAGCGCAACGCCAGGCAGAGGCAGAGCAGGCGGCAGAGGCAGAGCAGGTGGCAGAGGCAGAGCAGGCAGAGCAGGCGGCAGAGGCAGAGCAGGTGGCAGAGGCAGAGCAGGCAGAGCAGGCGGAGCCGCCGCCAGAGGAAGCGCAAGCGCCGGCCGGCCCTGGTCTGTATGCAGTGTTGATGAATAAAGCCCGCGAGTATGCCTCCCGCTATGGCCTGATTGCGGCTGGTGCGGCCGCATCGTTCGTTCTGCTCCTGGGGGGCTTGCTGTTTTACCGCAGCCGCCGCAGGAGAGCCGAAGAAGAGAGCTTTGAAGCGGATGAGCTGTCTGAAGACTGGGTGGCGGAAGGCGAGGAGGCAGCCACTGAGATTGCTGACATAGATGTAGTAGAGGACGCGGCGGCACCGTTAGATGAAACCATGCCGTTGGTATCCGCACCGGCTGCTGATGCCGCCGTCACGGAAATGCCCTCAACCGCCGGGGCTCCCGCGAAAACTGCGCCAGAGGAAGAAGCCGACATTACAGACATGACGGATCTCTCCGAATTCGAAAGTGACTTGGATTTCGATATTCCGGAAGACACGGACAGCAGTGAGGCGCGCATGGCGGAGGTCAATGTGCTGGTTGCCTATGGCCAATCCGATCGTGCTATTGAGTTTGTGCGCGAAGCCCTCGAGGAAGAGCCGGACAATCCTTCTTATCACCTGAAGCTGCTCGAGATTTACAGCGCAATGAATGATCTCGCTGCTTTTGAGCAGGCAGCACGCACTCTACAACAGAAGACAGACGGCAGCGGCGAGCATTGGGAACTGGCCCTCAACATGTGGAAAGAGATTTCTCCTGGACGCGAGTTGTTTGCACAGCCTGCGCAACAGGCACCGGACTTGGCTTCCACCCAGCGAATTTCGAAAGAAACCGCTCAAAGAGCGATACAGTCCGCGCAGCCAAAAGAGGACGCAATGGGCGAGACTCTGGCGGAGGAGGAAGGTGCAGAGCAGGAGGATGAGGGGCTGGAATTCGATTTGGGTGAGACGGCAGAGGAGAAGCCGGTTGCTGCCGATGATGCGGAAGAGGGTGCGGCCCTGGAATTTGATTTAGGCGATACGGCAGTAGAAAAGGCGGAGGATGCCGGACTGGGAGATATGGACCTCTCAGTAGAGGCGGAGGATGCCGGGCTGGATATGGCGGTCGAAGAGGCAGCGGATGCCGGGCTGGATACGGCGGTCGAAGAGGCAGAGGATGCCGGGCTGGATATGGCGGTCGAAGAGACGGAAGCGGATGCCGGGCTGGATATGAGTATCGGAGATGCGGATGCGGATGCCGGGCTGGATATGAGTATCGGAGAGGCGGAAGAGGCAGGTGGCGAGGCCGAAGAGGCAGCGGACTTGTCGCTTGATATGGCCAGAGACGAAGAGCTTACGGCCGCTGCGGATCTGTCCGCGTCGCTTGAGCAGGAGGAGTCTGGGGTGGCGGCCAGTCCGGAGGCGCCCGATCTGTCTCTGGATATTGAGGGGGAGGCCGAAGTCGCCGTCGCATCGGAAGATATGGCGGCGGGTCTGGACATGGATGATTTGAGCGTAGAGGACGTGGCGCTGGAAGCTGTGCCGGAAGCGGAGGAAGCGGACAGCGGCGAGTTGGACCTGGACATAGACATTGATATGGAGGCCGATCCAGAAGCGGATGAAGGGCAGGACCAGGGCGTCGTTGGGCAGCTTCCAGGGGAGGACATTGCCAATAAGCTGGACCTGGCAAGAGCCTATATTGAGTTGGGAGATGCCGATAACGCCAGGCTTTCCCTGGAGGAAGTCGTGGCCGAAGGAGATGAGAATCAGCAGCAGGAAGCGGAGCGATTGCTGACTGAAATCAGTTGAGAGTGCGGTCGGCCCCGGTCGGCCCCCCGGTCGGCCTGATGGCATCCTGCCTGAGGAGCCGGCCTGGTCGCCATATTGCCTCGGCCGGCGGCTGAATACCCCAGGGAATATCCCAGGGAATACCCCGGGGAATACCTCAGGGGCCCGATCCAATCTTTGCCTGACGAAGCTTGATTGCGTAAATCAGCGCGGGGCTGGATGCGCAGCGGAAGCTGCGCCAAATGATGTAAAACAGGTGAAGAAGACACCGGGATGCAATAGGCTTCCATTGCATTTCGGTAACGGGGCACGGTGGGCCGATCGGATGCGGGAGCAGCCGATGATGGCCCGATAGACGGTGACCGGAAGCCGCGCGATGCCACCGCTGTTTGCTCCCGCACGGTAACGTCAGGCGTTATGCCAGGCGTACCGGCGATGGGCGGATCAAGCCCGGGATTGGCAGCTGCCCTGGAACCTCTTATGGAACCTCTTTATGATATATCTGTGATATATCTGACGTCAGGACGTCGGTTCTGACGGGAACAATCCCATGCGTAAAGAGAAGAACATCCTGTTATCGGCGGCTCCTCGCCTGCTGCCCGTGCGCCAGGGCGCGGAGATTTTTGATCATCGGTGGGCGGTCGGGCCGATGCGGATCCCGCTGCCTGCCCCGGCACAGCGAATGCACTTGCCTTCGGCCTCCGGGTCTGCGCCGCGCGCTCGCTTGATGAACGGATGCAGCCGTGCGCCGGGGGTAAAAACCCTGCGTCGTCAGCGCACCGTTTTTTCGGGATGACCCCGTTGCACCCGACCATCCGCATCGCCCTGGTGCTGATCCTTGCCCCCATCCTGATGCAGGGAAACATCGGTGTCCTGTTGGCGGCGGGCGCGTCGGTGGCGCTGGCAAGGGGGTATGCGCTGAAACACCCGCTGCGCGGGTGTGCGGCCCCGCTGTGGCGCGTGCGCTGGCTGTTTTTGGCGATTCTGCTGATGCACCTGTGGTTACCGCAAGCGCCGTCCTCCGGTGTGCCGGGCGCCTGGTTCGAGCCGTTGCGCAACATACTGGCCCTGGCCGTGCTGGTGCTGGCGGCAGATACTCTGCGCGCTGCGACCGCCTCTGCCGATTTGCTGCGCGGCCTGTCCTGGTGGCTCCGTCCGTTGCGCTATTTAGGACTGCCCGCAGAGCGCTTCGCAGACCGGTTGTGGTTGACCATGGAGTTGATCCCGCGGCAACAGGAAGCTCTCTCCCGGCTGGCGAGCGCTGCCCGGCCCTGGTCTGCGCGCTTGTTCAGTGACCTGCTGCAGGGTGCCGGCCCCGACGTTGCCGCGTTGCCGCTACAGGAGCGGATTGCGCCCGGCGAGGTGGCCGGCCCGCCGCTGCGGCAGTGGCTGTGGCCCCTGCTTTTGCTCGTGCTGCTTGCCGCCGCCGGGCAGTATAGATGGTAGCTGCCCGTAGCCCCGATCGATATGGGATGGCTGCACACAGGTCCATGGGAGGAGATCAGCGCTGCACCGTGCAGGCAGAGACCGTCAGACTTTGTCTGTCACAGGCTCTGCGTTCGGTGGGTAATACGGAGCAAGGCACGGCGCGGACATGAGCCTGGCCCTGGGCATGGAGTATTGCGGCGCGGGATTTGTCGGCTGGCAGCGTCAATCCGGGCAGCGCACCGTTCAGCATTGCCTGGAAGAGGCGTTGTCGCGGGTCGCCGACCGGCCCGTGCAGGTACAATGTGCAGGCCGTACCGACGCCGGCGTGCACGCCAGTTACCAGGTGGCACATTTCAGCCCCGCGGTCGAGCGCCTCTCTGATGCCTGGGTGTTGGGGACGAACACGCACCTGCCGGCAGATGTCAAGGTGCTTTGGGTGCATCCGGTTACGGAGGATTTTCATGCCCGTTATTCCGCCTTGCGTCGATGCTACCGCTACCTGCTGCTGAATCGCCGTACCGCGCCCGGCCTGTGGTCGGGACGGCTCGGCTGGGAAGCCAGGCCGCTGGACGTGATCGCCATGCGCCGGGGTGCCGCTTTTCTGCAGGGAGAGCATGATTTCAGCTCCTATCGTGCCAGCGGCTGCCAGGCAAAGAGTCCCTGGCGCTGCCTGTACCGTCTGGAAGTGTATCGGGCGGAGGATTTTCTGATCTTTGAAGCGGAAGCTAACGCGTTCCTGCAGCACATGGTGCGTAACATGGTCGGCGTTTTGCTGCAGATCGGCCTGGGACGTCGGCCATCGCAGTGGGCCCGGGAGGTTTTATTGGCCCGGGACCGAAGGTGCGCCGGGATCAACGCCGCCGCCGCCGGCCTGTACCTGGTGGACGTGCGCTACCCGGAACATTTCCAACTGCCACGCCCGCGCTACTTCCCGGGCTTTGCATTGCCCTGAATCACGGTGATCGAGCGGGTACAGTCAGTCAGGGGCGGGTTCGGGCCGGCGGGGACGGGGGTGCGCGTCAAGATCTGCGGCCTGACCCGTCCCGCCGACGCGGAGTCGGCGGCGCGCCTTGGGGTGGACGCGATCGGCTTGGTGTTTTATCCGCCTAGTCCGCGGGCGGTGGAGATCGGGCAGGCTCGCGAAATTGCCTCGGTGCTCCCGTCCACGGTGACCCGGGTGGCCCTGTTTGTAAATCCCCGTCCCGCCCTGGTGGAGCAGGTACTGGAGGAAGTCCCGCTGGACCTGCTGCAGTTTCACGGCAATGAATCGCCCGCGGCCTGCCGTCACTACCGCTTCCCTTACGTGAAGGCGGCGCAGGTATCTATCCGTTTACGGCTTTCTGCTTTGGGTACTACTTTTCCCGATGCCTTTGGTCTACTATTGGATGCCTGCCAACCCGGAGTCTGGGGGGGAAGCGGGCAGCTTGCCGATTGGTCGCGGATCCCGCGTCTGCCCAATACCCGGGTCATTCTGGCTGGTGGTCTGCGGGCGGAGAATGTGGCTCAGGCGATCCGCCGCACGATACCTTACGCGGTGGACGTCAGCAGTGGAGTGGAAGATGCGCCAGGGGTCAAAAGTACTGGAAAGATGTCGCTTTTCATCAAAGAGGTACGCAATGCAACATACGAACTCAGCCGCTGATCCACCGGATTATACGCATCTGCCGGATGATCTCGGTCATTTTGGCCGCTACGGCGGTCGTTTCGTTCCGGAGACTCTGATTGCGCCCCTGCAGGCATTGGAAAATGCATGGCGGGAAAGCCGCCGGGACGAAGTGTTTCATCGTGAATTCCACCAGGAATTGCGTTCCTACGTGGGCCGGCCGACCCCGCTTTACTATGCCCGGCGCTGGAGCGAGAAGTTCGCCGGCGCCAGGATTTACCTGAAGCGCGAAGACCTGAATCATACCGGGGCTCACAAGATCAATAACGCGCTCGGGCAGATCCTGCTCGCCCGGCGCATGGGCAAGCGTCGCGTGATTGCGGAAACCGGCGCCGGTCAGCACGGCGTGGCGACCGCCACGGTCGCAGCCCGCTTCGGCATGCAATGTACGATATACATGGGTACCGAGGACATTGAGCGGCAGGAGCCCAATGTCTACCGGATGAAACTACTGGGGGCCGAGGTGACAGCCGTGGATTCCGGTTCCTGCACCCTCAAGGATGCCCTGAATGAAGCCCTGCGCGACTGGGTGAGGCGGGTGGACGACACCTTCTACATCATCGGCACTGCGGCGGGCCCGCATCCTTACCCGGCCATGGTGCGCGGCTTCCAGGAGGTGATCGGCATGGAGACGCGCGAACAGGTGATCCGCGAGGCCCGCGCCCTGCCGGCCGCATTGGTTGCCTGCGTGGGCGGAGGTTCCAATGCGATCGGAATTTTCTATCCTTTTCTGGAGGACGGCGACGTGGCCATGTACGGCGTGGAAGCGGGAGGCACGGGCCTTACGGGTCCTTATCACGCGGCCTCCCTGTGCGCCGGCCGACCCGGTATCCTGCACGGCAACCGCACCTACCTGCTGCAGGACCAGGACGGTCAGATCCTCCCCACGCACTCCGTTTCGGCGGGCCTGGATTATCCGGGCGTAGGGCCGGAGCACGCCTGGCTGAAAGACACCGGGCGCGTGCAATACGTCGTCGTCAACGATGAACAGGCGCTGCAGGCCTTTCATGGTTTGTGCCGCTGCGAAGGGATCATCCCGGCACTGGAATCCTGTCATGCCCTGGCCTACGCGGGCCAGTTGTCGCGCAGGATGAACCGCGAGCAGATCATCATCGTCAACCTTTCCGGGCGCGGGGACAAGGACGTTGGGATCGTTGCCAGGCAGGAAAAAATCCGTTCACGGGCGCCGGGCCGGCACGGCGGCAGATGAACCGCATCGGGGCTTGTTTTCAAAGTTTGCGCAGCAAGGGCCGCAAGGGACTGTTGCCTTTTGTTACCGCCGGGGATCCAAGCCCCGAGTGTACTCCGGACCTGATGCACGCGCTGGTTCAGGGGGGCGCTGATCTGATCGAGTTGGGCATCCCGTTTTCTGATCCGATGGCCGACGGGCCGGTGATCCAGCGTTCCAGCGAACGAGCCTTGGCGGGCGGCACCCGTTTGTGCGACGTGTTTGCGATGGCTAAGACCTTTCGTCAGCGCAACGCTTATACTCCGGTGGTGCTGATGGGATACATCAATCCGTTGGAGGCCTATGGCTATGAATCTTTTGCCAGGCAGGCGCGGCAGGCAGGTGTGGATGGCGTGTTGCTGGTCGATATGCCCTTTGAAGAATCCGTTGACCTGGCACCCCTGCTGTCTGATCACAACCTGGAGCAGATTTATTTACTGGCGCCGACTTCTTCCATCCAGCGTACCATCGAGATCTGCAAATATGCTGGCGGCTTCCTGTATTACGTGACGCTCAAGGGGGTCACCGGCAGCGACCATCTGGATCTGCAGCAGACCGCCGTGCGGCTGTCTGAACTGCGCCAGCTGAGCACGTTGCCGCTTGCTGCCGGCTTTGGCGTTAAGACCCCGGAAAGCGCCGCCTGCGTGGCCATCCAGGCAGACGCCGTGGTCATCGGCAGCGCCCTGGTGGAGCACGTCCACGCGGCGGTAGCGGACGGTACGGAGCTTGCTGCTGCCCGGAATTTCCTGCACCAAATGCGCCAGGCCGTGGATGCCGTCCATGGGTGACGGCATCCGCTATCGCGCAGAGCGCCTGACTCTCCTGTCCCGATGAGTTGGCTGAACAAACTACTGCCTTCCCGGATCCGCAAATTGGATGGTGACCGGCGTTCAGTACCGGAGGGACGCTGGACCAAGTGCGAACATTGCGCCGCGGTGCTGTATCAGCCCGACTTGGAGCGCAATATATACGTGTGTCCGAAGTGTTCGCATCACATGCGCATTTCCGCTCGGGCGCGGCTGTTGGCTTTTTTGGATGACAACGAAGCGCCCGAGGAGATCGGCGCCGACCTGGCCCCGATGGACGTGCTCAAATTCAAGGACCGCAAACGCTACCGCGAGCGCCTGCAGCAGGCCCAGCACGCCACTGGCGAAAAGGACGCGTTGATCGCCTTGGCCGGCAGGCTGCATGGCATCCCGGTGGTCGCCTGCTCGTTCGAGTTCGATTTCATGGGCGGTTCGATGGGCGGCGTGGTGGGAGAGAAATTCGTGCGTTCCGCACGCCAGGCCGAGCAGCGCGGGACTCCGCTGATTTGCTTTTGCGCCAGCGGTGGAGCGCGCATGCAGGAAGGACTCTCTTCTCTGATGCAGATGGTCAAGACTACCGCTTCCATCGTTCACCTGAAAGACCGCGGCCTGCCCTACTTCGTGGTGTTGCAGCATCCGACCATGGGCGGGGTCTCTGCCAGCCTGGCTTCTCTGGGTGATGTGATCATCGCGGAACCAGGCGCCTTGGTTGGCTTTGCCGGGCCGCGCGTGATCAAACAGACTGTGCGCGAATCGCTGCCGGAAGGATTTCAGCGCAGTGAGTCGCTGCTGGAGCACGGCGGCATCGACATGATCGTTGACCGCCGCCAGATGCGTGAGCGTTTGGCCTCCCTGGTGGCACTGTTGTTGAAACTGCCGAACCCGGTGGCGGATACGGCGCTGTCGGCAGCAGTGCATGAATAGCTCCGCTCCGTTGCGTTCGCAGGCGCCGCAGGCGGCTCCCCGTTATCCCGCGGACTTGGCGGGCTGGCTGGCCTGGCAGGAGCAGATCCATACCCAGGCTATCGAGCTGGGTCTGGACCGGTGCCGTGCGGTAGCGGCGCGCATGGGACTGCTGCATCCGCCGCACTGGGTGCTCAGCGTGGCCGGCACGAACGGCAAGGGCTCCAGCGTCACCCTGCTGGAGGCGATTTTGCGCTGTGCCGGTTATCGTACCGGTGCCTACACCTCTCCGCACCTGGTGCGTTATAACGAGCGTATCCGTCTGTCGGGAGCGCCGGTCACTGATGCCGAGTTGTGCCGGGTTTTCTCCCGGGTCGAACGGGCGCGCGGGGACATTTCGCTCACTTATTTTGAGTTTGGCACGTTGGCGGCGCTGGAGTTGTTTCAGCAGGCGGGGGTGGACGTAGCCCTGCTTGAGGTGGGACTGGGAGGGCGCCTGGACGCGGTTAACATTCTGGATGCTGACCTGGCGCTGATTTCTTCCATCGGCATAGACCACCAGGATTGGCTGGGGTCGGATCGGAATGCCATCGGGCGGGAGAAGGCGGGGATCTGCCGCCCCGGCGTGGCTGCCGTCTGCTCGGATCCGAACCCGCCTCCCGGCTTGCTGGAACAGGTTGCCGCCCTGCCGGCGCCTTTGGCGCTGGCGGCCCGGGATTTTCATCTGCATGCCGGCGTTTCCAGCTGGTCCTGGCGCAGCTCGGACCGGGAGTATCAGGATCTGCCGTTGCCGCACCCGTACAGCCGCTGCCAAATGCAAAATGCAGCCGGCGTACTGATGGCGTTGGATTTGCTGACCGAGCAGCTGCCGGTCAGCGAACTGGCGATCCGCTCAGGTTTACAATGCTTTCAACCCGAGGGTCGGTTCCAGTTGATTTGCGGCGCTCCCTGCTGGATCTTGGACGTGGCCCACAACGAGCAGGCAGCGCAGGAATTGTGCAGCAGCCTGGCCATGTTCAATACCGACGGCGCTTTACACGTGGTGGCAGGCATGCTCAGGGACAAAGATCACAAAGCGGTGCTCAGCCCGCTGTTGGAATTGGCGGACACCTGGCACATGGTGGACGTGGCGGGGGCCCGCGGTTACAGCGCCGCCGCGTTGGCCGGGCAGGTGCGCCAGTGGGACCGCAGTGCGCGCGTGCGCAGCCATGGCAGCATGGCTGCTGCGCTGTCCTTCCTGCAGCGGCACAGCGGCGTGCGCGACCGGGTGCTGATCACCGGTTCCTTCATCACGGTGGGGGCTGCCCTGGCCCTGCTGGATCGGAACAGTTGAGCAGATGGATCGGGCCTTCAAGGAACGTCTGAGCGGTGCCGTTGTCATGGTAGGACTGGCGGTCATCCTGATTCCTCTGTTGCTGGATGAGCCGGTTAGCTGGGAGCCGGAAGTCGATTTAGAAGAGTTGCCGTTGCCGGCGGATAGTTTGGATCCGCGCTTCCCGATCCTGGAGCAGGAGCTCGATACCGGTGCGACCAAGGATTTCCCGACGCGTCTTACCACCCTGGACGTGTCCCCGGATGCCGCCAACACCACGCCGGAACAGGCGCCGGCGGAACCGGAGCGCCGGCCGTCCGGGGTTCCTGAACAGGAGCGCGCAAGTATCGTGGCTATACCGCAGGAGCCATCCGAAAAGCGGCAGATTTCCGAGGCTCGCGCTGTCTCCGACGACTCTTCCACGCCGCAACAGGAGGCAGAACCGGCGACTACGAAACAGGTTGCCGCCATTTCGGCCACGCTGCGCGAGAAGCTGCCTGCGGCACCGGGGGAAAATGCCTGGGTCGTGCAGTTGGGAGGCTTTGCCAGGCGAGATAATGCACAGATGCTGATCGATCGCCTGCGTAAATCCGGCTATCGTGCTTTCATCAATCCCGCAGAGGGCCGGGACGCAGTCCTGTACCGGGTACAGGTGGGACCTGAGTTGTCCCGCGGGCAGGCCCGGAAGCAGCGCGATGAGCTGCATAAAAAATTTGATATTGAAGGGATCATCAGAACTTATCCTTGAAAGTCGTTCGCGTCGCTGACTGGTTACGGCGGGATTTCCGTACGCGTCGGAGTCGCGTCAGACGCCAGGTCGCGAATGCGCTGGAAGGCGCTCTGCCGACGTGCATGCCGGCGGCCTGCATCGACCGCCATGCATATCAAGCGCCCAGGCTCCAGGAGCTACAGGCCGATGTTGCTCATCTGCAATCAGCTGCCGTCGACTTTCCCTGTTGTGGCGGGGCCTCCCCTGACTGGATGCGAGAATATTTTCCCTGGTAGTACAGCAGTGGCCGTTTCTTCGGGTCATGTTGAAAGGAATCCACGGCGCCCACCAGGATCACGTGGTCCCCTCCCTCATAGGTGTGGTGAATGTGACAATCGAAGACCGCCAGGGAACCGGGAAAGAACGGGCAGCCGTTGGCGGAAAGCTGGTATCGGGTGTCCTTCCATTTTTCTCCCAGGGCAACGGCAAAACGGGCGGACAGCGCTTCCTGCTCCTCCGACAACACGTTGACGGCGAAGTGCCGGGAGGAGAGAAAAGCGCGCAGACTATAAGCCTTCTTGGACAGGCTGAACAACACCAGGGGCGGATCCATGGACACCGAGTTAAAAGAGTTGGCAGTGATCCCGAGCAGAGTTTGCTGCGGCCCGCTCGCAGTGACGATGGTGATCCCGGTAGCAAAGGAGCCCAGTGCCTGGCGGAACTTCCGGGGGTCACAGATCATGCTTGCGTTGGAACTCTCGCGGTCGCCAGCCATCCGTCGATTATAGCGCGTTCTCCCGGCCGGGTTTTTCCGGGTCGTAAAACGGGCGGCGCGCCACGCGTGTGAAAATGCGTTTTTGAGGTCCGTCTGGCCTGGCAGCCTCCACTTCGACGTATACGATATCCACCTTGGCACAGGGAGTTCCGCCGGCGCGAAATTGCAGACCGCGTTGCGCTACTGATGATTCCCGCCTGGCACCGCCCGGCGGTACGCAGTTGCTTGCCGGTGCCGGGGACGGACCCTGGAAAGCAGTTTGAGTACGCAGGCAGAGCAGGAGGCTGGAATCCGCGCCCTTGCGATCCGCGTTGACGGTATGGTGGAGCGCGGGCACCGCTACCATCCGCTCGTTGATCCGGGTTGTGATCGCGTTAACGCCCTGCATGATCAGCACGTCGTCGCTGCGCCCGGCAGTCTTCATCAATGTGGCGCCTGGCGCATGCATTTCCCGGTCGTTGCGCCTGCCGCCCCCATACTTCGGCACGGGCGGGACGTTTTGCGAGGAGTACTACCGGAAAGGCACCTGCATCGCCACCGGGAGCAACCTGGAGTTGAAACACGTCCTCACCTGAACGTTGCTTCAGGCGCTTCCCAGGGAAGCGCAAAGCCGTGGATAATACCGCCACAAGGTAAGAGCCCTGATCAGCATGAAGCAAGACAGGCCGAGGAACAGTCCGTGGTTGCCCAGCCACGGGATCAGCAGTGCCAGCAGCGCGAGGTAGGCGACGGTGGATGACAGCATGGCATTTCGCATTTCGCGGGTGTGGCCGGCGCCGATAAAAATGCCGTCAAGTTGGAAGCTCCATACCGCCAGCAACGGCATTACCACCATCCATGCCAGGTATCGCCCGGACATTTCGAGGACCGTTTCGATGTTGGTGAACAATCCGATGATTTGTCTACCGAACACCCAGTAGGTTGCGCTGATCAGCAGGGCGCAGGCTGCGGACCACACCGTGGTCAGGTACACCGCCCTCCTGAATGGGTGCAAGGCACGTGCGCCGTAGGCGCTGCCGGCTAACGCCTCGGCGGTGTGGGCGAAGCCGTCCAGCGCGTAGGCCATGATGCTTTGCAGGTGCAGCAAGATGGCATTTGCCGCCAGCGTCACTTCCCCCAGCCGGGCACTTTGGGCGGTGAACCAGGCGAACGCAAACATCAGGCACAGGGTGCGCACGAAGATATTGCCATTGCTTCGCATCCATTCGATCAGGGCACCGGTTTCCAGCACGCTGCTCCATCGGCAGGCGGACAGCGCACGCCTGAGTTCGGCGCGTAACATGACCAGGCCGGTGACGGCAGCGGTGTACTCCGCAATCAGCGTCGCCCAGGCGACTCCGGCAACGCCTAGTTCAAGCACGGGAACAAACAGCAGGTCCAGCGCCACGTTAGTGAGGTTCAGGGTCAGCACTAACTGCAAGGCGCGGCGAGTGTTGTGCATGCCGATGAATAAGCCAGTGAACACGTATACACACAGGGCTGCCGGCGCGCTCCACACGCGGACCAGGGAGTAGTCAGCCGCCAGTTGCTCCACCTGGTCGCTGCTTTCGAGCAAAAACAACGCGAACGCAATCAGCGGCCTGCCCAGCAGGATCATCACCAGCCCGCACACGATTGCAAGCAACAGCACTCGCAGCAGTGTGTGCAAAAGCGCCGGTACGTCCCCGGCTCCATAGGCACGGGCGATAAAGCCGGTGGTGCCCATGCGCAGGAAACCAAAGCCCCAATAGAGGAAGGTGAATATCAGCGTGCCAAGGGCTACCGCGCCGATGTGGTGAGGCTCGGACAAATGGCCTACCACGGCAGTATCCACGGCGCCCACCAGCGGCACTGAGATATTGGAAATAATCATCGGCCCGGCCAGCATCCACACGGCGCGGTGGCTAATGTCCGCGGGTGGCTGGTCCAGCCGGGTTGTCTTTTTCATCAGCTGTTTATGAACCGTGCCAGTTGAAATAATCTGGATTGTGCAGTCTCCGGGGTGCGGACTACATGATACCCTCCCCGCTGTCTGCACTTGGAGTTAAGCGGCAGAGTCCAGGCGGATCAAGTCCCCGCCGTTCACGCCTTGATGAGAAGGTATGGACAGTCGCCCGCGCTCGCCCCTTAATTTCGCTTGAGTTAAGTCTCTTGCGGCGGCGGGGTGGCAGTGGTGGGACCATTGCCACTATTGCCACTGGCTGATTTTGCCCCGGCGTCCCGAAAAGTGACGAATGGAGCGCGATTTATGGACCGGTTGCCGGCCCGGGCGCTTGCAATCAATGGGGAGTGCCCTATAATACGGGGTTCAACTCTGAATCCTCGCTATAGCGCAGGATCCGCCAGTACAGAGGTTTTGCATTTTGCCGCTAGATGGTTTTGTTTCCCTAGTCGCAGTTTGCGGATTAAAGAGCCGGGCAGGAAGACTCCTGACCGGATTTCGCACCGCATACCGTACCGGATGCCTGGTATGAAGCTTTATCTGAAGGAAACTGCCGCAAAGGGGGCGGGTGTTGCGGATTCCTCGCCTGCGAGGAGCCGGTCCGTTCCTGCCCCTGCCTCACGGGTAGTCTAGAAAATGTGCGGTCTGATCGGCATTGTGGCGCATTCTCCGGTGAACCAGGCGCTCTACGACGGGCTGACGATGTTGCAGCACCGGGGCCAGGACGCCGCCGGCATTGCCACCTGTGAAGACAAACGCCTGTTTTTATGCCGGGACAAGGGGCTGGTGCGTGATGTGTTCAGCTCACGTCGCATGGTGCAATTGCAGGGAAAGATGGGGATCGGGCACGTGCGTTATCCGACTCGGGGCGACGTCACTTCCGCCGAGGCGCAGCCTTTCTACGTCAATTCCCCTTACGGCTTGACGCTGGCCCACAATGGCCAACTGACGAACGGCGAGATGCTGAAGCAGGAGCTGTTTCGCAGCGGCCTGCGGCATATGAATACGGGCTCCGACTCGGAAGTGTTGCTGAACGTGCTGGCCGATGAACTGCAGCGGGCAGGAGGGCTGCGTCTGGGAGTGCGGGAGGTTTTCCGGGCCATGAAGGCCGTGTATCAGCGTTGCCGCGGAGGCTATGCGGCAGTGGCCATGATCGTTGGGCGCGGCATTTTGGCGTTCCGCGACCCGCATGGCATTCGCCCGCTGATGATCGGAAAACGCCGGACCCGGCGTGGCCTTGAATACGCGGTCGCCTCCGAGAGCATCGCCATCGACATATTGGGCTTTGAACGTGAGCGTGATCTGTATCCCGGCGAGGCGGTGTATATCTCCGCTGAAGGACAAATCCACTCCTACCGCTACACTGATGCTGACTGTCGGCTCTCCCCATGCCTGTTTGAGTTTGTCTACCTGGCGCGCCCGGACTCGATTATGGATGGAATTTCGGTCTACAAGGCTCGCATGCACATGGGAGAGACGCTGGCGGAGCGCATGCTCCGCGAACGATCCGCGCCGGACGTGGACGTCATCATCCCGGTACCGGATACCAGCCGCACGGCGGCCTTGTCGCTGGCGTACAAGCTGGGTGTCCGATATCGCGAAGGCCTGGTGAAAAACCGTTATATCCCACGCACTTTTATTATGCCCGGACAATCCGTGCGGCAGCAGTCAGTGCGGCGTAAACTGAACGTTATCGATATGGAATTCAGGGATAAAAACGTGCTACTGGTGGATGATTCGATCGTGCGCGGCACGACTTCACGGGAGATCGTGCAGATGGCGCGTTCCGCGGGCGCCCGCAAGGTGTACCTGGCGTCCGCCGCTCCGCCGATTTGCTACCCCAATTTTTATGGGATTGACATTCCTTCCCGGCACGATCTGATTGCACATGATCGCAGCCCGGAGCAGATTTGCCAGGAGCTCGGCGCGGACCGGCTCATCTACCAGTGCCTGGAAGAGCTGGTGGAAGGTGTGCGCCGAGGCAACCCGGGCATCGAGCGTTTCGATGCCTCCTGTTTCGATGGAAACTATGTGACCGGCGACATTGATCTGTCCGAACGGGAACAGAAAAGCGGCAGACAGATCCAGCTGGATTGGTCCGATGCCGGATCAGTGGGCAGTCCGGCGGATAGAGCAAGCGATCTGTCTATCATAAGTGTCTGAACCTTTCCGCGTCAGCCGCTGGATCCGCTTCGGCAAGATACTCCCCGTCGCAACGTTGCCCCGCTGATGCCGCGCAGTCCGCGCACGGTGCCCGGGCGGTGAGTGCTGCTCCTGCCGGACCGGTCTCTTCGCCGCACGTCCATGATGGCTCCACGGTGGCGTCGATCATGCATCCGGTGCTGTATGCCCTGGTCCCCGGAGTGCTTTATGCGACCTGGCTGTATGGGGCGCGGATGCTACTGCATCTGTTTGTGGCCAGTGCCACGGCGCTGTTAGCGGAAGCCCTGGTCCTGCGTTTGCGGCGTCAGCCGCTGCGGCCTGCACTGCGCGACGGCAGTGCGTTGATTACCGCCTGGCTGTTGAGCTTATGTCTGAGTCCGATCGCTGCCTGGTGGGTGTCGGCGTTGGGCGCGGGCTTCGCCGTATTGCTGGTCAAGCACCTGTACGGGGGGTTGGGCAGGAACTTGTTTAACCCGGCGATGGCCGGTTATGCCTTTCTATTGCTATGTTTCCCGGCTCAGCTTGTGTACTGGCCGCTTCCTGCCGGGGTTGACTGGCCCGATGCTTTCAGCAGTGCCACTCCCTTGTCCCACGTGCGGGCGGGATTGGCGAATATGGCGACAGTGCCTGAGCTGCGCACGATGCCAATCTTCGATGCCTGGAGCGCAACCGCCGGATTGACTGCGCTTTGGTTCTTAGGCGGGCTCTGGTTGTTGTGGCGGCGAATTATCAACTGGCAGGTGCCCGCGGCGCTGCTGGGCACGCTGTTTTTTCTTGCCCTGGTGTTCTACTTGTACGACGATGGACGTTATCTTTCTCCCTGGTTCCACCTGTGCAACGGCGGGGTGATGCTGGGCGCTTTTTTTATCGCTACTGATCCAGTCTCGGGCCCGGTCACCCCCCGCGCCCAGTTGCTTTACGGGGCGGTCATCGGTCTGCTGATTTGGGGCATCCGGGGTTGGGGGCACTTCCCTGACGGAGTCGCCTTTGCCGTATTGCTGGCCAACGGGGCGGTGCCGCTGCTGGACCGGTACACGCGTCCGCGGGTGCTGGGCGGCAGCACGGCGTGACCGTGTTGCGCTGGCTGTTGGCGCTGCTGCCCATTGCGGTCCTACTGACCGTGGTGCTGGCGTTGCGTTGGCTGTCGCAGCCGGCGTTGCAGGCACAGAGCGATCAGAAGTTGCTGGCCTTGATTGAGCAGGTTTTGCCGTTGCCGTATGACAACCAGCCGCATATTGCTCCGCTGCGGCGGGAGGACCGCTTCTTTTTCGGGTTGCCGCAGGACTTTCAGGTCTATCGCCTGCGCCGCGACGACGAGCCCGTGGGCCTGGTGCTGTTTCCCGTTCGTTCCCCGGGCTATAACGCTCCCATCGAACTGGCCATCGGGATCGAAGCGGGTGAGCGCGTGCGTGCGGTCAGGGTGCTCGGGCACAATGAGACCCCGGGCGTGGGCGACCTCATCAGTGACCCGGACTGGCTGGAGCAATTCCGTGGCCGTTCCCTGCAGTTTCCCGCCGATGCGCAATGGGCCCTGCGCCAGGATGGCGGCGTCTTCGATCAAATCAGCGGCGCTTCGGTCAGCTCCCGCGCAGTCATCTATGCGGTGCGCGACAGCTTGCGCTTTTACTCCGCGCAACAGGAACGCCTCTACCAGGAAGCTCCCTGACCCGTGCAGCCTGGGTCGCCCCGGCGTCTTTCGTGAAGGCGGGCAATAGCCGCCGCCGACTGTCGGACCAGCAGGCCGGGCAGGTTCTGCGTGGACGCTAGTTTGTGACTTGCGTATCGCCGGGCACTGCCGGCTGAATTCGCAACAGCCGGGCCAGTTGGGACTTGATATCTTCGATGATCAGGTACAAGCAGGGCAGGGTAATCAGGATCAGCAGCGTCGCGAACAGCAAGCCAAAGCCCAGGCTGATCGCCATCGGTGACAGAAACGCAGTCTGTCCGGTAGGGAAAAAGATCAGCGGCGAGACGCCCAGGAATGTAGTGATCGTGGTCAGCAGAATGGGGCGCATGCGGGTTTTGCCCGCCTGCAGCATGGCTTCATGGCAGGAAGCGCCGGCGTTTCGCCGTCGGCGGGCAAAGTCCACCAGGATCAGCGAATCGTTCACGATGATCCCGGTCAGTGCCAGCATGCCAACCATGGAGATGAATTGCAGGTGATGCCCAAACAGTGCATGGCCCCAGATGACCCCGATCAGCCCAAAAGGGATGGTCAACAGGACTGCCAGCGGATCGCTCAGCGAACGAAACAGCGTGGCCAGCATGAAGAAGATCAGGCACAGGGAGATCAGCAGCGCTTGTTTCATGCCTTTGAAAGACTCCCGGGTTTCCTTGCGCTCACCCAGAAACAGCAACTCGTACCCGTCTTTCGGACCCGGTTCGAACTGTTGCTGAATGCGGGCGCTGGCCTGCAGCGGAGTCAGCAGGTCTGAGTCTACACTGGCGGTGAGCTTGGCCATGCGCTGTCCGTTGCGGCGCCGGATCTGGTTCAGTCCGCGCCCTACCTGGATTTCAGCCACGTCTGCCAGGAATACAGTCTCGCCGGAGGCCAGCACGATCGGCAGTTGGTTGATGCTGGTAGAGCGCCGGCGCAGCTCTTCCGGATAGATCATGCGCACCGGGAGGCGCTGATCTTCCCAGGTCACGTGCACCACTTCGATGCCGAGGAAGCCGCTGCTAACCGCTTCAGTGAGTTGCGCCTGGGTTAGCCCCAGGCGGCGCCCCTTCTCGTTGAGCAGGTACTGAAATTCGAGCTTGCCTTCTTCCTGGTCGTGCCGCGCGTCTCGCATTCCCTCCATGGACTGCATAAAATTCAGAATCTCGTCCGCCTTGCTTTTCAGCAGCGCCGGGTCGCGGGCAACAATGCCTAGTTCAATGTCGTCGCCGGCCGGTCCGGCTTCCGGCAGCAGAATGCTCATGCGCTGGATGCCCGGCACTCCTGCCAGGCGCTGGCGCACCTGGTCGATGATCTCATCCGCGCTGCGTTTGCGTTTACCCGGCGAGGAAAAATTGAAGCTGATCAGCGGCGAAATCCAGCGCTCAATGAAGCCCTTCGGTTCCGCCGGTTGCAGGTCCACAACGATCTGAAGCAGGTTGCTGCCGCGGCGGAAGCGGTTAAAGTCGATAAAGCTGATGCCCACGTTGGTAAGCATGGTATCGAGCTCATGTTCCTGGAAGCTGTCCAGAAGAATCTGCTCCACGGTTTCGGCAAGCTCCTGGCTTTCTTCCAGGCTGTAAGTATTGGGTGCTTCAATGTTCAGGAAGAACTGCCCGATTTCCAACTTGCCGAACATCTTGTAGGGCAGGTAGCTGGCGGCGTAAGCGGTGCTCACCACCAGCACTCCGACGGTAATGGCAAGCGTCAGGTAGCGCCGATCCATCGCACTGCGCAGGACTACTGTGTAGTACTCCAGAAGCTTTTGCCAGCGGTTGGTGCCGGGGGCGGGGCGGCGTACCCGCAGCAGCATGGCAGTATGGCTCGGCAATACTGCAAAAGATTCCAGTAGCGAACCGATTAGACATCCTGCCACCACCACCGGGATTACCTTGATGAAAAGGCCCATCGTGCCGCCAATGGCCATCATGGGCAGAAATGCGGCGACCGTGGTCATTGTGGCAACCACTACCGGGCCTGCCACTTCCCGTGCACCGCGATAGGAGGCTTCTTTGGGGGGCACGCCGTTCTCCATGTGCCGGTAGATGTTCTCAGTAACGATGATGGCATCGTCCACGATCATGCCCAGTACAATCAAAAAGGCGAACAGGGAGACCATGTTGAGGGTAAAGCCCAGGTAATAAAGCACGATGGCGGCAAACAGGAAAGAGACCGGTATGCCGATAGCAGCGATCAGGGCAACGCGCAAGTTCAGCATCAGGTACAGCGAGATCAGCAGCAGGGTCAAGCCCACCAATCCAGAGGATTGCACGGTGTTCAAGCGGATTTTGACGTACTTGGACAGATCGGTGTGCAGGGCAATCTCGATACCGGCGGGCAGATGCGGTTCCAATTGCGCGGCGTAATCCCGGGCCCGCTGCGCAACCTTAATGGTCGAGGCATCCTCGGTTTTCGTAATCGTCAGGTTGATCGAAGGCTTGCCGTTGAGGCGTGCGTGGGTGTCTGCTTCCTCAAAGCGCCGCTGTACCTGGGCCACTTCTCCTAGCAGCAATTGACCGCCGTCCTCGGAGCTGCGCAGAACCAGCTTCTTCAACACGGCCGGTTCCGGAGTCGCGCCGCGTCCGCGCAGTCGTATGTCTCCTTCTACCGCCTTGATGGTGCCTCCCGGGCGGTCGCGCAGGTTATTGCGCAACGTGTTGCTGATCTGCTGCAGCGGAACCTGCAACGCCGCCAGTCGGTGCGGATCAACGATGACCCAAAGCTCCCATTCCAAGTTGCCCGCTATGCCGACGTTGGCGACACCTTCCAGTTTGAGCAGCTCCCGGCGCACCTGGTCTGCCAGCCTGTGCAGCTTTGTCTGCGACAGGTTTCCGTACAGGGTCAGCGTGATCACCGGGAAGTTTGCCCGCGCCCGGCTGAGTTGCGGCTCCTCCGCCGCTTCCGGCAAATCATCGATGCCGTCCAGCAGCGTGCGGGCCTCCTGCATGAATTCGTCCATGTTGCTGTCGGGCTTTAGATTGATATAAATCCTCGATAGTCCCTCGTCGCTGGTCGAAGAGATGTAATCGATGTCCTGCACGTTCTCAAATGCTTCCTCGATCGGAATGACGATCTGCTCCTCGATCTCCTCCGGGGTGGCTCCGTCGAATTGAGTGCTGATCAGGCCCAAATCCAGTCGTATGACGGGAAACACTTCCCGGGGCAGGGCGAACCAGCTTGAGAGGCCGATCAGGATGATAAACACCAGGCCCAGGTTGCTGCTCAGGTGGTTACGCAGTAAAAAGCGGATCACGGTTGGATACCGTCAGTTAATTGTGGGGAATGGATCGGCGCAGACGCGCCCGGACTGGACGCCGATGGGCAGGCTGAGCGTTGATGAATTGCGCCAGGCGTTCGATTAGCGGGTGCGTGCTGCGGAGACGGATGCAGACTAACTCCGTTTCGGCAGTGGCTCCCGGGGCGACTGGACCAGGCCCTGTGCGGGAGTCGGGATCACGGTCTGACTGCTCGACAGATCCGATACATTGTCGGCGACTATGCGAACGCCGGGCTTGATGCCTTCCAGGGCCGTCAGCCCGTCCTGCTGCCACAGAATACGGACCGGCAGTTGCCGCAGGCTGAGGTTTTCCATGATGCGGAACACGTAACTGCCTCCTTCCTCGCGCAGTACCGCAGTAGCGGGGGTGACGGCGACTGAATGCAGCATACGCCCCGGCAACAGTGCTTCCGCGATTTGCCCGGGATACAGTGCCTGGTTGGCCGTCACCCGGATGCGCAGGGCGTGCGTGTGCGTGTGCCGGTCCGGAGACGATTCGATTGCAACTACCCGCCCGACGTGGCGCCCGCCGTCTGCCTGCAGATCGACCTTGTGCCCCCGCTGCAATTCCACCGCGATGCTGCCCGGCACGTTCAGGTGCAGGTCCAGTTCATCTATGTTCACCAGTTCCACTGCGTTCATGCTCGGGTTCGCGTAGTCCCCAACCTCGACCGTTACCTGGTTGATGACGCCGGGGAAAGGTGCCAGCAAACGGCTGCGCTGCCAATTGCGTTCCGCCTGATCTCGTTTACTCTGCAACATGGCAAGCCGGGATGCAGTCGTGCGCACGCCGTGTGCCAGCCGTTCCTGCTCGATCTGCAACTGCAGCAGGTCTCGCTGTGCCTGCTCGTAATTGGAGGTGGAAGCCAGTGCGTCCTGTTGCAGTTGCTTGAGGCGTTCCACTTCCTGCTGGGCCAGGCTTTCCTGCTGCCCGAGCAATTTATGCAGTTGCTGATCACGCCGCACCGCCGACTGCTCTGCCTTGAGCTCCGCCTGGGTCTGGGCCAGGGTGTCCCGCAGATCTCCTTCCTTAATGCGCAGCAGCAGGTCGCCGTCCTGCACGCTCTGCCCAGGCTCTGCCAGGCGCTCGATCACCGGTCCGCTGATCTCGAAACGCAGCCAGGCGCGCTGGGCCGGTTTGAACTGACCCTTGAGGAGGATAAGCGGCTGCATGTCTTGTTGACTGACTATCGTGGTTAGCACGTGCACGGCCGGCGCTTCTTTGCGCACGAGCACCTCCTGTGGTGCAGTCAATACGATCCATGCGCTGATAACGATGGCCAGCAGCAATGCGGCGAATATAGACAGCAGGTATCTTTTTAGAGGCATGGCATTCTGCATGAACGAGGATTGTTTCAATGTAACATTGCCGCCATGATTACACAATTACGACGCCGGATGATCGGGCAACGGACTCGCGCCGGCGCCGTATTTTTTGACAGTGCCGGGACCAGGTGAGGAACTCGCGCAGTCGAAGAAACATGGTTCGTCGCGGATACGAAAGACTCCGGCCAGTTGCCGGGCGCGCATTGTCAGGCGGGAGCGTTGGCCTGGATTCCCAGCCCGCGCCCCGGCGTCGTTGGATGGGTGCCGGCCGTTATATCGTACGGAAGCATGAGCCGCGTGCCGGAAGCCTCAAGCGCGAGGAGGCAAATCATATAGTTCGCATATTTGCCGGACAAACTCCCGTTGGCCTCCGTGGCTGGGATGACGAATCCGGCACACTGCCCGGCGCCCGCACAGGCGGCGTGCCGTGCGGGCGGCGTCGCCACCGATGGGCACGAGCCTGTCCGGTCTGAGCATCCGTATGAGTTCGCAGAGCAACTCCTCCCCTGCCTGCCGCTCCCTGGAATTGTGCGCGCGATTGGTGAACGGGGCGCCAGGCTCGTGAGGATGCAAGGGAAAAACGTTCCAAAGAAAAACGCCGGCCTCCACTTGCTTCAGTACGCCCCATACAGCGGTCGCGGTGCGTTCCGTCACAGCCTCTCCTGTTGTTGCGGCCTGGATCGGGACCTTCCAGCGTTTGGCATGCTCGTAGAGATGCACGTCATCCGTCAAGGCAAGCCCCGTTCGTCTGCCTCCCTGATACCCGAGATCACGCCCAATCCACAGGGCGTCGAGGTCCGATTCAGTCGCCGCCACCAGGATGGATCGCAGCAAATGGCGCCGCCGCCGCGGCGCGTCGCCGCAGTCATGAACCGTGCAACGGTCTGAGTAGGGGTTGAACGTGTCCTGGAAACGCAGCGCGCGCAGCGCGTTGATGAACCCGTTCGGGGTCAGGGCTTCAGTCTCGCTGCAAAAGGCGCATAGTATTATCGGCGCCGTTGCCAGGAGCGGTATTCGTTGTTCCGTTCCCGCCCATGCCTCTACCGGAACAGTCCAGGGCAGACCTTCGTTGTGCCGGCGTTAGTATTTCTCAGCATCAGAGCTTCATAATAACATTGCATCCGGCAGGAAATTCACCAAATGGACCCGTGTACTGCGAGCCCAACTCGGACTCGTGGATCGCGTTACGCCGCTGCGATGCCTGAAGCCTGTCCATTGCCGAAGCTCGTTACGCGCTCCCATGAGTAGCTCCACGATCTGCAGACTGCCGGCGCCGTGCCTGAAGGTGACGTCTTTGCCTACATCGGCGCATAGGATCGATTTTTTATTCAAGGTGAGCCATGCGCTCAATGCGCTGGAGCAAGGGCGGAGGTCTGCGCGCTTCGCCGACGGAAAGCTCCGGGCCGCGGGAGGAGAAGATACAATATAGAAACGAAGCGGCGGTCGCGTTACAATCGCGGGGCTTGATACAGATGACTTCCCTCCCTGCCGCCGGCTGATTTCCATGTCTATTCCCTGGGTTGTATATCCATGCAAGCGTCTGGACGTCTCCCTCTCTGATCTGGCTTTTGCCGCTGCCGCCTGTTTGGGGGGGCGTGAGCGCCGGCGCACGGTGCTGGAGCAAAAAATCCGCCGGCAGTGGCTGGACACCATGCCGGGGGAGGCGCACTGGGAAGTGATGCTGACCAGCAGTGTGCGTTCCGGATTGGATCTGCTGTTGACGGCGTTGAAATTGCCGCCGGGCTCCGAAGTGCTTTTCTCTGCGGTGACCATCCGGCACATGGTGGAAATTTGCCTGTTGCACGAACTGGTGCCGGTCGTGGTCGATATCGACTCTGACACACTGGTGCCCTGCCCGGAGCAGTTGCGAGCCGCCGTTACCCGCCGCACCCGGCTTGTGATCGTAGCCCATATTTTCGGCGCCATTGTGCCGATAGACGAACTGGTTGCGGTCGTGCGTCAAGCCGGTGCGGAAATGGGGAACGATGATATTTTTTTTTTGGAGGATTGTGCGCAAGCCTATGCAGGGAATGAATACCGGGGCTCAGCCAAGGCCGATGCCGTTGCCTTCAGTTTCGGCATCCTCAAGACGGCAACGGCCCTGGGTGGTTCGATATGGGGACTGTCCCGATCGTCGGTGGCGGCGTCGATGCGGGCACTGCAGGTAGAATATCCCTGCGTCAGTGGCGCCCAGTTTTTACGGCGTATCCTGCGCTGCAGTGCCTTCTTTATACTGGGTGTGCCGCGGATTTTCGGCATTTTTCTGCGCTTGGCGGAAGCGACCGGCATGGACCTTGAGGCATTTATGCTCTCTTTGACGCGCGGCATGCCGGGCTCGCAACTACAGGCGTACATCCGCCGGCGCCCGGCGCTGGCGCAACTCGCCCTGCTGCATCGCCGGCTGACACATTACGATGCCTCTACTATGGCCCGGCGCAGAAAATTGGGCGCGGACCTGGCGCAGATGCTGGCGGCCTGTCCCGGTGCACGCTTGCCGGGCAGAGCGTGTCGGCGCCACTCCTACTGGTTATGGCCGGTGCTCGTGCAGGAGCCGGACGCAGTCTGCCGGGCTTTGCGCCGGCGTGGCTTTGACGCGCAAAGAGGACGCATGCAGCTGGGCACGGCGGACCGTTACTTGCCCGCCGGGCAGGGCGACGCGGTCGCAGAGGTCGCCGATGCGCACGCGATGATAGAGCATATCGTCTATCTGCCGCTGGCCCTGGACTGGTCCGAGCGCGAACTGAAACAACTCGCTGCCGCCCTCCACTCGGCGACTCAGACGCGGGATGGCGCCTGACTGACGGTTCCGAGAGTGTCGGGGCGCCTCAGCGCCGCATACCTCGTTGGAAATAATACGGTGCCGGGTCGCCGCACACCGGGCCTGGCCCGGGCCGTGATCATGGCAGCAGCTCCGTTCCGCCTCGTAAATCCATCATAAGAAATTGAAATAAAAGCATTTTATCCGTAGCTTGGGATAATAGCCGGGCCTGGATCGAGGCCGGCGACCGGAGCGCCGCCGGCTTTTTCCGATCGTCGTTCCCGGTGCGTTGTCAGGATAATTATCTTGTTTTTTAATTGATTCTTGTGATAATCTTATCTCAAATGTTATCAACTGCCTCTGGACCGGATGGAACCGGTTGCAGATCAAGGGGAATTTCGGGTTCAGCCCGCAGCTCGCAGAGCATCGCCGTCGGTATATTCCGTAGGAGGGCAATCGAGCTGTTGGGGTTGGGTAGCACAAAAACATATGCTTTCTTTGGGGCAGTTTTGCTGTGCCTGGTGAATCTGTTTGCCGGCCAGGCCGCCCTGGGGCAGGTCCTCTACGATGATATCCGTGACGAACTTTTCCAGGGACTGAACGATTGGCGTATGGAAAACGGACGCAGCGCCGCCGAGCGGATGGCCTTGACGCGTGATCAGGTGCTCGATGAGATCATACAGCTGCACGTGGAGGACAAAGCGCAGACTTGCGGCTATTCGGGCGGAGGCGGCGCACACAGTTCTTGCGATGGCAGAAATCTGGGTCAGCGCGTCCGGGGCCAGGATACGTCCGGCAACCCGATGACCGGGGCGCCCAACTACCTGGAGGGGCAAAGCGGGTCGGTCGGATACGGGGAGAACATGGCATTTGGTGCCCGACGCAGTCGGGACCGGGTATTCAGCGAGGATGAGGTGCGCTCCATTATCCGGGAAGATTTGCTCCGGCAAAACTCCGGCACGCTCACTACCCCGGAGTTAATTGAAGCCGCTGAAGGCTTTATCCGGTCTGCAGTTGAGGACCTGCTGACAGGTATTGGAGACTGTAGCAGTTCTACCTCGGGGTTTACGACGCGGGATGGAGTTTCTCACAGTGTCTGCCAACTGGGCGGGGACGGTGGCTACGTGGAGCAGGGCTTTATAGAGCAATGGGCACGCAGTCCCGGTCACCGCAGGAATATGCTCGGTGCGTGGGGAGCGGCCGGTGTGGGCTATGATGAGGGACTACTGCGCGTGGGAGGCAGCTCGGGACCGCTATCCGGACAACTGTTCGGCATACAGGTGAGGATGGCTGGTTTTCGCGCGGCGGCCGGCATGTCCGATGATTTTCAGCTTGGCACGGAAGAGCCGACTGTCGTGCCCGTGCTTCCGCCTGCTCCTGAGCCTCCGCCGCCGGGAACTACGCCTCCGCCCCCACCGCCGGGGGTAGTGGTACCGATGCCTGAAGTGATTGATCCGATGTTGGAGCGCCCGCCGGTTACGGAAACTTCACTGCCGGTCATGAATGATAATGAACGGCAGTTGGCCAGGGCGTTTCTTGGGCTGACCGAGGGCGACATGTCCGGGTTTGCATTTGCTGAAGGCGAGGAGGCTGCGCTGATACGTATCGCCACTGCATTTGCCGCACTGCCTTCGGCGCAGGACCTGGTGTCGGCGCTGGATCAAGTGGCCCCGACGGCGAACCAGGCGGTCATTGACTCCGGACCGCTGCTGGGCCTGTCTGCCAGCTGGGTGATGGGCCGGCGGCTCAGTGCGTTGCGCCTGGCAGTCTCCGGGCGTCCCGCCACTGCGCGCCCGGGTCCGGCAAGCACGGTACGGCGCAGCGTGAATTCTTTGCTGGCAGCTGCTACCCCGCCCCTGGCGCAGGTTGCCGCGGCCACCCCGACCGGTTCCGGCGGCACCGTCAGTCAAGTCAGCCAAGGTGGGGAACTGGTGAAACTACTGGGCCTTAGCTCGGATTTGCTGGATAGCAAAGCGCGCTCCCGCGGCGGCCCCTGGTCACAGGTGTATGTAGGCCATAGGGATCGTAGCCGCGACGGCCTTTACCAGGGCTATGATCAGAATCAGTACACCTGGTACGCCGGACTGGATCATCGCCTGAGGGATCGTGCCTGGGTGGGTGTGCTGGGCGGTGTAGGGAAACTGGATGCAGACTTCGATGCCGGCGCCGGGGAGAATGAAGCCTATCATTACCTTGGCGGCATCTATGCCTCGTGGCTCCATCCTTCGCACCGGGGATACCTGAACGCGTTGCTGAACGTGGGATATATTGACTACGAGCAGAGCCGGCGCATACGGATCGGAAACGAGATTCAGTTTGCCGAGGGAGACAGCGACAGTTGGTTGTTGGGTGGCAGCGTCGGCGCAGGGCTGCTGTTCCATCTGCGCAACGTTGTCATTGAGCCGGATCTCGCCGTCTACTACAACCATCAGCGCACGTCAGCCTTGCAAGAGCGCGGCTCCGTGCTGCGGCTCAACGTGGACAAGCGCCGCACCAACACCTGGATATTGAGTACCGGCCTGAACTTGTCCAGTGCCATTGAGGCTGGAGGCGGGGTATTACAGCCTTCAATAGGAATGCATTACCTGCGCGAAGATCCGCTGGATTCGCGCACCTTTTCCTCTACTTTCGCGGTAGCGCCCAATTTGCCCGAGGCCCGCTTTGGTCTGGAAGGGCGTTCGGACGTGCGCCATTATTACCAGCAGGACGTAGGCTTCGAATGGCAGGTGCAGCAGCATTTCTACATGCGGGGCGACTACCAGTTCATTACCGGCTCCAGGCTGGAGGATCATCTGCTCAGCCTGGGGTTGCGCTACGAATTTCAATAATTTTCCCGATGGTTAGCGGCGCTGCGGTGTAGCGTTTATACTTGCCAGTATGAAAGGGTTGGCGCTGCTTGGATCATTATCGCTGTTGCTGGCGCAGTCGCTGCTGCCCGCGGCGGCGGTGGAGGTGTATCGCAAGGTAGAGGCAGATGGGACGGTGGTCTTGACGGACCACCCGGTACCGGGGAGTGAATTGATCGAAATTCAACCCCTGCCCACGCCTCCCGAGCAGAACAAACCTGCTCCGGCCCGTGCCCGCACGGCACCGGCTTCCCAGGGTGCTCGCGCCGCCGCCATCCCGGCATATGACTCGATCCAGATTACCGCTCCGTCCCCGGACAGCACGTTCCGGCAGAATGCCGGCCTGGTGATAGTGAGCGTGGCGCTGAATCCGGCGCTGCGCGCGGATGACAAGATCGTGCTGTATCTTGATGGTAAGGAGCGCCTGCGCGGCAGCGGTCCGGGATTTCAACTGGAAGCCGTGGACCGGGGCCTGCATACGCTGCGCGCATCTTTAGTCAACACGCAAGGCAAGGAGTTGCTCAGTTCCGAATCGGTTCGTTTCACGCTGTTGCGCTATTCCGCGCTGTTGCAACGGAACAACAATCTCTCCCGACCGCCCCGGCCCCCCACGTCCCTGCGCATCCGGCGCGGCAGCCGCTAGCTCCCGGTACTGGCCGGATAGCCCGGCTGCCCGATGGCGGATGGGTCGCCGCCAGGTGACGGGCAGTGCGTATTTTCCTGCTTCTTTATCAGCGCAGGGCGACTGCCAGGCGGATATGCGCTCCGCCACGCCCGGCGGGTGCTACGGCAACGAGTAGCCTGCCCGCATCGCGTTGAGGAGTGGCACCGGACTGTGCCTGGCAGCGGTGCACTTGGGGGCCGCCGCTGCGCCGCGGTTTCCTCCGGCAGTCTCTGCCGTTCGCCCCGTTGACTTATAATGCCGCCGAATGTGTCCCAGCGCCTCTTCCGCCGATCCCTGGTCGGAGTATCTGAGTACGGCCGTGTTGTTGTTCGATCGGCGGCTGCGGCTGCAGTGGCTCAATCCCGCCGCCCAGGCCCTGTTCTCGATCAGCGAGGATCGGGCCCGAGGAGTGGTCGCCGATACCCTGCTGCCCGGCAATGACCATTTCACTGGCGTGCTGTGGCGGTCCTTGCAAAAGCGTCAGCCCTACGCGGAGTTTGATTTTGCATTGGGTAGAGTCGACGGACACAAGGTCATTGTGGACTTCAGCGTGACTCCTTTCCCGCAGGAGGATCCGGACCGGTTGTTGGTTGAGTGCTACGACCGCAGCGGGCATCAGCGCATTAGCCGCGAACAGGGCATGCACACCATGTACGCCGCCACCCGCGAGTCTTTCCGGCAGGTCGCTCATGAAGTGAAAAATCCGCTGGGAGGCATCCGCGGGGCCGCCCAGTTGCTGCAAAAAGAACTGCCGGAGCAGGAAAGTCCGGAGCACCTGGAGATCATCTTGTGTGAAGTGGATCGCCTGAGCAGCCTGGTAGATCGCATGCTGGCCGGGGAGCGCAGCCCGCAACGGCAGCGCTTCAATATCCACGAGTTGCTTGAGCACGTATGCGGCTTGATCGAAGCGGAACGTCCGGCGGCGGTGGAGTTGCGCCGCGAATATGATCCCAGTTTGCCGGAGTTGTGGGCTGATCGCGGACAATTGGTGCAAGTGATGCTGAACCTGCTGCGCAACGCCCTGCAGGCGGTCGGGGGCCAGGGGCGGATTCGGTTGCGCAGCCGGGTTGAGCGCCAGTGCATGATCGGTGCCCGCAGGCACCGTATTGCAGTGCGGGCGGAGGTGTTGGACAGCGGTCCCGGGCTGTCTGCGGAAATGGAGCAGACCGCCTTTTATCCGATGATCAAAGGACGTCCGGACGGCACCGGCCTGGGCCTGAGCATTGCCCAGTCTCTGGCCCGCGCCCATGGTGGCTTGATTCGTTATGAGCGGCGCGATCGGGAAACTTCCTTTTCACTGTTGCTACCGGTACAGGACGTTGGCGATGGCTAAGCCGCGCAGGCCGCTGCGGGCGCGATTGGCGGCGATGACAGGGCGCAAGCCATTGCCCCAGCAGCCGATCGAAAACGAGAAGTCCGCGCAGACAGGTAATGGAGCTGCCAATGCAAACTAATCATAAGGTCTGGATCATCGATGATGACCGCTCTATCCGCTGGGTGCTGGAACGCGCTCTGACGCGCGAGCGCATCCAGACGATCTGCTTTGCCGACGCCGATGCCGCCCTGTCGCGCCTGGGCGAAGAATCGCCTGCCCTGGTCATCTCCGATATACGCATGGCGGGCACTGACGGGTTAGACTTGTTGCAGGAATGCAAGCGCCGCATCCCGGACCTACCGGTGATTCTAATGACCGCCTACTCGGACTTGGAGTGCACGGTCTCGGCTTTTCGCGGTGGCGCGCTCGAATTTCTTCCCAAACCTTTCGACGTGGAGGAGCTGGTGCGTCTGGTGAAGCGCTCGCTGCCTCGCCGGAAGCTCGCCGGCCCGCAGGTCAGGGGCAGAAAAACCGGACATGGACTGATAGGCGATGCACCGGCCATGCAGCAGGTTTTCCGTTCCATTGGCCGCCTGTCCAATTCCGACTTAAGTGTCTTGATCACCGGTGAGTCCGGGACCGGAAAGGAGCTGGCAGCGCGTGCGCTGCATCTGCACAGTGAACGTTCCAAGCAGCCTTTTGTTGCCATCAACACGGCGGCCATCCCGCGTGATTTACTGGCGGCGGAATTGTTCGGACACGAGAAAGGCGCCTTTACCGGTGCCGCTGCGCGCCGGCCGGGTCGTTTCGAACAAGCCCATACCGGCACCTTGTTCCTGGATGAGATCGGCGATATGCCGATGGATTTGCAGACTCCGTTGCTGCGCGTGCTTTCCGAAGGCACCTTCTACCGGGTCGGCGGCACGGAACCGGTGCCCACGGACGTGCGCCTGATTGCCGCTACGCACCAGGACTTGGCGGAACAGGTGCGCCTTGGTCGTTTCCGTGAGGATCTCTATTACCGGCTGAACGTTGCCCAGGTCCAGATGCCGCCTCTGCGCAACCGCCGTTCCGACTTGGAGCAGTTGGCCGTGCATTTCCTGCATCGAGCCGCCGTTGAGCATGGGAGTTCCCCGCGCCTGTTGCTGCCGGCCACGCTGAACTATCTGCACAACCTGGATTGGCCAGGCAACGTTCGGCAGTTGCAGAACCTGTGCCGCTGGCTGACGGTCATGGTTCCCACCCGGGAGATCCACCTGGAAGACCTGCCGGCCGAACTGGCACCCGCACCGGGAGAAGCAGAATGCTTGCAGGAATGGGAGCAGGGCTTGCGCGCCTGGGCACAGCGGGTGTTCAGCGCGGGCGGCGATGCGCTGCTGCAGCGTGCCCGGCCGCGCTTTGAGCAGGCCCTGATCAAAGCCGCATTAGACTACACCGGCGGTCACCGCAGACAGGCTGCCGCGCTGCTGGGCATGGGGCGCAATACCTTGTCGCGTCGCCTGCGCGAAATTCAGCGTCCGCCGGATGCAGAGGAAAGCCATTAAACGGCCAGGGGGAGGCTGCGGGCCGGCGCGGGATTTTGCCGGCAGCGCCCATACCAGCCGGTCGCCGCCGGGGCGCAAGAACGCCGGCCGGCTTTGCGCGCTACCGGAGTGACGGTGTATCGCACCTTGACGCGGCCAATGGCTGATCGCGGTCCCGGTTTGCGGCCGGGACGCAGATGGGTACTGGATACATCGGCCCAAGTGCTGCCGGGCCCTCGCGCCACTGCGGTGGCAAGCGGGCCAAGCAGGATCCGGATGCCGTCTACTCGATGGTTAGCAGCCGTTCGTCATGGCCACCGCGGTTGTCCTGCCAGGCGATGCGCAACTGATCCCCGGGCCTGAGAGCGGTCGAGCGGAAGGAAAAGAAAGGATTTTCCGACAGGGCAAAGCCCCAGTCCGCGCGCAGCAGTGAGTGTCCTTCCCGGGTGCAGCTTACCTCGGTAATGTAATGCGGCCGGCGCGGGCGCCGGCTTTGCGGATCCAGCGGCCCCAGCTCCATCGGGTGCCGGATCAGTACCCGCACCGTGGTAAGTTCCAGTTCGCGCCGAATCCGGACCCGGATGGTGTCAGCGGGCATCGCTACCCCGATCCTGCGTCGCCGCAGCCGCCACGGAAGACCTCAATGAAACGCTGCGCCGCATAATTGCCCCGCCGAGTCTCTGCCACCGCCCATACCCTGGAGGGCTCCGCCATGCGGATGCGGGTCTCGATAAAAGGCAGCGTGGTGGGGTCGAGTTCGAAGCGGGCGATCAGTGGCTGGGGATTTTTCTCCACCAGGATATCAATCGCCTGCACCTCCGGCAATTGGGCGTGGATGGACAGGGGGACGAAGGCACCGTCCTCGATGACGGCTTCCGCCTGGATCGAGATCTGTGTGCTCGGTTGCGGTGGATTCTGAAACAGCGCGTTCAAAGTCTGCTGAAAATCCGCGGCGGCGAAGGCAGCGGCGGTGTCCGCCGCATTGCCCCTGAAGGCAAGCAGAGAAAGCCCGGGAATCCCGAGCAAAGAAGCACCGGCAAGATGCAGCAGTTTTCTTCTGTGCATTAGAGATTCAGCTTCTTTTCCAGCGCCAGTTCCTGCTCCAATTGCTGCAGCCGTGCCTGTATGCGCTGGCGGTTGTAGTGATTGAGCGATTGCTGCTGCAGCGTGCCCTTGAGATGATCGATCGCCTTTTGCGTACCGCTGCCCAGGTAATGAAACTCTGCCAGCGCTAAATCAGATTCAGCGCGAAAGCCGGCACCGATTTCCGCTTGTGCCAGCAGTTCGTAGTAGCGCCGCCCCAGGTCCTGCTGAAAGCGCCCGTAATCACGCAGCAACCGTTGGGCATCGGTGGCCCGATCGGCCGCCAACAGTCCTGCCGCCTGCTCCAGTATCGGTTCCAGGCGCTCCGGGTACAGCCGTTGTGCCTGCTGCAGCAACCGCAATCCTTCCTCCAGTCTGCCTTGAGCCAATTCCAGCCGCCCGGCCGCGAGCAGGTAGGACAGGTTTGCGCTGTTTTCCAGCAGCAAGGCGTCGATATATTCTTGTGCCTCGGAAAACTCGCCGCTCGCAGTGAGTGCCAGCGCATAACCGTAACGCAGCGCGGCCAGCTGGTGGGCGGACAGGTCTGACGCAGGTTGCTCCAGCTTGCCGCGGAAATGCTTCGCCGCCTGCAGCGGACCGCCGAGACGGAGCAGTTCCAGCCGCGCCTTGGTCAGTTCAAAGTCGAGGTCCTGGGGATATTCAGCCGGCTGGTAGCTGAGCGCCAGCGCTTGCGTTTCCGCCATGCGGTTTTCGGCGAGCGGATGCGTGCGCAGGAATTCCGGTGCCAAACTGTGCGCGTAGCGCGTGCTACGCAACAGGCGGTAAAAGAAACGCGGCATCCCGGTTGGGTCATAGTCGGCGCGGTGCAGCAGTTGCATGCCCACCCGATCGGCCTCCTGCTCGTGGCTGCGGGTAAAATTGATCTCACGCTGAATCAGGGCCGCCGGCCCCATCGTGATCGCCGCTTTGCCCAGTTCGGGATCTACGCTGGCCAGTGCAATGGCACCAATCAATGCCACGGCGGTGCCCAGGGACAGGCCCGCACGGCGGCTAAATCGGCGTGCCAGGTGACGTTGGGTCACGTGCGCGATTTCATGCGCCAGTACCGCTGCCGTCTCATGCTGATCCTGAGCATTGAGGAAAATGCCGGAGTTCAGCACCACCACGCCGCCAGGTGCCGCGAAAGCGTTGATGCGCGGGTCCTTCAGCACAGAGAAATGAAAGTGCTGCTTCGTTAAGTGATTGCGCATGGCCAGTCTGCCCCCCATCTCTTGCAGATAGCTCTGTGTTTCCATGTCATCTGCCAGGTGACGGTACAGGCGGCGCATGGTGATGCGGCCCAATTTGCGCTCCATTTGCGGGGTAAGCGAGAGCTCCGATGGATCCCCAAGGTCCGGCAGATTGATTGGATTGCCTGCGTAGGCCGGGGCCAGCACCAGCGCCAGCAGCCAACCCCAGCTGCGGCAGTGCCGGGACGGTGGTCTCCCCGGCCCCGTGCCGAGGGTGACCGGCGGCAGCGGAGCGGCCGTTGCAGACGCCGGTGCGAGTGGTGGAGCGAACGGCTGACCGGCGTACGCCGGGCGTGCTGCTCGTGTCGGCGGGACGGTGTTTCCTGACACTGTTATGGGTAGTGTGACCGCGCCGGGACCCTGCGCGGCTCCCGGCAGGAAGCACGGGCGCGGCGCTGGCGCGGATTCGGATACTGTTTCAAAGATGCGTTGAAACATAAAGCTGCTATGCTGATAGATCGCGTTTGCTGGCGGTGTATAGGAGGCGCCGATGGAATATCTTCATTTGAACCATGCCCTTAAGGACAGTATGGGAGTATAAACTATGCCGCAGCCGCCGAAAAATGTCTTTTACGCCCAGTCGGGTGGAGTGACCGCGGTGATCAACGCCACCGCCGCGGGCCTGATCCATACGGCACGCCGTCATCCGGACCGGATCGGCACGGTCTATGCCGGGCGTGACGGGATTATCGGGGCGCTGACCGAAGACCTGATCGACACCAGTTGCGAGTCGGAACAGGCCATACAGGCGCTGCGGCATACGCCCGGCGGAGCCTTTGGTTCTTGCCGCTATAAGCTGCGCGATCCGGCGCAGGACCGGAGTGAGTATCAGCGCCTGTTCGAGGTCTTTCAGGCGCACAATATCGGGTATTTTTTCTATAACGGCGGTGGCGATTCCCAGGACACGGCGCTGCGGCTTGCCCGCATGGCCGCCGAGTGGGACATTTCTCTGTGCTGCATCGGCATTCCGAAGACGGTGGATAATGATCTGGCGCTGACGGACAACTGTCCGGGGTTCGGCTCGGCCGCCAAGTATATCGCTGTTTCCGTGCGCGAGGCGGCCCTGGACGTTGTTTCCATGGCGCGCAGCTCCACCCGGGTTTTCATCCTGGAGGTGATGGGCCGGCATGCCGGCTGGCTGGCCGCCTCTGCCGGACTGGCCGCTACCCGGGAAGGGGAGGCTCCCCACCTGATCCTGTTTCCGGAACGAGCCTTTTCCCCGCAGCAATTTCTGCCGCGGGTGGAGCGCACCGTGCGCCGGCGCGGTTACTGCGTGATTGTCGCTTCCGAGGGGATCCGGGACGAAAACGGGCGCTTTCTGTCCGAGGCGGGCACCAGGGATGCCTTCGGCCACACCCAGCTGGGCGGAGTGGCCCCGATGCTTGCCTCCCTGGTCCGGCGGGAACTGGGCTATAAATATCATTGGGCAGTGGTGGATTATCTGCAGCGCTCGGCTCGTCACCTCGCCTCCCGGACGGACGTGGAGCAGGCGTGGGCCCTGGGGTGTAAGGCGGTGGAATTCGCGCTGGCCGGAGAAAACGCGGTGTTGCCCATCATCGTGCGCAGTTCCGACGTGCCCTATCGCTGGGAGATCGGCAAGGCGCGCCTGGAACAGGTCGCCAACCAGGAACGCAAACTGCCCGCGGCGTACCTGGACGCGGACGGCTTTGGCATTAGTTCGGCCTGCCGCAGCTACCTGCTGCCGCTGATCCAGGGAGAAGATTATCCTCCTTACGCAGCAGGTCTGCCGTGCTACGCGCATTTGCGCAACGTTCCCGTCGCGCGCAAATTGAATGCCGAATTCCCGTTGGAGTAGCCCCTTCTGTTCGCTCGCCGCCCCTCCTGCCGGGACGCCGGCGGTGGCACTGCCCTATAATGTCCGGCATGTCTGACAGGTCTGAATCGCCGGTCCCGCGGATACATCGGCTGCCGCCTGGGCTGGCCAACCAGATCGCCGCGGGAGAAGTGATCGAGCGCCCGGCCTCGGTGGTCAAGGAGTTGCTGGAGAATAGCCTGGACGCCGGCGCCAGGCAGTTGGAAATCGAACTCGAGGCAGGTGGGGCGCGTCTGATCCGCGTGCGCGACGACGGTTGTGGAATACATCCGCAGGACTTGAAAGTCGCACTGGATCGCCATGCCACCAGCAAATTGCGTTGCCCGGAAGATTTGCAGCGGATGCGCACGCTGGGCTTTCGCGGCGAAGCCCTGCCGAGCATTGCCGCGGTATCGCGCTTTCGGCTTTGTTCGCGCAGCGCCGACGCCGAGCAGGCATACCAGGTACAGATGATCGACGGGGTATTGGGGGAGGTGGTCCCGGCCGCGCATCCGCCGGGCACGATGGTGGAAATCCACGACCTGTTTTTTTCCGTCCCGGCACGGCGAAAATTCCTGCGTACCGATCGCACCGAATTGTTGCGCATCCGTGAAACCGTGCGCGGCCTGGCGTTCAGTTGCCCCCAGATCAGCCTGCTGCTTCGCCACGAGGGGAAAATACTGCATCGGCTTGCGAGCACCTCGCTGCAGCAGCGCGTGCAGGCTCTGCTGGGTGCTTCCTTTCTGGAGGGAGCCCGCAAAGTGGAGTTGGGCGCCGGACAGATGCGGCTGAGCGGCTGGCTGGGAAGCTCGCAGCAGGCTCGTAGTCAGTCTGATCGGCAGTTTTTCTTCCTCAATGGCCGGATGATTCGGAATCGGCAGCTGACGCACGCGGTGCGCGTTGCTTCCCAGGAGTCGCTGCCGGAAGGACGTTTCCCATCCTACCTGCTGTTTTTGGAAATGGACCCCGGCAATGTAGACGTGAACGTGCATCCGACCAAGCAGGAAGTGCGCTTCCGGCACGCACGGGACGTGCATGACTTTGTCTGTGCCGGGCTGCATCAGCTGCTGCACGGCAGCGGCACGCTGTTTACGGCATCGGCACCGGTCCGCGTCAGTCCGCGCCCCTCGGCGGCACAAGTGCGGGAGACCCTGAGTCATTATCAGGGCTTGATGAAACCCGGAAACGACCGGCCCGTGCGTGCGCCGCGCTCCGCGCCGACCGGTATCCCGGCTGATTCCCCGGCGCTAATCGGCGGTCGATTCCTGGCGCTGGTGCAGACCGATGCGCTGTTGCTGATCGACGTGCCGGTCGCGCGCCGGCTGCTGCTGCGGGCGCAGTTGCGCACGGCTCGGGACGCTGCCGCGGAACCGGCTCGCCGCCCGCTGCTGATCCCGGCCCGCCAGGCGGTCAATGCGCGCCAGCTGCAGGGGCTGCAGCAGTGCCGCGAGTCTTTAGCGGCGCTGGGGGTGGACCTGGACCTGGGAGGCCCGGATTTTGTGATACTGCGCGAGTTGCCGGCATTACTGGGGGAAGTGGACGGCGATCGCCTGTTGCAGGGATTGCTGCCATTTCTCGCCGCGTTGCCGGCGGCTGTCGGCGGAGCTGCCGAACGGCTGCTGGACGTGCTCGCTGAGCATGGGTGCCAGGCCAGCCAGGCTCCGCCGCCGGGCGCGCAGGAACTGGAACGCGGGCTGCGCGAATTAGGCCCTGCCGGGCGCAGCGCCTGCAGGAGCTTCGCGCCTGGCTCCCTGGCCCGGTTGATAGAGAAAGGAGTTCCGGCATGAGGCGGCAAACCAGCCCGGGCGCTGCTGCGGTGATTTGCCTGATGGGTCCGACGGCAGTTGGCAAAACGGAGCTGTCCCTGAAGTTATGCCGCCGCTTGCCTTGCGAGATCATCAGCGTGGACTCAGCCATGGTGTATCGGGGCCTGGACATCGGCACGGCCAAGCCTTCCAAGGACATTTTGCACCAGTTCCGGCACCGGTTGATCGATATTTGCGAGCCGGATGAATGTTATTCCGCCGGGCGTTTCCGCCTGGAAGCGTTGGCCGAGATTCAAGAGATCCGGCGCCGTGGCCGTATTCCCTTGCTGGTGGGCGGCACCGGCCTGTATTTCCGCGCCCTGACGCAGGGGCTGAACCCGCTGCCGGACGCCTGTCCGCCGTTGCGCCGTTGGCTGAACCGGGAAGCGGCGGAACAAGGCTGGCCGGCACTGCACGCCCGTCTGCGCCAGGTGGACCCGGAAGCGGCGCACCGTATCCATCCGAACGACTCCCAACGCATTCAGCGTGCCCTGGAAGTGTGGGAATTGAGCGGACGCTGCCTGAGCGAATTATGCCGCGCCCCGCGCCCGCAGCCGCCGTTTCGCCCGCTCCGAATCGCCCTGGTGCCCGCCTCGCGGGAACTTTTGCGCCGGCGCATTGAGCAGCGTTTCCGGAACATGCTCAGGCAGGGCCTGTTGCACGAGGTATGGAGCCTGCGCCGGCTACGGAACGCTACTGCGGATCTGCCGGTCCTGCGGCTGGTCGGATACCGTCAGTGCTGGAGTTACCTGCAAGGGAAAATCAGCTATTCCGTCCTGATCAGCAGCGCCGTGGCCGCGACCCAACAGCTTGCCAAACGCCAGCTTACCTGGCTGCGTACTGAACTCGGAATGCGCTGGATCAGGGAAGACGATCCCCAGCTGCTGGATAGCGTCTTGGAGCACCTGTGCACAGAGCCGGGGCTGCTGCCGGGTTCCCGGAACCTGGTATAGCGGGGTCTGCCGCGCCGAGCGGGAAACGGGTAATTTTCCGTTTTAGCTCAAGTGAGAGTATAATTACTAAAAAACATGGGCGCTGCTTGTGTGCATTCCTAATTGTTTAATTAAGAGGTAGGGGGGGACCATGAGTAAAGGATATACGCTGCAGGACCCGTTTTTGAACGTTTTACGTAAAGATCGGATACCAGTCTCCGTGTATCTGGTGAATGGAATCAAGCTGCAGGGGCAAGTCGAGTCTTTTGACCAGTTCGTGATTCTGCTGCGCAACTCGGTCAGCCAAGTGATTTACAAGCACGCGATTTCTACCATCGTACCGTCCCGCAACGTAAAGCTGTCCAAGTACAGCGAAGAACAGGAGGACAAGGGAGCCCCCGGAGTCGAGCCGGGCCAGGGGATGATGAAGGAGGGAGGAGGCAACTTCAGCTGAGCGCCCATATCAGCCCAACGAACCAACCGGTGCCCGGCAGAGGCGATGCCATGCTGGTGCACGTGGGCGGTTCCGGTGACCGCGTGGAAGACCTGGACGAATTCCTGGGATTGGTCGCCGGCGCCGGGTTGCGCTCCAGGGGGCTGGAGACCGTCGCCGCTTCCGCCCCCTCTCGTTACGGCCCACTGGGGGTTGGCAAGCTGGCGCGGCTGCGCGAGCGGGTGCGGGAAAACGGCGCTGAACTGGCCATTTTTAATCACGCGCTGAGTCCATTGCAGGAACGCTGCATCGAGCAGCGGCTGCAATGCCGGGTATTGGACCGCACCGGCCTGATCCTGGACATTTTCGCGCAGCGCGCACGCAGCTATGAGGGCAAGCTGCAGGTGGAGTTGGCCCAGTTGCGACATCTTTCCGGCAGATTGGTGCGCGGCTGGACGCACCTGGAGAGACAAAAGGGTGGCATTGGCCTGCGCGGTCCCGGCGAGAAGCAACTGGAGACCGACCGGCGTCTGATCGGAGATCGCATCCAAAACATCCATGACCGCCTGCGCAAAGTGCATCGCCGGCGCCGGGAAAATCGTCGGCTGCGCCAGCGCAACCAGGTCCCGATCGTCGCGCTGGTTGGATATACCAACGCGGGCAAATCCACCTTGTTTAACCGGTTGACCGGCGCCTCGGCAGATACCGCCTCGCAGCCTTTTGTCACATTGGACCCTACTTTGCGGCGTTGTCCGCTGCTATCGGGCCAGCATGTAGTGCTGGCCGACACGATCGGTTTTATCCGCCATCTGCCGACCGATCTGACGACTGCCTTCCGGGCCGCGTTAGAGGAGATCTGCAGTGCTGATTTGTTGCTGCAGGTGGTCGATTGCAGTGATCCGCTGCGCCACGACCGGATCGAGCAGGTGAACCGGATCATCCAGCAGATTGGCGCCGCTCACCTTCCCCAGTTCCTGGTGTACAACAAGATCGATCGCGTCACCGGAACCGAGCCGGGCTGCGTGTACCGGGGAACCGTTCCGTCCCGGATCTATCTTTCCGCCCGCAGTGGCGCGGGGAAGGAGCACCTGTCCCGCACCGTGGCTGAGTTTTTCTGGGGGCCGGAGCGGCATTTTAAGCTGCACCTGCCGTTTTCCGCTTCCCGCTTGCGCTCTGATTTGTTCAGGCAGGGATCAGTGCTGGATGAGCAGGATAACAGGGAAAAGGGCTGGATTTTGCATCTGCGCGTTCAGCGCAGCCGGCTGGAACAGCTGTGCCGGGACGCCGGAGTAGAGCCGCCCCGCTGACGCTGCGGGTCCGGCACTACGGTCGCTTATGCGTTGGAGCGCGCGCGGTCGGTGCATGGGACGCGGCTTTTCCCGTCGCTTCCCGGTGGCAGGGTGGTCGCGGGCCTGCTGCGCTTTGCATGGAAGGCAATACCGGTTACAATAGCCCTACGGAGCCTGAGCAGGACCGCCTTTGATCAGGCATACAGCTGCGGGGGAAACGCGCAGACGGTGCTTCCCCGCCGTGTGGTATGCACAGTGTCCAGGCGGCGACAGGGCAGATCAGGCTCCGCGCCGGCGCAGCGCAGAGACAGGAGTGCCGCTGGTTCTGTTTTTCAAAAATCTAGGTGAGAACCATTCCGCATGAGGGGTGAAAGCTGGCAAATGGCTTGGAAGGAATCAAACGGAGACAAGGATCCTTGGACTCCCCGGGGGCAGCGACCGGGACCGGGGTCGGGAGGGGAAGGCCCGCCGGACCTGGATGAGATTCTGCGCGGCATTCAGCGCAGCCTGAATCGTTTGCTGGGCGGTGGCTCCAGAGACGGCGGTTCCCGTGGCGATGATTTACGGAAAATGGGGCGCCATACCTGGGTGCTGCCGCTGGTACTGTTGTGCGGTTGGCTGATCTACGACATGTTCTATTTTGTCGACGAGCAGGAACAAGGCGTCGTGCTGCGTTTCGGTTCTCACGTCGCTACCTTGAACGCCGGTCTGAACATGCGCCTGCCCCGTCCCCTCGAAAAACTTTACAAGGTCAACGTCGCGCTGGTGCAGTCCGTCACGCACCAAGCGTCCATGCTGACGCAGGACGAAAACATCGTCAAGGTGGAAGTCGCCGTACAATACCGCATTTACGGTCCGGAGGAGTACCTGTTCCACGTGGTGCAGCCGGAGGCCACGCTGCGCCAGGCCACTGAAAGTGCGGTGCGCTCGGTGATCGGAAAGAGCAAACTGGATTTTGTGCTCACCGAGGGACGCAGTCAGATTGAGGCGCGGCAGCAAGTGCTGATCCAGAGCATATTGGACGATTACAAGTCCGGCTTGTTGGTAGTTGGCGTGGAGATGCAGCCAGCCGAGCCACCCGAAAAAGTCAAAGCCGCCTTTGATGACGCCATCAAGGCGCGCGAGGACAAGCAGCGGCTGGTGAACCAGGCGGAAGCCTACCAGAACGATTTGCTGCCTCGCGCCCGCGGCGCGGCGGCACGCATCACCGAGGAAGCCGACGGCTATAGACAGCGCGTCATTTCGCAGGCGGAGGGAGAAACAAGCCGCTTTGACCAAGTGCTGCAGGAATATCGGTTGGCGCCGGCAGTAATGCGCAAGCGCCTGTATCTGGACGCGATCGAATCCGTGCTGTCAAACAGCAGCAAAGTATTCCTGGACACCGCCTCTGAGAGCAACCAATTGATTTATTTGCCCGTGGACCGCCTGATCGGGCAGCGCCCAGGTACGGTGGATACGAGCCGGGACCGCAGTCCAGGTCGCAGTTCCGGAGACGGCAGGGGGCCATCGGGTCAAACTGATCCCACTGCGGGATTTTCCCGCGCGAACGCACGCGACCGGGCACCGCGCTGATCGTCATGAAACTGGTTAAGCTGGCTGTTATTCTCCTGGTTTTGGCAGGGCTGATCCTGTTCAAGGGACTGTTCCGGGTCAACCAGTGGGAGCAGGCGTTGGTTTTCAAATTCCGCGAGATCCAAACGATCAACGTAAAGCCCGGCCTGCACTTCATGATCCCGTTTGTCAATACTGTGCAGAAGTTTGAGCGCCGGTTGCTGACTTTGGACCAGGAGCCGCAGCGCTTCCTTACGCAAGAGAAAAAAGACGTTACCGTTGATTACTACGTGAAATGGCGCATATCCGACGTCAGCAACTTTTACCGTGCCACTACCGGCGATTTGAACCGTGCCAATATTCTGCTGGCGCAGCGGATTAACAGCGCACTGCGTGACGAGTTCGGCAAGCGCACCGTGCAGGACGTGGTAGCCAGTGAGCGCGGTGAAATCATGGAAATAGTGCGCGACACCACGTCCGAGTTGGCAACGGAGTTGGGCGTGACGGTGGTGGACGTGCGTACGATGCGCATCGATCTTCCGGAGGAAGTGAGCGAATCGGTTTATGCGCGCATGCGTTCCGAACGCGAGCGGGTCGCCAAGGATCTGCGGGCGCGGGGCGAAGAAGCGGCGGAGCGCATACGTGCCAGCGCCGACCGCGAGCGGGAAGTGATCCTGGCCGAAGCCTACCGTAAATCGGAGATTGCACGCGGCGAAGGAGACGCCAAATCAGCCAACATCTACGCCAATGTCTTCGGACAGGACGAGGAATTTTACGATCTGTACCGCAGCCTGAATGCTTACCGCAACAGTTTTCAGCACGGCAGGGACATGTTGCTGGTTAGCCCGGAGGCGGACTTCTTCAAGTACTTTAAGGCTCCTAATCCGGAAAACTGAGCTTGGGTACAGGGCAGGGATCGTGCCGGGATTGTGCTGAAGACGGCATTTTCCTGGCATCGGCGAAGGGTGAAAGGTCTGTATGGACCGCAATGAGCGACCTGGCGGGCGCGGCGTCGAATGTCGCCGGTACAGCCATGCGGCGGCGGGAGCCGCAGTGCGCGTGGAAGTCTGCCCGTCGCCGGCCGTAGAGCCCCGTGCAGGAGCTGGCTCATGAATTGTTGCGGGCAATCGCTTTGCTCATGATAATTCAAGGCATTTTCCCCTTTGTATCTCCGCGCCGCTTTCGCATCGGTCTGCTCTATGCCGCGCAGATGACAGAGATCGCCTGGCGCGTGGTGGGACTCGGGTTGATGCTGCTCGGCCTGCTTTTTCTGAAGCTGCTTTGATGATCCGCGGAGCTTGCTCAGCGGGGTGCCTCTATCCCTCCGATCTTTGCCGTTCGCGGACGGTCGGGTCCGTGCTCCCCGCCCGCACAGAGTGCTCCGGCGTGTCCCTGCCGGCTTTTTCGTATATTGAGGGCGCGTTGTTTCGTGGCCGTGGTCATCTGCACGTGACTGGCCCTGGCACGGCTTGCGCAGGCTCCCTGCGTTATCCTCTGAACGCTGCGGGCTGACTATGGATAGAGATGAAGGCTGGCTACCGGACGGTATAGACGAACTGTTGCCGCCGCGCGCGAGTCAGTTTGAACAGCTGTCGCGCCGGATTATCGATCAGTACATCGCATGGGGCTATGAACTGGCCATGCCTCCGCTCGTCGAGTACCTGGAATCCCTGCTCACCGGCACCGGCAGCGATTTAGAGCGGGAGACCTTCAAGCTGACCGATCAGCGCAGCGGACGGATGATAGGAATCCGCTCCGATCTGACCCCGCAGATGGCCCGTATTGACGCCTGCCGGCTGCGCCGGGATCTGCCCGTGCGTTTGTGTTACCTGGGATCAGTGCTACATGCCCGGGCCGCGAGCGTGCGCGACAACCGCTGCCTGATGCAGACCGGCGTGGAGCTTTTTGGGCACGCCGGCATTGAAAGCGACGCCGAGGTGATCGGACTCATGCTGGACACGCTGCGCCTGGCCGGGTTTCCGCAGATCCACGTGGAGCTTGGACATGTTGGCATCGTGCGCCACCTGATCAAACAGGCTGACTTGCAGCGTGCGCAGCGGCATGAACTGTACAACCTGCTGCTGCGCAAAGCCGGGGATGAACTCAATCGGCGCCTGGTGGAATGGTCCGTGCCGGACTCATTGAAACTGCCGTTGTCTGTCTTGCCGAGCCTGCACGGCGGGGCGCACGTGCTGGAGGAGGCCGGGCAGTTATTGGAGCCACTCGGCGACGAGTTGCGTAACTGCCTGCAGGAGTTGCGTCGCCTTGCCGAACTGATCAGCGTGCGTATGGGAGAGAAGGATAAATTGCACTTCGACCTGGCGGAGCCCCGCGGTTACCGCTACCACACCGGCGTGGTGTTTTCCGCGCACGTGCCCGGCGCAGGACAGAGCATAGCCCAGGGAGGGCGCTATGATCACATCGGCCGCGCCTTTGGTCGGCCGCGCCCGGCTACCGGTTTCAGCACCGACGCCAAGGCACTGTTCGATCTGTATATGCCGCCGCAGGAGTCGCCACTACAGCATCGTGCCATTCTGGCGCCGTGGTCTGAAGATGCCGCCTTGCGAAAGGAGGTGGACCGGTTGCGTGCTGCCGGCGAGGTGGTCATTACCTTGTTGCCGGATCAACTGGGCGGTGCCGCTGAAATGGGATGCGATCGGGAACTGCGCCCCGCCCAGAACGTCCAGGGCGGCTGGCAAGTTTACCCGCTGAAACAATGACCCGCTTCAGCGACGGACCGGGCGCCGGGCGGAGGGGAGTGCGCGGATCATATTTCGCGGCTTCCACGTCAATGGATTCCCCGCACGATGAGCGCTCAGATGATCGGAGTTTCCGTGCTTTCCACAGGGGTGCGGGATCTGGAGTCTCTCCGCGCCGTCTGGGTCGGCGACAGCAGGGAGAGCGCTATTCCAGGCACCGGCGCAGTACTGATGCTACACGGCTGCAATAGCCAGTGGAACGAGTCGCCGATGGCGTCTGTGCGCGTCCTCGCCGCCGCCGGCCTGATGGCCTGCAGTGTTTACCCCGGGGATCCGGCGATGCCAGTCCTGTAGCCTGTAGACGCTCGTTTGAAATGGGACGAAATGCCGTTTGATTTGAGACGGGGTTTTATGTTTTGCCTGAATGTGGTGCTCCTCAATGGCTGCTCATCCTTTCATCTAAAATCAGCAACTTGAACTACGGCGATCTTACCGGATCCTTTCTGTTTTGAGAGAAACAAGACCATGTTGACTGACGCTGAGTTGACAGAGATTATCACTCGTGGTGAAAGCGACCGCGTGGAATTTACTGAGTCCATAAGAGACATGGACAAAGCTCGGAAGGCAATTTGTGCTTTCGCCAATGATCTTCACAACCATCACATGCCCGGTTTTGTTTTTATTGGAATGAAAGATGACGGAAGTTGCGCCGGCTTAACTATTGATGATGGGCTGTTGCAAACACTCGGGGGACTGCGAAGTGATGGCAAGATACTTCCCTTCCCGAGTATGGAAGTTGATAAGAAAAATCTGAATGGCTGTGAAGTTGCAGTAATACAGGTGGAACCTTCAGAGAATCCGCCGGTAAAAAGTGATGGCAAGTGTTGGATCAGGGTTGGTCCAAGACACGGTCAGGCCACTGCTGAGGAGGAACGCCGCCTGACGGACAAACGCCGTTGGGGGAACTTGCCCTATGATATGCAAGGGGTAAGTGGCGCGTCCGTGAGAGACGACCTGGACGTGCAGAAGTTTGTGAATGAATACTTGCCTGTTGCCGTGTCATCGGAAGTGCTGGAAAAGAATGACCGAAAGCAAGACGATCAGTTAAAGGCGTTACGCCTTATCGCAAGAGATGGAAACCCGACGGCTACGGCAATCCTTGTCCTGGGAAATAGGCCAACTGATTGGTTTCCGGGTGCATATATTCAGTTCGTGCGTTATGCGGGAAATGAGGTCACTGATCCCATCCTGGATCAAAAAGAGATACATGGAACATTGTCAGATCAGCTTGTCGAGTTAGATCAAATTTTGAAGGTGCATATCGCTAACGCACTTGATACAAGCGGAGAAACACACACGGAAAAACCGGACTACCCTTTTGAGGCGTTACGCGAACTGACTCGTAATGCGGTGGTTCACAGGAACTACGAAAATTCCAACATGCCGGTACGAATACACTGGTTTGCTGACAAGATAGAAATTATAAGTCCGGGCGCGGTTTATGGTACGGTAACCAGTGACAATTTTGGCACTCCCGGCGCTACAGATTACCGCAACCCCACCATTGCGGAAGCTTTAAAGAATATGGGTTTCATGCAGCGATTTGGAATCGGCATCGTTACAGCGAAGAAGGCATTACGTGAAAATAACAACCCTCGTTTGAAATTTGATGTTCAGGATACCTATATTCTTGCCACGATCAAAAAACGGTCATGAAAACGATCGCATTTTTCAATAACAAAGGCGGCGTGGGAAAGACCTCGCTTGTTTATCATCTCGCGTGGATGTTTGGAGAGCTTGACCATCGTGTTATTGCGGCCGATTTAGACCCACAAGCGAACCTTAGCGGAATGTTTTTGGACGAGGACACGCTGGCGGAAATTTGGCATAGAAACGACAAGAAAACCATTGACAGAGATATCGCAGACCTGTTTGACGGAGAAGGAGATATTTCAGATAAACCCCATATTGAGAAAATTGATGAACGTATCGGCTTATTAACAGGCGATCTTATGCTTTCAAAGCGTGAAGATGATTTGTCCGGGCAATGGCCGAAATGTATGGATCAAGATAAAAGGGCCTTTCGTGTTACAACCGCTTTCGCACGGTTGATCGCCAGTGCGGGAAAAAAATTTGAGGCCGATCTGATTCTTATAGATGTAGGACCTAACCTTGGTGCTATCAATCGTGCCGCACTGATAGCCAGTGATTATGTGGTGATACCGCTTGCACCTGATTTGTTTTCACTGCAAGGATTACGCAATGTGGGGCCGGTCCTCAAAAGTTGGCGAAAAGCATGGAAAGAGCGCATTAAAAAGAAACCCAAAGCTTTGAATATTGATCTCCCTGACGGGAATATGAAACCACTCGGTTATATCGTTATGCGACACACCACAAGATTAAGACGTCCAGTCCAAGCGTATTTAAGGTGGATTGAAAAGATACCGGAAGAATATAAAAAATCTGTCAGGAAGGAGATCAAAAAAAATAATCATTCTTCCACGTTGATCGAAAATGACCGGAATATGCTGGCGCATTTGAAGGACTACCGATCGCTTATGCCTATGGCGCAGGAAGCAAATAAACCCATGTTTCTACTGAATCCCGCCGATGGGGTTATTGGTGCACAACAAAATGCTGTTAAGAGTTGCCGAAAAGATTTTAAAACCCTCGCAAAGAAAATCATTAATAAAATTGACAACTAAAAATAAAGAGACTGTAAAATTTACTGTGTAAATGGCGGATTATCACAGTGAAGCTCGCTCACCGAACGAGACTGTAAAAAAGTTTGTGTAAATGGCATTGTTAATTCTGGAGGACTAACCAATGCCAATATCAGACAAATTGATCGACCAGCTACTGGCAGGGAACACATCACCGGAAGATATTTTGGGTGAGGATGGCTTGCTCAGCGTGGGTTGGGAAACGCACTCCATGCTCTAATTTATCGAGTAGTCTGCCATTGGCTTTTGGGGAGCGTTGATCTCCAATCAAATGACCTGAGGGCTCGTAAGTGCTTGATCTTCATTTTTGCGTCCCACATCAAAAGCCAAGCTCCCACCGCTTCAACCTGTTGATATACTGATAAACCCCAATAAATCCCGCCGTCCCACAGCAAACATTCCCTGATAAAATTTGGCGGAACGAGTCGCCGAGGGCGTCTGTGCGCGTCCTTGATGCCGCCGGTCTGATGGCCTGAAGCGTTTACCCTGGTTTACCCTGGTTTTACCCTGGGGAACCCGGCGGAGCCGCTCCGGTGGCTATGAGTCGATGCCAGGGCCGGGAGCTCGGGGGTGCAGCAGGCCCTGGTAGGCGTCAGTGCGCCGGTCCCGGATGAAGGGCCAGCTGCGCCGCAGGGTGCGGACGTGCTCCAGGTCCAGTGGGGCGCAGATCACTTCGACCGTGTCGCTTGCAGCTTGCGCCAGCAGTGTTCCTTGCCCCTGGGCGATGAAGCTGCTGCCCCAAAAGTGGATGGCACCGCCGCCCCCGGAGACGGCGGCCTGGATGCCGATGCGATTGCTCGTCAGCACGGGCAGGCAATTGGCCGCGGCGTGTCCGCGCTGCACGCTAATCCAGGCGTCCTGTTGGCGCTGCCGTTCGTCTGCCGGGTCGTCCCGGCTCCAGCCGATGGCACTGGGGTACAGGAGCAATTCGGCCCCGGCCAGGGCCATCAGCCGCGCCGCTTCGGGGAACCACTGGTCCCAGCAGATCAGCACCCCCAGCCGGCCGCAGGACGTATCAATGGGAACGAAGCCTCCCGTGCCCGGAGTGTAGTAGTATTTTTCCTGGTAGTCCGGCTCCTGTGGAACGTGCATTTTGCGGTAGATTCCAGCCAGCGTGCCATCGCGCTCAATGACGACGGCGGTATTATGGTGCGTGCCGCTGGCGCACCGCTCGAAGATCGTGCCGACCACAACCAGTCCCAGGCGAACCGCCGCAGCTGACCATTGCTCTACCGTGGGACCGGGGACCGGCTCCGCCAGGTCGAAGTGCCGCTGCTGCGCACTGTTACAAAAATAGGGCAGGGCGCTGAGTTCAGGCAGCAGCGCCAGGACGGCGCCGCGCTGCCGGGCTTGTTCCAGTCCAGCCAGGTTGCGCTGCAGGTTGGTCTGCCGGTCTTCCCCGCAGGCATGCTGCACGACCGCGGCTTGCAGGCGCTGACGGTTCACGCTGTTGCCGTGCGGGATGCGCGGTAGAGTCGATGGACAGAACCCTGCAACACCGGCCCGGGACGGATCAAAGGCCGGCCTCCCGGTTGATGCCCGTGTTGATATGGATCCCGTGCGGCAGTTGCATGGCCGCGCAGTGCAGCGCGCCTCCCTGTCGGATCAGCGCGCGGCAGTCGATACCCAGGCACTGCCGGCGCGGGAAACACTGTGCCAGCAGCTCCAGTGCCGCCTGGTCCGCGGCGCGGTCCGCGTATTGCGGGACTAGCACGAGGTCATTGGCAATCAGGAAGTTGGTGTAACTGCACGGGCGCGTCTGCGCGCTGCGCGGCATGGGCAGGGGCACCAGTTCGTAGTGGCTGCCGTCCGCGCGGCGCAATGGCGCCAACTCCGCGGCCAGCGCGGCCAGCGCCGCGTACTCGGGGTGCCGGCGTCCGCCGCTGGCGTAGACTATGGTTCCGGGATCGGTAAAACGCGCCAGCAGATCGACGTGGCCCCCGGTGTCATCGTCGCGCAGTCCGTTGTGCTCCAACCACAGGATCCGCTCGCAGCCGAACAAGGAGCGCAGCTGCCGCTCAACCAGGCATCGATCCCGGTGCCGCCGGGCGCCGCCGCCTCGGCGGGAGCGCAGCATGGCACCGGTGGTAGTGAGCAGCGTGCCGGCGCCATCGCTATCGATGGCGCCTCCCTCCAGTTCCAGGTCAATGCTGTGTATCGGTACCGCTCCATATGCGCCGGCAGCGTGCAGGCGTGCGTTCAGTGCGTTGTCCCAGGCCGCAGGGAAGCGTCCTCCCCAGCCGTTGAAGACAAAATTCAGCAATTCCGGATGGCCGTTGTTGCGGTATACGGTCAGCGGTCCGTGATCCCGCGACCAGATATCGTTGGAGGGCATTGGGTAGAGCGCATACTGATGATTGTGTAATCCATTGTGCCGCAGGGTCCGGTTCAGTCTATGCAGGCAGGACTGATCATGACAGGCGATCAGCAACGGCAATTGCCGGCTTAGCTGCCGGGCGAGCTCCAGCATCGTCTCCTCTGCCGCGCCCAGCTGTGCGCCCCAGTCTCCTGCCGGATGCGGCCAGGTGAGTTGCATGGCTGCCAGTGCTTCCCATTCGGCGGGTAGCCGTACTGCTGCAGCCTGCATGCCTGCGGATGGATCCTCTCGTGCAGCGGACTGCGGCGGGCCGGAGAACTAACGCCGATCCGGGCTTGAGCTGCCGCCGTGCCCGGGTTGCGCCTTAAACAGCGGCGCAACGGTGGCGATTCCCTGCGGCACGGGCGGGGAAACGGGTACCGGCCCGGCGGCGGTAAAGCGCCCCAAAGCGGGTGCCAGTGCGCTGTAACGCAGTCTGCGGGCCGGCGAGTGTATGCCCGGCAGTTTTACGGTGCATTTATTTTTCATCGAGCTCCCGGCAGTGGTTAATCAAATGGCAGTATCCGCGCTTGGCGGCTCGGTATCCACGGTGCGTCAACGGCCGGCGGCCTGGCCGGACCGGTTCGCCGCTTCCACCGGCTCCGTACGCACGGCCTTCATAGGGGCTTCCTGCAAGTGCAACGGGTGGGCGGCTTCGGAGTCGCGGATGACTGCCAGCGCGGCATAACCTCCCCGCGGGTCAGGCACCGCCTCCAGCACTTCGCCGGCGGCATGCTGTTGCCCGGCCGGGATCAGGGCCTCCCCGATATGCGGACGGTCGGTACTATATAACCGATGTAGGCGACGCTTCACGGTGCCGCGATGATGCAGGCGGGCGATCACTTCCTGTCCCGGAAAACAGCCCTTGTCTAAATCCAGGGCGCAGAAGTGTGCCAGGGCAAGAAACTGCGGCAGGTACAGATTGCTGCAGGCCGCCCGCAGCCACGGCAGGCCGGCTTGCACGTCGAGCCATGTCCAGGCGTGCTCGCCCGCTGCCGTGCAGTGTGCTTGCCAGTCTCGCCTCAGAGCGGTTAGCGCCGCTCCAGCTCCAATGAGTAGAAAGCGCGGTACCGGGGCAGGCAGCCGAATCACGCTGGCCTCCGGTCCGCTCACTGCCTGCCAGTTCTGCGCGGGCGCGGTGCCGAACGCTTGCCGGATGTGCTGTGGACTGTGGATTCCGGCAAGGCCCATGCAGTGCAGCTCCGCACTGTGATCTTCAAAGCGCACCTCGGAGCGCAGAATGAATTTGCCCAGCTGCGAGCACAGCCTGGCGGCTTGATCGGCGGCAGGCAGCAGCAGGCATAGTTGTTCCTGCCACTGAAACAACAGCAGGGTGCCCTGCACTCGACCGTTGGCCATGCACCAGGCACTGAATTCCGCCTGTTCCGGCGAGACGCCGGCAACCGTACTGCTCAGCATACGGGTAAGAAAATCCCGGCTGTCCTTCCCGACTGCACGCACTACCGCATAGTTGTGCAGTACCGTGATGAAATCGCCGCCGTGCGCCGCCTGCCATTCGCTGTCGTCCGGCAGCGGAAAGCAGTCGTTTTCCGACCTTGTGTCAGGCTCCGGTGGCGTCATCGATCTCTGGATGGCTCGGCGCAATGCCGATCCTCAGCGGGCGCTGAACGGCGCGGTGCGGTCAGGATGCCGGATTGGGTGGCGCCGGCATCGAAACCGGATCGGGCGCGCTGCGGAGGGGGACTTGGCATGTTCCTGGCCTGTTTAGCGGCGTTGCGGCGGCGTCGCCGCGGCCTCGGGAGGTTGCGGGCTCCGAAGTGCCTTGCAGGGACGGGGTATGGATGGTGGCTCCAGGCACAGGCAAAGCTGTATTTTTTTAATTAAAGCGACTGGGACCGAGTCAGGCGGCTGCCGGCTGCCGCTGATCCAGGCATACAAATCCTGATCCGGACATTCCAACAATTCACCCAGCGCCTGCCGCTCAGTCTCATGCAGATGGTCGTACTGTTCATCCATGAAGCGCTGCAGCAGCAGATCCATCTCGCGCGTGCCGCGGCGGCACAGCCAGCGCAGACGAGAGCGTTGATTCTCCGCCACCGCGGGCGCCCTGTGCCTACTGGGTCCGCATCAGCAGTTGTTTTTTGATCTCGGCAATGGCCTTGCCCGGATTCAAGTGTTTCGGGCAAGCGCTGGTACAGTTCATGATGGTGTGGCAGCGAAACAGACGGAAAGGATCCTCCAATTCATCCAGGCGCTCTCCAGTACCCTCATCCCGGCTGTCGGCAATCCAGCGATAGGCCTGCAGCAGCGTCGCCGGTCCCAGGTACCGGTCGCCGTTCCACCAGTAGCTCGGGCAACTGGTCGAGCAGCAGGCGCACAGGATGCATTCGTAGAGACCGTCCAACCGGCTGCGTTCCTCCTTGGATTGCAGCAACTCCCGGTTCGGCGGCGGTGCCGTGTGTAACTGCAGCCAGGGCTTGATGGAAGCGTACTGGGCGTAGAAGTGAGTCATGTCCGGAACCAGGTCCTTGACAACCGGCAGGTGTGGCAGCGGGTAGACGCGTGTTTGTTCGCGTTTCGTGTCGATGGCCTGTATGCAGGCCAGGGTATTGGTGCCGTTAATGTTCATCGCGCAGGAGCCGCAGATCCCCTCCCGGCAGGAGCGGCGGAAGGTCAGAGTCGAATCCACGTAGTCCTTGATGTAGATCAGCGCGTCCAGCACCATCGCGCCGCACTGGTCCAGGTCGATGGTATAGCTGTCCAGGCGCGGATTCTCCTGATCGTCCGGCGACCAGCGGTAGACCTGAAAGCACTTTTTATGTTTCGCCTTGCCGGCCTGATCGAATTGTTTGCCCGGCTGCACCCGGGAATTGGCTGGAAGTTGGAAAGTGGCCATCAACTTGTTCCTCAGTAGACTCTCTTTTGCGGAGGGACTACCTCCACGTCTTTGGACAGGGTATACATATGCACCGGGCGATAACGAAAGCTGATCTTGCCGCCCGGCTTCATCTCGACCAGCGTGTGTTTGAGCCAGTTGTCATCGTCCCGGTCCGGATAATCCTCACGTGCGTGCGCGCCGCGGCTTTCCGTCCGGTGGGCGGCGGAGTGGATGCTTACTACCGCGTTGGCCATCAGGTTGCGCAGTTCCCAGGTTTCCACCAGGTCGCTGTTCCAGATCATGGAGCGGTCCTCCACGCGCAACTCATCCATGCGGGCCTGGACTTGCTCGATCTGCTCGATCCCTTTCTGCAGCATCTCCCCGGTCCGGAATACGGCGGCGTTGTTTTGCATTATGCGCTGCATCTGCAGGCGCAGTTCAGCCGTGCGGAAGTTGCCCTTGCTGTAGCGCAGCCGGTCCAGTTCCGCCAGGATGGCGTCTTCGACGGCTGCATCGGGCTCCGGGTGGTGCACTTGTCCCTGCTTGATCTGTTCGGCGCAACACTGGGCCGCGGCGCGGCCGAACACGATCAGGTCCAGCAGCGAGTTCGATCCCAGTCGATTGGCTCCGTGCACCGAGACGCACGCGGCCTCCCCGATCGCCATCAAGCCCGGTATGATTACGTCCGGGTCGTCGCCGCGCAGCGTGACCGCCTGTCCCTGGTAGTTGGTGGGAATGCCGCCCATATTGTAATGCACGGTGGGCAGAACCGGGATCGGCTCGCGAGTCACGTCTACCCCGGCGAAAATGCGCGCCGACTCGGAGATGCCGGGCAATCGCTCCTCAATGACTTCCGGCCCGAGATGCTCCAGGTGCAGGTAGATGTGATCCTTGTCTTTACCCACTCCGCGGCCTCCCTGGATCTCCATGGTCATGGCGCGGCTGACTACGTCCCGTGAAGCCAGGTCCTTCGCCGACGGCGCGTAGCGCTCCATAAAGCGTTCCCCTTCGGAGTTGGTCAGGTACCCTCCTTCTCCGCGCACGCCTTCCGTAATCAGGCAGCCGGCGCCGTAGATGCCGGTAGGGTGAAACTGGATGAATTCCATGTCCTGCAGAGGCAGCCCGGCGCGCAATGCCATCGCGGTGCCGTCTCCGCTGCAGGTGTGCGCGGAAGTGCAGGAGAGATAACTGCGCCCGTAGCCGCCGGTAGCCAGCACTACCGTGTGGGCGCGAAAGCGGTGGATGCTGCCGTTGTCCAGCTGCCAGGCCAGGACGCCGCGGCAGGCGCCGTCTTCGTCCATCAGCAGATCCAGCGCAAAGTATTCAACAAAGAACTCGGCCTGGTGCTTCAGTGACTGCTGGTAGAGCGCGTGCAAGATGGCGTGCCCGGTGCGGTCTGCCGCGGCACAGGTGCGCTGCGCCTGGCCTTCGCCGAAGTGTGTGGTCATGCCGCCGAAAGCGCGCTGGTATATGTGTCCATCGTCGGTCCTGGAAAATGGCACGCCGTAGTGCTCCAACTCGATCACGGCCGGGGCCGCCTCCCGGCACATATATTCGATGGCGTCCTGATCGCCGAGCCAGTCCGAACCCTTGATAGTATCGTACATGTGCCAGCGCCAGTTGTCTTCTCCCATGTTGCCGAGCGCTGCGCTGATGCCGCCCTGGGCGGCAACGGTGTGACTCCGGGTCGGAAACACCTTGGTGACGCAGGCCGTTCTCAGACCCTGGGCGGCCATCCCGAAGGTGGCTCGCAGACCGGCGCCGCCGGCCCCGACGACGACTACGTCGTAGCAATGGTCCGTGATCGGGTAGGCCTTCTCGCTGGTGTTCACTTTTGCTTTATCCCCCCAGCGAAATCTTCAGCACAGCAAAGGTAGAGGTGGCACCCATCAGCAGGACCAGCAGCTTCATGCTGACCAGGCAGAAGAGCTTTTGCGCCTCGTTTTCTATGTAGTCTTCAATGACGACTTGCATGCCGAGCAGGGTGTGATAAAACAGCGCAACCAGGAAGATCAGCAGAAAACAGCCGTCCACCGGGTTGCGCATCCAATGGATGACTTCCTGGTAGTCCATTTGCGCAAGCTGCAGCACCGAAAATACAAACCAGAAACACAACGGCGTCAAAATCACCGCCGTGAGCCGCTGCATCCACCAATGGTGGACGCCGGTCTTGGCCGAGCCCAGCCCGCGAACCCGGGCCAGCGGCGTTTGCAGGCTCATCCTCCCGCTCCTCCCAGCGCGCACAGCCAGGTCACTCCGGTCAGCACCACGGTTCCCACCACTACCGCGACGCCGGAAGCATAGACGGTCGGCAATGCAAAACCGCGCCCGCAGTCCCAGAACAGGTGGCGGATTCCGTTGCACAGGTGATAATACAGGCAGCCGCTGCCGACCAGCAGCGAGAGTTCGCCTATCCAACTATGGAAAAAGGCGTGAAAGTATTGAAAGCTGGCGGGACCGGTGGCAACGGCGACCAGGTACAGGCTTAAGACCAGTGCCCCGAAGCCCAGGACTATCCCGGTGCCGCGGTGCAGGATGGACAGCATCGAAGTCAACTGGGGCTTGTAGACTTGCAGGTGCGGAGAAAGCGGGCGGGGATCCTGCTTCATATCAGGCGGACTCGGTACCCGGTCGTAATGATTTTCTGCAGTGACAAAGCATTCTTGCAGCGTTGCGGGCGGCGGGATCTTGCGGGTTAAAAATCGATGCAGCGTCCATTGCGTTCCCAGTCTCCGTAGCGGGTCGGTTCCAGTCCTCGCGGCCCGCCGTGCTCCGCCTTGCGATCGGCAGCGCCTTCGTCCGGCCGAGCCTGCTCCAGTTTGCGATCCTGGGCTTTGTCCTTTGCGGGTTTTGCCATTGAACTCTCCTGCCCCCGTGTCTGAGCGTAAGACCCGCCTGTAGCAGTTTCCCGCAGCCCATATAGCCGCTAATTGTAACAAGGGTGCGCAGTTTACGCAAGATTGCCGACAGTCACGGCTGTGCCCGGGTCGCGGTTACTGGCGATCCAGTCCATTTTACGCCGGAATCCTTCCGCCGCCGCGGGCCTGGAACCTTGGGCACGGAGACGGCATGTTGCCGGCATCCAGAAGTTTTCCGCCGGCAGGTATGCGAATCGATACGGCTGGTTGTATGATCCGTAGCTCATCCGTACCCGCTTCCATGGCGAGAATACAAGCATCCGGAGCAAAGATGTCAGCACAGGGGAGAAGCGCGGATCGCAGTCTCTGGCAGGCACCGATCCGTGTTCCGCTGCGCCGTTCCCGAATGGTGCGGCGGCTGCACCTTTGCGCCTGGGGATGCGTCCTGCTGGCGCTGACCCTGGTGCCACCCGGTGTTGCGCTGTGCTGGCTGGTGGTGGCGCTGCCGGTTGAATTTCAGCACTGGCGCCGAAATCGCCGCAGGGCGCACTGGAGCCTGCTTTCCGTGCGGGACGGCAACTGGTACCTGGGCCGCCCCGGCCTTGAGCCGCGCAGGGCAGTGCTCCGTCCCGGGGCCTGGCTGCATCCGTTGCTCACCGTGTTGGAATTTCACAGTGCCGGGGAGCGCCTCTCCCTGGTCCTGTGCCGCGACAGTTTGCCGGCCGCGGATTTGCGCCACCTGCGCGCCCGGCTGTTGTTGAGCCGTCCGCCCCGGAGGACGGTGGCAGGCAGCACCAGCGCACTCTCGCGCTAATCGCTCCGGCGTCAGGCAGACGCTGCCGGGGAGGGCAGTGGCTACCGGTGCCGGGTGGAAAGAGCGATGAATGCACTGCGGCCACTGCCGCTTTCAGCGCCGCCGCCGGCAACAGGCAGCCGGCATAGTTGATTTACGGCATCCAGTGTCTGACAATAATCTCCCGTTATGCTCGGGAATTCCGGCGTACCACGGTGGTCCAGGCAGTCTCCGCCACTGTCCACAATGGTTAAGTACAACATTTAGGATACAACATGACGATTGCGCATAATCTGGGTTTTCCGCGCATAGGTGCCAAACGGGAACTGAAACACCTGCTGGAAGATTATTGGGCCGCCAGGATCGGGCCGGAGGAATTGCTGGAAGGGGGCCGGGCATTGCGCCTGCGGCACTGGCAACAGCAGCAAGCGGCCGGCCTGGACATGCTGCCGGTAGGTGATTTTGCCTGGTACGATCACGTACTCAATCACTCCATGATGTTCGGCGTCGTGCCGGAGCGTTTTCGGAGCCGGGAGATGGCGGTCCCGAAGCGTTGGGACCTGGACACCTATTTCCGCATGGCTCGCGGTCGCGCCCCCAGTGGGCCGGACACCCGCGCCTGCGAGATGGTCAAGTGGTTCGATACCAACTACCACTACATCGTCCCGGAGTTCTCGCCGCAGACGCGGTTTCGGCTGGACGCGACCGAATTGCTGGACGAGGTAGCACAGGCCCGTCCCCTGGGAGTTCCGTTGAAACCGGTATTGCTGGGCCCGCTCAGCTATTTGTGGCTGGGCAAGGCGCAGCCGAGGGATTTCAATCCCCTGGAGCTGCTCGATGACCTGTTGCCGGTCTACCGCGAGCTCCTGCAAAATCTGGCTGCCGCGGAGATCGAATGGGTGCAGATGGACGAGCCGATCCTGGTGCTGGATTTACCCACGGCCTGGCAGCAGGCTTTTCAGCGCAGCTACGAGGCATTGAGCGCCAGGGCGCCGAAGATATTGCTCGCCAGCTATTTCGGCGGCATGCAAGACAATCTGCCGATGACACTTTCGCTGCCGGTACACGGCCTGCACCTGGATCGGAGCCGCGGGCACGATTCTCTGAACCAGGTGCTGGATGAGTTAGGGCCGGAACAAATCCTGTCCCTGGGGGTAGTGGACGGGCGCAATATATGGTGCTGCGATCTGCAGATGACGCTGGAATATTTGCAGGAAGTGCATCGTTTGCTGGGGGACCGGCTCTGGATTGGACCGAGTTGTTCCCTGCTGCACACGCCGGTTGATCTGCAAAGTGAGAGTGGCCTGGACGAGGAACTACGGTCCTGGATGAGTTTTGCGGTACAAAAGATAGAGGAATTGGCCGTGCTGGGCGATGCCCTGAAAGGCAGCAGCGACGCCAGGAAACAGGTCGAGCAAAGAGCCGCCGTGCTCGCCTCCCGCCACAGCTCGGTGCGCATCCGGGACCCGCACATTCGCGCCCGCCTCGCTGCCATCGATCCCTCCATGAGCCAGCGGCAGTCTGCCTATACGGAGCGTGCCGGCGCGCAGCGCGCCTGCCTGGGTTTGCCGTTCTTCCCCACTACGACCATCGGCTCTTTCCCACAGACCTCAAAGATCCGCTCGCTGCGCCGGCGTTACCGGAACAACGAGCTGAGTGAACAGGAGTACCGGGAAGGCATACGCGGGCATATTGCCGAGGTGGTGCATATCCAGGAAGAGTTAGGGCTTGATGTACTGGTGCATGGGGAAGCCGAGCGCAATGACATGGTGGAGTATTTTGGCGAGTTGTTGGAAGGAATTGCCGTTACGCGCAATGGTTGGGTACAGAGCTACGGTTCTCGCTGTGTGAAACCTCCTGTTATCTACGGCGACGTGCTGCGTTCGGAGCCGATGACGCTGGAATGGATCCGTTATGCGCAGTCTTTGACCTCCAGGAAAGTCAAGGGCATGCTGACCGGGCCGGTGACCATCCTGCGTTGGTCCTTTGTGCGCGACGACTCTGAGCCGAGCCAGATCTGCCGCCAGATTGCACTGGCTCTGCGCGATGAGGTGCAGGACCTGGAGCAGGCCGGCGTGCAGATGATACAGATCGACGAGCCGGCCTTCCGCGAAGGGCTGCCGCTGCGGCGCCGTGACTGGCGGCATTACCTGGACTGGGCAGTGCAGTGCTTTCGCCTGGCTTCTTGCGGAGTGAATGACACCACGCAGATCCATACGCACATGTGTTACAGCGAATTCAACGACGTCATTGAAGACATCACGAAACTGGACGCGGACGTGATCACGATCGAGACCTTCCGCTCGCGCATGAAGTTACTGGAAGTATTCCGGGCTTTTCAATATCCGAATGGAATCGGTCCGGGCGTATACGACATTCATTCTCCGCTGGTGCCGGAGATCGAAGAGATGGCGGAGCTGCTGCGTGCGGCGGCGGCATTGATTCCGCCTGATCGGCTATGGGTGAATCCCGACTGCGGTCTGAAGACGCGCCAATGGCCCGAGACCCGTGCCGCGCTGGGCAACATGGTGGCAGCGGCAGCCCTGCTGCGCCAGGAGTTTCCCGGCCCGGCTTAGATCGCCCACGCCGGCCCATGACGCCGCTCAGGCGTCGAAAGGATGGCGCAGAATAATGGTGTCTTTGCGTTCGGCGCCGGTAGAGATCAAGTGGATCGGGATCTGCAGCGTCTGCTCGATATGTTCCAGGTAGGCGCGCGCGTTCACTGGCAATTGCTCCAGTTTGCGGATGCCCAGCGTCGATTTTTGCCAGCCTGGCAAATCCTGGTAGATCGGTATGCACTGCGCCACGGCCCTGGCGTCGCCCGGCAGGGTGTCGCGCAGGCTGCCGTTGCAGCGGTAGCCGGTGCACACGCGCAGTGTCTGCAGCTCATCCAGCACGTCCAGCTTAGTGATGCCCAGCCCGGAGAGGCTGTTCAGCAGTTGCGCCCGGCGCAGCGCCGCAAGGTCGAACCAGCCGCAGCGCCGCGCCCGGCCGGTAGTCGCGCCGAACTCCGCGCCTCGATCGGCCAATAACTGCCCGGTATCATCGCCCAGTTCGGTGGGAAAGGGGCCGGCGCCAACCCGGGTCGTGTACGCCTTGGTGATCCCCAGCACGTAGTCAAAGGAGCACGGCCCCACGCCGGCGCCGCCGGCGGCGGCGCCGGCCACCGTGCTGGAGGAAGTGACAAACGGGTAGGTGCCGTGATCGACGTCCAGCAGCGTCCCCTGGGCGCCCTCGAACAGAATGTTGGCACCCGCTTCGTTCAAGCGGTGCAGTTCGGCGCTCACGTCGCAGAATAGTTCCTGCAGTTCGGCGGCGGACTGCAGCATGGCATCACAGGTGGCCGCCGGCTCCAACGGCGGCTGACCGTAATAGCGTTGCAGCAGGAAGTTGTGATAATTCAGCACTTCCTCCAATTGCGTCCTGAAATATTCCGGCTGTTGCAGGTCGAGCACCCGCAACGCGCGCCGGGCGACCTTGTCTTCGTAGGCGGGACCGATGCCGCGTCCGGTGGTGCCGAGCGCCGCTTGCCCGCGGTGACGTTCGCGGGCCCGGTCCAGCGCCGCGTGGGAAGGCAGGATCAGCGTACAGGATTCGCTGACGCGCAGGCGCTCGCGAACCGGCACTCCGCTTCGCTCCAGGGTTTGCAGTTCCTGTGCCAGGGCCTCCAGGCTGAGCACGACTCCATTCCCGATCAGGCAGCGCACTCCGCGCCGCAGTATCCCGGAAGGGATCAGGTGCAGGATGGTCTGGCACCCGTCTATGACCACCGTATGCCCGGCATTGTGTCCGCCCTGGAAACGGACCACGGCATCCGTGCGGTCGGTCAGCAGGTCCACCACCTTGCCTTTGCCTTCGTCGCCCCACTGGGTGCCGACCACGATCACGCGTTGACCGCTCATCGGATTACATTTTGCCTGCGCCCGGTGCCGGCGCACGCCGGCAGGACCGGAAATGGAGTCCGGCCAGGGGCGGCATCCGGCAACGGGGATTGAAGCCGCGCTCTGTGCCGGGAGCGCAGCATCTGCTCCAATCGGGTCACGGAGCCGACAGGTCCCGGTACAGCGTCTTGGAGTTGCGTACCGGCTGGTATTGGCCTCGGTATCCGGCCGGCAGCCGCTCCGACGCCAGTTCGACAAACCCTCGTTCCAGGAACCAGTGGGTGGCCTGCGTGGTGAGCGCGTACAAATGCTGCACGTCCGCCTGGCGTGCTTCCTGTTCCAGGTGACGGCATAGCAGCTCCCCTTTGCCCTGGCCGTGGTATTCGGGATGGACCACCAGGCATTCGATGCCGGCGCTACGCTGTTTGGCATCGATCCGCAGCATCGCGCAAGCAATAATCGTCCCATCGCGCACGGCGACCGTGAAGGAGCCAAGCTGCTGCTCAACGTCGGAGCGGGTCCGGGGGGCCAGAGTCCCTTCGCGCAGCAGGGGCTCGATCAGTGCCAGGATGCCGCCAATGTCCCCGATCTGCGCCTTGCGCACGTGATCAAAGTCGGTAACGCTGAGCAAGGTGGCAGCACTGCCGTCCCGGCTGAACAGTTCCTGCAGCAATGCGCTCTCGGCCTGCTGATCGATGATATGCACGCGTTCTACGCCTTCCTCGCAAGCCTCCAGTCCCAACTGCAGGCAGCGCAGCAGCGGACTCAGCGGCTGGGGGCTTTCCCGCAGCAGGGCCCGCGCCCGGGTGCTGGACAGCTCCCGGATCAGCTGGCCGTCGGCGTCGTTCAATCTGCCGGGGAGCAGGAACAACAACTTGTGTGCCTTGATTCTGCGGGCAATATACGCGGCGGTTTCCGCGGCGCTCAGATGAAAGAGTTCACCGCTCAGGGAATAACCCAGCGGTGGCACCAGCACGATGCAGTTTTCCGCCAGCCGGGCCCGGATGGCGTCCGCATCGATGCGCCGCACTTTACCCGTGTGCCCGCAGTCGATCCCGTCCAGCACGCCCACCGGCTGGGCCATGACAAAGTTGCCGCAGCTGACGCGCACGGAGGCACCTGCCATCGGGGTGTTGGGCAGTCCCATGGAAAGCAACGCCTCCAATTGCAGGCGCAGGTGTCCGACGGCTTCGGTGACGCATTCCAGCGTCGGCCCATCCGTCACGCGCAGCCCGCGCACAAAGTGCGGATCCAGGCCGCGCCGGGCGAGCCGCTGCTCTATTTGGGGGCGCACGCCGAAAACCAGGACCTGGCAAATCTGCAGGCTGTTCAGCAACGCCAGGTCTTGTACCAGGCCGGTCAAGCGGGTGTCGTTCAGCAGCAGCGCTCCGTCCACGTACAGCACAAAAGTGCGCCCGCTGTGCTGGTGTATGTAGGGCGCCGCCGATCGGAACCAGTGCGTGAATGCGGCGTTTTCGGGTTTCACCCGGCCTGCTCCTTTACGCACAGCTCGCTCACTAACGCCTGCACGATTTCTATCATCGGTTGGATTCGATCCAGCGGCAGATATTCATCAGCGCAGTGCGCCTGGGCAATGTCTCCCGGTCCCAGGATGACGGTCTGCATGCCCCTGGCATTCAGAAACCCACCCTCGGTGGCAAAGCACACGGAACCGCAGCGCTGATGGCTGAGGCGTTCCGCCAGGCGCACGATTTTTGTGTCAGGCCGCGTCATCATCGCCGGCAGGCCGCGGAACAGCGCTTCATGCTCAAGGCGCACGCCGTCGATTTCCGCCACGGCATCGGCGGCACGTGCGCGCAGTTGCCGGCGCATCGTTTCCGGCGCCATGTCCGGCAGCAGGCGCAAGTCCAGTTGCAACTCGCAACTGCCGCAGACCCGGTTGGCGCTGTCCCCGCCGTGGATGCTGCCCAGGTTCAGAGTCGGCTCCGGCACCGGAAAATCCTCATGGTGGCGGTTTTGGCGCAATTCCCGGCGCCAGTCGAGCAGAGCGCTAATCACGCGGTGCATGCCCTCCAGTGCACTGTGGCCCCGGTCTGGCTCGCTGGAGTGGGCGCTGCGCCCGATCAGCCGCAATTTTTCCATCAGCACGCCCTTATGCGCGTTGACCGGTCTGAGGCCGGTAGGCTCGCCGAGCAGGGCGTATCGACCCAGCGGCTGATCACTCGCGCACAATTCCCGGATGCCGCCCATGCAGCTTTCCTCATCGGCGGTAGCGACCAGGAACAGGCTTTGGCGCAGCGCTCCGATCCCCTGCAATGCTTCCAGCACGATCGGGAAAAAGCCTTTCATATCGCAGCTGCCGAGCCCGTGCAGGCATCCGTTGCGCTCGCTCAGGCGGAACGGATCAGTGCTCCAGGCGGCTTCCTCGCAAGGCACGGTGTCCAGGTGTCCGCACAATGCCAGTCCTTGTTCGTCGCCTTGGCGACCTTGCTTGTATGCCACCAGGTTGCATTTGTCCGGATGATAGGAGAGTGGCTGCAGGCTGACCGCAAAGCCCTGGTCCTCGCAGCGCTGCGCGAGCAGTTCGGCAACGGCACGGTTGCCCTGGTCGAATTGCGGATCGGTACAACTCGCCGAAGGCAGGGCGACCATCTGGGCAAAAAGTTCCAGACAGGATTGGCTGGGCATGTGAATGACTCGCAGGTTGCCTGTTTCTCAGTGGGTATCGGAACGGCACCGTTGGTACGATGGGCCGATAAGGAAGGATATTCTACTCTGCATCTGCCGCCGGGTGATACGATCCGCGTGCAGAAAATTCCATACCGCGTCTCCCTGGCTGCGGGCAGGAGCCGCGGGCAAGGCGGCGGGCGCGGCAAGAAAAACCCGGCGGCGCCGGCCGCGCTTGTTGGCGATGGAGGATTTTCAGTAGACTGGATCTCCAGGATGGGCCGCAGCTGTTTGCGGCCTGCCTGGTTTTCCGCAGTTTTGCCGCGGATCAGCGCCGCCATCCCCGCCGATCACCAGCAGAGGACTCCGATGCCGCAAAATCTCAATCGTTACAGCTCCCGCGTCACGCAGCCGCAGTCACAGGGCGCCTCCCAGGCCATGCTGCACGGCGTCGGCCTGACGGAAGCCGATATGAACAAAGCTCAGGTCGGAATCGCCAGCATGTGGTATGAGGGCAATACCTGCAATATGCACTTGTTGCGCCTGGCGAAACTGGTCAAGCAGGGCGTGGAGGAGGCCGGTATGGTGGGGCTGCGCTTCAACACCGTGGGCGTCAGTGACGGCATCTCCATGGGGACGGAGGGGATGAGCTATTCCCTGCAGTCGCGGGATCTAATCGCGGATTCGCTGGAGACGGTGATGCGTGCCCATTGGTACGATGCCAACGTCTCCCTGCCGGGCTGCGATAAAAACATGCCCGGCGTGCTGATCGCGCTGGCGCGTTTGAATCGGCCCGCGCTAATCGTCTATGGCGGCACCATCCGGGCAGGCCATTATCGGCAGCGCAAGCTGGATGTGATCTCGGCCTTTCAGAGCTATGGAGAATGGATCGCCGGGCGCATCGACGAAACCGAGCGCCGTGGCATTCTGCGCAATGCCTGCCCCGGTCCCGGCGCCTGCGGCGGCATGTACACGGCGAACACGATGGCTTCGGCGATCGAGGCGATGGGCATGTGCCTGCCCTACAGCGCCTGCACGCCGGCGGAAGATGCAGACAAGGAGCGCGAGTGTCTGCAGGCGGGGGCGGCACTGCTGGGCTTGCTGGAGCGAGATCTGAAGCCGCGCCAGATCATGAGCCGCGAAGCCTTTGAAAATGCCCTGGTATTGGTCAACGTGCTGGGTGGCTCTACCAACGCGGTACTGCATTTGATCGCCATTGCCCGTGCGGCGGAAGTACCGCTGGAGTTGGATGATTTTCGCCGCATCGGCGCACGCACCCCGTACTTGTCCGATCTGAAGCCCAGCGGCAGTTACGTCATGGAAGACCTGCACCAGGTCGGCGGTATCCCGGCGGTGATGAAGTACCTGCTGGAGAACGGATTGTTATGCGGCGATTGTCTGAGTGTGACCGGGCGCACGCTGCGCGAGAATTTGCAGTCGGTCCCCGGCCTGAGCGAGCGGCAGTCGATCATTCGCCCGCTGAGCGATCCGATCAAGAAAAATGGGCACATCCGCATCCTGTACGGCAACCTGGCACCCGGCGGTGCAGTGGCCAAGGTCACCGGCAAGGAGGGCGATCATTTCCATGGCCCGGCGCGCGTATTTGATTCCGAAGAGGAGACGCTGGCCGCCCTGGAGCAGGGCCGTATTCAGCGCGGCGACGTGGTCGTGATCCGTTACGAAGGTCCGAAGGGCGGGCCGGGCATGCCGGAAATGCTGACGCCGACTTCGGCACTGATGGGGGCCGGCCTCGGCAGCGAGGTAGCCATGATCACGGATGGCCGCTTCTCGGGCGGTTCGCACGGCTTCCTGGTGGGCCACGTGGTGCCGGAAGCACAGGAGGGCGGTGCCATTGCGCTGCTGCAGGATGCGGACCCGATCCGGATCGACGCGCGCAATGATTTGCTGCAAGTGGAGATTCCCGATGCCGAGCTGGCCCGGCGCCGCGCCGCCTGGAAATGTCCGCCTTACCGGGTGCGGCGCGGCTCGCTGTATAAATACATTAAGAACGTGAAGTCCGCGGCCGAGGGCTGCGTCACCGATGAATAAACGCCGGCGTGCGTCAGGGGCGCTGCAGCAGCTTCAGGGCGGCGCGGATGATGTCCACGCTGCCCAGGTCGGGGCGCGCCGCCTGCTGGGCGAAACGCTGCGCCTGCCGTGGCGGGTAGCCCAGCGTGATGAGGGCTTGCACGGCGTCGTCCAGGGCGCGGGTCGGCGCGCCGGGTCGCGCCGGGTCGCGCCGGCGCTCGCCTTCGGATAACAGGCGGTCGCGCAGTTCCACGATCAGCCGTTCAGCGGTCTTTTTGCCTATACCCGGCACCGCGCTCAGGCGCGCCACGTCCCCGGCGCAAACCCGCTCGATAAACTCATCGTTGTCCATGCCGGACAGAATCGCCAGCGCCGTGCGCGCGCCCACGCCGCTGACCCGCAGCAAAGAGCGGAACAGGCGGAGCTGCTCCTCATGCGCGAAACCATACAGCAGCAGCGCCTTGTCGAGTACCAGCAGGTGCGTGTAGAGCGTGACCGGTTGGCCGATCTCCGGCAGTTGGTAAAAAGTGGTCATCGGCGCCTCTATCTCATAGGCCAGTCCAGCCACTTCCAACAGCAGGTGAGGAGGGCGCTTGACGATCAGGTTGCCGCGTAGTCTGCCGATCATCGGCGGCGCCCGGTACGCAGGCGCCATTGCGGCGCGTTGCGGTGGTGGGCGTGGCAAATCGCCGCCGCCAGCGCGTCCGCCATATCCGTAGAGGGTGACTGCTTCAGGCCCAAAATGGTGCGCACCATATACTGCACCTGGGCTTTATCAGCGTGTCCTCTGCCCACCGTGCTCAGCTTGATCTCATTCACCGAGTACTCATGGAGTTGCAGGCCAGCCAAGGCACAGGCCGCCATGACCGCTCCCCGTGCTTGTCCCAGCTTGATCGCAACGCCTGGATTGCGGTGCAGGAAGACCTGTTCCAGCGCTGCCTCGGCAGGCTGACTGGCGCGGATGATCCGCTCCAGCCCACGTTGCAGGGCCGCCAGCCGCTGTCCCATGTTCTCCTTCGGCGGTGGTCGGAGCTCGCCCGAGTCCAGGTGCAGCAGGCGGTCGCCATCGGCCCGGATCAGACCATACCCGGTGCAGACCAGGCCAGGGTCCAGTCCCAGAATGCAGCTGCCGGTCATTCAATCGCACCCGCCGGGACGCCAGCAGTGCTCATCGGACCCGGCGGTTTCTGTCCAGCCGGCGGTTGAGCCGCTTCCCGTTGCCGCACGTGCGCTGGCACCGGTTACCTGCCCCCGGTCATCAACGCCGGCGCTTGCCGGCGGCGTGGGTCGGCGAATCAAGACGGATCCTGTTCCGAAACGGTTTCCGGAAAGCTGGCATTGCAGTAGACTTTTTGTACGTCCTCCAGCTCTTCCAGGGTATTGAGCAGTGCCAGTACCGGCTCGGCCTCCGGCGGCGTCAGTTCCACCTCGTTGGAGGGCAGCAGGGTCCAGCCGTATTCCCGCGGCGGGTAACCGGCCGTCTCCAGCGCGTCACGTACCTGCATCAGGTGCTCGGCGGCGGTGATGATTTCCACCGTCCCGTCCGCTTGAGTCTGCAACTCTTCCGCCCCCGCCTCGGCGGCTGGCTCAAACAGCACCTCCTCTCCGATCTGCGGCGGGTAACGCAGGAAACCGGCGCGCTGGAACAGGTGCGCAACCGAGCCGCCGTTGCCCAAATTGCCGCCGTGGCATTTGAAGGCATAGCGGACGTCTGCCACTGTGCGCTTGCGGTTATCCGTTACACAGTGCACCAGCACGGCCACGCCGCCTGGAGCGTAGCCCTCGTAGCTGACTTCCTCCAGGCTGTGGCCTTCCTCGTTGCCGCTGCCGGCGCGTGAAACGGCGCGTTCCACGTTGCTCTTGGGCAGGTTGTGTGCGTTTGCCGCCTCGATGGCGGCGCGCAGGCGCGGGTTCACCATCGTATTGGCGCCGCCCAGGCGCGCCGCTACCGTGATCTCCCGAATTAGCCGGGAGAACAGCCGTCCGCGCCGGGCGTCCTGCCGGTTTTTGCGGTGCTGGATATTAGCCCATTTACTGTGTCCGGCCATTGCTCCGTTCTGCTTGCGTCCGGCAGCGGGCCATTCTCCATCCGACGTAGAGCCCGTTGCCATATGTCCCGCTCGCGGCCAGGGCAGCCGGGACACAAATGTCTGAGGTAGGGGCCGACGACCGCGCCGGCTTGCTGCACGCAAGCCCGGTGCATACTGGCACGGGTCTCACGCGCGCCGCCGCAGCGCCTGCCGTTCCGGGTGAAATCCTGCGCGCCGTGCCCCTGTGTTGCCGGGCGCGCTACAGACCCGCCAGCAGATCCTGGCGAATTTGCTGCAGGCGCGGTGGCAGGTGCGGGCTGAAATCGGAAAAATACTGACCGATATCCTCCAGTTCGCGGCGCCACTGTTCCAAATCAATCTGCAGCAGGGAGCGAAACGCCTCCGGGTCCAGGTTCAGCCCCCGGGCATTGATCGCCTCCTCCGCGGGCAGGTAGCCAATCGGGGTCTGCACCCTTTTTCCCCGTCCTTCACAGCGTTCAAGAACCCACTCCAGCACGCGCATGTTGTCGCTGAAGCCTGGCCAGATAAAGCGGCCTGCGCTGTCTTTGCGGAACCAGTTGACATGAAAGATTCGGGGTGGGGTTTGCAGGCGTTTGCCGATGCTTAGCCAGTGCTCCCAGTATTTGCCATAGTGATAGCCGCAGAAAGGCTTCATCGCCATCGGGTCGCGGCGCACTATGCCTACCGCCCCGGTCTGCGCCGCCGTCGTTTCCGATGCGATCGAGGCACCCGCCATAACCCCATGCTCCCAGTCCCTGGCCTCATAGACCAGCGGGGCCAGCGAGGCGCGGCGACCGCCGAACAGGATCGCCGAGATCGGCACTCCTGCCGGATCCTCCGCCCTGGGCGAATAGCTGGGACAACGCTTCATCGAGACGGTAAAGCGCGCATTCGGGTGCGCCGCCGGTCCGTTTTCTTTCCGGTAGGGCCGCCCCTGCCAGTCGAATGCCGGGGCCCCCTCTTTTTTGCCTTCCCACCAGGGCTGACCGTCTTCCGTCAGCGCAACGTTGGTAAACAGCGCGTCTCGGTTCAGCATCGAACAGGCGTTGTAGTTCGTATCCTCGTTGGTGCCCGGCACTACGCCGAAAAAGCCGGCTTCCGGGTTGATCGCCCACAGCCGACCGTCCTGGCCGGGCTGCAGCCAGCAGATGTCGTCCCCGATGGTCGAGATCTGGTAGCCCCGCAGGGCCTTCGGCGCCCGCAGCATCGCCAGGTTGGTCTTGCCGCAGGCGGAAGGGAAAGCCGCCGCCAGGTAATGCGTCTGCCCGCGCGGCGTCTGAATTTCCAGGATGAGCATATGCTCGGCCAGCCATCCTTCCTGGCGCGCCTGGTAACTGGCGATGCGCAGCGCGTGGCACTTTTTGCTGAGCAGGGCGTTGCCGCCGTAACCGGAACCGATGCTGCGAATCAGCAGGTCCTGCGGAAAGTGCATGATAAAGCGCCGCTCGGGGTTGAGGTCGCCGATAGAGTGCTGGCCCTTGACGAAGCGGTCGCTGGAGCCGATCCGTTCCAGGGCCGCCCGGCCCATGCGCGTCATCAACTTCAGGTTGACTACCACGTAGGGACTGTCGGTAACCTGCACGCCACAGCGGGCTTGCGGAGAGTCGAGCGGACCCATGCAATAGGGCACCACGTACAGGGTGCGCTGCTCCATGCAGCCGTCGAACAGGCGGTCGAGCCTGGCGTGCGCCTGCTTCGGCTCCTGCCAGTTGTTGTTCGGGCCGGCCTCCTCCTGTTCGGGAGTACAGACGAAGGTCAGGTGCTCCGTGCGGGCCACGTCGGTAGGGCTGGAACGGTGCAGGTAGCAGTCCGGATGGGTCTGCCGGTTGAGTTCGATCAAAGTACCGTCCCGCACCATCTGTCCCAGCAGTGACCGGTATTCCTCCTCACTGCCGTCACACCAATGCACTTGCCCGGGACGGCATTGCCGTGCGACGGTATCCACCCACGCATTCAATTCCTGGTTTGTACTGCTCATGAGCCTTTCTCCTCCATGTGCCGCCTCCACTGTGTTTGTGGTATTTATTATCCCTGAAAATACGCGCCGAGTCACCCGGCGCTGCTTCTGCCTCTGGTCGTTCACGAAATGTATGGTGTCCAAAAGAGACCCGGGTTCCGGGCACGCCTTTAGAGACCCGGCGTCCCATAAGGCAGCCTCCGGTTTGTGCCGGGGTGCGCGGGCCGGCTGTTCGGGCGTTCTCGATGACCGACGAGGCAGTACGCACGGCACACAGATCCTCCCCGGCGGGTTGCGGCAGGTGCTCCGTTGCAACCCATCGGCGGGCGGTGGGAGCCGGGCAAGGGCTGCCGGCATCCTGCCGACAGTCTGGCGTGCGACCCCAGGCGTCCCATCACACCCAGGTGCCCTCCTGATAGAGGCAAACGAAGTCCACCAGGGGCTGAAGCCCGTGCCAGGTCCCGCACGCCGGGGCCGGCGTGGGGTCCGATTCCCCCCCTTATTTCGTGAAGTCCCTGCCTCGGGGGCTGGCGACACTGGCGTAGTGTCGTTTGCGGCGAGGGGGCGAGGGGATGGAAAATCTCTGTGTGGTAGCGCGCAGGCTCCGGGCTCTATTGCCACCCGGCCTGTCGTTTGACAGGTAACCGGCCAGCGACCGTTCAGACGGCCTGTCGCTACGGTGCCAGCTCCTGCAGCAGGTCCTGCAGTTGAACGTAGGGCGGTTTGCAGCTCTGGTCGATGCACAGGTACGCGGTTGGCTGCTGTTGCGCCGCGTGCAGGCGCAGCGCGTCCGGTAGCCGGGACGCCGTATCGGGGATGGCCAGCACCATCCGGTTGGGCGCGTCATGCTCACGGCAAGCGCGCTGCCAGTGCTGTAACTCCGGCATCCGGGCGCGGATGACCACGATCTGCAGCGGCAGACAGTATTCCTGCAGCGCCAGCAGAACCGTGCCGTGGGCCTCCGGATCCCGCCTCAGCTGCGGATAGCAGGATTGCAGTGCACGCTGGGCCGCTTCCAGGTAGCGCGTCTCTCCGAGCAAACAGCCGAGCCGGTAGAGCTGGCGGATGGCCAGCCCGTTGGCACAGGGCAATACATCGTCGGTGAAGACGCGGGGACGGTACAGCAGGCGCTCATGTTCGTGGGAGGTGAAGAAAAATCCGCCGTGGTGGGGGTCCTCGAACTGCTCCAGCAACTGCTCGGCCAGCGCGATGGCGAATTCCAGGTCGCCCTCGCGCCAGTGGGCCTGCACCAGGGACAGCGTCGCCCCAAGGAGCATCGCGTAATCGCTCAGGTAGCCGGGCTGGCGCACTTCCTCCAGCCGGTATTCCCGGTACAGGCATCCCTGTTTCCACATCCGGTCACGCACAAAATCCAGGGTCTGGCACGCGGCCTGTTGCCAAGCGGGCTCATCCAGCGCCCAGGCGGCTTCGGTCAGTCCCTCGATGATCAAGCCGTTCCAGGCACTCAAGGCCTTATCGTCCAGGGCATGGGCCGGGCGCTGCTGGCGCACGGCGAGCAGTTTGCGCCGCGCGCTCTCCAACAAGGGCCCGGCCTCGGCCTCGGCGAGGCCGAGTTCGACCGCGGCCTGGGCCGGTTCGCAGCGTAGCGTAAGATGCCATTTCCCCTCAATGTTGGGCGGCTGCTCCAGGCCGTAACAACGGGCAAACAGACGGTACTCGTGCGGGTCCAGCAGGTTCTGCACCTGCCCGGCCTGCCACAGGTAGCTGCCGCCTTCTTCCCCCGAAGGCGCGTCCGCGTCCAGCGCGGAATAAAAACCGCCCTGCGCCGATTGCATTTCCTGCGTCACCCAGGCGGCCGTGTGGCGGATGGCACGTTCAAACAGCGGCTCAGGAGCCAGCTGCCAGGCCTTGCTGTACAGAGACAGCAGTTGCGCGTTGTCATAGAGCATTTTTTCAAAGTGCGGGATCTGCCAGGCACGGTCGGTCGCGTAGCGGAAAAAGCCGCCGCCGATCTGATCGAAAATGCCCCCCTGGGCCATCTTGCGCAACGTCAGCAGCACCATTTCCTGCCGCCGCCGCAGGCTGGCCGGGTCCTCTCCCGGCACGGACGCCTCCAGCAGAAACTGCAAGTGAGTGGCCATCGGAAATTTCGGCGCATGGGCAAAGCCGCCGTAAGCCGGGTCGAAGTGTCGCTCCATTTTCTCTATGGCTTTAGGCAGTGGATCCAGGCACAGCTCTTGCGCCGGGCAGGCGCTGTCGGCGCTGCCGAGGCGATCCAGTGATGCGCGCACGGCGGCGCTTTGCCGGTCAATGACGCCGCGCTCGCCCTGGTACAGTGCCGCCAGCTGCAGCAGCAAATCCCGAAAGGCGGGCAGCCCGCCGTAGGCTTGGGCCGGGAAATAAGTGCCGCAGAAGAAAGGCTGCCGGTCCCGCGGCGTCAGGAAGACCGTCAGCGGCCAGCCGCCTCCGCGACCGGTCAGCAGCACGTGCGCAGTCTGGTAGACTCGATCCAGGTCCGGGCGCTCCTCCCGGTCTACCTTGACGTTGATGAAATGCTTGTTCATGATCGCAGCCGTTTGTGCATCTTCGAAAGATTCATGAGCCATGACATGACACCAGTGACAGGCAGAATACCCCACCGACAGCAAAACCGGCTTGTCTTCGCGCTCGGCTCGCTCCAGGGCTTCCGGCTCCCAGGGGTACCAGTCCACCGGATTGTCGGCGTGCTGCAGCAGGTAGGGGCTGAGCGCATGGGCCAGCCGGTTGCGCCGGGAGGCGTTCAACTTCGTCCGCCCGGTTGCGTCCGGGCGCCGGCCCGGAGCGGCGGCGTTGCCCACGGTGGGCGGGGCGTGCCGCCGCGACTGCCGATCATTTCCATTTGCCCTGCGCATCGGCACAGTCCATGCTGATCTATCCCAACATAGACCCGGTGGCATTTCGCATCTGGGCGTACCCGGTCCACTGGTATGGGCTCTCCTATTTCTGTGCTTTGCTGCTTTGCTGGGGGCTGCTCTCACGGCGCCTGCGCCGTTCGGCGCAGCCATGGCCGAAGGGCGAATTGTCCGACCTGGTTTTCTACGTGACTTTGGGCGTGATCCTGGGCGGCCGATTGGGATCGATTATATATCATCCCGCCCATTTTCTTGCCGATCCACTCTGGATCGTGCGCCTTTGGGAGGGCGGCATGTCTTTTCACGGCGGATTACTGGGCACCGTGTGCGCGCTTTGGTACTTTGCCCGCTCGCGGGGGCGCGATTTTTTCCAGGTTTGCGACTTGTGCGCGCCGGTGGTGCCGCTGGGACTGGCCCTGGGGCGCGTTGGCAATTTCATCAATGGTGAGCTGTGGGGGACGCCATCGACTTTGCCCTGGGCGATGGTGTTCCCTCATGTCGATGACCTGCCGCGCCACCCCTCTCAGCTCTACCAGGCGTTGCTGGAAGGTCTTTTGCTGTTTGTGCTGCTGTGGTGGTATTCCTCCAAACCTCGTCCGCGGATGCAGGTTTCCGGCCTGTTTCTGATCGGCTACGGGGCTTGCCGCAGTGCCGTCGAGTGGGTACGCGAACCGGATCGCAACATCGGTTACCTGGTCGGAGACTGGCTGACTATGGGACAAGTGCTGAGCCTGCCGATGCTGTTGGCAGGCGCGCTCCTGTTGTACCTGGCCCGGCAGGCGCGCAGCGCCTGAGCCCGATGGAAAGCTACCTGCAGTTGTTAGGCGAAGTACGCCGCTCCGGCCGTCCCCGGCCCGATCGCACCGGTACCGGTGTGCTCAGCCTGTTTGGTCGGCAACTGCGTCTAGACCTGGCCGCCGGTTTTCCGTTGCTGACTACCAAGACGGTTCATTTTCACTCCGTCATGCACGAGCTGTTCTGGTTCCTGCGCGGAGAAACCAACCTGCGCTACCTGCATCAACACGGCGTGCGTATCTGGGATGAATGGGCCGATGAACAAGGCGAGCTGGGGCCGGTCTACGGAGCGCAATGGAGAGCCTGGCCGTGCCCCGATGGCCGTTGCCTGGACCAGTTGTCACAGGTGCTGGAGCAAATCCACGCCAACCCCTGCTCGCGCCGCTTGCTGGTCAGCGCCTGGAACGTGGAGGCGTTGCCGCGCATGGCCCTGATGCCCTGTCACGTGCTGTTTCAGTTCTACGTCGATGAGGGCCGGCTTTCCTGCCAGGTGTACCAGCGCAGCGCGGATATTTTTCTGGGGCTGCCCTTCAACCTCGCCTCCTACGCGCTGCTGGTTCACTTGACCGCCCAGGCCAGCGGGCTGCAGCCGGGCGAGTTGGTATATATCCTGGGGGACGTGCACCTATACCGGGATCACATCGCCCAGGCGGATCAGCAGTTGCAGCGTACCCCGTACGCGTTGCCGCAATTACGGCTGAATCCGCGGCAGCGCGATTTATTCTCCTTTTGTGCGGCCGACGTCGAACTCCTGAACTACCGTTCGCATCGGGCACTGCCGGCCACCGTCTCCGTCTAGGCGGCAGAACCCGGCGGCGCGGCTGTGAAGCGGAAACTCCTTAGCCCCGCGGCACGGTCGCCGGGCGCATGGCCCGGCGGTGCGCAGTGCGACCGCAGCGGATGCCGGGAGCGCGGCACGGGCGCCGTCGTGCGGCGCGAGGATGGCAGCGCATCGGCTGCGCCCGCCTGCCGCGGTGGCGCCGACGGTGCCGGGTGCCTGCCGGTCTCCGCCGGTCATGCGGGCGCCGTCGTGCGGCGCGAGGATGGCAGCGCATCGGCTGCGCCCGCCTGTCGCGGTGGCGCCGATGGTGCCGGGTGCCTGCCGGTCTCCGCCGGTCAGGCGGGCACCGCCCCCGTCGTACGGCGCGAGGGTGGCAGTGCATCGGCTGCGCCCGCCTGCCGCGGTGGCGCCGATGGTGCCGGGTGCCTGCCGGTCTCCGCCGGTCAGGCGGGCACCGCCCCCGTCGTACGGCGCGAGGATGGCAGCGCATCGGCTGCGCCCGCCTGCCGCGGTGGTGCCGATGGTGCCGGGTGCCTGCCGGTCTCTGCCGGTCAGGCGGGCACCGCCCCCGCTGCGCCGCTACCGTCTGCGTACCGCTGAGCAGGCATTTGCCCGCGCGCATTTCACTCATCGTTGCCCGCGCCCGAAACGGCGTGATCGGCGCCAACGGGCGCTTGCCCTGGCACCTGCCGGCGGACTTGCGGCATTTCCGCCGGCTGACCATGGGCAAGCCGGTGCTGATGGGTCGCCGCACCTACCAGTCCATCGGCCGCCCGTTGCCGGGCCGGGAGAATCTAATCCTGACCCGAAACGTAGGGTTTCAGGCTCCCGGCTGCACCTGCGTGTATTGCTGGGAGGAGGCGCTGCGCCTGGCGGCACCGGCTCCTGAGTTAATGGTGATCGGCGGGGCAGAGTTGTACCGGCAGCTGCTGCCTCATGCGGAACGCATCTACCTGAGCGAAATCGAAGCGGACTTTCCGGGCGAACTGCGTTTCCCCGCGCTGCGCGCCGGGGAATGGATTGAATTGTGCCGCGAGCGCCGCGCCGCCGACGCCCGCAATCCCTGTGCGCTTAGTTTTATAACCTTGCAGCGCAGGGTGTCGGGAGCGGCGCGCTGAGTACCGGGCCGGCCCGTCAGCCTCGTGCCCGGGTGCAGGAGGGCACGCTGAAGTGTAGTCCGTCTTCCAGCCGCATGGCGCTCAATTGTCCGCCCCAAACGCATCCGTCATCCAGCGGAAACACGCCGTAGCGGGCGCAGTCCAGTCCGGCCTGGCGCAGCGTGGACCAGTGGCCGAAGATGATGCGCAAGGAGCGGCTGCGCCGGTTCGCCAGCGTAAACCAGGGATGCAGACCAGGCGGCTGTCTGCCGGGTGCGACGCTGTGGCACAGCGCCATACGTCCGGCGTCATCGCAGAAGCGCAGACGAGTCAGACCGTTAATGATGCAACGAATCCGTTCCCAGCCTTGCAGCCGCGGCGACCAGCGGGTCGGCTCATCCCCGTGCATGACTTTGAGCAACTCCGCATGCTCCGGGCCGGCCAGCACAGCTTCAACCTCCGCGGCACAGCGCTGCGCCGTTACCAGGTCCCATTGCGGCACCAGTCCGGCATGCACCATCGTATAGCCGGATTCCGGATCGTGGTGCAGTAGCGGACGGTGCCGCAGCCAGTCCAGCAGGATGCCGCTGTCCGGTGCGTCCAGGAGCGCCTGCAGGGTGTCGCTGTCGTTATGGATGCGCGGCACTCCGATGGCGCGGGCCAGCAAGTGAAAATCGTGGTTGCCCAGCACCGTTATGGCTCTAGCTCCCAGTGCCCGGACCCGGCGCAGCACGCCCAGCGAATCCGGCCCGCGGTTGACCAGGTCGCCGACCAACCAGAGGTGGTCCCGCTGCTCGTCAAAGTCGACGTGCCTGAGCAGGTGATCCAACTCGCGGCAGCAGCCCTGCACGTCTCCAATGGCGTAGGTGGACATTCGGCGGTACTCTCCTGTAGCGGCGCTTGCTGAGCGCGCTCAGTGTACTGAAAATCCTTTGCCGGCTACAAGCTGCCGTAGCGCCGTTATCATTCCATGCTCTGGTGGAGGGATGGGCGCGGGCGGCGGCTCAGGCGTTGTCGCCCGCGCTGCACTCCAGGCTGCGATAGAAGATGGCCTCCGCCAGGTGCTGGTCCCGGATCTGATCGGAAGCGGCGAGGTCGGCGATGGTGCGCGCGACTCGGCGGGTGTGCTGCAGCGCACGTGCGGAAAGCCGTAGCTGCCGAGCCGCTTGATGGAGCTGCCGGGCCGCCTGCGGCTCCAGGCGGCATGACGTTCCAACTCGGCGTCTTCCTGGTGGAGGGATAGCGCGGGCGGCTGCTCAGGCGTTGTCGACCGCGCTGCGCTCCAGGCTGCGATAGAAGATGGCCTCCGCCAGGTGCTGGTCCCGGATCTGATCGGAAGCGGCGAGGTCGGCGATGGTGCGCGCGACTCGGCGGGTGTGCTGCAGCGCACGTGCGGAAAGCCGTAGCTGCCGAGCCGCTTGATGGAGCTGCCGGGCCGCCTGTGGCTCCAGGCGGCAATGACGTTCCAACTCGGCGTCTTCCAGCGTCGCGTTGCAGCAGCGGCTGCGTTGCCACTGACGCTGGAAAGCGCGCCGCACCCGGTCGCGCACCGCTGCGCTGCGCTCCCCGGTCGCATCGGCCTGTCCGAACAGTTCCGGCGCCGGACGGGACAGCATCAGGTGCAGATCGATCCGATCCAGCAGTGGCCCGGAGATCCGGTGTCGGTAGCGCAGGATCTGCTGCGGGGTACAACTGCAATGGCGTTGCGGGTCTCCCAGGTAACCGCAGGGGCAGGGATTCATCGCCGCTACGAGCTGGAAACGGGCCGGAAACTCCACCTGCCGGGCCGCCCGTGAAATGGCGATGCACCCCGATTCCAACGGCTCGCGCAGTACCTCAAGCACGCGCCGGTCAAATTCCGGCAATTCATCCAGAAACAGCACGCCGTTGTGAGCCAATGAGATCTCGCCGGGGCGCGGATTGCTGCCGCCGCCGACCAAAGCGACTCCGGAGGCGGTGTGATGCGGTGTCCGGAACGGGCGCCGGCCCCAGGTTTGCGGATCAAAGCCGCCGCTGCTGATCGAGGCGATGGCGGCGCTTTGCCGGGCCTGCTCTTCGCTGAGCGGGGGCAGGATCCCGGTCAGCCGCCTGGCGAGCATGGTTTTGCCGATACCGGGCGCGCCCAACATGAGCAGGTTATGTCCGCCGGCGGCGGCGATCTCCAGGGCGCGGCGCGCCTGCGGCTGCCCGCGTACCTCGGCCAGGTCCGGATAGCGGGGGGCCGCGCTCGCCGGCGGTGGCGGCGCTTGCGGCAGGCGCTCGCGTCCCTGCAGGTGGGCGCATACCTGCAGCAGGTGCTCCGCTCCCGACAAGGCAAGTCCCCGCGCCAGCGCCGCCTCCGGGGTGTTGGCCTGCGGCAGGATCAATCTGCAGCCGCGCTGTCGCGTTGCCAGCGCCGCCGGCAGTACGCCGTTGATCGGGCGCAATTCTCCAGTCAGCGCCAATTCTCCAAGGAATTCATGTCCGCACAGCGCCGCCGCCGGAATCTGCCCGGTGGCCGCCAGGATGCCGAGTGCGATGGCCAGGTCGAAGCGGCTGCCTTCCTTGGGCAATTCGGCCGGCGCCAGGTTGATGGTAATGCGCCGTGTGGGGAATTGAAACTGGTTGTGCAGCAGGGCGCTGCGCACCCGGTCCCGGCTCTCTCTGACCGCAGTCTCCGGCAGGCCGACGATGTGCAGCCGTGGCAGGCCGCCGGAGAGGTGTACCTCGATGGTGATCAGGGGCGCGTCTATTCCCCGGCGCCCCCGGCTGTGACTGACTGCAATGCTCATCTTCCCTGATCTAAAAGCCTTCCGTACTTCCGGCATCCTGCCGTGGCCGGCGCCTGTCTGCGCCGCCTGGTCGTATTTGCGGCGCCAGGTCAAGGCGGGCGTCGGCGATAATCCGGGTCCCGGTTCCGCCGGTTCCATCGACGAGCCAGGACTCCGACGCGGATTATACCGCTATCGGCAGGCTTGCGCCGATAGCGGGACATGCCGCACTTTCCCCCGGGGTTGGCAGGCAATGGGCGGATGGGTTCACTGTGCGCTCCGCGGCGGGAGAGGCCCGGAGGGTGCAGGGTTTTTACTCGTCTGCGGCGCTTTGCGCAGCTCCTGCCAGCCTTTGTCCGCGGCGCGGGTCGAGGCGGTGCCGCCGGTACTTGATCCTGTGGCCGGCTGATGAAACATGCTATCTTTTCCCTTCTGGACCATGAGTAATTGGGCAAGGACTGTAATCCGGGTGTGGGTCTGCATCCGTGGCCGGATCCGCCGGCGGGAAGCAGAGCGGTGAGTTCGACCTGGTGGCGCGTCCCGGCCGGCTTGCCCCGTTCCTTTGCCGAACCGGGACTGCCCTGGGCAGCGGCGCTCTTGCTGGTACTGTCGCTGCTGATCACGCTGGGCCAATGGTGGACTGTTTCGGTGGAGGAAGAAGCGGTCGCCGTGGCGGAGAGTTTGCACGAGGAATTGCGGGCGGTGACCGGCATCGAACCGGGGCTGGACTTTGCCGCTCGCCTGGAACGGTTCAGGCCGATTGTCCAGTCTTATTTTGACGTCCCTGTCATCTGCAGCGCCGTATTGGGACGGCATTGGAAGGAATTGGAGCCAAGGCAGCGGCGGCAATTCATCCACGCCTATAGCCGCCTGCTGGCCGGCGGTTATGCCGCGCGTTTCAGCCAGCGCGTGGCAGAGCGCTTTCGCGCCGGCAGGGTGCGGGTTCTGAGTCCGGACCGGATGCTGGTTGAGTCTACGTCCCTGCTGTCCAATGGCCGGAGGGTGGCATGGGACTATCTTTTATTCCTTCATGCGGGCAAATGGTATATCATGGATGCAAGCACGCATGGGAGAAATGGTTTTTCGCTGCGCCGCGCCGAGTATAGCTCCATTATCGAAAAGCAGGGTTTTGACGCATTGCTGCAGTATGTTGATCATCAGATCCATCATTTGAGAGCCGCATAGTCAGTGTTTTCCACTTTGTTCGCCAGTACCATTACTTGCTTCCGGTTGAGCTTCCGGGGTGCCGGTTTGGCGCTGATTGCGGCCGTTAGCCGGCACCGGGCCGTTTGCATCGGCCTGTTCGCGCTGCTGGGGCCGTTATCGGGATGCGCCTCCGGGCGGGAAGTTTCCGATCCATCCCCGGTGCCGGAAGCGGAAGAATCCGCCCCGGTCGCAGCTTCCGACTCAGGGCAGGACCCAGGGCAGGATCCATTGGAAAACTACAACCGGGTCGTCTTTCAATTCAATGATATGGTAGACGTGTATGTTCTGCAGCCGGTGGCCCGCGGTTACGTTCGGGTGGCACCGGTCCTGCTGCGCCGGGGAGTGGCCAATTTTTTTGACAACCTCACCTACCCGAATACGATTGTGAATAGTTTCCTGCAGGGCAAGGCGGAGCAGGGCATGCTGGATACCGCCCGCTTCGTATTTAACTGTACCGCGGGCCTGGCAGGGGTATTGGACGTCAGCACTGTATTCGGTTTGCCCGGCAGGGGCAGGGAGGACTTTGGACAAACGCTCGCCGTTTGGGGCGTTCGTTCAGGGTTTTATCTTCAAATCCCGCTGTTGGGTCCCAGCACGCCGCGACGGCTTTTCGGCGTCCCGATGAGCGTGGCGCTCAATCCGCTGGCCTATGCGGACCTTTCCGATACGGCACCGTTGACGGCATTACGACTCGTCGGTGCTCGCGCCAGCCTGCTGAAAGCGAGGAAGATTCAAAAAGACACGGCGGTGGATGATTACATCTTTATCCGTGAAGCCTACCGGCAACAGCGCCGGAACTTGATCTATGACGGCAACGTTCCGTTAGAGGAATTTGAGTGATCGGTCGATAGACTGACGACGTGGAGATGCCAACTATGGAAATCCTGCTTGCCAATCCCCGGGGATTTTGTGCCGGGGTAGACCGCGCCGTCGAGATCGTAGAGCACGCCCTGCAGATATATGGCGCTCCGGTCTACGTGCGTCATGAAATTGTGCATAACCAGCACGTAGTGAACGCGCTGAGACAAAAAGGAGCGGTATTCGTTGAGGAACTCTCCGAAGTGCCGGATCACGGCATCGTGATTTTCAGTGCCCATGGCGTGTCCCGGGCCGTGCGGGAAGACGCTGCGCGGCGGCGCTTGCGGGTGTTCGACGCGACCTGTCCGCTGGTGACCAAAGTGCACCTGGAAGTGGGGCACTGCCAGAAAGAGGGCAGGGAATGCGTGTTGATCGGTCATGCCGGTCACCCCGAGGTGGAGGGTACGTTAGGGCAGTACCGGGGGCGGGAAGGAGAAGGCGGTATGTACCTGGTTGAGTCGGTGCGGGATATCGCCTCGTTACAGGTGCGCAATCCTGATTTTCTCTCTTACGTAACGCAGACCACGCTGTCCGTCGATGATACGGCCGAGATCATCGCCGCCCTGCGCTGCAAATTTCCCCGCATTGTTGGCCCGAAAAAGGACGACATCTGCTATGCCACGCAAAACCGGCAGGACGCGGTAAAAGAATTGGCGCGGCACTGCGACTTGATCCTGGTGGTCGGGTCGCGCAACAGCTCCAACTCGACGCGGTTGATGGAGACCGCACAGCATGCCGGGGGCTGCGCATTCCTGATCGATAACGCCGGTCAGATTGATCCGCAGTGGCTGCATGGCCGAAAGACGGTCGGACTGACCGCGGGTGCGTCTGCGCCCGAATCCCTGGTGCAGGAGGTGGTACAGCGATTGCAGCGGGAATGGAAGGCGACTGTGCGGGAAATACCGGGCAAGCAGGAATGGGTGACTTTTGTATTGCCCCGCGCACTAAGACTGGCCCGTGACGACGGGACCGCAGGTTCGGTCCGCCCATAGCCGGCGCGCAGAGAGTCATGGGGACGCCCGCCGCCCCTGGTCTCTCCTTCCGGCCCGGCAGCGCCATGCGGGCGTGCCGCCTCGCTGGCGGATGGTTTTGCAGTGGTGCCGCGAGCGGGTCAGCGAAAAACCAACAGGGAAATGACCGGCCTCGGCGTCGGTAGGCCGCGCCTGGTACCCGCCTCGCCGCCGGGCGGCACGGGTTACTGGCAGTATTTAGCGATCAGTTCGCGGGCTTCCTGGCGGGCTGCTTCCTCCTGCTCGGGCGTATAGTAGAGGAAGCTACCGTCGTCTTTTTGCGTGTACAGGCGCCGGTTGACGTTCAGCGCTTGTAGCCGCTCACGGGCGCGCTTGCAATTCTGCGCGGCGATCTGCCGATCTTCCTGTTCCTTGGACGCGTCCTGCCGCTGTTGCTGTTGGTCCTGGCGGCGCTGCTCCAACTCCTGGTGCTGGGTTTGTAATTGCCGCTGCCGCTCCGGGTCTGCCGAGTCCTTGCGGATCAACACGGTTTCCGCCTCCTGGGACGGAGGCGGCTGGGTCGAGTAGTTTACGTTGCCGTCTTCATCCACCCATTTGTAGTATTCCGCAGCCGGGGCTAACGTGCCAGTTCCAGTCAGCAGCAGCAACAGCGCCCACCCTAGGCGGTACAAGTTATGCGCTCCGCAGGCCATCCGTTGTTGCTGGTGCGGCTGCCGTGGGTCGTCGTGGAAGCAGACCCGTTTCATTCAGCGCCTCCAACAATCCTCGGCAGTTGCATTGGGGTCAAGGGTTCGGATGCTTCTTTCACCCAGGTGATTCAGGACCAGTATCCCGCACCTGGGATCATCGTGGGGAGGCGCTGGCATGGCTGCTATCTCATAGGAGTCCGCATCTGCCTTGGCTATTTTCAGCATGTAGTATCCTTCCGGAGATTGTAATTTGAAGTATCCCAGCTTGAGTGCCCTTTTAGTGTATTTGTTGTTGGCGAAATAGTAGCTTTCCTGGCGCGCCTGGGCATCCAGCAGCAGTGCCTTGGCGTCGGCGCGGCGTGCGCGCAGCAGGTGATCGCGATAAGAGGGGTAGGCGATCGTCGCCAGGATCGCCAGCAACGCAACCACGATCATCGCCTCAACCAGGGTAAAGCCTCGTTGCCGTTTTCCGTCAGCCGGGTACTGAGGGCTGCTGTGCCGCATTTGGTCCGTTCCGTCTGCACTGCTCATCACGTCATACCTCCGGTCATTCCTCAAAGTACTCACGCCAGTTGACCTCCCTGCTGTCCGGCACCGCTGCCCCGAGCGCCTCTATGGCTTGTACTTCGCCGGTCGATTGCTGTACAACGACCGTAATCCGACCCGGCACGTCCTGACCGGGTTCGCCTATATGCAGGCTGGGGACGGAGGCCAGGCCGGAACCAAGGTCGATTTCCCCTACGGCCTCTTCAACCTCATCGCTGCATACCGACAGGGAACAGGGCTCTCTGCCGAAGACCCCGACAGTATGAGGAACACCACTGCGAAAATCAACGCCGATCAGAGTGCTTTGGCCGATCTCCGGCGAGCCGCCGCATTCAGACACGCCGCTGGTAGATGCGCCGGGAGGAGTAAAAGCACTGTTGAACAGCACTTCGCCGAGCAGGGAGGACGGGTTGAAACTGCGCTGGCTGGGGCTGACGTTGGATCCGGGCTGGTAATCGCGGCGCCAGCCTCCCCGGGTCTGCACTTCTTCGCGCAGTGCGGTAAGAGCGATGAGGCCATCCGCGTCCAGCGGAGGACTCCCCGTCAGTGAGGGCACCCGCACCCGGCCATCCGTGAGTGAAGTCGCGCCCGAGACGTCCAGCAGGCCATTGACGTCCACCTGGACAGTAGGAACACCCCTCCCCAGCCGGGTAGTATCAATGACGCCGTACAGGCTCTGGAGCGTGGTGCTATCCCGGTCTGCCTCGGCCAGCAGGCGCCCGGTGCCAACGTAAACCCAGCGATTGCCTTCCTCATCCACGGCGATGGTGGGTTCGGCGAAGATCGGCTGATCGGTTGCCAGCAAAATATCCGCCGAGACCCAAAAGCTGGGGTTCGGCTCGTTGTCAACGTTGAACCGGTAGAGTCCTCCCGCGTCACTGTCGGTGTTGCCGACAGTGCCGAAGAAGATGGCTTCCGCATCCAGATCCAAGTCATAGTCGGCGACGACGAAGCCGCCTATAAATTGCCCGGTGACTCCCGATGGCAGGCTTATTTCGAATGGTAGGATATTGAACGGAGCAGAGTCGACCAGGTCACCGAGACTATAGACGAACAGCAGGGGGGCATCGGCAGTGCTGCCTGTGCTCTGTGTGCTGGGTCCGGTGCCAAAGACCAGGTACCACTGATTAGTATTTTCGAATGGAACGACAGCGGGGCGGGAAACCGCGAAATTCAATCCCTCCGGCGACAATTCCGCGATCAGGGTGGGGGGAGCCTCGGGATTGGTGACGTCCAGAACCACGTAGGAAGATTTGTACTCCCGGTCATCGCAGTTGGCCTGGTTTACAACGAATACAGGACAGTTAGCATCGGCCGCGCCCAGGCCATCGCCATCTATGTCTATCTCCACCCTGCGAGTGTCTGATCCGCTGCCAAAGCGCAGCCCGATCACCAGCAGCGTGCCCCAGCCGCCGGGATGCTCGCTACTGACAGGAAAGACCTTGGCATCAAAGACCCGTGCAGAGCCGTCCACGTAGTAGACGTGCGGGTAATCCGGGTCGGCCAGGAAACGCAGGTACGGCAGTACGGCGCGGGGCACGTACGCCCACAATTCGCCGCCCAGCGGATGCGCCAATGCGCTGCCGCCACTGGGAGAAGTACGGAATTCGTTGTTTTGCGCATCGTAGAAGCCGCCATTGAAGGCATGGAGCATGCCGTCATTGGCCCCCACGTAGATCACCTGCCGCCGATCGACGTTGTCCTCGCGGAAAACGCGGTAGGTGAAATCATTGGCGAGCAGATCGTAGGCCTCCGCCGGAATGCCTACCGAGATCGGCGAGGAGTTCACGATGTCCCCGAGGCGCATATTGTCCACGGAGCCGTCGCCATCATAATCCACGGCTTGAGTGCGTACGTTGGGGGGCCCCCCGGCACCGCGGATAAAGTTGATCAGGGTCGCGGCGTCAGGACTGCTGACCACGTCCAGCCGGGCGTAACGATCGGCCGCGCTGAATGAGGCCGGGACAAAATCAATGATCTCGGTAGCCTGATCCACTTCCTGGTTTCCATCGAGGTCGAGCCAGGTAAAGACATAGCGGCTTCCTGCGCTGATGTTTTCACCCGTGTAACCGCGTTGCCGCCCCGGAGAGGTCAGGGCGGAGAGCTGCTCGCGCGCGTTCCAGATCGGCTGCAATTCCTCCAACTCCACTATGTCGTTGGCAACGGGCACGAAGCTGGCGGAGTCACCGCTGGAGAAGCGGCGCACGCGGGTGCTTCCTTCCGCCGCGTCATAGAAAAGCTCGACCACCGCATCCACGTCATATCCATCAAGCCGGCCATTGCGGTTATTGTCCTCGCGGAACAGGCCTGCCGGATCGACGAACAGGGCGTGCATGGAGCCAATCCAGGTCGCACTGTTGGAGTCTGCATCCTCGCGCAGCGGCTCAAACAGCGCCTGGAACAGGGCGCCCGTGCCTTCGCGCTCGTTGGCCACCACCGCCGCCGCGGTGCCCGAAGCCGTGCGCTGAGCGATGCCGCCCTGGACGAAGGCTCGCTCCAGCGACCTCTCCAGGTTGGCTGGATTGGTGACCGGGTAGTAGTTGTCCGGAATACCGTCCGACCGCGCCTCGCCCAGCAGGTCTACGGTGTCCCACTCTTCCGGCAGATCGGGTTCGTCGTTGTTGTTCTGATCGGCAAAACCGCCCCATTTGGCCGCATAGTACAATGGCGTCTGCAGAACCTCATCCAATGCGTTGTTGGAGACGGTGAAAGTATAGCTCACTTGACCAGGGCTGTCCGGTCGATCGTAAGGAGCTGGCGCGCCACCTCCGTTGGGACTGCAAATCAGCAGATCATCCGGGTTATCCGGCGTGCCGCCGCTTTGATCGTTTTCCCGGGTGGCACCGGAAGCGGGAAAGGGATAGCCGCAGGACGGGATGACGGGGTTATCGGGATCGGTGTTGTAAGGGTTGTTATAAAGTGCCAGTCGCTCGGCTGGATCGGTACAGTAATCGGTACCCGCACCGCCCCTGGCACCGGAATAAAAGTGCACGCCGTCCTGCGTGGTGCCCTGGATGGAGAACCCGAACAACGTTGCACGTGAGCCGCCGCCATCAATGAGATTAAATTCGGTGGACACCTCTATGGTCATCGGTGCAGTGCCGGTGTCCAGCCGGTATTGGACGATGCCGCCTACATCAAAGTCGAAGTCGGCTCCGGCAACGGCGTCTTCCCAGGTGACCAGGTAGCGGCTCTGGTAAATATTGGTGCTGCCGTCCCGGTCTGGATCCTGGCGGTGAAAGTCGCCCAGCAGGCGAAAAGTTACCAGTTGGCCGGCACCGTCCAGCGGCTGCCCGTTGCTGTGAGCACCGCGAGGCATAGGATCGCATCTGTCATTAGAGCTGGCTAATGAAGTAGGGAAAGTCAATCCCACGGCTGAGTTATTCAACTGGCTGGGTATGATGCGAACCGCGGTCGGGGTGCCGAGCGCGCCGCCGGGCACCTCAATGAGCGGCGTAACCGGGCGCAGATCGATGGCCAGCGTGTTGATCGTTTGCACGCCGTTCCTGGCCGGATGCAGATCATTGACGTGGGCGTAATAGGCGGCTCCGGCGGCCAGGAAGCTGCCGAATTGGCTCGGTGCGTCCGGACAGATCCCGTGCACGTCCGACAGATTACTGATGCGCTTCGGCGAGCAGATGAAGTCCGTGGTAGTGCCGTTAGAGCCGATGAAGTATTCGGAACCACTGCGTAACTCGCTGGCGCCGATGGTGTCAGTGGCGGCTGCAATCAGGTTCTCGAACAGGATGCCGTTACCGGCCAGGCTGCGGGTCGGGAACGTATCTGTATCATAAGTGCTGATGCCGGAGCTGATGATCAGCTGATTCACCGGCGCGCAGGCCAGCTCTGCATCCGTTCCTGCCGGCAGCAGGTCGGCATTGTCAGTGTAGGGCAGCGCATTCAGGTGGGGAGACAGTCCCAGCTCATCTGCTTCCTGTCCCAGGGATGTATATCCGTTGCCTACACCAGCCAGGTATGCGATACCCTCATACACCATTTCCGAGAGCGGGTTGCCCCAGCTTTTGCAAACGCTCTGGGTGTTACTTGTGGGCTGGATACTCGATAAGTGGGTTGATTCAAAGACGCAGGCCCCGGAGGGGAATGAGCTCAGCCTTCCCACGTTCGCCTGGCTGAAAAAATTACCAATTCCCGTTGTAGTGAAGTGCGCTCCATATAGAACTGTGTTATCCAGTACGGCGATGAAATCTCCCTCATTGGTGCGAGGGGGGGGAGTGCTCTCGAGTGAGCGGAACGTGCCATCCGTTGTGATATTAATCTCATTTTCCAGCCCGGCACGCACGGCACGGCGCAGAAATGCATAGGACGTGTTAAAGGCATAGCCGCCGCCCATCAGGCCGAAAGCAGCCTGGGTACCGGATTCGCCGTAGCGCTGCAACAGGCCGGCGGGTTTGAAGTTGCCGTCTGGATACTGGCGGCAATTCTCTTTGTTGTCGGCATTGATCAATGCCGGCAGGCAGACCTCGGTCCGCAGGACCATTTCAGAGTCGCCGGCTAGCGGGATACGGCGCTGCTGAGTAGTAAATCGAGTAGGGAATGGGATTATTCCATTATGATATACAACGAAGTTATGGCTGGTGGTGGTGTTGGGAACCGGAGCCTCAGGCAAAGCGAAGGGTTGCGCATAGTTTCCGCGATCAGGATTGTTACGGTTGGTACCAGCTCGGGTACCAAAGATACATTGCTTGCCGGCGGTCAAAGTGGCCCAGAAAAGCAAATTCCCATAGCCGATTCTCAGTGCGGGGGGAACATTGGACAGATGGGACCAGGAATTAAATGGCTGGGGGGTATATCTGCAGGTGCTTAGAATTCGCTGGTTCGCCGAAACCAAACCCCATGAGGTGAGTGGCGTCAGCCGGAATAGCAGGTTTGTGCCGACGTCTGCGACCTTGGCGAAGGCGTGCCGTCCCCGGGAGGTACGCGCTCCCTCCAGGATGGTTTGGGTGCCGGTGTCGGTGCTGCGCTTGCCGCCGTAGAGCACCTTGCGTACCACGTCCATGCGGACAGTGCTGGCCCAGTTGAGAAAATTCCCACTCCAGGTGGTGGCAGTGCCGCCGCAATCGTAGGTATATTCGCCCAGGCCATCCCGGGCGCTGAAGCTAAGGGGCGTGAAGTAATCGTTACCCTCATCGTAATCATAACACTTTTGCGGGTCGAAATAGCCGTAATACTCGATATTGTTGTTGTAGGTGGTGTCCACCCGACCGTCTTCATCCAGGTCATGGAAATCGGTATAGGCTTCCTTGAACAGTTCCTGGTCGCGTGCCATGTTAAAGAGGAAGATGGCTCCCTGCACTGCCGACCCGCCGTCCAGTGAGAGGAAGACCGGCACGGCGCTGTAGTCCGCTACGTTGACTCCGGAAGCACTGGTGATTTGCGCCGCCGCCGGCAACGGCAGCAGCGCCAGGCATCCGATCATCAGCACGCTGCCGGGCGGGAGCTTGTGTTGCCCGCAGCCGTTGCGGGCACGCCGGGCAGCGGCCGGGCGGGCAATGCGTTCAGTCCGTTCTGCGTTCATAATGCGTTCTCTTGCTGCTATGGGTTGTGTGTGCCTGTCGCCAACGTGCCGGTCAACGGATCACATGGCGAAAATCCGCCCCGGTGAGTGCCCGGGCATTGCCGCTATAACCGGACAGGCTGCGGATGTCGTAGTAGAGGTATCCGCCGCCGCCGGCGACGCCTCTGCCCAGTCCGGTGTATCCCTCGCCGATCCCGATGGCGGTGCCGCCGGCGAGTTCAGAGGCCAGGCGGGAGACGTAGAGCCGGGCGGTCTGTTCGCCCAGGACCGGATGCTGGTACGTCAGGTCTTCGGTGCCCGTGGAGTAATCGCCCGGTTCCGCGTTATTGTTGTCGTAGAGGATCCCCGTCGGGTCCTGGATCGTGTAGCCTGCGGGCAGCGTGACGCTGCTCCACTCCCGGTAGGTAGTATGATCATCGACCAGTCCTCCGGCGGCGAGGCGGGTATCCTCTGAAATCTGGAAAGCCTGCTCGCGCAGCAGCGAGTTGCTGACAATTTTCAGGTCAACGCTGCTGCTGCGCATCGCCGTGACCGCCGACAGGGTCAGTACCAGCAACAGGATCAACGCGATGGCGAGCACGACTCCCCGTTGTGTGCGGGGCGGGGCGCAGGGAGATCCCTGCCGCCACCGTGCCAGGCCGGTCCGGTGGTTTCGATGGGCGGCGCCGGTCTGCTTCCGGCAGTACGCGGAATGAAGGTTCATGATTGTGTGCTCCATTGGGATCTCGCTTACTTGTATGCGGGTGCTCAGTTGGTATTGCGCAGTTTCACCACGGAGCTGAAGACTCGCAGCAGCGGGGTAGTACGACCGGGCAGGCGTACCGGGTGCTGCATTTCCAGGCTCACCCGGGCACCGACTACGCTTCGAATGGCATTGGGGTCTGACAAGTAGCCGTCAAGATCCGGGCCCGGATTCACCAGGCGCAGGTCCGAACCGTCCAGGTTGACGTCGACCAGGTATTGAATGAGCAACTGCGTGGCATGATTGGCGATCCGTACCGATTGCATCGTGTCGCCGGTCAACTCCATCCGCTCCAGTCGGCTGGAGGCAGTGACACTGCTTATATTGTCATCATCGCAGATATCGTCGCTATCAGAGGTTACGCACTGGGCAATGTAATACAGAAAGATCCGTAATGGGTAATTGCTAACGTTGATCATGCTGGCATCCTCAAGGGGAGTATCCGCGAATACAGAGACGTCCGTGCCCTTGAACGCAAAGCTGGTCGCGCCGCCGGCCCGGCCCCGCACGTAGATACCCGAGGAGTCCAGATCGGCGTCCGGCACCGGGGCCGGATCGGCGAAACTCACCTGAATGTAACTGCTGTTGTTCAGGGGCAGGTGCGTATAGCCTGTGATCGGGTCTTCCAGGCAACCGGTGGCTATTGCGGCGTTGCGGGTTGCCACCAGTGTGCCCGCGCTCAGATCGCAGTATTCATTAATGTCGGTGCTGGGATCATAGGCGGCCTGGTTTTCCAGGCTCGCACCGCCGCCCCAGAAATTTGACATGCGCAGATGGTAGGTGATCTGCTGCATGGCGAAACGGCCATTATCATTTAAATCATTCATCGCGTTTTGTATCCGGAAGCTCTGTTGGTTGGCGACGAAGCTTGCCAGGAGCGCCGCCAGCAGGATCATGCTCAGTGCCAGCGCGACCAGCACCTCGACCGTAGTGAAGCCCCGGGTAACGGTGGGCGTGACCGGGATCGCCCCCCTGGTTTCACCTGTGGCACCGTGCGTCATAACGGCAATGGCCCCAGGTTCAGCGAGAGTCCCTGGCCGCGGATGTTATCGGGGGAGCCCTCGGTGCGCGACGCCTGTTCCTGCCACGAGATCTGGATGAGGATGTCTCCGCCGGGCAGGTTGTCGCAACTGCCGTCGCCCGGGGTGCTATCCTGACAGGCGATGCCGTTGCCGTCGCGCAGCAGCGTGTTGATGGTGGTATACCATTCCACCAAATCATAAGCGGCGCGTTCGCGGGAATTGCAGCTGGTGGTGGCGCAATCGTTGACCGAACTGGGATCGATGGTGGAAGGATCCTGCAGGTAGAGCAAGTCCGCCGGAGCCATCGCGAGGGGATTGGCGCGCATCTTCTCGGTCAGGTCCTGGGCCAGCAAAACGGCCTGGGAACGCTGGTAGGCGGTGTGCGTGTGGCGAATGCCGTTGACCTGCAGGCTGGCGATGCCCAGCATGCCAATGGCGAAGATGACCAGCGCGGTCAGCACTTCCACCAGTGTGAAGCCGGCGTTACGGGAGAATGTGCTCATGGGCCGGGTGGTGCGGCCGGATGGGTGTTTGTGGAATCGCTGGTTCACAGGCAGGGCACCCAGGGCTACAAATCGCACCCGTGAACGTAATAGGGGTCCACGTCGCCCCTGCCTCTATCTTCAAAGGTGTGAATGGTCGGTCGTCCGCTCGCTGCGATCGTGATCTCTCTGCCATATTTCGCCGGGGGGTCCCTCCAGCCGTTTGCTTGCAAACCGTCTTTGCGATTATCGCAAACCAGAAAGGATACGATGCTGTCGGGCGCACCGGTACCGTTGTAGGCAATAAACTCATCATCGTGATCGATGCTGATAACGGCGGACACCCCCCGTTCCAGGTACAGTGCGCAGTCTGCTGTGGTGCTGGAGCAGTTATCCGGAAGGGTATAGTTAAAGTCCCGGTCGCCGTCCACGTACACCATCCAGCCCTGGTTCCAGGTCCCGCTCGCGTCGCAGGCAGTGGACGCCGGGTCCACAATGCAGATCACTACCCGGGCGTTGCGCTTGACTGCCTCGCTGCGCGCCCGGGCCATCGCGCTCAACAGCCCGGTGGAGGCGGAACTCAGTTGCTGATCCTTGATGACGGTAGTGAAAGCCGGCACACCCAGCGTCATCAGGATCGCGATCAAGGCAACCGCAAGCAGTGCCTCAATCAGCGTAAAGCCGCGCTGCCGATACTTTTGTGTCTTCATGTTGGTGATTCTAAGCCGTTTTTCCGTCCGTCCAAGCGGCTTCCGACCGGCGGCAGGAACGCGCCGACGAGCGGTATCTCCTGGCTTTGGGCACGGTGCCCGGACCGGCCATGCCACCGCCACCGGGTATCTGTCGGGCTCGCTCCCGCCACCGGAAAGGGCCTGTGCGGGCGCGTCGCAAGGGGGTTTGCCACAATCCGCTGTGTGCCCAGTTCGGGCATGTAAGGTAGTCAGCATGCCTGTGCGGGCACGTTGCAGCGGAAACGGCAGCGGCGGTAGCGGGAGCGCCCGCAGCCGTCCCGGTGCCGGGCTCGCCGGCAGCACAAGGTTGAAGTGGTGCCGGTTTTCGGGGGGTAATGCAGGGAATCCGATTGGGTGTCTACTACTACCCCCAATTGGGTAATGGACGGCGAGACCAGGCCCGACTTGCACAATCGCTGCTATCAGGCAAAATAGCATGGATGTATGATTGTGTGGTCATAGGAGGCGGGATCGCCGGTATGTGCTGTGCGCGGGAGTTGGCGCTGGCCGGATACCAGGTCCTGCTGCTGGAGCGAGGACGGCTCGGACGCCAGGCAAGTGCCGCTGCCGGCGGCATTCTCTGTCCGCTGGAACCGTGGAAAATGCCTGCATCGGTGCGTGCGCAGGTCCGGCGCAGTCAGCAGCTCTATCCGGCCTTTGCCGAGCAGTTGCGCCAGGAAAGTGGCGTGGACCCGGGCTGGCGCCGCTGTGGCCTGCTGATGCCGTGTTCTCCCGGTAAAGAGCAGGCGCGCGCCTGGGCCGCGTACGGTGGCACTCGCCTGGAGTGGATCGACGCCGCCCGGGCGCGCCAGTTGCAGCCGGGCCTGGGTGCGGTGACGGCACCTTGCCTGTGGCTGCCCGAGGTGGCCCGGGTCGACCCGCGCCGGCTGTTGCGCGCATTGCGCCGGTCGCTGCGCCACCTGGGGGTGGTGGTGCGCCAGGGAGAGGAGGTCCGTAGACTGCAGCGGCGGCACCACATGATCGAGGTGGTGCGCACTTCCTCCGGCAGCTATACCTGCGGCGCGGTAATCATTGCCGCCGGTGCCTGGAGCTGTCAGCTGCTGAACGGGATGGCCCCGATGCCGGCGTTGCGCCCGGTGCGGGGACAGATGATTGCCTACCGTGACCGGTCTTGCCGGTTGCGCCGCATGCTGCTGGACCAGGGACACTACCTGGTGCCGCGCCCGGGGGGACTCATCGTCGTCGGCAGCACCCTGGAGGCGGTCGGTTTCGATACCGGCGTAACCGAGGCGGCCCGGGAGGAATTGCAGGCGGCGGCGGTCCGCCTGATGCCCGCGTTGGCGCGTTTACCGCAGCGGGCTCACTGGTCCGGACTGCGGCCCGCGAGCATGGACGGACTGCCATTCCTGGGGCGGGTTCCGGACCTGACGAACGCATATCTGAATACTGGACATTACTGTAACGGTATCCTGTTGGCTCCGGTTTCAGCCCAGCTTATAGTGGATTTCCTGCTGCGAGGGCAGGAGCCGCCGCAGGAGTTACATCCGGCCCGCGGCCTGCAGCCGGAAGGAGCGTTATGGACCTTCGGACAGCAGGCAAGTGAGGCCTTGGAGCGCTTGCTGTCTGCGTCACAACGCTGACCCCCCGGCAGCTGCCGCGCTTTCCGGGTGTTGCATCCGTCGCTGTTTTTGCCATAATAACGACCTGCCCGCTCTTCCTGTGACGGACAGCGCACAATTTCAACGGTGCCGGCGTTGGGCGGGCAACCGGATCGGCAACGTCGGCAGGCGGACGCTCTTGCAGCATCCGCAACTGGCTATATAGAGGAAAAATGCACCATTACGAAATCGTATTTTTGATTCATCCAGACCAGGATGAGCAAGTGGAAGCGATGATCGGGCGCTACCGTTCGATCATAGAAGAAAGCGAAGGCAAGGTGCATTGTCAGGAAGACTGGGGCCGGCGCCAGCTGGCCTATCCGATCCAGCGTATGTACAAGGCCCGGTATGTGCTGCTGAGCATTGAGTGCAGCGACTCCGTGCTGGAAGAGTTAAGCCGTGCCTTCCGATTTAACGACGCCGTGTTGCGCTCCCTGGTGCTCCGCCGTGACCAGGCCATGGTGGAACCTTCCATACTGGCCCGGGACAGGGAGAAGGAGGCGCGGCGGGTGCAGAAGAGCATTGATGCCGGGCCGGAGGCCCCGGCGCCTGCCGCAGAGCAGAAGGAAATTGAGGCGGAGAGAGATGCCGCCCCGGCGCCTGCCGCAGAGCAGAAGGAAATTGAGGCGGAGAGAGATGCCGCCCCGGCACCTGCCGCAGAGCAGAAGGAAATCGAGGCGGAGAGAGATGCCGCCCCGGCGCCTGCCGCAGAGCAGAAGGAAATCGAGGCGGAGAGAGATGCCGCCCCAGCGGCAACGGGCGCAGCGGAGAGCGCTGCGGGCAGTGAGGAACGGGTGCAGTGAGACGCGGCAGCGGCGGTGCCCGCGGCGGTGCCCGCGGCAGCCGGAGTTCCGGCGGTCACCGGCGCGATGCGGGGATAGGGCGTTATTTCCGCCGCAAACGCTATTGCCGCTTTGCCGCCGCCGGGATCAAGGAGATCGACTACAAGGACGTACAGACGTTGAAGGCCTATCTGAGCGAAACCGGAAAAATTATTCCCAGCCGCCTCAGCGGCACCAGCGCCCGTTATCAGCGCCAGTTGGCGCGCGCCATCAAGCGCGCCCGTTACCTGGCGCTGCTGCCGTATTGTGATTCTCACTAGCCACGAGTCCGCGGCGCTCTTTTAGTCCTCAGTCCATCCCCGTCCTTCGTTGTCACAGGCGGATAAGGCTGTGCCGATTTCCTGCCGTTGCAGAGACCGTGGATGACCCAGTTGCGTGCGTTGGCTGAATACCTGCTGCAAAACCGGATCCGCGCCGGCCTGATCGGGGGCGCACTGCTGGCGGGCGCACTGCTGTTTCCGCTGCTGCAATTACCGCTGTTGCCGCTGAGCGGGGTGCCGGCCGCCCTCATCGCTATGCGCCAGGGGGGTCTGCAGAGTGTGCAGACCTTGCTCTCCGGCCTGTTCTGTGCCGTCTTGTTGCTGCTGCTGTTCGGGGTTGCCCTGTCCTCCGCGGCATCTTTAGCCCTGTTTTTCTGGTTGCCGGTATGGGGCTGTGCCCTGGTATTGCGCCGGAGTGAATCGCAGGGGATGATGGTGACCGCCTGTGCCGGGGCCGCCGTCCTGCTCATTTTCAGCCTGCACCTGTGGGCAGGGGACCCCAGCGTGCACTGGCGCCAGCAACTGGAGCAGTTAGCCGAGAGCCAGGGCAGTTCGCTGGCCCCATCGACCATTGAACAGCTGTCGAGATGGATCGTCGGGGCGGCCGGGGTATTTTTCATGTGCCTGCTGATCGGCACGGTTTGGCTGGCCCGCTGGCTGCAGGCGAGCCACTGTATGCCCGGTGGTTTTGCCCGCGAGTTGCGCAATTTATACTTGCCCAGGCCGCTGCTGGTCGCGCCTGTGCTGGTGCTGCTGTGGCCCTCGGCGGCGTCGCAGATGGGCGCCTGGTTTCTGCGCGACCTGGGGCTGTTGTGGGTCGCGTTGTACACCCTGGCCGGGGTCGCTTCCCTGGTGCGTCGCGGCGTGCCCGGTGGCTGGCTGGCACTTGCCGCACTGCTGTTACTGCTGTCAGGCCGCTACGCACTGCTGTTGCTGGTGCCGCTGGCGCTGTTGGCGCTGATTGATTCCTGCAGACAACAGAGAGCCCCTGACTGATTGAGCGTGCGCGGAGCGTGCGCCGGTACCCGGGCACGCCGGCAATCCAGCACCCGGGTCGCCCCGGCGTGCCGCTGTGCGCCGGGACGTTCGGGCCGGACTTGCAATGGTTCCTGCTTTGTTTGAGAATGAGCGCGCGGTGCGGGGTGGAGCAGTCTGGCAGCTCGTCGGGCTCATAACCCGAAGGTCGCAGGTTCAAATCCTGCCCCCGCTACCATTCCAACGCCTTACCGTAGAGCCTTAGAGCCTTGGGGCAGCGCGGTCAGAGGGCGGTTGCGTCGGTGGCGCAATCCGTCAGGGGACGTCGGCTTTTTGCATTCGGGTTGAGCGTCGGCGCCTGCCGCAAAAGAGCCGGTGCGCGTAGATTAGCGGAGACAGGCCTTGAAGGTTATTTTACTGGAAAAAATTCGTCGCCTCGGCGGGCTCGGCGACCAGGTGCAGGTGGCCCCTGGTTATGGCCGGAATTACCTGATTCCCCAGGGCAAGGCCAAACTGTGTAATGAGAAAAATCTGCGCTGGCTGGAGCAGGAACGGGCGCTGCTGGAGCAACAGGAAGCTAAAGCACTGGCGCAGGCGCAGCAGCGGGCCGCTGTGCTGGAGCAGGAGCCGGTCCGGATCCAGGTTCGGGTGGGATCAGAAGATCGTCTATATGGCTCCATCGGGTCGGCGGAGATTGTCAAGGCCGTTGCGGACAAGGGTATTGAACTGACTGCCAGGGAAGTGTACCTGCCTCAAGGTCGGCTGAGCCAGCTGGGGGAGTATGAGGTCAGCGTGCAATTGCATTCGGACGTTGCGGTTCAATTAAAGGTAGTGCTCTCGGCGCAGACGCGCTGACCCAGGGCGGGGAGCTCCCTGTTGAGGCTTTTCTGACTCGTTCCTGCGAAACGCGTGCGCCGGGCGCAGACCGGAGACCGGGTGGCCCGGCCAGCTGATCCGGTGAGCGCGGCGGCATCCCGCTCCGCGCTGGTGCCGCCGCATTCCCTGCCCGCCGAACAGGCCGTGCTGGGCGGATTGATGTTTCATGGGCCCGCCTGGGATCAGTTGTCCGGCAAGCTGATCGCGGAAGACTTTTATCATCCGGGCCATATTCTGATCTTCCAGGGTATCGAAGAACTGCGCCAGCAGTCTGTGCCGGTGGATTTCATTACCCTGTCCGAATGGCTGCGCACGCATGGGACACTGGACAAGAGTGGCGGCACCGACTACCTGGCGGAACTGGTGGAGAATGTTCCGGGCGCGGCGAACATTCAGGATTACGCCCGCATCGTGAGGGAATTTTCACTACAGCGGCAATTGGCCCTGGCCGGCGCGGAAATTGTCTCCGTTGCGCGCAGCCCGAAAGGGGAGGGTGCGCGCAGCTTGCTGGACCGGGCCGAGAAGATGATCTTCGAGCTTTCCGATCGCTACCTGCGCGGTCGCCGCTCCTATTTATCGATCAGCAGCCTGCTCAAGGTCGCGCTGAACCGGATCGAACAGTTTCAGGATTCAGGGTCCATTTCCGGAGTGGCGACCGGGTTTGCCGATTTTGATGAACTGACCGCCGGGTTGCAGCCTTCCGACCTGGTGATTGTGGCCGGACGTCCTTCCATGGGCAAGACTGCCTTTGCGATCAATATCGCTGAGCACGTGGCCCTCAAGGGTCAGAAGAAAGTGGCCGTCTTCAGCATGGAAATGCCGGGGGAGCAACTGGCCATCCGCATGCTGGCCTCGCTGGCGCGGGTCGATCAAAGAAAGATCCGCACCGGTCGTTTGCGGGAGGAGGATTGGAGCCGCTTGAGTTCCGCCGTCTCCCTGATGCAGGACGCGCCGATTTTCATTGACGATTCGCCGGCCCTGGCGCCGCTGGAGCTGAGCGCTGCTTGCCGACGCCTGGCGCACGAACACGGCGGGCTGGACCTGGTGATCGTGGATTACCTGCAGTTGATGCACGTGCCTAAATCGATGGAGAACCGTGCCACTGAAATCTCCGAGATTTCGCGTTCGCTGAAAGTGCTGGCCAAGGAATTGAATATTCCGCTGGTCGCGTTGTCGCAGTTGAACCGCAGCGTGGAGCAGCGCCCCAACAAAAGGCCCATCATGTCGGATCTGCGCGAGAGCGGCGCCATTGAACAGGACGCCGACCTGGTGGTGTTTATCTATCGGGACGAGGTGTACGATCCGGAGAGTGCCGAGAAGGGGGTGTCCGAGATCATCATCGGCAAGCAACGCAATGGACCGATTGGCCTGGTCCGGCTTTCTTTCCTCGGAAGCTACACCCGGTTTGAGAACTACGTGGAGGATGATCGCATCGCCGGCGGCGATCAGCCGCCGCCGTGACGCATCCGGCCCAGGTGCGGGTCAACACGGCCGCCGTGCGTCATAACCTGGGCCGTGTGCGCGAGTTGGCTCCGGGCCGGCGCGTGCTGGCCGTGATCAAGTCGGACGCGTACGGGCACGGCATTGAGCACGTCCTGCCGGCGCTGTCCGATGCGGACGCATTCGGTGTCTGTTGCCTGGAGGAGGCGCGCATCGTGCGCGAGGCCGGGGTCAGACAATGGGTCCTGCTGCTGGAAGGCTGCCACGGTACCGAGGAACTGCGCGAGGCGAGTGCGTTGCAACTGCATCTGGTGGTGCATTGCGAGGAGCAATTGCGCCTGCTGGAGCGCACCCGCCTGCGTCCGGCACTGTCGGTCTGGATCAAGATCGACACCGGCATGCACCGCCTGGGCTTTGCCCCGCAGGAATTGGCGCAAGTGCTGCAGCGCTTGCAGCGGGCCGATGGCGTGGCCGCGCCGTTGCGCCTGCTGACGCACCTGGCGGCGGCCGGCGCGCCGGGGCACGCGCTGACCGGGATTCAATTGCGGCGCTTTGCCGCCTGTGCCGAGTCGTACCGGCTGGAGCGCAGCCTGGCCAATTCCGCCGCCATCCTGTCCTTGCCGCAGAGCCACGGAGACTGGGTGCGCCCGGGCCTGATGCTCTATGGAGCGTCGCCATTGCCGGGACGTTGTGGGGCCGACCACGGCCTGATGGCCGCGATGGAATTGCGCTCGCGTCTGATTGCCGTCCACGATCTGAACGCGGGAGATCAAGTAGGCTACGGAGGTGCCTGGTACTGCCCGCAGGATATGCGGGTCGGCATCGTGGCCATCGGTTACGGCAACGGCTACCCCCGGCACGCCCCTTCCGGTACGCCGGTGCAAGTGGCGGGGCAGCCGGCGGCGCTGATCGGTCCTGCCTCCATGGACATGCTGGCAGTGGACCTGCGCCATTGTCCGCAGAGCCGCACCGGGGATACGGTGCTGCTATGGGGGCCTGAGTTGCCGGTGGAGCGCGTCGCCGCCTGCGCCGGCACCATTCCACATCAGCTGCTCAGTGTTGCGCACTGCCACAGCCGCCAGGCGGTGGCAGCGGAACTGTGCCCGCCTGAGTACGCCACCAACTAAGTCTGCGTTCCCCGGATGCCGGCCCAGGCACGTTTTCAATGCGCCGATTGCGGTGCCGTGCTGACGCAATGGTCCGGCCGCTGTCCCGAGTGCCGTGCCTGGAACACCGTGCAGCAGGCGTCCCCGGTGCGCGGCGCCGCATCCCCGGTACAGACCCTGTCCGCGCTGCCGGTCGCGGGGGAACAGCGCCTGCTGAGCGGTATCGCCGAGTTGGATCGAACCTTGGGCGGCGGCCTGGTGCCGGGATCGGTGATCCTGATCGGGGGCGACCCCGGCATGGGCAAGTCCACGCTGTTGTTGCAGACGCTGGCGGCCCTGGACGCGGCCGGAGAGCCGGTGCTGTATGTAAGTGGGGAAGAGTCGGTGGCGCAGTTGACCGGTCACGCCCGCCGTCTGCGCCTGCCGACCGGCCGCATGCGGCTGTTGACTGAAAATGAACTCGAGTGCGTACTGCAGGCCGCCGAAGCGGAGCGTCCCCGGGTACTGGTCATCGACTCGGTGCAAACGCTCTACAGCCGCCGCATCAGTGCCACCCCCGGCAGCGTGACCCAGCTGCGTGAATGCGCCGGTGCCTGCGTGCGCCTGGCCAAGCGCGGCGGCGCCACGGTGTTCCTGATCGGGCATGTGACCAAGGAAGGCGTATTGGCCGGCCCGCGCCTGCTTGAGCACATGGTGGACACGGTGCTCTACTTTGAGGGAGACGTCGGCAGCCGTCATCGGCTGTTGCGCAGCGTGAAGAACCGCTACGGCGCGATCAGCGAGTTGGGAGTTTTTGCGATGACCGACCGGGGCCTGCGGGAGGTAAGCAATCCTTCGGCGATTTTTCTGTCCCGTTCGCCGGGTCAGCCGCCCGGCAGCGTGGTGATGGTGACCCGGGAAGGCACCCGCCCGCTGCTGGTGGAGGTGCAGGCACTGGTAGATGAGGCGCGGGCTTCCAGCCCCCGGCGGCTGGGCCTGGGGTTGGCGCAGAACCGCCTGGATATGCTGCTGGCCGTGCTGCACCGGCATGGTAGTCGCAGCACCCACGGCCACGACGTCTTTGTGAACGTGGTCGGCGGCATTCGCGTTAGCGAGACGGCGGCGGATCTGCCAATCTTGCTGGCGATCGCCTCCAGCCTGTCCGACCGCCCGCTGGCGCGGGACTTGGCGGCTTTTGGCGAGGTCGGACTGGCCGGCGAAATTCGCCCCGTCCCCGGAGGAATGGAGCGCCTGCAGGCGGCGGCCAAGCATGGCTTTCGCCGCGTGATCGTGCCGTGCGCCAACCAGCCCAAGGCGCCGCTCGCAGATGCCCCGGAGTTGGAGATCGTGGCCGCCGCACGCTTGGGGGAGGCTCTCGAGCTGGCGTTGAGCGCATCTGCCTAGGCGTCGCGGCCGGGGAGGCGGCCGGGGAGCCGATGCCTGCCGGCGTCAAGTCTCCCCGGCTGCCCCCAGGCAACTGATCTTGACTCGTTTAACGGTGTTTCCGGTGGCCTGCGTGATCTCAATGGCGTAGCGGTCCACGCGCAAGCTGGTGCCCGATTTGGGAATGTGCTCCAGGCGCTCCAGGATCAGGCCGTTGATGGTATGCGCCTCTTCGGCCGGCAACACCCAATCGAGTTGACGATTCACTTCGCGGATATTGGCGGTGCCATCAATGAGGAAACTGCCATCGCTTTGTTGCTGGATCTCTATGCCGTAGGGCTGCGCGGCGGTGGTGAATTCGCCGATGATCTCCTTGAGGATGTCCTCCAGCGTGATCAGTCCCAGCACCCTGCCGTACTCGTCCACCACCAGCCCGGCGCGTTCCCTGCTGCGCTGGAAGTTGAGCAGCTGGCGGTGCAGTCCGAGCCCTTCGGGAACATAGCAGGACTCTTCCAGCAGCTCTTCGAGCGATTCCCGCAGCGGGCGCGAGGCGTCGGCTTCCCACTCCGCCAGGCGGCGGGTATGCAGCATGCCGACGACCTGGTCCAGCGTGTCTTTGCAGACCGGCAACAGGGCATACCGGCCTTGATGCAGCGTATGCAGGAGCTCCTCGTCGGATGCGTTCAGATCGACGGTTGCCACCTCGTTGCGCGGCACCATCACGTCCTCCACGACGGCCTGGTCCAGTGCCAGGATATTGAGCAGCATGTCTTTGTGGTGGTCTCCAATCAAGGGACTGGCTTCGTGCACGACGGCACGCAACTCTTCCGGGTCCAATGCCGCATCGATCGGTCCCTGGACGCGGAAACCGAATATGCGCAGCATGCCGTTGGTGATGCAGTTGATCAGCCACACCGCAGGCTGCAGCAGCCATATCAACGTCCGCAGCGGCCTGGCGGCAGCGTAGGCAATCTGTTCGGGGTAACGGGCCGCCACGGTCTTTGGCGCCACCTCGGCAAAAATCAGGATGACCACTACCAGTATCAACGGCGCCAGGATCGCCCCGGAAGCGCCCAGCAGGCGAATCCCGATGATAGTGGTCAGCGATGCGGCCAACAGGTTGGCCAGTGTGTTGGTCAGCAGGATCAGGCCCAGCAGGCGGTCCGGACGCTCCAGCAGTGCGGCGACCTGTTTGGCATTGCGCTCACCCTTCCTTGCCCGGTGCCGGAGTCGGTAGCGATTCAAAGCCATCATGCCCGTCTCTGAACCGGAGCAAAAGCCGGAAACCAGAATCAGTAAAAACAGGGTGCCTGCCAGCCAGGCTAAGGGAATATCGTCCAATCAGATGCTTTTTGTTAGAAGCCTGCTATTATTTTCCCGGAGGATGAGCCTGCATGCAAGCGCTTTTGTGGTCACGTGCCGGCGCGCCCGGTTCGTCCAGCCATATACTGCGCCGCACAGTAGCGGCTGTTGCGGTGCAAAGTCCGGCTCCCGGCGGCTGTGTCCGGGCGCTATTGATAGGGAACCAAGGAGTGCGATGAGTACATTTTCCAGGCGGGAGCCGCAGCCGTGGGAGTCGCTTCTGTTCGGGGACGGCCCCCTGGTCCGGCAGGCTTCGCTGGCCCGGCGGCACGCGCTCAACGGGCGGGAGCTGCTGCCTCCTTTCCCTCCCGGACTGCAGGCGGCGGTATTTGGCATGGGTTGTTTCTGGGGGGCTGAGCGGCTTTTCTGGGAGCTGGAGGTTTACCTGACGGCGGTGGGTTACAGCGGCGGCGAGAGTCCCGCTCCGGATTATCGGGAGGTGTGCCGCGGGTACAGCGGTCACGCCGAGGTGGTGCTGGTGGTTTACGATCCGAAACAGCATTCCTATGCCCGCCTGTTGCAGGTTTTCTGGGAAGGACATGATCCGACCCAGGGGATGCGGCAAGGCAATGACGTCGGCAGCCAGTACCGATCGGTAATTTATGCGATCGACGGAGAGCAACTGGCCCGGGCGCAGGCTTCCCACCGGCGCTGCCAGCGCGCCCTGGACGCTGCCGGCTTCGGTCGGATCAGCACGGAAATATGTCTTGCGCCCCGCTTCCATTACGCCGAGGCCGATCATCAACAGTACCTGGTCAGGAACCCGGCCGGCTATTGCGGGTTGGGCCGTACCGGGGTCGCGTTACCGGACGCCGACTGAATTTCACGCCACCGGGAGGATGCCGTGGTAGTGTCCCGCGGGCGGCGGGCTCTGCCGGGACAGGTGAGCCAGGTGCAGTGTGATACAGGAGGACAGGGCCTGCAGGTGATACCCTCCCTCCAGCAGGGAGAGCAAGCGCCCGTTCGCGTATAGTTCGGCTTTTTCCAGCAAGCGCTCGCTCATCCAGCCGTAGCACTCGGTGCTTAACTGGATCCCGCCCAGCGGATCCGCGTGATGGGCGTCAAATCCGGCTGAGATGATAATGCATTCCGGACGAAACGCGTCAATGTACGGCAACACACGTTCACGGAATGCCTGTTGGTATGCCGCGTCTCCGCATCCGGCCTGCATCGGACAATTGCAGGTGGCGCCGTGACCGCGACCGGTGCCGGTTTCGTTCCATCCCCCGGTCCCCGGATAGTACGGGTACTGGTGCAGGCTGATATACAGCACGGAGGGGTCCGCCTCAAAAATGTGCTGGGTGCCGTTGCCGTGATGCACGTCCCAGTCCAGGATCAGTATTTTGTTTAAGCCGTGCCGTTTTTGCAGGTAACGGGTCAGGATCGCGGCGTTATTGAATAAGCAGAACCCCAGTGCCAGGTCTGCTTCGGCGTGATGGCCGGGCGGGCGCAGCAGGGCAAAGCCGTTGCGGATCTGCCCGCTCACCAGGGCATCGGCCAGCACCAGGCAGCCGCCCGCGGCCTGCCGGGCGACCTGGTAGGAGTCGGGGCAGACACTGACGTCGGGCACGTCCAGGTAGGGAGCGCCGATGCCGCACTGGCGCTCGGCGCGACTGATGTACTGCGCATCGTGCACGGTGTGCAACCACTCCTCTTCCACCAGCCGCGGAGCCAGTTGGCGCAATTCGAAAAACCAGGGTTGACGCTGCAGCGCCTGCCAGCTTACCTGCAGCCGCTCGCTCCGCTCCGGGTGACCGGGGGCCGTCTGGTGTTCCAGGAATACCGGGTCATAGAGCAAGCCGGTAGGAGGAGGGGACGGCGGCAGTTGCTCAGAGTGAGCGGGAGGGTGCATGAGTGCCGGGCGCTTGCTGACAGGTTAATGGACGGTCGGCGCCGGCGTCAGTCGCGCCGGTGAAATCAGAATGCCGAACAGTTTGCACCAGACCACCAGGCTGGAGTATTGGGCCGCATCCGTTGACGCCGGAATGGGATAATTTTGCGCCCCCTGGAAGGCTTTCAGATTGCCCAGTTCCACGTGCTCTACGGTTTTCAGATCGGTGCCGGGCTTGAAATCAGTGCTTTCCGTCAAGTACAGGTAATAGGCGGGACCGGGACCGACCATGAAGTCCTCTTCCAGGCGCACCACGTGCTCAAAAACGCGCGCCTGCCCGCTGCCGTAATGTGTGCGGTCCTGGGGGTTGGCATGAATGAAGTTTCCGCTGCTCAGCAGGCGGCCGGTCTGTTCCGGCGCCAACCTGGGCTCTTGTATGCTCACAACGCTTTGTCCGATGGCCGGTTGCTGGAGCTGGTGCCACCAGCCGTAACCGGCCGTGCCCGTCAACAGCGTCAGCAGCAGGGAAAGGCGGATTGTTTTGCCGCGGTTCAACGTGGATCAGCCTTGTCTGGTGCTCGTCTTCGGGAGATGCCTGTAAACGTTACCGGGGGCGCTGGGTTCCGTTCGGGTTAATCCAGGTTGGCGGCGGTCCTGCGACCGGGAACGATCAGATCGTTCAGCACCCGCGCCGCCTCCCGCAGCGCAAGGTCCGCCTCTGCCAGTTCGATCTGTACGTCCGCTCCGCTGGGCAGGTCGGCTTCAGAGACTTCTTCCCCTTCTTCCAACTCCGCCTGCGGGTTATCCTGCAATGCCAGGTGCTGCTTGCGTTCCTGTTCGCGCTTTTCCCGGTTCAGCGAGATCGTTACCTGCTCCCGCGTCTTGCGGATAAGGTCGATCCGTTGCAGCAGTTTTTGCCAATCGGGATCCTGTGCGACCCGTTCCTGGTGTTTGCGCCGCACTTCATCGAACAATTCCGTCGCTGCGACACCTTTGCGGTAGCGCAGCGGGCGCAGCGAACTCCAGGGCAACGCGTTGTCGAACGCACGTTCACCGTACTCCTCGGGATTGACCGCGGTTGGGAAGACGATGTCCGGTGTCACTCCCTTGTACTGATTACTGCTGCCACTGACGCGGAAGAACTGGGCCACGGTGGTTTTCAGCCTGCCCAGTTTCAACTCTTTCTCTTGCCCGAAACTATTCAGGTCGGTGATGCTTTGAATCGTTCCCTTGCCGAAGGTGGGTTCGCCGAGAATAATGCCGCGGTGGTAGTCCTGGATGGCGCCGGCGACGATCTCCGAGGCGGAAGCGCTGAACCGATCCACCAGAATGGCCAGCGGGCCTGCGTAGAAGATCGACGGGTCGGGGTCACGGTTGATTTCGATTTTGCCCCGCGAGTTTTTCGTCTGCACGATAGGCCCGGCCTTGATGAACAGGCCGGTCAGTTCCAATGCTTCCTTCAGCGACCCGCCGCCGTTGCCGCGCAAATCAACGATCAGGCCGTCTACGTTCTGCTCCAGCAGTTCGGAAATCAGCCTGCGCACGTCGCGGGTAGTGCTGCGGTAGTCCCGGTCGCCTTTGGCCAGTGCCTGGAAATCCACGTAGAAAGAAGGCACGTCGATGACGCCCAGTATGCGCCCGGGATTCGACAGGCGAATGATGAAGTTACGTACGGCACGCTGCTCCAGCCGAATCTGATCGCGGGTCAGCAAAACGATCCGGGAAGGTCCTTCCGGTCCGTGGTCCTTGGGCAGAATTTCCAGCCGTACCTGGGTCTGGCGCGGGCCGCGGATCAGCTCTACCACGTTCTCCAGTCGCCAGCCAATCACGTCCAGGATCGACTCATCTCCCTGCCCGACGCCGACGATTCGATCCTGCGCTTGCAGCTCGCCGCTTCGAGCCGCTGGCCCTCCGGGGATCAACTGCTGAATCACGGTGTAGGCCTGGTTGTCGGAGCGCAGCACTGCGCCAATCCCCTCCAGGGAAAGGCGCATATTGATGTCAAAGTTCTCCGAGGTGCGCGGAGAGAAGTAAGTCGTGTGTGGCTCAATCGCGGTGGTAAAGGCGTTAATGAAGTGCTGGAAGACGTCATCGCTGTTGAGTTGGAAGGTGGAGGAGCGTACCGAGCTGTAGCGGTTGCGTAGTGTTTCGCGGCTTTCCTCTTCCGACTTGCCGGCCAGGATCAGGTTGAGCAGATCGTTTTTCACCCGCTTCTGCCACAACGCGTCCATGGTTGCTACGGATGCGATCCAGGGAGCATCCCTGCGGTCATAGACGTATTCCTCTTCCGACGTGAAGTCAAATTCCTGTTCCAACAGGGAGAGTGCGTATTGCATGCGCTCCTGCTGGCGCTGCCGGAAGCGTTTGAATATTTTATAGGCGGGCTGCAAATCAAATTCGAGCAGTGCGTTGTCCAGCTGGTAGTGATAATCTCTAGAGAAGGCAACCGCATCCTGCAACAGGAAAAACATCCGCGCACCGTCCAATATGTCCAGGTAACTTTCCAGGGTCTGCGCAGAGAGCTGATCGTCCACCAGCACGTCCTTGTAATGGTAATTGTCGAGCACGCGCAGTACCAGGTCCAAGATGCGTTTGTGTTTGGGGTTTGGCGCCAGCTCCGCTTCCGTAATTTCGATCGGACGCGCCTGTACCGGCGTGGCGGTTAGTGCCAGGCAGGCCAGCAGGCACACGAGCATTGCGTAACGCGCCGGCGACGCAGCCGGGTCCGGAGAGTGGAACTGAACCATAATCCATTAAAGTATAAACCATATCAGCCGCCGCTCGTATGCTGAAGCTGGGGAATGCGCGCCTTCCGGGGCGGGGCCTGCTGCCTCAAGCTCGCCGTGGCGGGCAGCCCGGGCAGCATCGGCGCGCCGGCTGATGTTTTCGCCGGACCTGTCAATCGGCTACAATATCCCGGGATCCGGCAGGAACTATCTGCTACCCGCCGGACACAAAAGGATCAGGAGCGGACAGATCGTCGGCGGGACGACCAGGTGGGGAAAATCCAATGGTACGGCAAGCGGATGGATCAAAGATACAGACGGATATTCATTCCAGTGTAACGGGGATGGTTCAAGACAGGTGGCTTCCCCCCGCTTTCCCGGTGACGCGCACGGTGCTGAAGACGGGAGGAACGTTTTTGTGCCTGCTGTTGCTGTGCCTGGCGATGCCCGCCGTCGGCGTGACCGATCTGGACTTGTCGCCGCCGGGCAAACTGGTGGACCTGGGCACCCACCATATGCATATCTACTGTACCGGGGAAGGGAGCCCGACCGTGATCCTGGAATCCGGATTAGGAGGATTCTCGTTGGAGTGGTGGCAGGTGCAACAGCAACTTGCCGCGCAAATCCGGGTCTGCTCCTATGACCGCGCCGGTTACGGTTGGAGCCAGTCGGCACCCGGAGAACGCACCAGTTCACGTCTGGCCAAAGAACTGAACCAGCTGCTTTTGCGCAGCGGCGAATCCCCTCCCTACCTGATCGCCGCGCATTCCTTCGGCGCCTACAACGCCTTTCACTTTGCAGATATGTATCCGCAGCAAGTGGCGGGGCTGGTACTGTTGGATCCTTCCCATCCGCAGCAGGCGCAGCGTATTCCCGACGTCTCCATTGAGTCGCGCCGCAAGCTGCCGCGCGTAAGGAGGCGCCTGGTCAGCCTGCTGCGCGACCCGGGCGTACTGCATGGTTATCCGGAGCCGGTACGGCAGGTGTTCGTCATGCTGCTGCACTCGCGCAAGTCGATTCGGACCCAGCAGCGTGAATTTCTCGGCTTTCCCCGCAGCGCCAGCGAGACCGCCAGGGTCTACCTGCAGTTACCGCAGCAGCTTCCGCTGGTTGTGCTCAGCCGGGGCCGGCGCGTCTGGGATCTGACTCCGCTGGGGAATGCCCGCGAGCGGGTATGGATGGAAATGCAGGCTGAATTGGCTCATCTGACGCAAAACAGCCACCATATCATCGCCGGTCGCAGCGGCCACATGGTGCATTTGGATCAGCCGCGGCTGGTAGTCGGGGCGGTGCGCTGGGTTATCCGGCATGGTCAGCCGACCGTGGCCGGATCACGCGCCGAGTGCCTGCCTGGGGCAAAAACAGACGCAAAATTGTGCTAAAACCCCTGATATGCAGGAACTCCTGCGCCCTGTGAACCCGCGAAAACAGGCTTAAATCACTGGTTTGTAATAAAAAAATTTTCAGAATCGGGAATAATCGGCCCCAATTCAGAAAATTCTCTCTTATTTCAATCGATTGACAATCGATTCGCCGATTGGCCTGATCTTTGCAGCCATAGGCTGAAATTTACAGGCTCCTAATTTGGGGGCTGACATTTTGCGTTTCGCAGGAATATGATAAAATACTTGATGATGTACATATATCCTTTTAATATACTGTAGATTAAACCAGTACAACTTTGACACGGAACAAAGAAGAATATTCGTCTATTGACCGGATCATAGCTAAATGAGTACAGAAAGGGATCAACCTGTACCGGTATCTGCCATAGCGGATACTGCAGGTTGGATAGAGTGGAGTCTTGGCGGGCCGGGAGGTGGTCTTGTGTCTGCCTTCCGGTGCCGCACGCCTGGGTGATCGCTATGCGCCGTTGGTATAGCAGTGTTTTGCTGGGCGTCCTGCTTTCAGCCTGGGGGCTGGCGCCGGGCATAGAGCCGGCCACGAGTCAGGTGACGCTGCTGGGCATCGGCGAGTTGCCCGTCTCGGCACAATTGCGCAGGCCAGCGGGAGCTTTGCCCCTGTTATCCGTCTCCGAGCAGTTCCCGCAGTTGGACCAGGCTTACCTGACAGCGGAGTCTACGGCGTTGGCGGCAGTCGTGCCGGGTGCCGCGCTGCCGGAGCTGGAAGCAACGCCGCCACGCTCCTGGCGCCAGCGGCTGCGCCACCGCTTCGCCCGCCTGGGCGGGGATACGTTGGCCCCGGACCGGGTGGCCCAGCTGCTGGGACAGGCAGGTGATTCCAACCTGCAGTCCATGGCGACCGACTTGCAGGACCGGGCGATGCGGACCCTGGTGGATAGCGGCATTGATGAGTTGGAGCGCCTGGAAGGAACCTACCTGCGAAACCTGGAGCTCAGGTACCGCACGCCGCTGGGCGACCGGGACGCGATGCTGGGCATTGAGGCGCTGGTATCTTTGTGGGATACCGGGGAGCAGACGCTGATCGGACAGGTCGGCGGCGTATGGCAGGATGATGAAGGCTCGTTCAACACCGGCCTGGGGTACCGGCACCTGGTAGGCGATGGCGATGGTGCTGTGCTGCTGGGCACGAACGTGTTTTACGACTACCTGGCGGACCCATCCCTGCAGCGTTACTCGGTGGGCGTGGAAGCCAAGAGCAAGGTACTGGACTTATATGCCAACTGGTACCAGGCAGTGGGCGGGCGCGAGCGGCTGAATTCAGGAGAGCAGGCGTATACCCCGGACGGTTGGGATATCGAGTTGGCGGGGCGCATCCCGCAATTGCCGTGGGTAGAGTTTTCCGGTCAGTACTTCCGTTGGCGAGGTGAGTTGGGGCAGTCGGATGACCAGGGAATACGCTATGCGATCAACCTGCGGCCGGTGCCGTTGTTTTCGTTGGCGGCTCAATATGAGAACCCGGAGCGGGGCCGCAGTGACTGGGGACTGGAAGCGGAATGGAAGTACCGCTTCGGGGTCGCACTGAGCGAGCAGTTGCGCCCGCAGCGGGTGCACGCGCACGATCCGCGCCAGCGCCGCTTCGAGCAGGTACAGCGTTCTTACGAAATGCGCGTTGAGCGCGCGCGGGCACGGGTAGGGGGCATTGTCGGGACGCGCGTGGACGGTGCCATGGCGGCAGAGGTCGGAAACGTCCGGGCAGAGACCGTGGGCATGACGACGGTACAGGTCACGCTGAACGTGCCGGGTGCCAGGGTGCCCGCCAGGGCACCCGGCAGTGCCACCTTGCAGGAACTCGGCTTGCGCGTCGAGTTGCGGCTCGCCGGCACGGCGACGGCGGGGGAAGACTACGAGCTGAGTGCGGTACGGGCGTCAGGGGCGACGGTGCAGGACGAGCCCGATCCCACGGAGTTGACGACGGACGGTCGCTACCAGTTTTATTTGGAGGCGAATGCCGAGGAAGTGGAACTGGTGCTGGAGCTGATGCTGACGGACGACGACGTGTTTGAAGAGGAACCGGAAAGCATCGTGCTGGAGTTGGTGAGTGGCAACACCGTGACCCTGTTGCAGATCAGCGATGCGGGCACCGGGGATGATCCGGCCCTGACCGCGTTGCCGGCCGTCAGCGTGACCGTGGACCCGCTCGTGCCCTTGATGGAAGCCGCCAGTGGCAACATGGCCATGTTGACGTTGAGCGCGAGCGGCACGCTCACGTCGGACCTCACCGTGTCCTACCTGCTGAGCGGGGACCTGGTCGGCTATACGCTGACCGGACATCCCGGGGAGCCGGACCCGACGCGAGGCACGGTCATGCTGCCGATGGCGGGTACCCCGGTAATACTGACGTTGACGGTGACGGATGACGCCGTGTCCGAGCCGCTGCAGTTTTTGCGTTTCCTGTTGCAGCCGTCCCCGGCGGCCTCACCAACCTACCGGCTGGACAGTCCTTCTTCGGCCCGGATTGAAGTGGCACCCAGCGATCCGGAGATACGCTTTGTCGCCGCCTCAGCCCAGTTAAATGAAGGGAGCCCGGAAGCAGTGGAAGTGACGGTGGAGGCCGTGTCCGGCCTGACCAGGGACGTCACCGTGAGCATACAGATCTCCGGCTCCGCCAACCCGGATACAGACTATACGCTGACGGGCCTGTCCGGCTCCGGCCTGAGCCGCAGCCTGCTCCTGCCCGCGGCCAACCCAAGGGCCATTCTGCAATTTGCCGGATTGGAAGATGAAACCCTGGAAGGCGTGGAAATGGCGATACTGACGTTGTCTCCTGTGTCGGGACAGGACTACGCGGTGGCAGAGGGAGGCGGCCGCTTTGAATTAAACTTGTTGGACGAGCCGCCCGGCGTGGAATTCGCGGAACCGGATAGCAGCGAAGTATTGGAGGGCGCTAGCGTTACCATCAGAGTGGTCCCGAACCGTGTGCCGGGAGAGATCCTGCTGGTGCCGTTGGCCCTGGGCGGAGAAGCGCAGGTGGGCACGGATTTCGAATTCGTACTCAGCGGGACCGAGGCGCGCAGCGGCGGAGTGATCCCAACCGGCGACGAAAGCATGCCTTCCTACATGTTGCTCTTTCCGTCCGGCAGCACCGGCGTGCAGATTGAGATCCGCACGCTTACCGACGACTTCCCGGATGGAGACCAGGATCTGCAGTTGGATTTGCAGGCAGATGGCGGTGGTGGTGAATACCTGGTTGGACTCCGTTCGCGTTACATCTTGACTATCCGGGACGCGGACTCTGGCGTGGACGCGCAGCCCAGGGTGCAGTTCTCCGATTTGCAGTCATCCGTGTCGGAAGATGACCCCCAGGTAGTGATAGATATACGGATTGCGAATCCGTTGGACGAAGCGCTTACCATCACCTACACGGTGGATGCGGAGGCGACAACGGCAGTGGCAGACGTGGACTATAGTGCTCCCAGTGGCAGCTTGTCGGTCGCCGGCGGGCAGACCCAGGCACAGCTTCGCATCCAGTTGCTGGATGATGCCGATGCCGACGGCATTAAGCAGATTGTGCTGGTGTTGCAGGACGCCGAAGCCTATAACCTGGGAAGCCGGTTCCGGCATGCAGTATCGATTGCGGATGACGAGGCATTGCAGCCGGTGCCACAGGTTTCCTTCTCCGTGCCCACGTCGAGCGCGCGGGAAGGCACAGAGGCGCTGGTCCAGGTGAGCGTTGCGCCGGTCCCGACGGCGGGCGACCTGCCGGTCTCTTTCCAGGTTAATTTGGGCAGCGGGCTCGGAGCCGCCGACGCTGCAGACTACGTCACGCCATCCGGCACTATCACGATTGCGCGCAACAGCCCGACGGGGACGCTCCGATTGGCCCTGCTGGGCGGAGACGGAACGGAGGGCGCAGAGACGTTGACACTGGAGCTGACTGCCTCGACGATCGGCAGTTACTCTCTGGGCGGGCAGAGCACGCACGTCCTGACCATCAACGACGGCGACACACCGGAGTTGTCGTTTGATCCGGCAAACCAGTTGACTGCGGATGAACGCGACGGCAGCATGTTTGATTTGGCCGTGCGCGTGCTTGCGGATCAGCCCGTGGGCTCAGCCGGCCTCAATGCGCTCCTGACGATCCTGCCTGAGAGCACCGCCTTGCTCGGTGCGGCCGGCGATTACCAGTTTGTGGGTCTGGACGTAGTCAATGCGGCAACCCAACTGTACCAGTTGAGTTTTGCCGCCAACAGCCGCTCGGCACAGTTTACGCTGCGCGTGCTCGATGATGACCTCACTGAAGGCCCGGAGGTCGTGCAGTTGCAGTTGCGTCCCGCTGCACCGGACGCCGCCGTCCCCTATTCGGTCCTGTCGACGGGCAACGAATACCGCTTGACCATCGGGGATAGCGACATAAGCGTGCCGACTTCAGTGTTTATCAGTTCGAGCGACGATGCCATCGACGAATTGTCAACCGCCGCTATCCGCTCCTCCACGATTACGCTGGAGGTGTCTGACCTGCCTGTAGGCACCAGCATGGTCACCGTGAACCTGCAGGCCAGGGGCACAGCGACCCGACCCGGTCTCGACAATGCTGATTACAGTCTGAGCGTGGGCGGCACTCCCCTGGTTAGTGACAACGCCGGCCTGTTCCAGGTGGAGGTGGGGGCGACACCGGTGGATATTACAGCCGAGGCGACGGATGATGCGCTGGATGAGCCGGAAGAATTTTTTGCACTGGAACTGGTTCCGACCGCGGATTACAGGCGTGGAGACGAATTTTCAACCGGGGTCTCCATTACCATTGCTGACGACGACGTCCCGCAATTGGGTTTTGCTACCGCTGCCAGCATGAGCGTTGAGGGGACTGTAATCGTTTCTATAGAGGTGACCGCAGACATTGCTCCCTGGCAGGATTTGTCCATACCCTACGCCGCGGTGGCTGGCAGCACGGCAACCTCGGGTTCCGATTACGCTACGCTGAGTGCTGCCGTGACCTTGCCGCGCGACCAGCTCAGTGCCGATATTTCCCTGAGCCTGCTGGAGGATGCGCTGGATGAACCGGATGAAACGTTGCAGTTGGCTTTAACGACTCCGATCGCTGACGCCGGTTACGTTTTGGGCACGCCGTCCAGCCATACCCTGACGATCCAGGACGACGAAGACCCGCAGATTTTCTTCCCGTCGAACAGCCGGCTGAATTCAGCGCTCGAATCTGCCGGTACGCTGCCCGACGTGCCCGTGACGGTACGTCCTGCGCCGCACACCGGCGTTGCCGTGATGGTGCCGGTTACGGTGGCGGGAGGCGCTGTTTTGGGCACGGATTACAACTTGTCGTACCTGGACGCGACTTCCAACCGGATAACGTTGGCTCCCGGGACGAGCACTTTCAATCTTCCGATCCCGTCCTCCGACACGGCGGCGCAGACCGTCAACAACCTGCGCCTGGAGCTCATTGATAATGTGTCCATGGGTGAGAACAATCCCGTCATGCTGACGCTGGGCACTCCGACCCCGGGCGGCTCCGCGGTGTTGGGAACGGAGAACGTGTACCTGTTGGCGATCGGGGATGACGATGCCGTAACGCTGCCGACGGCCAACCTGGTGGTCGATTCCGCCACCGATCAGGTGGGAGAAACCGCCGGGGCGAACGCCCGTTCGGTGGGCGTGAGTCTCAGCGCTGCCCCGGGTGATGGCAATACCGTGCTGGTGAGCCTGTCCCTGGGAGGCAGTGCCACCATTGGCATGGATTACCGTTTGTCTGCAAGCGAATTGGTTGCCCCCGTCAGTCCAGCGACCCTTTATACCGTCACCTTTAGCGGTACCGTCACCCAGGTTGACCTGTCAGTGGACGTGATCGATGACGCTGTGGATGAACCCCTGGAGACATTGGTGATCCAGCTGTCGCCCGGAACAGGCTATCGGGCGGGACCGGCGACCAGGTATGCGCTGGGCATCGTCGATAATGACACCGCGCCTCTCGAGGTACAGTTTGCCCAGGCAGCAAGCAGCGTGTCAGAGGGCATCGGTGCCGGCGTGGTGCTAATTCCGATCAGCGCCGACGCGGACGCGCCGACAAGCGGTATCACGGTGACCTACACCGTGGCGGAAGGAGTGCCGCCTGCTGTATCGGGTGAGGATTATACGGCGTTGAGCGGGACGGTAAGCATCCTGGCCGGAACCCGAACGGGCTCAATTATCGTTACCCTGACAAATGATGCATTGGACGAAGCCGATGAGAGCCTGCAGTTGACCCTGGCGAGCGGGTCGGGCTATACGATTGGCTCCACGTCCAGTCATGAGCTTACCATCCTCAACGACGATGAGCCGGTCGCATCCTTCGACTCCTCCGCCGGCAGCGTCACGGAAGGCTCGGCTACCGCCACGACGCTGGACCTGGTGTTGTCGCCGGCGCCCCGGGTCGAGCGCATGGTGCCCGTGGCGGTATCGGGCGTTACGTCGGAGGATTACAGCATCTCGGTGGGAGGTACACCGGTGACATTGAGCGGCGGTCGATTTGTCCTCACGGTGCCGGCACGGGCGGGAACCGCGCCGCAGTCCTCGGTGCAGCTGAGTCTGGTCGCAGTGGATAATACGGATACCGCCGGCGCCCGCAGCGCACAGTTGAGTTTGCAATCCGGAACGGGTTACAGCGTAAATGCCACCAACGCGCTTTACACTCTGACCATCACAGAAGACGACGTGCCTGCGCCGGAGGTGAGTTTTGTGACCGGTGCATCCTCGGATACCGTCGTGCAGGAGGACGCGGGCAGCCCTGCCACGGTCACGCTCGAATTGGATCGCCCGGTCCGGCCCGCTGGCACCCCGGCTCCCGTCGCCGTGACGGTGAGCTATCGCGTGACCGGCACGGCAGAGTCCGGCACCGACTTTACGGCCCTGAGCGGCACTGTAATGTTCCCTCAAACGGATGACAGCGGACCGCAGTTGCAGACTTTGCAGGTAACTCCGCTGGACGACGATCTGGACGAGCTGGCGGAGACGGTGCGCCTGATCCTGACTGCCTCCGTTGACGACTCATACATAGTTAGCAGTCCTGACACGCATGAACTGAGTATCCAGGACGACGATATGCCCGTGCTGTCTTTTGCCACGGCGACTACAACCGTGGCCGAGGATGCAACCGCGCCGGCCAATCAAGTTACGCTGACCGTAAATGCCACACCGATACCGGCCGGCCGGATCGAGGTGCCGATCGAGATCGACGAAGATCTGAGCATGAACGTCGTCGAGTCAACGGATTATTCCCTGTCCGGCTTGTCAGTCATCGGTACCGGGCGAGGATTGGTCTTTACGTCCGGACAGGGCAGCGTCACATTCAGCGTTACCGTGATCAACGATGACCTGTTCCAGGGGGGCGTGCAGTCACTGGTATTGACCCTGCTGGCTGCCGGAGGATCAGGCGAGTACATGGTCAACGCCACCGCCAACACCCATACCCTGACTATCACCGAGGACGACGTCGCGTCACTGGTGCCTGCCGCCACTTTCTCGGCACCCACTTCGCCGGCGGAGGAAGACGCGGCTTCCGCGCTGGTGGAGGTTGGTTTGAGTCTGCCGGCGCCGCTGGGAGGCGTTCGGGTCAGTTATCGATTCTTGTCAGCCAGTTCCTCTGCCAGAGCGGGAACAGACTTTAATCTGCCAGCGGGTTATGACCCGGTTACCAACGTCGGCATGATTGATTTTGCGGCAGGCGATGAGCGACAGGAGCTGAGCTTTGCCTTGCTGGACGATGATCTTTCTGAGGCGCCCGAAACCATAAGTCTGCGCTTGCTGGCCGGCGCCGGCTACACTTTGGGAACGGGCACGACACATGAATTGACCATCAACGATGACGAGCCTCCCACCCTCGCGCTAGGCAGTTCCGACCTGGAGGCGACGGAAGCTGATAACCTCGATCCGGCCGACGTCGTGCTGACTGCGACGGGCACGGTGCCGGATGCCGGCGTTACCGTCTCGGTGGATATCGCCCCGGCCCCGGCGGCAAACAGTTACCGCGTCCAGATGGCAGACGGCACCGTACTGGCACCGGAGACGGAATCGCCGGTGCCGCCGGGCAGTGCCCGCTACAGTGTGAGCATCACCGCCGCCGGGGACACGACTCTGCAGATCCTGGCCGGGCAGGACCAGGGCAACACAGTCGATGAGACTTTGGCAGTGAGCCTGGTGACGAGTACGGATTACAGGGTCGCCGGTGCTGCGCTGACCGTAACGCTGGCGGACAATGACGCCGACCTGGGTCTTTGCGCGACCGACGCCGTGCCGCGCACTCCCATAGCGAGGAGCGATATTCTGGGGGCATTGTCAACGGAGGCGTCTCAGTGCGCCTCGGTGACGGCAACGGACCTGGCCGGAATCACGGGAACTTTGTCGATATCCGTTACAAGTATTACGGCTCTGCTGGCAGGGGATTATGCCGGATTGACGGCCCTGGAGGGGTTGAGCCTGGCCAGTAGCAACATCACCACCCTGCCGGTCGGGATCTTCGATGGGCTAAGTTCACTGCAAACACTGAACCTGGCAGACACCGAGTTGACGACTCTGCCGGCGGGGGTATTCCGTCAGTTGAGTGCCCTGCGGATCCTGACCCTGATCAGGACCGACATTGATACCCTGCCCTCAGGTATCTTTGACGGGTTGACGGCACTTGAAGAGCTGCATCTGGACAACAACATGCTAAGCAGTTTGCCAGGGGGCATTTTCGATGACCTGGCTGCGTTGCAGATGTTGTTACTGAACGACAACATGCTGAGCAGTTTGCCAGGGGGCATTTTCGATAACTTGGATGCGTTGCAGATGTTGTTCCTGAACAACAATATGCTGAGCAGTTTGCCAGGGGGCATTTTCGACAACCTGAATGCGTTGCTGAGATTGGACCTGGATGACAATGACGATCTGACTCTGGAGGCCGGCCTGTTCACTGCGACGCTGGATACACTGACGGATCTGAACCTGAATTTCTATACACCGGTACTAGTGAGCATCACCGCCCCTGCTTCGGCCACAGTGGGCGTCCCTGCCGTCTTCATGATTTCCATTACTGGCCCCCTGCTGGAAGATGCCGTATTAAGCTACTCGGCGTTTGGTGCGTTTACCCCCTTAGAGAACGACTTTACCGAGGAGATTGCGGCCGGCGCTACGTCGACCACGATCATGGTAACGCCGGATGTCGCGGATGAGTTAGAGGTGGCACTGAACAGTATTATACCGCCAGGTGCCAATTCTATCACTGCTGAGAGCCTGATGCGTCGCGGCTCCCCAATCTCCGCAACGGTAACCGTGGAAGCTCCTCCCACCCTCGCGCTAGGCAGTTCCGACCTGGAGGCGACGGAAGCTGATGAGAGCGATCCGGCCGACGTCGTGCTGACTGCGACGGGCACGGTGCCGGATGCCGGCGTTACCGTCTCGGTGGATATCGCCCCGGCCCCGGCGGCAAACAGTTACAGCGTCCAGACCGCAGACGGCGCCGTACTGACACCGGAGACGGAATCGCCGGTGCCGCCGGGCAGTGCCCGCTACAGTGTGAGCATCACCGCCGCCGGGGACACGACTCTGCAGATCCTGGCCGGGCAGGACCAGGGCAACACAGTCGATGAGACTTTGGCAGTGAACCTGGTGACGAGTACGGATTACATGGTCGCCGGTACTGCGCTGACCGTAACGCTGGTGGACAATGACGATGACCTGGGTCTTTGCGCGACCGACGCCATGCCGCGTAGTTCCGTAGTGACGAGAGAGATTCTGGAGGAATTGTCAATGGATGCGGCCCAGTGCGCCTCGGTGACGGCAGCGGTCCTGGGCACAATCATGGGACCTTTGTCGCCAGACGCGACTGATCTTACGGAGCTGCTGGCAGGGGATTTTGCCGGATTGACGTCCGTGCAGGAATTGCGAATCGTCGATGGCGAAATCAACACCCTGCCGGCCGGGATATTCGATGAGCTAAGTTCGTTGCAAACACTGAGCCTGGTAAGAAACGGATTGACGACTCTGCCGGCGGGGATATTCAGTCAGTTGAGTGCCCTGCAGAGCCTGAACCTGGGCGACAACGCATTTGAGACCCTGCCCGCAGGTGCCTTTAACGGGTTGACGGCACTTGAAGAGCTGTTTCTGGAAAACAACATGCTAAGCAGTTTGCCAGGGGGCATTTTCGATGACCTGGCTGCGTTGCAGAGATTGTTCCTGGAAGACAACATGCTGAGCAGTTTGCCAGGGGGCATTTTCGATAACCTGGCTGCGTTGCAGAGATTGAACCTGAATGGCAATGTCGCTCTGACTCTGGAGCCCGGCCTGTTCGCTGCGACGCTGGATACACTGACGGAGCTGAACCTGGATTTCTATACACCGGTAGCGGTGAGCGTCAGCGCCCCTGCTTCGGCCACGGTGGGCGTCCCTGCCGTCTTCATGATTTCCATTACCGGTACCCTGCTGGAAGATGCCGTATTAACCTACCGGGTGTTTGGAGATGCGTTTACCCCCTCGGAGAACACCTTTACCCAGGAGATTGCGGCCGGCGCCATGTCGGCCACGATCATGGTAACGCCGGATGTCGCGGCTGATTTAGAGGTATCACTGGTAAGTATTTTGCCGCCAGGTGCATCTGTGACCGCTAGTCAGAGCCTGATGAATATCGACTTCTCCGCAAGCACCGCAATTATACCCCTCGTGGCGGCACCCTAGGACGATAAAGTTTTGTCTGCATCTCCTTTGCGCCGCAGCGTGCAGCATCGCCTGTTGCGTCACTGGCTGTGCCCGCTGGCCCTGGGACTTTCTTTTTCGGGCTCGGGGCTGGGGCTGGGCATGGAGCCGGGGGCGCAGCGTGCGTTGTTGCTGGGCGTCGGGGAACTGCCCGCCTCGGCGCAGTTGCGCAGCCCGGCGCAGCGAGCGGCGCTGCTGAATGTTTCCGAGCAGTTTCCCTACCTGGACCGCAGCTACCTGACGCCGGAGCGCATCGCAGAGCCATCGGCTGCAGGCGCGCTCCAGCTGCCTGAACTGGCCTTTTCCGGGTCTGCCGATACGCTCGCGCCCGATCAACCGCTCTCCTGGCGGCAGCGGTTGCGGGCACGTATTACGCGCCTGGGGAGCACAACCGTTGAGGTGAACCCGGAGCGGGTGGCCAGGCTGCTGGGGCAGGTGAGCGACGGCGTCAGACCGGACCTGCAGTCCATGGCGACCGACTTGCAGGACCGGGCGATGCGAACCCTGGTGGACACCGGCATCGATGAGTTGGAGCGCCTGGAAGGAACCTTCCTGCGCAACCTGGAGCTCAGGTACCGCACGCCGCTGGGCGACCGGGACGCGATGCTGGGCATTGAGGCGCTGGTATCTTTATGGGACACCGGGGAGCAGACGCTGATCGGACAGGTCGGCGGCGTATGGCAGGATGATGCAGGCTCGTTCAACACCGGCCTGGGGTACCGGCACCTGGTAGGCGATGGTGATGGCGCTGTGCTGCTGGGCACGAACGTGTTTTACGACTACCTGGCGGACCCATCCCTGCAGCGTTACTCGGTGGGCGTGGAAGCCAAGAGCAAGGTACTGGATTTATATGCCAACTGGTACCAGGCAGTGGGCGGTCGCGAGCGGCTGAATTCAGGAGAGCAGGCCTATACCCCGGACGGTTGGGATATCGAGTTGGCGGGGCGCGTCCCGCAATTGCCGTGGATAGAGTTTTCCGGCCAGTACTTCCGTTGGCAAGGTGAGTTGGGGCAGGCCGATGACGAGGGGATCCGCTATGCGATCAACCTGCGACCGGTGCCGTTGTTTTCGTTGGAGGCTCAATATGAGAACCCGGAGCGGGGCAGCAGTGACTGGGGAGTGGAAGCGAAATGGCAGTACCGCTTCGGGGTCGCCCTGAGCGAGCAGTTGCGCCCGCAGCGGGTGCAGGCGCAGGATCCGCGCCAGCGCCGCTTCGAGCAGGTAGAGCGCTCCTACGAGATGCGCGTTGAGCGCGGGCTGGCACGGGTAGGGAACATAGTCGAGACGCGCGTGGACGGTGTCACGGCGACAGCGGCCGGAGAGGTCCGGGCAGAGACCGCGGGCATGACGACGGTACAGGCCATGCTGAACGTGCCGGGTGCCAGGGCGCCCGGCAGTGCCACCTTGCAGGAACTCGGCTTGCGCGTCGAGTTGCTGCTCGCCGGCACGGCGACGGCGGGGGAAGACTACGAGCTGAGTGCGGCACGGGCGTCAGGGGCGGCGGTGCTGGACGCGGACGGTGCCACGGTGAGCATGCAGTTGACCACGGACGGTCGCTACCGGTTGCAGTTGGAGGCGATTGCCGAGGAAGTGGAACTGGTGCTGGAGCTGATGCTGACGGACGACGTCACGTTTGAAGAGGAACCGGAAAGCATCGTGCTGGAGTTGGTGAGTGGCAACACCGTGACCCTGTTGCAGATCAGCGACGAAGGCACCGGGGATGATCCGGCCCTGGCCGCGCTGCCGGCCGTCAGCGTGACCGTTACGGCGCCGGACCCGCTCGTGCCGTTGATGGAAGGTGCCCCCGGCACCCCCGGCACCACGGCCATGTTGACGTTGAGCGCGAGCAGCGCGCTCACGTCGGATATCACCGTGTCCTACCTGTTGAGCGGGGACCTGGTCGGCTATACGCTGACCGGACATCCCGGGGAGTCGGACCCGACGCAAGGCACGGTCGTGCTGCCGATGGCGGGCACCCCGGTAATACTGACGTTGACGGTGGTGGATGACGCCGTGACCGAGCCGCTGCAGCTTGTGCGTTTCCTGCTGCAGCCGTCCCCGGCGGCCGCACCAACCTACCGGCTGGGCAGTCCTTCTTCGGCCCAGGTTGAAGTGGCGCCCAGCGATCCGGAGATCCGCTTTGTCGCCACCTCGGCCATCCTGATGGAAAGCCCGGTGGATAGCATGGAGGTGGCGCTGCAATCGGCAGAGGAATTGCTGGCGGCAATAGACGTGGGCATCCGAATCTCGGGTACCGCTGCCCCCGATCTGGATTATCGTTTGTCGGGGGCAACGGGTGCGAGCTTGGATCGCAGCGTGAATTTGCCCGAACGGAGTCGCGAGGCATCCCTGAGCCTGGCCAGCATAGACGACGAATTGGTGGAAGGCACGGAACTGGTAGTGCTGGAGTTGATGCCTGGACCCGGCTACGCAGTGGCGGCGGAAAATAACCGGTTTGAATTGTCGATCATGGACAGCGACCGGGGCGTGCAGTTTGCCAGTACCGCGGACAGCGTCAACGAGGGAGAAACCGCTACGGTAGTCGTGCAGGTCAGCGAGCCTGCAGATACCGTGCTGCTGGTGGGCTTGACCCTGGGCGGCTCGGTGGATTTGTTGGAAATTTCTTTCCCGGGTCTGTTAGTGGCCGGCGGGGGCACCGAACGCACCCTGATCCTGGAAGCGGACAGCCGGGAACAGATGCTGCAGATCCAGACCCGGGACAACGACTTCACTTCCGGCCCGAGGAATCTCAGGTTGACGCTGAACCCGGGCCCCGGCTATCTGCCGGGGGCCCAGAACGTGTATGACTTGACGATCCGGGACGACGAAGCGCTGGACTCGTCGGTTGCGCTGGTCAGTTTCGCCGCATCCAGCGCAGTGGTGTCCGAGGGGGGCGCGGCAGCGTTCGTCGATCTGAATATTCTGAATCCTGCCGACGGGCCGCTGAATATTGCTTACCAGGTGGCGTCCGCCAGCAGTGCGACGCTGGGAGTGGATTACACCGATCCAGGCAGCTCCATTACCGCGATTGCCGGGAGCACAAGCGTGCGCATCCGTATTCCGTTGTTGGACGACGAGCTACAGGAAAGCAGGGAGGAGTTGCGCTTGGAGTTGACGGCGCCTGCCCCCGATGCCGGATATGAACTGGGCTTCCCGCGTCAGTACAGCTTGTTTATTGATGACGATGACCTGCCAGTGGGCGTGTTGGCGGCATCTTTCCAGAATCCAACGGCGGCGGCGGACGAAGGGTTCAGCGCCAGCATCCCGGTGGTACTCAACCAGCCGGGCAGCGTGGAAGTCCGTTACGAACTTGTGCTGGGCTCCGGGGCCGGCTTTGCCGACGCGCGGGACTATACGCCGCCGTCCAATCGCGTGCTCTTTTCTTCCAGCGCGAGCGAGAACATCGTTTTGTTCCTGCCCGATGACGCCGAAGCGGAAGGGGCGGAGACCTTGCGCCTGCGACTGCTGCCGGCCGCCGACAACAGCTACCAACTGGGCAGTCAGAGTGAACTTGTACTGACGATCCGGGACGACGACGTGCCCGGCGTGAGCTTCGCGGCGGACAACGTGGGAAGCGCGAATGAAGGAGACGTCGGCGACGCTACTCCGGTGCGCGTCCAGGTGCGAGTGGTGCCACCGTCCTCGAGTGCGTTGATGATCCCCATTGTAGTCAACGCGGGAGAGACGACGGCGGTGTTGGACACGGACTTTCGCCTGACGGGTCTTGCGCTGAGTGGCAGTTCAGGCAGCCAAATACTGAACGTTACGGCCTCGGCCCCTACGGCGGAATTCTCCGTGGAGATTATCGGCGATACGGCGCAGGAAGGACTGGAGACGATCCGGCTGGACCTGGGCACCGCAACGCCGGCCACCGCGTACCAATTAACGGATCCTTCCAGCTATACGCTGAGGCTGGTCGATAACGACGTGATGGTGGGTTTACCGCTGGTGAGCTTCGCAGCCAATTCCGGCACTGACATCATGGAGAACGGCGGGACTTCTACCACCATGGTGCAGGTGCAGGGGCTGGCTCCAGGAGAATCGTTGACCATACAGTTGCAGATCGCGGGGGACGCGGAGATCTCAACGGATTACACCCTGGCTTCCGCGGGCACCTTAAGTGCGGTAGCCGGTTCCGCTGTTCGCTACACGCTGGTCGCCGGTCTCGGCGATACTGCATTGACGGTGACCGCAATCGACAATTTGCTCAGCGAAGCGGATGAATTGGTGCGTTTGGAATTGCTTACGGATACTGCTGTGCCGGTCACTTACGCGCTCAATGCTCCCCTGTCCTACAGCGTGATCATTGAAGACGACGATCTGCCGACGCTGGAATTTGCCAGCGCGACCAGCAGTTTTAATGAGAACGAGGGCCTGGTGAGCGTGATGGTTACGGCGACTCCGCCACCACCGGGGGACATGGTGGTGAGTTACCAGGTACTGGCGGGCGACACGGCAACTGCTAACGTGGATTACACAGCCTTGTCGGGCAGCCTGACGTTCCGTGCCGCGAGCGCGTCGGAGGCCTTGTTGGTAGTGCTGCTGGATGACCTCGACGATGAACCGTCCGAGACCCTGATACTGCAATTGCAGGTTGACGACCCTGCTGACCCTGGCTACATCATTGGAACCACCAGCACCCATACGCTGAGCATTGAGGATAACGACGTGCCGCAGCTGGGTTTCCGTTCAACGGCACAGACCGAACAGGAGCGCACTCAGACGGTAACCGTCTTCGTGGACGCTGATCCAGCGCCCCACCAGGATGTGATGATCCCATTGACACTGGATCCCTCCAGCGGCAACTCGGCCACGCTGGGAACGGATTACACGGTGTCCGGGGTTGCCGGCACCAGTCCCGATTACCAACTGGTCCTGGCAGCGGGCGCAAGCTCTGTAGACTTTGATATAACCATCGTGGCGGATGCGGCAATAGAGATCCCGGAAAGCGTTACTTTCCGCCTGGGCAGCCCGACGCCCACGGGTGCCGCTGTCCTGTCGGGTGCCTCCACCTACACGCTGACCCTGGACGATCGGGCGCCGCCGACGGTGAACTTCACGACCGCGAACCAGGCGCTGGACGAAAGCGCAGGAGACGCGGTATTCATGCTGGTCCTGACCCGGGCGGCAGGGGACGACAGAACGGACAGCGTGCCGGTGACCTTGCGCCTCGGCGGGAGTGCCGAACTGACGAATGACTATACCCTGGACGTGGCAACGCAGTTAACGCCGGTTCCCGGCACGCCGGGAGCGTATACCGTCTTGGCAGGCAACACTGCCGTCCCCGTTACGATATCGGTAGTGGATGACTCTGACGATGAACAGGAGGAGAACGTCAGCCTGGCCCTGCTTGGCGGTGCCGGCTACCGGGTTGGCAGCGAACAGCAAAGGATGCTGACTATCACGGACAACGACGAGCCGGTGCTTTCCTTCGCGCAGCCGGCAGGCACCGTGTCGGAGGATGCCGGGCGGGTGCAGTTGTCGTTGAATGCAGACGTCGCCCCGGCGCAGGACTTGACTCTCACGTACACGGTGGCGCCGGGAACCGGTGCGACACTGGATTCCGATTACAGTGTTCCGGCGACGGCAGTTTTCCCCTCGGGTGCCGTTTCGGCTCTACTCGAAGTGCTTTCCGTGCTGGATGACGGGGAAGACGAGGAGAATGAAGTACTGACGCTGACTTTGATGGATGGTACAGCTTACTCGGCGTCGGGCACGTCCAACGTCCACGTCCTGACGATCAGCGACAACGATGAGCCGCAGTTAGCATTCAGCGTGGCGAGCGCGAGCCAGGTGGAGGGAGCCGCGGGCGCGATGACGGACGTGCCGGTAATGGTACAGGCGCAGCCGGCGCCGCGCGCGACCGTAACGGTACCGGTGGCCATCGGCGGCACGGCGGCACTGGGCACGGACTACCAGCTGCTCTATGAGGATGCGGGCGGGACCCCGCAGACGATCTCCGGCGGCACCAGTTTCAACCTGCCGGTGACGAGCTCGGGTCCGGCGACGGTGATGGTGCGCGTGCTCGGCGATGCCGCGCAGGAATCCACCGAGCAGGTGACATTGATGCTGCAGGCGAGCGGCGGCACGGGCGAATACGGGCTGGGCCCGATCAGCAGCTACACGCTGGAGATAGGGGACGACGACCGCACGGATTTGCCGGCCGCGGCCTTCAGCATGGCGGCGGGCACGATTGCACAGGAAGACGGGGGCACGGCGACGGTTACGGTGGCGTTGACTTACACGGCCACGCCCGTTGCCGCCGGCACGGTGGACGTATTGCTGGACCTGGGCGGCAGTGCGATGCAGCCGGCTGATTTCACGCAGTCAGCCCCGCTGGTCCTGATGGGCGGGGCGCGCTATCGATTGCCGATTAGTGTAGACACGAGCACCACCAGCTTCAGCGCGAGCTTTACCGTGACGGCGGTGTCGGACGCGCTGGATGAACCGACCGAGACGGCGGTTTACGACCTGGCTTTTGGAGACGATTACCGGATCGGCGCAACCGGGCGGCACACAATCAGCATTGAGGATGGCACCACGCCGGAACTGAGCTTTATGGCGGGCACGATGTCCGTGGACGAGGGTGCGGGGGTGGCGTCCATTATCGTGAGTTCCAACCTGACGTTGTCCACCGAGCTGGTCGTGCCTTACACGATAACGGCGGGCACGGCAACGGCGGGAGCGGATTACACGGCCCCGTCGCCGCTCAGCGTCACCCTGGCGGGAGGCACGGCCCAGGCCATGATCCAGTTGCCGATCCTCGACGATGACGCGGACGAGGAGGACGAGCAGTTGACGCTGCAGCTCAGCGCCCCGGGGACAACCGACTACCAGTTGGGCAGCCCGTCCAGTCACGTGCTGACGATCAGCGACAACGATGAGCCGCAGTTAGTCTTCAGCGTGGCGAGCGCGAGCCAGGAGGAGGGAGCCGCGGGCGCGATGACGGACGTGATGGTAATGGTACAGGCGCAGCCGGTGCCGCGTGCGACCGTAATGGTACCGGTGGCCATCGGCGGCCCGGCGACACTGGGCACGGACTACCAGTTGCTCTATGACGATGCGGGCGGGACCCCGCAGACGGTCTCCGGCGGAACCAGTTTCAACCTGCCGGTGACGAGCTCGGGCCCGGCGACGGTGACGCTGCGCGTGCTCGGCGATGACGCGCAGGAATCCACCGAGCAGGTGACGCTGATGCTGCAGGCGAGCGGCGGCACGGGCGAATACGGGCTGGGTCCGATCAGCAGCTACACGCTGGAGATAGGTGACGACGACCGCACGGATTTGCCGACCGCGACCTTCAGCGTGGCATCGGGCACGATCATGCAGGAAAACGGGGGCACGGCGACGGTTACGGTGGCGTTGACTTACACGGCCACGCCCGCTGCCGTCGGCACGGTGGACGTATTGCTGGACCTGGGCGGCAGTGCGATGCAGCCGGCAGATTTCACGCAGTCAACCGAGCTGGTCCTGGTGGGCGCACCGCGCTATCGATTGCCGATTAGCATAGACACGAGCACCACCAGCTTCAGCGCCAGCTTTACCGTGACGGCGGTGTCGGACGTGGTGGATGAGCCGACCGAGACGGCGGTTTACGACTTGGCTTTTGGAGACGATTACCGGATCGGCGCAACCGGGCGGCACACGGTCAGCATTGAGGATACCACCACGCCGGAACTGAGCTTTATGGTGGGCACGATGAGCGTGGACGAGGACGCGGGGGTGGCGTCCATTATCGTGAGTTCCAGCCTGACGCTGTCCACCGAGCTGGACGTGCCTTACACGATAACGGCGGGCACGGCAACGGCGGGAGCTGATTACACGGACCCGTCGCCGCTCAGCGTCACCCTGGCGGGAGGCACGGACCAGGCCATGATCCAGTTGCCGATCCTCGACGATGACGCGGACGAGGAGGACGAGCAGTTGACGCTGCAGCTCAGCGTCCCGGGGACAACCGACTACCAGTTGGGCAGCGTGGCCAGTCACGTGCTGACGATCACCGACAACGATGAGCCGCAGTTAGACTTCAGCATGGCGAGCGCGAGCCAGGTGGAGGGAGCCGCGAGCGAGATGACGGACGTGCTGGTAATGGTACAGGCGCAGCCGGCACCGCGCGCGACCGTAATGGTACCGGTGGCCATCGGCGGCCCGGCGGACCTGGGCACTGGGCACGGACTACCCCGCAGACGGTCTCCGCTGCTCTATGACGATGCGGCGATGACGGGACCCCGCAGACGGTCTGCAGGCCGGCGGCACGGGCGAATACGGGCGGGTCCGATCAGCAGCTAGTTTCAACCTGCCGGTGACGAGCTCGGGCTTACACGGCGACGGTGACGTATTGCTGGACCTGCGTGCTCGGCGATGACGCGCAGGAATCCACCGAGCAGGTGACGCTGATGCTGCAGGCGACCGAGACGGCGGCACGGGCGAATACGGGCTGGGGATGCCGAACTGAGCAGCAGCTACACGCTGGAGATAGGTGACGACACGACCGCACGGATTTGCCGACCGCGGTCTTCAACGTGGCGGCGAGCACGATTGACGCTGCAGCTCAGGAAGACTACCAGTTGGGCAGCGTGGACAGTCACGTGCTGACGATCACCGCAACGATGGTTAGACTTCAGCGTGGCGAGCGCGAGCCAGGAGGAGGGAGCCGCGGGCGCGATGACGGACGTGATGGTAATGGTACAGGCGCATTTGACTTACACGGCCACGCCCGCTGCCGGGACCCCGCAGACGGTCGGCACGGTGACGACGTATTGCTGGACCTGGGCGGCAGTGCGATCAGCTGAGATAGGTGACGACGACCGCACGGATGATTTCACGCAGTCAACCCCGCTGGTGGCTGATGAGCGGGTCGGCACGCGCTATGGGCGAGTTGCCGATTTCACGCAGTAGACACGATTTCCGTAGATACACCAGCTTCAGCGCCAGCTTTACCGTGACGGCGGTGTCGGACACGCTGGATGAGCTGACCGAGACGGCGGTTTACGACTTGGCTTTTGGAGACGATTACCGGATCGGCGCAACCGGGCGGCACACAGTCAGCATTGAGGATGCCACCACGCCGACGTTGAGCTTTATGGCGGGCACGATGTCCGTGGACGAGGCCGCGCCCGCGGGGGTGGCGTCCATTGTCGTGAGTGCCGACTCGATGCTGGCCACCGACCTGGTCGTGCCTTACACGATAACGGCGGGCACGGCAACGGCGGGAGCTGATTACATGGAGCCGTCGCCGCTCAGCGTCACCCTGGCCAGAGGCACGGCCCAGGCCATGATCCAGTTGCCGATCCTCGACGATGACGTGGACGAGGAGGACGAGCAGTTGACGCTGGAGCTCACCCCCTCGACAGCCGACTACCAGTTGGGCGTGGCCAGTCTCGTGCTGACGATCACCGACAACGATGAGCCGCAGTTAGTCTTCAGCATGGCGAGCGCGAGCCAGTTGGAGGGAGCCGCGAGCGACCGATGACGGACGTGCTGGTAATGGTACAGGCGCAGCCGGCACCGCGCGCGACCATAATGGTACCGGTGGACATCGCCGGTACGGCGGCACTGGGCACGGACTACCAGCTGCTCTATGAGGATGCGGGCACGCAGACGGTCCCCGGCGGCGATACCAGTTTCAACCTGCCGGTGACGAGCTCAGGCACGGCGACGGTGACGCTGCGCGTGCTCGGCGATGACGTGGATGAGACTGATGAGGGGGTGACGTTGACGCTGGGCACGGCGCCGGCCGGCACGTCTCTGGGCACCCCTGCCAGCTATACGCTGACCATCATTAATGATGACGGTGGCGCGACGAGGACTGCACAATTTGGAGCAGAGAGTTCCGGCATAGAGGATCCGCTAGGAGACACTACCGGGGAGAGCATTACTGTAGACAGTGACGTCTGTTCCGGGCCCCGGGGAGACCGTTACAGTGCTCCTGCGTTTGAGCGGTTCTGCGACGACGCCGGCTGATTATGCCCTGGCAGGAATCGACCTGTCGTCTGGAATGGACTATATGCTTGTGGTGGATGATACCGGCACGGCGGCTTTCACGCTTTCCCCTGTTTCAGATCTAGATATAGAAGGGAATGAAGAGGTGATCTTCAGTCTCCTGAGTACAGCGGACTATACAGGCCGCAGGGAAATATCCGGCATGTACTCACGATCACCGATGACGATCTGCCCACGATTGGCTTTACGCAGGCCGCGAGCAGCACTGACGAGGACGCGGGCATTGCCAGCATCGCCGTCACCATCACTCCGGCGCTGCAGTCTGACTTGACGTTGAACTACACCGTTGCGGCCGGTACGACGGCGACCGAAGTCACAGACTACCTGGCGCCGCCCGGCACGTTGTCACTGCTCCGGGGACAGACTTCAGCGAACCTGCTGGTGACGGTAGTGGACGATAATATGAGCGAGCCGACCGAGAGCCTGGTATTGACGCTCACGGCGGAGGCGGCAGCGTACGTTCCGGGCGGCAACCCGACGCATACCCTGACCATTACCGACGATGACGAGCCGCAAGTGAGTTTCCAGATGACGCAGAGCAGCGTTGCGGAAGGGGCAAACGTGAGTATCACGGTGCAGGCGCAGCCGGCCCCGCAGTCTGCGCTGATGGTGCCGCTGACGCTGGCGCCGGGAGCCGGCCTGACCGATACGGAGTACAGCCTGTCCTCCAGCGCTCTGACCGGCACGGGGACGAGCCGGATGCTGATGGTGCCGACTGGGGGGACGGTGTCGTTTGACGTGACGGCGACATTCGACTTGCTGGTGGAGAACACGGAGTCGTTGACCTTCACCCTGGGCCCCGGCACGGGGTATGCGCCGGGCACGGACTCGACGCACCGCCTGAACCTGACGGACCTTCCGCCCTTTGTGGTGGATTTTGCCACGGCAACAATGAGCCAGGCGGAGGGGGACAGCAGCACCACCGATGTGATCGTGCAGTTGATGGTAGATCGTCCGGGAGGCCGCACCGGTGAGCTCATGGTTCTGTTGCGTCGCGCCGGCAGCGCCGCGCTGACGAATGACTACACCCTGGCGGGGGCGGAGTTGTCCGGCGGACCGGATGATTACATGCTGAGCATTGGCGCGAGCGCGAGCAGCGCGAGCTTTACCGTACAGATCGTCGGCGATGCGGAAGTGGAAGGGGCGGAGCAGGTGGAATTCAGCCTGATGGCCGGCAGTGCCGGCGCCGGCGGCTATGTACTGGATCCCCCGTCCCGATACACGTTAACGATTGACGATGACGATCTGCCCACGATTGGCTTTATGCAAGCCGCGAGCAGCATTAACGAGGACGCGGGCATTGCCGGCATCGCCGTCACCATCACTCCGGCGCTGCAGTCTGACTTGACGTTGGCCTACAGCGTTGGGGGCGCTACGACGGCGACGGCGGTCACAGACTACCAGGCGCCGCCCGGCACGTTGTTACTGCGCCGGGGACAGACTTCAGCGAACCTGTTGGTGACGGTAGTGAACGATAATGTGAGCGAGCCGACCGAGGCCCTGGTATTGATGCTCACGGCGGAGGCGGCAGCGTACGTTCCGGGCAGCAACCCGACGCATACCCTGACCATTACCGACGATGACGAGCCGCAAGTGAGTTTCCAGATGACGCAGAGCAGCGTTGCGGAAGGGGCAAACGTGAGTATCACGGTGCAGGCGCAGCCGGTTCCGCAGTCTGCGCTGATGGTGCCGCTGACGCTGACGCCGGGAGCCGGCCTGGCCGATACGGAGTACAGCCTGTCCTCCAGCGCTCTGACCGGCACGGGGACGAGCCGGATGCTGATGGTGCCGACTGGGGGGACGGTGTCGTTTGACGTGACGGCGACATTCGACTTGCTGGTGGAGAACACGGAGTCGTTGACCTTCACCCTGGGCTCCGGCACCGGGTATGAGCTGGGCACGGACTCGACGCACCGCCTGAACCTGACGGACCTTCCGCCCTTTGTGGTGGATTTTGCCACGGCAACAATGAGCCAGGCGGAGGGGGACAGCAGCACCACCGATGTGATCGTGCAGTTGATGGTAGATCGTCCGGGAGGCCGCACCGGTGAGCTCATGGTTCTGTTGCGTCGCGCCGGCAGCGCCACGCTGACGAATGACTACACCCTGGCGGGGCTGACCGGCGGAACGGATGATTACATGCTGAGCATTGGCGCGAGCGCGACCAGCGCGAGCTTTACCGTACAGATCGTTGGCGATACGGAAGTGGAAGGTGCGGAGCAGGTGGAATTCAGCCTGATGGTCGGCAGCCCCGGCGCCGGCGGCTATGTACTGGATCCCCCGTCCCGATACACGTTAACGATTGACGATGACGATCTGCCCATGATTGGCTTTACGCAGCCCACGAGCAGCATTAACGAGGACGCGGGCATTGCCGGCATCGCCGTTACCATCACTCCGGCACTGCAGTCTGACTTGACGTTGGCCTACACCGTTGCGGGCGCTACGACGGCGACCGAGGGCACAGACTACCAGGTGCTGCCCGGCACGTTGTTACTGCGCCGGGGACAGGCTTCAGTGAACCTGCTGGTGACGGTAGTGAACAATGATTTGAGCGAGCCGGACGAGAACCTGGTATTGATGCTCACGGAGAACGCGGCAGCGTACGTTCCGGGCGGCAACCCGACGCATACCCTGACCATTACCGACGATGACGAGCCGCAAGTGAGTTTCCAGATGACGCAGAGCAGCGTTGCGGAAGGGGCAAATGTGAGTATCACGGTGCAGGTGCAGCCGGTTCCGCAGTCTGCGCTGATGGTACCGCTGACGCTGATGCCGGGGTCCGGCCTGGCCGATACGGAGTACAGCCTGTCTTCCACCGCTCTGACCGGCACGGGGACGAACCGGATGTTGATGGTGCCGGTTACGGGGACGGTGTCGTTTGACGTGACGGCGGGATTCGACTTGCAGGTGGAGAACACGGAATCGTTGACCTTCACCCTGGGCTCCGGCCCGGGGTATGCGCTGGGCACGGACTCGACGCACCGCCTGAACCTGACGGACCTTCCGCCCTTTGTGGTGGATTTTGCCACGGCGGCAGTGAGCCAGGCGGAGGGGGACAGCGACACCACCGATGTGATGGTGCAGCTGATGGTCGCGCGTCCGGGAGGCCGCACCGGTACATTCATGGTTCCGTTGCGTCGTGCCGGCAGCGCCGCGCTGACGAGTGACTACACCCTGGCGGGGCTGACCGGCGGACCGGCCGATTACATGCTGAGCATTGGCGCGAGCGCGAGCAGCGCGAGCTTTACCGTAGAGATCGTCGGCGATACGGAAGTGGAAGGGGCGGAGCAGGTGGAATTCAGCCTGATGGCGACCAACATCCCCGGCGCCAACGGCTATGTACTGGATACCCCGTCCCGATACACGTTAACGATTAACAATGACGACGTGCCTGAGTTCAGTTTCACGGCCTCCTCGGCCCAGGTGCCGGAAAACATTGGCAATGCAGATTTCATGGTGGTATCCGACCTGGAATTGGAGCAGGCCGTGGACGTCAGCTATAGCATTACCCCGGTATCGCCCGCCACGCCGGCTGATTACACGGCGCCCCTGGTCTTGCAGGTGCGGGTCCCGGCCGGACCGGCAGGGACCGAGGGCACCCTCTCACTGCCCATCGTCGATGACGGTTTGGACGAGCCCAATGAAGTGCTGATGATTGCACTGATTGCCGGCAGCGGCTATAGCGTGTCCTCCGGCGCCGGCACCTACACGCTGACCATCACTGACAATGACGTTCCGTTAGTGCGTTTTGCGACCGGGACCAGCGGCGCGGATGAAGGACAAACGGTTACCGTACAGGTCAACGTCTCTCCGGTCTCCCACCAGCCATTGACGGTGCCGGTGACGATTGAGGGCAGCGCCGACCGGGGCGAGGACATGGATTACACGCTGAGCTGCGGCGGGACGCCAGTCGGTGTCGGGGCCCGGTTTGACCTGAGCATTGGCGCGGGAGCCGGTATGCAGACCTGTGAGGCGGTGTTGGCCTATGACGATAACGTCGAATCACAGGAGACCGTAGATCTGACTCTGCTGGACGAGACGGCACCGGAATATGATCTGGGCAGCGTCAGTACGCATGAGGTGGACATTGTCGACGTGCCGCCGCCGCAGGTGAGGTTCTCCCGCGCCCGCCTCCAGGTAGGCGAGCAGGGCACCGGCCGTGCGCAGCTCATAGTGGCCCGGGCGAGCAATGATCCGCGCACGGCGGCAGTAGAAGTTGATATCGAAATGATTGCTCCGTCCGGCGGAGTCCAGGCGGAAGTGGGCACGGATTACACCTTGTCGGTTGCCGGTTCAGTGGTCGACGCAAACGACGAATTCTTCTTCTTGACGGTCCCCTCTGCGGGCCCTCTGAACCTGCTGATTACGGGGGTGAATGACACGCAGAGCGAGCCGACAGAGAGCGTGATCCTGCGTGTCCTGCGGATCCCAGGTGTGCGCCCGGGGACCCCGTCGGAGTTGGCACTCACGATCATTGATGATGACGAGGAGCCGATCGAAATTTCCTTCAGTGTCTCGGAACTGACTTTTGCTTCAGAGGACGGAAGTATTCAGAACGTTCAGGTAACCGCCTCTGCCCCGGCGCCATCGGCAGGATTGACGATCCCCATTACCATAGTTTCCACCGAAGAAACCGGTGTTACGGCAGCCGTGGACAGTGATTACACGTTAAGCGGGCTCATCGCCGTGAACGGCGGCCAGGGGGTCAACATTGCCGGAGGTGCCCGCTCCGCCCAGTTTGTCATCACGACGATGGCGGACGCACTGGACGAAGCGAATCCCGAGGTGGGCCGGCTGGTGCTGGCAGCGCCGGCGGACGACGCCGGCTATACCCTGGGTGCGGGAGCCGGCGTGCTGAATTTCAATATTCCCGACGCGGACGTTCCGCAGTTGTCTTTTTCCCGCACGTCGGCAACGATCGACGAAGGGAGCAGCACGAGTGTAGAACTGATCATGCGCCCGGCTCCTTTCATGGCATTGAACGCGAACCTGGCGGTATTGGAAGGAGCCAGGGCCTTTATCCAATTGGATGGGATGATGGTTGCCGATACGCCCGGCACCGCTACGGATCTCTTTCCGCTGACGTTCCCGGCGCGAGCAAATAACGCGCAGCAGCAGGTGAGTCTGAACTTGCCCGTGGCCTCCATCAACGACGAGCTGGTGAATCCCAACCGCATCGCACGGCTGAGGCTGGAAGCAGGCACCGGCTACACGGTCAGTAGCGTCAGTAATTTCTACGAGCTTACAGTGATCGAAGATGATGCGCTGCCCAGCGTCCGCATTAGCGCGGCCTCTTCCGCTGCCACCGTGCAGGAAGGAGAAGGGAGCACTGCCGAGATTGAGGTGGAGGGGTTCAACTTGCGCGGGGCTGCCATCACCATTATGTACACGCTTGGCGGCACGGCGACGCGCGGCACCGACTATACGGTCCCCGACAGTCTGGTCTTGGACCCGGCTGACGGGATCAGCGGCACTATCACGATCACAACCATTGACGATGCGCTCAATGAGCCCGACGAGACGGTGGTACTGACTGTGAGCAGCGGAGAAGGGTATATCGTGGACGGCGAGAATTTTTCGCACACGTTGACGATCGAGGATAACGATCAGCCGGAGATCTTCTTTGATCCGGTCAGTGCCACCGTGGCCGAAGACGTTGGCACGGTGACGCTGAACGTTAGTGTCTCGCCGGCGCCCGCGGAGCCGTTGAGCATCCCGATTGCAATCGTCAGCGGTGATACGACGCTGCTCGCTGGTGAATATTCCCTGGGCGGCCTGAGCGCCGCCTCCGGCGGCCGGATGCTGCTGAATTTCCCCGCTTCGATGACGCAGGCCAGCTTTACCGTGCAGGTAAACGATGACTCTACGTTTGAGTCCGGCCTGGAGACGCTGGTACTGGAACTGGAGGCAGGAAGCGGTTATGCCCGGCGTGCCGGGAATATGCGTTACACGCTGAGCGTAGAGGACAATGATGCTTCCGGCCTGCAAGTGTCTTTCCCCGCCGGCACATCCGAGGTTGCCGAAGACGCCGGTAGTGCCAGTGTGCCGGTGCGGCTCTCCGAGGAGGCGCCGCTGGGCGGTATTGCCATACGGTACCGTTTCACGGCGGCCACTTCGACGGCGTCCAGGGGACCTGATTTCACACCTGCGTCGGGCTATGGCAACGGCAACAACTTTGGCCTGCTCCAGTTTGCCCCCGGAGACACGCAGGCGGCGATTCCTTTCTCCGTGATATCGGACCCGGCGCTGGAAGCAGATGAGACGATCTCCATCCGTTTGCTGCCTCCGGCTTCCGGGAACGCCTACCAGGTTGCCGCGGCCCGCGACCACGTGGTGACGATTTTGGATGACGACACCGGCACAGTGGAGTTTGTCCCTCCGCTGGCAGTCAGCAGAACGGAGGGCGCGGACGGGAGCACCACTGACGTCAGTGTGACCGTCCGCCGCACTGCGTCCGGCGGCAATCTGCCCGCGCTGACCGTGCCGGTAATGATAGACGGTTCGGTCAGCGCTGCGGCAACGCTGAATACGGATTTTATGCTGCCGGGGATTACGGTGAGCGGCGGCCAGTTTACGCTGTCCTTTGCCGAAGATATGGAGACCCAGAGCTTTGACGTCAGGATCACGGGAGACAATGACCCCGAAAGCAACGAGCAGATCGTTCTGAACCTGGTGTCGCCGCCGGACGGATACCTGTTGCGGGATTCCTCCCGCTACACAGTGACCATCAACAATGACGATACGCTGTTGGTAACGTTTGCCCAGCCTTCCAGCCAGGTGATGGAAGGAGCGGGCGCGCTGAGCATCGTGGTGACCGCATCGGCAACCCGTGCAGTTCCGGTACCGGTGGGGATAGTCATCGAAGCATTAACTGCATCAAGCGCTGATTACACGCTGCAGAACGCGGATGGGACTCCCATTCCAGTGACGGATGGCCGCTTTAGCTTGAACGTTTCCGCCCTTTCCAACTCCTTCCAGTTGGTCGCGCCCACAGACTCGATCGATGAGCCGGATGAGACCCTGAGATTGGAACTCGTTTCGGGCGAGGGCTACGCGCCCCGCCCTACCGGTGGAAGTATACCGTCTTTCAATCGGCATCAGGTAACGATCCAGGACGGCGACGTGCCGCAGGTGACTTTCCTGGCGGCCACTGCGGACCTGTTCGAAGGAGATGCGGTTGCGATCGATGTGAGGGCGCTCCCAGCGCCGCTCGAGGACTTGTCCGTGCCGCTGACGCTGGCGGAAGAGAATGGTTTGGCCAGCAGCGAATATACTCTGTCGGGGTTGCCCGGCACCGGATTGAGTCGCACCCTGCTGTTCCCGGCCCGGGTCGGGGAAGCCACCGAGACCACGGCGAGGTTCACGCTGCAATTCAATAGCGATACGGATGAGAGCGAGGCCGTGGAACGGCTGCGCCTTACCCTGGCGGCTCCGACCGGCGGGGCGGATTATAGCCTGGGTGATCCGAGCGAGCAGGTGCTGAACATAACGGACGATTCGGGGCGGCCCGATACTTCATCGACGATTGCCGCCACTCAGCCGTCGCCACTGACAGAGGCAGGACTGAACGGCGCCCAACTGACGGTGCGCCTGCCCGCCAATACTTACGTGAGTTCACTGCAGCCGTTCCATTTCCTGCTGCTCCCGGTACCGGACGGAGTGAGCGTGCGCTCCGCCACGCGCAACAGTGACACCAGCGAGGCGACCGTGGTGCTGGACTATGACGGCACCGACCTGACGATGAACGGTATGATAGGCGTGACGGTATTGGCGGCGGCGCACAACGGAGCCATTGCCCTGGCCTCGGCCCCGGTTCCGATCACGGACAACGTGGCGCCGACTATCGTGACCCCGGAGGCGCAGATCTATATTCAGGGCATCATGATTACGGACTTGGCGATTATGGTCGGCAATGCGGAATCGTCGGATACGCTGACGGTGATGGTAGCCGGCCTGCCGGCGGGGCTGGAGTTTGCTTTCGCCATGCCGACCTTGACCATCAGCGGCACACCGACCGAGCAGACGACCGCGCAACCCGTTACCATCACGGCGGATGATGGCGTGAACGATCCCGTGACGGCAACCTTCACGATTGCCGTGATAGAGTCGCTGCGGGTGCAGTTCCAGGATGTGCAGGTGGCGGTCACAGAGAGCGCCGGAGCCACGGCGACGTTGACGATCCTGGTGGCGCCGGTGCCGCTGACCGAGATACAGGTCGGGTACCGTTTTCTGCAGGAACAGTCTACGGCTACGGCGGGTACGGACTTTACGCCGGCGGTGACCTCGGCCACCGTCACCCTGACTCCGACGGCGCCGTCGGCAGACGTCGTACTGACCTTGTCCGATGACAGTACCGATGAATCCCCCTCCGAGTCGGCCCTCTTTGAACTATCCGCTCCGGCGCCCGGTGCCGGCTACCTGCTGGGCGCGAATGCTCGCTCGGAGTTGGTGATTTTTGATGATGACGGGGCGGAGCTGTCCGACCCGGTGGTGAATTTTGAGCCCCCGCTGCTGGACAGTGGCACGGAGGGCGAGACGGTGAGTGCCCGCCTGAGCCTGGTGCCGCCGCCCGGCAGCGTGATATCGGTAGCCTACAGCGTGGCCGCTACCGGCGGGGCCGAGACGGCTGATTACGGAACCCTCAGCGGGACCCTGAGTGTTGCGGCGGGGACGGGTCGGGCGGAGTTGCCGATCATGCTGGTCGATGACTCGCTGGTTGAGCGCGGCAACGAGAACTTGACGCTGACGCTGACGGCCCCGGCGGCGGATGCCGGCTACACCCTGGGGGGACAGCGCTTCTACAGCCTGCGCATCATAGACAATGACTTTCCGCTGGTGGCGTTTAGTGCCGCCACGTCCATGGTGGACGAGCCGGCGTCGGAAGGAGGGCCGGGTATCGATATTCCCCTTGGCAACGTCGAGGTCAGGCCGGTGACGGTGAACCTGGCACCGGCGCCGACGGCGCCGTTGTGGCTGCGCTACCGGGTGGACTCTGCCAGCACCGCCGAGTTGCACCAGGATTACTTCGGTCTTGTGGCTCCGGGACAGGAAGGCAGTCTGCGGATCAATGCCGGTATGAGCAGCTTCCGCATTGGTCTGGTTACGCCGCCGGACCTGCTGACCGAACCGCCCGAGACGCTGATCCTGCAATTGCTGGAGTCCGATGAAGGCTCCTACCAACTGGGGGCCCAGAGCCGTCACACGCTGACCTTCGTGGACTCGGGCGCGGACGGCGCGCTGCTGCCGCTGGTACTGTTCGGCACTCCCTCCAGCGCCGAGGTGACAGAGGGCGGCCTCGTTACTGTGCCGGTGCAGATTGAGAACTTTGCCGCTCCGTTGAGCATAGCGCTGGCGGTGGACGGCGCTCAGAGCACCGCCGCGGCGGCCGATTACACCTTGCCATCGGCTACCATCCTGAACAGTGCCACCGGCACCCTGTCAGTGCAGACGAATGTCGACGTGGACACGGACGATGAGATCCTGGTATTGCAAATTGCCGAGGTGGCGGCGAGCTACGCCGTCGGCGGGCTCATCCTGGGGGAGGCCGCTGACATTTATGAGAATTCGCGTTTTGTGGTGCGCATTACCGACAGTGCCGCGCGCAGCGGCCCGGAAGTCTCTTTCGTGCAGGCAAGCTCGGCGATCGCCGAGCTTCAGCCCGCTCGTTCCGGCCGGAATCTGCAGGTAGCCCTTATACGCAGCGGAGCTACGACGAACGCACTGACCGTGTCGGTGGCGGCGGTAGGGCGCGGTGACGCGGAGCCCGGCACCGACTATAACCTGCCCTCCAGCACAGTGACCTTTGCTGTCGGTCAGGAGCAGGCCAATGTAGTGGTGCGCGTAGAGCGGGATGCCAACCAGGGCAGCAATGTAGAACTGAATTTTGAGGACCGTTATGAAGGGGACCAGGTTGTGGAGTTGCTGCTGCTGCCCGGCACGGGGTACCAGTTGGGCACGCAGTCCAGTCACCGGGTCCGGATCGTGGATCCAATACGGTACAACACCAGCGCTAGCTGTGAGGTACTGGGGGTTGGCGCCGCCGACTGCACTGATGTGCAGGAGGGGGATACCATTCTCTGGAGCACTACGGTCAGGTCCCAAGCCAACAACAATCACCGCTTGGTGCAGAGCACCTTCGGGTTAGCGAGCCCGCAGAATACACCATTGGAGTTCCACCTCTGTGTCGAGAGCGGCGCTAGCAGGGGCACGTTCAGCTTCCCTGGTGATCCGAATCCTCCGAGGAATCCGGACTTCCTGCTATTAAATGCCATCTCTTTCGATGGTCGAGTCCCGCCAGGGGACGGCGCTGCTGGTCTTCGTGGTGGCTGTCCGAACGGAACTGTCGCGTATCGATTCCGGGTGCCTCGCGGCCAGGCGCAGTTGCAGGTGCTGATAGAAGTGGTGGACGATGACATCTTCGAGACCGCGCGTGAGAACAGCTTCCTAGCGGGATTATATGGTACGCGGGACTATCCTTCGCAGGAGGGCAGTGGAGGCGACTTGCCGATAGGCTGTAATTCTGTAGGTTTTTGCTTGATTTCGGATAACGACCCGAGGCCGCCGCCGGTACCCAGCGTGAGCTTTGCCGCCCCCAGAATGAGCTCTGTGGAGGAGAGCGTCGGCTCCGTAACGCTTCCGCTGACCTTTGAGGACCGGCCGGATGCGCCCCTGCAGTTGGAGTACCGGGTCATCGGCCAGGCCACGCCGGGAGCGGACTATCGTATTGACGGTTTGAACGTGCTGCTGCGTACGGGGCGCCTGCTCGTGCCGCCCACGGGCATGGTCGGGCTGACCGTGACGGTGCTGGATGATCCGAACCCGCTGGAGCCGGACCGCCAGTTGGTGCTGGAATTGCTGGCGCAGGAAGGTATTTACCAGGTGCCGGCCGGCACCGGTCGCTACGAGCTGACGATTACCGATGACGACGTGGTCGACGTCGATAGCCTGACGCAACTGAGCTTTGCCGTCGCGCAACAGGAGGTACTGGAAGGCAGTGGCAGCGTGATGCTGGCAGTGACGCCGATCCTGCCTGCGACCGGCTCCGGTACGCCCCCCGCCAGCGTTGGCTACCGCGCGCTGTTGAGTGACAGCACGGCGCCCGGCAGTGCCTATAGTATAGTCGGTGCCAATGCCTCCGGAGTGGGCACGGTGGCGCTGACCAATGGCGCCGGGGCGATCCAGGTGAACCTGGTTGATGACTCCACGGAAGACAGCGAGCCGGTACAGGTACTGGTGATCGAATTGATCCCACCGGAGCCGATTGTCGATTACGTGGTGGTGGGGCCGCAGCGGATCAGTCTGCGCATTCTGGATGATGACGGAGCGAACGCGCCGCTGTCGCGGCTGAGCTTTGCCGCGGCATCGGCCACGGCCACGGAAGGTGACGGGAGCCACGCCGTAGTCGTGAGCGCCGTGCCGCCTCCCGCCGGGCCGTTGACGGTGAGCTACCAGGTGCTGGCCGAGAGCACGGCCGAGGCCGGCCCGGACTATACCGCGTTGAGCGGCACGCTGACCATTCCCGCCGGGTCTGCGCTAACCGACTTACCCATTGCGTTGACGGATGACGCGGTCCCGGAAACGGAAGACACCTTGCTGCTGATGCTGAGCGAGCCGGCGGACGGGTCCGGCTATGTCCTGGGAGAGTGGCGCTCCTACCTGCTGCGTATCACGGATGATGACTTTCCGGTGGTGGCGTTTAGCGCCGCCACGTCCATGGTGGACGAGCCGGCATCGGAAGGAGGGATGGGGACAAATGCCGTTGTAGATGTCGAGGTCAGGCCGATGGGGATGACGGTGAACGTGGTGCCGGCACCGGCGGCGCCGTTGTGGCTGCGCTACCGGGTGGAAGCTGCCAGCACCGCCGAGTTGCACCAGGATTACTTAGGCCTTGTGGCTCCGGGACAGGAAGGCAGTCTGCGGATCAATGCTGGTGATAGCAGCTTTACCATTGGTCTGATTACGCCGCCGGACCTGCTGACCGAACCGTCCGAGACGCTGATCGTGCAATTGCTGGAGTCCGATGAAGACTCCTACCAACTGGGGGCCCAGAGCCGTCACACGCTGACCTTCGCGGACTCGGGCGCGGACGGCGCGCTGCTGCCGCTGGTACTGTTCGGCACTCCCTCCAGCGCCGAGCTGACCGAGGGCGGCCTCGTTACTGTGCCGGTGCAGATTGAGAACTTTTCCAATCCGTTGAGTATAGCGCTGGTGGTGGACAGCGCTCAGAGCACCGCCGAGACGTCCGATTACACTTTGCCATCGGCTACCACCCTGAGCAGTGCCACCGGCACCCTGTCCGTGCAGACGAGTGCCGACGTGGACACGGACGATGAGATCCTGGTATTGCAAATTGCCGAGGCGGCGAGCTACAACGTCGGCGGGATTCTCTATGAGAATTCGCGTTTTGTGCTGCGCATTACCGACAGTGCCGCACGCAGCGGCCCGGAAGTCTCTTTCGTGCGGGCAAGCTCGGCGATCGCCGAGGATATGCCCGCTGGTTCCGACCGGGATCTGCGGGTGGCTCTTATGCGCAGCGGCGCTACGACGAATGCACTGACCGTGTCGGTGGAGGCGATAGGGCGCGGTGACGCGGTGGATGGCACCGACTATAGCCTGCCCTCCGGCACAGTGACCTTTGCTTCCGGTCAGAATCGGGCCAATTTAGTGGTGAGCGTAGCGCGGGATGCCACCACGGGCAGTAATGTAGAACAGGATGCGGCGGACCGTTATGAAGGGGAGCAGATTGTGGAGTTGCTGCTGCTGCCCGGCACGGGGTACCAGTTGGGCACGCAGTCCAGTCACCGGGTCCGGATCGTGGATGCACTACGGATCCCCGCCGGAGCCGCGGCTGGCTGTCAGATACTGGGTCGCGCCGACAACTGCTCTGCTGAGGTTTTTCGGCGGGAGGGGGGGGTTAATGTGCGGGAGGGGGATATCATTATCTTTACCAATAATATCAGGGCTCGAGCCAATCCCAACGCGCATGGTGGTCAATTCGGGCTCACCAACCCGCAGAATGCACCGTTTGACTACCATTTCTGTGTCAATCGCGGCTTTGGAGGCGGAGGTGGCAGGGTCAGCATGAACCGTGAGGATAATCCGGACTTCTTGATATTAAATGCCGTCTCTTTCGATGGTCGAGGCGCGGGGAACGATGCCCTCAACACATGTCGGCCGGAGGCTGACGCGTATCGAATCCGGGCACCTCGAGGCCAGTCGGGTTTGCGGGTGCTGATAGAAGTGGTGGATGATGACATTCCCGAGGACGCTGGTGATAACGCCTTTGAAGCGGAATTCAAGGCTCCGCTGGACTCTCCTGCGATAGAAAGCGGCGGAGGCAGCTACCCGGTAAACTGTAACTTAGGGGGTAGCAGTAACTCAGCCTGCACGGTTGTTGATAACGACCCGCCGCTGCGGCAGCCTGAAGTTGGGTTCAACCCGCTCAGCAGCACGATGTCTGAGGCTGCGGGACAGGTGGCCATCAATATCCAGGCCAATCCCGAGGAGAGCGGGGGCGTGCTGCTGAACTACCTCCTGTCAGGCTCTGCGCAACTGGGCACAAGCTACGAGATAGACGGCGTGGACACGGCGACGTCCAGCGGCCAGGTCTTCCTGCTGGGCGATTCGGCCACCATTTACCTGCGCTTGCTGGATGATGACCTGGCGCGGGGGGACCAGGAGTTGATCCTGGAACTGCAGGACGGGGAAGGTTACACGGTGGACGCGGACCGGCGCCGCTACACACTGTCCATAACAGATGACGACTAGCCGCCCCGGTCGCAGCTCTGCCCGTGTCGGGATTCCGGCCCCGGTGGACCGGGGGCAGGAATAGCCGTTCTCGCGGGGCGTCCCCCGCCGGCCTCAGGCCAGGACCAGCCGAACCGTGAGGATCATCCGAACTTCCTGCTATTCAATGCCATCTCTTTCGATGGTCAAAAGGTTACACGGTGGACGCGGCTCGGTGCCGCCACCCGCTGTCCATAACGGATAACGACCAGCCGCACCGGTCGGACGCCTGCCCATGCCGGCATCCCGGCCCCGGTGAACCCGGGGCAGGAATAGCCGTTCTCGCGCGGCGCAGCCCGCCGACCCCACCCAGCCCATGACCACCTGAACCGTGAGAATCATCCGAACTTCCTGCTATTCAATGCCATCTCTTTCGATGGTAGAAAGGTTCCACGGTGGACGCGGCTCGGCGCCGCCACCCGCTGTCCATAACGGCTAACGACTAGCCGCACCGGTCGGACGCCTGCCCGTGCCGGCATCCCGGCCCCGGTGGACCGGGGACAGGAATAGCCGTTCTCGCGCGGCACAGCCCGCCGACCCCAGCCCAGGACCACCTGAACCGTGAGAATCATCCGAACTTCCTGCTATTCAATGCCATCTCTTTCGATGGTAGAAAGGTTCCACGGTGGACGCGGCTCGGCGCCGCCACCCGCTGTCCATAACGGCTAACGACTAGCCGCACCCGTCGCAGGTGTGTCTGCCCGTGCCGGCATCCCGGCCCCGGTGGACCGGGGACAGGAATAGCCGTTCTCGCGCGGCACAGCCCGCCGACCCCAGCCCAGGACCACCTGAACCGTGAGAATCATCCGAACTTCCTGCTATTCAATGCCATCTCTTTCGATGGTAGAAAGGTTCCACGGCGGACGCGGCTCGGCGCCGCCGCCCGCTGTCCATAACGGATGACGACCAGCCGCACCGGTCGCAGGTCTTGCCCGTGCCGGCATCCCGCCCCGGTGAACCGGGGGCAGGAATAGCCGTTCTCGCGCGGCGCACCCCGCCGACCCCAGCCCATGACCACCTGAACCGTGAGAATCATCCGAACTTCCTGCTATTAAATGCCATCTCTTTCGATGGTAGAAAGGTTCCACGGTGGACGCGGCTCGGCGCCGCCACCCGCTGTCCATAACGGCTAACGACTAGCCGCACCGGTCGGACGCCTGCCCATGCCGGCATCCCGGCCCCGGTGGACCGGGGACAGGAATAGCCGTGCTCGCGAGGCGCACCCCGCCGGCCCCAGCCCATGACCACCTGAACCGTGAGAATCATCCGAACTTCCTGACATTCAACGCCATCTCTTTCGATGGTCGAGGTGCGGGGTTGGGGCTAGGCGAGGGCAACATATGCAAGCCGGGTTCTGACGCGTATCGAATCCGGCTACCTCGCGGCCAGGCGGCTCTGCGGGTGCTTGATAGAAATGGTGGATGATGACCTCCCCGAGAGCGGTTCTGCCAACTCCTGCACAGCGGCCTTCAGGGCTCCGCTGGACTATCCTGCGATAGAAAGCGGTGGAGGCTCCTTCCCGATAAACTGTAACGGAGCGAATGACAATCCTGCCTTAGACTGCTCGGTTAGTGATAACGACCCTCGGCTGCGGCCGCCTGAAGTTGAGTTCCGCCCGCTCAGCGGCACGACATCGGAGGCTGCGGGACAGGTCGGCCATCAATATCCAGGCTAGTCCCGAGTAGAGCGGGGGCGTGCTCCTGAACTCCCTCCTGTCAGGCACTGCGCAACCGGGGAGCTACGAGATAGACGGCGTGGAGGCGGCGACGTCCAGCGCCCAGGTCTTCCTGCTGAGCGATGCGGCCACCATTTAGGTGCATTGGCTGGATGATGATCTGGTGCGGGGGGAGCAGGAGTTGATTCGGGAACGGCAAGTCGGGGAAGGTTACATGGTGGACGCGGACCGGCACCGCCACCCGCTGTCCATAACGGATGACGACTAGCCGCACCCGCCGGACGCCTGCCCGTGCCGACATCCCGGCCCCGGTGGACCCGGGGCAGGAATGGTCGTGCTCGCGGGGCGCGGCCCGCCGGCCTCAGCCCAGGACTACCTTGGAACCGAAGTAGGCTGCGATCAGGATCGCACAGCCGCCCAGCGTCCAGCGCACCACCCAGCGACCCCGCCAGCCCTGGGTCCAGCGCCCCCACAGCAAAATCCCGAAGATCAGCCAAGCCAGCGCGGACAGGGCGGCTTTATGCAGCAGTTGCGGATTGAGCAGTTCGCCCGGAAACATCAGTCCGCTGACCAGGCTCATGCTGAGCATGAAAAAGCCCAGTGTGATGATTTGAAACAGGTACCGTTCCATCATTTGCAGCGGCGGCAAAAACTGCATGATCCAGACCGGGTGGCGGGCATGCAGCCACCGATCCTGTGCTGAGATCAGCAACACTTGCAGCGCGGCCAGTGCCAGCAGTCCCATCGCCAGGACGGAGAGGCTGAGATGCAGTTGTACGCCGACCGGCAGTTGCCGGGCCAATTCGCCTTCCGTGCCGTTAAACAGCAGCACCGGCAGCAGGCTCAGCGCGGCGCTGGGATAGAGCAGCAGCGCCAGGTTCCGTACCAGCGGCAGATGCAGCCCAGCGGTCAGCAGCAGCGTGAGCAGCCAGAACAGCAATGACAGCACGTGGGCCGGGCTCAGGCTCCAGCCCGGCTCCGCCTGGCTCAGCATCCAGAGCAGCGTCCCGGCGTGCGCCAGCAGCGCCAGCAGCGCGCAGCCCACGGCGGGCAGACGCGAGACTTGCCGGAACGCCGACAAGGCGCAGGCCAGCAGGGCAGTACTGCCGGTATACAGCAGCAGGGTGACGGTGGTACCGATCAGGCTGAGCATCGCGGGCTCCGATGACGGGTGAAGCCGGCATTGTCCTTGACGGCCCCGCCGGAATCAACCAGCCATCGGCGCGGTTGGCGCGTGCTTGCTCCGATTTGTGCGCTAGCTCGCTATTGTACCTGCAACAACTCGATCTCGAACACCAGGGTCTCGTTCGGGCCAATGTCAGGCGGCGCTCCCTGCTCTCCATAGGCTCGCTCCGCCGGTATATACAGGCGCCATTTGGCGCCTATCGGCATCAGCGGCAGCGCATCGCGCCAGCCTTGAATGACGTGGTTCAAGACCAGCGTCACCGGTTTGTCCTGTCGGTAGGAGCTGTCGAACTCGCGTCCGTCCAGCAGCGTGCCCCGGTAATGTACGGTTACGGCTTGCTCGGTCCCCGGCGCCGCCGTTTCGGCGGAAGTTCCCGGCTGCAGCACCTCGTATTGTACGCCGCCGCTCAATTCCCTGATTTCAGGCCGTTTTCGATTCTGCGCGAGAAATTCCCTTTCCTTCTCCCGATTGGCGGTGCCGAGCTGGATCCAGTGCCGCTGCCAGTTGCGTGCGTATTCCTCGACCTGGCGCGCGATTTCCTGCTGCGAATAGCGCAGCGCGGCGCCACTCAGCGCATCGCGCACCCCGGCGCTGAACGGTGCCGGGGTGATCTGTGAATGATGCACGAACATGTCGCGGCTGAAGCGCACGCCCAGCGTGTAGCTCAAATCTTTCTGTATCGGCACGGGCACCGGATCCGGACCCGGCGGCGGTTGCTGGGCAAACTGCCGCAGCAACCCGGACATGACGGTTGTGGACAGGCGGAATTCCTTTCCGCCCAGGGCGTCCCGTACCCCGTCGGCAAAGGCGGCCGCGTCGAACTGCACCCAGGGCAGGGTCTGTCGGACGTTGCCGGCAAACTGCACGCCCAGCGAGTAGCTCTGGGAGCCGTCCTGCGCCGCCGGCAGTTGGGTTCCCGGCCACCCGAGCAGCAGCGCCAGCGCCCAGGCCCGGTGCCGGTTCCCGGGCCGGCATCGCCTGCCGGGGCCGGAGCTTTGCCTGCTGGTATTCATCTGCCAGGTATTTTATAGAAATGACGCGACATTTACTTTGCCGCCCCGAGGAAAATAGCGCTGCGGGGCCGGCGAGTGCTCTGCCGCTCTTTCCGGGGGAGTGTACCCGTACCGGCACGGGCGCACCCGTAGCGGTTGCGGCGGGGAGTCGGGAAAGAGGGTTTTGCGCCGGCAATGCCAGTGCCTGCGGGTTTTTTCAGCCAGCGTTGGCAGCAGGGCTCCCAGCCGAGGCGCGCGCTTGAGGCAGGCAGTTCCCGCTCAACGGCTACTTTGCCGCCCCGAGGAAAATAGCGCTGCGGGGCCGGCGAATGCTCTGCCGCTCTTTCCGGGGGCGTGTAACCGTACCGGCACGGGCGCACCCGCAGCGGTTGCGGCGGGGAGTCGGGAAAGAGGGTTTTGTGTCGGCAATGCCAGTGCCTGCGGTTTTTTTCAGCCAGCGTTGGCAGCAGGGCTTCCAGCCGAGGCGGCGCACCAGGGTCGCGGTTGAGGCAGGCAGTTCCCGCTCGACGGCTACTTTGCCGCCCCGAGGAAAGTAGCGTTGCGGGGCCGGTGAGTGCTCTGCCGCTCTTTCCGGGGGCGTGTAACCGTACCGGCACGGGCGCACCCGTAGCGGTTGCGGCGGGGAGTCGGGAAAGAGGGTTTTGTGCCGGCAATGCCAGTGCCTGCGGTTTTTTTCAGCCAGCGTTGGCAGCAGGACTCCCAGCCAAGGTGTGCGCACCAGGGTCGCGGTTGAGGCGGGCAGTTCCCGCTCAACGGCAGGGCCGGGTCTACCGGTCGGAACGACTCGCGCCGGTTCCGCCCGCCGGCGCTGCCTTCGAGGATTCATTCCGCTCGCCGTCGGCCTGGCGGCGCAGTGTATCCAGGACCGGAGCCAGCAGGCGGTCGAGTTCCCGCGCCGCCTGCCCGGGCGTGCCGCGCCGTGGGCGCAGCGCCGCACGCAGCGCACGGGCGCCGGGTCGGCCATGCAGCAGGCCCGGCAAGGGACGCAGTATGACCGGCAGCGGGCTGCCCCGCTCCAACTCCGCCTGCATATAGTCCCGGTAGGCGAGCAGCACCCGCGGCAGTTCCTTCGCCGGGGTACGGACGCCGAATAATTGCCGATCGGCATCGGCCAGGCGCCACGGGTAGCGGTAGGCGGCGCGTCCGATCATGACCCCATCCACGCGCCCGATTTGCGCCCGAGCCGCTTCCAGGTGCTCGATGCCGCCGTTCAGGATGAACTCCCATTGTGGAAAATCGCGCTTCAGACGGTAGACGCGATCGTAGTGCAGCGGGGGGATCTGCCGGTTTTGCCGCGGACTCAGGCCCCGCAGCCAGGCTTTGCGTGCGTGCAGGATGAAGCTGCGGCAGCCGGCACCCGCCGCCCGTTCGATCAGGCGGAGCAGGAACGGGTAATCGTCCTGTTGATCGATTCCGATGCGGGTTTTGAGCGTAACCGGTAACGCGGTCTGCTCGCACATGGCGGCAATGCAGTCCGCGACCCGCCCGGGCTCCGCCATCAGGCAGGCCCCGAAGTCTCCCTGGCGGCCGCGGCGGCTCGGGCAGCCCAGGTTCAGATTGATTTCGTCGTAGCCGCTGTGCTCGCCGAGCCGGGCGCAGGCGGCCAGACTGGAGGGGTCGGAGCCGCCCAGTTGTAACGCCAGCGGGCGCTCGAGCGGGTGGTGCGCCAGCAGTTGCCGGCGCCGACCGTGCAGCAGCGCGTTGCAGTGGATCATCTCGGTATAGAGCACTGCGTGCCGGGAGAGGAGCCGGATCAGGCGGCGAAAGTGCCGGTCGGTGCGGCGCATCATTGGGGCTACGCACAAACGGCGGTCTAATGCCGGCGGCGCCGGGCAGGAGGCCGGGAATGAAGCTAATGATATTGACATGACATATCTATATCATATTGAAATAGAAAACTTTATACTTGGTTACCGTTCCGTGGGAGTGGCTTCACGGCAGCGCCGCAGGAGCAGCTGGGTGAAATGCGAGCGCAGGTAGAATCCGCTCGGCATGGTTCGTGCGACCTCGCCCAGCGGGTCGGTAGTGAGGCCCAGCGCGCTGCCGTTGGCAGCCTTCGGGCGTACTTGCAGGCAATTGCCTTGGTGGGCGTTCAGCCGCTCAGTCTGGCCGAAGCAGACCCGGTCCATGATCTCCTCCCAATCGGCGCGCAACAGCAACTCTTCGTCCGCGTTCGGGGACCAAAGCAGCGCCGTGCCGATGCGGCGCTGTCCCGGGTTCATCCCGGCGTCGGATAACACGGGCAGCCACAACACCCGGGCCAGTTTGCGGCGCAGCCGGCACGCCTCCCAGGGCGGCACTCGCAGCAGTTTCAGCGGCAGTGAGCAGACATAGGTGGATTCGCGCGGGTGGCCGCTCCGGTCGACCGGGATCGTCTTGAGTTCAATCCCGAGCCGGCGGAAATCCGGCACCGGACGCGGGCCGGCATCGGCGCCCAGCGCGGTTTCGATCAATCGCCCGCCCCAGCCTCGGTCACGATGCCCCTGGCCGGGGACCGGGACGCGCAGCCGCTCGGCCAGTTGTTCCAGGCTCAGGCCGGCGAGGTCGCGGCAGCGACGCAGTAACTGCTGTGTGTTGTCCGGGGGCAGCGGCTGATACATATCTTGATGAATAATAAGTAACTATTTGCTATAAAAGCACTTTATGAGTATAAATGACAGGCGCAGGGTGAGCGGGCCGGCTCAGGCCAGCAGCCGGGTGAGGGTGTCGCGCAGGCAGGTAAACTGCTTCGGGTCATTGATGCGGTGGTTGTCGCGACCGGTTAGAAAGAAAATGTCTTCCACCTGTTCCCCGTAGGTAGCGATCTTGGCGCCTTTGACTCGTGCGCCGCAGCAGCTGAGCGCGCTGCCGATGCAGCTCAGCAGTCCGGGTTGATCGGTGGCGCTGACCTCCATGATGGTGCGGTCGTGATCCGGATCCGCGACAAACTGGATTCGCGCCGGCCGCGTGAAATTGCGTAATTGCGGCTCCCTGAGCCGGCTGCTGCGGAGCCGGTCCCGATCGATGTGCCGCAGTTCGTTTTGCAGCGTCTGGACGATCTCGTGGCTGCGCATTTTCCCGCTGACGCAGCGGTTGTCCGCCTCCAGTACCGAGTAGCTGTCCAGCGTATAGCCGTGGGCGGCGGTAATAATGCGCGCATCCACGATGCACAGGTGCAGCCGGTCCAGCGTGTGGGTGGTGGCGGCGAAAATATGGTCCTGGTCCGGCATGTATACGAATACCTCGGTGCAGTCGCGGGAGGTGCGCGGCTTGACCAGGATCAATGGCTCAGTCCCGTCGTGGGCGAGGATGGCCTGGCTGTGCCAGGCGATCTCGTCGCTGCGGTAGCGCAGAAAGTAATCCGGACCGAAGGAATCCCACAGCGCTTGCAAATCCCGGCGCGAACTGCGGGCCGGCAGTTGCTCCAGCACTTCCCGGCGCCGCGCCCGGCTTTGCTCCCGGTGGCCGATGGGGTTGTCCAGGCCGCGGTTCAAAGCATGAAATGTTTTCCAATATAAAGTGCTTATTAGATTGTTTTTCCAGCTATTCCATAAAGCAGGATTGGTGCCGCTGAGGTCTGCGGCGGTGAGCAGGTAGAGGTAGTTCAGATGATCGAGGTCGCCGACTTCGCTGGCAAAACGATGAATGACTGCCTGACTGTCCAGGTCCTCGCGTTGCGCTGTGCGCGACATCAGCAGGTGCTTCGCCACCAGCCAGCAAACGAGTTGCGTATCGTATTCGTCGAGTTGCAGATAGCGGCAAAAGTCCAGCGCTTCCTCGGCCCCGATACGGGAATGATCGCCCCCGCGCCCCTTGCCGATGTCATGAAACAGACCGGCCAGGCGCAGCAGTTCCAGCTTGGGGATTTGCCGGGCAATCTGAAAGCAGAGCGGAAAATCGGGCTGCTGCCGCTGGCTGAAGCCATCGAGATTGCTCACCACCTGCAGGATATGGCGGTCTACGCTGTAGATATGCAACAGGTCAAACTGCATTAAGCCCTCAATGCGGTTGAAACAGGGCAGGTAGGTACCGAGTACACCGTATTGGCGCATGCGCTCCAGCGCCGGCCCGGCGCCGCGGGGATGTTGCAGGATCTGCCGAAACAGGCTGCGGGTGCGGGCATCATTGCGCATCCGGGCGTTGATATGGCGCAGATTGCTGCGCAGCAGGCGAGCGGTGTCGGTGCCGATGCCGTCCAGCGGGCACTGCTGCAGCAGCAGGAAAGGCTCCAGCAGCGTGTGCGGCTCGCGCTGGAACAGCGTCGGGGAGCTTACCTCCAGCCGGTTATCGGCAACCTGGAAGCGCCGGTTCAGCGGACGGCGGCGCGCCGGGCGAGGCAGAATCCGGCGGCGGAACTGCTGCAGCAGTATTTCGTTCAGCAGTTCGATTTCACTGACGTTGCGGTAGTACATTTTCATGAACTGCTCCACGCCGGTGTTGCCCGGCTGGCGGTAGCCGGACAGCAGCGCCGTCTGGCGCTGGTAGTCAAAGCGCAGGCGGTCCTCGCGGCGTCCGGCCAGCATATGCAGGGTGTAGCGAATGCGCCACAGCAGTTCGCGGCCGGTGCGCAGGCTGTGGTACTCGGTGCGCTGCAGAAATCGCACCTGCAGCAGCTCCCGCAGTTGCCGGATGCCGAAATGGCGGCTGCCGATCCAGATCAGCATATGGATGTCGCGCAGTCCTCCCGGTCCGTCCTTGACGTTGGGCTCCAGGTTATGCGCGCTGAGGCGAAAGCGCCGGCGGCGCATCTGCTGCTCTTCGAGCTTGGCGGCATAGAAGCGCTGCGGGCACCAGATGCGATCGGCGCCGATGGCCTGCTGCAGCGGCGGGATCAGCCCGGAATCGCCGCACAGCGGGCGCGCCTCCATCAGTCCGGTGAGCACGCCGAGGTCCGCCCGTGCCTCCTGCACGCACCGGCGAATGCTGCGCACGCTGTGTCCCGGTTGCAGCCCCATGTCCCAGAGCAGCGCGAGAAAGTCTTCAATCGCCGTCTCCAGCGCCGCCGCCAGCGGCCGCCGGTGCAGGATCAGCAGATCCAGGTCCGACCCGGGATGCAGTTCCCGGCGGCCGTATCCGCCCACCGGAACCAGTGCCACCCGGGCCGTGGCCGGGATACAGCTTTCCCAGGCGCGCGTCAGTAATTGGTCCGTCAGCCGCAGTTGCCTCTGCATCACGGTGCCGATCGAGCCGCCGGCGCGGAACATTTCGTCCAACTGCCGGCGTCCGTTGCGCAGCAGCGTCCGGGCCTGCTCCCGGAGCTCCGCTTGCGCTTCTTTGGACGGGCTCCGCATTCGAGCCCGCGGCACCGTCAGTGCGCGTTGGGGCACCCGCCGCGAGCGCTTGCGGATGGGCGCGGAAGGAGCTTCGATCGGCGGCGGCATGCGGCGGCTCAGTTGGGAGTCGCGGGCGCCAGCGCGGTCTCCTCTGCCCGCCGCGACAGCACCTCGCAGCCGCTATCGGTGACCAGCAGCGTGTGCTCCCACTGTGCCGAGAGGCTGCGGTCGCAAGTGACCACCGTCCACCGGTCGGACAGCAGGCGGACGTGGCGCTTGCCGCTGTTGATCATCGGCTCGATGGTGAAGGTCATGCCCGGCTCCAGCTGCGGGCCGGGATCCGCGCTGCGGTAGTGCAGCACCTGCGGCTCTTCATGGAAGCGGCGGCCCAGGCCATGGCCGCAATACTCCCGCACCACGGAGCAGCGGCAGGCATGGGCGTGTTCTTCGATGATGGCGCCCACCCTGCCCAGGTGCAGGCCGGGCCGTACCGCGGCGATGGCTCGCAGCAGGCACTCATAGGTCACTTCCACCAGGCGCTGCGCCCGCGCCCGGGGCCGACCGACAAAAAACATCTTGCTGGTATCGCCGTGGTAGCCGTCCTTGATCACGGTGACGTCAATGTTGAGGATATCGCCATCGTGCAGCTTCTGCCGGCCCGGAATCCCGTGGCAGACGACGTGATTGACCGAGGTGCAGATAGACTTGGGAAAGCCGAGGTAATTCAACGGCGCCGGTATGGCCTGCTGCTGCTCAACAATATACCGGTGGCAGATCTGGTCTAACTCTTCGGTGCTGACCCCGGGACGCACGTGCTCACCGATCATTTGCAGCACTTCGGCGGCCAGGCTCGAAGCAGTGCGCATTTTTTCAATTTCCTGGGAGTTTTTGATGGATATGGCCATGCCGCTGCTGCCAGTGGGTCTTGGTTACCGTACTGTGTCTATGGTATAAGTAGCGGCCCCTGCTGGCAAATAAGCCCCGCTCCCGGCATCGCGCCGGAGCGCCCGCACGCAACTATGATGGAGGATGAATGCCACAAATCGACATGCGCATGATGTTGGAGGCCGGACTGCATTTCGGGCACCAGGTCGGTCACTGGAATCCCAAGATGGCGCCTTACCTGTACGGGAAGCGCAACCGGATCCATATCATCGACCTGGAGAAAACGCTGCCAATGTTTCGGCGTGCGCTGAAGCAGCTTGAGAAAATGGTGGCCGAGGGCGGCGTCGTTCTTTTTATCGGCACCAAGCGAGCCGCCTACTCGGTGGTGGAGCGGGAAGTACCGCGCTGCGGCATGCCTTACGTCAGCCGCCGCTGGCTGGGCGGAGCACTGACCAATTTTAGAACCGTTAAGCGCTCCATTGGCCGGTTGCAGGAGTACGAGACCATGGAGACCGACCAGATGAGCAAGAAGGGGCGACTGCGGCATGCCCGCGAGTTGCAGAAGCTGCGCCGGGACTTTGGCGGTCTGCGCAACATGGAGCGCCGCCCTGACGCGCTGTTTGTCATCGACGTGGGCTTTGAGCGTATCGCGATCGGCGAGGCGATTAAAATGGGGATTCCGATCTTCGGCGTGGTCGACAGCAACAACGATCCGGAAATCGTGGACTACCCGATACCGGGCAATGATGACTCCACCCGTGCCGTGCAATTATACGTGCACAGTGCGGTGGAGGCGGTTTTGCAGGCCCGGGACAGTGTGCAGGAAAGCACGGCGGATGAGTTCATGGAGGTGGACCCGGGAGCGCCGGAGTCGGCGGGTGTCGTCAATGGCGGCTAGCCGGCAGAGCGGCGGCGGGAACGTGATTGCGGCGATCAAAGTAAAGGAATTGCGCGCTCGTACCGGGGTGGGCATGATGGATTGCAAGCGAGCGCTGGAGCAGGCGCACGGCGATGCGGAAAAAGCCATTGCGATCATGCGCCAGGCCGGGCTGGCCGGGGCGGAACAAAAGGCGGAACGTCCGGCGCAAGAGGGAGTCATTGTCCTCAGCGCGGACTCGTCCGGCTGCAACCAGGTGTTGCTGGAAGTGAATTGCGAGACCGATTTTGCTGCCCGTAACGAGCGTTTTCGCGGCTTCGTTGAGGAATTGGCTGCACTGATCCTGGCGCAATGCCCGGTGGACCGTGAGCAGTTGCTGGCGGCTCCTTTTGCCGGCGATGGTGGGCGCAGCGTGGAACAGGTGCGCCAGGAGCTGGTATCGGTGGTGGGCGAAAACATCGGGATTCGCCGCTTTGAGCACTGCGCCGCCACGGACGGTGCCCAGGTCGGTTCCTACTTGCACCAGGGCCGGATCGGCGTCCTGGTGCAGTTGCAGGGAGGCGATGCGACACTGGCACATGATCTGGCCATGCATATTGCCTGGGCCCATCCGCGCTACCTGGACCACGAGCAGGTGCCGGTCGCGGAAAAAGAGCGGGAACAGGCGCTGTTGCGCCGCCAGGCGGAGCAAAGCGGCAAGCCGGCCCGAACGGTTGAGCAAATCGTCTCGGGGCGGCTGGCCAAATATCTGGACAGTATTACGCTGCTCGGCCAGGGTTTCGTCCGCGACCCCGCGCGTCCGGTGGCGCAGGTTCTGCAGCAGGCCGGTGCCAGGGTAGAGCGCTTTGTCCGCTACCAGGTGGGCGCCGACACCGGCCAGGAATAATGCGTGAAATCATGCGTCCGGCGCGGTGACAGCGGTACCATCCGGCGAAAACCGCGCCGCGCTGCGTTACCGGCGGGTGCTGCTGAAACTGAGCGGAGAGGCGCTGCAGGCTCCGGGTAGCGCGGCCGGCAGCGGCATTGACTTGGCGTCAGTGGCCTATTATGCCAACGAGATCCAGTTGCTGCGCCAGGCCGGCTGTGAAATTGCCGTGGTGCTGGGGGCCGGCAACATTTTTCGCGGCCGGGACTTGCGCGACGGCGGCATGGACCGGGTTAGCGCCGATTATATGGGCATGCTGGCTACGATCCTCAACTGCCTGGCGCTGCAAGACGCGCTTGAGCAGCTGAAACTCAAGGTGCGGGTGATGTCCGCTCTGCGCATGCACGCAGTCTGCGAGAGTTATATCCGGCGCCGTGCGTTGCGGCACCTGGAGAAGGGTCGGGTGGTGCTTTTTGCCGCCGGTACCGGGAATCCTTTTTTTACCACGGATACGGCCGCCAGCCTGCGGGCGGTGGAGATTGGCGCCGATCTGATGATCAAGGCGACTAAAGTCGATGGCGTGTATTCGGCCAATCCGGCGCTGGACGACAATGCGCAGCGCTTTGAACACCTGGACTATGATCAGGTGCTGGATCGTCGGCTTGAGGTGATAGACGCCACGGCGTTGGTGTTGTGCCGGGATAACCTCATGCCGATGCGGGTGATCGATATGCAGAGACCGCAGGCGCTGTTGCGGGCGGCGCGAGGGGAGCCGGAAGGCACGATGATCAGCGCGGAGCCGCAGACGTGATCGAGGAATGTGTGCAGAATGCGGAACTGCGCATGTGTAAATGTCTGGAAGCGCTGCGCAAAAACCTGGCCCGGATCCGCACCGGCCGAGCCCAGCCTGACCTGATCGAGCATCTCCCGGTGCAGAGTTACGGTTCGGAACTGCCCTTGCAGCAGGTGGCCAGGGTGAGTAGCGTCGATGCCCGTACGCTGAAAGTGATGGTCTGGGATAAATCCCTGGTCCCGCAGGTGGACAAAGCGATACGCGAGTCCGGGCAGGGACTGAATCCGGTCACTGCCGGTGAGTCTATCCATGTTCCGCTGCCGGTGCTGAGCGGGGAACGGCGCCAGGAATTGGTCAAGCTGGCGCGCATGGAGGCCGAGCAGGGGCGGGTGGCGGTGCGCAATATCCGCCGTGAGGTGATTCGGGAACTGCGCGGATCCTCCGCCGGCAAGGATCTGGACCAGGACGAGGAGCGCCGGGGGAAAGAGCTGATCCAGCAGTTGACGGACCAGTTCATCGGCGAAGTAGAGGCTTTGCTGGGCAGCAAGGAGCAGGATCTGATGGAGTTTTAGTCCGCGACCGGTGCCTGATGATGTCCCGGACCGAGCCACCATCGAGCTCCGTGTCGGAATGTGCTCACAGTCGGCCCCGGCGCTGTTTCCGGAGCCAGGACTTCGGTACACTGCCGAACTCGGGCCACCGGCGTTGCGGGCCGCCACGCCACCCTGCCGGAAGTGGCTCCCGCCGGGCGGATGATCCCGATCACAATCTTTATATTTTACTTATTATTTTGTGCTGAAGATATTGATAAAGAATATCTTATTTTAGATTATGGGCGCTTTGAAGCAAGCTCCAGATGCCTGCAGTTCCGCTGTGCCGCGGCATTTGGTTTTGATCATGGATGGCAATGGACGCTGGGCCACGCTGCGCAATTTGCCGCGCATCTATGGTCACCAGGCCGGTGTGCGGAGTCTGCAGCGCTTGCTGCCGCTGTGCGTGGCTCGACAGATCCGGATCCTGACGGTGTTCGCCTTCAGCAGTGAGAACTGGCAGCGGCCCCAGGTTGAGGTGCAGCGCCTGCTGCAAATATTCGAGCAGGCGCTGGCGGGAAAATTGGCGGTGCTGCACCGGCAGGGCGTGCGGCTGCGCTTTATCGGCGATCGGACTGCCTTTCCCGGCCCGTTGCGCCAGTTGATGGAAACGGCGGAGCGGATGACGCGGGAGAATGCCTGCCTGCAGCTCGGGGTGGCGGTGAATTACGGCGGGCGCTGGGATATCTGCCAGGCGCTGCAGCTCCTGGTGGCCGCAGTCCAACAGGGAGAGCTGTCCCCGCGGCAGATCGACGAGGAGCGCATCCGCGCTTGCCTGTCCCTGGGCGATCTGCCGGACCCGGACCTGTTGATCCGTACCGGCGGCGAACAGCGCATCAGCAATTACCTGCTTTGGCAGAGCGCGTATACCGAGCTTTATTTCAGCGATTGCCTGTGGCCTGATTTCTCCGCCCGGCAGCTGGACGCGGCCCTGTGCTGGTACGCGGGACGTCAGCGCCGTTTCGGCACTCTCGGGGCGCAGGCCGAGTCGTGACCGACCCGATGCTGAAACAGCGGATACAGGTGGGCGTGCTGCTGGGCGTGGCACTGTTGTGCCTGGTGTGGCTGGCCCCGCTGCCGTTGCTGGCCCTGGTGCTGGGCCTGCTGGTGCTGGCAGGCAGTGCGGAGTGGGCCACCCTGGCTGCCTGGAGCGGGCTGCAGCGCGGGCTTTACGTCTCGGCCAGTGCGCTCCTGCTGCTGCTGTGCTACCTGCTGCTGGCCGATGCGGCGGGCGGGTGGCTGCTGTTGGCGGCGAGTCTCTGGTGGCTCGGGGTGCCGCTGCTGCTGAGCGGCAAGGGGCGTTGGCTGTTGCCGGGCTCCGGTTGGCAACGAGCCCTGCTGGGCTGGCTGCTGCTGCCGTCGGCATGGCTGGGGCTGCTGTTTTTGCGCCAGGGCTTCGCCGAAGTGGATGGCCGGCTGCTGCTGGGCTACCTGCTGCTGCTGGTGAGCGTGATGGACTGCGCCGCTTACGGCGTGGGCCGGTGCTGGGGCCGGCATCGCCTGGCTCCCCATATCAGTCCGGGTAAAACCTGGGAGGGACTCGGCGGCGGCTCGGTGGCCGCCGTGCTGTGCGCCGTCAGCGGCATGTTTTTGCTGGGCGTGCCGGGCCCGGCCTGGCTGCCGTTTTTGCTGCTCAGCCTGTTTGTCTGTGCCCTGGGCGTAGTGGGCGATCTGTATATAAGTCTGCTGAAGCGTCAGGCCGGGCGTAAAGACAGCGGTCGCCTGCTGCCCGGACATGGCGGCATGCTGGACCGGATCGACAGCCTGTGCGCGGCCGCGCCGCCGTTTGCGGTCGGACTCTGGCTGGTGGAGGCCTGGATATGATCGCAGTGACCATCCTGGGCTCCACCGGTTCGGTGGGCAGGCAGACGCTGGAGGTGCTGGCTCGGCATCCGGGGCATTACCGGGTACAGGGACTCAGCGCCCATACCGATGCCGAGCAGTTGTACCAGCAGTGTCTGCGCTGGCGGCCCCGCTATGCCGTGCTGGCGGACGCGACCGCCGCGGCCCGGTTGCGGCGCCGTTTGCAGGGTCCCCAAAGCCCGGAGATCCTGCACGGAGAGGAGGGTTTGCAGGCGCTCGCGGCGGACCCGGGGGCGGACTACGTGATGCTGGCCATCGTCGGCGCGGCCGGATTGTTCCCGGCGCTGCACGCCGTGCGCGGCGGCAAGCGCATACTGTTGGCTAACAAGGAGGTGCTGGTGATGGCCGGGCAGTTTTTCATGGACGCCGTGCGCGACCATCGGGCTGAACTGGTACCGATTGACAGCGAGCATAACGCCTTGTTCCAGTGCCTGTGCGCGGGGGCGGCGGATGACAGCGTGCGCCGCGTGCTGCTGACGGCCTCCGGCGGACCGTTTCGCTGCACCGCATCGGAGCAATTGGAGCGAGTGACGCCGGCACAGGCGCTGCGCCATCCGAATTGGCAGATGGGAAAAAAAATCAGCATTGATTCTGCTACGATGATGAACAAGGGGCTGGAGGTGATCGAGGCATGCTGGTTATTTGGCTTGAAGCTGGAGCAGGTTGAGGTGATCGTACATCCACAAAGCGTGGTGCACGCCCTGGTCGAATACACGGATGGCTCAATGCTGGCGCAACTGGGCAGCCCGGACATGCGCATTCCGATTGCCCATGCGCTGGCCTGGCCGCGGGACCGGATCGAATCCGGTGCCCGCCCGCTTGACCTGACCGAGGTGGGCCGGCTCGATTTTCAGCCGCCGGACCCGGTGCGCTTCCCCTGCCTGCGCCTGGCCCGGGAGGCGATGCGCACCGGTGGCACTGCGACCGCGGTGCTCAACGCCGCCAATGAGGTGGCGGTAGCCGGCTTCCTGCAGAACAGGCTGCGCTTTGCCCGCATTGCCGCAGTGATCGAAGAGGTGCTGAATCGAATGGACATTGTGGCCGCGGACAGCCTGGAACTTATCTGCCAGGCCGATCGCGGCGCCCGCGAACTGGCCACCCGCCAGGTGAAACGCCACGCCGCCTGATGCTTGCCTACTTCTACGAGATCTTCCACGCGCTGGCCGCCTTTCTGATCGGCCTGAGCTTCTTGGTCGTGGTGCATGAATACGGGCACTACCTGGCGGCGCGTCTTTGCGGCGTCAGCGTGACGCGCTTCTCCATCGGCATGGGGCCGGCTTTATGGAAGCGCTGTTTTGGCCGGGGTCAGACGGAGTGGGTGATTGCCGCCCTGCCCATCGGCGGTTACGTGAAGATGCTGGATGAACGCGAGGGGAAAGTCGCTCCGGAGCGGCTGCACCAGGCCTTTAGCCGTAAATCGCTCGGTCAGCGCACGCTGATCGTGCTGGCGGGACCGTTGTTCAACCTGCTGCTCGCGGTGCTGCTCTTTGCCAGCGTGTACCTGCTCGGAGTTTCCGGGGTCCGGCCGCTGGTACAGGAGGTGTACCCGAATTCATCGGCGGCGGCGGCCGGCTTGCAGCCCGGCATGGAGATCGTGGCGGTGGACGGTTGGCCGACCCGGATCTCGGTGTCGGTCTACGAGCGCATAGTGGCGCGCTTGATTGCCGATGACGGTGCCCCGGTCGCCGTCAAGGTGCGTGCCCGCAGCGGAATGGAGCGCGAGTTGCAGTTGAGCCTGGAACCGGTCCCGCTGGATGCTCTGCACCGTGGCTTCCTCGGCGACCGGATCGGATTTTGGGTCGGGATGCCGGCGCTGCCGATGCTGATCCGGAAAGTGGAGCCGGGCGGCGCGGCGGATCGGGCCGGTCTGCGCGCCGGCGACCGGGTGCTGCAGGCGCAGGGGCGCAAGCTGTACCAGCCGACGCAATTGATCGGCGTCATCCGCGCGCATTCCGCTCGCCCGATGGAGTTGTTGCTGCAGCGGGACGAGCGCCGCTTTTCGGTGGCACTGACCCCGGAGGCGCGGATTGGAGAGTCCGGCGCGTCAGAGGGCTATATCGGCGCCGAAATTTTGGCGGACCGGGAGTATTTTGATATGATGCGCGGCAAGCAGGCGGCGCTGGAGTCGTACCCGGTGCCGCAGGCCCTGCAATTAGGCTTGCACAAGACGGCTCAATACTCGGTATTGATCCTGCAGGTATTGGGCCGCATTGTCAGCGGGCAGGCTTCCCTGGTTAATAATTTGCAGGGCCCGGTGGGGATCGCCCAGTATGCCGGCTTGGCCGCCAAAAGCGGGATGGTCGATGTTCTGACGCTGCTTGCTTTACTGAGCGTGAGCTTGGGGATATTCAACCTGTTGCCGATTCCATTATTGGACGGAGGACATCTATTGTACTACCTGTGCGAGATGGTTAGAGGGAAGCCTCTGTCGGAAAAAATCCAGTCCATCCTGCAGCAGGTTGGCTTGGTTTTATTGGTGGGGTTGTTCGTACTGGTTTGCGTGGGAGACGTGCGCCGCCTGCTATGAAGACCCTCCTGCCGGCCTTTCTGATCCGTTCTCCGCTTGAGCATTTATGCGTGGCGATGCTGTGTTTGCTGCCGTGCGTGCTGGTCCCGGCTCCGGCGCTGGGGCAGGAGCCGGAAGGATTTCAGATCGAGGACGTGCGCGTTGAAGGACTGTCCCGGATTGTGCCCGGTACGGTTTTTAATTACTTGCCATTCAAGGTGGGGGATTTTTTCAACGAGGAGGACTCCGCCCTGGCGATTCGTGCGCTCTATCAGACCGGCTTTTTCGATGACGTGCGCATTGAGCGAGAAGGGGACACGCTGGTAGTCATTGTACTGGAGCGTCCGGTGATCGGCGCGATCTCGGTCAGCGGAAATGAATCCATTGAAACGGAGGACATGCTGGAAGGGCTGCTGGAACTTGGTTTTGCCGAGGGCCGGGTGTTTGACCGTTCTCAACTGGATCGGATTCAGCAGGAACTGGTGCGGCAGTATTTTGCGCAGGGCAGGTACGCGGTGCAGGTTGATTACACTGTGACCGACCTGGAGCCGGAGGGGCGGGTGTCGATTGCCATCGATATCTTTGAGGGGGAGGCGGCCAATATCCGCCGGATCAACCTGGTCGGTAACAACGATTTTGACGAGGATGACTTGCTGGATGAGTTTGAGTCTACCCCGGGCGGTATTTTTTCTTTCTTCACCAAGGATAATCAATATTCGCGCCAAAAACTGGCCGGGGACCTGGAGACGCTGCGTTCCTATTACCTGGATCGCGGTTATATGCGCTTTAGTATTGATTCCACTCAGGTTTCCATCAGTCCGGACCGTGAGAGCATCTACGTTACCATCAATCTGACCGAGGGCGGACAGTACAAGATTGCCGACATCAGCCTGGCCGGCCAATTCGTGGTGCCGACGACGGAGCTGTTCGGCCTGGTGGACGTGTCCCGGGGAGAGCTGTTTTCACGCAAGCGGATCACCGGCAGCGGCAACCGGATCAGCGAGCGGCTCGGACAGGAAGGTTATGCTTTTGCCAACGTTAACCCGATCCCGGAGATCGATGATGAAAGCAAAACCGTGGACATTACGCTTTTCGTCGAGCCCGGCAGGCGCTCTTACGTTCGGCGCATTATCTTTGCCGGAAATGAACGCACCCGTGATGAAGTGCTGCGGCGTGAGATGCGCCAGCAGGAGGGTGCCTGGATCTCAACCAGTAAAGTGGACCGGGGCCGGGTGCGGTTGCAGCGCTTGGGTTATTTTCCGGAAGTCAACGTGGAAACCAGGGCCGTGCCTGGGACGGATGACCAGGTGGACGTGCAATACTCGGTAACGGAAGGCCCGGCGGGCACCCTGCTGCTCGGGCTTGGATTCTCTCAGAACCGGGGGCTGATCCTGCGTCTCAGCGTGACCCAGGACAATTTTCTCGGCAGCGGAAATCGGGTCAGCCTGGCCTTCAACAACAGTGCAGTGAATCGGCGTTTTTCCTTAAGTTACCTGAATCCGTACTACACGATCGACGGTATTCGGCGCGGCTTTCACGTTTCCTACAGCGACTTGGACGCCAGCGAGGCCAACATCTCTGACTATAACGCGCAGGTGCTGGGCACCGGGGTCAATTTTGGCATTCCGATCAGTGAATATAACCTGCTCGGCCTGGACCTGGCATACGAGCAGACCGACCTGGAGCTGGGCAGCGCGGTCTCTACACGGGTGCGGCAGTTCGTTGAGGAAGAAGGTTCCCGCTTTAATGTGTTGAAGGTTACCGGCAGCTTCGCCTATGACACGCGCAACCGGGCCATTCTGCCGGACCGGGGAACCCTGCAGCGCATCAGCCTGGAGGTGGGCACGCCGGGCCTGAGTAACTCGGTCAACTTTTTCAAGCTGGATTACCGCTCGGACTGGCTGATTCCGTTGAGCGAGCTCTTTACCCTGCTGCTGGAAGGGGAAGTGGGCTACGGAGACGGTTACGGCGGCACGTCCCGCTTGCCCTTCTTTGAGCATTTCTACCTGGGGGGGCCGCGCTCGCTGCGCGGTTACGAGGAAAATACGGTGGGGCCGCTGGATGCAAGCAACAATGCCCTGGGGGGCAACATGAAGACGTTTTTCAGTTCAGAGCTGATTTTGCCGATCCCGTTTATCAAAAAGCATGACCAGGTCAGGGCGACGCTCTTCGTGGACGCGGGAAACGTCTATGATTTAAGGGAAGAATCGTTAGACTTGAGCGAGTTTCGCTATTCCGCCGGTTTGAGCGGGATCTGGGTTTCCCCGGTGGGAGTGTTGAGTGCCAGCTACGCTTTTCCTTTCGGTGATAAGCCGGGAGACCGGATACAATCATTCCAGTTTACGTTTGGCGCGTCGTTTTAGGATTTCAACAGGGGAGTTTTTGTTTTGTTCCGAGTAAATACACGTTTGGTTCACGCTTTGATCCTGCTACTGCCGTACGTCCCGGGTCAGGCCCAGGAGCAAAGGATAGGAGTGGTCGATTTAATCAGGGTATTGGAGGCGTCTCCCCAGGCAGAGGATGCCCGCAAGCAAATCGAAAAGGAATTTGCCCCGTTGCAGGAGGAAGTGGTGTCGCTGCAGAAAGGGTTGCGCCAGAAGGAAGCGGACCTGGCCAAGGAAGGTGCGATCATGAAAGACTCCGAGCGCAGCGAGTTGGAGCGGGACATCATCTCCAGGCGGCGTGAGATCGAGCGCAAACAGGAAGAGTACAAGGAGGACCTGGGCTACCGGAAGAACGAGGAGCTTTCCAAGATTCAGCGCGACATCGTGGAAGCCATACAGGTTATTGCCGAAGAAGACAAGTTCGACCTGATCTTGAACCGGGAGAGCCTGCCTTACGCGAGCGAGGATACCAACGTAACCGAGCGGGTGTTGGAGGAGCTGGTGAGCAGGCGCTCGCCCGGCAAGAAGGAGAGTTCCGCCGATTCTGCGCCGGAGGCGCCGGAACAGTCTGAAGACGACGAGCAGTAGCACGGTGCCCGGGCGGCGGCGCGGGCGGAAATGGAACTAACCCTGGAGCAATTGAGCCGGCACCTGGGTGCGCGGCTGCACGGTGACCCGGCGCGGCGCGTGGTGCGACTGGCACCGTTGCCGCGGGCCCGTTGCGACGAGCTTTCCTTCCTGTCGGACCGCAGCTTTCGCCAATACTTGAAATCAACGCAGGCGGCGGCCGTCATCTTGTCGCCACGTTACCTGGCGGACTGCTCGGTGGACGCCCTGGTGATGGACGATCCGTACCTGGGTTACGCGAAGGCAGCCAGGTTGTTGACGGCTGAGCCCAAGGTGGTTGCGGGTGTGCATCCTACCGCATTGATTGCCATTTCCGCCCAGCTGGACGACTCGGTACAGGTGGGCGCTTACACGGTGGTGGAAGAGAACGCGGTGATCGAGGCGGAAGTGGTGCTTGGACCCGGCTGCCGGGTCGGTCGCGGGGTTCGGGTCGGCGCCCGGTCGCGGCTGGTGTCCGCGGTCAGCCTGCTGGATCGCGTGCAGCTTGGATGCGACACTATTTTGCATCCCGGCGTGGTGATCGGCGCCGACGGCTTCGGCTTTGCCTATGTCGGCAGCGAGTGGCTGAAGATCCCCCAGCTGGGCACGGTGGTGATTGGTGACGGGGTCGAGATTGGCGCGAATTCCACGATAGACCGGGGCGCCCTGGACAACACCGTCATTGGGGACGGGGTAAAAATTGATAACCAGGTCCAGATTGGACATAATGTGTGCATCGGCGCACACACAGCGATCGCTGGCTGTGTCGGCGTTGCCGGCAGTACCAGGATCGGGGAGCATTGTCAGATCGGCGGTGCCTGCATGATCAACGGACACATTGAGCTTGCCGATCGTGTCATTGTCAATGGTGGCTCTACAGTAGCGTACTCGCTCAGCAAGCCAGGCAAGTATAGTTCAACCGTGCACGTAATGGAGATCCAGACCTGGAAGCGCAATTTAATCCGTTTCATGCGCCTGGAACGATTTTCGCGCGAGCGCAAATTTTTTCAGGCCGCCTCCGGCGCTGGGGAGGCGCACTCCGCCCCGCTGGATCCCCCCCCGAAAGCCGGGAACGTCTGACGGCGGGAGGACAGCCAATGCGGAGCCTTCTGTCCTTGTTTCAGCGGCGCCGGTCGGGCCCCGCAGAGGTTGCCCGCATGGTCCGGGCGGGGCGATGAGTACCGACGTACCCGTATCGCAAATCATAGAAGCGGATCAGCTTAAGGCGGTGTTGCCGCACCGCTATCCTTTTCTGATGATCGACCGGGTGCTGGCGTGGGATGCAGGCCGTTTCCTGCGCGGGATCAAGAACGTCACGATGAATGAGCCCTTTTTCCAGGGGCATTTTCCCTCCCGGGCGATTATGCCGGGCGTGCTGATCATTGAAGTCATGGCGCAGGCGGGCGGCATCCTGGATTACCTGTCCCTGTACGGTGCAGGGGTCCGTTCCGATTCCATTTACTTTTACCTGGCGGGCCTCGATAAACTGCGCCTCAGGCGTTTGGTGTTGCCTGGGGATCAACTCGAAGTTGAGGTGGAATTGCTCAAAAGAAAGCAAAGGGTCACCAGGATGCAGGCCCAGGCCAGGGTGCGCGGGAAACTGGTTGCCTCCTCTGAGTTGTTGATCGTTTTGGCCCCGGATACTTGATCGATCCTACCGCGATTATTCATCCGGACGCCCGGCTTGCGGAAGGAGTGCGGGTGGGTCCGCACGCGGTCATCGGTGAGCGCGTCGAGATTGGGGAGGGCACCGAGATCGGTCCGCACGCCGTCATCCGGGGGCCGAGCCGGATCGGCAGGGATAACCGGTTCTACCCGTTCTGCTCTATAGGGGATGATCCGCAGGACATGAAGTATCGCCGGGGCGAGCGCAGCCTGTTGCAGATCGGCGACCGCAACACGATTCGGGAATACTGCAGCATCAACCGTGGCACCGAGCAGGGAGGAGGCACTACGGTATTGGGCAATGACAATTGGATCATGGCCTGTGTACACGTGGCGCACGACTGCATGATCGGCAATCACGCCATACTGGCCAATAACGTGATGTTGGCCGGGCACGTGTGCGTGGAAGATCATGCCCTGCTCGGCGGCAGCGTCGGCGTGCATCAATTCTGCCGTATTGGAGCCTACAGTTTTCTCGCCGGGTTTTGTGCGTTGAGGATGGATACGTCGCCTTACCTGAAAGTTGTGATGAGGGGCGGCAAGGCGCATCCGGTCGGGCTGAACATTGAGAGTTTGCGCCGAAACCGCTTTCCCGCGCCGCAGATTAAAGCACTGAATAAGGCGTACCGCATTTTCTATCGGAGCGGGCTCAGGCAGAAAGAGGCTCTGCGGCAATTGGGGCAGTTGGCGCAGCAGCATCCCCCGGTGCAGCATATGCTGGACTTCATTCGGAAATCCGTGCGCGGCATTCTGCGCTGAAGCCGTGCGCTCCACCGTACAGTGCCGCAGGCCGCCGGGAACGTTCCATCGCCCTGGGTGTCGTCCGGTGATGATCGCAATGGGCCTGGCTTGCCCCGGTGCGCAGCGCCGGCGCACGTTGTGCCGCGCTGGGCGCGCGCTGCCCTATATGGATCAGGAGCGCTTTGCCGGAGCCGGCTTGATCGGATATGAGGGATAGTGCGGCAGGTTCTTCCGCGTTGCGGATTGGCGTGGTGGCGGGAGAGCCTTCTGGTGATCTGCTCGGCGCCGGCCTGATCCGGGCTTTGCGCCGCTCCTGCCCCAATCTGCAGGTGGAAGGCATCGGCGGGGAACAGATGCAGGCCGCCGGTTGCCGAATCCTGCACTCGGCGTCACAACTGGCAGTGATGGGGACGACGGAATTGCTCGGGCGACTGTACCGGATCTTACGCATCCGGGCGCAGTTGTACCGGCATTTCCGTGACCAGCCCCCGACCCTCTTTGTCGGCATTGACGCTCCGGAATTCAATCTGGGCCTGGAGGAACGCCTGCATCGGGCGGGGATTCCGACCGTGCATTACGTCAGCCCGTCCGTTTGGGCCTGGCGCCGCTACCGGCTGCGCCGGATTGCCCGGGCCGTGGACCTGATGCTGGTGCTGTTTCCGTTTGAGGAGCGGCTGTACCGGCATTGCGGCATACCGGTGCGGCTGGTGGGTCATGCGCTGGCGGATCGGATCTCGTCTCAGGTAGACGCGCGCACGGCCCGGTCCCGGCTCGGCTTGCATATCCAGGGACCGCTGATCGCACTGTTGCCCGGCAGCCGGCAGTCGGAGCTTGAGCGTCTGAGCAAACCTTTTTTACAAACTGCGGAGTGGTGCTGGCGGCGCCGGCCGGAATTACGCTTTGTGGCCAACGTGCTGAGTCCGGCGGACGGCAATCGCCTGCGCCGGGCGGCCGCCGAACTTTGTCCCGGGCTGCCGCTGCAGGTTTTGCAGGGCCGTTCCCTGGACGTGATGGAGGCGGCGGACGCGGTGTTGCTGGCCTCCGGTACCGCGGCACTGGAGGCCATGTGCCTGCAGCGTCCGATGGTGGTGGCCTACCGGATGAGTTGGCTCAGTGCCGGTATTGCCCGGGCGCTGGTTCGTACGCCGTATTTCTCTTTGCCGAATATCATCGCCGGTCGGGCCCTGGTGCCTGAATTCTGGCAGGGAGCGGTACGGGCCGAACGGATGGGGCCGGCACTGCTGGCCTGGCTGCAGGATTCGGCCGCCGTCAGCGAACTGCAGGCGATCTTTCGCAAATTGCGCGGCGAAATGGGCCGCGGTGCCGATCAGCAGGCGGCCGCCGCCGTGCGTGCATTGCTGTCCGAGCGTGCGGCCGGCGCCGTGAGGCAACGGGCATGAGTCGCCCCGCCTCGGCCAGAGCCGCAGCGCAGCCCCTGCGGGCCGGCGTGGACGAGGCCGGGCGAGGGTCGCTGGCCGGTCCGCTCTGCGCGGCCGCGGTGATTCTGCATCCGGCACGGGAAATTGCCGGCCTTGCTGATTCGAAGACGTTGAGCGCGGCGCGGCGCGAATCCCTGGCGGCGGACATCCGTGCCCATGCGCTCGCCTGGGCGGTGGCTTACGCCACGCTGGAGGAGATCGAGCGCCTGAACGTTTTGCAGGCCAGCCTGCTGGCCATGTCTCGCGCGCTCGGCAAATTGCGCACCGCGCCTGCTGAGGTGCTGGTGGACGGCAATCATTGTCCGCGCCTGGAGGCGGACCGGGATTGCCGTATCCGCGCCGTGGTGGGAGGAGACCGCTGCGTGCCGGCGATCAGCGCCGCGTCGATACTCGCTAAAGTGGAGCGGGACGCGCAGATGCGGCGCCTGGACGTGCGTTATCCGGGCTATGGGTTTGCCCGCCACAAGGGCTATCCGACCGCGGCTCACCTGCAGGAGCTGCGCCGCCGGGGGGTCAGTCCGATCCATCGCCGCAGCTACGCGCCGGTGCGGCGTTTGCTGGCACGCGGCATGATTTCGGTGGCCTGATGCAGATGGTGGATTCCCGGCGCGGCGAGCGCAGTGGCAGGGTATCGGATTTTGTACATTTGCACGTGCACTCTCATTACTCGCTGCAAAATGGCCTGGCGCGCATCAATGAACTGGTGGACCATGCCGCCGGGTTGGGGATGGGGGCATTGGCATTGACCGAGCAGGAAAACCTGTTTTCCGCGGTGAAATTTTACCAGGCGGCCCAGGAGCGCGGCATCAAGCCGATCATCGGCGCTGAAATGTATTACCAGGACGATGCCGCACAGTTGCCTTCCAGCCTGGTGCTGCTGTGTCAGAACCGGCAAGGGTATTTGCACCTGGTGAAATTGATCACCGAAGCCAACCGGGAACGTCCGGCTCGCGGTATGGCCTGCATACGCAAGGACTGGCTGCAACGCTGGAATGACGGTCTGATCGTTCTGTCTGGGGCGGGCCGGGGAGACATAGGGCGCTCCCTGCTCAGCGGCCGCCTGGACCAGGCGCGACGACAACTGGACATATGGCGGGAGCTGTTCCCGCAGCGTTATTACCTGGAACTGCAGCGCACCGGCCGGGCCGACGAGGACCGGTACCTGGAGCGGGCCGTGCGGCTGGCGGTCGAATGCGAGGTGCCGCTGGTGGCTTCCAATGACGTGCTGTTCTCCCGTCCCGAGGACTTTGAGGCGCACGAAGCCCGGGTTTGTATCCTGAGCGGGCAGATGCTGAGCGATACGCAGCGGGGCAGTGACTATTGCAGCAGGCAATACCTGTGCTCCGCCGAAGAGATGCAGACCTGTTTTTCTGATCTGCCCGAAGCGCTCGAGAACAGTGTGGAGATCGCCCGGCGCTGCAGCCTGGAACTGGATTTGGGAGGCTGCCATCTGCCGGAATTTCAGGCCGCCGACGGCAGTGAGCAGACCGATTATCTGCACCGGACGGCGGAAACCGGGCTGCGGCGGCGGCTGGAACAAATGCCCGCCGGGGGTAAGGACCCGCAGGTGTATTGGGATCGGCTGCGGGTAGAGCTCAAGGTGATCATCGAGATGGATTTTTCCGGTTATTTCCTGATCGTGGCGGATTTTGTCGACTGGGCGCGCAGCCAGGCAATTCCGGTAGGTCCCGGTCGTGGCTCCGGTGGTGGTTCCCTGACCGCCTACGCGCTCAAGATCACGGATTTGGATCCGATTGCCCATGATTTGATCTTTGAGCGTTTCCTGAATCCGGAGCGGGTCTCGATGCCGGATTTCGACGTGGATTTCTGCATGGAGCGCCGCGACGATGTGATCGCGTACGTAGTGCAGCGCTATGGCCCCGAGCAGGTGGCCCAGATCATCACTTACGGCACGATGAGCGCCCGCTCCGTGGTGCGAGACGTGGGGCGTATCCTGGGCCACAACTACGGCTTTGTGGACCAGTTAGCCAAGCTCATCCCCGGTGACCTGGAAATGACCCTGGAGAAGGCGTTGCGGGAGGTGCCGGTTTTATCCGAGCGCTGCCGGCAGGATGAAGAAGTGGGCCGGCTGATGGAATTGGCCCGCAAGCTGGAAGGCACTGTGCGGCACCCGGGCCGCCACGCCGGGGGACTGGTGATCGCGCCGCGACCCCTGAACGAGTATATGCCTTTATATTGCGAACCCGGATCGGTAGGGACCGTAACCCAGTTCGATATGAACGATATCGAGCAGATCGGCCTGGTTAAGTTCGACTTCCTGGGCTTGAAGACGCTGACGGTGCTGGAGCGCGCGATGTGCTCGATCAACCAGGATCGGAAGCGGCAGGGAGCCGCGCCGCTGCGCATGGAGGACCTGGCGCTGGATGACACCAAAGTGTACCGAATGATTCAGAGCGGTTCTACCGCGGCCTTGTTCCAGTTGGAGTCTGCCGGCATGAAACGGCTGATCCGGCGCCTGCAGCCGGAACGCTTTGAGGACCTGGTGGACTTGTTGGCCTTGTTCCGACCGGGTCCATTGCAGTCCGGCATGGATGAGAGCTACGTAGAGCATAAGCGTCAGCGGCAGGCGCAGTACCTGCACGCTTCCCTGGAGCCGATCCTGCACTCCACCTGGGGAGTGATTCTATACCAGGAGCAGGTGATGCAGATCGCGCGCAGCCTGGCCGATTACACGCTGGGCAAGGCAGACCTGCTGCGCCGTGCGATGGGCAAAAAAAATCCCGGAGAGATGGCCAAGCAAAAATACATCTTCGTGGATGGCGCCATAGCAAAGGGAATCAAAAAAAACACGGCGGTGCGCATATTCGAGCAAATGGAGAAGTTTGCCGGTTACGGATTCAACAAGTCCCACTCGGTGGGTTACGCGCTGATTGCCTACCGCACGGCATGGCTGAAAGTGCATTATACGGCGTATTTTATGGCGGCGATGTTCAGCTCGGAGCAGGATAATACCGAGCGCCTGGTCGGTCTTTGTCGCGAGTTGCCGGCGCTGCGGCTGCGCTTGCTTCCTCCTTCGGTCCATTTTTCCGGCTATGAGTTTCTGAGCGATGGAGCCGGTGAGATCCGCTATGGGCTGGGAGCCATCCGCGGCATCGGCTACAACGTCGTTCAGGCACTGTTGCGAAGCCGTGCTGAACAGGGCCCGTTTCGCAGCCTGTTTGAGTTGTGCCGGCGCATCGATCCTCGCCTGCTGAACCGCAGAACCCTGGAGATCTTGATCCAGTCCGGAGCGCTGGATGAATTGCAGGCAGGGGAGGACGGCAAGCCGGCGCCGGCTGCTTCCGCCAGTGCCGCCTGTGCCCGGCGCAGCGTGCTGGCGGCAAACCTGGAACAGGCAATTCAAGCCGCGACGCAGTTTTCCCTGGAGCGGCAAAGCGGACAGCGGAACCTGTTTGCCGGGAAACCAGGGTTGCCCCGGCCCGCGCCGCAGCACTGCCGGACGGCTGCGCCCTGGAGCGAGCAGGAACTGCTCAAGGGCGAAAAGCAGACCCTGGGACAATACCTGAGCGGGCATCCGATTGCCCGTTATCGGCAGGAACTGCAGGGGATCTTGAGTTGCGAACTGCAGTCGCTGCGGCCGGGGATGCTGTGGGTTGCCGGTTATATCGAACGGATCAGGCCGCGCCGCAGCAGGCGCGGGCGCTTTGCCGAGATCCTTATTGAGGACGGCAAGGGCCGGCTTGAACTGATTTTCTACGCGAAAAAATATGCCTGCTACCGGAGCTTGCTGGGCAATAACCGGTTAATCGTGGTGCGCGGTCGGGCGGAGCAGGAAGACCCGGGAGATGCTTTCCGGCTGTACGTTGACGAGTGTTATGATCTGCAGCAGTTGCGCTCCCATTTTGCGTCTCTGCAGCTGTGTTTGCGTTCGGACGCGTCTGAACGCGGCGTAGTGGATCAGCTGGAGACGCTGTTACAGAAACACCGGGGAGGCAGCAGCCCGATTTACATTGAGTACTGTGTCCAGGGCCACAGGCTCCAATTGCACTGTGACGATTCCTGGCAGGTGCAGATCAGCGATGAATTTCTGGCGGAACTGCAGCAGTCCCGCCAAGTCAGCGGCGTCCGCGTTCAATACCGGGTGGGGGTGCAGGCGGCATCGAAGCCAGAGCCAGTGCCGGCGATGGGGAGGGAGCAAATGTGAATTTTTTGGATTTTGAACGGCCCATTGCCGACCTGGAGGCGAAGATAGAGGAATTGCGTTACGTGGCGGACCGGGACGGCGTGGACATCAACGAGGAAATATCCCGGCTGCAGCGACGCAAGAAAGAGTTGATCCGCCAGACCTTCGCGACGCTGAATCCCTGGAAAGTGGTGCAATTGGCGCGGCATCCGGACCGGCCTCACACGATGGATTACCTGTCGCGCATTTTCAGTGATTTTGAGGAATTGCACGGCGACCGGTGTTATGCCGACGACCCGGCCCTGATCGGCGGCCTGGCCCGCCTGAAGCAGCATCCGGTACTGGTGCTGGGGCAGGAGAAGGGGCGCAATACCACCGAGCGGGTGGCACGCAACTTTGGCATGGCTCGTCCCGAGGGATACCGTAAAGCCAGGCGCCTGATGCGCCTGGCCGAGCGCTTCAATCTGCCGGTCATCTGCTTTATCGATACCGCGGGCGCCTATCCCGGCGTCGAGGCGGAACAGCGCAATCAGCACGAGGCGATTGCCAGCAACCTGGCGCTGATGTGTACGCTGACGGTGCCCTTGATCAGCGTTGTGATCGGTGAGGGAGGTTCCGGCGGCGCACTGGCGCTGGGAGTGGCCGACCGGATCTATATGCAGGAATACAGCATTTATTCGGTCATCTCACCGGAAGGCTGCGCCTCTATTTTATGGAAGAACGCCGACCAGGCAAGCCTGGCGGCACAGGCATTGGTGCTGGATGCGCCCAGGCTGCATAAAATGGGCTTTATCGATGGCGTGATAGCAGAGCCGCTGGGAGGAGCGCATCGTGACGTGAACCAAGCCGCGCAACGGATGCAGGAGGTGCTGGAAGAAACCTTGTTTATGCTCCAGGGCCGGGCCAGCGCGGACCTGGCGGCGGAACGCTGCGAGCGTTTCAGCAAGTTCGGCTTTTACCGGGAGGATTGACTCGCAGTTCCGGCTCGGTCAGGCGCAGCGTCCCGCCGCAACGGCTACCGTCAGCAAACGATTGGGGAAATGCGGCGGGCTCGGTCTGCACGCTGCAGCATCGGTGGGCTGGCCGGGGGCTGCAAAGGCTGGTCCGGTCGGTACCGGAGCGGAGGCGGCGTTGCCGTGCTGACCAGGCAGGGCGGCGCGGGAAGGACGATGAGTGATGAGCTGAACGATCCGGCGGCTTTCAGCGCCCGCATCGCCGGGCTGCGCGAGGGCTTGCCGCAATCGGGACGGATCTGGGTCGCCTACAGTGGCGGCATGGACTCGCACGTGCTGTTGGATCTGCTCTGTGCCTTGCGCGAGCACCCGGCTGCGCGGCACTGGAGCCGCCTGCTGCATGCGGTGCATGTTTGTCATGGCCTGCATCCCGAGGCCGAGCACTGGGTTCGGCATTGCCAGCGGATTTGCACGCGGCTGCAACTGCCGCTGCGGGTGCTGCGCTTGTCCGGTTCTCCGCCCGCCGGCGCCGGCGTCGAGGCCTGGGCGCGGCAGCACCGTTACCAGGCCTTGTCTGAACTGTTGTCAATGGACGAACTGCTACTCTGCGCCCATCATCGCGCAGACCAGGCGGAGACGGTGCTGTTGCAATTGCTGCGCGGCAGCGGACCGGCAGGATTGGCCGCGATGCCCGCCTTGCGCCGGCTCGGCCCGGGTTGGTTGGGGCGTCCGCTGCTGGACCGGGAGCGGGGAGACCTGCGATGCTATGCGCGCCGGCGCGAGCTGGATTGGATTGAAGATTCGGGTAATCGCGACCCGTGCCATGCGCGCAATTTTCTGCGCCTGGATGTATTGCCCAGGTTGCGTGCGCGTTGGCCCGCGATTGAGCGTTCTCTGGCCGCGGTCGCAACCCACCAGGCGGAGACGTTACGCTTGTCCAGGCAGTTGGCGGCCCTGGACCTGGCTGCTTTCGATGAGCGTCTCGGCACCACGCCGGGCTTGTCGTTGCCATTGCTGCGCGAGTTGGACCCGGATCGGGCGCGCAACCTGTTGCGCCTGTGGTTGTGGCAGGCAGGCGGCGGCAGGCCCGGCGGGAATTTGCTGCGGCAGATCGTAGAGCAACTGGCGGGGGCGCGCGCCGATCGAAATCCCTGTTTACACTGGGGCGCGTTAGCGTTGCGGCGCTACCGGGATCGGCTCTACCTGCAGCGCCCGTTGCCGCCGCCGCCGGTTCTGCCGTTGCGCTGGCATCCCGGCACTCCACTGGAACTGCCGCTCGGACGCTTATGCGCCGCGCCGGTGCAGGGGCAGGGACTCCGGGCCCGGCTGGTGCCCCGATCCGGCCTGGAAGTGCGCTTTCGCCAGGGCGGGGAGAGCCTGCGCGCAGAGGCGGCTGCTTCGCGCCACAAACTGAAGAAATTTTTTCAGGAAAAAGCTGTATTCCCTTGGATTAGAAGCTTTATTCCGTTGATTTACTCGGCGGACAGAATCGTGCAAATCCCACCGCTTTGGTTGGCCGCCGATTGCCGGGCCGGGCCGGGAGAGGCAGCCTTCGAGATCCGATGGGAGCAGGCGCCGCTGTTGTGCGGCCCGGCCACGGAGCACAGGCGGAGTGCGGATCGGCAATGATTCGCCGGTCCTCGCGGCAGGCCGGGCGCGTTCACCAGGAGGCCCGGCTTCCGGCCAGGGTGCGGTTCAGCAGAACAACGCTGAACCCGGGTCGGGGGCCGCGATCCGGGCTCGCGGCCGGTGCCGGCAAACCGGATCGGAGCGGAACGCTCCCCGCCGGTTGAGAGCAAACTTGGACCGGTTTATCATGCCTGGGACCGGATAGGCGAAGCAAGCAATGCTGAGTGTTTCGAGCAGCGTGGAGTGAATGAAAATGGCTGGACAGAAGATCGATCATGAATTTAATGTATACGAGGATCACATCGGGTTCCTGGAAGAGATGGCGGAGAAATACGACTTGCCGGACGCCGACAAGGCGCTGCGGGTCGTGATGGACTACGTCCGGGAGGAAGGGGACCTGGAAGATATTTTCACCCAGGTGCGTTGCCTGCATTGTTGAAGCTTTGTGCGAGTGGGCGCCATCGTGCGCCCAGGCCTAACGTTTCATTGCCAGGCTCAGCCCGTCGCCGATCGGCACCAGGCTGAGCGAGACGCGCTCATCGCCGTGCAGCTTGCGGTTGAATACCCTGATCGCTTCGGTGTTGGCATCCTGAACGGCAGCGTCGCAGACTCTGCCGGCCCATAGCACGTTGTCGATCGCGATCAGGCCGCCCGGGCGCAGCAGCGGCAAAGACAACTCGTAGTATTCCTGGTACTCGGTTTTTTCCGCATCGATAAAGATAAAATCAAAACTCTCCCCGGCGTCTTCCCGCTGCAATTGCCGTAACGTCTCTTGTGCCGGCGCCAGGCGCAGGTCGATGCGCTCGGCCACGCCGGCCTGTACCCAGTGGCGACGCGCTGCGTTAGCGTATTCCTCGTTGGTATCGCAGGCGATCAGGCGTCCGTCCGGAGGCAGCGCCCGGGCGATCCAGAGGCTGCTGTAGCCAGTGAAAACACCAATCTCCAATGCCCGGCGGGCCTGGATCAATTGCACCAGCAGGGCGATGAATTGACCCTGCTCGGGTGCGATTTGCATGTTCCGGTTCGACCGGGAAGCGTTCTCTGCACGCAGGGCCCCGGCCACGCTCGGTTCACGCAGGGACACGGAAAGCATGTATTGATGCAGTTCGTCGTTCAGTGGCAGGGTCTTGATGGACATGTCTGCGAATTCCTCGCGATTTATTGCCTGGAAGCGGGTTGGGCTACCTGGTCGCGCAGATAGACCGGCACCGCCTGCTCCGCTGAAAGCATAGCGCCACGCCGGGCCGAGTCCAGCGCCAGCGGGATCAATGCCGTGGCCAACGCGTCCCGGTCGTCCCACCCCAGCAGTTGCCGGCCCAGCCGTGGCGCCAGTTCGGCGCCGTGGATTTTCCAGCCGCTGCCGGTGCCATACCAGCGGTGCTCGTCCGGCGCTCGCAGCTGGGCCGGATAGAGCAGGCGCTCTGCGCCTTCCAGATGCACCAGTCCCTGCGCCTGGCGGTAGTACCCGGCACAGTAGATTTGCCCCATGCGGGCGTCGATGGCACTCAGGATCCGCGTCTGTCCCAATGCCGCCTGTGCCAGCACCGCCAGCGAGGAGATCGGGATAACCGGCAACGCGGCGGCCCAGGCGATGCCCTGGACCACACCGGCGCCGACGCGCAGCCCGGTAAAGGAGCCTGGACCGCGCCCGAACCCGATCGCGTCCAGGCGCGAGGCAGGGAAGCCGGCCTCGGCCAGCAGGGCATCGATCATCGGCAGCAGCAATTCAGCGTGCCGACCGGGGGCATGCTCGCTTCTGGCACGGCATTCCCCGTCCGCGTGCAGTGCGGCGGAGCAGGTTTCCGTGCTGGTTTCCAGTGCCAGCAGTTTCACCGTTTGTCGGCGCCTGGTTGCCGACGCAGCAGGATGCCATTGTGGCAACTGAGCACTTTATCTGCCGCCAGGCACTCGCATGCACGGGTCGGCGGGCATGACCGGATTGAACATGGGTGGATTATCTCATAATGATTGCCTGATAAAAGGCGTGCAAGTCCGCGGAATGGCAGCGCTCGCGCCGGTATTGGGTAATTTTCCGGGCAAACTTCCGGTGAGCTATAATTGAGCACCATGTTTCGCCCTTACGAGCTGCTTTTAGGCCTGCGTTACACTCTGTCGGGGCGCCGCCGTTTTGCTTCTTTTATTTCCCTGATCTCAGTCGTGGGTTTGGCGCTGGGCGTGACCGCACTGATTACCGTGCTGTCGGTAATGAATGGTTTTGAGCGGGAGTTGCGCACGCGCATCCTGGGCGTGATCGCCCATGCGACCCTGTATGACCTGGGCAATGGCGATTGGCGCCAGAGCGCCGGGAAGCTGCTGCAGCATCCGGAGATTGTAGCGGTGGCTCCCTTTGTCAGCGGCGAGGGCATGCTGATGTACGGGGGCCGTGTGCAGGGCATTGCCGTGCGTGGCATTCTGCCGGAATGGGAGGACCGGCTGTCCGTTATCTCCAGCCGCATGCAGCACGGTTCGCCTTCGGACTTGCGCCCTGGTGAATTCGGCATTCTGATCGGCAGCAGCCTGGCCCGCGGCATGGGGGTGCGCGCCGGCGACCGCATGACCCTGGCGGTGCCGGAATTCACTCCCAGCATGATCGGGGTGTTGCCACGGCTCAGGCAGGTACGGGTCGTCGGCATCTTCGAAATCGGCATGCACGACTACGACTCCACGCTGGTGTTGGCCCACCTGGAGGACGTGAAGAAACTGTACAGGCGGGAAGGAGTGGGAGGTCTGAATATCCTGACCACGGACCTGATGCAGGCGCCGCAGCTCAGCCGGGAGGCGGCTCGTGAGTTGCCGGGGAGTTACCAGGTGGTGGACTGGACCCAGCGCCACCGCAATTTTTTCAGTGCCCTGAAGACGGAGCGAATTGCCATGTTCCTGATTCTGATGCTCATTGTCGCGGTGGCCGCGTTCAATATCGTTGCCATGCTGATGATGACGGTAACCGATAAGCAGGCCAATATCGCCGTACTGCGCACGATGGGCGCGCATCGGCGCTCAATTTTACTGATCTTTGTCATCCATGGCACCTTGATCGCTGCTGTAGGGGTGCTGTTGGGCTTGTTGTGCGGAGTCTGGCTGGCGTTAAACGTGGAAGAGCTGGTGCCGGCGATTGAAAACTACTTCCAGGTGAAGTTTCTCTCTCCGGATATTTATTACATCAGCAGTCTGCCTTCGGACCTGCGCTGGCGCAACGTGCTCCACGTGGGAGTGCTTACCTTCGCGCTGGGAGTGGCGGCCACCTTGTATCCTTCCTGGAGGGCGGCAACCAGCCGGCCGGCGGAGATCCTGCGCTATGAATGACGTTCCCGTTCTTGCCTGCACGGATTTGGGCAAGGAGTTCCGCCAGGGAACGGAGCGGGTGCAGGTATTGTGCGGCGTGAACCTGAGTCTGCAAGCGGGAACTTCGGTGGCCGTGGTCGGTGCCTCCGGTTGCGGGAAGAGCACGTTGCTGCATCTGCTGGCCGGCCTGGATTTGCCGAGTGCCGGCGAGGTGCGCGTTTCCGGTCGCCGGCTGGCCGGCTTGTCGGACTGGGAGAATGACCGCCTGCGCAATCAGCAGCTGGGATTTATCTACCAGTTTCACCACCTGCTGCCGGAATTTTCAGCCGTGGAAAACGTCTGTATACCGCTGTTGATCGGAGGTTGTTCTGTTGCCGAGGCCCGCCACCGCGCCAGTAAACTGTTAACGGGACTGGGGCTTGCGCGGCGCCTGCATCATCGTCCCGGCGAGCTCTCCGGAGGCGAACGTCAGCGTACCGCAATCGCCCGTGCGCTGGTGACCGGTCCCGGCTGTATCCTGGCGGATGAGCCTACCGGGAATCTGGACGAGCACAGTGCCGATGAGGTTTTCGAGCAGATGTTGGTGTTGCAGCGAGAGCGCGCCGCTGCGCTGCTGATGGTAACGCATAATTCCCGCCTGGCGAGGCGGATGCAACGGGTGTTAGAACTGCGCGACGGGCAACTGCATGATATCTGAGCCTGTCATCCGCGCCCCGGTTCGCATCGGGACTGGAATGGCCCGGGATAACGGACCGTAGCCGGTGCGATGGGATTTCCGCCGATGATTGACCGCAGTGGCGCCGGCCTCGGGCAGGCACGGTGGTGGATCGTGTGCTTGTGTTGTGTCCCGGTACAGGCCCAAACGCAGGTGGAGGGAGCCCAAGTGGAAAAGAGCAGGCAGATGATTCAGCAGGTCCGGGAGATGGCAAAGCAGGTTGGGATTTCCGCTGACGGCACGGGAGAGTTGTCGGAGCAGACTTTGCGCGCGATGGAACGCGTCCCCCGGCATAAGTTCGTGCCGCCGGACTACGCAAGACGGTCTTATCACAATCGGCCTTTGCCGATCGGGCATGGGCAGACGATTTCACAGCCTTATATCGTTGCGCTGATGACTGACCTGGCGCAGTTGCGCCCGGATGCCAGGGTGCTGGAAGTGGGCACCGGCTCCGGCTACCAGGCGGCTGTACTGGCTGAATTGGCAGCTCAGGTGTACAGCGTCGAGATCATCGAAGAACTGGGACAGAAGGCCGCCCGCAGCCTGAAGGCACTGGGTTATCAAAACGTGCAGGTCCGTGTGGGTGACGGCTACCTGGGTTGGCGGGAGCAGGCGCCCTTTGATGGCATCCTGGTGACGGCCGCGGCCGATCACGTGCCGGAGCCGTTGCTGCGGCAGCTGGCTCCGGGTGGCCGCCTGGTTATGCCGTTGGGGGAGCAGGGCCGGGTGCAGACGCTGCTCCTGGTCGAAAAGACCGCTTCCGGAGATTTACTGCGCCGTGAGTTATTGCCGGTCAGTTTTGTGCCGTTGACCGGGGCCGGAACCGCCGACCCGGAATAAGCCGCCGCGTTTCGGTGCGCGCCTGCTGGAGCGCAGACGCAGAAAGACTCCACGCCGGGCGCAGTTGCGTTTTCAGGAAAGTGCGTCTTGCCGGGTGGTTTCAGCCGCCGCTTCGGCGAAGCGCAGATGCAGCTGCCCCTGCCGTTGTTCTATCACGACCTGTCCGCCTTTTTCCAGGCGACCGAAGAGCAATTCCTCGGCCAACGGCTTGCGAATTTTCTCCTGGATCAAGCGGCTCATGGGCCGGGCTCCCATGATCCGGTCATATCCGTGTTCTGCCAGCCAGTGCAGCGCTTCGTCCGTGATTTTTATGATCACCTGGCGCTCGCTAAGCTGGGCTTCCAGTTCAACGAACATTTTAAGGGCGACGTTTCGCACCGTGTCCAGCGCCAGGGAATTAAAGGGAACGATGGCATCCAATCGGTTGCGGAATTCGGGAGTAAAAGTTTTTCGGATTGCCTCCATGCCGTCGCTGCTGTGATCCTGCACGGAAAATCCCATGGAGCTGCGGCTCATTTCAGTTGCCCCGGCATTGGTCGTCATGACCAGAATGATGCTGTGGAACGAGACTTCGCGCCCATTCGTATCCGTCAGAACACCGTGATCCATCACTTGCAACAGCAGGTTGAAGATATCCGGATGGGCCTTCTCAATCTCATCAAAGAGCAATACCGAGTGCGGCTGCCGATTGACGGCGTCGGTGAGCAGGCCGCCGTTTTCATAACCGACGTAGCCCGGCGGTGCCCCGAGCAGGCGGGAGACTGCGTGACGTTCCAGGTACTCGGACATATCAAAGCGGATCAGGGGAACGTCCATGATTTTAGCAAGTTGTCGGCAGACTTCCGTTTTCCCTACCCCGGTGGGCCCGGCGAACAGGAAGGAACCGACCGGTTGCTCCTTTCCTCCCAGGCCCGCCCGCGACATTTTAATGGAGGCGCTCAGTACCTCGATAGCCGTGTCCTGTCCGAAGATCACCAGCTTCAGGTTGTGCTCCAGGTTTTTCAGAACGTTCCGGTCGGAGGTGTTGACGGTGCGGGGAGGAATCCGGGCGATGCGGGCGACAATTTGCTCGATTTCCCGAATGCCGATGATGCGCTTGCGCTTCGATGGAGGCAGCAGTCGCTGCACTGCGCCTGCTTCATCAATTACGTCGATGGCTTTGTCGGGCAGGTGGAAACCGTTGATGTGCCGTGCGCTGAGTTCAGACGCGCCCTGCAAAGCCTGGTTACTGTAGCGGATTTTATGGAAATTCTCGAAGCGGGATTTCAGCCCCTGCAGGATCTTCGCTGTTTCGGCGACGCTGGGCTCGTCGACGTCGATTTTCTGGAAGCGCCGAGTGAGGGCGTGATCCTTCTCGAAAATACCGCGAAACTCCTGGTAGGTGGTAGAGCCAATACAGCGGAACCGATCCGAGTTCAGCACCGGTTTCAGCAGGTTGGACACGTCCATCACGCCCCCGGAAGCGGCGCCCGCTCCGATGATCGTATGAATTTCATCGATAAACAGGATCGCGTGAGGATCTTGCTGCAAGCACCCGAGTATCGCCTTCAGCCGTTTTTCGAAGTCTCCGCGGTACTTGGTGCCGGCCAGCAGGGCCCCGAGGTCAAGTGCGTAAATAGTGCAGTCGCGGAGCACTTCCGGCACGTCCTTCATGACGATTTTTCTGGCCAGGCCTTCTGCCAGCGCGGTTTTCCCCACGCCTGCCTCGCCTATGTACAGCGGATTGTTCTTGCGCCTGCGGCACAGGATTTGGATCGTGCGCTGCAGTTCATGGTGGCGGCCGATTAGTGGATCGATGCGATCCTGCCGGGCCAGTTCGTTGAGGTTGATAGCGTAGAGTTGCAGCGGGTCGGAAGCCGGCTTGGTGCTGCTCCTGGTCTCTTCCGTTTGTTCTTTTTCCTCGGCGGCGGACAGTTCGTGCCTGTTGCCGCCGTGTGAAATGTAATTGACCACGTCCAGGCGGCGGACGTTCTGCTGCGAGAGAAAATAAGCCGCGTAGGATTCCTGTTCACCGAACATTGCCGCCAGCACGTTGGAGCCGCTGACGGTCCTCTTTTCGGCCGACTGCGCCTGGAACAGTGCCCGTTGCAGTATGCGCTGAAACCCTACCGTGGGTTGGCTGTCACGCGGGTCTCCGGGGGGCAGCTGCGGGGTGCTTCCCTGTATATAGTCGCTTAGATCGGAGCGCAGTTTCTGCAGGTCCGTGCCGCAGGAGCTCAGCGCGGCGGCGGCGTCTTCGTTTTCCAGCAGCCCCAGCAGCAGGTGCTCTTCCGTTACGTATTCGTAGCGTAGTCGGCGAGCGGCCTGAAAGACCTGGTTCAGGGTTGATTCAAGTCCTTTATCGAGCACGTTATCCTTCCTGGTTTCTTTCCATTACGCACAGCAGCGGGTGTTGATTTTCACGTGCGTAGCTGTTGACCTGGGCCACTTTGGTTTCGGCGATCTGGTGACTGAAAATGCCGCAGGTGCTGCGGCCCCGGGTATGTACCTCCATCATGATCCGGGTAGCTATTTCCTGGCTCTTGTTGAAAAAAGTCTCCAGCACGTGCACGACAAAATTCATCGGTGTGTAGTCGTCATTGATTAAGAGCACCCGGTAATTCGGCGGTTGCCGGAGTTCGGGATGCTGATCCTGAAGCGTGGTTTCCGTGCTGTGTTTGGTTGCAGATTCAGACATAGTGCATCAACCGGTTCCAGGCTCAGGGCCAGTCGAGGGACTGATGAAAACGATTATAGCGGTTTTTGTAATTTTCGCATGTTTACCGACAGCCATCGGGTACCGTGACGGGCGCTCGCCATAGCTGCATCTGCACGGACTGAGATGCCGACGGGCAGAGCTGCCGGGCAGTCGTAATGCCAGGATCGGAAGCAGATATTCACGTTATTTCGCGTATTTTCGGTGTATATTTTAGTATTTATAGCTTATATTGAAGCTTTTTTACTGCCCGTGGGCTGCCCGGTCACAACAGGAATGCGGGCCGCAATATTGCACTGCGGGGAGGCTTTGCTAAACTGCAAATATAGCGGACAGTCTCAGGAGTTTCAGGCCGGGTGTTCTTACATTTGGACTGCACCGGAAACAGGTTGGCGGAAAATGGACGGTCAATAGACGCATGGCTCCGTTTTTCTGCCCATTTAAGGCAAGGGTACAGAGCCTTTTGCCGCTGCTGCGATCTGAAGGAAGCGCAGTCCCTGATCCGTTCCGAGCCGGAGGTCTTTATGCTCCGGTCTCGCCGTACATCCGGCTGTTTCAGCAATAGGTTTAAAGATCAATATGGAGGATAGGGTTGTGAAAGACGTCACGGTACAGGTACGCGAGTTGCAACGGGAATGGGAGCAGAATGAGCGCTGGCAGGGGATCCAGCGGCCATACAGCGCAGAGCAGGTGTGCCGCCTGCGCGGTAGTTTGCCGATCGAATACACACTGGCAAAGCACGGTGCTGATAAGCTTTGGCGCTTGCTGCAGACGGAGCCCTTCGTTAGCGCTTTGGGAGCGTTGACGGGCAACCAGGCGATGCAGCAGGTCAAGGCAGGCATGAAATCGATTTATCTGAGTGGCTGGCAGGTAGCGGGAGACGCCAACAGTGCCCACGAGGTTTATCCCGATCAGTCCCTGTACCCGGTGGACAGCGTTCCTACCGTGGTGCGACAAATCAACAATGCGCTGCTGCGCGCCGACCAGGTGCATTACGCGGAGGGTGATGACAGCATAGACTGGTTTGCTCCGATCCTGGCGGACGCGGAGGCCGGCTTTGGTGGCGTATTGAATGCCTTTGAATTGATGAAGCACATGATCGAGGCCGGGGCCTCGGGCGTGCATTTCGAAGATCAACTCGCCTCGGCAAAGAAATGCGGGCATATGGGAGGCAAGGTGCTGGTGCCGACCTCGGAAGCGGTGAATAAACTGGTTGCCGCCCGCTTGGCGGCGGATATCATGGACGTGCCGATACTGATCCTGGCCCGCACCGATGCCGAAGCCGCCGCGCTGCTGACTTCAGACGTGGATGAATGTGATCAGCGCTTCCTTACCGGTGAGCGCACCTCGGAGGGATTTTTCCGTACCCGACCGGGCCTGGACCAGGCCGTGGCGCGGGCCTGTGCCTACGCTCACTACGCGGATCTGCTCTGGTGCGAAACTTCCACCCCGGACTTGAAGCAGGCCAGGCGCTTCGCTGAGAGCGTGCATAAAGAGCATCCGGGCAAGCTGCTGGCGTATAACTGTTCGCCCTCCTTTAACTGGAAGCAGAACCTGGACGAGGCAACGATCGCCAGGTTTCAAACTGAGCTGGCGGCCATGGGCTTCAAGTTCCAGTTCATTACGCTGGCCGGGTTCCACAGCTTGAATTACTCGATGTTTAATTTGGCCCGGGACTTTGTTGAACGCCAATTAAGCGCGTACGTCGATCTGCAGGAACAGGAATTTGCCGCCGAGGCCAGAGGGTACACGGCTACCCGGCATCAGCGCGAGGTGGGTACCGGCTACTTTGACGAGGTAACCCGGACCATCACCGGCGGCAAGACTTCGGTGACTGCCCTGGAAGGATCCACCGAGGAGCAGCAGTTCTCCACCGACCCGGTCTTTCTGAGCCAGGTGGCCAAGTAGCGGGTTCGGCGGTTATGGCACCGCGGGTGCGAACGGAGATTCTCCATCGCCATGCTGCCTGCCGTGCGTCCGGCGGCGCCGCAGCTGTTGCCTGGTAATGGGAGCCGATCAGGAACGGGTCCGGAGTGCCGGTGTAATGGGCGCATCTGTACGGGTGGGCGGCCCCGTTCTGGTTACGGTGATCGGTTCCATCCCGCCCTTATGCGGCAGCCTTTCGATTCGCTGTGGAACCGGAGACGGAACCCGGACGCGGCAGCTTGTCCCCATCCGTATGGATGGTCTATGCTGCTGATCGTGATATCGGTTCAAGTGAAGTATTTTGCCTCCTTGCGCGAGCGCCTGGGACGGGAACAGGAGCGAGTGCAGGTGGAGCAGGGTTTGAGCGCGGTGGAGTTGTGGCGCCGTACGGTTGGCATCGCGCTGCCGGAGAACGCGCTGGTGGCGGTGAACATGGAATATGCTTCGCCCGAGACCATCGTACAGGATGGTGACGAAGTGGCTTTTTTTCCGCCGATTACCGGAGGCTGAGCCGTGTTGGTGGAAATTCGCCCGGCGCCCTTTGATCCCTGGCAGGAACTCGGAGCCCGGCAGGCTTTGTTGAAAGCGGGCGGTTACGGCGCTTGTGCGGTGTTCATCGGCAGTCTGCGTGACTTCAACCAGGGAGTCGCAGTGGAGCGCATGCGCTTGGAGCACTATCCGCAGATGACCGAGAAACATTTACAGGAGATCGCCGATACCGCCAACAGTCGCTGGAAGCTGCTGGAGTTGTTGCTGTTGCACCGGGTGGGAGAGATGCAACTGGGGGACCCTATTGTACTGGTTGCGGTCTGGTCCGAGCGGCGTGTGGCTGCTTTTGACGCCTGTCGTTTCATCATTGAGGACCTGAAGTCCCGGGCTCCTTTCTGGAAAAAAGAACTCACTGCGCAGGGCGAGCGCTGGGTCGAGCGCAATACGCCGGCGGGTTAGCCCGCCGGTTACACCTGACGGCGCAGTGAAGATACGGGTACTGGGATCGGCTGCGGGTGGCGGTTACCCGCAGTGGAACTGCAATCACCCGAACAGCAGGCGGGCCCGGCAGTCAGATGCGACGGCGCTGCCGCGCACCCAGTCCTCGATCGCGATCAGCGCTAACGGGAAACACTGGTTTTTGTTCAACGCATCCCCGGACCTGCGCCAGCAGGTTGGCGCCAGTCGGTTTTTACAGCCGGCCCCGGCCGATCCGCTGCGCTATTCCCCCATCCAGGGCGTAGTGCTGACGAATGCTGACGTCGATCACATTGCCGGGCTGCTGAACCTGCGCGAATCTTCTCCGCTGCGCCTCTACGGTACCCGGCGGGTATTGGAGGTATTGGAGGCCAACCCGGTGTTTAATGTGCTTTCCCCGGAGTGGGTGCAGCGTGAACCGTTGGAACTGGAGCAGCCGGTTGCGCTGCGGGCGGCGGACGGCACCGCGTTCGGTCTCGGGATCATTCCTTTCGCGGTGCCCGGGAAGGTGGCGCTGTGGCTGGAAGATGAGAGCAAGGGTGAGAATTTTGGCTCGGTAGAGGAAGACACCATCGCGTTGGAAGTGCGGGATGAGCGCAGCGAGGCCCGTTTTTTCTATGTCCCGGCCTGTGCCGCGATGACGCCGCAACTGGCAGAGCGGCTGCGCGACGCTCCGCTGGTGTTTTTTGACGGCACTTTGTGGCAGGACGATGAGATGATCCGCGACCGGGTGGGCGTAAAGACCGGCCGGCGCATGGGACATATGAGCATACAGGAAGAAAAGGAGGGGACGTTGGCCGCTTTTCAGGATCTGAACGTGCGGCGCAAAATTTTTATCCATATCAATACGACTAACCCGATCCTGCTGGAAGACAGCGAGCAGCGAGGAATAGTCGAGGCGGCGGGCTGGGAGGTCGCCTGCGACGGCATGGAGCTTGAAGTCTGAACCTGTCTGCCTGAGATTGGCTTGTGCGGCTTCCGGGGTTATACTTGTATTTTGGTCTGCCGGGCGGGCCTGGCTGTTCTGTTCCATCCGCGGCGTATACTGCTGGATGAGGGAGGTTTGTTAATGAATCCGTTGGACTCTATCACGGGGACGATCGTCGCCGGCCTGGTGCTGGCAGTGATCCTGACTTTTCTTATTAAGATACTTGTTGCTTGAGCCTCAACGGCCAGCTTCACCCGGGGCGTTCCGGCCCCCGGACTTTCAATCATTGAGTACTTTAGGGAGAATTAAAGAAAAGTGGAATTTTCATTAGCGCTGCTGCGTTGGTTGCATCTCTTGTCCGGCGTGACCTGGATAGGGTTGTTGTATTACTTTAATTTTGTGCAGGTGCGGGCCCTGGCGGAAGCTGGGGCCGACAAAGAAGGCCCTGGCCCGGCCGCGATCTCCAAGTACGTCGCGCCGCGCGCCTTGCTCTGGTTTCGCTGGGCGGCGCTGCTTACCTGGCTTTCCGGTGCCGGCTACCTGGCTCACAACAAGATGTTTCTGAATGCCTTCAGCCTGGGTTTTAGCATGGAGACGCCCAGTCTCTACGCGGTTACCATTGGCATGGGCGCCTGGCTGGGTACCATCATGCTGCTCAATGTATGGGGGTTGATCTGGCGCAACCAGAAAAAGGTGTTGGGAATCGTCGCCGCCAGTGATGAGGAAAAGGCCCGTGCCCGCCGGGTTGCATTCCTGGCCTCGCGCACTAACGTCCTGTTGTCGCTGCCGATGCTGCTGTTCATGGGTGCTGCCAGCCACGGTCTGCCTTTTTAAGCTGCTTGTTGCCACGGAATGGCACCGGGCCTGCCGGGATTTTCCTGTTGCAGTGCTGACGCCGCTGAAGGCATCCGGCGCCGCCCGCAGCGTCTACTGGTGGCACGCCGGCAAGAGTCCCGGGGCGGATCATCCGGTTTGATGATGGTTCCTGCACGCAGAGCTTTCAGGCTGCCCGCAAGCGATGAGACCAGAGACACAGGCCGAGCAGGCCGAACAGGCCGATAAGCCCAATCCCCCGGCCGGCCGCCGCGGCGATACTGCCTTGATGAATTGTTACCAGCCGCAACCGGTGGCTTTTGAGCGCGGCGAGGGTGCCTGGCTGCTGGACGCGCAAGGTGACCGTTACCTGGATTCAACCAGCGGTATCGCGGTTTGTTCGCTGGGCCACGCTCATCCGCGCCTGGCCCGTGTCCTGGCAGACCAGGCCGGGCGCCTGCTGCATACTTCCAACCTGTTTCGGATCCCGCTGCAGGAGCGGCTTGCGCGGCAGCTCACGGAGTTGTCCGGCATGGAACGAGTCTTTTTCTGCAATTCCGGAACAGAGGCCAATGAGACGGCGTTGAAGCTGACCCGGCTGTATGCGGCCCGGCACGGGATAGCGGAGCCGTTGGTGGTAGTGGCCGAGGGAGGATTTCACGGTCGCACGCTGGGCGCCTTGAGCGCCTCCGGTAATGACGCTCTACAGCGCGGCTTCGCGCCTTTGCTGCCCGGCTTTGTGCGCGTGCCTTACGCAGACGCTGCAGCGCTGGTTGAGCCTCTTGCGCAGTCCCGAACCGTGGCCCTGCTGCTGGAGCCGATCCAGGGGGAGGCAGGAGTCATCCTGCCTCCCCCCGGATACCTGCGCCGCGCCCGGCAGCTGTGCGACCAGCACCACTGTTTGCTGCTGCTGGATGAAATACAGACGGGTCTGTGCCGTACCGGAACCTGGTTTTCCTGTGAACGCGAGCAAGTGTTGCCGGACGTGCTGACCTTGGCCAAGTCGCTGGGCAACGGCGTGCCGATCGGCGCCTGCCTGGCACGGGGGGAGGCGGCTGAATTGTTTGAACAAGGCAGCCACGGCTCTACCTTCGGTGGCAATCCGCTGGCCATGCGGATTGCGCTGGAAGTGCTGGACATGTTGCAGGAAGGGCAGCTTGCGCGGCGCGCTGCGGCGCTGGGCGAGCGCTTGCGGTCACACCTGGCCAGGGACCTGGGGCAGGAAGAAATGGTGCGGGAGATCCGCGGTTGCGGGCTGATGATCGGCATTGAATTGAAGCGGGATTGCCGGATTTTGACCGAGCGGGCCTTGCAACGCCGCCTGTTGTTGAACGTTACGGTCGGCAACGTGATACGGCTGCTGCCTCCGCTGATCATGGAAGAGCGGGAAATTGACCTGTTGGGCAGCATGGTCAGTGCGCTGGTACGGGAACTGGCGGCAGGTTGAAGAGCTCCGGGAGTTTCGCGTGTCCGTACAACATTTTTTGAGCCTGGCCGATCTCGATTCGGCACAGTTGCACGCGCTTTTGGATCGGGCCGCGATGCTGAAACGCGAACTACGTGCAGGAGAGTTTTCGCCCCGGCATTCCGGGCGCACCCTGGCGATGCTGTTCGGGATGCCCTCTACCCGTACCCGCCTGAGCTTCGAGACGGCCATGCATCACCTGGGCGGTCATGCTATTTTTCTGTCTTCCGACGAAGCGCAGCTGAGTCGGGGCGAAACCGTGGAGGATACCGCTCGGGTGTTGTCCCGGATGGTGGACGCGGTCGTGATTCGGATCCCGTCCCATCAATTTATGCAGCGCTTTGCCGAATGTTCGCGGGTGCCCGTCATCAATGGGCTGTCTGACGCCGGACACCCTTGCCAAGTGTTGGCGGACGTGCTGACTTACATTGAGCACCGGGGCTCGATACAGGGACGCCAGGTCGCATGGATCGGTGCCGGCAGTAACGTGTGCCGCTCCTATATCGAAGCCGCGAGCCGTTTTGATTTTCAGCTGCGCCTGGCCTGTCCGGAATTCTGTCGTCCCCCGAGCGAACTGCTGCGAGCCGCTGCCGATCACGTGCAACTGTTTACCGCTCCCGGCGAGGCGGTGCGCGGCGCCTCCCTGGTCGTGACCGACGTCTGGACCAGCATGGGAGAAGAGCCTCAGCGGGAACGGCGCCGTAAAGCCCTGGGTCCTTTCCAGGTGAACGAGGCGTTAATGCGCCTGGCTCGGCGGGACGCTTTGTTCATGCACTGTTTGCCCGCGCACCGAGGTGAAGAGGTGAGTGCCGAACTGATCGACGCTCCGGGCAGCGTCGTTTGGGATGAAGCGGAGAACCGCCTGCATGCCCAGAAGGCTCTGCTGGAATTTTTGCTTCCCGGGTCCGGCGGCGCTGCGAGCTGACGCATGATTCAATCGATTGAGTGTATGCAATCTGCCGGTCAGCGGGTATCCTTAAGGTATTTTTAATATGGGGAATCCTAGTGTTCATCAAGGAGGTATGCATTTCCTGCTCACTAATGACGACGGCTACCAGGCGCCCGGGCTGGAAGTTTTGGCCCAGAGCCTGCGACCGTTAGGTGCTATCAGCGTGGTGGCGCCGGACCGCGACCGCAGCGGAGCCAGCCATTCGCTTACCCTGGACGTGCCGATCCGCTCCCGTAAAGCGGCGAACGGATTTTATTACGTGAACGGCACGCCTACCGACTGCGTGCACCTGGCCATTACCGGGTTGCTGTCGGATGAGCCTGACATGGTCATCAGCGGCATCAATTCGGGTGCCAACCTGGGCGATGACATCTTATACTCGGGCACGGTCGCCGCCGCGATGGAAGGGCGCTTCCTGGGGCGCCCGGCCATGGCGATTTCCCTCGTTGCCGGTGGTGCCGGCTCCGCCATGGAAGAGCCGAGCCATTTCCGCACGGCCGCCGACGTCGTGTTGCATCTACTGCGGGCGCTGCATCAACGGCCATTGCCGGCCGATACCCTGTTGAACGTCAACGTGCCGGATCTCCCCTACCGTGATTTGCGCGGCTGTGAGATTACCCGCCTGGGCTATCGGCACCGCTCGGAGGGGATCGTAAAAGCCCTGGATCCGCGCTTGCGCGAGGTATATTGGATCGGTGCCGTGGGGGCGGAGCAGGATGCCGGGGCGGGCACGGATTTTCACGCCGTGGCGGCTGGCAGAGTCTCGATTACCCCGCTGCAGACCGATTTGACGCGCCACTCCCAGGTGCAGGCTTTGTCCGATTGGATCAAAGACGTCGGCATGAACTGAATCCAAATCGCTCAGCGCATGCGGATAGCCCCTACTTTACAGCTTCCAGTCGCCCTGGCCGGTAGTTCGCGTCGTCCCGACGCTCATTGTCGCTGAATAATCCGGATGCGAGCTGATTGCCGGCAATTACGGGGCATGGGCATGACTTCGCCGCGTGCCCGCAAGCGCCTGGTTGAAGAGTTGGCCGGGATGGGTATCCGCTCCGCCCGGGTACTGCGGATCATGCAGGAGACTCCGCGGCACCTGTTTATTGATGAGGCGCTGTCTGATCGTGCCTATGAAAATGCGGCTTTGCCGATCGGATTCAAGCAGACTATCTCTCAGCCCTACACGGTAGCCAGGATGTTGGAGTTGCTGCTCGGGAATGACGGTTCCGGCAGTAAGATCTTGGAGATTGGAACCGGTTGCGGGTACCAGACGGTTATCCTGGCGCGCCTGGTGAGACAGGTGTACAGCATCGAGCGGATTGCGGCGCTGGCGGACCGGGCGCAGCATAACTTCCGTGCCCTGGGACTGCAGAATATACATGCTCGTTGTGGAGACGGTACGCGGGGGTGGTTGAGTCACGCGCCGTATGATGGGATTATCGTCTCTGCGGCGCCGACGCGGGAGCCGGCGGTTTTGTTTGACCAGCTGGCGCCGGGAGGAAGGCTGGTGCTGCCGATTGACAAGGGCGGTCGACAGTGCCTGTTGCTGGTGGGGCGGACTGAGCAGGGGCGCCGCTGGGAGCAGGAACTGGGTGCGGCTCATTTCGTGCCGATGTGTACAGGACTTGGTTGAGTGGCGTACAAAACTTTGTACCGTTTGTTTTTGAGCCTGGGTGTTTTGACGGCTCCGGTTGCCTGTAACGTGCCGCCGGCCCCGGTAGAGAGGCCGAGCGAGACGCAGGGCGCAGCAGAGGAGCAGGTACCGTCTCCGCCGCTGGCACGAGCGGCCCGGTCTGCCGCGGACGCCGCTTCCCGGCAGGCCGGGCGTCACTTCGTGCTGGGCGGAGATACCTTGTACTCGATCGCCTGGCAGCATAACCTGGATTACCGGGCATTGATTGTATGGAACCGGATCGAGGCACCCTATACCATTTATCCCGGTCAGCGTTTGCGCTTGCTCCCGCCCGAAGAGTTTATGCCTTCGCCACCGTTGCCGGGTGAGCGGCGTGCGCCGCAAAAGCCCGATGCAGGTCCTGCGCCAGCCATCGCGGCCAAGCGCGTTACGCCGCCGCTGGTAGCCAAACCGCCTGCAGGGCCAGGGCCGGATTTGCAGACCAGGCCATCACCGCCGTCCGCGGGCAAGCCCGCGGCAAGGCAGCAGGAGGTCAATGCATTGTTGCGCTGGGACTGGCCTACCGAAGGGAAGTTGCTCAAGCTGAAATCGCCTACTGCGGAGCGCGGACTGCAGATCAGTGGAGTCCACGGCCAGGACGTGTTCGCTTCCTGCAGTGGCGATGTCGTCTACAGCGGCAGCGGGCTGCTGGGTTACGGGAAGCTGATTATTATCAAGCATAGTGATGAATTTCTCAGCGCATACGCGCATAATAGCGAGTTACTGGTAGTTGAAGGGGATCAGGTGGTCGTTGGACAGTTGATTGCCAGGATGGGGCGAGGGGTGGACGGCAGTCCCATATTGCACTTTGAAATCCGCAAGAATGGCAAGTCCGCCGATCCGTTGAAATATCTGCCTGACAGGAGAGCGTGACGGACTAGTGGGCAATTCGGGGAAATCATGGTTAAACCGACGGCGGAAACCCGCTTAAAAACTGTGCCCGGCAAGAAATCATCGGAAATGGACGGGGCGGTACCGGCTGTTCCTGTTTCCGCTGCGCGACCGGCGCGTTCTCCTCGGCCGGAGGATTTACCGCAGGGGGAGGAAGCGCGGGAAGCCCGGTGGGAAGTGGATCGCCTGTATTTTAGCCAGATCGGCTACTCTCCGTTGCTGACGGGCGAGGAAGAAATCCATTATGGCCGCCTGGTGCAGCAAGGAGACGAGGCAGCCCGCAAGCGCATGATCGAGAGCAACTTGCGCCTGGTTGTCAAGATCGCAAAACGCTATATCAAACGCGGGCTCTCGCTGTTGGACCTGATAGAAGAAGGCAATATCGGCCTGATTCGCGCGGTGGAGAAATTCGATCCGGAGCGCGGCTTCCGCTTTTCCACCTATGCTTCCTGGTGGATTCGGCAAACCATAGAACGCGCCCTGATGGACCAGGTGCGTATTGTGCGTTTGCCGGTTCACGTTCTGAAACAAGTCAATCATTGCCGGCGGGGATATTATAAATTGATGCGGGAATTGGACCGGGAGCCTACGATGAAGGAGGTCGCCGACGATGTGAATATGCCTGTAAAAACCGTGCAGAAACTGTTCGGCATGAGCGAGTGGATTACCTCCATTGATGCTCCGATGAACTGGAGCAGCCGCGGCAAAAGCATGATGGAATACCTGCATGATGAGCAGTGCGCAGACCCCGCCGATGAGCAACAAAGCCGCGATCTGAAGCGCTATATCGACTTGTGGATGTCTCAATTGAACGAGAAGCAGCGCTTCGTGTTGGAGCGTCGCTTTGGCCTCTACGACAAGTCGGTAGCCACCCTGGAAGAGTTGGGAGGAGACTTGGGGCTGACCCGGGAGCGGGTACGGCAGATCCAGCTGGAGGCCATGCGCCGCCTGCGCCGGATCATACGCCGTGGCAGAGTCCCGCTGGACGTGTTGTGTTCAGAGGATTAGTCCGCGCCTGTCACCGGGTCTCTGATTACAGGCAGATGCTGCCCTGGCCGGGTACGAAAGCGCAGCGCGCGCGGGTGCTGCATAGGCCAGGAAACGGTGCCAGGTGCCGCTAACGTGGCTTTGCTGACCGAGCCCGGTGAGGGGTCGCGGGGCGCATCAGTGGGCAGTTTCCTGCCGGTACTCACGGCAATTTTGCCGGCTGGATCAGCAGGGCAGCCGCAACTTTGCGCCCCTCATTCATCAGCACGTTATAGCTGCGGCAGGCGGCTCCGGTGTCCATCGCCTCGAAACCGATTCCAGCTTCGAACAAGGGCAGCAGCAACTCGGGCGCCGGCACTTGCAGCCGGGACCCGGAACCGAGCAGGACTAACTCCGGCTCCAGTTTACGGATCTCCTGTATGTGCGATAAGGTAATGCCCTGAAAGCTTTCGGGCGGTTCGGGCGGCCAGGTTTCCAGCAGCCGATCCGGGGTAACAATACAGGAACGATACAGCACTTGTTCATTGACCTGAACCATGCCCGGTGCGTACGCCGAGATGCGGTTCTTCCCCTGTACAATGGAGTCCAGCTCAATATGCATAGGTCCAATGATAATAGGGTAGCCAATTATTTTGAAATGCACGAATTCCTGGCGAGGCCGCTGCCTTGCTGTCTGCACCTTCCTCTACGCGCTTTCTGCCGTGCGCAAACCGGCGTGCCGGGTACTGAATGGATGGGGATGAGCGGATCATGTCGGTTCGGCTGATTTTGCTGGGAGCTCCCGGTTCCGGCAAGGGAACGCAGGCTGAATTGCTGACGGTCCGCTATAAAATTCCGCAAATTTCCACCGGGGACATGCTTAGAGCCGCAATGCGTTCGGGCTCCGGTGCCGGCAAGGAACTGGAGAAAATTATGCAGCAGGGACTGCTGGTATCCGACTCGCTCATTTTGAAGCTGGTCAAGGAGCGCCTGGCCGGGGAAGACTGCCGCTCCGGCTATTTACTCGATGGTTTCCCCCGTACCCTCTCGCAGGCCGAGGGAATCCGGTGTGAGGGCGTTGGCCTGGATTTCGTGTTTGTCTTGCAGGTGGATGACGCAGTAATTATCCGCCGCCTGGGCGGCAGACGAGTGCATCCTGCTTCCGGGCGGGTATATCACTTGGATTTCAGGCCTCCGCGCCGTCCCGGTCTGGATGACGTCAGCGCAGAGCCCTTGGTACAGCGTGATGACGACCAGGAGCAGACTGTGCGCAAACGACTGCAAGTGTACCAGAAGCAAACGCTGCCGCTGCTGGACTACTACCGGGATTGGGCGCAGAGCGGGAGGAAAGATATGCCTCGTCTTTATCAGATCGATGGCACGCTTCCAGCCGAAGAAATTCATCGAAACATAACAAGCTACATTGAGAAAAAAGAATAGGCAGCATCTATTTTTTTTTGCAGAAACTAAAAAGCGGGGTATACTTACCCATCGACAGGCAGAATGGTCTGCCTGTCGTTCTTGTCCAAATCTTGAGTGGAGGGGATTATGATGGCATTAGCAAAGAAACGCTCCGGTGGTTCGGCGCGAAAGAAATCAACCAGCAAGAAAGTGGCACGTAAGAAGGTCAGCAGGAAAGTAGCTCGTAAGAAGGTCAGCAAGAAGAAGGCTGGCAAGAAGAAGGCCGGCAAGAAGAAGGCCGGTAAGAAGAAGGCTGGCAAGAAGAAGGCCGGCAAGAAGAAGGCTGGCAAGAAGAAGGCCGGCAAGAAGAAGGCTGGCAAGAAGAAGGCCGGCAAGAAGAAGGCCGGCAAGAAGAAGGCTGGCAAGAAGAAGGCCGGCAAGAAGAAGGCCGGCAAGAAGAAGGCTGGCAAGAAGAAGGCTGGCAAGAAGAAGACCGGCAAGAAAAGAGGAAAAAAAAAAGTAGCCCGGTAAAATTAACGCAATCGTCGCTGGCTGGCGCGTTGACGCACGCTGATTCGACTCGCAGAAAGGAAGCCCAGAGGCGGATCGAAGCAAGGCGTCAGCGGCGACGAGAACTTGCCCGGAAATTGGGCTTGACCGACAAGGGATAAGCGGCGGCAGGGTTGTTTGTCGCCCTCTGTCCCGGTGAGGCGCAGGATCGCTGCCATGCCTGGTTAAGGCTGGCAGCAGTGCTGTTATGACGCGAGGCCGTGAGTCGCCAGTCTTCCTCGTTGTCGGAATAGCATCTGGTTCGTGCAGGCAGTCGGAGCCGGAGGATGTGCGTTGCGACCCTTCGCCGGCAAGGCTTCAAGTCCGCACAGACTATTCGCGCAGCGGATCGGCAGTGCTTTCTTGCTGCACTGCCGCAATCAAAGGATAAGCGGCGGCAGGGTTGTTTGTCGCCCTCTGTCCCGGTGAGGCGCAGGATCGCTGCCGTGCCTGGTTAAGGCTGGCAGCAGTGCTGTTATGACGCGGGGCCGTGAGGCACCTGTCTTCCTCGTTGTCGGAATAGCACCTGGTTCGTGCAGGCAGTCGGGGCCGGAGGATATGCGTTGCGACCCTTCGTCGGCAAGGATTCAGGTCCGTGCAGACTACTCACGCAGACTCCTCGCGCAAACTCCTCGCGTAGACTACTCGCGCAAACTACTCGCGCAAACTACTTACGCAGCCTACTCGCGCAGCGGATCGGCAGTGCTTTCTTGCTGCACTGCCGCAATCAAAGGATAAGCGGCGGCAGGGTTGTTTGTCGCCCTCTGTCCCGGTGAGGCGCAGGATCGCTGCCGTGCCTGGTTAAGGCTGGCAGCAGTGTTGTTATGACGCGGGGCCGTGAGGCACCCGTCTTCCTCGTTGTCGCAATAGTACCTGGTTCGTGCAGGCAGGCGGGACCGGAGGATGTGCGTTGCGACCCTTCGCCGGCAAGGCTTCAAGTCCGCGCAGCCTACTCACGCAGACTACTCGCGCAAACTACTCGCGCAAACTACTCGCGTAGCCTACTCACGCAGCCTACTCGCGCAAACTACTCGCGCAAACTACTCGCGCAGCCTACTCACGCAGCCTACTCGCGCAAACTACTCGCGCAAACTACTTACGCAGACTACTCGCGCAGCGGATCGGCAGTGCTTTCTTGCTGCACTGCCGCAATCAAAGGATAAGCGGCGGCAGGGTTGTTTGTCGCCCTCTGTCCCGGTGAGCGCAGGGTCGCTGCCGTGCCTGGTTAAGGCTGGCAGCAGTGTTGTTATGACGCGGGGCCGTGAGGCACCCGTCTTCCTCGTTGTTGCAATAGCACCTGGTTCGTGCAGGCAGGCGGGACCGGAGGATGTGCGTTGCGACCCTTCGCCGGCAAGGCTTCAAGTCCGCGCAGCCTACTCACGCAGACTACTTACGCAGACTACTCGCGCAGCCGGATCGGCAGTGCTTTTTGCTGCGCTGCCGCAATCGATCGGCGCCTGACGGGTCGGCGCCTGATTGATCGCGGATGGCTTTAATTGATATATTAGTCAGTTCAATAACGCTTGCAAAAGCGTGCTCCTTACTGAGCACTTGGCAGGGAGTGCGTTTTTGTTTGTGCTTCAGAATATGTCAGTGACAAAAGACAAAAGACAAAAGGTTGCAGGGTGATGAGCCCGCATTCGTCGTAGTATTGTGCATGGCATATTAGGTGATGAGTACTTTTTAAGGAGGGTTTTATAATGGACCGATGCCTGTACCCGCTGTTGTGTTTTTTTCTGTCCACCTGTTTTGTCCATGCGGCCAACGCCGAAGATCACGTCGTAACTGCCCAGGTGACCAAATACAGTCCTGAAGTGGTTTTCATACAGCCTGAGGATCGGGTGATATGGACTAACATGGTGGGCCACGATACCCAGAGCATAGATGAATTGATGCCGGAAGGAGCGGAGCCGTTCCAGCTTGTTTTGGGCCAGAATGGAAGCGTGACATTTAACGTGGAGGGCGTGTACATCTACAAATGTAATCCGCATTTTGCGCTCGGCATGGTAGGAGCGGTAGTGGTTGGCCAGCCCTCCAACCTGGATGATGTGCTCAAAAATGCCAAGGGCATGGCCAAGCGGGCGGCGCTCAAGACGAAAAAGTCGATCGAAAATCAAGCCGGCCTCTGAAGCGATGAGAAGTTGGTTCAACGGTAAGGCGAACGGGAGTGGGACGTGGTTCTGCCGGTTGGGGCGTGGCTTTGCCATGGGAGCCTGTATCCTCTTTTGGCAGAATTCCGTGCTGGCCCAGGAGTCGGAGTTAAAGGAACTGAGAGTTTGCGCGGATCCGTATAATCTTCCATTCTCCAACCAGGAGGGGCAGGGCTTCGAGAACAAGATAGCGGAGCTTTTTGCCGAAAAGTTGGGGGTGCCGTTGCGCTATGAATGGTTCCCGCAACGAATGGGCTTTATCCGCAATACGCTCAAAGCAGAGTTGCGGGACGGAGTCTACAAGTGTGACCTGGTGATGGGGGTGCCGTCGCGGTTTGAGTTGGCGGCAGTCAGTATTCCGTATTACGCCTCCACCTGGGTCTTGGTCTATGCCAGAAATCGCGGTCTGGATGATTTGCAAAAGCCGGAAGACATTGATTCCCTTCCCGAGGAAGTGCGTTCCAAGCTGCGTCTTGGGGTATTCGATCGAGGCCCTGCCCAGATCTGGGCCTTCAAGCATGGAATGATGGCTACCGCCAAGCCATACGTCTCCCAGGCGGGGGATGCCCGGGTCAATCCGGGCAACGTCGTTCAGGATATTTTAGACGATGAGATCGATTTCACGATCCTCTGGGGGCCGATCGGCGGTTATTACGCCAAGCAGGCAGGGAGCGATCAGCTTGGCGTGTTGCCGATGCTGGAGCGTGATCCGAGCTATCCGGAAATGCGCTTTCGTTTCAGCATTGCGATGGCCGTGCGTCACGGCGAACAGGCATGGCAGGAGCAGATCAACCGTTTGATTCGGGATAACCGGGAAGAAATGCAGCGGATATTGGTAAATTACGGGCTCCCCCTGGTGGAATTGCTGCCCGCGGATGAGGCCGGTGCCGAGGATGATGATTGAGCCGCGATGAGGAGCTTGGTTTTGCAGGCAGGGCCGGGTGAGCTGCCGCGGATATTGGGTAGGCTTTTGTTGATGGCGGTGCTCGGACTTGCGGCGCCGTCCTGGGGGCAGGAAGCCGAGCCTCCGACCGAGCCCGACGCGCCGAAAATTGGCCGTTTTGGGGAAGATTCCGCCACCTCGGCGGAGGGATACCGGTTTACCGAGGCGGAAACCCTGCTTTGGCGCAGTGACCACCTGCAGAACGTGCATAAGCCGCAGCGGCTGCTCTACCGCTTTAAGAAAAGCGGCACGCTGGAAGAGAATTTTGAAGATTCGGTCCAGCTGGAAGTGCGTGCCCTGCACGAGGATGGCACCAAGACGGTTGGCCTGCAGTTTTTCCATGGCAAGCGCCGCCTGCACGCGCAGCAGCGGAATACGCATCAAGTGCGGGGCAACCCGGTACTGGGTTTTTACCTGCAGGAGGAAGTGCAGGAGATGGAGCGGCGCACCAACGGCGGTTGGCGCCATTTTCAACGCAGGATCAAGCTGGCCCTGGCCGACCCTGTCGAGGTGGAAGACGTCAGCATAGATTTTCAGGGCAGCCCCGTGCAGGCACGGAAAATTACGCTCCGTCCCTACTTGAGCGATCCGCGACGCTCCCAGTACCAGGACTTGGCGCATAAAGTCTATGAATTTATCTTCTCAGAGCACGTTCCCGGTACGTTGTATAAGATATCGAGCGTCTTGCCGGCCCGAGACTCCGGGGCGGAATCGCTGATCGAAGAAGTGTTGATCTTCAGCGGCAGCGAAAAAATCTGATTTTCTCCGGCGGGCGCTACCGCCGGAAATCCCCGGGCGTGAGCCGTCAGCCGGCTTCTGCCAGGGCTTTGAGTTTCCCGTAGTCCGGTTTGCCGGTGCTGAGCAGGGGCAGGCTTTTCAGCTTCACGATGCGATGGGGAATGAACAGCTCGCTGTAGCCTTCGGCGCGGATTAGCTTGCGCAGCGTGGCGGCGTCGGCGTTTTGCGTGTCAGTCAGCAGTACAATTCTTTCTCCCCGGCGCGGGTCGGGCAGTCCCACTGCCGCGTGCAGTGACTGCGGCCAGCACCGCATCGCCAATTCCTCTACCACGCGCAGTGAAATCATCTCTCCGCCTATTTTGACGAAGGCTTTCACCCGTCCCAGAATGTGCAAGTAACCCTCCGAATCCACGTCGGCAATATCTCCGGTGTCATACCAGCCGGGCTCGGAAGAGGGCGGGTTTATTTCCCCGGAAACAGGATCCAAGTAGCCCAGCATGACGTTGGGTCCCCGAACCAGCAGGCGCCCGCCGGTCTCAATGCCGGCTACCGGCTCCAACTGCCATTGCAGCTCCGGCATCAGTTTTCCCACGCTGCCCAGCTTGTTGGCGATGGGAGTGTTAAATGAGATCACCGGACTGCATTCCGTCACACCGTAGCCTTGCAGGATGCGGATCCCGAAGCGCTCCAGCCAGAGTTGGGTGGTCTCCGGGTAGAGCTTTTCCGCCCCGGCAAACACGTAGCGCAGGGTATGCAGATCGTAGGGATGAGCATAACGGGCATAGCCTCGCAGGAAGGTGTTCGTGCTGAACAGGATGCTGGCTCGATGCTGATAGATCAGCATCGGGATCTGCTTGTAATTCAGCGGATTGGGGTACAGAAAAGTATGGCAGCCGCTGAGCAGCGGAATCAGCATGCCGCCGGTCAATCCAAAAGAATGGAACATGGGCAGGCAGTTGAACAACAGGTCGTTTTTGTTCAAATCCAAGTGACAACGCACCTGGCAGACGTTGCTCAGCAGGTTGGCGTGCGACAACGTGACTCCCTTGGGTCTGCCTTCGGTGCCGGAGGTAAACAGGATCACGGCGGGTCGGTCCGGCTGCTCGCTGCTGCGACGGCAATGGCGCGCCAGTGCCGGATGCAGGCTCCGCGCCAGCCCGGACAGACGATCGGTGAGCCGGATGCGTCCTCTCAGGTCTTCCAGGAAGATCAGCCGGTGACGGCTCTGCAAGGCTTGCGCCAATTCTTGCAGCCCGGCCAGTTCGATAAAGCGGCGCGAACTGAGGATGGTCTGCAATTTTGCCGTCTCGCACGCCTGCAGGCAGCTTTGTGCGCCCACCGTGTAGTTCAGCATAGCGGCAGTTTGCCGCCGTGCCTGCAGGGTGAGGAAAATCACCAGCAGCACCAGGCGATTGGGCAGCAGGACGCCGATGCGCTCCTGGTTTATTCCTTCCCTGCGCAGGGCACGGGCCAGGGTCCAGGCCCGTATGATCAATCCCCGGTAGCTGAGCGTGTTTTCCTCGTCCTGGCAAATTTTCCGTCCCATGCCGTGCCGGCGTGCGGCTTCCAGGAAGGCCGGGAACAACTCTCTGCGGTGTTCCTTGGCGTAAAATCCCACCCGGTGCATCAGCTCTTCCAGTTGGCGGTAGCTCTCCCGGTGCCTTTCCCGACCACGTAGCTGCTCGGACAGTTGCAGCCGCTCCGGCGGCAGCACCCGGATGCGGGCTGTAGGGAACGGAGAGCGTCGAACCAGGCCGCGCAGGTAGGAAAGCAGCGAGTACTGCAGACCTTCCAGCGCAATCGGTAGAATCTGTGCGTTCGTGTGCTCAATAAATGTCGCGCTTCCTCCGTAGATGCGCATCATGGCGCCGGTCGTTGTGATCCGTCCTTCCGGAAATATGACCACCGTTTGATTTTGCCGCAGCACTTTGACGATGGCCTTGATGGCGTGCGGATTATTGACGGTTACGTGGAAGGTGTTTCCCAGGCTGAGCATTTTCCTGATCAACGGGCGTGCGGCCTGTTCTTGATCCACGATAAAGATCGGGTCGCCGGGCAAAAATGCGTACAGCAGCACGCCGTCCAGCAGAGAGACATGATTGGCGACGACCAGGGTGGGCAGGTCGAAGACCTTGAGATGTTCCGCTCCCTGCAGTTCAATGCGGAATGCAGCGCGAAACAACAGGCGCAATAAGGATTTGATCCATGCCGGCGGCTTCCAAACCGCCTTTCGCAAAGCGGTCGAAACGGCTTCCTCCCGGTTGCTTGCGGCCATGGATCGGGTTGCGTCAGCCATGCCTGGAAGACGCCGGCACAGATCCTGTGGCTTGTGCCATTCGAGTCTTCCGGCAGCGTCTCATCCGATCATCTCGATTGCAGCCGCGGGCACTTTTCGTTTTGGCTCATCCGTTGCGTGTCGCTCTTATGCGATCATCGCGTCATCGGACTGTGGCGGCCTGCTGAAAGGCTCCGTGGCCGTCCAGTGAATTCTGCTGAACCTTGCTGCGCATTAACCGGAACTGACGAGAATCGTCAGTTTTTGTCCGGGCTTCAGGTGGTTTCGTTTGTTGATCCGGTTCCAATTCAGCAGCTTGCTGATGCTGGTATTAAAGTGCTGGGCAATGCTCCACAGGGAATCTCCCTTGCGCACCACGTAATCGATCTTCCGATGGTCCTGCTTCCGAGCCTGTTTCGTTGCCCGGGTTCCGGCCCGAGGCTGCGAGGCGCCGGGCAGTTTGAGTTTCTGCCCGACACGGATCGGCCTCGTGCTGGAAATACCGTTCAATGCGGCGATGCGCTGCACGCTGGTCTCTTCCCGCTGGGCGATGTCCCATAATGTATCTCCCTTGGTCACCTGGTATCGCGTGATTTTCCCTTGACTCTCTCGTTGCGAGGCTTTCCTTGATACATTGCCGGTTCCGGTTGTTTTTACCCACAGGTTCAGCTTCTGGCCCAGGCGCAGTGCCTTGCTTGGAATCCCCGGGTTCCACAGGCGCAGCTTGTTGATGCTGGTGCCGTAACGGCGGGCAATGCTCCAGAAAGACTCGCCTTTGCGCACGATATGCTTGTTGGGACTGCCGATCTTCGATGGTTTGCTTTTTTCAAAGCCCCTGCGGTAACGCTTGGAGTGATAATCCCGTTCCGGGTACATCATTTTCGGTATGCGCAATTCCTGTCCGGTCCGCGCATGGGGTTTGTCCAGGCCGTTTAACTGGGCCAGTGTGTTCGCGTCCAACAGGTGTCGCGCGGCCAGCTGTGGCAAGCTCTCTTTTTTCTGCAGCCGGTGTTTAATCCAGCGTACTCGCTCGGGCGTTTGATCCAGTGCTTCGCCGAAAAGCTGTTGCCGATCTACCGGCAGCAGCAGGCGCGTATTCGCCGGAATGAGCCAGCGCCGTATGGCTGGGTTCAAGGTACGCAACGCATCCACGTCCATATTGGCCAGTTTCGCCGCCAATGCCAGGTCCAGGGGTTGATCCAGCTCTATGGGGACAAAGTAGGGCCTGGCTTCAACGGGTGCGAGCTGTACGTTGAACGGCTCCGGATCTTTCACCAGTGCCGATACGGCCAGCAGGCTGGTCACGTATCCCCGCGTTTCATTAGGCAGGCGCAAAGACCAGAAGTCGGTTCCCTTGTTGTTGCGCTGGTTTTTTTTGATGGCTTTGCTGACCCGGACTTCGCCGGCGTTGTAGGCGGCCATGGACAGTAGCCAGTCTCCATCAAACATGTCGTTCAGGTGTTGCAGGTAATCCAGCGCTGCCCTGGTGGCGGCGACCACGTCGCGGCGACCCTCTTTCCACCAATTCTTCCGTAGTCCATAGCGGCGTCCGGTCTCGGGGATGAACTGCCATAGCCCGACGGCCCGCATCGGCGATTCAGCGTACGGCTGGAACGCACTCTCCACTATGGGCAGCAGCGCCAACTCCGCGGGCATGTCCCGCTTTTCCAGTTCGCGGAAGATGTGGTACAGGTACGGTTGCCCGCGCTCGGTAGAGCGCTGCAGGTAGCCTTTCTTGCTCGCGTACCAGCGCATCCTGCTTTGCACGTTGCGCCGGTTGGTCTCGTGATCCAGTCTCAAGTTTGCCCGCAGCAGCGGCCACAAGTCTCCCGATTCGGCACTCCTCCGTTCCGGCCCGCCATGCTCGCGGCTCGACTCGGATACGCTTTCCCGGGCAGTGACGGGAGCTTCACCGGAGCTGGGTCGGATGGAAGTATCTCGGCCCGGCGGTGCGGCACAGCCTGCAAGCAAAAGCAGTATGACCAGAAACAGGTTGAGAGTTACAATGTAAGCCAATGCGGTACGCTCCTCAGTGGAAATCTGAAGCGGACAGTTTAATATCCAAAGTTATACTTGTCAAGAAGAAAATCTCTTACTTAATTGATTAGAAAAGATATAATCATCGAAAATAAGCAGGAGCCCGAACTTCGGCACTGGCCGTGGCGGGACCGTTGGCTGGAACAGGGGGCCGATGCCGCACTGTTGCATGAGGAGCGTTGCTTGTGTGAGCGTTTGCTGGCGCATGCGAGAGGCCAGTATGCGCTGCAGATTGTTCCGCCGCAAGTGGATCTGCTGGCGTCAGTTCCGATCATGCGCAAATTGACCTTGCAACTGGATTCTGCACAGGAGCCGGACGGTGCCAGCCTGGTTTGCCGTGCGGAAGCTTTTGCCTTTGCCTCCGAGAGCATCGACCTGGTCGTGCTGCTGCACGCGCTGGAACTGGCCTGCGACCCGCAGGCGATGTTACGCGAGATTGTGCGTGTACTCGCCGAGGAAGGGCGTCTGCTGATTATCAGCTTTAACCGGCGCAGCCTGTGGGGATTGTATGATCTGTTTCGGTCATGGGGCCCGCACTCCACTCGAAAGCGCCGCCGGGTCAGTCCGGAGCAGGTGCGTAGCTGGCTGCTTTTGCTCGGACTCGCTCCCGTGAGAGAATATGGCCTGCATCTTTTTCCGCTTTGGCGCGGCACCCGCTCGCAGGGCCGGACCTTACCCGCGCCGTTGCATCGTTGGGGCAAAGTGTACGTGCTGGAGATGCAAAAACGTCTGCTGCCGTTAGACCCGATTGTGCCGCGCAAAGCCAGGTCGGCAGCGTTGGCCTCCGGCCTGTGTGGGAGCGTCTCGTGCCGCCAGGGCATGTAAACGATCCGGCAGTTTGCACCCATTTACGATGAACCTTTACACCGTCCGCACACCGGAGCGCATCCGCCCGTCACCGCCTTATTGCCGCCCGCGCACTCTCCATGTGTGGAATAGCCGCTGGAATACTGCGCCGGCGGCCAAGTCTGTGAAAGGGAGCAGGTATGCCGGGCGCTGAAAAAAGTCCGGACGTTTATATCTATACTGACGGTTCTTGCCTGGGCAATCCGGGCGTGGGCGGCTGGGGTGCGCTGCTGCGCTATCGGGATTCTCAGCGAAGGGAACAGGAATTGAGCGGTGCCGAGGAAGAGACCACCAATAATCGCATGGAATTGACGGCGGCCATCATTGCCCTGGAACATCTCGGGGGAGGCAGCCGGTTACACTTGATGACTGATTCGCAGTACCTGTGTAAAGGGATCAGCGAGTGGCTGGCGCAATGGAAGCAGCGCGGCTGGCGAAATGCAGGCGGCAAGCCGGTAAAGAACCAGGACTTATGGCGGCGCCTGGATTTGGCCGTAGGCAGGCATCAGGAAATAGACTGGTGTTGGGTACGGGGCCATACCGGTCATCCGGAGAACGAGCGTGCAGATTACCTGGCTCGCCAGGCCATCCGATCGCTGCTTAGAGAACCGCAGCTTTGATTTGGCTTTCGCGTTGAACGAGGCCCGGCAGGTTGATCAATACGCGGCGGCGCACGCGCCGGCGCAGCGTTTGCCGCCGCGGCAGACGGAGACCGGCTGCTGCCGCCTGCGGATGAGCCGATGAGACAGATAGTATTGGATACTGAAACGACCGGCCTGCAGGTGCAGGAAGGAGACCGGGTAGTGCAAATTGGCTGCGTTGAACTGCTGGACCGCCGCCAGGTTGAAACTTTCACTCGCTATGTTAATCCGGAGTGTGAAATATCCGAGGATGCTTTCCGCGTGCACGGCATCAGCCTGGAATCGCTGCGCGATCATCCTCCGTTCAAGGACGTTGCGGATGAATTGCTGGCATTCCTGCAAGACAGCGAACTCATCATTCACAGCGCCGCCTTCGACCTCGCTTTCCTGAACAGCGAGCTGAAACGCGCCGGGCACGAAGAGAAACTGGAAGAATGCCATTCCATTGTTGACACGCTGTCTCTGGCTCGAAAGATGCATCCGGGACAGCGCAACAACCTGGATGCCTTATGCAGGCGCTATCTGACCGATCATACCGATCGGGAGCAGCACAGCGCGCTGCAAGACGCGGAATTACTGGCCAGAGTTTACCTGGCAATGACCGGCGGGCAGGTTGCCATGAAGCTGGACAGCGGCGCAACTTTATCCGATGCGTCCGTTTCGGCCCACTGCCTGCTGGAACTGGATCAGCGCCCGCCCGTCATCCCACCTACTGACGATGAACTGGAGGCCCATCAACGCAGAATGGAGCAGATCGAGCAAATCAGCCACGGACGGAATCCGTGGAAGCCGTGATCATCGACCGGTAATGTTGAAAGCCAGGCTGCGGTGGCGGTCGCGGTGCAATAGTCTCTAAAAGGTCTCATTTCTTAACGGATCATCGACGGTGCTGAAGGGTGTATTGATGCGCTCGGCGGGAACGGCAGCGCGCCCGCACGGAGAAATGAAACGGGAAAATGAAGGCAAGGCCATCAGCGGAGAACCTGTTCGCCGATGCCAAACGGAACCAATTAAAGACAGCCGGTAGAGATCCGCCGGCTCGCACGTCCGCGTTTGGCGGGTGTGCGGTGGATGGGTGTTGCGGGCTTAAGCCTGCTCCAGCGTAGTGCTGATCATTTTTTGCAGTTCCCCACTCTGAAACAATTCCAACGTAATGTCGCAGCCGCCAACCAAATTACCGTTGATAAACAGCTGCGGAAAAGTTGGCCAGTCAGAATACTGAGGCAATGTCTGCCGCACTTCCGGGTCGGCGATCACGTCCACGTGCATGAACTTGGCGTCGCAGGCCTGTAATGCCCGTGCCGTGCGCATAGAAAAGCCGCACTGAGGGAAATCGGGCGTTCCCTTCATAAACAGAACGATCGGATTATCCTGCACCATCTGACGAATATTTTCCATTGAGTCCATCTTGCAAATCTCAGTTTATCCGGGATTACCGTGAGTCCGGATCAATTCTATCACAAAATACTGCCAGGGTAGCTGCAGTTTGCGGTAAAGGATATTGCTGTATGGATTGCTATTCGAGCCGTCCTCTGACAGGTAAAAAATGTAAATATAACAGGGGGTTCGGGAAGTGGGAGTGTTTCGGGCGTTTCCCCGATAACGGTACGCAGGCATTTTGAGCGGGTGCGCTGAGTGCAAACGAGCGCTCCGTTCCGTGTTCCCGGGCATTTTTATAGCGAAGAGTTGGCATGTATGCGATAATCCATTGATGGAAAAGAGTTTTCAGTGTGCTCCCTGGCGCTTTTCTGGTCGCCGATCTGTACTCAAGGCTTAAAGCGAGGCGCAAGTCCATGATGGGCGGCAGTATTCATTCCCTGGCTCATACGGCCAAGCACCGCCTCGTTCCAGTCCGTGTATTCTTGCCGTTGCCCGGCTGGTTGCTGTTGTTGAGAGTGACGGCATTCGTTTCGCCGCGCCGCGTCGTGGCTTCCATTGCCTGCAGGGCGCGCTCGGGTTCGTCCTGGCTCTGCCTTTTCGTCAGCCTTGTGCTCAGTTTTTCCTTGGGGGTCAGTCGTGCGGAGCCGCAGGGCGGGCATATCATTGCCGGCGAGGGCGAGATCATCCAGCAGGGCCGGCATACGCAGATCGAGCAGCACACCGAATCCCTGGTGGTGGACTGGGAACGCTTCAACGTCGGGCAGCAGGAATCGGTTCATTTTGCCCAGCCTTCCGTGGAGTCTTCAGCGCTGAACCGCATCCATGATCAGCACCCGAGCCAGATTTTCGGTCGCCTGACGGCGCCGGGCCGGGTCTGGCTGCTCAATCCCAACGGGGTCTTCTTCGCCCCCGGTTCACAGGTATCGGTAGGCAGCCTGGTGGCGGCGGGCATGTGGATGGAGGCAGGAGACTTCATGGCGGGGCGTTACGTACTGACGTCGGTCGCAGGCACGTCCGGGCAGGTGGTCAACCAAGGCACGCTGGAAGCGGCCGTGGGCGGCATCGGGCTGGCCGGCACCCAGGTGGAGAACGCGGGGCTGATCCGGGCGCACGCGAGCCGGGTGGAAGTGGCCTCGGGGAAGCAGGTCGCAGTGGACTTTGAAGGAGACGGACTGCTGCGCTTCCGGGTAGAGGTGGGCACGGAGCCGTCAGAGCAGGCGGGGATAGAGAACAGCAGCGAGATAGATGCAAAAGAGGGAGAGATCTACCTGCAGGCGCGCTCCGCCAGCAGCGTCTTTGGCGGCGTGGTGAATCAGCAGGGCCTGCTGCTGGCTGATCGGCTGGAGATTGCAGGAGAGACGGTGCGCTTGGGAGGTACAGTGACGGCGGACGGGAGCAGCGGTGGACAGGTGGGTGTAGAGGCGCGGGGTGAACTGAGTGTCTCGGCGGAAATCTCGGCGCAAGGCAGCGATGAGAGCGGTGGCGAGGTCGACTTGATCGGTCAGCGGCTCGAGATTGCCGGGCAGACCCGGATAGACGTATCCGGCGCCAACGGTGGCGGGCAGATCCAGGTCGGCGGCACGGAGCGTGGCGGGTTGTTGCGCGGACGGCGCGCGCAGGAGCTGCAGGTGTCATCGGGGGCGGAGTTTGAGGCCGACGCGCTGGAGCAGGGAGACGGCGGCCGGGTGATCTTCTGGGGCGACCAAGCCCGTTTTGCCGGGCAAATCAGCGCCCGGGGAGGAGCCCGTGGCGGGGACGGAGGCTTCGCGGAAGTTTCAGGCCAGGAGTTGTGGATGCGGGGGAGGGCAGACCTTCGGGCTCCGCGGGGGCGTTGGGGCACGCTGCTGCTGGATCCGGGCACAGTGACCGTCTGCGACGGGGATTTGCGCAGCTGTACGAATGACCCGGCGGGCACACCGCTGAATACCTTTACCGACCTATACATCAATGCACAGCTGGAACTGGCCAATCTGGTAATCGACACGGCTGCGGCGGCCACTGGTCCTGAAGATATCAACGTGGAGAGCGGCGTGGCACTGTCGTGGATGAGTGACAGCAACCTGGCGCTGGTCGCCGGCAACAATATCAACCTGGATGGCAGCGTTACCGCCGGTAGCGGTACCGTGGCGTTGGACTTTGGCAACACACTGAGCTTCGGTGCCGTCACTCTGGGTGTTAGCAGGGTGACGGCGCTCGGGACCGGTAGCTCGACCATTCGAGGGCCGGATGCGGCCACGACCTGGACACTGTCCGGCAGGGGGGGCCCAGGCGCCGGCGATGTGAGCGTGGGAAGCCAGACGGTAGCTTTCAGCAGCATCGGTAGTCTGGTCGGCGGCAGCGCAGCAGATACTTTCAATTTACTGGGGGGATTTCTGGGGGGAGGAGTGGCTGGTGGCGGGGGAAACAATGTCTATAACCTGGACGGTGGCTCCGTGAACGGAGGCATTGTAGGAGGAGCCGGGGACGAGATCTTCAATATAAACGAAGACTTTGCGCAGACATTACAAGGCATGGGCGGGGCTGACACTTTTAACCTGAACGCGATGCTGAGAATAAGTGCGGACGGCGGGGAAGGCGCGGACCGCTTTGTGCTCGGAGCCGACGGAGACGCGATGGACCTGATCGGCGGCGCCGACCAGGACACATTGCAGGGTCGTAGCGCCGGCTCAACCTTCATCGTCAGCGATGCCGATGCGGGTACCGTTGACGGTATCGATTTCAGCGGCATCGAGAACCTGGAAGGCGAGGATGCCATGGACACGTTCACTGTCGAAGGTGCGTTGAGTGGAAACATCCGTGGTGGCAGAGGCGCAAACGTCTATAACCTGAACACTGGAGGCAGTGTGACCAGAGGCATTATAGGCAGTGGCGGCAATGAGGAATTCAATGTAAACGCTGCCTTCACGGCGAACTTGATGGGTATGTTCGGGACTGATATTTTCAATTTGAACGCGGCGCTGAGCGGCACTGCGGACGGCGGGCGTGGAACAGACCGCTTTCTGCTCGGGGCCGGCGGCAGTGCAACGAACCTGGTCGGCGGCCGCGGGGAGGACATATTGCAGGGGCGGGACGAGGTGGCGACGTTCCGCATAGACGGCAGCAACACCTATGAGGCGGGCACGCTGATCCAGGCATTCAGCGACATTGAGAACCTGGACGGCGGTAGCGCGGCGGATACTTTCCTGCTGAGCATGGCGCACAGCGGAGAGCTGCGCAGCGGTGGGGGGGATGACGTCTTTATTCTGAATGCGACGTTAACCGGCCGCCTGACGGGCCAAGCCGGGCGGGACACGTTGCAGGGGCTCGCCGCAGGCTCTGACTTCCTCGTCAGCAGGGCTGACGGGGGTACGGTGGATGGCACCAGCTTCTTCGAGATCGAGAGTCTGATCGGCACCGGTGGCGCGGACACGTTCACCATCAGGAGTGCATTGCGTGGCAGCATCAACGGCGGTGGAGGCACGGACGTCTATAACTTGAACGCCGGCGGCAGCGTAGCCGGAGACATTGTGGGCGGAGCCGGCGATGATACTTTCAACGTAAACGCCACCTACGCGACCAACCTGATGGGCATGGGCGGGGTCGATGCCTTCAATTTGAATGCGATGCTGAGCGGCACTGCGGATGGCGGAGCAGGTGCGGATCGCTTTGTGCTCGGAGCCGGCGGCAGCGCGACGAGCCTGGTCGGTGGCACCGACCAGGACCTGTTGGGGGGTAGTAGCACAGGCTTAACCTTCACCGTCAGCGGTGCCGATGCGGGCACTGTTGACGGCACCGCTTTCACTGGCATCGAGGATCTGGTCGGTGGAACCGGCATGGACACGTTCACCATCGCAGATGCGTTGAGTGGAAACATCCGTGGTGGCGGAGGCGCCAACGTCTATAACCTGGAAAGCGGCGGCAGTGTGGCCGGAGGCATTACAGGCGGCGGCGGCAATGAGGCATTCAATGTAAACGCTGACTCCACGGCGAACCTGATGGGTATGGGCGGGATAGATACCTTCAATTTGAAGGCGGCGCTAAGCGGCACTGTGGACGGCGGAGCCGATGCGGATCGCTTTGTGCTCGGAGCCGGCGGCAGCGCAACGAACCTGGTCGGCGGTGCCGGGCAGGACACGTTGCAGGGGCGGAACGAGGCGGCGGCGTTCTTCATAGACGGCAGCAACACCTATGAGGCGGGCCCGCTGATCCAGGCCTTCAGCGGCATTGAGAACCTGCAGGGTGGCAGCGCGACCGATACTTTCCTGCTGAGCGTGGCGCATAGCGGAGAGTTCCGCGGCGGCGGCGGGAATGATGTCTTTAGTCTGAATGCGGCGTTAACCGGCAGCCTGATGGGCGAAGCCGGGCAGGACACGTTGCAGGGGCGCGCCATGGGCTCTGACTTCCTCGTCAGCAGCGCTGACGGGGGCACGGTGGATGGCGCCAGCTTCAGTGGCATTGAGAGTCTGACCGGCACCGCTGGCGCAGACATGTTCACCATTGAGGATGCATTGAGCGGCAGCATCAACGGCGGTGGCGGCGCGAACGTCTATAACCTGAACAGCGGCGGCAGTGTAACCGGAGGCATTGTGGCCGGAGCCGGTGATGATACTTTCAACGTAAATGCCGCCTCCACGACCAACCTGATGGGCATGGGCGGGGCCGATAGCTTCAATTTGAACGCGGCGTTGAGCGGCACTGCGGACGGCGGGGCGGGTGCGGATCGCTTTGTGCTCGGAGCCATCGGCAGCGCAACGAATCTGGTCGGCGGCGCCGGGCAGGACATATTGCAGGGTCGGGACGAGGTGGCGACGTTCCGCATAGACGGCAGCAACACCTATGAGGCGGGCCCGCTGACCCAGGCCTTCAGCAGCATTGAGAACCTGCAGGGCGGCAGCGCGGCCGATACTTTCCTGCTGAGCGTGGCACACAGCGGAGAGCTGCGCGGCGGCGGAGGCGCGAACGTCTATAACCTGAACATGGGCGGTAGCCTGGGCGCAGACATTACAGGCGGCGCCGGCAATGAGGAATTCAACGTAAACGCCGCCTACACGGTGAACCTGATGGGCATGGGCGGGATCGATACCTTCAATTTGAACGCGGCGCTAAGCGGCACTGCGGACGGCGGGGACGAGGCGGATAGCTTTGTGCTCGGAGCCGGCGGCAGTGCAACGAACCTGGTCGGCGGTGCCGGGCAGGACACATTGCAGGGGCGGGACGAGGTGGCGACGTTCCGCATAGACGGCAGCAACACCTATGAGGCAGGCACGCTGGCCCAGGCCTTCAGTGGCATTGAGAACCTGCAGGGCGGCAGCGCTGCCGATACTTTCCTGCTGAGCGTGGCACACAGCGGGGAGCTGCGCGGCGGCGGCGGGAATGACGTCTTTAATCTGAATGTGGCGTTCACCGGCAGCCTGGTGGGCGAAGCCGGGCAGGACACGTTGCAGGGGCGCGCCATGGGCTCTGTCTTCCTCGTCAGCAGCGCTGACGGGGGCACGGTGGATGGCGCCGGCTTCAGCGGCATTGAGAGTCTGACCGGCGTCGGTGGCGCGGACACGTTCACCATCGAAGACGCATTGAGCGGCAGCATCGACGGCGGCGGCGGCGCGAATATCTATAACCTGAACACTGGCGGTAGCGTAGCCGGAGGCATTGTGGCCGGAGCCGGTGATGATACTTTCAACGTAAATGCCGCCTCCACGACCAACCTGATGGGCATGGGCGGGGCCGATAGCTTCAATTTGAACGCGGCGTTGAGCGGCACTGCGGACGGCGGGGCGGGTGCGGATCGCTTTGTGCTCGGAGCCATCGGCAGCGCAACGAATCTGGTCGGCGGCGCCGGGCAGGACATATTGCAGGGTCGGGACGAGGTGGCGACGTTCCGCATAGATGGCAGCAACACCTATGAGGCGGGCCCGCTGACCCAGGCCTTCAGCAGCATTGAGAACCTGCAGGGCGGCAGCGCGGCCGATACTTTCCTGCTGAGCGTGGCACACAGCGGAGAGCTGCGCGGCGGCGGAGGCGCGAACGTCTATAACCTGAACATGGGCGGTAGCCTGGGCGCAGACATTACAGGCGGCGCCGGCAATGAGGAATTCAACGTAAACGCCGCCTACACGGTGAACCTGATGGGCATGGGCGGGATCGATACCTTCAATTTGAACGCGGCGCTGACCGGCACCGTGGACGGTGGGGACGAGGCGGACCACTTTGTGCTCGGGGCCGGCGGCAGCGCAACAAACCTGGTCGGCGGTGCCGGGCAGGACACGTTGCAGGGTCGGAACGAGGTGGCGATGTTCCGCATAGACGGCAGCAACACCTATGAGGCGGGCCCGCTGATCCAGGCCTTCAGCGGCATTGAGAACCTGCAGGGCGGCAGCGCGGCCGATACTTTCCTGCTGAGCATGGCACCACACAGCGGAGAGCTGCGCGGCGGCGGCGGGAATGATGTCTTTAGTCTGAATGCGGAGTTCACCGGCAGCCTGATGGGCGAAGCCGGGCAGGACACGTTGCAGGGGCGCGCCCTGGGCTCTGTCTTCCTCGTCAGCAGCGCTGACGGGGGCACGGTGGATGGCATCGGCTTCAGCGGCATTGAGAGTCTGACCGGCGTCGGTGGCGCGGACACGTTCACCATTGAGGACGCATTGAGCGGCAGCATTGACGGCGGCGGGGGCGCGAATATCTATAACCTGAACATTGGCGGCAGCGTGGCCGGAGGCATTATGGCCGGAGACGGTAATGAGCAATTCAACGTGCGTGCCGCCTACACTCTGGACTTGACAGGCATGGGAGGCGCGGACACGTTCACCATCGAAGGCGCGCTGACCGGCAGCATCAACGGCGGCGGCGGCATGAACGTCTATAACCTGAATACGGGTGGCAGCGTAACCGGAGGCATTGTGGCCGGTGCCGGTGATGATACTTTCAACGTAAACGCCGCCTACATGACTAACCTGATGGGCATGGGCGGAGCCGATACCTTCAATTTGAACGCGGCGTTGAGCGGCACTGCGGACGGCGGGGATGATGCGGATCGCTTTGTGCTCGGAGACGTCGGCAGCGCAACGAACCTGGTCGGCGGCGCCGGGCAGGACACGTTGCAGGGGCGTAGCGTCGGCTCAGACTTCACTGTCAGCAGTGCCGATGCGGGCACGGCGAGCGGCATGTCCTTCAGCGGTATCGAGAACCTGGAAGGCGGGGATAGCATCGACACGTTCACTGTTGAAGATGCGTTGAGTGGAAACATCCGTGGTGGTGGAGGCGCGAACGTCTATAACCTGGAAAGCGGCGGCAGTGTAGCCAGAGGGATTACCGGCGGCGCCGGCAATGAGCAATTCAACGTAAACGCCGCCTCCACGGCGAACCTGATGGGCATGGGCGGGATGGATATCTTCAATTTGAACGCGGCGCTAAGCGGCACTGCAGACGGCGGAGCCGAGACGGACGGCTTTGTGCTCGGGGCCGGCGGCAGCGCAACGAACCTGGTCGGCGGTGCCGGGCAGGACATATTGCAGGGGCGAGACGAGGTGGGGACGTTCCGCATAGACGGCCGCAATGCCATAGACGGCAGCAACACCTATGAGACGGGCACGCTGCTCCAGGCCTTCAGCGGCATTGAGAACCTGCAGGGCGGCAGCGCGGCCGATACTTTCCTGCTGAGCGTGGCACACAGCGGAGAGCTGCGCGGCGGCGGCGGAGATGACGTCTTTACTCTGAATGCGGTGTTAACCGGCAGCCTGGTGGGCGAAGCCGGGCAGGACACGTTGCAGGGGCGCGCCATGGGCTCTGTCTTCCTCGTCAGCAGCGCTGACGGGGGCACGGTGGATGGCATCGGCTTCAGCGGCATTGAGAGTCTGACCGGCGTCGGTGGCGCGGACACGTTCACCATTGAGAACGCATTGAGCGGCAGCATTGATGGTGGCGGCGGCGCGAATATCTATAACCTGAACAGCGGCGGCAGCGTAGCCGGAGGCATTGTGGCCGGTGCCGGCGATGATACTTTCAACGTAAACGCCGCCTACACGACCAGCCTGATGGGCATGGGGGGGGCCGATACCTTCAATTTGAACGCGGCGTTGAGCGGCACTGCGGACGGCGGGGATGATGCGGATCGCTTTGTGCTCGGAGCCGTCGGCAGCGCGACGAACCTGGTCGGCGGTGCCGGGCAGGACACGTTGCAGGGTAGTAGCGCCGGCTCAAGCTTCACCGTCAGCAGTGCCGATGCGGGCACTGTTGACAGCACCGCTTTCACTGGTATCGAGAATCTGGTCGGTGGAGCCGGCATAGACACGTTCACCATCGAAGGTGCGCTAAGCGGCAGCGCGGACGGTGGAGCCGAGGCGGATCGCTTTGTGCTCGGGGCCGGCGGCAGTGCAACGAACCTGGTCGGCGGCGCCGGGCAGGACACGTTGGAGGGGCGGAACGAGGTGGCGACGTTCCGCATAGACGGCAGCAACACCTATGAGGCGGGCCTGCTGATCCAGGCCTTCAGCGGCATTGAGGACCTGCAGGGCGGCAGCGCGGTCGATACTTTCCTGCTGAGTATGGCACACAGCGGAGAGCTGCGCGGCGGCGGCGGAGATGACGTCTTTACTCTGAATGCGGTGTTAACCGGCAGCCTGGTGGGCGAAGCCGGGCAGGACACGTTGCAGGGGCGCGCCATGGGCTCTGTCTTCCTCGTCAGCAGCGCTGACGGGGGCACGGTGGATGGCATCGGCTTCAGCGGCATTGAGAGTCTGACCGGCGTCGGTGGCGCGGACACGTTCACCATTGAGAACGCATTGAGCGGCAGCATTGATGGTGGCGGCGGCGCGAATATCTATAACCTGAACAGCGGCGGCAGCGTAGCCGGAGGCATTGTGGCCGGTGCCGGCGATGATACTTTCAACGTAAACGCCGCCTACACGACCAGCCTGATGGGCATGGGCGGGGCCGATACCTTCAATTTGAACGCGGCGTTGAGCGGCACTGCGGACGGCGGGGATGATGCGGATCGCTTTGTGCTCGGAGCCGTCGGCAGCGCGACGAACCTGGTCGGCGGTGCCGGGCAGGACACGTTGCAGGGTAGTAGCGCCGGCTCAGACTTCACTGTCAGCAGTGCCGATACGGGCACGGTTGACGGTAGCGATTTCAGCGGCATCGAGAACCTGGAAGGCGGGGATGGCATCGACATGTTCACTGTTGAAGATGCGTTGAGTGGAAACATCCGTGGTGGTGGAGGCGCGAACGTCTATAACCTGGAAAGCGGCGGCAGTGTAGCCAGAGGGATTACCGGCGGCGCCGGCAATGAGCAATTCAACGTAAACGCTGCCTCCACGGCGAACCTGGTGGGCATGGGCGGGGCCGACGTGTTCAATCTGGACGCAATGCTGACCGGCACCGCGGACGGTGGAGCCGGGGCGGATAGCTTTATGCTCGGGGCCGGCGGCAGCGCAACGAACCTGATCGGCGGTGCCGGGCAGGACACGTTGGAGGGTCGGAACGAGGTGGCGACGTTCCGCATAGACGGCAGCAACACCTATGAGGCGAGCACGCTGATCCAGGACTTCAGCGGCATTGAGAACCTGCAGGGCGGCAGCGCGGCCGATACTTTCCAGCTGAGTATGGCACCACACAGCGGGGAGCTGCGCGGCGGCGGCGGGGATGACGTCTTTACTCTGAATGCAGTGTTGACCGGCAGCCTGGTGGGTGAAGCCGGGCAGGACACGTTGCAGGGGCGCGCGATGGGCTCTGACTTCCGCGTCAGCAGCGTTGACGGGGGCACGGTGGATGGTGCCGCCTTCAGCGGCATTGAGAGTCTGACCGGCGCCGGTGGCGCGGACATGTTCACCATCGAGGATGTATTGAGCGGCAGCATCGACGGCGGCGGCGGTGCGAACGTCTATAACCTGAACACTGGCGGCAGCGTAGTCGGAGGCATTGTGGCCGGTGCCGATGATGATACTTTCAACGTAAACGCCGCCTACACGATCAGCCTGATGGGCATGGGCGGGGCCGATACCTTCAATTTGAACGCGGCGTTGAGCGGCAATGCGGACGGCGGAGATGATGCGGACCGCTTTGTGCTCGGAGCCGGCGGCAGCGCAACAAACCTGGTCGGCGGCGCCGGGCAGGACACGTTGCAAGGTCGGGACGAGGCGGCGACGTTCCGCATAGACGGCAGCAACACCTATGAGGCGGGCACGTTGACGCAGGCCTTCAGCGGCATTGAGAACCTGCAGGGCGGCAGCGCAGCGGATACTTTTCTGCTGAGCACGGCGCACAGCGGCGAATGGAGCGGTGGAGGCGGCGACGATGTTTTCCGCCTGAATGCAGCCCTGACCGGCGGCGTGATGGGCGACGCCGGGCAGGACACGTTGCAGGGTCGCGATGCTGGTTCCTCCTTTACCGTCAGTGCTGCCGATGCAGGCTCAATAGACGGCACCGCCACTTTCAGCGGCATCGAGAGTCTGATCGGCGTCGGCGGCGCGGACACGTTCACCATCGCAGACGCACTGAGCGGCAGTATCGACGGCGGCGGAGGCGCGAACGTCTATAACCTGAACGGCGGCGGCAGCGTGGCAGGAAGCATTATGGGCGGTTCCGACGATGAAGAGTTCAACGTAAACGCTGCCTCCACGGCAGACTTGATGGGCCTGGGTGGAGCCGATGTCTTCAACCTGGACGCGGCCCTGACGGGCAGCGCGGACGGCGGAGCCGGGGCGGACCGCTTTGTGCTCGGAGCCGGCGGCAGCGCGACGAACCTGGTAGGCGGCACCGGGCAGGACACTCTGCAGGGACGTGCCGCAGGCTCGGCCTTTACCGTCAACGGTACCGATACAGGCACTGCTGACGGCACCGCCTTCAGTGGCATCGAGAATCTGGAAGGCAGGGACGGCAGGGACACCTTCACCGTCGCAGGCGCGCTGAGCGGTAGCATCGAAGGCGGCGCGGGTGCGAACGTTTATAACCTGAACAGCGGCGCTAGCGTGGTCGGAGGCATTATGGGCGGTTCCGACGATGAAGAGTTCAACGTAAACGCTGCCTCCACGGCAGACTTGATGGGCCTGGGTGGAGCCGACGTCTTCAACCTGGACGCGGCTCTGACGGGCAGCGCGGACGGCGGAGCCGGGGCGGACCGCTTTGTGCTCGGAGCTGGCGGCAGCGCAACCAATCTAAACGGTAATCCTGGACAGGATACGCTGCAAGGGCGCGTTATGGGCTCTATCTTCCTCGTTAGCAGTGCTGATGCAGGCACCGCAGACGGCACTGCCTTCAGCGGCATCGAGAATCTGGAAGGCAGGGACGGCGCGGACACCTTCACCGTCGCAGGCGCGCTGAGCGGCAGCATCCGCGGCGGCGGGGGTGCGAACGTTTATAACCTGAACATTGACGGCAGCGTGGCCGGAGGCATTGTAGCCGGCGCCGGCGATGAGACCTTCAACGTAAACGCCGCCTACACGACGAATCTGGCAGGCCTGGGCGGCAACGACATTTTCAATTTGAACGCGGTGCTGACCGGCAGCGCGGACGGTGCAGAGGGCAGCGATGAATATATCATCGGCACTGAAGGGCAGGTCAGCGGCGGGATTGCCGACGGCGGCTCGGTCGGCACGGACGAGTTGAGAAGCGCGGACAGCGCCGGCGCGGCATTTACCGCAACAGGAGGCGGCAGCGGCAGCTACCAGAGCCAGGGCGGTGGGACGTTGATGACGGCCTTCAGCGGCATCGAAGATGTAACGGGCAGCAGCGCGGCGGACAGCTTTATCGTGAGCGGAGCGCACAGCGGAGAGCTGAGCGGGGCGGGAGGAGACGATAGCTTCACCTTGAACGCGGTGCTGACCGGCAGCGCGGACGGCGCAGAGGGCAGCGATGAATATATCATCGGCGACGAAGGGCAGGTCAGCGCTGGGATTGCCGACGGCGGCTCGGTCGGCACGGACGAGTTGAGAAGCGCGGACAGCGACGGCGCGGCATTTACCGCAACGGGAGGCGGCAGCGGCGGCTACCAGAGCGAGGGCGGCGGGACGTTGATGACGGCCTTCAGCGGCATGGAAGACTTAACGGGCAGCAGCGCGGCGGACAGCTTTATCGTGAGCGGAGCGCACAGCGGAGAGCTGAGCGGGGCGGGAGGAGACGATACCTTCACCTTGAACGCGGTGCTGACCGGCAGCGCGGACGGTGCAGAGGGCAGTGATGAATATATCATCGGCACTGAAGGGCAGGTCAGCGGCGGGATTGCCGACGGCGGCTCGGGCGGCACGGACGAGTTGAGAAGCGCGGACAGCGACGGCGCGGCATTTACCGCAACAGGAGGCGGCAGCGGCAGCTACCAGAGCCAGGGCGGTGGGACGTTGATGACGGCCTTCAGCGGCATCGAAGATGTAACGGGCAGCAGCGCGGCGGACAGCTTTATCGTGAGCGGAGCGCACAGCGGAGAGCTGAGCGGGGCGGAAGGAGACGATACCTTCACCTTGAACGCGGTGCTGACCGGCAGCGCGGACGGCGCAGAGGGCAGCGATGAATATATCATCGGCGACGAAGGGCAGGTCAGCGGCGGGATTGCCGACGGCGGCTCGGGCGGCACGGACGAGTTGAGAAGCGCGGACAGCGACGGCGCGGCATTTACCGCAACAGGAGGCGGCAGCGGCAGCTACCAGAGCCAGGGCGGCGGGACGTTGATGACGGCCTTCAGCGGCATCGAAGACTTAACGGGCAGCAGCGCGGCAGACAGCTTCACGATAAATGGGGCGCACAGCGGAGAGCTGAGCGGGGCGGGAGGAGACGATACCTTCACCTTGAACGCGGTGCTGACCGGCAGCGCAGACGGCGCAGAGGGCAGCGATGAATACATTATCGGCGACGAAGGACAGGCCAGCGGCGGGATTGCCGACAGCGGCTCGGGCGGCACGGATGAGTTGAGAAGCACGGACAATGTCGGCGCGGCGTTTACCGCAACGGGAGGCGGCAGCGGGAGCTACCAGAGCGAGGGCGGCGGGCTGTTGATGATGGCCTTCAGCGGCATCGAAGACCTGACGGGAAACAGCGGCGCCGACCGCTTCACGATAAACGGGGCGCACAGCGGAGAGCTGAGGGGTGGGGGAGGAGACGATAGCTTCACCTTGAACGCGGTGCTGACTGGCAGCGTGGACGGCGCAGAGGGCAGCGATGAATACATCATCGGCGACGAAGGGCAGGTCAGCGGCGGGATTGCCGACAGCGGCTCGGTCGGCACGGACGAGTTGAGCAGCGCGGACAGTGTAGGTGCGGCGTTTATGGCAGATGGCAGCGGCAGCGGTAGCTACCAGAGCCAGGGCGGTGGGATGTTGATGACGGCCTTCAGTGGTATTGAAAATTTAAGCGGCGGCAGTAGCGCGGATCTCTTCACCGTCAATGATCCGCAGAGCGGGGAACTGAGAGGCGGAGGAGGAGACGATACCTTCATCTTTAACGCGGTGTTGACCGGCAGCGCGGACGGCGAAGAGGGTAGCGATGAATATATCATCGGCGATGAAGGACAGGTCAGCGGCGGGATTGCCGACAGCGGCTCGGTCGGCACGGATGAATTGAGAAGCGCGGACAGCGACGGCGCGGCATTTACCGCAACGGGAGGCGGCAGCGGCGGTTACCAGAGCCAGGGCGGCGGGATGTTGCTGACGGCCTTCAGCGGCATCGAAGACTTAACGGGCAGCAGCGCGGCGGACAGCTTCACGATAAATGGGGCGCACAGCGGAGAGCTGAGAGGAGCGGGAGGAGACGATACCTTCACCTTGAACGCGGTGCTGACCGGCAGCGCGGACGGTGAAGAGGGCAGTGATGAATATATCATCGGCGACGAAGGGCAGGTCAGCGGCGGGATTGCCGACGGCGGCTCGGGCGGCACGGACGAGTTGAGAAGCGCGGACAGCGACGGCGCGGCATTTACCGCAACGGGAGGCGGCAGCGGCGGCTACCAGAGCCAGGGCGGCGGGATGCTGATGACGGCTTTCAGCGGCATCGAAGATGTAACGGGCAGCAGCGCGGCGGACAGCTTTATCGTGAGCGGGGCGCACAGCGGAGAGCTGAGCGGGGCGGAAGGAGACGATACCTTCACCTTGAACGCGGTGCTGACCGGCAGCGCGGACGGTGCAGAGGGCAGCGATGAATACATCATCGGCGACGAAGGGCAGGTCAGCGCTGGGATTGCCGACAGCGGCTCGGCCGGCACGGATGAATTGAGAAGCGCGGACAGCGACGGCGCGGCGTTTGCCGCAACGGGAGGCGGCAGTGGGAGCTACCAGAGCCAGGGCGGCGGGACGTTGATGACGGCCTTCAGCGGCATGGAAGATTTAACGGGCAGCAGCGCGGCGGACACCTTCACGATAAGCGGGGCGCACAGCGGAGATCTGAGCGGGGCGGAAGGAGACGATACCTTCACCTTGAACGCGGTGCTGACCGGCAGCGCGGACGGCGAAGAGGGCAGCGATGAATACATCATCGGCGATGAAGGGCAGGTCAGCGGAGGGATTGCCGACAGCGGCATGGCCGGTACGGACGAGTTGAGAAGCGCGGACAGTGCCGGCGCGGCATTTACCGCAACAGGAGGCGGCAGCGGCGGCTACCAGAGCCAGGGCGGCGGGATGTTGATGACGGCCTTCAGCGGCATGGAAGACTTAACGGGCAGCAGCGCGGCGGACACCTTCACGATGAACGGGGCGCACAGCGGAGAGCTGAGCGGGGCGGGAGGAGACGATACCTTCACCTTGAACGCGGTGTTGACCGGCAGCGCAGACGGCGCAGAGGGCAGCGATGAATATATCATCGGCGATGAAGGACAGGTCAGCGGCGGGATTGCCGACGGCGGCCTGGTCGGTACGGACGAGTTGAGAAGCATGGACAATGCCGGTGCGGCATTTACCGCAACGGGAGGCGGCAGCGGCGGCTACCAGAGCCAGGGCGGCGGGATGCTGATGACGGCCTTCAGCGGCATCGAAGATTTAACGGGCAGCAGCGCGGCGGACAGCTTTATCGTGAGCGGGGCGCACAGCGGAGAGCTGAGGGGTGGGGGAGGAGACGATATCTTCACCTTCAACGCGGTGCTGACCGGCAGCGCGGACGGTGCAGAGGGCAGCGATGAATACATCATCGGCGACGAAGGGCAGGTCAGCGGCGGGATTGCCGACAGCGGCTCGGCCGGCACGGATGAATTGAGAAGCGCGGACAGCGACGGCGCGGCATTTATCGCAACGGGAGGCGGCAGCGGCAGCTACCAGAGCCAGGGCGGCGGGATGTTGATGACGGCCTTCAGCGGCATCGAAGACTTAACGGGCAGCAGCGCGGCAGACAGCTTCACGATAAATGGGGCGCACAGCGGAGAGCTGAGCGGGGCGGGAGGAGACGATACCTTCACCTTGAACGCGGTGCTGACCGGCAGCGCAGACGGCGCAGAGGGCAGCGATGAATACATCATCGGCGATGAAGGACAGGTCAGCGGCGGGATTGCCGACGGCGGCTCGGCCGGCACGGACGAGTTGAGCAGCACGGACAGTGCCGGCGCGGCATTTACCGCAACAGGAGGCGGCAGCGGCGGCTACCAGAGCCAGGGCGGCGGGATGTTGATGACGGCCTTCAGCGGCATCGAAGACTTAACGGGCAGCAGCGCGGCGGACACCTTCACGATGAACGGGGCGCACAGCGGAGAGCTGAGCGGGGCGGAAGGAGACGACACCTTCACCTTGAACGCGGTGTTGACCGGCAGCGCAGACGGTGCAGAGGGCAGCGATGAATATATCATCGGCAACGAAGGGCAGGTCAGCGGCGGGATTGCCGACAGCGGCTCGGCCGGTACGGACGAGTTGAGAAGCACGGACAATGTCGGCGCGGCCTTTACCGCAACGGGAGGCGGCAGCGGCAGCTACCAGAGTCGGGGCGGCGGGATGTTGATGACGGCCTTCAGCGGCATCGAAGACCTGACGGGAAACAGCGGCGCCGATAGCTTCACGATAAACGGGGCGCACAGCGGAGAGCTGAGGAGTGGGGGAGGAGACGATATCTTCACCTTCAACGCGGTGCTGAGCGGCAGCGCAGATGGCGAAGAAGGAAGCGACTTGTACCGATTTGGCGATGAGGGTCAAGTCAGTGGCGGGATTGCCGATAGCGCCTCGACCGGCACAGACGAGTTGGAGAGCGTGGACAGTGCCGGCGCGGCATTTACCGCAACAGGAGGCGGCAGCGGCAGCTACCAGAGCCAGGGCGGCGGGACGTTGATGACGGCTTTCAGCGGCATCGAAGATGTAACAGGCAGCAGCGCGGCAGACAGCTTTATCGTGAGCGGAGCGCACAGCGGAGAGCTGAGTGGCGCGGGAGGAGACGATACCTTCACCTTGAACGCGGTGCTGACCGGCAGCGTGGACGGTGGAGCAGAAAACGATGCTTACATCATGGGCCGCGGCGGCCGGGTAATCGGCGGCATTACGGATACCGGCGGCGGCACAGATACGCTGCAGATAGCCGATGCGAATACGGCCGGAGCGGCATTTACCGTGAGTGCGACCGGCGGGGTAGGCAGCTACACGGAGACGGGTGCCCTGACCACCGATTTTAGCGGGATCGAAAATCTGCAAGGCGGCGCCGGCATAGACACCTTCAACATCAATGCCATGCTGGCCGGCAGCGTGGATGGAGTGGGAGAGAGCGATATTTACATCATGGGCCGCGGTGGCCGGGTGATCGGCGGCATCACGGATACCGGCACAAATGCCGGTGGCATCCCGAACTTGGACGTGCTGTCTGTAGCCGGCGCAAACACGGCAGGTTCGACTTTCACGGTGACCAACGCAAATGCGGGCGATTACCGGGAAACGGGCAGCGGCACAGAAACAAGCTTTAGCGGCATTGAGAATCTGGCAGGTGCGTCCGGGGCGGATACTTTTGTTTTCGTGGAAGACGGCAGTGTAAGAGGCACGATTGCTTCGGTAGACGGTGGGACAGGATTAAACACGCTGGAGTTGACACGTTATGAAGGATTCACGACCGTGTTCATAGACGGCATGGATGCGCTCTTTACCGGCGGAGCGGCCACGTTCGGTTCGGTAAGCGGGCGAGTCAAGTCGGACGATCAGGACGGCAACGTAGTAGCAGTGTCCGATTTCAGCAACATCAATAAAATTAACGGCAACGCGGAAGGCCTGGACAGTGCGACTTACATGGTCGTACAGCCTGCCAGCGTAGAAACCGCCGATGGTTCACGGCGGATGCCGGTTTTAGTGATCAATCCCACCGATCCCGGGATGATGGTGGAAGGCGAAACTCGCATTACCTTACCGGACATCACCGGCTTCCCCGGTCCACTATTCCTGGGTGGCACATTGGTGCCTCCGATTCTGTATGATCCGGAAGAAACGTCGCGTTATCCCTTGTTCGCTATCAGGGAGGATGGCATGCCCCTGTCGGACGGACTGGAAGACGGCACTACTCCGCCTGTCCCGTTGAGAGTGAATGCGGAGGATGACGCCGGCAGGCTGATGGACCCGGAGGGCAGGGAAGTCTCTTCCGCCACGCTGCGCATCGAAGGAGCCGTGGGCACCCAGGGCGCATTGGTTTTGCTGGCCGGCGACATCGATTTGCAGGCAGATTTAGGCGTGGGGGTCGATCCGCCGTTGTCCCCGGGCGCGGAGGAACTGGAGACCGCCGCCCGCTCGGACGCCTTACGGGAACAAGTGGCACTGCTTGCGACGGGCGGAGACTTTAGCGACATCTCCTCAAACCCGGGAGAAAGCAGGATCGGTGATATCCGGATAACAGTCGCCTCCACTGAAATGTTCCGCATGATCTACGCAGGGAACGGCGTCATTATCGCCAGCGGCGGCATAGAGAATTCCGACCGGCTGGTGCTGGAGTTTAACGGCAATGAATTGCAGCTTGCGGTGTCAGCCGGTCGTTTCGGCACCTCCAACCCGAGCCTGAACAGTCGTGCCCGAGGCACCCCATTATCCACCAACATCAGGGGCTACATTGATGCCCTCAATCTGGATGTAACAGAATTTGTCGCCACCTTTTTCAATCCGGCGGGAAACTTAATCAATACCGGCGACCTGGTTGACATCGACACCGGACTGTTTGAGGAGGACTTGAGATTGTTCAGTGCCATCGGGCAGGGGATCGCCCTGGCCCTTTCTCAGTGTGAGGAGGTGGAGGGCTGCGCGCCCAACGTCGATGAAGCAGAGCTGGCTCAGCTGATCACGCAGTTGCAGGCACGGCTTGCAGAACTCAGGAGAAGGATCAACGAAGAAGACAACGATGAGGAGGAAGAAGAGGAATTGAAACAGCTGATCATGGATTACGAGAATGAATTAGCCAATTACCAGCAATATCAGCGTGAACTTAAGATATATCTGCACGGGGAAGATCCGGAGGATGAGGATTTCTCCGGGGAGTGATTGAGGCTTTTTGACGCGGCAGGCGGGTTGGCGTGGTTGACGATATTATTATGCAGGATTGATAAATATTCCGTATACTGCCGTATCAATTGTAGTTTTCTATTTTTACTGCTACGCTGCTGGGTGCGTTTTCGGTGATTTAGGGAGCAGCATGCACGGTTCCGTGTTATGAGATAATGTAAGGTGATATTGGGGTGTCCATGTCTGCGGGGGGAGAATTTTTTGAATAAGCCGCTTTTGCCGGTCCGTATGCCTGCCTGGAAAGTCGCGCCGGGCGGTTCCTCCCTGCTTTTGGCGCTGCTGCTCGCTCCTGTTGTCTCGGCGTTGCCTGTCACGGCGATTGCCGGTGGGGTGGTTTTACCAGGCGACTCCTCTTCCCAGGAACCGATCCGACCCCAGCCGCCGCCTCTTGCGCCTCCGGCGCAAGAGGCGGCGGGGCAGGCAGCATCGATACTGGAGGTGGTACAGGAGGAAGGTGCGCCGCAGCCTTTCTTTGAAGAGGAGCCGCTGGAAGATGAAGAGGGCTCCGCCGAGGAGCGGGAAAATTACATCCCGCCGGTGATCGATCGTCCACTGGGGGTCGAGGAAGGTCCGAAGACCGAGATTCGGCTCTTCCAGCTGCTGAATGCCCGCGATCTGCCCAGGCAGAACATTTTTGTCGCCGAAATAGAACAGATGCTGGAGGAGTTGCGCGTGAGCGGTGGCGGCAATTTCACGGTGGGGCAGATTCAGCAGATCAGCGAAGAGGTGACCAAGTACTACCGGGAGCGTGGATTGATCCTGGCGCAGGCGGTATTGCCGGTGCAGGACATCGTGGAAGGGAAGGTCAACATCGAGTTGCTGGAAGGCAAGCTGGGCAAGGTGCTGGTGGAGGGCAACGAGATTTACCGCCCCGAAGTGCTGACGGCACCGTTTGAGAAACTGATCGGCGAACCGGTGGTCTCCTCGCAGATCGAGTCGCGGCTGTTGCGCCTGACGGACTATCCGGGATTGACCGTGTTCGGCATCTTTCAGCCGGGAAAACAGGTAGGCAGTGCGGATCTGTTGCTGAAAGTGCAGGCCGAAGACCGGCAGTCCTTTGCCTATCGGGGAGACAATCACGGCACGCAGCGGATCGGGCGCGTGCGCGCCCGGGCAGACGTGCATATCAATAACCTGACCGGTGGAGCTGACCGGCTGCAGTTCAACTTGCAGCAGGCTTACAATCCGAAAAACCAGTTATTCTGGCACGGGGAATACCATCGCTACATGAGCCGCGGCTTTTACCTGCTCGGTTTCGCCGATCGGAATCGGTTTCGTATCGGTGGAGAGGATTTCGCGGCGCAGGATATTGCCTCGGTGACGGAGAACCAGTCTATTGTGATTGGAAAATCGTTTCTGCGCGGGCGCCAGCGCAATTTTTCGGCCGAGTTGGGGCTAACGCGCAAGAGCTCCCTGTCGACCAGCCGGGGACGTCCGATCAGCGATGATCGCCTGTCGGTATTGAATGTACGCCTGAACTACGATTCGGTGGATATCCGCCTTGGTGGGTTGAACTTCGCGTTCCTGGAGTATGCGCACGGCTTCAATGATATTCTGGGGGCTATTGGCGACGCGGCCAGCGTGCGCCAGGAGTTGCCCCCGAGCCGGCGCGGCGGTGAAGGCGCGAACAACGCTTACGCGACCGGGCAATTCAATAAAATCCGTGCTGGCTTTACCCGCCTACAGACGCTGACCAAGCATCATTCGCTGCTGTTTCGCTCGGAGCTTCAATGGTCTCCCGATCTGCTGCTGCCGCTGGAGCAGTTTTCGATGGGCGGTCCGGAAAGCGTGCGCGGGTTTGGTGTGGCGCAGGTACTGTGGGACACGGCTGCCTTGTTCTCTTTGGAGTACCTGATCGATGCGCCGTTCATTGCCGATCAGCCAGCGTTTGGCAATCGTTCCTGGGGAGAGTTGCTGCAGTTTTCCATTCTTGCCGACCAGGCGGCGGGGGAGTTGAACGATCCGCTGCAGACGCAGCAGGAAGGATTTCGCAGTTACCGCTCGGCCGGGATAGGTTTGCGCTTCAACATACCAGCGACGCTGTCAGTGCGGATGATGTACGCCTGGGAACTCGGCAATGAACCGGTAGAGAACGGGCGCACCCCGCAGTACTGGATCGATCTGACTTATGATTTTTAACATCAGTGTGCCCGGCAACGGCCCTTTGGGAAATAGAGGGCCATTGATATGTTCCGTCATTCTGGTTTAGAGCCTTACCGGGTGCGCTGAGCGCTAACGACCAATCCGTTCCGTGTTCTTGGCATTGCTATAGTGGAAAGTTAGCATGTATGCGATAATCCATTGGTGGAAAAGAGTTTTCAGTGTGCTCCCTGGCGCTTTTCTGGTCACCGATCTGTACTCAAGGCTTAAAGCGAGGCGCAAGTCCATGATGGGCGGCAGTATTCATTCCCTGGCTCATGTGGCCAAGCAGCGCCTCGTTCCAGTCCGTGTATTTTTGCCGTTGCCCGGCTTGTTGCGGTTGCGGTTGCTGTTGTTGAGAGTGACGGCATTCGTTTCGCCGCGCCGCGTCGTTGCTTTCATTGCCTGCAGGGCGCGCTCGGGTTCGTCCTGGCTCTGCCTTTTCGTTAGCCTTGTGTTCAGTTTTTCCCTGGGGGTCAGTCGTGCGGAGCCGCAGGGCGGGCATATCATTGCCGGCGAGGGCGAGATCATCCAGCAGGGCCGGCATACGCAGATCGAGCAGCACACCGAATCCCTGGTGGTGGACTGGGAACGCTTCAACGTCGGGCAGCAGGAATCGGTTCATTTTGCCCAGCCTTCCGTGGAGTCTTCAGCGCTGAACCGCATCCATGATCAGCACCCGAGCCAGATTTTCGGTCGCCTGACGGCACCGGGCCGGGTCTGGCTGCTCAATCCCAACGGGGTCTTCTTCGCCCCCGGTTCACAGGTATCGGTAGGCAGCCTGGTGGCGGCGGGCATGTGGATGGAGGCAGGAGACTTCATGGCGGGGCGTTACGTACTGACGTCGGTCGCAGGCACGTCCGGGCAGGTGGTCAACCAGGGCACGCTGGAAGCGGCCGTGGGCGGCATCGGGCTGGCCGGCACCCAGGTGGAGAACGCGGGGTTGATCCGGGCGCACGCGAGCCGGGTGGAAGTGGCCTCGGGGAAGCAGATCACAGTGGACTTTGAAGGAGACGGACTGCTGCGCTTCCGGGTAGAGGTGGGCACGGACCCATCAGAGCAGGCGGGGATAGAGAACAGCAGCGAGATAGATGCAAAAGAGGGAGAGATCTACCTGCAGGCGCGCTCCGCCAGCAGCGTCTTTGGCGGCGTGGTGAATCAGCAGGGCCTGCTGCTGGCTGATCGGCTGGAGATTGCAGGAGAGACGGTGCGCTTGGGAGGTACAGTGACGGCGGACGGGAGCAGCGGTGGACAGGTGGGTGTAGAGGCGCGGGGTGAACTGAGTGTCTCGGCGGAAATCTCGGCGCAAGGCAGCGATGAGAGCGGCGGCGAGGTCGACTTGATCGGTCAACGGATCGAGCTTGCCGGGCAGACTCGGATAGACGTATCCGGCGCCAACGGTGGCGGGCAGATCCAGGTCGGCGGCACGGAGCGCGGCGGGTTGTTGCGCGGACGGCGCGCGCAGGAGTTGCAGGTGTCATCGGGGGCGGAGTTTTGGGCCGACGCGCTGGAGCAGGGAGACGGCGGCCGGGTGATCTTCTGGGGCGAGCTAGCCCGTTTTGCCGGGCAAATCAGTGCCCGGGGAGGAGCCCGTGGCGGGGACGGAGGCTTCGCGGAAGTTTCAGGCCGGGAGTTGTGGATGCGGGGGAGGGCAGACCTTCGAGCTCCGCGGGGGCGTTGGGGCACGCTGCTGCTGGACCCGGGCACAGTGACCATCTGCGACGAGGATGAGTCCGGCTGTACGAATGACCCGGCGGGCACACCGCTGAATACCTTTACCGACCTATATATCAATGAGCAGCTGGCACTGTCCAGTCTGGTAATCGACACGGCTGCGGCGGCCAGCGGTCCTGAAGATATCAACGTGCAGAGCGGCGTGGCACTGTCGTGGACGAGTGTCAGCGAACTGACGCTGACCGCCGCCAACGATATCAACCTGGATGGCAGCGTTACCGCCGGTAGCGGCAGTCTGGTGTTGAACTTTGGCAACATGCTGAGCTTCGGTGCCGTCACTCTGGATGTAGGCACGGCGACGGCAACCGGGAGCGGTAGCTCGACTATTCAAGGGCCGGATGCGGCCACGACCTGGACACTGTCCGGCATAGACGCCGGCGACGTGGACGTGGGAAGCCAGACGGTAGCTTTCAGCAACATCGCTAGTCTGGTCGGCGGCAGCGCAACAGATACCTTCAATCTGGGAGGAGGCAGTTTGACTGGCAGCATAGACGGTGGCGGGGGAGGCAACATGATACAGGGAGGTGCGGCCGGCTCCAGCTTTACGCTCAGCGGCAGCGACAGCGGCATGGCGGCCGGAACGGCGTTCAGCAACGTTGAGAACCTGGTGGGTGGCGCCGGGGTGGACACCTTCACGCTGGAGGCGACAGGCTCGCTGACTGGGAGCATAGACGGTGGCGGGGCGGACGACATGATACAGGGGAGCGCGACCGGCTTCACTTTTATGATCAGCGGCAGCGACAGCGGCATGGCGGCCGGAACGGCGTTCAGCAACATTGAGAACCTGGTGGGTGGCACCGGGGCGGACACCTTCACGCTGGAGGCGGCAGGCTCGTTGAGCGGCAGCGTCAGCGGAGGTGGAGGCAGGAACATCTATAACCTGGACGGCGGCAACGTCGTCAGCGGTATTACAGCGGGCAACGGTAACGAGATCTTCAATATAAACGCCGACTATAGATTAGACCTGGACGGTCTGGGCGGCGATGACATTTTCAACCTGGATGCGACGCTGACTGGTAACATTGTCGGCGGCACGGGGAGTGATACGATACAGGGGCGTGCGGCTGGTTCTGCTTTTATGATTAGCGGTGGCGATAGCGGTATGGTGGACGGCGATAGCGTATTTAGCGGCGTGGAAAACCTGGCAGGCGGCGCGGGCGGCGATACATTTACGCTGGCGATGGGTGGCTCGCTGACTGGAAACATAGATGGCGCTGGCGGAGATGACACGATACAGGGGAGCGCGGCAGGCTCCACTTTTATGATCAGCGTTTCCGGCAGCGGTATGGCAGACGGCATCGCTTTCAGCAACATTGAAAACCTGGCAGGCGGCGCGGGTGGCGATACATTCACGTTGGCGATGGGTGGCTCGCTGACTGGAAACATAGATGGCGCTGGCGGAGATGACACGATACAGGGGAGTGCGGCAGGCTCTATTTTTATGGTCAGCGGTTCCGGCAGCGGCACGGCAGCCGGAATAGATTTTGATAATATCGAGAGCCTGGCGGGTGGCGCGGGCGGCGATACATTCACGCTGGCGATGGGCGGTTCGTTGAGCGGCAGCGTCAGCGGAGGTGGAGGCAGGAACATCTATAACCTGGAGGGCGGCCTCGTCAGCGGTATTACAGCGGGCAACGGTAACGAGATATTCAATATAAACGCCGACTATACATTAGAGCTGGACGGTCTGGGCGGCGATGACATTTTCAACCTGGATGCGACGCTGACTGGTAACATTGTCGGTGGCACGGGGAATGATACGATACAGGGGAGTGCGGCTGGTTCTGCTTTTATGATTAGCGGTGGCGATAGCGGTATGGTGGCCGGCGTTAGCGTATTTAGCGGCGTGGAAAACCTGGCAGGCGGCGCGGGCGTCGATACATTTACGCTAGGGGCGGCAGGCTCGCTGAGTGGGAGCATAGATGGCGGCACAGGCAGTGACCTGGTAGAAGGCAGTGCGAGCGGCACTGCCTTTATGATCAGCGGTTCCGACAGCGGCATGGCCGCCGGAACGGCTTTCAGCAATATCGAGAGCTTGGCGGGTGGCGCGGGCGTCGATACATTCACGCTGGCGCTGGGTGGCTCGCTGACTGGAAACATAGATGGCGCCGGCGGAGATGACACGATACAGGGGAGTGCGAGCGGTTCCACTTTTATGATCAGCGGTTTCGGCAGCGGCACGGCAGCCGGAATAGATTTTGATAATATCGAGAGCCTGGCGGGTGGCGCGGGCGTCGATACATTCACGCTGGCGATGGGTGGTTCGCTGACTGGAAACATAGATGGCGCCGGCGGAGATGACACGATACAGGGGAGTGCGGCCGGCTCCACTTTTATGATCAGCGGTTCCGGCAGCGGCACGGCAGACGGCATCGCTTTCAGCAACATCGAGAGCCTGGCGGGTGGCGCGGGCGGCGATATATTCACGCTGGTGCCGGGTGGCTCGCTGAGTGGGAGCATAGATGGCGGCACAGGCAGTGACCTGGTAGAAGGCAGTGCGAGCGGCACTGCCTTTATGATCAGCGGTTCCGACAGCGGCATGGCCGCCGGAATAGATTTTGATAATATCGAGAGCCTGGCGGGTGGCGCGGGCGTCGATACATTCACGCTGGCGCTGGGTGGCTCGCTGAGTGGGAGCATAGATGGCGCCGGCGGAGATGACACGATACAGGGGAGTGCGACCGGCTCCACTTTTATGATCAGCGGTTCCGGCAGCGGCATGGCCGCCGGAATAGATTTTGATAATATCGAGAGCCTGGCGGGTGGCGCGGGCGTCGATACATTCACGCTGGCGCTGGGTGGTTCGCTGACTGGAAACATAGATGGCGCCGGCGGAGATGACACGATACAGGGGAGTGCGGCAGGCTCCACTTTTATGATCAGCGGTTCCGGCAGCGGCATGGCCGCCGGAATAGGTTTTGATAATATCGAGAGCCTGGCGGGTGGCGCGGGCGGCGATACATTCACGCTGGCGCTGGGCGGTTCGTTGAGTGGCAGCGTCAATGGGGGCGCAGGCGTGAATATCTATAACCTGGACGGCGGTAGCGTAGTCGGAGGGATTATCGGCGGTGGCGGCGATGATACTTTCAACGTAAACGCCGCCTCCACGACCGACCTGATGGGCATGGGCGGAGCCGACGTGTTCAATCTGGAAGCGGCGCTGAGCGGCACCGCGGACGGTGGCGCAGGGGCGGATCGCTTTGTGCTCAGGGCCGTTGGCGGTGCGACGAACCTGATCGGCGGCAGCGAGCAGGACACGTTGGAGGGTCGGAACGAGGCGGCGACGTTCCGCATAGACGGCAGCAATACCTATGAGGCGGGCACGCTGCTCCAGGACTTCAGCGGCATTGAGAACCTGCAGGGCGGCAGCGCGGCCGATACTTTCCTGCTGAGTATGGCACACAGCGGAGAGCTGCGCGGCGGCGGCGGGAATGACGCCTTTACTCTGAATGCGGCGTTAACCGGCAGCGTGATGGGCGAAGTCGGGCAGGACACGTTGCAGGGACGCGATACGGGTTCTTCCTTCACCGTCAGTGCTGCCAATGCAGGCGCAATAGACGGCACCGCCGCCACTTTCAGCGGCATCGAGAGTCTGATCGGCGTCGGTGGCGCGGACACGTTCACCATCGAGGATGCATTGAGCGGCAGCATCGACGGCGGTGACGGCACGAATACCTATAACCTGAACAGCGGCGGCAGTGTAGATGGAGGCATTGTGGCTGGAGACGGTAATGAGCAATTCAACGTGCGTGCCGCCTACACGATAGACTTGACAGGCATGGGAGGTGCGGACACGTTCACCATCGAAGGCGCGCTGACCGGCAGCATTGACGGCGGCGGCGGCATGAACGTCTATAACCTGAATACGGGTGGCAGCGTAACCGGCGGCATTGTGGCTGGAGACGGTAATGAGCAATTCAACGTGCGTACCGCCTACACGATAGACTTGACAGGTATGGGAGGCGCGGACACGTTCACCATCGAAGGCGCGCTGACCGGCAGCATTGACGGCGGCGGCGGCATGAACGTCTATAACCTGAATACGGGTGGCAGCGTAACCGGTGGCATTGTGGCCGGTGCCGATGATGATACTTTCAACGTAAATGACGCCTTCACGAGCAACCTGATGGGCATGGGCGGAGCCGATACCTTCAATTTGAACGCGGCGTTGAGCGGCAATGCGGACGGCGGGGCCGGGGCGGATCGCTTTGTGCTCGGAGCCGGCGGCAGCGCAACGAGCCTGGTCGGCGGCGCCGGGCAGGACACTCTGCAGGGTCGTAGCGCCGGCTCAGACTTCACCGTCAGCGCTGCCGATGCGGGCATGGTTGACGGTAGCGATTTCAGCGGCATCGAGAACCTGGAAGGCGGGGATGACATTGACACGTTCACTGTTGAAGATGCGTTGAGTGGAACCCTCCGTGGTGGCGGAGGCGCGAACGTCTATAACCTGGAAAGCGGCGGCAGTGTAGCCGGAGAGATTACAGGCGGCACCGGCAATGAGGAGTTCAACGTAAACGCCGCCTCCACGACCAACCTGGTGGGCATGGGCGGAGCCGACGTGTTCAATCTGGACGCGATGCTGACCGGCAGCGCGGACGGTGGAGCCGGGGCGGATAGCTTTGTGCTCGGGGCCGGCGGCGGCGCAACGAACCTGGTCGGCGGTGCCGGGCAGGACACGTTGCAGGGTCGAGACCAGGCGGCGACGTTCCTCATAGACGGCAGCAACACCTATGAGGCGGGCACGCTGATCCAGGCCTTCAGCGGCATTGAGGACCTGCAGGGCGGCAGCGCGGCCGATAGCTTCCTGCTGAGCGTGGCACACAGCGGAGAGTTGCGCGGCGGCGGCGGGGATGACGTCTTTACTCTGAATGCGGTGTTAACCGGCAGCCTGGTGGGCGAAGCCGGGCAGGACACGTTGCGGGGAAGCGCCATGGGCTCTGACTTCCTCGTCAGCAGCGCTGACGGGGGCACGGTGGATGGCACCGGCTTCAGCGGCATTGAGAGTCTGACCGGCGTTGGTGGCGTGGACACGTTCACCATCGAGGACGCATTGAGCGGCAGCATTGACGGCGGCGGCGGCGCGAATATCTATAACCTGAACACTGGCGGCAGCGTAGCCGGAGGCATTGTGGCCGGTGCCGGCGATGATACTTTCAACGTAAACGCCGCCTACACGACCAACCTGATGGCTATGGGCGGGGCCGATACCTTCAATTTGAACGCGGAGTTGAGCGGCACCGCGGACGGCGGGGCCGGGGCGGATCGCTTTGTGCTCGGAGCCGTCGGCAGCGCAACGAGCCTGGCCGGCGGCGCCGGGCAGGACACATTGCAGGGGCGTAGCGCCGGCTCAGACTTCACCGTCAGCGCTGCCGATGCGGGCATGGTTGACGGTAGCGATTTTAGCGGCATCGAGAACCTGGAAGGCGGGGATGACATTGACACGTTCACTGTTGAAGATGCGTTGAGTGGAACCCTCCGTGGTGGCGGAGGCGCGAACGTCTATAACCTGGAAAGCGGCGGCAGTGTAGCCGGAGGAATTACAGGCGGCGCCGGCAATGAGGAGTTCAACGTAAACGCCGCCTCCACGACCGACCTGATGGGCATGGGCGGAGCCGACGTGTTCAATCTGGAAGCGGCGCTGACCGGCACCGCGGACGGCGGGGACGAGGCGGATAGCTTTGTGCTCGGGGCCGGCGGCAGCGCAACGAACCTGGTCGGCGGTGCCGGGCAGGACACGTTGGAAGGTCGGAACGAGGCGGCGACGTTCCGCATAGATGGCAGCAACACCTATGAGGCAGGCACGCTGACCCAGGCCTTCAGCAGCATTGAGAACCTGCAGGGCGGCAGCGCGGCCGATACCTTCCTGCTGAGCGTGGCACACAGCGGAGAGTTCCGCGGCGGCGGCGGAGATGACGTCTTTACTCTGAATGCGGCGTTAACCGGCAGCCTGATGGGCGAAGCCGGGCAGGACACGTTGCGGGGAAGCGATGCTGGTTCCTCCTTTACCGTCAGTGGTGCCAATGCAGGCGAAATAGACGCCACCGCCACTTTCAGTGGCATTGAGAGTCTGACCGGCGCCGATGGCGCGGACACGTTCACCATCGAGGACGCATTGAGCGGCAGCATCGATGGCGGCGGCGGCACGAATACCTATAACCTGAACACTGGCGGCAGCGTAACCGGAGACATTGTGGCCGGTGGCGGCGATGATACTTTCAACGTAAACGCCGCCTACACGACCAACCTGATGGCTATGGGCGGGGCTGATACTTTCAATCTGAATGCAGCGTTGAGCGGCAACATTGTCGGTGGCGCAGGCAATGACACGATACGAGGGAGCGCAGCTGGCTCTACCTTTACCGTCAGTGGTACCGACAGCGGCATGGTAGATAGCACCGGATTTAGCACTGTTGAGAATTTAGTGGGCGGAACCGGAACTGACATGTTCACGCTGGCTGCAGGAAGCTCGTTGAACGGAGCAATAAACGGAGGTGAGGGCGCGAACGTCTATAATTTGGATGGTGGCAGTGTGGGCAGCATTACCGCAGGATCCGACGGGGAGACCTTCAACGTAAACGCCGCCTCCACGATAGATTTATCCGGCTTGGGCGGGGATGATGTCTTCAATCTGAACGCAGCGTTAACTGGCAGCGTAGACGGCGGTGCAGGGATCGACAGTATACAGGGGAGTGCCGCCGGTTCCACTTTTGTGGTCAGTGGCGCTGACAGCGGTACGGCAGACGGCAGCACCGGTTTCAACAACGTGGAGAACCTGGTGGGTGGCACCGCAAACGATAGGTTCACGCTGGAGACAGGGGGTTCGCTGAGTGGGAGCATGGATGGAGGTGGAGGGAGCGATACGGTACAAGGGGGCACGGTCGGCTCTGTCTTTATGGTCAGCGGCGCGGGCAGTGGCATGGCCGCCGGCACTGAATTCAGCAACATGGAGAACCTGGCAGGTGGCACCGGTGATGACACATTTACGCTGGCGCTGGGCAGCTCGCTGGGCGGCAACATAGACGGTGGTGCGGGCGCCAACCGTTATGACTTGAACGGCGGCAGCGTGGGTAGCATTACAGCAGGCGCCGGGAACGAGCTCTTCAACCTGAACGCCGCCTACACGATCGACCTGTCAGGCCTGGGGGGCGCCGACACCTTTAACCTGGACGCAGCGCTGACTGGCAGCATCAACGGAGGAGATGGGGCAAATATATACAATCTGAATGCCGGCGGCAGTGTCAGCGGTGGGATTACGGCGGGCGCCGGGGATGAGACTTTCAATCTGAACGCCGCCTACACGGTAGACTTGGCGGGCCTGGGCGGTAACGACGTTTTTACTCTTAATGCCGTGTTAACCGGCAGTGCAGACGGTGGAGCAGGCAGCGATCGCTACCTGGTCGATGCCGCTACCGAGGTGAGTGGCGGCATCACGGACACCGGCGGCAGCGGGACAGACCGGATAGAGAGCAGCGATGCCATGGGTGCTACGTTTTCCTTAAGTGGAAGCGGTGGCGGCACGTATCAGAGCAAGGCTGTAGGAGCAGCAACCATCGCATTCAGTGGCGTGGAAGATCTGCAGGGCAGTGACGGCGCGGACACTTTTACGATAGCCGCGGCGCACAGTGGGACTTTGCTCGGCAGAGGCGGCGCGGATGAATTCATGCTCAATGCGGTATTGACGGGAATGATCGATGGAGAGGAGGGGGCAGACCGTTACCTGGTCGGCAGTGCCGCCGGAGCCAGTGACGGCATCATCGACACCGGCGGCAGTGGTACAGACTTGATACAGAGCACGGATAGCAGCGGAGCGGCTTTCACTATAAGCAGTGATGGCGGCGGAACCTACCTGGGAAGATCAACAGGATCGGTCTCCACCGTCTTTAGCGGCATTGAGGATCTGGAAGGTGGGGGCGGCGCGGACACTTTCACGCTGAATACGGCACACAGCGGAAACTTGCGCGGCGCTGACGGGGCGGATGAATTCATGCTCAATGCCGCGTTGACCGGGACGGTAGACGGCGCAGAGGGAGCCGACAGCTACCTGTTCGGTGCCGGCGGCCAGGTGAGCGGTGGGATTACGGATACTGGCGGAGCTGGCACGGACGTGGTGCAAAGCGCAGATCTCGAGGGAGCCACGTTTACCTTGAGTGCAGCCGGTTCGGGAACGTACCAAAGCAAGGCAGTCGGTGCAGTGACTACCACGTTTGGCAACATTGAAGCCTTGTCAGGTGGCGTGGGCGCGGACACTTTTGAGATCGCGGCGGAACTGAGTGGAGATATCCGCGGTGGTGCAGGGGCGAACCTCTACAACCTGAACAGTGGCGGCAGCGTGGGCGGAGGGATTATCGGAGGAGCTGACGCGGATCGTTTTATTTTCAATGGAGGCAGCGTAACGGGGACGGCGGATGGAGGCAGTGGAGAAAATACACTGGACTACAGCAGCCTGACTACGGCGGTCAGCGTGGTCATCACGGGTATCGGTACCACAACGGGTTTTGCAGGAACGGCAAGCAGCGTCGGCGCCTTTGACAATATTTTTGAGATGGTGGGCAGCGGCAATGATCCGGTGATCGCCCTGGATGCGCTGCAAGGTCAGGACGCAGACGCGGTATTCACCATCGATAGCGTCAATGGAGGCCGTTATGCAAGCAATTCCCGGACCCTGCTGTTTAGCAGCTTTGAGAGCCTGACCGGCGGTGCGGCTGAAGATAGCTTCTTGTTCAGCGGCAATGGGGTGATTAACGCTTTGGACGGCGGTGATGGGACCGATACGTTGGATCTGACGGGATACGCCGGATTTACTACCGTATTGATCGAAGGCAGGAGTGACTTCGGTGGTACGACAGGATGGATTAGAAACGCCGCCTCTGAAACGGCACTGGTAACATTGGTAGCCGGTCAATTCAACAATATGGATAAGATCGACGGCAATGCGGAAAATGCCGGAGGCGCTACTTACCTGGTGGTGCAGCCTCCTTTCATGGACGATGGCAGCGGTGCCCGGATACCAACAGTTTTAGTGATTAACCCGGATGAGCCTGATGTGGTGACGGACGGAGAGACCCGCATCGTATTGCCGGATTTGAGCGGGTTCGCGGGTCCGTTGTTTATTGGCGGCACGCTGGTGCCTCCGATCCTGTACGACCCGGCCGCAGAGGCGCGCTATCCGTTGTTTGCGCTCGCCGACGGCGTCCTCCCGACGAGCGAAGATCCTGAACCGGATAATCCGGCTGAGCTTAGGGAAATTGCCGCTTCGACGCTGCGTATTGAAGGAGACGTGGCAACACGCGGAGCCGTGGTCTTGCTGGCGCAGACGATCGACTTGCAAGCTGATATTGCGGCGGGCATTGGCGCGGACGATGCGGCGCTTTTCCCGGCCAGCGCTGAAGGGTCGAGCGAGCGCTTAGCCATCCTGGAAGGCGCTGCCGGCAGTGCTCAGCAAGTGGTGTTGGTGGCAACGCAGGAAGACATTATCATTACTACGACCCCGGACAATCCGGAACGCACAATCTACGCAGGCAGCGGAATTATTATCGCTAATGGTGGCGTGGAAAACGCCGACCAACTGGTACTGGAATTTGACGGCAACGCATTACAGTTTGCGGTTTCTGCCGGTCGCATTGGAACTTCCAACCCCAGTTTGAACAGCCGGGCGCAAGGTGTTCCGCTGAGCACCCGCATTACTGATTACATTAATATCCTGAGCTTGAATGCAACTGAATTCGTAGCCACTTTTTTCAACCCGGCCAGCAGCTTGAGTAACGTGGGAGATCTTACTGAAATTGACACCGGCTTGTTTGAAGAAGATTTGCGTTTATTTAGTTTTATCGGCCAGGGTATTGCATTGGCACTGGCTCAATGTGAGGAGATAGAAGGGTGTGCCCCGGACGTCACGGAAGGTGATTTGGAAGAGCTGATCATGGGCCTGCAAGTACGGCTTGCGGAACTCCAGAGGAGACTCAACGAGGGAGGCCAGGACCAGGAAGAAGAAGAACAGTTGAAACAATTGATCCTCGATTATGAAGGGGAATTGGAAAATTATCTGGAATACCAAAAGGAACTCAGAAAATATCTGTATGGAGAAGAAGCTGAAGAGGCAGAACAGGAAGGCAGGAAATTCAACCCGGCCAGACTGAAATTTGCGGCGAGATGACCCGCACCACGGTCAAGCGTAGCAGCATGGCGGCGCCCCTCCCCCTGTAACCACCCAGGGTGAAATTCAGCTATGGCCGCCGGCGCCGCCGGGCTGTGCCAGTGATCAATTCTGCTGCGAGCGTTCCTCCCGCTGGCCGTACTTCGCAGTGTATTCCCGGGCCAGTATTTTTGCCTGTACCAGTTCTTCCGCGGGAGATGACCCGCACCACGGTCCAGCGTAGCAGCACGGCTGCGCCCCCCCTGTAACCACCCAGGGCGAAATTCAGCTATTGTCGCCGCCGCCGCCGGGCTGTGCCAGTGATCAATTCTGCTGCGAGCGTTCTTCCCGCTGGCCGTACTTCGCAGTGTATTCCCGGGCCAGTATTTTTGCCTGTACCAGTTCTTCCGCGGAAGATGAGCCGCACCACGGTCAAGCGTAGCAGCATGGCAGCGCGCCCCCCTGTAACCACCCAGGGCGAAATTCAGCTATTGTCGCCGGCGCCGCCGGGCTGTGCCAGTGATCAATTCTGCTGCGAGCGTTCTTCCCGCTGGCCGTACTTCGCAGTGTATTCCCGGGCCAGTATTTTTGCCTGTACCAGTTCTTCCGCGGAAGATGAGCCGCACCACGGTCAAGCGTAGCAGCATGGCAGCGCGCCCCCCTGTAACCACCCAGGGCGAAATTCAGCTATGGCCGCCGGCGCCGCCGGGCCGTGCCAGTGATCAATTCTGCTGCGAGCGTTCCTCCCGCTGGCCGTACTTCGCAGTGTATTCCCGGGCCAGTATTTTTGCCTGTGCCAGTTCTTCCGCGGAAAGTTTTTCTTCTGTCCGCGCAAGCGCTGATTGGGATGGTGCATGGTCCAACGCGATGCTGGCCTGGTACCAGGCGTATGCACGCTCATAGTCTCTGGGCACGCCTTTCCCTTCCGAGTACAGGTTCCCAAGCTGAAATTGCGCTTGCGGAATGGCTTGTGTGGCGGCCTTGAGGAACCAGCGAGCTGCCGTCTCGTAGTCGCGTTCCACTCCTTGTCCTTTCAGGTACATAATACCCAGGTAGTACATGGCCAGTTCGTGATTCGCGGTCTCAGCCAGTGCCTGCATTTGCAAAAATGCCTCCGGGTAGTCTCCTCGTGCATATAAAAATACCGCATTGTTAAAATCGGCCCGGACCAGTGCGGGCCCAAGCAGTGCGGCGCACAGGAATAAGGCGGTAAGACGTCTCTTTTTCATCAGCGATACCTCATTTTATGCCATTTAACTGGATGCAGATCCGGGTACAACTCTGTCGCGGGAGGCTGAATCTTGAATAAAGCTGATGCCGTGCCGGATGCGCTGCAAAGCGCGAACTTTTCCCATTAGCGACAAGGTTACTTCGATCGGAGGGGAGGCCGCCTTTCCGCACAGGACCACCCTTAATGGTTGTGCGACCTGGCTCATTGCTAACTTTTGTTCCGTCGCCACTGCCTGAACTTCACGGTAGATGTCCGCTTCCTGCCAGTCCGGCAGGGCGGCCAATCGTTCATGCAGCTCCTGCAAGGGAACAATCGCCTCTTTCCGGAGGAATTTGCCGGCCGCCTTTGCCTGGTAGCTTTCCGGTGCCCGGTAGTATACCAGGGAGGCTTCCGCTATTTTCTCCAGGGTTGCCTGGCGCGTGCGCTGTACTTGCACCAGGTAAGCGAGATCCGGCCCCGCGGCACTGTCCACGCCCAGTTTCTCCAACCGAGGGCGCAGCAACTTCGCCAGTTCCGCCGTCGATTTTCGCAGCAGGTGCTGTTGATTGCACCAGAGCAGTTTTTCCGCATCGAAACAGGCGGCCGCCTGGTTAACCCGCTGGAGACCGAAGTGCCGAATCAATTCATCCACGCTGAATAATTCCTGGTCCTTCCACGACCAGCCCAGGCGTGCCAGGTAGTTCAGCATGGCCTCCGGCAGGTATCCTTGATCCCGGTATTGCAGTACACTGGCCGCCCCGTTGCGCTTGGAAAGGCGCGTACCGTCCGCTGCCTGGATCAAGGGGACATGAGCATAGCAAGGCGGTTTGGCTCCCAATGCTTCGAAGATGTGGATTTGGCGAGGCGTGTTATTGAGCAAGTCACTGCCACGGATCACGTGGCTGATTTTCATATCTCGATCATCCGCTACCGCGGTCAGGTTGTAGGTGGGAGAGCCGTCTGACCGGGCTATGATCAGGTCATCCAACTCGCTGTTCTGGTAGATCACTTTGCCCTGGACTTGATCGTTGATGCAGACCTGCCCGTTTTCCGGCGTGCGAAAGCGGACCACAAAGGAGCCCGCGTTGGGAGGCGGCGCTTGCCGCCGGTTCCGGCAACGCCCGTCGTAGCGTGGTTTGAGTCCGCGTTCCTGTGCCTTGCGGCGCATCGATTCCAGTTCCTCCGGAGAACAATAACAACGGTATGCGTGCCCGGCTTCCAGCAAGCTGCGGATGACGGCATGGTAGAGTTCCATCCGCTCGCTTTGACGCACGCAGGGTTCATCTGAAACCAGGCCCAACCATTGGATGGCTTGCAGGATGTCCCGTTCGGCTTCCGCTGTTGAACGGTTGCGGTCCGTGTCTTCCAGCCGCAGCATGAAGACGCCTTGCTGATTGCGGGCATACAGCCAGGAAAACAAGGCGGTACGGACGCTGCCTATGTGCAGCCAACCGGTTGGACTGGGAGCAAAGCGGGTTCTGATCATTTCAACTTGCTGTTTCTGAGCCTGCGCGTCTGTGCCTGTCGTCCCCTCTTTCCCGGGAGACGAGTGCCCCGTTGGGGGATAAAGAAAAGGGCATAGTGTACAGCAAGTACGGGCGGAGGCTCATCTTTTATTGAAGGAAGAGGCTTGCTTAAGGCCGGAAAATATACTGGACCCGTGGCCGGGTTTCCAAGGGAAGCCGACCTGCTGATATAACAGGCCGGCTTCCGCGTTCGCGGCTTCCATACCTTGCTTCTTTGGTTACAAAGGAGGCAAGCATGAGCCATACCAGCCCAGCAGAGGCGCGAAGCTCTTGTATTTCGGGAAAACACGGGCTCAAAGCCATTGACCACACCGGGGATGGCCGAACCGCCGGCCTGGCGACGCATCAATCTCAAGGGGTGCCCCAAACTCTTGAAACGCAAGACTTACCTGCGCCTGGAGCGCGACCTGCGCACCCAGGTCTGCCGGGCTGTCGCGTGGCTTTTGATCCCGTAGTTCGCTTCGTCATCGGCTGCCGGTGCTGCATCTTCACGGTCACCGGTCACGCCCGCCGCTTTGCCCTCGTCGTAAGCCGCGCCGGCAGCGTGCCGGCGGCGCAGTTCGCGGCCCTGGTGCAGGCAGTCTTCCCGGTCGTATCGGGCGGCTGCTGAGCGACAGTGGCAGCGAGTTTATGGGGGACTTTGACAAATACGCCCGGCAGCAGGGGTGGGGCCATTGCTATACTACCTCAGGATGAATGCCTGCAACGCTCGCTTCAACCAAAGCCTGCAGGCAGAGTTTGTGGATTACGAATAAGACTTGTTGACGACAGCCGCGGCTTCCATGACCGCCTGCCGTCCTGCCGGGAGCAATACAACGGAGAACGGGAAGGTCATTTGAATGGCTGCCCAACAGGGGGAAGGTCAGTATCGAAACGCCTTCGATTCGGTTTTAGGGGCACAGGATGGCATCAACGCCTGGATGAGGTATTATAAGCGGATCGGCCTTATTCGAGGCTGGATGATCAGACACCGGCGGACACCTGCCTTGCTTTGGCAGCATAACTATGAACCGACTACACCTTAACATCCTTGCCAGGCTATCCTGAGAATGGGTTCCATTTCCGAGAGTTGCGCATTGACCCCAAAGTTTTCACGTATTCATAAAATGTGCCATAAGCAATTATGACGGTTAATCAGAGTTTCCCATTATTATTCTCAAGTAGAAATCCTGTTTTATAGCAAATTATATACGACCCTGTAGAGTTACAACTAATGCCCCGTTCAAGTTCTTATATGTATCGTAATACCCGTCACCTGGGCATTCACATGATACTGTTGCTAACTATGGCAATGCCCGTAGGGGCATCCGAAAAATTGCATATCTTGATTCCGGGCGGTACTGGTGGTGGTTGGGACACCACGGCACGGGGTGTTGGTGAAGTCCTCTCCAAATCCAAATTGATAGAGACAATATCTTACGAAAATATGTCTGGTGGCTCTGGAAGTCGGGCAATATCTCATTTGATAGAAACCGCTGCTCGCCAAAATAACACTCTGATGATTAATTCCACGCCGATCATTTTACAATCCCTGAAGGGTGTTTTGCCGCAATCTTACAGGGACCTGGTGCCGGTTGCAGCAGTGATCGCTGATTATGGGGCCTTTGTGGTCAGAACCGATTCCGACTACCATAGCTGGAACGATATTATCGCTGATTTCAAGTTATCTCCCCGCAATGTTCTGATTGCCGGTGGCTCGGCACGAGGTAGCATGGATCATGTTGTTGCTGCGTTGGCATTTAAAAAGTCTGGGTTAAATCCGCAACAATTGCGGTATGTTCCTTACAACGCCGGTGGCAAAGCGATGGTTGGTTTGTTGTCCGGGGAAACGCAGCTATTGTCAACCGGGTTAGGTGAGGCGATTGGACTGAGCCGTCAAGGTGAAGTCAGAATTCTGGCAATGACGGCACCGGAAAGACTTGATTTCGCACCAAACATACCCACCCTGGTGGAACAAAATATACCAGCGGTTTTTTCAAACTGGCGCGGTTTTTTTGCAGCCCCGGGCTTTCCACCTGAGCGACTGGAATTTTATTCACAGGCACTTCAAAAAATGTTTGAGACACCTGAATGGGAAGTGGTTCGCAGTCGGCAAGGCTGGACCAACCTGTTTATTGAAAAGGAAGCATTTCTGGCTTTTCTGGAGGCGCAGGAACAAGATTTTTCAGAGTTATTTATTGAACTTGGGATCAATAAATGATCGTCCCTTCTGATAACATTGCCGCCCATGAATATCATTGATAACAAAGACAAACTAGGTGGCCTGCTATTATTATTGTTTTCACTTTTTTATTTGCTGCATGCTTTTAATATTCCTCTTGACCCGACCACCAATGAAGATTTTTTTAACTCCAGAACTTTACCCATATACCTGTCTGTCGCATCGATTGCATGCGCCTTGGCACAAATTTTTTTACCGATTTCCCCGGAAAAAAATTCAAGCATCAGCGCAACGTTAAAATCTTTCCAATGGCGCCCGGCATTATGGTTATTGTTAGTGATGTTTTTCTATGCATTATTTTTTGATTTTCTGGGATTTTTGTTGGGTTCATGCCTTTTTTTATACCTTGGTTTTATCATACTGGGAGAGAGAAACCATAAAATCGCCGTAGTAATATCTCTCAGCATAGTATTCTCTATGTGGGTGGTTTTAACTCAATTCTTTGGTCTTTATATGGCTTCGGGGGAACTCTACCTGATGTTTATTGGCTCATCATGATTTTAGAAGGCATCATCAGCGGGTTTAGTACCGCCATTTCTCCAATTAACCTGCTCATGGTATTTGTCGGTTGTTTTGCCGGCACCGTCATTGGCATGTTACCTGGGTTAGGGCCGGTATCGGCGATCGCCCTGATGATCCCCATCACCTACGGTTTTGATCCAGCCTCTGGTATGATTTTAATGGCAGGTGTTTACTATGGTGCGATATTTGGTGGTTCAACCTCTGCGATTTTGATCAATGCGCCCGGGGTATCCGGTGCCGTTGCCACTGCATTTGATGGTCATCCCATGGCGATGAGTGGTCAAGCTGGAAAGGCCCTGGCAATTGCAGCCTATAGCTCATTTCTTGGTGGCACTATTGGCGCGATTTTATTATTTTTATTGGTGCCTTTTTTGGCAAAGATAAGCTTGATTTTTCATTCCGCTGATTATTTCGCTTTAATGTTGTTTGGTCTTACCACGGTTGCCGCCTTTACCGGTGAAGGCCAGTTATTAAAGGCGCTGGCGATGATCTTATTGGGGTTGATGTTGGCGACCATTGGAGAAGATCCGTCCGGCATACAGCGGTTTACCTTCGGTATCACCGATCTATACGACGGGCTTAGTTTTTTGTTGTTATCAATGGCTACGTTTGCATTGGCAGAAGCACTCATCGTCGTGCTCAAAGGCAAAACCGGGCGAGCAGGTTCCGAACTTGGCTCTGCCGGGCACTTTGGTTCGCTGAAACTCAGCAAAAAAGAAGTGACTGGCATGGCACCGACAGTTGGCAGGTCTTCTATTCTTGGATTTTTTATCGGTATTTTACCGGGTGCCGGTGCCACCATTGCATCATTCCTGGCCTATGGCATGGAGCGCAATTTTGCATCCCCAGACAAAAAAAAGGAGTTTGGCAAAGGTAGTCAAATTGGCCTGGCTGCGCCTGAAACTGCCAATAACGCCGCTTCAACCGGGTCTTTTGTACCCTTATTGACGTTGGGGATCCCAGGATCAGCAACCACGGCAATCATGTTGGGAGCACTATTATCTTATGGCATTCAACCTGGCCCGAGGCTGTATATTGATCATTCAGCTTTATTTTGGTCGGTTATTATTTCCATGTATTTTGGCAATATTATCTTGCTGGTTTTGAATCTACCGCTGATCCCTTATTTCTCAAAATTATTACAGGTGCCCAGGAAATTGTTGACGCCCATTATAATTTTTCTGTCGTTAACAGGCGTCTATCTGGTTTCTTTTAACAGCTTTGACTTGACGATGATGGTGATAGTGGGTGTGCTTGCCGTGCTCTTCCGTATTCTTGACTACCCGCTTGCGCCATTATTACTGGGCTTTATTCTTGGTGATTTGATAGAAGATAATTTGCGGCGCGCCTTGCTTATATGGGATGGTTCATTTACTTTTCTTTGGCAGCGTCCCAGCACCGCAATCATTATGTCTCTGGTCATTATCAGCCTGCTGGTACCTCTTATCAGATCAGTAAGGAAAAGCTTGAAATCATCACCTGAAACTCAATTTGAAAAGACGTTGAAATAAAAAAGCTATAGTAACGTACTTGCCAATGATAAAGGATTCGCTGAATGATGCTCAGAATTAAAACCAGTAGCCTCATGATTACTTTGTTGCCTGGATTGCTCATCCTTGCCGCGCTCATAAATCCCTATGCGTCAACTAATTTACAAGCCGCCGAGCTAAAAGTGATTACTTCCGGCGGATTTGCCAAAGCATATAATTTACTGGGTCCTGAATTTTCACGGCAAACCGGTATCCAATTACATACTGCCTACGGCTCGTCTTCGGGTGGTGCCCCGGATTCCATTCCGGTCAGACTGGACGGAGGCGAGCGGTTTGACGTCATTATCTTGTCCAGAAATTCATTGGATAAGCTAACCGAGAAAGGTCAAGTGCGCGCAGATAGCAGAGTTGATTTGGTTCGTTCAGCCATCGGTATGGCGGTCATGAGTGGTCAACCTAAACCGGATATCAGCACCGAGGAAGCCTTTGTGGAAACTCTGCTTAACGCTGCATCTATAGGCTACTCAGCAAGTGCCAGTGGTACTTATCTGTCAACCATACTGTGGCCGGAAATGGCGCTATGGGAAAAAATCAAACATAAAAGTAAGCGTATATCAAGCGAGCGCGTCGCCACGGTAGTCGCCCGTGGGGAAGTGGAGATTGGCTTCCAGCAGATTAGCGAAATCCTGTCGATTGAAGGAGCGGATTACGTCGGGCCGATTCCTGAGAAACTGCAAAAGATCACTATCTTCTCAACTGGCATTACCAGCAATTCCCCACACCCAATCCAGGCGCGGCAATTTATCAATTTTATCTCATCCCAAGAGGTGGCAGAGGCTATCGCTGCGACTGGTTTAATGCCAATAATTCTGGAAACTGACTAATTTCATGATTGGTGAAATTATCATTCGGCACAATTGGTGCTTATATGGTACGGGGTTAATCGGGTTATTGCTTGCCCTGTTACCTGGTTTGAATCATGCTGCCAGTGACTATCCCAACCAACCCATAGTATTCGTAGTCGCCTTTGGGGTTGGTGGTAGCGCGGATAGAATGACCAGGGCAATGTCGTCTTATATTGGTGATGAACTGGGGCAACCGGTACAAGTCATTAATAAAAAAGGGGCCGGAACCCTGCTGGGCGCTAATTATATTTTGGGGAAAGAGCACGATGGCTATACCGTGTTGGCCTCGGCCTTCTCGCCCTATCTATCCAATACCATTCTTAGTGGCAATGCCGACTATACGATAAGTGATTTCGCTTATTTGAACTTCCAATGGTTTGATGAAGATCTGATCGCCCTGTACAAACATTCAAAGTATAAAGATTTGCCCGGCTTGCTACGGGCAATACGCGATAATCCCAAGGCTGTACGAGCATCAGTAGTGCGTGGCTCAGCAGGGCATTTGATGGCAAAACTGCTATTGGAAGTCAGTGGTATCCCACCAGACCATCTCAATCTGGTCACCTACAATGGTGGTGGTCTTGCTCGGGCGGCAGTAGCCGGCGGGGTGGTTGATTTTATAATCATCAGTGCCAGGGGCTGCGAAGGGATCCGCGAGTATATTCGTCCATTGGCGATTGTCAGCGATGAGGCGAATACAAACTGGGGCGTCCCCGGCATAAATGAAGCCTTGGCCCCCATCTCAGTGAAGGTGCCGGTGTTACCAGGCTCAATTCGCGGCTATGCAACCACCGCTGAGTTTAAACGTAATTACCCCGATCGTTTTGCCAAGCTGGCCGCCGCTATGGAGCGTGCGCTTAAACAAGAGGACTTGCAGCAACTCTTGGATCAATTATCTATCGGGCGGCGTTGGACCGGGCCTGAGCGCTCCCATCAGATCATGCAGGAGACCTTTGATATTTTTGTCAATTATTCCTACCTGCTGGAGCTTTAGCTAAATGAGGGTGCTCAACAAAGATTTCACGTTGCACCAACTGGCTGATCTGGGCATTTTATTGCTGCTGATGGGCTTGGTTTCCTGGTATTTATTGGATGCCTATCATGCCTCAGCGCATATTATGAACCTGATTCTTATCGTGCCGGTCACGGTACTCTTTTTAATGCTGTGCCTGGTTGCATTTATCAGGCAAATCAGAGAAAAAAAGCCTCCTGCAATCCAGCACGAAGCGGTTATGACGGTTGCATCAGTGATTGGCTTGTTTAGTGCTTATGTGTTGACGCTTGGATGGCTGGGTTTTGACGTCGGCACCTTTTTGTTTTTGTCGTTGTTTCTCTATCTGAACGGCGAGCGCCGTTTGGTGTGGGTATTTGGCTATGCCCTGGTTTTTGCTTCGGTAACGGCAATATTCTTCTCCAAAATGATAACTTATCCAATGCCCATGCTCATCATGCCCAGTGTTTACTGATTTTCCATGATTGATTTTGTTGGCCTGCAGGGTGGATTAACCCTGCTATTCTCCAGTTTTTCCCCGTGGATGATTGTACTCCCCGGGATTTTAATCGGCTTGATATTCGGTGCCATACCGGGTCTGCAAATATCTATGGCTATGGCTATTTTTCTGCCTGTCACCCTGCATATGGATTTTATGCACGCCATGTTGTTTTTGACGGCCATATTTACGGGTGGCGGATTTGGCGGCAGCATCCCCGCAATCCTGATGAATATACCTGGCACTTCGTCTGCTGTTGCCACTGCATTTGATGGCTACCCAATGTCAAAAAAAGGAGAACATAATCAAGCATTAGGCATTGCTCTGGGTGCGTCCTGTATAGGTGTGATTATTGGTTACAGTATTATTTTTCTGTTAATACAACCGCTCTCTATACTAGTACTGAAAATGGGTCCGGCAGAGATGGTGATGGTTATTTTGTGGGGACTCACCCTAATCGCCAGCCTAAGCGATAACCACCTGACAAAGGGGTTAATTGCCGGTCTGTTCGGCCTGCTGCTCGGCACCATTGGCTATGGTGAAACCGGTGCTGTACGTGGCACTTTGGGTAGCGACTATCTACTGGATGGCATCCCACTGATTCCAGCCATGATGGGGATGTTTGCCGTCTCCGAGCTATTCAGATTGATCAATACGCAATATCTGGTTGAAGATCAAGCCATGCGAAAAGTCGACGTACGGATGATCTTTAACGGTCTTAAAAAGACGATTAGCTACCCTTGGATTATGCTTAGAGGCAGTCTGATCGGTGTTTTTATTGGTGCAGTTCCAGGTGTGGGTTCTTCTATTGCCAATCTGCTGTCTTATAGTGAGACAAAACGCCGAGATAGTCACCCAGAGTCATTTGGGAAGGGCAACCCGGTCGGCGTGACTGCTTCAGAGTCTGCCAATAGCACCTCTGAAGCCGGCTCTGTGGTCACCTTGTTGGCACTTGGGATCCCGGGTGGTGGTGCTACTGCAGTAATGTTGGCGGCTTTTGCCATGCACAATATTACTGGCGGACCACAATTTATTCGTGAGCAGACAGATATCGTATATGCGATCATCCTGGCAAATTTTGGACAAGCCTTTCTATTGATTATATTGGGGTTTGCGCTGCTCCCGCTATTGGTCAATGTTATCAAAGTACCGATGCGATACCTGGTGCCGTCCACACTGGCATTAGCAGTATTTGGCTCATTTGGTCTGACTGGCAATCTGGCCGGACCGATCACGGTCATGGTGTTTGGTATTATCGGCTGGATATGCAAACGCTTTAATTACTCGGTTCCATCTCTGGTAATAGGGTTATTGCTCGGCGGCATGGCGGAAGATTCGTTGATTTATAGTTGGCAAATCAGTGGTGGGCAGTTGAGTTACCTGCTGGAGCGGCCACTGAGTATAGTGATAATCTTGCTACTGGTAGCATCGTTGTTTGGCGGGAGTTTGATCAAGGCGATAACAAGCAGAAGTAAGTATTAGTGTTTCTTTCCTTAGAGCCGGCTATTATGCTGCTGATTTTATCGGTAGCGTTTCTGAGTGCTATCCTGCATGGTGCCACTGGCATGGCCGGAGGCATAGTGACAGCCGCTGTATTATCCCATATTTTAGGAATCAAACAGGCTATTCCAGCCATAAGCTGTGCCCTGGTGTTCAGCCATTGCAGCCGAGTTGCCTTGTATTGGCGGGATACTGACTGGCGAGTATGCAAGAAGGTACTATTTTGGGGCAGCCCGGGGATCATTTTGGGAGCCTATATATTTTCTTTTTTAAGTCCGCAACTGGTGGCAATCATTTTTGCAACTTTTCTGATTATTTCTTTTCCCGTCAAATACTGGGCCAATAAACACCACCTTAAAACGGGGGACAAGGTCTTGGCAATGGCAAGTTCCGTATGGGGAGTATTAGCTGGTAACGTGATCGGACCGGCCTTTTTTCTGGCACCTTTTCTGCTGGGTACCGGCATGAACAGGTTGGCTTTTGTCGGTACGCTTGCAATTGTCACATTGGTAATGAATTTGATTAAATTATCCATATTCGGTGCGGTCGACGTACTAAACTACAGGTTGTTCACACTGGGAGTCATTATCGGGCTCATCACAATTCCCGGCAACTGGATCGGCCGGCATATTTTGAAAAAAATAGATGATCAAAAACATAAAACCATCATTGATGTATTAACGGTGATGGTAATAATCAACTTTATTTATCTGGCCATCAAGGACTAAAGCACAGGTAAAATTCAGGCGTGATTATGGGCGGAAAGATTATCATAGTGGGCAGTGGTAATGCGGCGCTGTGTGCCGGAATTGCGGCCCTGGAAAAGGGTGCCACGGTGCTGATGATAGAAAAAGCCAAACCGGAGGAAGCCGGCGGCAACAGCCGTTATACCGCCGGGGCAATGCGATTTGCCTACAATTCAAGCGAGGATTTACTGCCCCTGATTGGCAACCTCAAAGATGAGCGACTCCGGCATGCTGAGTTTGGCTGCTATACCGAGGAAAAATTCAAGGCTGATTTGCTGGGATTTAATAACGGCACAGCGCTTAGTCTGCACCAGCAAATTCTGGTCGAAAATAGTTATGCAGCCATGTGTTGGCTGGCCGGTCACAACGTTAAATTTGCCCCAATCTATTCGCGCCAGGCCTTCAGGAAAGAAGGAAAATATATTTTTTGGGGAGGATTGGTATTGGAGGCACAAGGCGAAGGCGTTGGCCTGGTGGATGCGGAATTAAGCGAATACCTGCGTCTTGGTGGTGAGATCCGCTATCAGGTCGAGGCAAAAGCATTATTGCTTGACGGTGGCAAGGTTATTGGCGTGCAATGTCAAAATAGTGAGTGTGCACGGGACTTGTACGCCGATGCGGTGATTCTTGGCTGTGGCGGCTTTGAAGCCAATCCGGAAATGCGCCGCAAGTATCTCGGCGCACAGTGGTTCACTTCCAAGGTACGTGGCACCAAACATAATATAGGACAAGGCATTGATATGGCGCTTGCGGCCGGCGCAGACTTTTGTGGGCAGACAGATGGTTGCCACGCGACCCCGGTGGACCTGCTTATGCCGGATTTTGGAGACCTTTCCCGCCCTTATATTGACCGTAAACACCATCGCAAAATATGTTATTTCCTCGGTATCATGCTCAACGTCAAGGGCAAGCGTTTTGTTGATGAAGGAATGAATTTTCGTAACTACACTTACGCACAGTTTGGTAGCTTGATTCAAGCTCAGCCGGAAAGGCGGGCCTGGCAGATATTTGACGCCAAGGTCAATGACCTGCTTTACGATGAATACTACCCCAAGTATGCCCATTTTGTTGAGGCCGATTCATTACCTGCGTTGATTGATCAATTGGACGGCATTGATACCGAGGCCGCCTTACAAACCCTGCAAGCCTATAATAGCGCGGTTCATCCCAGCGCAAATTTTGACCCGACTATTCTGGACGGTAATCGCACTACCGGCCTTGAGATTGATAAAACCAACTGGGCACTCAGGCTTGATACTCCGCCGTTCAAAGCCTATCCGGTGGCTTGTGGTATTACGTTTACCTACGGAGGCTTGCGGGTGGACCGTCATGCCGCAGTATGTGACTCTCAGCATAAACCGATTGCCGGATTGTTCGCTTGTGGCGAGCTGGTCGGAGGCGTATTTTGGGGCGGCTATCCAGGGGGCTCCGGACTGACTTCGGGGGCGGTATTTGGCAGGCTTGCCGGAAGTGCTGCAAGTGCACAATCTGCTGATTGAAGTACAGTTTCAGGGTGAAACCACTCAATTTAGCCTGGCTTTGAGGAAATTATGGCAAATATAGCTTGACATGGCTGATTTTTTACTTTATCAGAGACAGTTACCTAATCAACCATAAACCATCAATCATGAAAATCTCAGGGAGAGGGGAGGGGAGCATGCATCAAGCATTTTCATTTCGACTGTTGTCAATGAGCACTTGTCTGGCACTTTGCCTTAACACGTCCACCGTTGTTTGGGCACAGGCAGGTGGTGGTGCAGTGGAGGAAGTGGTGGTCACCGGCTCTAATATTCGTGGCCATCGGGACTTTGACACTCCCTCACCGATACAAACTTTAGGCCTGGAGAAAATTGAACAACTGGGAGCTGGGCAAACGCAGGATTTATTTAGAGATTTAACCGTGAATGCAGGCTCAAATACTTCCGAGAACCAAAATGGCAGACAGGGAACCTCCCAGTTCAGCCTGCGTGGTCTTGGCGTCGGCAGCACTCTGACTCTGATCAATGGCCGTCGCGCCGGAGTCTCTCCTGTTACAACTAATCAAGGAGTCTTTTTTACCGACGTCAACCAGTATCCAGTCAATATGATTCGGAGCATTGAAGTCCTCACCGATGGCGCTTCCGCCACGTATGGCTCGGAAGCAGTGGCTGGAGTAGTCAATATCCTTACCCGCAATAATTTTGAAGGGTTTGAGATTGGCGCTGAAGCTCGTGATGCAAGCAACAATGCCGAGTCACTCAATATGGCCGTTGGCAAAGCTTTTGAAAATGGTCACTTCAGCACTTTTATCAACTACTACACACAAGATGATAATTTTCGCGGTGACTTTAACTTTATTCAGCAGCGCAGCAATAACAATGGCAACGGTTTGTCTACTGACAGCCAGTTTGATTCCGGCACGGGTGCGGGACGCTATAATCTGGCTACCGGCACGGGTGGTACCTTTGCCATGGATCCAACAGGTGACTTTACCAGAACAGGCACAACCATCCCAGATCCGAACTGCGCAGGCTCCGGGCCGGGCAACTTTGTTGCAGACGACAATTGTCGTTATAACTTTATTGATCAAAGACGCTTGCTTGCCGAAGAAGATCGCCTGCAGGTATTCAGTCAATTTGACTATGATTTGACTGATAGCTTTGGTGTTTTCTCTGAGGTAAGTTATTCCGCTAACGAGATCCGTGACGCCATTGGCGGGGCGGTATTAAGAACAACTACACAGGACGGTGGCTTTCTGGTACCTGCTGCTCATCCTTTTAATTACTTTGTCAGTGATGGTCCGGAGGACATTATGTGGGATCCCGACAACGATGATTTCACAACGAATGCAGTAGACGTGATCGTTCGTCAGCGGCCACTGACTTCAGCCTTTGATGGCAATAATGCAGCCGATATCGTCAGGGAATATGATAATACGCGCACCCTCGTTGGTTTTGATCTGGACCTTAGTGACACTTGGGGGCTGGATGGCAGTTATGTCTATGCCCGCACCAAATATACCGATATTCAACCGCGTAGCTATAACGCAGATGCCTACCAGGAAGCGATTATATCCGGTGCCTGGAACCCCTTTGGTCTGGCAACGGCTGATCCGGATGCAATATCCGTAAAGGATGGTTTCAGCACTTCCGGCAATAGTGCGGCAGACCTGGATATATTTTCAGCACACCGCACCTTTGTAGCAGAGACGGAACAATCAGTAGCTGAGGTTATTCTCAGTGGAGAACTACCACAATTTATTGATGGCACCAATGTTTCTGCCGCCCTTGGCGCCCAATACCGGGAGCTTGAGTTTAATGATATCGCAGACAGTTTGTCTGAATTCCGTCTGGATGGTCGAGCCGACCCGGTTTTTTCCATTGTTGATGCCGAACAAGACGTTTACGCTATATATGGCGAAAGTTTGATCTCGGCATTAGATGATAAATTGGAGGTGCAGCTGGCGTTGCGCTATGAAGATTATGGTGAAAATGAAGGAGGCGATACCGTTGATCCCAAAGTGGGGATTAAATATCAGGCTGTAGAAAGCTTACTTCTGCGAGGCACCTGGGGCACTTCATTTCAGGCGCCTTCCATACGTAATACTTTTGGTTCAACAGGTTCGGGCACTTTGGATGATCGCAGACCAACAGCTGCTGCTGGTGGTATTGGTGCAAATTGTAGTATTGAAGCTAATCAGAGAGGTAATTTTAACTCGGCTCAAATCACTGAAGGAGGTGATCTGGATCCACAAAGCGCCAAAAATTACAATTTGGGGGTTGTATTCCAGCCACTGGATGGCCTTTCTTTCAGAGTTGATTACTGGGTCTACGATTATACCGACCTCATCCAGACCGGTCAGAGCTTTCAGGACATTCTTGATAATGAGTGCGTGGATGATGTCTATACGCCTGATACTCGGGTTGTACGTGATCCTTCAGGGCAGTTAAACAGCGTCTCTACCAGTTTTATCAACGTCGGTGAAGTAGAGGCAGAAGGCTTTGACGTCGGTGGCAGTTATTATTTTGATATGCTGGGTGGAGAGTTGGCCTTTGATGCCAATATGACTTATGTCGATAAATTTGATATCAATGTAGATGGCACACAAGTCTTTGATGGTGCCGGTAACCGTAACCGTGGTGATGGATTTGGCTCCATCCCTGATTTAAGAGCTAATTTTGGCGTTAGATGGCAAAATAACCGGCACTTGGCTGCTGTGACCGCTCGCTACATTGATGGCTATCGTGACCACACGGTAACCGACAACACTACACCATCCATAAGCAGCCAAACTGTATGGGACGTTCAGTATGCGGTAAATTTCGCTCCGTTTAATCGTTTTGGTAGTGACAGCAATATCAATTTGACATTTGGGGTTAATAATCTATTTGATCGTGACCCACCGGAAGTGTCATCGGATCGTCTTGCCTATGATCCGGAAGTCCACGATCCACGTGGTCGCATCCTCTACCTGCGTGCCAAATATTCGTTCTGACATAGCGCCATGAATGCGCTTTTCTTTTAGAAAGCAAAGCAGAGTAAGACAGCCACTATGAGATTCATAGTGGCTGTTTTTTTGCTTATTCCATTGGCTTTATCAGCTGATGAACCGGCACACCTGATAAAAAACCTGCGATCATGCTCGCTTATAACAGAGCCGGATGCGCGCTTGAAATGCTATGACGGTCAATTTCATCAGCCCACTATCGCCGCTGAAAAATTACCCGCAAAAAAACCACCTGAAAAACCAATAGCAAAATCTCCAACACCAGCGCCGTCATTACCAGCGGACTTAAGCAAAAATAAAGATAAAAGCATCCTGGTAAACGCGCCCACCCGACCCCAGGTAAAGGCGGAAAAATCGGTTCTGGGAGAAAAATATTTAAACCGCGAGCTAAAAGATGAAGAGCAGGAAGAGAGAATACCATTCACCTTAATTAAGGCCGATAAAGACTCAAGAGGGCGCTGGCAGTTTTATTTTAAAAATGGCCAGGCATGGCGGCAAGTGGAAAAAAAATATCTTAAAATCCCTGATTTGCCAACAACTGCCAACATTTCAGTGGGCTTCCTTGGCAGCCATAATTTGCATATTGGTGAGAGCAAACGCTTGATAAAGATTAAAAGGCTGAAGTAAATTGTATTGTTGTTGTCCCTTCAAAATTCTGCTCATTTTTATTTGAAAGTAGACAGGAACTTGCGTTGTATTCGCAGGTATAAGACTGGATTATTAATCCGCACAGAGGGAAGGTCGATACCTGACTCCCTGCTGGAAACTCGCCGAACTGAACCCCGATTTATCCAGTATGTAGTGGTCGTAAACAGAGACTGTATTTTGCGCCGCACCGATGCGCTACACTTTTGCCTGCGGGGCGATTAGCTCAGAGGGAGAGCGCTGCCTTCACACGGCAGAGGTCGTTGGTTCAATCCCAACATCGCCCACCATTCCCTGCTCCTGCCGAATTCCCGGAAATGCAGACCCTGAGTGGAACGGGCAGGGGCTCTTTCTGCAGTGTGGAAAACCCAACCAGCGCCCGGGCAAAACACCGATCCCAATTTCCTTGACTTTCGAGCGCCAGGTCCAGGAGCGAATAGAGGCGGCTGTAATTTAGGGCCGGCTCTGAAACCTGCTCATGCGCGGTCATTTCGGTGCAACAGAACGTTCCCTGCCGGCTCCACCTCGTGCTTCCTTCTGCCAGCTCCATGGCGGGGCTGCCCGGATTTCTGGAGAACAATGATATTGTGATGCAGGCAATTTGGCATCGAATCGAAACCCCCGGATCATCGGGCATACCCGCTGATCGCACTGGCGAAATGCAGCTGCCGCCGGCACCGAAAAGGACGCGCCGATACGCAGATTTCGCAGGGCAGGGGGCGTCGCAGTGGCGCACACTGCGACGGAGCCGGGACACATGAGACTGCCGCGCCGGACGATGGGAAGGTCGGCATCCTCTCTTTAGAGCTACCATTGCCGGCCTCCGGCATGACGCCCGGGCGGCTGCGGCAGGTAACAATGGTGGGACCCAGGCGGCTTCGACCGCAGCGCCTGTCACTTGACAAATTCGCAGTCCGGGCAATAAGATAGCGCAGCGCCTTGCTTGATGAACGCATAAAGCAGTTTCTGACAGGGGGCTGCCATCCATGCATTGTGATAATGTGCGGATTGAGCTGGGGCCATAGCTCAGCCGGGAGAGCGCTACAATGGCATTGTAGAGGTCGGCGGTTCGATCCCGCCTGGCTCCACCAAAACCACTTTACCTGCAGCGTTTGCTTTCGAACCGCAGCATCCGCTGGAGCATGCATCGATGCCCGAAACGTTAATCCATCGACAAGCCCCAGGAAAATGCTGATCTCATCGCTCCCCGATCCCTATCCTACTATCCTTCGTGATTCGCATGTTATTGATAGGGATGGATGCCGCCGGAGCGTTTGGTACCGATGTCCCCATCGTCTAGAGGCCTAGGACGCCGCCCTTTCAAGGCGGTAACGGGGGTTCGACTCCCCCTGGGGACGCCAATGCCGGAAAAAGGACGCATGACAAAGGCGTGCCGGGGCGGGGCGCCGCTTTAGCCGACTGTGCTTCTTAGACCTTGCTCCGATCCGCCAGACTTCCTGCTCCATCAGCAGCCGGTACGATTCCCTTGTTCTCTCCATGCGCCGGCCCATAGCGGATGAACAGATGATGGACAGCCAATGCCGCCGCGTTTCCGTGATTGGCCTGGGGTACGTGGGATTGCCATTGTTGAGTGCCTTTGCCGGTCAAACAGAAGCAGTCGGCTTCGATGATGACGCCGAGCGCGTCGCACAGCTGCGCCAGGGCAGGGATGATTCCGGTAGTATTTCCCCCGAGGCATTGGCTCGGATCAAAGACCGGATTACCGCAGATCCGGAGCAGTTGCGCCACGCTGACTTCCACCTGGTTGCCGTGCCCACGCCGATTAACCGGATGCGCCAGCCTGATCTTGGTTGCCTGCTGCGTGCTTCCGAGACCTTGGCGGGCAGGCTCAAGCGCGGGGATATCGTCGTCTACGAGTCTACCGTGTATCCCGGCGTTACCGAGGAAGAATGTATTCCTGTATTGGAGCGAGGTTCGGGCCTGCGCTGCGGCGCTGATTTTTTTGTCGGTTATTCCCCGGAGCGGATTAATCCGGGCGATCCGTGCCATACCCTGGAGAATACCGTCAAAATCATCGCCGCACCGGATGCCGCGACTTTAGAGCAGATGGCCGACCTGTACGGTCGCGTCATCCGTGCCGATCTGTACCGAGTCCAGGATATTCGCGTGGCGGAAGCGGCCAAGGTGATTGAGAATATCCAGCGCGACCTGAATATCGCGTTGATGAATGAATTTTCTTTTATTTTCAACGCTATGGGGATCGATACGCACGAAGTGCTGGCAGCGGCCGGCACCAAATGGAATTTTTTGTCCGACTTCACTCCCGGCCTGGTGGGTGGACATTGCGTAGGCGTGGATCCGTATTATCTGCTCTATAAGGCGGCTGAATCAGGCTATCATTCCCAGGTCATCCTCGCCGGGCGCAACATTAACGATTCCATGGGTACCGAGGTGGCGCATCGTCTGCTGCGCGAGATGAGTGTGCAAGGACAGCAGATCTGCGGGAGCCGTATCACCGTGCTGGGCTTTGCCTTCAAGCCGGATATACCGGACGTGCGCAACACTCGGGTGGCTGACATGGTCCGGGAACTGAAGAGTTTCGGGGCGCTGGTGCAGCTGCATGATCCGCTGGCGGATGCCGGGGCTGTGCGCCGTGAGTACGGCCTGGAATTACTCCCCCGGCAGCAGTTGCAGCCGGCGGGCGCGGTGGTGTTGGCGGTGCCCCATCATGCCTTTGTGCAGGCGGGCTGGGAGTTGCCGCAAACATTGCTGGAAGGGGGGAAGGGCGTTGTATTTGACGTCAAATCGAAACTGGAGCGCAGCCGTACCCCGGCGGGCGTCTCCCTGCTGCGCCTGTAGCCCCCGGTTCCCGCGGCATCGCGTCAGTACGGTAGAGCGTTGCCGCGCTCCGGCGCCCGTCAGCCCTGATCCTGACAGGCGCTCGAGATCAAGCCGTGGCATTGTTTTCTGCGCTTTTGAGTTCCGCAAACTCCTGCGAGTCGCGCAAGATCCGGCTCGGAGCGTCCTGTTCCTCTAAATATGGATCCTCGTGCAGGATCACTTCCGCCCTGGGGAAATGTTCGGTCAGCAGTATTTCGACCCGATCCACAATTTCATGAGCCTGCAGCAGGCTGATGTTAGCGTTCATCTCAATGTGACACTGGATGAATATTTGTGTACCGGCGCGCCGGGTGCGCAAATCATGTATCGCCAATACCCGCGGCTGCTGAAAGATCAGGGAGATAATGCGCTTGCGTTCCTGATCGGGCAGTTCCCGGTCCATCAGCATGTCCAGTGCGTCGCAGGCGATGATCCAGGTGTTATAGAGGATGTAAAAGGCGATCCCGAGGGCAAATAGTGAGTCGGCACGCGCCCAACCCAATTGGGTGCTGAGCACCAGTGCCACAATGACGGCAGTGTTCGCCAACAGGTCGCCCTTGTAGTGCAGGGAATCGGCGGCAATGGCGATGGAGGCAGAGCGGCGCACCACGTAGTGCTGGAAACAGACCAGCCCCAGGGTGACGACGATGGAGAACAGCATTACCGCGATCCCAACTGCGCCATGCGTGGGCGGGACCGGGGTGATGAGGCGGCTCAGCGCCTGGATGATCAGAAAGATCCCTGAGCCGCAGATGAAAGCGGCCTGTCCCAGGGCGGCCAGGGGTTCGGCTTTCCCGTGACCGAAACGATGTTCCCGATCCGGAGGCATCAAAGCCTGCCTGATGGCCAGCATGCTGATCACAGAGGCCGCGACGTCCAATACGGAATCGATCAGGCTGGCGAACAGGCTGATGGAGTTGGTGTAGTGCCAGGCAAACAGCTTCACCAGGATCAGCAGGCCGGCGGTAGTGACGGAAGCATAGCTGGCCAGGCGCATGAGCCGGTCGGTAGACCCGGCGATGGGCGCCGCTTCAGTGGAAGTCATCGGTTTGTCAGGGTTCATTGCCAAGGCTCATCAAGGCTCATCGGAGAACCGTTCATTGCCGTGCATTCGCTATGATACACTGGCCCCGCTGCTCGGATGAAACCACGCGTTCACTGTCTCAATAACCATTTTGCCATCCGCCGAGGCCGGCATTGGCGCTGACCTTCCCGAATCGAATGCCGGCGAACGTCCGGAAAGTCATTGCTTCCCACTGCCCCGGCGAACCTGGGCGCCCATCGCCTCCGCGGCAGGCAGGGAGGTGCTCCGGGTTGTTATCGATATACGGTGCCGGGTGCCTGCCGTCACAGCGAGCTTGATATAATGGCAGGTGCTACGCTGATACTTTCCCCGCACTGCCGAATCACGATGTCTACCCTGCGCTCCCATTTCCTGCTGATTCTGTTCTGCGGCGGCGCCATGATGGCCATCTCACTAGGCCTGCGGCAATCTTTCGGCTTGTTTTTGCCCTCGTTTACCCGCTGGAACGGGGCTGAGACGGCTCAATTTTTCATCTGGGCCATTGCCCTGCAAAACGTCGTTTGGGGGATCTTTTCAACGCTATTCGGGTCTCTGGCCGATCGGCACGGTGCTGCCCGGGTGGCCGCCTGCGGCGCGATTGGCTACACCCTGGGCCTGGTGCTGATGGCCGGCAGCTTGCGCAGCCCCGGCGGTTTACTGCTCGGTCATTTGCTGATCGGCCTGGGGCTGTCCGGGTGCGGCTTTTCCGTAGTGCTGGGTGCAGTGGCGCGGTGCGCGCCGGTGCAGTGGCGCTCACAGGCACTGGGCGCCGTTACCGCAGCCGGTTCCCTGGGGCAATTTTTACTGGTGCCGGTTGCGGGCAGTTTGCTGGGGCATTTCGGCTGGGTTGTGGCCTGCGTGGTCATGGCGATATTTGCGTTGCTGATGACTCCGGTCGCTGCCTGCCTGCGGGAACGTCCCATCATTCCGGCCGCAGGCGCCGCACGGCAAAGTCAGCTGCGAATTTTAGGCGCCGCGCTGGGCAATCGGGACTACCTGCTGCTGACTACGGGTTTTTTCGTCTGCGGCCTGCAGGTGGTTTTTATCACTACCCATTTGCCGCAATACCTGTTGGAAAAAGGGATCGGCCCGCAGGTCGCCGCCTGGACTCTGAGCCTGATTGGCCTGTTCAACGTTTTCGGCACTCTGGCCTGCGGTTGGCTCGGCAGCCGGTTTCCGATGAGAATTATCCTGGCCTGGTTATACTTGTTGCGGGCGCTTTTGATCCTGGTTTTCCTGCTGGTCCCTTCCGGGCCTGCCACCAGCCTGCTGTTCGGTGCGCTGATCGGCTTGCTGTGGTTGGGGACCATCCCTCTTACCAGCGGCTTGGTGATCCGTTTCTTTGGCACCGCTTCGATGTCGATGCTGTTCGGATTCGTCTTTTTCTCGCATCAGTTGGGCTCTTTTTGCGGCGCCTGGCTGGGAGGAGTGATCCACCTGTATTCCGGCGATTACACGCTCATGTGGTGGTTTGTCATTGTTGCCGGGGTGCTTGCTGCGCTGCTGCATTACCCGATCCGCGAAGCCGATTATGTTACGGCTCCGCTGGCTGCGTCCCATTAGCCTGGTCTGGGAGGCCGGTGGGGTGCCCGGCACCCGCGGCTTCTCCGGGCGAAATGTGCCGGGCGGCAGAGCCGTGGACGTCCTGGTTCCGATGGCAGAGGATTTTAACGCACGGATGCGTGCCGGGAGGCGCAGGGCAGACTCGCCTGTGCCCCGGGCGGCGATAGTTCCAGCCTGCGCTCGGGGGTTTGTGCGCACCAGTCCGCAAGTAAGCGTAAAAAATCCGGGCGCGGCAGGGAAACCGCACCCATCGTGTACAAATGTGCCGATGCCACCTGGCAGTCGATGAGCCGAAAACCATGATCCTGCAGCAGCCCGGCGAGGCAGACCAGGGCCGCTTTGGAGGCGTCCGGGCGGGCGCTGAACATGGATTCGCCAAAGAACACCCGGCCGATGGCGATGCCATAGATCCCTCCCGTCAGCTGATGCTGATGCCAGATCTCCAAAGAATGCGCATGGCCCAGGGTGTGCAGCCGGCAATAGGCCTGGATCATGGCTGGAGTGATCCAGTTGCCGCCCTCGCCGTCACGGCTTCGGGCACAGGCTCGAATCACCGATTGGAACGCCCCGTTGACGGTAAAGTGAAACAGCTTTTTCTTTAGCTTTCGCGCCAGGCTTCTGGAAACATGTACCTGCTCCGGATACAGCACGCAGCGCGGGTCGGGGGTCCACCACAGAATGGGCTCGCTGCCTTCGTACCAGGGGAAAATGCCTTTTCCGTAGGCCTGCAGCAAGGTGTCGCTGTCCAGTCTTCCGCCGGCGGCGAGCAGTCCATTGGGCTCGCGTAAAGCCGTTTCAGCAGCAGGAAAGCCGCGTTGCAGGCAGCCTCGATCGAAATGGTAGAGCAGCGGGGACGATTCTGTGCGCATTGCTGTCAGCGGGCGTTGGCCGGGGTACCTGCCAGGTGCTTGCTCAGGTTGCCGAAAACCTTTTTCATCGGTACAAATGATCACAGCGTGGCAGCGTGTACGTGCTATCGGTATGGTCGCGGTGACCCTGCCCTGGTTCGGTGGAATTGCGCCAGGCGGGGAATAACGCATGGAGCGTACGACCGATGACGGATATTCCAGCTGGAAAAGCATAGGCTATACGGATGAGCACTGCAATTTCCTTCCTCTCCCGAGCGCAGTGATGAAGCGCAGGGATTTCTCTTTTGTTCTGGGCAGCGGTGCATTCTACTGGCTGGTGCCGGCAGGCAGGGCGGCAGCACACCGAAGCACTGGTTTGATTTACGACCCAATATACTTGAAGCATTTCATTGCACCGCAGCATCCAGAGTCTCCCGAGAGATTGCGGGCTATCCTGCGGGGGCTGGAGCAACAGCGGCTGTGGCCGCGGTTGCAGCACCTGCGACCACAGGCAGGGCAAACTCGGGAACTGCTGCGCCGCGTGCATGGGCCGGCTCACGTCGAGTCGATTCAGCAACGATATCCTCGGGCACATAGTGCGGCCTTATATGCCGCGGCCGGGGTCAACACGGCGTTGGATCAAGTGTGCCGAGGGAACTGGTCGAATGCTTTTTGTGCGGTGCGTCCGCCGGGCCACCACGCTTACAGGAGCGGTAGAGAGGAAGGCTTTTGCTATTACAATTACGTCGCGGCAGCAGTGTTTCACGCCCGCCGGCAGCACGCGCTCCGGCGCATCCTGATCGTGGATTGGGATTATCACCATGGCAATGGTACTGAGGCCTTCTTCTACTCCGATCCGGAGGTATTGTTTTTTTCCACCCATGATCTGCATGCCTATCCGGGCACCGGATCGGCCGAGCGCCGGGGGGCGGGGGCCGGGCTGGGACTGAATATCAACGTTCCACTGCCTTGCGGTACTTCCGATGCCCGGATGATACAGGTATTCCGTCAAATCCTGCTGCCGGCGGCGGATCGTTTCGCCCCCGAGTTGATTTTGCTGTCTGCCGGTTTCGATTCCAGGGCATCGGACTTGCTGGGATGCTTCAGCGTGAGCGACGCCGGATACGCCGAGTTGACCCGGATGTTGTTATCCCTGGCGGATCGGCACTGCCAGGGAAAATTAGTATCCGTATTGGAAGGAGGATATAACCTGCGCGGATTATCTTCCGCGGTATGCGCTCACGTGCGGGTGTTGTTGTCAGGAGCATGAGCACAGGGGCGTTCGCGCCAGGGTGGGGCGGCCTTTGCCTGGCGCAAAGCCGGGTGCAAGGTAATGGCTGTCTCGATGGTAAAACGCCGCTCTGCACAATCACTGTGGATGAGCCGGCAGCGAACGGGGAGATCCGGCTCCCGATAGGATTGGCTATCCAGCGGCGCGGTCCGCGTTAGAAAACACGGGTGCTCCTGATGCAGACACTCGAAAAAGGCGGATGAGTAGAGCTTCCGGAGCTGGGTGGTTCGGCATGAGATATTAAGTTTTACTTAAATAAAAAATTATAAATAATTAAAATATAAGCATATTTACCGTAGAAAATGGTAAGAGAATTACGCGGGCCTGATGGGCGCCCGCGGAAGATCTGCGTCCCAAATCCTCTCTGTTACCGCCCACGATGCGGGAGGAGGCCGGGGCTCAGTCTCTAATGCCAGGTAAATAGCTGACTTTTCCGGGTAGCGGGCAGGCCGAATCCCGGGTCAGTCTAAATCAATGTACTTCAGGCCCACCATGGAGTCATAGTTTTCAATACCATGGTAGCCTCGCGGATTACACAGTATCGGGGTGTTATGTTTCCTATAGTTGCAGGGAGCATGGATATGTCCGTGAATCCAGGCGTCAATCTCATAGCGTTTGTTCAATTCGTCCAAGGCACTGCAATAGCCGAAAATACGGGGGTCGTCCGCATTTTTATGCCAGCTGTCAAAACTGGGTGCATGGTGCGTTGCCACAACTGTTTTCCCCTGGTAGTCTTTTTCCAATTCGTTGATCAGCCAGGCCAGTGAAGCACTGTGCAGGCGCAGGAAATCCAGCGGGTGGGTCTTCTGACCGCCCGTCCGTATATAGCAAAAATCGTTCATCAGCGGATGCAGGCCGCGCATGACGGAGGGTTCCCCGCTGTTGAAATCCGTCCATAGGGTGGCGCCCAGAAAGCGGATGCCTTGAAATTCGAAGCTGTCCCTTTCCAAAAAGTGCACCTTGTGGTTGGGAGATTGTTGGCGTAATTCCGCCAGTGTGTAGCTCAGATCGCCCCCATAGTATTCATGGTTGCCTGCTATATAAATGATCGGGACATCGGACTGGGCCAGCCACGGCAGGGCATGTATGCCGGGCGCAATGTCTCCGGCAGCGACAATGATGTCCGCCTTCGCATGCGGAAACACACACTGGCCAAACTCCAAGTGGATGTCTGAGAAATACTGGACGCGCATAATTAAAACAGATTAACTTAGTTCTTTAAGAAATTGAAATAATTGAAAATTACTTTTGCCAGAATGGGGCGATGACAGGGCCAAGTTCAGCCAACCCGGGGGCATCGTGTGCCCGCGAAGCTTGGACCATGGCTTTGTTCTCGGGCGCAGCAGCAAGCTTGCCTGAAGCAGAATGCAAACGGGCAGCTTCTGCTGCGCTGTTGTTTCTGCTGATCGGCGGAACCCAACCTAATGCTAACAATAATAACATTGTTCTGCCTGCCAACTGTGTCATTAAACCTAGTGTGATTGGCGGCAGAAGTCAAGCATGCGGATAAGGGCACAGAATCGGCTTCGTCTGTGCTTCAGACGGGCCTTGTTGATGCATGGCCAGCAGACCTTGGATCGCAATCCTGACAGTGGTCTTGCGCGCTGCGCCGGTCGCTGTCCCAGAGCCCGCTCTGATGCGCTGAATGGAACTCAGACGCATTTCCTCCCGTCGGCCCCAATCCGCTGTGATTCCGCCTGGCCCGGTGTAATCCGCCGTGCCCTCCCGTTATGACTACAGCCGTAAGCGCCGCTGTCCGATGCATATAACGAAAATTCGCACGCTTACACATATGCGCTACCCGGGATGGAAAAACGGCACAGGCAGATGATCCAAAGTATGGCACGTTGAATTTTGAGCACTGAAAATTTACTATGAGCGGCTCGCTTCCGACTCTTCTGTTCAGGAAATCATCAAGCAGCGATGGCTCAAGCTTCCAGTAAACGAAAGTATGGACTCGGTGGAACCGAGCGCCTGAAACATGCCGTCAAGGACGTACATTTGCTGTTGTGGATGCTGCTCTCCTTGTTTTTATTGCTGGCTTTGCTGAGCTTCCATGCCGGCGACCCGGGCTGGTCGCACATCGGAGAAAACCAGAACTTGGTCAATCGTGGCGGCTCCGTCGGTGCCTTTTTGTCTGATTTAATCCTTACCTTGAGTGGTTATCCGGGCTATTCGGCAGCGCTGATCGTCGCCTGGCTGGGTTGGTGCCTGTGTAGCAGTGCCTACCGGCCTTTTTCCCGATTGCCCGGTTTTGGCATCAGGCTGCTGGGCTTGCTGTTGCTGTTGCTGTCGGCTTGTGCGCTGGCAGATATTTATTTTCCGCCGGGGGAGTATCTGCCCATGGGGGCTCGTAGCGGAGGCATTTTGGGTGCCTCGCTGACGGATGGGCTGCTCAAGCCGCTGGGGTTGAATGGCTATACCTTGCTGATGCTGGCCCTGTTTATTGCCGGATTTACTTTATACAGTGGGATTTCCTGGCTGGGAGCGATGGATCAGATCGGTGCCTTGAGCTTTCGCATCGGGCGTTGGACCGTCGCGTCAGGGGAGACTGCCTTGAGACAGGGCAGGGCTTTCTGGCAGCGGATGCGGCACCGTCACGATCAGGAGTGGCTGGCGCAGCGCCACCGGGAGCGCCGCGTGAGTGACCGTCTTCCCAGCATTGGCGAGTCAGCGATGCCGGCGCTGGAGGATCGGGTGCCGACGGTTGAGCCTGGCTCCGCACACCAGGGGCCGGACAGGAAAGCCGAAGTCCTGCCAGTCGCCACAGCGGAGCCCTGGGCGGAACCTGCGGTGCCTGCCACTGCCTCGGTGCCGGCCCCGGTGCCTACGATGGAACCTGCCATGCCTGCCACTGCCCCGGTGCTTGCGATGGAACCTGCCGAGTCCGGGCCAGCCTTGGAAACTGTGGGCAACTTTGCCCTGGACGCCGCAGCGCGCGATGAGCCAGGCGCAACAGAGGCGGAACCGGGTGATCCCGCCCCTATTGCATCAGCGGCGCCAGCGCCAGGGATAGGGATCGCCACTCGTGCGGCGGATGCCGCAGGCTCCGCTGCCGCGTCCGGCCATGCGCCCGCGGATGGGCTCGCCACAAACGGTCTGGAACCCGATAGAAACGGGCAAACGGCGGCCCCGACCGTTGCCGGGAACGCCGGGCCGGGCGCAAAACCGGCGCGCCAGGCTGACGCCTCGGCCGGGTCCGCGCTGCCCAACTTGAATCTGCTGTCCAGGCCGGTGAGCTCGGGTGGCCGATATTCGAATGAAATTTTGCAGGACATCGCACGCCAGGTGGAAACCAAACTGAGTGACTTCGGCATCATGGTCGAGGTAGTCGCGATCCAGGCCGGTCCCGTAGTCACTCGCCTGGAACTGCAGCCGGCACCGGGCGTGAAAGGCGGTCAGATTAGCAATCTTTCCAGGGACCTGGCCCGTTCCCTGTCGATGACCAGTGTGCGCGTAGTGGAAGTGATTCCGGGGAAATCGGTGCTGGGACTGGAATTGCCCAATCAGCAACGCGAGATTGTCAGTCTGCGCGAGGTACTGGGCTCGCGCTCCTTTGCTGGCAGCCACTCTCCCCTGCCTTTGGCCTTAGGTAAAGACATTGGCGGCAATGCAGTGTGCATGGAACTGGACCGCATGCCCCACCTGTTAGTCGCCGGCACCACCGGATCAGGCAAGTCCATCGCCCTGAACGCAATGCTGATCAGCATATTGTACCGTTCCAAGGCAAGCCAGGTGCGGCTGATTCTGATCGATCCGAAGATGCTGGAACTATCGGTTTATGAAGGGATCCCGCATTTGCTGGCACCGGTAGTCACCGATATGAAACAGGCCGGGAATGCACTGCGCTGGTGCGTGGAAGAGATGGAGCGGCGTTACCGCCTGATGTCCCTGCTGGGGGTGCGTAACATTGCCAGCCTGAATCAGCGCCTGGAAAAAGCTCGCGCAGACGGTCGGCCGATGCTGGACCCCAGCCCGGCAGGCGCGGGAGGCGCTCCGGAAGAGCTTGAGGAACTGCCGTACATAGTTGTGATCATCGATGAACTGGCAGATATGATGATGGTGACCAGCAAGCAGCAGGAAGAACTGATCGCTCGGCTGGCACAAAAGGCGCGTGCTTCCGGCATTCATTTGATCCTGGCAACGCAGCGCCCGTCAGTGGACGTGATTACCGGGCTCATCAAGGCCAATATTCCGGCCCGCATTGCATTTCAGGTCTCATCCCGAATCGATTCCCGCACCATTTTGGACCAAATGGGGGCGGAAAATCTGCTCGGGCAGGGAGATATGCTGTTTCTGCCTCCGGGCAGTTCAGTGCCGATGCGGGTGCACGGTGCCTTCGTGGAAGATGACGAAGTGCACCGGGTGGTGCAGGCGTTGCGCTCCGAGACCGGTACGGATTATCGTGAGGACGTGCTGCTGGGCGGCACGGTGGTTGGTAAAGGAGCCGAAAACAGTTTCAGCAACGGCCCGGAGGAGGAAGATGAACTCTACGATGATGCCGTGCTGATCGTTCAAGAAAGCCGTCGCGCCTCGATTTCCTATATGCAGCGCCGCCTGAAGATAGGGTATAACCGGGCCGCCCGCCTGATGGAACAGATGGAGCAGCAGGGAGTCGTCGGCCCGCTGGAAAGCAACGGCAATCGCGAGGTGTTATTGCCGCCCGTGGCGCCGTCCCCGGGGCCATAAACACTTCCGCCCGGTTGTTCTCTGCCACTTTCAAGCCCGTAAGCCACTCGCTGCTCTGCTCGCTGGCGAGCGCGGCACTGTTTTGCTATTCCAGCCCTGCCAGCGTCGCCGACGCAGAGCAGGGCAGGCAGCGCCTGCACTCTTTTTTGGCTGATTTAGTTACTTTGCAAGCTGATTTTCAACAGACTTTATTTGATGAATCCGGGCAGGTGCTGGAGCAATCCAGCGGGGAGATGGCACTTTGGCGACCCGGCCGATTTCTGTGGAAAACGAAAACTCCCTACCTGCAGATCATCGTCGTGGACGAAGGGCGTTTATGGATCTATGATCCGGATTTGGAGCAGGTCATCGTGCATGATGCGAACGAGGCACTGGGTTATACGCCGGCGGCCCTGCTCATTGAGGAAGCCGATCCAGAGCAGTTCTTCCGCATTACCGGGATGGAACCGGGCGCCGGGGAGGTGGCCGTGATCCAGTTGGTTTCCCGTGCCACCCAAAATTCTTACGCAGAGTTATTGCTGGCGCTGTCCCGGGATTCAGTGGCATGGATGGAATTCAGCGACCCGCTGGGTCAGCGCATCCGGATCCAGTTTGATGCGGTGCGCCATCCCGAGCTGCCGCCGGAATTATTCCAGTTCACGCCTCCTCCGGGGGTGGAAGTGATCCAAAACCTGGAAATAGAGGGCGATGCCCAATGAGTCCGGGGTATGAGCGCTGACGGCAGTCCCGCCACGGTGGAGGCAAAACGGCCGCTGGCAGAACGTATGCGACCCCGCCGGCTGGAGGATTTTATAGGCCAGGAACACCTGCTCGGGGACGGTCGGCCGCTGCGCTGCGCCATCGAACAACAGCAGTTGCACTCGATGGTCCTGTGGGGTCCTCCAGGCTCTGGCAAGACCACGTTGGGGCACCTGTTCTGTACCTGCTGTCAGACCGAGTCCCACACCTTGTCCGCGGTGCTGAGCGGCGTTCGTGAATTGCGTCAGATTATCGACCTGGCCGCCCGGCGGCGCGCCGAAGGTGGCAGGGACACGGTTTTATTCATTGACGAAATCCACCGTTTCAACAAGGCCCAGCAGGACGCTTTCCTGCCTTTTCTGGAAGATGGAACGATTTACTTGATCGGCGCCACTACGGAAAACCCTTCCTTTGAACTGAATAATGCACTGCTCTCCCGGCTCCAAGTCTACGTATTGGAAGCATTAAATGAGGCACAATTGCAGCAGGTCCTGGAACGGGCCCTGCGGGATGCGGAATTCGGCTTGGGGCGGGCCGATTTGCAGTTGCCGCCGGCCTCACGCCGCAGCCTGCTGCAGGCTGCGGACGGGGACGCCAGAACTGCCTTGAACCTGTTGGAACTGGGTGCGGCACAGACTCCCGCGGGCGGATGCCTGCAACCCGAGCAACTGGAGGGCCTGGCTGGCGCGGGCAAGCTGCGCTTCGACAAGAGGGGAGATGATTTTTACAACCAGATCTCCGCGTTGCATAAGGCAGTGCGCGGTTCCAGTCCGGATGCGGCCTTGTACTGGTTTGCCCGTATGTTAAACGGCGGCTGTGATCCGCTGTATATTGCCCGCCGCTTGGTGCGTATGGCTTCCGAGGACATAGGCAATGCTGAACCGCGTGCGCTGGGGCTGGCATTGGATGCCTGGGACGCGCAGTTGCGTTTAGGTTCCCCGGAAGGAGAATTGGCCATCGCCCAGGTCGTCGTCTACCTGGCCTGCTTGCCGAAAAGCAATGCGGTCTACCAGGCCCTAAAAGAGGCCAATCGGGACGTGCAGCGCTTCGGTTCCCTGGAAGTGCCCGCCTCACTGCGCAATGCTCCGACCCGGCTGGCGCGGCAGTTGGGTCATGGCCGGGGCTATCGTTATGCCCACGATGAACCCGGCGGCTATGCCGCCAATGCCGAATACCTGCCTCCTCCGTTGCGTGGCAGACGTTACTATCATCCGCTGCAGTCCGGCCTGGAAGCCAGGATCGCAGTGCATCTGGAGGAATTGCGCCGACGCGATGACGAAGCCCGGAAAGCCGGGCAGGGGAGTGCGTGAGTTACATTGTGCGCTGGCAACCTGGAGGCTTGGGAACGGCGCAGCGTTTCGCTATGGCAAGCGCACTGCTGCCGAGGTGGTTACGGAGCGCTGATGCGAGTCAAACCGGCTTTGATCCTGTGCCGATGGAGCTGATTTCGGCGATGCGGGAGCCCTGTGCTCAGCTCAGCAGGGAATGGCCTGCTGTTGTATCGGGGGATGGCGGGATGAGGGCAGAGCTCCACTGGTGCATCCTGCGGGCGCGCTTTGAGCCGCTGCTCTGCTGCCGTCGGCAGAACTGAAAGGGAGCATTTCATGCTGGATCCACAATTGTTGCGACATGACCTCCAGCAGATCGTCCGGGGCATGGAGCGGCGCGGGCTTGCGTTTGCGGAGCAGGAAATGGCGGCCTTGGAGCAACGGCGCCGGGCACTGCGGACCGAAGTGGAACAGTGGCGCCATGAACGTAACCGCTGCTCCCGGGACATCGGTGCCGCCAAAGCGAAGCAACAGGATCCGGGCGCGTTGTTGCAGCAAGTCAACGAGCTTGGCGCGAAGCTGGAACAAGCCGAGCTAACACTGCAGGCGCTTGAGCAGCAGTGGCAGGCAAAGTTGTTGGAACTGCCTAATCTGCCGCATGCATCGGTGCCGGAAGGCAGCAGCAGCGAGCAGAATGCGGAACTGCGCCGCTGCGGCGAACCTCCCCAGTTTGATTTTACTCCCCGGGACCACGCCACGCTGGGAGAAGCCCTGGGGATGATGGATTTCAAAGCCGCCGCGGCCATATCCGGCGCTCGTTTTGTAGTACTGCACGGCCTGCTGGCCCGGCTGCACCGGGCTTTGATCGCTTTTATGCTGGACCTGCATACCGCCGAACATGGCTACCAGGAGTTGAACGTGCCCTACCTGGTGGCCGCCCACAGCATGGAAGGAACCGGGCAATTGCCCAAATTCCGGGAGGACCTGTTTGCCACCGAAAATGGGCTCTACCTGATCCCGACCGCAGAAGTGCCGGTCACCAACCTGGTGCGCGAGCGCGTATTGTCAGCGGCAGAGTTGCCGCTGCGATACGTCTGCCACACGCCTTGTTTCCGCCGCGAAGCCGGCAGTTACGGCCAGGACACGCACGGCATGATCCGTCAGCACCAGTTCGAAAAGGTCGAATTGGTGCAGATTGTCCGCCCCGAAACGTCTTATGATACACTGGAGCAATTAACCTCCCACGCCGAGGAAGTCCTGCGACGGTTGGAGTTGCCGTACCGGGTCGTTTCATTGTGCGGGGGAGACTTGGGATTCGCCGCCGCCAAAACCTACGATTTGGAAGTATGGCTGCCGGCTCAACAGCGCTATCGGGAAATATCTTCTTGCAGCAATTTCGAAGCTTTTCAGGCGCGGCGCCTGCGGGCGCGTTGGCGGAATCCGGGTCGGAACCCGGGTACTGGGAATTTGGAACCGGTGCACACGTTAAACGGCTCCGGCCTGGCGGTCGGTCGTACGCTGGTGGCACTGCTGGAAAACTGCCAGCGGGCCGATGGCAGCATTGCCGTGCCCGCCGTCTTGCAGCCCTACCTGGATGGGCGCTCTGTGCTGACCGCCAGCGACTGAAGTCGGCGCAAACCCTGTCGGAAGTGATGCTTTGAGCGTAAAACTGGCCATTCCAGGCGAAACCGCAACCGCAGAGCATCGGGTGGCGCTGACACCAGAGATCGCCGCCCGGTTGCAGTCTCAAGGGATGCAGGTGATGGTTCAATCCGGAGCCGGCGACCGGGCCAATTGCACTGATGAGGATTACCGCAACGCTGACGTCGGCGTGACGGCGGATCAGGCCGAGCTCTACCGACAGGCCCAGGTTGTACTGCGGGTAGCGCCACCGGAGGCCGCCGAGCTTGCCCGCCAGGCAAAAGGCAGCATGCTGGTCGGTTTTTTGGATCCGATGCGGCGTCCCGATCTGGTCCGGGCGCTGCTGCAGGCTCGCATCGACAGTTTTGCGATGGAATTGATCCCGCGCTCTACCCGTGCGCAGAGTATGGATGCGCTGTCCTCGCAGCGCTCCGTGGCCGGATATCGCGCTGCCATCGTCGCCGCGGCCGGCTACGGCGGATTTTTCCCCATGCTGACCGTGCCGACCGGCACGGTGCGTCCGGCCACGGTACTGATCATTGGCGCCGGAGTGGCCGGATTGCAGGCGATCGCTACTGCGCGCCGGCTGGGCGCCATCGTCGAGGCTACTGATATACGCCCCGCGGCCCGGGAGCAGGTGGCATCCCTGGGAGGGCGCTTTATCTCCATCCAGGTAGACGCGGAAGCCGAAGGAGGGTATGCCCGCGAATTGAACGAGGAAGAACGTCGCGCCCAGCGGGAGTTGCTGGCCCAGCACGTGGCCAAAGCCAACGTGGTGATCTGCACGGCGGAAATTCCAGGCCGCGCCGCGCCCCGCATTCTGGATGCAGCCATGGTGGAAAGCATGGCACCGGGTTCGCTGGTACTGGATTTGGCGGCCAGCAGCGGTGGAAACTGTGAATTGACGCGTCCCGGAGAATGCTTCCGGCACGCCGGCGTGGAACTCCGGGGGCCGCTCAACGTTGCCGCCGAAATGGCGCCTCAAGCCAGCGATCTATATGCCCGCAACCTGCTGAATCTACTCTCTTTGTTGGTCGTGGACGGAAAACTGGCCCCCAACTGGGATGACGAAATTCTGCAGGCGGCTTGCCTGACCAGGGACGGAGAGATCAGGAACGATCAAGTGCGCGCCCTGATAAAAGAGGAGCCTGCATGAGCGAATTGTTCATTGCCCTGTACCTGTTTGTGCTGGCGGCGTTTACCGGTTATGAGGTGATTGCCCGGGTGCCCTCCATTTTGCATACCCCGCTGATGTCAGGTTCCAATTTCATTCATGGCATCGTGCTGGTCGGGGCCATGTATGCCCTGGCGCACGCCGATCCGGACCGTCCGCTGGAACTGGCCGTGGGTTTTCTGGCCGTGTTGCTGGGAGCCGGCAATGCGGTGGGCGGATACGTGGTCACCGAGCGCATGCTGCAAATGTTCAAGCGCAGTGGTACGCAGGACAAGGGATGATGTATTTTCTGCTGGAAACGGTCTACCTGGTCGTCGCAGTCCTTTTTATCATCGGTCTGAAGCAGATGAGTTCGCCGCTGACGGCGCGCCGCGGCATCCTCTGGTCCGGCGTCGGCATGACGGCGGCGGTGGCGATCACGTTCCTGTGGCTGGAAAAAACGAATTTTGTGCTGATGACCAGCGCCCTGTTGATCGGCGGTTTGCTGGCCTGGTTCTCGGGGAGAATCGTAAAAATGACCGCCATGCCGCAGATGGTGGCGCTCTATAACGGCATGGGAGGCGGCTCCGCGGCTTGCATTGCGGCGCTGGCCCTGCTCGGGGGAGTGGGGGCACACGGACAGGTGAGCATTTTTCTGGCGGTGGCGGGCGCCTTGATCGGCTCGATTTCCTTTTCCGGCTCGCTGATTGCCTTTGCCAAACTGCAGGGTTGGTTGCGCGGCTCTTACCTGTTCTCCAATCAGCAAAGGGTGAATTTTGCAGTCCTGGGGGCCGCCGTGCTGCTAGGCCTGATCCTGCTGTTTTACCCGTCCGTTACTTTTCTGCTGCTGCTCTTTTTTGCGGCCGCCCTGGTCTACGGGGTATTGATGACGATGCCTATCGGCGGGGCCGACATGCCGGTCGTGATCTCGCTGTACAACGCACTCACCGGGTTGGCGGTCGCTTTTGAAGGTTTCGCGCTGGATAACGCCGCGATGATCATCGCCGGCACCGTAGTCGGTGCCGCCGGCACTCTGCTCACCCAGTTAATGGCAAAAGCGATGAACCGCTCCCTGGGCAACGTGCTGTTTTCCGCCTTCGGCGCTCAAGAGCAGGAGTCTGCGGTGAGCATCGAAGGCATGATGAAGGAAATCAACAGCACCGATGCGGCGGCGATGATGAGCTACGCCAACAAGGTGGTCGTGGTTCCCGGTTATGGCATGGCGGTGGCCCAGGCGCAGCACAAGCTGTGGGAGTTGAGCGGCATGTTGGAACAGCGCGGCGTTGACGTGCGTTTTGCCATTCACCCGGTAGCCGGTCGCATGCCGGGGCACATGAACGTGCTGTTGGCCGAGGCCGGTGTCCCTTACGATAAGATCTACGACCTGGAGGAAATCAACTCCGATTTCCCCAATTCCGAAGTCGCTTTAGTGATTGGCGCCAATGACGTCGTGAATCCGAGCGCACGCACGGAGCGTTCCAGCCCGATTTACGGCATGCCCATTCTGGATGCTGATCGGGCCCACAACTGCATCGTCATCAAGCGCGGCAAGGGGAAGGGTTTCTCCGGCCTGGAAAATGCCCTGTTCTACGCGGAAAACACCCGTATGCTGTACGGTGATGGTCGGCAGGCTATTTCCAGCCTGATCCAGAGTTTGAAGTCATTCTGAACGGCGCTCCTGGGAGCGTTTCCTGCCCGCGGCACCCCGGAACCGTCCGAATGGGGCTCAGCCTCCAGTAGTCCGTCAGTAGTCTGTCCCGCGCGGCGGCCGCCATTGCGCCGCAGCGCCACTTCCGACCCCGGTTCCCGGGCGGTTCAGTAAGGGACAGGGCAGGGTCGCGCCGGCCCGGAGACATAAAACGCCACCCTATCCCCCGCCGTGTCAGTGGGGGAGACAAGCCGCATCACGCCGGCCCGCGCAAATTGCGCCGCCGGATTTTTCGCGCTTTAGTCTCTGCCGGAGAATGCAGCCAGCAGATGCAGCAGACTGATGAAGAGGTTATATAACGCCAGGTACAGTCCCACCGTGGCCATAATGTAGTTCGTCTCTCCGCCATTAATCATCCTGCTCGTTTGATAGAGGATGAGTCCGGAAGAGACCAGTACGAACATCCCGGAGACCGCCAACGCCAGGCCCGGTAGCTGAAAGAAATAGGCGACCAAACCGATCAGGAAGGCGACCAAGAGCCCGGTAAATACAAAGCCTCCCAGGAAACTGAAGTCCTTGCGCGAGATTAAGGTGTATCCGGACAAGGCCAGGAAGATCGTGCCGGTCCCGGCCAATGCCAACATAACCAATTCCGCACCGTTGCTCAGGAAGGTCACGTAGAGATTCAGAATGGGCCCCAGGGTCAATCCCATAAAACCGGTCAGCATGAAGACCCAGAACAGCCCCCAGGTACTGTTGCGGCACTTCGTCACGGCGAAGAGCAGGCCCATGTAGCCGCCCAGGGTGAGAATGATTCCGAAGGTGGGCAAATTCAGGGCAAATGCCAGCGCTGCGGTGCCCGCACTGAACAGCAAGGTCATGGACAGCAGCAAGTAGGTGTTGCGTACCAGCCGGTTCACTTCCAGGGAGGGCAGTGTGCGGCCTGTAGCGGCGCCCCCGGACATGAGCTTCCTTTCATTGATAAGGTTGCTGATTGGGTTGGCCATAGCGTCAAAACTCCATAAAAAGTCAAGTTGTGTCTTATAATACTCGCATATTCTGGTTTAATTGCAACTCAATGTCGGGGCAGAGTCGGGGCAGAATGGCTGTGGCGATGAGCGCGCCGCTGCGGCGATGATGGCCGGGGGCAGGAACAGTGCCGGAGGCGGAACCGAATTCCGGGAGCTCCGGCACCGCGCCCAGGCGCGGTAACGCCGGGGGTGCCGTGGCGGGATACAGGGAGAGGTGGCTGAGTGGTCGAAGGCGGCGGTCTTGAAAACCGTTGATTGCGTGAGTGATCCGTGGGTTCGAATCCCACTCTCTCCACCATCTTTAGACAGGAAGTAATTGTAAATTAAATCAATATATTATATACTTTATATAAAGTATATTGTAATGATTATATCCGCCCGTCTCCCAATGTTGAAGCAGGACAGGGAACAAAGCCCGGCGGCGCCGGCGCGTCCGTGGCATCCGTGATGGCTGAGCCGCCGGGGTTTGACGCGCCGCTTTTTTTACGCACCGTCAGCCGTCAGCCAGGCGTTTACCGGATGCTGGATCAGCAAAGCCGTGTCATTTATGTGGGCAAGGCGCACAATTTGCGCGCTCGACTGCGCAGTTATTTCAGCAAAGAAGCGCAGCAGAACCTCAAAACCCGCCAATTGGTCGCCCGCATCGCCTCTATCGACGTCACCGTGACCAGCGGCGACAGTGAGGCGCTGCTATTGGAAAACAACCTGATCAAGCGCTTTCAGCCTCGTTACAATGTATTATTCCGCGATGATAAGAGCTACCCCTACATTTGCTTGGATACACAGCATGAATTTCCCCGGCTGCGCTTCTATCGCGGCCCCCGCAGGAAGGAAGAGCGCTATTTTGGCCCCTACACGAACGTGCGTGCCGTGCGTCAGACCCTGGGACTGGTGCAGAAGCTGTTTCGCATTCGGAATTGTGAGGACAGCGTATTTCGCAATCGGGTCCGTCCCTGCCTGCAATACCAGATTCAGCGTTGCCGCGCGCCCTGCGTGAATTGGATTGATGCAGAGCAATACCGGCAAGACCTGGAGCAGGCCGTTCTGTTCCTGGAAGGCAGGAATGAAACCCTGACTCGCACCTTGCAGGACTCCATGCAACAGGCGGCGAGCCGCCTGGATTTTGAACAGGCTGCCCGGTATCGGGATTTGCTGGGCAACCTGAGCAGTGTGCAGGGACGCTACCGGGTCAGTGATCCGGAGCAGAATTTGGACTTGGTCGCCTGCTGCTGTGCGGACCGTCTGGCCTGTGTACAGGTATTCAACGTCCGTCACGGCATGAACCTGGGCAACCGGGCTTTCTTCCCCAGGCATGCGGAAAACGCCACTCCCTCGGAAGTGCTCGCCGCCTTCCTCAGCCAGTATTACCTGGCCGGGGAACATCAGTTGATTCCAGCACAAATCCTGCTCAGTCATCTGCCGGACGGGGACCATGCGTTGCAGCAATCCCTGGCCGCTAAAGCGGGGCATGCGGTACGGTTGCAACATCGCCCGCGCGGCGAGTTGGCGCAGTTACAGCGCCTGGCTTTGGAAAACGCGGCCGCCGCGCTGACACAGCGGCGCGCCACCGCGGGGTCGGCGAAAGAGCCGCCGGCAGCGCTCTCCGTGCTGCAGCAATTGGCGGATCTGCTGCAATTGTCGGCAGCGCCGGCGCATATAGAATGCTTTGATATTAGTCATACCCGTGGAGAAGCTGCCACTGCCTCTTGTGTGGTGTTTGTGGAAGCGGTCGCGGTACGAAGCGCATACCGCCGCTTTAATATGCGTGGTATCCGCGCTGGGGACGATTACGCCGCCATTGGCCAGGCGGTGCAGCGGCGCTACCGGCGCTTACAGCAGGAGCAGGGCGCGCTGCCCGATCTGTTGTTGATCGATGGCGGTCGCGGCCAGTTGAATACGGCGCAACAGGCCCTGGATGAACTGGGTATCGCCGGGTTGCCGCTACTGGGCATCAGTAAGGGGCCGGGGCGCAAGGCCGGGCTGGAGGCCCTGGTCATCGCCGGCCGCAGGCCGATCCGGCTGCCGGCGGATTCCCCGGTGTTGCATTTACTGCAGCGCATCCGCGACGAAGCGCATCGTTTCGCGTTGAGCGGACACCGCCAGCGCCGCAGGCGCTCCCGGCAGCGCTCTGCGCTGGAAGTGATCGAAGGGGTGGGGGAGGTTCGCCGGCGGCATTTGCTGCAGCATTTTGGCGGTCTGCGCAAATTGCTGCAGGCCGGGGCAGGGGAGTTGGCCCGGGCACCTGGGATTGGTCCGGAACTGGCCAGGCGGATTTATGAACACCTGCACTGATGCCGGCATCCGGCGCCGGCCGGCGCTCTGCCGTGCGTCCTCAGCACGGTTTCGGCGCTCAGCGTATGGGCAGGTGCTGCGTAGAGGGCGCCTTTCTCCGCCTGGCTCGACGCTGCGCCAGGGATTCTGATTTACGAACCATGATCTATACATTGCCTAATTTATTAACTTTAATGCGTATAGTATTCATACCATTATTTATTATTCTTTTCCTTTGGCCTTTCTCCGGACATTTTATATGGGCTGCCCTGGTCTTCGGGCTGGCCTCGTTGACTGATTTTTTGGACGGTTACCTGGCAAAATCTCTGAATCAGGGCTCCCCGTTTGGGGTCTTTCTGGACCCGGTGGCAGACAAGCTTTTAGTCGCTACCACGCTGGTGCTACTGGTGCAGCAGCAGCCCAGTCTGTGGTTGGCCTTGCCCGCGGTCGTATTGATTGGGCGCGAACTTACCGTTTCCGCGCTGCGGGCCTGGATGGCGGAAATAGGGCAGAATGCCAAGGTGGCGGTGCTCCCGAGCGGGAAAATCAAGAGCGGCCTGCAGATGGTCGCGCTGTTAGTATTGATCTGCGTGCAGTCGGTACGGGATTGGTGGTGGTTATATGGTATCGGAATCACCTTGCTTTGCCTTTCTTTGATTTTCAGTATATGGTCTATGCTATTGTATTTAAAAGTATTTTTGTATTGTGTCAAGCAGCAAACCCCCACTCCCTCGACTCCGCCGCATCCCGCGGGCGGAGCCGGGAAGAGGCCGGCGGGTGCCCGGCAAACTTCCTGATCCCGCCATCGGGCCTGCATTGACCGTTGTTGAATCCGGCACTAAAATGGCGATGGAGGTTTCCAGCGGGAATAGCTCAGCTGGTAGAGCACAACCTTGCCAAGGTTGGGGTCGCGAGTTCGAATCTCGTTTCCCGCTCAATTTTTAGTCTGCCTCAGCCGGTTTGGGAGGAGGTGAGGCCGTAGTGAATGTCCCTGGTACCCTGTTCATCATGGGCGCAGCACTTTTGCAGCGGATAGCGCTCGATATCCCCTCTTATCCAGGCTGGGTGGCAGAATGGTTATGCAACGGCCTGCAAAGCCGTCTATGCCGGTTCGATTCCGACCCCAGCCTCCAGTTGCTCCGCCCCGGTGGCAACAGAGCGGTGGCACATAGGCAGCAAAGAGGAGGGCCTGGCTAGGGCAGGGAGTTTGCCGGAGATGGGACCTTGAACTATAGGCAAACACCGTCGCTATTAGAGGAAAGAGCTTTGCGGGCGTGGCGGAATTGGCAGACGCAACGGACTTAAAGCAAATTTGAGTGCTCTTCGGGAAACCGGAGAAGTAGAACTGCTCAAATTCGGGAAAACCTGTGAAATGGCAATCCCGAGCCGAGCCCGGCCAGTGGTCGGGAAGGTGTAGAGACTAGACGGGCAGCACCTAAAGCCATGCGCTACGGTGAAGGTATAGTCCAGACCACAAACTTCGCGACGGCGAGGGCGGTGAAAACCGTAGCTGGTACGAAAATCCGTTGAGCTTATTGCTCGTGAGGGTTCGAGTCCCTCCGCCCGCACCATCCGCCTGCCGATCTTCCCTGCTTCCCGCCAGGTTCAAGGGGACCCCGATGCCGCCGCCCGGTCCCGCTCGCTGAGTATAGATGGTTCGGGGGAGGGAGCCGGGCGGCCGGCGCGACCCCAGTCCGACCCCGGCCGTTTGCGGTGCGCCGTTCTGCCCGCCAGGCAGTACCTTCAGCGACCGTCCGAGCCAGCCCGACTGGCGACGATAGGGCCAGGGGCGGTTTTGGCTCCCAACCGGGAGCTGGGGTTCAGGCGGGTGTCTCAAGGTGCGATCGGGGCGCCGGGCCGCCGGATGATGATTTAGGGGTAGAGCGTGAAAAAACACTTCCGTTTATTAGTGCTCCAGCACGCACGTGTGGAGCACCCCGGCATTTACCGGGAAATGTTCCGGCATGACGGCATCCAGTGGGATACGATCGAGTTGGATGAACAGGAGCCATTACCCGGCCTGGATGATTATCAGGGTCTGTGGGTGATGGGCGGGCCGATGGACGTGTGGCAGAGCGAACGCCATCCCTGGCTGACCCAGGAGATCGCTTTCATTCGGGAAGCAGTGCAGGATAGGCAGCTTCCTTTCCTGGGCTTTTGTCTGGGGCATCAGCTGCTGGCCTGTGCGCTGGGAGGAGAGGTCAAAGCGGCTGCCACCCCGGAGATCGGCATGATGGACCTTCATGTCCATGACCTGGGCGATGCCCTGTTCGGCGGGGGAGGGCAAACCCGGCAGGTGTTGCAGTGGCATTCGGCAGAAGTGAGCCGGATCCCGGAATCCGTGCAGATTCTCGCCTCCAGTCCGGCCTGCTCCATTCAAGCCATGCGCTTCGGTGGGCGGGCTTTCAGCATGCAGTTCCATATGGAAATTACCATGGAAATGCTCGAGCAATGGGGGCGCATTCCCGAATACAGGGATGCCCTGCACCAAGCACTGGGAGGAGCCGACAGCCTGGAACGGCTGTGTACGCAGGTTCATATGCATTTGCCTGAGATGCGCCGGGACGCGGAGTATCTCTATCAGAGCTGGATGAGTTGTGCTCGATCCGGCGCTTCGTCTGCATAGCACGGTGCCGGTGGGAACAGGGGGTCTGAATCGCGCTCCATGCCTGGCAGATTAAACGGCCCGTCCATGGGCCTAGGGGAATCGTCGGCTTGGTGCCGCCTGCCTTTTCAATGTACCAGTGTAGTACAAGCTCATTCGATTATCAAGATTAAATAGCAATTATTTTCAATAGTTTATCAATTTATCCTAATTTTATGTCTATTTTCTTTGCCAAAATGATTTCCGGGCCAATGCGGAGCGTGGGCCGATCCTCAGTACAGGCTTTTGAAAATCGGCGCAAAAATGGTGTGTAATGGTCTCCTGCCTGATTAGGTGAGTCTATTATTTAACATAATATAGATTATGCGACATAGTATGGAGTCCGGATAAATGGATCAGAAGCCCGATATAGACCGGCTCATTCATCAGGAATTTCCCCAGCGGGATGGCCTGGTGTATCTGAATCACGCGGGCATTTCCCCCTGGCCGCAGCGTTGTGCCCGCGCCGTGCAGCAATTCGCGCAGGAAAACGTGCACCCCGGCGCCCACTCGCATTCGGCTTGGCTGCAGACCGAGCAGCAACTGCGCCGGCAATTGCAGAATCTGATCAACGCGCCGTCCAGTGCCGAGATCGCCTTGCTGAAAAATACCTCTGAAGCGCTGTCTTTTGTTGCCTCCGGATTGTGCTGGCGGGAACATGAAAACATTGTTTCCAGCGATCAGGAATTTCCCTCTAATCGGCTGCCGTGGGATGCTTTGCAGCGCGAGGGCCTGGTGCAGCTGCGGGAGGTGAATTTGGACCAGGGCCTCAGTCCCGAAGACGCCCTGATGGCCGCCTGCGACCGGCATACCCGCCTGTTGACGATCAGCGCGGTGCAATATGCCAGCGGATTGCGTATCGATTTAAGGCGTCTGGGAGCATTCTGCAAGTCCAGGGGCATCCTCTTTTGCGTGGACGCCATCCAGCAATTGGGCGCGCTGCCGTTGGACGTGCAGGAAATTCAAGCTGATTTTCTGATGGCGGACGGCCATAAATGGATGCTGTCAGCGGAGGGTATTGCGCTGTTTTACTGTGCGGCGCAGTGCCAGCAGGAACTGCAGCTGTCTGAATATGGTTGGCACATGGTGCAGCACGCCGGAGATTTTTCCCGCCGGGATTGGCAGCCGGCGGAGGATGCACGCCGCTTTGAATGCGGCAGCCCGAACATGTTGGGCATCCACGCGCTGCACGCCAGCCTTTCTTTAATTGAAGAGGTCGGCTTGCCGCAGATGGCACAAAGGATTATTCGTAATACCAGCTACCTGATCGAGCAGATCCATTCCTGTGCCGGATTTGACTTGTTGACCCCGGCAGCAATCCCGCGCCGTGCCGGGATTGTGACTTTCCGGGTCCGGGACCTGGATCTGGTTGCCTTGCAGCATTTCCTTGCCGAACAGGGGGTCATTTGTGCCACCCGGAACGGCGGGCTGCGCTTCTCCCCGCATTTTTACAATCGTTTGGAACAGCTGGAGCACGCCCTGGCCCTGGTCAGAGACTATGCGGAAACAGCACGGTCCTGAATCCGGCACTGATCGGGCCTGATGGCCGCCGCGGGCGAAGGAGACCCGCCTGCCCTGCTGTGCCGGCGCTGTTGCCGCTCGAGTCTGGCTCGCTACAGTCGGCTATCGCTGCCCCCGCGAGCGCGCGCTGGGTGAAATAATTCCCCGTAGTTGCGCGTGGTTGCCTCTGCCAACGTCTGCAGGGTCTCACCGCGCAGGGCCGCCAATTGCTCCGCAGTGTGCCGCAAGTAAGCGGGCTGGTTGTATTGGCCGCGGTGCGGGACCGGCGCCAGGTAGGGCGCATCTGTCTCGATCAAGAGACGATCCAACGGGATGCGCTGGGCGACTTGCCGCAATTCGGACGCATTCTTGAAGGTTACTATGCCGGAGAAGGATATATAGAAGTTGATGTCCATAGCCTGCTTCGCGGTTTCCCAGTCATCCACGAAACAATGCATGACGCCTCCCACCTCCCGGGCCTGTTCCTCCCGGAGAATATCCAGGACGTCGCCGCGCGCCTGACGGGAATGGATAATCAGCGGTTTGCGGGCGGTGCGCGCTGCCCGCACGTGCATCCGAAAACGCTGCTGCTGTAGTTCGCGCTGCTGCTCGCCGCGATAGTAGTCCAGTCCGGTCTCACCGATAGCAGCGACCCGCGGATCAGCCGCTTTTTGCGCCAGTTGGTCGCTGTCAGGCTCGGTCTGTTCCGTATCCTGATCTGCCTGATAATTCGGATGGATCCCGACGCTGCCAAGCAGACCGCTGTGTCGGCTGCACAGATCGAGGATCTCCGGGTAATCGGACAGCTGAACGCTGACGCATAAGCACTGCTCCACGCCCTGCTCCCGAGCCAGCTGCAGCGCTTGCGCAGCATCCAGATGCTGCTTCAGCAATTGCAGATGACAGTGTGAATCCGCCAGTTCCAGGCGTGGCTCGGGCGCCGCTGCGAGGTCGGGTGGTGGCATGTTGGGCTAAACCAGAACCGCGGCGGCCAGCCTATATTGTCCGCGTAGGACGCTCCGACTGCAGTGCCCCGGCGAGCTGGCTTTCGATCTTGTTTTTAGTGGCTCCCCGGTCCAATTCGCTGAACTGCACACCGATACCAGGCGTCCGGTTGCCGGTGGCACCGGGGGGAGTCACCCATACCACTTTGCCGGCGATGGGCAGGGTCTCGTTGGCGCTGGGAAGGGCCAGGGAGAGCAGAATGAATAACTCCTCCCCCAGTTTGTAGTTCTTGGGTGTAGGAATGAACAGCCCCCCGTTCTTAATAAAGGGCATGTAAGATGAATACAACGCGCTCAATTCCCGGATCGTCAGGGAAAGCCGATTGTCTGCCAGCATAATCCGCCACCTCCTTAAACAAAAAGCCTCAGATCGCCTTGGCAACTCGTCCGTACCGGACGGAAAGACGCCATTGTACGATCAGCTCCTCCAACAACGGTCGCGCCCCACTGCCCTGCGTTGCCAAAATCTTCCGATTTTGTTGAACCATAGCATAAAACCGTAACAGGCCAAAGAGATCTAGTTCAGCGGTGCTTTGCAGCAAGGACTCCGGCAGCGGCAGCCGTGCCCCGATGCGGCAGCTGACCAGCGCACACAGCAAGGCACAAACCCAATCCAGGCTCTCCAATGCGCCCAGTTTTTCCCATTCCCGGGCCACCGCGTCGGCCCCCGCGTCCGCAGTGCCGGCGCAAAGTCCCCGCAGTACGGAGTCGCATACCCTGTCGCCATCCTGCTGCGCCAGTTCCCGGGCCGCCAACGGTCCCAGGTGGCGCAGTTGCATCCAGTGGAGCACCCGCTCTGCGTCCACGCCGCTGCCTTGCAGCCATTGGCGCACTTCCGGCTCCGTGCCGGCCCCCAGGTTGATCCGCTGACAGCGGCTCAGCACAGTGGCCGGCAGGGAAATATGCCGCACGCAAATCAGTTCGATCAAGGAACCGGCCGGCGGCTCCTCCAGTACCTTCAGCAGCGCGTTGCAGGCATGCCGATTCATTGTTTCCGCCGGCTCGATGCGTACAATTCGATAGCCGCCTGAATGGCTGGCCAGGTGCAGAAAGGAAGCGACTCGGCGCACCTGGTCGACCCGGATGGGCCGGTCCATTTTCTCCGGCAGTAATTCCAGTAAGTCCGGATGACTGTTTGCCTCCAGCAGGTGCCGAGCCGCCTCCCCCGCTGCTCCCTCACAGAGCAGCATCTGGTTGAGGGAATCGGCAAATTGCGACACTCCTGACCCGATCCTGCCGTGCAACAGCAGGGCGTGCGCCATGCGCCCCTGCCGGTGGCTGGCACGCAATTGCTGCCAGGGCGCCCGCTGCCAAGGGTAAAGAGTGCCGGGAAATTCCTGTGCGTTCATAGTACGGACTGCAGAATTTGCGCAATGGACTGCTGTACTTGCGCCAGCGGCAGGGAAGCGTCCACGAAACGGATATTCCCGCTGTGACGCTGATTTTCATCCCAGATATGCTGGTATTGCCGTCGCACCCGCTCTAAAAATTCCGCCGGCTCCTGGTGAAAACGATCCCGGATGCCGGTGCCCAGCCGCGCTTGCCGCTGCATCGCCTGCGAAACCGGCAGATCCAGCAACAGCGTCAGATCCGGCTGAAAATTCTGCAGCACTTGCTGCTCCAAAGTGACGATCAGAGCGCTGTCCAGTCCCCGTCCGCCACCCTGGTAGGCATAGGTGGAGTGCGTGAAACGCTCGCACAATACGACCTGGCCCCGCTCCAGGGCGGGCAGAATGCGTTCCTGCAAGTGCTGGCAGCGGGCGGCAAATAGCAGCAACAGTTCTGCCTCGGCGCTCAGTCCGGCGTGCTCCGGATTCAGCAGCAAGGAACGAATGCGCTCGGCCAATACCGTGCCGCCAGGTTCGCGGGTCACCAACACTTCCCTGCCGTGCTGGCGTAGCCACTGCTCGATGAAGGAGATATTGCTGCTTTTGCCGGCTCCGTCAATACCTTCCAAGGTGATAAACAATTTGTTCACAATCTATTGAAATTACGAATTTTTTTCCTGTAGGCGTTGTGTTCTTCCAGAGTTTTGGAAAAATAGTGGCTGCCGTCTCCTTTCGCCACAAAATACAGTACTTTCTCTTGGCGGGGATGCAATGCGGCATGGATGGAAGCACGCGAAGGCAGCGAAATCGGCGCCGGCGGCAGGCCGGCATGGAGATAAGTATTGAACGGCGAATCCACCTGCAAATGTCGGCGGTTCAGCTTGCTGCGGAAATCGGGCCCCAGCGAGTAGCGCACGGTGGGATCAGCTTGCAGACGCATCCCCAGCTCCAAGCGGCGCAGGAACACGCCTGCGATACGGGGGCGCTCCTCGTCTAATTGAGCCTCCTTTTCCACGATGGAGGCCATAATGATCGCTTCGTAGGGAGATCGGTAGGGCAAGCCCTCGGCCCGGCCCGCCCATTCTTTGCGAATGACCTGGTGCATCGCGTTTTCTGCCATCCGCAGAATTTGCAAATCGTAAGTACCTGCCGGGAACTGGTAGGTGTCGGGGTAGAACATGCCTTCTGCAGGCTGCCCGGACCGATTCAACAATTCCATGATCTCCGTTTCCTCGCGGTTGGCCAGGGAGGGAATCAGCCGGGCATGACTGAGTACCGCATCGAGCAAATCGGCAAAGGTCCAACCTTCGATGATGGTAATGGAATACTGCGTCACTTTGCCCTGAACCAGCTGATCCAGAATTTCCGCAGGAGTGGTGCCCGGCAAAAAGCGATATTCTCCAGCCTGCAGCCGATGCGTCTGATCACGCCAAACCGCCGCCAACATCAGCAGCCACGGGTGCCGGATCAACCCCTCCGCATGCAGATCATGAGCCGCCTGCAACGCATTAGTCCCTGGCTCCAGACGATATTCCAGCGCCGTCTGGAATGGCGCGGCGCGATGCAACTCGCGCTCGGTCTCGCGTATCAGCCAGCTCCCTGCCACTACTGCGGCCAGCAACAACACACTGAATACCAGTAAAACAGCGCGCTTGATCATGCCGGCATTATCTCACCTTTGTCTGTGAGCGCCTGTGACAACTGCTGGGCGACTGTGCCGCGACCTAGTTTTTGACTATTGACTGAGCTGACAGAACATATTCCAATCAATGAATTACATATAAATGCTTCATCAACATCTAGAATCTGTTCCGGTTCCATCGTGCTCAATTGAGGCTGCAGGCCCAGCTGCGGAGCGCATTCCAGAATGGCGGCCCGGATCACCCCGGCTACCCCGCAGTGCCGCAGGGCAGGCGTGTACAAGACTGTTCCTCGCACCCAGAACAGATTACTCATAGTACCTTCCACCAACCTGCCCTGCATATCAAGCATCAGCCCTTCGGCAATCTGCGGAGCATCCCATTCCGCCCGCGCCAGTACCTGTTCCAGCCGGTTCAGATGTTTGATTCCCGCCAGCAGCGGCTGCGTTGCCAGCCGTGTCGTGCAGATACGCACTGGAACCCCGGCGTCAGAGCGCATCGCCACCAGATGAGAGGGCCATTCCGAGCACAGCCACAGGCGGCACTGCCTGGCATCGGTCGGTGCCCGGTACCCGCGGTCACCGGGGCCACGGGTCAGGATCAGCTTCAGCACCGCCCGTTCCCGCCCGGCACCGAGTTGCTGCGCTTCTTCGTGTAGCAGAGCGGCATCCGGACAATGCAGGCCTAAAACCCGGCAGCCGTGCCGCAGACGGCGCAGGTGCCGTTCCCAGCACAGGGGACGTCCGCGTTGCAGTGCGATCGTCTCAAACAGGCCATCCCCATAGTGCAGCCCCCGATCCCAAACATCGGGGGCCATTGCCGACTGTCCGTTGAGCAGAATCGACGCCATTTTAGGTCCGATAGTGCAAAGTAATGGTTAAATCATGCGCTGGCACCAGCGTGCCGGCCGCACCGGCAGCCTTGATGCCAGCTTTCGCGCTGACCGGCCGAAGCAGTAGCGCCCGGTATCGCGCCGGCTGCCCGTGCCCCCGCGACATCAGACCCGGTGGAGGCATCGTTCTATCTTCCCGCGCATATCTTGACATCGGCGGGAGCGAGCGGCAATCCATCAGGGCCCCCCTACCTGGATCCGGCCAGCCGGCTGATCATCGCCACTGCCGGTCGCGCGGCTTAGCAGGCAGATAAAAGCTATATTTTTTAGTAAGATAAATTATAAATATCCACTTTTACAGGCAGTGCCATTTTGCGCTGCCGACAGCTTTGCGTGCGGCCGCTGCGCTCCCTTGCGCATGCGCCGCTTGCCTGCCAATCCGGTATCCATCGGACACCCTACAGTAAAGCCTTATAGACCCGTCAGTTAGGGAAGGCGAAAGATCAGGCTGACATTGGTGCCGCCGAAACCGAAGGAATTGGACATGATGGCTTTGATAGGGAGCTCCTGGCTGGCATTGGCCACGTAGTTCAATGGAATTTCCGGTTCCGGATCCTCCAGGTTGATCGTGGGGGGGGCCAGTTGATCCCGCATGGCCAGTATCGACAGCACTGCCTCCACGCTGCCGGCGGCTCCCAGCATATGTCCCAGCATGGACTTGGTGGAACTGACGGCCAGGCGCTTGTTGTTGCTGAATAATTTCCAGATTGCCCGGCTCTCAATCAAATCACCGGCGGGGGTCGAAGTGGCGTGGGCATTGATATAGTTGATATCCTCGGCATTCAGGCGGGCATCTTGTAGTGCTTTGCGCATGCACTGCAGAATGCCCTCCCCGTCCTGGGCCGGCGCGGTCATATGATAGGCGTCCGCATTCATCGCCCATCCCGCCAACTCCGCATGGATATGGGCACCGCGGCGGCGCGCATGTTCGTATTCTTCCAACACGACGACGCCGGCACCGTCGCTGAGCACAAAGCCGTCTCTGCCCCGGTCCCAGGGGCGGCTGGCCCGTTCTGGCTCCTCATTGCGGGTGGACAATGCCTTGGCGGTGGCAAATCCGCCGATTCCGGTAGGACAGGAGCAATGCTCACAGCCTCCGGCAAGCATCAGGTCGGCTTCCCCGCGTTGGATAATGCGCGCGGCCTGGCCGATATTGTGCGCCCCGGTCGCGCAGGCGCTAACAACGGAAAAATTCGGCCCGCGCAGGCCCAGCTTGATCGCCAACATGCCGGCCGCCATATTGATAATGACGGAAGGAATATAATACGGCGAAATGCGGCGTACCCCCCGTTTCTGGGCCAGGACGATGGTGTCTTCCAGTGTGCGCAGGCCGCCGATCCCGGAGCCCAGGGCAACTCCGCTGCGGTCCGAGGCGAATGCATCGATCTCCAGGCCGGCGTCTGCTGCCGCCTGCAGTCCCGCTGCCACCCCGTAGTGGATAAAGGGGTCCAGGGTCCGGATTTCCCGTCGCGACATACAGTCGCTCGCGTCGAAGTCATGTAGTGTGCCGCCGAAACGGACCGGTAATTCCGAGGCATCGATATGGGTGAACGGGGCAATGCCGCTGCGTCCTTCCCGGATGCCCGCCCAACTTTGCTCGGCATTGTTTGCAAGCGAAGTTAACGCCCCCAAACCAGTTACCGCGACTCTGGCTGGCATGAGCTCAGCAGACGCAGCGGGAAGCGCATCCGACCGGGCGCAGCTGCGGCGGCCCCTTCCGCTCCAGCGGTACATTCGGATCGGCTGGGCAAGCCATTAACCGGGAAGAGTTTTCAGTGAACTGAGGTGCCATATCCAGACAGCAGGTACCAGAGAATTGTGCGTCGCCACCGCATACGGCGCGATGAGGACCGGATGGGAAAAGCTGCTTGTTAGTCTTTCTCCGTTTCTTTGCGGACATAATCCATTACCTGTTGTACGGTCTGAATGTTTTCTGCCTCCTCATCCGGGATCTCGAGTTTGAATTCCTCCTCCAAAGCCATGATCAGCTCAATTTGAGCCAAAGAATCCGCTCCCAAATCATCCACGAAAGAGGCTTCCGGAGTGACTTCTTCCGCTTTTACCTCAAGCTGCTCGACGATTATTTTTTTGATTCGCTCTTCAGTTGTCTCCATTTCGGATCTGCCCTCTCTTAATACCCGATGATCCGGGCCCACAGTAGTGTAAAGGAAGTTTGCCAAAAATCATCCCTGAGCAATAGACCGAAATCGTTTCCCAGCGATGATGGCTGTTCGGCTTTATGCTCATTTTGATGATTAGATTATCTCTTCATGTCACTGATATATAAATATGCTGTATCCCATATGTTTATGCGCCCTGAGCACGGACCGCAGAGAAACGGCGGCCCCGGTCAAGCCATATATAAGCCGCCGTTCACGTTTAAGGTCTCCCCTGTGATGTAGCCCGCTGCGTCAGAAGCCAAAAAGAGCACCGCTGCCGCAACTTCCTCCGGGCTGCCCCAGCGCTGCAGCGGAATCTGCGCCTGTGTCGCTTGTTGCTGTTCTTCGGACAATTGTGCCGTCATGTCACTATGCACGAAGCCCGGAGCTACCGCATTGACAGTGATCCGGCGGCCCGCCAATTCCCTGGCCAAAGAGCGGGTCAGGCCCAGTATACCCGCCTTGGCAGCCGCATAGTGAGTCTGTCCCGGATTCCCCAGTTGTGCTGCCGCGGAGGAAATATTGATGATCCTGCCGTAACGGGCTTTGAGCATGGCTCGCAGGCACAATCGGGACAATCGATGCACGGAAGTCAGATTCACTTGAATCACCCGATCCCAGGCCGCCTCATCCATACGGATGAACAGGGCATCCTGAGAGATCCCGGCATTGTTGACCAGGATGCTGGGCGCCGGCTGTGAGCGTAATGACTCGCCCAGCTGCATTTGCGTATCCGGCATGGCAGCATCCCATACCAGACCGGTTGCCTGTATGCCTTGTTGTTTCAGTCGGGTCTCTATATGTGCGGCCCCCTCAACGCTGGTGGCAGTACCGATGATTTGTGCCCCTTGTTCCCCCAGGGCAGTCGCAATCGCGGCGCCGATCCCGCGGCTGGCACCACTCACCAGTGCCACCTGACCTTGCAGGGAGCAGGACCGGGTCATCCGCGGACTACCTCCAGGGCGCGTAACAAACTGGCAGGGTCCATCACTGGCAGAGCCTGCAGACGGGTTTCGATCCGGCGGCACAGGCCACTCAATACGCGGCCTGGGCCAAATTCCAGCACCGTTTCCACGCCGGCCTGCGCCAGCGCCCGCACGGTATCCACCCAGCGTACCGGGCGGTAGAGTTGTGCGCACAATGACGCCAGCAGCTCCTCCCGCTCAGGATGCACCCGGGCATCCACGTTATGCAGCACTGGAATTTGAGGAGGCTGCAGCGCCGCTTCGCGCAGGAATGGAGCGAATTTCTCGGCAGCAGGACGCATCAGGGAACAGTGTGAGGGAATGCTGAGCGGCAACAAAACGCAGCGGCGGGCCCCCGCTTTTCCGGCCATCTGCATCGTCCTTTGCACCGCTTCCCGATGCCCGGCGATGACAATTTGACTCCGGGCGTTGTAATTGGCTATCTCCAGCACCTGTCCCTGCGCCAGTTCCGAGCACAGATTTTGTACCCGATCTGCGTCTATTCCCAGTAAGGCAGCCATTGCCCCGCCCCCTTCCGGAACGGCCTCCTGCATCAGGCGGGCACGAGTCTGCACCAGGCGCAAGGCGCCGGCAAAAGACAAGGCGCCGGCGCAGCAAAGCGCCGTATATTCGCCCAGGCTGTGCCCGGCCATCCAGTCGGGCACAGGTCCCCCGCTCTGCTGCCAGCAGCGCCAAATCGCCACTCCTGCGCTCAGCATGGCCGGCTGCGTATGCACCGTCTGGTTCAGTTCCGGGGCGGGTCCGTGGCAAACCAGGTGCGAAAGAGCATATTCCAACTCCTGATCAGCTCCCGCGAAGGTCTCGCCGACTTGCGGGTACTGTTCCGCCAAGGCCTTCAACATGCCCACGGACTGCGATCCTTGTCCTGGGAAAAATACTGCAAATTTAGACATTAAATACCTTTTCTTCATTTAGAATTGAAATGTAATCTCCAGGCCTCCGCGGCACTCATGGCAGCCACGCCGTTCTGCTGGGGCAGAAACGGATCGGGGCACTGGCACATTGCCGGCAAATCGGCAGGCCTGACCCGGGCTGCGCTCTGCCGACCAGGCAGGACCCGGGATCGTTGCTGATCCATTAAGCTGTAGCGATTCCATCGCAGGTGCCGGACGGGGCTGCAACAGGCTAGAATCGCATCAATGCGGCGCCCCAGGTGATGCCGCTGCCGATGGCTGCCAACAGCACCAGGTGGTCGCGCTGGATGCGCTGATCCCGCACGGCCAGATCCAGCGCCAGCGGTATGGCGGCGGCGGAGGTGTTCCCGTGCTGATCGATCGTGCGGACGATTTGCTGCTCGGACAAGCCCAGCTTGCGCCCTACCGCGTTGATAATGCGGATGTTCGCTTGGTGCGGAATGAACCAGTTTAAGGCCGGGATGGATAATTTGTTTTCTTGCAGGACCTGTTCGGCCGCCTGCGCCAGGCAGCGGACCGCAAGTTTGAAAACTTCCCCTCCCTGCATGTGAATATGGCCGATATTCCCGGAATTCGAGCCCGGCGCCGGGGGCAGCACTTTCAGCAAATCCTGGCCGCGCCCGTCCGCGTGCAGCCGACTGGAGAGGATGCCCGCCTGCTGCGTTGCCTGCAGCACTACCGCCCCGGCACCATCGCCAAACAGCACGCAGGTACTGCGATCCTGCCAGTCTACCAGCTTGCTGAGTGTGTCCGTCCCCACCACCAGTGCGGTTTCGGCCCCCCGGGTGCGCAGAAAGCGGTCCGCGACGTCCAGTGCGTAGATAAAGCCGGAACAGGCTGCCTCCAAGTCGAAAGCGCCTCCTGTGCGGCGGATCCCGAGGCGTTCCTGCAATAGGCAGGCAGTGCTGGGGAAGGCATAATCAGGCGTGGCAGTGGCGACGATGGTCAAATCAATCTGTTCGGGTGCTACTTTGGCTGCCTGCAGGGCTTCACGGCAGGCAATTTCAGCCAGGTCAGCGCTGGTTTCCCCGGCGGCGACCAGGTAACGCTGGTGGATCCCGGTGCGCTGGCGGATCCACTCATCAGAAGTGTCCACCTGCTCTGCCAGTTCCGCGTTGCTGACGCAATTCTGTGGCAAGCCGCTGCCGGTGCCGGTGATTCTGGAATAAATCAAGATCCGTTCCGCGCTGCGGCAAGACTGCCGCAACAGAGCACCGAGACGAGCTCCTGCGGCGCGCCGGCATGCAGCCCGCAGTATCCGTCAGACATGCACATATCAAGCGGGATTGCAGGAGACGGCAGGCCGGGGAACTCCGGCTCTCAGTCCTGTTCTTCCTCCTGCTTTTTTATTTTCCGTACTACCACCTGTTGCCCTTTATAGAAACCATCCGCGCTGATGTAGTGCCGCAAATGACTCTCTCCGCTGTGCGCGTCCGTGGAAAGCGTGGGCGTTTTGAGCGCGTCATGCGAGCGCCGCATGCCTCGGCGTGAACGGGATTTTCGATTTTTCTGTACCGCCATTATGGGTAAAACCTCATGCAGATGATCGAGGGTCTGGGGTTATCGTTACGGCCTCTGCCTGATCCTTGCCACCGGTGCCGATTTCGGACGAAGAAGTGATCTACATAATCCAGTGCTCTGCAGAAACACAGCGGCGTATTGTAGCAGCGATGCCCTGCCGGGCAAAGGGTCGCTCATACCAGCGGAACATACAGACAACCGGATACGCTATAATCCGGCTGCGATTGGAATCGGACCAAGATGGCCAAAGAAGAACATATCGAAATGGAGGGCAAAGTCATCGAGACTTTGCCTAATGCCGTTTTTCGGGTGGAACTGGATAATGGACACGTAGTGACTGCGCATATCTCGGGAAGAATGCGCAAGCACTACATCCGCATTCTAACCGGGGACCGAGTCACTGTGGAACTGACGCCCTACGATCTCAGCAAAGGCAGGATTACCTACCGGCTGCGTTGAGTTCAGCCTGCGCCGCGCCGGCTTCCGTTTTCAGCCAGGTCTGCAGTTGTTCCCAGTCCTCTGCCGTGTCTACTCCTCCCCAGGCTGGGATCACCCGAGCCTGTTCCACCTGGATCCAGCCGCCGCCATACAGTATGCGCAGCTGCTCCAGCTGCTCGGCACATTCCAGCGTGCAGGCCGGCAAGGCGCTGAAGCGGCGCAGGCTGCCTGCCCGGTAGGCATACAGACCGATATGCCGACAATAGGGAAATGAGCCGGCCTGCCGGTCGGGTGTCCAGGGAATCGCTGCTCGACTGAAATACAGTGCTCTGCCCTGCCGGTCACAGATCACTTTTACCACGTGCGGGTTTTCGATCTCTGCCTTTTCCCGCAATGGCACGCACAGCGTGGCCACGTCTGCCCGGGGCTGGGCCTGCAGCATTTCTGCCGCCTGTTTGATCAGCGCGGGCGGCAGCAGCGGCTCATCCGCCTGCAGATTGATGATGATCGCCTGGTCAGGTTCGGCCCAGGCATCCACCACCTCGCGTACCCGCTCCGTCCCTGATTCATGCGGCTGGCGGCTCAGAAACACTTCGGCACCAAAGTCCCGTGCGGTCCGCTGGATGCGCTCGTCATCGGTGGCGATGACCACTGACTGCGCGGAACTGGCGCAGGCCCGGTTCCAGACATGCTGCAGCATAGGCAGGTTCCCGACGGGCAGCAGCACTTTCCCCGGCAAACGGCGGGACTGGTAGCGTGCCGGGATTACCACGCGAAAGCTCATGCCAAATTCTCCAGCTCCTCTGCGCTTAGCGGGCGCGCTTCTTCCTCCAGCATGATCGGGATCCCATCGCGGACCGGGTAGGCCAGGCGGGCGGAGCGGGAAAGTAGTTCCTGCTTTTTCCGGTCATAGACCAAGGGTCCCTTGCTGACCGGGCAAACCAGGATATCAAGCAGCTTTTTGTCCATTAACGGATCGCTCCAGCAACTTTTGCAGCCGATATTTGAAAACTTCCTGCACGCTGGCCTCTATACGCAGGTACCAGCAGTCGCCGGTGGCGTAAGGCTCACATTTGATCGCGTCCTTCTCTGTCATCACAATCGGCAGATTGTCGGCAAACCGTATATCTTTGCGCCGAAACCGATAGTGATCCGGGAACGGATGGCGGATGAGCCGTAATCCATTTCTCTCCAACAGCGCGAAAAAATTCTCCGGAACACCGATCCCAGCGACCGCATGCACCCGGTGTCCACTCAGTTCTAGCAGGCGGCAGCGTCTGTCAGAGTCGCCCAGCGCGTGCAATCCCAACTCCTGGTACCTCATCTGGAATTCCCCGGCGTATCGCCGTCTCCCGCTGCTGACCACCATGTCCACCCGTTTCAGATTCTGCAGTGGCTCCCGCAGCGGTCCGGCCGGCAAGCAATACTGATTGCCGTAACGGCGCCCGTCCACCACGGAGATCTCTATGTTCCGCGCCAGGCGCAAATGCTGCAGGCCATCATCGCAAATGACCAGATCGCAATTGTAATGCTCTTGTAATGCTTCAGCGGCGCGGACTCGGTCCGGATCGGCCACAACCGGACATCGGGCGCGCCGCGCCAGCAGGATTGGTTCTTCTCCTACCGTAAGGGGGTCGGCGTCGGCGCGTACTTGCTGTGGCCAGCGCCGGGCCTGGCCTCCGTAGCCGCGACTGGCAATGCCGGGCCGATAGCCCAGTTCCCGGCAGATCTCGACGAGCCGGACCGTCAACGGGGTTTTCCCGCTGCCGCCGACCACCAGATTGCCGACAATGATCACCGGAACTCCCACCTGCTGCACTGCTAACAAACCGCGCCGATAAGCGAGCCGGCGCCCTCTTACCACTGCCTGATAGAGCCAACTCAACGGTAGCAGCAGGAAAAATAAAAAATGCTCCCTATACCAGATCTGAGCCAGCAGGCGCAGCACCGGCATCGGCCAGGGGGCCTTCCATTCCGGAGCAAGGTCTGCAATCGGGTGACTCACGTGCCCGCCTCGTCGGCGATTTGGGTGGCGAGATTGATTTTGGTGATTTTAAGTTGCCGTGCCGTATCGATCACCCGTATCACGAATTGATGCTGCGCCGCCTCGTCTGCATCAATGACGATGGTCGGTTCCGGCATATCCTGGCTTTCCTGCTCCAGCAATTGGCGGAGAGAGGCTGCGTCGGCCTGTTCCGCCGGCCTTCCATTGACGTATATCTTGTTATTGGCATCAATAGATATCCGGATGAAATCCAGTTCCTTGTCGGGCGATGTTGAATTCGCTTCCGGGAGCGTGAGCGGAATCTGGTACTGGCGTTCAAAGGAGGTGGAGACCATAAAGAAAATCAGCAGCAGAAAAACCACGTCTATTAAAGGCGTAACATTCAGATCGATGCTCTCTTTGCGCTTTTGCAGCAGTTTCATAGAGATACAGGCCCAAGCTGCGGAAACATCAAACTGCGGGCCGCGGCATATGCAGTGGCAATACAGTCAGCATCGGTCTCATTGTTTCCTCGGGACAGATGCCGACAGACGCAGGTGTGACCGGATGGAACAGAATCGGATCAGCCAGACTGCCGCTCCCGTCGCCCGCAGATCACTTCCACCAGCTTCAGCGCCTCCTGCTCCATGGTCAGCACCAGTTCATCGACTTTGCCGTGGAAGTAGCGATGAAAAATCAGCGTAACGATGGCCACCGACAGGCCGGCGGCAGTGGTCAGCAGAGCCTCGGAAATCCCCGCCGCCAACACCGCAGGGTTGCCTACTCCTTCGGAGGTAATGACAGCGAAAACCTTGATCATGCCAATGACGGTTCCCAGCAGGCCCAGCAGCGGCGTGATCGAGGCAATGGTCCCTAAGGTATTGAGGAATCTTGCCAAATCATGTGTCACCTGCCGCCCTACTTCCTCGATGCTTTCTTTCATCACTTCCCGGCGCTGGCTACGGTTCATCAGGCCGGCCGCCAAAATGCGCCCCAATGCCGAATTGTCACGCAATTCCTGGATGCGCTGATAGCTTAAATCGTTGTTTTTTTGCCATAACCAGACCCGGGACAACAGGTGCCGCGGGGCGATTTTACGGCGCTGCAGCGACCAGGAACGCTCGATGGTGATCGTCATTGAAAAAATGGAACACAGTAAGATGGGCCACATCAGCAGCCCTCCGGCCCGAAATAATTCCAGCATCTGCTCTTGCCTCGCTCGCGGTTATTCCGCAAATCCCACCAGATTACCCATTAGTCTACTGAAAACCTTTCATCATCAACAAGCTACTGTTCCCATTGCGGTACAGGGTGTGTACCGGTTGCCGTCGCCACGCTGCTCGGTGCAAGCCAGCCAGGTCTCACAAGCGCTTTGCCAGCGACGCTTCAGAGCACGAACCGACGCCCGGCAAGCAATACCAGCGCACAGTGCCAGCTCCCGGGATTACCGCTCCATCGCCGGCAGGCGCCGGCACGGAAGGACGGTGAGATTCCTACCCCCTCGTGCCCGGGGCCCACAGGCGACGCGACCATCGGTCTCGCTATCGGTGCCATATGCGGCGCCATCGATGGCGGTAGCGCTCTATCTGCCAGCCGTCGGCGTTCAACCGAACCTCGATCATGCCTTCCTGCGCGGTAGATAAAATCTTCGCGCCGAACCGGGCATAGCGCTCTAGTATATCTTTTTTGGGCAGGCGGAAGCGGTTCAAATACCCGACTGAGAGCAGCGCGTAGTGCGGTGCCACCGCCTCTATGAAAGGCACGGACGAGGAAGTGCGGCTGCCGTGATGCGGCACCAGCAGCACGTCGGCCTGCAAGCGCTGGCGATGCCTGGCCAGCAGCTCCCGCTCCGCCGGCTTTTCTATGTCTCCGGTCAGCAGTATGGAGCGCCCGTGCGCACTGATTTTGAGCACGCAGGATCGGTTATTTCCGCTGGCTGGTTGGTCTCTTTCCGGATGCAACAACTCGAAATGGACCCCGTCCCAGTTCCATGCCTGTCCGTCCAGGCAGGGCTGATGGTCAAGCTGCCAGGAGGGGCGCGATTCGCCGACCAGAATACGATCCACCTGAGCGTAGTCCAGTATCTCATGCAATCCCCCGGCGTGATCATTATCTCCATGGCTGATAATTAAAGTGTGGACGCGGCGCAGTCCATGGGATCGCAAATAGGGGATCAGCACGCTCTCAGCGATACTGCGTCTGCCGCGGCGCGCCTCTCCGGTGTCATAAATCAGCACGTGCTGACGGGTACGCACGACCGCTGCCAGGCCCTGTCCCACGTCCAGCAGGGTCAAATGGACGGCATCATTTTGCGGCAGTTTCGGCGCTGAAAAGAACAATGGCAGCAGGCAGGCCAAGCCCAGCACACGCGGCAGCACGGGGGCGGGCAACAGTAACAGGAGCGCTCCCAGAAAGCCTAATAGCAGGGCTGTTCCGGAGACTGCGGGTGGCTGCAGGAAGAAGCCCGGTAATTTTGTTAATTGCTGCAAACAGAACCACAGACCATCCAGTGCCAGAGCGGCTCCTTGCAGAGGCCATTGCGCCGCTCCGGGCGCCAATGGCAGCAAAGCAAAGCCCGCCAGAGTGGCAGGCAGCACCAGCAATCCCACCCAAGGTACCGCCAGCAGATTGGCGAGCAGGCTAAAAAGCGGATATTGCCGAAACCATGCCAGCAGTAAAGGCAGCATGATCAATGAGATGGCAAATTGCACTTGCCACCAACTGCGCCACTTTTCCATCTTGCCGCGGGCCCGCAAGCTCAGCCAAATGACCGCTACCGCACCGAAAGAAAGCCAGAATCCGGGGGAAATCGGGGCCAGCGGATCCAGCAGTAAAATTCCCAGCAGCGCCAGGGCGAAGATGCCGCTGGATCCTAAGCGATGCCCCCGCAAATACGCCAGTGCCGCCACTCCCAGCATAATCAGGGCACGGCAGGTCGGCAAAGAAAAGCCCGCCAACGCCGCATACGCGGTTGCTGCCGGCAGAGCCAGCAGGATGGCGAAATGCTGCGCCGGCAGTCTCGGCAGCCAATAGACCAGCCGCCGCCACAGGCCTCTGCCCAGCCAGGCGGCAGCGGCAGCGACCAAGCCAATGTGCAGGCCGGAGATGGCAAGTAAATGACTGGTACCGGTGTGTCGCAGGATGCGCCATTGCTCGGGGGAAATGGCACTGCGGTCCCCTACCCCTAAACCGATCAGCAAGGCTGCCGCGGGACGTTCCGCCAGCAACTGCCGGGCCTGGCTGGAGAGAGATTCCCGCAGCCGCTCAATGCTCCAGCCGGGTGCGCTCCGCAGCCGGCGGTTGCCTGGATGGTTATAAACATAGCCGACCGCACGGAGCCGATGCTGAAACAGCCAGCGTTCGTAGTCAAAGCCGCCCGGATTGGCCAGGCTGTGCGGCCGCTTGAGCCGCACGCGCAACTGCCAATGCTCTGCCGCGTGTATGGGCACGGTGCGCCCGTACCAGCTTAAACGCACCTTGCCCGGGGAGGCACGGCGTTTTCCTTCCGGATCGATCAACTCCAGGACATGGAAAGCAAAACGCACCCGGTCGGGATAGCGTTCCGGCAAAGAGATCACCCGCCCGCGGACGCTGATGGTGCGGCCTTCCAATTCGCGAGGCAGTTCTTGTGCCAGGATCAACTCGGCGCGCCACCATACCCAAAGCAGGCCTGCCACAAAGCAGAGACTCCATTGCAGGCAATGGCGGCGAGCGCCAGCGGGCAGGAAGCAGCTGAGCAGCCCCAGCATTCCCAGTACCGCCGGCAGCAAAGCTACCGACGGCGGCCAGGGACAGGCCAATACTGCACAGATTCCAACGAAAAATGCGATCGTCCCTGAAAGCATCGACATGATAGCGGACTCCATTCGCGCAACTGTCTTGTGCTGCGATTTTGCAGCGAAGACAACACGAAAATCAACTCGCCGTATTTTCCGTTATGATCCGGGCGGTATCTGCCAGAGGATACGAGAGAACGACTTGGAGATCTTTCTCTTTGGATATACCGGAACTATGAGGCAATCGGGCGCATTGGCCCTGCTCCTTCGCTTTTGCTTGCTGCTCGCGTTACCGCATATGGGTGCTTGCGGCGGCGGCGGCGCGTCCGGGGAGTCGACGGCGCGCATATTCCCATCCCGGGAAGCGGGAGGCAATTGGGAATTGACCTCTGCCACCGCAGCCGCAATACCGGGTTCCGCCAGTTTTCTGAATACCGTGAGCAGGCAAACTATTCGGGAGCGGAGCCGCGTATTAGCGATAGAAACGGACCGACCGAGCGCAACCACCAGTCTGGACCATGGTACCAACGTGGAGCGGGCAATCCTCGGGGCCAGCGCCGCAAACGCAGTGCAGGTGCAGCGCTGTGATGCCTTCAGTTATGCGGAAATCAACGCTTGCCTGGGTCGCAGCACGAACAGCGATGTGATCAACTATTCCCGGCTGCTGGTCAATCCGGCAGATCCGGATGAGCGGGCTGTAACCGATCTGATCCCGACCGATGCATTGTTCGTAGTGGCTGCCGGGAATGGGGCTACCGGGGGCGCTCGCGACAATACCCAGTGGATCCGGGATTACCTGGATGCGGCCTTGATCGTAGTGGCCGGTGCGACCGGAGCGGACCGGGCGGCAGGGTCGGTGCCTTGCGGACCGGCGCAGGAGCATTGTCTATTGGCCCCCTATCGAGTGGAACTGGAAAATGCCGGGCGCCCGGGGGTCACCGCTTTGCCTGCGGGCACCTCCTTCTCCGCCGCCTTGGTTAGCGGTCTGGCAGCCACGGTGCGAGCGCGTTGGCCTGAACTCAATGCGGCCCGGACTGCCCGCCTGTTCCTGAATACCTGTGCGATGGATGCAGGCACGACCGGGGTCGACCGTACTTTTGGCCACGGGCTGCTCAATGTGGATTGCCTGTTCAATCCCAGCGGAGAGCTGGAATTACCTGGCGGTTCCCGGCTCAGTGCGGCAGGATTTCAAGGCATATTGCAGGCCGGGACCGGCTTTCGTATGCCGGCGCTCAGAGTACTGGACCGCACCGGAAGAGACTTCTACCTCGCCGTTCCCCAGCAACGGCTGCACGCACGCCGACCGCTGACCAGCAGCTTGTACCGCCTGCTCAGGCGCGCTGCCAGGCCGCAGACGGATTGCCACCCAATATGCCTGGAACGCTTCCACTGGACTCGTTCGACCTCGCCGCAGGACGCTTTGCTTTGGCACCGCAGCATGCAGCGGGGAAATCGCTTATTCATCCACTTACAACTGAATGACAGGCAGCTCTTAGGGGGTGGAAGCATCACCCGCCTGGGCCCGGCGCAATGGCTGTTGGGTGCGGCGCTGAACCGACGCACTTTCGCCGGGGGTGAAATGACCGGCTCGGGAGAACTGGCGTTTGGCACGGGTACCGACCTGTTCAGCGGTTTTGCCGTGCCGCTGCGCTACCGGGCCATCGGCCTGACGCCGTGGATCAGTGCCGCCTGGTCGAAATTGCTGATTCCAGCAGGTTCCTCCCTGATCCGGGACATGCAGGTCAGGCAATGGGGACTGGGGCTAAGTCTGGACTATCAGCCCCGCTCCTTGCCGGTGCAGTTTTTACTGCACACAAGCTGCCATAGCGGACTCCGCGGCAGTGCCCGTATCAGCGCGGCGGCCTTGTCTTTTGAACCGCTGCCCTCTTGCGAAGGCGGTTTGGAGCTGCAATGGGGAGGCAGGAAAGATATATATTGAATCAATATCTTACAATCGTATATTGATATTAAATCAAAACTATGGATGAAAGGGGAGCGCGTATGAAATCAAGGATCAGAGGCGCTCCCTTCGGTGCCCGCGGATCAGAAATTTCCGTTCCTGATCCGCGTGGATGGGCGCCGATGGACCTTCGTGCCGGAGCACGGACATCGGCAATAGCGAGCAGGCACTGCTTTTTCCCCTACTTTCAGCGGACATACCGTGAGCTCCCTGTTTCGGGTAAAAAATACCGATGCAAGGCAATTTGAATTAATATACTGCCGATTCTGCTATTATTGACCATAGATAGATTGGTTTCCCATCTTTGGAGGATATCCCATGCCAGTGCATACTTTTCGAAAGCCCGCTTCTATCCATAAACGATGGCTGACGCTGCCGCTGTTGCTCACCGCCCTGGTGGCCAGTACCGGCGCCTATGCAGACCGGCGCCAGGAGGCCTCTGAGCAGAAATGGCAGCAAGTGCTGCGTCCCGCTGCCTTTGGAGACCGAGAGATCATTGAGGGGGTCGGGCAGGATCTGCTCCAGATCAAAGCCCCGGTGCGGGCTGAAGATGCCGCCTTTGTCCCGATATCCATCCACGCCCTGGCGCCACAAACGCCGGAACGCCACATCCGCGACCTGCTCCTGTACATCGATCAGAATCCGATCCCGTTGGCGGGCAAATTCCAGTTCTCAATGGCAAGCGGGCGCGCCGATTTGGCATTGCGTGTGCGGGTGGATGACTTTACCTATATACGCGCCATCGCTGAAACGAATGAGGGCAAACTCTATATGGCCAAAGCTTTCGTTCGCTCACTAGGTGGCTGCTCTGCCCCTCCCGGTGCCAGCCTGGCGGCCTCCCAGGCGAACTTGGGCAAAATAAAGATCAAAACGATGGGCGCCCAGGAGTTCGGGCAACCCAACCTGGTACAGCTTCGGATTAGTCACCCGAATATTACCGGTTTGGCCCTGGATCAGAGAACCCGGGCCTACCCGCCCGCGTATTTCGTCAAGGAGTTGGCGGTGGACTATGCCCAGACGCCCGTATTGCGCGGCGAGTTTACTTTTTCCTTGAGTCAGGATCCCAGTCTGCGCTTCTTTTTCCAGCCCGAGGAGGCCGGCATGCTGAAAGTGCGCGCGTTGGACACCAAGGGGCTGGAATTCACCAAGGAAATGGAATTTCCCAGCACCGTGCTAAGCAGCAAGCCACAGCAGGATACTGCCTCTTCCTGAGCGCATAAGTTATAATTAATTTTAATTTATAATTATATATTATTGATTTAGATATATATTGATCGATAAGGCTTCGATTGCATTCATTTTAAGTCTATCGGAGCAGCCGGATCGCTGAGCGTAGGATTTTGTCCCGGGCGTACTGACGCCGCCCGTCGCAATGTGATCTTCCGGATTCATCAATACCTCAATGATGCGCTCTCTGGGCAAGGACTACGTCGAAAAATACATTTGACCCTACACCCGGGTCAAACGATTAATCTGTCCCACCGAAGATCGCAGATGCGATTTGCTTCATGCTCGCTAACTCCGCGGTCAGCGACAAACTTTGGGGGGACGCTGGCCGGCACCCTGCTCCGGCTTGAGCGGCAGTGGCTGCACGATACTATTTCGTTGAATAATCTTGATTAATTCACCAGGGTTGGCGCGCATACCCTGGCAATAAAGCACAAGCTCGATCGGATCTAATCGCCGCTCGCCCTTTTCCACCTTGCCCACCAGGGAATGCATCACCCCGATATTCTCGGCCAGCTGGCGCTGGCTCAAGCTGGCTTGCTTTCTTTGTTTCACCAGCCAGTCGATCAACGTCTGCCATTCCCAGGAATAAATCGATTTTCTGAATTTTTTTGTCATTGCACCCATTTTGGGTGCGATGTATTATGCTCCCATATTGGGTGCAACCTGCACGGCAGATGGCAGCCTGATTCCCTAATAATTACTTGATATTTGAGAAAGGTATAGCTTATGTATAGTGTAAAAACCCTTAGCCCCGTGCTGGTGGCAGCAGGCTTGAGCCTGAGTTCGTCCGCCGTACTGGCCGAGAACAAATATTACATCGGAGGTAATCTGGGTGCGGCAGTCATCGAGTGTAACAGTACCGGTGCCATTGTTTGTTCTAATGAAGATTCGACCTTGCCGTCTCTTTACGGCAGGCTGGGTATTCAACCGTATGAATCCCTTTCCGTGGAAATCAGAGGGGGCACCAGTGTTGGCGATGGTGACATTGACGTGAGCGTGGGTGGCAGCACGGTTGAGATAGACTTCAGCCTGGAGTATTTCTTTGGAGGGTATCTTCGCGTTGGCAGAGGAATCGGAGAGTATCTTTATCCCTACCTGATTGCAGGTTATACCACCGGGAAAGTGAAAGGTTCCGCGGCTGGAGTTAGCGAAACTGCTTCAGAATCAAGTCTGTCCTATGGCATAGGCACTGATATAAAAATCACCGAAACACTGAGCGGCAATATTGAAATTATACGGTATTACAGTGATCTGAGCGCAGGGGCGATAGGGCTGGTCTGGTCGTTTTAATCCACCGAGTACCGCCATCGTTATACGGTCGGCGGCATGTTAAGGCGACACCGCCACTGTGCATATACCGGTCATACCTGGCCGTTCACGAAATGTGGGGGGCCAAAAGAGACCCGGGTTCCGGGCCCGCCTTTAGAGACCCGGCTCCCCATATCGCCCCAAACCCGGGCATCCTCTCCGTGAATCAATTATTTACGCTGTAGCTTCTGGTTGAGATTTGAAATCTGAAACTGCGTCCAGAATGAGCAGGATGGCCCCAATCGTGATCGCACTGTCTGCGATATTGAATGTAGGCCAGCGCCAATTCCGCCAATAGCAATCGATAAAATCGATGACAAATCCGCTCCAGCAGCGGTCCCAAAGATTCCCCGCCGCACCGCCCAACACCAATGCCAGGGCACAGCAGAGCAGCGGGCGAGTCGGCTGGCGCCACAGCCACAGCAGCAAAAACAAGCAAACCGACGCCGAGAGCAGGCTTAAAAACCAGCGTTGCCAGCCGCCCGCGTTGGCCAAAAATCCCCAGGCCGCGCCCGGGTTATAGCTCAATGTGAAATTTAGCCCTGGCCATACCGCGACCGGCTCATACAATGACAGCCAGTGCACCGCCAGTTCCTTGCTGACGCGGTCGAGGATCAGTACCAGCAACGACAGCCATAGCCACTTCAGTGCCGGTAGCCTCCATGGAGCCGCTTCTTTCATTGCCGGTCTCCGCCAGCGGAGGCACTCGACGCAGAGCCTCTGCCGGGTGCTGGGAAATGCCTGGTAAGTAAATACATAATTTACATTAATATTTAATATTATTTATTTGATAAATATAATTAAATATAGCTTTGATTTCTTGATCATGCAGTCCGATCAGAAGGCAGTCTGTACGCTTCATGGTATTGCCGGGCAGCCGCAATATCCTGCTTCATCTGGCGTACCAGTTCCGATGCGCCGCACAGGCTTAGCTCTCCTCGCAGGCGGCTCAGCAATTCCACCTTGATGCGCTGGCCATATAAAGATTCCCGGCAAGCCAGCAGATGCGTTTCGAGTTGGAGTTCACCCGCGCCAAATACGGGTCGCCGCCCGATATAGCTGACGCTGTCCAGGCAGCTGTCCTGTACCCAGGTACGGCTGAGAAAGACACCGCTGGGCAACCCGCAACTGCGCCGATGAATTGCCATATTGGCAGTCGGGAAGCCCAATCGGTGCCCTCGTCTGAGTCCGTGCAGGACCCGTCCCGAGCAGCTGAACGGTCGGCCGAGCAGACGCTGCGCGCCTTCCATATCTCCCTCCTCCAACGCTTTGCGTACCCGGGTGCTGCTGACGCGTTCGCCCCCTTGTACGCAGCTCGGGATACGCAGCACCTCAAATCCGTGTTTTTCCCCTAGTGACTGCAGCAGGGCGATATCGCCTCGACGCCGGTAACCAAAGCGAAAGTCATCCCCGACGATCAGGGTTTTCAGGCGCAATTGCTGCAGCAGGATTTGCTCTACGAAATGCTCGGCGGAGGTCTGTGCCAGCGCCTGATTGAAGCGGCAGCAAAACAGCACGGCTAGTCCTGCGGCGCGCAGATATTCGCCTTTGTCACGCAAACGCATCAATCGGGCGGGTGCGGTTTCAGGATCCAGCCATTCGCGGGCTTGCGGCTCAAACAGCAGGATTACCGATATCAGGTGGTCTTGCCTGGCCCGCTCCAGCAGTTGTTTCAGGATCGCCTGGTGGCCCAGGTGCATGCCGTCAAAATTGCCTATGGTCACTGCTGTGCGTGCTTTCGAAGGAAAGGCCCCACGTAAATTTCGTAGTATGCGGATCGTATTACACTCTTTTCTTCATATATTTTCACGCAATTGTGCGAGACGCAATCCGAATGCGGGCAATAGCAGTGCGTACAGCAGCATTCCGGCCAGGATCCACCCTGCCAACTGGAAAACTCGTTTACCCACGGACCACTGCAACCAAAGTTCGGCTGCCGGCACCAGCCACCACAATGCCAAGGCTATGATCAGACAAGCAAGTGCGATGCGCAGGAACAGGGCTATCCAGCCGGGTTGCGGCTGGTAGAGCCCGTTTCGGCGCAGATAGAGGTACAGCAGGCCGGCATTCAGCAGTGCCGCCAAAGAAGTAGCCAAAGCTAAGCCTACATGTTGCAAAAACCCAACGAGGAGCAAGTTCAGCAGCAGATTGGCGAACAGGGCCACGGCCCCGACGCGCACCGGGGTAGCGGTATCCTGCCGGGAAAAGCAGACCGCCGCCAGGATGCGAACCAAAATCAACCCCGGCAGGCCTACCAAATAGGCTCCCAAGGCGGCCGCGGCCAGTTCGGCATCCTCCGCGGAGAAGCGATCATACTGAAAAAGGGTGATGACTGCCGGTTCCGCGAGCATCATCAGGCCGATGGCTGCCGGCAAACCGATGAGCAATCCCCAGCGTAGCGCCCAATCCAGTATACGCTGGCGGGTTCCCGGATCGTCCTGCATCTGGGCCACGGACAGGTACGGCAGAATCACGGTGCTCAGTGCGATACCGAACACGCCCAGCGGAAATTCCATGAGCCGATCCGCATAATACAGCCAGGAAATACTGCCTGGAGTGAGAAAGGACGCGATCAAGGTATCGACCAGCGAGTTGATCTGGGCAATGGAAACACCAAAACAGGCAGGCAGCATCAGGCGGAAGATGCGCCGTACCCCTCCCTGATCGGAGCCTAATCCCCGGCCCGGCAATAAGTTCAGACGGCGCAGAAAAGGCAACAGGAACAGCACCGATACCAAGCCGCTCAGCAATACTCCCCAGGCCAGCGCATGCACTGGATCGGTCAATTTTGGAGCCAGCCACAGGGCACAGCCGATCAGGGAGAGATTGAACAAGACCGGAGTAAAGGCTGGCGCGGCAAAGCGCCCCCAGGCATTCAAAGCCGCCCCAGCCAAGGCGGTAAGTGAAATCAACGGCAGGAAAGGAAAGGTGATGCGCAGCATTTGTACTGCCTGCTCGAAACGCTCATCGCCGCGCAATCCCGGCGCAAAAATCAGCACCAGCAACGGGGCAGCCAGTATGCCAATGATGCAAAGCAGCACCAACCCCCCGCCCAGCAGCAGACTGAGCCGAGTCAGCAAAGCGCGCACTGCTGTTATGCTGCGGTGCATACGGTATTCACTGAGCACCGGCACGCAGGCCTGCGCCAACGCGCCTTCAGCGAATAATCGACGCAGAAAATTGGGCAGGCGAAAAGCGATCAGGAAAGCATCGATCCCGGATCCGAACAGGCGTGCGATCAAGATATCGCGAAACAGGCCAAAGACGCGGGAAAGCAACGTCATGGCGCTGGTCCGGACAGTCTTTTTCAGCAGGCCGACAGCCATCAGATGAGGCCTCTTGCCAGCGGGAAAATGCTGCCGCAGAGCGGAGCAATCATGAAGGCGAAGGAACGATAGCCCATTGTAAATAAAATGATATTTCGTAACAATCGGCTGCCCGTGTCAGGCAATTACGGTCGCAGCAGCCTGGCGCATTGACATTGATACCCGGCCTAGGCACAGTACAGTCCCTTTACTAGGCAGGAAACTGAATTTGGCAAACTCATCCTCAGCTCGAAAACGCGTCCGCCGGGAAAAACGGCGGCAGCAGCGCAATATCGTCCACCGATCGATGATGCGCACCGCGGTGAAGAAGACGGTTTTGCCATTGCGAAATCAGGATTATGCCGCCGCCGAGACTGCTTACCGGAAGCTTGTGCCTATTCTGGATCAGATGGTATCGAAAGGAATCATCCATAAAAATAAAGCATCTCGTTATAAACTTAGATTAAATTCTTGTTTACGTGCACTGGCACCCGCCTAAGGCCAAGACTCCCTGCTTGCTCCTGATGGCTCCTGATTGCACCGGTTAGTGCGGATCGGCGTCGCCAGGCAGCCTGGCCTCTAATCATCCCCTCATCGGCAGCGTCTGCGACGGCGTGCGCCCGCGGTCTCAGCGCTGCAGCAGCAGCTAAGGTGCGGCATACAGCGGCGCTGCTCGCCGGGTCTGCGCCTGCCGCCGCAGACCCGAACACCGGCCCGAACACAGCAGGACCATGCTTGCGTTCAAATAACAAGGAAGAATATTTATCAGTAATCTATTGATAATTATTATTTTTATGTTCTTTCGTTGATCAGGCAGAGCGATTAAAACAGGATCATATTATCCCGGTGGATCAGTTCCGGTTCTTTAACATAGCCCAGTAATTCTTCGATGCGCTCACTAGGCTGGCCTATGATGCGCCGGCTTTCAGCAGCATCATAATTCACCATGCCCCGCCCAATTTCATTATGCTCCGGGTCCAGCAGGGAAACGATCTCGCCCCGGCGGAAATTCCCCTTGAGCGCGATGATCCCCACTGCCAGCAGGCTTTTTCCGTGTTCGCGCAGGTAGCGTACGGCACCTGCATCCAATTCCAGCTGACCGGAGACGATAGATTGCCCGGCCAGCCACTGCTTGCGTGCCGTCACCGGGGCACAGCCGGCCTGCAAGTGAGTACCTAATGCCTCCTCGGCAGCCAGGCGCAGCAAAATATCCCGTTCCAGCCCATTTGCGATAATGGTATCGGTGCCTGATTTCGCTGCCACAGCAGCAGCCTGAAGCTTGGTCTTCATGCCGCCGCGCCCTGCCGCTCCGCCTGTTCCAGCCATCTGCTCCAATGCTGCGTCACCGGCTCGCCCCTGTCGTACCAGCGGAGCATCGGCATCCAAAGCTGGGTCCCGTTCGTGCAAACCGGCTCGGTCCGTCAGCAGCACCATCCGTTCCGCTTCGATCAGGTTTGCCGTCAAGCCGGCCAGGGTATCGTTATCCCCGAACTGGATTTCTTCCGTGGAAATCGTATCATTTTCATTGACCACCGGAATCACCGCCAACGACAGCAATTGGCGCAATGTGCCGCGGGCATTGAGATAGCGTCGCCGATCGGCAATATCTTCATGCGTCAACAAGATCTGCGCCGTACAGAGTCCCAATCTACGGAATGCCTCTTCGTACGCTTGCACCAGGCCGCTCTGACCCACCGCTGCCGCGGCCTGCAGGCAGGGCACTGCCCGCGGGCGCCGCGACCAGCCCAAACGGGCCAGACCGACGGCTACCGCGCCGGAGGAAACCAGCACCGTCTGTACTTTTTGTTCGCGCAGCAGCGCCAGCTGCCGAACCCACTCTTTCAGATTTTCGGTATGCAACCCACCGCCCGGCCGAGTTAGCAGGGCACTGCCTATCTTTACGACCCAGATACGGTGGATTGTCCTGACTCGCCCCATTTTTCTAATGAAGCCGCGCGCCGGTCCTCGGCATTTTTTCAGAGGCCTCGCCCACAGCGGTGAAGGTCGCCGTGATGACGGTGCACAGAGCCGTTCTGCGCTGCATCGCCTGCCCAGCACCTACAGCCGCGGTTAAACGCAAAGTCGGCATCAGGAGCGGCAGTGTATCGGCGGAGCAGGATTTTCAGTGGGTGGCGGCGTCAGGGAGCGGGCTCTGCGAGTAATGGGAACTTGCCAGGAAACGGGCGGCGTCCCAGCATAATTCCATGCAGCCGCTGCCGTTCCGTACCGAGACCAGGTAACTGGGATGCGCCCATTTTAACCGTTGCAGTAGTTCCGCGCCGACCTGGGCACTGCGCTCCCTGCCCGGCAGGTCAATTTTGTTCAGTACCAGCCAACGGGGGCGCTGCAACAAATTCTGATCGTAGGCCAGCAGTTCAGCTTCAATACAGCGCACCTGGTCGGCTAACTGCGCTGCCGGCGCGGCCGCCACGTCGACCAGATGCAGCAGCAGGCGCGTTCGCCCCAAATGCCGCAGAAAACGGGTGCCCAAGCCGGTTCCGGATGCCGCCCCTTTGATGAGTCCCGGAATATCGGCTATCCGCAAGCGTGCATCAAAATCCAGATCCACAACCCCCAGGTTCGGATGCAGCGTGGTAAACGGATAGGCTGCCACCTTGGGACGAGCATTGGATACGGCACGCAGCAGCGAAGACTTGCCGGCATTGGGATGTCCCACCAGACCGATTTCGGCCAACAACAGCAGTTCCAGGTGCAGCTTGCGCTGCTGCCCCGGGCGGCCTGGAATGGTGCGTCTCGGGCTTCGGTTGCGACCGCTCCTGAAGTGCACGTTGCCGATGCCTCCGCAGCCTCCGCGGGCCACTTCCAGCACGGCTTTCGGCTCTAACAAATCTGCTATCAGCTGCTGCGTATCCGCGTCCGAAACCCGGGTGCCCGGGGGCACCCTCAAATGCCGATCTTTGCCGTTGCGACCGCTGCGACGCTGGGAACCTCCGGAGGAGCCGGCGGGGGCGCAAAAGCGGGCCTCAGCCTGCTCCAGATCTGCCAACGTGTGCAATCCTGTATCCACCTTCAGCAGGATGGAGCCGCCTCGACCTCCATCGCCTCCATCAGGGCCACCGCGCGGGAGAAAGCGCTCACGGCGAAAACTCAGACAACCGTCGCCGCCATGTCCGGCCTGTACCTGGAGCCAAGTCTCGTCCACAAATTTCACAATTGCCAGCCGTGCCTGCTGCCATCCGCGTCATATGTCCTGTCGCGCCGGGAGCCGCGGAAAATCTCGTGCGTTCACCACTTGCCCAGGGGAAAATGCCAAGCTAGCCGGATGAAGCTGAATGCGGAAATACGCTGACGCAGGAGCGCTTTTTCGGACCTTTGTGGCCAAAAACAACAATGCCGTTGATGCGGGCAAACAGGGTGTGATCCCGACCACAGCCCACGTTTGTGCCTGGGTGGAAGCGGCAACCACGCTGCCGGACCAGGATGTTCCCGGCCTGTACCCGCTCACCGCCGAAACGCTTCACTCCCAGGCGTTTCGATTGCGAATCACGCCCATTCCGGGAACTGCCTCCCATCTTCTTATGTGCCATCTGTGTCTCCTTGAGCGGATTGCTTTGTCAAACGGGATCGATCCAGTGCGGCTACGCGCCGGTTGAGCCAGAACGGATCTCGGTGATCGTCAGTTCCGTACAGGGTTGTCTGTGTCCCTGACGTTTCATATGGTGCTTGCGTCGGTGCATCTTGATAATGCGGATCCGCTCTCCCTTGCTGTGCCCGCGGACGAGGGCCAGCACCTGGACGTCTTCCAGCAGCGGAGTCCCTACTCGCGCCTGCCCATCCTCCTCAATCATCAGTACCTGGTTGAGTTCAATGGTAGTGCCGGCTTCTGCGCTTAAACGCTCCACCTTCAGGTGATCGCCGACGCGCACCCGGTATTGGCTGCCTCCAGTTTTGACTACCGCATACATCTCTACAGATCCTGGTCCCTATCTCCTGACTGCCTCAGAAACCCTGTGTTTCCTCACTGCTCAACTTTCGGGTACCCCGAAACGGCACTGGATTATAAGAAACCCTGCCAGCAGTAACAAGTGCCAATGTGTCGGCACGCGGAAATGACGTAAATACCCAAGCCCGCTTTTTTTTGCTACCCTTGGCGTGAGACATGTAATCCTATGGTCCAATCCGAAGCTTCCACCCGTTGGCGCACCCCTGCTGATCCGACTGCCGCCGGCCGACGCCTGCCCTGCCCCGGTAGTCGTGTTGCCGACTGCGGGCTTGCCCGGCGCAGCGAGCCTGCTGCGCTCAACCTGCTCGGTACCATAATGTAGACCGCCAGGCCTGCGCTGCGCACCCAAATTCATGCCTCCAACCACTGACCGCCTTGTTTCATCAGCATATAATTAACCCGATGGCGCTCCCGGCGTCCCGCCGTGCGCCCGGCATGCCCCCGTTTGCCTTGCCTGCTGCCGGCTAAAACATGCAGATCAGCCCGTATCGTTCCGTGCCACGGGCGCGGCAGTCTCCTTGTGAGGCGCCGGAAACCCTGTTGACTCGAATCCGGCAACAGTTCACGGAGGACGTCGAACGGCTGGATCGAAGCATTGAGCAACACCTGTATTCCACGGTGCCGCTCATCAAGCAGCTTTCTGACTACATTATCGAAAGCGGAGGAAAGCGCCTGCGCCCGATGCTGCTGCTGATCGGAAGCCGTTTATTTAATTATCGCGGTGACCGGCATATTTTGCTGGCAACCATCATTGAATTTATTCACACCGCCACCTTGCTGCACGACGATGTTATCGATGCCTCCAAAATGCGCCGCGGGCAACTAACCGCCAACCAGCGCTGGGGCAATGAAGCCAGCGTGCTGGTGGGAGATTTCCTGTATTCACGTGCCTTCCAGATGATGGTGGCCCTGGATTCCATTCCCGTAATGCAAGTGCTGGCCGATACCACCAATGTGATCGCGGAAGGAGAAGTACAACAACTCGCCAACCTGCACAACGTCGAGTTGACCGAACGGGGCTACCTGAACGTTATACGCAATAAGACCGCCAAGTTATTCGAGGCAGCAGGACGCTTGAGTGCGATCCTGTGTGAACGTACAGAGAGTGAAGAACAGGCAGTCGCCGGGTACAGCCTGCATTTGGGTACCGCGTATCAACTGATTGATGATTGCCTGGACTGCGATCCTTCGGCTACCAACGTCGGGAAAAATCTTGGCGATGATTTAGCGCAAGGGAAACCCACCTTGCCCCTGCTCTATACTATCTGGCACGGCACGCCTGCCCAGGCAAAGCTAATACGTCACACCATCGCACAGGGAGGATCGATCGAGGTGCAGGAAGTCATGTCAGCCGTTGCGGCTTCCGGAGCCATTGACTATACTATGGAGCTTGCGCAGCGCGAGATCAGGCGGGCATTAGACCTGCTGTCGTGCCTACCGCCATCTGCCTGCCGGGATACCCTGTGTGACTTAGCCCAATTCACAGTCGAGCGCAGGTACTAGTATTCATTCAACAGGCCTTGCCGCGGACCGGCGCACATGCCAAGTAGTCAACGCACAAACGGCGGGCCGGAGTCCATTTTGCGGCGTGGAACGCATGCGGGGTGTAGCTCAGCTTGGTAGAGCACTGCCTTCGGGAGGCAGGGGCCGCTGGTTCGAATCCAGTCACCCCGACCAGTTGCTTGCGTTATACAGCGAAAACCCGGTTTAACCGGAGGCCGGGCTATCCGGGGCTTTTTCGCGCACCAGGCGGTGAAGGGAAATACGACCGTCACTGAGTACCCGGCCGACGCCAAGAAAACGATCCGGTTGGGCATACAAGCGCACCAGTCCCTCGGTAGGAGCGCGCGGAATCAGTACTGGCTGTCCCTGCAACAAGTACCGGGCGATGCCGTCGTTCAGCGTCACTTTGGGCTGATCCTCCAGGGCCTCGTCCATCGGACGCAGCAAGGCATCCAGGACGGAAAGTCCCTCCAGTTTGAATTGCTCTAATTTTGGCATGCTAATCATTTGATCCGCGGTAAACGGGCCCGACTGGAGGCGGCGTAAAGCTTCGACGTGCCCTCCGCAGCCCAGTTCTTCACCGATATCTTCCACTAAAGTGCGGACGTAAGTGCCTTTAGAGCAAAGCAGGTGCAGCTCTATCCGCTCTGCTTCCAACTTCAGTAACTTGAGTTCATATATGTATATGCGGCGCGGAGCTCGCTCCACTTCAATGCCCTTGCGTGCAAGCTCATGCAGCCGGGTGCCTTGATGCTTTAAGGCTGAATACATCGGGGGAATTTGTTCGCCTGCTCCGCGGAACTGCTCCAATACCTGCTTCACCTGACTGGCGTTCAGAGATGGCACCGGTCTTTTCAGGCGGAGTTCGCCAGAGCGGTCTCCAGTCAGCGTGTTTTCTCCCAGCTTGCAGGTCACCTGGTAGCGCTTATTGGCATTAAGCAGGAATCCGGAGATCTTGGTTGCTTCACCGAAGCAAAGCGGCAGCATGCCGGTGGCAATCACGTCCAGGCTGCCGGTGTGCCCTGCTTTGCGCGCTTCGTACAGGCGCCGGACTCGCTGCAGTGCCTCGTTTGAAGTAATGCCGCCAGGTTTATCCAGCAATAATATGCCGCTCACGCCCCGCCCCTTGCGGCGACGGCGGCTCATGTAGAATCAGAAGAGATGGATGAACCGGGTTTACGCAACTCATTTAGTAAACGATCCACCTTGCGCACGTCTTCCTGAAAGCGATCATAAAAAAATTCCAGGAACGGAGTATTGCGCAGGTATAGCTTTCCAGCTAACCGTCGGCGGTAACCGGGAGCATTGTTATTGAGCGTCCGAAGTAATTCCTGGCGGTGTTCCGGAGCATCCCTTAGAGAAGTGATAAAGACCTTCGCCTTGGCTAAACCGGTATCCACCTGCACGGCAGATATGGTCAGCATGTCTGCTGAGAAGTCAGTTTCGCGCTGCAAAATTTCGGCAAGCACGCGCTGAACAATGGCAGCAATTCTGCGGTCGCGGCTGTATTCTTTCTGCAATTTGATCCCTTACAGACGCTTGCTGCAGTGCTAGAGGGTGCGGGCTTGAGATATGCGCTCGAAGACTTCGATCTTATCGCCGACTTTTACGTTGTTGTAGTTCTTCACGCCGATGCCGCATTCTGTTCCGGACTGCACTTCATTCACGTCTTCCTTGAAGCGCCGTAGCGATTCCAGCTTCCCTTCGTAAATCACCACCTCTTCCCGCAATACGCGGATAGGGAGCTCTTTTCTCACGATGCCGCTGACAACAATACAACCGGCAATATCACCTAATTTCGGAGAGTGGAATACTTCGCGCACTTCTGCCAGACCGACGATCTGCTCCCGTACTTCCGGTGACAACATGCCACTCAGCAATGTTCTTATATCCTCTACTACTTCGTAGATAATGTTGTAGTACTGGATCGGAATATTTTCCTCCTCGATCAGCTTGCGCGCGACGTTGTCAGCACGCACGTTAAATCCGATGATTCGTCCTTGACAAGCCTTGGCCAGGTTTACGTCTGACTCAGTAACAGCGCCAACCCCGCAGGAAATAACGTCGACTTTCACTTCCTCAGTGGCAAGTTTCATCAATGCCGTCAACAAGGCTTCAGCAGAGCCTCGGACATCCGCTTTGATCAGAACGCGAAGCGTGTCGGGCTGTCCGGCGGTAATATTTGAGAATACGTCCTCCACGCTGCCCCTGGCGTGCCGTGACAATTCCTTTTCACGAAGCATGCTCTTGTGCTGTTCCGCGTATTCGCGCGCCTTGCGTTCATCCGTGATCGTGATCGCGGCTTCACCAACATTCGGCGCTCCGGATAATCCCACTACTTCGACGGGAGTTGAAGGCCCCGCGTTTTTCAATTCCTTGCCGCTTTCATTGATCAGGGAGCGGGCGCGGCCGTACTCGCCGCTGCTCAGCACCAGGTCACCTTTTAACAAGAGGCCACCCTGCACCAATATAGTAGCAACGGGCCCTCGGTTGCGGTCCATATAAGACTCGATCACGGTGCCCCAGACCGCTCCCTTGTCAGGTGCCTTCAGGTCCAGTAATTCCGCCTGCAGCAAAATGGCGTCGAGCAACTGCTTAATGCCTTCACCGCTTTTGGCGGAAACATTTCTGCATAGAGTGTCTCCGCCCCATTCTTCCAGTAACAGCTTCTCTTCCCCGTACAGCGCCTGCTTGACGCGGTCCGGGTCTGCGTTCGCCTTGTCAATCTTATTGATGGCAACGACGATCGAGGCGGATGATTCCTGGGCGTGACGGATAGCTTCGCGCGTCTGCGGCATTACACCGTCGTCTGCCGCCACGACGAGCACGACAATATCAGTCACTTCAGTCCCGCGGGCACGCATGGCAGTAAATGCCTCATGGCCCGGAGTATCCAGAAAAGTAATCTTTTGGCCGCTCTCCAATGACACGCTGTATGCGCCGATATGCTGGGTAATGCCCCCGGCCTCTTTTGACGCCACCTGGGCGCGGCGAATGTGATCGAGTAGAGAAGTCTTGCCGTGATCCACGTGACCCATGATGGTCACTACCGGCGGACGCGGCACCTGCTCGCCCTGCTCGCGCTGGATTCGGGCCAACTCTGCCCGCAGGGAATCTTCTTTAACCGGCTTGGCTTTATGGCCAAGCTCCTGAACCAACACCATGGCAGTCCCCTGGTCAAGGGATTGATTGATGGTGGCCATAGTGCCCAGGCTCATCAGCAGGCGAATTACTTCCTGGGCCTTGATCGACATGCGCTGAGCCAACTCCCCTACCGAGATGCTCTCCGGGATCTCCACTTCACGCACTACCGGAGCACTGGGACGTTGAAAACTGTGTTGCGGGTCGGTGCGGGTGGCTACGGACTTGATATGTCTTTTCTTGCGACGGCGTCCCTTTCTCTCTGAAGACACGTGCAGTTCCTTCGGTGGAGCAGGAGGCGGTGGTTGCGCAGGCCTCTCTGGCGGCGCTATCTGTGGCTCGGCTGCTTCCGGCACCGCAACAGTGGCGGGCACTGGAATCGGAGCGATGTCAGCAGCGGGCCCTGGAGCAGGTGCCGGCAGCTCAGGCTCAGAGGGCACTGCCTGCTTTTCGATGGGCGCCTGTTTTTCGACCGGCGCCTGCTGTTCGACCGACGCCTGCTTTACGGCGGGCGCCTCAACGAAAGCGCCGGTCGCTGCCTGCATCGGAGCCTCGACCGAGACTTCGGTAGCCGGCGCTTCTGCCTGTGGCGCGACGGCGGCGCTTTCCATCACTTCCGGTTTAGTCTCCGCAGACGGAACTGCTTGCTCTTCCTGCAGTTCCTCCTTGTGTTGCTGCAGTTCCTTGCGCTTGACATAAGTTCGGCTGCGGTGCAGCTCTATGTTAACGGAGCGCATCCGTGGTCGGGTCCGGCTCTGAGGCCCGCTGATCGGCACTTTCAATTCCATCGTACTGCGCCGATGCAACACGATTCGATTCGGCTCGACTTCTTCGTTGTTATTGCCTCGTTTGCGCCGTAGATACAGCAGCAGCTTGATCTTGTCAGCCTCTGAAAGCGCCTGCTCTTTTGTCTCAACGGCGATACCGGCTTCGCCCAGGATCTCCAACAATTTGCCGGGCTTGACTTCGGTCAGCTCTGCAAGCTGTTCCACTCCGCTCTCAAACATCGCCTCTTTCCTCGCGCCCCATTTTTTCCAGCTGTGGAGCCCGCGCCGTCATAATCAGGGCTCCGGCCCGCTCTTTGTCGATGTCCTCGATTTCCAGGAGTTCATCGATCGACTGGTCTGCCAGGTCTTCCATCGTGACCACACCGCAACTGGCCAGTTGATAAGCCAAGTCCTGGTCCATGCCTTCCATGGACAACAGGTTTTCCGCCGGCTTGACGTCCATTAGCTTGATCTCCTTCGCTAATTCCCTGGTCAATAGCCAATCCTTGGCGCGTTTACGCAGTTGTGCAACCAGGCTTTCGTCGTTTTTAAATTCCTCAATATTCTGAAATTCATTCTCCGGCACGTACGCGATCTCCTCAATGGAAGAAAAGCCTTCCTGCACCAGGATATTGGACAGTTCCTCATCCACTGCCAGGTGGCGCTGGAAAATTTCCTGCAGTGTGCGCGCCTTGTCTTCATGCTTGGTTTCCGCTTCTTCCACGGAAATCACGTTCAGTTCCCACCCGATCAAATCGCTGGCCAGCTTCACGTTCTGTCCTCCCCGACCGATTGCCTGGGAGAGATTTTCTTCCTCTACGATAAGATCCATGCTGCGGACGTCCTCATCCGCCACCACGGAGATAATATCCGCCGGAACCATCGCGTTAATGGCGTATTGAGCCGGATTTTCGTCCCACTGCACGATGTCGACCCGCTCCCCGGCCAATTCATTGGAGACGGCCTGCACCCGGGAGCCACGCATGCCCACACAGGCTCCGATCGGATCCGTGCGAGTCTCCGTAGCACGCACGGCGATGCGCGCCCGGAAGCCTGGATCCCGGGCTCCCTTGACGATCTCAATCAGGCCTTCATTAATTTCCGGCACCTCAAGCTTAAACAGTTCAATCAACAATTCGGTGGCAGTGCGGCTCAATACTAGCTGTGGTCCCCGAGGTGCCGGACGCACTTCTCGCAGGTAGCAGCGCATGCGATCTCCGGAACGCACGTTCTCCCTGGGAATCATCTCACTGCGCGGCAGAAAGCCCTCGACATTATCGCCCAGGTCAATCACGGCTCCGTTGCGATCCGTGCTCTTCACAATACCGGTCACCATCTGCAACACCCGGTGCTGGTAGACTTCCACCACTCGGGCACGCTCTGCTTCGCGCACTTTTTGTACAATGACGTGCCTTGCATTTTGGGCACCAATGCGGCCAAATTCGACGGAATCGATCGGGCTTTCCAGGTATTCATCGATCTGGACGTCAGGCTTTTGCTGCCGGGCATCCGCAAGACGGATCTGCCGATCCGGGAACTCCAACGCGGGTTCGTCCTCATCGGCCACCACTTCCCAACGCCGGAAAGTCTCGTAGTGGCCCGAGCTACGGTCCACTGCCACACGCACTTCCAGATCCAAGCGATGGCGCTTTTTAGTGGCACTGGCCAAGGCAGCTTCAATGGCCTGAAAGATAATTTCCTTGCTGACCCGCTTTTCATTGGAAACAGCTTCCACTACTCTCAGGATTTCTTTGCCCGCAGGGGCTGTTTTATTCATTAAGGTTTCATCTTCCATTGTTCAGAAACTCTGTTGCAGGCATGCTTGCTCGATCGCCTCAGCGGCAATGGCGTAAATCCGTCCTTCGGTGCCAATTTGCACTTGGTCTCGCTCCACTTTCTCTATAATACCGTTAAAGTGACGCCGTCCTTCAATCGGAACGCCGGTTTTCAGCTGCACGCGATGGCCCGCAAAACGAGCCATTTGTTCCAGGTTGAAAAGCGGTCGATCAATGCTTGGAGAAGAAACTTTCAGAACGTATTCTCCGGTGATCGGAGCATGCAAGTCCAGCACGCTGTCCAGCTGTTCGCTCACTCGTTGGCAATCGCTCAAGCGGATCCCTTGCGCACAGTCTATATAGACGCGCAGCACCTGTTCTTTGCCTATGCTTAACCGCTCCAGGCCCCACATCTCGTAACCGAGTGCTGACACCGCCGGTGCGATCAATTCTGTCAATTTCTGATTGTTCCCGTACACTTTGGTCCTGTCTTCCATTCGTTGCATGGAACGGCTAATCTTCCAACTGCGCCTGTACATGATATGGCAGGGTTTGTCTTCAACCGGTACCCAGCTGCCGCCCGCTGAACACCGCGCCATTACCACCACGCCTGCCCTGCCCATGTTTACGCAGACGCAATTCAGTCTGTCCTAAGTCCTTTGAAGCCAGCAGGCCGTAGAGGCAAAGGAATCCTCTGCTTCACGGACTATGCTGGCGCATGCTCGCCGACCTTTCCCGACCGCATCAAGGATCGATCTGCATTTCATTGCATCCCGGCGATGAGAATCTCCAGCGTGAATCAAATCCCACCCTGATCGCTGCCGTGCCGACATGATCACACTACCATTATACGGCTTTCTCATCTTGTAGACTAGGTTTAGACATAATTTTGATGCGAAAGTGTCACTCTCCGGACGATTACATCCCCAAATGGACTGTGGATCGGGGGCTTGCCGAAACTTTCCGGATCCGCTGCGGCGCCGAGTGGAGCTCGGCGTCACGGTCGCGGTTGGCCAATCAGCAGTGCCCGTTCTGTAGTCTGGACTGAATCATGATAACGCAGGCCGAGTACTGCCTGCTGGTCCAGCGCCCACCATCATATCCGTAAACGCGGCAGGAATACGCACTGCGCCCGCGGTCGCAGGCAGAGCTCACCACGCCTCCTGGCAAGCTGGAGGAAAAGACCTGGGATAGACTTGTCATAGCATCGATTCTCTGGTATTCATGGTTCCACCAAGGATAATGGTCCAGGGGTACCCTGCGGGCTTTCTCGGGAGCGGTAAAATAGCTGCCATCTCAGATCATTTCCGATAAACTAAACTTTATAAAGTCCGCTACAGGGAACAGGGGAAGGAAACAGACGGATGAGCATCGCTAAGAGTGGGAACCCATCTGCGCCGGGGCAGGAACGAGGTTCAGCCTCGCGCCGAGCAAAGGACAAGAATGCGCCCAAAGCGGCCAGGACGGCCCCTAAAGGTGCGAAAGCTGCGTCCGGCACGGTCAGCAGCAAGCGGGCCACGAGCACTCAATCCGCCGCCAAAACCACCTCCGGGCGCCGGAGTGCCGGCGCCTCCTCGGGCGCCCCAAGCTCCTCCAGACGCCGGAGTGCCGACGCCTCCTCGGGCGCCCCAAGCTCCTCCAGGCGCCGGAGTGCCGGCGCCTCTTCGGGCGCATCAAGCTCCTCCAGGCGCCGGAGTGCCGGCGCCTCCTCGGGCGCATCAAGCTCCTCCAGACGCCGGAGTGCCGGTGCCTCCTCAGGCGCATCAAGCTCCTCCAGACGCCGGAGTGCCGGTGCCTCCTCGGGCGCATCAAGCTCCTCCAGGCGCCGGAGTGCCGGTGCCTCTTCAGGCGCATCAAGCTCCTCCAGACGCCGGAGTGCCGGTGCCTCCTCGGGCGCATCAAGCTCCTCCAGACGCCGGAGTGCCGATGCTTCCTCGGGCGCTCCAAGCTCCTCCAGGCGCCGGAGTGCCGATGCTTCCTCGGGTAGCAAAACAGGCTCTGCCCGGCGCGCTATGAGCTCAAACCCCGGCTCTTCCAAAACTTTCACCACACGCCGGGCGTCGGCGGGCCCCCGCACGGTAGACAAGATTCTGAGCGTAGACCGCGCCAGCACCTTGGCTGACAAACCACGTAAAAAGACCTTTCCTCGCTATCAGTCCAAACAGGGCGAGGCCTATATGAACCCATCCCAGGTTGAGCATTTTCGCACCATCTTAAAACAGCGCCGGGCTGAATTATTCGAGGAAATGCGGCGCACGGTCCATCACATGCGTGACGGCGCCGCCAACTTCCCGGATGCCAATGACCGGGCTACGCAAGAAGAGGAATTTTCGCTGGAACTGCGAGCCAGGGACCGGGAACGGAAACTGAGTCAGAAGATAGACGAAGCCATTCAAAACCTGGAGGAAGGAAACTACGGCTACTGTGAAAAGTGCGGTATCGAGATAGGCGTGCGCCGCCTGGAAGCGCGTCCGATGGCGCAGCTGTGCATTGATTGCAAGCGCCTGGATGAAATCCGGGAGCGGCAGTTCGGCTGACAGCTCACCTGCCTCCGTTAGCGAACGGACGAGATCGCAGCCCCTTGCGATTCCAGCCAGGCTTCAGCGTCCAAGGCAGCCATGCACCCGCTACCGGCGGCAGTGATTGCCTGACGATAAACCCGGTCCGCCACATCTCCAGCGGCGAAGACGCCGGAAACACTGGTAGCGGTGGACATGCCCCGCAGCTCGCCCCGCACGCGCAGATAGCCGCCGTCCATCTCAATCTGGCCCTCCAGAAAACCGGTATTGGGGGTATGCCCGATGGCGATAAACACGCCTCGTGTTTGCAGTTCACGGCTCTCGCCGCTTTGTACCTGCCGCAACCGGATTCCATTCACGCCCTCGTCATTGCCCAGTACCTCGGTCAGGACGTGGTTCCATAGCAATTGGATTTTCTTTTTTTCCACCCGGCGGAACAATCGATCAGCCAGGATTTTTTCCGCTCTCAACTGATCCCGGCGATGTACCAGCGTCACTTGCGACGCAATATTAGACAAGTACAGTGCCTCCTCTACGGCGGTATTACCACCGCCGATAACGGCCACTGGCTGATCCCTGTAGAAATAACCATCGCAGGTGGCACAAGCGGACACGCCGCGGCCCAGGTAAGCCGATTCAGAGGGCAACCCGAGGTAACGGGCGGAAGCCCCGGTGGCAACGATGAGCGCGTCGCAGGTATAGACATCGGCGTCGCCGTACAGGCGGAAGGGGCGCTGTGCCAACTCAACCCGCTGCACCTGGTCGGCGATAACTTGTACTCTAAAGCGCTCTACATGCCGCAACATGCGATCCATTAACTCCGGCCCCTGCAAATCTTTTGGATCGCCCGGCCAATTTTCCACGTCAGTCGTGGTACTCAATTGACCGCCGCGTTCAAGACCGGTAATCAGCCGTGGCGCCAAGTTGGCTCGTGCACCGTACAAGGCTGCCGTGTATCCGGCAGGCCCGGACCCGAGTATTAACAAACGGGAATGACCTGCCTCCTTCGTCATTTCTTCATGCTCCTGGCAGAAGCGACTCGCTAACAGCCTTCAAGCGGAACTTTTGTCCATCCGATGCTGGATCTGCAACGGAAGTGACACGTCAAGCGGCTGCCAACGTTCTTTTCGTCAAGGCCGCCGCGGCAACCTTGTCAGCCGGCGTCCTTTGATCGGGCAACCAATCGCACGCGGCGTTCATACAAGTCTCGCGCCATTTGTACGTCTTCCAGAAACCAGGGCAGTTCCTGCAGGCTTAACGCCTGTGCCGCATCCACCAGGGCTCTCGCCGGTTCAGGGTGAAAATCAACCAATATCATATTAGCTCCCGCAATGACCCCTTGTACCGTGGCGTGAAACACGTCAGGAATACCGTCATTCGAAACATTCAAAGTCCCCACGGAGTGAGAGGGATCAATGCACACCGGCATTCGAGTCAGGCGCTTCACTATCGGAATATGGGCAAAGTCAACCAGGTTGCGGTGCGGGTCTCCCAGGTTTGTTTTAACGCCACGCAGGCAGAAGATCACGCGATCATTGCCTTCGCTGGCCAGGTATTCAGCGGCATTCAAGGATTCATTCAGCGTAATGCCAAACCCACGCTTAAACAGCACTGGAAAATCTTGCTGTCTGCCAACGCTCTTCAGAAGTTCAAAATTCTGGCTGTTGCGCGTGCCAATCTGAAGCATGACGCCGGTCGGGTTCCCGGTTTGTTCCAGGGCCTGTCGGATCTCATCGATATGTTTCTCGTGGGTGATCTCCATGGCCAATACGTGAATCCCGTACTTGCCGGCCAACTCGAACACGTAGGACAGGCAAGAGCTTCCACGTCCCTGGAAAAAATAGGGATTCGTTCTGGGCTTGTAGGCCCCCATGCGGGCACAATGCTGACCAAATTCCTGCAAGGCTCGCATCATGCGCTCAACGTTCTCTCGATTGTCCACCGCGCACAATCCGGCAAAGACGTGCAAATTGTCCTGGGAAAACGTGAGTCCGTTGTAATTGATGCGGTAAGAGCGCGTATCCTCCTCGTGGCGTCCCAACACGCGATATTCCTGGGACACCCGGATGACCTGATCGACGATTTCCAGGCCGTCGAAACGATTATTCTCCAGCGAGGAGGTGTCACCAATTAAATAGATTTCAGTCAAAGTCTGCTGACTTCCCAAGACATCGTGAACCCGGTATTTAATATTATCCAGTCCATCCAGATGCTCCAGCAGCAACTGGTATTCCGAAGATTTCTTGCTTGCGTCTGGACGCAGTATCAGTATCATGCGGCTCTTTTCATTTTAGTACATGTCAGTTATGACGTTGTGCATTTTCTGCGGTTTCATTCATAATAAACTGAAAGTCAAGCACTATCAATAGACTGCCAGACAGCCGGGCCAGGCCGGCTCAGAAGCACTCACTGCACAGCGTCAGAATCAGGCCAGGCTTGTATTTTGTGGTCGGCGCCGACACAAACAAGCTGAAGATGAGTCATCCATTCGTCATCGGGCGTGCCTGCTCGTCGGCAGCACCCCCCCGGCAAGGGTGCTGCCTGCTCTGCACAAAGGCAGGGGAATCAACATTGGAGCGGCTGCCGGCACAGTAAACACGGTGGCCGAATGCGCTGCCCGGCAGATTGCGGCGAATCAGGATGGACAAGCCAACGAACACTTTCAGGACATGATTGACAGCAGAAACCTGCTGCCGTATCTTTGCTATAAGCCTCATCCTTCGGATGCCATACAAAATGAGGCTTGAGAGAAGCCGTTCATGCGTACATTTCCTGCCTGCTTTTTTATCTTCTGTACGTTTCTTTTTGCACTGCTTGGTCCGCTTCAGGCGGCAGAAAAAATCCAGGTGAAAGGCTTGTCCGAGAATTGGGCTATATTAGAAATTGACGGCAAGCAACGCTCTCTGCGTGCCGGACAGACGAGTCCGGAGGGAGTCAAGCTGATCTCCAGCAACAGCCGGGAAGCCGTCTTGGAGATTAACGGCGAGCAGCGGAGCTATGCGCTCGGCAACACCTCTTCTGTATCGACCGCCTTCAAGAAACCGGAGCGGGCATCATTGGAATTGTTTCCGGATTCCAGGGGACATTACAGCATAACGGGCACGATCAACGGTATACCTGTTGACTTCCTGGTGGATACCGGGGCCAGTTTCATTTCCATGAATGAGATCACCGCCAAGCGCATTGGCCTGAACTTCAAGAAAGGGAAAACCGCCTATTTAACTACCGCCAGCGGGTATAGCCGGGGCTACAGGATATCGCTGGACTCGGTGACAGTCGGCCCGATCGAGGAGAACCGCGTCCAGGCCGTGGTGCACGAAGGTAAATTTCCCCCGTTCGTATTACTGGGGAATTCCTTTCTCGACCGAATGAACCTGCTGCGCGACGGCACTAGCTTAACGCTGTCTGACAAAAACTAGCAGGCGGATTGCTTCATGCAGTGCCAGCCATGCTCTCGCAAATACAGGCTGGCCGGGGTGCCTGCAGCCTGAAAGCCGGCTTAACGGCAAGGAGGAACTTTCAGCCGGTCTCCGCACGACAGCAGGACTTGCCATAAGTTGAGGTTGCGGGTACGAAAGGCGGCTGCGCAACTCAACAGGTAGTATTCCCACATGCGGCGAAAGCGCTCTCCATAACGGGAAGCCAACTCGGGCCAGGCAGAGATGAAATTCCGATACCAGAACATCAGCGTACGATCATAGTCAAGCCCGAAGTTGTGCCAGTCTTCCAAAATGAAGGTTTTCTCCAGCGCCTTTGTTAATTGCCTTGGAGAAGGCAGAGAACCGTTGGGAAATATATACCGCGTCGTCCATGGGTTCATGCTCCTGCCGGAGAAGTTTCCGCCAATCGTTTGCAGCAAAAACAATCCGCCCGGCCGCAAGCAATGCCGTACGACGTTCATGTAGGCTGCATAATTGCGCGGGCCGACGTGCTCAAACATGCCGATGGAATAAACGGCGTCATAGCGCTATTTCAAATCCCGGTAGTCCAGCAAAAAAAACTCCACGTTCCGACTTTGTCCCCAAGTCTCCTGCGCGTGCAGCCACTGCTGCTTTGACACTGTGATCCCACAAACCTGCACGCCGTAATGATCGGCATACCAGGCAGCTGCTCCTCCCCAGCCACAGCCGATGTCCAACACCTTCATACCGGGCTTCAGATCCAGCTTGCGGGCGACCAGCTCTAATTTTTTCTCCTGGGCTTGATCCAGGTCGGTCGCACCGTCGCTCCACCAACCACAGGAATAAATCATGCGGCGATCCAGCATTCTGCTGTACAAATCATTGCCGATGTCGTAGTGCCTGCGGCCTACCTGGAAGGCACGCCTGCGACTTTGATAGTTGAAAAAGAAAGACCACAGCGAAGCAAGCTGCGGGCGCTTGTGTAAGCGCGCGACGAAACCGCTGACGTACAGGCGCTCAATCATTTGATCCAATGAGGAGCAGTCAAACCACCCGTTCATCCAGGCTTCTCCGGCTCCCAAGGTGCCGCGCCCCAGCGTCTCACGGTATGCCCGCTGATCATGCACGTGTATATCCCAGGGGCGCTGACCGCCCACGAGGATGTCTGCCCGTTCCAATTGTTGGCGTATCAAACGTTCTGCAGCAAACATGCCATGATCACTAATCCACGCTCCACGAGCCACCTAGTGCTCCGTACATCCTAGCAGAGAGGTGGAAATCGGGCAAGACTGCCCGACCCAACCGACTACTGAACCTGAAGCGCATTAAGCATGACCCGGTTTAATACGGATACTCTCTGTAAGAAAGCAGTTAAGTTAATGTTCCTGTTTTCTTTACCGAAGTCGGGGAGACGCCGGCTGACGCTGTGCGATTGGTTGCGCCACGCCGGCCCATTTCAATGCCGTTGCCTGCAAAAAAAGCAAAAGAGGCAGGTAAAACAGGTTCCCCAGCAGCGTATAGGAGAAAAACGGCAGGGCTTGCCAATAGCACTCAATGAATCCTCCCAGGTTCCTCGGATATAATTCTCCTGCCAGCCATACACCAAAATTGGAACTTAGAAAAAACACTATCGCTCCCAGCAGCGCCGCCATTGCGACGCGGCCTGGCGAACAGTGTTTCGACAACCAGCGGCCGACCGGGATTGCAAGTATGTAGCCCAGGTAGACAAAAGCCATAACCAGCGGATGGTAGAATCCCAGAAACAGATCACTGAGCACCCAGGCTGCCGGAGGAAGCAGCCAGGCATGGCGCGAGGGCAAACAACAGCCAGAGAACAGTCCGATCGCCCCTAACGCAGTGAAGTTGGGCGGGTGTGGCCACAAGCGCGTACAGAGTGCCAGCAAAATCAGCGTTCCCCCCAGTAACGCCGTCATGTGCCGTTGTGATGGATGGTGAGCACTAAATCGCTCGCCGGCAATTTTTTTTCGCGTCATCAGTCTACTTGGCCCAGTTATAGATCGGCAGTTCCTTATATTTATTGCGCCAGGAATTGGAATCGTATTCCACCATACAGGCTCAGACCAGGCGTACCGTAATCTTGAATTTCCTGGTATTGGCGATCCAACAGGTTCTCTACTCTGAAGAACAACTCCCAGTCCGGCAGGATGCGCCAGTAAGCAGCCATGTCTACTACAATATATGAACCCAGAATAGGTCTGTCAGTACCGATTTCCGGGCGTGAGCCGACGTGGCGCATGGTTAGCGACGTGCGCAACTGTCGGAGCGGACTCCATTCCAGCCCCAGGTTGAGCTTGTCTCCAGGTCTGCGTGCCAGGCTTTCACCATTGGATCGGTCTCTGGCATCCGTGCGAGTATAGTCCAACCTGGCGTGCAGACCGGGTGTCACCGCGTAATCGAAGCTCAACTCGTAACCTTGCGTGACGGTGTTGCCAATATTCACGGAACGAAAATTTAAGTCAAAATTGATTAGATCCCGTGTGCGCTGATAGAATACAACAGAAGAAAAACGCACCGGTCCGCGTTGCAAGTCGAGTCCCAGGTCCCCGCTCACGCTGCGTTCCGGACGCAATTCAGGATTCCCGAAACGAGGATCGTGCAGTTCATTCAGGCCCGGTGCCCGGTACCCGGTTCCAATACTGCCGTGCAGGCGCATTTTCCTGTTCAGCGGAACCGTCAACGCGACATGACCACTGACTTGATTGTCATCCGGATAGGCATCGTGCATCAGGCTGCCTTCCACTGACAACCATTCCCATTCCCGCTGCCAATTCAGCCGAGCTCCGCGCCGGTTTCGCACGGACCGAGTCGGTCCGGCCGTAGCCCGCTCACGCTCCATCAGCAACCCAAAATTCAGCCGTCCCATAGCTGCCAAATGCAGCGTATGCTGCCATTCGTAGCGATGCCTCAGCCCGATAGAGTTGAAGTCCAGAAAATCCTCGCAAGTGGCACAGTTCGGCGCCTGCGGCCCATTCAGAAAGCGGCTGCGCAACCGTACCCGGCTCCATTCCAGGTATTGCTGCCAGGCCCCCTGCGCCAGGTCCCACGAAGCACGGACCTGCATCAGCAAATTACGGTTGCGCTGCAGGTAATCCGGATCATCCTGTGGAGCATTCATGAAATCATCGATTTCGGTCTGAGAACGTAATTGGAGCAAGGATGTCTGCAGACGTGGGCCGGAATGGGCATGCCAGTTCATCCTTAGCCCCAGTTGCCGGTGGCGAATTCCATCCGATTCCCCTCCTCCACGAACGTTGACGGCGGAAAATCCCTGCTGTCGGCGCTGCGAGAACTGTAGTGCATAACCCAGGTGCCCACGCTGCCCGGTCAACCCAAACTCTGCCCGGCGGGAGTCGTAAGGGCCGATCTCGGCGCGGCCGCGGAAGGCTGCCAGCGCCGCGGGGCGCCGGGTAGAAATCCGAATGACGCCTCCTAACGCCTCCGAACCGTACAACAGACTGCGCGGTCCGCGTACAATCTCAATGCGTTCCACTTCATTCAGGCCCAGCAGAGATAAATCAGCCAACCCGCTGGTGGGATCGTTCAAACGCAATCCATCCAGCAGGATGAGCATATGATCAGACTCGGTGCCGCGCGAAAAAACGGAAACCAATCCGCCGAAACCGCCATTGCGCACCACGTCTATCCCCGGCACCAAGCGCAGGACGTCCGCCATTCCGATTTGCGGCCGTTGCGCCAATTGCTCAGCCTTCAGCACAGTCCGGGAAGCGCCCGTGTGCAGGCCGGTGTCTTTCAGCCGATCAGCGCGGATCACTACCGTTTCCGATTCAGCAGCAGGCTCAAGCGTATGCCCTTCCCGGGCAAACGCGGCGAGCAGACAAAATAGCAAGAGCCAGCCCCGAAGTTGACAAAAACGGATTATCTCAAGAAGAAACAAGGCAGGTCAGTATGACAACTGGCTGCAGATTACTGGAAACGGATTTTATTCACCTGGTCAGGATTTGGGCAAAACTGCACAGCCCCAAGCTTGCAGGAGCCTCGAAATACCTGTATATTATCCGCCGTAATTGACGCAAATGCACGTTGCCTGCCGCAGGCAAGCATTCCATGTTCGGATTTATGACGGATGACCACCGGCACGGAGACAGGGGAAAAACAGAGCTTTGAGCAATCCATCGACGAGTTGGAAAAGCTGGTCGAGCGTCTTGAGAAAGGCAATTTGCAGCTTGAGGATTCATTGGAGTGTTTTGAACGCGGCCTGGCACTGACCCGTAGTTGCCGCAAATCCCTGGACGAAGCCACTCTGAAGGTGCAAAATCTGATCAAGGAAGAAAACAAGCTGAAAGATTTTCCGACGGATTCAGAAGAAGAATAAACGCCGCCATGTCCTGGCAGGAACGCAAGCAGTTTTGGCAGAATTGCGTGGAAGACGCGTTGGAGCAGCGCCTGCCTGTTACCGATGATCCCAAACTCAGAGAACTGCATCAAGCATTGTATTACTCAGTGCTGGGTGGGGGCAAGCGTACGCGCCCGATTTTAGTCTATGCGGCCGGAGAATTAGCCGGTGCCCCGCTGGCTGGTCTGCACGGCCCCGCCTGTGCGGTAGAGATGATTCACGCGTATTCTCTCATCCATGACGATTTGCCTGCCATGGACGACAGTAACGAGCGACGCGGTCAGCCAGCCTGTCACTGTGCCTACGGGGAAGCAACCGCAATTTTATGCGGCGACGCCTTGCAGGCGCTGGCTTTCCAGACTTTGGCCACGGACCCTGATATGCCGGTCAGCGCTGAGCGGCGCCTGCAGATGATCGGCATGCTGGCGGCAGCCAGTGGACTGGACGGCATGGTGGGCGGTCAGGCATTGGACCTGAACATGGCGGGAGCAGCCCTGGATCGAGCCCAATTAGAGCGTATCCATCGCAGAAAAACCGGTGCCCTAATCCGCGCCAGCGTCCTGCTCGGCGTGCTTTCCGGGGAACGGCTGGATGCGGCAGAGTACGAGCGTATTGCCCGTTATGCCGAATGCATCGGACTGGCATTCCAGGTACAAGACGACTTACTGGACGCGGACCCGTCCCTCCGTGACCAAACTTTGGGCAAACCGCAGGGGCTGGATCAACGGCAGGGCAAGGCCACCTTCCCCAGCCTTTTAGGGTTGTCCGGTGCTCAAAAAGCAGCGGCGAAGCTCTGTCAGGAGGCGCTAGAGCACCTCAGCCAATTTGGCGAACAGGCCCGGTTTCTGCGCAGCATGGCCAGCTATATCATCCGCCGGGATCATTAAACTCGCCAATTTTCGCCGGCAGCGCCGGGCAGGCACGGACTTGAGTCCGGCGAGGGATGGGCACTACCGAAGACCACCTTGACGGAAGGAACCTGCGCCTGCCCTCTGCCTCCCCGGGGGCAAAGTACTTTGAATGACCGGGAATCCCGCCATTTTGCCGGCACTCCCATCCGGTACTCCCAAAGGGACTACCGGAGTCCGCGACACCATGATCCGGTCCAGGTCCAGGTTCTCAGCGAGACTGCCTGGTTCTGTATCAATGAGAGACGCGGAGCGATGCGGTACAATAGGGAAAGTTTTTACATCAGGAGCAAAAATATGGCAAGCACCTCCTCCAGCGGCATTACTGCAGCACTTCCTGATATTCCTGACGTGCAGAACACACCGGATACGCGGATGATGCCGATCGACCGAGTCGGAATCAAAAATATTCGACACCCGATAGTCATCCTGGACCGCTCCGGCCGAGAACAGCACACGGTAGCCCATTTCGACATGTACGTGCGTCTGCCGCATAACTTCAAGGGAACCCACATGTCCCGCTTCGTGGAAATATTAAATCAGCACCAGTATGAAATATCAGTAGATTCCTTCAAACAGATCATCGGTGAAATGGTCCGCCTGCTAAACGCGGAAGACGGCTGTATTGAGATGAGATTCCCCTTCTTTCTGGATAAGAAGGCCCCTGTCACCGGCGTACAGAGCCTGATGGACTACGACGTGAGCTTCATCGGTGAATTCCACAACGGACAGCCGGACATCTCCGTGCGCGTGGTCATTCCGGCCACCTCGCTGTGCCCTTGCTCGAAAAAGATCTCCAATTACGGTGCTCACAACCAGCGCTCGCACATTACCCTGCAGGTGCGCCTGCGGGATTTTATCTGGATTGAGGAGTTGATCGAAATCGGCGAACGAGCCGCTTCCTGTGAACTCTACGGTCTGCTGAAACGCCCGGACGAAAAATTCGTGACCGAACGCGCCTACGAAAATCCCAAGTTCGTTGAGGACATGGTACGTGACCTGGCCCTGGCCCTGAATAAGGATCAGCGCATCATTGCCTATACCGTTGAATCAGAAAATTTTGAATCCATCCACAACCATTCCGCCTACGCGGCGATCCAGTGCAACAAAGAACGGCAACGCGATGGAGACTTTTAGTCATTCAGCGCGTCTTGCAGCACTGGACCCTGGGCGTTCTATTTCCCGGCTGACCGGATCCATGCGCCTGGTACGCCCAGCCTGCTGAGCCGCAACCCCGTCCATCCAACACGACAAGGCGGTCGGCAGCTGACAAAAAGAACGGCGCCGCAACGCGGGCGGCTTGATTTTTTTCAAGCCGATACGGGAAAATATAGCGATCCTGCCGCGCCCGCGGCAGGATCGTTATCGGACGAGAAGGACAAAGTCTGCAAATTGAGATAAAACCGTGAATTCACCCCTGATTCTACGCTTGGATCTGGCTGGAATACCCGTCACCTGGGCTCCCTGGCAGGAAGCAGTAACCTTGTACTGCCGGGGATTGGTGGCATGGACCGCGGGCCAGCATACGATGGATTTTTACGGCGGGATTTGCCGGGCAAACGGCCTGCGTTCCTGCGTGCGGGTGAACTCGATCATAGCCATCAAGCGCTCCCACGGCTACGTGTGGAAGCATCGAGCCAGCCCTCCCCTGACAAACCGGGAGTTGTTTTTGCGTGACGAGCACTTGTGCATGTATTGCGGACAGCAGTTCAATGCACGTTTGCTGACCCGGGATCACGTCATCCCGATATCGTTGGGCGGTCGTGACCGTTGGTCGAACGTGGTCACCTCCTGCCGCGCCTGCAACACCCGCAAAGGCAACCGCCGCCCAGAGAAAGCCCGCATGGAATTGCTGGCCGTCCCCTATGTGCCGAACTGGGCGGAATACCTGGCCTTGTCGAATCGTCGCATCCTGGCAGATCAAATGGCCTTTCTGAAGGCTCAGTTCAGTAACGCGCACGAGCAGCGCCACAGACAGTGAATTTCCGCTCCCGGAGCGGTCGGGAACCACGGCAGAGCTGGCGTTACGCGCCTGCGCTATCCTTGTGCCATTAACGGCGGGCAGGATGATCCAGGCGGCTGATATCCAAGGCAACTACGCGGCATGAAGGCCGGAGCCAATATCTTGCCATCAGTACGCGACGCTCGCAGGGCACGGAGATGAATCACTACAAGCACTGTCTGCAGGGCTGCCATGCGGCCGGTCACGGCCTTTCCGAAGACAGCTGTCAGTTGACACGGCGGATGCAAATTTAGCGCCGATCACGAGCTGGCGGACCCATTCTGCGACATATCTAAACTGGATTCTATCGCCGACGCACTGCATGAGATGGCCTGGGAGCTCCGTGAGCAGCGCCGACAATTCCCTCCCTAATCGCCTGTGGCCGTCTGCGAAACCCGCCCAGTGGAGTGAGTGGTGACGCCGCATTCCGCTCTCCGCCGCCTGGTTATCACCAATACAAGGTAAAAATCCCGTTTCAGCCCCGGTCTGCGCTAACCGGACAGATGTCAGGAGAATCTTTATAAGAAAATCCTTTCATTTCGTTAATTATACGGCATTTTCCTCCTTTTCAATCTGCCTTCCCGAGCACCGCTGCGGCACCGATGCCGCCGCTTCAGGCATCCAGGGGAAAAGCGGGACCGTGCCGGCACACAAAAAATGGTTTGAATTACAGGCTTAAATAGATCATGATAGCGTCTCTTCAAGTTTCTTCAGCCTTAACCGTATGGGAGAGTCGTTATGCAATTCATGAAACCCCTTCTTCTCGCCTTGGGAGTCGTCGCGCTCAGCGCATGTGGTGCTACACCGGAGCAGATGGCAGCTATAGAGCGGACTGCCCAGCAGGCTTTGGATGAAGCTCGGGCAGCTACCAGCAAAGCGGATAATGCGCACTCAGTCGCTTCGGAAGCAGCCTATGCAGCAAGTAAGGCTCAATCTGCGGCCGATGAGGCGTTAAGTTGCTGCAATGAGAATCGGAATCGAATCGATCGAGCCTTTGAAAAGCAGATGCGTAAATAAGGCATAGCAAAGGAACTTCAGGTTGCCTGCTCCTCTGGACGGATGACACCCTGTCCAAGGGGAGCAAGGTGCCGCACCTTCGCTGATGTGATGTCTCGCTGCGCGCTGCTTGTGCTTGGACCGAGGCATCAGGCTTGAGCTGGTGACTGGGTGAGCTGGCTACTGCCGTAGCGGGCACCGTTTTCCCGTCAACTCGCAGGCGCCTGCCACCCACTTGCCAGGCTCCGCTGTTAGGCTTCGTCCTTTTCTTGTTCCAGTCGGACGTCCAGTAATGCGCCCACGGCAATGGGTACGCCTCTGGCCTCAAGCAGTACCCGCTCCATTAGTTCCATATCCGCTTGATAGCCTCTGCCTCCGGATAATTCCTCGAACAGCAGCAGTGCCTCACTGAAGTAGGCTTCGGTGCCAGTGGCATGCTCAGACAGGGTCGGGTGTACTTCCAGGTAGATCGTGCCATGCTGCAGTCCGGCTTTAATAGGTTGATTGAGGATATTGACGGGCGTACCGACCGGGATTAATGAAAAGAATTCTTGTATATCTTCCGGGTACATGCGGATACAGCCGTGGCTGACGCGCATACCAATACCGGCGGGTTTATTGGTGCCGTGGATTAAATAGCCGGGCAAAGTCAAGCGCAAGGCGTACGCTCCTAACGGGTTATCCGGCCCGGGAGGAACGTACTTGGGCAGCGGATCTCCGATCAGCAAATGCTCCTGGCGGATGGATTCAGGCGGAGTCCAGCCTGGGTCTTTTCTTTTTGCGCTGATGCTGGTTTGTACGTACGGGATTGACCAGCCTTCCCGCCCTATTCCGATCGGATAGGTCCATAGCTGGCGTTCCTGCGCGTTGCCGCGGCTCTTCGGATAATAATAGAGCCGCATCTCCGGAATGTTCAGCACTACGCCGCGATGCCGGGCACGAGGCAAAACATAATGCGAAGGAAGCGTGACCTGCGCCCCTCCTCCGGGCAGCCAGGCGTTCAAGTGAAAATTGGCCAGGCGGATGTCGTGGTATCCCAGGCCGTGCCGACGGGCGATGTCCAACAACGTCTCTTCCTCCCTTGCAGTGACGTTCTGCACCTTGCCCACCACTGTAACGGATTCTTCCGCAGGCAAACTGATTTGCTCGGCATGAGCCACAGGGTGTGCAGCCATCAGCCATCCAAGGCTTGCCTGCAGGAACCACGCGCCGCCGATCAAATGACTGACGGCTTCAGTTCCTGTCCTGCCTGGCGCAGGTGGATTTCTTTTCCCGAAGATCATACCGTTGACGTTTTCAATATCCTGCTGCGATCTTCTCCTATACGCAACAGGCTTGGCAAGAGGATCAAGGTGAACACCACGCTCAGAAACATCCCTCCTGTCACCACGGTTGCCAGTCCCCGGTAGATTTCAGTACCCGCGCCGGGTGCCAATACCAGCGGCAACATGCCGAAAATACTGGTAAACGTGCTCATTAAGACAGGGCGCAGGCGGGTACGCACTGCCAGCCGCACAGCTTCTCTGCGTGCCAAGCCGTCGCGTTCTGCCGTCCGCGCCTGGTAAACGAGCAAAATCGCGTTGTTTACCACTAAGCCGAGCAAGATAATGAAGCCAATCATGGTTAGCAGGTCCAAAGGCTGAAAGCTGATCTGGTTGAGCACCCGCAGCGACAGAATGCCTCCCACGGTAGCCAGCGGCAAAGTCATAATCACCAGCAGGCTGTAGAAAAAAGATCGAAATAGCGCGCTCATCAGCAAGTACAGTACGATCACGGCCAAAATAAAGCTGCCTGCCATATCGCGCACAGCCGACTCCAGTTTCTCGGCGGTGCCCCGGTAATAAATTTCGGCATCCGCCGGCAGTCGAGACAGCAGTTCGGGCTCCAGGTCGGTGCGCATCCGCTGCAGGGCTTCCTCCAGGGATACCTCGGGAGGCAGCAGAATCTGCAGCGACACGGTGCGTCGTTGATCGATGCGGCGAATCTCCTCGGAGCCAACGGTGCGCACCATGCGAGTCAGCCCTTTCAGCAGCACCGTGCCGGCCTCGGGAGTTACCAGGGGAGTGTCCATCAATTCTTCCGGCGTCTGCCAGTGCTCGGCGCGCAGGATAATATTCAAGTTGCGCTCTCCGTCGAAGTAATCACCCACATCCAGGCCATCTCCCAGGGACCGGGTAATCTGTGCGAGCGTCCTGCGCGTCCAGCCGGCTTCTGCCAAACGCTCCTCGTCAGGCTGCAACTGCAATTCAGGTTTTGCCAACACCAGTCCTGGAAGTGGGCGCACCTGTGCCCCCGGTATCAATTCCGGTATGCGCAGGAAGCCATACAGAGCAGCAGCGAACAAGGGCTCCAGTTCCCTGCCCTGCACGTCAATGTCGATGCTCTTTCCAGCGCCCAGATCACCGAACAAAGAGACCTGTTTTACGAATGCCAGCGTATCGGGAAAAGTGGACAGGATATTGCGCATCAAGGGCAATAATTCCTTGATCCGGGTTGGATCTTCAGCAATCGCGCCCATAAACACTCGCTGCGAAAATCCAACAAAGAAATAATGGCGTACCCGAGGTTCTACATCTTCCGCCAGGTAGGGCGCCATCTCCCGTTTCATCTGATCTCCCATTTCCTGCTTGATGTATTCAATTCCGGAACCAGGTGCCGGCTGCACAAAGGCAAACACCAGGTTGCGGCTGCCCTCGGGCAAGTAATCCAGCTTGGGTTTAAGCAGATAACTGCACAGTAGTGAGATGGAAATCAGGCTGACAATCCACAACAACCGTCTCAGGGGACTGTCTGTCAAAAGCATGATTAGCCTGGTCAGCTGCTCCCAGCGGCGCGGATCCGATTGATGAATACGTTGTGGTCCGACCCAGCATGCTTCCGCGGTTGGCACCACGAATATCGCCACCAGCAGCGAGATGCAAATGGCAGCGGCTAGCGACAGCGCCAGGTCGGCAAATAACTGCCCTGCTTCGCTTTCCAGGAAGATTATAGGCAAAAACACCACGACCGTTGTTATGGTAGAGGCGAACAGTGCGCCCCATACCTGGCTCACGGCGATTGAGCCCAGGTCTTGCCGGCCGCGCTGGCTCTGCTCACGCAGGCGCACAATGTTTTCCAGCACTACGATGGACGCGTCCAACACCATGCCTACTGCAAAAGCCAATCCTGCCAGGGAGATAACGTTCAATGTGCGACCGCCCAGGTGGAGCACAATGAAGGTGCTAAGCAGGCAGACCGGCACGGACAGCAACACTGCCATAGTGGCCCGCACTCGACGCAGGAACAGCCACAGGACGATCATCGCCAGCATCACTCCCAGACTGAGACTTCCGTACAGCAGGCGCATCGATTGATCGATATAGCCTGTCTCGTCATAAACCTGGCGAATCTCAAGACCCGCTTGGCGCAAAGGTCCTTCCTGCAGTTCCGCGGCAGCCTGGCGCAAAATGTGCATGACTTCCAGCACGTTGACGCCTATTTCACGCTGGGCGTTCACCGCTATGGCTGATTTCCCTCCGGAAATCACAAAGTTGCTGGCGTCCGCCAAGCGTTTTTGCACCGTTGCTACGTCGCGCAAGTACACCGGCCTGCCATCCCGCCAGGCAATGATCAAGGCATCGATTTCGTCCAGTCCGTATTTGCCGGTAAAACGCATGCTGTATTCGCGCCGTCCCTGCTCTACGAAGCCAGCGGAAACGTCCTTGCTCGCCCCGACAAGCTCGGACACGCTGGAGATGGGAATATCCAGGTCAGCCAGTTTGTACGGATCAAAACTGACTCGAATCTCACTCTCCCGTCCGCCAAATACTTCAGATCGAGCAATGCCGGGCACGCGCTCGAACTTCGATTGCACCCTGTCTTCTATATATTCCCTGTAGCTCTCTATGTCTATCGAGTTCCCTTCCACCGTGTGCACGATAAACCAGGCGATGGGACGGGCATCCGAACCGGTAGAGCTAATGTAGGGCTCGTCCACGTCTTCAGGATAATCGGACACCTGGTTCAGGCGATTGAGCACTTCGACCAGGGCTCGATTCATGTCAGTGCCGGTGACAAAGCTCAAGTCAACGTCCGCACGACCGGACTGCGCTCGGGCCAGTAGCTCGTGCATGCCCGGCAATCCGCGCAGCGCCTTTTCCTGGCGCTCCACGATCTCTGCTTCCACTTCTTCCGGCGTAGCGGCACGCCAATGGGTGCGGATGGAAAGCTTCGGCTCTTCAAGTTCCGGAATCAGCTGTATCGGCAAAAGAGAATAACTGATGGAGCCAAACAACAGCATGATGATCACCACGACGCTCACCGCGGTGGGATTTTGCAGACCCAGGGCGGTCAGTTTCATTCGCTGCTTCCGCTCTCTTTCAATTGTACCGATTGGCCGGGAATAAGACGCTCGTTTCCACGCACGACGACGGATTCACCGGCCTGTAAATCTCCCCGCACTTCGATCCAGTCTTGCTCCGCGTAGCCGGTCTGCACCTGTACCATGCGTGCCTGCTGCCGGGCATCCACTACAAACACACTGATGCCGAAAGAACGGAGCACCAGGGCGTCGCGGGGCACCAGCAAGGCATCCCGCGCCCGGGCGCCAGGGACCGCAACCTGCAGCGGCCAGCCGACCGGCCATTGCACGTCCTCCAACGCGATGCGGATCTCATACAGACGGGACTCGTCTCCAACCGGCACTAAAGCATGGATTCGCCCGCTGTGTTCAGTGCTTTCCTGATCGCGCAGGCGCAGGGTGTCACCGATGCGCAAACTGGTGATGCCGCCCGCGGCAATGCGGGCCTGCACTTCCAGGTTGCGCGTATCGACAATGCGCAGCACGGGGTCGCCCAACTGCACCTGCTCGCCGGGCTGACTCAGACGTTCTGCCACTACCCCTGCAAACGGTGTGCGCAGCCAGACTTTACTGAGTTCATCTTCCGCCATATGCAGACGCACCTCGGCGGAGTCCAATCGTCGCGCCAATGCATCGCGCTGTGCGGTGATCTCGTCCAGGCGGTTTTGGGCGGCATTATCCTCCTGCGCCAGGCGCGCCAGACGCATGGCCTCTTTGCTGTAGAATTTCAAATCAGGCCGCAGTTCTTCCAGTTCTGCCTGGGCCTGTTTGACGCGCAGGCGAAAGCTGGTTGCGGCGATCTGTGCCACCACGTCACCCGGCTCCAGGTAATCCCCCACCTGGGCCACCTGCTCCAGGCGCCCGTCCAGTTCCGATGCGATGCGGCTGTCGTTGCGGCTGAGCACGGTGCCGGGCATCCAGGAGATCGGAGTAATCTTCCGCGCCAATACAGGGGCCACCTCTACCAGGGCAGGCGGTACGGTGCCCTGTTGCCCTTGCTGCGCCGAAGCGAAGTTAAGCGGCCAAATTCCCGATAGCATCAGGCTGGAGCTGACAATACCCCCCCAATACATGGATAATCGGTTATTCATGACTTCCTCCACGCTACAAGTTCCTAAAAATATTGGCCGACTTTGCTGCTGGTCATGTATGCTAATCATCCTTACCAGCAATGCGCAACAGGCAGAAATTACGCCTCATGAGCCTTCAAAGCAACTGCTGACCGGAACCGTCCACTCCGAAGTCCGGCTATTAGCAGCCCTGCAGTTGCGTGACATGCGCATTGCGGAAGAGACAATCGCAGAGCTCTCCGGGTTGGGATGGTCTGAAGATGATCAGTTGCTGTATGCGCTCAGCGACCAAGGCCTGCTGGTTCGGCTGCAACCTGAATTCAATGGAGACTGGCTGCGGGACGTCAGCTTATTGGATGCGATGGTGCTTCGTGATGCACTGGGAGAACCGCTGGCCGGCCTCTGGACGGACAGCGAGGGGCTACAGTTACTGCATGGAGCTGATGGGATTGCGGACAATACCCGGTTTTTGATCAGTTTTGAACGCAAGCCACGCATCTGTCAGCATGACGCGCGCGGTTGGCAGACAAGTTGTCAACGACTGCCGACGGCATTGACGCAGCCGCGGCATCCGAACCGCGCATTGGAGTCGGTAGCACTGCATCCCCAGTGGGGAATACTGAGCGCAGCAGAACAGCCGTTACCTGGTACCGCGGAACAAAACCACCGGCTGTACACGTTGGAAGGCCATAGTTGGCAACTCACCATGCAGTTGGCCAATGGCCGCCTGACCGGGTTGGACGTGCAGCCGGATGGTGGCGTCCTCGTGCTGGAACAACTGCAGACGCTCACTCGCTTCGGCCTCGCCGTGCGGCAACTGTACCTCGACAAGGAGGCTCTGCTGCAATCGCGCCAATTACTGAAAATAGAAAGGCGGTTTTTTATTTTCCCCGGTTCTGCCGCAGCCAATTTTGAAGGGATCGCCGCTCAAGGCACCGATCGATTTTTCCTGATCAGCGATGATAACGGTTGGCTTCCCGGGGAAACCCTGTTGCTGCAATTCCAGATTCGGCAGGCAGGACCGTAGCCGGCGCCGTGTTATCCGGGCACCCGCCCCAATAGCAGGGGAACTGCTATTCGCGCAGGCGGGGAATCAGCTCCACCAGGTTGCAGGGCCGAGTGCGCGCATCCAGTTGAGGCTGGATGATCTGATCCCAGGCCAGGACACAGGCCTTAGGCGACCCCGGCAAACAAAAGATAAAACGGGTATTGCTGATTCCGGCCAAAGCCCGTGACTGGATGGTGGAAGCCCCCACCTGATCGTAAGAAAGGCTCCGAAACAGCTCGCCGAAACCGGGAATGTGACGGTCAAACAACTGCTGCACGGCTTCGGGGGTAGTATCACGCCCAGTCAATCCGGTTCCTCCCGTGCTCAGCACTGCCTGCACTTGCCTGTGGGCGCACCAACTGGAGATAATCTCCCGTACCTGAGATGGCTCATCCGGCACCAGGCGCCGTTCGTGCAGCCGATGCCCGGCGGCCTGGACGCGTCCCGCCAACAAGTCCCCGGATCGATCCTGCGCCGCGTCGCGGCTATCGGAAATGGTCAGAACGGCGATCCCCAATGGGATAAAGTGACGTTCCGGAGTTGCTTTGAGCCCGTCGGTCAGCACGGCGGCTCCCGGGCAAAATTTACCGCTTGTTCCCAACGGTCCTCGAAACAGAGTTCCGACAACGGCACCCGGCCCCGGGCCGCGAATTCCCGCTCCCGCAATGCATCGGGAATCTGATCCGGCTCCAACGCGTACCCTACCGCGATCACTGCCATAGGCTGATAACGCCCGGGGATGGCAAAATCCGCCTGGACTCGCGCCGCGTCAAAGCCTCCCATCTGGTGCGCCATCAGCCCCAGGGCGCTCGCCTGCAGGCACAGATTTTCACTGGCGGCGCCGGTATCGTACTGTCCCCAGCGATTCACTTGCCCGTTCCGGCGGAAACGGCTGTCAGCCAGGGCCAGTAACAACAATCCGGCTTCGCCGGCCCAGTTCCGGTTGCCCTCGCTGAGACAGGCCAGGATCTTTGGCCAGGACACGGCATTGCGGCGAAACAGCAGGTAGCGCCAGGGCTGATCGCCATAACAGGAGGGTGCCCAGCGCGCCGCCTCCAGCAAAGCCAGCATTTGCGCCGGCTGCAGCGGACGTTCAGCGTCGTAAGCTCGACCGCTCCAGCGTTGAGCCAGCAAATCTGCAATGCGCACCTCGGTCTGCGCGGATTTTTTCAACATAACGACCCACCCTGTATGAAATTCCCCGGATTCACCGCTCGCCGGGGGGTTTACTTGCCCATTGATGGGCTTTATGTTAGTTAACGGGCATGCGCCCCATTGAAGCCTACCAAGCGATCTTCGGCAATATAAGCTGCGTGATCAAGGGGCAAGAAAAGAATATTCGTAAACTGTTGGCCGCTTTTTTCAGCGGCGGGCATGTATTGATCGAGGATCTGCCCGGCACCGGCAAGACCACGCTGGCCAAAGCATTGGCCCGTTCCGTGCGGGGAAAATTTCAACGCATCCAGTTTACGCCGGACCTGCTGCCTTCGGACATCCTGGGAGTGTCGCTGTATGACAAGCAAACGCAGGACTTTCACTTTCAACAGGGACCGGTATTCTGCGACATATTACTGGCAGACGAGATCAACCGAGCTTCTCCCCGCACGCAATCGGCCCTGCTGGAGGCCATGGCGGAAAATCAAGTCAGTATTGACGGCAAGACACGACCCCTCAACGATATGTTTTTCGTCATCGCAACGCAGAATCCGATTGAGTTCCATGGCACTTATCCACTGCCCGAAGCGCAGCTGGATCGCTTCTGCATGCAGCTGCATCTTGGCTACGTCAGCGCCGAGCAGGAAATTAAAATCATCGGCGAACACAGCGGCCATAACCCTCTGCAGGAACTGCAACCCTGCATCGAAGCCGGGCAGTTAACGCAACTGCGGCGGCACTGCACAGAAATACGCGTCAGCACCGAGTTGAAGCGCTATATCGTGCAATTGGTCCATGCCACCCGCATTGCCACGGGAATCCGCTACGGTGCCAGCCCACGGGCCTCGCTGGCATTGACCTGCGTCAGCCAGGCATTGGCGGCCTTCGACGGACTGGACTACGTGAGTCCGGACCAAGTCCAGGAAGCGGCTTATGCAGTACTGGTGCACCGCTTAATCTGGGAACCGCAGAGCACGTCTTTTTCTGACTGCGCAGAGGTGTTGCATGAGATCATCGGTTCAGTCTCCGCGCCTGTTTAACCGGGCGGCGCATCCTGACGGCACGACCGGCACCCGTTTCAAACGATCGCTGTTCCGGCATTTTACCGGCGCTTACCGCCTGACGCGCTGGCTGCGACGCCGTTTCACTGTCGCGGGACGCTTTTTAGCGAGTGCCCTGTTGCTTGCCATCCTGTTTAGCGGTTCGGAACAATACGGTCGAAATTTCGGACTCTGCGCACTGATGGTCGCTTTGCTGCTTTGCGCTTGGCTCGGAACCGCGTGGCAGCATCCCCGCCTTATAGCACATCGACGCCTGCCGCGCTGCTGTACGCGGGGAGAGCCCTTGCACTACCCGCTGCATATCCAGAATTCGGGAGACCGGGCACTGTCCCAGATCCGTGTTGACGACGAACTACGGGAGCGCTTCCCCAACTACCAGGAATTATGCCAGGCATTGCCGACGGGTCATGCCGGCACGAACTTCTTCGACCGCTGGCTGGGCTACCCGGAATGGCTGGCGCTGCTGCGCCGCAATCGCGGCGCCCAGATGCATCCGGCCGAACTCGCACAGCGCCTGCCTGCCGGTGCCCAGGCCACTGTACGCATGCAGTGCGTCCCCCAGCGGCGCGGCTGGCTGCATTTTGAGCGTATCCGCTGCCGCTTGCCCGACTTGTTGGGGCTGTGCTGCAGCCAAAGCGTTTCCCCTGCCCCGGCGTCCCTGCTGTGCCTGCCACGGCGCTATCCAGTAGCCAAAATCCAGTTGGCAGGCACGAGTCGGTCCCGCACCGAGACAACGCTGCAGCAGCGGGCCGGTCGATCCACGGATTTCCTGTATTTGCGCGATTATCGGCCCGGGGATCCCGCTCGCCATATCCACTGGCCCAGTTACGCTCGCCGGCAAGAACTGGCGGTGCGCGAATTTGCCCGCGAGGAAGGCGGGCAGCAGGGACTGTTTATTGATAACAGCGCACTATCTCCAATAATAGACCAGGAACCATTCGAGGCAGCCGTCTCTGTAGCCGCCTCATTGGCTGCACCGCTGACGGCAAGCAGCGACGCCTGCCCTTCCCTGCTCATTGCCAACGGGGAACTGTACGCCGGCTCACCATGGACAACGGAGCATAGCCGTATGAGCATGCTGGAAGTGCTGGCTTGTCTGGAACTCGTCGCGAAGTTGAATTTTTCAGACGCGGTGGCCCCGCTCCGGCAATGCCGTAGCCGCCTGGACAGCCTGATCGGCGTATTTACAGGCTGGGACTCTGAGCGGCAGAGTTTCTATGATGAATTATCTGGTTTTAACTGCCGATTGTTTATTTTCATTGTGGCAGAAGAAATCAGCGGCAGTGCCGTGCGGCTTAAGCGGCAGGACAAGTGCTTCCACCTGCACCCGCGGTATCTGCAGCGGGACCTGGGACAATTGAAGTAACCTCGATGCAACACGGCCACCCGCATTTTGCCGCACCAGGGCGCGCGCCACCGCCTCTGCTGCTGATCGGAGTGCTGTTGCTGTGGGGTTGGAGAAACGAGTTCCTGGCGCTTGCCCTGCTGCTGGGGATGGCGCTGGAAATCACTTGGCTGCTGCGCTGGCGCTGGCAAGTCGAGCAACAGCATTTTAACCGGATCTGTAATCTGAGCTGGTTGTTGCTGCTGCTCGCGTTGCTGCATCAATTGAACGGATACGGAAGCCTCGGAATTCTTCATTGGCTGCACTTGTTGCCATTGCTGCTATTCCCAGTACTGCTGACGCAGTGCTACAGCGAACAGGGGCGCATCCGCCTCTCGGCGTTGTTTTTCAGCCTGCGCCGACTGGAGCGCAAATGCCCTGAACGCGACTACGGGAGCATCGATCTGCGCTACCCCTATCTGCTGATCTGCCTGTTTACCGCGTTCCCGAGTCCGCAGTACTCGTCCTTGTTCTTTCTGTTCTACAGCCTGATTGCGGCGTCGGTGCTATGGCCTCTGCGCTCACAAAATTACACTCGGCGCCTATGGCTGGTCGTGTTCACTGCCACGGTGCTGTTGGGATGGGGCGTGCAAGGCGGCCTGTTCGTGCTGCGCGATACACTGCAGCCGATTTTAATCAGCCTGGCGGACAATTTGATCTGGAGGAATCGCGACCCTCACCTGGCACGGACGGCACTCGGATCCATTGCCCATTTCAAGCGCTCTGAGCGCATTCTGCTACGAGTCGCTCCATCACAGGCTCCCCCGCCGACGCTGCTGCGGGAAGCCTCCTATAACCGATACCTGTATGGGAATTGGCAAGCCGTGCAGAAAGAGTTCGAAGTATTGGACCCGCAATCCACTGCGGCAGGCAAGGTATGGCTCCTGCAGGACAAGGAACCCTCGGAGGCGACTCGAGTGCTCGACATCAGCATGCGTTTCAAGAAGGACCAGGCCGTTGTTCCGGTCCCGCATGGTATTTTGCAGGTGCGGGGGCAGAAATTAATTGAGTTGACCCGAAACGCCTACAATGCACTGATGCTGGAAATTCGCCCTGGCTGGGTCAGTTATCGAACCTTGGATCAGCCGGCACAGGTACTGGGAAGCAAGCCCGGTGCGACGGAGTTGTTCGTGGATCGGCATCATCAGCTCGTGCTGCAGCCATTGGTAGAGGAATTGGATCTGGCGCGACTCGCGCCAGCCCAGGCGATTGTGGCGGTCAAGAAGCATTTTCAGAAGTTTCGTTACCGGGTGCGCCGCCGCAATTTTACCGGAGCCCGCTCGAAGCTGGAAGATTTTCTGTACCACGACCGCAGCGGACACTGCGAGTATTTTGCCACTGCAACCGCCCTGTTGCTCAGGCAGGCCGACATTCCCACGCGCTATGCGCTGGGTTACGTGATACGCGAGTACAGTCAATTGGAAGGACTCTATGTGGCGCGTGCCCGGCACGCACATTCCTGGGTATTGGCCTACCTGGATCAAACCTGGCAGGTGGTTGATACCACACCGCCCGAATGGTGGCCGATAGAGCAGCATGATTCAGTGCTGCAATCCATGCTGGATTTTCTCTCCATGGTATCCTACCGGCTTTCTATCGGGACTCCACACAAGGAGTCGGAGATCATTGACCGGCTGTTGTACTGGCTGCTGGTCCCGCTGTGCGCATTCCTCGCCTGGAGCCTGTTGCGGCGCCCTCGTGTTTACCCGGGGGCGCCCGCGCTCGCTGGCGCCCCGCCCCAGCCTGGAGAGGATTCCGAATTCTACCAGGTGATCAAGCAGATGGAACGGATTGCCCCGAAACGAACCGCAGCGCAAACGCTACGCCATTGGATGCGAGAGTGCAGCCGCCACTATCCGGGGACAGAGCAAGGCATCCTGCAGACTCTGCTGGCACTGCACTACCGGTACCGCTTCGATCCGGATGGATTGGCTCCCGACCGACGCATCCAGTTGCGTCATTTGTCGCTGGATTGGCTGAAACGTTTCCCGGACCCAAACTCACTTCCCGCTGCCGTCAAAAAGCACCCGCCCGCCGGCTGAAAATCGCGGAAATTCCCACCAGGAGCAAATGGCCGCATAGATTCCCCTACTCTCACGGCTAATCGCCAGTCCGGCGCAGGCTTAACGGAATTGGCGTACCGGGCGATCTACTTGCGCACAATCTGCTAAAATAGCCGATATCCAAGAAAAAGCGATAACCATGATCATTGACCTCCAATCACTCCCCGAAGCAGCCTCAGGCTGCCGCTGTATGTACTCGTACCGGAATATGACAATGAAAGAAATCAGAAAAACAGGGAATACAGACGAAATGAGCCCGGCTGCCGATGCGCCATCCATGAACAGCAGCTTCTAACAAAGATGGCGCTGCGTTTCGATCTTTTCGGCGCCCAGATCGACGGTGCGCGCGACTACCAGGAAGACGCCTTTCTGATCACCCAGTTGCGCGATGAAGAAAAACATCCCAGTGTCCTGGTGATGGTCGCTGACGGCATGGGCGGGCACGCCGCCGGGAACGTGGCCAGCAATCTGGCGGTACAGGGATTCAATACCCACATCAGCGCAAAATATCCTACGCCTCAAGTAAACCAGATCCTCCATCAAAGTGTGATACAGGCGAATACCTCTATCCAGGAGACGATTTCAGAGACCCCGGCGCTGGAGGGCATGGGCTGCACGATGGTAGCGGCGGTGATCGAAAAACGCGGCCTGTGGTGGTGCAGCGTCGGCGACAGCCATTTATACATGATTCGTGATCGAAAATTGCAGAAGAAAAACGCCGATCACAGCTATGGCGGCTTCCTGGACCGTATGAAAGCCGAAGGTAAAGAGATACAACCGGAGGCAGGCTTGAGCCGCAACATGCTGATGAGTGCAGTGACCGGAGCTGAACTGGTAGAGATCGATTGCCCGGAAACGTCGGTGGAGATCCAGTCCGGAGATCGATTGATCCTCTGCAGCGATGGCATGGATACCCTGAGTAAAGGCCAGCTGATCCAGATTTCTCAATTGGCTCAAAGCAGCAAGGAATGTGCGCAAGCCCTGCTGCAAGCGGTAGAGAAAGTAAAAAAACCCAAGCAGGACAATACCACCGTGGTAGTGGTGGACGTGCTGGAAACGGAGGAGGTAGAAGAAAAGCTTAAAACCCGGACCCGGATGAGAGATAAAAAAATTGACCAATTGGCACGGGTCGCCGAGGCGCAAGAGCGCCTGGAAGGCAAGGATCGTTCTATCAGCAGAGCCAAAAAATCCAGCCAGCCCCTGGCTATCGGGGTGGGAGGGCTGCTGATATTGTGTTTAATCGGGTTTTTGCTGGTCTCCAACCCGGCCCTGCTGCCCTTTCATATCCCCGGCATTTCCCCTCCGCCGGAGCCCGCCGCTCCTTCGGCAGGCACGGAAACGGCAGAAACGGAAACAGTGGCGACGGCTCCCAGTCCGCAGATTATCCAGGCGCCGGAGGCGCCAGTGTCGATTGAACTGCTGCGCGATACCTTGGCGAACGGCGACGAAGGACCCGAAATGGCTATATTGCCAGGAGGCACCTTCCCGATGGGGGATCGCGGCCTTTCAGTGCAGCAGAATGAGCTCCCACAGCATCCAGTCAACGTGAGTGCCTTCGCCATCGGAAAATATGAAGTCAGCATCGGACAATACCAGCGTTTTGCCCGCGCCACGGGGCGCAACATGCAGGCAGATGCCTCCGAGGGACGACAGAACTATCCGGTGAGCCATGTCTCCTGGGAGGATGCACAGGCTTACGTTCAATGGTTGAGCGAGCAGACCGGGGAAAATTACCGATTGCCCTCCGAAGCCGAATGGGAATACGCAGCCGGCGCCAACGTCTTCCATAAATATTGGTGGGGACCGCAGATGGTGCCTGGCTTCGCACATTGCAGGCTGGGATGTGAGCCAAACGCCGGCACAGGGCAGGAACTCGACGTGAATGACCTGGCACCCATCGGCAGCTTGCCGGAAAATCCCTTCAAGCTGCATGACACGGCGGGCAACGTGGCGGAATGGGCGGCAGACTGCTGGCATCCGAATTATACCGGCGCACCCGACGACGGATCGATTTGGCCGGGTGGAGATTGCCGTTACCACGTGGTGCGCGGTGGCTCCTTTGACAGTGTGCCGGAAAATTTGCGCCCCAAGGACCGGGACCGTCGCTTGGCGAACACGCGGGTAAACACGCTCGGTTTTCGGATTGCACGGGACCTGCCGCAGCCGCAGCAGGAAACACGGCAGGAAACACAGGAAGATCCCGCGCCGGCCGGGCAATAGGCGCCCCGCTATTTTCTCTGCGATCCGTTTATGCGGCTTGGATCGAACGCTCACCGGCGAATTCCCGCCGCTGCCGCTATCAACCCGTCATTAAGTAAAACCGGGTCGGCACGTGGGCCTGGAAATCGAGCGTAAATTCCTTCTAAAGAGCGAAGACTGGCGCTCCGAGGCCGGAGTTGGCGTGCCTATCGTGCAAGGATACCTCGGTGCCGCTGAGACGAAATGCTCGGTGCGGGTACGCTTGACCGGGAAACAGGCCACGCTCAATATCAAGTCAGCCACCCTGGGCATTAGCCGCCTGGAGTTTGAATACCCTGTCCCGCCTGCAGATGCGCACCAGCTGCTGGAACAGTTGTGCCTCAAACCGCTGATTGAAAAAACGCGCTATGATCTCGCTTATGGCCAACATCATTGGCAAATCGACGTCTTCAAGGGCGCCAATCAAGGCTTACAGGTGGCCGAGATCGAACTGAAGCACATCGACGAAGCATTCGAACGCCCTCCCTGGCTGGGCGCGGAAGTCTCCGAAGACCCGCGTTATTACAATGTCTGCCTGCGCAGCCATCCTTACGCCAACTGGTGAGAACAGGCGGCCTGTTTGCATTCCACCTGCTGCCGCGCATCCGATACCCCCAGCGGGATCAGCGCTCCAGCATAAGCCTGCCGCCAGGATATGCAGCGCGATCAAAAATCTGCTTCGCTAACCCGCACAACTCACCACAAGTATTGCAATAGACCTTCTTTTGTTGCGTAAAGTGATGGTTATCAAACTCTTACGCACAAACAAAAAGGAAGGCCGATGAACCCGGAGCATGCCCAACGCAACTTAAATTTCACGCATCAGGTCGCCGCAAAGTCGTGGTGCGTTGCAATAGTAGCCGGCTCACCTCCGACGGCGGCGGGCTATTGTGACGGGAGCTGGACCAACGCACTGGACTGCTCAACCGGTTCGCGGCGGGCGGCACCGATTACCGCAATGAGAAAAGCATTGAGCACAGCGTTCCAGCACTGGTTGCGCAGCGGGTCTACGGCCTGGCCTTGGGGTACGAAGACCTCAATGATCGTGATGTGTTGCGGGCGGACAGTGTTCTGGCGCGGTTGCCGGGCAAGCGCACTGGGATTGTTTGCAGATCGCACCAGCACGGCCAGATGCGCTCCACTATCCGCCAAAAGTTGTTGAAAATAGGCGCCCGTATCCGGGTGACCGGGCGCAGAGTCTGGCTATCTTTCCCGGAAAGCTACCCGTACGCCAGGGACATTACACAGATTCTGACCACCTGCGCTGTTACCCGGCGCAGGCGCCGCCGGGATAGAGATTGATTGCCCGAGAACGTCTTCGCGGCCCGAAAGAGCCACTGGCCATGGTGTGCTATGCCAGTAAGCCCTGGCAGATGCCCCATTCCCCCTTCTCAAACTCGTTAGAAACCCGTCTTTGAGGGAGAGTAAAGCAAGCTATCGCGGTCTATCTCGTCGGGATTGCTTGAGACCGGCCTCCAATTGCCCTCAACAGGGCCCCACGCCCAATCGGTGAGCAAAGCGGGCTAACGCCGCGTCTGCGGCGGCCTGAAAGCCGTCCATTGCGCCAGGGTGGCCGTGCGGCCAAACGGCAATCCCAGTTCACCGGGTCGCTTTCAAGCTTGGCTGTAGCGCCAGTTCTGCCGGGCCGTTAAGCGTCGGGATCGGTCAGATGGTGCTTGGAATGCACCGGGCGCATCAGTGCGTTGCTGAGCAGAGCGACCGCCAGTAAAGCTGCCATCAAATACATCGTGGTGTTGTACAGGCTGCTGGTAGGATCCACGGTGCCTGTGGGTGCCAGCTCCATGAGACTGGAGATGGTGACGGTGTTTTGCTCTATCAGCAGCTCCAATTGATCCAGTCCCGCGCCGAACTTGCGGCGGAATGCGTCTGCGTCCACTTTCTGCACCAGGTCTTCCAGGGCACGGCGCACGGAGACCTCACGCAGGCTGGTAATTGCCAGCGGACCGAGGACGCCGGCAGTGCTCCAGGCGGTCAGCAGGCGCCCATGAATACCGCCCACGTAGCGAGTGCCGAAAATGTCCGCAAGGTAAGCAGGGATCGTGGCAAAGCCTCCCCCGTACATGGTAAAGATGATCATCGTGGCGGCGTAAAAATACATCAGCCAGACCACCGAGGGACTGGCGCTGACGGCCCGTGCAGTAATGGGAATCGAGCAATACAGAACAATTCCCAGTGCGAAAAAGATCCAGTAAGTATTGCGCCTGCCCAGGTAATCCGAAGCACTGGCCCAAAAGAAGCGGCCAACCATGTTGAACGCGCTAATCATGATCACGTAGGTAGCGGCAAAAGCACTATTCACAATATGCGGCAAGGTGGTGCCAAAGATCTCGCTCATCATGGTCTTGGCTACCCCGAGAACACCAATACCCGCGGTGACGTTAAAGCACAGCACGATCCAAAGCTGATAGAACTGCGGTGTTTTCAACGCCTGATCGATGCCCACGTGACCGTGGCTAATCATTTTGCGGCGCGCTTGATCCTCGTGTGGAGGTTCCCAGTTGGCAAGCTTCCAGTCAGAGGCCGGAATCCGGTAGGAAAAAGCGGCAACCAGCATGACCAGAAAATACACCAGTCCCAGTATAAGGAAGGTCTGCGTGGCGCCGGTGCTGCCGGTATTCACCAGGTACACGCCTTCCGGACTGGGTATAGGCATATTGGCGAGCTCCTTGGAGCCGACGACAACCACTTCGCGGAGTTCTCCAGCCCATTCTGCGAAACGGCGCCCTTCCCGGGTGATCATCTCGACCGCGTCTTCACTGCCCAGGTATTCGGGCACTCGATAAAAGCGGCTCAGCAGATATTCTTTAATCGGCGCGGCGATCATGGCGCCGCCACCGAATCCCATAATAGCCATGCCGGTGGCCATGCCGCGCCGGTCCGGAAACCAGCGGATCAAAGTGCTGACGGGTGATACGTAGCCTAGTCCCAGGCCACAACCACCAATAACACCGTATCCCAGGTACAACAGCCACAACTGATGCGTCCAAATACCTACACCTCCCAATATATAGCCGCCACCCCAACAACAGGCGGCTACACAACCCACCACGCGCGGCCCGACCCGCTCCAGCCAGTGTCCGGCGAAAGCGGCCGCGAATCCCAGGCAAACGATGGACACGGTGAAGACCCACACTACGCTGCGCAGGCTCCAATCATCCCCGGCGCTGGTCACTACACCAAATGACTTAATCAGTGCCGGGTTGTAAATGCTCCATGCATACACGGAACCGATGCACAGATGGATGCCAATGGACGCCGGAGGTACCCACCAACGATTGAAACCAGGTCCCGCGACGATGCGCTCTTTAGAAAATAAACCGTGCATGATTTGCCTGTAATTGAATCGCAAATAGGACAAGCACCTGCAGATGGATCCTCATGACCGCAGGCAACAAAGACGCTCATCATAATATGAGCGCGGGCATGAAACAAACTGCTCCCCAAGCCCCGCCCGCTGCTTTGCTACAATGGTCTTTGATCCTCCAATAGTACGGATTCGGGCGGCTTGCCTTGAAACGCAATGTTTACTCAATAGCTCGTTGATAAAAAAGGTTTTTATTAAAATAAAACGGTTCGGGAAGCAACCGGACCGCGCCGGGTGCCAGCGGATTCCAAAGGTGCCGATTGCGCCTGGCGCGGCGACGCCATGTTTGAGACAAGCAGGCGAAAATGCTACCATCAGCAGCCTAATTCCTGGTGGATAAGAGAATGGATATTACCCTGCGAAATGATAATAAGGCACTCTTTGATCCAGATTTGAAGCGGCCCAGCGGCAAAGGAAGCCGGTTGCTGTGCCGGGGATGGGAACATTCGGTGGACCTGCAGCCAACTATCCATTCCATCCTCGGGGGGCACGGAAACTCTGTGGAAAACTATCATTGACGCCATACGCATCCAATCCAAAGGGCATGAATTCGGCCTGAATGCAGCAGCAATGATTCTCCGCTACATGCATTGCAGCGGAGGCTGAGCTAACATGCCGGACCGGCGTCCGCAACTAAGTGCCGCCGGGCTCAACCCGGTATTATCAGCACAAGCGGTAGATGAGTACGGCAACACCCGGCATCTGCAAATAGCGGACGAGCGCCCTCTCACCTTGTACCTGGACCGCAGAGAGCTGGTTACGCTGATGACCCTGGGACTCCAGCCGGAACTGCTGAGCCTGGGTTATCTGAAAAATCAGCAACTCGTTGAGCAACTGGAACAGGTCCGTTCGGTACAAGTTGACTGGGAGGTGCAGGCAGCAGCGGTCAGCACTCGCTGGGAGGCGGATGGATGGGAGCAAAAGCTGCAGCGGCGCACGGTAACAACCGGTTGCGGACAAGGCACGATGTACGGGGAATGGCAGACTCAAATTGAAGGCGTGCAACTGCGCCCGGCGCGCCCGGTACGCCAGTCCGAGATTTACGCCCTGCTGAAAAACCTGAACGCTCACAACCAGGTATACAAGGCGGCGGGAGCCGTGCACGGCTGTGCCTTGTGCCGTGGGGCCGACGTGCTGTATTTCACCGAAGACGTGGGCCGGCACAACGCGGTGGACGTTATTGCCGGAAAGATGTGGCTGGACGGCATTGAAGGCGCAGATAAACTCTTTTACACTACCGGCAGGCTTACCTCGGAGATGGTCATCAAAGTTGTGCAGATGGGGATCCCGCTGTTGCTATCCCGTTCCGGGATTACCCACATGGGCTTGGAATTGGCCCGACAAACAGGAGTCTGTTTGTTCTCGCGCGTACAAAGCAAGCATTTTCTGATCTACCACGGCACCGAGCACGTGGAATTCGACGTTGAGTTGCCGCCAAAGCTTGCAGTAGCACACACCCGGAGATGAGCAATGCCAACATCACCGCCGTCGTACTGGCCGGTGGACGCGGGCAGCGCATGAGCGGACAGGACAAGGGGCTGCTGCTGCTACAGGGTGTGCCACTACTGGAGCACGTGCTGAAGAAACTGCGCTGCCAAGTGCGACATATCCTAATCAATGCCAACCGCAACTGGGATGCTTATGAACAATTCGGCTGCCCCTTGATCTCCGACGAAATACCCGATTTCCCCGGCCCATTGGCAGGGATCGTCAGTGCCATGCGTGCGGCAGAAACCAGTTACGTGCTCGCAGTGCCTTGTGACAGCCCGTTCCTGGCACCGGATCTGACGAAACTGCTGTATCAGAAGCTTCAGGAGAAACAGCAGATGCTCAGCGTGGCCCACGACGGTCAGCGGCTGCAGCCGGTATTTGCGCTGCTTGATTGCCGTCTGCGCGACAGCCTGCTGCGCTATCTGAATTCCGGCGGACGTAAAATTGCACCCTGGTTTGAAGAGAGAAACGCAGTCCAAGTGGACTTCTCGCATCGCCCGGAAATGTTCCGCAACGTGAACACGCCGGCGGAACTGGAGGCGTTGGCACGGGAATTGGACAAAGAGACTCTTCCCGACTCATCCGAGCAGCGCGCCACACCGGAAATCAGCACTGTGGCAGCACCCGGAGCGGAACCTGCCCCTACACGGCACTTTGCTGAAGACTCGATCGGACTGAATCCCGGCCTGCTTACGATCGAGCAAGCGCTTAGTAACATCTGCCGGGCAATCCGCCCCGTGGCGGAAGTGGAAACTCTGGGTCTGCACGAGGCTCTGAATAGAGTACTGGCTGACGATCTGCATTCTGCACTGGATATACCCATGGCAACCAACTCCGCCATGGACGGTTATGCCTTGAACGCCGCCGATCTGCCATCCGACGGTGATCGGACCCTGTTTCTCGTTGGCTCCGCACACGCGGGACACCCCTACCTCGGCCCGGTGCACAGCGGGGCATGCGTGAGCATTACGACTGGAGCCGTGATGCCGGATCATACCGATACAGTAGTCATCCAGGAACAGGCTGAAGTACTGGATAAAACGGTGCGCATCCGCTCCGGTACCCCGCCTGGAGCCAACGTGCGCCAAGCGGGAGAAGACATTGCCCGCAATGAGTTAGTGCTGTCTGGGGGTACGCGACTGACGCCGGCTGGCATTGGCTTGTTGGCTTCGCTGGGCATAGACAAAGTCAGCGTGAAGCGAGCGGTACGCGTGGCATTTTTCTCCACCGGAGATGAATTGTGTTCGCTCGGAAATACAGCAAAGCCAGGCCAAGTCTACGACAGCAACCGCTACACGCTGTATGGAATGCTGCAAGGCTCCGGGCGTATCCCCCTGGACTTGGTGGGGGTGATACGGGATGAACCGGAACAGCTCGAACAGGCATTACAGCAGGCAGCCTCACAGGCGGACGTGGTGATCACTTCCGGAGGAGCATCAGTAGGAAGCGCAGATTTAATCCGGCAATGCCTTCAAAAGGTGGGGCAGATGCATTTCTGGAAAGTAGCTATCAAGCCGGGGCGCCCACTGGTTTTCGGAAGCATCGGCGACGCCTGGTTCTTTGGCCTTCCTGGAAATCCGGTCTCGGTCATGGTGACCTTCGATCAGCTTGTGGACCCGGCCTTGCGCCACCTGGAAGGAGAGCAGCCGCAGAGTGCACTGCAATTTGAGGTGCCCTGCCTATCTCACTTGCATAAACGTCCTGGGCGCATTGAATACCAGCGCGGCATCCTCAAACGGGATTTCAAGCAGGGGTGGGTGGTACGCAAATGCAAAAATCAAGGCTCCGGCGTACTCAGTTCCATGACACAGGCTAACTGTTACATCGTATTGCCGCTGGAAGCCATCGAAGTAAAGCCCGGCGCACTCGTTTCGGTGCAACCTTTTCGCATCCTGGATTGATCCGTGTTCCGGCCTGAATGACACGATGGTGGAAAAGTGAACGCTTCCGGGGGCTTCCAACGGGAACGTGGAACTGAAAACATGCCAATACAGTCTTACTTGGATGGGAGGCCGGACGTCCGAGTCCCCCAAGCCGGTATTGGAACGCCCAGCCATCAGCGGACGCCACTCTGGACTGCCTGCAATTTGGAAAAATCCAGGTAAAATCAAAATATTGGCCAGCGGACTGCTCCAACCAACTACAATAAACGGATGCCAAGGTGATCACAAAAATGGAGAAACTGATAATGAATACACTGCGCAACCCCGCCATTCTGTTCCTGCTAGGTTGTTGCTTTTATTTCTTTTTATGCTTCCAGGCCAGCGCAGAATCGGAACTGGATGCGCAAGTGCGTGATCGGATCCGCCAGGGCATTGAAGCTTTCATCTCCGATGATTCGATCATCAACATCCAACCAACGCCGCTGCACAACATTTACCAGGTGCAGATAGGGCTGGATTTAATCTACATAGACGGCGACGGACGTTTTGCACTTCGTGGAGACTTGCTGGATCTGCAGGATAAACTCAACCTGACCGAGAACTGGAAAAAGCGGCAGCGAGGGATCATGCTCAAGCGAATGCCGCAACAAGAGTTAATCGAATTTGCCCCGGAACAAGCGCACTACACTATCTACGCGTTTACCGACGTGCAATGCGGTTATTGCAGAACCTTCCATCGGGACGTGCCTGAACTCAATCGTCACGGGATAGCGGTGCGCTACCTGGCTTTTCCGGTTATCGGCGACCCTTCCTTCGCACATCAACTGATGGAATCCGTCTGGTGTGCAAAAGACCCAAAACAGGCATTGACCCAGGCCAAGAAAGGCGTGCAGATCGAACCGCTGCGCTGCGATAACCCGGTTAGCCGGCACCTCCAACTGGGCCGGGAATTCGGCATCACCGGTACTCCGGCGATCTACTCGGAAGACGGTACCCAGCTGGGCGGCTACCTGGTGCCTCAGGAACTGATAAAAATACTGCAACAGCAGGCTCTATAGAAAGCAGAAGTTCCGCTCTGATCAGCCGCTTGCGGAAGGCAGTTCCAGCAGGTCTGGGTCCGGAATAGTCCCACGACGCGCAGGCGCACTATACTTGGATCATATGCGCTTTTGCGCTACCAGCCGGCCGCCTGATCAGTCGGGGAGACTGCCTCCGGCCGGGCATGATAGCTTTCGATCGAAGCTGTGTAACGGGCTCCGCCGGATTTAATATACTCGATGCGTACCGGCAAGTAATGTAATTTTTCCGCACACCAAAAAATGATGCGGCGCTGATCCCGCTCGCGCAGGTGCAGGATGCGCACGGTGCGTAAGTTTCCCAATGCAGTGTCCAGCCATTCTTCTGCCTCCCGGACTACGCGGTATTTTTTGACTGCCCTGCCATCGGTCAGGCGATAGTGCTCTGGCAGACTGCCGCGCCGCAGATCCTGCATCAGCAGCAGTTCCGCGGAGAGTCGGTCCCAGGTGCCGTGCTCCAGTTGTAATTCCTGCCGCTGCTCGCCGTCCCGGAGCCGCAACAAACCTTGTTCCCAGTCAAAATAGGCTCCACGCTGCCGCGGCTTGCTCCCTTCTCTATGATAAGAGTACTCCAGCGGCAGCAGCGCCTCGTCGCTCAGCATCAGGCGGCTTTGCTCAACATGCCGCTGATCGGTGAAGAGACTGGCTAGTCCATGGACACTGGAAGTTGAATGAAACAGGTAATGTTTTCCCTCCTTGCTCAGTTGACGCTGTACCTTGGCGACGCGCAAACCGAAACGCTCTATTCTGTACGTGGCTTCGAAAAGTTGCACAGGTTCCGCCTGTAAGGACACAAACGGCAACAGGAGAAAAATAACCGGGAGCAGGAAGTGCTTCAATGCGAGGATTCCAAAATCTGATCGACCGCAGCGGGCAGATCGGCGACCACGCTAAAACGAGGCGGACAGCGCTGCAGACGCTGCTCATCCTCGGGACGGTACTTGCCAGTGCGAACCAGGATGCCGTACAGTCCTGCCTGGACGGCTCCAAGCACGTCCGATTCCACGTCGTCTCCAATCATCCCTACCTGCCCTGGCGGCAATCGCAAGGCTTTGCAGGCAGTGTGGAAAAATTCCGCGCTGGGTTTGCCGAGCACTTTTGCCTGCAGGTCTGCCGCATATTCCAAGGCGCGTACGAAAGGGCCCACGTCCAGGTTAAAATCCTGCCCGCTACGGAAATAGCGGTTCTCGCCCATGGTTAACAACAAGCGAGCCGACGATCGCAACAGTATCCGCAGGGCACGGTTCAACGAATCATAATGAAATTCGGAGCCGGCGTCGCCGAGTAGCACGGAATCGCACTCCGCATCCGGTGGCGAGGGCGGGAACTCGGCACGCAAACACGGAGGCAGCAACAGTAAAGGGTGCCGCTTATGCAGCTCCATGTAGGTACGGGCGGCCTGCGGGGCAGTGTAAAGCTGTTCCTGCCGGACTGCTATGCCCATGTCCGTCAGCGAGTGCAGGATCGCCTCGTGCGGCTTGCGGGTGGTATTGCTCAGGTAGAGCAGGGGAAAACGGGCCGTCTGCAGACGCTGAATCGCCTCCACCGCACCCGGCAAAGGCTCATTTCCCTGGTATACCACCCCACTCAGATCCAACAATACCCCGCGGCTTTTCATCTCGAACCAGTCGCTTGTTCCTCCCTCGAGGATCAGACTCTCCTGGTGCAGCAGCGCGCAAAAGCCTGTCCTGCCCATTTGCTGCCACCCAGAGGCGGCCAGGCTGCCAAACTTATCATTCAGCCGGTCGCTGGCGGATCATTCCGGCTCAATGGAGATGGACGCTCCCAATAAGAGCGTCGAGCGGCCTACTTTCAGAAACTGCGCGAGACGCTGAATACTATTCTGGCGTCAATATTCTCATCCCCGCCCCAGAACGCGACCAGGCTATCGTCTTCATCGGTGTCGTAATAACGCAGATCGAAGTCGAATCCGAGTCTGGAAAGGGTAACACCGGCATCCCATTGCAGGTAATCATAGCCGTCAGGCGTCGTCTTGTCTCCTTCCACGTCCTGATAACCAATGCCTCCATCGATATTAAAGTCATTGGGTAAGGCGAATGACAGGTTGCCATAGAAGTAGTGACCGTTACCGTCTTCCAGCGTAAAGTCCGGCGAATACGCGTACAGCCCGCTGAGCGTGGATGCAGTGCTGGGGAAGGTATACGAAGCGCCCAGCCAGATTTCAAATTGATCGGTTTCCGCGCCGGATGCATCATCGGCATCGGGGAACCAGTAGTAGATGGGCTGTATATACCATTCGACGCCACCAATGGAATTCGTATAGCCCAGGTAAAGATCCACTTCCAATTCAAAGCCGTCATTAGCTGTGACAGTGGAAAGCGTGAATAATTGACCAATTGCCTCCGCTTTCTCTGCGTCATCCAAGGTAGCGTCGCCGTTAATCAAAGCAGCACAACTGCTGACTGAAGTCTCCGCACTGCAGTCTACGGGCATTGCGGGACGATTATCTGCTATGGAAAAATCGATCGGTGTCTGTACCGACTGACTACGAACTCCCCGCTCGCCCTTGAGGCTCGAGCCCCAAACTCCGGCGAAAAAATTGCCGCGGGAAAAGTCGAAGCTGCCTTGGATGGCCGGCTCTTCACCGCTGAATGACTGTCCGCGAAATACATACTCCGTGGTCATGCTCAGGGTGGCACTGAAATCTTCCTTGACCATACCCATAAAGCCACCCTGGGCATAGGATGCCCCGGTTGCAAGCAGGATGGTCAAACCGAAAATGGCGCTGCATAGCTGTTTTTTCATCGTATTTCCCCCAAGAAAAGCAAGAATTGGATAGCGATAGATGGATTTCCCTGGCACAGGCGCCAAGGGTGTCTCGGCTGAAAGAAATCCTTCCGCTGGATTCATAATCTGCATACCCCTCTGCAGTCCGGTCAAGCGCTCCATCCGGCGGCGAATACTGCCCGATGGCCACAATTTGCATGTCCGACCGTGCCGTAGTTTGAACATGGCATCCTATAAATAAAATACCTAATTATAAATACAATGGCGAGGACGGATGCGCCAATCACGCCGCGGGAAGTGGCTATGTGTAGTCCGGCGGGTTGCAGCGCCCCGGCATGGAATCCATCCCGGTTGCCACACTTCGCGCTAAACTTGTTCTGCCTGCTTCAGGTTAAGCTTCAGCCAATTGCGTTCCTGGTTTTCCAGCAGCTGCAATATGCGGTCCGGTTCGATACAAGTACCGGACAGGTTGCCTTGCAGATAGTCGATCCCCAACGCGGACAGCCGGGAAAACTGGCCGGCATCCGATGAATTACGCAATATCGTCTTTATACTCAGGTCTCGTGCCCAGCGGATCAGAATGGGCGCCAAGTGGATATTTTCCTCGCTGTCGTTGAGCAAATCCTGTTCCAGTCCAAGGTAATCGATGTATTCACGCCAGCGCAGCAGGATGTTGCTATCCAGATCGAAGGACCACAGCAACAAATGCACGTTGCGCCGCTTTTTGATATCGTCCAGCAATTTCCGCACTTTCCGTGTGTCCTGCGACAGGATGTGTCCGCTCAGGCCGATCGTCAGCTCAAAAGGCTGTATTTTTTTCTCTGCCTGGAACAACTCTTTTCCCAAATGCAAAATGGAATCTATGTCCAGACGGGTAGCAGCACTAATCTGTATTCTGATCCGCTTCGGATCGACGTCCCCGAAGTGCTGCCAAGTGCCAAGCTGCCGGTTGATCTCGTGCAGCATCCATTCCCAAAGCGAAACAAGCAATTGAGAGTCAGGCAAGGCAGGCACAAATTGCTCGGTACGGAGCAACCCGCGGCGCCGGTGCAGCCAGATCAGGCGTGCTTCCAGTGCCGCCAAGCCGCCGCTGCCGACTGCCACTACCGGATCCCAATAGACCAGCAACTCGCCTTGTTCCAGGGCATACTTGAGTTCTGTGTTCATGGTCGATGCCGCGGGCATTCCTGAATGGTCTCGGGTATCCAGGATTTCGTAACGTCCGCCTCCCAATGCCTGGGCTCGGCCAAGAGCGGTGTGGGCTTTAATCATCATCAAGTTTGCTTCTTGATATTGGCCAGATCCGAACACGGCAATGCCGATGCTTGCACTGAACCGGTACTCCTGCCCGCCGATTAGCGTCGGCACCTGGACCTGTTCCTGCAGGGACCTCGCTTTGATGATCAGATCGTCAAAATCCTCCACCTCTTCCAGTAAAACGCCAAACTTGTCCCTTTCCAGGCGCGCCAGGGAATTGGCTCCCTGCAGCAGCTTGTGTAATCGCTTTCCGATTTTGTGCACGAGCAGGTCCAGCGGTGGAAGTTCCCCGTGCGGTGCCTGCCCTGGTTTATCAATGCCGACCATCAGCAGCGCGTATATCCCCTTCTGTTGCGAATCCCGCTGCGATGCATGCCGTAATGCAGCCTGCTGCAACCGATCGACAAACAGGCTGAAGTTGGGCAGCTTGGTTTCCTCATCGTACAAGGCTTGCTGCTGTTGCAACAGCTCCATCTTATGACGATGCGTGGCGTCGCAGACCACGCTCTCCACGCTTAGCAACAAGCCGCTCCTGGAATGAACCCCGCGCCCCAATTCAAACACCCATTTGATTTCCTTATCAGCCGTGATGACCCGGTAAGTCAACTCAAACTGCTGATCTTCGCGCAGCTTGGCTTGAATCTCGTCCCAGAGCCGCTCCTGGTCTTCAGGATGCAGCAGACTGTTGTAGCTGATGCGGCGATTATTGATGAGTTCTTCAGGTTCGTAGCCCAGCAATTCGCGGCTCCCCTCGCTGGCGTATTCCATTGTCCAGCTTTTGTCATTACGTCTCCGGCAGATCATTGCCGGCAGATAATTGATCAAATTATCCAGGCTGCGCTGGTGGGCATGACGGGTTTTTTCTTTCTGCACGCCTAAAGTCACGTCAGCCAAGGTACCGACAATACTGCCTTCTTCATTCTTTTTTCCCTGATCAAGAGACTGATTGGCGCGCAAAATCACCCAACGGGATGCTTCATCTCGGCGCATGATACGTATCGTGACAGAGGATTCCGTCAAGCATTCCCGAGTCAGGCTGCGAAAATATTCCCGGCACAAGCCTCGATCCCGGGGGTACACGTAATCCAGAAAATTGGAGCCCAAACACTCTCTGGGGGCGTAACCGGTGAGCTGGTGCCAGCTTGGATTAAGTACACGCAGGAAAAAACTCGGATCAAGCTCGAAAGCAACCTGCCGTAAATTCTTCAGCAACCGAGCCGCCTCCGAGATGGTCAGCAGGCTGCCGTCATTCCGCCTGGGCGGATTTCGCTGTAAATACGAAGCCAGGTTTTCGAACAAAGGAAAGTCGCCGCGGAATGACTTCAAAGGAATAACGAACCTGCCTTCAGGATCGATTATTCAATGCCCACACGGCTGCTTGCAGGCGTGATTGGAAATTCAGCTTGCGCAGCATGTTCTTCACGTGGACTTTGACTGTACCGTCGCTGATTTCCAATTTGTGAGCGATCATCTTGTTACTCATGCCGGCAGAAATCAGATCCAGGATCTGCTCTTCGCGGGGCGTTAAGGACTTTCTATTCGTGGGAGCCAGGTTGCCACCATTCTTGTCACGAAAGGAATTTGCCAACAGCCCGGTCAACGTCTCGTCCAGAATGATATGTCCGTGCGCAGCGTTTCTCAGCTTGCTTAAAATGTCATCCGGCTCCATGTCTTTGAGCAGGTATCCATCTGCACCGCCACTTAAAGCGGCAACCAGGTCTTGTTCATTGTTACTAACGGTCAGCACGATAATCAGGGCAGGACACTCTGCCTTTTTCAGCTGCTCAAGCACTTGCATCCCGTCCATTCCCTTCATGTTCAGGTCCAGCAAGATAATGTCCGGTTTCAGCCTGGCGGCAAGTTCAATCCCTTCTTCACCATTTGCCGCCTCACCAATGAGGCTGAATTCCTTGTCCATCTCTATCAACTGTGCCATCCCCTTGCGTAGAAGAGGATGGTCATCGATAACCAGAATCGTACTTTCTGTTTTCATGAAGCTCTATGCTCCTTTCCTTGAGTTATGCATCGGGCTTTCCAAGCGGACGCGCACACCGCCAAGGGGACTGGCTTCCACGTGCAATTCACCCTTCAGCTGTTCCGCACGCTCCCGCATAATCTTTAAGCCGTGCTTGTTGAATTGCCAGTTTTCCTGCACCCTCCCACAGCCATCGTCATCGATCAGCAGGAGTATAGCCTCATCATTTTGAGACAGGGAAACATCGCAGCGCCTGGCGCCGGAATGCTGCACTACATTGGCAATGGCTCCGCGTGCAATTTGCAGTACCTGGATCTCGCTGGAGGCAGACAGTTTGTCTCTAGGCAGACGATTATCCAAATGAAAAGCAATACCGCTGCGATTTTCAAACTCCTCCACGGAATCTTCCAGGGCCAATTCCAGGGTGCGTCCGTTTGTCGTCAGCCGAAAAGTAGTGATCAATTCCCGGAGCTGGCGATAGGAGATGTCCAATGCAGTCCGCAATTCCTGGATCATGTCGTCCGCGTAGTTCAGTTTCTCGGGGGGTACGGTGCGCGTCAGGGAACTGAGACGAGTCACCTGTATTTTCAGGTAAGACAGGGATTGCGCCAATGAATCGTGCAGTTCCTGGGCAATCATGGAACGCTCCTGATACTGTACCAGGCGCTTGCTTCGCCTGACGCGCTGCTCTCCGTACAAAATACTGGACACAATCTGCGCCACTTGGGAAAGGAACTGTTTTTGCTGCCAGGTCAATGCCACGGCGGGCATTTGCAACAACAGGCAACTGCGGGCACTATTAGTCTGATCCTTTACGTCCTCCAGACCGATACACACCCAGGAATACTGTTGCAGCCTGTCGAAGCTCTGACAGGGAACGCAGGACTGGCTCCCTTTGCAAGCCACCATTCCTTTCACGTTTTTCGAGGAAAACCGGGCCGACCCGCTCACGACTAAAGGAGTGTAGGTGTTCTCTTCGCTGATCTGGTACAGGATACTGCCGCTTGCACCGGTGACGCTCTCCACGTGTGAGAGCAATAATGCATAGAATTCCCTGGAGGCTGCCGGCTCCTCCTCTTTCTCATCCAGGGAGGCCAGCCCCACGGACAAAGACTCCAGACAGTGCAGGATAAGTTTGACGTGCGAGGAAGTTCCCAAGTCCGCGCCCGGTACCTCAGTACGGAGGAACGGCAAGTGCTGCAACAATGACCCGGCAGGGCGCCACAGAACCAAGACTACCACCAGCAGCAGAAAGAACGTCGGCAACAGCCAGAACAGAAGCGCCCCAAACTCTGCTCGCCTCAATTGGACCTTTTGTCGCTCCAGAAGGAGCAGTAAGTCCTGGAGCGCGGCGCGAGAGCGGGCACTGGCTGGCAGCCCCGTCTCCATGGACCAGTCCCGCAGCTGCTGCTGCAAGAATATAAGCTTGACCGGAAACTCTCCCTTGGAAAACGCCGGAAACTCTATCCGCAGCGTTTCCAGCTGATTTTCCAGGCGCGCGGCCCACAACGACGCGGCAACCCGCGTGGAGAGAGCCACAGAGGCGTCTGCCTGGTCTAATCTGGTGCCCAGGATCTGGGTTCGACCGGTCCCCGAAGTGGAGAGAGCCGCAGAGGCGTCTGCCTCGTCTAATGCACCCAACAAAGCAGTCATATTCTCATGACTGGACTGTAACAGGCTAAATTGGTGCTTCTGCTGCTCCAGCATGCGCACACTCAACCAATCGCCCAGTACCAGCGCCACGAACAGGAATAACAGGATAAACGCCGCTTGAAAGCGTCGCCCGTCCATATGCCTGACGACCAGCGGGTTCTCTGTGACGGCGATGCTTTCCGTGCTCATAATCCCAGCCTTCCGACCTGATCAGACTCATACTTACCTGTTTTAAGTCCTTTAATCTTCAAAAAGCTGCTATTCAACCCCCAACCTGCACCTACACTCACAGGGACTTTCCGCTGTCGCTGCCGAGCCCAGGAGCATCTGGCAGAGTAATGGCGACCCTGGATAAACGTGAGACTTCTCAGCACCGGACCGTAGACTGTATAATAATTTGAATTATAGACTAATATTGGCCCTTGGGCCTTACACTGGCAATGCGGATGAACGAAATTCGACCGGGATGGCAGCCGGGCTGCCGTCTCGACCGAAACAACGTCTGCTCAGAGGGACCGGCCCTATTCGGGAATGGCGGGCAAAATAACGGGACAAATAACACGGATCTGGCAACAGGCCTTTCATATATCTATTTGATTGGAAAATATTTTTTATTTCATGACGCCGCGCCCCCCGCACTTCAGCGCGCCTTCCCGGCACTGAACAGGCCGCGAACATAGCGTGCCCACGATCACCCTGCCTGACGGCTCACAGCACTGCTATCCGCAGGCTCCCTCGGTGCGTCAAGTAGCGGAAGACATAGGATCAGGGCTGGCGCGCAGCGCCTTGGCCGGATCGGTGGACGGACGCCTGGTGGATGCCTGCGTGGAACTGCAGGAAGACGCCAAGGTGCATATTATTACGATTCGGGATGCGAAAGGCATCGAGATCGTGCGCCATTCCCTGGCCCATCTGATGGGACACGCGATCAAGCAACTGTACCCGGAAGCCAAAATGGCTATCGGCCCGGTTATCGAAGACGGTTTCTACTATGACGTAGACTATTCGCGCCCGTTTACGCCGGAAGACATGGCCGCGATCGAGGCACGCATGCATGAACTGAGCCGGCGCAACTACCAGGTGGTCCGCAAAGTCGTCGGCCGGGAACAGGCTGTGCGGACTTTTCAGGAACGCAACGAACCCTACAAGCTGGAGATTATCGACGGCATTCCGCAGGATGAGAGCATCGCGCTGTATCAGCACGAGGAATACGTGGATATGTGCCGCGGTCCACATGTACCGAATACCCGCCATCTGCGCCATTTTCAGCTAACCCGGCTGGCGGGTGCCTATTGGAGGGGAGATCCGGGGCTGCCAATGCTGCAGCGCATTTACGGCACCGCCTGGCCGGACCTGAAATCACTGCAAGCGTACCTGCACCGGCTGAAAGAAGCAGAGCGGCGCGACCACCGTAAATTGGGCACGAAGCTGCAACTGTTCCATTTTCAGCCCGAGGCGCCGGGCATGGCATTTTGGCACGCTCGCGGCTGGACCTTGTTTCGCCTGGTAGAACAATACATCCGCCAGCTGCTCGAACACCACGGCTACCAGGAAGTGCACACGCCACAACTGCTGGATCGTACTCTCTGGGAGCAATCCGGACATTGGGACAAGTTCGGAGACATGATTTTCAGCGTCTGCGCCGAAAGCCGCGAATATGCGATCAAGCCCATGAACTGTCCGGCGCACATACAAGTATTCAGGCAAGGACTGCACAGCTATCGCGAATTGCCGCTACGGATGGCTGAATTCGGCATCGTGCACCGCAATGAGCCCTCAGGCACGCTACACGGCTTATTGCGAGCCCGCCGCTTCACTCAGGACGACGCCCACATCTTCTGCGCGGTGGATCAATTGCAGAGCGAAGTCTCCGCATTGATCGAATTGACTTTGCAAGCCTACCGGGATTTCGGCTTTAAAGAGTTCGCTGTCGCACTCTCCACCCGGCCGGCGCAGCGCGTAGGCAGCAACGAACAGTGGGACAAGGCTGAACAAGCCTTGAAGATCGCGGTCCAGGACAGCCAACTTGAATGGCGGCTACAGCCTGGGGAAGGAGCTTTCTACGGGCCCAAGATCGAATTCGTGCTCAAGGACAGCATCGGCCGCTCCTGGCAATGCGGTACCATCCAAGTGGATTTTTCCATGCCAGAGCGCCTGGGAGCGACGTACGCGGCAGCAGACGGCAGCCGCCGCTCTCCCGTCATGATCCACCGTGCCATTCTGGGTTCGCTGGAGCGATTCATCGGCATCCTGATCGAACACCATGCCGGTGCCCTGCCCTCATGGCTGTCTCCCGTGCAAGTGATAGTGATCGCGCTGACCGAGAGACAAGCCGGGTACGCTCGGAAAACCCTCAAGCAACTGCAATCATCGGACCTGCGTGCCGAAACTGACTTGAGAAATGAAACAATCGGGCTTAAAATCCGTGAACATGAAATGCAGCGCATTCCCTACCAGTTGATTCTCGGAGATCGAGAATTTCAAGCACGGAATATTTCCGTCCGCAGCCGCGACAGGGGCGACCTGGGGCCCATGGACATTGAGCAGTTTGTCCGCATGCTCCAGGATGAAAGCAAGCAACGCAGCAGCTGCGCCTAACCCAACGGGAGTATCCAGCTAATCGCAGACGAAAGACACCGGTTAAACGAAGAGATTAAGGCTGACCGCGTCCGCCTGATAGGAGCTGACGGCAGTCAAGTCGGCATTATGGAGCTGGAGGCAGCCATGCAAGCAGCGACTGCGGAGGATCTAGACCTGGTTGAGATCGTGCCTGGCGCCGAGCCTCCAGTGTGCCGCGTCATGGATTACGGCAAGTATCTGTTCCAACAAAGCAAGAAATGGCAATTTACACGGCGCAAACGCAAGCAATTCCAGGTTAAGGAGATCAAGTTTCGCCCCAATATCGGCAAGGGAGACTACGATATAAAAGTACGCAGTCTGATGCGCTTCCTGGAACAGGGAGATAAGGTAAAAGTTACAGTGCGTTTCCGCGGTCGCGAGATGGTGCACGCGGAGCGAGGCACGCAAGTGCTGGATCGCATCACCCAGGACATCGGGACACTGGGCATGATAGAGCAGGAAGCCAAATTAGCCGGAAAATTGATGACCATGGTGGTGGCGCCGACACCGACAAGCCGCTAGCGGCAAACTTTAACCCCGCCGCCGCATTGCAACCGTCGCCATTTCTCTGGGTGCTCCGCTTTTCTCTGAGCGATTTGTCTCGTTTCGCGTTGCTCACACTGTGCGCCTTCGGATTACCCGGCGTGGCAATCAGCCAGCAAGGCAACGCCCAGCCGGCAGCATCTGCTGGGGTTGACGCGGAGGATCCCGCTGCGGCACCGGAAGCGATCGTGGTACCGGTCTCGCTATCCCTGGCAACGCAACTGCTACGCAAGGGAAAGCCGCGGGAGGCGCTGGCCGTGCTGTCCCTGCTGCGTAACGACCCAAATGCGGACCTGGCAACGATCGAGTTGCTTAGCGCCGTTGTCGAACTCAGTCTGAAACAACCGCAAGCAGCCGCCGCGCGGCTGCTTGCGCTGCTGCAGGAATATCCGGGACTGATCCCGGCTCAGCAACAGCTCGCGCGTGCGCTCATGCACTTGCAGAAAACCGACGAAGCCCTGGCTATTTTGCAGGAGCTGAAAGACCAACCGCAAGCGGATCAAACCGAAGTGGAATTCCTGCTGGGCCTCGGTGCCCTGAAAAACAAAAATTATGCCCAGGCAGCCAAACATTTCCGCGAGATTCTCACGAACCGTCCACAGGAAATCCGGGTGCGCCTGGAACTGGCACGCGCTCTCTTCCTGTCCGGCGAAGACGAAAGCGCCCGCTATCATTTTGAGTACGTGCTGGCTACCAAGCCGCCCGAAGGGGTACAGCCAACCGTGCAGCGCTTTCTCGACGCCATCCGGGCCCGGCGCGGCTGGCAGCTACACATTGGCATGGGGATATCTCCGGACACGAACATTAACTCTGCCCCCTCAAACGAATCTATCCGCATTGGCGATCTGCTGTTTGATCTGGATCCGGACTCGCAAAAACGAAGCGGCATAGGTCTGACCTGGGAAGCCGCTGCCCTCTGGAGACATCCATTGTCTCAAAACTGGCAATTGGTCACGCGAGGCATCGGCAATCAACGCAATTACAAAGGATCCGTTGCAGATGACACCATTGCCCGGACCTCTCTGGGCTTGCGCTGGCTGCGTCCCGGTAGTGCTACTGATCTGACTGCACTGGTCGGGCGCCGCTGGCTTAGCAGTTCTCCCTACAACTACGAATTTGGCCTGGAACTGGCCAACGAGCATCGGCTTCTGCGGAATCTGAGCCTGCGAGAAAACGCACAACTCCTTAAGCGCCGCTATCGAAATAACTTCAGGGCCAATGGATATGTATTCTATACGGCTGGAGCCCTGTCGTTCGGATTGGATCCGGTCAGCACCATGGACTTGAATTTGGCTTTCGCCCGCACAATTGCCAACAGCGGACATTTTTCTTCCTCCTCTCCTTCCATTGCCGCTGGCATCCAGCGCGAATTCAAGTTCGGCATCTCTGCCCGGATCGGCGTGCGTTATGCACACACACGCTATGATTCAGCGACTGCTTTAGGAGGCGTGCGGCGCAATGAGAAGCGCACTACGTTTACTCTTACTCTCAGAAAAAGAGACTGGAACCTGTTTGGCCTCACGCCGGAAATATCGATCGACCGGGAAAGAAACTTATCCAACGTAGAGTTCTACAGGTACCGGCGAACACAATTCAACCTCGGGGTCAGCAAGCAATTCTGAGATTTACGCTGTATGCGACCGTACCATGACCGTCTGCCCAATTTACTGAATCCCACCGGAGCATCCCTGCTCAATACTTGCCGTCCCCTGCCATCGCAAATAAGTCTTGGAGCCCGCCTTTAATGAAGGCTGTCAGCCTGGAAAATCATCTCTTCCATTGTGCCCATTACCAGTACAATCACAATGAAGTCAGCTTTGAGCCGATGAAATCCAATGAAGCCTTACTTATACGCAAGGAATTTTAGTCAGCGCGAAATGCACCGGCGACCGAAGCAGAACGGGCGGCATCGGCAAAATTGCGCAGCACCCTCCGACCATGCCCGCTGTCTTCCAGTTCGGCTTGTATCTGCTGCACGTTCGCGTTTAGTTTCCGCAACAGGGGACGGCGTGCGGCAATGAAGCCGCGCACCACGGCTGGAGTGAATTCAGCGTGGAATTGGATGCCCCAGGCACGCTCTCCCCAGGCAAATGCCTGGCAATCCATGCCTGGGCTGTGCGCCAGAATACGCGCCCCTGGCGGTATTTTCAGTACTGCCTGCCGATGCCATTGCTGGCAGCGCAATTCAGGGCCTAACCCGGCAAAAAGCGGATCCTGCCGCCCTTGTTTGCTCAGCATGATTCGAAAAGTGCCAAATTCCGGACCCGCCGGCGCCCAATCCACTTGTCCTCCCAGGATATGTGCCAGTAACTGATGGCCATAGCACACGCCCAGCAAGGGAATTTCCCGCTCCAAGCTTCGATGCAGCCAACTCTCCAAGGGGCCTCTCCAGGCATGAACTTCGCTGACCATGCTGCCGGAACCGCTCAAGATCGCTCCAGAGAAGCTTCCGACAGGCGGCAAAGAAGCTCCCCTGGCGACTTCAACGATTCGGCACCTATCCAGTGGAACGCCCAAGCCACGGCAAAAATAATGCTGGAAATCGCCTGCGCTGCCCAGCAGCGTATCCGGGACAGAGCCCAGTTTGACGATCAGCAATGGCAGCGTGGCGCTACATTGCACAGCACAAAATCCGGGGACCAATGGTTTCCGGTAACCAATATTCCATTATGCTCGCTCATTTATCGGAGCAGGCAGTATATCTCTCTGCGCGGACAACTTTATCAACAGGATTAAAAGACACTGATATAATCACTCCGAAGAAAGATCAAACGGGGCCCTCATTGGATAGGAGAGGAACGCACCGGAATCAAGGGTCAGCACAGCAAGGCTCGAAAAGGCCGGCCGGCACCTGCCAGCCGGTAGATACAGCGATTGTCTTTAGCCATTGCAGTCATCTGCCGCAGTCCCCGACTGGGACCGGCCAGTCCCGGGGCTGACGCACGAAGGAGGAGCAATAAATGGGAAAAGACCTGCAAAAAATAGCTAAGGAAAAAAAGATTGAGTATTTCCTTATCAGTTTCGTAGACCTGTTCGGCGTCCTGCGCGCCAAGCTGGTGCCGGCCCGGGCTATCGGCGTCATGCAAAAAGAAGGGGCTGGCTTTGCCGGGTTCGCCACCTGGCTGGACATGACTCCGGCGGACCCGGACATGTTTGCCGTGCCGGATGCCGGCAGCCTGATCCAGTTGCCCTGGCAGCCGGAAATGGGCTGGCTGGCCGCCGACCTGTGGATGCACGGCAGAGAGGTGGAATCCGCCCCCCGCGTGATCCTGAGACGCCAAATTGCCCATGCCTTGAAAAAAGGCTATCGCATGAAGAGCGGCGTCGAATGCGAGTACTTTTTGCTCAACTCGGAGGGAAACGCAATATCCGATCCGGCGGACAAGCAGAGCAAACCCTGTTATGACCAACAGTCCCTGATGCGGCGCAGCCCGGTGATCAGTGAAATCTGCAACTACATGATCAAACTGGGCTGGGCACCTTACCAAAACGATCATGAAGACGCCAATGGGCAATTCGAGATGAACTGGGACTACAGCGATGCGCTGCTGACGGCAGATCGGCATGTTTTTTTCAAGTTCATGGTGAAAACCATCGCTGAAAACCACGGCCTGCGTGCCACGTTCATGCCCAAGCCGTTCCAACATCTGACGGGAAACGGTTGCCACGCCCACGTATCGCTGTGGAATAAAGCCGGCAGCCGCAACCTGTTTCTGAGCAAAAGCGACGCGCTGGGACTGTCTGCCGTTGCCTACCACTTTCTCGGCGGCATCGTCCACCACGCCACGGAATTGTGCGCCATCTTCAATCCGACCATCAACAGCTACAAGCGCATCAATGCCCCGCAAACACGCTCTGGCGCAACCTGGTCTCCCAATGCCGTCACCTATTCCGGCAACAACCGCACACATATGATCCGGGTGCCGGCCGCCGGGCGTTTCGAGTTGCGGCTGATGGATGGCTCCACCAATCCGTACTTGCTGCAGGCCGCGATTCTCGCGGCCGGGCTGGAGGGCATTCAGGAGAAACGAGATCCCGGCAAGCCGCTGCACATCAACATGTACCAGGAAAGGCACAGTGTCCGCGCGGCAAGAAAGCTGCCGACCACCCTGCTGGACGCACTGCGCCTGCTGGATAAAAGCAAGCTGTTGCGCCAGTCCCTGGGCAATGAATTGATCGATGCTTATGTCAAGCTCAAGATGGAAGAATGGCAGGACTATGCTGCCTATCTTAGCGACTGGGAACGGGAGCAGACACTGGATTGCTGAGCAGGTCCGTACTGCCTTCCCTGCTCTCGGTCAGGCTTCCCCAGTGCCACAGCAGCGAATATATGCCTCGCGGCATTGGCTGCCTGAAGCCTGGAACAGAGCCCTTGACCATTAACCCGGGCGGGTCTGCTGCCTGGCACAAATGTCACGCAGGACGAGCGGAAGCACGCGGCAGAAAATCGAAAAACTGACCCGTACAGGCGGCAAGCTCCTTGATGGCGGAAGGTTTCAGCCGACCGGGCGCGCGTTTCCAGCTTCCGGCTACCCGCCGCCGGTGCAGACCCGATGCACCATCGCGGCACGATTGTAAAGATAGGCCCAGGCCCAATCTTCCCTGCCCCGCACCAGGTGAACTCTGACCGCTGTGCGCAGAAACTCGCTGCGCCGCGGACAGGCGGGATGGAAGGCTTCGTAGCGGTCCAATCTGGCGAGCAGCGCGCAGGCATGCCGCTGCATGAACAACAATTTCCCCTGCAGCCTGCTGCCACGCGCAGGCTGCGCGCCCGGATAAAGACCCAAGTCCAAGCGCACGGCGTCGATCCATGCATGGCCCAACTCCCTGCAGCAGCGATGCAGGACGCCGTCTATCCAGGGAATACCCGTGCCACTGAGCAGACTCCCGTAGACAAACAAATAACGCAACCCAACGGACGCACCCCCATGCTGATGGCAAGGATCGGAAAAGCGGCAGCGGGACTGACTGCAACCCGGAATGCAGGGCCGATATATTCTATCTGCGACGGGCAGCGACCCGCTTCTACTCGTGATATTCTTCTTTCGGTAACGGCTTGCCCCCAAACTTCTGCAAGTCATTTTCCCATTCATTGGATTCGCTGGAAATCTGCCACACGTGCCACGCGATCCATAAAGCCACGCCCACAAAGGTCATCAGCCCCTCCCAGCCTACAAAAGGATACAAGGGACCCAGGGTCGAAACGTCAACGGCCCAGTTTTCAAACGCACCTGTTGTCATTATCTATTTCTCCTCTGCTGTTGTTCAACGAACGTCATTTCATGCTCTGTACCCGGCAACGCGAGAAAACGCCGTCAAGAATCCGGCTAACTGTCGCCGCCGGAAGGCGACGAGGCCAGTTCGCGCCGTTCAAACTCTTCGTTCGCCTGCCTGAATTCCTGGGCATCGATGGCACGGGTGTGAATCTCTGCCAAGTCCAGCCCTGCCAACTCGATTGCCCGAGGAACCCTCAGAATGCCGAAGGACTGCAGGATCCTCGCCAAGATCCAAGCCGGCAAAAACCCCAGCACAAAGAACATGATGACGGCACCGATCGTCTGTCCCCACGGGGTTATCGTCGCGTATTCCGTATTCATCGAGGACGGGTATCCCCACAGCACAAATCCCGAGATGATCAATCCGGCTACTCCAGCGTAACCATGCACCGCCACTGCGCCAACTGCGTCATCAACCTTGAAGCGCCGCTCCACCCAGTAGTGCATCTTATACATAAATAATACGCCGATCGCGCCGATCAGCATCGCCTGTATCGGGTGATACAGATCGTTGCCGGCGGATGCCGTGATGATTCCAGCCAGGCCGGATGAGTAAGTCCAGAAAGGATCGCCTCTGGAGACCAGGTACCCCATCAGCAAACCGCCTGACAATGACATCAGGAAGTTAACCGTGATAGCAGACAGCGTGGTCGGTGTACCATAAATATTGGTAGCTGAGAAAAATTGCCTGGAGTCACTTGGATCCACGTCGATTATGGGCACGTTGCACGCTACATAGAAGCCCCAAAACCCAACGTAGATTAGAAACAGGCCGATTGAGATCAGCCATGGATTCTGTGGCGGGATCACGCGTGGCGTCCCGTCGGCGCGGAATTTATTGATGCGGGGACCGAGCACAATCAATATGCCGAGTGCAAATCCCCCGGCAATCCCGTGGATCACGCCGGAGGCATAAGCATCGTGGTAGCCCAGCTTTTGCACCATCCAGCCGTCCGGATGCCAGCCCCAGGCAGCGTCCAATACCCACATGACTGACCCGATCAGGATGGCAGCGAGCCAAAATGCCGAAGAGCGAATGCGCTCGATCACTGAGCCGGAAACAATAGACGCCGCAGTCCAGGAAAACAGCAGGAAAGCGGCCCAGAACACACCGTTCAAGCGCGCCCAGAACATATCATCCGGTCCGTACTGCTCGCTAAACGCCTCTCCCCCCATGTGCGTCCCCATCAATTCGCTGGTCGGCAAGGCGTGCGGTGCCGCAACCAGGCCGCCGGTAATGCCGGGTCCATTCGGCATCGCAAAATACAGCCACCAACCGAAAAAGAAGAAGGTTATTGTGACCAGCGGGATCAGCATGGTATTTTTCATCAGGGTGTGCATGTGATTCCGCCAGCGCGAAGCGCCCACCTCATACATACAGAATCCTACGTGGATCAAGAACATCAACGGAATCGTGATCCAATAGTAGAACTCGGTAAAAATTACCAGCAAGGCTTCGTTGGCATCTGACATCAGATCATTCTCCCAATCATAAATCCGCCACTGTTGTTGTTATGGACTCAACATAAAGGCAAACATGCTTTCAGGCACTGATGCGACCTGAAAGCTAACCTGATTCTTAAGTATATGAGCAAGTATAGACTAAAATCTACAGGAGAGAAGTTTTATCAATGGCCCTGCATTCAGTGCCTGTCATCTGCCTGCCACCTGCACCGGCGCTGACCGCCCAAAGAGCTCAAAGCTGTCGTTCCTCCAGCCGGTCGGATGAAATATCTTTCTATCTAATATGAAAGATATTTCAGATTCCCCAGGTACAGGCCGCCTTGGATCAATGACCGGGCGACGATGCCCGTAACAGGCACATATGCCGCTGCGCTCAGCGCGGCGGTCCAGCAGGAGCAATCAATCAGATTTCGCATAAGCCTGACGCAACTCAACCAGGGGATGATCCGGAGACATTTGAAACTTGATCAGTAACTCGCGCGCCAGCATGTCGCGGTCTTGCTGATTTTCCGGAAGTTTCACGCCTGCAGGCAAAGTCACCCAGCCGTTGATATTGCGATCGAATACCGCCGGACGCTGGTCTTCATACCCCATGTGCACGTCTTCCAGCCAATTCAGATCCTGCCATCCCATGTGCGCGATGTATTTCTTGAGAAAAGAGGTCAGGCGAGAGTAATCCGGAATCAAGTTCACGTCATAGCGATAGCCTATGTGCTGGCCGATTTCCTGCTCACGCGCCGTGCGCGCAGTGGCGGCGACGTTGTCTGTCTGTTTTTTCATTACTGTACTCTCCCGGCCTGTATCAAACTGGCTGTCATGGTCATCGGTCCAGCTGTGCCGCTGTTTCAATTTGCATGGACCGCACCTCTGACAAAAGCTTGAGTTTCCTTCCGGTACTTCTTTTGAAGATGATATCGGCTAAAAACGGGTCAGGTCGGGACGGCCAACGGTATACTGGGAGCCAGCAAGAGGCACCTGGGCCAAGGCCGAAGCCTCCATCGTGAGCGCCGCCAGATCCTCCGGCTCCAGGGAATGAATATTCGTTTTTCCGCAGGCACGGGCCATCATCTGGCATTCGATTGTCAGGCAGTGCAGAAAATTGTACACGCGCTCAGCGGCTTTATCCGGATCCAGCCGCGCTCTCAGGACCGGATTCTGAGTAGCCACTCCTACCGGGCAGCGGCCAGTATGACAATGGTAGCAATACCCCGGCTCCACGCCTATCTCCTTCACGAAATCAGCTTCTGGAATGTCTTTATTGCAGTTTAACGCCATCAGCGCAGCATGTCCGATGGCAACCGCATCTGCACCCAGGGCGAGCGCCTTGGCAATATCTGCGCCGTTACGGATGCCCCCGGCATAAACCAGCGATATTTCCCCGCTCTTGCCCAGGTCATCCAAGGCGCGGCGAGCTTGCCGAATAGCAGCGATGCCAGGCACGCCAGTCTCTTCCGTCGCCAGGTGAGGACCGGCGCCAGTACCTCCTTCCATGCCGTCGATGTAAATGCTGTCCGGCGCCGTTTTGATGGCCATGCGTACGTCGTCGTACACGCGCGCGGAACCGAGCTTCAGTTGAATCGGGATCTCCCAGTTGGTTGCTTCCCGAATTTCCTCGATCTTAAGTGCCAGGTCATCTGGTCCCAGCCAGTCCGGATGCCGGGCCGGGGAACGTTGATCGATACCTGCCGGCAGTGATCGCATCTCAGCCACTTGGTCAGTTACCTTTTGCCCCATCAGGTGGCCTCCCAGCCCCACCTTGCAGCCCTGGCCTATAAAAAATTCCACCGCGTCCGCAAGCATCAGATGCTGCGGGTTAAACCCGTAACGGGACTGAATACACTGGTAGAACCACTTTTCCGAGTAACGACGCTCATCAGGAATCATGCCGCCTTCCCCGGAACAGGTGGCAGAGCCCGCCATGGTGGCGCCCCGGGCCAAGGCAGTCTTCGCCTCGTAACTGAGGGCACCGAAACTCATGCCGGTGATGTATATCGGGATATCCAGCTCCATCGGACGCCGTGCGCGCGGGCCAATTACCGTTCGAGTTTCACACTTTTCACGATATCCCTCAATAACGAAACGCGTCAGCGTGCCGGGCAAAAAAGTCAGGTCGTCCCAGGAAGGGATCTTTTTGAATAACGAAAAACCCCGCATCCGGTAGCGGCCGAGCTCAGCCTTGATGTGTATATCATTGACAACTTCAGGCGGAAAAATGAAGCTCCTGCCCAACAAGTTCCGTTGCTGCGAGGGTGACAGCCCCGTCTCCACGGGAGGAGATTTCACTTTCTGCACCGCACTTTGTTTTCTGGCCATTGAAAATTCTCCTCTAAATCAGACTTCCATTCGCAATCAGCATCCTGCAGGATCATGGATAGAACCAGGAGACTCCGAGAATGATCGAAAACTCATGATCAAAAACCCCGCTTGCCCCCGACGGCTCCGGCGGCGGAATTTTGTTCGGCTGGCCAATACATTACATCTTCCAGAACAATAAGGACTCAACTTAAAGAATCAGTTTCTTTTCCATCGGTTCCAGGCTGTCGTAGTTCCACAGCTTTTTGCCTGCAACGATCTTCGTCAAGGCACGGATTCCATTCGCCGGCTCCAGCCCGTAGCGCTGAAGCTTCTCACTCAGCCAGCGCTCCTCCAATTCACTTATCTCTGCCTCAATCGCGTCCACCCCCAGGCTTTGAATAGTGCCTCCAACGTAGAGCACGCCGTCGTACATGGAGTCACCCAGGTTCTTGCCGGCGTTGCCTAATACAATGATCCGGCCGCGTTGCATCATGAAACCGCTGAAAGCTCCCGTGCGCCCGCCGATAAGAATGGTGCCTCCTTTCATGTCGATCCCAGTGCGAGCGCCTACGTCACCCCGGCACACCAGGTCGCCACCACGCAGCGCAGCGCCAAAGGTAGAACCAGCGTTTTTCTCCACCAGCACGGTACCGGACATCATGTTCTCCGCGCAGGACCAGCCTACCCGCCCGCGGACACGGATGTTCGGACCATCGATCAAACCGCAGCCAAAATAGCCCAGGCTACCATCAAAGGTAAGCTGAAGACGATTCAAAATGCCGACCCCTAAAGAATGCCTGGCACATGGATTGCGCACGATGATCGAACCGAACCCTTCGCGCATCAATTGACGCAGGCGAGTATTGATCTCACGGGTCTGCATTTGCCCGGCGTCGAATTCGGCTTCCCTGGAAAAATCAACCTCGAAAGCCCACGGGCAGGTGCAACGTTCCTCCTCCACCGGAGAAAAGAATACCTGCTGAGTACGTCCCACAAGGCGCTCTTTGTGCATTTGCGTACCTTGCAGCTTTGCCGCGGACTTGCCGCCGGTGCTCATGTTTCCCATACGCGCACCTCTCCATCATAAGGATCAACCGTGTCGATTTCACCTGACAAGACACTGCGTATGGCAATCTCTTCTGAAGCCAATGCAACGAAGTCGCCGCTTTCATAAAGAACCATGGGCTTGGCCGCCATTATATCCTTGGCCATGCCCAGCTGATCACTGGTGGCAACCAGGTAAGTGAACACACCATCCAATTCTTCCACGGAGCGGCGCATGGCATCCTCCAGGCTGTCTCCCTTTTCCATGCGCCCTGCAACGTAGACGGCAATCAGCTCCGAATCACAGTCAGACAAAAAGCGGCATCCGCCCCGCTCCAACTCCCGCCGGTTGAGCCAATAGTTAGTCAATTGGCCATTGTGAACAACGGCAATGTCACTGAATGGATAGGCCCAGTATGGGTGCGCCGAACGGATGTCCACCGCTGACTCGGTTGCCATGCGAGTGTGACCGATCGCGTGCGTGCCCTGAAAGTGCCTGAGATCATAACGTGAAGAGACGCTATCGGCGTCGCCCAGATCCTTCACCAACTCCAGGGCTTTTCCAAGGGACAGGATCTCCACGCCTTCCACGTCTTCCGTGTAGGCGGCCAGGTGCTTCAAGTCCCCGGTATAATCCAGCAGGTAACGGCAGGAATAGCGGGTAGGCATTGATTGCTCGATAATTTGCCCTCCCAATTCGGACAAACGCTTATCCACCATTTTTTTCCGCTCGACCAGCTTCTCTAAAATGGAGAAGCTGCCGTTTTGTTCCAAGTCTTCCCGTTCCGCCAGGTTAAAGCGCATAACATAGCGCTCCCCCTGCTCTTTGTCAGCTTCCGTGCGACCTACTGCACCATACAGGGCAAACCCGGAAGAATCCGGGCCTCGGTGCTTCAGTGCCTGCAACATCGAAGTCATCTCTCCTCCAATACCGGCGTGGCCCCGGCGATGGATTAAACCTGCAATACCGCACATAACGCCCGCACCTTCTTTAATCCGGCTACGGCAGACAGTCCATGTACGTATCTATGTCCCAATCCGTCACGGTGGAAAGAAATTTATCCCACTCGTCGCGCTTGTAGTCCATAAATACTTTGTACATCTCGCCGGGCAACGCGGACTTGGCCACGGCGTCTTCATCAAAGGCGTCCAAGCCCTCTCCCAGAGACATAGGCAGTTTGATGTACTTGCTCTCTACCTCTTCCATGACCTGGTAAATGTTGCGCTGTTCGGCGGCGCCCGGCAGAGTTTTTTTCTTCAGTCCATCATCGATCGCTTTCAACAAACCGGCACCCATCAGGTAAGGATTATGCATGGAGTCCACCGCCTTGTATTCATAACGCCCCGGCGCGGAGTTGCGCACGCCGGCAGTACGATTCTGATATCCCCAATTCGCGTATAATGGAGCCCAGAAACCAAAATCGAGCAGGCGCCGGTAGGAATTCACCGTAGAGCAACCGATCACGGTCAGGCCGCGCTGATGCTTGAGCAACCCTCCCATCGCATATTGCCCGGTCCTGCCCGGCAAGCGAGGATTATCCGTCTGCGGCAGGAACGTGTTCGTTCCTTTCTCCAGGTAAGTGAAAGGTCCGTCCATGCCCGGCAAAGGCTCATGACCAAAGGTCCGCAACGCATCCCTGCCTCCTTTCCACAGGGAGAGATTGGTATGGCAGGCGGAAGCGGAGACGTTCATGAATGGTTTCGCCATAAAGCACGCGATCAAGCCCTGCTCCCTGGCGACCTGGGCACAGATCTGCCTGTAGGTAGTCAGCCGGTCAGCATTGCGAAGCACGTCATCGAAGGTGAAATTCAATTCCAACTGACCCGGCGCATCCTCGTGGTCGCCCTGGATCATGTCCAGCCCCATGGCACGGGCATATTCAATCACCCGCAAATACACCGGACGCAGGGATTCAAACTGGTCAATGTGATAGCAATAAGGCTTGCTGAAACCTCCGCAAGGTTTGCCATTTTCATCGCGCTTCAGCCACATCATCTCCGGTTCCGTGCCTACCCGCATGTGCAGCCCCTTATGGTCTTTCTTAAACTTATCATGGATGCGCCGCAGATTGCCGCGACAGTCGGAAGTGAGGAATTTTCCAGCATCCTTTTCGTGTTCTCGACCGCGGAACAGCGTACAAAAAACACGCGCCACCCGCTTGTCCCAAGGCAATTGCATGAAGCTGTCAGGCTCCGGCAACCCCACCAATTCCCATGCTTCCGGTCCGTAACCGATGTACTTGTTACTGCGGTCGATGAACAGGTTGGCGGTAGCCCCGTAAACCAGTTGAAATCCTCTTGCTGCCATGGTTTCCCAATGGTCCGCCGGTGCCCCCTTGCCCATAATGCGCCCGGTCACGGAAACAAACTGGTAATAAATGTATTGGATCTTCAATTCATTTATTTTTTCGCGCACCGCCACTACTTGCTCATCGCGCCCTCGCGCATTCAAAAATCTCTGTAGATCAGTCATTTTCAACTCCCTGCCATTCAGATGGATCCTATTTAATAATATAACGAATTTATCAGTAAGGTGATACTGGGATCAGGTCTTGCTTCAGCTCCAGGGAAAAGGACTGTTAGACAATGGGTGCAGCTTCCCTTCCTGGTAGCGGGAAAACCGGAACGGTTCTAATAATCTGCTTTTAGTGCCGCAAATCTCCTCTGCGACCAGCTTGCCAACTCCCAGCATTTTATAGCCGTGATTGGAATCTGCTATGATGTAACAGTTCTCCCGGAATACATCAAATATTGGAAAACTATCCGGGGTAAAAGCACCGAGCCCGCCGGAAGCTTTTTCCCGCCTGTATTTGCCGAATGTGCCTTCGAAACGTTTTTGGCAATGCGCCAGGGCGGAAACCCACAGGTCCGCAAATCCAGCGCTGACCACGTGCTCGGTCGACTCATGGCCGTATGGGTCTAGCTGGACTTGCTCCGGATCGGTCTCTACCTGGTAGGGCACCGTTCCTCCCTGCACTCCCCTGACGTAAAAATCCGCCTTGTAATAAATTCCCCACATGCAGTCGGTAAGCAGTGAACCGTCCTGAATCGAATACAGCCGTGCGTCACTGTCTACGTGCAAGACGGGAGCAACTTGTCCGTCGTTGGTTTTTTGCAGACTGGGATCCACCTCCAGCGTGCCTTCCTGCAGGCACCAATAAACCCACGTCGGGCGCTCGCTGCTGACCCCATCCGGGCCGCGCACCTCAGTCTGCATGGACAAACCCAGCATTTTCCAGAAATCCCTTATCCAGGGACCGGCGCCCAGGACCACGTAATCGCACTCAATGGCGCCCCGGTTGGTTTCCACCGCCGTCAATGCGGCATGGGCGCCGCCCTGGCTGCGAAATCCAGTCACTTTGACGCCGGATACAATCCGCACGTCCAGGCTTTCCGCCTTGGCAGCCAGCCCCTGCATGCTCCTGATGTTATTGGCGTAGCCGCCGCGCTTTTCATGCAGCACTGAAGTGATCTGACAGGCCTGCCAATCATGAAACAGTCCCTTCATATACTTCATGCAGTCCTGCTCACCCTCAATAAACTCAGACTCGTACCCAATGTCGCGCTGCTGCTGGGCAATCGAACCCACTTCTTCATGCATGGACTCCGGGCTGATCTGCATGTAGCCTACCGGGCAGTAACAATAAGTTTCCGGATCGCTCTCCCATATTTCCACGCTGTGCATCATGAGTTCACGCATGGCCGGCTGAAAATAATTATTTCGGATCACGCCGCAGGCGATTCCGGACGCACCGGCGGCCACTCCCTGCTTATCCACCACCAGGATATCTTTACCGCTGCCCTTGCCTTGAGCCTTGAGCTGCAGCGCCAGATGATAGGCGACACTGAGTCCATGGATGCCGCTGCCGACCACTACGTACTTTGAGTGCGAAGGAATGGCCATAACGTTCAACGCACTCGCATGGGTGCTCGTCTCGGAAAGACCGCAAGGTCCATCACGACTGCCGGAGATTCTGCGTCCATCAACTTCTGTTTTACGACCTATGTACATCGCTCACTAAAATGCGAAGATGCACCTGCCAAAAAGCATCACACTCCTGAACTTTGTCCATTCCTGCGACGCGCCCCTGGAGGCAGACGCCTTCATATCTCAGGAGAACACCCTCAAGTCTCCACACGCGAGCATTCCGGATTCCCCGTCAGATCCGGACTTATACCAGCAAGTCTCCGACATCGCCTGCCCAAAACCAATAACTATCAAAGGATACTCTTATATAATTAAGATGGAGGGGCAAATTCATTACTATCCTCACGTCGCTCTCTGCCTGATGCAGGACGGCAGCGCGAAAATGCTGGTAGGCGCGATTGGATTCGAACCAACGACCCCCACCATGTCAAGGTGGTGCTCTAGGCCAGCTGAGCTACGCGCCTGTGTTGAAGAGGATGGATCATAACGCCAGGCTCCAGGTCAGACAAGCGCTGTAGCGCCGCGCACGCGCCAGGCCAGTCAGCCGTACTCCCCGCTTCAGCCGGTCTCGGACAACTCCCTGGAACGGGTGCCGGCAGGCTTGGAAAGGCCGATGTGCTCTTCCCTCAAGGCCTGGATTTCGTCGCGCACCCGTGCCGCCTGCTCAAATTCCAGATCCTGGGCATGACGATACATACACTTTTCCATCCGCTCGATCCGCCGCTCCAATGAATCCATTGAAACTCGGTAATCGGCATCGCGCTCCGCCACCCGCAACCGCTTCGGATTTCTCTGCGGCTTCCTGTCGCGCGCTCCTTCCATAATGTCCGGCACTGTCTTCAGAATTCCCACCGGGGAGATCCCATGCTCAAGGTTAAACTGGCGCTGCCGGGCGCGACGGCGCCCTGTTTCCGCAATGGCGCAGCGCATCGAGCGGGTGATCTCATCGGCATACAACAGCGCTTTCCCGTGCAAATGCCGCGCTGCCCGGCCGATAGTCTGGATCAGTGTGGTCTCCGAGCGCAGGAATCCCTCCTTGTCAGCGTCCAGGATCGCCACCAGCGACACCTCCGGCAGATCCAATCCCTCACGCAGCAGGTTGATTCCAACCAGCACGTCGAAGACGCCTAAACGCAGGTCGCGAATAATCTCCACCCGCTCCACGGTGTCGATGTCCGAATGCAGGTAACGCACCCGAACCTCGTGCTCGGCGAGGTATTCGGTCAAATCTTCCGCCATGCGCTTAGTCAGCGTCGTTACCAGCACGCGCGCTCCTGCCTGTACTCGCAGGTTGATTTCAGATAGTAGATCATCCACCTGTCCGGAGACCGGCCGCACCTCCACCTCGGGGTCCACCAGGCCGGTCGGACGCACCACCTGCTCCACTACCCGCTCTGAACGCTCCAACTCGTAGGCCCTGGGGGTTGCCGACGCGTAAATCGTCTGGGGAGCCAGTTTCTGAAATTCGTCAAAGCGCAAGGGCCGATTATCCAGGGCCGAAGGCAAACGAAAACCGTAGTTCACCAGGTTTTCCTTGCGCGCTCGGTCTCCACGGTACATTGCATTGAGCTGGGGCACGGTCACGTGACTTTCATCGATCACGAGCAGCGCCTGTTTCGGCAGGTAATCGAACAACGTTGGCGGCGGTTCTCCAGGCGCCCGACCAGACAAGAAGCGCGAGTAGTTTTCCACCCCCGAGCAATAACCGATCTCCAGCATCATCTCCAGATCGAAGCGAGTGCGCTGCTCCAGCCGCTGTTCCTCCACCAACTTGCCCAACCGGCGCAACTCCGCCAGGCGCTCCTCCAACTCTGCGCTGATCGCGTCAACGGCACGCAGGATCACCTCGCGCTCGGTCACATAGTGGGTCTTCGGGTAAATCGTCAGACGAGGAAGGCGGCGCAGCACTTCACCCGTCAGCGGATCAAACATCGAAAGAGACTCGATTTCCTCGTCGAACAGTTCGATCCGGACCGCCTCCTGCATCGATTCAGCAGGGAACACGTCGATCACGTCGCCGCGCACCCGGTAACAGCTGCGCCGCAATTCGACGTCGTTGCGCGTGTACTGCATTTGCGCCAGGCGCCGCAGCAGCCCCCGCTCATCGATCGAATCCCCCCGGTCCAGGTGCAACACCATTTTCAGGTAAGACTGCGGATCCCCCAGGCCATAGATTGCCGATACCGTAGCCACGATAATAGCGTCAGGACGCTCCAGCAGCGCCTTAGTGGCCGACAAGCGCATCTGCTCAATGTGCTCATTAATCGAGGCGTCTTTCTCGATATAGGTGTCCGAAGCGGGCACGTACGCCTCGGGCTGGTAATAATCGTAATAAGAGACAAAATACTCCACGGCATTGTGAGGGAAAAGCTCCTTCATCTCGCCGTAGAGCTGGGCCGCCAGGGTTTTATTCGGCGCCAGGATCAGCGTCGGGCACTGGATCTGCTGGATCACATGGGCAACAGAGAAAGTCTTGCCGGAACCGGTCACCCCGAGCAGCGTCAGCTCCCGGCAACCATCACGTACCCCCTGTACCAGGGAGGCGATAGCCTGCGGCTGGTCTCCTTTGGGAGAATAGTCGGCCTGCAGGCAAAATGACCCTTTTATGGACCTTTTAATGCTCATTCTTGTATGATCCTATGATTGGAGATATGATTTTGTATAATTTAACGCCACTCACTCCGCTAGCCAAGGTCAAATTCAGCATCATCGAAAACCAACCATGGAAGTAACCGAATCACAGCGTGCCCGCGCCATTCAATCCTCCCCCACTCTCGCCATCAGCAGTCTGGCCGCCAAGCTGCGGGCGCAAGGGCAAGACATCATCCCGCTGAGCGCGGGAGAGCCCGATTTCGACACTCCCGAGCATATTAAGAAAGCCGCCATGCGGGCAATAGAGCAAGGCAAGACCCGGTACACCCCGGTGGACGGGGTACCCGAGTTAAAACAGGCGATCATCGCCAAGTTTCAGCGGGAAAACTCGCTGCAGTTCAGCGAGGAGCAGATATTGGCCTCCTGCGGGTGCAAACACAGTCTCTACAATCTGATGCAGGCCCTGATCAATCCCGGAGACGAGGTGCTGATCCCTGCGCCTTACTGGACTTCCTACCCCGACATGGCACTGCTGGCCGGCGGATGCCCCGTGATCATCAGTGCCGGGAGCGAGCAAGGCTTCAAAATACAGCCGGAACAGTTGAAAAAAGCCATTACCAATCGAAGCCGTCTGCTGATGCTGAACAGCCCCAACAACCCTACCGGCGCCAGCTACCAGAAGAAGGAACTGACCGCCCTGGCAGAGGTGCTGCTGGAACATCCGCAGTTAGTCATTGTCAGCGACGATATTTACGAGCACATCCTCTGGCAGGAAGAGCCGTTTCAGAACCTGCTCAACGTGTGTCCGCAATTGAGCGAGCGCGTCGTCATCTGCAACGGAGTATCCAAGGCATATGCAATGACCGGCTGGCGCATCGGCTACGCGGCAGGACCGGCCCGGCTGATTGCCGCGATGAGGAAGATACAATCGCAAAGCACTTCCAACCCCAATTCCATTGCTCAAATGGCCACCATCGCCGCACTGCAGCAGGATCAGGCTGCCGTGGAAGAAAACCGGCGCATCTTCCGTGAACGCCACGACTACGTGCGGGAGCGGCTGCAGCAGCTTCCAGGCGTTAGCTACCTGCCGGGACAAGGCGCTTTTTATGCCTTCCCCGACCTCAGCGAACTGTTGACGCACAATACCAAAAACATAGAGGATGACGCTGCGCTGGCCGCGTTCCTGCTGGAGCAGTCCGGCCTGGCACTAGTGCCGGGATCAGCCTTCGGCGCTGCGGGGCACCTGCGGCTGTCTTTCACGGTCAGCATGGAGAGACTGAAAGAGGCCATGGACCGCATACAGCAAGCCATAGAGAAAGAGTTGCTGATCCGCTAGCTGTCCGTTTCAGGCTTGTCAAAGCCTTCCCCGTGCCTGCCGAGGCACATGATGTACTCGTTACTGCGATCATGAACAGGTTGGCGCTAGCCCCGTAAACCAGTGGAAATCCTCTTGCTGCCATGGTTTCCCAATGGTCCGCCGGTGCCCCCTGGCCCATAATGCGACCGGTCACAGAAATAAACTGGTAATCATTGGTAATCATTGGGGGCGCATGTTTCGTCTTTGCCGCCTGCCGGTTATCGACAGACACTGATCTCTGCCGCGCAGAGCGCCATTGCCTGCCCTCTCCGGTCTCCCTGCCCGGCAACGGGGGGCTCCGCCGCCTGCCTGCACTGCCGGCAATGGCTGCGGTAGCCCTGCTCCTGCAGCCCTGCAGTGCAAAAAAAATCCCGCGGCCCTCACTGCTCAGCCTTCCTTACCCTCGGGGAGCAAGGCGGTTCTTGACCACAGGCTCCTTGTCTGCATATGATTCCTCCCACTTCCCTGGTAGCTCAGCTGGTAGAGCGGGTGGCTGTTAACCACTAGGTCGGCGGTTCGAGCCCGTCCCAGGGAGCCATTTGGCAGGGATGGGCCAATCATTGTAGTCATTCCTGATTTTTAAGCTTATTTCTCTGAACATGGACCCGTTGAGTGGGTGGAGTTACGCCTACAACTATCGCAGACGCGCCGGCTGCTGGTCGGCAACGACGACGCGCTCGACGCAGCCCTGTTATGTGTGATCGCCGGATTCGACTTCCTGGCGGGCCACGTGAACAAGCCAACCGATCGACAGCTAGGCCGAACGGGAAGGATGGATCGGGGTGAAGAAGCCGGGGTAGCGCCCGGCTCCCTCCCCTCTCGGGCCATGCACCACTTACGCAATGTCTGCCGGGGGTTAACCGCTTTGGTAGAATGCCCGATACCTTGGTGCGTTGCGCGACAGCCCTCCTCGCCGAGGCTGGTTTACCGGGTCCTGCGAGGATAGGAGAGCTGATGTTTTCGGGTGGTTTCCGTGTGCGTTAGAATGTGAGTTCGCCAGGGAGAGCCATTTTTCAGGCGATTGAACCCAGCAGCGCTGCTCCGTTCCGACCAACAAGCCACCGACCGGAAGAGCGGCCCGTATCCGATATTCCCCTGGCCGAGAGCCGCCTGCTACCCTGGCGCGAGCCATTCACTTTGCTCCACCGCCCATGCCGGCGAGTGGCTAAGCCAGCAGCGGATCGACACCCTCCCGGCGCAGCATTTGCGTGAGCCGGATCAACGGCAGGCCGATCAGGGCACTCGGATCAGTGCCATGCATGGATTCCAGCAGCGCGATGCCCAGTCCATCCGAACGCAACGAAGCGGCGCACTCCAGCGCTTTTTCCCGGTCCAGGTAGCCTTCTATCTGGGCCTGGTCCAACTGCAAAAAACGGCTGCGAAAAGCAATGCAGTCGAGCTGTACCGCACCGCCCGGATTGCGCAGGCACAGCCCGGTAAGGAATTCAACGTCACAGCCGGACAGGCGCTGCAACTGTGCCACGGCGCGGGAACGGGTTTGCGGTTTGCCCAATACCGCACCATTAACGACGGCCGCCTGGTCGGCGCCAATAATCAGGCTGCCGGGGGCGTCAACGGCATGTGCCTTGCTTTCAGCCAGGCGCAGCACGTACTCCTTCGGCGATTCACCCGGGCGCTGACTTTCATCTACTGCGGGCGGATGTTGCTCGAAACACAGTCCCAGCTGCTCCAGCAAGCGCCGACGATGCACGGAGGACGAGGCCAGTATCAGCCGCGGTTTCTGACTGGCCTGCATTTTGCGTCACTGGACTGTGCGATCAACGCGATCAACTGAAGATTCTGTTGCATCAGCTCGCTGCATCGGCCCGTGATTGAGAAATTTCCGGCAGTCTCGCTTTGCACGGACTGTGTCCGACTGTCAGTCACGGATTAAATCAGAATCTGACTTTAGCGCAGCGACGCCGCGCCTCCCGCTGTTTGCTCCAAGCCCAAACCTGCCATTAGACCTTTGCCCAGCGTGCGGGCGGCACTGGAAAGAAAATCCTGCAAAAACTTCTCTTCGTAATACGTGTAATCGACTATTTCCTCCGCCTGGATCACTTCGTTGGCCACGTAGTCTGCACTGCCCAAACCATCCACCAGGCCCAAGCCGATGCTCTGCTCTCCGGTCCATACCAAACCGCTGAATATTTCCTCATCATCCTTGTCCAGGCGTTCTCCTCTGCCCTCACGCACAACCTGAATGAACTGCTGATGGATGTTTTCCAATATACCCTGCAGGTGCTCCACTTCCTTGTCCTTCAGCGGAGAAAACGGATCCAGCAGGCCCTTGTGCTTCCCGGCACTGAACAGGCGTCGCTCCAAGCCTAATTTTTCCAGCGTCTCCACGAAGCCAAAGCCGGGGAATACGACTCCGATGGAGCCCACGATGCTGGCCTTATCCACGTAGATCTGTTCAGCCGCGGCGGCAATGTAATATCCTCCGGAGGCGCATACATCAGTCACGACCGCGTAAACGCCCTTGTCCGGATACTCCTCACGCAACTCCTGAATGCGGTCATAGACGTATCCTGCTTCCACCGGACTACCCCCGGGACTGTTGATGCGAAGGATGACTCCGATCGCGTCCTCGTTCTCAAAAGCCGCTTCCAGGCCGTGGATAATGTTCTCCGCACTGGCGGGCTCTCCCATTGCAATCACCCCCTGCACGTCCACCAGGGCAGTATGGCGGGCACTTCCGATAACGGTATCGATTCCACTCCAGCTTGAGCCAAAGTAATACAGCAGCAACAGCAGCACTGCGTAGCCCAGAAAAGACAGCTTAAAGAATATTCCCCAGCGTCGCGCCCGGCGCTGCTCGCGCAGACCTTCCATGGCAATACGGGTGATGAGCTGAGATTCCCATGACCCGGCTGAAGGGGAGTCTGTTTCATTCATAAGCGGAAATACATACTGTAACGGCAATACCGCTTATTATACCCGACTGCCAGGTGTTATCAAACCGGCACCCACTCTAATAGCCGCCAGGGCAGCGGGGAAAGCGCTCAGCGCCTGCCTCGGGCGCGTCTCCTGCCAGACGGACGCGGCGCGGACCGTTCACGATACGCCGACAATCTCTGCAGAAAGTGCTCCAGTTCTGCCGGCAGCGGTGCCTGGAAGCTCAGCGCCACCTCATCCTCGTCAATGGCAGGCAGTTTCAGTACCGCGGCGTGCAGAAACATTCGGTGCAATCCCAGCATCCGCATTTGCCGGTTAAATTCCCAATCACCGTATCTCTGGTCTCCCGCCAGGGGATGTCCAATGGCGCTGACGTGCATGCGCAGTTGATGGGTGCGACCCGTACATGCCTGCAGTTGGACCAGGCTGGCCAGGGCAAAGCGGCGGCAAATGCGCAGCTGGCTGCGGGCGGGCCGCCCCCCGGAAGCCACTACGACTTGCCGCACTGCGCCCCGGCCCGGCACCCTTTTCAATGGCAGATCGATCTGCAACTGCGCCGGCGGATGCCCGGCCAACAGCGCATAGTAGATCTTTTGCACCCGGTGCTGACGAAACATACCATGCAGTTTGCGCAGGCGCCGTACGTCGCTGCACAGCAGTAAACAGCCGGAAGTATCCCGGTCCAGGCGATGCACCAATTCCAGTTCCTCTGACCGCATCGTCCGCAAGGCGGATAACAAATTGTATTGCAGGCCGGTGCCACCATGCACTGCTAAGCCGGCCGGCTTATTCAGCACCAGCAGGCCGTTTTCCTCGTGCAAAACGCTGTGTTCCAGGCGCCGGCTCAATTCCGCACCGACTGGCCGTGACGGTGGCCGGTCGCGCTCGTAGACAGGAGGAATGCGAATCCAGTCCCCTTCCTGCAGGCGATAATCAGGCTGGACCCGGCATCGATTCACCCGCACTTCGCCACGCCGCAGAATCCGGTACAGCCGAGAGCGCTGGAGTCCGCCCAGCCGAAAGCGCAGAAAATTATCGATGCGGCGCCCAGCGTGTTCTGTACCCACTTGCAGGTAGCTCCGATCCCGGCGCCTGAAGGGCTTGCCTTGCGTAATCATAAGGTCTATAATAACTCTCGTGTGGGAGAGTGTAGCTCTGTGCTGCCTATTCGGAACCGAGATAAAGGGTTCGAAACAGAGGCAGCAATGAATGTTTCATCTTCCCGCCGGGACAGCATCCGGACTTCGCAGAGGCCTTCAGCTGTCCTTAATCCTCTGGTCAAAAAAGTGCCTCTTAGGCATATCTCTCCTTTGCAGTAACTATGGCGCATTCGTTGAGATGCGCCTGTTGTCGCGGCTTAAATCTGCGGCAACCGATTTCAGGCCGATCCCAGACCGGGATACCTAACAATAACAGGGAGATAATTCAAACTAATGAAGAGAATGTTGATCAATGCGATCCCGTCCGAAGAGTTGCGGGTTGCCGTGGTGGACAAGGGACGCCTGTCTACCTTGAATGTCGAATCGACTGTTCACCAGCGGCGCAAAGGCAATATATACAAGGGACGGGTGGTCCGAATTGAACCCAGCCTGGAGGCAGCTTTTGTCGACTACGGCGTAGAGCGCCACGGATTCCTGCCGATCAAAGAGGTCGCGCATGAGTTTCTGTTGCAAAAGCCGGAAAATGGCGATGCCCCGAACATCAGTGAAGCTTTGCGGGAAGGGCAGGAAATGATCGTGCAGGTGGAAAAAGAAGAGCGCGGCAACAAGGGAGCAGGACTCACCAGCCTGGTCAGCATTCCCGGGCGTTACCTCGTGCTGATGCCGAACAACCCGCGGGTTGGCGGAGTCTCCAGGCAAATTGACGGAGCAGACCGGGATCTGGCACGGCAGGCTTTGAGCGAGTTGGGGATCCCCGAGGGAATGGGGACCATCCTGCGCACCGCCGGAGTAGGCATAGAAGTCGAGGAGTTGCAGGCTGACTTGACATACTTGCTCACACTCTGGAACTCCATCTCCCAAGCCCTGCAGGAGCAGCCCGCCCCCTTCTTGGTGTACCGGGAAAGCGATATAGTCATGCGGCTGCTGCGAGACAATCTACAAAATGATATACAGGAAATCTGGATCGACAGCGAAGCACTTTATCAACGAGTCTATAAGCGTATGGAGCAAGCCATGCCGCAGAGTCTGGAGAAGCTTCGGATGCACAGCGAGCCTTCTCCACTGTTTACTTACTACCAGATCGAAAGCCAAATCGAGTCCGTATATTCCCGGAAAGTGCCGCTTCCTTCCGGCGGCTCCCTGTCCATCGATCACACCGAGGCATTGACTTCCGTCGACATCAATTCTGCCCGTGCCACTTCGGGGAGCGACATCGAAGAAACAGCACTGAACACAAACCTGGAGGCGGCGCAGGAGATTGCGCTTCAATTGAAGCTTCGGGACCTGGGGGGACTGATTGTCATTGATTTCATCGACATGAGCAGTGAGGAACATCAAGGCCAGGTAGAAGCAAGACTAAAGCAATCTATGCAAACCGACCGCGCGCGGACCCAGATTGGACATATCTCCCGCTTCGGCATGCTTGAGATGTCCCGTCAGCGGCTGCGGTCCTCTATCAGCGAGTCCAGCTACGAGACTTGTCTACATTGCAATGGTGCCGGGAACATACGCACGATTGAATCGCAGTCAGCAACAATCCTGCGGCTTATTGAGGAAGAAGCGGGCAAATCGCTCACTGCCAAAATCGTTGTGCGGGTGCCGGTGGACACGGCGATTTTTCTGAGTAACAAAAAGCGGGAAGCGCTATACAATATAGAGCAACGCATGGAAACGCAGGTGCTATTACTGCCTTGTACCGACTTGCAGACGCCAAATTATTCCATTGAGCGGGTTCGGCAAGGTGCCACGAACGACCGGCGTGGCGCTCACTCGACGCAACGATCGGAAAAAATCCCCAGCCCGATAGAGAAACGGCTGCTGAAAAGAGCTCCGGCGCCGGAAAGCCCGGCAGTGTCGTACATGCCTCCGCGTTACCCATCCAGAAACAGCGGGATGAGCTGGTGGCAGAGTCTCAGCGGATGGTTGAGCAGACTGTTCCAGACTAAAACGACAGCGAAGCGCAACACCTCTTTCCCCCGTTCGCGTCGGCGGCGCACCGGCTTTTCCGGTTCCAGGAGACGCCAGGAACAGCACTGGAGCGAGAACGGGCCCCGCAATCAACGCCAACAAGGCAGAAACTTCAGGCGAAATGAGGACGGGCGCGGACGTGAGGACGGACGTGGACGCGAGGACGGACGTGGACGTGAGGACGGACGTGGACGTGAGGACGGGCGCGGACGCGAGGACGGACGTGGACGTGAGGACGGGCGCGGACGTGAGGACGGGCGCGGACGCAATCACGGGCAAATGCGCAGCAGACACGGCGAACGCGGCAACCGACAAAGGAGATCCACCGAGTCCGCGGACAACCCGGTGTCACGGCGGCCTCCGCAAAACTGACGAACACCCAACTCCGGAGTAGAAATCCGTCGCCAGTGCCCGCCAGTGCCCGTAAGGCGGCACCGATCCGGAAGCCAAAGGCCAGGTGCGTACCGCGCACGGCCTGCCCTATGCGGAAGACGCTGTCGGCGCCTGCTTCTCCAGCACCACGAAAGCCAGCACGTAATGCCGTTCATCCGTGATGCTGAGATGCACCATTCCTACTCCGAGTTCCGTCAGCAATTGCCCTGCACGACCCTGGCAATCCAATACAGGCTGTCCGCGCCGGGTGTGGTAAACCCGGACTTGAGACCAGGCCAAACCGTCCCGCAGACCTATGCCCAGAGCTTTCAGCAAAGCTTCCTTGGCGGCCAGGCGCTTTGCCAGAAAAAGATGCGGGCGACGTTGCCGGGCACAGAGAGGAAGTTCCGCGGCGTGCAGCAGGCGCGCCGCCAGGCGGACGCTGAAGCGGCGGTACGCCACCTGCATACGCCGCACATCGACTACATCCAGGCCAATGCCGTGGATCAGAGAGGCACGCACGCCTGGTGGGATCACGGCTGAACCTGATCGAGCAATGCGCGCATCTCGGCCACTGCCGTGTGCATGCCCGTGAACAGGGCACGCGCCACGATGCTGTGTCCAATGTTTAATTCTGTGATCTGCGGCACACGGGCAACCGGAAGCGTGTTACGCAGATGCAGTCCGTGACCGGCGTGCACCTGCAAGCCGGCTTCGATGCCCTGTTTCGCCGCGCTGGCAAGGCGCGCCAATTCCCTCTCCTGCTCCAAGCCTTCCATCTCGGCGTAGCTCCCGGTATGCAGTTCGATGGCGGAACTGCCGCTTTCGGCGGCGGCTTCTACCTGCCCGGGCAACGCGTCTATAAATAACGAGGTCCGGATCCCAGCCGCCGCCAGGCGCCGGCAAGCCTGCTGTACTCGCTCGATCAACAAGATCACGTCCACTCCTCCCTCCGTGGTCAACTCCCGTCTGCGCTCGGGCACAATACAACAATAGGCCGGCCGCAGTTTCTCGGCGATCCGGATCATCTCCGGACTGAGCGACAGCTCCAGGTTCAGCGGAGCGGGCAACTCCCGCAACATGTCCGCCACGTCTTGTTCCTGGATATGGCGCCGGTCCTCGCGCAGGTGCACGGTAATCGAATCGGCTCCGCCTGCCAGTGCCTCCCGGGCCGCCTGCAGCGGTCGCGGGTAGCGGGTGCCGCGCGCCTGGCGAATCGTGGCAACGTGATCCACGTTGATGCCCAACAAGGGTCTGCGGCTCATCTCACTGCATCGTCAGGCAAGTTCACTGATTGCTGAATGCCCTGCCGACAAAAGTCGAGACAGCACGCCGCTGGATAAAAGGCGTGGCGCAGCATGGATGGCGGCCCGATCATGCGAGGCTCGCAGGCTTTGTCCGGTTTACCGCTGCGAACCGTGTCGGGAGGCAAGGGCTCAGCCTTGAAAATTCCTGGTACAGCCGGCGGCTGCCCAGTTCGCGCTCTCCCAATCGGTGCCGCAGATTATAACGCAGCAAATGGCGCCCTTCACGCCGTATTCGATCCGGACAGCACTGTATGCCGTTTTGAGACAAGGCGCACAAAGTTCGGCCCGAAATGCGGATGCAGTCCGCGCCTGGGTATTCCAGGGAAGGTCCCCGGTCTGCCTGGTAGTAGTAATTCCTGTCTTCGCGGATGTGCGCGCCGGTAACCGCATCCCGCTCCAACGCCAGGCCGTAACCCAGGGAACGCAGCAAAGAAAGCTCGAAAGTTCGCAGCGTACCATCCGCCTTGCATCCCGCGTACAGATCTTGCAGTGCGAGCGCGTAGGCATTGAACAATTCAGGGTGCGCGTCTTCCCGGTGCAACAGGCGCAACAGCAATTCGTTCAAGTAGAACGCAGCCAGGCAGGCATCGCCCTGCAAAAAGGTTAACGTTCCATCTTGCTCAACTCTTCTCAAAGTCTTCAATTCCGACTTTCCGCTCCAGGCCAGCAGCAGTCTCTGGCCAAGCTGCAACGGCGTGCGCCGGCGACGGGTGGGACGGCGCACGCCGAGTGCCACTAAACTCACGCGGCCATAATCGCGGGAGAATACTTCCAGCAACAGACTGCTTTCCCGGTAAGGAAGACGGCGCAGGATGTAACAGGAATGCAGACTCGTTCTCACGGAGCCGGTCGCAGTTTCATTCTGACTTGGCGCTGAATCGCACAGGCTCGGATCGCGCGTGTTTTACGCTCTCGCTGAGCGCGTTGGAGCAAAAGAGAAGCTCATCAATCCAATTGAGCAGGCCCGCACCGACTGAAGGTCCAAGAAGGCAGCAAGAGCTCATTAAGCGCCTTTTCTAAACGTGAGCAACCCGGTATTGGCTCAAGCGCCTGCCGTTACCGGGGAGCCTTGGGGACGACTCTGCATCAACCAGCACGCGTTCCAACGCAATATAAGCACTAACCATACCCCAGGAGCGCCATGGCCTGGCCGTTGTCAGACCAGTTTTTTTCAACTTTTACCCAGGTCTTGAGGTTTACTTTCCGTCCTAGCGCACGCTCCAGTTCTATGCGAGCCTGCTGTCCGACCGTCTTCAGCATCTCGCCTCCCTTACCAATGACGATGCGCTTTTGTCCCTCGCTTTCCACCCAGATCGAAGCATGGATATGTACCGCCGAGGCACGCCTGTAAAAACGTTCCACTTCCACTGCAACGCAATAAGGTAACTCGTCGCGCAGGCGACGAAGTAATTTCTCCCGCAGCAATTCGGCCGCCCAAAAGCGTTGCTGGTTGAAGACGCTCCTGCGGAGCTCGACGGAAGACAAGGGACCTTGCTGCAGGTATTGATCGACGCAGTATTCCAATCGATCCACGTTCAAGCCCGTGCGCGCAGCCAGGGGAATCACCTGGGAGAATTCAAAGTGCCCGGCCGCTTGTTGAATGTAGGGCAGCAGCAGCTCTTTCCGGGGCACCCGGTCTACCTTGTTCACCACGAGCAGGATCGGCACCTTCTTCTCGCTCCAGCGAAGCAACTCGACGGTGTGCTGATCCCCGGCTTTCCAGCGCAGCGCTTCCACCAGGAACAGGATCAGTCCTGCCTCGTCCAGCGCCGTCAATAATTCCTTGTGCATACAGCGGCTCAACAGATCGCCGCGCCGCGGCTGCGTGCCGGGGGTGTCTACGTAGACGATATCGGCGGCGTGACCGCTCTTTACCGCTGAAGCGCGGCATCGGGTAGTCTGCGGATGGCTGGAAGTGATGCTGCATTTGCGTGCCAACAGCCGATTCAGCAGCGTGGATTTTCCGGTATTGGGCCGGCCAACGATGGCAACGCTGCCACTCGGGCAGCCCGTGGAATCCAGGCTCACCATGCATCGGCTCCCGGCGGCAGACGCTCCCGGCTCACGGCACCCAGTTCATGCAGCAGCTGCCGGGCGGCTTCCTGCTCAGCCCGCCGGATGCTACTGCCGCTGGCCCGCACCTGCATTCCCAGCGCCTCCAGCTTGCAACACACCAGGAACTCAGGCGCATGCGAGCGACCGCGTCGGTCCAGCGTGCAGTACACCGGCACCGGCAAATGGCGCGTCTGCAGGTATTCCTGCAGCTCCATTTTCGTGTCTTTGCGCGGCATTTCGTTTGCCGATGCCGCCAGCCGCCCGTCATACAGGCGCAATACCCACCGTCGACAAGTGTCCAAATCCGAGTCCAGGTACACTGCCGCGATCAGCGCTTCCACGGCGTCAGCCAGCAACCGATCCGGCAAGGGCCGGGAAACACTGCTTTGAACGCGCGCATCCAGCCCATGCTCACAAGCCAATTCTGCCAGGGTGGCGCGGCAAACCAATGTCGTGCGCCGTTGCGTCAATTCCCCTTCTTCCGCTTCGGGGAAACGCGCATAGAGCACGTCGGCAACCAGGAAAGCCAACAGAGCATCACCCAGGTACTCGAAGCGCTCATTATGCCCTTGACCGGCACTGCGATGCGTTAAGGCCCGCACCAATAAGGCCGGATGATTAAAACGGTAATCCAGTACAGTATCCTCCGGCACACCGGGGCTCGTGCAGGGTTGCCCGCTCATTTTCGAGCAGACGTTCTCACTAACTCGACCGTCTCGTCAACGTCAATCAGAATATAAAAATTATAGAGCACCGGCGACCGGATCTCATAGCGCAAAGTGGCGGTTTTTATATCACCTGACTTCCTTGGCAACATTACGGTCACGTAATCTTTTATGTTCCCCTTATGGAACTTGTGTCCCAGGTCGTTTAAGGAGGCAGCACGCAGAAAATACTTTCGCACCTCGGCTGGAGTCAGGGTCGCGGGATCGTCTGCTCGTGACAACACGGACTCCAACGTGGCGCGGGCACGAATGAATTCGTAGCCTGGGGAGAACAGGCGGATTCCGATAAAACCAATCAACCCCAGCGTGGACACTATGTAAGCCAGCCCCCAGATGGTAATACCTCGTTGCGAAAATTTGATGTCCATCTACATTCCTCCTTGTTTGCTCAAAATGACTTCAGTTCAGCACGGACACCGCCAGGGATCGCTGCAGGCTGCTCTTTTCCATGCCGGACTACAGTGCGCTACCGATCCGATCCCAGGCAATCCCATCGTTCCAGTTCATCCAGATCACAAAGGCCCGCCCGACCAGGTTCTGATCCGGCACAAACCCCCAGAAACGGCTGTCCTGGCTGTGATCTCGATTGTCGCCCAGCACGTAGTAATGATCTTCCGGCACTTCCACGTCAACGTTTCCCGCGGGAGGACTGCGGGACAGAAGAAACTCGTGGCTCTTCCGGTCCAAGTCCTCCCTGCCCAGGATCAAGGCTTCCTCCAGGTTCAAATCACCCATCCAGTATGCTCCCAGCAACGTCTGATCCATCAATTCGTTATTGATGTACAATTTTTTATCCCGGTATGTTACTCGTTCTCCAGGCAATCCTACGACCCGCTTAATATAGACGATGCTCGGGTCTTCCGGATAACGAAATACGATAACGTCCCCCCGTTCAGGCCGGTCCGAGCCGGCAATCCGGGTATTGAGCACCGGGGCGCGGAGGCCGTAGCTAAACTTGGAAACCAGGATGAAATCTCCGGCTTCCAGCGTCGGCAACATTGAGGAAGAAGGGATACGGTAAGGCTCCACCAGGAAAGAACGCAGCAAAAAAACTATCAAAAACACCGGAAACAACAGGCGAGTATACTCCAACAACAAGTTCCAGGCACGCAGCAACAACACGTTCCAGGCACGCATCCCTGCCCTGTGCCTGGCAGGTCCGGCGGGCAGGCTGTCTCCGTCAGGCTCGGGCGGAGATTCAGGAGCCACGCCAAGCGTGCGGCGGCGAATCCACTCAAGCAAAAAAATGCCAATGCAGACCGCATTGAGCACGGCCAGGAACAGCGCATAATCGACGTTCATCCGGAACGGCCTCCCACGCGCAATACAGCCATAAATGCCTCCTGCGGAATTTGCACCATCCCGATCTGCTTCATCCTCTTTTTGCCCTCTTTTTGTTTTTCCAACAATTTGCGTTTCCTGCTTACATCACCGCCGTAGCATTTTGCGGTCACGTTCTTGCGTAAAGCCTTGACGCTTTCCCGGGCAATGACCCTGGAACCGATAACGGCCTGTATGGCTACTTCAAACATCTGCCTGGGGATCAACTCTTTCATGCGCACCGCCAGCGCGCGTCCACGTTCTTGAGCTGAATTCCGATGCACAATACTGGACAAGGCATCCACCGGCTTGCCGTTTATCCATAAATCCATCTTGACCAAGTCCGCCGCCTCAAAACGCTGATTGTCATAATCACAAGAAGCCCGGCCTCGGCTGATGGATTTCAACCGATCAAAAAAATCCAGCACGATCGAACTCAATGGCAGATCAAAGCGCAGCATTGCCTGCCGGTCGGCATAGCGGATCTCGCGCTGCCGGCCACGCCGGTTGATACACAGCGAAATAATCGCGCCCAAGTATTCCTGCGGGCTTAGAATGTTGAGTTCCACTACGGGTTCCAGGATCTCGGCAATCCGGGACCGCTCGGGCAATTGCGCTGGATTGTCTATTGCCAGAACCTCATCGCTTTTCATTTTCACTCGGTAGACCACAGTCGGCGTGGTAGCGATCAATTCCAGGTCATACTCGCGCTCCAGCCTCTCTTGTACGATCTCCATGTGCAGCAAGCCCAAAAACCCGCAGCGGAAACCGAAGCCCAGTGCCTGCGAGCTCTCCGGTTCCAGGTGCAGGGCGGCGTCATTCAGGCGCAACCGGGCCAACGCGTCCCGCAGAGTCCGGTAACGTCCCGAATCAACCGGGAATAAGCCGGCAAAAACGCGCGGATTGATTTTCTTAAAGCCCGGCAACGGGCGCTGCGCCGGCCGCTGTGCCAAGCTCAGCGTGTCTCCCACCGGCGCGCCATCGATTTGCTTGACTCCGGCGATCACGTAACCTACTTCACCGGTTTCCAGGAAGTCACGCGGCGTGCGGCGCGGCGTGAACACGCCCAGCCCGGTAACCAGGTAATCCTGCCCGGTAGACATCACCCGAACCCGGTCTTTGAGTGCAAGGCGCCCGTCGATCATCCGCACCAGCGAAATCACCCCGCTGTAGTTGTCGAACCAGGAATCGATGATCAAAGCTCGCAATGGATCCTGCGCGTTGCCTGGAGGCGGCGGCACACATTCAATGATGCGCTCAAGCAATTGCTCTATCCCGGTGCCGTACTTGGCGCTCACTTGCAGCAGGCGCTCCGTACTCAATCCCAGCAGGTTCTCGATCTCATTGGCCACGCGCTGCGGTTCCGCCGCAGGCAGATCGATCTTGTTCAACACGGGCAGGACTTTCAAGTCATATTCCATCGCGCTTAGACAGGTAGCCATGCTTTGCGCTTCCACCCCTTGTGCCGCGTCCACGAGCAGCAAGGCGCCCTCGCAGGCTGCCAGGGAGCGAGACACTTCGTAACTGAAATCCACGTGGCCAGGGGTATCGATAATATTCAACAAGTATTTCCGCTCTGCCGTTTCGTAATGCAGAGTCACGCTTTGCGCCTTGATCGTGATCCCCCGCTCCCGTTCCAGGTCCATCGAATCCAGTACCTGCTCCTGCATTTCCCGGCTGCTCAATCCTCCACAAAGTTGAATCAGCCGATCCGCCAGGGTGGATTTGCCGTGATCTACGTGGGCAATAATGGAAAAATTTCGAATATGCTGCATGTGCACTGATTTCGGCAGTATAGCGGGAGGCAACGACGGGTACCTGGCACTGACTCAGCAAGGTGAACCAAGGGGGCGGGGCGACCCTGGCATCTTTTGCCTGATCGGCGCGGGCGGCCTGTCATGTATCGGCTGGAAACGTTGGCAATGGACCCATAAGCGATAGCTGAACGGTACGGAAAGCGCCGATTTTAACCCAATTGCAGCTTAAAATCTCCTGCCGGCAGCAGCGTACTACTCCCAGTGCAATTGAATCATTCCTGCCTTGGCTGCCACCCGCTTGCCGATGCCGTCCGAGCAGAGAGATAAGCTAAAAATGGTTGCAGCGCAGGGTCGCCTCAGCGATCGTCCTGCCTGCGATCAAGCTGCCACACCCGCTTATACAGCCGAGCGCACAGGCAAGCCCAGGTTTGGATTGCCCCCGGCTCCGATCATCCCAGGCAGGAATGACGCGGGGCTTGCGCTCTCTTATTCGAACTGCTCTTTCGCATCCCTGGCACGAATGGAGGCGGCGATGCGACGCACAGTAGGCAAAGGCACCGCCCCTAAAACGGTGATCCGCTGCCCGAAACGGCTCATGGTATAAACGTTGGTTCCAGCCAGGCTGGTAAATCCGTTCTCTGCTGCCCCGTCGTCTTCGCTCTCTTCGATAAATACCGAAATACTGGCCAAGCCATCACTCAAAATCAGTTGGGAAACCGTTTTATCATTGATGGACACGGTTCTCATGCCTGCGGCGCTAAGCGTGAAGCCATCCGGCAAAGAATCAAAGTGCCAGGCCGGGCTTTCCGTCATCGGCTGTTCCTGCATGACGTGGGCAAACGCGACCGGCGGCGTACGAGGCTTTAACAGCTGCTCGGGAACATACGGCAGAATGCGCAGGGAATTGAAGCGGATCTGCTCTATAGAGTAGCCCAGCAGGTTCTTCATTTCGTAACTCAGCAACAGCTGCGTTTCCTTATCGATCCAGAATTGATAACCATATCTCCATCGGTCCCGCGGCCGAACGTTGACCACCCAAACGTCCCTGCCCGCCCCGCGGCGTTCCCCGGCCAATTCGATCTGGTAGTACTGCTCCAGCTCAGCCGCCCGTTCGAGGAAGGCGGGCAAGTGCACTTCACCCTGGTGAGGCGAGCGCAGATTCTGCAGCATGTAGTTGCCTTGCTTGCTGCCAATCAGGCAGGACAATCCCTGCCGGTCACGAACTACCTCCTGGAACAGGCCGGTCGGCGAAATCATCCGTTCCTCACCCAGACCACGGTCGCCTCCCCGATGAATGATTCGCATCGAGGCCAACAGGCGCGCACGCTGATATAGAAAGACTCCGTCGTAGTTGAGTTTGCGGTTGGCCTGCGTCATCTGCTTCAGCAGATCGAGCGGCTCCGGCGGATCATTGTTCGAATCGGCCCACGCCGTGGAAAGGACAGCCGCCAGGCCCAGGCCGCAGACGGCAAGGCACGGCCCCTTATTCCACATTGTCCATGCTCCGGTCCCCGGAATAGGTTGCCAGACGCGCATAGGGCAACATCCCCCGGAGGCCCATATGCGTCAGGTATTCGCTGTGATTGATCAGGTATCCGGACAGCCGTTCCATCTCGGCGGAGGCGGCGCTGGCCTGGCCTGGCCTATACACCGAGGCCGGATATTCCAGAAATTCTTCCGGCAGCAGATCTTCCGGCAGCAGCGGTGCCAAATCCACCAATTGTACTTGTGTATTATTCGCTTGCATCGGCAGCAACATCATCGCTGCCAAAGCAACGGCAAAGGAGACCGCCGCGGCGAGCCTGACGCGGGGAGAAGACCAAATTCGCGGAGCCGGCGGCGATAGCTCTGACTCCGGCAGCCAGTCCATTGAGATCAGCTGGGAAGAATGAGGCAGCGCTTGTGGCGCCACTGGAGACATGTATACCCGTTCAGGGAGTTGATTACGCAAACAATCGCCAATCAGGTGATAGCGGCTCCAATGCTCCTTCATCCTGTCATCGGCAAGCAGTGCCTCTATTTGGGCCGAATCGACCTGGAGCTCACCATCCAGCCAGGCGGATAATTCCTCACGTTGACCTTTTTCACTCATTTTTTGTGATCCCTCCCTTCGTCCAGAGCCGCCCGCAGATGCTGCTCTAACGCCTCACGCGCCCGAAAAATGCGGGAACGGACGGTGCCTATCGGGCAAGACATCGCTTGGGCGATTTCTTCGTAGCCCAGACCATCTATTTCACGCAAACTCAAGGCGGCACGCAGATTTTCCGGTAGATTTCTAAAAGCAGTGTTGATGATTTCCTCCAGCTCCCTACTTAAAAGTATATGTTCAGGGGTCATACTCTCCTCCTTTAGAGTACTGCTTTCAGTAGATTGTTCCAATCGATCCGGCAATCCCACCACGGATAACCGCCGGGATTGAGTGCTCAAGTAGTTCCTGGAAGTATTGACTGCAATTCGGTACAGCCAGGTATAGAAAGCACTGGTGCCGCGAAAACCGGGTAATGCCCGGTAGGCGCGAATAAAAATTTCTTGGGTAACGTCCAATGAATCCTCCGAGTTGAGGATAATGCGATTGACCAAATGGGTGATTCGCTGCTGGTATTTCAGCATCAAAAATTCAAAGGCCCGCCTGTCCCCGCGCTGGGCACGCCGCACCAACTGCACATCGCTTTTTGCGTCATCCATTGATTATACCTGCTGATGTCCAAGATCAGCGCTTCACGCATCTGCCCCTTGAGCATTATAACTGTATTGCCCGGTGCGCGGACCGGAACGAAGCAACCAGCCTTCCCCCGCAGCTGCGCGCCGGCTCCGGCGCGAGTAAATCTCCTCTACCCTGCTGCCACAGCGGGTTTTCGCCGGGGAATTTTACCGCAGCCAGCTGAGCAATTCCGCCTGGTCCAGTTCGGGAATCCCCAGCTTGCGCGCTTTTTCCAGCTTGCTGCCCGGTGCTTTTCCAACCACTATGTAATGAACTCGGCGCGACAGCACAGAGAGCACCCGGCCGCCCAGGGACTCGATGCGCGCTTTGGCTTGCTGCCGAGACATCCCTTCCAGGGTGCCGGTGAGCACAAAAGTGCGACCGCTCAATGCAGGGCCCGCTTGCACCGGGTCCGCCGGGTCCGTTTCCAGGGTCCAGCCTATACCCAGCTCCTCCAGCTGCTGCAGTATTTCCCGGTAATAGGGATCACAAAAGAACGCCACCAGACTCTGGACAATCCGTGGCGGCAGGGGATGATCGGCAGATTCTGGCTGCAGGGTCTGCTGCATCCGTTCACGACCGCTGTCCAGAAAATCGCGGAATTTTGCATACCGAAGCCCGATCAGACGCACACATTCCCGCCCCCGGTCCCTGCCTACCGCCTGCAGGGGCAGCCACTTCTGTGCGCCACCGTCTGCGGATACCGGCCTAAGCCACGTCTCCCCGGTGTCACGCTGCCCTGAATTGCGCAGGCACTTCGGGCGTAACGGAGCATGGGCGCGAGTTGCTGCAGTGCGCAATTGAGTGAAGCACTGAAACAATTCCTGCAAAGGGCGGGGCCGGCTGCCGGGCAGCGGAAGCCGCTCCTCCCAGCAAAGCCCGGCGCGGCACAGCTGACTAATCAACAGTTGCTGTGCCGGGTCGGAGAAAAACCCGCGGATCTGCTGCGCCATTTCCGCGGCGATATCCGTTACAAAACACAACAGCTCGATTCCAGCCTGCCGCAGCGACTGCAAAGTGCCAAAAAACTCCGCCAAGTTCCTGGCCGTCTCTGCTCCCACGCCAGGGATGCCCAATGCATAGATTAAACGCGGCAGGCTCGTGCGCCTTCGTTCATACAGCTTGTTTAACAGGGTATCCGCCGAAAGATCGGCGATAAAGTCCAGCGACAGCAGGTCTTCCCGGCACAGTGAATACAAATCCGCCGGAGAGCTCACCAGGCCGCGCCTGACTAATTGCTCGATCAAGACTTTACCAAACCCTTCTACGTCCAAGGCGCTGCGTGACACAAAATGCAGCAGCCGGGCCTCCAATTGCGCCGGGCAACCGGTACGGTTGGGACAGCGCAGAAATATGCCCGGCGCATCCTTCAGCACGGCGCTGCCGCAAGCAGGGCAGTAACGGACGGCGGCATGGGCCAGGCTGTGCGCCGGTCGCCGTTCGGCGCATACCTTCACAATCTGCGGGATGACGTCCCCGGCACGGCGAACGATCACGGTATCGCCAACGCGCACGTCCAAACGGCGCAATTCACGCTGATTATGCAGGGAAGCGTGGGTAACGGTAACGCCACCCACCAACACCGGCTCCAAGTGAGCCACCGGTGTCAGCACGCCACTGCGACCCACCTGCATTTGTATATCCAAAACCCGGCCACTTTCTTCGCGGGCTGGAAACTTGAAGGCAATGGCCCATCGTGGCGTCCGACTTGCCTGCCCAAGGCGTTTTTGCAGCGCCAGGCGATTGACCTTAAAGACACTGCCGTCGATGTCATAGTCGAGCCGGTCGCGGGTCTCCAACAGGCGGTCATGGTAACGGATACAATCGGCGACCCCGTCCAGCAACTGCATCTCCGGCACCGTCGGCAAACCCTGGCGCCGCAGAAAGTCCATCTGTGCAACGTGGCTGGGCCCCGCCGGCGTCCCTATGCAGCGCCCTACCCCATGTGCCAGAAAGCGCAGCGGTCGCTGGCGCGTCACTTGCGGGTCGAGCTGCCGCAAGCTGCCTGCCGCAGCGTTGCGCGGATTGACAAAAGGCTTCGCGCCGGTCTCCCGCAAGCGCTGATTGAGTTCCTCGAACCCGCGCAGACTCATGTACACCTCGCCGCGCACTTCCAGCAATTCCGGCGCCTTGGCGCCCAGCAGGCGCGGCAATACAGCACCGATGGTGCGCACATTGGGAGTCACATCTTCACCGCTCCTGCCGTCCCCCCGGGTAGCTGCCCGCCGTAGCACGCCGTGCTCGTAGCACAGACTGACGGCCACTCCATCCAGCTTGGGTTCACCGGTGTACTCCAACGGCTCCTCCGATCCCAGCAGGCGCTGCACCCGTTCACCGAAGTCACGCAATTCCCGGTCGCTGAAGGCGTTTGCCAGGGACAACATCGGCAACTCGTGCTGCAGTTTGCGAAACTTGGAGCGAGGGCCGGCGCCGACCCGCTGACTGGGCGAATCCGGCACGCCCAGTCCGAAAATCTGTTCCAATTCGATCAACTCGCGCAGCCATCGGTCGTATTCCGCGTCCGGAACACGGGGATCATCCAGAACGTAGTAGTAATGGTTGTGCCGAATGATCTGCTCACGCAGTTCGGCACAGCGCCGTTGCGCTTCGGCCCGGCTAAGCTGTTTGCCCATCAGCGCGGCCCGCTCTCGTGCAGCGGGGAAACCGGCGCAAGCATTGCACTCTCTTAGTGGGTTTCGCCGCGGACCAGTTGGCTGCGCAACGCTTCAATGCCGGCAGCATCCAAAGGCCGAAACTGCTCATCCCAAAGTTGTCCCTGCAAACCTGCGGCCACGGTATGCGCACAATCCAACATCTGCTGCACAATGGGCCACACTTCCTCTGGAGAGGGCGCAATCGCCGGCAGGGACAGGAAGAACACCAGGCCGGGCGTGCTCAATTCCGGCAGCATTTCCGGAGCCAACACACCCGGTTCATACATATTGGCCACGCTGAACAATGGCCGCTGCTGCTCGGAATCCTCGGCGGCATAACGGTGGAACAACTGCATGCCGCCGTAGCGCATACCGGCCGCTTCCAGCACCTGATGAATCTGATTCCCGTAAAAATACCGCGGTTCAGGCGCCATCAGGTAAATTTTCAGCGCCACCGGCTCTGGCCCAGGCAGATTGCTTCGGACCGGCGCCGAGGGCGCAGCCTGTTTTCCCTCGAACCCGGCAGGCGCGCCGGTTTCGCCTGGCATCAAAGGCTCCGGCGGCGGCACGGCAAACTCCTCTTGCCCGCCGGCCTGCTCCAACACCGGAAATTCGCCTTCCGGCGGCTCCGGGGGCGGACGCTGCCGGGATCTGGGAGGTACCCATTCACCGCGGCGCCGGATCCACTCCCACACGCACAAAACGACGATCAACAGCAGCCCGAGCAGCAATAATTGCAGACGCAATTCGTTCATGCGGATTGTGTCATCCGGCGAGCGGCAAACTTCAAATAGACCGGATTCCGTGCCCCGGGAACCATCCTGGGACGGACCTCGCCAAGACATTTCCGGCCGCGGGCCGCAGTCCCTGCGCACCGACCCAGGACTGCTCCGGACGGACCCGACACGCGGCAACGACAGCATCGAACCCAGTCATGGATCGACAGCAAGTGCATGCAGCAGCCCCGGGCGCAGTTTGCCGGCTCCCCGAACTAGCCGACCGCGGCCATGCGCACGGCCCGGTCCATGTCCACGGTCACGATACGGGAGACCCCGGATTCTTGCATCGTCACGCCAAACAAGGCTTCGGACCGCTCCATGCTAATTTTGTTGTGCGTGATCATCACAAACTGGACCTGCTCTGACATCGAGCACATCAGCTCCCCAAAACGCAGCACATTGGGATCATCCAGTGGCGCGTCCACCTCATCAAGCAAGCATAAAGGTGCCGGATTCAATTGAAAAATCGAGAAAACCAGGGCCAACGCCGCCAATGCCTTCTCTCCTCCGGACAACAAGTGGATGCTGCTGTTGCGCTTGCCGGGAGGCTGCGCCATGAAGGAAATACCGCTCTCCAGCAGGTGTTCGCCGCTCAATACCAGCGCGGCGTGGCCACCGCCGAACAAGCGCGGAAAAAACTCTTTCAGGTTTTGATTGATCTGATCGAAAACGAGCTTGAAGCGGGTACGCGTCTCTTTATCCATGCGACGCATGCCCTGCTCCAGAGTCTGCAAAGCCGTTTCCAGGTCCTGGTACTGCCGATCCAGGTATTCCTTGCGCTCGACCTGCTGCGCATGTTCGCCGATGGCGGCGAGATTGACCTGGCCCAACTGCTGCATACGCCGGCGGCACTGCTCCAGACGCTCTTTCCAGGCACTCTCCCTGGCATTTTCCTGCAACACCTGCAGCACTTCCTCCAGTACGCCGCCGGCTTCTTGCAACTGCCCGGCGAAACCGTCCCGGCGGACGCGAAGTTCCTGCGACTTCATTAGCTCCTGCTGCAGGACCGGCTCGCGCTGACGCAGCTTCCGGTACTGTTCACTGCGCTCCTGATCCGAGCGACGCCATTGTTCCTGCAACTGTTCCTGCTGTTCCCGTTTTCGGCGCAACTGCTGCTCCAGGTGTTTTTGCTTATGCACAGCGGTCTCCAGTTCCTGCTGCTGCGGCGGCAAAGCGTCCTCAATACTGCTTTTCTCTGCCTGCAACGCACCGTCCTGCTGCTCCAGCCGAGAGAGCAACTCGCGGTGCTGATCCATTGAGCGCGCCAGGGATTCCCGGCGGGAACGCAATCCTTCCAACTGCAGCGCACACTGGTGTCTTGCTTCGCGGGCGGCAGCCTGCCGCAAACGCAGTTCCTCTCGCTCCTGTTCATGCCGTTCGCGCTGCGCCAGCAGTTCGCTACGACGCTCCTGCAGCCGCAGGTGCCGTGCGCGCAATTCTTCCAACAAGCGCTCATGCCGCTCCATCTCGGCACACCGATCCTGTTGCAGAGCCTGCAAGCCGGTAATCTCCCGCTCCAGCTTCTGCGCCTGGCCCCGCCGCTGTTCGGCGCGTACCTGGCTGGCTGCCAGCGCCGAACGATGCTCGATCAACTGCTCGCGCTGCTGCTGCAGTTGCTGGTGCATTTGCCGGCAGACTTTTTCCTGCTGCCCGGCGTCTGCCCTGGACTGTTTCAGATCGGCCTCCAGTTCGCGGTACCGGGCTTGAGCCTGCTCGTACCGGGTACGGCCTTGCTCCAATTCCGCTTCCCGATCCAGAATGCCTTGTCCCGCGGCAACCCGCACCACCCGAACCCACTCCCGGCCCAATAAAGTCCCGTCCGGGGTCACCAGCACGGCTCCAGGCGGCAAGTGCTTGCGCTGGCGCAGGGCCGCCGACAGATCCGCGGCGGCGTAGAAGCCCTGCAGCAAATCGGCGGGCAGATTGGGAGAATACACATAGTCTCCCAGCGGACTCAACTCTCCCGCTTCCGCTGCCACGGAAGCGGCCGGGTTTTCCACGCAGGCACCGAATTCCCCCACCTCTAGAGTCGGCAAGACGCTCAGCACCGGATCCAAGTCCGCGACGGCGACCGACTGCAGGTGAAAACCCAGGGCCAGCTCCACCGCCCGCCGCCAGCGCGGCTCCACGCGCAACCGTTGCGCCAGATGGTCCTGCACGGACAGTCCGGTGCCTTGCAGCCAGCCGTGTACAGCTTCCTGATCCGCCTTCAGGGCAGCCTTCTGCAACGCGTCGAGCGAGGATATATGCCGATGCAGCTCTTGACTGGAGGCGGCCTGCGACTCCCACTCACGCTCCAGTTGCAGGCAGTGTGTGCGCAATTGTTCCAGTTTGCGCCGCGCCGCCCGCTCCTGCTGTTCCAGTTTCCGGCAGGACTGCTCCTGTGCCTTCAGATCGCCGCCCTGCAGGCTCACACTGCGTTCTGCTGCGGCTGGATCCAATCCCTGCAATTCGGCCTGCAGTTCCCGCCGCTGCTCATCCAGCCGCTGCTGATGCTCTTGCAGGTGCCCCTGGCGCACCTGGTACTCCGCCTCCTGCCGGGTGATTTCCGCCGTGCGATCGCTACAGCTGTCCCAATGCTCCTGCCAATCGCGCCAGGCCTGCTCGGCATCGCGCAGCGCCTGCTCCTGTCGGGAGCACTCCTCGTCCAGCTCCCGCAGGCGCGGTTGCAGCGCCTCCCGCTCCTGTGTCAGAGACTTGGAAGCGCTCTGATCTTCCTGATAATGCTGCCTGGCCTGGGTACAGTCCTGCAGCAGGCGTTCCTGGGTCCGGGATAATTCTTCCCGGCGCGCCTGGGCATGCTGAATATCCTGTTCCAAACGCACGATGGCGGCGTTAAATTGGTAGAATTCATCCTGGGCGTGCTCGCATTCGCGGGCTTGCTGATCGATCTGACCCCGCTGCTGCGCCAACGCCTGTTCCTGCTCGCGCAGGCGGACCCGTTCCTGCTCCAGGGAACGCTCCTGCTGCCGGCAAATGGATTGCTGCTTCTGGTAACTCGCATCCAGTTCGCGCCAACTCAGCGACCATAATTGCCACTGCAGATCCTGTTCTTCAGCACAGAGTGCCCGGTAGCGGGCAGCGACCTTGGATTGGCGCTGCAATACATTCAGTTGTTTATTAACTTCATCTCTTATATCATTTAATCTTAATATATTTTCCTTGGTGTTCCGAATGCGATTTTCGGTTTCACGGCGAGCCTGCCTATAGCCGGAAATGTCAGCGGCCTCCTCCAAGTGGACACGCAAATCCTCCGGCTTGGCTTCGACCAGGCGCGAGATCATGCCCTGCTCGATCACCGCATAGCTGCGCGGCCCGAAGCCGGTACCGTGAAAAAGCGCTTGAATGTCCTTGCGCCGGCAACGGGTCCCGTTCAAAAAGTAGCCGGAAACCAGTGTCTCCCGATCCAATTCCCGCCGTATGGCTATTTCCTGACAGGAGGCATGGCGGCCCCGTATACGCCCGGAATGGTTGTCAAATATCAATTCCACCGAGGCTCGCTGCGCCGCGGCCCGGTGGCGCGAGCCGTTGAAAATCACATCGCTCAGCGACTCGCCGCGCAAATGCCGGGCAGAACTCTCCCCCATCACCCAGATAATCGCATCCACTATATTCGACTTGCCGCAGCCGTTCGGCCCTACTACCGAACTAATATTATGCTGTAAAATCAAGCTGATAGGCTCTACAAAGCTTTTGAACCCGGAGAGTCGGATTTGCTGCAGTCTCATGGGCGCTAAACATACCGACTCCCTCCCCTGCAGACAAGCGCTGAGACAAAAGGCAGCGCTGAGTTACGGTAGAATCGGCAACTTGCCCTGAGCCTGTCCGCAGGAGACGCCCGTGAATAGCGAACATCAACCACAGCCTGAATTGCTGGAATGGTTCCCCAGTCCGGCTCCGCAACGAGACTATACGCTGCACCTGCAGGTACCGGAATTCACCTGTCTGTGCCCACGCAGCGGTCAGCCGGATTTCGCCACGCTGGAACTCGACTATGTACCGGAAGCGCGCTGCGTGGAGTTGAAATCGCTGAAACTCTACATTCGCTCCTTCCGCAATTGCGCTGCCTTCCACGAGGACGTCAGTAACCGCATCCTGCAGGACCTGGTGACGCTGCTGGAACCCCGCTTCCTGCGTCTGCATGCCCGTTTCCACGTGCGCGGCGGCATTTACACCACGGTAGTGGTCGAGCACCGTGCCAATGGCTGGGATCCGCCTCGACCCGTTACGCTGCCTTGATCCGGAGCCATCGCTGCCGCATCCCCCGCTGCTGCCGGCAGGCTGCCGGAGCATTGCGGTTTTCCCGGGCCGCCCGGCGAATACCCGCCTCCCTGCCGGCCGATCTGCTTTCAGGCACCGGTCCCCACCCATAATCCCGACTACACCATGTGGCGGCGGCCAGTCGTGCTCCCAGCGCCCGGGCCGGATCGCCGGTAACGCGTTTTTATGCATAGGACATCCACAGGCCACCCCGCCCCCATCCCCAGCTTATTCCCAAGATATAGTGGTGCCGTGGAGCTCGTTATACCAGCAGTTGACATTCTGCCAACAAAAGACTATCTTCATCGGGTCTGGCCCAGTGAAGGTCGAATGGTCTTCCATCAGCAGAAATTGGCGAAATTGGCGCGGGCTTCGCCACCCTGCTTGGTAACAGGGCGGCGAGGTCCGGGACCGAGACGGACAGAAACAGTACAAGCCGCTTTCTGCCGGGCAGGAACAACCTTTATCTATGTCTTAGGGCGATGCTAAGGAGGGAGCAAAGCAGTTGGACACTCTGGATGAGAACCATGCAAAACCCCAGGCGGAAAACGGGGATCGGCTTTTGACCAGCCCGCCGGCACAGAGTCTTGCCGTAGAGCTGGAGGTACATCGACCCGGCAGTTACCGGGTGATCCGGCGCAACGGCAAAGTCACCCCCTTTCAGGGCGAGAAGATTACGCTCGCCTTGACCAAGGCTTTCCTGGGCGTTGAAGGCGCTGCCGCTGCCAGTTCCGAGCGCATCCACCGCAAGGTGGAACAATTGAGCGGGCAGGTTCTACAGAACTTGACTCGTCGCGCTCCCGGTGGAGGCACACTGCACATTGAAGATATCCAGGACCAGGTTGAATTGGTCCTTATGCGTTCCGAGGAATATCTGGTGGCGCGCGCCTATGTGATCTACCGTGAAGATCATGCCCGGGAGCGAAGCCGCCGGGCGCAGCAACAGCAACAGGAATCCGGCGCGCCACCCGTAATCGAGATACTGGACGCCGAGGGGCACTCGCATCCATTAGACCGGGCCCGCATTGAGGCGCTCGTACAGGACGCCTGCCGGGATCTGACGGAGGTGGAGCCGGAACGGGTCATTGATGATGCGCTGCGTAATCTGTACAGCGGCGCCCGTGAGTCCGACCTGATGAACGCCCTGATCATGAGCGCCCGGGCACTGAACGAACAGGAACCCAACTACTCCTACGTGGCCGCCGGCCTGTTGCTACAGCAGCTGTGTCGCGAAGCGCTGAGCCGAATTGAACGCAAGCCGCTGGCTCCAGGCCCGAAGCAGATGCAGGAACGCTATGCCGAATATTTTCAGAACTATATCCAGGAAGGCGTGCGCCTGGAGCTGCTTGACCCGCAACTGAAGCACTACGACTTGAAGCGGCTCGGCGATGCCCTGGAACCGAGCCGTGACCGGCAGCTCTCCTATCTGGGGCTACAGACTCTCTATGACCGCTACCTCATCCATGATCGGGGTGTCCGACTGGAATTGCCGCAGGCCTTTTTCATGCGCGTTGCGATGGGACTTTCGATCCAGGAGCCGGAACGCGAGGAGCGCGCCATCGAGTTCTACCGGTTATTGTCCTCCTTCGATTTCATGAGTTCCACGCCCACCCTGTTCAACTCGGGAACTCGCCGCCCGCAGCTCTCCAGTTGTTTCCTGACCACCGTTCCGGATCACCTGGACGGGATCTACAGTTCGATCCGGGATGATGCGCTGCTCTCCAAGTACGCCGGCGGCCTGGGCAACGACTGGAGTAACGTGCGCGCGATGGGGGCGCATATTCGTGGCACCAACGGAAAATCCCAGGGCGTAGTGCCTTTTCTGAAGGTCGTCAACGACACCGCAATAGCCGTCAACCAGGGTGGCAAACGCAAGGGCGCGATCTGTGCGTACTTGGAGATCTGGCATTTGGATATTGAGGAGTTCCTGGAACTGAGAAAAAACACCGGTGATGATCGGCGCCGCACGCACGATATGAACACGGCCTGCTGGATCCCGGACCTGTTCATGCAGCGCGTGGAGGAGAACGGGCATTGGACCCTGTTCTCGCCGAACAAAGTCCCAGGGTTACACGATTGTTATGGAGAGGACTTCAGGCAGCTCTACCTCGCGTGCGAGGAAAAGGCGAAGCTCGGCGAGATAGAAAACACCCGATCGGTGTCGGCGGTCACGCTGTGGCGCCGCCTGCTGAGCATGCTGTACGAAACCGGACATCCCTGGATCACCTTTAAGGATCCTTGCAACCTGCGTTCCCCGCAGCAGCACGCCGGCGTGGTGCATTCCTCCAACCTTTGCACCGAGATCACGCTAAACACCTCCTCCGAGGAGATCGCGGTGTGCAATTTGGGTTCCGTCAACCTGGCGCAACACGTCAATGCGGAGGAGCTGGACCTGCCGAAGCTGCAAAACACGGTCCGCACGGCCATACGCATGCTGGATAACACTATCGATCACAATTTTTACACGGTGCCGCAGGCACGCCGCTCCAACTTGCGCCACCGTCCGGTGGGGCTCGGCCTGATGGGCTTTCAGGACGCGCTGTACAAGCTGCGCCTGCCTTATGCCTCGGAGCAAGCGATGGAATTCGCCGACCGCAGCATGGAAGCCATCAGCTATTACGCCATTCAGGCATCCAATGCCCTGGCACAGGAGCGGGGCAACTATTCCAGTTTTCAGGGTTCGTTGTGGAGCCAGGGCATCCTGCCCATCGACTCTATCGAATTGCTGGAAGCGGCGCGCAAGGAAAAGATACAGCTGAACCGGGACGCCCAACTGGACTGGGAGCCGCTGCGCCGGCAAGTGCAGACTACCGGCCTGCGCAACTCTAACTGCATGGCAATTGCTCCCACCGCCACCATCTCCAACATTTGCGGGGTAACGCAGTCGATCGAACCGACCTACCAGCACCTGTTCGTCAAATCCAACCTTTCCGGGGAATTCACCATCGTCAACCCCTATTTAGTCGCCGATTTGAAGGCGGCGGGACTATGGGACGAGGTCATGGTGAATGATCTCAAGTATTTCGACGGCAGCCTACAGTCGATCGACCGCATCCCTGCCAAACTGAAAAAACTGTACGAAACCGCCTTTGAGATAACTCCGGACTGGTTGGTCACGGCCGCCGCCCGGCGCCAGAAGTGGATTGATCAGGCGCAGTCCCTGAATCTGTACATGGCAGAGCCGGACGGGGCGCGCCTGGACAAACTCTACCGGCTGAGTTGGAAATGCGGCCTGAAAACCACCTACTACCTGCGCAGCCTGGGAGCAACGCACCCGGAGAAGAGCACTATGCAGAAAGGCGCATACGGGAATCATTTAAACGCCGTCCAGCCGGACCGGGATGCTTCCTGCTCCACTGTCAACGGCGAATGCGAGGCCTGCCAATAAGCAGCCGAAAACTGAAACAGAAACGGTATTACTCAACAGGAGATAGCAAAATGCTGGAATCGGATCAAAAAACGCCAATAGCAGATTGCGCCCCGGCGGTCGGCCTGATGTCGCCTGCCGCCGGCGGCACCATCGGCTTGGAGCAGGTCGAATTCGGCGCCGACCGCCTCACTGTCGATGACAAACGGATGATCAACTGCCGGGCGGACCTGAACCAGCTGGTTCCCTTCAAATACACGTGGGCCTGGCAAAAATACCTGGATGCCTGTGCCAACCATTGGATGCCCCAGGAAATCAATATGAACGCGGACATCACGCTGTGGAAAGATCCCACCGGGCTGACCGAAGACGAGCGCCTCATTATCAAACGCAACCTGGGTTTTTTCTCTTCGGCAGATTCGCTGGTGGCCAATAACCTGGTACTGGCCGTCTACCGGCACATTACCAACCCGGAATGCCGCCAGTACCTGCTGCGCCAGGCTTTTGAGGAGGCCGTACACACCCATGCCTACCAGTACTGCGTGGAATCCCTGGCACTGGATGAAGCCGAAGTATTCAACATGTACCGCGAAGTCCCGTGCATCCATGAAAAGAGTGCCTGGGCGATGCAGTACATCCAAAGCCTGGGGAACCCGGAATTTCACACCGGCACGACCGAAGCCGATCGGCGCTTGCTGCGAGACCTGATCGCTTTCTACGTCATCTTCGAGGGAATCTTTTTTTACGTGGGCTTCGTGCAAGTACTGTCACTCGGACGACGCAACAAGATGACTGGATGCGCGGAGCAGTTCCAATACATCCTGCGTGATGAATCGATGCACATGAATTTCGGGATCGACGTTATCAACCAAATCAAGATCGAAAACCCCCACCTTTGGGACAGCACCATGAAGCAGGAGAGCATCGACATGATCCGCAAGGGAGTAGAGTTGGAAACACATTATGCCGTCGATACCATGCCGCGGGGAGTGCTGGGCCTGAACACCGGCATGTTCGAGGAATACCTGCACTTCATTGCCAACCGGCGTTGTGCCCAGATCGGCTTGCCCGAGCAATATCCCGGGAGTAACAATCCTTTTCCGTGGATGAGTGAGGTCATCGACTTGAAGAAAGAAAAGAATTTCTTCGAAACCCGGGTTACCGAATACCGCAGCGGAGGCACTTTGAGTTGGGACTAGGCAATCCTCTCAGCACCGCGATGGAGACAGAAAGTCTAAACTAACCGAGACGGAACTCGGTTCTTGCCTGGTGTCGCCTGCCTTTTCTGACACCAGGCCTTTTTATGCCAGAGGACGAGCCGGTTACCGGCTCGTCCCCGCTTCCTGCCCAGGTAGTATTTTCAAAATTCCCCGGCTGAAACCGAATTGAAGCCCGGGAGGCACCTCCCCTCTCTGGCGCAGACAGGCAGCTAACAGGGAAAACTGCCCTGGCTCCAGCCAAGCCAAACCCGGCGGTTTGGTGGCCCCGTTCAGCAACGGCATAAAATGCGCATCCACCAAGTCCGCGGGCGGCCCGACCGGGTGCACCGGAACCGCACTCTTCAACAGCAAAAGCCAGGCGGCGTCCAGTTCCAGTGCCAGACGCAAGGCCAGGCTGTCTGAACTGTTCGTCCAATTTTGGGGCTCCCAGTTTTCAGCCATCGGACGAGGCATCCAGACAGGCACCCGGTCGCGCCGCAAAGCGTTACGCAGAGCTGCATAACTACGCACCGGCACCAGGCGCGGACATAAATCAAGCAACAGCCGTGCATACTGCTCCATTGCCAGCAAAGCCATATGATGCGCACAATCTTCAGTCAAGTTCCAGTACCGCTGGCTATAGCGCACCTGCTCGGCAAAGCCCCCCCCACCAGACACTAATACCAGGCGCCCCGCACCTTCTTCCGCCGCGCGCAACCAATTCAGCAGTTGCGGCGAGTGCTGCAGGCTGCCGCCCAGCTTAAAGACCCATATCACCCGCCCACTCCGATTCGCAACAGCTGGAAAAAGGCACTCACCTTGCTGTGGATTTCCTGGTATTCCTGCTCCGGGACAGAATCCGCCACGAGCCCGCCGCCAGACCAGAAATACAGGCGGTTTGCACAGTGCACCAGCGTGCGTATAGAGATATTGCTGTCCATGTTTCCGTCAAAGCCCAAATAGCCGATCGACCCGCAGTACACGCTGCGCCGGCATGGTTCCAACTCTTCGATGATCTCCATCGCGCGCAGCTTGGGGGCCCCCGTGATGGAACCTCCAGGGAAGCTGCCCATCAGCAAATCCAACGCGTCACGACCGACTGCCAACTGCCCACTCACCGTACTGACCAAGTGATGTACCGTGGCAAAACTCTCCAGGGCGAACAAACTGGGTACGGAAATAGTGCCAACACGGCAGTTCTTGCCCAAGTCATTACGCAGCAGGTCCACGATCATCAGGTTCTCGGCCCGATCCTTGGCGCTGTTGAGCAGCATTTCCGCCTGGGCCAGGTCCTCGTAACCTGCGCTCCCCCGGGGCCGTGTTCCTTTGATCGGGCGCGTCTCCACCATGCCGTCTTGTACGCGCAGGAAACGCTCCGGAGAACAGCACAGCACACTGCCGGCGGAAAGCTGCATGAAGGCGGCAAAAGGAGCTGGATTGATCTTGCGCAGGTATCGGTACAAATCCCAGGGATCCTGTGTGCAGTCCAGATCAAAGCGCAGTGCCAGGTTAACCTGGTAGCATTCTCCCTGCCGTATGTATTCCTGGATGCGCCAGAAGGCGTGCGCGTAACGTTCCCGATCCATGCTTGCGCGCACTTCTTTTGCCGCCAGCGGCGGAACTGGCGGCGGCAGCGTCTGTGGCTGAAACCATTCCTGCAGCTGCGTCCAGATCCGGGCGGTAGCCGCGTCCCGTTCCTGCCCAACCAACCAGGAACGGTGCTGGTGATGATCCACCACCAGCGCCCAGTCATAGATGCCGAAAGCGAATTCAGGCAGCGGCAGATCTGCCTGCAGGCGGCTCTGCAGAGGATTGAGCAAGCGCCCCAGGTCATAGGAACAATAGCCTATAGCTCCGCCGATAAAAGGTAATCCCGGCAGGTTGCGCTCACGTCCACCCAGGGCTCGGCGCAGCAGCAACAGCGGATTTTCCCTGGAGCAACGCGTTCCCTGTGCGTCTTCTATCCGGGTATACCCCTGTTGGAAGGACAAACGCAGGTACGGATCACAGGCCAGAATATCGTAGCGCTCCCGATCCAGGAACGGAAACCCGCTGTCAAGAAAAACAGCCCAGCGGCGATCGGCAATGCGGGCAAATAACTCTGCGGAATCGAAATGGTACGGGATCTCGGTCAGCCTGCTCATGGCCGATCTCGCCGCAGCAGGAATAACCGTGCCGGTGCCAGCGCGCTGGCGCAGACCGCGGCTGACTCACGCAAAGAGGCCGGCACCGGTTCCAGGTCGGTAAAATCGAGCCATGGCAGGCCCATGCGTTCGGCCAGGCGTGGCACCAGGAATCGGCCCAGCCCGGCTCCGATCAGCGGAGCGTTGCGGCGCAATGGCCGGGAACACAAGCGGTACAAGGCGCGCTGCAGGCGGTCCAAGTGCCGTTCAGCCAGGTAACGAGCCAACCCCTCCCACTCGTCCAAGGATGCTTGCGGCTCCGCGTCCGTACCCACCATGCGGGCCAGACGGCGGGCACAGTCTGCCCGGCTCTTACCGGCGCCGTCAGCGCTCGGTTGCAGATCCTGTTCCGGCCCCAGGTCGCCAGTTAGGCGATAGACGTCAGCGGTGGTGGCAAAATGCTCTGCGGCCAGGTGAGTCCATTGGCCGCGAAACGGAATTTCACGGCACAGTGCCATAACCGGTGTACGGATGACGCCAGTGTAAATCAATTCCTCGTGCTGCATGCGCTGTACATCGCTCTTTCCCAGGTTCTGCCCGTGCCCGTCGGCAAAAGGCAGCAAGTCGGCGCTGGTGCCGCCAATATCAAGCAGAATACCGGCCGGCAGGCGAGCCGCGCACAACGACAGCAGCGCATGCCAGTTGGCGGAAGCCACGACGTCGGTCCGGCGCAATGCCTGCGTGCAATCAAGCAGGCCGTCTATACTATAGAAATGCAGCGGAGCCGGGGTAAAACGTTTTTGCAAATACTGCACCAGGGAGCGCACGCCCTGGGCACGATCGGGAAAACAGTCGCAAAGCTCCGCCGTCATCGTGCAGACGTGCTCTACCTGCTGCGGGAGCTCGCGGCAAGCCTGGTCCAATGCGTGCTCCAACGATTCCAGGCCCAGCCACATCGGCATGGCCATTTGACGTACCTGGAGCAACATCCCCTGCGCATCCAGCAAAGCCAGTTTCAGATGGGAACCGCCCACGTCCCAGCCGGCAACACAGTAGCCTTGACTCATGTGCCGGTACGCAAGCCGTGCCACCGGCCCGCTGCCGGACGGCGGCAGAGTAGTGCCGTCCAGGGCACCGGCCTTGATGTGCGGTGTAGCCTCATCCGCCCACAGGCCGGCCCATGCTGATCATCCCGGCCATCGATCTGCGCGCCGGCGTCGTCGTACGTGCCAACGGCAAAGAACGCCAACTATACCCCCCGCTGCGCTCATACCTGTGCCGCGGCACGGAACCCCAGGCCGTGATCTCGGGCCTGTTGCGACTGTTTCCCTTTCCCGTGATTTACCTGGCGGACTTAGACGCGCTGGAGCATGGATTGGGACAAATTGCCTTAATTCGAGCTTTACGGAAAGCTTTTCCGCAACTGGAATTCTGGATCGACGCCGGCGCTGTCCATGGCAGCGGCAGCGGCCGAAGTCGCCGGGTACTGGGCAGCGAATCCGGTCTGAGTCCGGAGGAACTAAAAGCACAACCGGAGTCGATATTGTCACTGGATTTTCGCGACCACGCACTGCTGGGCGACGAGAAACTACTGCAAGCGCCGCAGTCATGGCCACGACGGGTAATCTTGATGGATTTGGACCGAGTCGGGCGCGCAATGGGGCCCAACCTGCCGTTATGGGAGCAAATACAGGCACTGGCAGCCCCCCGTCAATTGTACGCCGCCGGCGGTATTCGAGGCGTTGAGGATCTGCAGCGCCTGCACGAGCGCGGGGCTGCCGGAGCACTGCTGACCGGCGCCCTGCATGATCGCCAGCGGATTACGGAAGCGGCCCTGTCCCGTTTAGCCGACATCTCTGACCCAATAACGTGACAGTTGCGCGGGGATTATATCCGCAACGGACGCGCTGGACGGAAAGAAGGTCTCGCTATGGCAATGACGGACTCAGCCTGTGCTGCCGCAACCAGGCAGGCCCGTGCAGAGCCTGCCGGATCGATCCGTAAAACCAGGCAACTGTTACTGAAGGTCCGTTTCCGGCAGAAAGGGTAAATGCACCAAGGCACAGAGCTGTCCCCCTGGTCCTGGGGCCGGTGCCGAAACCACAAAAAAAATGCCCTGGCTTAAGCCAGGGCATCACGATGATCAGGCGGGAAATGAGCATCCGGGAAGCCCCTCTGCTCACTGTCTCGCACAAAGAACAATAATTCAGGAATGAGCCTGGAACGGGTGGTCCGCTGATCCGCGTTTATTCAATACCTCCGATGCCTTCGGCTCACGGGCAATGGCTCGCTTGATCGAGAGCCGGGTCGCCTCGTAGTTGTAGTCCTGGATCTTGTTTTGATCTTTAGCCAACCAGTGGATAAAGACACCGACACAGATAAAAACATCTTCTGCCTCTGCCGCCGGGATGGTGCCGTCTTCCACGCAATCCATCACCGCCATGGACACGGCACGCTGAGCCGGTCCGAACATCTGCACGGCCTGGTCGGCGCCTTTCATCGTCACCTTGTTAAACATCATCGTGCTGGGTTTGCACGGCAAATTTGGCGCCACCACTGCCAGCAGGCTGGTGAAACCGTCCTTATTGTTGGTCAAGGCATTACAGAAAGCCGTTTCGACAGTGCTGCCGCGCGGACCGATGATCAGGTCTATGTGTGCAACTTCGTTGCCCTCCCCAACCAAGGCTTCTCCTACCAAAGTTCTGTCTATTACTGCCATCTTAACTTCCTCCAAGTTCAGTCAATTATTTAGATTGTTTCCCAGAAGAGCACCGAGATGCTTCCTCCCAATTTTGTGGTCAACCCGGCAGTGCCCGCAACCCCCTCCATCAAGAAGGCTGCATCAGCGCATCACCAAGCCTGCACGCAAGCAAACTGGCAACTGCCAAATCTGCACTAGTCCCAGGGTTGAACCCATCTTGTTTTAACTGGGAATCAAAGCGCAACAAATCAGCCACGCGATCCGAAACTGCATCCGCACCGACGAGCCGTTGCCGCACCATCCGCGCTTCCCGGCACACACGCTCCGCGGCAGTCTTGCCGTGCTTGCGGACTACGTGACTGTCAGGAAAAGCACAGAGGAAAGAAATATAGCATAACGCCAATACCCATTCCATACTTTCTTCGCCGGCGCGGAAATGCGCCACCCAGGGCACTCCCAACGAAAATATGTCATCAAAAACACTCACATACTGCAGGGCGATGCGATCCCGGCACCTGGCGTAGTGCATGGCCGCCAGCAATTCAGTGCCGCTTTCGCAGCGTACGTCGTAGCGCCGGCTGCTGCCTAATCCGCCCGGATGCGCCAGCCGGATCGCCGCAAAAATGCGCTCCCCGTCCCTGGCGCTGAGCGCCCGTAGTACAGCACACAGCCTCAGCCGCAGGCAACGCAGTCTGCCGCGCAGGGCAGCGGCGGCCAGCAGCGGCGCGCACAATAGCAGCAGGCCCAGATTAGTATTACAGCCTACCTGGGACTGAGTCAGGCGCACTGCCTGAAACACGCGCTCGCCGACCGACAGCGAAGCATCGCACAAAATCGGGCTGACCAGGCGGGCACTCAGTAAAAAATCGGCGGCATTCATACCGTGTCCGGCGGCGTAATGACTAACGTTGCCAGGTTTCAAGGCTTTCATTTCCAGTTCAAAACAGGCTCGCATCAAAGCCTGTAACTGCCCGGGTCTGAGTCCGCGCACTGCTGTGACCGCTTTGCCCCGACAGGGGCGGGGAGATGGCGCGGCAGATGGATCCATAGCGGGAGCCGATCAGCCCAATGACCGCGCCCGGGGACAGAGCTCCACAACGCACCACCCCGTAAGCGCGCACCGGCCTGCTCTCCGGCAGAAAGGCCGGCACGGCGGGATGGGGGTGATACTGATCACTTAACGGGCCGCCGACCCAGGCACCGGGTAACGGACCGCGCCGGCCCGGCTTTCCGTACCCCGACGCAGCGGCGAGCGATACACCCGCTGCCGCATGCTCTGCACCAGCCGCTGCGCCAACAAGGCGGCCAGGTCCGGCTGGCACACCTGTTGCAGCCCCTGCCAGAACGGGATCCCGTTGACCTCCAGCACCAGCAGTTGCCCGGTCGCATCCCGGATCAGATCAACGCCACCATATTCCAGCCCCAGGACTGACACTGCCTGCTGCGCCAACCGACACAGCATCGGCTCCAGTGCCAGGGGCTCGCAGCGTCCGCCATGCGCCCGGTTTGTGATCCAGTGGCTGCTGTGACGGCTCATGGCGGCCCGGGCCTGATCGGCCAGCACGAACACCCGGAAATCCCGCGCCTCTCGCTGCTGCCGCTCGATCAGGGTTTGCAGATAGTAAACGCCGGAAAAATCGGAGGCCCGCGCCTGCCCCCAAAAAGCCTCATCCAGCAGGCGCAAGCCTCGCCCTTGAGAGCCAAAAAGCGGTTTCAGCACCAGCTTGCGCCCTGCCTGGCGTTCGTTTTCATACAAAGCACGGGCCTGCTGCACCGATTCGCACACCCAGGTGGGCGGTATCGGCAAGCCTGCCTGACGCAGCAACAGGCTGCTGATCCCCTTATCCACGCTCAACTCCAGGGCGCGCGCCGAATTGAATACCGGGATCCCCTGTAATTCCAGCGCCTGCAGCAAACTCAGACGGAACATCAATTGTTCCAGCGTGCCGCCCGGGATAGCGCGCACCAGTACGCCGGCAGGCGCCTGGGCGCGAAACTCAGGCAGCAACGAGCGCGGGTCGGCCCGGCTCAAGTCCAAACAGCCCGCCGTCAGTGAACCAAAACAGCAATCCACCCCCAGCCTGGAAAATGCCTGGCGCAGCACTTGGCCATGCCAGCCCGGTTCCTCGCCCAGTACCGCCACACTACGGCGGGGAGCCCGGTCAGACTGAGGCGGCACCGAAAGAGCGCTCCAGCAAGTCTTCATCCAGGCGCCCGGCACTGAAACTGTTTCCTGTCTCCACGGAACTGATCATGACCTGTGCCGGGCTGAACAACAGCGGATCGATCCGGTAAAAATCGTAATGGACCGCCTTGAATATTTCGGCAAAAGGCCGACCGTAATCAGCGGAAGCGCTGCTCGGTAGTTGCCGGGCCAACGCCGCCGCCCGGGTGTCATCGCAAGCGACAAAAAGCTGCACCTGGCCGGCAAATAAAATGGAATCGTTGCCGCGCCCCATGGCAGTGATGAACTCAGCAGCAGGCGGAGCCAGCGGAGCACTGCCGGCCCCGTCCACGATTCGGTCCAGCGGGAAACCGAGTTCGTGTGCCTTATGCAGAGCAACTTCCAGCACCCGTGCGGCAATCTGCACGGCCCCGCTCAGGCTGCGGGTCGGCACCAGGATCAAACACAGTCGTTCCGGGGCAAGAGCACAATTTTCAGCAATCTGCTGCGCTAATTCCGGTGCCGGGAAGCGATCGGTCTCAATCACCAGGCAACCCTGTTCCGCTTGATCCCGGTAATCAAGCAGCTGAAACAGCGCTTCCTTGCTGCCCAGTGCCCGAGCCGGACCCGAGCCCAGCGCCTGAAAAGCGTTTTTCCCCTGTCCCCAGGACAGGCTCCAGCCGGCATACTGACTGCCCAGGCAAGCCAGCACCGGATGCCTGCTGTACACTTCCACTCGCCAGGGCCAACGGCGCAGCTGCGAGTCGGCACATAGGCGCACACTCCCCAGCCCGCCCATGCAGATCTCGGCAATGCGGCGTCCTGCCTCCAGGCCGCCGATCTGCTCTATGCCGGCATCGATCAGCAAGACCCCGTTCTCCAGTCGGCGACTCCCGAGACGCAAACTTTGCTCCTCACGCAGCAACTGCGCCAGCAACGGAGCCGCTTCCCGGTTCACGCTGGGAAGCTTCACCGCCGCCTCCAGCGACTGATACATTGACATAAAATAATTTTGTATATCATATAAGTTAGAGAATAATATTAAATATATTTCAAGTTGCTTGCCAGCCTCTGAAGGCCAAGCTCCGGCCCGGCCCCGGCACCTATCCGAGTGCTGCCGGGCAGCACGGCCTCGGGACCGGCCCGGTCTCCAGCCTGCCGGTCGCTACAACGATACAAGAAAGTTTGCAGCGCAGTGTAGCGCCGATACAACAATGACCCGGTCAGCCGCTCAGTGGCGGCCCCGGCATAGACCGTGCACACCGGAGCATTGGCAGGAATACGGCTACCGGGATGCGGCCGGTCCCGAACCCAGTCCGGCCAGCGGCAGGTACCGGGAATATGCACAGCGCAAGGCGCATAACAAAGCGCCAGCGCCCGCGGCGGGCAACTCCATTCCCCAGGCAAGCGCGGCAGCAGACCGCGACAGGCTTGCACATGCAGCGCAAATAAACCCGGCCCCTGATCAAATAATTCAAAACTGGCGGGCGGACGCAGGTTCAGTTCCAGCACATACAACTCTCCCTCCGGCGTGACGATCAGATCCAGTCCGCACAGCCCCCGCGCACCGGTCTGTTGCACCAGGGAATTGAGCAATTCCGGCAGCCGGCGCTGGGCCTCACCGGGCAGGCGCCGTCTGCTCAGAGCGCCCGCATAGCGAAAATCTCCCTGTTCCGGCGCCCGTTGCAGCAATTGACTGCAACCCAGCAGGCAGGCTCGCCGACCATCTGCCAGCCAAACCACCGAGCAGACGGAACCCGGCACCCGACGCTGCAGGTAGTGCCCGGTCAAGCGCATCCCCGCCTGAAAGCATCGTACATGTGCCCCGCCACAGGAGCCTGCCGTTTTCCGCAGCCAGCCGCTCGCCGTCTTCGGTGGAGACTGGCGAACCTCTGGATATTTTACATTAATTTTATTTAATATCTTACTTAATAAAAAAGGATTATTACTGGATGCAATGAGTTCTGCCGGATTGGAAAACAAATTGCCCCGCAAGGCTAATTCATCCAGTAGCGCGGGCCTGAATTCGAAACCGGAACCGGCCACTATATTCAGCTTCCCGTTGAACTTGTCAGCGATCCAACCGGGCGCAAAAATAGTATCCAAAAACCCGTGGCGGCCGACCGGAAGCTGAGCGCAATTTTGTGCGTATACGCGGGTGTCCTGATCGGCAAAAGCATCCAATACCCGCAACGCTGACCCGCCATGCCATGCGGAAGCGGCCAGCGCCCGCCCGCTTAAGCTGATCAGCAGCCAGTGGCTACCCGGCCCCGTCACCGGCCCCCCATCTATGGGTAAATCATGAATCAAGCCAGTGATACCCGATGATGATGGCTCAAGATATGCCAGGGCCTGGTGAGCTTTATGCCGAGATTGCCTGGTTCGCCGTGAGGATACTGCAGCCGGCTCCAGGGCGCTGGCAGTGCATCAAAACACCGCGCCGAGGCCGGCTCCGAATTCAGGCAGACCATGCGCCCTGCGGGCCGGCGCAATCCACGCGGGCGCCCCGGTTGCAGCCGGCTACCGGGCAAAAATCCAGCTGCGGCCAGCGCCACCGTGCCTGCTGTTGCGCCTGGCTGGCTTGCGCCTGTGAAGGGTACAGCACAAATCCAGTCGGTCCCCAGGAACTCTGACCATAGCCGGCTGCCCCCTGATGATGTAGCCAGGCAGCCGCCTCCGCTACCTCCGGACTGCTGAACATCCCTCCCTGGACCTGGAAAAAATACTCGCCGATGCGCTGCTGCAATTCGGTCACTGCGGTGCCGAATTCGCTGCAGTTCCTCTCTTGCAGTGCCGGCAACAGGCGCATCAGCATCAGCCGACATAAACTGGCCGTCAGTTGCTCCTTCATCGGCTCTAACGCCATAAAACGCCGCTTTTCCTCTGCTCCGCTCCAGCCTTCACGCCGCGGATCCTGAATCAGTAACAGGGCCCAGTCTTGCGGAAAGGACAGCCGACACAGGATCGGCGGCACCCGGCCTGCCTGTTTGCTGCCGCCATCCAGCAACAAGCCGCCGCCCGCAAAGGTCGCGACCCCGATGCCGGAGCGGGCGCCACGACCCAGCAGTTCCGCCAAGTCCTCCAGGGACAGGTGTTTCCGGTACAGACGCAGCATGGCGGTACCCACCGCTAAACTCAACTGCGTGCCCGAGCCCAGGCCGGCGTGCTGCGGAAGCATTTGCTCCACTTGCAGTTTTACACCCGCACAGCCCTGTTTCTGCCGCAAAGATCGGACAATTTCCCCCGCCCGGGGAGCCGCAGGCCCGGTGATGCAGTCGCGTTGTGCTCGTTGCGCTCGCAGGCGCAGCAACGGCGCCGACAAAGACAGGCCTAAACTGCCGAAACAGCGCCCCAAACCGCCGTGCATATCCAAAAACCCCATATGCAGGCGCGCCGTGGTGCTGACGGTGACCTGTTCGACCCGACTCATGACAATCGCCAGCTCCGCTCTGCCAGAGCCCGCCGCGGGCTGACGCGCGGGTCTGAAACTACCCCAAAACAACCGCCCATCGGCGCCTCTGCAATCAGATCCACCTCCTTATATTTTGCCGGCTATAGCGGGTATGATAGAACATCATCAGAAGAATTTGTGCACCGCGCATCCAGCTTGAGCAGCAACTCTCTACAAAAAACGGCAGTGAAGCCGATCATTTGCGACGGGTCTGCAGCCTCATCGGAAAATGAAGGCCGGGGCGTCCGCGGGCATGCTCTGACGCAGCCACGAGTATGTCCGTTCTGTTCGCTATTATGCGATGATCTGCGCTTTCGTCGCAGTGCCGGGGAAACACGGTTGGTTTCCACCGACTGTGCGCTGGCGCGCCGCGGCTTTGAACGGAAATCGCTGCCGCTGACGCCCCGTATCGGCACTCGCCCGGTCACATTGGAGGCTGCCTGCGCCCGTGCAGCCGAACTGCTGTCCGGGGCGCAGCAGGCACTGATCGGCGGCCTGGGCACCGATATGGCCGGAATGCGCGCCGCCCTGCACCTGGCCGAATGCAGTAACGCCATTCTGGATCATGTACATGGCGATGCGCTCAGCGCACAGCTGCAGGCGCTGCAAAAACAAGGCTGGATGGGTACTACCCTGACCGAGATCCGCAATCGTGCGGATCTGCTGCTGTTACTCGGCACAGACGCATATAGCCATTATCCGCGCTTTTTCGAACGCATGGTCTGGAACGCCCGGGCACTGGCACGCGCGCGCCGGGAGCCCCGGGTGATCTGCATCGGAGCGCATCGGGACCATGCCGCAGCACGCTCACCCAGTGGCAGGAAAGCGCGCTTATTGCACTGCAAACAATCGGCCCTGGGCGAGGTCGCCGGTGCCTTGCAGGCAGTAACGGCGCAGCGGACGCTACAGGCCAGGCAAATCGCCGGCATCTCGCTCAGGCGGCTGCGGGCACTGGCGGCGGAATTGCAGACGGCGCACTATGGAGTCGTGTTGTGGGAGCCGGCGCAACTGGACGCCGCGGCGCAGCCGGATTTGACGATCCAAGCCTTCTGTGGCCTGGTAGAGCAGCTAAACCGACGGACTCGCTACGCCGGTTTCGCCCTGGGAGGCGACAACGGTGGCAGCACCGCCCTGAACCTATGCCTGTGGCAAAGCGGCTATCCGCTGCGCGTTTGTTACCGGGACGGGACGCCGCAACATGATGCCTGGCGTTATGCCGCGCCCGGCTTAATTCAGCGCCGGGAAATTGACCTGCTGCTCTGGATTTCGGCCTTTGATGGCAGCCTGCGCCCCCCTCGCGGCATGCCGCGCTCCGGGGTGATCCAATTGGCTCGTCCTGACACACCACCCGAACGCGGCGTGCAGGTGTATATTCCCATCGGCACCCCGGGCATCGAACACTCCGGCACGCTGTCACGCGGCGATGGCATCGTTGCTCTGCCGCTGTACGGCGGCTTGCGGGCTGCATCCCACCCCAGCGCGGCGGAAGTGCTCGGGCAGATCCGCCGGCAATTAAGGCGCCGGCGCGGTCAACGATCATGAACGGCATACGGCTGCGCGGCGGCACGCTGTACGATCCGATCAACGGCGTAAACGGCAAACGGCGGGATATCTTCCTGCAACAGGGCCGTATTGCCGCCCTGCCACGGCAGGCAACGGCAGCCAGTGCCAGTTACGACCTGCGCGGCATGGTGGTGATGCCGGGCGCCATTGACATCCATACCCATATTGCCGGAGGCAAAAACAACCTGGCCCGGCTCCTGCTACACGAAGATCACCGGCAACATCCGAGCGCTCCCGGGCGCCATATCCGTGCCGGCAGCGGCAGCGTGCATCCCAGTGCCGCCTTGATCGGCGCCCGATACCTGCAGATGGGCTATACCGCCTGCTTTGAGCCGGCCATGTTAGCCGCGAACGCCCGCCTCGCCCACGCGGAGATGGCCGATATCCCGGCCATAGACAAGGGCTGCTACGTATTGCTCGGCAATGACGATTTTTTGCTGCGCATGCTGCAAAAACGCCAGGAACAGTCCCGCATCAACGACTACGTCGCCTGGATGCTGAACGCCACCCACGCCCTGGCCGTCAAAACCGTCAATCCCGGCGGCATCAACGCGTTCAAGTTCAACCAGCGCCGGATGGACCTGGATGAACCCAACCGCCACTACGGCGTCAGCCCACGGCAAGTGCTACTCAGCCTGGGGCGAGCCGTGCAGGAACTGGGACTGCCGCATCCGCTGCACGTGCACGGCTGCAACCTGGGCGTTGCCGGCAATTTGCAGACCACGCTGGACACCATCAGGGGCGCGGAAGGATTGCCCTTGCACCTGACCCACTTGCAGTTTCACAGCTACGGCAAGGAAGGCGAACGTGGCTTTTCCTCCGGCGCCGCCGAACTGGCGGAAGCCGTCAATGCCCGACCGGAAATTTCGGTGGACGTAGGACAGATCATGTTTAACCAGACGGTCACTGCCTCGGGCGACACCATGCATCAATATCGGGGCCGCAAACACGCTCGGCCGCGGCGCTGGATCTGCATGGACATCGAATGCGACGCGGGCTGCGGGGTGCTGCCGTTTCGCTACCGGGAGCAAAGCTTCGTGCACGCCCTGCAGTGGGCCATCGGCCTGGAACTGTTCCTGCTGATCCAGGACCCGTGGCGCGTGTTTCTCAGTACCGACCATCCTAATGGAGCGCCTTTCAGCAGTTATCCTCACCTGATCCGGCTATTGATGGATCGCAGCTTTCGCAACGAGGCCTTGCGGCGCATCCATCCCGGCGCCGCGCAAATGTCCACCTTGTCCTCCATTCAGCGCGAGTACAGTCTGTACGAGATTGCCATCCTGACCCGGGCCGGGCCGGCACGCAGCCTGGGACTGACCGACCGCGGTCAGTTGGGCCTGGGGGCCGCTGCTGACGTTACCGTTTATGCATTGCATCCTGACAAAGAGCGCATGTTCGGCCAACCGGAATACGTCTTCAAAAACGGCCGCCTGGTCGTGCACCGGGGACAAGTGCTGGAGGACCCCGGCACCGGCGCGTTGCATCGCGTCCGTCCCGGCTACGATCGGGGGATCGAACGCACCCTGGCGGCCTATTTCAACCGTTATCACACGATGCGGCTGGAAAACTTCGCCATCGGTACAGACGAGTTGGCAGAGCTCTACCGCGGCCGGGACAACGCTCGATGAAAATATACGGCACCCCGGTGGCAGCCACCTTCGCGGAAGCCTTCCCGATGCAGGCAACTCGCCTGCTCGTCACCGCCCGAAGCAGATACTGGGCCCGCCAGGCGGCCCGTTCCGCGACCGGCTTTGCCACCTCGGTGATCGCCTGCGGCTGTGAGGCCGGCATCGAGCGCGAACTGGACGTGCGGGAAAGCCCGGACGGGCGCCCGGGGGTCGCTCTGCTGTTTTTTGCCATGTCCATCAAGGAGCTCGCCCGCCAAGTGCAAAACCGCGTCGGTCAGTGCATCCTGACTTGTCCCTCCAGTGCCTGTTTTGCCGGCTTTAACGAAGGCGCAGCGCTGCCCCTGGGCAAGAACCTGCGCTATTTTGCCGATGGCTTTCAAAGTGCGAAGCAAATCAACGGCGTGCGTTACTGGCGTATTCCAACCATGGACGGCGAATTCCTGTGTCAGGAGGAAAGCTACGCACGCAAAGCGATCGGAGGCGGTAATTTCCTGCTGCTGGCGCGCGATGAAGAGAGCGCGCTGCGGGCCGGCGAGGCCGCCGTGACCGCCATTGCGTCTATGCCGGAGGTCATCACTCCATTCCCCGGCGGCATCGTCCGCTCCGGCTCCAAGGTGGGCTCCATATATCCCAAACTGCTCGCTTCCACGAACCAGGCATTCTGTCCAACACTGCGCGGTTTAGTGCCCAGCGCGCTGCCGCCGGGCACTGGCTGCGTGCTCGAGATTGTCATCGACGGCCTGCATGCAGATGCCATCCGGCATTCGATCCGGGCAGGGATCCAGGCCGGCTGCCAGGCCGCCCGGCTGCTCGGCGTCAGCGCCGGCAATTACGGCGGCTCGCTGGGGCCGCACCATTTCCACCTGCGCGAAATCCTGGCATGAGCGAGCTTCGTTTTGAATTGCGGCAAATGCCGCGCTGCCGGCTGGATCTTTCTGCATTGCAGCCGCACCGGCTACGGCATTTGCGCCTGGCGCAGCTGCGCCGCCTGCCCTTGCCGTACGGCAACGAACAGCAGCCGGTAGCCGAGTGGTTCCGGGTAACGGGCCGACCCAGGCAGGCCGTCCGTTTGCGCTTTGAAGGTGGCAGTCCCTGTTTCGACGGCCTGGGAGCGGGACTGGAACAGGGGGTGATTGATCTGCAGGGCGAGGCAGGAGACGGCGCCGGTCGGGAAATGCGCGGCGGCAGTTTGCAAATACACGGCTCGGCCGGTGCCTACGCCGGCGCCGGCATGCAGGGCGGCACTTTGCAGATACACGGCTCGGCCGGCCTGGGCGCGGCGGGCGCCCTGCCCGGACAGGCACTGGGGATGCGCGGCGGCTTCGTGCATATTCACGGAGACGCCGGGGAACGCGCCGGGACCGGCATGCGCCGCGGCCTGCTGCTAATCCAGGGTCAGAGTGGTGCCGCTTGCGCTGCGGACATACGAGCCGGAACCGTGCTGGTGCTGCAAGGCATCGCCCCGCGGGCGGCCAGGAATACGGCCCTCAGGATGCGCCGCGGCACTTTGCTGTTAGGACGAGCGCCGAGCTCCCTGCCCGCCACCTTCCATCTCTGTGCCGAGTTCGAGCCGGTATTCCTGCGGCTGCTGTGGCGCCAGCTGGCATCCGTGCTGCCACCGCATTGGGCCGGACGGACCCATCCTCGCCGCCAACCCCCGGTGCGCGTACGCAAGTACGCGGGCGACCTGGCGGTGGCAGGACAAGGAGAGATTCTAATACTCGATTAAACCCGGGCAGGCCGTCTTTACTTCAGAGCCGCACCGGGCGCCGACCTCTCAACGTCCCTGCCTGGCACCGGTCTGCCTGTCAGGCGTCTGTGCATTCCGGCTCCCGGCAGCGAATCCATGCAGACCAGCGGCCCCTGCCGGTACCGCCAACGAAGCCGGCACAACCTTGGCCCTATGCGATCCCGGCAGGGGGCATCGGCGATTTCCATGCGCGGAAAATCGCCGCTTGCAGTTGAATTTTTTTCGTGGATCAGCCATTATCCGCATTAGATCGTTCCTATCAGTTGGCGGCGAGAGAGAAGACCTGGCGCCGCAGCAGGGCACGCAACTGCAAGTGCCGGAGACTGACCATTTACCCTACAACCCCATCCCGAGCAAAGAGCTCACCTGGCGCTATGCCACGCCGTGCCCGATCACGAGGCCGGCACGTCGACCCCATAGCCGCACAACAATTGCGCGAGTTGCTCGCAGACGCGCCGCGCCGGCGCGACTTGCTGATCGAATTCCTGCATAAAATACAAGATAAATACGGCTGCCTGCCCGCCGCCCAGCTCGTTGCGCTGGCCGCGGAACTGCAGCTTTCCACGGCGGAAGTGTACGAGGTCGCCAGCTTCTATCATCACTTCGATCCATGCAAGGAGGGCCAGGCCCCTCCCCCGGCGCTGACCGTTCGCGTCTGTGATTCCATCAGCTGCGAAATGTTTGGCGCCCGGCAATTAATCGAACAGTTGCAGGCCTGCAAAAACCGCTCCTGGCGCCTGCAACCGGTCCCCTGCGTGGGACGTTGCGAGCAGGCGCCGGTGGCGGTGACTGGCTCTCATCCGATCGGGCAGGCCAGCGCAGATAAAATCCATGCCGCCATACAGGCGGGGCGCATCCGGGCGGAAATGCCGACACAATACTGTGATTACGCCGCCTATCGGCAAGATGGCGGCTACCGCCTGCTGCAAAATTGCCACGCCGGGCAACGCGAGGCCGAGGCGGTGATCGCCGAACTCAACGATTCCGGCCTGCGGGGCCTGGGCGGCGCCGGCTTCCCGCTGGGACGCAAATGGTCTATTTTGCGCGCCCTGCCGGCGCCCAAGTACCTCGCGGTGAACATCGACGAGGGAGAACCCGGCACCTTCAAGGACCGCTATTACCTGGAACGGGATCCGCATCGTTTCCTGGAAGGCTCCCTGATCGCTGCCTGGGCGGTGCAGGCAGCGGAAATCTACATTTATCTACGCGATGAATATGCGCCCTGCCGAGCCCTGCTGGAGCAGGAACTGGCGCGCCTGCAGGCAGACCCGCCCTGCCCGCTGCCGGCGCTGCATCTGCGCCGCGGTGCCGGGGCCTACATCTGCGGGGAAGAATCAGCGATGATCGAGTCCATTGAAGGCAAGCGCGGCATGCCCAGGCTACGACCACCCTTCGTCGCCCAGCGTGGCTTGTTCGGACGTCCCACGTTGGAGCACAATATGGAAAGCCTGCACTGGGTGCGCGACATCCTGGATCGGGGCGCCGCCTGGTTCCGCTCGCAGGGACGCCGGCAACGGACCGGGCTGCGCTCCTTTTCCGTCAGCGGTCGGGTACAAAAGCCGGGCGTACACCTGGCACCGGCAGGCATCAGCGCATGTGAACTGATCGACGAATACTGCGGCGGCATGCTGCCCGGTCATGAATTCTACGGCTACCTGCCGGGAGGCGCCTCCGGTGGCATTCTGCCCGCCGCATTGGGCGGACTGGCGCTGGATTTCGATACCCTGCAGGAGCACGGCTGTTTCATCGGTTCGGCCGCAGTCATTATATTCTCGCAACAGGATCGGGCGCGCGACATCGCACTGAACGCGATGCGCTTTTTTGAACATGAGTCCTGCGGTCAATGCACCCCATGCCGGGTCGGCTGCGCCAAGGCCGTGCAGTTGATGCAACCACAGGACTGGGACCAGCCGCTGCTGGAGGAATTAGCGGAAACGATGAGCGCCGCCTCCATCTGTGGCCTGGGGCAAGCGGCACCGAACCCGATGTTGTGCGTGATGCGCTATTTCCCCGAGGAACTGCAGTAGCGGCACTGCAAAGGAAGCACGATCATGGCGGCAAAAGCGAAACCTGAACCGGCGGCACGAATCCGTTTTCAATACAACGGACAGCCGCTCGAAGCCCTGCCCGGCGAAACGATTCTGCAGGCAGCCCAGCGCGCCGGGTTCGAACTTCCGCACCTGTGCTACCAGCAAGGCTACCGGCCCGACGGGAACTGCCGGGCCTGCATGGTAGAGATCAAGGGCGAGCACGTGCTGGCGCCGGCCTGCTGGCGCCCGCCTGAAGCGGGCATGCAGGTACGCACGGACGACCAGCGCAGCCAGCGAGTCCGGCGCATGGTCCTGGAACTGCTGCTCTCCGATATGCCCGAACAAGGTAAGTCCCCTTACAACTGCGCTTCCGAACTGGATCACTGGACGCGAAAACTGAAACTGGCCCGGCCCCGCTTTGCCGCCCGCGCCTCCGTGCCGGCGCCGGACACAAGCAACCCGGCGATCACGGTCAACCTGGATGCCTGCATCCATTGCACCCGCTGCGTGCGCGCTTGCCGCGAAGAGCAGGTAAACGACGTCATCGGTTACGCTTTTCGCGGCAGCCAGTCGCAGATCGTGTTCGACCTGGATGATCAGATGGGCGAGAGCAGTTGCGTAAGCTGTGGGGAATGCGTGCAGGCATGTCCCACCGGGGCCTTAATGCCGGCCGCACGGGAAGCACAGGCGGCACAGACCCGCCGCGTTAATTCCGTCTGCCCCTACTGCGGGGTCGGCTGCCTGCTCTCCTACCACGTTCAGAACGGACGGCTCATGTACGTCAAGGGGCGCGACGGCCCTGCCAACAAAAGCCGTTTGTGCGTCAAGGGACGCTACGGCTTTGATTACGTGCACCATCCAGCGCGCCTGCGGCAACCGCTGATCCGCCTTCCGGACGCCCCCAAGGAAGTCGAACCGGTCGCTCCCGGGCAAATGATGGAATACTTTCGGGAAGCAGAATGGGACGAGGCATTGGATTTAGCCGCAAGCAAATTGCGTCATATTCGCGATCATTCCGGTTCCGCCGCGCTGGCAGGTTTCGGCTCCGCCAAGTGCAGTAACGAGGAAGCCTACCTGTTTCAAAAACTGGTGCGTACCGGTTTTGGCAACAATAATGTGGATCACTGCACCCGCTTGTGCCACGCCTCCTCCGTGGTTGCCCTGATAGAAGGCATAGGCTCCGGTGCCGTCTCCAATCCAGTGGAAGAGGTCGCCGAGACAGACCTGATCCTGGTGATTGGGGCGCGTCCCACGGTCAACCACCCGGTAGCCGCCACCTTCATGAAAAACGCGGTACGGGCCGGCACTGCCCTGGTCTTGATGGATCCCTACCGATCCGACCTGGCGCGGCACGCCACCCACTTCCTGCAGTTTCGCCCCGACACCGACGTGCTGGTATTGAATGCCATCATGCACACCATCGTCGAGGAAAAGCTGCATGACGAAGCCTTTGTACGTGCGCGCACCACCGGCTTCGAGGCATTCCGGGAAAACCTGCGCGACTATCCACCGGAAAAAATAGCAGCCCGCTGCGGCATCGCCGCGGAAACGCTGCGCGAGGTGGCGCGGCTTTACGCACGCGCGCCAAGGGCCATGGTGTTCTGGGGCATGGGGATCTCCCAGCACGTGCACGGCACGGACAATGCGCGCTGCCTGATCGCGCTGGCCCTGTTGACCGGCCAAATCGGCCGACCGGGCACCGGCCTGCATCCGCTGCGCGGGCAGAACAACGTGCAGGGAGCCTCGGACATGGGCCTGATCCCGATGGTCTATACAGACTACCAGAAGGTGGACGATGCCGGCGTGCGGCAGCACTTTGAACGCGCCTGGCAATGTGAACTGAACCCCCGGCCCGGTCTGACCGTAGTCGAGATCATGCACGCCATCAGCACCGACGAGATCCGCGGCATGTACATCATGGGGGAAAATCCAGCCATGTCGGATCCGGACCTCAAGCATGCCCGGGCCGCGCTGGCCAAGCTCGATCATCTCGTTGTACAGGATATTTTCTTTACCCAAACCGCCAGCTACGCCGATGTAATCCTACCGGCTTCCGCCTTCCCGGAGAAGACCGGCACCTTCACCAATACCGATCGCCGGGTGCAGCTGGGACGCCAGGCGCTCGAACCACCCGGGCAGGCACGCCAGGACCTGTGGATCATCCAGCAAATGGCCAATCGCATGGGCTTACCCTGGAACTACCGCTCGCCCCAACAGGTATTTGAGGAACTCCGTGTGCTCACCCCCAGCATCGCCGGCATGAGCTGGCAACGCCTGGAACGGGAAGATTCGCTGATCTATCCATTGCTTCAACCGGATGATCCCGGTCAGGCGGTGCTGTTTCAGCGTGACTTCCCCACCGCAGACACCAAGGGCAAATTGAGCCCGGTACGTTACCGCCAGGCCGATGAATTGCCGGACCATGAATACCCGCTGGTCTTTACCACCGGTCGCCAGTTGGAGCATTGGCATACCGGCAGCATGACGCGCAACGCCAGCGTGCTCGATGCCATCGAACCGGCCCCCTCCGTCTATCTGCATCCCAGCGATCTGACCGCCACCGGCGCCCAGGCCGGAGACTACATTTGCGTTGAATCCCGGCGCGGACGCCTGACCGCCATCGCCAGGGCGGACGAGGGCCTGCAGCCGGGGAATATCTTCATGGCGTTTGGCTTCCATGAAGCCGCCGCCAATCTGCTCACTAACGCGGCACTGGACCCGGACGCCAAGATCCCGGAATTCAAATACTGCGCCGCCCGCATTTCCCGCAGCAGCGCCCCCGGGCATCAAAAAGAGCCCTGAGACCCGGCAAATGTGCGCTCCTCCCAGGGGGGCTTGAAAAAAAGCTAACCTGTATTATACTTAATTTCTCCTAATTCTTGTTTTAACGGATAAAATACTGCAAAATTATGTCAGGGATTTGGATTTTCCGCGGAAAATCCAAGCGAGCGCCCCAGGAGGTTTGCCATGCAACACATCACCACATACCTTACCGGGAGAGATCAGTTCCTTGACAGGCGATCGGCCACTTTGATGCTACTGATCGGCTGTGCCCTGCTGCAAGCGTGCGGCAGCGCCAGCGAACGGGGCGCATCCCCGATAGGCACCTCCATCGGCAATGGAGGAGGGCCCTCCGGGGCAATGAGCGCATTGCAGCGCCTTATCGATCAATCCACGACTGGGGATCCGGCTACGCCGCAGTCTTTGAATGACGGCAGAGAATACCCGATAGGCGCACCCGATTTCCGGGTATACGGAGCGAACGCCCCGCTTCCCACCGATCGCGTACTCGTGATCGACTATGACAACGATGCCGCCGTTGATGACGACAGCGTCAGCCTGACCGCCTACAATCCCATTGCAGGAACCGCCGCCATGCCCACCGGCGGCACTCTCGATACAGCCTTCACTGCGCTCAACCTGGATCGGCGCGATCGTACAACTACCCAGCCCACCGGAGCCACACAGGCGGATTACGATTTGCTGGCCCCGGACGACCCCGCTAACCGAGTCTATGCCGACAACGTGGTCGATGCCGGCGCCGGCACCACACCTATGAATTTCATCAGTCTGCAGACCACCGAGTACTCGGTGCTCGGCGAATGGTTATCTGACCTAACAGCCTACCTGGATCCGACGAGTAATGATTATTCCGGGCAAATCGGCCTGTTCCATTTCGGCCTGCGCACGCCACCGAGCGAAATTCCGCTCACGGCAAGCTACAGCGGCGACATTGAATACGGGCTATACATCACCGCCGGCGGGGACCTCGGCGACCTGGACGCCGCCGGCACCGTGCGCGCCCCCGGCGGTCGCTACCTGCTGGATACTAATGCTGCCACCACCGCCGTAATCCGACTACGCGTCACAGACGGCTCAATTACCGGCGACGTCCAGGGGGTGGACGTGCCCTACAGGCGTATCGGAACCGCGGCAACAGGTACTACGGGAATGGCACAGTTTGAACTCATGTTGACCGATGGTACCATTACAGGCAACGCCTATCGCGGCGAAGTCACCGTCCGGGCAGATGCAGCGGATGCAGCGAGCGGTGGATTTAACACCAACCTGGACAACATCGCCACCAACCTGCCCGGCGGAACCGGCGCGACGCCGCGCACCAGCGACGGTTTCGAGGGAGCTTTCTATGGCCCTGCAGCGGAGGAAACCGCCGGCAGCATACGGGTGGAAGACGCCAGCGGCCCGAACGCGCTGCTGCTGAATTTCCGCGCCGGGCAAAACTGAACGCAGTGCCTGACGTTGCAACAACCCACCCGTTGGAATAGCGGAATGCAGTGGCGCGGCGGCCCCTCTCCCGTAGCGGCATAGACCCTCCAGGGGACGCGTCCTCCTCTTCCCCCATCGTAGCAAGTAAAGCCGCCTGTTGAGGGACACGGGCGAATAGCGGAGCATGCGCCAAACGGATATGCACGGGGATCTTCGAAACCGAAACTGCCGGTCGGGCGGCTCGATCGGCTGCGCGAACAAAGTCGCACTGAGTTTTTTCCTGCTGCAGGCCAGTCTTGCCGCGCTGCTTGGCACCCTGCCGGGAAACACGGTGGCACAAGGCGCCGCCGACGCGGCAGTCGATACCGCAGCCTACCTGAGACAGGCTGAAGCGGGAGACATCGCCGCCCAGGCCTATATCGGCTACCTCTACTATAAGGGCGAACACCTGCCCCAGGACTATGCGCTGGCACAGCGCTGGCTGCAGGCAGCGGCGCTGCATGGCTCCGCCGACGCACAATACAACCTGGGCCTGGTGCACGCCCACGGGCACGGTACCGCGCCTGACCTGCAGCAGGCGGCACAGTGGTATCGGCAAGCGGCCGAACAAGGCCATGCCCCGGCCCAGTACAAGCTCGCCCTCAGCTACTACTATGGCGACGGACAAGCACAGGATTTATCGCAAGCGGCGCACTGGTTCGATGCCGCCGCCCGGCAGGATCATGTTTCAGCGCAAATGCATCTGGCGAGCATGTACAACATCGGCCAGGGGATCCCGCAAGACATCGCGCAAGCCGCCTATTGGTATGATCTCGCCGCCCGCCTGGGGGCAGCCCAGGCGCAGTACAACCTTGGCCTGCTCTATCGCATGGGCTTTGGCGTGACGCAGGATCGGAACCGGGCCCGCTACTGGCTACAGCAGGCAGCCGCACAAGGTTACCAGGCAGCCATACAGGAATTGCGCGGTGCCCGAACCGCCCTGGCGGAGGAGGCTGCGCCGGATGGCGCGAACCCGCCTGTATCGGCGCTACCAGGGATCCCGGCAGACGCCAGCCCAGCGCCGCAAGAGCCGGGACAGAGCGTGCCGGACGCGGTTCCCGTTGCCCGCGTAGTTCCGCCGCTGGAGGAGCGACCCGCGCCGGCAGCCGCACCGCAAAACCCCGGGCCTGCGGCTCCTGACCCTGCAACGGAGTCCCCGGCGTTCCCGGAACCCGCCGTATCCCTGGAGACGGAAGCGCTGCTCCGGTTCGAACCGCTCGCCGTGCGGGGCGACGCGCGGGCGCAGGAAGTCCTGGGCGCCATGTACTACCTGGGACGCGGAGTCATTCGGGACCGCTCGATTGCCTTCCACTGGTTTCGCCGGGCGGCGGAACAAAGTCAGCCGCAGTCCCAGTATTGGCTGGGCCAGTTATACCTGGTCGGGGAAGGCGTACAAGCAGACCCGACCCAGGCCAGGAAATGGTACCGGCTCGCACAAGCGCAGGGATGGGAGCCGGCACAGCAGGCATTGGAGCAGTGGGACCGGCTGGATGCGGAATTGCTGCGGGAAGAAAACCTGGAAAATGCCAACCAATTGATCGAAGCCAGCCTGCACACCGGCCTGAAACCGTCGCCTGCCCCAGGGCGGCAGGCCTTGAACCAGGCGCCGGGAAACACCGCGACGGGGCCGGAAACCGCCGCTTTCCCGGCACGCATCAGCCAGCAGGCGACGGACCGGAGTGCGGCCCGGCAGGCGCAACTGCAGGATGCCCGCAACCACTACGAAGAAGGCGTGCTCTATGAGCTCGGCGCCGGCAGAGAGCAGAACGAGGCATTGGCCTTTCAATGGTTTCTCAAGTCTGCCCGGCAAGGCTACGCGCCGGCCCAGTACAAGGTCGCCATTGCCTACACCTACAGTCACGGCACCGAGCAGGATCTGGAGCAGGCAACGCAGTGGTATGAAAAAGCCGCCCTGCAGGGTCACGTGATCGCGCAGCGCAACCTGGGAATGATGTACCTGACCAATGGCACGGCGGAAGATCGAATCAATGCCTATGCCTGGTTCCGCGTCGTAGCAGACGTCGGCGCTGAACCAGACCTGCGCGCACTGGGCAACCTGGAGAACCAGTTCAACCCGCAGGAGCTGGAGGCAGGCCGCCGCCAGGCGGAGGTACTGCGCCGCATTTTGCCAGGCCGGTAACCTGCCGCAGCGATCAGTGCCGTAATTGACCGTCCTGCGACATCAACACCGCAATGGGCCTTAATTGGGGGATATTAGAAAATACGATCATGACAATCACCATGATCGGCACTGCCAGGAACATCCCGGTTCCGCCCCACACCCCGCCCCAGACGGCCAGCGTAAAGAGCAGCATGACCGGACTGAGATTCAGGCTTTTACCGAATAGATGCGGCTCCAGTACGTTGCCGACCAGGATCTGCAATCCCGCCAGCAGGCCAAGCAGCAGCAACAGATGCGTTGGTTCCAGCGACTGCAACAAGCCAAACAACACCGGCAACCCTACCCCAATGACCGAGCCCAGGTAAGGAATGAAATTCAGCAGGAAGATCAGCAAGGCCCATAATTCAGCAAAATCCACTCCTACCAGGCGCATCAAAAAATAGCTGCCCGTGGCAGTCAACAAACTCATCAGGCCCTTGAGCAGCAGGTAGGAACGTATATCGGCGTCAATGGCAGCCAGCAGTTGCTGCACCTGCCGTTGCCGTTCCGGCGTGGGGAAAAGCGCTTGCACCTTGGCCGGAAAACTCCGCTGCTCCAACAGCAAAAAGACGATGTATAAAAGCACGATGCCGCCGCTACCGAGCAAGGCAGCCAGGGAAGAGAACAGCCCCGTCAACAAGGCACCTACGTTGAGCCCCTCCAACAGGTCCAGCCGGGGCAGCGTTTCCACGCCGAAGCGGTCAGCTAAACTTTCCACTAACCGCTCCAGCCGCTCCACGTAGCCGGGCAGCTCCTCCCCGATGCGCTGAGTGCTGTCCGCGATCAATCCGCCCAGGAACCAGAGCAGCGCAACCAACAGCAACAGCACAATACCCAGGCAAAGCCGTTCTGGCAGCGGGACCAGCCAACGCCGGGAACCCTCCGCGACCAAGCGGGCCAAAGCGTTGATCAGATACCAGAGAAACAGTGCCAGCACAAAAGGCAACAGCACCGGCCGGCCCACGTACAGCAGGAAACCGATGAGTACCAGCAGCAATGGTATAGAGAGCTGCTTCAGCATGACGGCACTGCCTCCGGCCGCCGCTCACACCGGTACGCGATGGCTGAAGCGCAGGCGATCCGATACGCGGCAACAGAGAACAGTGCACCCCACCGAATAGAGCGGAGATGGTCAAAGGGCTGCCGGCGCGGACGGTGCCCGCAAAGCCGGTATTGGCTCTGCGTTGGGCGCAAACAACAAGGATTTTCCCGCCGCTCCATGAATAACCCGGCCAAAAACGCGCTCACTCTCAACCTGCGATCACGACTCGCCACGCAGCCCTCGGCGACCTGTCTATCCTTCTTGTCCGCTTTCCCGCATCCACGCCAATCCCCAACCCGATAATGCGCCCGTCTCTCGCTGACCCTCGCTGACCCTCGCTGACCATTGGCCTCACAGGCAACGCGGAAGCCTCATTCCCGGTGCACAGATGCCCGCCCCAAGCAGTGACTGCCTGTGCCGTTGCGACGAGTTTGAACGCAGGATCATGTTCCACTGATCCCTATCATAGCACAGCAGCGCCGCCGCCGGCCGCACATTTGCCGCCCGGCTCATCTGCCGGGACGCTCCTTGCCGGCACCCTCCGGAGCCTTCCCCATGCCGGCACCCTCCGGCTTGCGGCAGAGCACACCCAGGCACTGCGCTCCCTTCCTACGCGCTGCCCTTTACACACGGCGCTTTCTGTACGCTCATTACCCAAACGGAGGACCACCCGCCTTGAACACGGTCGGTGTCCGGTAACCCAATGAGCTGTGTGGTCGCACATTGTTGTAGTGATGTCGCCAGTCGTTAATGATCTGCCTGGCCTCATTGATCGACCTAAACCAATGTTGATTCAGGCAGCCGTCGCGTAAGCGCCCGTTAAAGCTTTCAATAAATGCATTCTGAGTGGGTTTCCCAGGCTGGATGAAGCAGAGTTTTACTTTGGTTTTGTGCGCCCAGAAAAACATGGCCTTGCTGGTCAGTTCCGGACCATTGTCCAGCACGATCGAGGTGGGCAATGAGCGCGTCATGGCGAGTTCATCCAGATAGCGCGCCAGACGAGTGCCGGAGAGGGACGTGTCAACCAGTTGGCCAACACATTTTCGAGAGAAGTCATCTATGATGTTTAGCACCCGGATCCGTCGGCCATTCGCCAATGGGTCGTGCACAAAGTCCAATGACCAACGTTCGTTCACCCAGGTAGGTAATGCCATCGGTATCCGAGGTTGGTGGAGCTTCTTACGCCGCCTGGTTCTTATTTGCATGCCGAGCGCCGTATACAGTCGATAGGTGCGTTTGCGGTTGACCACCAGGCCCTGGGCCTTGAGCAATGCATGCAACATCAGATACCCGTATCGCGGGTAGCGCTCGGCCAGCTCCTTGAGCCGCTCTGCGCCGTCATTGCGTGCAACGGCTGGGTAGGCAGTCGCTTTGCGGCTGAGTAGCGCCAGCCGGCACGCCCTGCGTTGACTCATGCGATAGGCCGACTGCATATACACGACGGCGCCGCGTCGCTGCGCCGGCCTCACCATTTTTTTCCGAGTACGTCCTCCAGTGCGGTCTTTTCCAGCAACGTATCGGCCAACAATCGCTTCAACTTCGCATTTTCCGCCTCCAGCGCCCGCAATCGCTTTGCTTGCTAGACCTCCATGCCACCCTACTTCGCTTTCCATCGATACAGCGTGCCGTTGGCTATGCCGTGCTTACGGACCACGTTCTGCGCCGGCATGCCAGCTTCATGCTCCTTCAAAATACCAATGATCTGTTCTTCACTGTAACGCTTGCCTTTCATTTTGAGACCTCCATATGGTCGATTCTATGGGAAAAGTCTCTTTGAAACTGGCTACCTTTTCGGGGGAAAGGTCACCACCAACCTCGGATACCGATGGCATTACCTACCCGGGTGAACGAACGTTGGTCATTGGACTTTGTGCACGACCAATTGGCGAATGGCCGACGGTTCCGGATCCTAAGCATCATAGATGACTTCTCTCGAAAATGTGTAGGCCAACTGGTTGACACGTCCATCTCCGGCGCTCGTCTGGCGCGCTATCTGGATGAACTCGCCATGACGCGCTCATTGCCCACCTCGATCGTACTGGACAATGGTCCGGAACTGACCAGCAAGGCCCTGTTTTTCTGGGCACACAAAACCAAAGTAAAACTCTGCTTCATCCAGCCTGGGAAACCAACACAAAATGCGTTTGTTGAGAGCTTCAACGGACGCTTCCGTGACGGCTGCCTGAATCAACATTGGTTTAGGTCGCTCAATGATGCCAGGCAGATCATCAACGACTGGCGACATCACTACAACAATGTACGACCACACAGCTCATTGGGCTATCGGGCACCGACCGTGTTCGAGGCAGAGGCTGCATGATATGATATTTTTGTCTCTCTTTGAATGGCTACCCAACAGGGGGAAGGTCAGTCCTATTATCTGATGCGAAGTTATGGAAGGATCATAAATTCACATCAAAGGATATCCTGCAGCAGTGTTCGACATATTTCATCTTGAGTAAAAAGATAAGAATGTGATTTCACACTGCTTTCTCCCACTTACACCCCCGCTCAATTTATTGAGCGGGGGCTATCAATTTATATATACAGGATTTATTTTTTTATCCCTATTTTATACAAAGATTCAAGGAAGTCCGTCCCTGCATATCCTACAAGAATTGAATATTTTGGATCAAAGACGAACACCCCTGCTACTCCTCCGATTAATATTCCTGAGAATAAAGAAAAGGAGAAGTAATACCACCTTATATCTTCTATTTCCCCTGTTTTATTCTCTCTTATTTCTTTCCCTATTCCTACAAGACCACGGATAAATCCTCCTAATGCTCCAAGAACTATAAAGGGTAAATATTCATCTAACATTGCTTTATTATAAATATATTTTATTACATTGTATTTATTGATGTGGATAACTAAATTATTTTGGCTATTTTTATCCACATTGAATATGGTATATCTTCCCCTCTTGCATTAAGAGGTATTCCCTCTTTTTCAAAAAGTTTCTTTATGTTTTCTTTCGATTCCTCTTTTTTATAGATTATTTAGGACAATTTTTCTCTTATGAGAGAATGCGGATTTAATTAAATCAAAGAATTTTTTCTCCAAGTCTTTATCTCTTTTCTTTATATTCACTATCGTTATAATTGCAGAATCAACTTTTGGCACAGGAGAAAACATTTTTTTGGATACATTACTTATTTTCTTTGCTTCACCGTAGAATTTTACAGACAAAGATAAAATGCTTTCTTTATTACTTATTATTCTATCTGCTACTTCTCTTTGAATCATTAGAGTAATGCTCTTTGGCTTATTATTTAGGGTTAAAAATCTTTTTATTATATTCCCTGTGAGATAGTATGGAATGTTTGAAACGAGCGGCATAGACACACTACGGAGCAGACTCATGAATAAAACTGAATCCACTTACGCGGCAACGTGCGATTTGCTCGTCATCGGAGCCGGGTCCGGAGGCGTGCGAGCGGCGCGGCGCGCGGCCGAACGCGGCGCGCACGTAATCATTGCCGAACACGGGGCACTGGGGGGAACTTGCGTCAACCTGGGCTGTATCCCGAAAAAGCTGCTGTTCTACAGTGCCGGCTACCACGGGCTACTGGAACGCGCTGCCGCCTACGGCTGGCAGATCGAACGCCCGCAGTTTCACTGGGAACAACTGATAGCGCATAAGGATCGCGAGATCGGCAGATTGAACCAAGTCTACCGTAAACTGCTGCATCAAGCCGGGGTAACACTGATCGAAGGCCAGGCACGGCTGCTGGATATGCACAGCGTAGAGGTCGCGGGTCAGCGCTACCGGGCGCAGCATATTCTGATCAGCACCGGCAGCCGCCCGCAACTGCCTGAACTGCCGGGTCGGGAATGGGTCATCAGCTCCGACGACGCCTTCTTTTTGCCTGAATTGCCAGCCAGCATCCTGATCGTGGGCGGCGGTTACATCGCCCTGGAATTTGCCGGCATCTTTCATCGCCTGGGAGTACGCACCATACTGAGTTACCGTGGCGAGCTGTTTCTGCGCGGCTTCGACCGGGAACTGCGCGCCTTCCTGGCGGAACGCATGCGCGCCAGCGGCATCGAGTTGCTTTTTCACTCCCAGGTGAAAGAGATTCGGCGCCGCGACGAGGGATTGGAAGCCGTGCTGGCAGACGGTGAGGTCGTAGCAACGGAACGAATCATGTACGCCATCGGCCGGCGGGCGCATCACGATACACTGGGACTGGAACAGGTCGGCGTGCAGCTGCGTCCCGGCGGCATCGCAGTGGATCGGCACGGGCGCAGCTCAGTACCTTCCATCTACGCGATCGGGGACGTCGCTGATCGGCCCTTCAACCTCACTCCGGTTGCCTTGGCCGAAGCCGAAGCGCTGGTGGAGCATCTGTACGGAGATCGATCGGCCCAGCCGAACTACGAAAATATTCCCACCGCGGTTTTCAGTTCCCCGCCGCTCGCCTCGGTGGGACTGGATGAACCCGGCGCACGCGAGAAATACGGCCAGATCGAAGTATACCGTTCCCGCTTCACGCCCCTGCGCTATGCGCTCGGGCCTGCCGGCGAATCATCCTTTATCAAGCTGATCACGGCCGCCGATGGAGGGCGAGTACTGGGAGCCCATATGGTGGACCCGGACGCGGCGGAGATTATCCAGGGGCTCGCCATCGCCATTAAGGCCGGCATCCGCAAGCGAGAACTGGACCAGGTGATCGGCATCCATCCCACCAGCGCCGAAGAATTCGTCAGCCTGCGCCCGCCAGCGCCGGAGCCAGCCTGACGGGCATGGAGGCACCGCAACAGCTCAGGACCGAGCCGCCCCGCGGCATCCGGGCCTGGTGGCGGGAAAATACACCGTGGCGAACAAAGACGGTGCCATCCGTCGGTCGGGGCACACGGCCTCGCATGATAAGCCGCCCGGGCCGGAATGGGGGACCGCCATACCGTCAACCCATTGGCTGAAGTAATGGGGAAATCCGCCGCGCACCCAGGCGGTCACTGCGGAATCTTCGGTACTGCAGCGAGCAGCTGCCTGGTATATTCATGCTGGGGACTCTGCAAAACCTGGGCGCAGAGACCATGCTCAACCAGTTTGCCCCGGTACATGACCGCCACCTCGTCCGCCAGGTACTCCACCACCCCGATATTGTGAGTAATAAACAGGTAAGCCAGGCCCAAACTCTGCTGCAACTCCAGCAGCAATTTCAGGATCTGTGACTGCACGGAGACGTCCAGCGAACTGGTCGGCTCATCACAAACCAGGAAAGCCGGCTGCACTGCCAATGCCCTGGCAATGCAGATGCGCTGGCGCTGGCCGCCGGAGAATTCGTGCGGATAACGGCGTTTGCACTCCGGCTCCATGCCTACCTGCCCAAGCAGCTGATCGATGCGCTGCGAGCGCTGCTGCTGATCACCGCCGATACCGCAGGACAACATCCCCTCCTCTATGACGTCGGCAATGCGCATGCGCGGATTCATCGAAGCATACGGATCTTGAAAAACGATCTGAAACTGCGAACGCTGGCGGCGCAATTCCTCCCTCCGGAGTTGCGTCAGTTCCCGTTCCCGAAAACGCACGCTGCCCTGGCTGCCGCGGAGCAGTTGCAGGATCCCCTTACCCAGGGTCGTTTTGCCGGATCCGGATTCTCCCACCAGGGCCAGCGTGTGCCCGGCGCGCAATTGCAACGACACCCCGTCTACCGCGGGCACTTGTCCCACCACTCTGCGCAGCAAGCCGCCACGAACGGGAAAGTGCAGTTTAAAGTCCTTCACCTCAAGCAATACTTCGCCGCCGGCAGGCTTGCGGGCAGGCTTGGGCAGGCGGCTCGGCAAAGCATCGAACAGGCTTTGCGAGTAAGGATGCCGCCGGTCACGAAAAAAAGAGCTGCAGCGGGCGGTTTCCACGATACTGCCGTGTCGCATGACGGCAATGCGATCCGCGATCCGCGCCGCCACCCCCAGGTCATGCGTAATAAACAGGATCGCCATACCAATACGGCGCTGCAGCTCTTCCAGCAATGACAGGATCTGTTCCTGGATGGTCACGTCCAATGCCGTGGTCGGCTCGTCAGCAACCAGCAGTTCCGGCTCCCCCGCCAAAGCAATCGAAATCATGACCCGCTGTTTCATTCCTCCGGAAAGCTGATGCGGATACATCGTGGCACGCTGGCGGGGCTGCGGGATCCCGACCGCGTCCAACAGTTCAATCACTCCTTCCTGCAGGGCGCCGGCGCGCAGCCCGCGATGCCGCGACAATGCTTCAGCGATCTGCTTTCCCACGCTCATCACCGGGTTCAATGAAGTCTGCGGTTCCTGGAAGATCATCGCGATGCGCCGCCCTCGAATGGAACGCATCGCGTATTCCGGCAACTGCAGCAGATCCTGCCCGTGCAACAGCACGCGCCCGGCCGTGAATCGAGCGGCGGGAGGCTGCAGGCGCAGGATGGAAAGCGCCGTCAGCGTCTTGCCGCAACCGGATTCACCGATCAGTGCCAAAGTTTCTCCGCTGTGCACGGTGAAGTCCGCGCCGCACAGCGTAAGGCTCTCCGATCCCATTCCGGCGAAACGCAGCCGCAGGTCCTGCACTTGCAGCAAAGGCGGCTCGCTCGCGGATTCCGCGTTCCGTTGCATCATCGTTCCTGCTCCGAGCCGCGCAAATGCGGATCGAAAGCATCCCGCACCGCGTCGGAGAAAATATTTGCCGCCAGCACCAGGCCCAGCATGAAAACGAAGGCGGAGGCCAGGGGCCACCATACCACCGGCTCCCGCGCCAACTCCAGGCGAGCGCTGTTGATCATATTGCCCCAGCTGTGCGTACTGGGGTCAACGCCGATATTGACGTAGGACAACACCGCTTCCGCCAGCACCAAAGCGCTGAAGTCCAGTACCAGGGCGATCAGCACGATGTGCATGGTATTGGGGATTACGTGGCGCCAGAGAATGCGTGCGGAGTGAACGCCTAAAGATCGGGCGCTCTGCACGTATTCCAGTTCACGCAATTTCAGGGTCTCCGCTCTCAGCAGGCGGCACAAGGTCGTCCAGCTGGTCACGCCCAGGATGACACAAAGCAGCAGCAGGCGCAGGTCGGCGCGTTGCGCAAGGCTGTTGAATTCATCGGCGTGCGCCTGCATGTAGACCTGCCCCATTAACGCGGCGGCGGCGATCAGGAGCACGCCGGGGATCGAAGACAGCGTGGTGTACAGGTACTGCACCACGTCATCCACCCAGCCGCGGAAATAACCCGCGCTCACCCCCAGCAAAACAGCAAAAGGCAACATGATCAGGGTAGTGATGCTGCCGATAATGAGCCCGACGCGGATGCTCTTCAAAGCCTGGTAGAGCACGCTCTGTCCCACCTTGTCCGTGCCCAGCAGATGATAATGGAAGCTCAGGCGCAAGGCCGCGAAACCGAGCAGGACAAACAATCCCAGCACCAGCAGGATCACCAGCCAGGGCAGCTCCGTGCGCCGCCGCAGGATCTGGCTACAACGGTGCGCAAAGCGCTCTCCGGCCCGGCGCGCCTGCCAGGCAATGAACAATATACACAGCACCGTCCAGCACAGCAGGCCCTGGAACAACGCCGACAGCAGCAGACCGGCGACGTCCGTCCAGCGCTCCGCCGCCACGTCCTGCAGGTGCCTGCCGCCGTGCAGCAGGCGCGGATACGCATAGCTGCCCTGCCCACCGGAGGAGAGCCTCCATTCCCTGGTGTACTGGTGGACCGCCAACGGCGCCGAGTAAGTCTTTTCCACGTGCTCGTGCAGCGGCCGGACGAGCTGATCGAATAAACTGACGACGCCAAGCTGGGAGCCGGGTCCGGCAGCGTCCTGGCGCGGATAAAAATGGATCGAGTCCAGCAATCCGATCAGCACGTAGACCAGCAGCACTACCGCGGCGGCCATGCCTTGCGGGTTGCGCGCCACCCGTTGCCAGGGCTCGCGCAGGTGTCGGTGGCGGCGTGCGTACACGGCGTACACGACGATGCCAAGCAGCAACAGAAACAGCAGCAGGTCAGTCTTGAGCAGCACAAGCTCGGGCACGTTCAGGTTCCCAGGTGCACCCGCGGATCTACCAATGCATAGGATAAGTCCGTCAATAACAGGCCGATTATGTACAGCACTGATCCCAAAAACACCATCGATCGCAGGATGGCAAAATCCTGTTGGTTGATGGCATCGATGGTATAGCTGCCCAATCCCGGAATACTGAAGAAGTTTTCCATGATCAAACTTCCCATAAACAACAGCGGCAGTACCACCACGACGCCGGTCAGAATTGGGATCAAGGCATTGCCCAGCACGTGCCGGTACAGAACCCAGCGCTCCGGCAATCCCTTGGCGCGGGCGGTACGAACGTAATCCTTTCCAATTTCCTCCAGGAAGATCGTCCGGTACCAGCGGGTACCGGCGCCTATGCCGTGGATGACTGCGATCAGTACCGGCAACAGCAAAAATTTCAGACCGTGCAGCCCCTCGTCAAACCCGGAAATTGGCACCAGGCGCGGCACCAGGCTAAACAGGTACTGCCCGACGATAATATAGAACATGCTGGAGATGGACATCATGATCACGCAGATCACTACTGCCCAATAATCGAAATAGGTGGCCCGAAGCATCGCGATCATCAGCGCCAGGCTGATGTTCACCATCAATCCTATGACCAGGGAAGGCAGCGCCAATGCCAGGCTGGGCACCATGCGCTGGCTGATGTCGTAAGAAATGTCGCGCCCGTCGTCAGAAAGACCAAAGTCGAACAGAAACAAGCGCACTGACTTGTCATAAAAGATGGTATCGGTCAGCGCTGCAAAGCCTTCGGACTGCTCGTTCCAAAACAACGGCTTGTCGTATCCAAGCGATTGTTTCCAGCGTTCGATGGACTCGGCGTCCTCATACTTGGCCCCTAAATGCAAACGCGCCATGTCGTCCACGTCGTTGACGACAAAAAACAATATGAAAGTAATGAGATTGACGCCCAGCAAAATCGGCAGGGCGTACAAAACTCGGCGGATAATGTAGTTGATCACAGGGCCGCGGACCGTTCCCGGCGATGATACACGCGCAGCGCCAGCACAATGCCCAGGGCCAACAGTAGCGCCAACGCGCCAAACGGCCAGAACAGCGGCTGGTTCCAGGCGACCCGCAAACGTGCGCGCAGCTGCGGATCGATGCGCTTGTACTTAAGGGTGTTATTGGCCATCAGGTGTGGTTTGGCGTTCCGATACCAGGCGTGATGCAAGGAAAACGCCTGCGGATGAAAGCCCCATACCCAGGGAGCATCATGCTGCAAAATGGAGACGATTTGATCGATCAGCAGGCCACGCCCAGGGCCATTTTCCATATAGCGCATCTGCTCGAACAACCGGTCAAACTCCGGATTCTGATAATTCGAGGCATTCTCACCGGCAAAGTCTACCTTGGAATTTTTCCCATACAGTAAAAATAAAAAGTTTTCCGGGTCCGGATAATCCGCATTCCAGCCCCATTGAAAGATCTGCGCGGTTCCCTTGCGTACTTTCTCACGGAAGCGGTTGTAATCGGTGCCCCGGATCACCAGTTGAATACCCAGTGCGGCAAATTGTTTCACTAACCAGGCGTGCTGTGCCTTGGAGTCGGGACCGCGCGCTACGGTGTCGAAGTACAGGACCAGCGGTTTGCCGGTGACGGCATCCACGCCCAGCGGATAACCCGCTTCGGCCAATAATTGGCGCGCATCTTCGATCGGACGGCGCTGCGCGCCTCCCTGCCGCCACCGGTGCGTGTAGGTGTTCACTCCCTGCCGCCCTTCCCGGTGACCGAACAGGCCGGGAGGAAGCGGCGCCTGCGCAGCGACGCCGCGCCCATTCAGAAAAATGCTGATGAATTCCTCGTAGTTCAAGGCAATGGAGATCGCCTGACGCAGCTTGCGGGCACGCTCGCCCAGGCCTCCGATCACTGCATCTTTCATGTTAAAACCCATGTAATAGATGGAGGGTGCCACCGCGTTTACCAGGTGCATGCCCCTGGCGCGCATCGCTTCACTGAGGGTTGCCACTCCCCCTTCGCCGACGGTGATTGCCTGGTCAAAGCTGTCCGATCCCAGGCCGGAGGTATCGTAGTAGCCCTGCAGAAACTTGTTCCAGGCTGGAATGGCTTCCTTCTCCAGGCTGTACACTGCGCGCTCTAAAAAGGGCAGCGGGAGACCCGCGTCACGCAGAAAACCAAGTTCCTGGTCGCCCTCTTCACCCTCGGACGGGTACAGCTCGGTGCGAAAATTGACGTTGCGCTCCAGCACCATGCGCAAGCTTGGATTGTTTTCCCGCAGCAGGAAAGGACCGGTTCCGATCGGATACCAATCCAGCACCAGGTTACGCTCCTGCATACCGGCCTGGGCATAGAAATGATCGGCTTCCCAGGGCATTGGCGCAAAAAACGGCATTGCCAGCCAATACAAAAATTGCGGGTACTTGCCGTGCAGCAGGATCTCGTAGCTATGGCGGCCCAGGACCCGCACTCCCTGCAATGAATACTCGCGCAGATCCAGCGCTTCCCCCGGAGCCTGCTGCAAGACTTGCTGCAGGCGTTCACTCAAGTCGGCAAATCCGACGATGTGACGCCCCATCAGCCCCGCGATCGGAGAATGCAAGGCTGGATGCGCAAGCCGTTTTACCTGGTGCACGTAATCCTCCGCCAGCAACTCCCGGCTGCCCCACTCAGGAAAATCCCGCAACGTATGCACAGCTTCCAGGTCCTGCTCCTGCAAGGCGTGATAGAGATAAGCCCCGCTGCCGTCACGCGCCAGTGCCGGGTGCGGCTGATAGCGGACCCTGAGACGCAGCCGGATCCGGTAGCGGCTGTAGGCGATCTGTTCTGAAGCGGCGTCCGCGGACAGCTCCCGTCCCTGCTGATCCAGGTAATCCACCTGCGGCATGGCAGCGGCGCTGAGCGGCACCAATGTATAGGGACGGCGCAAAAAATGATACTGCAACGGCGGCTCATAGATCTGGCAAATAACCTGGTACTCGTCCGAACTGTAGGCGCGGGCCGGATCCAAGTGCTTGGGCCGCTCGGAAAAGGAATCGTAATAGATCTGCCACTGCGCGTCAGCGGCCGGGTATGGATTGTTCCACAGTGCGTCCGTGCATCCTGCGCAACTGCCGGCAGCAAGCATGGTGGCACAATAAACAAGGCGACCCGTGACTGGGATGAAGTCCATCAGCGGCGGTCCAAAACACAAGCGAGAAAAAGTATTATAATACGGTCATTATACACATGCTTATCGCTGGATCCTGGCGCTGCGGACGGCATTGGAGCCGCTCCAGCGCCAGGATCGACTGCAAGGGGGAAAAACGGTGGGAATGCTGCAAGGCAAACGTGCCTTGGTTGTTGGCGTTGCAAACGAACGCTCCATTGCCTGGGGCATTGCCGCCGCGCTGCGCCGCGAAGGGGCGCAATTGGCCTTCAGTTACCAGAACGAACGGCTACTGAAACGAGTTCGCAAGTTGGCAGCGGAGGCCGGATCAGAGTTGGTGTTCCCTTGCGACGTCAGCAGCGACGAGCAGATTGAAGCACTGTTCGAGCAACTGGCGGCGTCTTTCAGCAGCCTGGACATACTGGTGCACGCGCTCGCCTATGCTCCCCGCCAGTTGCTGCAAGGCAGCTACCTGGAGCACCTGGACCGAGACGGTTTTCTGCAAACTCAAGAGATTAGCGCCTATAGCCTGTCGGCGCTGGCCGCGGCCGCCCGACCGCTGATGCAGGAACAACGAGGCGCATTGCTGACGTTGAGCTACCTGGGCGCAGAACGTGCCATTCCGAACTACAACGTGATGGGAGTCGCCAAGGCCGCGCTGGAAGCCAGCGTGCGCTACCTGGCCGCCGAGCTCGGCGCGGAAGGGACTCGCGTCAACGCCATCTCCGCCGGACCGATACGCACCCTGGCAGCCTCCGGCATCTCCGGCTTCCGCGACATGCAGGAACACGCGCGCACCCATTCCCCGCTGCAACGCAATGTCACCCTGGATGACGTCGGCAACGCCGCCGGCTTCCTGTGCTCAGACTATGCGGCAGCCATCACCGGACAAGTGCTGTACGTAGACTGCGGCTATGCGATCGGCGGCGGCAGCGCCGCACCCCGGATTCCTCCGGCATGAACGGTCAGCGAACGCACTTTCTGCTATGGGCTATCCTGGTCGGGGCCGTGGCCGGAGTAGTATGCGGCTGGTTTTTCGGTCCCGCCATGAGCGCCGTGCAATGGATCGGCACATTCTTTTTGAACGCGCTGAAAATGTGCCTGATTCCGCTGATCACGGCAGCCGTCATCACCGGAGTCTGCGGCATCGGGCGCAGCGGCCGGGTAGGGAAAGTCGGCTTGGCAGCGGTAGTGTACTATACCTGCACCACGGGCCTGGCAGTGGCGATGGGGCTGCTGCTGGTCAACCTGATCGAGCCCGGCAGCGGTATTACCACCGATGCCGCCGCGGCAGCTCCGGAGGCCGCAGTGGAGAAAGCGGAGAGCGGCGTCAGCGGCATCTTTTTGCAGATGGTCAGCCCCAGCCTGGTGCAGGCTGCGGCGGGAAACCAACTGCTGCCGATCATCTTGTTCAGCCTGCTGTTTGCGCTCGCGCTGCTCAGGATCGGCGAAGGCGCCCGCAACACGATCGATTTCTTCGAAGGGCTGAACGCAGCCATGATGAAACTGGTCATGTGGATCATGTACCTGGCGCCGGTCGGCATATTTTCGCTGATCGCGGCGCGGCTGGGACAGGCCGGAGGCAGCGCCGGCATCCTGCAAGAACTGCACGCCATCGGCTGGTACGCCGCCACGGTGGCACTGGGCCTGGGAATACATTTTCTGCTGCTGCTGGGAGTGCTGCAAGTGCTGGCGCGGCGCGGCTGGGACTATCTGAAGCAGATGGGAGAAGCGTTAATTACCGCCTTCGGCACCGCGAGTTCCTCGGCTACGCTGCCACTCACGATCCGCTGTGCCACCCAAGCCGGCGTGGATTCACGTTCGGTGCGCTTTGTGCTGCCGCTGGGAGCCACGATGAACATGGACGGCACCGCCCTGTACGAGGCCGTCGCGGCAGTATTCATTGCCCAGGCCTACGGCATTGAACTGAGTACCGCAGACCAGTTCGTGATTTTCATCACTGCCACGTTGGCGGCAGTCGGCGCCGCTGGAATCCCGCAGGCAGGCTTAGTGACGATGGTGATCGTGCTGACCGCCGTCAACTTGCCATTGGAAGGGATTGGACTGCTGCTGGCAATCGACTGGTTCCTGGACCGGCTCCGTACCACGGTAAACGTCTGGGGAGACAGCGTAGGCGCCGCGGCGATACAGCGCTACCTGCCGCCACGGCCGGTGCAGACGCCGTCCACCGTGCAAGAGTAACCGCAGCCGGTTCCAGCGGCCGCACCGGCACTCCCGCCGGCAGGGCTCCCAGGATGTGCGCCGCACGGGAAAAGCCGCGATTGGCGGCGGACGAGGCCGGGGCGCCTTCCCGATCCTTCACGGACTGACTTTCTACCCGCCCGCGTCAGATCTCCTGGATATCCGACGGCAGGATCCGCACCTTCGCCTGGTTCCGCATATAGTGCACTATCCCTCTCCAATCACCCAGGTAGCTGGCCGGCGCCATTTCACTCCAGAGTGCATCGAGATCCTCCTCGCTCATTACGGAATCATCTGCCAAATCATGCACCGCCAGTAACACCAGTACCGCGTAATCACCGTTGCCCAATGACTCGCCGGTAAAGTTCCGCTGCGAGTCCGCGGGCCGAGACATGCGAAAGGCACGGCGCAGCAAGGCGCGATTCAATTCGGCATCGTCGCGAGCCACGGCTTCCTGCCGCTGCCATTCAATGCCCTCCTGAACGGCTATGTCTTCCAATGCCGCTCCCTGCTGCAGTTGTGCCAGCACTTGCTGACCCCGCTCTTGCGCCTGCTCAACAGCGCGCAGCTCCTGCAGCTCCTCACGGATTTGCTCTTGCACTTCGGACAGCGACTGCCGTTCTGCGAGCCTGTGCTCATCCACGCGCAGGACTATGACCTGGTTTTGCTCCAACTCGATTAGATCGCTGTTATTGCCTCCCAGTAAAACCTCTTCCAGAAAGGCGGCAGCACGCACTTCAGGATCCGCGCCGATCGCTTCCCCCTGATCGCGGGAAAAATGCTCGCTGTAGAGAATTTTCTGGTCCAGGGCTTCCGCTGCCACCTGCAAATCCTGCGGATGTTCATAGGACAAAGTCGCCAGCGTCTCACTCAGTTCTAAAAACCAGCGCTCCGCCTCCGCGGCGCGATAATCTCGCTCCGCCCCGGTGCGTGAATTCTCAAAAGTGCTCGGTTGCTCCGGATCGATCTGGTCCAGGCGCAAAATATGCAGACTCTGCCCGAGTTCAATCACCGAACTGAGATCCCCCTCTTCCTGCATGGAAAACAACACCACGTCCAGCGCGTTAGGCAACACTCCCTGGAGTAAAGACTCCTGACTGAGCAACTCCCACTCTGGATCCGAGGCGGACTTGCCTGCATCTTCCGGCATGCCCGCCTCCGACTCTGACTCCGACTCTGCCACCGATGCACCCGCCTCCGACTCTGACTCCGACTCTGCCGCCGGTGCGCCCGCTTCCGCCTCTGATTCCGACTCTGCCACCGATGCGCCCGCTTCCGTCTCTGACTCCGACTCTGCCGCCGATGCGCCCGCTTCCGTCTCTGACTCCGACTCTGCCACCGATGCGCCCGCTTCCGTCTCTGACTCCGTCTCTGCCACCGATGCGCCCGCTTCCGTCTCTGACTCCGACTCTGCCACCGATGCATCCGCTTCCGTCTCTGACTCCGACTCTGCCACCGATGCATCCGCTTCCGTCTCTGACTCCGACTCTGCCACCGATGCATCCGCTTCCGTCTCTGACTCCGACTCTGCCACCGATGCATCCGCTTCCGTCTCTGACTCCGACTCTGCCACCGATGCATCCGCTTCCGTCTCTGACTCCGACTCTGCCACCGATGCATCCGCTTCCGTCTCTGACTCCGACTCTGCCACCGATGCATCCGCTTCCGTCTCTGACTCCGACTCTGCCACCGATGCATCCGCTTCCGTCTCTGACTCCGACTCTGCCACCGATGCATCCGCTTCCGTCTCTGACTCCGACTCTGCCACCGATGCATCCGCTTCCGTCTCTGACTCCGACTCTGCCACCGATGCATCCGCTTCCGTCTCTGACTCCGACTCTGCCACCGATGCATCCGCTTCCGTCTCTGACTCCGACTCTGCCGCCGATGCGCCCGCTTCCGCCTCTGCCGGCACCACCTCAGGCTCCTGCTCGATCAACTCTTCCAAGCTCTTGCCCGCGCGCCCCTGTTTCAATATCGCCTGGGCGCGGGCGCTGGCATGTGCCCGGTCGGCCTCATTGGCATCGGCAGGCAGGTTCAGCGAGAGCTGGGTCACTCCCCGCAATTCGGGCCGATCGTATTCACGGGCCCGACCCTGGTAGAAGGAACGTAATTCCTCTTCATCGACCTCCACACGCTCGATCAAATCAGCCTGCCGCAACTCCAGGTAGGCAATTCGCACCTGCTCCGAGCTCTGATACCGGGCCGGGTGATCCTGGTAATGCTGATCGATCTCATCCGGCGCCGGGTCAATCTGCTGTTGCAACTCGGAGGCGGAAAAAAGCACGTAGGCAAGGTCCCGGAGCTGCTTTTGCAGCCGCGCCACGCGGCGCAATTCGTCATCGAGCACAAAGCCGCTGTCCAATACGGCCTTTTGTACCTGCGCCGCGGTCATTTCCCTGCGTATCTGCTCCTCAAAATCAGTGGCGGTCAGGCGTCCCTGGGCGCGGAACAGAAAATCGTAGCGATCCCGGCTGAACAGGCCGCCGTCATGGAAATCCTGCATTCCCTGGATTGCTTTCACCACCTCCGCCGAACTGACGCGCATCCGGTTTCGATCGGCAAGCTGCAGCACCAGGCTGCTTTCAATCAGGCGATCCAGCACGTGCCGGCGCAGTTCCTGCTCGGTGGTGGTGGCAGGAGCGTCGCGCCGCTGAATCTCCACCGCATTGCGGTAATCATTCTGACGCAACTCCACGCCATCCACCCGGGCAATGACCGGGTTGACGTCATCAGTAAAGTAATAATCTGCACCCCAAAGGACAAAGGGAATACAAAGCGCAACCAGCAGCACCCTGGCCAACCAGGTGGAAGTAAAGTCCCGTATGTATTGGAGCATGAAAACCCTGCACCGGATCTGGACTGCGGAGCGCCCGGCAAACGCACCTGCGCACCGCGGTCAATGGCGCACACGCACGATCAGGCTGGTCCTCCCGGACGCGCCTGCCGCTGACTACAGACATGGCGGAGTGGACGGGATTCGAACCCGCGACCCCCGGCGTGACAGGCCGGTATTCTAAACCAGCTGAACTACCACTCCTGTGAAACCTGGTGGGTGCTGAGGGATTTGAACCCCCGACCTTCGCCGTGTAAAGGCGACGCTCTCCCGGCTGAGCTAAGCACCCGGCAAAACGACTGTCCCGGGAAAGCGATTAATTTACAAATTCTTTCAGCGCTTTGCCGGCTTTGAACGCAGGAGCGTTCGCAGCCTTAATCTCAATGCGCTCTTTAGTCCGCGGATTCCATCCCACACGACCCTCGCGACGTCTTACTTCGAAGGTGCCAAAGCCAGTCAAGGTCACGCGGCCTCCTTCTTTTAATTCTTTGGAGACAGTATCGACAAATGCTTTCACTACACTCTCCGTCACAGACTTCGACAGGCCTGCAGCACCTGCAACTTCTTCAATAAACTGGGCTTTATTCATTCCTGTTCCCTCTACAAGTATGAAAGTGCAGCAGCTCCCTTGCGGCTGCACGGATCGGGCTGACTGGGCACCCTTCCAGTAGATTGGTCTAAAAGGATGCCTTTCAATTTAAGATGGAAGGCTACTATAAATATTCAGCAGCCCCCGGTCAAGATAAGGATCGCAGGCAGGGTGGCAAGCCGCTACCGTAACACGGCAGGATCGGCCAGTAATGAAAGCCGCAGTCCGAGCGCCGCCAAGCTTAAATTCCTTCTATTTTAATAAGATATAAGAAAAACCAAGCTCTGCTTTGATCTTTGCCGCAGCGCTCCCGAGGAGCATACGGCCCCTGCCGTTCCGCTCCGTTAACGGAATATTCAGCCGCTTGGTGCCGGCCCGGAACCGGGCGGAGCGCATTTGAGGAGCGCATTTTGTGAGCCGCACCGGCAACGGACGCGCCCGGCTGCCCGGCTGCAGGCTCAATGATCGTTTTGCCGCGACCTCGGCGCGGCATCGGTCGCCAACGGACTCAGTTCAGACAGGCGCTGCGCGCCGCCCAACACCAGCAGCAGGCGATCCACCCCCAAGGCAACACCGGAACAATCCGGCAGCCCCGCGCGCAGTGCCGCCAACCATTCCGTATCCAACGGGAGCGGCTCCTTGCCCAGCTCCCGGCGCCGGCGCAGATCCTGCCGAAAGCGCAACTCCATCTCCCCGGCGTCCCTGAGTTCCCGGTAACCATTAGCCATTTCAATCCCATTCAGGTACAGCTCAAAGCGATCGGCCAGCGGCGGATCGGTATCCCGGATACACGCCTGCTGCGCTTGACTGCAGGGATAATCGTACAAAAATTGAGGACCGTCACGACCCAGCCGCGGCGCCACCCGGCGACTCAGCAGCAAGTCCAGTAACTGCTCCGATGACCATTCCGCAGCACTGGACGGCAGCAGGTCCTGTGCGGCATGCCATTGTTCCCGGACCGACCCGGTATGCGGATCCAGGCCCAGGTGCTGCAAAAAAGCATCCTGGTAACTGCAGGCACGGGCAGCAGGCAGACCCAGGCTTTGCAGTAATTCAGACACCTCATCCATCAACTGGCGCAAATCGAAGCCAGGTCGGTACCATTCGAGCAGGCTGAATTCCGGTGCATGAAGACGACCGCTTTCCCGATCCCGAAACACCCGGGCCAACTGGTAAATAGGACCGGAACCGGCGGCCAGCAGGCACTTCATCGCCGCCTCCGGCGAAGACTGCAAGTACAGGCGCGTCCTCACGCCCTGCCGTTCGCAAATAGTGGAAAGCGGATCAATGAACGGATCGGAAGCCGGAAAAGAACGTAAAACGGGCGTCTCCACCTCCATGATGGAGCGCTCGGCCATGAAGGAGCGGATCTGCGATAACAGTTTGGCGCGGCGGCGCAGCAGTTCCATTTACAAACGTGACCGGACGGCAAAATAGCCGTTACACCGCGGGCAAGGTGCTAAGGAATGCAGCACGGGATTGTCGTGCCCGGGAGGGATTTGCGGGAGCAGTACGGCAGTGCCCGTCATCCATTCCGTACCCGCTCGTCAAAGAAAGTGCCCCCGGCCTGTTCCGTACCGGCGGAGCAGCCGGCATTGGCGCTGCAACCCGGCGCTGGCAAGCAGTTTCCCGGCCCACGGACGCGCGCCGGCTAGTCTTTCCCCCGGCCCATGTATGCACCGCTGCGGGTATCGATCCGCACCGGCTCGCCGGGTTCGATGAACAGCGGCAAACGAACCGTCGCACCGGTCTCCAGCGTAGCTGCCTTGCTGCCGCCGGAAACGGTGTCGCCGCGCACGCCAGGATCGGTATCAGACACCTGCAGTGTAACGAAATTGGGCGCAGACACGCTGAGAATGGCACCGTTCCACAGGATGACCGGGCACAACTCCTCCCCCTTGAGCCATTGTTTGCAATCCTGCATCACCTCACCGGAAGCCGTATACTGCTCGTAGCTTTCCGGGTCCATCAAATGCCACAACTCCCCGTCGTTGTACAGGTATTGCAGCATCACTTCCACTACCTCCGCCGCCGGCACCGTTTCCCCGCTGCGGAAAGTCTTGTCCAACACGCGGCCGGTCTTCAGGTTGCGCAGTTTCACGCGATTGAACGCCTGTCCCTTGCCGGGCTTGACGAATTCGTTTTCCAGGATCACACAAGGGTCTTGATCCAGCAGCATTTTCAGACCCGGTTTGAATTCATTAGTATGGTAGGTAGCCATGAACAACAGTTACTCCGATCCGTCTGTCGTGGAAAGTAGGGATAATACAGGGAAGCGTCGTCGCCGGACAGGATCCGATCGGATCATCACCGACTTGGGCGCGCTACAGGCACAACTGCAACTGGACCCGGCGAGTGCCACGCCAGCGGCATCGCTGTTGCGGCAATTCCCGGTACGGGTGCCGGCCGCATATCTGCGCAAAATCACGCGAGGCGACCCGTCCGACCCGCTGTTGCGGCAGGTGATGCCCAGTGCCGCGGAACAGCAACAGCACGCCGGCTTCGTGCAGGACCCGCTCGGAGAGACGCAGGCGCGCCCTACGCCGCAGCTGCTGCATAAATACCACGGGCGGGCACTACTGATTACCACGTCCGCCTGCGCTATTCATTGCCGGTACTGCTTTCGCCGCCATTTTCCCTACACGCCCGCCTCCAGGCTGCAACAGAACTGGCGCCAGGCGCTGGACTACCTGCACAACGAACCATCCATCCACGAGTTGATCCTCAGCGGAGGCGATCCGCTGACCTTGTCCAACCGGCGCCTGCGGACGCTGCTGCAGGCGCTTGACGGCATAAAACATCTGCGCCGGCTGCGCATTCACAGCCGTATTCCGGCAGTGCTGCCGGCGCGCATCGACGCCGAATTGAACGCGCTGTTGCAAAACAGCCGCTTGCAAACGGTGCTGGTAACGCATGTAAATCACGCCCGGGAACTGGATGCAGAGGTAGGCGAAGCAAGCGGCAGGCTGCGCGCCGGCGGCACCGTTTTACTGAACCAGTCCGTGCTGCTGCGCGGAGTGAATGACAGCGCGCAGTCCCTGGTGGAACTAAGCGAGGCATTGTTTGCCTACTCCATTCTGCCCTACTACCTGCATATGCCGGATGCAGTGGCGGGCACGGCGCATTTTCACGTAGGCAAGCACCGCGCCCGGCACCTGATGAAGGAAGTACGGACCGTGCTGCCGGGCTACCTGGTCCCCCGGCTGGTACGTGAGCAGGCGGGAGCACCGTATAAAATCCCATTGCTTTAACCGGCAGGACCGACCCAATCGACCCGGGTCGCGGAGCTCAGGAACACAGATCAAAAACACCTGGCTCGGAGAGGGAGGCCGGCCACAGCCCCTGCACGCGGCGAAAGCCCCGGGGCAACAGCATGCCGCGCTGACCGCGCTTGCCCTGGTAGCGCTCCTGATCCACCGGCTGCAAAGTCATCCGGCGCTCACCGGCCTGTATCAACAACGCTTCTTTCCGCTCCAGGCAAACGCAGCCCTGTACCTGCTCAACCCCCAAGGCGCGCTGCTTCGGGGGGATCTGCATCAGCTTGACGCCTTTGCCGCTCGCCAATTCCGGCAATTCTTCCGCGCCGAACAGCAACAGGCGACCACTGGTGGAAAGCACTGCCAGGCGCGCATCCGCGTTCAGCGACAAAAGCACCGGCTGCAGCGCCCGGCTGCCTTCGGCCAAGCGCAACACTGCCTTGCCACCGCGGTTGCGACCGCACAGCGCCTTCAAGCGAGCGGCAAAACCATAACCGGACGAGGAAGCGAGCAACCACGGGGACTCATCCGTGCCGGCCAGCATACCGCAAAAGCGCACGCCGTCCGGCGGATTCAAATGACTGCTCAACGGCTCGCCGTGCCCCCGGGCCGAAGGCAAGGCCTCCGCCGGGAGCGTGTAAGCCCGCCCGGTGAAGTCCAGAAATACAATCCGCTGATCGCTGCGCATTCGAATCGCCTGCAATAATCCATCGCCGCTATGGTACCGGAACGCGCTTACTTTCAACTCATGCCCGCGTGCGGCTCGAATCCAAGCATTGCGCGACAGGACTACCGTCAATGCTTCGACCGGCGCCGACTTGTCTTCTTGCAATGCCTTCGATGCCGCACGCTCCACCAGGGGCGAGCGGCGCGCGTCCCCGTGCAGTTCCGCGTCCTGGCGCAGTTGCCGGCGCACCAGCGTGCGCAAACGGCGGTCAGAGCCCAGCGACTGCTCCAGGGCACGCTGTTCCCGCTCCAGCTCGCCGATCTCCTGCTCAATCTTCTTTTCTTCCAGCTTTGCCAGGCGCCGCAACGGAAGATTCAGCACGGCCTCCGCCTGGCGGGCGTCCAGCTTCAGTTTCTTCTGCAAAGCTTCCCCAGGGGCAGGTGCCTGGCGCAAGATCCGGATCACCTGTTCCAGGTTTGCATACACGATGCGCAGGGCATGACAAAACTGCAAGCGATTCCGTACCTGTTCGTGGCGATGCCGGAGCCGGCGGCGCACTGTATCCACGCGAAAACTCAGCCATTCCGCCAGTAACTGCTTCAGATCCTTTACCTGGGGCTTGCCGTCAAGGCCGATCATGTTCAAGTTCACCCGGCAGACGCACTCCAACTCGGTAGTCGCGAACAGATGCAACATCAAGCTCTCCACGTCCACCCTGCGGGAACTCGGAAACAACACCAGTCGTGTGGGGGACTGGTAATCTGATTCATCGCGCAAATCAGCCAGCATGGGCAGCTTCCTGGCCTCCATTTGTGCCACGATTTGCTCCATAATGCGGCGGCTGGTGACTTGGAAAGGCAATGCCGTAATGACGACCTTCCCCGGTTCTCGTTCCCAGCGAGCGCGCTGCCGCACCACTCCCTGGCCGGTCTGATAGATGCGCAGCAATTCGGCGCGAGGAGTGACAATTTCCGCGCCGGTAGGCAGGTCCGGGGCCGGCAAGCGCTCGCATAATTCAGCGATGGTGGCGCCTGGACGCTGCAGCAGCAGTTCGCAGGCTGCGGCAACCTCGCGCAGATTATGCGATGGAATATCCGTCGCCATGCCAACCGCAATTCCGGTGGACCCGTTCAACAGAACGTTGGGAACCCTTGCCGGCAGCAGGGCGGGCTCCTGCAAGGTATCGTCGAAGTTTGCCTGCCAATCCACGGTACCCTGCGCCAACTCGGACAGCAGCAGAGCGGCATAAGGACGCAAGCGGGCTTCGGTGTAACGCATGGCGGCGAAAGAGCGCGGGTCATCCACCGCTCCCCAATTACCCTGCCCTTCAATAAAAGGATAACGGTAACTGAAGTCCTGGGCCATCAGCACCATTGCCTCGTAACAGGCGTTTTCGCCGTGCGGGTGGAACTTGCCAATTACATCGCCGATGGTGCGCGCCGATTTCTTCGGCTTGGCGGCGGCGTGCAGACCTAATTCCGACATCGCATAGACGATCCTGCGCTGCACCGGCTTGAGTCCGTCGGCAATATGCGGCAAAGCCCGATCCAGGACCACGAACATGGAATAATCCAGGTACGACTGCTCGGCAAACTCGTGCAACGGACGGCGTTCGACGTCGTCTTGTCCTCCGTTGGAGCGCGCATCCGGCGCCGGCTTGGGCATTCGTCTTCGTTCAGGCATGGGCCGCCCGGTGACGCGCAAATAGCGCCGAACTCATTTTGTCATCAGGCGGCAACTCCCGGTGGCGCGCAAAATACAGCTTGTCCAAGCGGGCCGCCAGGCAATTCCGGGGCAGCCGTCGATGACAGGGGAGCTTGCGCCCGGGCATCAGCCCTCGCCCCAGCCTGCCGGACCCGGGCCGACCGGATTTTCAATGCCCAGGGCGCGCTGACGAGGCCTGATCGGCGGCGTCGGCCCGCGCCAGCTTACCCCTGGTCTGTAGCCAGGAGCGGCGATCGGCGGCACGCTTTTTGGCCAACAGCATATCCAGCATCTGCTCGGCCTGCGCCGGACATCCCAGCGTCAATTGCACCAAGTGCCGAGTGGCAGGCGCCAGGGTGGTCTCCCGCAACTGGGCCGCGCTCATCTCACCCAGGCCCTTGAAACGCTGCAGACTGAGCTTCACGTTGCCTGGGCGGCTCTCCAGCCTGCCCAGCAGCTGATCTCGCTCGGTCGCGTCGCGGGCATAGAACACTTGCTTGCCGGCATCAATGCGGTACAGCGGCGGCATTGCCACATATACGTAACCCTGCTGCACCAGGGGCTGAAAATGACGCAGCAGCAACGCACAAAGCAGCGTTGCAATATGGGCTCCATCAGAATCAGCGTCCGCCAGGATGCAGATCTTACCGTAACGCAAGCCCTCCAGGTCCGCCGAACCGGGAACGATACCGATCGCCGTTGCAATGTCACGCACCTCCCGGGAAGCCGCCAGGGTGGCCGGGCCTACCTCCCAGGCATTCAAGATCTTGCCCCGCAGCGGCAATATCGCCTGGAATGCCCGGTCTCGCGCCTGGCGTGCGGAACCGCCGGCAGAATCGCCCTCCACCAGGAACAGTTCCGTATGCTCCAACTTCCGGCTGCTGCAATCAGCCAACTTGCCGGGTAGCGCCAAGGTGCCCGGCAGCCGGGAACGCTGCACCTGGCGTGCCGCTCGTTGCCGCGCCTGGGCATGAGAAATCGCCAAATTCGCCAGGCTCTCGCCGCTTTGAACATGCTGGTGCAGCCAGGACAGGAGCTGACTTTGCACCGCCTCCGCAACCCAGGGCGTACACGAAACCGAAGCCAAACGCTCCTTGGTTTGTCCGGTAAACTGTGGATTCGGTAACTTGAGCGACAGCAAATAGGCGCAGTTCCACCAGGTATCCTCCGCCCCCAGGCGCACGCCGTGCGGCAACAGGCCGCGTCGCTCACAGAAGGATCGGAAGGCAGCCGCAATACCCTGGCGCAAGCCATTGACGTGACTGCCTCCCTGTGTAGTGGGAATCAAGTTTACGTAACTTTCGGTCACTTGCGCCCCCGGCTCCGCTAACCATTGCAGCATCCACTCCGCTTCCCCGTTTTCATTCTCCAGGCGTCCCGTCAAGGCAGTTGCCGGCAATAATTCGCATTCCGGCATTGAGGCTGCCAGGTAAGAGCGCATTCCGTCCGGGTAGCACCATTGCCATTGCTTCCCGCCCTCTTCCTGCAGCTGCACGTGGAGACCCGGACACAGCACGGCCTTGGCGCGCAGGACGTGCAGCAGTGGAGGGATCTGTATCTGCGGGGAATCAAAATACCTGGCATTGGGCAAGAAACAGATGCGGGTGCCGGTATTGCGCTTGCCGACGCGCGCAACGCGGCGCAGGCGGGAACTGACGCGACCGTCGCGGAAGGTGGCCTTATACTCGGCGCCGTCGCGCCGCACCTGAACTTCCAGGGAGCTGGAGAGGGCATTCACCACCGAGACTCCCACTCCATGCAGTCCGCCGGCAAAACGGTAACTCGTATTGGAAAATTTCGCGCCGGCGTGCAAGCGGGTAAGGATCAATTCGACTCCAGTCAATCCCTCCCCGGGATGCAGGTCAACCGGCATGCCGCGACCGTCGTCACTCACGCTAACCGAGCCATCCTTATGCAGGATCAATTCAATGCGGAGCGCAAAACCAGCCAATACCTCGTCAACGCTATTGTCCACCACCTCGCAAATCAAGTGATTGGGGCTGCGCGTGTCGGTGTACATGCCGGGACGCCGGCGCACCGGATCCAAGCCGCGCAGGACTTCTATCTCTTTAGCCCGGTATGGTTTCGCGCCGGCTCTCATGCGCAGTCATCCCCCTCATTCCCATAAAAAAAGCCCCGGCGCATCGGTATGCGCCGGGGCTGATTAAGAAAACAAGCGGTCCTCTCCGTTCAAGGACCAAGTAACAGGATCCTCAGTTGGGCAATGAGAAAACGCTCAACACGCCACCCAGGCGAGTATAGTGCTTCAGCCCCTTATAGGCTCCTACCGCACCCAAGCCATCGGTGTCTTTCTCCAGTCCAGCCGCCATGCCGATTCCGGCCCAGCCGCCTACGCCGGATAATACACCCACGTACTGCTTGCCTTTATGCGCCCAGCTGTTCACGTTGCCGATGATTCCCGAGGGATTCTTGAACTTCCACAACAGCTTGCCGCTCTTGGCGTCAACGCACTTCAGGTAACCGTCCAGCGTACCATAGAATACTACGTCGCCAGCGGTGGCCAGCGCGCCGCTCCATACCGAGAACTGCTCCGGGATCGACCAGACAATCTTGCCCTTATCGGCATCCCAGGCGATGAAGTTGCCCAGGTTATTGGTACCGTCACCGGTGACCACTCCCGCCGGATACATGCTCAGAATGGCATTCACCCACGGCTGGCCGGCAACGTACTCGTTGGCTCCCGCTTCATAGCTCACCGGCTCGTAGTCCATGCACACGTGATTGGTCGGAACATAGAACAAGTTCGTGCGCGGCGAATACGCGGCGGGTTGCTGATCCTTCGTGCCCAGGGCCGCCGGGCAGACGTTCGTGGTGTTCACGTCTTCTCCCTGGTGGTCCGTGCTGTAGCGATCAACAACCTGCGGACGGCCCGTCTTCATATCGACGTGAGTGGCCCAATTTACCGCGGGATCGTATTTCTCGGCGACCAGCAGTTCACCGCTCACGCGATCCAGCGTATAGCCAAAACCGTTACGGTCGAAATGCACCAGCGCCTTGCGATCCTTGCCTTTGACCTTCATGTCCACCAGGATCATCTCATTGACGCCGTCGTAGTCCCACTCATCGTGCGGAGTCATCTGGTATACCCAGCGGGCCACACCGGTGTCTACGTCGCGGGCGAAGATGGTCATGCTCCACTTGTTGTCCCCCGGACGCACCGTGGGATTCCAGGTCCCCGGATTGCCGGAACCATAGTAGACCAGGTTCTCTTCCTTGTCGTACGGCCACCAGCCCCATACGGAGCCACCGCCCAGCTTCCACTGATCGCCTTCCCAGCTCTTCAAGCTGGAATTCTTGCCAACTTTCTTGCCCAGCGAAGTGGTCTTGCCGTCAAACAGGATATCCTCGTCAGGCCCTGCGCTGTAAGCCTTCCACGCCAGCTTGCCATCACTCAGATTGTACGCGGCAATCCAGCAACGCACACCAAACTCGGCGCCGGACATGCCGGTGAATACCTTGTCCTTGATGATGTGCGGCGCGTTAGTGTTGGTCTCGCCTTTCTTTGGGTCACCGTTCTTGACCGACCACACTTTCTCCCCGGACTTCGCGTTGAGCGCCACCAGGTTAGTGTCCGCCTGTTGCAGCAGGATCTTTCCATCCGCGTACCCCAAACCCCGGTTCACCGTGTCACAGCACATCACTGGAACCGTCTCATCGTAGTCCTGTATCGGAACGTACTCCCAGACGATCTCCAGGTTGTCCAGATTGATTGCGAACACGTTATTGGGAAACGCGGCGTGGATATACAGGGTGTCGTGATCCAGGCCCGTCGCGGCAGGCGGCAATACCAACGGTCCGCCTTCATGACCGCGTAACACGCCGGTCGAAAAGGTCCAGGCCGCTTGTATTTTGCCCGCGTTTCCGCTGTTGATCTGCTTCAACTCTGAATAACGCCAATTGGCATAGTTACCCCCGGGAAAAACCCAATAATTCGGGTTCTTCATCAATTCTTCCAACTCTGCATTGGCCCATGCCGATGGAGATGCCAGAATCGCCAGTCCAGCGAGTAGCAAGCCATTAACTGCTTTTGCTTTCATGTTGTTTCTCCTCACAGAATATGTGAAAAATGGACCTCGCATACAATCTTCCCATACTGCCCAGAGGTCCGAACAGGGCAAAGCGGAAGAGGAGGGAAGAATGGACTGTACATCAGAACAAAAAAGTCCGAATTCAAATATCTTAGAACCACAGTCTCACAAAAACACTTCCCGAAGAAAACTCGCCGGGGCAAAGATCACGGCAACAACCGGATACGCTGCTCAAGCAAGATATTTATACTACACGCAGATAACACGTTACCGAAATCACCACGAGCCTGACTATACAGAGGACTGGAATCGTATGACCGCGCCGCGCCATAAACCAGTCGAAGCATCATTAAAGCGTTTTGGCTGCCTGCCGCCCCTCGGTCTCTGCTGCGGTAACCAAAAATCAATTTTCAACCGGACCTCCGGCACCAAAGCCCCCTCCCGGGAATCAGTAAGCGCTGCCTGTCCGATCACTATCGCCGGGTAGTATAGCAGTCCCCGTCATCATTGCAATACCCTATTACCCCGCTATAGTGACTGCTGACGCAGGGGTCGCCCGCGAACCCGTGACGCTCCTGTATTCCCAGCATGGCTCCCTTAAACTTTCAGATGGAAATTGTCCAGACTAATAAATGTTTACAGCTTATACCTACAGCATTCAGTAAAAACATGAGCGCCCTGTGCGCCTACCGGCAGCAATCGATTCGACGACCGCGAAAATTTTTTCGGGCCTGGATCCACGCCCGGCCCCGATTCCTGTTTCAGCCCGACCTTGCGGGGCTACCGGGCAGACCCCCCGCCGCTGCCGATGCCACTGTATTCTCAGCCGCAGGCACCACCCTGCCGCCGCACTCCCCACGCAACCCGGGAACCATTTCATTTGAACCGGCGCGCTGACCCGAGTACCGCGGCAGCAGCGGACCCGCACCCGGCGCAACCGCTGCATGCCTTTCTTGCTCCCCGCCATTGGAGCACCTGGCTGGGCATCGGCATCCTGACAACCGCCACCTGGCTTCCTCGCCTGTGGCAGTACCGGGTCGGGCGCGCACTGGGCCTGCTCGTTTTCTGTTTCAGTGCAAAGCGTCGGCGCATTACCGAAATCAACCTGGAGTTGTGCTTCCCCGAGTATGACCGGCAAGAACGCCGGCATCTTTGCAAACGCTGTTTCATGGAACTGGGAATCGGTTACCTGGAAGCCTTTTCCTCCTGGTCCGGAAATTCCGATCGGCTGCTGGGGCAGTCCGAATGGATCGGCACGGAACTGATGCAGGAAGCCCTGCTGCACAAGCGCGGCTTACTGCTGCTCGGCATGCATCTGAGCAGCATAGAGATGACTGCGCCGCTGATAATGCCACACTGGCCGTTCACGCCCGTGTATAGACCGCAGAAGAATCCACTCTTCAATGAATGGATGATCCGCGGTAGAAAACGCTGGATATCCCGGAATAACCCCAGGATGATCCCGCGCTCCCATCCGCGAGGCATACTGCAGGCGCTGCGGGAGCGCCGCATCCTGTATTACCTGGTGGACCAGGATTACGGCTCCAGGAACTCCGTCTTTGCTCCGTTCTTCGGCATTGAAGCCGCTACTATCCGCTACATTGGGCGGTTAGCGCGGCACTACCGCACCCCGATCCTGCTGCTCAGCATTCTGCGCAAGGCGGACGCATCGGGATACACGGCGCAGATCAGCCGCATTGAAGGGCTGCCCACCGGCAGCGACACAGAGGACGCTCGACTCATCAACGAGGCGTTGGAACGGATTATCCGCCGGGCGCCCGAACAGTACCTGTGGCAGCACCGCCGTTTCAAGACGCGCCCCGCCGGCTCGAAATCTTTCTATCCGGCCCAGCGCTCCAACAGGCAGGGCAGTGCGCGGGAGAATTGGCTATCGCGCTATTTGCGCAACGCACGCGACAAAAGGATTGCCAGCAGCGCCAGCGCAACGAGCACAAATACGCCGAAGCCATAGACGATCATCTTAAAATCTGTCAATTCCTGCTGTACTTGCCGCACTATATCCAGCGCACGCTTGGTCTCATCCCGGGCCTGCTCTGCCGCCTGCTGCGCGGTCGCTGCCGCTGCCTGGGCCTGCAGCGCGGACTTTGCATCTTTCTGAGCTTGCGCGGCGGCCTCCCTTGCGGACCCTGCGTCCTGTTGAACCTGCGCGGCCAGCTCTTTCGTTAGATCTTCTATTTCCCGTTTAGCGTTCGTTACGACCTGATCTATGTCCTTTTTGGCCTTTTCTACCGTCATGCTAACTTTGCGTTCGGCCTGGGTGGCAATCCGGCCCAGTTCCTGGTTCGCCTTGGCCACGATTCGGGCTGCCTCCTCCTGCACGATCTGCCCAAAAGACTGTACCTCTCGAGCCGCCGCCTGCTTTATTTCTTCTTCCGCCGCCGCAATCATCCGTCTTATGTCATCCCGGGCCTGTTCCGCCGCCCGTTGCGCCTCCCTGGCGCCAAGCTCGGAAGCCTTGGCTGTCTGCGCGGCCTGTTCCGCCCGGTCAGCCTCCATTTCCGCTTTCTCCGCCAACTCCCTGAAATTCGCGCATCCTGCCACCAGCAGTGTCAGCAAAAGCAAAGCGATCCCTTTCATTAAAATAATTCCTCTTGAATTTCAGTCGTGGTTAAAGAGCTTCCGGTAGCAGGATGCCATTTTCAACCGGCCCCGGGGAAGCGTTGGCAAGCTAACTGGACGCGGCAGGCTCGGCCTTGGAGGCGCCCGATCGCTTCACCAGTGGACAATCTCGCGCCGCCTGAGTCCGGGCGGCGTCCAATTGTGTTAAAAACTGCTCCGATTGCTCACTCTCTCGAAACAGACCGCCCTTCTCACCGGGCATCCTGCGGTAACGCTCGTAGGTAAGCGCATCGTTAAAGGTTTGAAAGGACATCCGGGAAGCCAGGGCGTCAATACGGCAGGAACAGGCGTACAGATTCTCTATCGTCTGCCCGCCATGCTCTTTCATGCAGGCCATGACATAGGACACTCGGTCCAAAGTGGGAAAATCATTGTCCGCACTGGCCAGCATCGGAACACAAGCCGCTGTCAATAGAACCAGCCGCAACTTCATCATAGTTTCCTACTACCTCCCCCCAATACCATCAAGGGCTCCCTGACCATAAAGGCTCCCCGCCAGCATAGAGAAACAGCCGGGAGCAACGCTATAATACCCCCTCACGGGGCATGAAGCCAATCCGCCACCGCAGCAGGCGGCAGCGGATATTCTGCGCAGTCGCCTGCGGCCCTGCTCCTATTGCCTATCAGGCAATAAAATGGCTTTATATTCAATTTGTTACAGAAACCCCGGGCTCATTGCGTTGTTTGCTCCCCGCTCTTGCCCCGCCGGCGCCTGACTAAGCGCCTGCGGATAGAGTGGAGTCGAAAAAGGGATGCAGTTCCCTTAACAGCAGGTCGCATGCCCCGCGGCTGCGCCGCACCACCAGCTGCGCCCGCCGCCCTGCCGCGCAACGCCCGGAGGCATCCGCCAGCAGGCCCGACAGGCGCGCCGTCAAGGTCTGCTCATCATACACGATCCAAGCGGCATCCGCACGGCATAAAAGCTGCACCGGCTGCATCCAGTTAAAATGCTGCGGCCCAATCAGCAAAGGCACGCCGAACGCGGCCGGCTCCAATAGATTGTGCCCTCCCTGTGGCGTCAGACTGCCGCCGACGAAGACCACGTCCGCGCTGCCGTAAAACAGGCTCATTTCGCCCAGGGTATCCAACAAGAACACGGACGTGGCGGCATCGCACGCGGCGGCACTGCTGCGCCGAACTACCGCGTGACCGGTGCGCCGGCACAATGAAAGGATGCGCGGACAACGCCAGGGATGGCGAGGCGCCAACACCAGCAACGCGTCGGGATGTTCGAGGCGCAAGTTGCGTGCGGCGCGCAAAACGATCGCTTCCTCTCCTTCGTGGGTACTGGCCGCGATCCATACGGGACGATCCTGAAACAAGGCATGCCTCAGCTTCTGCGCCGTCCGGGCCCAGTCTTTCGGCAGCGGGACGTCGCATTTCAAGTTTCCGATCGTGCGGATGTTACGCTCCTGCACGCCGAGTTCGCGATAACGCCTCGCATCCTGCGCACTTTGCGCCGCCACCAGCCCGACTGCCTGCAACGTACTGCGGAACAAGCCAGCCAACAGGCGATAGCGCGACAACGAACGTTCCGAAAGCCGCGCATTCGCCAATATCACCGGGATCTGGCGCTGCCTGCATTGGGAAAACAACTGTGGCCACAACTCGGTCTCCATCACGATCAACAGCTTGGGACGCACCCGGCGCAAGAACTTGGCTATTGCAAAAGGCACGTCGTAAGGCAGGTAAGAGTGCAGCACCGCGTCGCCCAATGTTTTACGCAGCGCCCGGGAACCGGTTGGAGTCGTGGTAGTCACAAACAGGCGGTAGTCCGGGTAATGCGTGCGTAAACGCTCAAGCAGCGGCAGGGCGGCCTGCAGTTCCCCCATGGAAACGGCGTGCACCAGGCAGAGGGGTCGTGAATCAGTCGGCACCGGCCCGGCAAAGCCCAGCCGCTCCGTCCAGCGACGCCAGTAATCCGCGTCGCGCAGTCCCAAAAACAGCAGGCGCAACAAAGCCAACGGTAACACCAGGTAGCCCAGGCCGGCGTAGCTGAGCTGCCAATGCATCGGCAATGCCCGCCCCGGGATCGGGTCTTGTGGACGCGGTGACCGTCCGTAGCGCCGGCCCCGGTCCAGCAGGGTGCGGCAAAACGAGAGAACGCGCGCCATCATGCTCCCGGCAACCGGCCGGCACTCCTACCACCGGGGCCGGCAGCGGAACAGGAACCTGTCCGCGGCCAGCCCCGGGCCTGAACCCGTTGCTCATTCAATCCGGTGCCGGCGCGCCGGCTGACGCGCCGGCATCGAACCTGCGGATACGGTCCCGATCGGTGGCGCGCGCGCACCCGGGCCGCAGCGCTGTCTTCGGGACCTTCGAGCGGCTGCGGACTAACCAGGTCTATCCAAGCTCCGGGCAAAGGCACGCCGGCTCATTCTCCCAGCACAGTGTGCGCAAACAACCACGGTGCCTGCGCTTTGCGCCTGCGTTCATAGTCGCGGATTGCATCGGCGTGTTCCAGCGTGTGCCCGATCTCATCCAGGCCGTGCAACAATCGCTGCTTCCAATCTGCCGCAATCTGGAACGGAACCGGCCTGCCCTGCTCGGGCGTAACCTGCTGACGTTCCAGGTCCACGGTCAGACGGTAACCTGGCTGCGCCAGGCTTTCACGAAACAGCCGGGCCATCACCGGTTCCGGCAGCACCACCGGCAGCAGGCCGTTCTTGCCGGCGTTAGCGTAGAAAATATCGGCAAAACTGCAAGCCAGCACGGCCCGAAAACCATACTCCAGCATCGCCCAGACCGCGTGTTCACGAGAGGAGCCGCAACCATAGTTCGGGCCGGCCAGCAAAATACAGGCATCACGGTAACGTTCCTGGTTGAGTATAAAATCCGCATTCAGCCGACGCTGACTGTGATCCTGGCCAAGCGTCCCCGGCTCCAGGTAGCGCCAGTTATCAAACAGGACCTCCCCGTAACCGGTGCGCCGGATGGACTTCAGGTACTGCTTGGGAATGATGGCGTCGGTATCCACATTGCTGCGCTCCAGCGGTAGCACGATTCCGGTGCAGGAACGAAAAGATTTCATCGCGCCTGGAACTCGCGCACGTCCACGAAATGCCCGGCGACCGCGGCCGCGGCCGCCATACTCGGACTCACCAGGTGGGTACGTCCCCCGGCTCCCTGGCGGCCTTCGAAATTGCGGTTGGAGGTAGCGGCGCAGCGCTCGCCCGCCCCCAGCTGATCCGGATTCATGCCCAGGCACATGGAACAACCCGGACGCCTCCATTCAAAGCCGGCATCGATAAAAATGCGGGCGAGCCCTTCCTGCTCGGCCTGCCGCCGTACCGGTTCAGAACCGGGCACCGCCAACGCCTGAATGATCCGCGGCGCCACCCGGCGCCCTTCCAGCACCTTGGCGGCGGCCCGAAAATCCTCGATGCGTGCGTTCGTGCAGGAACCCAGAAATACCCGGTCCACGCTGATCTCGGTCATCGGCGTGCCCGGCACCAAGTCCATATACTCCAGGGCCCGGCACATCGCCCGGCGCCGGTCCGCGTCCGGCTCCGCAGCCGGGTCCGGCACACAGTCCGCCACGGCGGCGACCATTTCAGGGGAAGTCCCCCAGGTCACCTGGGGGGCAATCTGATCCGCCCGCAGGGTTTCGGTCCGGTCGAACCGGGCCCCGGCGTCGCTGCGCAGTTCCTTCCAGGCGCTCACCGCCTGTTCCCATAACGCCCCCCTGGGCGCGCAGGGGCGTCCCCGCATATACTCAATCGTTCGCTCGTCCACTGCGATCAAGCCCGCCCGGGCACCCGCCTCAATGCTCATATTGCAAAGCGTCATGCGCCCTTCCATCGACAGCTCCCGTACCGCCTCACCGGCATACTCAATGGTATGACCGACGGCGCCGGCCGTGCCTATACGGCCAATGATAGCTAACGCCAGATCCTTGGCGCTGACTCCCGCGCAGAGCTTCTCCTGCGCCTCAATGCGCAGATTGCCGCTCTTGCGGAGCACCAGGCACTGGGTAGCGAGCACATGCTCCACCTCAGAGGTACCGATGCCGAAAGCCAGAATGCTCAACGCACCGTTGGTCGAAGTATGGGAATCACCGCACACCACCGTCATGCCGGGCTGACAGAATCCCTGCTCGGGTCCCACCACGTGCACAATCCCCTGCCACCGATCACGCATTGGCAGCAAGCGAATCCCAGTTTGGGCACAATTCTCCCGCAACGCATCGAGCTGCCGGCGCGCCATCGGATCCTGCACTTCGCGCTGCTCCGTAGTGGGTACGCTGTGATCCATCACCGCAAGACTGGCCTGCGGGCGCCAGGCACGGCGCCCCGCCAGGCGCAGCCCCTCAAAGGCCTGCGCCGAAGTTACCTCGTGAATTAAATGCCGATCGATATACAGCAAAGTGGCGCCGTCGGCAAAATCACAGACCCGGTGTGCTTCCCAAAGCTTGTCGTAAAGCGTTTGCATCAACGGTTCATTCTACTCCATCGCATCGGCTTTCGGATCAATCCGCAACAACGTTCTGCCCATCAGGGAAGTGCCTTCCAGCAGCTTATCGGAAAACTCCGGCACTTCCTCCAGGGAGATCGTCTGCCGGTTGATCTGCTGCAGGTGGGGCGGGGCCAGGTCAGTGCCCAGGCGCTGCCACATGCGCCGACGCAACGCGTCCGGGCAGGAAGCGGCGGTGACTCCGAGCAAATTGACGCCGCGCAGAATAAAGGGCATCACCGTGGTATGCAGTTCATGCCCCCCGGCAAGCCCGACGGATACAATGTTGCCCCAGGGCTGGATCACGCGCGTCAGCCCGCTGAGCACTGCTGCGCCGACGGTATCGATCGCGGCCGCCCAGCGAGCGCTCTCCAGGGCACGCTGCCCCCACTGCAGAGAGAAACGGTTCAACACCTGCGCCGCCCCAAGCGAGCGCAGGTAGTCCCCTGCGGTTGCCTTGGCACTGAGTGCGTGCACCTCGTAGCCGAGTTGCGCCAGCACGGCGACGGCCAGGCTGCCCACACCACCGCTGGCTCCCGTAACCAGGACCGGTCCCTGTTCCGGCCTTTGTCCGTTGCATTCCAAGCGATGCACGCATAAAGCCACCGTCAGGCCGGCACTGCCGATGATCATCGATTGCCGCATGCTCATGCCCTCCGGCACCGGCAGCACCCAATCCGCCGGCAGCCGCGCCCGCTCGGCAAAGCCGCCGTCGTGCCGCTCGCCCAGACTGCATCCGGTCGCCAACACCCGGCTGCCGGGCGGAAATTCCGCCCGCCCGGACGAGAGTACGGTGCCCGCCAGATCGATGCCGGGCACGCGGGGAAATCCACGCACGATCTTGCCGCGCCCGGTGACGGCCAGGGCATCCTTGTAGTTGAGGCTGGACCAGGCCACCCGAACCAGGACCTCGCCCGCAGAAAGAGCCGAAACCGGCAATTGTTCCATGCAGGCGCTGCCGGCCTGCGGGTAAACGCGCAATGCACGGAAATGCTCCGCCGCTGCCGGCTCTTTGTCAGCGGGATGCGCCATGCGTCTCACCCGGTGGAGCCGGCAGCCACATTTCGATCGGTCCCGCGCACTGGATCCGGGGCGAAAGACCCAGCCCGGAACAGGCCGGGCACCGTAGAACCAGGGCAGTCGGCAGCGCTCGGAGCGTTCCGACCGGACCGGCTTCCCTCACAGGGCGCCGGCGCAACGGACGCCCCGGTCCAGCTTATTCCGCCTGGGCGGCAGGGGGTTGCGCAACGGCGGCTCCGGCCTGTTGCCCGGATAATCCCGCTGCTTCGCGCAGGCGCACCCACCACTGTTCGAGCGTTTCCGCATGGACTGAATAAGGGAAAACCTGGGCGGCCTGCTGATAAAGCTGCTGCTGCAGTTGCTCGCGCCGCATCGTGCGCAAATGTTGCCGGATCTGCCCGCGCACCTGCTCAAAGGACAGCGATTGCGCCGGTACCGTGGCCCCGCGCCGGACGATATGGAATCCGCCCGCATCCCGGATTAGTTCACTCAGTTCCCCCTCCTTTAATACCGGGACCGGCTCGCGGAAAGCCGGATTCAATTCATCGACCGCCAACAGGCCCAGGTACCCCGCCTGCAGGCGGCTCTCCTGATGCTGGGAATAAAGCTCCACTGCCATGGAAAAATCCAGCGCGCCGGTGCGCAATGACTGCAGTACCTGCTGCGCCTGCTGGCGCACTTCCTGCTCTTCGGCTTCCGTCGCCTGTGCCTCCAGCGGAAAGAATACCTGCCACAGGTGCAGCCGCCGGCCTATGCTAAAGCGCTTCGGTTCGTCCTGGTAGTATTCCTTCATTTCCTCTTCCGAGGGATAATCGGGCGGCAGCCGCGCGGCCACAAAGCTATCCAGGTAGTAGCTGCGCAGTGCCTCCCGGGCCTGGCGGCGGATCTGAAAAGCAGCCTCGGGCTCATTCTGCCGTTGTTCCGACAAGGCAACCTGAACTACGGCCTGATCGGCCAGTTCGCGGTGCACAAAGCGCTGAAAAGCACTTCGATTGCCGAGCAAAAGACCGCGAGCCTGCGGGTTCATGACCGCCATCAACGCGGCCAGGCGCTCATAATCTATTTGCACGCCAGCCCCGCTCGGAGCTAAATCCGCATCCGCGTCCGGCTGCGCTGCCGGAATAGCCGTTTCCCCGGGCTGCCCCGGCTCCTCGCCCTGGTCCAGTCCCAACCACTCACGCAGCGAAAAAGCCTGCCCCCCGGCGGGCATCAGCGTCAACAGGAGCAGCGCACCCGCCCCCAGTAACAGCCAGGCACCACCCCGTCCAAGCCGTTGCCAACCTCCGATATCGTTATACTTTATAATCAACCTCTTACCTATTTTTATCCGGGTTCGAAACCGCCTGTGTGCAGCACATCCCCGTTCTTTGTTAAAGAAAAATATAACAATTTGCTAGAAGTATTTGTAAAATAAATAAATCATAGGATATAAATGTGGCCTCAATTCATGTATACTGCATCAGTATTGCCCTTTTCAAGGCTTAGAATACAGGTATTCAGACTGAAGATGATCTTCCGTTTCGCAGCCTCACCCACCGCATTCTGCCGGATTTAACCGATTATGGCACAAAAGAGAGCCAAGCTGGCCATCATGTTTGCCGACATTAGCGGCAGCACCAGACTCTATGAGGTGATGGGAGATCAGAAGGCGCGCAGTGCAATCGCTGACTGCATGCGAGCGGTTTTCAGCATCATACACGACCGCAAGGGGAAAATCATCAAGACCATCGGCGACGAGGTAATGTGCGTGTTCATTGAGGTCGCCAAGGCGGCGGAAGCCGCGGGTGCCATCCATGAAAGACTCAATCAAAGCATGTTCGGAGATCAAAACCTGAGCATGCGCATCGGTTTTCACTACGGGATCTCCATCATTGAAGGCAAAGACGTCTTCGGAGACGCGGTCAACGTAGCGGCGCGCATGGTCACTCAAGCCAAATCGAATCAAACCATCCTCAGCAAATCCACCATGGAGTTGCTGCCGGTGCGCCTGCGTGAGACCTGCCGATTTACCGATACGGCACCGATTAAAGGGAAAAAAGAAGACATTCAAATCTACGAGTTGCTTTGGCAGCAGGAAGACGTAACCCACATGGTGATCCCTGCCGCCAAGCGTATCCAGCAAAGTGGACAGGGAGCGGCCTCGCTCTATGTCCGCTACCACCAGGAGAGCCGCAAGCTGGACCGGGAACACTCGTCCCTGCTGATGGGACGCGGAAAAAGCTGTGATCTCCCGGTTCACGAGGATCTCGCCTCCCGGTATCATGTACGCATTGAACTGCGGCGCGATAAATTTTTTATCATAGACCAAAGCACCAATGGAACCTACGTACGAAGCAATGGAGGCACGGAAACTTTTCTGCGGCGCGAGGAAATGCCGCTCCTCGGACGAGGAGAAATCAGCCTGGGACGGAAATTTGAAGAGAACCCCACCGAACTAGTGGCATTTTCCAGTGGAAAACCCCTCTAGCCAAACTCAATGGATCTGCCTGACAATACGCATCCAAGCCAAGCCTCCGGAGTGAATAACGGCGCGTTACGCTGGGTCTCCCACGGTGTGACCGACGTGGGCAAGACCAGAAAACTGAACGAAGACGCTTTTCTGGAGCGCGCGGACATCGGCCTGTGGGCCGTTGCCGATGGAATGGGCGGACACTCCGCCGGAGACGTTGCCAGCAGAATGCTGATCTCCGCGTTGCGCGGATTGCCCAGGGGCAAGCAACTCAGCCAATACATTGATGACATTGAAACCCGCATCCTCCAGGTCAACACGAATCTTCGGGAACGGGCCGCACAGGCAGAGAAGAAAATCATTGGGACCACCGTTATCCTGTTGGCCATCTACGAAAATTACGGCGTCTTTTTCTGGGTCGGAGACAGCCGCCTGTACCGCCTGCGGGGAGAACAACTCTACCAGCTCTCGATAGACCATACCCAAGTGGCAGAATACCTGGAACAGGGCATGATCACCCCGGACCAGGCGCTGACCCATCCCTTCCGCCACCGCATTACCCGCGCCGTGGGAGGCTGCGACCAGATGTTCCTGGACCTCGATATGACCCGGGTCGAGCAGGGAGACCGCTACCTGTTATGCAGTGATGGGCTCACCGGTTATGCTACTGAATTGGAAATCAGAGACATTCTGCGCGCCTCGCCGGACACCTCGGAAGCCTGCAGCCGACTGCTGGAACTTGTTCATTCTCACGGGGCAGGAGACAATACTACTATGATCGTGATCGACGTCCAGCCAACACCATGAAGCAGCCGACGCAAATGAGCCGCGGGCGGCACCGGTCGATTTCCGCTGTCGGCGCAAGGAATCCAGGCAGGTAGCCGGAAAGTGGCCAGTTTCAAAACCGCATTGCAGGCCCTGGGCGAGGGCCGGGTGTCAGCCGACGTCATATATAAGCAAATCCACAATCTCCTGAGTGCCAAACCCGAATTGGTCGACTCCATGCTGAACGAACTGGAGCAGGCCTACCAGCAGAAAATTTTCAGCAGCGAAGCCTACACGGGTCTCAAGAGCCACATTAACCAGCACCGATCGGCGGGCGCGCCGGCCGCGGCCCAGGATCGTACGATACAGACCTCGCCGCCGGCACGCCCGGCAGCCCGGAAAGCGCCTGCCCCGGCCGATGCTCCGGCAACGGAAACCACCCCGGGAGTGCTGGAGGATACGGCCGACCTGTCAGACGACATTGCCACCGAAATCAACGCCGCCATGGAAATGATGGGGGATACCGGGGTGGACATGGACTTTGACCGTCCCGATTCGATGGCGGAACCGGGGACTGCGCCCGCCGCCACTGACTGGGCCAAGACCGACGAGGCAGCCCAGGAGCAAGGTCCCATTGAGTTGGGGAGTGTGATTAAACACCGCTTCAAACTGCTGGAAGTGCTCGGCCAGGGCGGTATGGGAAAAGTCTACAAGGGAATCGACCTGCTCAAACAGGAAGCCCGGGACAAAAATCCGTACGTGGCCATCAAGCTGCTGAATGAAGATTTCAAGCAGCATCCCGAATCGTTTATCGCCCTGCAACGTGAATCCAGCCGGCAGCAGAAATTGGCTCACCCCAATATTGCCACGGTTTATGACTTTGACCGGATCGGGACCTCCGGCACGCAGGTATACATCACGATGGAGCTGATGGAGGGGCAACCGATCAATACCTTCATCAAGCGTACCGTACAGCCTCGCCATGGCCTGCCCTTTGAGGAAGCGTTCCCGCTCATCCTGGGACTGGGGAAAGCCCTGCAGTACGCCCATGCGCAAAAGATCGTCCACTCCGACTTCAAGCCCGGCAACACGTTCCTGTGCAAAGACGGCACCGTCAAGGTACTGGACTTCGGCATTGCCCGGGCGGTGAAAAACCCGCTTGCGGGAGACGGAGAGAAAACGCTGTTCGACCCCGGCAAGCTCGGTGCACTGACCCCTGCCTACGCCAGCCTGGAGATGCTGGAAGGCGAAGACCCGGATCCCCGCGACGACATCTACGCGCTGGGCTGCGTCAGCTATGAACTGTTCACCGGCAAACATCCCTACAACAAGATCCCAGCCAACGCGGCCCGCGACAACAAGCTGACCGTGGCCCCGATCAAGGGACTGAAACGCAGGCAAATGCAGGCGATGCAAAAAGCCCTGGCCTTCGAACGCAAGGATCGGGTAGTCGATGTCGCTGAATTCCTGGAAGACCTGGAAGGAAAGAGCCAGTGGCACAAAAACCCCTGGATCATCGGTGCCGGTGCCGCTTTTGCCATCGTTCTGGGATCGATCTACCCGGCCATCAACTACCTGCATGAGCGCAAGATCGACGGCATAATCGAGAGTATCAACACCGGAGAGGCAGCCGTCATCAGGCAGATCATGGGACAGTTCGCGGAATTCGAGACAGCGGATCGCAGCCGCATCAGCGAACAGGCGCGGGATGTCCTGCAAGGCTACTTCGAGCAGCAGGTGGGCTCCATGGCTTCCTTCTCTGAGAAACTGTACGACTTCCCCGGTGCCACGCTCGTCCTGAACGAGGCGCGGGCCATTTACCCGGACTCGTTATGGCTGAAGGAATTCAGCGACCAGATCGAAGATGAGAAGAGCCAGCTGCTCTACCAGCTGAACAAGCAATACATCCTGTACCTGGAGCAAGGCAACCTGATCCAAAGCGAGACCGACGAGGAGATCACGGACGTGCTCGCCGTGATCGCACAAATCGATCCCATGCACGCCCTGCTTGAGGACCAGCGGCTAACCAATGCCTACCTGCTGGCGGCCGAAAATGAAGTGGAACGCAACAACCTGCAAGCCGCGCTGGACTATACAAGCTCCGGGCTGACGGCGGCTGCTGACGACGCCGGCCTGCTCAATTTACGCACCAAGATCGAGCAAAGCCTGCGCACCGCCGAACTGGAGCAAATCATCGGAGCATCCCGCACCGAGATCAATTCACTGCCTGGCTACCGAGCCATCAACGCAGAATTGATCGAACTGGCCCGGCTGTCTCCCAACAGCCCGCTGCTGACCGAATTATCCACTTCCCTGAAAGGACACGCGCAAGCGGAGTTGGATCGGATCCTGAAAGAAGGCTCCCGCAGCGATGCAGAGGCGGCCGCGGCGGAATACGGCGACCTGCTGAACGCCCTGAAGCTGGGCCATGAGCTTTCCCAACTGAAACTTGCGCACCTGAGCGGACAGGAACGAGAAAACGCGATCCAGAGCATCGTCGGCGACGCCAAGGAGGAACTGGCCCGGTTAATTGCGCAGCCAGGCACCGAGGATGCCGGCTGGGAAGCCGCCATACAAGGCAACCTGCAACAGCTCGGCAGCCTGTTGCCGCCCCAGGAGCCGATCCTGCAGTCGAGCCGGGAACAGATTATGGCCTTGTACACGCCCGGCATTGAATTGGCTTACCAGGAAAACCGTTTTGCCGAAGCCCACAGCACGCTGGACCGCCTGGAAGGCATGGTCGGGCCAACCCTGCTGGAGCAAAGCCGCGCCGCGGTCGCCGCCGCCGAGCAGGCGTTTAACACCGAACGGGAGCGGCAGGTTCGCCTGGCCCAGATCGAAGGATTGAAGCAAGACATGCTGACGCAGGCCAAGGCGCGCGACGTCGCTGCCGCCGGAGCGTCGCTGGAACAACTGCGCCTGGACCTGCCCGCAGACGATCCCTTCCTGACCAACGAGGCACCGCCGGTGCTGGTCGAAGCCTACCTGAAACTGGCAGACGGCAAAGCCAGGCAAAACGACTACGAAGGAGCAGTGTCGATCATTCGCTCCGGGCTGCAAGTCCTGCCGGATTCCGTGCAACTGCAAACAGCGGAACGCGAATACCTGCTCGAGATTGACGTCTCTTTCCTGGACCGCACCTTCGATTCGCAAGCCACCGCGCTGGAAGTCGGCGCAATCAACAGCGCCCTGTCCCGGGTCCTGGAACACTCGCCGGAACGCTACGCCCAGCTACAGCAAAAGTACCTGTCCCAGGTCAGCAGCCGCATCAATTCACTACAGCAAACTTCTACCGCGCAGGCAATGGAACTGTTGGCAAACGCCAACCTGATATTCCCCAATTCCGCTGAATTGAGCCAGATACAAAGCAACCTGTCGTGGGACGGCGCACAGGGCGTTCAGGAAGCCCTGCAAGCCGGGCGCTTGAACCAGGCCGAGGAACTATTAGCGACGGCGCCGGCAGGCAATGCCGGGGCCAGCGCACTGAGTGCCGAAGTGGAAACGCGCCGGCAGCAAGCCGGCGCAGCCTTCCTCGCTTTTACGCAGGCGCGCGATGCTGCCGGCGATAACCAGGCGCAACTCAACGCCAGCAAAGCACAGCTCGAACAGGCGCAGGCCTTGTGGCAGGATAATCCGGACTATGCTGCGGCAGCCCGCAACCTGGAGCAACAACTCCAGGCCGCCTCCACTGCCAGAAGACCCAAGGTGCGGGGAAGAGAAACCGATATTGCCGCCATGGAGCAGCAGGTGGCTACCGCTACCGTGGCCGGAGTGCCCGGCGCGGGGGGCGACACGACCGGTACCCCCTCCGCCACCGCCGAGGGAGGTGAAGCGCCGGCAGAGGTGGCCGAAACGGTCGCCACCGTCGCCCCGACTCCCCCCTGGCAGCCACGTTCCAGTGCCCAGCCCTGCACGTCACGCCTGGCTGGATACGGCAAGAGAGCAAAAGCCATTTGCTTTGATGTCATCGGAGAGCCGGACCTGCGCGGACCGCTGATGGTCGTCGTCCCCAAGGGAGAAGCATTCGCCACCGAGTTCGCCATCAGCAAGTACGAAATCTCGATCAACGACTACAACAAGTACTGCTTCCTGACCAAGAGCTGCCAGATCAGAAGCGAGAACAAGGATACCCCGGTTACCCAGCTTTCCATCGAGCAGGCTGAGACGTATGCCAACTGGCTCTCAGAGCGCACCGGGAAACGCTACCGGATGCCCACTGCCGCAGAGTGGGAATATGCGGCCAGCGCCGGCGGCAAGCAGCCGGAAAAAGACGTGAATTGCCGGGTGGTACTTGGAGATAAGGTCATCAAGGGTACCGGGCTCGCCAGCGTCAAGAGCGGTAAATCCAACGGCTGGGGACTGAAAAACTACATTGGCAACGTGCAGGAATGGGTCCGCGCCGGCGGTGAACTGCATGTTCGGGGAGGCTCCTATTCCGACTCCCTGTCCAAGTGCGATATCGCACTGGACCGGGTGCACGCAGGCAGTCCCGACGGAGTGACCGGGTTTCGCCTGATCACTGAGAAACTATAACGTCAGGCCGCATCTTCCACCGCTATGACACGCAAAACCCTGTATCAATTATGTGCATCTTATTCCAGGGGCATGATCGCACAGAATGAGTACCATGAAGCCAGGGAGGCTCTGATCGCAGACATCCTCAGCGGCAAAGAGCCGCTACAGGAACGGGTCTACCCAACCCCCCCCAACTCCGACCACCCCCCTGCCGTCGATAGCGCAACCGAGATACGGCGCATGGCGGCTAAAGTACAGGCGCAGCAACTGCAGGAACTGCAGGAAGAACAGAGTCTCTCTTCCCATTCAGAACCTTCAGGCAGGCTGAAACCGGCTGTCATCCTGGTCTTGACGGGGCTCGGTCTGGCCATTGCCGCCGGCGGCTTGTGGTACCTGATAACGCATTCGTAAAACGCCCCTGCCCAGGAAGCGGCACTACTGCGCCCGAGGCGTCACTTTCCGCCTGCAGAGACGCAGATGAAAACATGTCCCCGGGACGGGGACGTCGCTTCCGATCCACCGAAACAGGCAGCAGCACCGCCGCGGAACGTGACCGGCAACGCCATCTGTGCGCCGCGTCGCAACAGGCAACACCCGCCGCCCATCAACCAGGCCCGGACCCGCACCCGCGGCGCCTGCTGACGGAGTGGATCCACCGATCGAGCCTCGATCGGGAAATTCGCCGTTCCAGGCAGCCCGTTCCCAGCTGAACCGGCATGCAGCGTACGGACGCAGAAATCTTCAGCTGCACGCCGGCTGATGAATGGCACAATCCCCGGGGTCAGTTCCGCACGCTGCACGCGGTAAACGCGGTGCGCCTGCGCTGCATCCGGGAGCAGGTGACGCTGGCCGGGCGCAAGGCAATCGACCTGGGCTGTGGCGGCGGCCTGCTGGCATCAGCGATGGCCCGGCACGGCGCCCGCGTGACCGGGGTAGACGTCACCGAAACCGTTTTGCAGGCCGCCCAGCAACGCGCCCTCGATCAGGAACTGCCGATCCGTTTCGAGTGCGGCAGCGTGGAGCAATACGCACAGCAGCACCCACACGAATTCGACGTCGTTTGCTGCATGGAACTGCTGGAACATGTAACGGACCCGCAGGCACTGGTCCAGGACTGCGCCCGCCTGGCAGCGCCCGGCGGACGGCTGTTCTTCTCCACACTGAACCGCTCCCCGCTCTCCTTTTGCCTTGCGATACTGGGCGCCGAGTATGCACTCGGACTGCTGCCCATGGGCACACACCAATACAAGCTTTTTCTGCGTCCCTCTGAACTGGCAGGCATGGCCCGCAACAGTGGGCTCGAAGTGCAGGAAGTGTACGCACTGGGCTACCTGCCGCTGTTGGAATACAGCTTCCTGGGCGGCAACCCCCGGATCAACTACCTGCTTTGTGCCCAGCGTCCCATGCCGGCATAAAGCGCCATGCCATCCATTCACTGCGTACTGTTCGACCTGGACGGAACCCTGGCTGACACCGCGCCCGGCCTGCACGGCGCGCTGGAAGCACTGGCGGCAGAGCATGATTTACCAGCGCCGGCCGCCAGTGAGGTGCGCAGCCGCATCTCGCTCGGCACGGAAGCCATGCTGCGCCTGGTGCTGCCTTTGCCCGGTGCCATTCCTGCCGCGGCGAAAACCCGTTTTCTGCTTCTTTACCAGGAACGCATCGCCACCGGCAGCCGCTTGTTTCCCGGTCTCGAACGAGTACTGCAATATATTGAAGACAGCGGTAAACCGTGGGGCGTCGTGAGCAACAAAGCGGAGCGGCTCTCCCGGGAAGTGCTGCGCGCGATCGGACTCGCCGGACGCCACGCCTGCCTGGTCGGCGGCGACACGTTGGCGCAGCGCAAACCTGACCCGTCCCCGTTGCTGCTGGCTTGTCGGCAAATGCAGGCGGAGCCCGGCGGCAGCGTCTACGTCGGCGATGCCAGGCAGGACGTGCAAGCCGGTCTGCGAGCGGGAATGCGCGCATTGGCGGCAGCATACGGCTACCTGCCCGCCCGGCACCAGGTCCAGAGTTGGGGAGCGGAGGCGGTGCTGCAATCCCCGCTGGAACTGCTGGACTGGTTGCAGCAACATGGTTGAGCCTATACCTGAGCGCCCGGCCCCGCGGTTTGCGCTTCATCCCCGATGGCAGTAACCGGCGCGGCCCGTTTTTGTCAGCAGCAGGCCGCGCCCGACGGCTCCGACCTGCACTATGCAAGCCTGTTCCTGGCACCGCAGTTGCGACGCCCTTTGTACGCCGCTCACGCCGGTGCCATCGAACTGGAACGGGCGCTGCACAGCCCAGACCCCGGCATTGCCCGGCTCCGGCTGCAGTGGTGGAAGCAGCAGTTGAACCCGTTCGCCCCCGAGCCATCCCATCATCCGATTCTCCTCGAAATCAACTCCCTGCACGAGGCACAGCCGCCGGCGGCAGCGGCACTGCGCGAGCGTTTCAGCGCCTGGACCCGCGCCTGGGAGCAACAGTGCGGGCAAGCACCGGCAGCGGCTGACGCGCCGGCCCTGGTTGAGCAACAACGCTACTGCAGTGGCGCATTATGGCGCTGGACGGCAGAAGTATGCGGCTTCGAGGCGGAGCAGACCGGCGACTGTGCCGAGCGCCTCGGCTGCCTGCTGGGATGCCTGCAGCAACTGCGGCACTACCCGCTAAAAAGCGTGCCGGACGACTGTCCGGAGGCGGAGCGGCTGCCACGGCTGCAGGCACAACTGCGGTATGTACGCGCCGGCCTGCAGCAGATCGAGCCAGATTTCCCGCAAGCGGACCGCTCCCGGCAGTCCGTCTGCCTGATCATGGCCCGGCTGGCCAGCGAAACCTGCAAAGAGATCGAACAAGAAGGCTGTCAACTGCTGCGGCAAGGCACCGCGCTGACGCCGCTGCGAAAATTATGGCTGGCCGGGCGCACCCGGTGGCAAAGCCGCGACCGGACCGGGCGCGGGTAACAGGCCGGGCGGCGCAGCACCCCTGCCAATGCCGGCCCAGGCTAACGCAGCAGGCCGGGGCCGCCGGCTCAAAGCACAGGGAGGACGGGCAGCGCAGGCCGGGCGCTGAGAGTCAGCGGGGCCTGCCAGGGCCGCCGGCAAAGAGGCGGCTGGGCGCCGTTACCCGCGCCCATAGCCGTAGGCCCGGGCCGGTCGAGCGCCCGATGTTTTCACGGCCCAGACCATAGCCGCGCGAGGCGGCCTGCTCCAGGCACCGGCGACACTAAGCCCGATCCGATAGCTACCGGCAGTGCCGATCAACCGGCAGTATTCGGACGGCTGATTTTCAGCAGCACTCCGAGCAGCGGGTGATCCAGGTAATACAAACGACCGGGACGAATGCGCTGCTGCTGGATCAGGCGCACCAGTGGCGCCGGCGCGGCACCGGGTTCCGATTGCGTACAGGGACGATAATCGAGTTCCAATTTGACCGAAGGCTGATTCCGCCCCTGTAACCGAACGGTGCCTTGCAACAGCGGGCGGTCCGTCTGCGCCGGACAAGGGACCGCGCCCCGCAGCAATACCGGCCTGGCGCTACGGCGAGCCGGCTGTTGCCAGGCCAAATGCAGCAGCGGACGGTATTCGGCCGACCGGCCCAGGGCAACCCATACTCCCTGCAGCAGATGCTCGCCCGCGGGCAGTAACGCGTAACCGTCCGGTGCCGGCGGCGTTGCTCCGCCGCCGGTCTGCGTCAATGACGGCGCGTACAGGTCAATCGCGTTCAAGTCCAGTTCCTCTGTACCCGTACGCAGCAATTCTCCATCCGCTCGCCGGAACAGGTGCTGGAACAGGATCAGCTCCGCCTGGAAGTATTCCTGTTGCGCCCGCGCACCGGGCAAAGGCAGGCACAGGACAACAAGCAAACTCATCCAGCGCACGGCGCGCATATCAGGCTGCGTCCCGAGTCAGCAATGCATCCATGACGCCGGACAACAGGCGAATGCGGTCCGGCGGACGGCAATTTTCCACGCAGATGCGCAACCGATCGCCGGACAACAGGCGATAAGTCTGCGGCTGCTCCTGCACCAGGTGCAGCACCCGGCCCGGATCGAGCGGCGTGCTGGAGGAAAAATACAGCAATCCTCCCCGCTCGTTGACGACGGCGCGGCGCAGGCCCAGGCGTACCGCTTTTTGCTTCAGCTCACTAACGCGCAGCAGGTCTGCCGCCGGGGGCGGCAGCGCGCCGAAGCGATCGATCAGTTCTTCGCGCAGTTCCGTCAACGCGGTCGCGCCGTCGGCACAGGAAATGCGCTTATACAACACCAGCCGGGCATGCACGTCAGAGACGTAGTCGGGCGGCAATAACAGCGGCAGGCTCAAATCAATCTCGACGCCGTGGTCCAACGGTCGATCCAACTCGGGCTGGCGCCCGCAGCGCAGATCCTCCACCGCACGGCGCAGCATGTCCATGTACAACCCATAGCCGATCTGCTCGACGTGGCCGCTTTGCTCTTCTCCCAGCAGGTTCCCTGCTCCGCGGATCTCCAGGTCATGCGTGGCCAGCGTGAATCCGATGCCGAGTGTATCCAGGGACTCAATGGCTTCCAGCCGGCTCAAAGCTTCCTGCTTTAACACCTTGCGCGGCGGGATCAGCAGGTAGGCGTAGGCATGGTGATGAGAACGCCCTACCCGACCGCGCAACTGGTATAACTGCGCCAGGCCAAACCGATCGGCCCGGTCAATAATGATGGTGTTCGCATTCGGCAGATCGATGCCGTTCTCGATGATCGTGGTGCAGATCAAAAGATGAAAGCGGCGATGGTAAAAATCCGTCATGATCCGTTCCAATTCCGCCTCGTTCATCTGGCCATGGGCAACGCGCATTTCAACGTCCGGCAGCAGTCGCCGCAGGCGCTGCGCCGCCTCCTCAATGGAGCGGACGCGGTTATGAACAAAATACACCTGGCCTCCGCGCCGCAACTCGCGCGCCAGTGCCTCACGCAGCAATTCATCGTCCCATTCATGAATAAACGAGCGCACGGGAAGGCGGCGCGCCGGCGGCGTAGAGATCACTGACAGATCCCGCAGCCCGGAAAAAGCCATGCTCAGGGTACGAGGGATCGGCGTGGCCGTCAGTGCAAGCGTGTCCACCTGGGCGCGCAATTCCTTCAAACGCTCCTTTTGCCGCACGCCGAAGCGATGCTCTTCATCAATGATTGCCAGTCCCAGGCGCTGAAAATGCACGGCACGTTGCAACAGCGCGTGGGTACCGATCACAATGTCGATTCGGCCACTTTCCAGATCCTGCAGCACCCGCTCGCGCTCACGGCCGGCGCGGAACCGGGACAGGCAGGCAATCCGCACCGGCCATTCGGCAAAGCGGTCCTGGAAATTGCGGAAATGCTGCTGTACCAGCAAAGTGGTCGGAGCCAGCAGCATCACCTGCCGGTCACTGTCCACGGTGACAAAAGCGGCTCGCATGGCGACTTCCGTCTTGCCGAAACCGGAATCCCCACAGACCAGCCGATCCATCGGTCGCGGTGCACACAGATCATCCAGCACCGCCTGTATCGCCTCCTGCTGGCCTGGCGTCTCCTCGAAACGGAAGCCCTGGCAGAAGCGTTGGTAACGATCCGCGTACAGCGTACAAGGGTCCACTTTTCGCACCGCCCGGCGCGCCTGCAATTCCAGCAACTCGGCAGCCGTGTCCCGAACCTGGCGCGCGGCGCGCCGGCGCGCCCGCTCCCAATGTTTCCCGCCCAGGCGATGCCAGGGCGCCTGCTCGGGGGCGGAACCCGTGTAGCGGCTGATCTGCTCCAGTGCCGTTACCGGCACGTAAAGCCGGTCGGACTCGGCGTACTCTATCAACAGGAATTCACCGGGCACGCCATTTGACTCCAGGCACACCAGGCCACGGTAACGCCCGACTCCATAACGTTCGTGCACGACCGGCAAACCAACGGAGAGCTCGGTCAAATCGCGGATAATTTCTTCGGGACTGCGCCGGCGCCTACCGCGGCGGCGGCGCTGGCGCACCCGTTCACCGAACAACTGCGGTTCAGACAGCAGCACAATGCCCGCACCGGCGAGATGCAACCCCCGGTCCAGCGGAGCGACGGCAAGACCCAGCGCCGCCTCGTCCACCAGGAAATCCTGCCACCGCGAGTAACGCCGCGGCTGCCAGCGTTCCCGGCCAAGCATTTCCAACAGCGTCTGCGCGATCCCTTCGCTTTCCACAGACAACAGCACGCGGCCTGAAAACTCGCGCAGGAAACAACCCAGCGGACTCGGTGCCTGCTCGCCGCGGCGCTGAACCGGAAGCTGCAAGGGTACTTGAGAATCAAAGTTCCACGCCTGCTTCCCGGTCTCCTGCCGGCCCGTGTACATTTCCGCCCGGGCAAAGCGCTGCAACCCGGCACACAACTGTTGGGGAGAGAAAAAAAGCTGCTCCGGCGGCAACAACGGATCCGTTTCCTGCCGGGCAAGCTGCTGGTAACGCTGTTGCACCTGCTGCTCGAAAGCTTCCGCCTCGCTCCAGGCCGATTCCTCGATCACGACCAGGCTATCCTCCGGCAAGTAGTCCAACAGGCTGCAGGTGCTTTCATGAAACAGCGGCAGGTAATACTCGATGCCGCCCGGCGCCTCTCCCGAGCAAACGTTCCGGTACAGGGCGGAGAACTCCGGGTCATCGGTGAAGAACGAGGGCCAGGCAGATTGAAAGCGGGCACGGTGTACGTCGTCCAGCGGCGTCTCCGACGCCGGCAGCAGCCGGAACGACTGCACGCGGCGCAACGTGCGCTGTGACTCGGTATCGAACAAACGCAGCGTCTCGATCACCTCGTCGCACAATTCGATCCGGCATGGATGGTCGGCGCCCATCGGAAAGACGTCGACCAGGGAACCGCGCTGCGCCAGTTCGCCGCGCTCCATCACCTGCGAAACAACGCGGTAGCCGCAAGACAGCAAGCGAGCCCGCAAGGCTTGTGCATCCAGGCGCTGACCGCAGTGCAAAGACAGGCTGTAAGCGGCTATATAGTCACGAGGCGGCAGACGGTGCATCAACGTGGAGATCGGGGTCAACAAAATCCCTCTGCGCGACTGCGCCAGTCCATCCAGCACCGCCAGGCGTTCCGAGACCAGGTCCGGGTTCGGGGAAAAACGCTCGTATGGCAAGGTCTCCCGATCCGGGAATATACGCAGGGAATGCCGGGTGTCGGCGCCCAGGAAAAATCGCAGCTCTTCCAGGGAGCGCTCCGCCTGCAGCGGTCCGGCATTGATAAACAGCAGCGGCGCCTCATGACGCCGCGCCGCTTCGGCCAGCACCAGCGAAGCGGCGCCGCCGTGCAGGCACCCCCAGCGATGACACTCGCCTGCTCCCGCAGGCAGCGACGGCAGCGAATCGATGCGCCGGGACGGACTCACACAGCTCCAGACTCGTGGAGCAGCGGCTTGATTGTCCCCCATTGCTTGCATCCAAGACAGCGCCAGTGCAGCATGACCATCACAAAGCCGCACCGGGCGCATTTATAAGCGCGGCCCTGGTCGGCGAGACGTGCGGCAAGCTCGCGCAACACCCGCAGACCTTCCCCGTCCGACCCTTCTGCGTCGGTGGCGGTATAGGCCAATAACAACTCCATCGCCGCGGCGGAGGGTTTTTGCTTCAGTTCCAACGACAGCAGGCGCAAGGCAGCGGCCTTGTCTTCGCTTTCGGCAATCAACCCGGCCAGCAATTCCAGCAGCCTGAGATGCGAATGGCGTTTATAGGAGGCCAACAAGTATTCCCGGCACTCGCCGCGCCGCCCCAGGCGGGTATAACAATCCAGCAGCGGCGCAGCGATCTCCGGCAAGTAATCGGCATCCTGCGATTCCACCCACAGGTACGCTTTCAGCGCGGATTCCCACTCGTTTTTTTCGCTAAAGATGCGGGCCTGGATCAGGTTGACCCGCACGCAGCGTTTATCGATAGACAACGCTCGTTGCAGGCACTCCCGGGCCGACTGCGTCTGTCCCATGCCGTAGTACACCTCTGCCTGTTCACAATAAAAATGCGCCAGGGTCGGTTCAATACCGCTGTCAGCACAGTGCGCCAGCCGATGACCGTAGTGGATCGCCTTCTCCCACTCATGCTCTTGCTGGTAGATGTCCAGCAGGCTCTGCAGTACCTGGGGAACGTGCCTGCCCGGCACTTCGATCATCTCTTTGAACAAATTTTCCGCCCGGTCCAGCAGCCCCGAGCGCAGGTAATCCTCGCCCAGCGCCTGCTGCACCACCAGGCGCTGCTCGGGATACAGCGAACGCCGTGCCAGCAGGCTCTGATGGATCCGAATTGCCCGATCCAGTTCGCCACAGCGGCGAAACAGCTTGCCCAGCATCAGGCAATTCTCGGTCGCTTCCGAGTCCGTCTCCAAGGTGCGAATGAAGACCTCGATCGCCCGATCCGGCTGATCGGTGAGCACGTAATCCAAGCCGCGAAAATAATCCGGGGTAAAGCTTTTGGATCGGCCACGGGAGAACCAGCCATGCCGCCCGCGATGAGCGGCCCACCAGCCGGAGCCTGCGGCTACCGGCAGCAGCAGCCAAAAAAGATCAAAGGCAAAACTGCTCAAGACAGCGGCCTGCCGGAAGAAACGACCGGGATTTTCTCCAATTTAGCAATGCGCTTTTGCAAATGGCGGTTTTTTCTGCGCAGCCGGTAGGAGCTCCAGGCGCCGGCCAGCAGGCCGCTTCCCACCCCCGCCACAAGTGCCAGCAGCAGCGCAATCGACAATGGCAACTGCACGCTGTCCCAGAAGAAGTCAATCGGCACTACGCCCTCATTACGGCGGTGCCAGACCAGGATCAGCACTATGAATGGAACCAGCAGCAGCAGCCGGAACCAGCGGTACAAGCGACTCATGACCCGCCTCCGGCTGACGCTGCCGCGCTCATCACGCCGCCTGGGTGCAGCCGCCCGACCACTAGGACCGCACCACGCGGAAAGATAGCGCCGCCCCGGCGGCAACGAGAAACAAGGTGGCGCGAACCGCGGGGGCGGATCACGATTCCTTCGACGCAGGCCGATCCACCCGCTCACGCAACCGTTTGCTCGGCTTGAAATACGGCACGTGTTTAGCGGGCAACGACACCGATTCGCCGGTCTTGGGATTGCGTCCGATCCGGGCAGACCGGTAATGCAGTGAAAAGCTGCCAAACCCGCGGACTTCAACACGCCGCCCCTGGGCCAGGGATTGCGTAATACATTCCAGCATCGCCTGAACGGCAAGCTCGATGTCCCGCGGACTCAACTGCGTCTGCTCCTGCGCCAGGGACTCGATTAATTCCGACTTCGTCATCGACCCTTATGTTATTACGTAAAGCAGAACTGTAAACGTTTCTGCGGGCGGCTGTACAGAATGCACGCCGACACCGCACTCTCTGGTATGCCCAGACTTCAGAAGACTATAAATCTATAAATTTCCCGCAGCGCCGGGGAACACTATCAGGTTCCACGACCAGGAAATGATCGAAGGAGTAAACTCCCGATCCATTGTCGGTCTCCGGCCTGGCTTGGAGCCGCCCGCATATCCATCAGTCACTCAGAGCTCTTCTTCTCAGGGCTCTTCTTTCTCCCGCTCAAGTGCTCCTTGATCAGAACCAGGGCGCTAAAACTGCTGCTCTTGGGTTTTTCTTCACTACTTTCTCGGCTGTATTTTTTCACTGCAGCGGCTTGTTCCTGGCTCTGTGCCGCTTTCAGAGACAGGTGGATCAGCCGTTTCTTGCGATCGATGTTGGCAATCTTCAAATCCAACTCCTGCCCCACTGCGATGTCCTTCTCTTCGCGGGCATCCCTCACCTCCCGATCCAGCGAGAGCTCAGCGGCCCGGATCCAACCAGAAACGCCGGGTGCCAGGGAAACCTTTACCTGCTTCGATTCAATCTTCTCCACCGAAGCACGAATCATGCTCCCCTTCACGTTGTCTGCAACAAAGGCAGCAAAAGGATCTTCCTGCAGTTGCCTCATTCCCAGGGAAATGCGCTCGCGATCAACGTCCACGTTCAACAACACGGCCTCGATCGAATCGCCGCGCTGCTTATCGAATTTTTTCAGCGCCTCTTCGCCATTTTCGGTCCAGGACAGATCGGACACGTGAATCAGCCCGTCAATACCGTCTTCAATACTAACAAAAATACCGAAATCGGTCAATGCCTTGATAGTGCCACTGACCCGGTCTCCCTTCTCATGGCTGAGTTCAAACGTGCGCCACGGATTCTCAATACACTGCTTCATGCCGAGCGAAATACGGCGCCGCTCCTTGTCCACCTCAAGCACTTCCACCTCCACGGTCTGGCCGATGTCCACCAGGTTGCGGGGGTGCAGATTTTTGCGGGTCCAGTCCATTTCAGAAACGTGGACCAGGCCCTCTACTCCTTCTTCCAGTTCAACAAAGCAGCCGTAATCCGCCACGTTAGTGACTTTCCCCTGGAACCGGCTCGACTTCGGATAGCGATCGATCAGGCTCACCCACGGATCCTCGCGCATCTGCTTGAGTCCCAGTGAAATGCGGTTACGCGTCCGGTCAAACTTGAGGATTTTTACCTGCATCTCATCACCGACCGAGACGACCTCAGCGGGATTGCGGATCCGTTTCCAGGACATGTCCGTCACGTGCAGCAGTCCATCGATCCCGCCAATATCCAGGAAAGCACCGTACTCGGTCATGTTCTTTACCACTCCGGTCACTACGGCGCCTTCTTCCAGCTCTTCTATCCTCTGCTGCGCCCCGTCCGCGCCCGGTAAAGCCGCACGCCTGGACACTACCACGTTGTAGTGCCGCGGATCGATGTTGATAATCTTGAACTCCAGTTTTTTGCCCTGCAAGCTGGAGAAATCCCGGCTTACGTTAATGTCCAGCAAAGAACCCGGCAAAAACGCACGCACCCCCTGTATATCCACGATGAAGCCGCCCTTAACCCGATCCATGATCTTGCCTTCCACCGCTTCCTTGTCATCGTAAGCCTTCTGCAGGTGCTCCCAGACTCGCATCCACTTCGCTTTTTCCCGGGACAGGCGGGTTTCTCCCAAGCCGTTTTCAATCGCGTCAAGGACCACCTCGACTTCGTCTCCGACCTGCACTTCCAGTTTCCCCTGCTCGTCACGGAACTGCCCGATCGGAATCAAGCCCTCCGATTTCAGCCCGGCGTTCACCACGACTACGTCTTCATATACGGACTCCACTGTTCCACTGACGATGCTTCCCGAGCGCATATTCTGAATGGCCGGACTCTGCTCAAACAGCGTCGCAAATTTTTCACTCATATCGTCCATATACTCACAACCTGACCTTCAAAAGCAATATCTGCCGCAACGACGGTTCGGTCGTCACAGTGGCGGGATGTCGAATCGATCCGCGACCAGGGCCGCGACTCGGCGAAAGACCTGCTCCGCACTCTCGTCGGAGCTGTCTATAATCACTGCGCCGGGTGCCGGCGCAAGGGGGGCAACCTGCCGTTCCGCGTCACGCTCATCCCGGCGGGAAATCTCCGCCGCAAGCTCACTCACGCTAGCACATCCTTCCCATTCCTTCAACTGTTTATGCCTCCTGCGGGCGCGTTCGGCAAGAGTGGCGCGCAGAAATATCTTCAACCCGGCATCGGGGAATACCACCGTGCCGACGTCTCTGCCGTCAGCCACCAGTCCCGGCGGACGGCGAAACGCCAGGTGCCGACCCAGCAAAGCCCGGCGCACCTCGGGCAATGCCGCAATCTGCGAGGCACGACCGGCACACTCTTCGCTGCGAAGTTCTGCCTGGACCCAACTGCCTTGCAGCCACACGCCGCCGGGATGCAGCGCATCAAAGCGCAGTTCCATATCCTCGGCCAGGCGCGCCAACTCGTCCCCGGCGCTCGCCGGCAACGCACGGCGGGCACTGTGCAGCGCCAGGGCCCGGTACAACAGGCCACTGTCCAGGCAATGCCAGTCCAGCCAATGGGCGAGCCGGGAGCAAAGCTCGCTTTTGCCGGTCCCGCCGGCTCCATCGACGGCGATGACCGGAACCGGCACGGCAGCTTCCGCAGCTGCGCCGCGACCGGTGCCCTGGCTCATGCCGTGTCCCAGCGCTGCGGCGGCGCGGCAACACCCGCCCGCACGGCCCTGTGCCCGGCACCGGCGGCGAGAGAGTCCGGTAATGGATCGGGGACCAGCGGCAGGCGGAACGGCTCTTTGCCCACGTCAACCCTCCGCCCCCAGCGATGAGACGGCGTCCCTGGCCCGATCGCCGGGAGCAACCCGCAGCTCCATGCCCGCCGCCTGCGCCCGCGCGGCGAAACTCGGAAAAGAAGTCTCCACCTGCCGACAGGAACGAATCCGCACTACGTCCTGGGCGACTAACCCGGCCATCGTGAAGGCCATCGCGATACGGTGATCGCCCCGGGCGTCCACCACGCCTCCGCGTAAATACCCGCCCCGCACCGTCAATCCATCCTCAAAAGCAGTCGCCTCAATTCCCAGCGCACGCAAGCCGGCGACCATCGCATCGATCCGATCACTTTCCTTAAAGCGTAACTCCCGGGCTCCACGCAGGCGGGTCTGTCCTCGTGCACAAGCCGCGGCGATCAGCAACGCCGGCAGTTCATCGATCGCCCGCGGCACCTGCTCCGGCGGAATATCGATGGCATGCAGGCGCGGCGCAGTGCGCACCCGCAGGTCGGCCACCGGCTCGGCACCGCACAGCCGCTCATTCTCAAGCCAGATCTTGGCTCCCATCTGAAGCAGCAGATCGATCACCGCCCGGCGCGTCGGATTCACCCCGATCCCGGGCAGAAGCAATTCAGAAGCAGGAGCGATGCTGGCACCGAGCAGGAAAAACGCGGCCGAGGACAGATCTGCCGGTACTTGCAGCTCCGTCGCCTGCGGCTGAGCGCCTCCGGACAAAACGATCGCGTCCGCTTCACGACGCAACGGACAAGCGAAACGCTCCAACATGCGCTCGGTGTGATCACGGCTGGGCAATGGCTCCTGCAGGCGCAGCGTACCCTCGGCATAGAGTCCGGCCAACAGCAGGCAAGACTTCAACTGCGCGCTCGCTATCGGCAGGCGCCAGTCGATGCCGCGCAAGGCGCGACCGCCACTGATCCGCAGCGGCAACGTGCCCTGCTCACTGGCGCGCAGAGAGGCTCCCATGCGCTGCAGCGGATCGACCAGGCGCTGCATCGGGCGCCGCGACAGTGACATATCACCCTCCAGCACGCAATCGAACGGCTGGGCGCACAGCAGGCCCGCCAACAGCCGGGCCGAAGTGCCGGAATTACCGAGAGCCAGGGGCGCGGCCGGGGCCTGCAAACCATGCAGGCCCCGGCCCTGCACCGACACGATATCCCGCGGACCTTGCTCGATATGCACGCCCAGTGCCTCCAATGCGCGCCAACTCGCCAGCACGTCGGTGCTGCGCAGTAGTCCCTGCAGCCTCGTTTCTCCCTCGGCGATCGAACCGAGCAGCAACGCCCGGTGCGAAATCGATTTGTCTCCCGGAATGTCCACCCGGCCGCGCAAAGCACCGCCCGGCACTACCCGGTAATCCAATTCACTCATCTCGACAGCGCTTCCGGTATTCGGCCCGGGCGGCGCGGGCGCGCTGAAAAACCTCCAGCAACCGTTCCGCGTCCTCGTTGCGCAGCGCCTGCTGCAAACTTTCCAGGGCAGACTGGAAATGTTCCAGGCCGGCCAGGATCGGTTCCCGGTTGCGCAGGCAGATTTGCTGCCACATCTGCGGACTGCTGGAGGCGATGCGGGTAAAGTCGGCAAATCCCCCGGCGGCAAAGCAGAACAAATCGTCCCGCTGCGGATGTCGCGCCAAACAATCCACCAGCGCATAAGCCAGCACGTGCGGTAAGTGGCTGACCGCGGCCATCAACTGGTCGTGCCGCTCCGGCTCCATCCGCATCACCTGCGCCGCTCCCGCCGCTCGCCACAAACTCTCCACCCGATCGCAGGCAGCCGCGCAGGTCTGTGCCAGCGGCGTCAGGATCACCTGGCATCGATCGAACAGATCGGCGCGAGCCGCTTCTATCCCGCTGTGCTCGGTGCCGGCGACCGGATGCGCGGGTACGAAAACAGGCAGCCGGTCCCGCAGCAACTGCCGCGCCAACTGAACGATACTGAGCTTGCTGCTGCACACGTCACTCAGCACCGTGGCCTCCGGCCAATGCCCGGCGGGCAGGCCGGCAAGCTCTTTCAGCAATTGCTCGCAAGCCGCGGGTGGCGCGCTCAAAATCACCAGGTCCGCCTGCTCCAACGCCTGCTGCGCAGAGTGGCAGTCGGCGTCCAGCAAAGCCTGCTCCCGCGCCCGGCGCAGCGCCTGCCGGTCCGGGTCCCAGGCGATCAGCCGCGGCGGAGATGCAACGCGGCGCAGCGCCCGCAGCAAAGAACCGCCGATCAACCCAACCCCGAGCACGGCCACCGTGCCCAGCGACGTCCGGGTCTGCGAGTGAGAATTCATGCCGTCTCCAGCGCCTGCTGCAAGGTCTGGATGCAGCGCTGGTGCTCCTGTTCCAAACCGATGCTGATGCGCAGATGCCGGGGCATGCCGAAGCCATGCGGCGGATAGGCAACGCGGCGCAGCGCCCGCAGCAAAGAACCACCGATCAACCCAACCCCGAGCACGGCCACCGTGCCCAGCGACGTCCGGGTCTGCGAGTGGGAATTCATGCCGTCTCCAGCGCCTGCTGCAAGGCCTGGATGCAGCGCTGGTTCTCCTGTTCCAGACCGATGCTGATGCGCAGATGCCGGGGCATGCCGAAGCCATGCAATGGCCGCACCAGGATCCCCTGGCGCAGCAACTGCTCAAAGATCGGCTGCGCCGGTCGCGCCAGGTCCAGGCAAATGAAATTACCCAAAGCATCGATCCGGCGCAGCCCGAGCCGGGCGCAAGCTTCGCGCCACTGCTCCTGCCCGGCACTGTTCAGGCGCACACTGTGCTCCAGGTGCCCCTGGTCCTGCAAGGCGGCGCGCGCCGCCTGCTGTCCGAGTACATTGACGTTAAAAGGCTGCCGCACCCGGTTCATCAAGTCGGCCAATTCCGGGCGGGAGACCGCGTATCCGACGCGCAGTCCGGCCAGGCCGTAGATCTTGGAGAAGGTGCGCGTGACCACCAGGCGCGGAAATTCCTTAATCCAGGGAATACAGCGCGGATAGTCCGGTACGGTGGCATATTCGCAATACGCCTCATCGATCACCGCCACCACGTGCTCTGGCAGGTTCTGCAACAGGCGCCGCAACTGCGCGGCGGAGAGGAAAGTGCCGGTTGGATTATTCGGGTTGGCTATGTAGAGCAAGCGGGTGCGCGCACTGACTGATGCCGCCAGCGCCTGCGGGTCGTGCGCATAATCGTGCGCCGGCACTTCAACCGCACGCGCCCCCAGCGCCCGGGTCACCAGCGCATAGACGATGAAAGCGTATTGCGAATAGACGACCTCGTATTGCGGCGTCAGCAGCGCCCGCGCGATCAGTTCCAACACGTCGTTGGAGCCGTTCCCCAACGTGATCTGCCCGGCTTCCACGCCGTGCCGGTCCGCCAGGTCCCGCTTGAGCGCAGACCCGTTGGCATCCGGGTAACGGTTCAGCTCCGGCAAGCGCTGCAGCGCCTTTCGGGCGGCCGGGCCGGCACCCAGCGCGTTCTCATTGGAAGCCAGCAGCAACATACGCTCCAGGCCATAACGGCGCGCGATCTCCTCGGCATGCCCGCCAGGCTCGTAAGGTCGCAGCCCGGCTACCGCCGGACTCGCCAGGGCAAGCAGGTGGCGATCGGCGCTCCTAGCGGACATGGCACGACTGCCACGGCGATGCGCCAACCGCGCCCGGCGGGAGGTACCGGCACACCCGGGCCGGGCCGGCGCCACCGGCGAGCCGATCAGTCAACCGCCGATGCCTCACCGGGCCGGCTCCGGCGAGCGCACGGCCGCGACCCGCAGGGGCCGGGACCAGGCGGAAACGGTGGCGTGCGGGCGCATCAGTCAACGACCCCCGCGGGCCGGAGGCCAAGGCATACACCGGCGCCGAGGTGCCGGGCGCATGCCATGCGCAAAGCCTGCCGCCCGCGGCTTGCCGGAGCATCGCTCAAGACCGCGCCGATTGCGCATAGGAGCCGAGCCAACGCACGTTGGCGCCGTGTTCCTGCAAATGGTTCAAGGCAGCCTGCATGGACTCTTCCCGCACATGTCCCAGCGCATCGACAAAAAATTCGTATTCCCGCCCCGGTCGCCGATGGCCCGGTACCGGTCGCGACTGAATAAAGCTCAGGTTCACCTGCGCGGCGGCGAAACACTCCAGGATCCGGTACAGCGCGCCGACCTGGTTGGCGATGCCCAGCAACAGTGAGGTCTTGTCTTTACCGCTGGGCGAGGCGGTCTGCCGACCCAACAGCAAAAAGCGGGTATTATTGTCGGGCTGGTCCTCTATGTTGGTCGCCAGCCGGGGCAGACGATAGTACCGAGCCGCCGCGGCACCGGCAATCGCCGCCGTTTCCGCATCGCCGGCGGCACGCTGCGCCGCTTCGGCGCTGCTGGCGCAAAACATCCGCTGCGCGCGCGGCAGGTTCCGGTCCAGCCAGTGTCTGCACTGCGCCAATGACTGAATATGTCCGGTGACTACGCGGATCTGCGGCAGGTCCGCGGCCTGGCTCAGCAGGTGATGATGAATTTCCAGGTCGAGTTCACCGCAAATGCGCGGCGTCGCCGCGGGCAACAGCGCCAAGTCGCCCGGACTCCCGCGCAACGCCAGACCGAAGCGGTGGTCCTGCTGCAACACGCTCAAGGTATCGTTGACCCCGCCTTCAATGGAATTTTCCACCGGCACCACGCCCAGGGCAGCCGTGCCTGCCTCAACGTCCTGAAAAACCTGTTGAATCACGCCATGAAAACGCGGCCTGGCGGCGGCGCCGAAATATTCCAGCACCGCGACGTGACTGAAGGTGCCGGCCGGCCCCAGACAGGCGATGCCGGTCGGCGCGGCAGCGGAGACAGGCCGGCCCTGCTGCCCGACCGGCGCTGCCGATGGCTGCTCGCGGCACTGCTGCTGCTGCAGCGCCAGGCAGCTTGACATCAATTCACGGAACAGCCGCGTCACCTGCTGCGGCTCCAGCGGTCCGGAATTTTCTTCCATTACCCGGCGCAGCACGTCCTGCTCGCGTTCCGCGCTGTGCAAATCCATCTGCTGCTGCTGCTTGAGCCGAGCCGTTTCAATGGCAATGCGCGCCCGATCATTAAACAGCCGCAGCAACTCCCGGTCCAGTGCGTCCACCCGCTCACGCAGGCGTGCCAATGCCGCCGCCGCGTCCCGGTCAACCATAACAACGCTCAAACTCGCGCATAAATTCCACCAATACTTTTACGTCCTGCTCTGACACGGCGTTATACAAAGAAGCGCGCAGTCCGCCGCAACTGCGGTGACCGCCGAGACCATACAGCGCCGCGCGCTCCGCCTGGTCCAGAAAAAGCGGCGTCAACGACTCTGCCTGCAGCCGGAAAGTCACGTTCATGCGGGAGCGGCAGCAGGGACAAACCTCGTTACGGTACAAACCGGAAGCATCAATCGCCTGGTAAAGCGAGTTCGCCTTGCGCTGGTTACGCGCCGCGATCCGCTCTACTCCCCCCTGCTCCCGCAACCATTGCACGAACAACAAGGCAACGTACCAGCAGAAGGTGGGAGGAGTATTGTACAGGGAGCGGCTGGCCTCAAGCACCTGGTAGTCACACAGGCTGGGGGTGCCGGGGGCCGCACGGCCGATCAGGTCTTCGCGCACCACCACCACGGTCAAGCCGGGCGGCCCCAGATTTTTCTGCGCCCCGGCAAAGAGCAAGGCGAAACGCTCGATCGGAACCGGGCGCGATAAAAAATTGGAAGTCATGTCCGCCACCAGCGGCACCGTGCCGGATTCAGGAAGCTGGGGAAACTCCACCCCCTGCACGGTCTCATTTTCCGTGTAATACAGGTAGGCCGCGTCGGCATCCGGTTGCCACCGGGCACGCGGCGGGATGCAGGTAAAGCGGTCGGGGGAACCGTCCGCCGCCAAACGTGCCTGGCCCAGACCGGCCGCTCCCAAACGCTGTGCCTCCGCCAGCGCCCGGCCCGACCAATAGCCGGTATGCAGGTAATCGGCACTGGCGTGACTCGGCAACAGGTTCAGCGGCACCATGGCAAACTGCGCGCTGGCACCGCCCTGTACGAACAGGATCCGGTAGTTTCGGGCAATCCCCAGCAAGGCGCGCAGCGCCTCCTCAAGTTGCTCCAGCACCATGCCAAAAGCGCTCCCCCGATGCGACCACTCCAGGGCCGGCAGCGGTGCCGGGGAGGCGTCTGTGGCGCCGCTCAATTCCCGGGCCGCCTGGTTCAGCACCGTCGCCGGCAGCATTCCGGGCCCGGCGGCAAAATTCAATGCCGCCCGGCTGCGCCCGCAATGCTGAATCAAAGGCACGCGGAGCACGCAGCCGGCAGCGGCGCGGCACAGCGGCGAAGCGAACGGAAAGCGACCGCAGGCAGCAACGAAAAGTCAGTAACAAACCGCACCGCCCCGGCCGCCGGCACGCAGCACCGGTCCCCGGCCAACGGGTACGGGAAGCCATCGCGTCCTGCGCGTGGACCGCACCCGGGGCGCGCGCCCCTGCCCGCAACGCAGACGCAGGGACCAAAGTCCGGCTCAGCACTCACAGGCGTCGCGCCCGGCAGCGGGATCAGCGCGCCATCGGCAGGCAACGGCTACGGCTGCTCCGAGGTTTCACCGTTGCGCTCTTCGGCAATGCGTTCCATCCCCACCAACTGCTCGTTCTTCTGCAAGCGGATCAGCCGTACTCCCTGCGTATTGCGTCCCACTACCGAGATGCCGGCGACCGGTGTGCGCACCAGGCGACCACGATTGCTGATCAGCATGATTTCATCCTCGGCATGAGCAATCACCGCTCCGATCACCGGACCGTTGCGCGCACTGGTCTGAATCGAGATCAGACCACGTCCGCCCCGGCGGCGCACCGAATACTGATCCATCGGGGTACGCTTGCCATAGCCGTTCGCGGTCGCCGTCAGCACGGTGATGGGCGCGTCCGGGTCCACCACCGCCATCGCAATCAGGCGGCTCCCCGGCGGCAGGCGAATGCCGCGGATGCCACGGCTCGCGCGACCGGTGGCGCGGACGTCGCTCTCGGAGAAACGCACCGCCCGGCCGTCACTGCTGAACAGCATAATTTGTTGACCCGGCTCCACCAGGCTCACGCCGACCAGCTGGTTGCCGGGGACCAGGTTAATGGCAATAATGCCTTTCGCCCGCGGACGGGAAAACGCCTGGAGGACAACCTTTTTCACCGTGCCGTCCGAGGTGGTCATGAACACCGACTGCTGCCTGCTGTACTCGCGCACCGACAGCACCGCGGTAATGCGCTCATCGCCGCTCAGCGACAACAGGTTCACGATCGGCTTACCACGCGCTCCAGAACCCGTCTGCGGCAACTCATAGACCTTCATCCAGTACAGGCGCCCGAGGCTGGAGAAACAGAGCATCGAATCGTGGGTGCTGGCGATGAAGAATTGATCGATAAAGTCCTCTTCTTTGACGCCGGTGGCCGTGCGACCCACCCCGCCCCGGCGCTGCGAACGGTAATCTGCGATCGGTTGCGCCTTGACATAACCGATATGTGAGAGCGTAACGGCCACGTCTTCTTCGGTGATCAAGTCCTCCATGCGCATGTGCTCCTCCTGCTCAACGAGCAGGGTGCGGCGCTCATCCGCAAAGCGCTCGCGGATCGCCAGCAGTTCATCACGGATGATCTGCATCACCCGGGCCGGCTGTGCCAGCACGCTGTTCAGATCCTGAATGCGCTCGATCAGTTCCCGGTACTCCGCCAGGATCTTTTCCTGCTCCAGGCTGGTCAGGCGATGCAGGCGCATGTCCAGGATCGCCTGCGCCTGTATTTCAGAGAAGCGATAACCCTGCTCGTCCCAGGAACCGCCGGCGTCCTCCGGGCGCAGCACCTGCAGATCTACCTGCCGCAGCAGCGGCAGCACCGAGTCGGGCGACCAGCTGCGATCCAGCAAAGCCTGGCGGGCCGCCACCATATTGGGCGAAGCCTTGATCAACGCGACCACCGGATCGATGTTGTCCTGGGCCACCGCCAGTCCTTCCAGCACGTGCGCCCGATGCTGCGCCTTGCGCAACAGGAACAGCGTGCGGCGGGTCACCACTTCCCGGCGATGATGAATAAAAGCACGCAAAATGCCCGGCAGATTCATCAGCCGCGGGCGGCCTCCTTCCAGGGCCACCATGTTGACCCCAAAGGTGGTCTGCATTTGCGTGTCCTGGTAGAGATTGTTCAACACCACCTCCGGGATCTCGCCACGGCGCAGTTCAATGACCATGCGCATGCCGTCCCGGTTGGTTTCATCGCGCAGCCCGCGGATACCGGTCAGCTTCTTGTTTTTCACTCCGTCGGCGATCTTCTGCATCAACAGCGCCTTATTCACCTGGTAGGGCAGTTCGATCACCACGATCGAAACGCCGCCCCCTTCGGTTTGCTCGATCTGGGTCCGGGCACGCATCAACACGCGCCCGCGCCCGCTCTGGTAGAGAGTGTGGATATTCCCGGTGCCGTAAATGATTCCGCGAGTGGGGAAATCCGGTCCCGGCAGGTGCTCCAGCAGCCGCTCCAGCGGTGCCTGCGGATCATCGATCAGCGCCACCGTGGCATCGATCACCTCGCCCAGGTTGTGGGGCGGGATATTCGTCGCCATACCGACTGCGATGCCGCTGGATCCGTTCACCAGCAGGTGGGGAAAACCGGCCGGCAGGACGGTGGGCTCCTGCTGGGAATTATCGTAGTTGGGGACAAAATCCACCGTTTCCTTGTCAATGTCCTCCAGCAGCTGGTGGGCAACGCGGGCCAGGCGCACCTCGGTATAACGCATCGCCGCCGGCGCATCGCCGTCCACCGAACCGAAATTCCCCTGCCCGGCAATCACCGGGTAGCGCAGCGAAAAATCACGGGCCATGCGCACAATCGTGTCATAGACTGCCGTCTCCCCGTGCGGGTGAAAGTTCCCCACCACCTCGCCTACCACCTTGGCGGACTTGCGGTACGGCTTATTCCAATCGACGCCGGCATTTTGCATCGCGTAGAGCACCCGGCGCTGCACCGGTTTCAGCCCGTCGCGCACATCAGGCAGGGCTCGTCCGACAATGACGCTCATCGCATAGTCCATATAGGACTGGCGCATCTCGTCTTCGAGGTTTACCTCAAGCAAATGCCGGGAAAATTCAGCGTCATCCATAGAGAAATTACAATATAGAAAGGGCTATATTCGTCGATCTGAATCGATCTGCAATGAACTGCATCGATTTCAACGAAATGCGCCTGCCCGGCAGTCTGCCGGACCTGCGCCCGCCTCCATCATTGCGATGCTAGCATGGAACGGACCCGGATTCGAGCCTTCGGTAACCCAGGAATACAGCACTCGATCGCCGGGCCGAATGCCCAGGGCGCGGGCCTTGCCACCGTTGATTTCCAATACCGCCCGCACCGGCCCTCCCGATCGGATACGACGGGCGGACAGGGGCTCGGCCTGCCGTTCAATCCGGGAGATCATCCCGTCTGCGCGAATAAACAACATATCCAGCGACAGCCAGGTGCCCACCATCCACATGGTCACCGGTTGCTCGCGCTCAAAATCGAACAGCATCCCGGCATCGGCCGGCAACTCGCGGCGCCCGGACAGCCCCCGCTTGCGCTCACGCAGACTGCGGGCCACTTCCACCTGGAACCGATGACGTTCTCCGGAGGCGGTTTCGATCACCAGTTGCTGCCGCTGCGGCGGTTCCCCGCCGAGCACCGGCAGCAAAGGGCAGCACAACAGCAATCCGAGCAGCCATCCCGATCGGTGCCGGCGGCACGAGGCGGGGATCTGCGCCGCCGACCAGCGGCCAGAGGCAGAAATCAGATCGGTGTCCAGCGGCGGATGCCCAGGTTCCACTAGGAGGAAATGATGATCTGCTTGCCCTTGATCCGCCTGAGCAGCTTTTGATGTTGGGTGCATTCCCGCTGATTGACTCCGTCCGCCACCTGGTCGCGATACTGCTCCTGCAGGGTCGTGAAACGGGTGCGCTGACCGGTAGACAAGCCGGCAATCGTACCGGCGAGCACACTGGAATCGGAATCGAGACCCTTCTGCTCACACCGGTCGCTTTTCAGCGCAGCAATCGCCAAATCCTGCAGCGACATATCGATCTCATCCACCATTGCCAGGCCAATGGCGGAAGGTACCGGGATTGCGCAGCCCAGTAGCGCCAGGCAGCCCAGTAGCGCCAGCCAACCCATGAACCATCGCGGAAATACAGAGATACAGCGGGGAAGCTGAGCGTGAAACATCCTAAAAGAACCTCATAAATCCAGACAACAGTAGGCATTTTACCGTCTGCACCCGCCCATCGCAAGGTGGCGGAAAAGCCGGGAAAGCCCGCTGTCACACTCGGCCGCGGCGCCTGATCACGGATCCCCTGGCTTTCCGATCAGACCGGAATCATGCTATATTTTCCGGTATTGAATACACCGAACGACAGCGTGCCTTGCGGGCGCAAGGGCGCTGAAAATCCCGGAACCACCCTGAACCACCCTGAAAGAAACAACTTCGGAGCCTTGAACTCTTTGAGGGAGGGAGGCCGGTCCGTTGCAACAGCATGGCTGAATGTGGAGTAATGAATTATGTTGATTAAGTCCCCGGCAGATATCAAACCATCCGAAATTACCGATGAACGCGTGTTTGCGCAGCGTCGCCGCTTCCTCCGCAACGGGGCCGTGCTCGGACTGGCGGGTGCCGGCCTGGCCGGGCCGGCGGCCTCGCTGCTGGCGGCAAACCGCCTGGAGCCGAACCAGCAGATCATTGAAGCCTTTAACAGCCCCTACTCCACCGACGAAGAATTAACTCCGTATGATAAAGTTACCACCTACAACAATTTCTACGAATTCGGCACCAATAAGAGCGACCCTGCCGAACACAGCGGCCAATTCAAACCGCAACCCTGGACGCTGGAAGTCAGCGGTGAATGCGACCACCCCGGAAGCTACGACGTAGAAGACTTCATCAGCCCGCACAAACTGGAGGAACGCATCTACCGCCTGCGCTGCGTAGAAGCCTGGTCCATGGTGATCCCATGGGTGGGGGTGCCGGTACACAAGGTGCTGAGCCGCTTCGGACCCAACTCGCACGCCAAGTACGTCTCTTTTGAAACCGTCCTGCGCCCGAAAGAAATGCCCGGACAGTTACGCACAGTGTTGGACTGGCCCTACCGGGAGGGGCTGCGCATGGATGAGGCGATGCACCCGCTGAGTATATTCGTGGTCGGACTGTACGGGAAAATTCTGCCCAATCAGAACGGCGCCCCCATCCGCCTGATGGTGCCCTGGAAGTACGGCTTCAAGAGCATCAAGTCCATCGTCCGGGTCGAGTTCACGCGCACGCAGCCGAGAACCGCCTGGAACGACTCCGCGCCCCAGGAATACGGGTTTTACTCGAACGTGAATCCGCAAGTGGACCACCCGCGCTGGAGTCAGCGCAAGGAGCGCAGGATCGGAGAGTTCTTCAAACGGGAAACGCTGATGTTCAACGGCTACGCCGACCAGGTAGCCAGCCTGTACGCAGACATGGATTTACTTCGGCACTTCTGAAAATGAAATTAAGGGCATGGATCAAACCAGCCCTGTTTTGCGTATGCCTGATCCCGCTGGGCATGCTGATCTACCAGGCGTTTTTCGGCGACCTGGGTGCCAATCCGATCGAGGAGATCACTCACCAGACCGGTAGCTGGGCGCTGCGCCTGCTGCTGGTGACGCTGGCCATCACCCCACTGCGCAACCTGTTCAACTGGCGGCTGGTCATTTACCGGCGCCTGCTCGGGCTATACGCCTTTTTTTACGCCTGCCTGCATTTTCTGACCTACCTGGTGCTGGACCAGTTTTTCGACTGGAGCGAGATCGGGCGCGACATCTGGAAGCGCCCTTACATTACCGTGGGCTTTTCCGCCCTGGTATTGTTGCTGCCGCTCGCCATTACCTCCACCAACGGCATGATGCGGCGCCTGGGCAGACGCTGGAAGCAACTGCACCGATTGATCTACCTGATCGCCACGCTGGGCGTGCTGCACTTCCTGTGGCTGGTGAAAGCCGACCTGCGCGAACCACTGATCTACGGAATCATTTTGATCGGGCTACTGTTTCTGCGCACGCCTACATTAGGCAAGCGGCTACAACAATGGCAAGCCGCCCGATCCCGCTGAGACTTGCCTGGCAGCGCGATGAAGCGCGATAAAGAAAGCTCCCCGGCCACCGCGCCGGCAGACAAGACCGGGGTGGAACCGATCAGCTCGTCCGAACGAGCCTTGTTCCGAGCCGCCGTCAAGCAACTGGAACCGGCACCCGCCGACCCGGCAGCGCCCGCCCCCACCCCGGGCGAAGCCCGCCGCCGCGACCGGGCGCGGCCCGACACCGCAAGCGCGGGTATCTGCGAAACAGAGTTCAGCTTCCGGCGCAGCGGCGTATCGATCCGGCACATCAAGCGGCTGTGCCGAGGCGGGTACGCCGTACAGAAGGAACTGGACCTGCACGGCCAAACCAGGGAAAGTGCCCGGCTGGAGGTGCAAGCCTTCCTGAAGCAGTGCGGCCAAAACCGGTACTGGCGGGTACGCATCATCCACGGCAAAGGACTGCATTCGCCGGGAGGCAACCCGGTCCTGAAGGGGGAAATTGGCAGTTGGCTGAAGCAGTCGCTGCAGGTCATGGCGTACTGGCCGAGCTCCGCCGGCGCCGGCGCAAGCGGTGCGCTCGACATTCTGCTAAAGCGCGGACCAGGCAAGCCAGCCCCGTAACCGCCGTTACCGGCAGTCATCCCGCCGACGACCGGCCCGCCGGCCACCGCAGTGCTGAAAACGGCAGACCAGCGCAACCGGCACCGGCGCATGGAGCGCAACAGCTAGCGGGGAAGCGCAGAGGTGGAAGGCACGTGACCAGTCGTCACGGCGCTGCGCGCCGAGTCGCAGTAGTGCTGTTGGTCGTCGAAAAACACGTCCGCCCGGTACGCTCTCAAAAACTCCGCCTTATCCTTGCCACCCAGGAACAAAGACTCGTCCAGACGCACGCCCCAATGCCGTAGCGTATTGATAACGCGCTTGTGGGCGGGCGCGGAGCGAGCCGTAACCAACGCGGTTCGGATCGGGCACGGGCCCTGGGTAAATTCCTGCTGCAAGCGATGCAGTTCGGACAAAAACGGTTTGAACGGGCCGCCGTCCAACGGCTCCGCGGCCGCGGCCTGCTCGCTTTGAGAAAAGGCCTGCAATCCCTGCTCCTGGTAAATGCGCTGCGCCTGGTCGGAAAACAAGACCGCGTCACCGTCAAAGGCAAAACGGATCCCATCGTCGGAGAACTCCCGTGAGGAAAGCAGCTTGGCGGCGGCCACCCCCTGCTCCAACGCCCGGCGCACGTCCTCGGCATTGCTGGACAAAAACAAATGCACGCCAAAAGGATCCACGTAGCGGTGCGGGCTGGCACCGCCGCAAAAAGCGGCGCAGGCGATCGGGAGCTGATGATGCTCGATGGAATTGAACACGCGCAGCCCGGTATCGGCACTATTGCGCGACAGTAGCACCACCTCGATCCGTTGCTCGCCCAATAATTCGTTGATATTGAGCAGCTTGCGGACCAAGTGAAAGGCACCGGCGGGCTCCAGCAGTTCGTCCTCGTTTTCGATTTGGTATTGCCGGTACGCCTCCAGCCCCTGGTCCTGGTAGATCCGGTGGCTGTCATCCAGGTTAAACAAGGCCCGAGAAGAAATGCCAACGACCAGTTTTTGCCCGGCGGCCCGTTGAGTATTTGCCTGCATGTCGTAACGCAACCTGCCCTTCGGCTCGTCCCACCGCCGACCCGACTGTGACCGACGAGGGGTAACAAAATGGCGCTCCCTAGGGGAATCGAACCCCTGTTTTCGCCGTGAGAGGGCGACGTCCTGGGCCGCTAGACGAAGGGAGCTGAATGCGCAACCAAGTCTGAAACAGCCGCACAAGCGGATAATGTTATCATATACCACTGCCCAGCCGCGCCGTGACCGGCGCCCTGCCTCCCGGCAGAAAGGCCGTTTCCTCCGCAAGGAGGACGATCCACACCAGTACAGACGAATCTACTATTGAGAAAACCAGCCATCCAGCAGGAACCGGTCGCCAGTCTGCGGCCCGAGCCGCAGATCATCCCGAGCGCGGAACATCCGATCGCGCGGCGCAGCATCAGTCCGAACGCACTCCGGATTCTCGACCGGCTGCATAAAGCCGGCTACAGCGCCTACCTGGTGGGCGGCTGTGTGCGGGACCTGCTGCTCGATCTGAGTCCCAAAGATTTCGACATCGCCACCGACGCGCATCCCCAACAGATCCGCGAACTGTTCCGCAACTGCCGCCTGATCGGGCGGCGTTTCCGCCTGGCCCATATCTACTTCGGTTCCGAAATCCTGGAAGTTTCCACCTTCCGCAGGCAGCCCCGTCAAACCTCCGAGACGCACAGCGAACAGGGAAGTGTAGTCTGCGACAACGAATACGGAACCATCGACGATGACGTATGGCGGCGCGACTTCACCATCAATGCCCTGTTCTACGACGTACAGGCCTCTTCGGTAGTGGACTACACCGGGGGCATGGAGGACATACAGCAGCGGCGATTGCGCCTGATCGGCGAACCGCAACTGCGCTACCACGAAGATCCGGTCAGGATGCTGCGTGCCGTGCGCTTTGCCGCCAAGCTCGACTTTCACATCGAGCCACGGGCAACGGCATGCATCAGCCAACTGGCACACCTGCTGCAAGAAATCTCGCCTTCGCGGCTGTTTGAAGAATTTCAGAAACTGTTTCTGTACGGGCACGGCTGGGAAACCTTCGAGCAGTTGCGCCACTACGGCCTGTTTTATTTTCTGTTTCCACAAACCGAGGAAGTGCTCACTGAACCCGGCAACATGGCCTATCCGTTACTGCGCTCGGTGCTACAGGACAGCGACCGGCGCCGGGCCCTGCAACAGCCATGCTCGCCCGGCTTCCTGCTGGCCGCCTTGCTCTGGTATCCGATGCACAAACGCCTGCAGGAGTACAGCCATCAGGAACTGGAACCGCAGCAGGCGATCGAGTTGGCCGGCGATGCCACCCTGTCGCAACAAGTCAAAAGCCTCTCAATCCCACGCCGCTTTACCTGCATGGCACGGGACGTCTGGCGGCTGCAACAGGCATTGCAAAATCCCCGCCCCAGGCGCCGTGCCCGGCTGCTGCGGCAAGCGGGACTGAGCGCGGCCTGCGATCTGCTGGAGCATCGCTGCGCCGCCGGCGAGGACCTGGGCGCGGCACTGGAATACTGGCAACCGCTGATACGGGAGCAGGCCACCCCTGCCACCCCTGCCACCCGGTCGTCCCGTGCTCGCAGACGCAGGCGGTCGCGATCGTGAGGACGATGATCCCGGCCTACCTCGGACTAGGCAGCAACCTGGACCGGCCCGACAGGCAGATAGAACGGGCCTTGCAGGCGCTGGCAGCACTGCCGGAATGCCATCTGCAAGGCTGTTCCTCGCTGTACCTCAGCGCCCCGGTGCCGCCGTGCCCGGAGCAGCCGGATTACGTCAATGCCGTCGCCCGCCTGGATACCCGGCTCACACCGCAACGCCTGCTGCAGGAACTGCAACGCATTGAGCAGCGCCAGGGCCGCGTGCGCGGCCGGGAACGCGGGAGCGCGCGCACACTGGACCTGGACCTGCTGCTGTACGGAACGCAAACGATCGCCAGCGAAACCCTGACCGTGCCGCATCCGGAATTGGCACGACGCGCCTTCGTACTGCTCCCGCTGCAGGAACTGGCACCGGGACTGCAACTGCCGCAATTGGGCCGCCTGGCGGACCTGCTGCCGGCAGTGGCGCAGCAGCCGATCCAGCGCCTGCCCGGCAACCCCGACCTGGCATCTCCGCCCTGCCCGCAGCACATTTCCCTGCCGCCAAACCGCAGAACGGCGGGATGACCCATGCATGACCGCCTTCCCGCCAGCATCATTGTCGAAGGACCGATCGGCGCCGGCAAAACCACGCTGGTCCGGCGGTTAGCGGATCACTGCGGACTGCACGCGCTGCTGGAGCAGGATCGGGACAACCCGTTCCTGCCCCATTTCTACCAGAAAAACAGCCGGGTGGCACTGCCGACGCAGTTGTATTTCCTGTTCCAGCGCGGTCGGCAGCTGGCCGCGTTCCGCCAGCGCGACCTGTTCCATCCCCCCGGCTGGATAACCGATTTCATGCTGGAAAAGGATCCACTCTTTGCCCAGGCGACACTGGATGAACAGGAATATCCACTCTACCTGCAAGTACACCAACTGCTGGGGCTCCAACCCCTGGTGCCGGAATTGATGATCTACCTGCAGGCGCCGCCCGAAGTGCTGCTACGGCGCATCAGGCGGCGCGGCATTCCCTATGAGCGGCAGATCGATCCCTTGTACCTGGAGCAGATCTGCACCTTGTACGTGGAATATTTCCATCACTACAAGGCCTCCCCGCTCATTATTGTCAACGTGTCGGAATGTAACCTGGCAGGGGGAGAGGAAACCTTCCAGCGCTTGCTGCGCTATATCGGCGAAGGCCACCGCGGACGGAGCTATTTTAATCCGGGCCGTTCGGCATGAGCGAGCGGGTCACCCTCGATACCTTGCAGGAGATGAAGCAACGGGGCGAGAAGATCGCCTCCCTGACCGCCTACGACGCCAGTTTCGCCATCTTGCTGGAGCAGGCCGGGATCGACGCGGTGCTGGTGGGCGATTCACTGGGCATGGTGCTGCACGCCGCGGAAAACACGCTGGCCGTGCGGATGCAGGATATGATCTACCATAGTCGCATCGTGCGCCGAGGTCTGTCTCGCCCCCTGTTGATCACCGATCTGCCGTTCATGAGCTATACCAGCCCGGCCCAGGCGCTGGGCAACGCCGCCCGGCTGGTGAGTGAAGGCGGCGCACAGCTGGTCAAGCTGGAGGGAGGGGCCGAGTTCGCCGACACCGTGCAACTCCTGTCCCGCAACGGCATCCCGGTCTGTGCCCATCTGGGGCTAACGCCCCAGTCCGTTTTGCAGATTGGCGGCTACCGCATACAGGGCCAGGAACCGGTTGCGGCGCAGCGCCTGCTGCAGGACGCCGAGACGCTACAGCAGGCAGGCGCGGTCTTGCTGGTGGTGGAATGTATACCGCCCGAACTGGCGGCCCGGGTCACGGCGCAGCTTTCCATTCCGGTCATCGGCATCGGCGCCGGCGCCGATTGTGACGGACAAGTGCTCGTGCTCTACGACATGCTCGGCATCAGCCTCCGGCGTCCTTCCTTCAGCCACAACTTTCTGCCCCAGGCGGGCAGCGTAGACGCGGCGATTCAAGCCTACACCCGCGCCGTCAAAGCAGGCCAATTTCCCGGCCCCGCCTACCCGTTCAACTGATGCACCAGGCGCACGGCGCAAACGAACTGCGGCGATTGTCACAATGGCGGTGCAACGGGGAGTCGATCGCATTGGTGCCCACGATGGGCAACTTGCACCCGGGACACTTGGCGTTGCTGCGCCGGGCCCGGCAGGTGGCGGCACGGGTGGTAGTCAGCATCTACGTCAACCCGCTGCAATTCGGCCCCAATGAAGACTACCAGGACTACCCGCGCACGCTGAACTCAGACCTGGCAACGTTGGCGCAGGAAGAAGTGGACCTGGTGTTTACGCCGAACGATAGCGCACTGTTTCCGCACGGCACGGAACGGCACACCCAGGTCCGGGTTCCGGAACTGGAGCCAATCCTGTGCGGGCGCTCACGCCCCGGACATTTCTCCGGGGTTGCCACCCTCGTCACAAAACTGTTCAACCTGACACGCCCGGACTACGCCGTCTTCGGTGAAAAAGACTACCAGCAACTGCTTTTGATCCGGCGCCTGGTGGCCGATCTTTGCTTGCCGATCCAGATCTTCAGCGTGCCCACGGTACGTGCAACGGACGGACTCGCGCTGAGTTCGCGCAACCATTACCTGGGCGAGAAGGAACGGAAAACAGCAGCCCGACTCTACCCGGTATTGACCGGATTAGCCGAGCAGCTTCGGGCCGGATGCCGGGACTATGCCCGGCTGGAGGCGGAAGGGCTGCGACAATTGCAGGCCGCCGGCATGAAACCCGAATACCTGAACGTGCGGGATATGCACAGCCTGGACCGCCCCGGCAGCGGTAGGCGCATCGTGCTGGCGGCGGTGCGTATCGGTCGCGTGCGCTTGATCGACAACCTGCCGGTGGAGTCATAGGCCCCGCTGACCGCGCTGGCCGCGCCCGCCCGGGGCTGGTCGGCGCCGCGGCAGCCGCGCCGAGCCCGCCCGGCGCCGGTCGGCGGCAACGGGCACCGGCAGTCCGGGCATCAGGCGGGCGTAGCGCGACCGCCGTCCAGGATCAGCGTCTGACCGGTCTGGTAGCGTGCGCCGACCAGGTACAGCACGGCTTGCGCGACCTCCTGCGCCGTGCCGCTGCGCCCGAGCGGAATGCTTTGCCGGATCACCGCTTTTTGTGCGGCATCCCGCTTCGCAGGCCACAGGATCACGCCCGGCGCCAGCGCATTGACTCGTACCCTGGGGGCCAGTTCCAGTGCCAGTGAGCGGGTCAACATCTCCAGCCCTGCCTTGGTGGCGCAGTACAGAGCGTGCCGCGGCTGCGGACGAATGGCGTAGAGGTCCGTCAGGTTGATGATGCAGCCCCGGGAGCGGCGCAACGCGGGGGCCAGCCCCTGGGCCAGGTGCAGTGGAGCCCGCAGATGCAGCGCGCAAAACTCCTCCCAATCCTGCTCTTGTACCTGGTCCAGCGGGGTAGGACGATAGACCGACGCATTATTGATCAAAACGTCCAGCCGACCCTGAAAGGCAAGCGTCCGTTCCAGCAGCAATTCCCGCTGCGGCGCGTCGCGCAAGTCCGCCTGCACGGCAAGCGCGGAACCGGCGCGAATCCGGTTCAACTCCGCGACCAGGGCCTGGGCCTGCCGCCGGGAACAGTGATAGTGCACCAGCAGCGCATACCCGGCCTCATGCAGGCCGCGGCAGATGGCCGCACCCAGGCGTCGACTGCCCCCGGTAACCAGGGCGGTTCGTTGCATAGCGCTCATGCTAATCCATCTCCGCAGACAATCAAGCGAGGCCGTTACCGGCGCCGAGCGGCCACCGAAATCGACCGCAACTGCTTTTGCGCCGCCGGCGCCGACTGCCCCCGGTAACCAGGGCGGTCCGTTGCATCGCACTCATGCTAATCCCTCTCCGCAGGCAATCAAGCGAGACCGTTACCGGCACCGAGCGGCCACCGAAATCGACCACAACTGGTTTTGCGCCGCCGGCGCAGGCTGCCCCCGGTAACCAGGGCGATCCTATGCTGTGCGCCTCTTCTTTTTTCTCTTTCCCACGTTATTCTGTTCTGCACATAAAAAATTCTTCAAGGAAAGAAGAAATAATGATTGATGTTTTCCAGTCCGAACAAACATAGATGGTGGCCATCGGCTTTAATGTATGTTTTAGCGATTTGATTATTTCCCTGAACCATATTGCATATTTTGTTGTTTCTTTTTCTTTGAATAAATGGCCGTTAGAATTATTTGACAGCTGTTGGATATCTTTGTCAGTGCAAGTTAGCGTTCTATTTCCGGGTGCTCTATTTTTCAATTTGTGGCCTCCTTTTCCTTAGATATTTCCCCTTAGATATTTCCACTGGATAGTCTTGCACAAAGACACAAGGCATTGGAATCGACTGAAAACCAAACATAGGGCTAGTCTACCCCTTTTCATAGCCTGCATGCAGGACTAGCGGCCCAGGCTGATGGACGCCAGAAACCAGGGCGTTTCCGCCGACACATCAGCCATCCGGCGGTTTCGGAAAAGCGGCTTTCGTTAACGTCAAACGGCAACATCCGCTATCAGCCGAAGACGCCTTATCGAGATGGCACTCCCCACGTCATCTTCAAGCCGCCGGATTGCATGGCTCGGCTGGCTGCCCTGGTGCCGAAGCCCAGGGTTAAGCTGACTCGATTCCACGGCGTGTTCGCACCGAATGGCAAGCATCATCGTGCCCTGATAACACCGGCAAAACGCGGCCAGGGCAACAAGCGCCAGGAAAACCGTAAAACAGATGCCTGCACACCCGCAAAACGTCACGCCGCGATGACCTGGGCACAACGCTTGCAACGGGTTTTCAACATTGATATTACAACTTGCGAAGAATGTGCCGGTACTGTCAAGGTAATCGACCGTACCGAAGACCCTGCGCTGACAAGCATATCCTTGCACACCTTCAGAGCAAAGCGGAAGCAAAAGAATTCAACCCATTACCCGAGAGCTGGGCAGCGCCCCAAACAGGTTTGTTCGGGTAGCCGACGAGATCAGTTTGACGCAGTCAACTCACCAAATTGCCGCCGGCAAAAGTAGTAGCAGGTAGTCGGCATGCCTGGTGGTCGGCATTTGGCAAGAATGACCGGCGGGAAGGAGCAATATTGGGCGTGTCGGCTGAAGTCAGTCAGATTGCGGGTGTTTCAGGACTGGACGGCTGCGCGAATCTCTTTCTTTTTTGGCGAGATTATGGGAAACAGGGTGTTAATTCTTCCTATACTTTTCCTATACTTTCTTCCTATACTTATATCTTTGTCGCGGCGATTGAGCAGGAGCTTTATACATTGTTGATCGTCGGACTGATCAACATCGTGATCTCCGCGTACTACTACCTGATTGTGGTCAAGAAAATGTATATCAACGAACCCGCCGACCCCGCGCCGCTGACCGTCTCGGCTCCCCTGAAAACCGCCATTGTGATTGGGATAGCCGGCACGCTGTTGTTGGGCCTGTATCCCGACCCCTTCATCAACTGGGCCGTGGACGCCACGCTGATGTTCTCAAATGCGGGCACGCCGGCAATGCCTGTCGGCGGTTGATTGCGCCAGCCCGCCCTGTCTCCGTGATGACGCGCTCGATGCACTTGAAACAACGTGGCATTCCCTTGTGGGGTGTGATGGCGTTCCTGTGTTTGACGGCGTGTGCCGAATATGCCCGGAACGCCCATGCGGCGGGAGAAAACGAGACGGTTGCCGAAGGCGACTATGAGGGCAAAGTGTTAATCCCAGACCCCGACAACTACTGGACGGGATTCAAATTCACCGGCGAGAAATGCTTCGTGCGCGTGTACCGACATGCACCAGGTTCGCTTGCCGTGCAGTCCGGGTTCAACGAAGAAACGGTAATCGTCCACGCCGACGGCATCCCCGGCGAAAGCTTCTACATGGGCCGGTTCGGCGACGGCCAGGCGTTGGTGCTGCAGCTCCTCGGGCCGTCCCGTGGCGCGATCTCGCTGACACACACAACCTTTGACGACAAAGGCCGCCTCAATTACGGTAGTGAAGGCGATGGAGATTTTACGCGCGAATGTCTGATCGAACCACCGTAAAACCGATCCGCTGATGCACTGACGGGGCCGGCATGGCAAAGCCAAAATCCAGTATCCGAAAAAATCGCAACGGCGCGGCTCAAAGCGCGGCCAAGCCGCCCCCCAACCCCGCCGCTTTCCGGCGCATCGGCCATTTTTTCCTGAAGCCGGCGGCGTGGCCGGTGTGGTTGTTCCTCGTTTGTTTCGGCGCATACACGATCAACGGCGACCCTTTTTACGGGAACGATCAGAAATCAAACATGATCATCAGCGTCAACCTGCTGAAGAATCACTCGTTCGCCGTGACTCCGAAGCAGGCGCCGCAGGAGTTTTTCTGGGTGTTGCAAGAGCCGGGCGCGGAGGTCAAGTGGGCGCGAATCCACCGCTGGGACCGGGAGACCACCGCGTTGTATGAAAGCGGCAAAGTAAAACCAAGCCCGCCGTATTATTTAGTTGAAAGCCGGCACCCCGGCCACTACGTGAGCGTGTTCGGCGCCGGCGCCGCGTTGACCGCGCTGCCGTTCTACGGGCTGCTCAACCTGTTTGGCGACGTCGCCACAAATCATTACCTGTGGTGGCATGGCGCGAAACTGCTGGCCGCGGCGCTGGTCGCGTTGGCAAGCGTGTTTATTTTTCTGTCGCTGCGCCGCTTCGTGTCCCCCGCGGCGGCGCTGTTCGGCGCGCTGACATTCGGGCTTGGCAGTTGCGCGTGGAGTATCAGCAGTCAGGCGTTGTGGCAGCAGACCGCGCACCTGTTCTTTCTGGCCCTCGGCGCCTGGTTTCTGTTCGGGTCGGCGGAGCGAAAAAACTTTTCGTTGTATTGCGGCGCCGCGCTGGGGATGGCGGTGCTGTGTCGTCCGACCGGGGTCTTTGCCGCGCTCTGCGTGGGCTTGTATTTTGTGCTCGTGGCACGGCGTGACGCGCTCAAATATATGCTCGGCGCATTGCCGTTTGCCGCCGCCGTGTATTTGTATAACGACTACTACTTCGGCAGCCCGTTCACCTTCGCGCAGGGCGTTGCGGCGGAATCCCTGGCGGCGAAAAGCGGCGAACCGGGGGGAATGTGGCGAACCCCGGTGGCACACGGCCTCGGCGGCCTGTTGTTCAGCCCTTCGCGCGGACTGCTTTTTTACTCGCCGTTGCTGCTGCTCGGTTTTGCCGGTGTGGTGATGCAGTGGCTGATGCTGTGGAAAGATCCGCGCAAGTTTGCGTCGCTGGCACCGCTCATCCCGCTACAGATAGCCGCCGTGGCGATGTTGATCACCGCCGCCAAATGGTTTGACTGGTGGGGCGGTACGGCCTACGGGCCGCGCCCCATCGTTGACGCCGGCGTCTTCCTTGCGCTGTCGCTGATTCCCGTCCTTGACAAGGCCTTCGCCATGCGCTGGGCGCGGAGCCTGTTGGTTGTGCTGCTGATGTATTCCGCCACGGTGCAGACCATCGGCGCGTGGTCCTACAACGGTTTGCACTGGAACCAAAAAGATGGAATGAACCCCGGCCAGCCCGAACATCGCAGCCGTTTCTGGTCATTGAGCGACAGCCAGATCCTCTATTACGCGGTCAATTTCAAGCCGGCGCGCGCAGAAAAACGGCGCATCACGGCCACGGTATTGAGCGAAACCGTGCCGGTTGTCATCGGCCCCTGACAGCACTCCGGCGGCCACCGAAGAAATACCAGATTTCGGGTGTTCCAGGACTGGACGGCTTCGCGAATCTCTTTCTTTTCCTGGTGGAATAAGGAAAACAGGGTGTTAATTCTTCCTGTACTTACGGGCCGCGTAGTGGGGAAGCTAGTGGTTTGCATTCCCCAACGACCGCAGATCATTGAGACCTGATCGCGCCACGCGATGCCAACAGGCATCACCTGCTTCGACTCTCTCCGAATCAGCCTCCACAGTTGACTTGGTTTGGGAAGGTCGGTCCATTAAGACTGTTGGAATTCGACCGAGTTGAGGCTGTCGTTGCTCGGACCATCCCGAGCGTTAGTTAGACTTCCCCCGGTCTTCCGGACACTCAGAGGCGTTGGTTTGAGGCGGCTTTGAATGTTACAGGACTAACACAGCCCAGGTTTTCGGCGCAGCACGTACCTTGCCGGAGACATAACTGTGCTCCCAGGAGGACAGGCGGCAAGGAGTTGGCTTGCGTCACGCTTTGTCTCGTACCCGGCGCGGATCTTCCGCTGGTTCTACAAGTGGTTATCAACCATCCAAATCGAGAGCGCTTGGCCGATGCCTTCTGGATTGTGCTCTTGCACGAAATGGCCACCCTGGCCCATATCGTGGATCGTGAGGTCGTCGAAGTTGCGGCGCATCCACTCGACGTCCCAGCGATTAACCAGAACCCCCTCGCTGAGGTGCAGTAAGAGCTTTGGGAGATTCTTGGTTTCGCGCAGGTAGCGATTGTACCGACCGAAGATCTCGACGGTGTAGGCCGGGTTCTTGCCATCAAGCGGGATATCGCGCGGGAACTGGAGCACCGGCAGCCGGTCCTCCTTCTTGGAGAAGGGTTCGCGGTAGGCGTTGATCTCGTCCTCCGTCAGAAGACCTTTGAATGGGGGAAACATCAACTGTTGAAGGAAGAAGTTCTCCTCGAGTACCATCTGCTCTCCAACGCCTGGTGTCTTCAATCGCTGAACAATGCCGCGAAATCTGTCGCGATTGCTGACTGCACTTCCCGTCAGCCTCGGCTTGATTGGACCGTAGGGCGGTTCCACGGGGGCCGTGGTGACCACAGCCTCCATAAACGCAATCGCCTTCACACGCGCGGGATTGGTCGCGGCGAAGTTGAAACCAAGAACAGAGCCCCAGTCGTGAATCACGAGCGTTACGTCGTCGAGTTCCAACGCATCAAAGAAGCCCTGCACGTAGCGGACGTGATCTGTCAGCAGATACTTGATATCGGGCTTATCTGATTTCCCAAACCCCACAAGGTCAAAGGCGATTACCCGATGGTTGTCTTCGAGATGCGGAATGATGTTCCGCCATAGGTAGGACCAACTTGGATTGCCGTGGATCATCACCACGGTCGAGCCGGGGCCACCCGTGTCGACGTAGTGCATCCGCGCCCCGTGAACCTCGACATACTTAGAGGCGTACGGAAAATCATGGCGCGCCAGCTCGACACCACCCTCGCGGGGCGCGTCCTCTGCAAGCGCAGGAGCTGCAGTCGCTGCGAACACGCTGACCAATAGACAAAAGACAATCATATTATGAAGCATCGGTATTCCTTTGGGCCCCGAGGTCATGACCGCCACAGCAATCGCGGGGAACGAACGCAAGGCGGGGCGCGCTCTGCGGGGCGCTCCAATCAGAAATGGGCTCCCACGAAAGTGGATCATAGTTCATAGCTTATCACGTAGTTATATCTATGCTAATCATAACCGCGCGATCTGAGTTCTCAAATACTTGGAACAGTGTGCTATTTTTTCACCACTGTAGCGGGATGTGCCCCGACTGGAGCTAGGGAAGAACCATAGCGAACCAGCCCGGCCAAGTCAATGTTGTGTATCGGGCCACCACATCTTGGACAAATCCGGGAGTTGCCGGGCGATGGCTTGTCGGGGGTCAGGCAGCCCAACCCCCGGTGCGGGCGTTCGCCGTTGTAGCGTTGCCAATACTCCAGCAGGCAATCGTTGAAACCGCGCAGATCATCCGACGGCAAGTTTTCCTGGTAGTCCACGAACTCCTCTTGCACGGTGCGGTTGAAGCGCTCGCTGCAGGCGGTCCTCTTCGGGCAGCGCGGGCAAGTGTAGCAGTGGCGCCAGCCTTGCTGTTTGGCATACTCGTCCAAGATGCCGGCGAACTCGCTGCCGTTGTCGCTCAGCCCCTGCCGGATGGAGCCCGGCAAGACCGTTTTGACCAGGTTCGCGCAGCGCATGGCGGTGCGGCTGTTGATGCCATTGGTGGCGAGGGCGAAGCGGAAGCGGCTGGCGTGACCGGTAACGGTGAAGATAGATTGGCGGCAGCCATTGCGGCAGCCATTGATGAAATGCAGCACCGTATCAAAGGCCACGCAGTGGCCGGGGATGGCAGTGCGCCCCTTGCGGCTGAGGCGCGGGCGGAACTTGCGTTTCAAGGGCCTGGGGCGCCCCTTGGGGTCGAGGCGCAGCGGAGTGCAGCGCATCTTGTTGGGGGCGTTGGCAACCAGCCGCCCGATGGTGCGGGCACCGGGGCACGGCAGGTAGCGCCCGGCGCTCCACGGCACGAGCTGCACCTGCAGTTTCTCTTTGCCGCAGTTGGGCAAGCGCCGGGGCAACTCGCGGATATGCGTGATGATCTCCGCCGGCCATTGCCGCCAGCGCCTTTGCTTCAGTGCACGGCTGCGGTCCTGCAGCGCACACCGACCGATTGCGCGCCCGCCGCGGTGCCAGGCGTAGCGCGAGGAGCGGCTGTGGCCGGTGTGATCCATGGTTGCCGCCAGACCGTGTTTTTCCCGGAATACCAGGGCGTCGCGCTTTTGCTTGGCTGCAAGGCTCATGTTGCTCTCCTTTATGCCTGAAGAAGCAACATTGTAAAAGCCGCATACACGGAAGCCGACGTGCTGGATCAGCCTGTCGGCTTCCTTCTTTCAGCAGACCATGAGTCCAGAATGTTTACGGCCCTATGCAGACTGTGTAGGTCCATAAACATACGGCACGCCGGGTGGTTGATCAGCGGGGGCTGTACGGAAGACCTCAGCGCCGGGGGGCCGTGTGGTGCTGTAGAACACCAACAGACCCTGCCCCTGTCGGGTAGCCACTCAAAGAGTGCCCACCAGAGGTTATCCGGCGAAAAGCATTCAGGATCAACCCATCATTCACGCCGGTTTTTTACACATTCTTTTTCTAAATCGGAACCTTTACCCTCAGAAACGAGCCAGTCTGTAAAAGCATTTTTCAATGCAGGCGCATCCTGTACCCCTTCCTCCCAGCCTTGAATAATCTCACATGCGTCCGTTAGCGTTAACGGGTCTTTCTGTTCCTTTTCCACAACGGCTGTTTTTCCGATTCTCTTTTCTAGTTTTTTGACTATGGAAACAATGATTTCTTCTGGGGTCTCATGTAAATCCTCTATGATTGTATTGACGCTATTTGGGGTCAGTTCTCCAAAGGAATCAGAATCAGAAGCACACTCCTCCAGCCCGGGTTGATTTATGCGTTTAGATATCCGATTAAAAAATTTATCTTCTATTTCAGAGGTGGATTTATCATCTTCTCTAGTGCAGAAACTTCCATTGAGTTGTGCCTTGCGCATGTCCGCTCCCTGCAGTTTTGCCCCGCCCATGTCCGCTCCCTGCAATTGTGCCCTGCTCATGTCCGCTCCCTGCAATTGTGCCCCGCCCATGTCCGCTCCCTGCAATTTTGCCCTGCGCATGCCCGCTCCCTGCAATTTTGCCCTGCTCATGTCCGCTCCCTGCAATTTTGCCCTGCTCATGTCCGCTCCCTGCAATTGTGCCCTGCGCATGTACGCTCCCTGCAATTGTGCCTCGTACATGTACGCTCCCTGCAATTGTGCCCTGCTCATGTCCGCTCCCTGCAATTTTGCCCCGCCCATGTCCGCTCCCTGCAATTGTGCCCTGCTCATGTCCGCTCCCTGCAATTGTGCCCCGCCCATGTCCGCTCCCTGCAATTTTGCCCTGCGCATGCCCGCTCCCTGCAATTTTGCCCTGCTCATGTCCGCTCCCTGCAATTTTGCCCTGCTCATGTCCGCTCCCTGCAATTGTGCCCTGCGCATGTACGCTCCCTGCAATTGTGCCTCGTACATGTACGCTCCCTGCAATTTTGCCAAGCTCATGTCCGCTTTTTGCAAGCTTGTATCTTGCATTTCAGCATATTGCAAATGGGCGTCTTGAAGGTTGATTTTCCGCATATCACAACCTCTTAACTTGGCAAATACAAGCAGCCGACCACTCAGGTCGTAGTTGCTGCCATATTTTTCCCAGGTAGATTCATTTTTGTCTGATTCGGTTTTCGTGTTGATTGAGCCAGTTGTCTCTACTTCGGTCTGTTTTTCTATGAAAGCGAGTTCTTCAAGGGTCTGTTTACGTATCCATGTGCCTGGTGGAATAGTAATCCGAGGGATAATGTCGATTTGTATTCCCAGTACTGGCACTTCCCATTTATCCCAATTGTCCCCTTTATCCTCTATCAATTCGGAGATGTGTTTTGTATAAACAATGGCAGAGTCCGCACTTTCTTTATCTTTATCCCTTATCCATTCGGCGATGTTTTTTATACAACCAATGGCAGCGTCCGCATGTTTTTCTTTTTCATCCTTTATACATTCGACGATGCTTTTTATACCTACTCCAGATTGGAGCATATATACAACACAAAAATTGGCTAAACTAATTAAGAAAATACTTAAAATGAAAAGACTGATCAATAACGCCTCTACGAATTTCTGGAGAAACACCTCTACGGATTTTGGGATAAGTTTTACTGGATTTTTACTATTTCGACAAACTGCATTACGGGTATCGGCCTTTTTATAGAGAAAGCAGATAACCACGAACAAATCAATCAGCAACAAAAATAGATGCCAACTGGAATAAATCAGATCTTGATAATATGAAAATCTCCACTGAATATAAAAAAGACAAACCGGCGCAAGAAAAACAAACAGAAAGTTGGTAAAAAGTATAAGTGGTTGCCATCCCTTGTTGCGCGGATACAGGTAGGCAAAGTCAAAAATGTACGGCTGTACAAGATATGAAGGGATAGCCTCACCCCCTTTTGTACGTTTCCATTCCTCAATCTTTTTCAGATGTTCCAGGCTGTTATGCAAAAGATTGTAGTGAAAAGCCAGTACCAGTGGCGGAGCAAGTACGTAGAAATGGAGTAATGGCAAGTCAATAAAAAATACAGGCAGAGTTACCGTACTGTCTGGTAAAAGCAGATCAAGGTCAGTAGTCGAAAAGCTAATGACAAGAATGAAACCAATAGCAACCAGGTAGAAAAGAAACAGGTTGCGGTTTTTTCCCGACGAAATCTCATAAAGCCGCTGCGCTTCGCTTTCACTACCGCTATTTTGATTAGATTTAGTCATATCACTGCCTCCGCAATTGCACAGGCGCCACAGGAACTACCTCAATATTCTCATGCACTCGCCACCCTGGTCATGTTTTATAGTTTCCTGCCAAACACCGATATAATAAAGCTACCTCTATTATATATACATGCTAAAATGGGAATACTGGGAATACAATCTCTGTTGTATAGGGCCACCACATACTGGACAAATCCGGGATTTGCCGGGCGCTGGCCCGGCAGGGGGCAGGCAGCCCAGCCCCGGTGCGGGCGGGCGCCGTTGTAGCGTTGCCAATCCTCCGGCAGGCGGGCGTTGAAAGCGCGCCGATCATCCGACGGCAAGTCTTCCTAGTAATCCACGAACTCCTCTTGCACGGTGCGCTTGAAGTGCTCGCCGCAGGCGTTCCTCTTCGGGCAGCGTGGGCAAGTGTAGCAGTGGCGCCGGCCTTGCTGTTTGGCATACTCGTCCCAGGCGCCAGCGAACTCGCTGCCGTTATCGCTCAGCACCTGCCGGATGGAGCCCGGCAAGACCGTTTTAACCAGGCTCGCGCAGCGCATGGCGGTGCGGCTATTGCTGCCATTGGTGGCGAAGGCGAAGCGGAAGCGGCCAGCGTGACCGGTGGCGGTGAAGATAGATTGGCGGCAGCCGTTGATGAAATGCACCACCGTATCAAAGGCCACGCAGTGACCGGGGACGGCGGTGCGCCCCTTGCGGGCGAGGCGCGAGCGGAACTTGCGTTTCAAGGGCCTGGGGCGCCCCTTGGGATCGAGGCGCAGCGGAGTGCAGCGCATCTTGTCGGGGGCGTCGGCAACCCGCCGCCCGATGGTGCGGGCGCCGGGGCACGGCAGGCGGTGCACGGCGTGCCACGGTACGAGCAGCACGTGCAGTTTCTCTTTGCCGCAGTTGGACAAGCGCCGGCGCAACTCGCGGATATGCGTGATGATCTCCGCCGGCCATCGCCGCCGGCGCCTTTGCTTCGGTGCGCGGCTGCGGTCATGCAGCGCACGCCGGCCGATTGCGCGCCAGCCGCGGCGCCAGGCGTAGCGCGAGGAGCGGCTGTGGCCGGTGTGACCCATGGTTGTCGCCAGACCGTGTTTTTCCCAGAATACCAGGGCGGCGCGCTTTTGCTTGGCTGCAAGGCTCATGTTGCTCTCCTTTATGCCTGAAGAAGCAACATTGTAAAAGCCGCGCACGCAGAAGCCGACGTGCCGGATCGGCCTGTCGGCTTCCTTCTTTCAGCAGGCCATGAGTCCAGTATGTTTCCGGCCCTATGCATGTTGCGGAACAGAGTAAGGCAATGCCGATTAGGCAACGCTTCCGCAACATCATCAAACTGCAGGCGCGCGCCGTCGTCCGCTGCGGCGGTGGCCTTGCGGGATTCGGCCTCGGAATGGGTTGCGACATCGTGGCGCCCGGCCAGGTGCGCGGCGGTGAAAACGCGGCCAAGGTCATTGGTGAGCAGATTGATTGACAACCCGGAAAGTTGATCCAGGTGATTTGCATAAGCCTCAAGCGGAATCAAAAGAATTCAACCCATTACCCGAGAGCAAGGCACCGGCCCAAACAGGTTTGTTCGGGTAGCCGACGAAATCAGTTTGGCTCAGTCAACTCACTAAATTGCCGCCGGCAAAAGTAGCGGCAGGTAGTCGGTATGCCTGGTGGCTGGAATTTGGCAGGTAATGACCGGCGGCAAGGAGCAATATTGGGCATGTCGGCTGAAATCAGTCAGATTGCGGGTGTTCCAGGACTGGACGGCTTCGCGAATCTCTTTCTCTTCTTGGTGGAATAAGTAAAATAGGGTGTTAATTCTTCCTATACTTCAAACAAGCGGAGACGCCATGAACAAGCGAATCATAATTAACGGGCTGCTCAGGCTTAGGGGTTCAATACTGCGGCCCGAAAAGGCCGGAGCATATTGTGCCGCTCTTGCGCTGGCATGGAGTATCGGGCCGGGCCCGGCTTTTGCCGCGGAAATCAAGAGCACCCTGGAGGACCAGCAGGAAATTTCACTCACCGTGTACAGCGGCGAACTGGCCCTTATTCGTGATGTACGTACAGTACGACTGGGCAAGGGGCTGAACAGAATTGCGGTGCGCGAGGTCAGCGGACACATCCGCCCTGAAACCGCGATCATTACAAGTTTGTCCCATCCGGATTCTTTGTCCCTGCTGGAGCAAAACTTTGACTATGACCTGCTGACCCCGCAGCAGTTACTGTGGAAATACGTGGGCCAGCAGATCAAAGTTGTCAAAACTCATCCAACAACAGGGGCGGAAGAAGAAGTGGAGGCCACCGTACTCAGTGCAAACGATGGTGTCGTATTGCGCATTGGCGACCGCATAGAGACCGGGGTGCCCGGCCGCATTGTGTACGATCAAGTGCCCGACAATTTGCGCGACCGCCCCACGTTGTCCATTCTGGCCAACAGCTCGGCCGCGGGTGAACAAACCCTGGAGTTGAATTATTTGTCGGGTGGATTGGGCTGGCGGGCGGATTATGTCGCGCGGCTCGACAAGGAGGATAAATATATGAATATCAACGGCTGGGTCAGCTTGCACAATGAAAGCGGGGCAAGTTATAAAAATGCAAAGTTGCAACTGGTTGCCGGCGACCTGAATCGTGTTTCCCCGGCCCCGGATATCCGGCGCGAGCGTGATGTTTTTTTATCAGTGGCATCGTCAGCAAAAGCCATGGAGCAGGAAGAGCTGTTTGAATATCATTTATATACGCTTGGGCATAAAACGGACGTCCTGCAAAATCAAACCAAACAGGTTTCGCTTATGTCCGCAAGCCGGATTCCGCTAACCAAGGAGTTTTTGCTGCGCGATCAACAAAGCTATTACGATGAGCGACACCGTTTTGTTGCCGATATTAAAGTCGGCGTCTTCGTGGAATTTGAAAACAAAAAAGAACATGGCCTGGGCATCCCGCTGCCGGCGGGAATTATCCGGATGTACAAGAATGACTCAGGCGGCAATGCGCAGTTCGTTGGCGAGGACCGCATTGCTCATACTCCCAGGGATGAAATGATTCGCTTGCACCTGGGTGATGCGTTTGATGTAACGGCAAAGAAGAAGCAAACTGAATACGACAAACAACGGGCATCCGGACAATATGATTATGCGGCCAGTTCGGCCTACGAGGTGGAGATCCACAACGCCAAAGAAGAAGACGTTGTTGTGCGGGTGTTGGAGCATGTTCCGGGGGACTGGAAAATGATGGAAAGCTCCGCTCCCCATACAAAAATTGACACGAGCACCGTGGAATGGCGGGTCGAGGTTCCGGCGGAACAACGTGTCACATTGAAATATAAAGTGCTGGTTCGCCTCTAGGTTTGTGGGGGGCTTGTGCCGGGGGGCCGGCTACCCCACCTACCCGCCCCCTCACGGGGTGACCGGTGGGGGAGAGGGCTGGCTGATAGAACATATAGAAACCTCGCACATGGCAGCCTCGCCCTCCGATTTTTTCCGCTAGAATGCCCGCCGTTCCTTAACCCCTTTCAAACCACCCAGGTTGGAGAGCATCATGGCTAAAAAAACCAAGCAACTGACCACCACTGTCGGCGCACCCGTTGCCGACAACCAGAACAGCATTACAGCCGGGTCGCGCGGGCCGTTGCTGGTGCAGGATTATCAACTCATTGAGAAACTCGCGCACCAGAACCGCGAGCGCATCCCCGAGCGCGTCGTCCACGCCAAGGGCTCGGGCGCTTACGGCACCCTGAAAATCACGAAGAACGTCACGCGCTACAGCTGCTCCGACTTCCTGTCTTCGGTCGGCAAAAAGACCCGCGTGCTGGCGCGTTTTTCCACCGTCGCCGGGGAACGCGGCGCCGCCGACGCCGAGCGCGACGTGCGCGGCTTCGCCCTCAAGTTTTATACCGAACACGGCAACTGGCCAATAAATGTGCTTACAGCTCCGGTGTGATTGTCAATAACCTGCCCTCTGGCCAAGTCAATGTTGCGGAACAGAGTAAGGCAATGCCGATTAGGCAACACTTCCGCAACATCATCAAACTGCAGGCGCGCACCGTCGTCCGCTGCGGCGGTGATCTTGCGGGATTCGGCCTCGGAATGGGTTGCGACATCGTGGCGCCCGGCCAGGTGCGCGGCGGTGAAAGCGCGGCAAGGTCATTGGTGAGCAGATTGATTGACAACCCGGCAAGTTGATCCAGGTGATTTGCATAAGCCTCAAGCGGAATCAAAAGAATTCAACCCATTACCCGAGAGCAAGGTACCGGCCCAAACAGGTTTGTTCGGGTAACCGACGAGATCAGTTTGGCTCAATCAACTCAGCAAATTGCCGCCGGCAACAGTAGCAACAGGTAGTCGGCATGCCTGGTGGCCGGCATTTGGCAGGGATGACCGACGGGAAAGAGCAATATTGAGCGTGTCGGCTGAAGTCAGTCAGATTTTGGGTGTTCCAGGACTGGACGATGGCTTCGCGAATCTCTTTCTTTTCTTGGTGAGATTATGGGAAACAGGGTGTTAAGTCTTGCTATACTTATAGGGTGTTAATTCTTCCTATACTTCTGACGTCAATGCCGAAAATAACGATGGCGATACCCCACTGGGTATTGCCTGCCGAGCGGGAAGGCAGTGACGCCGTCGCCGGTATTATAAAACAGGCGGGCGGGCGAAAATGAGCGGAAGCCACACCCATAAAAAAGCCGTCCAGAGAAAAGCGGCTGGTCTTATTCTGCTGCTGGCGCTTGTCGCACTTGCTGCTGTTGCGGGCGATGGCTGGCGGTCGGCGAACGCCGCTAGCACCGAGCCGGCGACTCTGGAGTCTTTCCTCTCCCGCCATGGTTTTGCTGCGATTGATGACCGCGCCAATGTGAAAATTGGAGACGAAACTTTGCTCGGCGTCTTCCCCCTGCATGTTGCGGCGTGGAAAGGCAATGACAGGATAGCGGCGTTGCTGATTGCCAAAGGGGATGACATCAACGCCGGCAATAATGATCGCGAGACCCCCCTGCATTGGGCGGCGCAGCAAGGCCAGGAGAAGGTGGCGGCGCTGCTGATTGCCAAAGGCGCTGACATCAACGCCGACGATAAGTATGGCTCGAAGACCCTGCGCTGATTAAGAAGATCCTTGCACACCTTCAGAGAAAAGCGGAAGCAAAAGAATTCAACCCATTACCCGAGAGCAGGACACCGCCCCAAACAGGCTTGTTCGGGTAGCCAACGAGATCAGTTGGACCCAGTCAACTCAGCAAATTGCCGCCGGCAAAAGTAGCGGCAGGTAGTCGGCATGCCTGGTGGCTGGAATTTGGCAGGAATGACCGGCGGCAAGGAGCAATATTGGGCATGTCGGCTGAAATCAGTCAGATTTCAGGTGTTCCAGGACTGGACGGCTTCGCGAATCTCTTTCTCTTCTTGGTGGAATAAGTAAAATAGGGTGTTAATTCTTCCTATACTTCCAAAAATGCGAACTGCATCAGAGCCGCACCAACACCGTGTTCGGTTGCGGCAACCCCGGCGCCGACTGGCTGTTCCTCGGCGAAGCGCCGGGGCAGCACGAGGACTTGCAGGGCCAGCCCTTCGTGGGCCGTGCCGGGCAACTGCTCGACCGGATGATCGCCGCCTTGGGAATGGAGCGCGAGCAGGTGTTCATCGCCAACGTGCTCAAATGCCGCCCGCCCAACAACCGCGACCCGCTGCCCGCGAAGATCGAACAGTGCGAACCCTATTTGCACCGGCAACTGGCGCAGATCAAGCCCAAGGTGATCGTCGCCCTCGGCAGAATCAGCGCTCAGGCGCTGCTCAAAACCGGCGAGCCGTTGGGCAAATTGCGCGGGCGGGGGTATCAGTACGGCCCCGACAACTTCCCGCTGGTGGTCACCTATCATCCCGCGTACCTGCTGCGCAGCCCGGAGCAAAAGACCAGGGCGTGGGTAGATCTATGGCAGGCGAAGAGCATCGTCGGGCGCTAACCACTCGCATCCACATTACACCGAATCGGATGATTTGCTCCATCGCACTTTTTTTCCGTTTGTTTTTCTTTTGCTTTTTTGCATGGCCCGCGTCGGCATCGGCGGACACGCCGCTGCACGCCGCCGCCGAGCACAACGACCACAAAACCGCCGCGGCGTTGATCGCCGACGGCGCGGACGTCAACGCCACGGATGCCCACGGCGATACGCCCCTGCACAAAGCGGCGTTGCAAAACGCCCGTGAAGCAACGGCCTTATTGATCGGCAACGGCGCGAACGTGGACGCGAAGAATCGCTTCGGGGCCACGCCGCTGCACTACGCGGCATCCCAAAACGCCCGCACCATCGCCGCATTGTTGATCACCAACGGCGCGGACGTGAACGCCGCGGATCAACTTGCCCTCGCGCCGCTGCACTGGGCGGCCCGGGAAAACGCCTTTGCTATGGCGGACTGGTTGATCGGCAAAGGCGCGAACGCGATCAGCGGCTGGTTCTGGTTTTACAATTACTCCGCGAACCGGGACAGCTGGCGCAGGGGTAAGGCCTGGTTTGACGATGACATGCGCCAGTTCCTCGCCCTGGAAAAAAAACGGACCGACCAAGCGAAGAAAACATCCGCCACGAAAAACATCGCCATCGGCGTGGCCGGCTGCGCGATTCTGGGCGGCGGCGGATGTGCCCAGGTCGCGTCCAACTCAGCCGTCAACTGGATCCGGGAAACCGAACAGATCAAACAATGGGAATCACAACTTTCAGAAATCAATGCCGACGCATCAGTACACGCCGCCCGGTTTCTGGTCCCGCCCAACGAGCAGTCGCGGCCCGTAACGATAAGCGGAGAACGCCCGTTCACCCGCTACGTGGGAAAACTTGTCACCGGAAGCGCTTCCTGCACCGCTTTTCTGGTGCGTCCCAAAATCGCCCTGACCAACTCGCACTGCGTGTGCCGTGACAACCAATGCAGAAACCGAATCCTCCCCCGGACAATGCGGTTAACCTTTGCGCGCAAGGATTTAACCGGCGAACACGACGTCGCAGTGGGCGTGCGGAAAGTGTACACCAACGACTTCCGCACCAACCTGCAAAATGACTACGCCTTTTTAATCCTCAACAAAGCCCCGAACCTCGGCGGCCATCTCGAAGTCGCCCCCACCGCCGGCGACACCGAAACCATCGCTACCGCCGGCTATCCCGGAGATCTGCTAGACGGCAAAGTCATGACCGCGTTGTGGGGCTGCCGCTTACAAGCCAAAGCCAGCATTTTGTTTTTTGCCGACCCCGACTGCCACAATTACAAAGGCGCGTCCGGCTCGCCCTACATCGCCGTTGACGGCCACCACCGCGGCAAAGTAGTCGGAATCAATTCCTTCGGCAGAACCGACAACGAAGGCGTCGGCGGCGGGCCTGCGGCTTCGTCTTTTTACTCGCGATTGCGGGAAGTTATCGGTAAAGAGGAAAGGTGAAGGGGATTATCTATTTGACTCATCAGAGCCTCAGACGTCATTCCCGTTTTCGCGGGAATGGAAAGCGAGGAACTTACCCGAACGTCCCGTCCGGCACGCCCGCAAACAATTCCCGGTCAATGTTTCCGCCGCTGAGAACGACGGCGATTTTCCTGTCGGCGTTGCAGGATGTTTCCTGCAAGGCCGGCGCCTTCGCTGGCGTTGTGAGTACATTCGAAGATCACGCGCATGGCTTCGGCGATTTCGAGGTCGGTGACTTCGACGATGCGGCTCACTCCTTCCCGGATGATTTCCAACGCCTCAGGGTTGGGGGTGTGGCACGCCATGTCGTCGGCAAGGCGGGTGGAAACCGGCGCGTCGGTGGGTTGGTGGCGGGCGAAGGATTCGGCGCAGGCGCGGGCGTGGGATGACACCACGTCGACCACTTCGGTGTTGGGGTTGAGGGCGTTGCGCGCCGCCAGCATGGTGCAGATGCCTTATCGAGATGGCACTACCCACGTCATCTTCGAGCCGTCGGATTGCATGGCTCGGCTGGCTGCCCTGATGCCAAAGTCCAGGGTTAACCTGACTCGATTCCACAGCGTGTTCGCACCGAATGGCAAGCATCATCGTGCCCTGATAACACCGGCAAAACGCGGCCAGGGCAACAAGCGCCAGGAAAACCGTAAAACAGATGGCTGCACACCCGCAAAACGTCACGCCGCGATGACCTGGGCACAACGCTGGAAACGGGTTTCAACATTGATATTGCAACTTGCGAAGAATGCGCCGGCACTGTCAAGGTAATCGCCAGTATCGAAGGCCCTGCGCTGATCAAGCAGATCCTTCCATACCTTCAGAGAAAAGCGGAAGCAAAAGAATTCAACCTAATTACCCGAGAGCGGGACACCGCCCCAAACAGGTTTGTTCGGGTAGCCGACGAGATCAGTTTGGCTCAGTCAACTCAGCAAATTGCCGCCGACAACAGTAGCGGCAGGTAGTCGGCATGCCTGATGGCCGGCATTTGGCAGGAATGACCGGTGGCAAGGAGCAATATTGGGCGTGTCGGCTGAAATCAGTCAGATTGCGGGTGTTCCAGGACTGGACGATGGCTTCGCTAATCTCTTGCTTTTCTTGGTGGAATAAGGAAAACAGGGTGTTCAGTCTTGCTATACTTATAGGGTGTTAATTCTTGCTATACTTCTGACGTCAATGCCGAAAATAACGATGGCGAGACTCCACTGGGCATTGCCGATCAGGAAAGCAGCGACGACGCCGTCGGTATTATAAAACAGGCTGGCGACCGAAAATGAGCGGAAGCGACACCCATAAAAAAGCCGTCCAGAGAAAAGCGGCTGGTCTTATTCTGCTGCTGGCGCTTGTTGCGCTTGCTGCTGTTGCGGGCGATGGCTGGCGGCTGGCGAATGCCGCCAGCACCGAGCCGGCGACTCTGGAATCTTTCCTGTCCCGACATGGTTTTTCTGCGATTGATGACCGCGCCGATGTGAAAATTGGAGACGAAACTTTGCCCGACGCCTCCCCCTTGGATGTTGCGGCGAGGCAAGGCAATGACAGGATAGCGGCGTTGCTGATTGCCGAAGGGGTTTACGTCAACGCCGGCGGTAAGTATGGCGAGACCCCCTTGCATAGGGCGGCGCAGCAAGGCCAGGAGGAAGAAACTTTCGGCCGGCCCGCCCTCTACGCCCAGGCCAGCACCGACCTTGCCATGTCCGACCTGCTCAAGAACATGCGCTCCAGCCAGATTTTTTCGGTGTGCGGACTGCCCGACGTGGAACTAAAAAAAGCCGCCAAAAAAGCCGAAGACGGCGGCGACCTGTGGCAAGTAGAATTGCACGGCCTGGACGTATTCGACCCCGCCAGCATGGAAACCGACTCCAGACGCGGCGATGACGTCCCCTGCTGGATGCTCGACACCAACTACGACGGTCAATGCTTCCGCGCCGGCCAAGTATTCTTCCCACGCACCGCCGCATGGGATAAAATACGCAGGGTGGTGAAAGCGGATTTTGATGATGCGGTTTGGGAGCATTTGCGCGGCTCCGTGAGCGCGCCTTTTGTGGCGGGAGATCAGGTTGCGGTGAAGGTGATTGATGATCGGGGGAATGAGTTGATGGTGGTTAAGAGAACTAAAAGGGAAGTGAAATGAAACTGATTGTAAAAAACTTTGGGCCTATTCGGGAAGCAAAGGTGGATATCAAGCCCATGACTATCTTTATCGGCCCCAGCAATACGGGGAAATCCTACCTGGCGATATTAGTTTATATCTTTGACAAGGTTTTGAATGAGTTATTTTCATTTTTGGATTTTACCAATTTCAATGCAACCATAGATGTGAAAAATATCGCGGATGAAGAAAAAATCACTAATATCGTTAACGCAGTTCTTTCTGAATGCACAACTACCATCCATGAACGTTGGGAAACTGAAGCAATTCGTTGTTTTGGAGAAGAATGGCAAAACCTGACTAAACAGAACGGTGCCCCGGCTTCAATTGTAGTTTCCAATGAAAGCAAAGGAGTAGTTCTAGATTTTATTTCTCCGGAAAAAGATAAATTTCCTCCGCTAGACTCTATAACAAAAAAGATAAAGGAAGAAGTTATTGGATCGTTGAACCTTCATGAAAACAAAAATTTTATTTATGTATTTGAAGGTCCTGGTGATTTAGGTAAAATGTATTCTCTGGATCTCACTGCCCTAGTGCTACCTGAAGTATCAGGTTTACTTAGTTTTTTACCGGACATGTCACGATCGGATAAACCTCGTCACTATCCAGGGCACCGATATATAACTGGAGGAATCAACACGCACTATCTACCCGCAGTGCGGGGTGGGTTGATGCAAAGTCATCGTATTATGGTGACTGCATTGGTTGACAGAGCTCCCACCACCGGATTAACCGGTACGGAATTTATTCCATTCACCGGTGTTTTAGCCGACTTTGTAAGAAAGTTATTTAATATTGATGAAAGACGGCACCATACAAAACGCACAAACAACATCTCTGCATTATCTCAGGAAATCGAGCAGCGTATTATGCGTGGTGCAATCCACATAAAAACGCTGGAGACACGCTATCCAGATTTCCGTTACAACTTGACCAACAGGAACTCGAATCCACGGGAGATTTCGCTGATGTATGCCTCATCCTCAGTGTCGGAATTGGCATCTATTGTATTGTTCATTCGCTATTACATTTCCCCTGGCGATGTTTTTATTGTGGAGGAACCGGAAGCGCACTTGCACCCCGAAGCACAACGAATTGTTGCAGGTGTACTGGTTGAGTTGGTAAAGGCTGGTGTATATGTGATTGCTACCACACATAGCGACATCATCCTAGAACAAATCAGCAATTTCATCCACGCTGATAAAGTTCCGGGAGCCCGAGTGTTGAGCAGAAAAGCTGAACAACGCACCCTGCCAAGAAATAAAGTCGGGGCTTATGTGTTCAGAGCATCTCAAAATGGCAAGGGCACTACTGTTCGGGTCATTCGTTTTAATAAACAAACAGGAATCTTAACCAAAGATCATTTAGATGTATCCTCTGATTTGTATAATGAGGCGGTTGACTTATTCAACATCAGAGAGAAAACTTCTGACACGGATAAGTCTAATGACGCTTAAACAGCGATTTGCAAATCGGTATAGGAAGGCAACATCCAGTCAAAGAAAACACTACTCCCTCAATGAAATAAGAAACCAAGCCCCTGTCACTTATTCAGCAGATGAGGTAATGCAGGGCGTACCAACAAAACGCTGTGATTATTTTGTGTTTTGTGATTGTGCCCCCTCTACTACGGGGATCTATATGGTGGAGGTAAAGGGTGCCAGCCCCTCTATAAGCAAGGTCAGAGAACAATTACAAGGTGGATCAGATTTTATATCTTGCCATATGAAGCAAAATGATCAATTTGATTTTTTACCAGTTGTAGTGGCTAAGGCCATACCTAACAGCGCACGGAGCACGTTTCAGAAAGTAGGTATCCATCTGCGAGGGGAAACACGATACATAAAGCATATTAGGCCCAAAGCGCCGTTGGAAAAGTTAACTTCCCGTCAAGACTAGCAGCCGATAATCATAGAAAGCATTTAGTAAAACAAATGAAAATCACTAAAGTTGTCCTTCGCAATTTCAAACGGTTCAGGGAAGCAACATTCAACCTGGATGGTAATGTCGTTATCGTCGGCAATAATAACTCCGGTAAAACCACCTTACTACAGGCTATTGCCACTTGGTCACTAGCGTTGACACGCTGGCATGAGTTGAACTATTACAAGCGCATGCCGCAGATTTCAATGGGTAATCCGCCTAAGATTGAAACTTACATGAGGGCGCCTATTACGCGGCAAGCATTTTATTCGGTTCCTCTGCGTGCTTTCGACCTGCTGGTGAAAAAAACACGACACATAAAGCATGTCAAAGTCGGCTTGCCGTTGCAAAAAATTACACGCTCATTATTTTGACAACTGATGTTTGTTCGGGCAGCCGACGAGATCAGTTTGACTCAGTCAACTCAGCAAATTGCCGCCGGCAACAGTAGCGGCAGGTAGTCGGCATGCCTGGTGGCCGGCATTTGGCAGGAATGACCGGCGGCAAGAAGCAATATTGAGCGTGTCGGCTGAAGTCAGTCAGATTGCGGGTGTTCCAGACTGGACGATGGCTTCGCGAATCTCTTGCTTTTCTTGGTGGAATAAGGAAAACAGGGTGTTAAGTCTTCCTATACTTGCATTCGATGCTGGGTATGACCTTTCCCCCGAAAAGGTAGCCAGTTTCAAAGAGACTTTTCCCATAGAATCGACCCTATGGAGGTCTCAAAATGAAAGGCAAGCGTTACAGTGAAGAACAGATCATTGGTATTTTGAAGGAGCATGAAGCTGGAATGCCGACGCAGAACGTGGTCCGTAAGCACGGCATAGCCAACGGCACGCTGTATCGATGGAAAGCGAAGTATGGTGGCATGGAGGTTTCGGAAGCAAAGCGATTGCGGGCGCTGGAGGCGGAGAATGCGAAGTTGAAGCGATTGTTGGCCGATACCTTGTTGGAAAAGACCGCACTTGAGGACGTACTCGGAAAAAAATGGTGAGGCCGGCGCAGCGACGCGGCGCCGTCGTGTATATGCAGTCGGCCTATCCCATGAGTCAACGTAGGGCGTGCCGGCTGGCGCTACTGAGCCGCAAAGCGGCTGCCTACCAAGCCATTCCACACAATGACGGCGCACTAAAAGAGCGGCTCAAGGAACTGGCCGAGCGCTACCCGCGATACGGGTATCTGATGTTGCATGCATTGCTCAAGGCCCAGGGCCTGGTGGTCAACCGCAAACGCACCTATAGACTGTATACAGCGCTCGGCATGCAAATAAGAACCAGGCGGCGTAAGAAGCTCCACCAACCTCGGATACCGATGGCATTACCTACCCGGGTGAACGAACGTTGGTCATTGGACTTTGTGCACGACCAATTGGCGAATGGCCGACGGTTCCGGATCCTAAGCATCATAGATGACTTCTCTCGAAAATGTGTTGGCCAACTGGTTGACACGTCCATCTCCGGCGCTCGTCTGGCGCGCTATCTGGATGAACTCGCCATGACGCGCTCATTGCCCACCTCGATCGTACTGGACAATGGTCCGGAACTGACCAGCAAGGCCATGTTTTTCTGGGCGCACAAAACCAAAGTAAAACTCTGCTTCATCCAGCCTGGGAAACCAACACAAAATGCGTTTGTTGAGAGCTTCAACGGACGCTTCCGTGACGGCTGCCTGAATCAACATTGGTTTAGATCGATCAATGATGCCAGGCAGATCATCAACGACTGGCGACATCACTACAACGATGTACGACCACACAGCTCATTGGGCTATCGGGCACCGACCGTGTTCGAGGCAGAGGCTGCATGATATGATGTTTTTGTCTCTCTTTGAATGGCTACCCAACAGGGGGAAGGTCAGGTATTGCACAGCATCAAATTAAGCCGTATACTACATACTACTCTACATGGTGAGGATATTGTACACTCCCTTAAAGAGGTCGATGCCTCTGCCATGGCTTGGACGACACCCCCGAGAAAGTGGTGGATATATTAAAATACGTAGTAGCGGAAAAGTAACGTATCACCACAATGACTTGGGTTGCCTGTGTAACAGCAGTACCCTAACTATTTAGATTCCTCCCAACCGACCGAGACAGTGATTGACCACTGTCGACTCGGTGGCCTTCCCGCGTAATACCTGTCATTATTTTTTAGATACGGAGATGAATGAAATGCTCAAAGCTGGAATATTCCTCGATATGGAAAACCTAAAGATGAACGGGGGCTGGGGAATGAAATATAAAGTGATTAAAACGCTAGTCGAAGCACAAGGCACCACCGTATTACGTGCCAATGCCTATGTAGCGGTTGATTCTAATCGTGAGAGAGATGACTACGAATATAAAGAAAAAGCACAAAACCACCGGGAAATAATGAGACAGGCAGGCTTTCATACTGTAAGAAAAGAGATTAAACGCTTTCGTGACTCGTATGGTAATGAGACCACTAAAGCCAATGCCGATCTCGACATGGCGGTTGATGCATTGTTACAGGCCGAGAACCTGGATTATATTATGATTGGCACTGGTGATGGAGACTTCCTGCGCTTGGTCCGTGCACTACAAAATAAAGGTAAACGGGTTGATGCCATCGCCTTTAATAATGTCAGTGGCGAACTACGCCGAGAAGTCGATTACTACTTCCATGGCGCTACCATTCCCAAGCTACTGCCGATTAGAAATAATGTGCGAGGGATCCGTCATCGCGGCATTTTAGATTATGTGAATGATGAAAAAGGCTATGGATTTCTTTCGGTACGATCCGGCTACAGCCTCACCGATATTGAGTCGAATATTTTTTGCCACATCTCCAAGGTCACCGAAGATGGCGCACCTATCAGTAATGACCGTTTCTCCTCTTTAGCCTCCAATAGCGGAGTGATTGAATTTGACCGAATTCCCTCGGAACAACTCAGCGACGGCTTCCAAGCCGAAAATGCCATCGTCTATAAGGGTGATTAACACTGATAAAGCCGCCCGCGTTAATTAGCTCAGCCTGTTCAATGACCTTCCTCTGTTCCCGGATGGATTCTTTGATGACCTTCTTGAACACGCGTTTGTGTTCTTTGGCGGAGCCGTTGCGCATAAATTCGGAAAGCGCACTGCTGGTTTCAGGCGCTTTTTTGAATGAAAGCATTTTGCACCTTCCTCTTAAGGTATGGATATCGAAAGATTTTCAGTTGATATGATACATATACGACGCGCACGAAATGCAGACGGCCAGTTTCCCCTAAACCCCCAACAACGGCGCAATCACCAAACTGACGGTCGCCATTACGTTGATCAAAATGTTCATCGCCGGTCCCGAGGTGTCCTTGAACGGGTCGCCAGATTGACTCGCGGTTGGGGCACCAATGCCGCCAATTTTGCGATGAAATCCAGCCTCGCTAGCAAGCACATTTTTTAGACGATTCAGTCTCCTTTCCGTGGCGGCAATAAATCACATCACATGAAACCTGCCACAATAACAGGCTAGAAATAGCGCCATCTCCTCGGGCCAAGTCAATGTTGCGGAACAGAGTAAGGCAAGGTAATCGCCGGGATCGAAGACCCTGCGCGGATCAAGCAGAGCCTTGCACACCTTCAGAGAAAAGCGGAAGCAAAAGAATGCAACCCATTACCCGAGAGCAGGACAGCGCCCCAAACAGGTTTGTTCGGGTGGCCGACGAGATCAGTTTGACTCAGTCAATTCAGCAAATTGCCGCCGGCAAAAGTAGCGGCAGGTAGTCGGCATGCCTGGTGGCTGGAATTGTGGCAGGAATGACCGGCGGGAAGGAGCAATATTGGGTGTGTCGGCCGAAATCAGTCAGATTTCGGGTGTTCCAGGACTGGACGATGGCTTCGCGAAGCTCTTTCTTTTTTGGGTGGAATAAGGGGAAACAGGGTGTTAATTTTTCCTATACTTCACGCCACAATAGGCACTCAAGCGAGGCCGTTAGCGGTGCCGAGCGGCCACTGAAATCGATCACAACTGGTTTTGCGCCGCCGGCGCAGGCTGGCCCTGCTGCCGGCGCCAGCCGGGTCGATCCGCGCCGCTACAGGCGGGCACAGCACAGTCCCGCAAACACCGCGGCGCCAAACCAGTTGTTGTGCCGGAACGCCTGCAGGCAGGCGCTCGGAGTCCGATCTCGAACCAGGTATTGCTGGTACCCGACCAGACCGGCAGCCAGCAGCAACCCCAGGTAGAACGCGGCATGGTAACGCGCATACCAGCCGATCCCGGCCAGCAGCAGCAGGCACAATGCCTGCGCGGTCGCCACCGCGACCCGGTCTCTGCGCCCGCACAGGATCGCCATCGAGCGCACCCCGGCACGCCGATCATCCTCCCGATCCGCCATCGCATACAGCGTATCGTAACCCACGGTCCAACACAGGTTGGCGGCAAACAAGAGCCAGGCGACGACCGGCACCGTGCCGCTGATGGCAGCAAAAGCCATCGGGATCGACCAACTGAAGGCAATGCCCAAAAAGACCTGCGGCACGTCCAACCAGCGCTTGCTCAGTGGATAGCATAGCGCCAGCAACACGGCAGGGATGGCAAGCAGCAGCGTAAGCCGGTTCAGAGTCAGCCACGCCAGCATAAAGGCGCCGCCGGCGAGCACCGCGGCAACGACCAACGCCGCCCACGGCGTAATTGTCCCGATCGCCAGCGGACGGGTGCGGGTGCGAGCCACCTGCCGGTCGAAGTCCCGGTCAAAATAATCATTGACCACACAGCCCGCCGAACGCATCAGCACTGCGCCAACCATAAAGACCAGCAATACAGGCAGCGGCGGCGGACCATCGGCGGCTACCCACAATCCCCACAAGGCCGGCCACAGCAGCAGGAAAATACCGATCGGTCGGTGCAGCCGGATCAGAAACGCATATTGCAGCAGGTGCTCCCAACCGCTACGCAGCGAACTCGGCCTCACACTCACCAGGCAGCACCTGGACCTGACCGACAGCCGAGCATGCGCCGGTCTCCGATCAAGGCTCGATCAGACTGCCGCGGGCCGCCTCCGAAGCGCCGTCGCCGGGCTGCCTCCGGCCCGGCCTGCCGAGCGCCGCCCGGCCATCCGGCCCGTGGGCACAGCAACCGGATCAGAAACGCATATTGCAGCAGGTGCTCCCAACCGCTACACAGCTGACTCGGCCTCACACTCACCAGGCAGCACCTGGACCTGACCGGCAGTCGAACACGCGCCGGTCTCCAATCAAGGCTCGAGCCGACTGCCGTGGGTCGCTACTGAAGCGCCGCCGTCGGGCCTCCTCCGGCCCGGCCCGCCGAGCGCCGCCCGGCCATCCGGTCCGTGGGCACAGCAACCGGTAAACCGCCCGGGGCCCGGCCTCATGCCAATTCCAGCGCATCCCCTACCTTCAGTCCCAGCAGCTCGGCGGCACTGCCCTGGTTGACGGCAATCTCGATCAGGCCATTGGAATTCGGATACCAGAAACAGTCCCCCCGGGCCACGGCGGAATAAAACGGCGCCGGGTGGATCGTTCTGCCGGCCACGCCCAACGCCTGGTGCGCGGACAGGGCGTCCTGGCGCAGGCCGGTGATCGCGTTGCCAAAGCCATCGATATAGACGATTTCCGCCAGGTCATCCGGGCCTGGGTGAATCGGCTGCAGCGCCAGGCGGTCATCATCGGGCGGGGAAGATCCGCCGTCCAGGCGGGCCGCGGCGGGAGCGTACAGATCCCTGCCGTGAAAAGTAGCGGACAGCGGCTCGGCAGGTGGGCGGATCAGCCAGCCCTGCTGCGCTCCCTGGCGGATCAGCGCATCGAACAATCCATTGTGCGGCCCGAGATACCAGCGCTGCTGAAACAACAGCATCACCGGCTTGTGGCGGTCGCTGCCGACGGCCGGGTCCACCACGCATAAAAACACCGCGCCGCCACGGGCCTGTTGCGACGAGTAGGCCGGCAGCAGGTAAGAGGCGGCCCGGGGATTTTGCCGCGGCAGGTCCGGAAACAGGTTGATCACCGAGGCATCAGGACGGAGGCCGAGGATCACGGCCTCCATCTGACCCAGGTAGGGGCCTTCCAGCCCAAAATCAGTCAGCAGGAAGATCATCCGTACGCACCGGCCCCTGGATCATCGCCCCGCAACGCACGCCAAAGAAGGTGCGTGCAGCCGGTGGCGTAGTCCGCGACGCAGTGACAGAAGGTGTCAGGCATCGGAGGCGTAGTCCGCGTCGCAGTGAAAGAAGCTGTCGGGCAGCGGAGGCGTAGTCCGCGTCGCAGTGAACGAAGCTGCCGGGCTGCCGGTGGCGTAGTCCGCGATGCAGTGAAAGAAGGTATCGAGCTGCCGATGGCGTAGTCCGCGACACAGTGAAAGAAGCTGTCGGGCTGCCGGTGGCGTAGTCCGCGACGCAGTGAAAGCAGCTGTCGGGCAGCGGAGGCGTAAGTCCGCGATGCAGTGAAAGAAGCTGCCGGGCTGCCGATGGCGTAGTCCGCGACGCAGTGAAAGCAGCTGTCGGGCAGCGGAGACGTAAGTCCGCGACGCAGTGAAAGAAGCTGTCGGGCAGCGGAGGCGTAAGTCCGCGACGCAGTGAAAGAAGGTGCCGGGCATCGGAGGCGTAGTCCGCGACACAGCGAAAGAAGGTGTCGGGCATCGGAGGTGTAAGTCCGCGACACGGTGAAAGGACGTGCCTCCCCGGTGCCCGGCTCCCGCGCAGTGGCCCTCCCGTGTCCGCGCGCGCCGTTCAGCTGGCTTATGACCAGGCTAGAGGCATGGTATGCACCCCGTGCCCGCCCGCACGCCGTTCAGCTACCAGGGGCCGGTGCCGCGTCGCCGTCTTTGCGCGGCGCGTCCATCAATTCAACCAGTGTCAGGGTGGCCTGGTCCCCGGGGCGGCGACGGTGCTTGAGTATGCGCAGGTAGCCGCCCGGGCGCTCCCGGTAGCGCTCAGCCAACACGTCAAATAGCTTCTGGACCGACGCCCTGCTCCGGATCCTTGAGAACGCCAGGCGCTTGCGGGCCACCTCGTTGCCCTCCCTGCGGGCCAGCGTAATCAGCGGCTCGACAAAACGGCGCAATTCCCTGGCTTTTTCTAGCGTGGTCTCTATACGCTCGTGCTTCAACAGGGACACGGCCACGTTGCGCAGCATTGCCTTTCGGTGCGAGGAGGTTCTGCCCAGCTTGCGCCCGGATTTCCCATGCCTCATGGTCCCATCCTTCTGATTTTGTCATCCGGCATGCCATGACCATGATCCTCTTCGCTGGCTTTTTTCGCCAGTTTCGGGGGCGGCCAATTCTCCAGCGGCGTCCCCAGGGACAGCCCCTTGGACTCGAGCATTTCCTTAATCTCGCTGAGCGACTTCTTGCCCAGGTTCGGCGTGCGCAACAACTCGTTCTCGGTCTTTTGAATCAAGTCACCGATATAGTGAATGCTTTCCGCCTTCAGACAATTCGCCGAGCGCACAGTTAACTCTAAATCTTCCACCGACGACAGCAGCACTTCGGAAAATCCCAGTTCTGACTGGTCCTGCGACTCCTCTTCCACGTAGCTCTTGGAAAAGTCGGTAAACACCGAGAACTGATCGATCAGGATATCAGCGGCTTCCCGAAGCGCATCGGTCGGGCTGACCGTGCCATCCGTATCGATTTCCAGGATCAGTTTGTCCAGGTTGGTGCGCTGCCGGACGCGTGAACTCTGTACCTGGTAGGCAACCTTGCGGACCGGACTGAAGGAGGCATCCAGGTGCATTCTGCCGACGCTGTCGCTGGCGATATCATCTATCGCCTCCTCGTGCAGCTGGTGAGACGGCGCCGGCTGGTAACCCCTGCCCTGTGCGATCTTGACGCGCAGGTGCAGGGAAACCGGCTTGGTCAGGTTGGCGATCACGTGTTCCGGGTTCATCACCTCCGCATCGTGTCCCACGGCAATGTCCGCCGCCGTCATCACTCCCGGACCCTGTTTCTGCAAAATCAAGGTCTCCTCTTCCTTGACGTGGAGCTTGATCGCCACTTCCTTCAGGTTCATCAGCAGGTTGGTGACGTCTTCCTGCACTCCTTCAATGTGCGTGTATTCGTGCAGCACGTTTTCGATCTCCACTTCCACAATGGCACTGCCCGGCATCGAAGACAGCAGTACCCTTCTAAGGGCATTGCCCAGGGTGTAGCCAAATCCCCGGTCCAACGGCTCTATCGTTACCCGGGCCTGGTTAGCCCGGCTTTCCGTAACTCTCACGTTCTTGGGTTTCAAGATCTTGTTCAATGCAAGCACTCTGCCAACCTCCGCTAGATGAATAGAATTCAAGGTAATTACTTGGAGTACAACTCTATGACCAAGCTTTCATTAATGTCGCCGGCCAGCTCGGTCCTTTCCGGCAAACGCTTCAAAGTAGCACTTTTCTTTTCCGTGTCCACGTCCACCCAATCGGGGAATCCCAGTTCCTCGGCACAGCGGATCGAATCCTGGATGCGCAACTGCTTCCCGCTTTTTTCCCGTATCGAGATCACGTCCCGCACGGATACTTCGTAGGAAGGGATGTTCACCACCCTGCCGTTCACCAGGATGGACCGGTGACTCACCAGCTGCCTGGCTTCATTGCGAGTGCAACCGAATCCCACCCGGTAGACGACGTTGTCCAGCCTGCTCTCCAGCAACGTCAGCAGGTTTTCCCCGGTCGCGCCCTTTCTGCGGACCGCTTCCTTGTAGTAGCGCCGAAACTGCTTCTCCAGCACGCAGTACATGCGGCGCAGCTTCTGCTTCTCCCGCAACTGCAGCGCGTAGTCGCTGGGACGCCTCTGCTGCTTGCCTTCATGCTGGCCGGGAGGCTTGTCTATCTGGCATTTCTTCTCTATCGAGCGCGTGCGGCTTTTCAACAGCAGGTCAACGCCCTCGCGCCGGCTCAATTTGCAAGTGGGTCCCAGGTATCTTGCCATGTGATTTCTCCCGTACCCGTCAGACCCGGCGGCGCTTGGACGACCGGCAGCCGTTGTGCGGAATGGGAGTCACGTCGTTGATGTTGGTGATCTTGATGCCCAGGGAATTCAGGGCGCGCACGGCGGACTCCCGCCCCGGGCCGGGCCCCTTTACCCGCACCTCCAACGTTTTCAACCCGTACTCCTGGGCCTGTGCGCCGGCCTGCTGCGAGGCAACCTGCGCGGCGAAAGGAGTGCTTTTGCGCGAACCGCGAAACCCGCTGCCGCCGGCAGTAGCCCAAACCAGGGCGTTTCCCTGCTTGTCCGTGATCATGATAATGGTGTTATTGAAGGAAGCCTGTATATGCGCAATGCCGTTGACGACCACTTTCTTGACGCGCTTCTTCTTTCCCTGCCGAGTTGCCATCTGAATACCTCCGCCCGCTACTTCTTCAAAGTCCTGCGCCGAGGCCCTTTCCGGGTCCTGGCGTTGGTCTGGGTCTGCTGCCCGCGCACGGGCAAGCCTCTTTTATGTCGAATCCCCCGGTAGCATCCCAGGTCCATCAAGCGCTTGATGTTCATCGCACGTACGCGCCGGGCGTCTCCTTCCACTTCGAACTTGTCCACCGCACTGCGCAGAACGTCCAACTGTCCGCCGGAGAGTTCCCGGAGACGAGCGCACGGATCCAGGCCTGATTCTTTACAGATATCCAACGCCGTGGGGCGACCGATACCGTAAATATGAGTCAAGGCGATCTGCAAATGCTTGTTAATCGGCAAATTGACGCCGGCTATTCTTGCCACGTTACTACTATTCCTCGCGCAAACCCTGAAATATCAGCCCTGGCGCTGCTTGTGTCTGGGATCCTTGCAGATCACCCAAACCGCGCCTTTTCTCCTGACGATCTTGCAGTCCCGGCAAATCCGCTTCACCGAAGCTCTCACTTTCATACCCGCTCCTCCACTGGCACCCTACCTTCTGCGGCGCCCCTTGAGGTTTGCCTTTTTCAAAAGGCCTTCGTACTGGTGGGACATCAGGTGAGCCTGCACCTGGGACATGAAATCCATAACGACCACTACGATGATCAGCAGCGAGGTGCCGCCGAAATAGAATGGCACGCTCAACCGGTATAACAACAGTTCAGGCAGCAGGCAGATAAAAACAATGTAGATCGCCCCCGCGGTGGTCAAGCGGGTCAGCACCTGGTCCAGGTAGCGGGCAGTCTGCTCTCCCGGCCGGAGACTGGGCACGAAGGCGCCGCCTCTCTTCAGGTTATCGGCAATCTCCCGCGAATCGAACTGCACCGCAGTGTAGAAGAAACAGAAAAAGAAAATCCCCAGGCCGAAGAACAGCATATACATCGGGGTGCCCGGCTGCAAAAAGGAGGAAACATCCTGCAACCAAGTCATGCCTTCGTTCCTGCCCACCCAGTTGGCCACCGTCGAAGGAAACAGGATCAGGGCAGAGGCGAAGATGGGGGGGATGACGCCTGCCATGTTCAGCTTCAAGGGCAGGTGACCTGCCTGGCCCGCCGGCGTCCCGCGACCGTGCTGGCGCCGGGCGTAATTCACCGTTATGCGCCGCTGTCCCAGCTCTACGAAGACCACAAAGCCGGTCACGGCGATGGCCAACACGAACAGGCCCAGCACCAGCGGAATGGAGATGGCGCCGGTCCGCGCCAGTTCGACCGTACCGCCGATCGCCGACGGCAAGCCGGAGACGATGCTGGAAAATATGATGATGGAAATGCCATTGCCAATCCCGCGCTCCGTGATCTGCTCCCCCAGCCACATCAGGAACATGGTCCCGGTTACCAGGGAAATCACCGCGATGACCCGAAAGCCAATCCCGGGATCGAGCACAATGGGCCCACTGGCAGTGACCTGGGTCTCGAAGCCTATCGCCACTGCCAATGATTGAAAGGTGGCCAGCAGCACCGTGAGATAGCGGGTATATTTCGTCAGCGTCCTCCTGCCCGCTTCACCCTCTTTCTTTAACTGCTTGAGCCGAGGGTCCACCGCAGAAAACATCTGCACCACGATAGAAGCGGTGATATACGGCAATACCCCAAGCGTGCAGACGGAAAACCTTTCCAGCGCCCCGCCGGAGAACATATTGAACATGTCCAGGATCGTTCCTTCGTTCTGACGCAGAAACTCGGTCAAGGCAATCGGGTTGATCCCGGGCACCGGAACATGCGTGCAAAACCGGTAGACAAACAACGCGAACAGCACAAATAGCAGCCGTTGCCGCAGCTCGCCCAGCTTGCCGATGTCGGTCAGCCCGCGGCTGAGCGCCAAACCGGAGGCAGCCATCCTATTCCACCTTTCCGCCGACGGCCTGGACGACCCGCGCCGCGCCCTTGCTGACCGCGATGCCCCGCAGCACTACGGCGGAGCTCAACTCGCTGCCGGCGATCAGCCGCACCCGCTTGAACCGGCTCCGCACCAGGCCGCGCTGCCGCAACGCCGGCAGCGTAACCGGTTCATCTCCCCAGTCCTGCAGCCGGTAGAGCCGCAACTCGCCGGTGCTCAAGGCCCGGCGCGAACGGAAACCGGATTTCGGCACGCGCCGCTGTATCGGCATCTGCCCGCCTTCAAAGCCATACCGCCGGCGCGCCCCGGAGCGCGACTTTTGTCCCTTGTGGCCGCGACCGCAGGTCTTGCCGCAGCCGCTGCCGATGCCCCGGCCCAGCCTTTTCGGACTGCACCGGGCGCCGGACGCCGGACCCAGTGAGTTCAAACGCATCAGCATTCCAGGTCCGTCTTAAGCATATAGGAAATTTCCCTGATCATGCCCCGGTTCCGAGGGTTGTCGGTCACCTGAACGCTCTGCCAAATGCGGCGCAGGCCCAGGCCCCGGGCACAACTCCGGTGCGCCCTGAGCCGGCCGATCAGACTCTTTGTCAGCGTCACCTGTATGGTCCCCTGCTGTTTGTCCACCGCCGTCAATCTCCAAAATCCGCATCGGGCAGGTTGCGCTTGGCGGCAATCTCCCGTGGCGACTTGAAGGACTGCAATCCCCGAATGGAAGCGCGCACGACATTGATGGGATTCCTGGAACCGAAGGACTTGGCGAGCACGTCGTGCACGCCCAGCACCTCGAATACCGCGCGCATCGGACCACCGGCAATAATCCCGGTGCCCTTGGACGCCGGCTGCATGTAGACCTTGGCCGCGCCGTACTTGGAAACCAGCGCATGGTACAGGGTTCCGTCCTTGAGCGGAACATCAAACAAATTCTTGCGTGCGTTCTCCATCGCTTTCTGGATCGCCACCGGAACCTCTCTCGCTTTGCCACGGCCCATGCCCACCCGACCGTTCCCGTTGCCAACCACGGTGAGGGCGGAAAAGCCAAACTGACGGCCCCCCTTCACCACTTTGGCAACCCGGTTGACGTGCACCAGTTTTTCCTGCAGTTCCTCGCTGCTGATCCCGGCATCTGCGCCTTTCATCTGCCGCCCCAACGATTAAAACTCCATGCCATTGGCGCGCGCCGCATCTGCCAGCGCCTGGATCCGGCCGTGGTAGCGGAAACCGGAGCGGTCAAACGCCACCTGGGTGATCCCGGCCTTCCGGGCCCGGAGCGCGATCGCACGCCCCACTGCCTCGGCCGCCTGCTTGTTGCCCCCGTACTCAATACCGCCCTTCAATTCGCCGTCCAGCGTGGAAGCGCTCACCAGCACCCGGTCCCCCTCCCGGTCAAACAACTGCGCGTAGATATGCTGCGAGCTCCGGTACACGCTCAACCGGTGAGCCTGCTGCTCCCTGATGCGCGCCCTGGTTTTGCGGGCCCGGCGCATACGGCCTTTTTTCCTGTCCACTCCGGTTACCCCCGTGTACTTTCCTTTCTGGGCTTTTTACGCAGGATCTGCTCGTCGGCATAGCAGATCCCCTTACCCTTGTACGGCTCAGGCGGGCGGCTGGCGCGAATTTCCGCCGCCAGTTGACCCACTTTCTGCTTGTCCGAGCCTCGGATCACGATCTCGGTCTGGCTCGGGGTCTGGACCTCAAGCCCCTCCGGGATCGCAAATTGCACCGGATGGGAATATCCCAATGCCAGCACCAGCGTACCGTTCTGCTCCATCCGGGCGCGGTAGCCGACCCCGTGAATGTTCAGTTTTTTCTCAAATCCCTGGTCCACTCCGATGATCATATTTCTCACCAGGGCCCGGGAGGTGCCCAGCAATGCACGCGCCTGCCTGGCCCCGGACCGGGTCTCAAAGCGGATCTGCTGATCCTGCCTCTGCGCCTGTACCAGTGGATGCAGCAGCCAACTCAGGCGACCGTTTTTCCCAGTCACGGTGACCTCGCCGCCGGACAGCTCCAGCTGCACTTCCGGGGGAATAGGCAACGGGCTTTGCATCAACCTGGACATACAGGACTTACTCCGAGGCGGACATGCGGAACCGGCCGGCCTAGGCCAGCAGGAACAGCACCTCGCCTCCCAGGCCCTTGCGGCGCGCTTCCCGGTCCGTCATCACGCCTTGAGAAGTCGAGATCACCGCCGCTCCCATGCCGTTAAGGACTTTCGGCAGATCCTTGCTTTTCCGGTAGATTCGGCAGCTCGATTTGCTCTCCCGGCGTATCATTTCTATGACGGGCTTTTTCTGGTGATATTTCAGCGTCACCACCAGGTCCTTTTTTTGATCCTGCTGTTCCACCCGGAAATCTTCAATGAAGCCTTCCCTGCGCATCAGCGCGGAGATGGACTCCTTGTGCCTGGAAAAAGGCATCGCCACCTCCGGCCGAAAACGGGCCTGGGCGTTCTTAATTCTGCAGATCATGTCCGCAATGGGATCCTGTATGCTCATCGTCTGCCGTCTCCGTCCGTATTCACCAACTCGCCTTGACCAGGCCGGGAATATCTCCTTTCATCGCGTGTTCGCGCAGCTTGTTGCGTCCCAGGCCGAATTTCCGGTAAACGCCGTGCGGGCGTCCGGTGATCTGGCAGCGGTTGCGCTGCCGGGACGCACTGGAGTCGCGTGGCAGCTTATTGAGCGCAATCCGCGCCTGCAGCCGCTGCTCCGGATCCAGCTTCGGATCCTTGCCCTGCTCGCGCAATTCCCTGCGCCGTTCGGCGTATTTTGCCACCAGCGCCTCGCGCCGGGACTCCCGGTTCAAGATCGCTTTCCTAGCCACTCGTCCCCGCCCTCATCGCATCGGGAACTGCAACGCATGGAACAACGCATACGCATCATCGTCCGACCTGGCATTGGTGACGATGCAGACGTCCAGGCCCCGGATGCCCTCGATCCGGTCATAGTCGATCTCGGGGAAAATAATCTGCTCCCGGATCCCGAGACTGAAGTTTCCCCGGCCATCGAAAGATTTGCGGCCCAGGCCGCGGAAATCCCGGATGCCGGGCAACGCAACCGACATCAGGCGTTCCAGGAACTCGTACATGCGAAACCGGCGCAGCGTCACCTTGCAGCCGATCGCCCAGCCCTCGCGCACCTTGAAGTTCGCCACCGACTGGCGCGCCCGGGTCTGGATGGCTTTTTGCCCGGCGATGCCGCTCAACTCCTTAACTGCCACGTCCAACTGTTTTTTGTCGGTCAGCACGCTTCCCACGCCCATGTTCAGGATCACCTTGACCAGGCGCGGCACCTGCATCGGGGACTTCCAGCCCTGCTGCTGCATCAGCTTCCCGACGACCTCATCCCGGTAGCGGCGGAACAGGTTCGGCAGCTCCCGGGTCTCAGGCATCGACCACTTCCCCGCTGGACTTGAACACCCTGACCTTTCGGCTGTCTGCCAGCACTTTGAACCGGACCCGGTCCGGCTTCTTGGTAATCGGGTTGTACAAAGATACGTTGGACACGTGGATCGAGGCTTCCTTTTCAACAATGCCGCCGGACTGATTCAGGTCCGGGCGCGGTTTCGTGTGCCGCTTCACCAAGTTGACGTTTTCCACCACGACCCGATCCTCGGCAGGCAAAACCTTCAACACGTTGCCTACCCGGCCCTTGTCCCTGCCGGTCAACACGACCACTTCGTCTCCTTTTCTGATCCTTTTCATAATCCTTATCACAGCCCCGTTCTAAATGACTTCGGGCGCAAGCGAGATGATCCGCATGAACTGGGCGCCGCGCAATTCCCGGGTTACCGGACCGAAAATCCGGGTTCCCACCGGCTGCAGCTGATTGTTCAGCAGTACCACCGCGTTGCTGTCAAAGCGGATCCGGGAACCGTCCGTACGGCGCACCCCGCTGCGAGTCCTCACGACCACCGCCTTGTACATCTCGCCCTTTTTCACTTTCGCACGCGGGATCGCCTCCTTGACACTGACCCGGATGACGTCGCCGATGCGGGCATAACGACGCTTGGAGCCACTCAGCACCTTTACGCACATCAGGCGCCGGGCACCACTGTTGTCGGCCGCTTCCAGCATGGTCTGCATCTGAATCATGTCGCGCCTCTCCCACCGGGTTCAGGAGTTTCTACTGCCGGAGAGCACCTGCCGGAGCCTCCAGGCTTTGCGTTTCGAAAGCGGACGGCACGCCTCTATCATCACCAGGTCGTCCACCTTGCATTCGTTTGCCTCGTCATGGACCAGGAGCTTCGTGCTCCGCTTAATGTATTTCCCGTACAGCGGGTGCTTCACGCGGCGCTCGATCAATACCGCAATCGTCTTGTCCATGTTGCCGCCGACGACTCTGCCGAGCAGTGTCTTGGCCCTGGTTTCGGCGTTTTCCATCTTCAGCGCACTCCTTCCGGCGCGGCATTTTGCCGCAACACGGTTTTTATCCTGGCAATGTCGCGGCGCATCTTTTTCAATCCGCTCGGATTTCCAGCCTGTCCCAGGCGCAACTGCAGGCGCTGATTGAACTGCTCGCGGAGCAGGTCAGCCAGCACTTGCTTGAGTTCCTGGCTGCTTTTCCCTTTGAGCTCTGACGCCTGCACTGTTTCCTACGCCAACGTTCTGTGAATAAAGCCGGTCCGGACCGGCAGTTTCATCGCGGCGCGGCGCAGCGCTTCCTGCGCCAGCGTCTCGGGCACGCCCTCGATCTCGTACAGCATCGTGCCGGGCTTGACGTTCGCCACCCAGAATTCCACCTTACCCTTACCACGCCCCATGCGTTCGCCCAGGGCTTTGCGGGTGATGGGATGGTCGGGGAAGATGCGGATCCAGATCTTCGCGCCGCGGCGTACGTGCCGGGTCACGGCCCGGCGTGCGGCCTCGATCTGGCGGGCCGTAATCTGCGCCCGGCTCAACGCCTGCAAACCATATTCGCCGAAGCTGACGCGCCCGCCCCCGGAGGCCAAGCCCCGGTTGCGCCCCTTGTGCCTCTTCCTGTACTTGGTCCGTTTCGGCTGCAGCATGGATCATTCTCCGCCTGCCGACTCAGGACTCGGGCGGCCCATCGGGCATCGCGGGCGTCGCCGCGGGATCGGGCGCCGACTCCTCCGGCGCGGGCACGGCCTCGGCGGTTTCCGCTACCCCCGGGGGAGAGGATGATTCTGCCGGGGCACTCGGCTTGGACACATCTTCCTTCAGGATCCATACTTTGACCCCAATGGCCCCATAGGAAGTATGCGCCTCGGCAAAACCGTAGTCAATGTCAGCCTGCAGCGTGTGCAACGGAATCCGCCCTTCACGATACCATTCCGAACGGGCAATGTCTAACGCATTCAGCCGTCCGCTAACGTGAATCCGAATCCCCTTCGCACCCAGGCGCATCGTGTTGGTTACGGCTCGTTTCATGGCCCGGCGGAACATGATGCGGCGCTCGATCTGCTGGGCAACGTTTTCCGCAACCAGGTAGGCGTCAAGTTCCGGCTTGCGGATCTCCTCCACGTTGATCGTTACCGGCGCGCCCATCATATCAGACAGGATCCGGCGCAGCCGATCGATATCTTCTCCCTTCTTGCCGATGACGATTCCAGGGCGCGAGGTGTGAATGATAATCCGGGCGTTGTTCGTGGGGCGCTCAATCTGGATACAACTCACCGAAGCGTTAGCCAGTTTTTTCATCAGGTAGCTGCGCACTTCCAAGTCAACCCGCAAACACTCGGTATACTTGCGGGAAGAGGCATACCATTTGGACGTCCAGTCCTTCACGATCCCAAGACGCAGCCCGATCGGGTGTACTTTCTGTCCCATGACTACCCCGCCTGGCTGCTTTCTGACACGACCACGGTAATGTGGCTGGAGCGTTTCAGGATTCGATCAGCGCGACCGCGGGCTCGCGGGCGCAACCGCTTCATCACCGGCCCCTGGTCCACCTGGATACTTTCCACCTGCAGCAGATCGACGTCCGCGTTCTCGTTTTTTTCCGCGTTGTCCACCGCCGACTCCAGGACCTTGCGCAGCAGGGCAGCGGCTTTCTGCGGACTGAAAGCCAGTTGATCGATGGCCTCGCTAACCGTCGCGGCGCGGATCCGGTTGGCGAGCAAGCGGACCTTATAGGGCGAAATGCGCGCGTTTCTGTATACTGCCCGGGCCATCTCAGCCGGCCTTGCTCTTTCTGTCGCCGGAATGGCTTTTGAAGGTCCGGGTCGGGGCGAACTCGCCCAGCTTTCTGCCGACCATGCTCTCGGTGATATAGACAGGCACATGTTGGCGGCCATTGTGTATCGCCATCGTTAATCCCACCATTTCCGGAATCACCATTGAGCGGCGCGACCAGGTCTTAATCGGACGCTTCTCGCCGGCCTGGTTGGCGACCTCCACTTTTTTCAGCAGGTGATGATCCACAAAGGGTCCCTTTTTTACTGAGCGCGGCATGAACTTCCCTCCCCGAATTCAGCGCCACCCACGCCTTGCTGCGCGGCCGAGGGTCCCGGGCAGGCGTAATATGCGGACATAAACAACCGGTACACAGACAAGCTAGCCGCGCCGCCGCCGCTGCCGGACCACCGTGGAACGAACGTTCCTGCGCTTGCGGGTCTTGCCACCCTTGGTCGGCTTGCCCCAGGGAGTAGACGGATGCCGTCCGCCCGAACTGCGGCCTTCTCCGCCGCCGTGCGGGTGATCGACCGGATTCATCGCAACGCCCCGGACCGTGGGACGAATGCCGCGCCAACGCTTCGCGCCGGCCTTGCCCAGGGAACGCAGGGAATGCTCTGCGTTGGAAACCGCCCCCAGCGAAGCCCGGCATTGCAGCAGCACCTTGCAGACGGTACCGGAACGCAACCGCAACATCGCATACCCGTCTTCCTTGGCAACAAATTGGGCGCTGGTACCGGCACTGCGGGCCAACTGCGCACCCTTGCCCGGCTTCAGCTCCACGCAGTGTACCATCGATCCCACCGGGATATCGTTTAATTTCAGGCAATTGCCGGATTGAATCGGTGCCTCCGCCCCGGAGTTCAGTTCGGTGCCGGACTCCACCTGTTGGGGGCAGATAATATAGCGGCGCTCTCCATCCCGGTACAACAGCAGCGCGATATGCGCGGAGCGGTTCGGATCGTACTCGATCCGTTCCAGGCGCGCCGGGATCCCGTCCTTGTCGCGCTTGAAGTCGATCCGGCGATACATCTTCCTGGTGCCGCCACCCCGGTGCCGGACGGTGATCCGGCCCGCATTATTACGCCCCGAGATCCGCTTTTTCTTCTCCAACAGCGGCCCAAAAGGCTTGCCCTTATGCAGGCCCGGCGAACGCACCTGCACCATCGCCCGCACCCCGGGCGAGGAAGGCTTACGTTTCACTAACGGCATCTTTCAGCCCTCCCCGTGGAGCAGGCAGTGGCGCGCACCCGGCGGCAAAATAACGCTAAACGGAACATGAACGCATCGGCACGGCGGCTACGGATTGCCGCTCATCTCAATCGGCGGGGAATCGGCATTGAGCTTCACGTACGCTTTCTTCCAACTCGAAGTTCGCCCCAACACGCCCTGGAAGCGGCGTTCCTTGCCCTTGACCGTGCAGGTGCGCACCGATGCCACCTGTACGTTGAAGGCGGTCTCAATGGCGCGCTTGATCTGCCGCTTGCCGGCGCAGCGACGCACCCGGAACGTGTATTGGTTCCGCGCCTGCCTCAAGGACTCGCTTTTCTCGGTGGTCACCGGCGCCTCGATCAAACACAATAACTCCTCGCGCATCACGACAACCAGTCCTGCACTCGCCGCAGCGCCTTGTCGCAGATCAGCACGCGCTCAAAACGCAGCAGCAGGTACGGATCAATTTCCTCCACCGAGCACACGGCGACGTCGGGAAGGTTGCGCGCCGCCAGCGCCAGTTCCCTGGAAAATTCATCGGTGATGATCAGCACGCTGGTTAATTGCAGCGCCTTGAGCCTGGTTAGCAACTCACGAGTCTTCGGGGACGACAAGCGCAGCCCGGACACCGGGATGAGCCGTCCTTGTCGCAACAGTTCGGAAAAAATCGAGCGCAAACTGCCGCGATACATCTTGCGGTTGATCTTGGGGCTGAAATCCCGCGGACTGGCAGCAAAAGTGACCCCGCCGCCGCGCCAGATCGGACTGCGGATAGAGCCGGCCCGGGCGCGCCCGGTCCCTTTTTGCCGCCAGGGTTTGCGACCGCCGCCGCGCGCCTGCGAACGGCTTTTCTGCGCCTTGGTTCCGCTGCGCTGCCGGGCCTGGCAGGCAACTACCACCTGGTGGACCAGCGAGGCGCGGAATTCGGCGTTAAACACCTGGTCCGAAACCGCCGCCCGAGAAATTTCCTCGGCATCGAAGGCGCGCAACACCAGTTCCATCACTGCTCTTGCCGCTGCCGTTGCTTGATCGCGGGACGGATCACCACGTCCGAACCGCTGGGCCCGGGCACCGCTCCCTTGACCAGCAGCAGGTTATGCTCCGGGTCCACCCGCACCACCTCGAGATTTTGCACCGTGCGACTGACGTTGCCCATATGGCCCGCCATCTTCTTGCCTTTGAACACCCGCCCGGGCGTCTGGCATTGCCCGATGGAACCCGCCGAGCGGTGCGCCAGCGAGGTGCCATGACTGGAGCCGCCACGCTTGAACTTCCAGCGCTTGATGGTGCCGGCAAAACCCTTCCCGATGGTAATGCCGCTGACGTCCACTTTCTGCCCCTGCCGGAACAGCGCCACCGTCAACGCCTGGTCCGGCGGCGGCAATTCATCCTCGCGCTCCAGGCGAAACTCGCGCAAGTTGCGCCCCGGCTCTACTCCAGCCTTATCGAAACAGCCGACCTGCGGGCGCCGCAGCCGGCGGCTGCGCTCGCCCCAGGTCAGCCTGGCGGCCAGGTAGCCCTGCTTGTCCGGCTTGCAGGTATCCACCAGCCGATGCGGGAGCACCTCGATCACCGTGACCGGCACCGAGCTCCTCTGTTCGGTGAAGACCAGGCTCATGCCCCGCTTAATTCCTACCAGTCCCAGGGCCACGCTAATTCCTCAAGACACCAGGGCTTCTTTTGCATTGCTGTCCCGATCAAGCAGTTTGATCTGCACCTCCACGCCGGCGGACAAATCCAGCTTCATCAGCGCGTCCACTGTTTTATTATTTTCTTCCGGGTTCACGATAATATCGAGCATGCGCTTGTGAGTACGGATCTCATATTGATCCCGGGCGTCTTTATTTACGTGCGGTGAGATCAAAACCGTGTAGCGCTCTTTGCGGGTAGGCAGCGGAACCGGACCTTTGATCCGGGCCCCGGTGCGCACCACGGTGTCAACAATCTCACGGGTGGATCGATCGATCAGACGATAATCAAAAGCCTTCAGGCGGATGCGGATGATTTGAAGTTCCATTTACCTGCTCGTTGTTTGCGCGTTGCCTGCTCGTTGCCTGTACGCCGACTACTCGACGATCTTTGACACGACGCCGGCGCCAACCGTGCGACCTCCTTCCCGGATCGCAAAGCGCAGTCCTTCCTCCATCGCGATCGGCGCGTGCAATGCCACCCCTAACTCCACGTTGTCTCCCGGCATCACCATCTCCGTCCCTTCCGCCAGCTCCACGCTACCGGTTACGTCCGTCGTGCGGAAATAAAACTGCGGTCGGTAACCCTTGAAAAACGGCGTGTGCCGTCCTCCCTCCTCCTTGCTCAACACGTACACCTGCGATTGAAATTTTACATGCGGGGTGATCGTCCCCGGTGCGCACAGCACCTGCCCGCGCTCCACCTGCTCGCGCCGCGTGCCGCGCAGCAGCACCCCCACGTTGTCCCCCGCCACCCCTTCATCAAGCAGCTTGCGGAACATCTCCACCCCCGTGCAGGTCGTCTTCTGCGTCTCCTGGATCCCTACAATCTCCACTTCCTCCCCCACTCGAACCCGGCCCCGCTCCACTCGACCCGTCACTACCGTGCCTCGGCCCGAAATCGAAAATACGTCCTCTATCGACAGCAGAAAGGGCTGCTCCACCGGTCGCTCCGGTATCGGTATATACCGGTCCAACTCCCCCACCAGCCGCTCCACCGAGCCTACCCCCAACTCGCCGCTCTTCCCTTCCAGCGCCTGCAGCGCCGAGCCCACTACCACCGGCGTCTCCTCGCCCGGAAACTCGTATTTCTCCAGCAACTCCCGAACCTCCAACTCCACCAGCTCCAGTAACTCCTGATCATCCACCTGGTCCGCCTTGTTCAGGTACACCACCACCCGCGGCACCCCCACCTGGCGCGCCAGCAGTATATGCTCGCGGGTCTGCGGCATCGGTCCGTCCGCCGCGCTCACCACTAAAATCGCTCCGTCCATCTGCGCCGCTCCCGTGATCATGTTCTTCACGTAGTCGGCGTGCCCCGGACAGTCTACGTGCGCGTAGTGCCGCTCGCTGCTCTCGTACTCTACGTGCGCCGTCGCAATCGTGATGCCGCGCGCCCGCTCCTCCGGCGCATTGTCAATCTGCGCGTACTCGCGCACTTCCCCCCCGTGCGCCGCCGCCAAAACCTTCGTCAGCGCCGCCGTCAGCGTCGTCTTGCCGTGGTCCACGTGCCCGATCGTGCCCACGTTGATATGCGGTTTGGTGCGATCAAACTTCTCTTTAGCCATTCTTACCGCCCTGCTCCAGTTGTCGCCCGCAAACGCGGTCGGGAAAAAGCAATAATAAAATAGCCCCGGGATCGGTCATTGACCGATCGGCTTGCGAAAAACTTGGATCAAACGCAGACATCAGGACTAGTTCTTGCTGATGATTTTATCGGCTATGCCGGCGGGCACCCGGGAATAGCATTTGAATTCCATCGAGTAGCTGGCCCGGCCCTGGCTGTTGGAACGCAAATCCGTGGCATAGCCGAACATTTCGGCCAGCGGCACTTCCGCTCGGAGCACCTTGTTAACGGGGCCGTGCTCCGAACCCAGCAGCAGGCCCCGGCGGCGGTTCAAATCGCCGGTGATGGCGCCCAGGTACTCCTCGGGAGTGACCACTTCCACCTGCATGACTGGTTCCAGCAACACCGGGCGGGCCTGTCGCAGGCCCTCCTTAAACGCCATGGAACCGGCGACCTTGAACGCAATCTCACTGGAATCGACCTCGTGAAAAGAGCCGTCGAATAACGTCACCTCCACGTCCACCACCGGGTAACCGGCCAACACGCCGTTTTGCAACTGCTCCCGGATCCCCTTGTCCACCGCCGGCACGTACTCCTTGGGAATGACGCCGCCGCTGATCCGGTTGATAAAACTGTAGCCCGAGCCAGGTTCGCCCGGCTTCAGGCGGATCACAACATGCCCGTACTGTCCTCGACCGCCGGTCTGCTTGATGTATTTGCCTTCCACCTTCTCCACCATCTTGCGGACGGTCTCACGGTAGGCAACCTGGGGCGTCCCCACGTTGGCTTCCACGTTGAACTCGCGCCGCATCCGATCGACGATGATCTCCAAGTGCAGCTCCCCCATCCCGGAGATAATGGTCTGTCCGTATTCATGATCGACGTGCACCTTGAAGGAAGGGTCTTCCCGGGCCAGCTTGCCCAGCGCCAGGCCCATCTTCTCCTGGTCGGGCTTGCTGGCGGGTTCAACGGAAACGGAAATCACCGGGTCCGGAAAATCCATACGCTCCAGAGTGACCGTCCGGTCCACGTCGCACAGGGTGTCCCCGGTAGTTACGTCCTTGAGTCCGATCGCAGCGGCAATGTCCCCGGCGCGCACCTCCTTGATCTCTTCGCGGCTGTTGGCATACATCTGCAACAGGCGACCGACCCGCTCCTTCTTGCTTTTCACCGGGTTATACACAGTGTCGCCCGATTTCAGCACTCCCGAATAAACCCGGAAAAAAGTCAGCGTGCCCACAAAGGGGTCGGTGGCAATTTTGAAGGCCAGGCAGGCATAAGGCTCATCATCGGAAGGATGGCGCACTTCCTCCCGGTCCCGGTCGTCTGCCCTCACTCCGGTGATGGGCGGAACGTCCAGTGGCGACGGTAAATAATCGATTACCGCATCCAGCAGGGCCTGCACCCCCTTGTTCTTGAACGCCGTCCCGCACAAAACCGGCACGATTTCATTGCGCAGCGTGCGCAAGCGCAGTCCCTGGCGGAACTGCTCCGGGCTCAGCGTGCCCGTCTCCAGGTAGGTCTCGGTCAACTCGTCCGAGCCCTCGGCGGCCATATCCATCGCCTGCTCACGGTATTGTTCGCACTGACTGCGCATCGGCTCCGGAATATCGCCCTGCTCAAATTTCATCCCCATTGAACCCTCATCCCAGGTGATCGCCTGCTTGGCAACCAAGTCCACGACACCGGTAAAATTCTCTTCCTTGCCGATCGGCAACTGCAGCAGCACCGGGGCCGCCCCCAGACGCTCCCGAAGCTGCTTCACCACGCGCATGAAATCTGCTCCGACCCGATCCATCTTGTTGACAAAAGCCAGCCGGGGAACCTTGTACCGGTCCGCCTGGCGCCATACCGTTTCCGACTGCGGCTCCACCCCACCCACCGCGCAGAACACCGCGCAAGCGCCGTCCAATACGCGCAGCGAGCGCTCCACCTCAATGGTGAAGTCCACGTGGCCCGGGGTATCGATGATGTTGATGCGGTGCGCCTGGTCATACTGTCTCGCCATCCCCTGCCAGAAGCACGTGGTGGCGGCGGCGGTGATGGTGATGCCGCGCTCTTGCTCCTGCTCCATCCAGTCCATGACGGCGGCGCCGTCGTGCACTTCGCCGATCTTGTGGGACAGCCCCGTGTAGTAGAGGATGCGTTCCGTCGTGGTGGTTTTGCCGGCGTCGATATGGGCCATAATGCCGATATTGCGATACAGCTCAATTGGAGTTGCCCGTGCCACGTCTAGTCACCATTGCCTTCAGCACTACCAACGGTAGTGGGAAAACGCCTTGTTCGCCTCGGCCATTTTGTGGGTGTCTTCCTTTTTCCTGACGGCACCGCCGCGCTGTCGGGAGGCGTCCTGCAATTCATCGGCCAGGCGCTGGGCCATGCTCTTGCCGTGCCGATGCTTGGAGGCTTCCACGATCCAGCGCATGGCCAGCGCCCCGCCCCGATCCGCGCGCACTTCCACCGGCACCTGGTAGGTAGCTCCTCCCACCCGCCTGGACTTGACCTCCACCACCGGACGCACGTTGTCCACGGCCTGCTGGAAGGTCTCCAACTGAACCACGTTCGCGCCACCGATGTGCTCCAGCGCGCCATAGACGATCTTCTCGGCGATGGACTTCTTGCCGCTGCGCATCACCACGTTAATGAATTTTGCCAGCGTCCTGTCCCCATACTTAGGCTCGGGGATGATCTTGCGCCGGGCAATGACTCTTCTTCTGGACATCGCAGGTCTTGTTACGCGGATACCGGGAAAATCAGGAGCGTGGCTGCTTAACGCCGTATTTCGAGCGCCCCTGGCGCCGGTCGGCGACCCCGGAGGCATCCAGCGTGCCGCGGACCGTGTGGTAGCGCACGCCGGGCAGATCCTTGACCCGCCCGCCCCGGATTAAGACCACGGAATGTTCCTGCAGGTTGTGTCCTTCCCCGCCAATGTAGGTGGTCACTTCGTAGCCGTTGGTCAAACGCACCCTGGCCACTTTGCGCATCGCGGAGTTCGGTTTTTTCGGCTTGGTCGTTTTGACCAATATACAAACTCCGCGTTTTTGCGGACAGGACTGCAACGCCGGCACGTTACTCTTGGCCCGCTGACGCTTGCGCGGCTTGCGCACTAACTGGTTTACGGTCGGCATCCTCTGGCCTCAAACTGTGAGAAACACCTTGCCGCACCCACGAACCGATCAGGGGAATGACATGGCAACTTCGCGCCCAGTCATCCAGGGCACCGTTGAACTATTGCTGAAAGGCAGTCTGAGAGAACCCATGAAACGGCTTTTCCAGGCCCCATCGTGGGAGCCACGCCTCCGCCCAAGCAAGAAGCGGGAGTCTACCCCGCCCCGGTCGGGAAAATCAAGCAGAAACCGGCGGCAAGGCCGGGGCGGCGGGGGCCGGGATTGGGTCGGCGCGAAAATACCGGCGCGCCCGTTGCCGCCGGGGCCGCGCCTGTACCCGCCCGGCGGCGCGGCCAGGCATCGACCGGGCCGGCCACAGGCTCCGATCGGTGCTGTTAGTATGCGGGGCCATGCAACGCTCCGACTTTCACTACTGCCTGCCGACTGAATTGATCGCCCGCTATCCGCCCGGGCGCCGGACCGACAGTCGCCTGCTGTACTGCGACCCACGCAACGGCGCGCTGGAAAATTACCCCTTTAGCGCGCTGCCGGAGCTGCTGGGGCCGGACGATCTGCTGGTATTCAACGACAGCCAGGTGATCCCGGCGCGCCTGCTCGGACATAAGGCCGGCGGCGCCCGGATTGAAATCCTGGTGGAGCGGATTCTGGAACCTCACCGGGCACGGGCCCTGCTGGGCTCGAACCGCCCGCTGCGCTCCGGCACGCAGATCCACCTGGCAGACGGGGCGCAGTGCGAAGTGCAACGAGGCGCGGGAGCGCTGAGCACGCTCCGGCTGCGCGGCGCCGACTCCTTCCAAAGCCTGCTGGAGCAGCACGGGCAAGTGCCGCTACCCCCCTACCTGGGCCGGGACCCGGAGCCGCAGGACCGGGAACGCTACCAGACCGTTTACGCCCGGCACCCGGGCGCGGTCGCCGCGCCCACCGCCGGGCTGCATTTCAGCACCGAACTGCTGCAACGCATAGAGGCGGGCGGGACGCACTGCGCCTACCTGACCTTGCACGTGGGCCTGGGGACTTTTCAGCCGATCCGCAGCACGCAGGTGCAAACGCACCGGATGCACCGGGAACGCTTCCAGGTCAGCGCCGAATTATGCGCGCGGGTATGCGATACCCGGCGGCGCGGCGGTCGCGTCATCGCCGTCGGCACTACCAGCGCCCGGGCACTGGAGACGGCGGGGCAGGAAGGAGCCCTGCGGGCGTGCCGGGGCGAGACCGGGCTGTACATCTATCCGGGCTACCGCTTCCGCGTCATTGACGCCCTGCTCACCAATTTTCATCTCTCCGAATCCTCACTGCTGGTCTTAGTCAGCGCCTTCGCCGGTCGGGAAGCGCTGCTGCACGCCTACCGGTACGCGATCGCGCAGCGCTATCGTTTCTACAGCTACGGCGATGCCATGCTGATCGCGCGGCCACCCGGCCCGACCCATCCTGCCGGGCTGACACCACGGACCCCAAACTAATGCGGCGGCTGCGCTTTGAGATCCTGGCGCAAGACGGCTGCGCCCGCCGCGGCTGCCTGCACCTGCCGCGAGCCGCCGTGCAAACCCCGGCGTTCATGCCGGTAGGCACCCAGGCGAGCGTTAAAGCCGTCTCTACGGAAGAGCTGCGCAGCAGCGGCAGCGAGATCATTCTGAGCAACGCCTTTCACCTGATGTTACGCCCCGGAGCCGAACGGATTGCCCGGCATGGCGGGCTGCACCGGTTCATGAACTGGGATGGACCCATTTTAACCGATTCGGGCGGCTACCAGGTCTATAGCCTGGCCGCCACACGCCGCATCAAGGAGGAAGGCGTGCATTTTCGATCCCCGGTCGATGGAGCCGCGGTATTTTTCGGACCCGAGGAATCGATGCGGGTACAGCAACAACTCGGCTCCGACATCACGATGGTGTTCGATGATTGCACGCCCTACCCGGTCAGCGAGGCCAAGGCGCGCGCCTCCATGGAGCTTTCCATGCGCTGGGCGCGGCGCTGCCGGGAATTCCACCAGGATCATCCCGCCGCCCTGTTCGGCATCATTCAAGGCAGCCTCTATCCACCACTGCGCGAGCAATCGCTAGGCATGCTGACGGAGCTGGGCTTTGACGGCTATGCCATCGGCGGCCTGTCCGTGGGCGAGCCCCGCTGGCAGATGCTGCAGATCCTGGAGCGGCTGGCGCCGCATATGCCGGAGCAAAGCCCGCGCTACCTGATGGGCGTCGGCACTCCGGCAGAGCTGGTCCAGGCGGTGTGCCGTGGCATAGACCTGTTCGATTGCGTGCTCCCAACGCGCAACGCCCGCAACGGCAGTCTCTATACCCACGATGGGATCCTGCGCCTGCGCAACGCCCAGCACCGAAACAGCGAGCTGCCGCCCGATCCGCAGTGCGACTGCTATACCTGCCGCCACTACAGCCGCGCCTACCTGCACCACCTGGATCGCTGCCGGGAAGTGCTGGGACTGCGGCTCAACACCATTCATAACCTGCACTTCTACCAAACACTGATGCGGGAGCTGCGCCGGGCCATCGAACAAAAACAACTGGAAAGCTTCCAGGCCCGCTTCAGCAAACTTTGACCGCCGCCGGTCCACGGCGGCGCTTCTATGTATAATACGCGCCATGTACCTACTCGGCCCCTTATTCTTGTCGGCCTTGCTGAGCACTCCCGCCTGGGCACAAGCAGAGGGCTCCGGACGCGGCGGCGGATCGGAGTTTCTCATCTTCATGCTGGTGATGATCGGCATCATGTACTTCCTGATGATCCGCCCGCAGATGAAACGCGCCAAGCAGCACCGGTCCATGGTGGAGGCATTGCGCAAGGGCGACGAGATCGTCACCAACGGCGGCTTGCTGGGCCGGATCCGCGACGTTGGGGACAGCTTTCTGCTGGTGGAAATCGCCTCTGGAGTAGATGTCAAAGTGCAAAAAACCTCGGTGGCCAACGCGATGCCGAAAGGCACACTGAAAACCCTGTAGCCATCCCCTGCACCGCAGCTCCCTTCCTGTTCAGTCCGCACACACTGCTCATTGACGACCCCAGGCCCTGCCGTGCGGCGCGCTTTCCGGCTCCCGCAGCCGACAGCCGCGCTTCCCTGCCTCGATCACCCGTCCCGGGGGCGGTCGCGCACCTGCCTGGCCGGGTCCGCCGCGCCGCGGCCCCCTCGCCTGGCCTAGGCAAGCGTCGCATCCGCCTCCACGCCGGCCGGCAATGAACTACTACCCGACCTGGAAATACCTGCTGATCCTGCTGGTGATCGGCAGCGGTATGCTGTATGCGCTGCCGAACCTGTACGGCAAGGTTCCGGCACTGCAGGTATCGTCAAACGACATCGCCGAAGACCTGGAACTGCTGGAGTTTACGGTAGGAGGCATTCTGGATGAAGCCAACCTCAACAGCACGAAGACCCGGCAAGGCGCGGAAAGCATCATCTTCCATTTCACCGATGAATCGGCACAGTTGCAGGCCCGCGACGCATTGCAAGCGGAACTGGGACGTAAATACGTGGTGGCACTGCACTCGGCTTCCAACACGCCGGACTGGCTGCGCCAGCTCTCGGCAGAGCCAATGTTCCTGGGCCTGGACCTGCGTGGCGGCGTACATTTTCTGCTGGAGATGGACCTGGAGGCGGTAGCAGACACCGCCATCGAGCGCTACGTCTCCGATTTACGCTCGGCGCTGCGCGAAGAACGCATCCGCTACAAGACCGTAACCCGCCGCGGCACCGACCGGATCCTGGTGCGGCTGCGCAACGCGGACGACGCGGCACAAGTCGATCAGTTGATCCGGGAGGATTTTCCGGAACTCGAACAGGAGCAGATCGACGATGGCGATGGCGAGCCTGACGTCCTCGTCTGGCTGAATGAACAAACCCAGCTGGAAAACCGGCGCCTGGCGTTGCAGCAAAACATCACCACGCTGCGCAAGCGCGTCAACGAGCTCGGCATCTCAGAGCCGGTGGTACAGCAGCACGGACAAACGCGGGTGGTGGTGCAACTGCCCGGCATCCAGGACACGGCCCGCGCCAAGGATATCCTGGGCGCCACCGCAACCCTTGAATTCCGCCTGGCCGACGAGGAAAACGACGTGCAGCAGGCAATCGATGGACGGATACCGCAGGGCAGTCGCCTGTACTACACCCGCGGCGACGAACCGGTGCTGCTAAAGAAAGAGATCATCACCACCGGCAGCCGGATCATCGCGGCACAATCCGGCATTGATCAGCGCAGCAACAGTCCGGCGGTGTTCATCAACATGGACGGCCAGGGCGCGCGGCAGATGACGCGCCACACCCGCGACAACATAGGCCGCCTGATGGCGGTAGTCTACCTGGAAACAAAAAGCTGGGAAGAGGAGGAAAACGGGGAAAAGGTGCGCCGCAAGGAAACCATCGAGGAAATCATCAGCCTGGCTGAAATCAAGGACCAACTCGGCAAACGTTTTCAAATCACCGGACTGGACTCAACCAGGGAAGCACGAGACCTGGCCCTGCTGCTGCGGGCAGGGGCGTTGTCTGCGCCCATCAACCTCATCGAGGAACGCACGGTCGGCCCCAGCCTGGGCCAGGACAATATCGACAAGGGGAGCACTTCCATCATGCTGGGCCTGGGCCTGGTGCTGATCTTCATGGTGCTGTACTACCGTGCGTTCGGACTCATTGCCGACGTCGCGCTGCTGCTGAACCTGACGCTCCTGGTCGCGCTGCTGTCGATGTTGCAGGCCACGCTGACCCTTCCGGGCATCGCCGGCGTCGTGCTCACGGTAGGCATGGCGGTGGATGCGAACGTGCTGATCTTCGAGCGCATCCGCGAAGAGCTGCGCAACGGCAATTCGCCACAGGCAAGCATACAAACCGGTTACGAGAAAGCGCTCTCAACCATTGCCGATGCCAATCTCACCACCCTGATCGCGTCCCTGGCACTGTTTGGCTTCGGTACCGGCCCGATCAAGGGCTTCGCTGTGACGCTGTCGCTGGGCATTCTCACCTCGATGTTCACTTCCATCATGGTCACCCGGAGCCTCGTCAACCTCATCTATGGCGGTCGCCGGCTGACGCGGCTGCCGATCTGAACCGTACCGTTCCCGATGCAGCCATTCATTCTCTCCAGGAAGCTGGACTTCATGCGCTGGTCGCGCATTGCGCTGACCGTCTCCGGCTGCGTCCTGCTGCTGTCCGTCACGATGCTGGCGACGCGAGGGCTCTCCCTGGGCATCGATTTCACCGGCGGCACGCTGATTGAAGCCCAGTACGACGAGGCGGTGGACCTGTCCGCCGTGCGCGCGCTATTGGCGCAGAGTCCGTTTAGCGAGGCCGGTGTGCAGCCCTTCGGTTCCTCGCACCAGTTGCTGTTCCGCCTGCCCCCGCAGGAACAGGAATCCGAGCAGGCCCGGGCCCGGCTGGGAGACCGGTTGCTGGAGACGTTGCGCGCCGGAGGCGAGCAGGAAATCGAAATGCGGCGCATTGAATTCGTCGGGCCGCAGGTAGGAGAGGAGCTGGGCCGGGCCGGCGGCTACGCGATGCTCTCCGTGCTGATCGGCATCCTGCTTTACATCGCGCTGCGGTTTCAACTGCGCTTCTCGATCGGCGCTATCGCGGCGCTGGCACACGACGTGCTGGTAGTGCTCGGATTTTTCTCGATCTCCGGCATAGACTTCGATCTCCCGGTGCTGGGAGCACTGCTGGCCGTAGTCGGGTATTCGCTGAACGACACGATCGTAGTATTTGACCGGATCCGCGAAAATTTCCGCCGCATGCACAAAAGCTCGCCCGTCGAGGTAATCAACACCTCCCTGAACCACACGCTGGCGCGCACCTTCATTACCTCGCTGACTACCCTGATGGTATTGTTTGTCCTGCTACTGCTGGGCGGGGCAATCATCCGCCCCTTCGCCGCCACGTTAATCGTCGGCATACTGATCGGCACCTACTCCTCGCTCTACATCGCCACCACCGTCACCCTGGCGCTGGGCACCAGCAGGGCGGACCTGGTGGCTCCGGCGGAAGTGGAAGACAAGCCCTGAAAATACTGGCGGACCGAAACATCCCCGGCGTGCGGGAGATCTTCTCGGCGCTGGGTGAAGTCCGCCTCTACGATCCCCCTGTCCCAGTGGCTGAACTGCGCCCGGCGCAACTGCTGCTGGTGCGCTCCGTCAGCCGGGTGGACGCGAAACTACTGCGTGACAGCCGGGTACGAGTAGTAGGCACCGCAAGCAGCGGCCATGATCACCTGGACACCGCCGCGCTGGAGGCTGCCGGCATCGGCTGGGTCACGGCACAAGGCAGCAACGCCCGGGCCGTGGCCGAGCACGTACTCGGCATTCTTTGCCTGTGGTCGCGGCGGCAGGGGATCAGCCTGCGCCGGCTGCGGGTCGGGATCATCGGCTGCGGCCGGATCGGCTCATGCCTGGCGGCCATGCTGGAAACCATCGGCTGCCGCTGCCTGCGTAATGATCCGCCCCGCGCCCGGCACGAACCGGGCCGCCATTACCACTCGCTGGAGCAGACTCTGCAAGCCGACGTCATCAGCCTGCACGTGCCGCTGACGCGGCACGGCCCAGATCGCACCTGGAAACTGCTGGACGCACGGCGGCTGCAACGGCTGCGCCCCGGCACCCTGCTCATCAACACGGCACGCGGCGGCGTGGTGGACGAGTCGGCGCTAAAGCCGCTGGCCGAATGCGCCCGGATCAGCACCGCGCTGGACGTGTGGCAGAACGAGCCGGAACTGGACTGGGCACTGCTGCGCAGCACCTGGATCGGCACTCCGCACGTCGCCGGCTACAGTCACCGGGCCAGGCATCATGCGCCCAGGTTACTGTACCAGCGCATCTGTGAGCAGATCGGCACCGCAGCGGCTCTCCTGCCGGCTCCGGCGCCGGAGCCCGCCCGGCTGAGTCCGCCAGCAACGCCGATGCCGGAAGCGCTGTGTCCGTTCATCCTGGCCGTTGCCGATCCCAGTGACGCCTGCGCCCGACTGCGCGCAGTGCTGCAATTGCCCGGCCGGGAGCGGGCCCAGGCATTCGGGCAACTGCGCGCCACGTACCCGCTGCGCTCGGAGTTCGGCGACTGGACCCCGGACCTTGCCGCCGGCGGCCTGTTGCGGACCCTGGATGCGCTGGGATTTGGCTCGGCACCGCAAAACGCCGGCCGGCGCGAAAGCCGGCGCAGCCTCTGCCCGCAGTGAGCCAACTGCCGAAAGAGCGCCCCCGGCTCGCGCTGATGGCCTCCCACCAGGGCAGCAACCTGCAGGCCCTGCTGGACGCCTGCAACTGTGGCCGGCTTGCGGCCCTGCCGATCATGGTGATCAGCAACAACGCGGACTCCGGCGCATTGGAAAAAGCCCGGCGCGCCGGCTTGCCGGCGCTGCACATCAGTGCTCGCACCCACCCCGGTGCCGGCGCAGAGGACGCCGCCATCCTGGCAGCCCTGCTCTCATACCGGGCCGACTGGATTGCACTGGCAGGCTATATGAAGCACGTCGGTCCCGCCGTGCTGAATGCGTACCGAAACCGCGTTATCAACGTCCATCCCGGCCCGCTGCCTGCCTATGGGGGCGCCGGCCTGTACGGGCAGCGCGTACACGAGGCGGTACTGGCCGCCGGCGAACGCCGCAGCGCCGTCTGCATCCACCTGGTTGAGGAAGAATACGATCGGGGACAGGTCCTGGCCGTGGAGCCCGTTCCGGTATTGCCGCAGGACACCGTGCAGACCCTGGCGCAGCGCGTGCTGCAAGTGGAGCACCGCCTCTACGCCGAGACCTTGCAGCGCGTACTGCACGGAGAAATCCCGCTGTCCGGATCAGCCGCCGGCTCCCGGCAGCGTCGGATTTAGCGCTGATCTGCGTCGATTCACCGCGGCCTCGCCGCATCACGCCGGGCATAGGCAACGAGCCTGGTTCGTATCCGACCGGGAGGAAATGCAACGCCCGGTACGGCTTCCCGTAACAGGGTCACGGGAGGTCCCTCAGCAAAGTCGGGGCGTAGTGATTTTTTTAACCGCCACGATCAGACAAGGCTTAGGCTCCCTCGTCTAAAATTGGCTAATATGCTTCACTACGAACCGTGAACGGCTAGCGGTCGGATGATGCGGGGTTGACTGGATTCCCGCTTGCGCGAGCAGGACGGGAGCCGGGGCGGGAAGGATGGCGGGCTATTCATTTCGTTTTTCCCTGCACGCCGGGAGCACTAACCCCCTAAATCCCCCTTGTCAGGGGGACTTTCCAGGGTATAGCGGTATCCTCGACCAGTCCGTCGCTCCAACCTTCTATATCACCGCCGTCATCGGCACGGTGCCGGTGGGCGCCGCGGCGGCTACGGTTACGCCCAGCGTAGCGTTGGTGTCAAAGTCGGCCCCACGGCATTGGTCGTGTCCCCGACGCTGACGCTGATTAGACTCACCGTTACGCCCGGCACGGTGGTGTTCAGCGTGAATTGCCCGGGGCTCAGCGAGCCGGCGTCCACATACGCCGTTGTTCGTCAGCGTGACCGTCAGTATCGCCGTGTTCAGGTTCTCCTCGGTCAGCGCGGCTGGATTGGTCGCGGAGATGGCCGCCCCCAACGCCGTCATCCGCGTCACTGCCACCGTGTAGGTCAGCATGCTGCCGTCCGCCGCCGTCACGACCACGGCGATGGAGTTGAGTCCCTCGTCCAGCGTAATCGGGCCGCTCGCCACACCGCTGCCTACCGCCGTGGTGTTAACGGTGATGCTCGCGCCGGCATCGGCCGCCGTCGGCGTCACCGTCAGGCTGCTCACGCTATTAGCCACCGTTGCCGTGTAGGTCGTCGTGGCACTGACAAAGGTCGGCACCAGCGTGGTGCTTTCCGACAGTACCAGTGCGCTCAACTGCGCGTTGTTGCTCTCCACCACCGCCGTCACCGGCACGGTGTCGGTAGTCAGGTCCCCGGTGCCGGTGTGCGCCGCGGCGGCTACGGTTACGCCCAGCATGGCGGTGGTGTCAAAGTCGCTCCCGTCGTAGGTCAGCGTCAGAACGGCATTGGTCGTATCCCCGACGCTGACGCTGATTAGACTCACCGTTACGCCCGGCACGGTGGTGTTCAGCGTGAATTGCCCGCGGCTCAGCGTACTGGCTTCCGCATATTCCGTGCCCGTCAGCGTGACCGTCAGTGTCGCCCCGTTCAGGGTCCCCTCGGTCAGCGGGGACGGAGTGCTCGTGGAGATGCTCGCCCCAGACCCGACTGAGTCGGTAATGCCCAGCACTGCCAGCGCCTCCGCCGCGCCCTGCACCCGCAGCTCCACGCTCTCCTCACCTTCCGCTTCGCCATCCGACTGCAGATCCAGGGTCAGCACCAGCATCAACACTTGCTGGCTCGGGCCAAACTCCACGTCCACCGACTGCGGGGTTCCCGTACTCGGCTCGATCGAGACCGACGCCGCCGCCCCCGATGCGTCTGCCGCCGTTGCGCTCAGCAGATAGTCCGCCTCCGGCACCGGAGCGCCGGCGCGACCGGGCGTTGCCGTCCCTTCCAGCAGGACCCGCACCGTTTGTTGCAGCGTGACCGCCCCGCTGCCCGCTACCGCACCCGGCAGACGCAGCGGCACGTTGACGACCACCGGACTGGGCACGTCCTCACTCGCGCTCTGGCGCCCCGGCGTTGCCGTGCCGGTGCCAGGGTCTACCGTCAACTCATCCGCATCCAACTCCGCGACCGTCACCGCAATGGTACGGCTGCGCACCCGGATCTCGTACTCGCGCTTAACCCGCTCATAGCGCCGTCCCCACGGGTCGGTGCGGGTGAATTGCAGCGGGTCCAACTGCTTGTTCATCGACTGGCCGAACTGGTAGGAAAACTCCGCCTCTACGCCCCAGTCTTCCGAGCCGCGCTCCGGATCGTCATATTCCACTCCCAACCCGAATAATGAGAACGGCTTGAGTAACACCCGGTAGCGTACGCCTTCCAGGTCCTCGTCCGCGCCCTCCCCGTCCCAGTGGTAGTAGCGAGCCCCTGCCTCCACCCACGGAAATCGCGGCAACCGTCCCGCCAACTCCAGGTCCCAGCCGTCCGGGCTGTACTGCTCCACGTTGCCCGTGCGCTCATCGCCCTGCCCCTGGTACCAGTTGCCCGACAGGTCCAGCAGGCTGCCTTTGAGTTCCCCTCCGACCGACCAGCGCTGCACGCTCGGATCAGACAGGTAATCGTAGAACGCGTTGAGGCCCAGCAGCAGCCCCCCGCTCACTAAATGTCGATAGCCCACGCCGACGTTGGCGCCGCCCTCCCCGTCACGCGTCAGCGCGCCCAGTTGCCCGAACAGGGCCGCCCGGCGCTCCTGCTCCCACAGCGAAAGCTGCAGGTCTGCCTGGAACAATTCTTCCCGCCCGCCGAAACTGGAGCGGTAGCCCAGCTCCACCCGGCGCACTACACGACCCTGCAAACGCTGCTCCACTTGGTTCAGGCCGCTGTCCACCATCGATTGCAGCGCCTGCTCGCCCAGGTGGTTCAGGCGCCCGGACAGCTCTGCCCCGCCGGCGCGGCTCTGCTCCAGCAACCCCGCCAACTGTTGCGGGTCAGAGAGTGGGTTGAGCAGGCGATCACCGGCCTGGCGCAGTTGCTCGGCCACGTGCCGCCCCAGGCGTGCGCCCGACAGGGGCTGCGAGTCTTGCAGGGCCAGCAGGGGCAGGTTATCCGCGCCCGGAGCCAAGAGATCCGGATCGGACGAGGCGGCGAGGTGCCGCAGGCGGGACGAGGGCAGACGGGTTTGTGCTTGCAGGGCCGCACGGCGCTGGGACGTGCTGAATTCGATATCTTCCAGGCTCAGCAGTACCGGGGCCTCGGCACGCACCGGCATCAGCAGGCTCTGTAGCGCAAACAGCAGGCCCAGCAGCAGCGCAGACAACGGCGCACGGCGCGAGCCTTGTTCAGAAGAACCGGAAAAGTGCCGCGTCCATCGTTGATAACGAGACCCGGGTGCCGTGGATAGCGTTGCTATCTCAACCTCCCCAATTATCTAGCTCCCCAATTACTGGAACCCTGCTCTATCACCTGATGATAGACCGGGGCAAGGTGTCACCGTGTAGGCTACAGACTGGCCGGCCCTATGTCAAAACAGACCCCGCTCCGCCTCCAAACTGCCGGAGCCCTTGCGCCCGTTTTCTCCGGAGCCTCGCCGGCCTCGCCGAGGACGGAATCCAGAACAGGGGAAACTGCTATAGGGTCTTATCGGATCCTCCGTGGATGTAGTTGGGTTTTTCGATCACCATGAACGGGAACGGCTAGCGCGGAACACTAGCTGTTCCCGCCAATCCCATCCGGGCGCTACCGCATGGACTGCATGTTCCGGTGGTGCCGCAAGACAGCGCACCAGAGCCAGGCCGATGGGCGCGCCGCGGCGCTGATCCGGTCGTTCACGGTTCGTGGTGAAGCCTGTCAGCCAATATAGAGAGCATGGCATGTTCGCAGGTTTCGATGGGCCATCCATCCGCGCTTGCAGGTCTGCTCAGTGGAGGCAGGCGCTTCAGGAAATAACCGCCGTCAATGAGGATGGCCACTTTGCTCATGAGCCTGTCTCCACACTCTGCACAAAAAAAGCCCCAAGGATCGGCCAATTCAGGATAACGAGGAATACGGCGTACTGCTTTGGGGCGGATGCCGTTGAGCATAAAGGGACCTGATTTGCTTTGTCAACTTCCCTTCGGCGGCCTCTAGCCGTTCACGCTCGTGTTGGTATAAAACAACCACTGCTATAGGGTCTTATAAAATAGCCAACAAAAAGCCCTTGACATGATTTTCCCGGTTGCATCAATGTATGGTCGGCCCCATGCGGCGATGGAAGCAGACAAGACGCAGTGGACCCATTGACGCATCGTGGGGGAAGGCATCCCCCGAAAGCAATAATTATCAGACTGTCACCAGGAAAAGGATTTGGTGTTTTGTCGGAGGAGAGATAATGAATAACTTTGCAAAAGGCATGCTTGCTTTATTTTGCCTCAGGGAGCCCGCACCTGTTCCCAGCGCTGAGGAAATGGAAAGGGAGGTTTGGCAAGGTGTAGGTGACGCACTACGATCTGCCATGCACGACTATGAACAAACCAAAGAATACAAGCAAGCCATTAATGTCAAGCCAGGCACCGGCGCCACCGGCACCTGAAACCACACAACAACATCAAGTAATTGTACAAGAAGAACGTAGCGGTCCACTACCTGCTCCGACAGATCTAATCCAATACAATACAGCCGTTCCAAACGCTGCCGACCGCATTATTGTTATGGCAGAAGAACGAAATGCACATACAATAGATATACAAAATAAAATAGAGAATAACCGTTCGAGTGAGACTCGACTTGGATTAACCTTTGCATTTCTTCCTGGGGGGATTGGAATACTATCTGCTTCTTACTCTAGCGATAAACGGTCATGGGTTTGCTGGGATTGGACCAAGTCTGGTAGGTGTAACGGCAATGATGTCACAGTTTCTTAGATAGAAATAAAAGAAATTAAGAAATAGATTGGCAGGCGGCGTTCGAGGCTTTCATTCGCCAATGACGCTTCCATCATACCTCACGCAATTCACCCCGAAGGTTCGAGCGCTGGTGATTACCTTCCTGGCCTGCGAGCACCGGGTTGCTCCGACAATCGTGCCAGGCCGGGTGGACGGAACCATCCCTCATCCAGACGATGATGTGCGCCTGACATAAAGAGAGCACCATCCACCAGGCGACACGCCTTAACTTGCTCCCGGAGTGATACGGCAGCTACTGAATGCAGTGCTCGGGAGGATCGATTGCTCAGTCCTGGGAGTGGCAAATCTCGGCTCTTTGCCGGGTAGAAAATCCTTCAGTCCACAGATGGTTTCAGGGAGGATCCTGAAAGGCCGGGTCCCGCCGTCCCTCTCTTGCTGAGGGGCGCATCGTATGGCCTGCCAGGTGCCTCCGCCCTGGAGAAAAAAGGCAGTGTGCTCCAGGCAGAGTGGTCGGTCTTGTTGAGTGAGGTGCGGGCACGGGGCGCTTTCCCGGCATCGTCCCTAGCCGGCGCTGACAGGCTGCACCACGAACCGTGAACGACCAGAGCGTTGATCCGGAGCCTTGCCGGATGCTTTATACTAGCCGCGGAACCCGCCGCATGGCCCTGACCGTGCGCCAGCGCGAGGCGCGTTTTGTGATGCGAGCCATGGAAGAGATCAACGATTTTCACGCCTATATCCGCGACCTCGGGCAGCGAGCCCAGGCAGCTTCACATTTGCTGTCGGGGGCCGCAACCGAAACCAAGAACCGGGCCCTGCAGGCGGTCGCCGCCAATTTATTGCAGCAGCGCAAGGCACTGCTGGCGGCGAACCGGGAAGACCTGCGGGCGGCCCGGCAGGCAAAGCTGTCCGCAGCCTTAGTCGATCGCCTGGCTTTGAACGAGGCCCGCGTGGGGGCGATGGCGGAGCGCTTGCGCCAGATTGCGGCGTTGCCGGATCCGGTCGGGGAGATCAGCGAGTTGCGCCACCGCCCGTCCGGGATCCAGGTAGGACGTATGCGAGTGCCGCTGGGCGTAGTCGGGATTATCTACGAGGCCCGCCCCAGCGTCACCGCCGACGCGGCCGGACTGTGCCTGAAGGCGGGCAACGCGGTGATCCTGCGCGGCGGCTCGGAAGCCTTCCAATCCAACCAGGCCATCGCCGGGTGCATCCGGGACGGATTACGCGCGAGCGGACTGCCCGAGGATGCCGTGTTGGTGCCCAACAGCACCGATCGAGCCACGGTAGGAGAACTGCTGAACCTGCCCGAGTACGTGGACTTGATCGTGCCCCGCGGCGGCAAAAGCCTGATCGAAAGAGTCTCCCGGGACAGCCGCATTCCGGTGCTGAAGCACTTGGACGGGGTCTGTCACGTCTACGTAGATCAATACGCGAACCTGGAGCAGGCGGTGGCGATTGCTTTCAACGCCAAAACCCAGCGCTACGGTACTTGCAATACGATGGAATGCCTGCTGCTGCACGCCGACGTGGCCGCCGACGTGCTGCGCGAGCTGGTGCCCATGTACGCACGGGAAGGAGTGGAACTGCGCGGCTGCGGCGCCTGCCGCGAACTGTTTCCCCACCTGCGCCTAGCCAGCGAGGCGGACTACGCCACCGAGTACCTGGCGCCGATCCTCTCGCTGCGTATTGTCCACAGCCTGGAGCAGGCCATGGAGCATATACACCGTTATGGCTCTGCCCATACCGATGCCATCGTCACGGAACACCTGGAACGGGCGATGCGTTTCCTGCGCGAGGTGGACTCAAGCTCCGTCATGGTCAATGCCTCCACCCGCTTTGCCGACGGCGGTGAATACGGGCTGGGAGCCGAGATTGGCATCAGCACCGACAAGCTCCACGCGCGCGGGCCGGTCGGACTGCAGGGACTAACGACGCAAAAGTACATCGTGTTCGGCAGCGGTCAGTGCCGGCACTGAGCGGCTCCGCGCCGGTCTGCCCGCTATCGTCTCGGGTCCGATCGGGGTGAGCGATCGAGCCGGCGTTTCGGGCCACGGCCAGGCGAGCCCCGACCAGTATTGCGGGCAGCGCCCGGGTCATGTTGCCAATGAGGTGTCGAACCGTGTTTCCGGTCACGGCCCGGCAAGCCCCGGCCGGTATTGCGGGTAGCGCCCGGGCCATGTTGCCAGTGAGCTGTCGAACCGTGTTTCCGGCCACGGCCCGGCGAGCCCCGACCAGTATTGCGGGTAGCGCCCGGGCCATGTTGCCAGTGAGCTGTCGAACCGTGTTTCCGGCCACGGCCCGGCGAGCCCCGGCCGGTATTGCGGGTAGCGCCCGGGTCATGTTGCCAGTGAGCTGTCGAACCGTGTTTCCGGCCACGGCCCGGCGAGCCCCGACCAGTATTGCGGGTAGCGCCCGGGCCATGTTGCCAATGAGCTGTCGAACCGTGTTTCCGGCCACGGCCCGGCGAGCCCCGGCCGGTATTGCGGGCAGCGCCCGGGCCACGTTGCCAGTGAGCTGTCGAACCGTGTTTCCGGCCACGTTTTGAGCCCGCCACTCGATACGGCACCTCGCCGGCCGGGTGACCGGCCTATGCTATACGGCCTGTTCGGCGGCGCCTTTGACCCGGTGCATAACGGTCATCTGCACTTGGCGCAGGCATTCACGCGCTGCCTGAAGCTGGAGCGGGTGTGCTTCATCCCGCTGCACACGCCGGTGCACCGCCCGGAACCCGCAGCCAACGCAACGCACCGCCACGCCATGCTGCGGGCGGCGCTGGCCCCTCACCCCGGGATGTGCATCGATGAGATCGAGCTGCGTCGTCCCAGTCCTTCGCGCACGGTGGAGACCCTCGTCGCGCTGCGTAAGCGGCTGCGGCGGGAGCGGCATTTGTGCCTGCTGATGGGCAGCGATGCCTTTTGCGGTTTTACCAGCTGGTATCGATGGGAGGAGATTTTACGGCTGGTGCATATTGCCGTCGCTTGCCGGGCCGGCGCGCTACCCGACTGGGCGGACGGGCAATGGCCTGGCCCCATACAAGAGCTGCTGCACCAACGCGGCACGGCAGAGTCCAGGGTGCTGCGCCGCGTACCCGCCGGGCACATCCTGTGCCGGGATATCCGGGCGCCTGAGGTCAGTTCTTCCCAGGTGCGTGCGCTGCTGGCGGCCGGAAAAGAACCGGCGCACTTGATTCCACCCTCTGTATTCAGCTATATCAGGTTGCATGGGCTCTACCGATAGATCCGATGCCGGGGAGAATGCGCTTTGTCGGCATGTTTTCGCAGCGCTGGAGCAACTGAAGGCCTGCGATATACAGATCCTCGACATCAGGCACCTGACTCCGCTGACCGATACTTTGATTATCGCCAGCGGGCGCTCGGATCGACAGGTGCGCGCGATGACGGACCGGGTAATCCGGGCCGCCGGTGAGCTCGGCGTGCGTCCACTGGGCGTGGAAGGGAAGCATGAGGCGAATTGGGTGCTGGTAGACCTGGGAGAATTGATCGCGCACCTGATGTCGCCGACCACCCGCGAATACTACCAGTTGGATCGGTTGTGGGGAGGGATCAGTCCGGGCACCACCGGCACCGGACTCACGGAAGCGATCGCGGTGTCCGCCGACAGCGCCGACACTGGCAGCGAACCGCGCCCACGCTGAGTGGCGCCACCGGCCCGGGTGAGCGCGGATCGGACTTTGCCCGGCAACCTGCTTTGCACCCGGTCCGCCTCGGCAGGCGGACCGCCGTCCACGCCGCCGGACTACAGCAGCGGTACTATTAGTAAAGCGACGATATTCATGATCTTGATGAGCGGATTGATCGCCGGACCGGCGGTGTCCTTATAGGGATCACCGACGGTGTCGCCGGTGATGGCGGCTTTATGCGCTTCACTACCCTTGCCGCCGCAGTTGCCGTCCTCAATGTATTTCTTGGCGTTGTCCCAGGCACCGCCTCCCACGGTCATCGAGATCGCGACGAATATGCCGGTGACGATGGCCCCCAGCAATACCCCGCCGAGCGCCTTGGGTCCGGCCTCCGGCCCCATCAACGCGGACATGCCCAGGGCAGTGACGATCGGGATCAGCACCGGCAGCAGTGACGGGATCACCATCTCCCGGATTGCCGAGCGCGTCAGCAGGTCCACTGCCCGCGAATAATCGGGCGAGGCAGTGCCCTGCATGATCCCGGGAATTTCCCGGAACTGGCGGCGCACTTCCTGCACCACCGACTCGGCGGCGCGGCCTACCGATTCCAGCGCCAGCGCACTGAACAGGTACGGGACCATGCCGCCGATAAACAGGCCGATGATGACCGCTGGATCGTTGAGCAAAAATTCCACTTGCAGACCGGCATGCTCCAGGCTGTGGGTGTAATCGGCGAACAGCACCAGCGCGGCCAGTCCGGCAGAGCCGATGGCATAGCCCTTGGTCACTGCCTTGGTCGTGTTGCCGACCGCGTCCAGCGGATCGGTGACAGCCCGCACCGTGTCAGGCAATCCGGACATCTCCGCGATCCCACCGGCGTTATCGGTAATCGGACCGAACGCGTCCAGGGCGACGATGATCCCGGTCAGAGACAGCATCGCAGTGGCGGCGATGGCAATTCCGTATAGTCCCGCCAGCGCGTATGCGCCCCAGATGCTGACGCACACCGCCAGCACCGGCAGCGCGCAGGACTTCAGCGAGACGCCAAGGCCGGCGATGATGTTGGTGGCATGTCCGGTAGCGGAGGCGGCAGCGATGCGGCGCACGGGCGAGAACTGCGTACCCGTGTAGTACTCGGTCAGCCATACCATGGCCGCAGTCAGTACCAGGCCGATCAGCGCCGAGCCCCACAGGGCCGCTACACTGTACAAACCATTGTCGGCCATCAACCAGGCCGTCACCGGGTAGAAGGCCAGCGCCGCCAGCGCGCCGGCGATGATCAACCCGCGGTACAGGGCCGCCATGATCCGCCCGCCCGCGGTGATGCGCACGAAAAAAGTGCCGATGATGGAAGCGATGATCGACACGCCGCCCAGGGCCAGCGGGTAGACCACCGCGTCGGAATGTTGCAGCAGCAAACTGCCCAGCAGCATGGTGGCGATGATCGTGACCGCGTAGGTCTCGAACAGGTCAGCCGCCATGCCGGCACAGTCACCCACATTGTCGCCCACGTTGTCGGCAATCACCGCCGGATTACGCGGGTCGTCTTCGGGGATGCCGGCTTCCACCTTTCCCACCAGGTCGGCGCCTACGTCTGCCCCCTTGGTAAAAATGCCGCCGCCCAGCCGGGCGAAAATGGAGATCAGGGAGCCGCCGAAGCCCAGACCTATCAGGGGAGCCAGTTCCACCTTTCCGTTCCCGACCCAGCCGAGTACTCCGTAATAGCCACTGACGCCGAGCAGCCCCAGGCCCACGACCAGCATGCCGGTGATGGAGCCGCCTCGAAACGCGACCGTCAGCGCCGGGGACAAGCCCTCGCGGGCTGCTTCGGCCGTGCGCAGATTGGCGCGCACGGAAACGTGCATGCCAATGTAACCGGCCAGGCCGGAGAGCAGCGCGCCAATCAGAAATCCGATCGCAGTCAGCCAGCCCAGCAACAAGCCGAGCAGCAGAAAAAGCACCCCGCCGACGACGGCGATGGTGGAGTATTGCCGATTCAGGTACGCGGACGCTCCCTGCTGTATGGCGGCGGCGATCCGCTGCATGCTCTCATTGCCGCAGGAGCGGGCCAGGATCCAGCGCGCCGACCAGCCACCGTACAGGAGCGCCGCGACAGAGCAGGCTAAAGCCAGGTACACCACGTTTGCATCGTTCATGTTGTGTATGTTCTCCCGTTGTAGTGTGTTTGAGTACGCCATCCCAGCGCAGACACCGGCGCGTATGCACGGCGCTGCGGCGTATTATTTGAGGAACCGGGACTGGGGCCGACTCACGGCTCAGACAAGCACCGGCACGCCGGTGCCCGGGACCAGGGCGGTGCCAGTATAGCAGTTTGCGGAGGCGTAAAAGTTAGTGCGGGGCCGCGGGCGACCTCAATCCGCGCCGCATCCGGGAGCGTTCCTCTATCTCGGTAATGGCTGCCTGCAGCATGTCGGCCAGTTCCTTGGCGCTGGCGCAACGGCTTTCCGGATCTTTTGCCAACAGGCTGTTGACCAGGGGCTGAAAACGATATAGAGAAGCCGGCAGGCGCGGAATATCGGCGTGAATGTGCTGGTAGATGAGCGCCGACGGGGTGCGGGCCGAGTAGGGCTTTTCCCTGGTCAACAGTTCATACAGGATGATGCCGGCACTGTACAGGTCCGAGCGGCTGTCCACCAGGAGCCCCTGGCCCTGCTCCGGGCTCATATAGTACGGGGTGCCGAGCACCTGTCCGACCATGGTCAACTCCTCATCCCGGCTGTTAGTATTTTTGGAAATGCCAAAATCCGCCAGCACCATGGTGTCGTCGCGGCGGAACATCAAGTTGGCCGGCTTTAAGTCCCGGTGCACTACGCCCACGCCGTGGATGGCGGTAAGACCGCAGGCCAGGTGGCGCATGTACGTGAGCGCCTGGTAGGGAGTGATGCCCAGCGGAATGCGTTTTTTCAGGTCCCCGCGCGGGAAGTATTCCATCGCGATATAGCCGTGGTTGTCCGTGAAACCATGATCGTAAATGCGGACTACGAAAGGGTTGTTTAATTGCGAGATCAGCTTGGCTTCGCGGATGAAGCGCTTGACCAGAGTGTCCTCCCGCCTCATCCGGGTGTCGATCAGCTTTAGCACCAGCGTGGACATGTCCGAAAGCCGCTTGGCCAGATATACCCGCGACATGGCACCTTCCCCAACCACGCGCAGAAAGCGGTAGCCGGGCTGAGCTTTCGCTTCCGGCGCCCCTTCATCCCCGATGTTTTCAGCCATAGGGGCGGTATTGCGCATCTTCTTCAGCCTTGCCAGGTCCTGGGCAATGCGGTTGATCCGGGCTTGTCGGACGCGGTCCATCGTCATGGCGCTGTGTCGGCCCGCCATGCTGTCCCAGGCAAGGCTAAACCCGCGCCTGCTCCGGGGCTGGCTTTATTATCACTGACGTACATCTGCGCGTTCTCGATCGGTGGCGCTCATTACGCAGGCGGATCGTCCCCGCCCGGCGGTGGTGTTCCTGCGCTCGCCACCGACTCCGGCCCGGCGCCCGCGCTGCCCTGATGGAGTTGCTTCCACTGCGCATAGGGCATTCCGTAGATGATCTCCCGTGCCTGCTCATAGTCCAACCCCATGCCCTGCTCCGCCGCCGCCGCCCGGTACCATTTGGCCAGGCAGTTACGACAAAAACCGGCCAGGTTCATTAAATCAATGTTCTGTACCTCGGTGTGCGTGCGCAAGTGCTGCACCAGGCGCCGGAACACCGCCGCTTCCACGGCAGGAGGCATATTTTTATCTGCCATACATGTAACCGCCTGCCCACACGGGCGCGCAGCCAGAGCAAACGCCAGCGGGACCAGACTCGCTGTCTCTCATTACAACCGAGTATATTGCATTCAGTCCGCGGGTGATACGCCGTGCGGCCCGGTATGATGCCTGGGCGCGCTGCGCCGCCGGCGGGCGCCCCGGGCAGCCGATGGGGCGGTTAGCCAACCCGTGCAGGATCAGGCGCCGTCGGCGGGCGCCCCGGGCAACCTCCGATATGCCCGCTGATACGCCCTGGCAGAGCCTATGGTGCGCTGCAAGCGGCGCTGGGCCGGGGTGCCGATTACTTCTGGCAGGAACCTGCATCCTTTAGCGGCGCACTGCTTAGAAGCGGTCCTTCATGCCTCGGATCCGGGCAAACACTGCCACCGGCGCGGCTCCGCGCAATCCCGCCGCTTCCTGCAAGTCCGGACAATGTACCCGCAGGAAGGGATTGGTCTTTCGCTCCAGTCCGATCGTGGTCGGCAGCGTAGACTGCCCCTGGCGGCGCAATTCATCCACCTGCTCGCAGCGACGTCGCAAATCGGGGTTGCGCGGCTCCAGGGTACGCGCAAAGCTCCCATTGGCCTGGGTGTATTCGTGGGCGCAATAGACCCGGGTCGCATCGGGCAGCCGCAGCAGTTTTTGCAGGGACTGCCACATCTGTGCCGCGGTGCCCTCGAATAATCGGCCGCAACCGAGCGAAAACAGCGTGTCCCCGACAAAGATCACGCCGGCGTCGGGCAGGTGATAGGCAATATGTCCGAGCGTGTGGCCGGGAACATGCAGCACGTTTACCTGCTGCTCCCCGAATGAGAAAGAATCGTTGTCCTCCAGCGCCCGATCCAGGCCGGGGATGCGCGCCGCCTCGGCCGCCGGACCGAAGATGGTGCAGCCGGTTTGCTCTTTGAGTGCCAGGTTGCCGCCAACGTGATCGGCATGGTGGTGGGTGTTGAACAGGTAATCGAGACCCCAACCCTGCCGCCGCAATTCGGTCTGGATGGCCGCAGCGTCCGGGGCATCAATGGCCACCGTCTGCCCGGACCGGCGGTCATGCACCAAGTAGCCGTAGTTGTCACTCAAGCACGGGAACTGGTGGATTTGCAACGGCATCGCGCCCAAACTCCGCTCCGTATCCGTATCTCTTCATTCTAGTGAATCTGGGATTATATACCAACGGGCGGCAGACCCGGCAGGAGCGGCTGGGGCCGATGCCGCGAAAGCGGCGGAAAACGCCGCCTGCAAACCGGATCGGAGACCCGGGGGCGGCCACGCAAGCGAGCCGGCGGACCGGGGCCGACCGTTGGCCGGCGGCGCGGCGGGTTGCGGTCGGGAGCGTGTTGCCGAGTCGTGCGGGCAGAGCGGAGCCGGCGGGGGAGCCCGCGCCGGTTGACTAGCCGTTCACGAAATGCGTGGTGCAAAAAAGAGACACGGGTTCCGGGCACGCCTTTAGAGACCCACCTCCCCATAAGGCAGCCTCCGGTTTGTGCCGGGGTGCGCGGACCGGCTGTTCGGGCGTTCTCGATGGCCGAGGAAGCAGTACGCACGGCACACAGATCCTCCCCGGCGGGTTGCAGCAGGGGCTCCGTTGCAACCGGTCGGCAGGCGCTGGGAGCCGGGCCAGGGCTGCCGGCATCATGCTTGCAGGGGCGGGCGACCCGGCTGTTCGGGCGTTCTTGATGGCCGAGGAGGCAGTACGCACGGCATACAAGTCCTCCCCGGCGGGTTGCGGCAGGGGCTCCGTTGCAACCGGTCGGCAAGCGCTGGGAGCCGGCCCAAGGCTGCCGGCATCATGCCTGCAGGGGCGGGCGACCCGGCTGTTCGGGCGTTCTCGATGGCCGAGGAGGCAGTACACATGGCACACAAGTCCTCCCCGGCGGGTTGCGGCAGGGGCTCCGTTGCCACCGGTCGGCAGGCGCTGGGAGCCGGCCCAGGGCTGCCGGCATCATGCTTGCAGGGGCGGGCGACCCGGCTGTTCGGGCGTTCTCGATGGCCGAGGAGGCAGTACACATGGCACACAAGTCCTCCCCCGGCGGGTTGCGGCAGGGGCTCCGTTGCCACCGGTCGGCAGGCGCTGGGAGCCGGCCCAGGGCTTGGGCGTGCGAGCCCAGGCGCCCTTCTGGTAGAGGCAAACGAAGTCCACCAGGGGAGGGAGCCCGTGCCCGGCCCCGCACACCGAGGCCGGCGTGGGCTCCGATGGGCACCCCATATTTTAGAACGGCTAGTGGCGACAGCACGCCCCGGTTGAATTTAGCCTGTTTCCGGTTTATATTTTGACGGTAGCATTAAGGATTTATTTATGCATGCAGGAGGCGCTATCCGTTTCGGGCAATAGAGGTAAATCCGTCCACCCTAATTTTCATTACAGAGGTATTTAAGATGAAAAAACTGCTAATTGCAGTGCTACTCGGCTTGCTTGGATTTTCGGCGGGCGCCGGGGCACAGGGCTTTATGCCCTGGACTGACGTTATGATGGAAGCGGACGCTGACAGCAGCGGCGGCGTTACCATGGACGAGATCAAGGCACACTCACTGGGTGAGGATTTCCAGGGCTTTCAGCCGTGGATGGCGGATCATTTCGCGGGCCTGGACTTGGACGGAGACGGGGAAGTCACCATGTTCGAACTGAAAAAGGGCACCATGGGTATGGGCATGGACGACAAAGAGGTCTCCGAGGGCTTCTACCGGGGCTTTGGCTTTATGCCCGCCAACCAGTAACTCAACTGCGCGGCAAGGTACGGGGTTTTTCTTTGCCGGCTCCCTCGTCAGGCAGGAGGCCGGGAGGCGTGTGCAACGGCAGGCTCTCCTCCGGGGGAGCCGTCGGACGCGATACTCTATTGTGTTGATCTTTGTTCGGTGCGATGGCAGGAGGGCAGGATCTTCAATCTCCGTAAAAGCTGTATGAACCGCCGCAGGGAAGCGGTAAAGAGGAGGCCGGCGCGCACAGGGTTCGAGGGGCTCGTGGATGGCGGACGGTGCGGTTCCAGGCGAATGGAAAATATAATCCCTGTGAGTCGACCTGGCTATCCGCCCTGTTTCTCACCCAGTACAAGTAATATTCCTGAGATCGTGTCCTGTGCCTGAGCAAGGAGACGCAATTCCATCCCTGCCACAAAACCGGCACCCCCAGTGATCTGATCGGGGGTCAGTAAGGGTTGCGCCCGTCTGAAGTTTCAAATTAAAGGAGTCGTCATGTTTGAAGAAAGCCAAGACATCGTTCAAATCCTGTTGCAGAAAGACAGGCAATTTCAGCACTTGTATCGCAAACACGGTACGTTGAAAAAACAGGTGGAAACGGCTCGAAAGGGACACAGCCTGTTGATCGAGGAATCCAAATTGGAAAAAATGAAAAAGGAAAAGCTGTTGCTGAAAGACCAAATGGCGCGGATCATCGCCAACCGCCGAAAAAATGGCGGTGGTGAGGGTTCCTAGGGGCGTAGCGCACAAGGCCCACTTCCCCTGGGTCGCATCGGCTGCGACCGGTCAGTACCGCTCCCCCCGCGCCCGGAGGGACACCGTGCACCGGTGCGCACGCGACCGGTGCTCAGAAGGCGAGAATCACGCCGATCATAAACAGCATGGCGGCCAGCAGCAGGCGCATCACCTTTTCCGAAAATAACGTGCCCAAATGGCTGCCGAGCAGGATCCCGGGCCAGGCGCCGATCACCAGGTTCACCAGCAGGTAAAAGTCCACCGTGCCCAGGTGCGCGTGACCCAGGCCCGCGATAGCGGTAATCGGCACCGCGTGAGCCAGGTCGCTGCCGATGATGCGGATTGCCGGCATCCGGGGATACAGGAAGAACAGGACCGCCGCCCCCAGTGCCCCCGCCCCTACCGAGGACAGCGTCACCAGTACCCCGATGAGCACCCCCGAGCACAGCGTCATCGGGGTGCGCAGAGAACGGTGCAGGGCGCGGATGGGGGCAAACTGCTCTTTGCCGCCCAGTCTTTCCAACGGCTCCTTAAACAGCAGTACCGAAGCCGTCAGGATCAAGGCCAGGCTCAGTGTGGACATGAGCAGGGACTCATATTGGCTGCCCTGCTCGCGCAGGGAGTGTAAAACCAGGATCGTCACCAGGCTGGACGGGATACTGCCACAGCCCAGCAGGCAGACGATGCGCCAGTCCACGTTGCCGCGCCGATGATGGGCCCACAGGCCGCCCGCTTTGCTCAGCGCCGCATATAGCAGATCGGTGCCCACCGCGATCGCCGGTTGTATGCCAAAGCCTATGATCAGGATGGGCGTCATCAAGGAGCCGCCACCGACGCCGGTCAGGCCGACGATGAAACCTACGCCGAAGCCCGCAAAGACGTAGTAGAAATCCATCCGGCCTCCGGACCCGCGCTCAACCGCCCGCAGCCCGGCGCCGGCCGGGCGAGCGACCGGCGGGGGAGCGGGCCACGGTGGGTATGAGGGGGGATAAGGGTCTGGTGCGCATCGGGACAGTGCAGTGCGGGGAAAATTGCCGATTCAGCTCCCAATGAACGAAAAAATAATGGTTAGATATGCTACGCGCAGTTTTATATAATAAAAATGCATACTTAGCTATTTATATATTTCTAAAAGAACTAAGCATTCGGATGAAACTGCAGCAACTGCGCTACTTTCAGCAGATTACCCGGCACAAGCTGAATATCTCGCTGACCGCGGAGGCGCTCTACGCCTCACAGCCGGGGATCAGCAAACAGATCGGCCTGCTTGAGGAAGAGTTGGGCGTGCGCCTGTTTGAACGCAATGGCAAACAACTGCTGAAAGTCACCGCGGTCGGGCAGCAAATCCTGGAGCGAGCCGAGGAGATCCTGGAGCAGGTCGAAAACATCCGCCGCATCTCGGCGGAAAGCAACAGCGAAACAACGGGCTCGCTTTCCATCGCCACCACGCATACCCAGGCACGCTACCGGATGCCACCGGTGATCCGGGAGTTTATGCGCCGTTACCCGGGGGTGTCGCTGCACTTGCAGCAGGGGACTCCGATGCAGATCGCGCGCATGGTTGCCGGGGGCGAGGTGGATTTTGCCATCGCCACGGAGGCGCTGGAGTGGTTTGACAACCTGATCATGATGCCGTGCTACCGCTGGAACCGCAGCATCATCACCCCTTACGATCATCCGTTAAGCCGGGTGCGACCGCTCAGCCTGCAGGCCATCGCCGAGTACCCCATTGTCACCTACGTGTTCGGCTTCACGGGCCGGTCGCAATTGGACCACGCTTTCCGGGTCCGGCAACTGCGCCCCAGGCTGGTATTCACGGCAGTAGACGCGGACGTGATCAAAACCTACGTCAAGCTGGGGCTGGGGGTCGGGATCATTGCCAGCATGGCTTATGAACCCGAACAGGACGCGGCACTGACGGTGCTGGACGCCGGCCACCTGTTTGAGCCCAGCATAACGAAAATCGGCTTTCGTTATCGCAGTCACTTGCGCCGATACATGTACGACTTTATAGAACTTTTCGCGCCGCACCTGAACGCGGAGATTGTGCGCCGGGCAGCGCAGACGCGAGACCGGCGCAAGCGCGAGGTGCTTTTTTCGAACTGTGAGTTGCCCCTGTACTAGCGCGGACGTCACCCGGCGCCGCACAACGGGAGCAGAAAGGCCGCCGGTGAGCCGCCGGGCGGCTATAGCAGGCTTGAAGCGGAAGAGTTGACCACCCGGTCCGGAGGCGGACTGGGCGACGCTTCGGGTAATTGCACGAGCACCAGGGAAAAATAACCGTTATCGGCCTCGTAGTGCTGCTGCACCTGCAGCTTGCCTGCTTCCAACAGTTGATTCAGTCCCTGTTGACTGAATTTACGGCTGATCTCCGTCAGGATGGACTCTCCCTTGTCCAGTTGCAGATTTTCCCCAATGTGTCCCAGGTGTACCTGCTGTTCCTGCTGCGAGATCAAGCACATTTCCATCCGCTCCAGGCTGCCGTTGTAGGCCGCGTTGTGGACAAAGGTATCCAATTGAAAGTTCGCGTTTGCTTCGCGGTTCAGTACCTTCAGGACGTTCAGGTTAAATTCGGCGGTCACGCCGCCGGCGTCATTGTAGGCGGCCTGCAGGACTCGCTCATCTTTGATTCGATCGGCGCCAATCAACAGGTAGTCTCCTGCGCGCATGCAGGTCTGCAATTCCTCAAGTAGCCAGTCCAGTTCGTGAGTAAAAAAATTGCCCACCGTGCCACCCAGAAAGACAAAAAAGCGCCGCTCGTCCACGTTGGGCAGATTTTCCAGGCCGCCGTGATAATCGCCGATCAGCGGCATGATATCGAGCCATTGGTACTCTTCGCGCAGCGCGGTGCCCGCTTCCAGCAGCATGTGCTCGCAAACGTCGAAAGGAGCGTAGCTGCATTCCACCTGCTGCGCTTTGCAGGCATTGAGCAGGTAGCGGATTTTGCGGCTGCTGCCGCTCCCCAATTCCAGGATCTGGGCGGGCTGCACCGCGGCAATGATCTCTTCGGCGTATCGCAGTAACAGGCTGCTCTCCATACGCGTGGGATAGTATTCCGGGGCCGTGCAGATGCGTTCAAACAGCTCTGAACCGTGAGCATCGTAGAAATACTTGGACGGGATCGAGCGCGGCGGCTTCAGCAGACCGCTATACAGGTCCTCGTGCAGGCTGGGCAGCTTGCGGCTGGGTGGCACCCGCTGAAGCTGAATGCCCATCGTAGAGTCCCCTTTCGGCAAGGTTGATTTTCGCATAAGTGCAGATAAAATAGTCTATTTATATTTAGTGTAGGCTGGATCAGGGATCGAGGATTGAGGCACGTCATCAAAGGCCACCGCCACAACGCAAAGAAAATCTCCTGAAACTTTCCCGAGGATCCTGGCTGTTTTGCCACCCTGAGCACAGGCCGGGGACGCAAACCAGAGATGCCCGGAGCTGGATCTATACTAACATGACCGGGACTTGCCGCGCAAGGCCGGACTTGAACCAGGCTGGCGTTTTATGCTTTTCGTGTCATTCAAATCATTTTTTGAGTATGTCAGTTCCCCTGGATTGAGTGGCTGATATGCTTCACCACGAACCCTGAACGGCTAGCGAGGAACCATGCATCATGTTAACGTCAACGCATAAAGTCTATCCTGTTCCTGATGCCGTGCGCGCCAGTGCTCATATCGACAAGGAGCGCTACCGGCGGATGTACCGGCGTTCGATCGAGGACCCTGACGCCTTCTGGGCAGAACAGGCCGAGCTTTTTCTGTCCTGGAGTCAAAAATGGGACCAGGTGCAGCAGTGGGATTACCGCAAGGCGAACATTCAGTGGTTCCGGAACGGCAAGCTGAATGCCTGCAGCAACTGCCTGGACCGGCACCTGGCGGAACACGCCGAGCAAATTGCGGTGATCTGGGAAGGGGACGAGCCGGGAACACAGCAACTGCTGAGCTACCGCGAACTGCACCAGGAGGTTTGCCGACTGGCCAACGTATTGAAGGGGCGCGGCATCGGCAAGGGCGACCGCGTCTCTATCTACCTGCCGATGATTCCGCAGGCGGCGGTGGCGATGCTGGCCTGTGCCCGCATCGGGGCGGTGCACTCGGTGGTGTTTGGCGGATTTTCCGCGGAATCGCTGCAGGACCGGATCCTGGACTCCGGCTGTAAGCTGCTCATTACCGCCGATGAGGGGGTGCGCGGCGGACGCCGCATCCCGCTGAAAAAAAGCGCGGACCAGGCCGTGCGGAATTGCCCCGAGGTGCACACGGTGATCGTGGTGCGCTGCACTGGTTCCGATATCGATTGGCAGCCCGGGCGCGACGCCTGGTATCACGAGGCGTTGGAAACCGCCTCGGCGGAGTGTCCGGCGGAGGAGATGGACGCGGAGGATCCGCTGTTTATCCTGTATACCTCCGGCTCCACCGGCAAACCCAAGGGCGTGCTGCACACGACCGGCGGCTACTTGCTGTACGCCGCCATGACCCATAAGTACATTTTTGATTACCGGCACGGGGACGTCTACTGGTGCACTGCCGACGTGGGCTGGATCACCGGGCACAGCTATATCGTCTACGGCCCTCTATGCAACCGCGCCACCACCGTCATGTTTGAGGGAGTGCCCACCTACCCGGATGCCGGTCGCCTGTGGCAAGTCGTGGAAAAATATAAAGTGCATAGCTTCTACACGGCACCCACGCTGATCCGCTCGCTGATGCGCTTCGGGGAAGAGTACGTGCAGCGCCATGACCGCTCCAGCCTGCGCATCCTGGGCTCGGTGGGAGAGCCGATCAACCGCGAAGCATGGGAGTGGTTTTATCACGTGGCAGGCGAAGGGCGCTGTCCGCTGATGGATACCTGGTGGCAGACCGAGACCGGCGGCGTGCTCATTACGCCGCTGCCGGGTGTTACCGATCTCAAACCGAGTTCCGCCACGCTGCCCTTCTTCGGCATAGAACCGGTGCTGCTGGATAAGCAGGGACGGGAGTTGACCGGTCCCGGTCGCGGCAGTTTGGCCATCAAGCGTTCCTGGCCAGGCCAGATGCGCACCGTCTACGGCAACCACGAGCGCTTCATCGAAACGTATTTTTCACAGTTCCCCGGCTATTACTTGTCCGGGGACGGGGCGCAGCGGGACCAGGACGGTTATTACTGGATCACAGGGCGCATGGATGACGTCATCAACGTCTCCGGGCACCGCCTGGGTACGGCGGAGCTGGAGAGCGCGCTGAGCACGCACAGCGCGGTCGCCGAAACGGCGGTGGTGGGCTATCCGCACCCGGTGAAAGGACAAGGCATCTACGCCTACGTCATACTGAAGGAAGGCCACAGCGGTTCTGATGAACTGCGCGATGAATTGTACCGGAAGGTGCGCGAGCGGATAGGCGCGGTAGCCAAGCCGGACTTGTTGCAGTGGACGCCGGCGTTGCCCAAAACCCGGTCGGGAAAGATTATGCGCCGCATTCTGCGCAAGATCGCGGCCGACAGTCTGGAGGACCTGGGGGATATCTCCACCCTGGCCGAGCCAGCGGTGGTTGAGCAGCTCATCGAACAGCGGCTGAACCGCTGACGCACGGGGCGCGGTTGGGGACCGGAGACCGAGGGCTTCTTCTTCGGCGGTACCACTGACGCACCAGGCGCGGGTATGGGGCCCGGTGCCCGAGGGCTGCGTCTTCCTCTGAACCGCTGACGCACGGGGCGCGGGCGCGATTTTGAGCTTTACGCGGACCGGAGAGGATCCGCCGCAATGTCCGAAAATGATCGGATGATATATTTTTTCTTTTATAATCAATGAGTCAATCAGATAGTGCGCTATAAGGAGGAGGCCAAGTTTTTCCTTGACACAGTGCACAAAATCTATTATCCTTCAGCATTGTTGCAGCGCAACAGATACGCTGTAATCCACACATAGCTCTGATAATGAGGAGGAAACGGACATGAGTGAGATCATCGAGCAATTCAACAAGGCCAGTCAGAACGCCTACCGGAATTGGCGCCAACTGGCGGACATCAACACGGACCTGGTGCGCCGGCTGACGAATATTCAACTGAACCTGGCCTCGGTCACGGTCAACAACGGCATTCAGCAAGGCAAGCTGCTGGGCGAAAGCTCTAACTATAAGACGCTGCTGAGGGATGAGACCGAACTCAACAGCAACTACGGCAACAAGGTGTTGGAGTTGACGCGCGAGACCCTGGACGTGCTGAACGAATCCCGTGACGAAGTCATGGGCTGGGTTGAGGACACCGTTAACGACATCAATTCGCAGTTCGCCTCCCGCAAAGGTGGGGCGCGCACCGCGGACAAAAAGGTAGCCTGACTGCCTCTATTGCCCGGCGTTCCGGCGCTTACCGCGCCGGTGTCGCCGGGTCTTCTTCTTTTCTCGTGTTCTGAACCGCATCGATTTTCACTGCAAGGGCAGATGCGGCGTCCGGAAGGATCGATTTTCTGCTATACTTTCAATGCTTGGCGATGCTTGGAAATAATAATCAGGGACAAGGTCCGGCGAGACACGACCTGCGACAGCGGGAGCAGCCCTTATTTAAGGCCACAAGCAAATGAATAACCGGGACGGCGGGAAGCTGGATCTTCTATGAACGAAACGAAACCAAGCGCGGCGCAAATCTGGATGCAGGCTCAACAGCAAATGCTGGAGGGGTGGGGTTCTCTATGGAGGAGAGAGGGTCCCGGAAGCCAGCGCTTTGCGCCACTGTCCGGCCTGCCAGGGGCGGGGTTTTCTCCGTTCACGGGCTGGTTTCCTTCCTACTTGTCCGCGTTTACCAGTACCGGAAACGCTGGAAACATGTGGTTTTTGCAGAAATTGCAGGAGCTGCTGACCGAATCCTGCCAAATGGCCGACTCTGACGGCTGGAAGGCGCCATTGGCCCGTTTCTTCCAGTTGATACAGGCATCGGAGCAGATCATGCAGGATCAGCAAAACGCCCTGGCCGACCTGCTTCCCGGAATACAGAAAGCGCAAGGCAACGGCGGGTTGGCAGGCGAGGCGTTCCGGCAGTGGCTGCAGCCGTTCGGCCTGGACACGGCGAAATGGCTGGAGCTGCCCAGCATGGGCCCATTCAGCCAGTTGCAGCGCAGGGCGCAACAGGCCAGCAAACTGTACCTGGAAGCGCTGCGGACGCTGCGGGAGCACAATACTTTCCTGCAGCAAGGGCACTGGGACGCATTGAACAGCCTGCACAAGAAACTGTTGCAGATGGCAGAACAGGACAAGTCCGTCCAGTCTTTAAGCGAACTGCGCAAGCTCTGGATCCATTACCTGGAACAAAGTTACCAGGAGCGGGTGATGAGCGCGGAATACTCCAGGCTGTACGGCGAGATGGTCAACGCTTCCCTGCGCTGGCGCCAATACTTGCAGCAGGTGCTGGACCAGGAACGCAGCAACGCGGGACTGCCGGTGCGCCGGGAAATGGACGCCGTGCTGCAGCAACTGAAGCAGCGCCGGCAGGAGACACGGGAAAACCGCGAAGTGCTGGAAGAATGCCTGCACGCGCTGGCTCAACTGCGCGAGGAGATCGAGTCTTTGGCTGTCCTGGTGGGCCAGCCGGAACCGGCCGATCCCGCCACCCATCCGGCGCCGGCGCAAAAGAAGAAACCCGGCACCAAGCGCCGGCCCGCGTCGGCAAAGAAAGGGTCATGAGTTTCCCCTTGCAGTTTCGCCCGGATGAAGCCGTGGCCGAGATCATGGAGTTCAATTCCCGCCTGGGCGATTTACTGCAGCAACTTCCGGAACTGGGCGAGCTCCGGGCCGGATGTTCCGCCAAGGAAATCGTCTATCAAACGGACGCGCTGAAGCTGCACCGCTTCGCCGCGCACGTGGATAAACCGCACCCTACGCCGCTGCTGATCTGCTATGCGCTGGTGAACCGTCCCTGGATCGCGGACCTGCAGGAAGGCCGTTCGCTGATACAGGGATTACTGCAGCAAGGACTGGACGTATACCTGTTGGAATGGAATGATCCCGGCCCGTCGGATCGACTGCGGGGACTGGATGAATACATCAACGGCTACCTGGACGAAAGTGTGGGATACCTGCAGCGTTCCCACGGACTGGACCGAATCGACCTGCTCGGGATCTGCCAGGGAGGAACTTTCTCGCTGTGCTACACCGCGCTGCACCCGGAGAAGATCAACAACCTGGTCACGACGGTCACGCCGGTGGATTTCCACACCCCGGACGATATGCTGGCCCACCTGGTGCGCCACGTGGACATTGACCTGGCGGTGGACGTGATGGGGAACATTCCCGCGGACACGCTAAACGGGGTGTTCGTCTCCTTGCAGCCGTATCAACTGCTGGTGCAGAAATACGTTAACCTGGTGGAAACTACAGAGACGACGGAGCAGGCACGCAACTTTTTGCGTATGGAGCAGTGGATCTTCAATGGGCCTGACCAGGCAGGAGAGGCATACCGGGAGTTTATCAAGCAGTTCTACCAGCAAAACGCGCTAATCACCGGCGAGGCCAGGATCGGCGAGCAGGCAGTGGATCTGAAGAACATCACCTGCCCGGTGCTAAACGTCTATGCGATCAAGGATCGCTTAGTGCCTCCGGCTTCCTCAAAGGCACTGGAAAAGCGCACCGGCAGCCGCGACTACACTGCCCTGGAGTTCCCGGGAGGACACATCGGCCTGTACGTGAGCGGCAACGCCCAGAAAACCATCCCCCCCGCCATCGCCGACTGGCTGAAACAGCGCGGCTAGTCCGGCCCGGCGCCGTCGCAGCACGCGGCGCATCGGCGGGCCCTATTTCGGTTTCGTTTCGGAGGAAGGATTGGCGACCGAATCGGCAGGCGGGGCCTCTTCTGCCTGTTTCGCACTGCCCCCGGCGGAGTGAAAGAAATTTTCCTGCATCCGCTTCCACAGGTCCATGTTGCTTTCGGTCAACTCCGCGAACATGTTGAACGGAGGAGGAGTTATCTTGTCGATCTGGCTGCGCAGCTGCTGCTGCTGCTGCATGAACAGGCTCAGACTCCTGCTCAGGTACTCGGAAAACACCCCCTGCATCGAATCACCGTAAAAACGGATGAACTGGGTCAGCGTGTCGGAGGAAAAAAGCGGAACCCCGTTGTATTCCTGGTCCGATATGATTTGCAAAAGGATGTTGCAGGTCAAATCTTCGCCGCTCTTTACGTCCAGCACCTGGAAGTCGTTGCCTTCCAGCACCAGCTTCTTGACGTCTTTCAAGACAATGTAGCTGCTAATCTCGGTGTCGTATAACCGACGGTTCGGGTATTTTTTGATAATGCGCTTGTTGCTCATAAAATCGTGCCTGCCATTGATGCTCGGGTCCAGACGGAAACTATCCCATGTGATGCCCGCCGTTAATGGAGAAATCCGCTCCAGTGATAAATCCGCTTTTATCTGACGCCAGGAAATTCACCAGGTAGCCGATTTCCTGCACCTGCCCCAGGCGACCGACCGGGATCTGCGAGATGATCTTTGCCCGGATTGGCTCAGGAACCTGCATCACCATCTCGCTCTCAATGTAGCCGGGCGAAACCGTGTTCACGGTCACGCCCTTCCCTGCCACTTCCTGCGCCAGCGCCATGGTAAAGCCATGCATGCCGGCCTTGGACGCGGAATAGTTGCTTTGTCCGCGCTGGCCTTTCTGTCCGTTGATGGAGGAGATATTGATAATCCTGCCAAAAATACCCTTCAGCATCCCGTCCAGCAGGTTGCGGGTTACGTTGAAGACCGAATCCAGATTGATGGACAGCACTTCGCGCCATTCCTGTTCACTCATCCTGCGCAGCGTGGTATCCCGGGTGACGCCGGCATTATTGACCAGTATCGAGATCGGCCCCCACTCCTGCGTGACCTGCTCGACCATGCGCCGGCAATCGCTGAAACTGGAAACGTCCGCCTGGCAGGCCAGGAAACCATCATAGCCCTGTTTGTGGTTTGACTCCTGCCAATGATCGGCGCGTTCCCGGTTGCGGAAGCAGGTGGCCACCCGGGCCCCGGAGACAGCCAGTTGCCGGCAGATCTCGGTGCCAATGGCACCGGTGCCACCGGTAACCAGGGCGACTCGATCCTGGTGCTGGATCTCCACCTCAGCACTCTACCGCCAGGGCTACACCCTGACCTCCCCCTATGCACAAAGTGGCCAATCCGCGCCGGGCGTCACGGCGACGCATCTCATACAACAAGCTGACCAGGATACGGCAGCCGGAAGCGCCGATAGGATGACCGATCGCGATGGCGCCTCCGTTCACGTTGACCTTGTCCGGATCGAGCTTCAGTTCCCGGCTCACGCACAGGGCCTGGGCGGCAAAGGCCTCGTTCGCCTCCACCAGGTCCAGATCGGAGACGCTCCAGCCGGCCTTCTCCAGGCAACGCCGGACCGCGGGAATGGGACCCGTGCCCATGATGGCCGGATCCACGCCGGCACTGGCGTAAGAGACAATGTTCGCCATCGGCTCTATGGCCCGCTCCCGAGCCCACCCGGCAGAGGTCAACAGCACCGCGGCGGCGCCGTCGTTCAGGCCGGAAGCATTGGCGGCGGTCACGGTACCGTCTTTCTTGAAGGCGGGACGCAGTTTCGCCAACCCGTCGGGCTGGACGCCGGCGCGGGGAAATTCATCCCGATCAAAGACGATGGGGTCTCCTTTGCGCTGTGGGATCTGTATCGGCACGATCTCGTCACGGAACAGGGCCCTGGACTGGGCCGCCTCGGTTTTCTGCTGGCTGGAAGCGGCAAACTCATCCTGTTCCTGCCGGGAAAGCTGATATTGTTCGGCAATGTTTTCCGCCGTGACCCCCATGTGATAATCGTTGAACGCGTCCCATAAACCATCGAGGATCATCGTGTCTTGCAGCTTCCAGTCGCCCATCTTGGTGCCGTTGCGCGACCCCTGCAGTACGTGAGGCGCCATGCTCATGCTTTCCTGCCCGCCCGCGATGATCACCCCGGCATCGCCACAGCGCAGCGCCTGCACGGCAAGATGCACGGCCTTTAACCCGCTGCCGCAAACCTTATTGATCGTCATACAAGGCACTGTATGCGGCAAACCCGCCTCCAGCGCCGCCTGCCGGGCGGGGTTTTGTCCCGCTCCCGCTGTCAGCACCTGGCCCAGGATGACCTCTTCGATCTGATCCGCCTTCAGGCCGCCGCGCGCAAGTAGCGCCTTGATGACGTCGGCGCCCAGGGAATGCGCGGGAATGGCGGACAAGGCACCACCGAACCTGCCGACTGCGGTACGGGCCGCAGCGGTAATCACAACATCCATTGACATTCCGTTATCCCTTCCAGTGACGCTACATTCTCTATGTTCAGACAGAAACCGGAACGCACGACAGCACTCTTTGCGCCGACCGCGTCCTTACATAATCATCCATCAAAGGGCGGCGTTCCCATCCGGCCTCTGCGGGCGCGGCGTTTCCGCTCCGATGAATGGGATCATGGTAACCGTGATTGGAAACGAAAGGAAATCAACGCGCCGGCGGCGGCTGCGGGAAAGGGCGGGTTGTAGCCTCATACTATTGATAGAAAAGAATTTTTGCTAGAGCAGGCACGGCAAGAGCCGCGCCTGGCGCCGGTCTGCGGGCCGGGCGGATCAGATATGCAGCGCCCGACCGCCGGCGGCCAGGGCGGCCTCGTGAGTGATCTCACTTAACGTGGGATGGGCGTGCATCGTGCGGGCCAGGTCCTCGGCACCCAGTTCAGCCTCCATTGCGATGACCGCTTCGGCGATCAATTCCGACGCGCTCGCGCCGACGGCGTGAAAGCCGAGCACACGGTCGGTCTGGCGGTCGGCGAGGATCTTGACCAGGCCATCGGTCTCTGCCATCGCACGGGCTCGGCCGCTGGCGGCGAACGGAAAGCTGCCAACGTGACAGTCGCGGCCACGGGCACGCAGTTCCTGCTCGTTGCTCCCCACCCAGGCAATTTCCGGCCAGGTATAGATCACCCAGGGGACCAGGTCGGGATCCAGCACCGGCGCCGTCTGTCCAGCGATGCGCTCGGCCAGCCGGACTCCCTCCTCGGCAGCCTTGTGCGCCAACATCGGACCGCCGGTCACGTCGCCAATGGCATAAACGCGCTCGCACCCGGTCCGGCCCGCTCCGTCCACTTTGATAAACTTCTCTTCGGTAAGCTGCACACCGGCCTGCCGCAGCCCCAACCCGCTGGTATTGGGACGCCGGCCCACCGCCACGATCAGCTTGTCCACCTCCAGCTCGTGCTGCTGCTCTCCCTGCCGGTAGCTTACCCGTACCCGTTGCCCGGCGTCGCCAGTGGCCTCAACCCGGGCACCGAGCTGGATCTGCAAACCCTGGCGGCGCAACAGCCGCTCGGCCAGGGCGGCGACGTCGCGATCGGCAGCGGGCAGAAATTCGGACAGGGCTTCGAGCAGAATGACTTCCGAACCGAGCCGGCTCCAGACGCTGCCCAGTTCCAAGCCGATCACGCCGGCACCGATCACGCCCAGGCGTGGCGGAACCTCGGTAAAGCTCAGCGCGTCGGTGGAATCCACCACTTTGCCGTGATTGACCACGGCGCACGGGATGGAAGCGGGTACGGAGCCGGTGGCGATAATGATGTGCTCCGCGCTGAGCACGGTCTGCTCCCCCGCCATTGTTCCCATATGAGAGACCTGCACCTGGCCATCCTCCTCCAGCAGCGCGCCGTGTCCCGGCAGCCAGTCGACTTTGTGCCGGCGCAGCAGCGTGGCAACGCCCTGCGTCAGGGTCTGCACGACCTGATCCTTGCGCGTCATCATCCTGGACAGATCGAATTCCGGCGTGCCGACCGTAATGCCGTGCGGCTGCAGGCCGTGGCAGACCTGGCTGTACAGGTGGCTGGAGTCCAGCAGCGCCTTGGATGGAATACAGCCAACGTTCAGACAGGTGCCGCCCGGCGCCGGCTCGCCGGTGGGACCGCGCTGACTGTCTACGCAGGCCACCTTCAGGCCGAGTTGGGCGCAGCGCAGGGCCGCCACGTAACCGCCCGGCCCGGCACCGATGACCAGTACATCGTACTCGGTCTGGCTCACGGCCCGGCCTCAGCGCACAAAACGCGGGCACCCGGCGCAGGTGCCTCGCGGAGCGGAAAACGGCGACAAGGACAAATCACTGTTGTCTTAACGGCTACCAGGCGAGCCCAGCGGCGACTCAGACTTTGAGCAGCATGCGCACCGGGTCTTCCAACTGCTCTTTGACCGTCACCAGAAACTGCACTGCCTCACGACCGTCGATAATGCGGTGATCGTAGGACACGGCCAGGTACATGATGGGCCGGATCACTACCTTGCCGCCCTCGACGACCGGGCGCTCCTGGATCCGGTGCATGCCCAGGATGGCGCTTTGGGGAGGATTGATGATGGGAGTGGAAAGCAGCGATCCGAATACGCCGCCGTTAGTAATGGTGAAGGTTCCACCCGCCAGGTCTTCGAGCGCCAGCGTGCCCTGCCTTGCCTTGCCGGCAAATTCACGGATGCGGGACTCGATCTGATGCAGGGACAGGGACTCGGCATTCTTCAGCACGGGCACTACCAGGCCCCGGGGGGCGCTGAGGGCAATGCCGATATCGTAGTAGTGGTGGGAAATGACGTCGGTGCCGTCGACCGCGGCATTGAGAATCGGGAAACGCTTCAGACCTTCGATGACCGCCCTGGTAAACAGGGCCATCAAGCCCAGGCGCACGCGGTGGCGCTGTTCGAAGATCTCTCCATAGCGCTGGCGCAGACCCATGACCGGGCGCATATTCACTTCGTTAAAGGTGCTCAGGATGGCATTTTGCCGTTGTGCCTGCAGCAGACGTTCGGCCACGCGGCGGCGCAGCAGGCTCATCGGCACGCGCTCCTGCCTCCGGCTCGGCGCTGCCGGCTCGGTGGCGGGCGGGGCGGTCGGGGGCGGCGCCGGGCCAGCGCCCCCCGGCTCTGCCGGACCCGTCTGCGGCCCGGGCTGCCCGGTGTCTTGCAGCGCACGCAACACGTCTTCCTTGAGTAAACGGTTTTTCTTGCCGGTAGCCGGGATCCGCGACGGCTCCAGTTGATGCTGTTCGATCAGGGCGCGCACTGCCGGACTCATCCTGGGAGTGGCCGCCGCATCCGTCTCTGCGGCATCCTGCGGGGGCGGGGCGGGCGGCGGCGGCCCGTGTTCCCCGTCCGCTTTTTCCGTTCCTGCCGTTTCTACTGTTCCTGCCGTTTCCGCCGCTCCGGCCGCGCCGTCTACACCTTGCGTTGACTGCGTTGACTTCCCGGCTTCTTCCGCGCTTAAAACGGCGATCACCTCCTCGGCACTGACCTGCTCTCCGGCTGGCTTGTGGATGGCCGAGACGACGCCATCGGCAGGCGCCGACACTTCCAGGGTCACCTTATCCGTTTCAATGTCGACCAGACCTTCACCGCTGCGTACCGCCTCGCCTACCTGCTTGCGCCAGGCCAGCAGCCGGGCCTCACTGATTGATTCGGCCAGCATGGGCACTTTCACTTCATAAAGCATCGGGGCCGCCATGACAATCAGGCCGTCCGCCGCTGTTTGGCAGGGAGCCGTTCCAGGTCCAACGCGTCAGCAACCAACTGCTGCTGCTGCTCTTTATGCAAAGACATGGAACCCACTGCCGGGGCAGCGCTGTAGCCGCGACCCACGTACACCAGGTTCTGGTGCGGCTTCAGACAGCCCGCCAGCGCCGGGTCGGACTTGATATAGCGCCAGGCTCCCTGGTTGCGCGGCTCCTCCTGCACCCAGAAAACGTTATGCACGCCGCTGTAGCGTTTCAACGTTTTTATCATCTCCTGCTCCGGAAACGGATAGAACTGCTCCATGCGCAGGATGGCGATCTTACCGTTATCGTCGGCACGGCGTGCTTGCAGAAGATCATAGTAAACCTTGCCGGAGCACAGCAGCAGACGCTCCACCCGGGCCGGGTCGATCGGGTCGATTTCATCGATCACGCAGCGAAAGCCCTCGGCACTGAGGTGCCCCGGCGGGGAGGCCGACAACTTCTGCCGCAGCAGGCTTTTCGGGCTGATGATTATCAAGGGTTTGCGGTAAGGGCGCAGGATCTGCCGCCGCAGCAGGTGGAACATCTGCGCGGCCGTGCTGGGCATGCACACTTGCATGTTGTCCTCCGCGCAAAGCTGCAGGCACCGTTCCAGCCGCGCCGAGGAATGCTCCGGGCCCTGCCCGTCGTAACCGTGCGGCAGCATCACCACCAATCCGCACTGGCGCTCCCACTTGGATTCGCAGGAACTCAGGAATTGATCGAAAACCACCTGTGCCCCATTCGCGAAATCGCCAAACTGCGCTTCCCAGATGACCAGCGTATCCGGTTCGGCGCTGCTGTATCCATACTCGAAGGCGAGCACCGCCTCTTCCGAAAGCGTGGAGTTGATTACCAGGAAATCAGCCTGGGTCCTGCCCAGATTGCACAGCGGCATGTATCGCCCGCCGCCGCGCTGATTATGCAGCACGGCATGGCGATGGAAAAAAGTGCCCCGGCCCGAATCCTGCCCGGAGACGCGTACCGGGTAGCCCTGTTCCAGCAGACTGGCGTAGGCCAGGGTCTCGGCGAAGCCCCAATCGGCGTCGATCTCCCCGGCCCCCATACGGGCCCTGCCCGCCATGATGCGGGCAACGCTGGGGTGCAGTTCAAAGCCCTCGGGCACCTGGGTAAAGAGTTGGCTTAAGCGCTTGATGTCATCGAGTGGCAAACAGGTGTCGGCCGGTTCATCCCAGCGGGTGTCCTTATAGCGGGAGAAATTGATGCGGAATTCCGGACTCTGGTCTTCCCCCTGGGAAACAGACAACACCAGGTTCTGCTCCAGTTTGCGAACGTACTCGGCACACAGGCGCTCCGCGTCCGAGGGGCCGATGACACCTTGCTCCTGCAGGCGCTTGCCGTAGATCTGACAGACGTCCGGATGCCCCTGTATACTCTGGTACATGACCGGCTGCGTTGCCGCCGGCTCATCGGCCTCGCTGTGGCCGTGGCGGCGGTAACAAACCATGTCGATGACCACGTCCTTGTCGAATTCCATCCGGTAATCCAGCGCCAACCGGCCTATGTACAGCAGGGCCTCGGGATCGTCGGCGTTGACGTGGAAGATCGGGGCCTGGACCGCCTTCGCCACGTCCGTGCAATACAAGGTGGAACGCGAGTCCAGCGGGTCGCTGGTGGTAAAGCCGATTTGATTGTTGATGATGACGTGCACCGTGCCGCCGGTCCTGTACCCCTTGGTCTGGGACAGGTTGAAAGTCTCCATCACCACGCCCTGGCTGGCAAAGGCGGCATCGCCGTGAATCAGCAGCGGCAGCACCTGGTGGCGCTCCTTGTCACGGCGACGGTCCTGGCGGGCGCGCACGGACCCTTCCACCACCGGATCAATAATCTCCAGGTGCGAGGGATTGAACGCAAGGCTCAGATGCACGGAACGCGGGCCAACGCCGACGTCCGCCGAATAGCCGAGATGGTATTTCACGTCGCCGGAGCGGTTCGTTTGCGGCGCCGAGCGCCCCTCAAACTCTCCGAACAACTCTTCCGGAAGTTTACCGAGCACGTTGATCAGCACGTTCAGGCGACCTCGATGCGCCATGCCCAGAACGATTTCCTGTACGCCGTAGTCGGCACTGGCGCAGATCAGGTCATCCAGCAACGGAATCAAGCTCTCGCCGCCTTCCAGTGAAAAGCGTTTCTGCCCCACGTAACGCTTGTGCAGGTACTGTTCCAGCGCGTTTGCCGCGATCAGCCGTTGCAGAACATGGCGCTGCTGCTCGGCACCGAAGAGATTGCCGATGCCATACACGCCGTTGTCGAGGGATTCAAGACGCTCCTGGAGCCAGCGTTTCTGCCGGGTCTCATCAATGTGCATGTACTCGGCGCCGATGCTGCCGCAATATATCTTGCGCAGCAGTTTGCGTAGTTGTGCCGGGGTGGCTCGACCCACGCCGCAGAACGATCCGGTGCTGAACTCGGTCTGCATGTCCCGATCATTGAAATCATACGCGGACATATGCAACTCGGGCACGTCGGGCCGCTTATACTGCCGCAGCGGATCCAAGTCTGCCTGCCGGTGGCCGCGGTGCCGGTGCGTGTTCAGGAATTGCAGCATGCTGACCTGTTTCTCCGAGAAACGTCTGCGCTCTTCGGAATCGGCCGCCCCGGTATCGAAGTCCGCGGACGCGGCAGACTGCTGCAACCCGGACAAAAAAGACTGCCAATCGGCCGGCATCTGTTCGGGAACTACGCGCCCGGACTCCAGCAGAGCCTCCAGGTAGGCGATATTTTGCGCACACAGGCGCAGGTCCGCAGGCTGACTACTCATACGCGCCTCATCCGGTTCGGGCCGGCAACGGCCGACCCGGTCCGCACCTGGTGCCGCCTGCCGATATGATGGTCCTGATTGCCTTTTCTTTCACTGCCTTTTACCAAGCGGGGGAGCAACTCCGCATGGCAGATACTAAATTGGAATGCAAAACCATTCAAGTTTTCCGGCGCTGCCGCCGGTGCCGTTGGCCGGAGCCAATCTTCAGGGATGTTCCACCGAAGCCGGAACCTGTGCTACATTGAACGCTCCTGCAGCAGGAAGAACGCGGCACCCTGACAGTGTGTTGAAACCCCTTTTCCATCCACCATTGATGGCCCTGCCCGCTACCCCGGGCACAAGGCGAAACGCCGGGAAACGGGCAGCAGGCGGGAAGGATTGCCTGCCGCACGCGCCGGGCAGCGGAGGCCATGCGTCAACCGGGCCGGCGCCAGCCGGCACGGCAGCGCCAGGTTAAGATAACGCAGTCGTGCCCTGGACGCTTCTCAAATACGGCCTGTCCTTGCGTTATCCGGCCCGCAGGGACATTCCGGCTCCCCGCGCACTGAAAAAATCCTATGACGTGATCATCATCGGCGCCGGCGGGCATGGCCTGGCAAGCGCCTATTACCTGGCGCACCGCCACGGCCTGCGCTCGGTGGCCGTGCTGGACAAAAGCTACCTGGGGAGCGGTAACACCGGGCGCAATACTACGGTCATCCGGTCCAACTATATCTCCCCGGAGGCAGTGCGCTTTTATAAGGGCGGCGTGGATCTGTTCAAAAAGCTGTCTAATGAGCTGGGGTATAACCTGCTGTACTCGCAGCGCGGACAACTGACCCTGGCCCATTCGGAGGCCAGCCTGCGCACGTTCCGCCTGCGCGCCGAAGTCAACCGGCACCTGGGGGTACGCTCGGAGATAGTGGACCTGGATCGAATCCGGCGACTGGTCCCCAGCCTGAACCTGTCACGCAAAGCCCGCTACCCGGTCCGGGCCGGCTTATGGCACCGTGACGGCGGCCTGGCGCGGCATGACGCAGTGGCCTGGGGATACGCGCGCGCGGCCGCGCGCCTGGGCGTGGAGATCCATCAAAACACCGAGGTCATCGGGATTTTGCGGGAAGGGGATAAAGTCAGCGGGGTACGCACCCGGGACGGGGTCGTGCATTGCGGACACGTGATCCAGGCGGTAGCCGGAGCCAGTTCCGTGCTGGCCGCGCTGGCCGGCTTTCGCCTGCCCATCCGCAGCTATCCGCTGCAGGCCATGGTGACGCAGCCGGTCAAGCCTTTCCTGCATCCGCTGGTTAGTTCGGCGGAACTGCACGTCTACCTCTCGCAGAGCGCGCGTGGAGAGTTGGTCATCGGCGGCGGCTGCGACCCGTATGAACTCTATTCCACCCGCTCCACGCTGGATCTCAAGGAAGCGCTGTGTGCCGGCGTGCTGGAATTGTTTCCCTTCCTGGGCGAGGTGAAGCTGTTGCGGCAATGGGGCGGATTGGCCGATATGACGCCGGATTACAACCCGATCATGGGAGCGAGCCCGTTGCGCCATTACTGGCTGGACGCGGGATGGGGCACTTGGGGCTTCAAGGCAACTCCGATTGCGGGCCGCTGCATGGCTGAGACCGTGGTGGCGGGCCGGGCCCCGGAGCTGATTCAGCCGTTCCGGCTGGAGCGTTTCCGCACTTTTGAACTCGGCAACGAAGCCGGTGCCACCGCAGCCAGTCACTAGCCTGGCCGGCCCCCGATGCACGCGCTGAATCCCCGCAACCGCCGGCAGACAGCGCCGCGCTCGCTTACGCTCGCGCCCGGCAGCCGGTAGCGAGCGCAATGGAAACCGCGGCGATTCAGCTCTCCCGCACCGGCGGGCCGGAAGTGATGCAATGGACGCAGATCGGGATCGGCGCGCCGGGCACCGGCCAAATTTGCGTCAAGACCGCGGCGGTCGGATTGAATTTCATCGATATTTATCACCGCACCGGACTGTATCCGGTGGCGTTGCCGGTCGTGCCTGGATTGGAGGGAGCCGGCGCAGTGGAGGCGGTCGGTGAGGGGGTCACGGAATTCCAGGTCGGCGACCGGGTCGGATACTGCGTGGCCGGCCTGGGCAGCTATGCCGAACGGCGCATCATTGCCGCGGACCGCGCCATCCCACTGCCCGACGATGTTTCCAATGAAACCGCCGCGGCCATGTTACTGAAGGGAATGACCGTCGAATTTTTGATCCGCCGCCTCCATACCGTCCGGCCCGGCGAGACGGTGCTGTTTCACGCCGCCGCCGGCGGAACCGGGTTGATCGCCTGCCAATGGCTGAAAAAAATCGGCGCCACCGTCATCGGCACGGTGGGCAGCGAGCAGAAGGCCGAACTGGCGCGCGCCTATGGCTGCGACCACGTCATCTTGTACCGCGAGCAGGACGTGGCACGGAAAGTGCGCGACCTGACGGACGGCAAGGGGGTTCCCGTGGCCTATGATTCGGTCGGACAAAGCACGTTCCAGGCAACGCTGGATGCGCTCTCCCCGCGCGGCTTGTTCGTTTCCTTCGGCAACGCGTCCGGCCCGGTACGCTCGCTCGATCCAAACTTGCTGGCCAGCAAGGGGTCGCTGTTTTTCTGCCGCCCGACGTTGATGACGTACACGGCATCGACGGCGGAAATGCGCGCCGCGGCGGCGGCTTTGTTTGCCGCCGTGCGCGACGGCGTGCGGATTAAGATCGGCCGCCGCTTCGCACTCAAAAATGCCGCCGACGCCCACCGCGCGCTGGAAGCGCGCAGCACCGTCGGCTCGACCCTGCTGTTGCCATAAACGCCGCCCGATGAGACCGTTCGCAAAGGAAAACAAACCCCTGGCGCGATCTTCGACTCGCCTGGCGGGCGGACTCTGCCGCTGGGCCGCAAAGCCATGAAACTGATGCCCTGTCCGCTGAACGGACTACGCAACATCAGTGAGTTTGCCTGCTTCGGCGAAGTGCGGGAATTGCCGGACCCGCGCGGCTGCAGCGATGAAGAATGGGCCGACTACACCTGGAACTCCAGCAACACCGCCGGCGTGGTGCGCGAGTGGTGGTGTCATCTGCCCAGCAACTATTGGTTTATCGCGGAACGCAACACCATCACCGACCAGGTCCTGAAAAGCTACCCGGCCCGCGAGCTGTACCGGCAGCGGCGGGATTTTCCCGGAGCGGCGAAGTAGCGCCGATGAAGCAGCGGGCAAATTTCAACCAGGCCCCCAGCCTGCCTGCGGCTGCCGGGGTCAACCGGCTGCCTGAACCGGCCGGACGGTTAGTCGATCGGCAGCGACCTGTGCGCTTCCACTTTGACGGGAAAAGCTACACCGGTCTGCACGGAGACACCATCGCCAGCGCCCTGGCGGCCCACGACGTGTGGCTGTTGTCGCGCTCTTTCAAGTACCATCGCCCGCGCGGCGCCGCTTCGTTGGCGGGGCTGGAGGCAGACACCCTGGTGCAGTTGCCCGATGAACCGAACGTCGCAGCCGATCTGCGCCTGATCGAGGACGGCATGCAGGTGCGCGGACAAAATTGCCCGGGCGGGTTAACGCATGACTGGAACGCGGTCCTGTTCGGCGCACTGGCGCGTTTCCTGCCGGTCGGCTTTTACTACAAATCCATGTTCCGCCCGCGCGGCGCCTGGCAATGGCTGTGGGAGCCGCTGGTGCGCCGGCAAACCGGGCTGGGCCGGGTGCGCATCGGCATCGCGCGCAAGGATTACGATAAGTGCTACGGGTTCTACACCGTAGTGGTGGTCGGCGCGGGGCCGGCCGGGCTTGCCGCCGCGGCGAGCGCAGCCCGCAACGGCGCTGAGGTGCTGCTGATCGAGCAGCAGACCCGCCTGGGCGGATCGCTCAATTCCGTCCGTCCCGACACCAGGGGCAGCTACGCCTCCCTGCGGCGCAAACTCATTGAGGAGGTGGAAGCCAGCCCGCGCATCGAGGTTATGAAGCAGGCGGTTTGCAACGGCTGGTTTGCCGACCACTGGCTGCCGGTGCTGCAGGGCAATCGCATGCACAAAATACGCACGGCGCAGCTGGTGCTGGCCACCGGCGTCATGGAGCAGCCCGCCGTGTTTCGCAACAACGATTTGCCCGGCGTCATGCTCGGCTCCGCAGCCCAACGCCTGGTCCGGCTCTACGGCGTGCGGCCCGGCAAAAGAGCGGCGGTGCTGAGCGCGGACTCGGCAGGCTACCAGGTGGCGCTGGATTTGCACGAGGCGGGAGTGGAGGTCGTGGCCGTGCTGGATATGCGCGCCGATCCGGAGCAGGACGCGGCACTGCGCCAGGTGCGCAAGGCGGGCATTACCCTGATCGCCAACAGCATGATCTATGAAGCCTTCCCGTCGCGGAACCGGCGCCATTTGGGCGCTATCGCGGTAGCGAACTGGCACGGGGAACAGGAGTGCCGACCGGCCGGCATCCGCATCGACTGCGACCTGCTGTGCACGTCAGTAGGCTCAATGCCGGGATACCAACTCGCCCTGCAGGCCGGCGCGAGGCTGGAATACCAGCAGCAGGAAGCCGGTTTCCGCATCACGGGGATGCCCGCAGGCATGCAGATAGCCGGCGCAGCGAACGGCTTTGCAACGCCCGAGGCCGCGGCCCAAGACGGCGCCCTGGCCGGTTGGCAGGCCAGTTCCCGGTCCGGAGCGCAGGGCACGCCTCAGCCGCCGGCACCGGGACAACGCTCGATCCGCAATCATCCGTGGCCGATCTGCGCGCATCCCAGGGGCGGGGAATTCGTCGATCGGGACGAGGATCTGCAAATTGCAGATATACGGAACTCCTGCGACGACGGCTATGCCGAACTCGAACTGGTCAAGCGTTACAGCACGGTCGGCATGGGTCCGTCGCAGGGCCGCCATTCGGCACTGGCCTGTGCGCGCCTGGTGGCCAGGCACAGCGGACGCTCCCTGGACCAGGTCGGCGTCACTACGGCGCGCCCGCCACTATGTGCGGAAAAACTGGGACAACTGGCCGGGCGCAGTTTTGCGCCCGAGCGCCATACGCCGATGCACCATCGGCACCTGGAAGCCGGGGCGCAGATGATGAACGTTGGCGCCTGGTGGCGCCCGGCCTACTACGGCCCCCCTTCGCAGCGGTCGCAGTGCATCCACGAGGAAGTGCTGGCGGTACGCCATCGGCTGGGCATGATCGATGTCTCCACCCTGGGCGGGCTGGAGATCCGCGGGCCCGATGCGGCAGAGTTTCTCAACCGCGTCTATACCTTCTCTTACTTGAAACAGGAAACAGGCCGCTCGCGTTATGTACTGATGACCAACCTGGCGGGCTTCATCATTGATGACGGCGTAGCCTGCCGCCTGGCCGAGGATCACTACTACGTGACCGCAACGACCGGTGGCGCGGAAAACGTCTACCGCACCATGCTCTGGTGGAACGCGCAATGGTGCCTGCAGGTGGACGTGACGAACGTGACCGCGGCATACGCCGGCATCAGCCTGTCCGGTCCCCGGTCCCGGGAAGTGCTGCAGAAACTATGTCCGGA